>CAVVHO010000010.1:0-14981 GCA_963748035.1 uncultured Gemmatimonadales bacterium | reverse complement strand
TCTCGACCCTCGGGTGCGGGTTCAGTACGCTGAACGCTGTACGCTGTACGCTCCTCCTTGAGGCCTTAGCCCACCTTGAGCGCAATCTCCCGCGGCTTCGCCTTCTCGGCCTTGGGCAGAGCGACGGTCAGGACGCCGTTGTCGAACTTGGCCGCGACCTTGTCGCTGTCCACGAAGCTCGGCAGCGTGAACGACCGCTCGAAGCTGCCGTAGGTCCGCTCGTAGCGGTGCACCCGGGTCGACTTCTCCTCGGCGATCTGCTTCTTCTCCCCCCGGATGGTGAGGGTCTGGTTCTCCACGGTCACCTTCACATCCTCAGGCTTCAGGCCCGGCAGCTCCACGGCAATCTTGAGGCCGTCGTTGTCCTCGAAGATATCGGTTGCAGGCACCCACGCCGAGGTGACGAGGTCGGGGCCCTCCTGCGAAAACGGCCAGCCATTGAAAGCATCCAGCACCTGGTTCAAGCGGCGGAACTCCGCCGGACGACGCACTACGAGTGCCATAAGTCCTCCATCCTCGTTCGGTTATCGGTCAGCGTCTAGGGCCGGGCGATCCACCGGCCAACGCACCTGGGGCTTTTGCATTCGGCGTGCCGGGGGAGAAGCGGAAGAATCGGTCAGGCTGACAGGCAGAGGTGCCGGTCCCGGCAGCGGAGGCGCCTGAGTGGCAGGCGGGAACGGGGGAACAGAGAACGGGGAACGGGGAACGGGCGAACGGGAGGATGGTGAGCGGCGTGGGCAAGTCAATGCGATTCCCTGCGTGAAGTCGGGAGTTGTTGTACTCGGTACCCGGTACCCGGTACTCGGTACCTTTCCGAGGCCTGAAGCTTGGGCGGCAATGCCACCGTAAGAGAGCACAACTCCAGCCGGACCAATCCGTTGCCGCTCCAGCTCCGCGCCACCCTCGCTATTGCTCTCGTTATCGCCACGCCGGGGAAGTCCCTCGTCGCTCAGCGAACTGATCCGCCCAAACGGATCCTTTTCATCGGCAACAGCTACACCTACTTCAACGAGCTGCCTACGATGGTCCGAGCGTTGGCCGAGTCGGCGGGGGTGAATGGTGTAGTGGTGGAGCGAGTGACGGGCCCGGGGTGGAGCCTCGACGATCACTGGGATGATGGGAGGGCCAGGAGCCGGATCGCGGAGGCGAAGTGGGACGTGGTCGTGCTGCAGCAGGGCCCGTCGTCTCAGCCGGAAGGGCGCCGCCTGCTTCTGGATTACGTGGCCCGATTCGCCAAGGAGATCCGCCGGTCCGGCGCACAGCCCGCTCTCTTCGGCGTCTGGCCCTCCCGAGACCGCCCCGGAGACTTCGGCGGAGCACGCGATTCCTATGCTGAAGCCGCCGCCCAGGCGCAGGGGATGTTCTTTCCTGCCAGCGAAGCCTGGCTGGCGGCCGGAAGACGGGACCAGACGCTGGCCCTCTACTCTGCCGACAATCTCCATCCCACTCCGATCGGCAGCTACCTCACCGCCCTGGTAATGGTGGGAGTGCTGCTGAATCGTTCCCCGATCGGCCTTCCCGCCAGCCTCACCTACGGCACCAACTCCGAGGATACCCTGACGGTGCCGGATCGCACGGCGAGATTGCTTCAGGAGGCGGCGAGCGAGGCGATCAGAGGCTTCGGGGAGGGCGAGAGTAAGCGGTGAGCGGTGAGCGGAGGTACGGGGATAGTAAGGCACGACTCAAGTGCCATGACTCCTCATCCTGAGGGGCGAAGCCCCGAAGGATCTACCCCGCAATTTTGTGATTTGAGGCTCCGAGCTCGTCATTGCGCGCAAGGTTGATCCTTGGTTGAGCGATGCCACCACAATGAAGCATGGAACGTCAGTTCTTCGTGTACATCCTCGCCAGCCTTTCGAGGACCTTGTACACCGGAGTCACGAGGGATCTCCTGCGGCGAGTCTACGAACACCAGGAGGGACTGGTGGAAGGCTTCACCAAGCGCTACCGGGTGACGCGCCTCGTCTATTTCGAACAGACCCTTAGCGCGCGTTCGGCATTCGCCAGGGAGCGACAGGTGAAGCGTTGGCTTCGAGAGAAGAAGATTCGACTGATCGAGTCCACTAACCCGGAGTGGCTCGACCTGGCAAGGGACTGGTTCTCAGGTGACGAGGAGTAGATCCCTCGGGCCCCTCGCTTCGCGAGGGTGCCCTCAGGATGAGGAGTCGCTTCTTTCGAATTCGTTCCGCCGCCCCCGCCGATCCTCCTCCCCCAACGCCCGTATCGCTCCCATCACCTGTTCCGCCACAGCCCGATAGGTCGCCGCGCCGGGCGGCTCGGTGAGCAGCGCGGAGTAGTCGATCTCCGGGCCGAACCAGACCCGGATCGGCTCGGTTGGCCGAATCCGCCGTCGCACCATGACTGCGAAGTTGTTGCTGAGCCCTGCGATGAACACCGGAATCACCTGCGGCCGAGCCTCGGCGATGAGGCGCCCGATGCCCTGCTGGGGCGGGAGAAAACTATAGGGATCCGGAGATTGGTTGCGGGTGCCTTCGGGATGGAAGCCCACGAGTTGCCCCCGGCCTTCATGGCAGATCGAGGCAAGCTCGCCCAGTGCCCATTGGTCGAACCGTCGCTTCTGGGGCTCATGGAAGAACGGCGGGTACATCGACCACCACGCGGCGAGCAAATTGAGCGCCACACCACCTGGCTTCTGATAGAAGTACCGCCCGCGCACCGGGAAATTGATCCCGCGCCACCCGGGGAGTCGTCGGAATAGCACACTCATCACCACGTAGAGGTCGAAGAAGGAGCGGTGATTCGCCGCGATGAGGAGCGGTCGCTCGCGACTCGTCCGGGCGACGTGTTCGAGTCCATGCACCTGTAGCCCCGGTCCCGCTATCGCGGATATCCAGCGCCCGCCGACTCCTCGCTGGAACGCGAACCAGAAACGTTGCCAGCCCCCGGTGTTCATGTTCCGGACCAGGCGGACGGCGAAACGTTCAAACCTGGTCAGTGCTTCAAGAGGGGGGTCGGACCGGGGGAGCATGGTGCCCCATGATACAGCCACTGGCACCGTCCGAAAGAGGCGGCCGTCACCGCCCACGCCGGGGCCGCCGCTATACTTCTTGGGAGTCACCCTCAAGAACTGGAAACCGGAGAGACACCGATGGCACGGTGGCGCGACCTCGCGCAGCGAAGCCTCACCGCCCTCATGGGAGCTCCCACGCTCGCGATGGCCACCCAGAACGGGGTGGGCGTCACGGTCGAGCGGCTGCCGCCGTTCGAGTCCCGACTACTCGGCGAGACACGAGTCATCGACGTCTACCTCCCCCGCGGCTACGCCACCGATACGACTTCCGTCTACCCAGTCATCTACGCCAACGACGGACAGGATATGGAGGCCGTGGGCCTGGTGGGCACGCTGGACTCGCTGCAAGTCGCCAAACGCATGGCTCCGGTGATCGTCATCGCCATCCACGCGACCGAGCGGGTTCGGGACTACGGCACTGCGTATGTCACTAACGCACAGGGACTCGGCGCCGGGGCGGACCTCTATGGCCAGTTTCTGATCGCCGAGGTGATGAGGGTGGTGGAATCGCGCTATAGGGTGCGCGGCGGCCCCAGTCACACTGCCATCATGGGTTGGTCGCTCGGCGGGCTCTCGGCCTTTGACATCGCCTGGCGCCATTCCAACCAGTTTGGCACCGTTGGCGTCTTCTCCGGCGCATTCTGGTGGCGAACGGATGATCGGGACGTGGCCGCGAAGCAGGCGAGCCGCATCATGCATCGCAGGGTCCGCGAAACCCCGGGCCATCCCGCGCTCCGCATGTGGTTCGAGTCCGGGCAGCAGGACGAGGCGGCCGACCGCGATAGCAACGGTGTGATCGACGCGGTGCAGGATACCGAAGAGTTGATCGCTGAGCTGGAGCGCAAGGGCTACCGCCGGGGTCGGGACATCGTGCACCTGACGGTACAGGGCGGTCACGATCTCCCGACCTGGAGGCGGCTCCTGCCCGAGTGGCTCAGCTGGGCCTTTCCCGCGAGATCGACGTGACAAAGGCCGGGCGACTGCTGCTCATTGGCTCCGGCGACGCGCATCTCTTCGTGCTGGAGGCCATGGCCCGGGGCAAGCTCCCGGCGCTTGAAGTCACCTTGGTTTCCCCACATCCCCGCCAGATCTATTCACCCATGGTGCCGGGGTTCCTCGAAGGCCGCTACAGCCTCGACCAGTTGAGCGTCGACCTGCCGAGTACCGCTCGCCAGCTCGGGGCGACATTCATCGAGGACGAGGCGGTGCGGATCGACGCCCTCCTCGGGGCGGTGACCCTCAAGGATGGCACGATGCTGGGCTACGACGTCGCATCGATCGCGGTGGGCGGCAGCCCCGCTGGGGCCGATACCCCGGGAGCGAAACAGCATGCCTGCTTCGTCAAACCCTCGCACCTGGTCCCCCAGTTAGTTGCACGGCTGGAGGAACTCGCCAAGACTGCAGGGCCCGAGCCGCTGCAGGTCGTGATCGTGGGCGCCGGGGCATTTGGTGTCGAGATCGCGCTCACGGTTCGCTCCCGGCTCGACCAGCTCGGCGCAAACCGGGCGACCCTTTCACTGCTTGATTCCACGCCCACCGTACTCCGCGACCGCAGCGCCGCGGCACAGGAAGAGGCCGAGCAGGCGCTCAAGGAAGGCGAGATCACGCTCCGACTGGGGATCGGCGTCGAACAGGTGGGCCCCGACTACGTGCGCATTACCGGCGGCAAGGCCATCCCCGCCGACCTCGTCATCTGGGCAACTGGCGCCGAGGCGCCGCCGATGTTCAGGTGGAGCAGGCTGCCGACGGATAGCCGGGGGTTTCTGATGGTGGAAGACACTCTGGCAGTGCCCGACTGTCCAAACCTCTTCGGCGCCGGAGATGCGGTGTCGCTCATTTCCGCGCCGCGAACCCCGAAATCGGTGGGAGACGCGGCGAAGCAAGGGCCAATTCTCGCGAAGAACCTGCGGAGTGCTCTGGAAGGTCGCGCGCCTGAGGCGCGATTTCGCTCAAGCGGTCGCTACGTTGCCCTCATGAACTGCGGCGACGGCCGGGCGATTGTGGCCTTCAGCGGTTTCGCTGCCACGAACGGGATGAGCATGAAGCTCAAGGATCGGATGGATCGGCGGTTCATGCGGAGGTTTCAGGGGCTGGCGTAGCGGCGGTCGACCCACGTCACGGTGCCGCCACTACCACTGGCTGGACTGGAAAATACTGGTCGATGTCCAACGGGGATTCATGGAAGAACAGCTCTCCGAAGCAATACGCCTCTCCGTCAACCAGACGCACACAGGATGCATCATTGGCCGAGAAGTCACTCACCCGCAGACCAGCAACGCTCGCCAGCGGCGTCACTGGATTCGCGCCGAAAGGGTCACCGAACTGACCCCAACGCACGACCTCGACACCTCTCTTAGCGATAACGGTATACCGAGCGGCGGCGAGGCGGGTGACGCCGGTGGTAACAAGCACCGGCACCGGCGAGTCCGAGCCCGTGTAACCGAGCTGACCCAGATTATTCCGGCCCCAGCACCAAACTTCGAGATTGTAGAGCCGCCCACACGCGAAGCCGGTACCAAGAGCCAACTCTGCAAACTGGCGTCCACCACTTACTGGTACCGGCGTAGCGGAGGAGTCGGAGGTGCCGTCACCCAGGGCCCCATCTCCCCAGCAAACTGCCGTGAAGTCGACCAACCGACCGCAGGCGAGGTTTCCGCCCAAAGGGACAGCGGCCTCCATCTCAAGATCGATTAATGCCGGCGACCCGGGCACCTGGTAGGGGGCGTCGTTATTACGAAGATTCCAGCACCATGCGGTCGAGTCGGACACCGCGAGGCCGCAGTATTCCGGTCCGTCCCCGCCCGAGATGTGGAACATGGGAGGAACCAATGGAAGGGACGCTAGCGTCTCGGTCGAGTCAGGCGCGACCTGATGGCTTTGATAACACCGAACCGTGTTTGCGGAATCCAGCGCGCAGACCGTCGCCAACCCGACGGCAACCTCCTTGAACCCGTATCCCTGAGCCATGAGGCCAGGAGCGGCGTAGGTGGTAGGAGAATTCGATTGAATTACAGAGACCGAAGGGGTTGAAACCCACGTATCTCCCCAGCACCAGAGATCGCCCTCCCGGAGCCCACAGCCCATGCCGAAGTCGGAGTCGAGCTGGTCTACTCGAAAAGCCTCCGCGTCGGTTCGCCAGCTCACGACCGAATCATCAAGGGTCGTGACATCCAGTTCGTTGGAACCGGGGAGGGGCCCGAGTGTCCAGACTGCACCAGCCACCCCATCGGCATCTGTGGTGTCGCTGACAGGAGAGATGGATCCTCCACCCAAGCGCACCGCCCAGGTAAGCAGCCTGCCGTGCATCGGTTGGCCATCGGTGTCCACCAGCCGCACTCGTATGGTGTCTCTGAGTGGAGCCGCCGGCAGACCCAAGGAGGGCGGCGCCTGCACCACCTCCAGTCGACCGGGGTCGCTTGCAGTCGAGGTCGCATCATTGCATCCGAGTACGGCCAGGGCCGCGCCGGCGACAAGGAGGCGTCGTTGCGAAGGGGTCAGAGGCGTTTGCATTGGGGCGGCCCTCAGGGGCCAAGCTGATCGGGGGCTCTGCTTGGCGACGAGTGTCAAGATACTACGCACACACCGGAAGTTCCGGCTTCGTTCCAAGCTACTGATTGGGACCCGAATGGGCCATATCAAGTCAGACTAGCCAGGACATTCTGTTGTCCAGGTTTCCCACTCCGCGGTAGTCAAGCTGGTCGATTCATCCCCCACCATTTCGCCGCCTGCTCCTCTCCCCAGACCTCGCCCCCGACTGCCGCTAAGGACCGACTCAGCTCTCCAGCGCTCGCAGGCCGGCCTTCGGGCTGCTTCGCGAGGCAGGCAAGGACCAGCTCTTCCAGGCGCGCCGGCACGTGGAGCTCCGTCCGCTTCGATGGCGGGATTGGCACCTCATTCATGTGCTTGGCGACCATCTGCAGCACATTGACGGCCTGGAAGACGAGTTGCCCCGTGAGCAGGTAATAGGCAACGCAGCCCACGGCGTAGATGTCGGCACGGCCATCGAACCCCTCGCCGAGCGCCATCTCCGGCGCCATGTAGGCAGGAGTGCCGGGTGTGAGCCCGGCCGCGGTGGCCAGCGAGTGTTCCACATTCGGTCCCGTTACCGACTTCACCAGACCGAAGTCAAGCACTTTGACAAAGTCGTGGCGGAGGCCGAGACGCCCCACGTGGATGTTGGCAGGCTTGATGTCCCGATGCACCAGGCCGCGCGCGTGGGCCTCTTCGAGGGATTCGCATACCTGGCGCAGAATGTAGACTGCGCGACTCGCCGGGATCGGCCCCTTCTGGCGGACCAGGGTCTCGAGGTCCATCCCGTCCAGTAACTCCATCACGAAATAGAACGTCTGGTCTTCGGTGACGCCGAAGTCGTACAGCTCGACGGTATGCGGTGAGCGCAGGCTCGCCGCTACCTCGGCCTCACGCCGGAAGCGCATGAGGGCAATCTGCGCCGACTCGCCAGTGCCGCCTCCGATCATGTCGGGTCGGATCAACTTGATCGCGGCTGGGCGGGCGAGCATGCGGTGCGTCGCCTTGTAAACCTCCCCCATGCCACCACGTCCCAGCAACTCACCCAGCTGATAGCTGCCCAACTCCCGCGCCTTGGCGACCTGCTCTCCCAGCCGGGTCACGACGTGCGAAATCACGACTGCCACGACGACGAGCAGGTAATCGGGGTAGTGCATCGTCAACGCGTTACTCGCGGGGCCAAAGTCCCAGGTCCCGCGAGCCTTGGCTATCAGCATTGAGAGCGGGTTCATGGATACCGCGATGAGCCCCGCGACCAGGGTCTTGCCCGGTGTGCTCGGTACAATCGCCGCGAACATCATCACAATGGGCCCGATCCAGCTGATCATGGGCGTCACCGGCCAGGCTTCCGGCACCGGATCCCAGTGGATCATGAGACCGAAAGCAAATGCCGTCAGCACCATGTAGACCAACCCAAGATCCAGAACGAACCTGGGGTTCCGCCCTTCCTTCCCGGTATAGACGAAGAGTGCGAGCGAGATGAGCAGGCTCGCTCCGGCGATCAGGTCGTTTGCCTGCAGCCGAAGCCAACGGGGATCACCGTGGGTGAGCGTCCGAAGCGTGAGGTGGTAGAGCACGATTCCGACTACCCACAAGACGGCCAGAAGGAGCGCGGTGATGCGAAGCCGGTGGGACGCCTCCCTCAGCAGGTCACTCGGGAGCACATGACGTCGGCCGAAGGTCCGCTTGGGTCCAGGTGTGCTGCGCGGTAGCGGACCGATTAGTCGGGGATCAGCGGTATTCATAGGCGACAGGCGAAGGGCGACAGGCGACGGGCGAAGGGCGGCAGGCGATAGGCGACAGGCGACAGGCGACAGGCGACAGGTAACAGGCGACAGGCGAAGGGCGACAGGCGACAGGCGACAGGCGACAGGCGACAGGCCAGAAGATATGCGTTTTCTCCCGTCCCCTGTTCCCCGTTCCCTGTTCCCCGTCCCCCGTATCCACTAGGCGTGGTGCGAAAGTCTCTGCAGGAGTCGCACGGCCCACAGGCTGAGCCCGCCAGCAATCACAACTCCCGCCACGGAGACCCCGATCGGAACAGTCCACCCGGCGATCACCACGGGCCATTGTGCAAAGAGCCTTGCGAGGTGCAGGACGGTGAGTATCGCAAACAGCGTCGCCGAGACCGTCAGATATGCTCTCATGTATGCCATCCCTTCCAGTCGTAAAGCACGATTAGAGCGCGCCGGCCTTGGAGGCCGCCGTCACGTCTCCAAGTATCCCGCCAAGCGCAGCAAACCCTGGCGCGAGGAGTAGTTGAAACGTGAAACCGGCCTCCGGGGATGACAACTCGAAAATGAGCGCAAGAACCGAGACACCGGCGATCAGATACAACGGAAAAGCCCGTACGATGTGGTGGCCGAGTGTGGCCTTGTCGTACTTGCTCATCACGCGGTGGGCGATGACATAGTAGGCGAACAGGCCAGTAAGGAAGGCTGGGACGCAGTTGGCGGCAACTTCCCAGAGCACATTGAATCGTGCGAACTGGTCGGCAAGCCGATGCCCAACGAGCATCGCACCAATCGCGAGCACGAGGACTGGTACGAAGAACAGCCCGTAGCGAAGCGCGAACCGCATGAGGATCTCCGACCTAGAGCTGTCCCGCGGCGCAGTCTGACTTCAACCGCAAAGACGGGGTGAGCAGTTCGCCGAACTGGCGGGGCTGGGCTCGGCTCTTGGAAGGCATTGGTTACTTGCGCTTCTCACTCTCGGCGATGCGCGCCTTGATGATCTTCCTCACGATGGCCACGGGGAGTGGCTTGTCAGCGGCAAAGCGGATGGTTCCCTTGTCGGTTTCGAAGCCTTTCACGTCGGCGGCGTGGATCCGGATCACGGCGGAACTCATGGGGAAGAGGCTACAATGGGCCTTGAACGCCGCGAAGCACACGAGGAGCTTGCCGCGGTATCGAAAAGCCGGCATCTGATAGCCGATGGCCTCGCTGGCGCCCGGGGCGGCGGCCTGGATGAGCTTGCGAAGCCTTTCAAGCGCTGCCCTCGCATCAGCGGGCACCGCGGCGAGGTATTCGTCGATGTCCCTGGGTGGGGTTCGCCGCTTCGAAGTAGCTCCTGATTTGGCGCGTTTCATAGGCATCTCATGACCATGAATGGTGGCCGCAACTGCGTTTCTGGCGACGCTCCCGGCCTAGGCGAGCAGACGTAGCGATTCTCCCAGAGACGAGTTACACCGCCCTACCGGACCGCCTCGCATCGAGACTCCACGGCCCGGCGCCTGCCGCCGAGAGGTAGAGCCAGATGAAGCAGTAGAGAGCTGCGGTCTGCCCTGCGTTGATGGTCGGCCAGAAGCTCCGCGGAAGGTGAACCTGGAAATACGCCACCGCCATCTCCCCTGCGAGGATGAACGCCACCGGGCGGGTGAACAGGCCGAGGAGAAGCAGGCTTCCGCCGAACGTTTCGAGAACGCCAGCGAGTCCCCGCTGGGACAGCAGCGCGACCGTGGCACCGTCCGGAGGTCCGCCGGCGGGGAACGCGAACAGTTTCGTCGTGCCCCCGGTAATGAACATGAACGCGGCCATTATGCGAAGCACGCTGTGAAGTTGCGGACCCGAGGTCTGCCACTTCGCGATGAGAGCTCTCATCCAGCCTTCCTTTCTGAAATCAATGACCTACGCTGCCATCCGCTTCTTGGGCCACGGCGGCGCGCTCGAGGAGTAACCTGCGCTCCCGCATGTTACCCGTGAGCGATACTACGGCGGGGTTGGATTTGTTGTGAGACTACCCGCCGGCCATCGCGCCCACGACCAGCAGCGGCTCCGCCCCAGCCACGACTGGGTCGGGGAGCGGAGCATCCGGCGATTCATGAGAGAGGTCCTGCTCGCAGGCAAAGAACCGGATGAATGGCCGACGCTTCAGCGTTTCGTGGTCCCGAATGGTACCGCGGAGCATCGGATACCTCACCTCCAATGCGTCGAGGACCGAGCGCTGGGTCGGCGGACCATCAATGAGAATCGCGACCTCTCCGCCGACCTGCGCCAGCGTCCTCAAATGTGCCGGGAGCACGACTCGGATCATGGGAGTGTCTGGACCTCGACGGAAAGCACGGAGGGAAGATCACGGACGATGGGTGCCCAGTTGTTGCCGGCGTCGGTCGAGCCGTATACCTGGCCGCCGGTGGTCCCGAAGTACACCCCACATGAATCCAACGAGTCCACAGCCATCGCATCGCGCAGCACATTCACGTAGCAGTCGCTCTGTGGGAGGCCCTTGGTAAGCGCTTCCCACTCATTGCCGCCTGACTTGCTCCGATAGACCCGCAGCTTTCCTTCGGGCGGATAGTGCTCGGAGTCGCTCTTGATGGGGACGACGTAGATCGTTTCCGGCTCGTGGGCGTGAACTGCAATCGGGAACCCGAAATCGCTCGGCAAGTTGCCACTCACCTCGTGCCAGGACTCACCGCCGTTGTCGCTCCGCATGACATCCCAATGCTTCTGCATGAACAACACCTTCGGCCGCGAGGGGTGCATCGCGATGCGGTGGACGCAGTGGCCAACCTCGGCATCCGGATCAGGTAGTTCGTAGGGTGACTTGAGGCCGGCGTTCGTGGGTCGCCACGTCTGGCCAGCGTCGTCGCTCCGGAATACTCCCGCGGCCGAGATGGCGACAAAGATCCGACGGGGATCGGTGGGGTCCAGCACGATGGTGTGGAGACCCATGCCGCCGGCACCGGGCTGCCAGAGGTGGCCTTTCGCCCCGCGGAGCGCTGGTAGTTCCTGCCACGTCTGGCCGCCGTCGACGGAACGGAACAAGCCGGCGTCCTCCACCCCGGCGTAGATGGTGTCCGGATCAGTCAGGGACGGTTCGAGGTGCCAGACGCGCTTGAATTCCCAAGGGTGCTGGGTGCCATCGTACCATTGATGGGTCCCGGGGGTTCCATCGTACGCGAACTTATTCCCCACCGGCTCCCAGGTCTTGCCGCCGTCGTTGGAGCGCTGGATGAGCTGTCCGAACCAGCCGCTGGTCTGCGACGCGTACAGCCGATTCGGATCAGCCGGTGAACCGTTGAGGTGGTAGATCTCCCAGCCCGCGAAATGCGGACCACTGATGTCCCAGCGATCGCGCTTGCCGCTCGAGGTCAGAACAAATGCGCCCTTCCGAGTCCCGACGAGTAACCGTACTCCGCTCATAACTCATCTCCTCCTGAAGGTAGCGAGTGCCGAGTACTCGGCCCACGCGGTAAGCTGCAGCAGCGGGCTAGTGAATCAACGCCCAGGCCGCCGTCATCATGTCATTGTAGAACGATGGAGCCCGCCCCACCACCGAGTCGTGGTAGGTGGTGTTGAACACCAGCACGAAGCCAGTCCGGTTCTGTGGATTGAAATGGAGAAATGCCTCGTATCCACCCTGGGTCCCGGTGTGGCCTACGTCGTAGTGCCCGGCGTCCCGGTCCACCATGAATCCCAGACCCATGTCTCGCCGGTGGCCGCTCGAGTCGGAGAAGACCGCGGAATTCCGCTGCGGCCGCCACATCTCTTCAAGAGACTTCCGGGAAAGTACCACGTCGTAGCGGCGCTGGGTCGCCGTGTCCGCCGCAGCGCCGGTGAGAAACGCCAGGTAGGCGGCGAGGTCGTCGAGCGGGGCATTCCATCCGCCGTTCGGAATCGTGATCCCGGGGTCGAAGTCGGCCCCATGGTCCACCACGACGTCCTGCTGAGTCGCCGAGTCGACGTTGACGTCGTAGCCATGCGAGCGGTCCCCGGTCAGATGGTACGGCGTTGTACTGAAGTAACTCCGGGTCATCCCGAGGGGCGCGAAGAGATTCTTCTGCACATAACTGACCCAGGGTTCGCCGGTGATGATCTCTACGACACGTGCCAAGTAGATGAACCCGGGGTTGGAATAGCTGTAGCGGGAGCCTGGCTTGAAGTGCAACTCCTGGTACGGCATCATCGCGACCAGCTGCCCCCAGGTCGTCGGTTCGAACGGCTCCCACGCTTGCCCCTCGGTGTAGGGCCAGGTCGGATTCTGGAATCCCGCCGTATGCGAAAGCAACATCCGCAGGGTAACGCTGTCGATCGAGCCGAAGGGATCGTGCACCTGCCGGAGCTCGGGGATCCACTTGGTGATCGGATCGTCCAGCGACAACTTGCCGCGGTCCCGGAGCTGCATCACGGTGATAGACGCGAGGGTCTTGGTGATCGATCCGTAGTGAAACAGCGTGCGATCATCAACTCGCCGCCCCGCGCTCTTGTCCGCAAAGCCCACGTTGTATCGTGCGATGATTTTCCCGTCGCGCACCAGCACCGCCCCCGCCCCGACGATTCGATTGGTGTCGACATAGGCAGCAATCCGCTTGGTGAACCCGACCCATCCCGCCGGCGGCTTGTCCCGCTGCGCGGCAAGGGGCGTAGCCATGAGGGTTAACAGAGCCAAGGAGAGAGTTGGGTTGGGCACGAAGTGAGAAAGTGAGAAGTGAGCGGTGATACGGCCTGATGAGATGAGCGCTAATCAGGGGTCGTCGCGGAGAACCCGTAGCGCTCTACCAGCCGTGCGATGGTGTTCACACCCCGCCAGGTGACCCGGACCTTCAGTGTCCGTTCGAGCAGAGCGCTGGAGAAAGCTGCCTCGCTCAGTCTCTTCCTGCAAAGCCAGTACACCTCCCTGCCACGCACGTGGAACTGGTCATTGTCGGTCTTCTGGGCATCGAGGGCTTTCACGACCGTCGCCCCCAGTGGCTCCCGGAAGAATCCCACGTTGTGGGCGACGGCGGTCTGAACCTGGGCTGGCCTGAATGGCTTGTGGGCTGCGACCGCGGCGACTTCGGCGTCGGTGCGCAGGAACGTGGCAACCTCGTACCCCAGGGCGGCGTGCAGGCCCTTCTCGATCTTGCGTTCCAGGGCAGTGATGTCCCTGGAGCGCGACCTGAAGATCACATTGCCGCTGGCGATGAAGGTCTCGACGTCCTTCCCCCCAAATGCAACGAAGAGTCGACGCAACTCTTCCATGGTCACCGTGTGACCACCGACGTTGATGGCCCTCAGAAACGCGACCAGACGCGGCATCTACGCCTGCGAACCAGGCGGACTACCGAGTCGCTCGCGGTCAGTCCGGGCCAGCAGGCGCTCGGTAAAGTCCAGACGTTCCTGTACCTCTCCCAGCTCGCGGCGAACCTGGTCGAGTTCAGCTTTCATCTGCTCGAGCTCGACCTCCCCGCCTGTGCTCAGCGAGCCGGCCCGAATGCGCGCCTCTTCGATCCGCACTTGCCAGTATTTCGTCAACCCGTTGAGCACGAGAGCAACTACCGGGATGCTCAGAGCAAGAATCGGGATGAACAAGACGAGGGTTTGCCGGTCCACAGAGGTCTCCCCTGAATGGTGAGGAGCTAGAAACCAAGAAGTAAGAAGTGAGAAGTAAGGAGTGACGAGTGAGGAGTCAAAGGGATATCCGGGAACGTGACGCAAGCGGCGGTTCGCTATGAGACCCGTCGTCAAACATCGCCCCGGCTCTTGACATCTCCCGGTCTACGTTTCGAAGCACCTCCTCACTCCTCACTCCTCACTCCTCACTCCTCACTCCTCACTCCTACCCTCACCCTCACTCCTCACTTTCGAACCGCTGACCGCGAGACACGCCTGTTCGACGTGTATGTGGTCCGTCCCGCAACAGCCCCCGACTACTGACAAGGCGGGGAACTGCTCGCGGAGGGTCGCGTGCAGGGCCCCGAAGGCCGCTGGATCGCCTTCGTCCAAGCTCGTAGCCTCATTGAGCTCAGCGTGGCTCTTGGGCGAGGCATTGGCTCGAACTCCGCGTACTCGCAGGCGCCACGCGCCGTCGGAGGAGAGGCCAGTGAGGACATGGGTGGGGTGCGCACAGTTGATCATATAGTAGGCGGGATAGGCATCAGTTGCGACGTCGGTCGCTTCCAATGGCCTGCTGCAAGGTCTCTCCAGTTGGCAATCGGCCATCGGTTTCCACGGTGAACGACAGCACCACCGGCATGCCCACCGAGCGAGCGGCGAGCCCGATGCCGATCGCTTCGTCGAGATAATTGAGCGTCAAGGCGGAGACGAGGTCAGCCTCGGTCTCCGCGAAGGCTTCGATTTGAGGCCGATGATATGCCTCGGCCACTCTGGCTGTCATCACCGCGGACGGTACGTAGCCGTCTCCTCGCGGACCGAGATTGCCGCTGATGACGGTAGGGAGGTTCTGCTGGTCCAGCAGCGCGCGGACATCACCCATCATTCGTATGGACTTGCGGTGGACGTCGCTGAGCCGGTCGGCGGAATAGCCGAGCCTGGTGCCCCAATCGGGGTTTGCCCGCCATGTCGGGCTTTCGAGGACAAGGCCGAGCTTCAGGCGCCGAGCCACGTCGGCATATGTAGCGAAGTACCGGTACAAGGCAGCCTGTCCGGCGCTGGAGTCGAGCAATGTGAACGCGGCGAAGTCCGGCAGCTCGAGGCCATAC
>CAVVHO010000009.1:0-97240 GCA_963748035.1 uncultured Gemmatimonadales bacterium | reverse complement strand
GAGCTTGCTCACCACGAACTCGGTCTGGTCCACGCAAATAGTCATAAGCGGCATGGGCGTGCCCCCGTAGTTCGTATGATAGGCGGGCAGCATGTTCCCCACCGCGATCGCATGCAACGCCGAGGCGATGAGAATTGCCCCGGTCGCCTTTACCGTATGCTCCCGCATGGCGTCCTGGGCGTCGACGCTCGAAGGAATGACGCCGGGGAGGGGACCATCATCGCGGATCGACCCCGCGAGTACGAACGGCACGCCGTGCGTGACCAGCGCATGCATGATACCGCTTCGGATGAGACCCGAGCTGACCGCCGCCTCAATGGACCCGGCCGCACGTACCTGATTGATCGCCCGCATATGCAGGCCATGGCCGCCGTCGATAGGGCGACCGGTGTTGCTCATGCCCAAGGTGGTACCGTAGATCGCGGCCTCGATGTCGTGGACCGCGACCGCGTTTCCTGCCAGCACAGCCTGCACGTAGCCATTCTGGATGAACCACTCAAAGTCGCCCCGCGCACGGGAATGGACCAGCGCCGGGCCGGCTACCCAGATGAGGAACCCACCTCGGGACTTCTCCTCGATGAGTCGGGCCGCCAGCTCGTCGTAGTTCACCGGGCGCTCGCGACTCACCTCGGTCGACATGAAACGGAATTCGTTCGCGCTGTGGGCGCTGCCCAGGAACCCGGCGCTGTGCACGTAAATCCCCTCGGAACCATCCTCTGCCTGCCCCATGGCGACCGCCTCGCCGCGGCGGAGCCGGCGCGGCTCGATCACCTCGAGGATTGCGCCCCGTCTGACGATCGCGCAGTCCATTCGTGGCCGACTCGGCAACACCCATCGGCCATCGACATGGACATAGGTCGGCAGATTCGAAGTCGAGAAGAATCCCTCGGGAAGCACACCGTCGGCGGGTGTGGCCGCAAATATCGCCTCCGGCGCCCGGGCGAGACCGGGAGTCGTAAAGTCAGGTGCGGAATAGTCTTGCGAGTCCATAGGGTATCCGGAATCTAAGGCTTGCCGACCCGTCGGTTCAAGCTGCCACGCCGTGGGAGCTTTCACCCACGACTGGTGGAGTTGCCCCACTTGCGCCATGGCTGCCACTCAGAAATGAAGAGCTCCGCACGACATCCCTGCCGAAAGACACCCGGCTGCACGGCACGGAGTCTGCCTTAGCGCCGACAGGAGGTACCTTTCGTGCGCGAAATCCCCCACTTCCTGAGGTTCGTTGATGCGAGGATTGTTTTCGTTGGTATGCATCATGGCGTTGGCCGCACCTTTGGCCGCGCAGACACCCGATTCGACCGGGCGCGACTCCGCCCAGGTGACGCTGCCCGAGATCACCGTCTCGGTCACCCGAAGCAACGACACCATGGTACGGGTACCTGCGGCGATCGGAGTCGTGGGCCGACGGGAAATCCAGGGTGCCCAGGCGACGCTGGGCCTGGATGAGGCCCTGAGCAACGTACCCGGCGTCTATGTCGCCAACCGCTACAACTATTCGCTCGATATGCGACTCTCGATTCGCGGCGCTGGAAGCCGGGCCAATTTCGGCCTCCGCGGCGTGAAGGTGCTGCTTGATGGTGTGCCGCAGACGCTGCCGGATGGGCAGAGTCAGCTCACCAACGTGGACTTCGCCAATTTGCAGCGCATCGAGGTGCTACGAGGAGCCTCGTCATCGCTGTACGGCAACGCCTCTGGCGGCGTGCTGGCGCTCACTTCCGAAGGCGCCGGACCCAATCCGTTCTCGCAATCGGTGCGGGTGGAAGGAGGCAGCTTCGGCCTCTTCAAGATCCAGGGGCGAACCACCGCCCGGCAGGGAGCGGCCAGCGGCGTTCTCTCGTTGTCTCGCACCCAAGTCGACGGCTTCCGGCAGCATAGCGCCAGCGAATTCACCCAGTTGAACCTCGGCGGCGACTACGTCCTGGGTTCGACCACCAACCTCGGACTGCGCTTCGGATACACCGATGCACCCAAAGCCCAGAACCCAGGCGCCCTGACCGTGGCGGAGGTGGTAGCGAATCCGGACTCGGCAGCCGGTAACAACATCCTCCGAAAGGCCGACAAGGAAGTATCCCAGGGGCAACTGGCCTTCACCGTGCGCCGCTACACCAGTCGAGGTCAGTGGGATGTCGCGGTCTTCGGGATGCTCCGGAACCTGAAGAACCCGCTTGCGACACCTCCCCCGAGCGGCACCGGTCCCACGGTTGGGACCTACGTGACGATCGATCGCCAGGTCTACGGCCTGCGACTCTCGACGGACCAGCACTTGGGCTCCCAGAACCGCGGCCCGCGGCTTACTACCGGGGTGGACTTTCAACGGCTTCGCGACGATCGGGCCAACTTTCGCGCGGTTGCGGGAGTCCCCGACACCTCGATCCTGGATCAGCGGGAGCGCGTTACAGAGATCGGCCCGTTTGTTCAGGTGCACTACAGCCCGGTCTCGGACCTCGTCTTCGGAGTCGGTGGGCGATACGACAACGTGAAGTTTGATGTCGCGGACAATCACCTGAGCGATGGGACCGACAACAGCGGGGACCGGACCATGTCCGCCTTCTCCGCCAACGGCGGGATCACCTGGGTGCGGGATCCCCGCTTCAGTCCGTACGTCAACGTCTCCACCAGTTTCGAGACGCCGACCACGACCGAACTTGCCAACCAGCCCAACACCACTGGCGGGTTCAATTCCTCGCTCGACCCTCAGCGCACCGTGAACTACGAACTCGGTGCCCGCGGCACGATCGGCCCGCTGACCTATACGGCCACTGGTTACGTCAGTCGGATACGCGACGCCATCGTCCAATATCAGGAAGTAAGCGGTCGCGCCTACTTCACCAATGCCGGCCGGGTGAAAAACGACGGGTTGGAGCTCGGGTTGAGCGGCCAGGTTACCCCGAGTCTGCGGCTATTCAGCAATTACACCTACTCAAATTTCCGGTTCGGCACCTACCGAATCGCCCGCTCGGTCAACAACGCAATCGTGGTCGACACCCTCGATGGCAAACAGGCCCCTGGTGTGCCGAAAGGGTTCATCCGGCTGGGGCTCCGTGCCGGCCCCGTACGTGGAGTGACCCTCGACATGGATCACACGATGGCCACATCCATGTTCGCCGACGACCGCAACACGCTTTCAGTCGGGGGGTTGGGATCGTCAGCGACCGGGGAGATCCGGGGGCTTGGCAATGGAGTAAGCAATATTCGACTGAGCTGGGAGGGACGGGTCGGTGGGGCATGGGTCCGGCCGTTCGTGGGAATCAACAATCTGTGGGACCGGGAGTACGTCAGCTCATTCACCCTCAACGGCGCGCTCAACCGGGTCTTCGAGACCGCGCCGGGTCGGAACTGGTACCTCGGTGGGGAGATTGGATGGGCGGCGCCCATTCGTTGAGGGCATGCTGTGCTTGAATGACGCGAAGGGGGCGGAGACCCACTCAAACCGGTTTCCGCCTCGGCACACTCAAAGTCTTCCAAGAGTTCCCTGCGAGATGTCGCGCTAGCTGTACGATCTGGCCAACATGGTAAGCATAGTGGGCCAGTTGGATGTTGATCGCCTCGACGACTGAATATTGGCGTTCCCGAATAATCACGGTTCGGGTCAGGTCGTCCGGTCGGAGGGTGGCAAGGGTCTCGAATAGACGGGCCCAGCCATCGTCCCACATGTCGAGCAGTTGGGTGCGGTCGACCTCCGCTACGGCCTCGAACTCGCCATCCCGGTCGCGGTCCGGCTTTTCCCCGTCACTGGTGAGGAATCCGGTCCAGCGGCTGCGCATGTTCCCGGCCAGGTGCTTGACGAGCACGGCAATGCTGTTGCTCTCGGCATCGAGTTGTCGGGTCAGGCCGCTGTCGTAGACCTGGGCGATCGCCTTCTCCCCCAGCTTCTTGTGTGCCTTGAAGCGCTCGGTGACATCTCGCAGGTACAGCGTGCCGACGTCCTCGGTCATCGTTCTCCTCGCTACAAGAGGCTCACCGGATCACGATCCGCAGCGACTCGCACCCCGGCGGGCTCGGGCCACCTCGTCGCTGCGTAGCGGACGATCCGCCCAATGGTCCCAGTCTCACCCCGGAGCACGACGTGCCAGCGCCAGCGATCCTTGATACGCGCCAAGACGCATGGCGCCGGGCCCAGAATTTCTACAGCCAGACCCTGTCGGGCAACGAGGGCGCCGCACCATCGCGCCACCTCGGCCGCCGCATCGGCAACCCGCCTCTCAGCCTCGCCTGAGAGCACCAGGTTCACGAGGGAAGCCAGTGGCGGATAGGGCGGCTCACGGCGTTGAGCAAGCTCCGTCGCGCTGAAGCCTTCGGCATCGTGCCGCGAAGCGGCGACCAAGGCATAGTGGTCGGGGTTCCGCGTCTGCACCACCACTCTCCCCCCCTTGGGCCCCCGCCCTGCCCGACCGGCAACTTGAGCTATGAGTTGGAAGGTCCGCTCGGCCGCCCGGAAGTCGGGAAGATGCAGGCCGGTATCCGCGTCCACCACACCCACCAGCGTTACGTTCGGGAAATCCAATCCCTTGGCGATCATCTGGGTGCCGAGCAGGATGTCCACTTCACCACGGCCAACCCGGTCGAGAATGGTCTGGTGCGACCACTTGGCGCTGGTAGTATCCAGATCCATCCTCGCAATCCTCGCATCGGGAAAGCGTTCGGCGAGGAACCGCTCCAGCTGTTGAGTGCCGACACCCCGCATCCGCTGCACCAGGCCGCCGCACTCAGGGCAGGCGGGCGGAATCGGTTCGTCGCGGCCACAGTAGTGACAGCGAAGGCCGGGGGGCGTCTGGTGCACGGTCAACGCGATACTGCAGCGACTGCAGTTCCGCACGTTGCCACAGGCGGAACACTGCAGGATCGACGCATACCCGCGCCGATTGAGGAGCAAGAGGACTTGCTCCTTCCGTGCCAGCGAGCGCACGGCCTCCTGGTCCAGCCGTTCGGACCAGGGCAGCGCGCCCGCCTCGCGCAGCCGCGGCGCCACTCGGAGATCCACCACTTCGACCGGCGGCAGCGGTTGGGCGCCGGCCCGCTCCGGCAGCCGCACCAGCGTCAGGCGATCACCGACCTTGTGCATGCTCTCAAGGGATGGAGTAGCGCTGCCCAGCACCAGGCGCGCGCCCTCCACTCGGGCGCGCACCATCGCCACATCTCGCGCGTGATAGCGGGGGGCTTCGCCGTTCTTGTAGCTCGCCTCGTGCTCTTCATCCACCACCAGCACGCCGAGGTTTCGGACCGGAGCGAACACCGCAGAGCGGGCACCCACCGCCACCAATCGCTCTCCCCGGCGCAGCGCCCGCCACTGGTCGGCCCGTTCCCCTTCGGACAGGCCGCTGTGAAGCACTGCGACCTGGTCACCGAACGCGCCGCGCACCCGGCTGACGGTCTGGGGCGTAAGCGCGATCTCCGGGACGAGCAGGATCGCGCCAGAACCGGCGGCCAGCGCCGCTCGGATCGCTTCGAGGTATACCAGGGTCTTGCCGCTGCCCGTCACCCCAAAGAGCAACGCGCCGTCCCCAGGGGAGAGGGCTGCAATTGCCGCAACGGCCGCGCTCTGGTCCGGTGTCGGGGTGGGCGGGGGAGGCGTCGTGGGGAAATCGCGAAAGGGATCACGGGCAGTCTCGACCTGGTCCACCCGAATCGCGCCACGCTTCTCCAGGGCCGCCAAGGCGGGTCGGGAAAGACCGAGCTGGCCGACCAGGTGCCGCACCGGCGCGACGCCGCCAAGATCCTCGAGCGTCTCCAACAGCGCCTTCTGGGCCGGGCTCCGCTTGAGCAAGGCCTCCCGTTCGCCAAGAGTCGGAGCTTGGGCTGTCAGACGCGCGACCCGCTCGGTTTGACGCGCGGCCTCGGTCTCTGGCGCCTCCACCCGCAGGGTAATCGCGCCGACCTGGGCCAGTCGGTTGATCGCGTCCCAGACCGGGCGTTTGAGCCCGCGGGCGATCGCGGCCACTGGTGCCTCCCCACCCTTACGCTCAAGCCAGACAGCGATCGCTCCAGCAACTCCACCCGGGACGGGTCGACCTACGAGGGACGCGACGATGTGGGAGGCTCCCCACATGGCGCTCGGCAGCGCCGTACGGAGCGCGAGACCGATCGGCGCTCCGTAGTAGCCCGCCATCCATCCTACGCACTCGAGCAGCTCGGCGGAGAGTGCCGGTTCCTCGTCGGGAGCGGCGAGGATGCGGCGTAATTCCCTTTCCGGGGGGATTTCGACCAGCGCAGTCACCAGACCGATCATCTCACGCTGGCGTACCGGCACCACGACGCGAGCGCCCGGAACGACCCGATCGACGAGGCTCTCTGGGATCTGATACACGTAGGGCTGGGCCAGCGGCAGCGGAAGCGCCACCAGCCCGAAGCCGGCGGTCATCGCCGGCTCAGGCCCAGCCCCGGACCGGTCGGCAGACGCAGCTGGCCGGCATCGATGGTGGCCCCGGCAAAGGGATCGTTCGCCAGCAAGGCTGCCCCATCCAGATCCACGATGTCCACCAGCGGCGAAAAGTGGGCCGCTGCCGTGATCGCAATGGAGCTTTCGATCATGCACCCGACCATCACCATCATGTGGTGGGCTCGGGCAATGGCGATCATGCGCAGCGCTTCCCGAAGGCTGCCGCACTTGGCGAGTTTGATGTTGATGCCGTCCACCCGGCCCACCAGACGGGGAATGTCGGCCGCATCGAGACAGCTCTCGTCGGCAATCACGGGAATGCGGGAGGCGCGGGTTACGGTCTCGAGGCCGTCGAGGTCCTCCGCCGGCAGTGGCTGTTCCAGCACGGTCACTCCGTACTCCTCCAGGACGGGCAGCATAGCGATCGCGTGCTTCACGGTCCATCCGGTATTGGCGTCAACCCGGATTTCCTTGCTGGTACTCTCGCGGATCGTCTTGAGGATCTCGATGTCGCGATCGCTTCCGAGCTTGATCTTGAGAATCGGATACTGTTCGGCCTCCTTGACCTTCTGGCGAATCCTGTCTGCGGTATCGATTCCGATCGTAAAGGTCGAGCGCGGTGCGCGCGCTGGATCGAGCCCCCACATTCGAAACACGGGCAGGCCCACCTTTTTGCCCGCCAGATCGTGCAGCGCCGCGGAGAGAGCGCAGCGAGCCGAGGGATTGAGTCGCAGGAGTTTCTCCCACCCGCGCTCGGTTTCCTCGAGTTGCAGTGGATCTGAGGGAAGGTGCGCTCCGTAGATCTGCAGAGCCGCGAGGACTGTCTCGGTCGACTCGCCGTAGATTCTGGCCGGCGCGGCCTCGCCCCATCCCTCAACGCCATCGCTGTCCACCAGCCGCACCCAGATGGTGCGGTAGTCGCTCTGACCACCGCGGGCGATGATAAATGGATGCCGAGTCCGGAGGTTCAGGACCTCGACCTCCATGCGAATCGCGTTGGCCATTTTCAAGACTCCACTTGGGCTTGGATCGATGGGTGCGAAAAATAACTATGCGAGCGCGCCTACCGTGGCGGCTACGCCATCTGCCACGCGCTCCGGGATGTATCCCCCTTCGAGCAGGGCCATGATGGGCACCGCCGGCAGGCGCTCCCTGAGCCGCTTTGTAATCGTGGCAAAGTCCCATGGTTCGAGGGTGAAGCCGCCCAGCGGGTCTCCCTTGAGCGCATCGTATCCGGCAGAAAGGAGCACCAGCGAAGGGACCCACGCCTCCGTGGCCGCGGCGACCGCTGCCCAAAGGTCCTCGACGTAGAGAGATGCCGGCGCGCCCGGGCCTCTCGGCACATTGAACACGTTCCCCACCCCGCGTTCTTCAGCCATCCCGGTACCGGGATACCATGGGTGTTGGTGCAGCGAGACATACCGAAGGCTCGGATCGTCCTCCATCAGCGCCTGAGTACCATTCCCGTGGTGCACATCCCAATCGATGATCAGCACCCGCTCGCGGCCCATGCGCTGCGCCCGTCTGGCGGCCACGACCACGTTATTGACCAGACAGAACCCCATCGCGCGCTGCGCCAAGGCGTGGTGCCCCGGCGGACGAACCGCCGCAAAGGCATGCCCGCCGCTTCGGTGCGCGTAGTCCAGCGCGGCGTGGATCGCCCCGGTCGCGCCGAGCACGGCCGCCCAGCTCGACTCGGAGGCGACCGTATCCAGGGAAAGGACGCCGCCACCTGCGTGACTCATCGTCTCAAGTTGTTGCAGATGGGTCACTGGATGAACCAACAGCAGGTCCTCGCGCGAACCGGCGGGAGCCTCGCGGACTTCCGCGTTAGGGTCACCCATCATCCGCGCGAGTACCGCCACAAGTCGAGCCGGGGTCTCCGGGTGCCCGAGACCGGGGTCGTGGTGCACACAATCGGGATGGGTGAACACCGGAACTGGCATTCCGCTCACTTCCTCAGGAGGTCGCGGAGCGCGCGCGCCTCGTCGCGCACGGCGCGCCTTGCTTCGGCGAGGTCGGCGAGAGTGCGCCGGTGGCGCCGCCACAGGGCCCAGACGCCAGCCGCGCTCACCAGGCAGACGACGCCGCCAACGGCCGGACCCGCCTGCTCTCCCCACAGCCCGGCCAGCAGAAGCAGAACGCCGTCGAGTACCAGGAACCCGACGGCGAGCCACGTCATCATTCGGCCCCGCACCGGGGCTTTGTCCATGGGGGGATTCCGTTCAGCGAACCGGCCGGCGTCGCCGTGGCATCACGATCAGCGCGGCGTTGGGAACGATCCCGACGTTTGCGAGGCTCTGGGTCTCGTCCTGAATCTCCGCCCCGCGAAACTTGACGCGGTATGCGCTCGCATCGCGACCGGTGTGCGTCAGAGCAAGGGCCTGCTGCTTGACATCGCCGATAGTCGTGCTGGGTTGAAGATCGAGCACGACTTGATCCCACGAGTCTTCAACCATGACGCGGACAGGAAGCCCTGTCATGCGACTTCCTCGATGACGGGAAGCGACGAGAAAAACCGGCCGACGGCCTGATCGAAAAACAGGGTCGAGGCCCGCACCCGCGTTCCACCGTCTGCCGGCGTCACCGACAGGGCAATCTCTTCGCCTCCCTGACCCCGAAGCGTCAGCCAGGTCGGGCCCTCCTTCTCGGGAAAGGCCGCGTTCGCGGGCACCCGATCCTGAAAGAAGCTCTTCGCGCGATCGAGGACCGCCGTACCCGGAAGCGAGGTCAATGTCTCAAGGGTCATGGTCTGATGCGGCGACGGTTAATGGCTCAACTTCAGGATTGCAATGCCGGTTGGCTGCGCCGGTACCGGAAGCGTGGCGACCACCTTGCGCGTGGCCAGATCAAACATGTCTACGGCCCCGGGATCCGCTCCGATGGATTCCTGGCTGATGAACGCGTAGCGCCCGTCCGGGGAAAAGGCGACACCGTGAACGATCTTCTTGGTCGTCGGCACCCGAACCACTTCGGTGAGCGTATGCGCGTCGACGAGACTGAAGCTCTGCGCCTTCTTGTTGGTCACGATGATCCAGCGCCCGTCCGCCGAGGGCTCCACGTTGTAAGCCCCGGCCCCGAGCGGCACTTCCTTCGTCTTCTGGAAGGTCTCGGCGTCGTAGACCTGGAGCGAGTTGCCGTGGTTGCAGGCGGCGTAAAGCGTCTTGTCGTCGGGTGACACCGAGACGAATGTCGGGGCACAACTCTCGTCTGCCGCCGGCGCCGGAGCCGTGGCCGGGGGTGCCGCCGCCGGAGCGTGATTCATCCCGCCATGGTCCATCCCGGCCATCGCGTTCATGTCATGGCCGATCGCCGGTCTTGACGCGGCGAGTGATTCGCAGTGTCGCGACTTCGATCTCCAGGAGTTCGTCACTGTTCATGCACGACACGTACACACGGGTGCCAGCATGATTCGATTTCACTCCGTGCGGCATGTCGCAGGCCGGCAGGTGCGTGATCGTTGTCATCGAAGGGCGTATGCACCACCGAGACGAAGTTGGTCCGCGGATGGTCCCCGTGGAAATCGGAGTTGGCAACGAAGGCCAATTCGCCATCAGGAGTGAGGCCGATTGTGGTCGGGAACATCTCGAGCGGCGCCCGGCCCACAAGCGTGTCGCTCGTGGCGTCCATCTTCCACAGCATCCCGAATGGGGTGCCGTGGGCAATCGACATGTAGTAGAAACGGTTGTCCGGAGAGACCGCGAGATTATGCGGGCCGTCGATATCAGCGGGCATGATGCCAACGGGAATGACCTTTTGCTGTGTCAGGGTGCCGTCACCGGGCTTGATCCAGGTGACGATATCGCCCGACTCGCTCACGATCCCGACCCGATATCCGGGGTCGGTCGCCTGGGCAACCAGCACTCCGGGACAGAGCAGGGCCGCGACCAGCAGCATCCGTTTCGTGTTCATGGGCAGGTTTCCTCGTTGCGGCGGGATGGCTCCGCCTGCGGGAAGATAGCGGACTTCAGCCCGGGACGGGACGGGCCTCTACGGTCGCCTGAAAGGGTTCCGGCGCTGGGTGGAACAGATCCCTGAGGCGGCTTCGTTCACGCAGCACCAGGAACAGATCTCCAGGCGGTGGATCGGCGATTCCGGTCACCTTGAAAAAGCCGGGAAGCGTCGCGACTGCGGGCAGTGTGATCAGGTAGGCTCTTCCATGCCAATTTACCAAGGTCTCCTCCGGCAACCGGGGCACTTCGCGGTCGAGGAAATAGTCATCGTCGATCCGGAACACGCCGTCAGTGACCAGCTCGGCCGCCAGATGAAAGTCAGGGTCGAACGGCTCCCCGTCCGCGCGGGCGAAGTTCTGCTCCGCGGCCCAGTCGAACGCCTCGAGATCCGGTGCCCGCGCCCGCCATTCCAGATGGTGGCGCAGTTCGTGGGTCAGGGTCTCCCAAGCCTCGTTGCGCCAGTCGAAGTCGTCTGCCTGATGGGCCAGCGCCACGAAGGAGCCGTGGTAGAGCACGACGCGACTCTGGAGCCCTGTCTCACTGCCTTCACCCTCCGATGGCAGGGGGATGCACTCGCCGAGTGTGTAGACCTCAGGCCGGGTCGGGTGCGGCACGGTCTGCCGCGATACCTCGACGCCCTGGATTCCCACCAGGAATTCCGCGGGGACCTCGGCCTCGATCCGCCGGACCAGTGCCTCGAAGTCCGCGAAACGCACCCTAACTCAATGGCTCCTTTGCCCGACTCCGCCTGGTCACGACTCGTAACTGAGGATTTGTAGCCCCCCGGCGCCAGCGCCAACCGCGGCCGTCAAAAGCAGCGTTCCGGTACGCAGGTCAAACAGGTCCACCGCGCCCGCCTCCGCACCCTTGCCCTCGCAGGTCACCACGGCGTAGCGACCGTCCCGCGTCACCTGGACACCGCTGGGTACAGTGTGAGAAGTCTTGAGCTGCGCGACCTCCTTCCCGGTCGTCAGATCCATGACCGAGAGCGCCTGCGCCCCTTTGAGGGTGGCGAGCAACACCCTTCCATCGTCACTGATAGCCAGATTGTAGGGCGTCTTTCCTGTTGGGATCCTGCGCGCGATCTCGAGCGTCCCCGCGTCCACTTCCAGCACTTCGCTGTGACGGTTACAGGCGACATAGAGCCGTCGGCCATCCGCCGACGGCTGCACCCACGTGGGCGCACAGCTGGCGCTGGTCCCGGACCCGGGAGCATCGTGGGACATGGTACCGTGCGCGTGGTCCCTCTCCCCTGGCATCATGGCACTCGATGTATTCGTCACGTGCTCGCTCCCCGGTCTTGACGGAGAGGACCCGAGTGATGCCGTAGTTGCCTGGATCCATCTCGACCAGTTTGTCGTCCATCATGCAGGTCATCCATGCCCGACTCCCGTCTCTGGCCACTCGCATTCCGTGCGGCATTAGGCAGGTGGGGATCCGCGCGACTTCTTCCATGGCAGGCGTGTAGACAACCGAGACCGATGAAGGAACCATGTCACCGAAGAGATTGAAGTTCGCCACCCAGGCGAACTCCCCGTCCGGCGAAAAACTGATCGTCGCCGGGAACCGCGAGAGCATGGCCTTGCCTACCAGCGAATCGTTGGCGGTGTCGAACTTCCACAGGCTCCCGTTCGGGGTACCATGCGCGACACTGGTGTACCAGTACTTCCCGTCGGGGGAGATGTTGAGGTTGTGCGGACCGTCTGCCTCGGAGGGCCGGGGATCGACCTTGATGACCTTCTCGACAACCGCACCCTCGGGACCGAACCGGACCCGGCTTACGACGTCCACTGCTTCGGACGCGACGTAGACGATGATGCGAGGCGGCGTCGCGGCCGCTGACTGAAAGAGCAACCCCAGCGCCAATGTGGACAGCATAGGTCCTCGGAAAGGCCATCAGCCGTCAGCCGTCAGAGTCGAATGGCTGACGGCTGATGGCGGACGGCTACAACTACGGAATCAACGGTCCCTTCTCGTCCAGCTTCACAACCCATAGGCCGCTGTTCATGTCGGACACGTAGATGTTCCCCTTGAAGGGCTGTGGCCCCCAGGCCATCGCGGCGTTGGGTATGTAGCCCTTGTCATTGGCGGTATGGAAGTAGCCAATCTGCCGCCCCTGCCGGTACAGATCACCGCGGAGCTCGCCAGTGATGTCGACTACTCGAAGCCCGCCATTGTAGTAGGCGATGTACAGCTTCCCATCCTCGGCCCACATGTTGTGGGCCCCCGCCTCCGGCACCTCGTACTTGCCCACCTCGAGCGGGTGATCGATATCCGTGAGGTCAACCACGTGGACGTAGCCGCGGGGTCCGTTGATGCACTGCGGGCACCCGAATATCTCATCGCCTACGAACAGATATTGGCGGTCCCGCCAGACGTTGTGCGTATTGCCGATCGGGTAGGCGAACTTGGAGACGAATGCCGGCTTCTCCGCTGTTCCGCCGCGATTGAGCCCCCCAACGTCCAGGATCTGCACCCCATCATCCCAGTAGGAGAGGTACATGATCCCGTCGTGCACCCACACATCGTGCACGTAGCGGTTGTTCGGGTCGCCGGTTTCCCAGCGACCGGCCATCTTGGGTGCCTTGGGGTCGCTGATGTCGATGATATTGATCGCGCCGGTCCCGTCGTTGGTCACATAGACCACGTTCTGGTAGAACCAGGTATTGTGTATGCCGGAAGTCAGGCTGTCGGTGAACTCGGACAGGATTTTCGGATGCGCCGCGTCGGATACGTCCAGCACGACGAGTCCGTTCTTCCGATCGGCGGCACCTTCGCGGGTCAGGACCCCGATCGTGCCGGCATCGTTCACCAGCACGTCGTTGATCACCCGGGCGTTGACCATGATCGAATCGGTCAAGGCGGGTTTCGCCGGATCGGTGACGTCATAAACCAGGACCACATTGCCGGTCACGTTCGGGCGCACGCCGGCGGCATGCGTCCCGACATAGGCGTAGTCCCGACCGTCCTTCCCGGTCCACACGTGCAACTCTGACGTCGAGTGATCGGTCTGCAACCCACGACCTACCAGCTTGACGGGCCGGCCCACGGCTCGTGGCTCGGCCTTGATGGTCGTGCGCGCAGAGCGCTGCCCGACGGTCGCGACGATGGTGTAGAGCCCCGGTCGCTCCGCCACAAACACCCCATCCGCCCAGATCCTTGCCCCGAGATCGTCCCCGGTCTGAATGCCGGTCACCGTCCAGGTTGGCACAACCCCAGCGACAGGACGCCCGGCAGCGTTGAGCGCATCCACCTTGAAGCGCACCACGTCGCCGGTACGAGTCTTCTCCGTCCCGCTCGTGATCCTGAGCTGGGCGAGCGGATTCGCCACCACCGTGAGCGTCCGAGTCGTGGTGACGGCACCGGACTTGACGCTCAGGACCGCAGTGCCAACCCCGACGCCAGTCACGTTGCCAAACCGATCCACCGTCGCGACCCGCGGCCGGTTGGTCGACCAGACCAGTTCCGCGTCCTCACTCTCTCGCCCGTCCCTTACCACCGCGCGGGCACCATAACTCAACGTCGTCCCGGCATAGAGTGAGCCCTGGGGTGGGGAGATCTCCACCTTCGTGACCGGTAGATCGTTCACGATGAGGCTGGCGGTGTCGGCGATCAGGATGGGACGGGTCCCCGGCAGAGCTGGCTTCACGACAAAGGCGCGAATGTCGCTCTCCCCTGGCTTGGTGCCGGCAAGCTTGTCGGCGCCGACCAGCACCCCCTGCTTTCCCGCGATGTTAAACAGCACCCGCGCACCCGTCACCGGCTTGCCTTCGGCGTCAATCGCCAGGGCGGTGAGTTGCACGGTGTCGCCGACGGTGATCCTGATTTCGTCGGGCGTGAACTGGACCCGCACGACCCGAAGAGCCGCGCGCTGGGCAGTAGTGAGAGCGGTGGTATCGAGTTGAGCTGGCTGCTGCGCGGCCAGAGGCAAGGCCGCCAGCAACGCGGCGCCGGCCACGACTGTCATGCGCATCAGAGGACTCCTGAAGAAAGGAATGGGGCTGCCGGTGATACGCTGATGCCCTGCGAAAGTTTCGGTGCGGCGGCTCGGCGAAGGTGACCGGGGATACGGCGAACGGTCCAGCGCCAACTGAGGGAATGGTACTCGGTACTTAGTACTCAGTACTAAGTACCCCGCCCTATCTCAAACGCTCTTGAATCCAACCCCCGAGTTGATCCTGATGCACGCGCACCTGGGTCATTGCATCCCGTTCCCGGATCGTAACGGTGCCATCCTGGAGGGTCTGCCCATCGATGGTGCAGCAGAACGGGGTCCCCGCTTCGTCCATCCGGCGATAGCGACGCCCGATGGCCCCGCTGTCGTCGTAGAATGAGGGAAACTGCTTCTTCAAATCGTGGAAAATGCGATCCGCAAGCTCTGGCATCCCGTCCTTCTTCACCAAGGGGAATACTGCCGCCTTGATGGGCGCCACGCTGGGATGGAACCCCAAAACGACTCGCTTCTCCCCCTCGACCTCTTCCTCACGATAGGCATCCACCAGAAGGGTGAGCGTCACGCGGTCGGCGCCCGCGGAAGTCTCCACAATGAAGGGGAGATAGTGCTCGTTGGCGGCCTGGTCGAAGTACTCGAGCTTCTTCCCCGAAGACTCCTGGTGGCGGCCGAGGTCGTAGTCACTGCGATTGTGAATGCCTTCGATCTCGTTCCAGCCGAAGGGGAATTCGTACTCGATGTCGAACGCAGCCTTGGCATAGTGGGCCAGCTCGCCCGGCCCGTGTTGATGCCAGCGGAGCCGGGCCGGAGCGAGCCCGATGTTATGGTGCCACTCCAAGCGCCACTCGCGCCAGCGCTCGAACCACTCCTCGTCGGTGCCCGGCTTGACGAAGAACTGCATCTCCATCTGCTCGAACTCCCGGGTCCTGAAAATGAAGTTTCCCGGCGTGATCTCGTTGCGGAACGCTTTCCCGATCTGCGCGATCCCGAATGGCACCCGCTGGCGGGACGCGTTGAGGACGTTCTGGTAATTCACGTAGATCCCCTGCGCCGTCTCCGGACGCAGGTAGACCACCGCAGCCTGTTCCTCCACCGGCCCCATGAAGGTCTTGAACATGAGGTTGAACAGCCGCGGCTCGGTGAGGCTCCCCTTGGTGCCGCAGACCGGGCACTGGGAGTCCGGCTGCCCCGGCGTCCCCTTGATCCGCTTGTCATCGGCCCGGAAACGCTGCTTGCACTGCTTGCAATCGATGAGCGGATCGGTGAAGCCGGCGACGTGGCCCGACGCTTCCCAGACCTTGGGATGCATCAGGATGGCCGCATCGAGGCCCTCGATGTCGTCCCGCGCGTGGACCATGGCCCGCCACCAGCGGTCCTTGACGTTCTTCTTGAGTTCCACGCCGAGCGGTCCGTAGTCCCAAATGGATCCGAGTCCGCCGTAGATCTCCGAAGACTGAAAGACGAATCCGCGCCGCTTGCAGAGCGACACGAGCTTGTCCATGAGAGTGGTGTCGGCCATCGCGCGTCGAAGGGGTATCGGGGGGTCAGCTCACGAGAGGGGACAAAGCTAGAAGGCCGGTCGCTCCCGAGCAAGCGGTTCGGCTGCCAACTCCTTGCCGGGTAATCGCTTGTGAGATCGTGACCGGTGTCATACTGTTCAAGCAGGGCGGCGTGCGGCGGGCGGGTCATTTTGACCCAAGTTGAAGCGGGACAAGCGCTTCGCGGCGGTTTGCGAGGTTCCGCCCTGTGGCGGGGATCCCGCGACAACACTCCAAGTCTCGACCGAGCCTTGACATCCGTGAACTGCCCCCGGGGGCGTGCTTCTTGCCCCTACAGCCGGACGTAGATCGGTACGGACGGCGGGACACAACTGGAAAGGTGACTTGGCTCACTCTCTTGCAACACGAGCCAGGCGCAGCATAGGACCCGTCTCCGAGGCCTCTGTTTCAAACGATGGAGAATTGCTTGGCTCGGGCCGGGTCGCGTTGCTGGCCGCGCAGCCGATTCCTTAGCTTCTCAGGGAGTCGGCCAGATGGCGTACATCCGGGTTGCTGGCTGCCCGGCCCCTCGAGCCACCGTGGAGTGCACATGCAGACAGGGCTACCCCGCCGCCGTGCGGGCTTCACACTGGTCGAGATGTTGATCGTCGTCGCGATGATCGGCATTCTGGCCGCGATCGCGCTGCCGAGGATCAATCTCTCGGGCCTCCGGTCCAAGGCGGCCATTCAGGGGCTGGGCACGACGATGCTTGCCTTCCAGCGCGAAGCGATCGGCAGGCAGCACAACATGGTGATCATGGTCGACGTCCCAGGGCGGGCCCTTCGGGTCCTGTACGACTCGACCAATGATGTACGGATCAACAACAACGAGCGGGTGCGGATCATTCCGGTCGGCGAAGAGATCGTGTTTGGGAAGCCGGCTGCTGTACCGGCGCGCGCCTTCGGGGCGAACCCCGTCAACTTCAGCACGACCGAGCTCAGCACGGGCCTGCCGGCGATGGTGCTTTACCGCAACGGCAGCGCTAAGGAATTCGGTGGGTTGTACCTGAGCACGGCCAAGGCGATGGCTGGGGCTCCGCGACACCAAAACGAGACGTGGGCGATGGAACTGGTTCGGGCCACCGGACGTGCCGAGTGGCTCCGCTGGAACGGTACCGCCTGGGTACGGGGGTTCTGATGCGACGCACTACGGCAGGGTTCACACTCATCGAAGTAGCCATCGCGGTCGTCATTCTGTCGATCTCGCTACTGATCGTCCCCTACGCGGGCATTCGGTTCACCCGCGCCGTGTCGACCAATCGGGTCCGGAACGAGGCCAACGCGCTCGCGGATGCCTGGATCGCGCGCTGCCGGTCGGAGCCGAATTACATCGCACTCGACTCGACCGGCGCCGGAAAGTGCAAGGGCACCGTCTCAGGACTGGGGACGTACAGCTTCACCCGCACCACGACAGTAGTGGGTGATGCCTCGCTCTCCGGCGTGGCCGATACGCTGAACGACTACAAACGCATCACGGTGGTGGTCACGGCAACCGCGCTGTCGCCGCAGGTCAGCCGCACAATCACGGTCGCCAAGTAACAGGCGGGAGGACGGAAATGTCGGATCGTCGTGGTATGACCCTGATCGAGATGCTGATCGCGATTACGGTGTTCTCGATCGTTCTCGGCGGGGCCCTGGGCTTCCTCTCCAAGCAGTCCAAAGGAATGGACCGCAATTCGGTGGACATGGGGATGCTCCAGAACCTGAGCTTCGCCGGCGCCTTGCTCGAGCAGGAAGTCCGGATGGCCGGGGCCAATGTGCCCTTCAAGCAACCAGCGGTGCTCTACGCGGGGACGTCGTCGTTCATTTTCAGCGCCGACTACGCCTCCAACACCGACAGCCTGTACACCGTGTACTACAACCCTGGCCTGCCGACTGGGCAAGTGAACGCTTTGACGCCAGCCGACCGGTTCGCTCTGCCAGGCACGAGCCCGGCCTTCATGTACCCCGACTCGAGCTATTCCGCGCTGGGCAACACCGCGATCAATAGCCCGGCCGAGACTATCGCCTGGTTCTTCACCCTGGACTCGACCACGACGACCGTGGCCAACGACTACCTCCTCCTTCGGCAGATCAACGACGCACCGCCTGAGGTCGTGATCCGAAACGTCACCCTGACCGCCGGACGGAACTTCTTCCGCTACTACTACAAGCGGATCCCGGTCGCGGGCACCGGGCAATCCTCGCTGGATACGGTTCCGACAAACTGGATGCCGATCCGCCACACGCAGGCGATCCATGGCTCGGCAACGGACATTGGGGTCGCGGCCCGAGTGGACAGCCTCGCCGTAGTCGAGGTTGCCTTTACCGTCACCAATGGACTCACCGGAGCCGATCTCCGCACCCGGGCGATCTCCTTCATGGTGCCGATGCCGAACGTTGCGACCAAGAAAGTGACCAGCTGTGGCGATACCCCAATCCTCGGCAACGTCCCCGTCGCGACTTGGGTCATCAATGCGGTCCCGGAAACCACAATGGTGATCACCTGGAACCGGGCGATTGACGAGACCGGCGGCGAATCCGATGTCCGCGCCTATGTCATCTGGCGCCGGGACGTCGGAGCCCTTATATGGGACGAACCGATCGCGACCGTCGCGGCCGGCCCAGTTGCGCCAAGTTACCAGGACCAGACCGCGCTTCCGGGGCACCTCCCGGGCTACCAGTACGGTCTCGCTGCGCAGGATTGTACCCCGTCGCTTTCGACTATGTCGACGGTCAACGCACCCGTTGGGCCGTAATGCGGCCGGAGGATCGAACATGTTTGCCCGCCTGACCCGAGACGAGCGCGGCATCGCGCTGCTCACGACGCTGCTGGTGGCGTTCGCGGTGAGCGCCATCGCGATCTCTGCCGCGATGATGACGCTCAATGCCAACCTGATCGGGAAGAATTCCGAACGGGCGGCGATCGTCGATGCCGCGGCGCTGGCCGGCCTCGAGGAGGCCCGTAGCCGGTTGAACACCACCCGAGCCCTGTACCCCACCGTAGGGTTCACGGCGATCGAAACCAACGCGGCCGTCAAGGACGCCAGCAACACCACGATCCCCAAGGTGACCCGGTCCACGTATGTCGGCCCGAGTGGCATCACCAGTGGTCAGTACGGCGTGGTGGGGAGCATCATCAGCATCGCGCGGGACAGCTTCAACAACAAGGTTGTACGTCGGCTCGAGGTGAATCAGGAGAGCTTTTCCAAGTTTGCGTACTTTACCAATTTCGAGACCGACACCGCCGCGAACACCATCGTGTTTGGTGGCGGCGACCAGCTCCGCGGACCGGTCCATTCCAACGACCAGATTAAGATCAGCACCGCATTGAATCCCGCGGTCACGTTCTTCGATCAGGTCACCTCCGCGGCCGCCAGTATCCAGAATCAGGGCAATGGGCAGTTCAATGTGCCGCCCCAGCTCAGCGTCGCCCGTATCCCGATGCCCACGGTCGCCGATCTCAACAAGCTCGACAGCTTGGCCCAGGTCGGTACCACTCGGTTCGCCGGCTCCATGGCCGGCGGACTCGGTGAGGCCCGCACGCGGGTGCACTTTCTTACGATTGATCTCGGTGTGGCCTTCGGCGGCGTACAGGGCTTCTTCTCGGTTTACCAGGCCGGGACTGCAATCGCCAATCCGGAGCAGTTCGTCTCCGCGAGCCTGCCACTGGCCGGCGGTGCATCGGGGACCTTCCTTGAACTCTCGAAGAACTGCGGCGATGCAGCCAACGGCGTCTTTCTGGCCGCGTTCAACCACGACGTGACTTCAGCCGACGTGAACCACAAGCACGCAGTTGGCGGCAACACGAATGCCAACATCAAGGCCCGACGGGACTCCGCGTTGATCGTGTCAGCTGGGGCCGGGCCCGGGAATACCCTGATAACGAATCCGGCCCGGCCGGCGGCCGGCCTCAAGTGTTATCTCGGCGGCGACTCGCTCCTGACCTATCCGAATTCCGGCGCCAGTTGGGTGTCGCCAACCATTGCCACCGCGCGCCATCCGGATGGCGGAACCTGGGTTCAGGCCCCGGCGGCGATCCAAGCCGCTCTCGGAGCGGTGCCCGCGATCGCGGCCCGGAACGACAGGCTTATCCTGTTTCCGCTCAGCCGAGCCTTTAACGTCAACTTCAAGGGCGTGATCTTCGTTGACGGCAACGTGATCACGGACGGAGTGATTCGCGGACGGGTGACCCTCGCCGCCAACGGTAACATCGTCTTCGGCAGTGATGTCACCTACTTCCAGAATCCCGCCACCCGCGATTGCACCACGGGTGATATCGCCGGATATTTTTCGGGGAAGGCCGTTATCGTCGCGAACAACACTCTCAACGCGCCCCAGCAGAAGGATGAGGACGGCTCCATCCAGACAGCTCCAAGCGGCAACGCCTTCCGGAGCTACAAGACTCCGACGGACGAGACAATTCACGGTTTCTTCCTGACGCTCAAGACCTTTGGCGCCGAGGAGAACAGCCTGGGTACGAACAACAAGGAGCACTGCATCAACGGCGGCGACTTCACCGCCGGCCGCGGCTGCCTCAACACCTATGGCGGCATCATTCAGGAACGCCGAGGCGCCGTCGGCCTCACGAGCGGTGAAGGGTATATCAAGCGCTACCAGTATGACGCCTGCGGCGCGACCGATCCCCCGCCCTACTACCCGACGACTGGGATATTCGTGCGGAACCGCTTCTATGAGCTGGATCCGACCCGGTTCGACGTGGCGGCGTGGTACGCGGCGAATCAGAACTAGCCGCGGCTATCAGCTATCAGTTATCGGCTATCGGCTGTCAGTAGAAGAAACCCTCCGGATTTCCGCCGGAGGGTTTCTGTTTTAGCAGGCCGATAGCTGATAGCCGATAGCCGATAGCCCCCAGCCTCCGCCTCACGACGTCTGCCACAATCAACTCCCCGTGCCCCCGGGCATTCTCGATGAACAGCCGGTTCGCGTCCTTCCCGCTCGCGATGACACCGGCGAGATAGCACCCCGGCACCGGGGTCATCATGGTCCGCTCATCATGGGCGGCGATGCCGGTCCGGAGATCTACCGGCACGCCCAGCTCCGTCAGCAGGTCGGTGTTCGCATGGTAGCCGGTCATGGCAAGCACCGTATCGGCGGGGAGGCTCTTTCGCGGACCACCGGAAATCGGTTCGATCTCGACCACATCGGGGCGGATCGCGACAACCCTGCTCTTCCAGTGCGCCAGGATGCTGCCCTCCTTGAGCCGGTTCGTAATGTCCGGCAGCACCCAGGGCTTCACGGTGCGGTCGAAACCCTCGTCGAGATGCACCAGGCTCACCCGCGCCCCCGCCCGCCAGCATTCCAGCGCAGCGTCAACCGCGCTGTTCCCCGCCCCGATGATCACGACGTCCTGGCGCCAATGCCGGTGACCTTCCAGGAAATAGTGGGCGACGTGTGGTAGCTCTTCCCCGGGAATCCCGAGCAGGTTGGGCCAATCGTAGTACCCGGTGGCGAACACAAGATTCGCCGCGTGGTAGCGGGTAGTATCGTGCCGCCGCTGGACGTCCACCTGGAATCCACCGTCGGGGTCGCGGCGGACGGCGGTGGCTTCTTCGGCGGGGCGAGCGTCAAGCACAAAATGTTCAGCCACCCGGCGGTAGTAGAGGAGCCCGTCCCGGCGAGTGGGCTTTTCGTGGCTGGCGATGAAGGGAATCCCGCCGATCTCGATCTTCTCGGGGGTGGAGAAGAAGGTCATGTTGAGTGGATAGCGCTCGATCGCCGACACTACCGTGCGGCGATCGAGGAGAATGCACCCAACCCCGGCGAGCCGCGCCGCCACGCCCACCGCGAGCCCGCAGGGGCCGGCGCCGATTACGAGCAGCTCCGTGCGTTCAGGCATGGCGTTCAGTACCGGTAGGTACCGAGTACCGGGTACAAGAATGCCCTACCGCCATAGCAGTCAGTAGCCGATTCCGGTACTCGGTACGCGGTACTCGGTACTCTCTACTCATACTTCAATAATCTGATCCCGTCGCGTTCCGACGCTGACGTATCGGATGGGAGCCCCCGACAGATCCTGCAGCCGGTCCAGATAGGCTCGGGCCTCCGGAGGCAGGTCAGCGAGCCGGCGCGCGGCGCCAGTCGGTCGCTGCCAACCCGGCAACGCTTCGTAGCGGGGCTTGGCGCGCTCCAGCGCTCGAATATCTGCGGGCATCTCGGGACATTCCTCGCCGTCGAGGAGGTAGTCGGTGCCTACCGGTATCTTCGGGAACGTGTCGAGCACATCGAGCTTGGTCACCGCCAGACCGGTGAGTCCATTTACGCGAACCGCGTATCGCACCACGGTCGCATCGAACCAGCCGCAGCGCCGCGGGCGACCGGTTGTCGCCCCGAACTCACCTCCCAGCGTGCGCAGCTCCTCCTCTGCGCCCCCTTCGGCCTGAGTTGGCAGGGGGCCGTTGCCGACCCGGGTCGTGTAGGCCTTCACGACCCCGAGAACCTCATCAATCGCCGTCGGGCCGATGCCGGAACCGACCGAAGCACCGCCAGCGGTCGTATTGGAGGAGGTTACGAACGGATATGTCCCGTGGTCGACATCGAGCAGCGCTCCCTGCGCGCCCTCAAGCAGGACTCGGCGCCCGTCCTTGAGGGCCCGGTGCACGATCAGTCCGGTATCTGCCGCCAAGGGTAGGAGCCGCGGGGCGAGTCGGCCGAGCAAGTCCTGATGCTGTTTCTCGGAGGCAACCTCGCTGCTGCCCATCATGGCCAGCAGTTGGTTGGCCCTGGCCACACGCTCGCTGAGCAAGGCGCTGGCCGATTCCAGATGGCGCAAGTCGCCGACCCGCACGCCCCGCCGCCCGAACTTGTCCTCATAGGCTGGCCCGATGCCGCGGCCGGTGGTCCCAATGTTCTGGCTCCGCTCGTGTGCCTTGTCCAGGAGCTTGTGATATGGCAGCACCAGGTGCGCGCGATCGGAGATGAATATCCGGCCTTGGGTGTTCACACCCTTGCCGGTGAGCCCGTCGAGCTCTGTGAAGAACGTCTCCGGGTCCAGCACGACACCATTCCCCACGACGCAGGTGCAGCGCTCGTGCAGAATTCCTGACGGGATCTGGTGCAGGATGAATTGGGCGTCCCCGATGCACACCGTATGGCCCGCGTTGGCGCCGCCCTGATAGCGGACCACAAAATCGGCCCGCTCGGCCAGGACATCCACCAACTTGCCCTTGCCCTCATCACCCCATTGGGCGCCAACCACTACCACGCAATGCGTCTTGGGATTGAACATTCGTGTAATTGGGCAAAAAGAAACGGGGCCCGTTGGGGGGGGCCCCGGTGTATCCTCTGGTGAAAAGTAGGTGCGCTGGCCGGAATGTCAACGCAACTGCGCGAGCGCCTCGCCCACCGCTGTCGCAGTGGCAAGGCCCAGGTCCTCAGCGCTGTCGCGCGCCGTGTGCAGGCGTCCGAGATCTGCCCAGTCCAACCGGCTGACGGTAAGGGCCTGGGCTCCCGCCCGGGCAAATGGGAGACTGTCCACCAGGATGCCGAGCGGGAGGCGGCGAACCTCAACTTGAGGCACGATTCCCGTGAATAGGGATGCGAGAGCAAGTGCCAACGCCCGCCCTCCGTCATTGTGTACCACAAGGTATAACGCGCCCCGATCCGTCAGCGTGTCGAGGTTCATCACCTCGGTCTCCGCAACCGCCTCGCCGCGGGCGAACACGCGAGCACCGACCAGGCCGAATTCCTCGGCTCCGCTAAACAGGAGCCCGATCCCATCTCCCCGTCGGGCCTCGGCAACAATCAGCGCGGCGAGAAGCCCGGTACCATTGTCCCGGGCCCCTGGAGACGTCCCGCGTAGCCGCCCGCGACCAGCCAGCGTGCCGGCGAGAATCGAAATGGCCGATCCCCCCGCGACGGCCCCGAAGGGGAGCGCCGCCCCCCGCCCCGCACGTACCGCGGTGAGCCCCGTCAGGCACAGCGCCGCGACGATCAGCATCCAGACAGCCAGGAGTCTCCCGGCCATCGAATGGCCCTGGGCCTTGGTGTCCAGGTGCGCGACGATCCAGCGGCGAACCGGCCTCGGGCCTATGGTAGCGATCAGGTTGGCGTCCTGGCGGCGCTCCGCCCCGGGGACGTCGTAGCCGCTCCCGATCCCCCACGCCAACACACCGAGGGCCAGCGCACCTGCCAGCCAGACAAGCAAAGCGAGGAAACCGGGGAGGCGCCCGATCAGCAGGAGGGGTATCTCGAGAAGGGAAAGCCCGCCAAGTCCAGCCCCAATCACGGGCAGGGCTTGTAGCGATCCGGGCTGAAAGGCGAAGGACTGCTCGCGGACGTTGTATCCGCGCGATTCCAGATGCTCTCTGAGCAACGCCCTCGCTTCGCCGGCGGCGGGACTGCCCGCCTCTCGGGGAAGGCTGACGAGTCGGCGGAAGGCCTCGAGTGGTGTCACTCGCCCAGCGCGGTAGCGGCCTCCGCCGAGATATCGCCCGCCTCATGCAGCCTGGCCGCGTGCTGTCCAAAGGTCTGCATGCCGTGCTCAGCACCCTCGCTCATGACTACCCGGAGAGCGCCCAGCCGTTCGGTGTCGCGCAAAATGGTACGGACGTCAGGAGTAGCTACCAGCGCCTCGACCGCCACAATCCGTTCGCCGTTGTCCTTGGTCGGAATGAGTCGTTGGGACAACACGCCCCGCAGAACTTCGCTCAGGCGGATTCCCCCGATCTCACGTTCGACACTCGGAAACATCGAATGGAGCCGACTCAGGGTATTTATGACATCGGGGGTGGGCATGGTGGAGAGCACCAGGTGGCCGCGCTCAGCCGCTTTGATGGCCGTGTCCAGGGTTTCGCTGTCAGCAATCTCCCCAATGACAATCACGTCGGGGTCCTGCCGAAGCGCAGCCTGCAGGCCGACGGCGAAGCTTTCGGTATCTACCCCAACCTCCCGCTGGGTCACCGAACACTTCACATCCCGGTGCAGAAACTCGATGGGGTTTTCTACGGTCACAATATGGCGCTGCAGGTTCTGATTGATGTGATTAAGCATTGCGGCGACCGTCGAGCTCTTGCCGCTCCCCGACACTCCGGTGACGAGCACGAATCCCTGTTCGAGTTCCGCCAGAGTGGCCACGACCGGTGGCAGACTGAGCTCTTCGATTGACGGTACTGCGAACGGGATGACCCGCATCACGATCATGAACGAAGAACGCTGTCGTAGGACGTTGACCCTGAAGCGCCCGACCCCGGGCATTCCCCAGGAGCAATCGAAGTCCTTGATTTGATCGAGTCGCTGCTTGTCCACATCATTGGGCAGCAGCTTCAGCGCGATCGCCCGGGTCTGATCCGGCGTCAGCCGCTGCTTGGTCAGTGGGACCAGCTTGCCGTTGATCCGCGCCCGGAACACGTCGCCGGCCTTGATATGCAGGTCGGAGGCACCTCGCTCGACGGCGGCCTTAATGATCTTTTCCATTCAGTTCAGTCGCTCAACCGGCGGCCGACGATTGTCGACCCTCGGATTCAGGTGGCATGAAGCCCATTCGATCGCGCACTTCCCGCATCGTCTCCCTCGCAACCCGCCGAGCCCTGGTCGCCCCATCTCCGAGGATCTGTCCAACTCGGTGCGGGCTCGCTTGATATTCCGCTGCCCGGGCACGGATCGGGGCCAGAGCGGTGTTGATATTGTCGGCAAGGACCCGCTTGCAGTCGAGACAGCCCCACCCCGCGCTGCGGCAGTTCCTGGCTACGGTCTCGACCGTCGCCGGCGGTGAAAAGTACTTGTGCAGCGAGTAGACGTTGCAGATCTCAGGCGTGCCGGGGTCTTCACGTCGAACCCGGGCCGGGTCTGTCTTCGCCGGCCGGAGCTTCTTCCAGACCTCATCCGGCGACTCGAAGATTCCGATTGTGTTGCCGAGGCTCTTCGACATCTTCGCCTGACCGTCGAGACCCATGATCCGCTTGGCTTCGGTGAGGAGAGGCTTGGGCTCCACGAAGAAGTCCTCTCCGCCCGCGAACTCGGCGTTCCACTTGCGGCAAATCTCCCGGGTCAATTCAAGATGCTGGACCTGATCCTCGCCAACCGGCACCATGTCCGCACGGTATAGCAGGATGTCCGCGGCCATCAACACGGGATAAATCAGGAGGCCTGCCGGGATGCTCTCGAAGCGCGTCGACTTATCTTTGAATTGTGTCATCCGCTCGAGTTCGCCCAGCGGCGTTACGCTGTTCAAGAGCCACTGCAGCTCGGTGTGTTCCGGTACGTGCGACTGGACGAACAAGGTGGCCCGATCGGGGTCGATGCCTGAGGCAAGCAGCCCCAACGCCATGTCGCGTGTCCGCTGGGCGAGGCTGCCGGCCTCGTACTTGGAGGTGATCGCGTGCAGGTCGACGACCGAGAAGAAACACTCGTACGACTGCTGCAGCCGGACCCAATTCTCGACCGCGCCGAGCAAGTTGCCGAGGTGCAACTCGCCGGAGGGTTGAATCCCCGAGAAGATTCGTGGCATCGGGGCAAGCTATCGGGCACGGAGGGCCCACGCAAGATGCCATCGGCCAACGACTTACTGACTATCGCCGTAGCGGCTGCGAAGGCCGCGGGAGCCTATCTGCGCGCCGCAGATCGGCCCCACGACCCGGCCGGCTGGACCTCCAAAGGACGTGCCGACTGGGCAACCGACGTGGACCGCGGATCGGAGCAGATCATCACCCGGATGCTTGCAGAGGCGGCACCGGGTTCCCGCGTCGTCGGGGAGGAGCTGAGCCCGGAAGTAGTGAACGGTGGCCTGGTGTGGATCGTGGATCCGCTCGACGGCACGACCAACTTCCTGCACGGCTTCCCCGCGTTCGCCGTTTCCATCGCCGCGGCGGTCGATGGACAGTTGGAGGCGGGAGCCGTGCTTCACGTTCCGCTCGACCGCCTGACCACGGCCACCCGGGGTGGCGGGACTTGGGAAGCGGGGCATAGGCTTGCCGTCTCGTCGATAACTGATCCGGCCCATGCACTGATCGGAACCGGTTTTCCCTACCTGGGTTTCGATCGCCTCGATCAATACCTCCAACAGCTCTCGCGGGTGCTATCCGGGGCGACAGGGGTTCGACGCCCGGGTTCGGCGGCAATCGATCTGGCGGATGTAGCCGCAGGTCGTTTCGACGGGTTCTGGGAGCACCGGCTCTCGGCCTGGGATACTGCGGCGGGCACCTTGCTGGTACGCGAAGCCGGGGGCCTGGTCACCGACCCAACGGGGCGCGACCTCGGCGTGGAGCATGGCGAAATCGTGGCGGGGAACCCCGCCATCCACCGTTGGCTGCTGGAGGTGCTCTCTGCCTGATCCGGAATCGATCGCCTCGTTCGGTGACCGTGTCGCGGCCGGAACCCCGACGCCAGGCGGCGGCGCGGTAGCCGCTATTGCGGGTGCCCTTGCCGCTGCCCTCCCCGCCATGGTCGCCAGGGTCGCGCTGGGGCGGACATCGCCAAGCGACCCGGCATCCTTACAGCAGCTGGTTGAACAAGCCGATGCCGTGCGTCTCCGGCTCATGAGGCTCGCAGAAGAAGACGCTGCTGCCTTTCAATTGGTCATCGAGGCACGTAGGGCGAAGGATGCAGCCTCCCTGGAGGCGGCTTGGAGGGAAGCGGCTCGAGTCCCGGCCGAGGTGGTAAGAGAATGCCTCCAGGTGGCGCAGTTAGCTCGTCGGGCCGCCCGTGAAGGCCCATCCTCGGCCATCGCCGATAGCCTGATGGCGGCGCTGGTGGCCGCCGCGGCCGCTGCGGGCTCGCTCATCAACCTGCGGTTGAATGTGGTGGCCGCGGGCAGGCCGGCGCGGCTCCGCCTGCTGCTGGATGAATCTGAGGTGGTGTTGCGCGAAACCCAGCGGGCAGCGCGCGACGTGCGGCTGATGGTGGATGAGAAGCAGGGCGAGGGTGAGAAGTGAGAGGTGAGAGGTGAGAGGTGAGAGGTGAGAGGTGAGGTGAGAGAGTGAGGTGAGAGGTGAGAAGTGAGAAGTGAGCAGTGAGAAGTGAGCAGCAGTCTTGTCCAGATTACCGCCTCGCTTTCACCCAACGCCTTCTCACTTCTCACTTCTTACCTCTCACTTCTCACTTCTCACTGCTGACTGTCATTTCCGTTCGTCAGGATCCGAGGCCCGTTCCCGGTAATCGCCACCGTATGTTCGAAGTGTGCCGCCAGACTGCCGTCGGCGGTGACCACCGTCCATTTGTCGGGTAGTGTCCGGGTGGCATAGTGACCGGCTGTAATCATCGGCTCGATCGCGATGGTCATCCCTTCGAGCAGCCTGGGACCACGCTTGGGCTGACCGTGGTTGGGCACCTGCGGCTCCTCGTGGAACTGGGTGCCGATCCCGTGCCCCACCAGTTCCCGGACGACGCCGAAGCCCGCCTTTTCCGCAATTGTCTGCACGGCGTGGCCGATGTCTCCCACATGGTTGCCGACCCTGGCCTGTTCGATTCCCGCCGCCAAGCTCTCCTGGGTGACCGCAAGGAGCCGGGTCGCGTCCGGGGAAATCTCTCCCACGCCCACGGTCGTCGCAGAGTCAGCGTGCAACCCGTCCAACTGCACGCCCACATCAATGCTCACGATATTCCCCTCTCGCAGCACTCGCTTGGCGCTCGGGATGCCGTGCACAATCTCTTCGTTGATCGATGTGCAAAGGGTCTTGGGAAATCCGTACAGGCCCTTGAACGAAGGGCGAGCCCCTGGGTGGCTGCGGATGAACTCCTCGGCCAGCGTGTCCAGTTCGAGGGTTGTCATGCCTGGGTGAACCGAGCGCTCCATCAGGGCGAGGGTCTCACACACGATGCGCCCGGCTCGGGCCATCGTTTCTATCTCTCGGGGCGATTTGATGGTGATCATGATAGCCGTCAGCGGTTGCCAGTCCGCCATCCGTTGGGCCTGGGTCCGGTCCATTTACGGCTCATGGCGCCAGGCCCATTTACCGACCCAGTATCCGTCTTACGTCGTCCGCAATCCCCTCGATCTTGCCTACCGCGGGGATCAGATGGACCCCACCCCGCCCCCGAAACCACTCCAGCACCGGCGCGGTTTGGTCGCGGTATGCCTTGAGACGAATGGCGACGGCCTTGGGATCATCGTCAGCGCGGCCTTCAATGCCGCGACGCTTGTCGATGCGTGAGAGAATTTCCGCGTCTGGCACGTCGAAGAACAGGACGTAATCCATTTTGCGGCCCAGCTCCAACAGGAGCCTGGTGACGCCTTCGGCCTGGGGGACTGTCCGCACTACACCGTCAAAGATGACGCCATTCTTCGCCTCGGGCTTGCCAAGCTCCTCCCGGACCACCCCCATGATGATCTCGTCGCTCACCAGTTGGCCCGCTTCCATGACGGCCTTGGCCATGAGGCCGACGGGAGTGCCACGCTTCACCGCATCACGCAGCAGGTCACCAGTGGCAAACTTGGGGAGGCCTAGGCGCCCGGCCAGCAACGCACCCTGAGTGCCCTTGCCCGCACCCGGCGGCCCGAGGAGAAGGATGTCCATGACGAGGGCTGTCCTTTCGGTATCTCTGAAAGTCAGAAGTGAGAAGTATGAGGTGGGATGCCCACTCTATACTTCTCACTTCTCACTTCTCACTGGCGCGACTCCTTTACATGAACCGCTGCTGGCGGCCCCGGAACTTGATGCGTCCTGCCTTCATGAAGCTGTCGTACTTGCGCAGGGTAAGATGCTGCTGGATCTGGGCGATGGTGTCGAGCAGAACGCCGACGACGATCAACACTGACGTACCGCCGAACTGCTGCTGAAAGCCGAGGTTCTTCGTAAGAGTCACCGGGACCAGCGCGATCGCGGCCAGGAACAGTGCCCCAGGCAGTGTCACCCGCGCCAACACATTGTCGATGTAGTCAGCCGTGCTTGCCCCAGGCTTCACTCCGGGGATGAACCCTCCCTGCTTCTTCAGATTCTCCGCCAGATCCACCGAATTGAAGATGATGGATGTATAGAAGTAGCTGAATAGCAGGATCAACACGGCGAACGTCAGGTCGTAGGGTAGCTCGCCGGGTGAGAAGAAATCGGCGATGGAACGGGCCCACGGGGTCCCCGAGAAGCTCGCGATCGTTCCCGGAACGATGATGATCGTCTGGGCGAAGACGATCGGCATCACGCCGGCCGTTATCAGCCGAATCGGAATGAAGGTCTTCTGGCCCTGGGTCATGCGTCCCCGGCCCATGACCTTCCTCGGGATCTGTACCGGAATCCGTCGCGCCGCCAGCTGCATCGCCGTCACCGCGGTCACCGCTCCCAGCAGGATCGCCCCGAACAGCACGATCTTGCCCAGGGAGAGCGCACCGGTCTTCCAAAACCCGGCCATCTGCACCAGGCCCGGCCATAGCCGGTCAAGGATCGAGAAGGTGATCAGGAGGCTCATTCCGTTGCCGATGCCGCGCTCGGTGATCTGCTCGCCGAGCCACATGACGAACACCGCGCCGGTGGTGAGCACCACCACCATCGCCAGCCTGGTCCAGAAGGTCGGATTGGGGACGGCACCGGGGATGGACTCGGTGAACACGGCAAAGGTGTAGGCCTGCGTCAGCGCGATGCCGACCGTCAGGTACCGGGTCCATTGGGTGAGCTTCTTCTTGCCTTCCTCATCCTTCTGCATCTTGCCCACCGAGGGCACGATGCCACCCGCGAGCTGGAAGATGATGGAGGCTGAGATGTAGGGCATGATGCCCAGGGCAAAGACCGTCGCTCGACTGAGGCCGCCGCCGAGCGTGTCGTACAGGCCAAAGAAGCCGGCGGCAGCCGAGTTGCGAATGAAGTCGGTCACCGCCTGGACGTTCACGCCGGGCGCGAAGATGTGCGCGCCCACTCGGTAGATCACCAGCGCAAGCAGCGTGAAACCGATCTTCCGCTGCAGCTCCGGATCCATCCCAAAGCTGGGCCTGGTCGCAGCGGTCATTTTGCGGCGATCTTCCCGCCCGCCTGTTCGATCTTGCTGCGAGCTGAACCGGAAAGCCTGACCCCGTTGACGACGTACGCCCGGGAGGCTTCACCGGTCCCGAGAAGCTTCACCGGCGCGTCGCGATGCGAAATCAGCCCGGCGGCGAGCAGGGTGTCGGGGTTCACCTCGGTCGCCGTGAGCCTGCCGAGGTCCTTCAGGTTGACCGGCTGCGCGTGAACCTTGAACGGGTTGGTGAACCCGCGCTTGGGCAAGCGCCGGTACAGCGGCATCTGCCCGCCTTCGAAGCCGGGGTTGGTCTCACCGGCCTGACGCGCCTTGTGGCCCTTGTGGCCGCGCCCCGAGGTCTTGCCCTTGCCCGACCCTGGCCCGCGACCCACTCGCATCTTGTTCTTGCTGGCCCCACGGGCCGGCCGCAGCGTGGACAAGCTGACCGGGGCAGCCTTCTTCACGGTCTTCTCCGACTTCTCCGCCATTTACTTCTCCCGGGCCGGCGTCACCTCGACGAGGTGACGCACCTTGAACAGCATACCGCGGACCCCCGCGTTGTTCGGCAGGGTTGACACCGACTGGTGCCGCTTGAGCCCGAGGGCTATGAGCGTCCGCCGCAACGTTGCCGGATGGCCGATCCCCGAACGGATCTGCTTCACTAGCAGGCGCTTTGCCTCTTTTTCCGCCGGAATGACGGCGGCGTGATACGCCGGGCCCTGCCGCCCCACTACCGGATTGCGTCCCATGACTCAGACCTCCTGCGGGGCGCGATAAGCGATCTGATCCACCTCGATACCCCGCTCGCGGGCGACCTGGCGCGCCGTCACCAGCAGCTGGAGCCCGTTGAGCGTGGCGCGCACGACGTTGTGCGGGTTGTTGGAGCCGAGGCTCTTGGTCAGGATATCGGTGATCCCGGCGCACTCGAGCACCGCCCGGACCGGCCCGCCGGCAATGACGCCGGTACCGGTGGTTGCGGGCTTGAGCAGGACCTTGCCAGCCCCATGCGTGCCCAACACTTCATGCGGGATCGTCGCGCCGACCCGGGGCAGTTCCACCATGTTCCGCTTGGCCGCCTCGACCGCCTTGCGGACGGCCTCCGAGACCTCGTTGGCCTTGCCCGTCGCGATGCCTACCTTGCCCTTGCGATCGCCGACCGCGACGAGGGCATTGAAGGAGAACCGGCGCCCGCCCTTGACGACCTTGGCAACGCGATTGATCGCGACCACGTTCTCGACGAATTCGCTGTGCTCACGGTCCTGATCTCGACCCCGGTCGCCGCGTTTCCCGCCGCGTCCGCCACCCTGGCCGCCGCGCCCGCCGCCCTGCCCGCCACGCCCGCCGCCTCGACCGCCACGTCCCCGAGAGTCTCCCGTCGGGGGGCTGGCCGGAGCGCTCGTGGGTTCACCACCTGTCGTAGTCTGTTCGTCCGCCATATTAGAACTCCAGTCCGCCTTCGCGTGCGCCGTCGGCGACGGCCTTCACTCGTCCGTGATACCGGTATCCGCCGCGGTCAAAGACCACCTTGCTGATGCCGGCGGCCTTGGCTCTCGCCGCGAGCGCCTTGCCGGTGCTCTTGGCCTTGCCAACCTTTCCCGCCCCATCGCTTGCAACGCCCTCGGAGCTGTCACCCACGCCCAGCAGGCACACGCCGCGCTCGTCGTCCACCAGCTGGGCGTAGATGTGCTTGAGCGACCGGAAGACGACTAGCCGAGGCCGCTCTGCGGTGCCTGCGACCTTCTTCCTCACCCGGAGATGACGGCGGGCCCGTAGCTCGTGGCGCGTGGAGGGCGACTTGACTGCACGCATGGTTACTTGGCTCCTGTCTTGCCAGCCTTGCGGCGGACGACTTCACCCTGGTAGCGCACACCCTTGCCCTTGTAGGGCTCCGGCTTGCGCAGACTGCGGAGTTCGGCCGCTACCTGTCCCACCATCTCCTTGTCGGGCCCCTCGATCTTCACGATGGTGTTGTTGTCCACCGTGAACTTGATTCCCGCTGGAGCCTTGTACTGCACCGGATGGGAGAATCCGAGAGCGAGCTGCAGGCCAAAGGGTTTCGTCTCCGCCTTGTAGCCGACACCCTGGATCTCGAGCACCTTGGTGAACCCCTTGGACACCCCGTCCACCATGTTCTGCACCAGGGTGCGACTCAGGCCATGAAGGGCCTTGTGACGGGCCTCCTCGGTGGGACGGGAGACCAGCACCTGTTCTCCCTCCAGCACGAGCTTCATCTCGGGATGAAAGACCCGGGAGAGTTCGCCCTTGGGCCCCTTCACCGAGAGGGTCTGCCCGTTCAGGGCCACGGTGACGCCTTTCGGCACCACCACCGGCCGTCTACCGATACGCGACATGCTCGCCTCTTACCAGACAACGGCGACGAGTTCGCCGCCGAGGTTCGCCGACCGCGCGTCGCGGTCGCTCATCAGCCCCTTGGGCGTGGACACGATCGCCATGCCGAGGCCGTTCTTCACCCGAGGGATCTCGCGCGACTTCACGTAGCGCCGAAGCCCTGGAGAGGAAACCCGCTTCAGCTCGCGGATGACCGGCTGGTCGCCGTGGTACTTGAGGTACAACCGCAGGACGCCACGCGCGCCGTCATCGAGGATCTTGTAGTCCGCGATGTAGTGGTTGTCACGCAGCAGCCGGGCGAGCTCGCTCTTGAGCTTGCTCACCGGGACGTCCACGCGCCGGTGGCCGGCAGCGCAGGCGTTGCGGACGCGGGTCAGCATATCCGCGACAGGATCAGTCATGCTCATCGTTTACGCTCCCCTACCAGCTCGCCTTGCGCACACCGGGGATCTCTCCCCGTAGCGCCTTTTCGCGGAAGCAGATCCGGCACAGGCCGAACTTCCTCAGGACAGCCCGGCTGCGGCCGCAGCGCTGACAGCGCCGCACCCCCCGGACCTTGAACTTCGGCGTGCGCTTGGCCCGCTCGATCCAACACGTCTTCGCCATCTGAGCTCCTCGACTAATCAGTTAGAAGTAAGAAGTGAGCGGCGATCGTCCGCCTCTTCTTGCAACCCCTTCTCACGTCTCACTTCTCACTCTCCTACGCAACCGCCAGCGGCGTCTCCCCCCGGAATGGCCATCCGAATTCCCGCAACAATGCCATCGCCAGATCGTCCCGGCCCGCCGTGGTCACAAGCGTAATGTCCATCCCGTGGATCTTCTCGACCTTGTCGAAGTCGATCTCGGCGAAGATCATCTGCTCTTTCACACCCACGGTGTAATTCCCGTTGCCGTCGAAGCTCTTGTTCGACAGCCCGCGGAAATCTCGCACCCGCGGAACCGCCACATTGACGAATCGGTCCAGGAACTCGTACATCCGCGCGTTCCGCAGCGTGACCGATACGCCCACCGGCTGGTTCTCCCGGAGTCCGAAGTTCGCGATCGCCTTCTTGGAGCGTCGAACCACCGGCCGCTGGCCGGTGATGATCGCGAGCTCCTCGACCACTGCGTCGATGAGCTTGGGATTCTTGGCCCCTTCGCCCATACCCACATTCAGCACGATCTTCACCAGCCGCGGGACTTCATGCGGGTTGCCGAGGCCGAACTGCTTGGTCAGGTTCGGCCGGATCGTCTTCTCGTAATACGTCTTGAGCCGCGGCACACCGTCGGCTGACTTCGGCGCCGGATCGGTTGCCATGGCGACGCCCTTGTCCTTGCCGCCCTTCTGCTGCTTCGGCGCATCCGCCTTGGGGGCCTTGGGGGCCTTCGGGGCTTTGTCCGCCTTGTCCTTTGTCTCGGCCATCGTCAGCGGTTCCTCGGAATGGACTGGCCCGACTTCACCGCGATCCGCTCCAGCGTGCCGTCCGCGTCCTTCTGCCGGCGGATACGGGTCGGTTCCCCCGACTTGGGGTCGATCAACATCAGTTTCGAGTGGTGAACCGGCGCTTCGCGCTTGATGATTCCACCGGGCGCTCCCTGAGTCGGGCGCTGGTGCTTGGTGATCACGTTCACCCCTTCAACGGCCACACGGCCGGTCTTGGGATAGACCCGGATGACCTTGCCGCGCCGCCCCTTGTCATCGCCCGAGAGCACCTGCACGGTATCACCCTTGGTGACATGCAGCGTCTGGCGGACCGGCGGCCGATGCCGCACACGCTTTGCCTTCCGGTAGACCAGCGGCTTCATCTCAGAGTACCTCCGGCGCCAGCGATACGATCTTCATGTACCGCTTCTCGCGCAGTTCGCGCGCCACCGGCCCGAAGATACGGGTCGCCCGGGGCTCGCCCTGGTCCGTTATCAGCACTACCGCGTTCTCGTCGAATCGGATGTAGGAGCCATCCTTGCGCCGAGTCTCCTTGACCGTCCGGACGATGACCGCCTTGGCCACGTCGCCCTTCTTTACCTGGCCGGTCGGGATCGCATCCTTGATGGCGACCACAACCTTGTCGCCCACGCCGCCATAGCGGCGCTTGCTGCCGCCCAGAACCCGAATCACCAGCGCCTTCCTGGCTCCGGAGTTGTCGGCCACTTTGACTATCGATTCCTGTTGAATCATCGCTGCCTCTATGAAGCCGTCCGCCGTCCGCCGTCCGCCGTCAGTATCGCGTCGTCGCCATCAACACGGATGGCGGACGGCGGATGGCGTCCTTACTTCGCTCGCTCCACGATCTCCACCACCCGCCAACAGACCGTCTTGGCGATCGGCCGGGTCTCCATGATCCGCACCGTATCGCCCAGCTTGGCCCCGAACTTGTCGTCCCGCGCCTTCACTTTGGTGGAACGGGTGATCTGCTTCCCGTAGGCCAAGTGCGCGAAGCGCCGGGTCATCGTCACGGTGACCGTCTTGGTCATCTTGTCGCTGGTAACCACCCCTTGGCGGGTCTTGCGCCGCTTGCGGGTGTCGGCCGTCGGTTCAGTCATCGTTCCTATCTCCCCAGTTCCTTCGCCCGCAGCATGGTCTTGATCCGCGCGATATCCCGTCTGAGATGGCGGAACCGCATCGGGTTTTCGATCGACTCGGTCGCCGACCGGAACCGGAGCCGGAAGCGCTCCTCGGTCAACTCCGCGAGTTTTGCCTTGAGATCGTCGACCGACAGCTCGTGCAACTCGCTTGTCTTCATGGCGTCAGTCCTCCGCCCGCTTGATGAAGCGCGTCCGCACCGGCAACTTCGCCGCCGCGAGAGCCAGCGCCACTTTGGCCAGCGTGACCTCGACACCCTCGACCTCAAACAGCACCCGGCCCGGCTTCACCACGGCCACCCAGCCTTCCGGGTTACCCTTGCCCTTCCCCATGCGAGTCTCGGCGGGCTTCTTGGTGATGGGCTTGTCCGGGAAGATCCGGATCCAGACCTTGCCGCCGCGCTTCATCTCGCGGGTCAGCGCCACGCGCGCCGCCTCGATCTGGCGGTTGCTCACCCAACCCGGCTCCAGGGACACGAGCGCATACTCCCCGAACGCCACGGTGCTCCCGCGAATGGCGGTGCCCCGCGTCCGGCCCTTGAACATCTTGCGGAACTTGACCCGCTTCGGTGCAAGCATCCGTCAGTTCCCCGTGCTGTAGGTGCGGCCCGAGAGATCCTCCACTACCTCACCCTTGAAGATCCAGACCTTGATCCCGATGGTCCCGTAGGTGGTCTTGGCCGTGCTGGTCGCGTAGTCGATGTCCGCCCGAAGCGTATGGAGCGGTACCCTGCCCTCGCGATACGATTCGGTCCGCGCGATCTCCGCCCCACCCAGGCGGCCGCCGGCCCTGACCCGGATGCCCTGCGCGCCCATCCGCATGGCGCTCTGCACCGCGCGCTTCATGGCACGGCGAAACGAGATCCGCTGCATCAGCTGATGGGCGATGTTGTCCGCTACCAGCTGGGACGACACCTCGGGCCGCTTGATCTCCTCGACATTGATCGCGGCTTCCTTGCCGGTCAGCTGCGCCAGTTCATCGCGCAACTTGTCCACTTCGGCGCCCCGCTTGCCGATCACGACGCCCGGCCGTCCGGTGTGCACCGTGACGGTGACCTTGCCCGGTTTCCGCTCGATGTCGATCTGCGCGATCGCCGCATGCCCGAGACGCGCCTTCAGGTACTTCCGGATGAGCTCGTCCTCCTTGAGGAGGGCGGGCATTTCCTTGGTCGCGAACCAGCGCGACGCCCACGGCTTGACGATACCGAGACGCAGGCCGGTCGGATGGGTCTTCTGCCCCATTACTTGCTCTCCTTCGTGCCCACGTGGATCTCCACATGGGAAGTGCGCTTCTTGATCGGCACCCCGCGGCCCTGGGCCGCCGGGGAAAAGCGCTTGAGCGGTGTGCCCATATTGATGACCGCCTTGGTCACCAGCAGGTCATCCACATCGAGGTTCTCGTTGGCCTTGAGCGCCGCCTGTTCGGCGTTCGCCACCGCCGACTTGAGCGTCTTCTCGATCTGCTTCGCCGCGTACTTCTTGTTGAACTTGAGGATCGCGAAGGCCTCGTTCACGTTCTTGCCGCGAATGAGGTCCACGACCAACCGCATCTTACGGGACGATTGACGCGCGTAGCGCTGAATCGCACGAGCTTCCATGGTCACTCCGCCTTGGCCTTCTTGTCCGCCACCAGCTTGCCGCTATGACCGCGGAACAACCGGGTGGGGGCGAACTCGCCAAGCTTGTGTCCCACCATGTTCTCGGTCACATATACCGGGACGAACTTGTTCCCGTTGTGCACCGCGAAAGTGTGCCCCACAAACTCCGGCAGAATCGTGCTGGAGCGACTCCACGTCTTGACGACCCGCTTCTCGTTGCGGGTGTTCATCGCCTGCACCTTGCCCAGCAATGCCACCTGGACAAACGGGCCCTTCTTGATGCTACGCGACATCAGCCATTTCCTCCGGTCGCCTTACCGCGGCGCCGACCGCGGACGATGTGCTGGTTCGACGCCTTCTTCCGATGCCGGGTCTTCCGGCCTTCCGGCTTGCCCCACGGACTCACTGGCGGACGGCCACCCGAACTCTTGCCCTCGCCGCCACCCAGCGGGTGGTCGACCGGGTTCTTGGCCACGCCCCGAACCCGTGACTTCCGGCCAAGCCACCGGGTCTTGCCCGCCTTGCCCCGCGACAGCAGCTCGTGCTCCGCGTTGCCGACTTCGCCCAGAGTCGCCATGCACTTGGCATGCACCCGGCGCATTTCCGTGGACCGGAGCCGGATCGTCACGTAGTCACCCTCCTTGGCGACGACCTGGACTGCCGCTCCAGCCGAGCGGGCCAGCTGTGCCCCCTTGCCGATCTTGAGCTCCACGTTGTGCACGGTCTCGCCCAGGGGGACTTCGCCGAGCGGAATCGCGTTGCCAACACGCGGATCCACTCCCGGTCCCGACACCACTGTGTCGCCCACCTGCAGCCCCTTGGGGTGCAGGATGTAGCGCTTGTCTCCGTCGGCGTAGACTACCAGCGCGATCCGGGCTGTGCGGTTCGGATCGTATTCGATCGAAGCCACCTTCCCCGGCACGCCGAACTTGTTCCGCTTCCAGTCGATCTTCCGGTACATCTGCTTGTGACCACCGCCGATGTACCGCATGGTCAGGTGGCCCTTGTTGTTCCGCCCGCCGCTCTTGCGGAGCGGCTCCAGCAGGGACTTCTCCGGCGTCGACTTCGTGATCTCAGCGAAGTCCGACACCGATCGGAACCGAGTGCCCGGCGTGACCGGCCTGAACTGGCGTATACCCATATCAGCCCTCGAATACGGGGAGAGTCTCCCCTTCCTTCAGGGTGACGATCGCCTTCTTCCACCGGGCCGTGAGACCCTTGGCCCGGCCCCGGACCACCGAGTTCCGCCGGACCTGCATGGTGCGAACGCTGGTCGCCGTCACGCCAAACAGCTGCTTGAGGGCGTCGCGGATTTCGTACTTGTTCGCCTGTGGATGGACTTCAAAGGCGTATTCCTTCCGGAGCTGGTAGGCGGCCGACGACTTCTCGGTCACCACCGGCCGCACAATCGTCTCATGCAATGCCGGCATCTACTTGCCCCCCTTCTTCTTGGGCGCGGCCTTCTTGGCGGCCGGCTTCTTGGCCGCTGCCTTGGCCTTCGGCGCTGCCTTCTTCGCGGCGGCCTTGGGCTTGGCGGACTTCTTCTCCGCTTTCTTCTCGGCCTTGGCGGCTTTCGCGACCTTGGCAGCGGCCTTCTTGGGCGTCGCCCGCGGCGTCACCACCCGCCCCTCACCCTTGGGGACCGGCACAAACGGCCGAACGTACGGCTGAGCCGGCTCACCTGAGAGCGCTGGCTCCTCCACTACCACGACTTCGGCCCACAGCACATCATAGGCAGATGCGTCGGAGTAGGGCAGCACATCAACCCGCGGCAGGTTGCGTGCGCTCAGGTAGATGGCTTCGCTGACCCCATGGGTAAGTACCAGCACCTTCCGCTCGGCGACCCCCAGCTTGTCGAGCAGCGCCACCAGCTCCCGCGTCCTCGGGCTCTGTTGCTCGAATCGCTCGACGACGTAGAAGTTGCCTTCCGCGGCACGGGCGTTGAGCGCACTCTTGCGGGCGAGCTGCTTGACCTTGCGCGGCATGCCCAGGCGGTAGTCACGCGGCTGCGGACCGAAGACCTTGCCGCCACCGGGCCAAAGCGGTGAACGGATCGAGCCCTGTCGAGCCCGGCCGGTGCCCTTCTGCTTCCAGGGTTTCGCGTTGCCGCCGGATACGAAAGCGCGGGTCTTGGTAGCGGCGGTGCCCTGACGCTGGTTGGCCAGGTGGACCTTCACGGCTTCGTGCAGCACCGGGTGGTTCACGGTGCCGTCGAAGAACGTCGCGGGCAAGCGGAAACCGGCCCCCTTCTTGGCACCGGCCGCGGAGAAATGCGGGGCCTCAATCATTGCGGCTCCTGCCGTGCTGCTTGTTCACGAGCAGAATCCCGTGTCGCGCGCCAGGGACGGCGCCCCGCACGAACAACAGGTTCCGCTCGGCATCGATCTTCACGACCCGAAGTCCGAGCTCGGTGTGCCGTTCGGCCCCCATGTGGCCGGGCATCCGCTTGCCCTTGAGCACGCGGGACGGGTCGGTACCCGCGCCGATGGAACCGGGCTTCCGATGCCGGGTGTTGCCGTGGCTACCGGGACCGCCGCCGGCACCGAAGCGGTGCACGATGCCCTGGAATCCGCGGCCCTTGGTCGTCCCAGTCACCTTCACCAGTTCGCCGGCAGCAAAGATGCCCACGGTGACCGTGTCACCGAGTTTGTAGCTCTGCTCATTGGTCCCGAATTCCTTGAGGATCTTCGGCGCCGCGTCGAGCGTGGCCGCCTTGGCGTGCCCGAGTTCCGCCTTGCTGCTTCGCTGAGGCAACGCTGCGCCATAGCCCAGCTGGACCGCGCCGTCCTTGATCTGCAGGACGCGGCACGGACCGGCCTCGATCACCGTCACCGGGATCGAGGAGCCGTCGTCCGTGAAAACGCGGGTCATGCCGAGCTTACGCCCGATCAGTCCGTTGGCCATGGCTATTCGACCTTGATCTCCACATCCACTCCGGCCGGCAGGTCGAGCTTGGTCAGCGCGTCCATGGTCTGCGGCCGCGAATCGTTGATGTCGAGCAGCCGCTTGTGGGTCCGGAGCTCGAACTGCTCCCGGCTCTTCTTGTCGATATGCGGGCTGCGAAGCACCGTCCACCGCTCGATCTTGACCGGGAGCGGAATCGGTCCCGAGACCTGCGCGCCGGTCTTCTCGGCCGTGCGGACGATGTCCGCCGCCGCCTGGTCCAGCACGCCGTGGTCGAACGCCTTGAGTCGGATGCGAATTCGCTGTGCCATAGCTGCCTCTATGTCTGAGCCATCAGCCGTCAGCCGTCAGTCGTCAGTCGTCAGTCGTCTGCGCCTGTGCGGCTGACGGCCGATGGCTCTACTTCAGGATCTTCGTCACCACGCCGGCGCCGACCGTCCGGCCACCCTCACGAATCGCGAACCGGAGACCTTCCTCCATCGCGATCGGAATGATCAGGCTGATCTTCATCTGGATGTTGTCGCCCGGCATCACCATCTCGACGCCTTCCGGCAACTCCACCGAGCCCGTCACGTCCGTGGTCCGGAAGTAGAACTGCGGCCGGTACCCCTTGAAGAACGGGGTATGACGTCCACCCTCTTCCTTGGTCAGGACGTACACCTCGGCGTTGAACTCGGTATGCGGGGTGATGCTCCCGGTCTTGGCCAGCACCATGCCACGCTCCACATCGGTCTTTTCCACGCCGCGCAGCAGCAGGCCGACATTGTCGCCCGCCTGACCGTCGTCCAGCAACTTGCGGAACATCTCGACACCGGTGACGGTGGTCTTCTTCTCGGAGTTGAATCCGATAAGCGCGACTTCCTCACCGACCTTGATCTTGCCCCGCTCGATACGCCCGGTGGCCACCGTGCCGCGGCCGGTGATCGAGAACACGTCCTCGACCGGCATCAGGAACGGCTTGTCGACTTCCCGCTTGGGCTCCGGGATGTAGTTGTCGAGCGCATTCAGGAGCTCCCACATCTGTTCCACCCACTGCGCCTCGCCCTTGATGGCGCCCATGGCCGAGCCGCGGATCACCGGCAGGTCGTCCCCGGGGAACTCGTACTTGCTGAGCAGCTCGCGCACCTCGAGCTCGACCAGGTCGAGCAGTTCGAGGTCGTCCACCAGGTCGCACTTGTTGAGGAACACGACGACCGACGGCACGTTGACCTGGCGAGCCAGCAGAATGTGCTCGCGGGTCTGCGGCATCGGGCCGTCGACCGCGCTCACCACCAGGATCGCGCCGTCCATCTGCGCCGCGCCCGTGATCATGTTCTTCACGTAGTCGGCGTGTCCGGGGCAGTCCACGTGGGCGTAGTGGCGCTTTTCCGTGTTGTACTCGACGTGGCTGGTCGCGATCGTCAGGATCTTGGTCGCATCGCGCCGGCCCTGACTCTCCGATGCCTTCGCCACGGTGTCATACGGGACGTAGGTTCCCAGACCCTTGTCCGCCGTCACCTTGGTCAGCGCGGCCGTCGTTGTGGTCTTCCCATGGTCAACGTGGCCGATCGTGCCGACGTTCACGTGGGGCTTGGTCCGCTCGAATTTCGCCTTGGCCATAACGTCCTCGTGGTTATCCCTTCTTTTTCGCGATAATCGCTTCCGCGACCGACTTCGGCACTTCCTCGTAGTGATCGAACTCCATGCTGTACACCGCCCGGCCCTGCGTCATGCTGCGGAGCTGGGTGGAATACCCGAACATCTCCTTGAGCGGCACATGGGCGGCCACAACCTGCGCCTCACCCCGCTGCGTCATGCCCCCGACCTTCCCACGCCGGCCCGAGAGGTCACCCACGACGTTCCCCAGGAAATCCGACGGGGTCACCACCTCGACCTCCATGATCGGCTCGAGGATGATCGGCTTCGCCTGCTGGGCCGCCGTCTTGAATGCCATCGATCCGGCGATCTTGAAGGCCATTTCCGAACTGTCCACGTCGTGGTAGCTCCCGTACACCAGCGTCGCCTTCACGTCCACGATCGGGTAGCCCGCCTGAATGCCATTCTCCAGCGCTTCGCGGATCCCCGCTTCGACCGGCTTGATGAATTCGCGGGGGATCACACCACCCACGATCTTGTCCTCGAATACGAAGCCTTCGCCCGGCTTGGTCGGCTCCAGATGGATGACCACATGGCCATACTGGCCCTTGCCGCCCGACTGCCGGATGAACTTGCCCTCGACGTCCGTGACCCTTTTCGTGATCGTCTCGCGGAAGGCCACCTGAGGCTGGCCCACGTTGGCCTCGACCTTGAACTCCCGCTTCATGCGGTCCACCAGGATCTCGAGATGCAGCTCGCCCATGCCGGCGATGATGGTCTGCGAGGTCTCGGGGTCGGTCCGCACCCGGAAGGTCGGGTCTTCCTCCTGCAGCTTCTGCAGCGCGATCGCCAGCTTGTCCTGATCCGCCTTGGTCTTCGGTTCGATAGCGACGTCGATCACCGGATTCGGGAACTTCATCGCCTCCAGGATGATCGGCTGATCCTCGTCGCACAGGGTATCACCGGTGCGGGTATCCTTGAGTCCGATCGCCGCCCCGATGTCGCCGGCGAGCACTTCCTGGATCTCCTCGCGCTTGTTCGCGTGCATCTGCAGCAGCCGCGCGACCCGCTCTTTCTTGTCCTTCACCGCATTGTACACGTAGCTGCCGGCGGTCAGCTTGCCGGAGTACACCCGGAAGAACGTCAAGCGTCCCACGTACGGATCGGTCGCGATCTTGAACGCCAGTGCCGCAAACGGCGCATCGTCCTTCGGGGTCCGGGTGATGTGCTCGGTATCGTGCAGCGGCACATGGCCCTGGATCTCCTGCACATCGGTCGGACACGGCAGGTAGTCTATCACTGCATCGAGCAGCGCCTGCACACCCTTGTTCTTGAACGAGGCGCCGCAGAGCACCGGCACAAAGCCGTGATGAATCGCCGCGTTCCGGATCGCCCCCCGAATCTCCAGCTCAGTCAGCTCCGCACCACCCAGGTATTTCTCCAGGAGGGCGTCCTCGTGCTCGATCGCGGACTCAATCAACTCGTGCCGGAACTTCGCCACCTGCTCCTTATAGACGTCGGGCACCGGCATTTCGGAGTAGGTCTTGCCGAGGTCCTCCTCGTGAAAGACGATCTCCACCTGCCGGATCAGATCGATATGCCCCGTGAAGGTGTCCGAGGAGCCGACCGGCAGCTGCAGCGGGTGCGCCTTCCGGGTCAACCGGTCCCGGATCATGTCGAGGCACTTGAAGAAGTCGGCCCCGATTCGGTCCATCTTGTTGGCGAAAATCAGGCGCGGTACTTCATACCGATCTGCCTGGCGCCACACCGTCTCGGTCTGCGGCTCCACCCCGGCGACCGAATCCAGCAGCGTCACCGCGCCGTCCAGCACCCGAAGACTCCGCTCCACCTCGGCCGTGAAGTCCACGTGACCGGGCGTGTCGATGATGTTGATCCGGTACTGAATGTCATCCCGGACCCAGAAGCATGTCGTCGCGGCAGAGGTGATCGTGATGCCGCGCTCCTGCTCCTGCTCCATCCAGTCCATCGTCGCCGCACCCTCATGTACTTCACCGATCTTGTAGTTCTTGCCGGTGTAGTAGAGGATGCGCTCAGTGGTCGTGGTCTTGCCGGCATCGATGTGCGCCATGATGCCGATGTTCCGGTACCGGTCGAGCGGAGTTTCGCGAGCCATTCCTGTCCGTTTCTTTGCTCCCGTTTGGCCCGCACGGCCGTTCGAGCCGACGGTCACCCTTCTAACAGCGAAAAAGCGGGGCGACCGACCCGGGCGGACCCGGTGGTTTCGCTCCGCGCACGCCCAGGCTTTCGCCCAAGCGAGGACCAGTGGTCCCACGCGTTTTCTTAGAGGGCCGGAGGTGCCTAGCGGGGCTCCACTCCTCTGGAACCGGCCGTCACATGACCCGATGTCTCTGGTACTGGAGGACCGAAAATGCACCCGATCCTGAAAAGCCCGGGAATACTAACCCTCGAGCCCCCAATGTCAACGGGCCGTGGAGGTTCGGGGAACGGGGAACGGGGAACGGGGGAACGGGGGAACGGGGGAGCTTAGCAACCTGCCAATAAGTGCAAGAGGCCGGCTCCCATTGGGAAACCGGCCTCACGCCGAGATACCAGCCGAGTCGCCGAGCTACCAGCGATAGTGTGCGAACGCCCGGTTGGCTTCCGCCATCCGGTGAGTGTCTTCCTTCTTCTTGATCGCGTTACCCTCACCCTTTGACGCAAGGATGAGCTCGGCGGCCAAACGCTCGTGCATGGTCTTCTCGGCCCGGCCCCGAGCGAAGTCGATCACCCAGCGCATGGCGAGGGCCGTCCGGCGCTCGGGGCGAACTTCGACCGGCACCTGGAGTGAAGCGCCGCCTACTCGGCGACTCTTCACCTCGAGCGCGGGCTTCACGTTATTGACTGCCTGCTTGAATACCGTCACGCCGGGCTGGCCGGTCCGCTCTTCGATCAGATCCATCGCCGAGTAGAAGATCCGCTCGGCCGTGCTCTTCTTTCCCTCGTACATGAGGGAGCTGATGAATTTGGAGACGGTCTGGCTGTCATACCGCGGATCGGGGGGAACCGTGCGCCGTACGGCCTTGTTGCGTCGGCTCACTTCTTACCTCCGGCGGCGGCCTTGGGTCGCTTGGCTCCGTACTTGGACCGGCTGCGCCGGCGGTCATTGACCCCTGCCGCGTCGAGCGCACCGCGCACGATGTGATACCGAACGCCCGGGAGATCCTTCACCCTCCCACCCCGCACCAGCACGATCGAGTGCTCCTGCAGGTTGTGGCCTTCGCCGGGGATGTAAGCGATGATCTCGAAGCCGTTGGTCAGGCGCACCTTCGCAACCTTGCGGAGGGCCGAGTTCGGCTTTTTGGGAGTGGTGGTATATACGCGGGTGCATACGCCGCGCCGGAATGGGTTCTTCCGGAGGGCCGGCGACTTGTCTTTGTAGACTGGCGCCCTGCGGCCGTTTCGCACCAACTGATTAATCGTGGGCATAGAACGCCAAAGCTAGCCGCCGAGCGAAGTTGGGTCAAGTCAACCGGTCCGGCTATGGACCCTCCCGCGCCTGCAGGACATAGCGCCCCTGGTGGGGGGCCGTATTGAAGAAGACCCCGCGGGTGACCTGCACGAAATAGGGACCCGGCTGGAGCGTCGTCGTGGCAAGCGAACAGAAATTCCGGCCAGGCCGGTTGATATCGTCGGAACTGCCGTTGGCGACCGGCAACCTGGTTCTGGTCCAGCACCGAGACGACGGTGTTTAGCTCCAGGGCAAAGCCGCAGTACGCCCCCGAGAACCCGGTGGTCTCGAAGGAGTAGGTGCCGGCCGTCGGAATCTGGATCCGATAGAGGTCGGTCTCATCCGCCGCACCGAGACGCCCCTGAATGGACCCGTCGATCTCGAGACGCCCGGCGGTTCCGGCGCTGTTGTTCGGTTCGAGCTCCGCAGCCTGTCCGATCGTGAACGCGGCAAAGCCCCCGGCCGAGCTGCTGACGGCAACTGCCGTCGGGTTGGCTGAACCGCCGAAGGCGCCGAAGTGCCGGCCCGGTTGGCCGATGACGCCGTCGCCGGCCTCATCTTCCCCCGCGACGACGAAGTAGCTCCCGTCGGGCAGGTTGCTAATGGTGAAGTTCCCACCGGGGGCGGCCACGGTGGCCACGGCCGCGCCGCTCGTCGCGTTCACGGCCCGCACGTAGAGTTGGCGGGCGGGCGCGAAGCTCTGGGTCAGCGCGTTCCGCGCATTCACGATCCCGGGACCGATTTGCTGGCTAGGATCGATCGGTGTGGCATAGGTAACGAGCCGGGTCCGCAGGTCAGCTGCCGTCAGGGATGGGTCCTGCGCCAGCAGTAGGGCCGCGACCCCGGCCACATGTGGTGCGGCCATCGAAGTGCCTTCGTAGTAGGCCCAGCCGGGAGTGCATGGCGACGGGAAAACGGTAAAGTCGCAAACGCTCGAGAGCACCATGTAGGTGGCCCCGTCGTCACTGGGACCATTGGTGAACTCCCCGCCTGGTGCCGCGATGTCCACGGTGCTGCCAAAGCTGGAATAGGAGGCCCGGAGCCCTGTGGGCCCCACGGCGCCGACCGAGAGAACCTCAGGGTACGAGGCCGGGCAGGACGGCACCGAGGACCGTTCGTTACCCGCCGACGCGACGATCAGCGGGGCGGTGCTCGGGTCCGCACTCACGGTCTGGATCGCGGTGTGGATTGGGTCCACACCGTTCGGGCAGTCGCCCCCCAGACTCAGGTTGATGATCCGAGCGGGCGGTCCCGACGGGTTGATCTGTCCGTTGGGGCCGGCAGCCGTGAAGCCCGATGCGTAGAGAATGCCCTGGGCAATATCGAAAAACGATCCGTACGAAAGGCCAAGCACCCGGACCGGTCGAATGCTGACATGCCAGTTGATCCCAACGACATCATTTCCATCGTTGCCCAGCGCGCCGATCGTTCCCGCGACATGGGTCCCGTGCGCACCAAGCGGTTCCCGCGCGCCGAGACACCCCGACGGATCGCTGGGATCCCGGTCATCCGGGATGGCTGGATTGTTGTCGTACCCGTCGCCGTCCCCGGAGTTGTTGGCGCTGCCACCGCCCGCATTGAAGCAGATCGACACGAGCGGATCGGTATTGTTCACGAAGTCATATCCATCGTTCCGGAGGTTCCCGCCTCCTGTCAGGGAAGTTGCGCCGGCCGCCCCCACCGAGGGGTGATGAAAGACGATTCCGTTATCCAGGACGGCTACGATCACGTTCGAGGAGCCCGTCGTGATCGACCAGGCACGGGGCAAGTCCAGCATGGCGTACATCCAGGATTGATCCGGGTAGTAGCGATCGTTGGGCACCGTACCCGGGTGCGTCGGGCCACCAATCGCCCAGGCCATGGGATTTGGCCCTACCGCCTCCACGGCCGGGTCGGCAGCGAGAGCCCGGGCGATGGAGTCCACTTTCGTCAGATCCGTCACTTTGAGCCGAGCGGTTCGGATGACGGGCGACACGCCCGCGACAGCTATTGCGCCCGGACGCGTGTGTGACACCAGGCGGTCGAGCATGGCCTGAGAGACCGAGCGGGCAGTCTCCACCGACTTGAGGGAGCCCACCCCGATCGGCCCGCCAATCGAGCTCGCCTTGAAACGGACCAGGACGTCTCCCGGAACGAACCGAATGGCCTTCGGCCGCGTTATCCGAACCGCGACACGCGGGTGGACAAACCCATCCCTGCTGGCCGAGCCTGGCGAACGTGACGACCGGGAAGCGATGCGAATGGCGGAAACCTCGTTGTCCACGACCGTGACCGTCCCGACAATGGACGAGACTGGCGGAACCACGGCGGTCGCGGCAAGCGTAACGCTCGTCGGCGCGAGTTCCAGGTTGGTGGCGGAGACAGTCTGGCTGGCACTGCCTGCGCCGAGTGTCCAGCTCACCGAGGCGATGCCGCTGACATTGGTGAGGGTCGAGAGCTGTGCCACGCTGCCACCGCCAGCCTGCACATTCCAGGCGACCGGAACATTGGACACACTGTGGGCGGTAGCTGTCTGGACCCTGACCGAAACTGCGGCCGCCAGAGCCTGCCCAGCAACGCCCGTCTGGTTGTTCCCCGAGAAGACCGTCAGTGTACTGCCTGCAGTGAGGTTGCCCGTTGCCGCCAGATTCACCGTCACGCCGCCGACGTGAACGGTCAGCGTATGACCGTTTCCCAGCTGATAACCCAGCGTCCAAGTCGCGAAGGCGAGGCCTGAGGCATCGGTCTGAGCCGCGGTGGCACTGATGGAACCACCCCCGCCCGTGACCAGCCACGCGACATCTTGGGAACTTGCCGGATTGTCGAAGGCGTCCCGGAACTCGATCTGGATCTGGCTCGAAAGGGCGGCCCCAACAAAGCCCGCCTGGCCATCCCCTTGGATGATGGTCGCCACCGCGGCGGGGGCCGCTTGGACCGTGGCACTGAAGCTCAGAGGAGAGTTCGCCAGGGCTCCCGAGGTGGCCGTCACGGTGTTCGCCGCGCCGATCGCGGTGCCCACGATCCACAGCGTGCCCGCTCGACCTTGGGCATCGGTGGTTCCCGAGGTCGTCTGCACGCTGCCCCCGCCGGCGGTGACGGCAAAGGTCACCACCACGTCTGCCACAGGGTCTCCGCCCTTGTCATTAACCCGGACAATGAGCGGCGCGGCCAGCTGTTGGCCGGCTCCTCCCGTCTGGTTGTTGCCAGAGACAACCACGATCACCGCGGGCGAGTGGTTGGGTTCACTTCCTCCACAGGCCGCAAGGACGAGGCCCCCGGCGAGGAGGTACAGCCGGCTGTTGGGTCGCATGCCCTGCAATTTGGTAGCGTGTCTCGTGGTTGGGCCAGACCACTGCGCGCAGAGCCACTGGCTGGCTTTCTTCGCGCGGCCGATATTCATTCCTGCCTAGGCGGTTGCGATCACCCGGACGACGTCCCCCCCCGGAGGCTCCATGCGTTGGAATCGTGGACCGATGAGCCAGAACGTTGAGGACATGCGGGAACAAAGCGGCGGTGGTGGTCCCCGCTTTGGGGGGGGACGACTGGGGCTCGGCGCAATGCTCGTACTGCTCATCCTGAGCGTGGTCTTTAAGCGGGACTTCTTTGCGCTCCTGGGAGGCGGCGCCGGCTCGCCGGCCGGCCCCGACACGGAGCTGACCCCGGAACAGGCGGCTCACCAGGATTCGCTCGCAGAGTTCGTTTCCGCTGTGCTGGACAGCACTCAAGGAGAATGGACCGCGATCTTCCCCAAGCTGGGTCGGAATTATCGCGACGCGAAGCTGGTCCTGTTCCGTGACGCCTACCAATCTGCTTGCGGCTTCGCCGAGGCAGCCACCGGGCCCTTCTATTGCCCCGCGGATGAGAAGGTCTACATCGATCTGGGTTTCTACGACGAGTTGAGCAGCCGGTTCGGGGCCGCCGGCGACTTCGCGGAAGCCTACGTGCTGGCCCATGAAATCGGGCATCACGTGCAGAAGCAGCTCGGGATTGAAGCCAAGGTCCGCCAGGCCCAACAGCAGCGGCCCGAATCGGCCAACGATCTGTCGGTACGTCTCGAGCTCCAAGCGGACTGCTTCGCCGGCGTCTGGGGCGGGATTTACCAGGCCAAGGGCGGCTTGGATCAGGGCGACCTCGAGGAAGGTATGCGAGCCGCCTCAGCGGTGGGTGACGATCGAATACAAAAGATGTCACAGGGGTATGTGAACCCTGAGGGTTTTACCCACGGCACCTCTGACCAGCGCCAACGCTGGTTCGGCCAAGGCTTCCGCACCAAGGATCCGAATCAGTGCGACACCTTTTCCGCTGGCTCCCTTTGAGGGTTGTTCCTCTGACAGACGCCATCTCTGTGTGCGTGACACGTGAGGGCTGTCACAGCCCACGCATTGCTCGAACGCCTAGCGTTGAGGGTTGTGCAGTGCCCGCTAACCCACGGTCTCTCCTCATCTTGGGGCCTTGATGTCTCCGCGCCTACTGCTCGGGTTGGCCAGCGCCATGCTGGTGTCGGCCGTTCCACTGGCGGCCCAACGCCCGGGAACGATTGATATCGGTGCCTTTGGACGCTTCACGCGGTTCGATGGCACTCTCCCCATCGACAACGACCGCGTGGGCGCCGGTGGGCGGCTTGGAGTTTTCGCCCTGAGCCAACTCGCGATCGAGAGCGAAGCTTCATTCACTTCCAGCAGACTCGCCAGCGGAGCTTCCGTCAGTGCCATACCCTTCCGGCTGCGCCTTGCCTATCACGCCCCGGTCTCCGAAAAGGTGGCGTTGATACTCGGCGCCGGCTGGGTGCACGATTGGTACCGTGGGACGTTGCATGAATCCGACAACGGCGTGACTGGGATTCTCGGATTGCGGTTTGGGGTGGCGGGCGCCCTGACATTTCGGGTCGACGGGACAGTCGACTATGTCGAGCGCCCCTTCAATCGGGCCACCGCCGCTCGCAACGTGAATTACGGTGCACAAGCCGGATTCGGCGTTCTGCTTGGCAAGGCGACCGATGCGAAGCGCAAAGACGCGGACCGCGATGGCGTGCCAGACGCCTTCGACTCCTGCCCGCGAAGCGCGGCAGGAGAGAAGGTCTCGAGCACCGGCTGTCCGCAGGACGGCGACAAGGATGGGGTGCCCGATTCGCGGGACCGCTGCCTGTCTTCGCCGCTTGGCGAGCCGGTGGATGTGAACGGCTGTCCGGCCGTTCGGGACAGTGATGCGGACGGCGTTTCAGACGGGGAAGACAAGTGCAGGAACACGCCAGCGGGCCGCATCGTGGATGCGAGCGGTTGCCCGGTGGATGAGGACGGCGATGGGGTCCTGAACGCGCGCGACAAGTGCCCAGGTACTGCCGCCGGGACGGTTGTCGACGGTGTTGGCTGCGCCCCGCCCAAGGACACCGACAAGGACGGTGTGCCTGACGATCTCGATCGCTGCCCCAACAGCGAACCGGGCGCCAAGGTGAACGCCAGCGGCTGTGTGCCTGCACGGGATACCGATGGAGATGGAGTTGCCGACTCGATTGACGCCTGCCCGGCGACGCCACCGCGCAGCACTGTCGACGCTGCAGGCTGCCCGCCACTGTTCATCGGCTCCACCCCCGTGGTGCTTGATGGAGTCACCTTCGAATCCGGCAAGTCAACGCTGCTCCCGGCCTCGCGGCCGAGCCTGGAGCGGGTCGCCCGTGCGCTGCTCGCCTCCCCCCAGATGAAAGTAGAGGTTGCGGGTCACACCGATAACCTCGGCAATCCTACCTCGAACCTGATTCTGTCCCAACGGCGCGCCGATGTCGTCCGCCTCCGACTGATCCAGCTGGGAGTTCCGCCCGAGCAGATGATCGCACGCGGCTACGGCTCCGCATCACCGCTAGTACCCAACAATACCACCGCAGGCCGGGCCGCAAATCGCAGGGTGGAGCTGCGTCAGGCGCAATAGCCAGCGGGCTTGAAGGGCAAAAACCAACGCGGGACGGGTCGTGTGACCCGTCCCGCGTTAGTGTGCTGCGTCCGATTGCCTTCGACTCGTCTAACTCCGAGTGGCCGTGCTGGCCTACTCCTCGTCGTCGGCGAGTACTGCCACTGGCACGGGCGCGGGGGCCTCAACCACCACCTCGCTCGGCGGCGGGGGCTCGTACCCCGCCGGCGGCTCGATCTCGATCTCAGCGTACCGGTAGATGCCTGATCCCGCCGGGATCAGGTGCCCGATGATGATGTTCTCCTTGAGGCCGAGGAGGTCATCCTTCGCCCCGCGGATCGCGGCATCAGTGAGCACCCGGGTGGTCTCCTGGAACGAAGCCGCCGAGATGAACGACTGAGTCGTGAGACTCGCCTTGGTGATGCCGAGCAGCACCGGCTCTGACTGCGCCGCCGTGCTTTTCCGCTTGATCACTCGGTCGTTCTCCTCGCGGAAGGTGACTCGATCGACCGTCTCCCCTTCCAGGAAGTCGGTATCGCCCGGATCGGTGACCCGCAGCTTCTGCAGCATCTGACGCACGATGGTGCCGATGTGCTTGTCGCTGATCCGCACGCCTTGGAGGCGGTACACCTCCTGCACCTCATTCAACAGGTATTCCTGCACGGCCCGCGGACCCTTGATCCGCAGAATGTCGTGGGGGTTCACCGGCCCCTCGGTGAGCCGGTCGCCAGCGCGCACGCGATCGCCCTCATGCACGCGCAAGTGCTTTCCGGCACCCACCTCATACAGCTGAGGCGGTTCGGGCTCGCCCTTCCTACCGGGTTCGGTCGCCGGATATACGTAGATCTCACGCTTGCCGCGCTTGATCTCACCGAACTTCACGACGCCGTCGATCTCGGAAATCGTGGCCGGATCCTTGGGCCGGCGGGCTTCGAACAACTCGGCCACTCGCGGCAGACCACCAGTGATGTCGCGGGTCTTGTAGGCCTGCCGCGGCATCTTCGTCACGGTGACGCCCTTGTGGATCTTGACCGGCGGAGAGAGGAATACGGTCTTGTCCTTCGCCTCCTTCTTGCTCTTGCTCGGCCAGGCCACATTCACTGGGTACTCCTCGACCTTGAACTTGCTCGACCACGGATTGCCTTCGTCGGGCAGGTCCATGGCTCGGGTGATCATGTCTGCATCACTGCCCAGGATGATCCGCGATCCCTCGGCCAGGATGTACTCCTGGGGGTCCTTGCGGTTCGCGCCGTAGACCAGCACGGATGGATGAAGCTCGCGATCGGGATCGGCCATGACCACGAACGACCGCAGACCGGTCGACTCGTCCAGTTCCTCGCGCAAGGTGGAACCCGGCACCAGATCCTTCCAGCGCAGTTCGCCGTCGAGCTTGATGATGCTCGGATCGTTGTAGGGGTCCCAGGTGTAGAGGATAGACATCTTCCCCTGGGCCATCTCCCCTTCCTTGATCTGGATCAACGCGCCCTCGGGCACCGGATACCGGTTGAGAATCCGCTTGGGATCGCTCGGATCTACCACCAGGATGCCTTCCTTCGACTCCTCGTCCGCGTTCTCATCCTCGCGGGTGAGCGCGATCCGCACCATGGCCTTGGTTCCGTCCTCGTACTCCACCGGCACGTCGGCGTATTCAAGGCCCGACGTGTACTTCACCAGACCGCTCGCACGGGCCCGGCGCTCTGCCTCTTCCGCGATGCGGGAGGAGGCACCGCCGATGTGGAACGTCCGAAGGGTCAGCTGCGTCCCCGGTTCGCCGATGGACTGCGCGGCGAGAATGCCGATCGCTTCGCCCATGTCCACCATGTCCATGGTGGCGAGGTTGCGGCCGTAGCACATGCGACAGCAGCCACGCTTCGACTCGCACGTGAGGACCGAGCGAATCTTCACCTTCTCGATTCCTGACTCCTCGATCAGCGTGGACACTTCCTCATCGATCAGCTTGCCGGACTGCACAATGAGCTTCTGATCGCCGTGCTCATCGAGTTCGTGCGGATCAAATACATCTTCGGAGGCCACACACCCGAGGATGCGCTCCTTCAGCGCCTCGATCACGTCCTCGCCCTCTTTCAGCGCGGAAATCTCAAGGCCCTGGATGGTACCGCAGTCCTCTTCGGTGATGGTGACGTCCTGCGCGACGTCCACCAGACGACGGGTCAGGTAACCCGCATCGGCCGTCTTGAGGGCCGTGTCCGCGAGGCCCTTGCGGGCGCCATGCGTCGAGATGAAGTACTCGAGGCCCGTCAGTCCTTCACGGAAGTTCGACTTGATCGGGCTCTCGATGATTTCGCCGATCCCACCGGTGAGCTTTTTTTGCGGCTTGGCCATCAGGCCGCGCATGCCCGCCAGCTGCCGGATCTGGTCGCGCGAACCGCGGCTGCCAGAGTCAAACATCATGAACACCGGATTGAACCCACCGCGGCTCTGCCGCATGTGGTTCACCATGGCCTCGGCCACGTCGTTGTTCGCGTGAGTCCAGGCGTCGATCACCTTGTTGTACCGCTCACCAAAGGTGATCTGGCCAGTGTTGTACGCCCGCTGGAAGCGCGCAACCCGCTTGTCGGCCTCGTCCAGCAGGGTGACCTTCTCCTTCGGGATCTCCAGATCCTCCACCCCGATCGAGATGCCCCCCTGAGTGGCGTAGCGGAACCCGAACTCCTTCAAGCGGTCGAGGAACGCGACCGTGTCAGACAGCCCCGCCTCGCGGTAGCTCTGCAATACCAGTTCCGACAGCGCCTTCTTCCGCATCAGATCGTTACGGAACCCGTGGTTCACGACGACCTGCCGTGGCAGGATGCTATTGAACAACACGCGGCCCGCGGTCGTGCGGACCCACCGCGCCTTTGGCTCCACCGAATCCCGCGGCGGCTGATACCAGAAATTGATCGCAGTGTGGTACTTCACCACCTGGTGCACCAGCGCCATTTCAATCTCGGCCAGCGAGCCGTAGTGCTTCGCCTTTTCCCACGCCGCGGCCGGTTTCCCGTCCTTGGGCTCCTCGGCCCCGGCAGGCAGCTTGGTGAGGAAGTAGCTCCCCAGCACCATATCCTGCGACGGTTCCGCCACCGGCCGGCCGTCCGACGGCTTGAGGATGTTGTTCGAGGAGATCATCAGCATCCGTGCCTCGAGCTGCGCCTCGAATGAGAGCGGCACGTGCACGGCCATCTGGTCGCCGTCGAAGTCGGCATTGAACGCTGCACAGACCAACGGGTGGATCCGGATCGCCTTGCCCTCCACCAGCACCGGCTCGAACGCCTGGATGCCCAGCCGGTGCAGCGTCGGCGCGCGGTTAAGCAGCACCGGATGATCCTGGATGATCTCTTCCAGAATCTCATACACTTCCGGGCTCTCCTTCTCTACGATCTTCTTGGCCCGCTTGACGGTCTCGGCAATGCCCTTCTCTACCAGCTTATGGATGATGAACGGCTTGAAGAGCTCGACCGCCATCGCTTTCGGCAACCCGCACTGATGCAACCGGAGTTCCGGACCGACCACGATTACCGAACGGCCCGAATAGTCCACCCGCTTGCCCAGCAGGTTCTGACGGAACCGGCCCTGCTTGCCCTTCAGCATGTCGCTCAGTGACTTGAGCGGGCGCTTGCCCCGGCCACGGATGGCCTTGGAACGGCGCCCATTGTCGAACAGTGCGTCGACTGCCTCCTGCAGCATGCGCTTTTCGTTGCGCAGGATGACTTCTGGCGCCTTGTGCTGGATCAGCTTCTGCAACCGGTTGTTCCGGTTGATCACGCGGCGGTACAAATCGTTGAGGTCCGAGGTGGCAAAGCGCCCGCCATCCAGCGGCACCAGCGGCCGGAGATCGGGCGGGATCACGGGGATCACGTCCAGGATCATCCAGGCCGGGTTGTTGGGCACATCACCGTTGTCCCCGGAGGTCAGGAACGCATCGACGATCTTCAGCCGCTTGAGCATCTGCTTCTTGCGATGCTGGCTGGTCTCCGTGGCGACCGACGAACGCAGCACTTCGGCCAGCTTCTTTACGTCGATCTTGTGCAGCAACTCACGCACGGCCGGGGCGCCGATGTCGGCCTTGAAGGCGGTATCTCCTTCTTCACGCGCCTTCGCGCGCAACTGCAGGAACTCTTCTTCCTCGAGCAGCTGGTTGGCGTCTACGTCCTGGTCGCCCGGCTCGATGACGATGTAGCTCGAGTAGTAAATCACCCGCTCCAGGTCACGCAGGGTGACGTTGAGCAGGTTGCCCATCGGTGACGGCAGCGTCTTGAAGAACCAGATGTGGGCCACCGGGACCGACAGCTCGATGTGTCCCATCCGCTCGCGGCGGACCTTGGACAGTGTGACCTCGACGCCGCAGCGGTCGCAGATCACGCCGCGATAGCGGATCCGCTTGTACTTGCCGCAATGGCATTCCCAGTCCTTGACCGGGCCAAAGATCCGCTCGCAGAAGAGGCCGTCCTTCTCGGGCTTGAAGGAGCGGTAGTTGATGGTCTCGGGCTTGGTCACCTCACCCCAGGACCACCAGTATCGCTGTCCCTGCAGTTCCAGGCGCTCGCGCTCCTTGCCGTCGCGCGGCCCCCGGATCTCCTCGGGCGAGGCGATACGGATGCTGATGAAATCGAAGCTCGAGCTCTTGGGCTCGCGCCCGCTGCGGAAATCAATCATTGGCGTCCTCGCTGTAGACGGTCCGACGGTCCGACGGTCCGACGGTCAGCCCGTCGCACCCGTGGTCCGTCTCGCGTCCTTGGTTCCGCTGCAATCCCTGCATATCTGTCTGTCCGACCGTCGCACCACCGGACCGTCGACCGTCACTTACTACTCGTCGCCATCAGCCGTGGCCCCGAGGGTCACCTTGAGACCCAGGGCCTGCAGTTCCTTCACCAGCACATTGAACGACTCGGGGATGCCCGGCTCCGGCAGGTTCTGCCCCTTCACGATTGCCTCGTACACCTTGCTGCGACCGTTCACATCGTCCGACTTCACGGTAAGCATCTCCTGAAGCACGTGAGCCGCACCGTATGCTTCCAGCGCCCACACTTCCATTTCACCGAACCGCTGCCCGCCGAACTGCGCCTTGCCGGCCAGCGGCTGCTGGGTGACCAGCGAATAGGGGCCGATCGAGCGAGCGTGGATCTTGTCATCCACGAGGTGCGACAGCTTCAGCATGTAGATCGTGCCGACCGTCACGTCCCCCTCGAACTCCTGCCCGCTTCGCCCATCGCGCAACCGCGCCTTGCCGCTCGGGGTCAGTCCGGCTGCCCGGATGACTTCCTCCGCCGCCTTGGCGACTTCCTCCGGTTCACCCTTCCCTCCGGCCAGGACCGCGAGTGCGGGCCGCCCAGTCGCTTCGAGCAAGTCGGTGACCGAAGCCTCGACCGACCGCTCCAACTCCTTGGCGACCTTCTGCAGACCCTTCTGCTCAGGCCCCTCGGTCTCCGTCACCCGATACTGATGATGCGCCAGCTCGGCCTTGCGCTGCGTCAGCTCCCGCTGCGCCAGCTCCTTGCCTGCGGCAGTGAGAAACGCCTTGACCCCTTGATACAGATCCTTCGTGGCCTGTCCAGCGCCACGGAGCGAGAGATCAGCGATCCCTGCGTCGGTCAGGGAGTGTGTTGTCTGATGCAGATCCGCCACCACGAGGGCGATGGTCTTGGCATCCGGCTCGGGCGCCGGGTGGCGCAGCCCGAGCGCTTGCCCGGCCCAGCGCAGCCCGGCGATCCGCAGCAGCACTCCGATCTCGTGTTCGTCGGCCCCGCGGAATACCGGGGTCTTCGCCTTGAATCCGAGGATGGTCGCACACCAGCCCAGGTGGGTCTCGAGGATCTGACCCACGTTCATGCGGCTCGGGACGCCCAGCGGATTCAGCACGATGTCCACTGGCCGGCCGTCCGGAAGAAAGGGCATATCCTCCTCCGGCACGATGCGCGCAACGATGCCCTTGTTTCCGTGCCGGCCCGCCATCTTGTCACCAACCGAAACCTTCCGCTTCTCGGCGATGTACACCTTCACCAGCTGAATCACGCCGGGAGGCAGCTCGTCTGGCTGGAGGATCTTATCGATCTGATCCTCGGCCTTCTCCTCCACCTTGGCCCGCTCGCGGGCCGCCGTGTCAATCGCAGCCCGGATGCGGTCGTTCGCGCCCTTGTGCGCGACCCGGAGCGTCTTGAGATCGATATCCGCCAGGTCCATGTCCGCCAGGACCGTCTTGGTCAGCTTGTCGCCGGCCGGGATTGCCTCTTCGACCGTCCCCGCCTTGAGCATCAGGGCCACTTCCTGACCCTCGAGCAGGTGCCGGAGCTCGTCGAACATCACCGAGCTGATCCGCGCCTTTTCGTCGGTCTCGACCCGGCGGACTTCACCGATCCGTTCGCCGCGGTCCTTCTCAACGACCTGGTCCTCGACGCGGCTGAAGATCTTCACATCGATGACCACACCCTTCATGCCCGGTGGGACCTTGAGCGAGCTGTCCTTCACGTCCTTGGCCTTCTCGCCGAAGATCGCGGTGAGCAACTTCTCTTCGGGCGAAAGCTCGGTCTCGCCCTTGGGGGTGATCTTGCCGACCAGGATGTCGCCCGGCTTCACATGGGCACCGATCCGCACGATGCCGCGTTCGTCGAGGTCGACCAGCGCCTCGTCCGAGACGTTGGGGATTTCCCGGGTGATCTCTTCCTGCCCGCGCTTGGTGTCGCGGACGTGCAGCTCGAGCTCTTGGATGTGGATGGACGAGTAGACGTCGTCCTTCACCAGGCGTTCCGACAGAACGATCGCGTCCTCGAAGTTGTGCCCATACCAGGGCATGAACGCCACGAGTACGTTGCTGCCCAGCGCCAGCTCGCCGGCTTCGGTCGCGGCGCCATCAGCGATCACATGACCGGCACCGACCCGGTCACCGACCCGAACCAGGGGGCGCTGATTGATCGCGGTGTCCTGATTGGTGCGCCAGAACTTCCGCACCCGGTAGCGATCATGCTGCGACAACCGCGCGAGCGGGATATTCGGGTCCACATGCCCCGCCTCGCCCGAGTCCACGATGATCTCATCGGCCGTCACGCGAGTGACACTTCCGGCCCGGCGGGCCACAATCACCGCACCGGAGTCCGCGGCCACCTTGGCCTCAAGCCCGGTGCCCACGATTGGCGACTGCGGAAAGAGCAAGGGCACAGCCTGGCGCTGCATGTTGCTGCCCATGAGCGCGCGGTTGGCATCGTCGTGCTCGAGGAACGGAATCAGCGCCGCCGCAATCGAGACCAACTGCTCCGGTGCCACGTCCATGAAATCGATCCGGTCCGGCTGGAGCAGCGGGTAGTCGTCGCCCTTCCGGCATAGAACCAGGTCCTCGACAAACTTGCCGTGTTCATCTAGCTGCGCGTTGGCCTGTGCCACCGCGTAGCCCTCTTCCTCGCTGGCGGACAGCCAGCGGATATCGGAAGTCGCCTTGCCGTTCTTCACTACCCGGTACGGCGTCTCGATGAAGCCGAGGTCGTTGATCCGCCCGTAGGTCGACAGACTCGTGATCAGGCCGATATTCGGGCCTTCCGGCGTCTCGATCGGACACATGCGGCCGTACTGCGAGTAGTGCACGTCGCGGACCTCGAACCCCGCGCGCTCGCGGGTGAGGCCGCCAGGCCCAAGGGCAGACAGCCGCCGCTTGTTGGTCAGCTCAGCGAGCGGGTTCGTCTGGTCCATGAACTGCGACAGCTGTGACGAACCGAAGAAGGCCTGAATCACCGCCGATACGGTCCGGGCGTTGACCAGGTCGTCCAGCGAAATCTTCTCCGGATCGGAGTTGATGCTCATCCGTTCCTTCACCAGCCGGGCCATGCGCGAGAGACCAACCGAGAACTGGTTGGCGATCAGCTCGCCGACCGACCGGATCCGCCGGTTGCCCAGATGGTCGATGTCATCGGTGAACCCGCGGCCGTCATTCAAGTCCATCAGGTAGCGGATGATGGCGATGAAGTCCTCTTCCGTCAGCACCGTGTGGTTCGCCGGAGTCTTGGTCTTCAGCCGCTGGTTGATCTTGTACCGGCCCACCCGGCCCAGGTCGTAGCGCTTGGGGTTGAAGAACAGCCGCTTGAGAGCCTCGCGGGCCGTCTCCAGGTTCGGAGCCTCGCCCGGCCGGAGCAGCGCGTAGATCTGCTCCAACGCCTCAGCCTCGCTGTGAGTCGGGTCCTTGGCCAAGGTGTTCTTGATCAAGGGCGACTCGCCCCGGCCGGCGGGGAGCAGGACCTCGACCTTGATCACCTGGACCTTGCTCAGCTTCTTCCGCAGCGTCTCGGTGATCTCGCTGCCTGCCTCGGCCAGTACCTCACCGGTTTCCGGATCGGCCACATCAAACGCGAGAATCTGGCGGGCGCGCTCTCGGGTCGTGGTGGGCTGTTCGTCCTCGCGCAGGTCCAGCGAGGTGTAGCCCGCGAATGCCGTGACGGTCTTCACCCCGACATGGCGCAGGTGGTTGAGCCGCTCCTGCGTCAGCTCGTCGCCGACGCTGGCCAGGGGAGCCCCACCCTTTTCCTCCGGATTCGGCACTTCTGCGGCCACCAGCGCGCCGACCAGCTCCCGGCGTTCCTGCCGGCCTTCGAGCTTGCCGGTGATGTCCAGTTCCTTGGTGGCGAAGAACAGCTTCAGGATCTCGGCGTTGGTGCCATAGCCGAAGGCCCGGAGCAGCGCGGTCGCCGGGAACTTCTTCTTCTTGTCGATGTGAACGTAGATCACGTCGTGAATATCGATCGTGAACTCCACCCACGAGCCGCGGAACGGAATGATGCGGGCAGAAAACAGCCGCTGTCCGTTCGGGTGCGTGTCCTCTTCGAACACCACGCCCGGCGAGCGGTGCAGCTGGGATACGACCACGCGCTCGGCCCCGTTGATCACGAACGTACCGAGCGGGGTCATGATCGGGAGCTCTCCGAGATAGACCTCCTTCTCGATCGCGTTCTTGAGGCGCCGCTGGCCGTCCACCTCCTCGAACACATCGAGGCGAAGGGTCGCCTTGAGCGGGGCGGCATACGTCATGTCCCGCTCGATGCACTCCTCAACGGAGTACTTCGGCTCGCCCAGCTGGTAGCTGATGAATTCGAGGCTGTACTTCCCGTTCACATCACCTATCGGGAAGAGGTCCCGAAACACGCGCTCCAGCGAGACGTCCTGGCGTTCGCCGTGGACGTCGTCGGGCACCAGCAAGCTCTGGAATGCCCGGCTCTGGATGTCGAGCAGGTCGGGCATAGGCATGCCCACATCCCGCTTAGAAAACACGATCTGAGGCAGATTTCCCGTCATCGGTCACGCTCGCGCAACACAAATGGCCCCGGCGCGCGTCCCCCTGCCGATTGCAGAGAGCCACGCGGGGCTCGAGAGTCCAAGGAATTATTGCAGCAGTCCAACCGTCATTTCGTCTCACCCAGGTAGGGAGCCCTAGAATCTCCACGGGGCTTTTCGGCGCGCACAGATATGCGCGCCGACGGTGCACGTGGCCCCGGGATCCGGCTGACCCTACTTGAGCTCGACGACCGCGCCCTGATCTTCCAGCTTCTTCTTCATCTCCGTCGCCTCGGCCTTTGGCACGCCTTCCTTGACCGTACCGCCGTTGTCCACCAGTTCCTTCGCTTCCTTCAGGCCCAGACTGGTCAGCTCCCGGACCACCTTGATGACCTGGATCTTCTTTTCACCGCCGCTCTTGAGGACGATGCTGAAGTCGGTCTGCTCCTCCGCCGCTGCGGCCGCGGCCCCACCCGGTCCCCCCGCGGCCGGCGCGGCCGCCGCCACGACGGAGACATTGAACTTGGCCTTGAAGGCGTCAATCAGGTCGGCAAGTTCGAGGACGCTCATCTTGCCAATCGCCTCGAGAATCTCGTCTTTGCTCAGTGCAGTTGTGGTCATGTCCGTGTTCTCCCTCACGCGTTAGAGGCTGCACCGCGCTGCTCGCGAAGCGCCTCGAGGCAGCCAGCAAATCCAGCCAGGATGTTGTTCATCGATCCCGCAACCATCGCAAGGAGCGTTTGGCGGTCTGGAATCGTCCCCAGCCGCTGGATGTGGTCCTTCGAGACCGGGGTCCCGTCTACCAGACCGGCCCGGATCCCGGGTTTCTGATGCTCCTTGGCGAACTCGGTCAGCACCTTGGCCGCCGCCATTGGCTCGGTGCTCAGCACCAGGCCGGTGGGGCCCTTCAAGTGCTCGTTCAGTGCGGTGATCCCCTGCTCCCCGAGTGCGCGCTCGGCGAGGGTGTTCTTCACCACCACGTACTTGGCGCCGGCCCCGCGGAGACGGCGGCGGAACTCCGTCATCTTGGCCACGCTCAGGCCCGCAAAGTCCGTGACGTAGATGTTCGGATTCGCCTTGAGGGCGGTCGCGATGGTCTCGACCTCGGCCTGGCGTTCGGGCTTGCTCATCGGTACACCGCCGTGTCGAGCCGGACCCCGGGACCCATGGTGCTGGACACCGTGGCACTCCGGATATAGTGACCCTTCGCCGCGGCCGGCTTGGCGCGGACGATCGTATCCATGAAGGCCTGCAGATTCTCCGCCAGCTGCTGCTCCGAGAAATTGATCTTTCCGACCGGGGCGTGGACGTTGCCGGTCTTGTCGACCCGGAACTCGATTTTTCCCGCCTTGATCTCCCGGACTGCCTTGCCGACGTCCATCGTGACGGTGCCGGCCTTGGGATTCGGCATCAGGCCGCGCGGACCGAGAATCCTGCCGAGCTGGCCGAGCTGGCCCATGACATCGGGGGTGGCCACGATCACGTCACACTCGAGCCAGCCGTCCTTGAGCTTCTGGACGTACTCGATCCCGGCGAAGTCGGCGCCCGCCGCCTCCGCTTCCTTCACCTTGTCACCCTGGGTGATGACCAGGACGCGGACCGACTTGCCGGTCCCGTGCGGAAGCACCACCGTGCCCCGCACCACTTGATCGGCGTGCCGCGGATCCACACCCAGTCGGACGGCGACATCCACCGTTTCATTGAACTTCGCAAAGGCCGCCGACTTGACGAGCTTCACCGCATCAGGAATGTGGTACACCTTGGTGCGATCGATCTGCGTCACCGCGGCAGCAAACTTCCGTCCATGCGCCGACATCAGTCGATGACCTCCAGCCCCATCGAGCGCGCGGTACCGGCGATCATCCGCATGGCACCCTCGAGGTCCGCTGCGTTGAGGTCCTGCATCTTGAGCTCGGCGATCTTCTTGAGCTGGGCCCGCGTCACCCGCCCCACTTTCGTGCGGTTGGGCGACGCGCTGCCCTTCTCCAGCCCGGCTTCCTTGAGCAGAAGATTCGGCGCCGGCGGCGTCTTCGTGATGAAGCTGAAGGTGCGGTCCTGAAAGACCGTCACGAGAACAGGGATAATCATCCCCGCTTGCGCCTGAGTCCGGGCGTTGAACTGCTTACAGAACTCCATGATGTTCACGCCATGCGGACCAAGCGCGGTGCCCACGGGCGGGGCGGGATTCGCCGCGCCAGCAGGGCACTGCAGCTTGATGACTGCGGTGACCTTCTTCGCCATGATGCTCCCTCGTATTTCGCCGGGTACTCTGGGGTACCACAGGCTCCCGCAAACCCGTGCGGTGGCGGAGGGACCGATCGATGATTGTCGATTCACGATGACGACCAACTCGTCAATCAGCAATCAGCAATCTTCAATGTCCTCTGAGCTGCAAGTAGTCCAGCTCAACCGATGTCGGCCGACCGAACAGGCTGACCGAGACCTTCACTTTGCCCTTGTCCGCGATCACCTCTTCCACCGTTCCACTGAAGTCCGAGAACGGTCCTTCGGTGATCTCCACGACCTGGCCGATGAGGAAAGGGATCTCTTCCTTGGGGGTGGACTCCGCCACCGCTTCGGCGATCCCCAGCAGGCGATTCACTTCGTCCTGCCGCAGCGGCTGCGGGAACTTCCCCGCCCCCACGAACTTGATCACGCCCTGTATGCTGTTGATGACGTGGAGTGCTTCCTGGTTCATCACCATCTCGACCAGGACATAGCCGGGATAGAGCTTCCGCTCCACCGTCACCTTCTTCCCGCCCTTGATCTCCACGACCTCCTGTACCGGCACCAAGGCCTGTTTGATCAGGCGCTGGCTCTCCGGCCGGGGGTCCTGAGCGATCCGCTGCGCAATCAGGGACCGGACCTTGTTCTCATGGCCCGCGGTCGTCTGGATTGCGTACCAGCGGTATTCCGTTGCGTCGCTCACCGCGTCAGGGCCGCCACCCCGTCCACCAGGACGAGGTTTAGGAGCAGATCCATCCACCCGATCGCCACACCGAGGATGATCGACAGCACCACGATCATCCGGGTCGCCTTGATCAGCTCGTCCTTCGTCGGCCAAGTCACCTTCCCGAGTTCGCCCCGCACCGCTCGCAGGAACTCAAGCGAGGCGGCGGCGAAGCGAAGCGGCGCCGCCGGCTGCTTGGCGCGGCGACCTGGGTACTCACTTCGACTCCTTATGAGTCCGGTGCTGGTTACACCGCGGGCAGTACTTCTTCCACTCGACCCGCTCCGGATGCTTCCGCCGGTTCTTGTCGGTGAAATAGTTGCGGTCCCGGCACTCGGTGCATTCGAGGATGATTTTTTCGCGTGGCACGTTGTCCTCAACGTCAGCCGTCAGCCATCAGCCATCAGCGCTCCATCGTGGGGTCGGGTGGCGTCGCCCGACTCGCTCCACGCGCCATCAGCCTCGGACGGCTGGTGGCTGACGGCTGATGGCCCTCTCCCAGAGCTCGCGAGCGGGATTGAACCGCTGACCTCATCCTTACCAAGGATGCGCTCTACCAACTGAGCTACGCGAGCAGCTTCGACGCTCAGTGCCGACAGGTATACACACCGATCGTTCCCAAGCGGGCGACGGGGCTCGAACCCGCGACATTCAGCTTGGAAGGCTGACGCTCTACCAACTGAGCTACACCCGCGAGCCTTGCAATGCGCTCCCGCAATGCCGCGCGCACCCGAAATGGTGGGGGTAGGATTCGAACCTACGTAGCGCAGAGCGCGGCAGATTTACAGTCTGCTGCCATTAGCCACTCGGCCACCCCACCGACGCCCAAACGCCCCCCGCGCTACGCAGTTTCTGGTAGAGCTGACGGAGGGAATCGAACCCTCAACCGCCGGTTTACAAAACCGGTGCTCTGCCAGTTGAGCTACGTCAGCGGGTAGCCAAAACAGACAGAACGGTATGATAGTTGGGGACTTAGCTAGGTGTCAACGGGGCAGGAATCGGCGACATGGGAAAGCGCAAAACGGGACGGGCCGGACGTGATCCCGCCGCTTGGATCAGGCACTGAAGGACTGGCCAAATCAGCCTTCCCGGCACCCGGCAACCTGCCGAACCTCAGGCCCTCCTTACTTCCACCGTCCCGTCCTTGTTGTCCCTGATTTCCCAGCCTGCGCCTTTGAGCAATTCCCGGATCCGATCCGCTTCCTTATAGTCCCGGCGACCCTTCGCCCCCAGACGGGCGCGGGCCCAGCCGAGAGCCCACGCCTCTGCGGCCACCGCGTCCTCCGGTGGCATCGCTGACAGGCTGGCCACCTCCGCTGGATCCACCCCTTGTCGCAGGGTGGTTGCCGCGGATCCGGTCGCAGGGAGGATGTCGAATACCGCGAGGACTTGATCCCATACCGCGAGTGCCTCGGTCCCCGGCTGACCGCCGGCATCGAGCAGTCGGTTGCCTTCTCTGGCGGCATCGAAGAGCGCACCCAGCGCCTGTGGAGCATTCAAGTCGTCATTCAGGGCGTCAGCAACCCGCCCGCCGAGGGCGGCTCCCCACGCCGTCCAGGCAGCGGACCCTGCACTCGCCCCGGCTTTCCTGAAGCGAGTGTTGAACGCGCCCAGCCTCCGACTCCCTTCTCGGGCTGCCTCCAGACCCTCATCGGTGAGATCCATCTTTTGCCGGTAGTGCGTCTGGAACATGAGCAGCCGGATTGCGCCCGCGTCGACTCCGTCGTTCTTCAGATCGCGCGGGGTCGTGATATTGCCGAACCGCTTGGACATCTTGGTCCCGCGCACATTCAGGAACTCGCCGTGGAGCCAGTACCGGGCGAAGTACTCCTGCCCCGTGAACCCGCAACTCTGGGCGATCTCGTCCTCGTGGTGTGGGAAGATCAGGTCCACCCCGCCCGCATGGATGTCCAATACCTCGCCCAGGCCGTGCCGCGCGAGGAGGGAGAGCGCCATCGCCGAGCACTCGAGATGCCAACCTGGTCTGCCGCGTCCGAATGGCGCGTCCCATGCGGCACCGACCGACTCGTCTTCGGGTTTTGCGGCCTTCCACAGAACGAAGTCCTGGGCATTCTCTTTGTCGTACTCGTCCGCCGATACCCGGCCGCTTGCGCCCGCCTTGAGTTCCCGACGATCGAGTTGGGAAAGCCGGCCGTAGGCCGGGAACCGCTGAATGGCGAAGTAGACCGAACCATCCTCGCCCTGGTAAGCAAGGGCTTTTTTCAGCAGGCCCTCAACCAAGGAGATCATGGAAGCGACGTACTCGGTGGCACGGGGATACTCGTGCGCGGGCCGAATGCGCAGGTAGTCGCGATCCTCGAAGAACGCCGCGGCGTATGGCGAGGTAAACTCGCGGATCGAGAGGCCCTTGGCGGCCGCTTCACGGATGATGCGATCATCCACATCCGTCAGGTTCATGACATGGAGGACGCTGAGGCCACCCGCTTCGAGCCAGCGCCGGAGCAGGTCCTCGAAGAGAAACGTCCGGAAATTTCCGATATGTGCGTAGTTCCAGACGGTGGGGCCGCAGGTATACATGGACACACGGCCCGCAGCGAGGGGTACAAACGCCTCTGCTTGGCGGGTCAGCGTGTTGAACAGGCGAAGGGCCATGACCGTGGACTCGGCGGCTCGGCGAGATCAGGAGGTGGAGTCGGGAGGCACAATGTGGCTATCGCTCGGGGCTCGACCAATCGACGGATCGATCGTAGGTCGCCCGCGCACGCCCCCGGCGGGCTGCGCCGCGGGCGGCTCCGCCGCCGCGCGCACGTGCACTGTCCGCTGCGGGAAGGGGATTTCGATGCCCTCCCGATCCAGCCGGTTCTTGATCCGCCGGCGGAACTCCCGCTCGACCGCCCATTGCTGGCCTGGATGGGTGCGGAGCAGGGTCCGAATCGTGACCGCACTCTCGTTCAGGCCATGCACGCCGGCGATCTCCGGCTCACCATCGAACTTTCGCTGCCACCCAGGGTCTGCAACGAAACGGGCGGCCTCGTCCCGGAACACGCTCAAGGCCCGGTCCAGGTCGCTACCGTATCCGATACCCACATCGATGACGGCGCGGGACCACTTGCGAGTCATGTTGCTCACCGTCGTGATCTGCCCGTTCGGGATCATGTGGACCGTCCCGTTCCCATCCCGGAGCATGACCATACGGAGCGTCATCCGTTCCACTACACCCGCCTTGCCAGCCGCCTCGATCACGTCACCCACCACGAACTGGCCTTCGACCAGATAGAAAAAGCCGGAGATCACGTCCTTGACCAGGCTCTGTGCACCAAAGGAAAACGCCAGGCCGAGGATGCCCGCACCGGCCAACACCGGCCCGATATCAATGAATGCGTTCAGGCTGAGCAGGATGCCGAGGATCAGAAACACCACTCGACCCACACTGCGCAGTAACTGCGAGATCGTGTGTCCCCGCTGCTCCCGCTCGGTCAGGGTGTCTTCATTCCCGTCGTCGACCGAGGATTCGATCCGGCGCGCGACCAGCCCGACCACCCGGTTGCCGAGGTAGCAGAGCACCCAGATGAGGAGGATTTGCAGCAGCACGTGGGTCAGTGCGGCCGCATCTACCTGGAGGAGATCGGCGATCCGGCGAATCCACTCAGGCATGAACACGAAGAACACGACGCCCCTCAGGTCTGCGACAGGGGCCGGAACATAGGATGCTGCGGCGGGGGACTCAACCCGGGCTCAGAACCCGAGGTCGAGTCCCACGGTGATCCCCACGAAGTCCTGGCTGGAGATGGTGCCGATCTGGTCGAAGCTCGAGTGAAAGCGGGTCTCGATGACGATCCCGACACGTTGGGTGAGGACCCGGAACGCAACTCCGGGACCCAAGCTACCTCCGAGCGCGTGGGTTCGGCGGCCGGAAGTCGGGCTGTAGCGGTAATCGGCAACGCCGATCACCAGGTACGGTCGCACGGCGCCCGCGGTCACAGCCGGCAAGCGGCCAAATACCCCGTACTGTTTGGCCTTCCGGTCATGGCCGAGGGAATGCTGCGCGAACTCGGCTCCGAAGGAGAACCGCGGGTAGCGGAGACCAATCCCGGCAAGAAAGGCGAAGCCCCCGCCAGTGACTGGATCGGTCTGGTCGATATCGATAGCGGCCCCCGCCGACCCCGTGACGAACAGCGGCACTTGGGCGCAGACACCGGCCGGGAGCAGGCCCAAGAGGAGTGCAATGGTGCCGAGCTTGGTGATGGAGGGCAACATTGTGAGGATAAGCGAAGGTGAGCAGTGAGAGGCGAGGACTGAGAAGTGAATGGCCAGAAGCCAAGGGTGTCAGAGGTAGCGAGTCCGTCTACTGCCCGCCGCTGGCCTCCCTCACCTGGAGCCGGAGGGGCCGCGGCAGCCCGCGGCGCGGCACCGTGACCTCGACCCAGAGTTCCTGTCCAGCCTCGAGCCGCGATGGATCCGCGACGTGCTCGGGTATGAAGAACGCCACCGACTGAGCCACGACCACGCCTCGCACGGACTGTGGCGGATTGGGATTCATGTAGTACCCGGGCCAGCCACGCGCTTCTCGCACCACGAGGGTACTCTCCTCAACGGCGAACTCGACTCGCACGGTATCGTCGTGAACGGAGCGTCGGTCAGCCGCATCCAGCCACAATCGCACATAGCGCCCCCGGAGGGGATCATCGGGATCGATCGGGACGGTCCGGGCCCACACCCGAGGGAGCGTTGCCCCGTCCCAACCGAGTTTGACGAACAGGCTTAGGACGAGTAACACCTGGATCACGAGCAGGGCCAGGCTCCGTTGGCGAACGCTCATGTGGCAGTCCTCTCGAGCAGGCGGCGACGGAGCCGCTCGAGCGCCCAGCCCAGCCCCAGGAAGAGCAGTCCCCCGGTCAGCAGGCTGGCGGAACGGCCCAGCTTGTCGAGGACGCTTGAGAAGTAGAAGAACACCACAGTCAGCGCGAAACCGGCCAGGCCCAGGTTGATCCGGCGACGGCTCCCGTCGTAAACGCCTGACATTGCGAGTCCGATCGCACCGGAGGCGGTCCACAGAAATGGCAGCACCCCGGCATGCCGCCCGAGATTCACTCCCACCAGCACCCAGAGCGTGGCGACCCCGGCGAGCCACACCTGCCTCCCTCTCAGCCCGTAGGAGACCGCGAGCGGCAGGGCGAGCGCAACGATCCACCACCACAACTGGGGACCCGATTCGACCAGCTCATTGGATCGCCAGCGAAACTCGTCCTGAAGCAGGACCGCGGCTAGAACGAGCGGGAACAGCGCGAATGCACCGACAGTGGCGAGTGCGGTTCTACTCGGCCCGTGCCGTTCCCGTCCGTCGGCGTGCAGGTAGACCAGTGCGAGCAGCAGCAGCCCGGCGACGGGGGCCGCCGCGTTCGCGCCGCGCCCGTGACCTACCCGTTCCATCCATTCCGCCAGCAGCCAACCCGGTGTCAGGAGAGCTGCGGCCACCAGTTGAGGCCAGGAACGGAGCAACAGCCATCCTGCCCACGCGCCAATGGCCCAAAGCAAGAATCCCTGCGGCCAATTGCCGGCCAGGTTCCATGTCTGTCCCACAAGGAAGATCGCAGCGCCGAGCATCACAGTACCGACCGTGTGCAGGGTGCTGGAAAGCGCAGGAAAACGCTCTGCGACGGCGGCGGCGGCGTGCGCAGCAATCAGCGAGACGAGCAGGATTGCCAGGCGGATGCCTGGGGCGAGTGTGGCCCAATGGGCGGCCACGAACAGAAGGGCGCCCGCAGCGAGCATGAGTCCGCCGGCGGCGAGCGCGGCGACAACCGGCCAGCGCAGCCTGGCGGGGTCGACTCGCCCGGCTTCGAAAGCCTGAATCCGGTCTCCGGTCTCGGCATCGATGAGCCCGGCCTGTTGCCAGGTCGCGAGTTGATCCTGCAGTGGGCGAGGCATGGCTGGCTAACGTATGTCCGCGGGGACGAAGGTCAAGCCACCCGATGGTTCGGCACCCATCGCGCCCACAACGGGGTCAGGGCATTATTCAACTCGGGACAACTGACCGGGGAACGACAGCGAAATAGGTGTGAGCATGGAGAGTGTCGAGGAGACCTGGAGCCGGAGCGCCGCTCCGAGTGCCCGGGTGCAGCCAGTGAAGCGAGTCATGTTCGGCAGGGCGATCCGGAAGCAATGTCCGATTTGCGGCGGCGGCTCGCTCTTCAGGGGGTGGTTCACCATGAAAGAGCACTGCCCGACTTGCGGTCTCCGCACCCGGCGGGGCGAGGATGGGTACGCCCTCGGCGCGGTCTGGTTCAATCTCTTCCTTGCCGAAGTGCTGACGGTGTCGGTGTTCGTGGCGACGTTGATTCGGACCTGGCCCAACCCGCCGTGGGCGATTCTGCAGGTGCTCGGGCCGGTCGAGGCCATCATTGCGCCGATTCTCGTGTGGCCTTTCGCGCGAACCCTGTTCCTGGCGTTCGACCTCTGTTTCAGGCCGCTGGAGCCGAAGGATCTTTCCTAGTCGGCGGAGGAGCCCCAGACAGGGGCACACTACTCGCCGCACCGGGATGCCGAGCGGCGCACCAGGACGGGAAGGGAGACCGCGACACGGAGATGAAAGCCGAGGCAGGGGCCGAGATTCACCCGTTCTTCGTATTCGAAGTCGCTCAGGGGATTGACCTTGATCAGGTCGAACGTTCCCTCGGGCGCGGCTCCGAGCGGCAGCTCTTCCGGCACCGGGGACGGGTAACATCGGTCTTCCACTACCGCCCGGCTCCCCTCCGGGTGTCACAGGAGTGTACGGCCATTCCGCTGGAGGGTTGGGCCACTAAGCCGGTTGTGGACCTCGTCCTCTACGACTTCGGAGCCGCGTCGGTGACCTATGAGATCCCGGTGCCGGGCGGACTCGAGGACCTTCACGCCGCGTCGGTGTCCCTGCGCAAGGCCACCACCCTACGTGAGGACGCACGAAGCAGGGTGGAAGCGCTCCTTCGCTCAGTGTCCCAGGCGGTGCACAGACCTCGGGTGGCGGAGTTGACGGAGGACTACACCATCGTGGGAATGCCACGGGTTCCGAGCGAGCAGACCGCAACGGAATTCTGCTTGGCCAACGCGGCCCGCATCGCGGAAATCCTCCGGCCCGATGGCGGCGCGCCCTCGGAAGAAGAAGTGCGCAACGCGACCGAGGTCCAGATCTCCTTCGGTCCGACCGATGCGACAATCGTAGATTGGGATGCCGCGTTCGTGCTCGACCCCGAGCCGGAGGAGGTGCGCGCGGTGCTGGAATTCGCCAACGTGCAGCTCCTCGAGATGCGCTGGCTCGACCTGCAGCTCGACGGGGCGATCGAACGCTCGTATCAACTGCTGGCACGCCGGAAGAGTTGGCGGGCGTTCCTCCCTCGTGGCCTCACCACCGACCTCAACCAGGTTGCGGAACTGCAGCTCGAGAGCGCGGTGATGCTCGAGCGGGTGTCCAATGCGCTCAAAGTGTTTGGTGAGGTATATCTGGCCCGGATCTACCGGTTGGCGGCGCGCCGCTTTCGACTGGAGGAGCTGGATTCGACGATTACGCGTAAGCTGGCAACAATCGAAAGCATCTACCAGAAGCTATCCGACCGGGCCGACTCCATCCGCATGGAGGTATTGGAATGGGTTGTGATCGTGCTCATCGCAACCGAGATCATTCTCGGCCTGCTGAAGCACTAAGTCAGGACTCGTTGGTCGGTGGCTGAACCAATCGGAAGGAGTACCGCTGCATGACGAGTTGACGCACGCGATGAAAGCCCCGCCACGCGGGCCGGAACTGCATGCCGGCCAGAGCCGTTTCCACCGCATCGGCAAACTCCGGGCGGCTACTCCGCAGAATGCGCACCGTGGTCAGATCAACGTAACCGGTGGTATCCACCACAAACTCGGCCTCGACCAGCCCCTCAGTTCCCTCCCTCCGCAAACTGTCGGGGTAGATCGGCGCCGCACTCCAGTCATAGCGGACCACCTCAGAATCCACCGCGATCGCACTGAAGACGGAATCGAGCCTGGGCTCGGACACGCCGGGCAGCGGCATTCCATACGACTCTTCGGGCCTCGGGCCTGGTACACCCTGGAGCAGTGACTGTGTTGCCATGTCAGCGAGGCCCTGGGGGTCGCCAATCGGCGCCGGAATCGGGATTCGGAATTCCCGCGGCGCGGCAGGCACTCGGTCGGGGGCATATAGATAGAGAGCAGGCAGAATTCGCGATGAATCCGGCGCGTCATCAGCGAAAGGCGGGGCAACCAGAGCTGCCACCACGCACAGGTGCACCGCCACGCTCACGAGCGTGGCGGGGCCGGTTGGCCAGCCACGGAGGTACCGCGGAGTTAGTTCCATTGCATCAATACCGGCGCGGAACGGCGGACCGCGTTTCATAAAACACTGGCGAATTGTCCTCCCCGGCGCAACAGGCGTTCAGGAGAGAAACATCCGGTACGAGCCTGATCCAGCGGGAAAACTGTGGGAATACCACCGGTACACGACGGGAATAGTATGGAAAAAAGACGCAAAGGGCCTCGTTCCTTGACGCATCTCTGGCAGCATTCCTATACTCCCCCCATCTCATGACAATCACTCACGTCACTTCCGCCGCATCCCCGCCGGTCACGGTCGAGGATGGCGGCGATTCCCTGGAGCTCTCGGTGGTCATGCCGTGTCTCAACGAAGCGGCGACGATCGGTCGCTGCGTCGAGAAGGCGCTGCGAACGATACGGGCGGAAGGGATTCGCGGAGAGGTCATCGTCGCGGACAACGGCAGCACCGACGGCTCGGTGGAGTTCGCCGTGGCCCAGGGCGCCCGCATCGTCCACGTCGCGGAACCGGGCTACGGCAATGCGCTGCGGGGTGGAATCAGTGCCGCCCGTGGGCGGTACGTGCTCATGGGCGATGCGGATGAGAGCTACGATTTCACCGAGATTCCCCGGTTCCTCGCGCCACTCGCCAAGGGTGCCGAACTGGTTCAGGGCTGCCGACTTCCGGCCGGCGGCGGCACGATACAGCCAGGCGCGATGAGGTTCCTGCACCGGGTTTGGGGAAACCCCATGTTCTCGGCGCTGGCCCGTTCCTGGTTTCACGCGCCGATTCACGACATCTACTGCGGCATGCGGGCATTCCGGACCGACCTCCCCACTCGACTCGATCTCCGATGCACCGGGATGGAGTTTGCTCTTGAAATGATCATCAAGGCCACCTTGGCGGGGACACCGATCCGGGAGGTGGCGATTACCCTTTGGCCCGATGGTCGGGAAGGGCGGCGCTCCCACCTGCGGACCTTCCGCGACGGGTGGCGAAGCCTGCGCTTCTTTCTGCTTTTCAGTCCTCGCTGGTTGTTCCTCGTGCCAGGGGCGGCACTCGGGCTGCTGGGGGTGTTGGGATACGCTATCGCCCTACCGGAGGCGCATCTGGGGCGGGTGGAGTTCGGCGTCCACACCCTGCTGGTGGCGAGCCTGATGATCATCTGCGGCTTTCAGGCTTTCCTGTTCGCTTTTCTCACCAAGACATTCGCCATCACCGAAGGGCTCCTGCCCTTCGACCGCCGAATGGTTCGGCTATTCGAGATCTTTACTCTCGAACGCGGCCTCCTCGCAGGAGCGGTTGCCACGATAGCTGGAGTCTCCCTGATCGGCGTTGCGGTCGCCGAATGGGTGGCCCGTGACTTCGGCCCCCTCGACTACAGCCAAACCATGCGTTGGGTGATTCCGGGAACCCTGCTCGTGACCCTGGGAGTCCAGGCGGTCCTTTCCAGCTTCTTCTTCAGCATCCTCGGGCTCAAGCGCCGATGAACCTGGTGGGCTCGGTCCACGGACACCTGGTGTCACCGCGTCGGGTCCGATTGCTCTCGAGCCGAATCGCCAAGCAGCTTCCGCAGGGAGCCTCCGTGCTGGACGTGGGCTGTGGCGACGGTGCCATGGCGCGCGCCATTCTCGACGTCCGGCCAGACCTGACCCTGACTGGCGTTGACGTCCTGATCCGCCCCCACACCGCGATCCCGGTTCGCGCCTTCGACGGTCACACTCTCCCCGTCGGAAACCGTGAAGTGGATGCGGTGCTCTTCGTGGATGTTCTCCACCACACCCTCCATGCGGATCAAATGCTTCAGGAGGCCGCCCGGGTCGCGCGGCAGGCCATCGTGGTCAAGGACCATCTCGAAGCCAACTGGTTCGACCGACAAACGCTCCGGCTGATGGACTGGGTCGGCAACTCCGCCCACGGCGTCGCGCTCCCCTATGCCTATTGGCCCCGAGCTCGCTGGGAGGGCGCTATCGCCGCCATCGGAGCTCAGGTGGAGTCTTGGGAGGAGCGACTCGATCTCTATCCCTGGCCTGCCACCTTACTCTTCGATCGATCGCTCCACTTTCTTGCCCGTCTGGGCCTCAACGCCCTCGAAAGCCCTACGTGAGAATTCCTGCATGGGTCGCGCTGGGCCTGCTGCTCCTGTTGACCGCCCTCATCGCGAGGTGGCCACGGCGCGAACCGAATCTCACCAGCGTACGGGCTCTCCTCGACGGCGCGATGGCACCGTGGATCGCTGGCCTCGCCTGCGCACTGGGCGTCGGCTACGTGTGGGGGTCGCTCGATCCTGTGCCGATCTATCATGATGAGGCAGCGTACCTGTTGCAGGCCCGGCTCTTCGCACATGGAGTAGTCGCAGGCGCACCCGCCCCGCTGCGCGAGTTCTTCGAACAGTTCCATGTCTTCGTGTCACCGGTGCTTGCGCCGAAGTATCCGCCCGGATTCGCGCTCGCAATGGTGCCGGGAATCTGGCTCGGCGCCCCGGCCCTCATACCGATCACGCTGGCGGGGATCACGGGCGGGCTGCTCTTTCAGCTCTCGCGCCGTGTCGCTGGTGGGCCGGTTGCTCTGCTGGCAACGGTCATCTGGACGCTCGCCCCCGCGAATCTCTTCCTGCACGTCAGCTACTTCTCTCAAACCCTAACCTCGGCACTCTGGCTCATCGGGTGGTGGGCCCTGCTCAACTGGCGTGAGGACCGGCGCATGCCTCATCTCGTCCTGCTCGGCATGGTCCTGGGATGGTTGGCCATTACCCGGCCCTTCACCGCACTGCTGTACGCTCTACCCCTGGGTGTGGTCTTGCTCAGAGACGTGATTGCCGAGCGCGCCTGGCGGGGGCTCGGCATCACCGTAGCAGCGGGGTCGCTGATCCTGCTCCTGCTCCCGATACACAATCGATTGGTGACCGGGCAGTGGCTGGAGCTACCCTACACCAGATACGCGACCGCCTACCTGCCGTTTGACCGCATGGGGTTCGGGCTCCGAATCAGCGAGCCGCTCGTCTCACTCGCACCGGACATGGTGGCGTTCAGCAAGTACTTCGAAGCCATACACCAGTCGCACACGGTGTCGCGCATTCCTGCGACCCTTGCCGACCGCACCATCTACCTGCTCTCCGGCCTCAGCAACGGCGCACCGGCACTTTTCGGCGCCCTCATTCTGCTCGGACTGTTTCGAGCCCCGGCCACCGCACTGTTCGCGGCGTTGAGTACAGCCATCCTGCTCCTCGGACACCTCGCGTACGCCCATCCACCAGAGTGGATTCTCTACTATGAGGAGGGGTTCCCGGTCCTGGCCTGTCTCGCCGCCCTGGGGGTCGGGAGACTGATCGACTGGGTACTCGGGATCGCATCCTCGGCGGAATCGCGACCCACGGCCGCCGCTCGCCGGTCGCTCGTCCTGATAATCGCCTCGCTTGGGCTCATGGTGGCACTCCCCAGGCGCCTCATCGGTATTGGGCGCTACGAGCGGGGTGTTACCCACGATCAGACACTGTTTCGTGACATGGTGAGGGCCCTCCCGGGGCGATCCATCGTATTCGTCCGGTACGGGCCGAATCACGTCATGCACTTCAGCCTGATCGCCAATCCACCGGATTACCAGTCAGCCCAAGCCTGGATCGTCTACGACCGGGGAGACGACAACCGTCGGCTCATGGCTATCGCCCCGGACCGCGTGCCCTACCTATACCTGGAGGAGCAACATCGATTGGTCCCGATACAACCGGGAGCGAATGGACCGCATTAGGTCAGGGGAGTACGAATGCCGGGGTTGACCGACCACAGCGCGCCAGCTGCGCACTCTACGTTAGCGAAGAACCATCGGCACCAGCATCCCCGCCAGCGTCCCGAACCTGAGGAGAGTCGCCGATAGAAACTCCCGCCAGCGGCGGGGCATGGCCTAACTCAGCGTTCGGCGAACGAAGGCGCGGACGCCTATCGCACCGAGGATCATGGCCGCGGCGGCTAGGGCACCGAGAAAGAGGAGGGGCGGCATGTGGGGGAGATCCGGCGTCAGCGCGGCGCGGAGTCCCTCGCTCATGTACACCAGCGGATTGACCATCACTAGAACCTGCAGCCATCGGATGGGGTGGAGCATCGCCCAGGGGTAGTACACACAGCCGAGGAAGGTGATTGGGACGACGACAACCGCGAACATCAATCCGATATGCTGAGGGCGAACGATGGTGCCAAGCGCCAAGCCCAGGGCGCCGGACGTGAGGCTGGCGAGGAGCACGACTGCGATCAGCAGCGGCCAACTCGCCACGCGAACGGCGACCGGTGCGGCCGGCACGAGATACACCAGCGGGAACACGACCAGACCTCCGATGACGCCCTGCACCGCACCCACGACCAGCTTTTCCACCGCGACCAGTTCGACCGGCACGGGCGCCAGCACTCGGTCTTCGATCTCCCGGGTGCCGCCCAGCTCGATCGAGAGGGGCAGCGCGACCGCGGAGATCCCGGTGAAGACCATCCCGACCGCCACCAGGCCAGGCACGACGATCGTCGCGTAGCTGACGGCACTGCCAGGGCTCTGGAACGTCTGGCCGATCCGCGGAAACACATAGGTGAATACAAAGACGAACAGCAGCGGATTCATGACCGTACGGGTCACGAACGGGAAGAAGTTCCGCCGCAGAACCGTGAGGTCGCGCAGGACCATTCCCCACAGGCACGCGAGATAAATTCCCACGCTCGGCAGTCCGCCTTCCCCGCTCGACGCGCTACTCACGCAGATCCCGTCCCGTCAGTTGAATGAACACCATTTCCAGCGTAGGCTCATGGATCTTCACATCGCGGAGACCGTAGGGCATGGCCGCCTCCACCAACCCTGGAAGCAAGCCTTCGCGCGACTGGGCCAGCACTCGGAGCCCGGGGTCAGTTGCCTGAACGTCCCGCACATTCGGCAGCGCCAGCAATGCGGCACGCAGCTGCTCTTCTCCCCGTTCGACCTGGATGTCCACGACCGTCTCCGCGCCTAGCCCTCGCTTGAGCTCGGCCGGAGTTCCGGTCACGAGCACCTTGCCGTGATCGATGATGGCCACACGGTCGCTCAAACGATCGGCCTCTTCCATGTAGTGGGTCGTGAGCAGGACCGTCAAGCCATCGGCCCGGAGGCTGCTGACCAGCTCCCACAGCGCGAGTCGACTCTGCGGATCCAGCCCCGCGGTTGGCTCGTCCAGAAAGAGCATCGTAGGTCGGTGAGCAACTGCCCGGGCGATCTGCACCCGCTGGGCGAGACCCCCCGAGAGCGTGACGGCCATCGCCTGGGCCCGGTCGGACAATCGGAGGGTGGTGAGCAGCTCGTCGGATCGGCGGGCCGAGTCGCTGGACGTCAATCCGAAATAGCGGCAATGGTAGTAGAGATTCTCGCGAACGGTGCAGGAGCGGTCCAGCGTGTTGCCTTGAGTCACGACGCCGATCCGGCGTTTGACTGCGGCCGGCTGTCTCGCCACATCGAAGTCACCGACTCGAACCTGGCCCGCGGTCGGTCGGATGCGGGTAGTGCAGACACCCACCGTGGTGGTCTTCCCAGCGCCGTTGGGACCGAGTAGCGCGAAGATTTCTCCCCGGCGCACCTCGAGGTCTATCCCTCGTAACGCTTCGACCGGCGGGGGGCCCGGGTAGGTCTTGGCCAGACCGGTAATCTGAAGTTCGGAGACCTCTGGCACGGACGGTCGTTCAGGCCGGTTGTCCCACCGGCCGGACGCGGCGCGCGGCGAGATAGGTCTCGCGCGCCTGCAGCACCGCCTCCACCAACGGCGCCGGATCGAAGCGCACGGGGTCGGTGCACGGCAGGCCCGTTTCCCGGCTGGCGGCTTCACAGGCCGCGCGCGCCGCCGCGTCGTCGAGATCGTAGGTATTGAGCGCGATGCCGATCGTGCGGGTCGGGTGGACGAACGCCGCGACCGTCTCATACAACCGGACATACTCGCTCAGCGGCGGGATCCTCAGCCAGGCTGCCTTGCGGTAGTCGCCGATGTATTCACGGGTTGCCTGGTGACAGAGGATCAGGGCGTCCGGGCAGGAGCCATGCAGCAGCCCGCAGGTCACACCCGAGTAACCCGGATGATTGAGACTTCCCTGCCCCTCGACCAGAACAATGTCGGCGTTCTTGCTCCCCTCAAGCACCAGCCACTCGGCGGCGCCAGCGATGAAGTCTGCCACGACCGCATCCACCGCGATGCCCCAGCCTTCAATCATGATGCCGGTCTGCCCCGTCGCCACGAATCGGGTACGCGCGCCGCTGGCGTTGAGCGACTTCGTGATCTGCAGCTGGCTCGTCATCTTGCCCACGTTGCAGTCGGTGCCGACCGTCAGGATCACGAACGGATCAACCGCCTTGGCCCTGCCCGAAGCGACTGGCAGGTTGGCCGGCGGCCGACGGAGGTCGTGGATTTCGACGCCCTTCTGGCGAGCCCGCTCCGCCAACGCCGGGTCGTCGCTCAAGAATGTGTGAAGTCCGCTCCAGATGGTGCAGCCCTGATCAATGGCCGCGAGCAGCCACTGCCGCCATTCATCCGGGAGCCGGCCGCCGACCGGGGCAATGCCGATCAGTATCGCATCCGGCTTCCGCGCCAGACCCTCCGCCATGCTGGCAACGATTGGAATCGCCCCGCCGATGCCGAGCACGTCCTGCACGGTACGACCCGCGGTCTGCCGATCCACTACGGCCACGACTCGATCCGGCAGATAGCGGATCACCGAGTTCGCGGTCTTGGAGGTCAGCGGGCCGAATTCGCCGTCGGCCAGAATGAGGAAGCGGGTGCCGTGCATGGGGGTGGGGGAACGGGGAACGGGAGAACGGGAACACTCCGTGACGGCGGACAAACCTAAGCGAAAAAGCCGAGGGAAGGAACCATGAAAACAAGAACGGGGTCGAGTTGTCGGCCCCGTTCCCCGTTCCCTGATTCCCGTTTCGCCTTACTTCTTGTCGCCCTCGTCGTCGTCCACCAGCTCGGCGTCGACCGTGTCGCCCTTCGGGAGCCGCTTGGCTGGACCGCCGCCTGGGCCGATGAGCCCCATCTTGGCCTTCAGCTCGAGCAGCTGCTGGTCGGGTGCACCCTTGTATTCCAGCGCTTGGAACTGCTGCAACAGGGCGTCGCCAGAGAACTCGTTCTGCAATTCGGCGGCGGCGATGGCCTTGCGCTCCTGCTGCTCGATCTTCTCGGTCATCCGTTCGAACGATTCGAAGGCCGACTTGTCGGACATCCCGGACATCGTCTCCTGGATACGCTGTTGCGCCTCTGCGCGACGCGCCCGGGCAATGAGAATATTCTTCTTCCGCTTGGCCTCTTCGATCTTGTCGTTGAGCTGCCGCAGCGAGCCCTTCAGGTTCTCGGTCTCGGCCTTGTGCTTGACCCACGTCTCGTGCAGCTGCTGGGCGCCTTGCAGCGACTCGTTGTAGCGCAGCAGCGCCTGCTTGGCCAGGTCGTCGCGGCCCTCCTGCACCGCCAGCATGGCCCGGCGCTCCCAGTCCTCCGCCTGCTTCTTCAGCGACTCGGCGTCGGCCTGCAGCTTCTTCTCATCCGCAATGGCGGATGCGACCTGCTGCTTCGCCTTGGCCAGCTGGCTCTTCATGTCCACGATCAGCTGGTTCAGCATCTTCTCGGGGTTTTCAGCCCGGGAGATGAGGTCGTTCAGGTTCGACCGAATCAGCGTCGAGAGGCGATCGAAGATCCCCATGCTTACTCCCGGTACGGCGCGAGCGCGCCCAGGTGCGTGGCCAGTGCGAGCGTCAGTGAATCGAAGCTCGCTTCGAATTCCTTGAAATCCAGATTCTCGAGTTCCAGCGTATCCACCAGCACGACCCGATCACCATCCAGCCCGTAGGCTCCATGCACCAATTCACGTGCATTGTACGCCAGGAGCGCGCGAAACAACTCGGCCTGTTTCTTCACTCCGGTAGGAAGCGGCATCACTCCCACCCGAAGGATCACCACCGGCGGCGCGAACTGGACCAGTACTTCCGCACCGGCAACGGTGCGTACCATCCAGATCCCAGCCTCCAGTTCCTCGACCTCGGCGCTGCCGCTGTCCAGCCGATCGAGGAAGCTCTCGATGTCTTCTTTCGTCTTCATCCACCGGCCTCCACGGGAATTCGGGCAACCAGATGGCCCCCGGCCCACGCTACCAGCAATCTAACCAGCCAATCTCACCCGGCAGGCTCCCACCAAGCCTTCCCGCGCTACCTGGGTGCCGGAAGCGCCTCGGGAGGTGTATCGCTGTCCTCCAGCGACCGCTCCAGGGTTCGGGCGAGCAAGCGTTCGGCGAAATCAAGTCGTTCCTCCATCTCGAGCATCCGGCCTTCCCGCACCTCTAGGTCCACCACCCGAGCTCGAAGGTCTTCCAGCTCAGTCCTCACCCCTTCGTCGCCCGCTTTCGCCCCCAAGCGGCGCCCGAGCGCCTGGGTGATCGGCATCAGCAGCTTTGCGGCAAAGGCGGTCGCAATGAGAACGCAGAGCAGAGCCGCCAGGACTTTCAACTCCTCGGGCGAAATGGGCAGCAGCACCACCATCATCCTGGGCCACCCTTCAGACCGGCCCGCGGCTCGCGATCTCGCTGTTCAGCCAGAACCCGTTCGGCGAAATCCAGCCGCCCCTCCAGTTCCGCCATCCGCTCCTGACCGTGCTGCAGCGCTTCCAGCCGCGCAGAGAGGTCCGCCACTTCCTCCCGCAATCCTGCGGTCGGAGCGCTACCCTCGAGCCGGCGGGCGTATGCCCGGGCTATCGGGTACAGCAATGCGCCGAGAACTGCGAAAACCATCACGGCCACGATGCCGATCGTCTTGGTCTCCTCGGGAGACAACGCAGCGACCAGATTGAGCATGATCATCGCTGTTCTCCGGCGCCGAGCCGCGATGGATCCCGCTGCTGGGCAAGCAGTCGCTCCGCGAAATCCAGTCGTTCCTCCAGCTCCTGAACCCGAGCCTCGGCCGACTCCAGCGTGTGAAGCCGCTCCTTCAGAGCCTCAATGTCCTCGGCACAGCCTTGTCAGAGCCCCAGTATTCGGCGTCCGCGGGTCGTCCCCAAATCGTCCGGGTGGCCGCGACCGCTGCATAGGCGGCGACGGGTATCGCCACCGTCGCTGCGATTGCCACGATCACCTTGAAGAGCGTTTCAAACTCCACGGCCTCTCCTTGACCGCTCCGAGCGGGCTAGCGTGCCGCCGGGAGTTGCTCCGGCGGCGTGTCGACATCGTCGAGTACATGTGTGCGCTGTTGCGCCAGCAGCCGCTCGGCAAAATCGAGACGCTCCTCGACCTCGCCAAGCCTGCGCTCCAAGCCGTCCGTGTCCGCCAGCCGATCCTCCCATTCCGGGGAGAGGCCTTGTGGCCGAGACTTCGACTCGATCCACCGCCCGACGGCCCGGCCTATCGGCCCGAAACTGACCCCGAGCGAAAAGAACCCGACGGCCAGCCAAAACGCGAAGTCCCCAATGCCATCGCCCATGTCAACCGTCTCCACCGTGGGCCGGCAGGCGGGCTGATTCGCGCTCCCGCTGCTGTGTAAGCATCCGTTCAGTGAAGTCCAGCCGCTCCTCCAGCTCGTACACCCGGCCCTGTTGAGCCTCCAGCTCCGCGACCCGATCCTCGAGCAGGTTGAGCCGCGTGCTGTCCACTGGAGCTGCCTCCTCCACCGCCAACGCCCGCTTCCGCCGATAGCCGAGCACGATAGCCGAAGCGGCGAGCCAGACGCCGATGGCCACGTCGGTGGCCCTCCCCCCGAGCAGTGCGTCCAGGGCGACGCCACCCGCGATCGTGACGATGCCATGGACCACGAAATCGAACCAGTCGAGACCGACGATCTTGAAGGTCATGGATCGCTTCGCGAGCCAGGCAGGCGCTCGGCCTCACGCCGTTGCGACAACAGCCGTTCAGCAAAGTCGACCCGCTCCTCGAGCTCCATGACCCGGTGCTGCAGCACCTCCAGCTCCCCAACCCTCGACCGGAGATTCTCGACCTCGCTCCGCAAGGCAGGATCAAGTCCGGCGCTGCGCCCCTCGATGCGGCGTCCCAGCGCCCGCATCAGCGGGTACAGCACCACCACACAGCCCGCGACGACCGCCAGAACGATGAGCACCGTCACCTGTGGCGGAAGCGTCATCCAGAAGGGCGGCATCATGTCCGGTCCCTGCACGATCACCGTGGGGGGTGTAGGCGGAGCAGGCGGCGCCGGAATCTGGGTCAGGATCATGAGGTCGCTCCGGGAAGGCGTTCCCCCTCCCGCTTGGCCGCAAGCATGCGCTCGGCGAAGTCCATCCGCTCCTGGAGCTCGCCAACCTCCAACCGCAGGCGCTCCACCTCTTCTACTAGTCCGGGGTCCGTAGGGCCCGTCGCGCCTTCGCCCCGAATCCGATCGGCCAGCGCCCGTCCGATCTCCGATTTCGACAGCACCATCAGCATCCCGCCGCCAAAAACGATCACGATGAAGAGAACGCCTTCCATTTACTCGGCTCCCGGGAGGGCTTCCCGCTCGCGCGCGCGGGCAAGCAGTCGCTCAGTAAAATCCACCCGCTCGTGCAGCTCGGCCAGATCTGCCCGCATCCGTTCCAGCTCCTCGTAAAGCGCCGGGTCCGTGGTGGACTCCGGTTCCACCCGACCCCGAATCCGTTCGGCGATGGCTTTGCCGAGAGGACTGAAGGCCACGATCGCCACCATCCCACACCCGAATATCATGACCAGCGCGACGATGTCCTCCATCAGTGCTCCTCACGATCGCCGCGGCCCCGGGTCAGCAGCCGTTCGGTGAAGTCGATTCGCTCCTGCGTCTCCAGCAGTTGCTGCTGAAGGGAGTCCACCTGATCGCGCAACGCGGCGACCTCTCCGGCAAGTTCGGGAGTCGACTGCGAAGCATGGGTCCGGATCCGAACGATCTGCACAATGCCCCACACGACCGCCCCCGTCATGACCGTCCCGGTCAGCATCCCAAAGATCGGGATCAGGGCCTCGAAGTTCATGACTTCCCCGGCAATTGATCGGGATGCCGGCCCTGCGCGAGCAGCCGTTCCGTGAAGTCCAGCCGTTCGTGGGTCTCGGCGAGTTGGGCCCTCACCTGCTCCAGCTCCTCCGCCAAGGCATCAACCCGACTCTCCAGCTGACTGTCCCCGCCCCCCGACAGCCGGCGACTGAATGCCTGCCCAATTGGCCCAAAGATCTTCACCGCCGTCCACCCCACGATTCCGATGATCGGGATGCTGCCCAGGATCGCGACGATAATCACGCCGACGGGTGGGCCACCCTGAACTCCGGCTCCCTGCAAGACGGCTGTGGTCATTGTGCTTGTTTTGTCAGGATCTCCAAGGCTTCGACCACTCCGGCCTCGGAGCGGCAAGGCCTCGTACGCGGTGACGTTTCAGAATGTTTCATTGCTTCCTCCCCTTCAATTGTACCAAGCGCTCCTTAGCCAGCTTCCGACCGGTGGGGGTCGCCGCGAGTCCGCCGCCAGCCGTCTCACGGTACCGTACGTCCATCGTGCGGCCGATCTCTCCCATGGTGTCGATAACCTCGTCCACCGGGATCGGGAAGCGTACGCCAGCGAGGGCCATCTCGATCCCCGCGAGGGCCATGGCGCCGCCGGTTGCATTGCGGTAGACGCAGGGCACTTCGACCAGCCCCCCGAGGGGATCGCATACCAGACCGAGCGTCCCCTGCATGGTGAGGGCGACGGCGTGAGCGGCCTCGGTCGGCGTGCCGCCAAGCAGCTCGATGCCCGCCGCCGCTGCCATCCCGGCCGCGGCACCGGTCTCCGCCTGGCACCCGCCCTCGGCTCCGGAGAGGGAGGCCCGGACCGCTACTACGGCACCCACCAACCCCGCTGCGGCCAGCGCCCGGATCAGGGACTCATCCGAAACCGGACGATGCTTGGCGAGCCCGAGCAGCACGCCGGGCAGGACCCCCGCGCCACCAGCGGTCGGCGCGGCGACAATCACGCCCATGGCCGCGTTCACTTCCTGCACCGCCAGCGCGGAGGCGAGAACATCGGTGAAGACGGTTCCGGAGAGCGGGCCCACCGGCCGGTCAAGCTTCGCCGCGTCGCCGCCAACCAGGCCGCTGACGCTCTTCAGGTCACCAACCAGTCCGCGAGCAACCGCGTGTCGCATCACCTCAAGGGCACGCGCAAGAGCGGCCTCCACCTGTGCCCGAGTGCGCAGGCCCTCCGCGGTTTCCGTGATGAGCGCCAGCTCCCCGAGCGAGATCCCCCGCGCCTCCGCTTGCTCCACCGCCTCGACCAGCGAGTCGAACATCAGGCAATCCTCGGAATCGAACGGATCATGCTCACGGCAGGGATTGCCCGGATGGCTTCCATTGCCTGCGGACTGGCGGGCTGATCGAGTTCGTAGATGTGGATCGCGTCGCCTCCCTTTTGCCGCCGGGAGACCCTCATGGTGGCGATGTTGTCACCCTGCTTCGCCAGCGCCGTGCTCACCGCCGCGATGATGCCGGGGACGTCCTGGGCGACAAAGACCAGAGTTGGAAACGCCCCGGTGACCTCGACAGCAAACCCGTCGATCTGGGTGATGAGGATTCGACCGGCGCCGAGAGACGAACCGATCACGACCACCTCCTGGGTGCCACGTCGCACCGTGATCCGGGTCGTATTCGGATGCTGGTTCCCGCGCAGCTTGACGTTCGCGAAGGTCAGCGTGAGCTGGGCCGCCTCGGCAAGCTCGATGCTCTCCCGCAGCCGCTCGTCGTCCGGGAAGTAGCCGAGCAGGCCACCAGCAATGGCCCGATCGGTCCCGTGGCCGACACCAGTTCTGGCAAAGGAGCCGTGCAATTCAACCTTCGCCGACTCGGGCTGTCCACCCACGAGCCCACGGGCAAAGAGCCCGATCCGGCACGCTCCCGCGGTGTGAGACGAGGACGGCCCGACCATGACGGGGCCGATAATGTCGAGGAGAGAGACCATGACGAAGAAGGTACTAGCCGGGAGAGGGCCGTGAAAGGTGAAAACCACCGGGAAGGGGAAAGGGGAACGGGAACCGCTCTCCCTCACTCCGCCCGCTGGCCATAGATTGTGCCCCAGGCACACGCGCATGGAGGATCGGATGACTTACGAGCAGATTGTCGCCGCGCTCGGGTACGCCGGCAGTCACGAGCTTGCCGTGCGGATCGTGACCACCACGAGTCAGGAGGTCATGGGCGTCCCGACTAGCGTGGACACCCACCTCACCGCGCATGAGGTCTATCTCCACCCACTCGGCGACGATTCGACTGAGATCTCCATGAGCCTCGGGGAGATTCGGGAGGTGGAGCTGATCTAAGGTGGAGGCCCGGCGTGGGGGAAAGAAGGCGACAGGCGATAGGCGACAGGTGGTTACGAGTCGCTGGGTCGTCGCCCGCTGTTTCTCGCCTATCGCCTATCGCCTGTCGCCTGTTGTTGAACCAATCGCCAGTCGCCTAGTTTGTCAGCGCCGCATCCCCCGCAGGAGCCGGCCGCATCTGGGGAGGGCCCAGCGTCTCATCGATGAATCGGGTGAGCAGCTCGCGGAGATGCAGGGTGGTGTTGCCGCCGAAGATCCCGTGATTTCGGTTGGGGTAGCTCATGAACTCGAACTGCTTGTTGTCCGCGACCAGCATATTCAGGAGCGACTCGGAGTTCTGGTAGTGGACGTTGTCGTCGCCGGTGCCGTGAACCAGGAGGAGTCGTCCTCGCATCTGGTCCACGTAGCTGAGCGGTGAGCCCTTGTCGTAGCCTTCCTTGTTGTCCTGCGGCAGGCCGTTGTAGCGCTCGGTGTAGATGTTATCGTAGAACTTCCAATGCGTCACCGGCGCGACCGCAATGGCCATGCGGTAGACATCGGGCGCCTGGAATAGCCCGTTCAAGCTCATGAAGCCGCCATAGCTCCACCCGAAGACGCCGATCCTGGTCGAATCCACATATCGCCAGCGCCCCATCACCCGCGCGGCATTGGCCTGGTCCTGGGTTTCGACCACCCCGAGTTGCCGGTAGACGATCTTCCGCCACTCGCGGCCGCGCATGCCGGTCCCCCGGTTGTCGACACTCGCGACCAGGTATCCCTTCTGCGTCAGATAGAGATTCCACAAATAGTTCGACCCACCCCACCCGTCGAGCACCGTCTGTGATCCCGGGCCGCCATAGTTGGTGAAGAACAGCGGATACTTCTGGTTGGGATTGAAGTCGAGCGGCTTCATCACCCAGCCGTTGAGCTTCACACCGTTCCCGACATCAACCTGGAAGAACTCCACCGGCCCTTTCTGGACCGCGGCGATGCGGCCTTTGAGTTGAGTATTCGCCACGAGTGTACGGGAGACCTGATGTCCTGGCAGCTGAACCAGCTCGGTGATGGGAGGCACTCCAAAGCGGGAGTAGCTGTGGAACGCGGCCTTACCGTTGGGCGCGACGTTATAGGTGTGGGTTCCCGTCAACTCCGCCGGGGTCACCCGCTCTGCGGTGCCAGTCCCGTCTAGCCCTGCCCGATATAAGTACCGCTGGGATGGATTGTCCGGGGAAGCCGTGAAGTAGAGCGAGCCCCCCGCCTCATCCACCGCAGCAACCTCGGCAACGTCGTAAGCACCGGGCGTTAGGAGTGTCAGGGTCTTGCCGTCGCGAGAGACCCGGTAGAGGTGCGCCCATCCATCCCGTTCACTCCGCCAAATGAAGCTCTTCCCCGCCCCCAGCCAGGTGATCTGGTCCACCACGTCCACCCAGGCGCTGTCCTTTTCCACGAGAACCGGCCGTACGACTCCCGTGGTCCGGTTGCCCAGGTAGACCGTATTGGTGTTCTGCAGCCGGTTGAGATGCTCGATGAGCACCTCGTCGCTCGACTCGGCCCACTCCATCCGCGCGATGTAGTTGTTGCGCGGGTCGCCAGGGACCTGAAACCACGTGATCCGTCCGCCGACCGCGGGCACGGTACCAACTCGGGCTGCGGAGTTGGACTCGCCGGCCTTGGGGTACTGCACCGGCACGACCTGCGCGTAGAGGGAATCGGTGTTGTTGAGCAGATCGAAATTCTTGACGGAGTCTGCATTGAGTTGCCAGAAGGCGATGGTGCGCCCATCGGGGCTCCAGCGCCAGCCGTCCCGATCGTCCAGCTCCTCCTCGTAAACCCAGTCGAAGGTTCCGTTGATGATGGTGCGGGACCCATCGCGGGTAAGCCGGATGATTCGCCCGGTCGCGAGGTCTTCCACGTAGAGATCATTCTCCCGGACGTACCCTACGCGCCGGCCATCGGGAGAAAACTTGGCGAACATCAGGGTCGATGGCTTGGCCGTCGAGCCGCCGAGTCGCCGCAACCTCCAGGTGCGGAGATCAAGCACCCAATAATCCCCGCGGGTGTTCTGGCGCCAGACCGGCTTGGAGTTCGTAAAGACCAGGAGTTGCCCCTCATCGTTGGACCAGGAGTACGCCTCAACGGTGAGCGCCATCGTGTCACCGGCGGGCTTGAGCCGGGCCGCGGCGACAAGAACCGTGCGATCGCCAGTCGTCACGTCGTAGCGCACCAGATCCTGTCCGCCCTCAGTCTCCCGCGAGCGTTCCAGAGTCGTGTAGGCGGCGCCCCGCGCCAACCACCGTGCCGGACCGAACGGCTCCGGGCGAAATTCAGGGGATCCGTAGATGCGGCGCAGGGAGAGGAGCGAGGAGTCGGCGGCCTGTCCCGACGCCACTGCCGGCGACAACGAAAGGGCGAGAAGAGCCAAGGTGAAACGAGACACGGAAGTGGATCTCCAGAAAGGGGCTCTCGTAGAGACGGATTGGTCGCTGGTTCGTTTCAGGGAGCCGTCAGCCATCAGCCGATCGACTTGCCAAACGCTGATTGCTGATGGCTGCTCAGCCCTTTGACTTCTGACCGACGGAGCGACCGACCGGCGTCACTCTGCCTTCGGCCTTGGTACCCGGCACTCGGAATTTTGGCAGTGTTGGCACTTTGGCACTTGTACGGTACCGTCCTACCCCAACGCCTTCCTTAGGTACGCTCCGGTGTGGCTCGTCGTTGATTGGGCCACGTCCTCCGGCGTCCCCTGGGCCACGACCTCGCCACCCTTTTCACCGCCTTCGGGTCCCAGATCGATGATCCAGTCGGCGGTCTTGATGACATCGAGATTGTGCTCGATGACGAGGACGCTGTTGCCCTTGTCCACCAGGCGATGCAGCACTTCCAGCAGCAACCGCACGTCCTCAAAATGAAGCCCGGTGGTCGGCTCGTCGAGGATGTAGAGGGTCCGGCCAGTATCGCGCTTGGTGAGCTCTGTCGCCAGCTTCACGCGCTGAGCCTCGCCGCCAGAGAGCGTCGTCGCAGCCTGGCCGAGGTGGATGTAGCCGAGCCCGACGTCGTTCAACAGGTCCAGTTTCTCAAAGATGCGCCGCTGGTTCTCGAAGAACTCCAGCGCATCCCCGACTGTGAGGTCCAGGACCTCGGCGATGCTCCGCCCCTTGTAACGTACTTCCAGCGTTTCGCGGTTGTAGCGCTTGCCCTTGCAGACCTCGCACGGGACATAGACATCGGGCAGGAAGTGCATCTCGATCTTGACCAGTCCATCGCCCTCGCAGGCCTCGCAGCGCCCCCCCTTCACATTGAACGAAAAGCGCCCCGGACCATAGCCGCGGAGCTTGGCCTCGGGCAGTTGCGTAAACAGCTCACGGATCGGCGTGAACAGGCCGGTGTAGGTGGCCGGATTGCTGCGCGGGGTACGGCCGATGGGGCTCTGGTCGATGTCGATGACCTTGTCGAGCAGTTCGAGGCCCTCGAGCGACCGGTGCTGGCCGGGGATAACCTTCGCGCGGTAGAAGTGGCGAGCCAGGGACTGATACAGAATATCCGTCACCAGCGTGGACTTGCCGGACCCAGACACGCCAGTGACCGCGACGAAAAGGCCGAGTGGGACGTCCACAGTCAGGTTCTTGAGGTTGTTCGCCTTGGCGCCCGTGAGGCGCAGACGCCGGGACGAGACCGCCGAGCGACGGCCCGAAGGCACTGGAATCCGCAGCTCATTCCGCAGGTAGCGCGCAGTGAGTGAGGTGCGGTGTTTGAGGATTTCGGCGACGGTGCCTTCGACCACCACTTCACCCCCGAACCGGCCGGCCCGCGGACCCAGATCCACGACGTGGTCCGCCATTCGGATGGTCTCCTCGTCGTGCTCCACCACCAGCACGGTGTTGCCCAAGTCCCGGAGTTCCCTGAGGGTCGCGAGCAGTCGCTCATTGTCCTTCTGGTGCAGCCCGATACTGGGTTCGTCCAAGACGTAGAGAACGCCGGTGAGCCGGGATCCGATCTGCGTCGCCAGCCGAATCCGCTGCGCTTCGCCGCCTGACAGCGAGCCCGCCGAGCGACCCAAGGTGAGATAATCGAGCCCCACGTCCCGGAGGAAACGCAGCCGATCACCGACTTCCTTGAGTATCGGTCCCGCGACCTCGGGGTCGAGTCCCTTGGAGACGCCGTCCACGCGGATCGGCAGCCCCGCAAAGAACTCGTAGGCATGCGACACCGGCATATCGACGACCTCGCCGATGCCCTTGCTGCCCACGTGCACTGACAGCGACTCCGGCTTGAGCCGCTTGCCGCCGCAGGCACGGCAGGGCTCTTCCACCATGAATTGCTCCAGGCTAGTACGCACCGCGTCGCTTGAGCTCTCGCGGTAGCGGCGCGAGACGTTGGCGATGATGCCTTCCCACTCGCTCTCGTAGTCATCCCGGCTGCGGGTTCCCTCGATCTGGAACTTGAGCTTCTTTCCCGGCAGCCCGTGAAGCAGTGCTCTCTGCGCCGGCTCGGGGATCTTTCCCCAGGGCAGCCCGAGATCGAACTTGAGCGCCTTCGCCAAGGTGGGCAGGACCACCTTGCGGAGGTAGCCCGAGGGTTCGCCCCAGGGAAGCACCACGCCTTCGAGGATCGAGATGGTCGCATCACCCAGGATGAGCTCCGCATTCACCTCCCGGCGAAGCCCGACGCCGTGGCACTCCGGACAGGCGCCGAAGGGTGAGTTAAAGGAGAACTGGCGTGGCTCAAGCTCGGGAAGCGACAGGCCGCAGACCGGACAGGCGAAACGCTCCGAGAAGGTGGTGGAACGGGGCAACGGGGCAACGGGGGAACGGGAGCTAGCCGCCCGTTCTCCCGTTCCCCGTTCTCCCGTTCCACCATGCACAACAACTTCAACCACCCCATCAGCCGCCTTGAGCGCCGTCTCAATCGAATCCGCCAGCCGACCACGGTCCTGCGGGCGGACCACGAGCCGGTCCACGACTACCGCCACGTCATGGTTCTGGCGGCGATTGAGCGCAGGGACCTCGTTCAGATCGTAGGTCTCGCCGTCCACTCGCACCCGCACGAAGCCCCGCTTTCTGACCTCGTCGAACAATTCACGGAATTCGCCTTTGCGGCCGCGCACCAACGGGGCCAAAACCTCGATGCGCGTCCCTTCCGGCCAGCCGATGATGCTGTCGGTGATCTGGCTGGCGCTGGACCGTTCGATCGGGGTGCCATCGTTGGGGCAGTGCGGTACGCCAACCCGCGCCCAGAGCAAGCGGAGGTAGTCGTAGATCTCGGTGACAGTGCCGACGGTGGATCGGGGATTATGGCCCGCCGTCTTCTGTTCGATGGCGATGGCAGGGGAGAGACCTTCGATCGAGTCCACATCCGGCTTTTCCATCAAGCCGAGGAACTGGCGCGCGTATGCGGAAAGCGACTCGACGTAGCGGCGCTGACCCTCCGCGTAGATCGTGTCGAAGGCGAGGGACGACTTGCCTGACCCGGAGAGGCCGGTGATGACGGTCAGACTTCCGCGGGGAATCTGGACCGAGATGTTCTTGAGGTTGTGCTCGCGGGCGCCGCGGACGACGAGGAACTCTTCCGGCATAAGACGCGAAAGCTAGGTGGGGCGAGGGGGGCGATTCAAGCCTCGTGACCACTCGGAGTTACTTGCGTCGGCGGGGGTTCGCTCCGCGAACGGCGCGGGCGGAAGCATTGCGAGCGCGACGGGAAGAAGGCCTCGAAATATCCCCGCCGTGGTAGCCACTCGCGCCGTGCTCGCGCAACGAGCACCCCCGCCGCGTCGAAGGCGCCCCCGCCAAGGCTAGTCACTATCTTTCCCCTCACATGACAAGCTTCAGATCCCGCGCCACCGGCCTCGAGTCCCTGCTGGACGAGCTGTTTGGCACCTTCGGGCTTGAGGGGGACCTCGAGGCTGAGACGCCGGATGAAGGCTATCCGCTCCGGCCTTTCGCCGCGTCGGTTCCGCAGGATGATCTTGTTACCACCGAACCGCGCACCGACGAGTCAGCCGCGGAGCGGCTCTATCGTCGGGCAGTGGAGGCGGCGACACGGGGTCGGGTGGCCGAGGCGATCCAGCGCTATCGCGAACTGCTCGCGGTCGAGCCGGGTCATGTGGCGGCGCGCAACAACCTCTCGGCCTTGCTCGAGACCACCGGTGACCCGGCCGAAGCGCTCGAGCAGCTCAACCTTGCCCTCCGGGTCGCGCCCGACGATGTGAACATGCTGGTCTCGCGCGGCGCGATCCACGGTCGGCTCAAGCAATACGGCGAGGCAGAAACCGACCTCCGCCGCGCGCTCCGTCTCGACCCCAAGCATGTCCAGGGGCACTTGAGTCTGGGCCTGGTCCTGTGGCGAAAGGGCGTCCCGAAGGAGGCTGCGGAGGTCCTTGGCCGCGGACTCCAACTGGAGCCCCAGAACGGCATCGGGCACTTCTACCTCGGCGAAGCCCTCAATCAGGCGGGAGATCTGGCCGGGGCGCGAGCGGCACTGGAAAGAGCCACGGAGCTTGCCCCGGAGGCCCGCATCTTCCGGCTGCTCGGCCGGGTACTCGATCGGCTGGGCAAGTACGACGATGCCCAGGCGATGTACCGCCGCGCGCGTGAGGCGGGCGAGGCATGATCAGGATCGTCGACAAGCCCCTCCTCGCCCTGCCAGTGGATGCGGTCGTCCGGGCCGCGGACGAACATCTCCGCCCCGTCGGCCAGGTCAGCGAGACGATCGACCGATTGGCTGGCGACCGATTCAATGCGGAGCGTCGGCTTCAGGCTGCGCTTGAGGTCGGGGCGGCGGTGATCACCAGTGGTGGTGATCTGGCCGCGGAGTTCGTGCTGCATGTGGTGGTCCAGAGCGATGACCGAGCGGTTACCCGCGACACGGTCCGCCGGGCACTGACCTCGGCGTGGCACCGCGCGGAGGGTTGGCAGCTCACAACCGTGGCCGCAGCACTCTCCGGCTTCGGACTGTCTCCAGAGCACGCAGCAGTCGCGCTGGTGGAGACATTCCGCGACCGCCCAGAGTCCACCGGATTCCCCGCCGAACTGCACATCGTGGTCGAAAGCCCCGAGCAACGCGCCTCGGTCGAGCCCTTCATCAAGAACGGAAGTCCGTGAACCGGCGCTCGCTGGCCGCGATTATCCTGACCTGCTGGCTCGGGGCGCTGGGATGGCTGGTACAACGGCACTATCTCCAGGCGACCCCACGCGACCAGGTACCGCGCTGGCCAGTTCCCCCAGGTGCCTCCTTTCGCACCGTCCGATTGGGGGACCGCCAGTACGGGGTTGCGTCGGTGGCCGTGGATACGATGGGTGAAGGGCTCCGGGTAACGGAGCTGCTGACGATCGACCTTCCCTCGCTGCAACCGAAAACTCCACGACGCACCAGCATCCGGGTGGAAGCGATGTACACCCGCGCACTCCAGCTCATGCGCTGGCAGTCCGACATGCTCGGCGAACATGGCCGGGTGACCGCTGTCGGCGTGGTGAGCGGAGATACCCTGCTTACGGTGATCAACACGCCCCGCGGCGAGCCGGCGGAAACACTGTCGTTGCGACTACGTCGCCCGATCGTGCTGCCGAGCGCGGTGCCCCTGGTAGCCGCATCCCGAGGGCTGCCCCGCCCCGGTAGCAAGCTGAACATCGAGGTGTACGATCCGCTGGATGAAGAACTGCGGATCGAGCACCTGACGGTGGCGGCGGAGTCGGTCTTCACGGTCACCGACAGCGCCGAGTACAACGAGACGCTCGGGCGGTGGCGTATTGCCCACAGCGACACTGTGCGTGCCTGGCGAATCGATGCGGTCGAACACGGTCTGGGTCACGCCAGCTGGGTGGACGCAGCCGGAATGACGGTGCGGGAGGACCATGCGCTTGGCGCCCGGCTAGACCGCACGGCCTTCGAAATCGCCAACACGAACTTCCGGGGGCTACCGCCGCCGCTCTGGGACACGAGCGTCACCGCACCGCGATATACATTCGTGGAGGGAAGTTCCCCGCCGCGTCAGGAGATGATCGTCCTCGCCCACTTGGCGCCCGCGGACCCGCTGCCGTCGGTGGTGCCCGCGCTCGTTGGCGGGTGGCAGGAACGGAACCAGGACACGCTCACGATCAGGCCGCGGGCCGCCGAGGACAGTGTGGACGAGTCTCCCGGCGCCGTCGAGTTGCTGATCGCTGTTGACTCAGCCGTGATCCGGACCGCCGCGGCGATTGCGCCGAACGAACGGACGCCCGATCGGATCGCCCAAGCCCTCGCTGGGTGGGTGAACCGCACGATTACACTTCGGGACGGGAGCGGGACACGCAGCGCCAGCGCCACCCTACGGCACCGGAGCGGGACCCCGGAGGAGCGTGTGTTGCTGCTGGTCGCGCTGGCCCGCGCCGCAGAACTGGACGCCCGTCCGGTGTGGGGCCTCGTCCTGATGAGCGGTCGGTGGCAACTCCGGCCGTGGGCCGAGTACCGGAACCAAGGCTGGACTCCGCTCGATCCCGCCGTGACGGGCAAGGACGCATTGGTCGGCCGCGTGCGGTTGGCCATTGGTGGGCAGCCCCGACTGATCGATCTGGCCCTCCGGGCCGGCCGGCTCCGACTGGAAGTCCTCGAGGCTCAGCCATGATCCGCCTGACGAATCTGACCAAGCGCTACGGCAAGTTCACCGCGGTGGACGGAATCAATCTGGCGATCCGGCGCGGAGAGCTGTTTGGCTTCCTGGGACCCAACGGCGCTGGCAAGACGACCACACTCCGGATGATCGCCGGGATTCTGCAGCCGACCTCGGGAACCATCGAAATCGCGGGCGACGACCTGGCCGTGAATCCGATCCGGGCCAAGGCCCGGATGGGGTTCATCCCGGACCGGCCGTTTGTCTACGACAAGCTGACGGGGGCGGAGTTCCTGCGGTTCGTGGCGGCGCTGTACGGCCAGGACGGGGAGCCGGTCGAGCGCAGGATGGACGAACTGCTCGACCTGTTCGAGTTGACCACCTGGAAGGACGAACTGATCGAGAGCTACAGCCACGGGATGCGGCAAAAACTCATCATCTCGAGCGCCCTGCTCCACCGGCCGGATGCGATCGTGGTGGACGAGCCGATGGTTGGGCTCGACCCCAAGGGCCAGAAGTTCCTCAAGGACCTCTTCCGGGCCTTTGTCGAACGCGGCGGTACGGTGCTGATGAGTACCCACTCCCTCGATACCGTTGAAGAGATGTGCGACCGAATCGGCATCATCGCCTCGGGCAAGATCCTCGCTTGCGGCAGCATGGCGGAAGTCCGGCAGCAGACCGTGAGTGGTGACGCTCGGCTCGAGGAACTGTTCCTCAAGCTGACGGGAGGGATCATTGAGCGGGAAATGGACGCGATCCTGGATTGATGACGATGGTTGAACGGGAGAACGGGGGAACGGGGGAACGGGGATTGGTCGATGAGATGACCGCGGGGCGGTCCATCGATCCCGTTCTCCCGTTCTCCCGTTCTCCCGTTCCCCCGCTCTCGCAGCCGTCCCTGCAGACCATCACCACCCCCCGCTGGCGCTCTGCCGTCAACCGCCTCCGACAGCAGCAATCCGAGGGGAACGGAAAGTTCTTCCTGCTTGCCCTGGTGGCCGTGGGCTTCTGGGCGGCGGTGTTTGGACTGTCTTTTCGGATTCTGCGCTATATCCAGTCCACCAGTGAAGTCGGCGTGCCGCTGGCGGGGAAGATGCTCGGAATCATTCTCCTGTCGTTCGCATCGCTGCTCCTGCTCTCCAACCTGATCACGGCACTGTCGACGTTCTATCTCGCAAAGGATCTCGACCTCCTCATCTCCTCGCCGACCGACTGGCTCAGACTGTACCTCGCCAAACTGGGCGAGACGCTGCTGCACTCGTCGTGGATGGTTGTCCTGATGGCAGTGCCCATCTTCACGGCCTATGGGATGGTGTTTCACGGCGGGCCGCTCTTTCCACTAATAGTCATCGGGGCGCTGGTCCCGTTCTTCATCCTTCCCTGCGTGCTCGGCTCCTCGATCACGCTGATCCTGGTCAATGTCTTCCCGGCCCGACGGACCCGTGATCTCCTGAGCCTCGTGGCCATTGGCGCGGGCGGGCTGCTGGTACTGCTCTTCCGGCTGGTACGACCCGAGCAGCTGGCGCGGGCGGACGGGGTCCGCAACCTGCTCGACTACCTCGCCGTGCTGCAGGCGCCAACCAGCCCATTCCTGCCGAGCGAGTGGGCGACCCAGATGATCATGAATTGGTTGCGGCAGGTTGCGGATCCGCTGCCGGTCACACTCCTGTTGACCAGCGCCCCGGCCTTCGTGGTCCTGGGGGCCATGCTCCACGGCAAATTGTATCACACGGGGTTCACCAAGGCACAGGAGGGTGCCGAACGCTTCGTGCGCGGGCGAGGCTGGTCGGCAATCGTGACCGGGCTCTTTCGCCGCATGCCCGCAGCGCGCCGGGAGTTCCTGCTCAAGGACATCCGGGTGTTCTTCCGCGACACATCGCAATGGAGCCAGTTGATCCTGCTGGCCGTCCTGCTGGTGGTCTATGTGTTCAACATCAAGTCACTGCCGCTGTTCTCAGGCGAGAAAGTGCCGATGCTGCTGGTCTCGATCGTGGCCTTCTTGAATCAGGGTCTCGCGGGATTCGTGTTGGCGGCCATCGCGGCGCGATTCGTGTTTCCCGCGGTCTCACTCGAAGGAAAGCAGATGTGGCTGCTCCGCTCCAGCCCCCTCGATCTCAAGGCGCTGTTGTGGAGCAAGTACTGGACGGGGACGGTCCCGCTGCTGGTGCTCGCCGTATTGATCACCTTCAGCACGAACGTCCTGTTACAGGCTTCACCCATCATGATGGCCGTGAGCCTCGGGACCATCGTCCTGCTCACCTTTGCGCTCAGCGCCATGGCGCTCGGCTTCGGCGCCTACTTCCCGCGATTCGACACCGAGAACGCCGCCCAGATTCCGACCGGCTTCGGCGGGATGGTGTACATGATGTCGGCGATCGTGCTGCTGAGCGTCGTGATGGTCCTCGAGGCCACCCCGATGCTCGGCTTCCTGAAAGCGCAACTCCAAGGATACGACCCAGTCCCTGGGCCATGGATGATCGGATCGCTCGTAGCGGTAGTCGCCATCTGCATCGCGGCGACGATCGTGCCGATCAGGCTGGGGCTGAAACGGGTGGAGGGAATGGAGTTCTAGAGATTAGGAGATTGGGGGGATTGGGAGATTGGGGGATTGGGAGATTGGGGGATTGAGCAATTGAAGGGAACGTGGTTCAGTCCCCTAATCGACATTCTCCCAATCGCTCAATCCCTCATTCCTTCCAATTCCCTCATCCCTCATTCCACGGGCGGCCGTACCACCAAAGTCGGATGACTTCCCCCGCGAATGACTTTGTCGGCCACGCTCCCTATTACCAACCGCTGGAACCCACCCTCGCCGTGACTCGCAATCGCGACCAGATCCACCTCCAACGCCTCGGTCTGATCAAGGATCGTCCGGGCAACCGCGGAGCCCTCTACCACATGCGTCTTCACCGTATATCCATCTTTCCGGATCTTCACTGCGAGACTTTCCAAGTACTTGCAGGCCATCTCGATGCGCTGCTTGTCCGCCCCGGCTGGGACCGGTACCGTCATCAGGCTGATCGGATCCGCGATGGGCAGGGGTGGTTCGAGGACCATCAGGAGGTGGTACTCAGCCCCGAACGGCTGGCCCAGCGCCTCAGCGGCCTCTACCGCCTTTTCGGCGAATGGCGACCCGTCGAGGGTTATCAGGATTCGCCGGATGCTCACCGGAGCGACCAAGCCCTGAGTCGGACGTACGAGCACCATCGGGACCCGCAGACGTCGCATCAATTGGTCGGCGACACTCCCAAGCCAGAATCGGCTCAGCGGACCCCGGCCATGGGTGGTCATCACCACCAGGTCCGCGCCGGTTCGCTCGATGTGCGACTGGAGAGAAGCTGCCACCGGCCCGTCGAGGAGCGTGCTCGTGACGAGTGTCTTCGCGCTGCTGCCAAGCCGTTTCTCGATGCGCGTGAGATAGTCCTGCTCGCGGATTCGAGCTTCCTGATCCAACTGGGCATCAATCACCGGTACGTCGAACGCCGCGGTCAGCGCGGGCACCGGATCGTGCACCAGTGCGACCTGGAGGATCGCGTCCGCCTTCCGCGCGAGGTCGACTGCCAGAGTCAGGGCCTGTTCGGCGAAGGTCGATCCATCGAGGGGGAGAAAGACGGAGCGGAAGGGAGTCGGGGCCATGGAATACCAGCGCTGATCGAGACCCGGAAAACTTGGCCTAACATTGATGAAGATCTCTTGAAGCGGAGGGGAAAGAAGGCGGAAGGTCGGACGGGCGGACGGGCGGACGCGCGGACGGGCGGACGGGCGGACGGGCGGACGGGCGGACGGGCGGACGGGCGGACCACAGACTAGGGTACGCCGACCCAGATGCCAATGCCGCTCGCGACTGCTAAGCCGAGCAGGTAGAGTCCGGCGCGGCGACGGAATTCCGCTGTGCCGACGACAATCACAACCCCGAGCTTTACCATCGTGTTAACCAGTGCACCGAGGGCG
>CAVVHO010000008.1:0-77560 GCA_963748035.1 uncultured Gemmatimonadales bacterium | reverse complement strand
TCGTTCGAGGGTCAAACGCACTACATGCTCCGGGCGTGGCCCTGCCCGAGCCGCTACGATCGCGGTGGGATAGGCTGTGGCGTCAAAGGTGGCCCCGGGATCGTCGGTCAGATCGGCCAGCGCGTGCAGTGTCGCGCGTTCAGCCAGGGCACCGCGCATCGGCCGGGCATAAGACGCGGTGGCCACCTTCGCCGGCAACAGCAGCGCCATCACCCCTGATGGTGCCAGTAACTCCCCGGCGCGCTCCACGAAGGCAAGCGCCAGGTCTGGCTGATGCGCGAATCCCGGCCCGACTGCGCGCCACCAGCGATAGCGCCGGCTCAGCTGGGTTCGAACTCCGTGGGGGAGCTGCTCGGCCCGCACCCACGGCGGGTTTCCGATCACGAGGTCAAAGCCGCCCCGTGCGAGCACATCTCCGAACTGAGTCTCGTAACTGAACCAGGGTACTTCACCTTCCCGCCGGAGTCGCCGCTCGAGCCGTCGCGCCTCGGTCATCCGGGTGCGCAGTGCGCACAGCTGTCGCCGGAGCTCGGCATCGAGGCCGCGCCGCTCACCGAACAGTGTGGGGGCGCGAGCCGCAGCCAGGCACTCGGCGATCTGCTGCTCCAGTCGCTGCCGTGCCTGCTCCAGGTACTCTTCGAATGCCCGTCGCTCTGCTCGCCGCAACTGACGGAGCAACTCACGTTTCCCGCTGCCGCTCGCCATTACGAAGCCTTCGCGGCGGCGGCGGAGTTCCCCCGCGGCGTGGTGCGCCCGGCTGCCAAGGCTCGCGAGCGAGGCGGCAGGGTCGAGGAGGCTATCGCCCTGACGGACCAGGCCATCCAGGTTGGGCAGCGGAGCCACCTGTTCCGGATCCTCAGTCTCTTCGACCGCGATGACAGCGAGCCAGAGACGAAGCTCTGCCAGCCGTACCGCCATGGGGTTCAAGTCCACGCCGAAGAGGTTCCGTTCCAGAATCCGGCGCCGCAGTCGCGCGGGAGCGGCCTCACCGGTGCGGAGTGCGGCCAGTCGCTCGAGGGCGCCTAGCAAGAACGCCCCGGAACCGACGGCGGGATCGAGAATGGTCAACTCCTGAAGGAGGCCGCGTACTTCGTCGTCCGGTTGGCTAAGGCGCTCGCGCGCGGCTTCGGCACCGAGATGCAGTCGTTCGCCCACCAGCGCCACCAGAGCTGCGTCTACCATGCGCTCGACCAGCGGCGCGGGCGTGTAGAAGGCGCCGCTCGTCCTGCGATCCTCTGGCGCCATCAGACTCTCGAATACCCGTCCCAGCATCTCCGGCGCGATGCGTGCTTGGTCGTGGCGCTCTCGGACTGCGAAGTGAAACCGCTCAAACACCCTGTCGAAGGCCTCACGCCAGCAGTCGTTTGGGATGTCTCCACGCCATGCCTGTTCCAGCGGGTGGGGCTCGAATAGTCCGCCATTGAGAAAGGGGATTCGCCCGAAGCTGCGAGCCCTCCCGCGCTGATCTGGTTCCCGATTGAGTGTGCCAAAGAAGAGTGGCCGAAACAGATCCCGATGCAGCCGACGGCGGCTTGCGAGGGCGTCGTCCACTGCATTGCGCAGGAAGTCAGGGCGACCGTCGAGCCATCCCTTTTCCTGTACGAAGTACAGAAACAGCACCCGGGTGAGCTGAACCAGCGCCAGCGCGCGACGGTCCGCTTCGCGAATGGGCCCGGAGAGCCCCGCGGCCATCCGGTCCATCGCTCCGCGGAAGGCCTGGAAGAATCTTCTGCCGACATCCTCTCCTTCCAGCACTTCGAGCGCACGGACTGCGAATGCGAGTCCGGTCGCAGGGGGCAGAGCCAGCAGCCGCCGCAGTCGCTCAAGTTCCGGCTGGCGCGGTTGGTCCAGGGCGAAAGTGGCGCTCACCGTTCGCTCCACGGTGATCGCGATGCCGAGGTGCCTCGCGACCGGGTCCAAGCCCAGTACTCCCACGAGGCGGCCCCGGAGCGTCAGGGCGGCGGAGAGCCGCGCCGCGAGTTCCGGGGCGTGTGACCCCTCGACAGCGAGCCATTCGAAGCTTCCGCTTCGCCCGATCAGGGCAGCGCCATCGCAGGGGACCGGCAAGTGCTCCGGGAGCAGGTCCTGCCACAGCGTCTCGTGGCCGAGGGCGTTAGTCAGCGCTCGCAGGTCGGAGCGGTGTGTGAGTTTGCCGAGCAGTGCTGCGACGTCCATGGCTCCCCCGTTGGGCGGGGGTCCATGTTAGGAGCGCGGCGGATATAACTTGGTAGCGGTCCCACGGCGGCTAGGCGCTAAATAACCCGCGCGTCGGCCAGCGTTGTCCTATGCCAGTCGAGGAGTGAAATGATTCGGTCGTTGACGGTTACGGTCGGGACCCTGGTGGTGTTCGCCGGATACCTACAAGCTCAGGACGGGGGACGATTTGCGGTCACCCGTGGGTCAGACACGATGGCGGTCGAGCGCTTCAGCCGCGAGGACGTGCAGCTCACCGGCGACCTCGTGCGGGTCGCCGGCGCCTCGGCGCGGGAGCGGTTTCACTACCAGGCCACACTGGTGGACAACCAAAGCGCGCCGCTGGTCGAAGTGACGGCGTGGCGCGCGGAGGATCCCGAGGGCTCACCCGCCCGGCAGACCACCCGAGTGATCTTCAAGGGTGACAGTGTCGCGGTGGATGATGCCAGCCGCTGGAGCGGCCTCGTGACCCGGGTACTTCCTACCGCCCCAGCCGCAATTCCGTTCATCAATCTCTCCACCGCCATGCTAGAGCTCGCGACCCGACGTGCCGCTCACGCCCTCGGGGATACTCTCTCAGTCCCATTCTTCAATCTCGGCGGTGGCCAAACAGTGACCGGAATGGTGCGCCGGCTTGGTGCGGACTCCAGCTCCATTCGGATCGGTTCGGTGGAGTTCCGCCTCAAGGTGGACGCGACCGGCCGGATTCTCGGCGGAGCCGTCCCATCGCAGGGCCTCACGATTTCCCGTACTGCCGGGAGTTAGGTCTCCACCGCTGACTGAACTGGCCTCTCCGTCCTCTGGCCTCCCTGGCGGCCAAGAACACATCCTGCTGGTCGAGGACGAGGATGGACTACGGCGGGTGGCTCAGCGCGCGCTCGAAAGGGTGGGCTACACGGTGGTCACCGCCGCAGACGGTCTGGAGGCGCTTGAGGTCTTTCACGGCCACGCCTCCGAGATCGACCTGATCATCACCGATGTTGTCATGCCCCGACTCGGAGGCGTCGCGCTCCATCGGACGCTCAGAGAGGAAGGTCACACCGTGCGCTTCCTGTTCACCAGCGGATACGCGCCGGATGAGATGCCGAAGGTTGGTCTGGAGGGTGAGCCGGAACTGTTGCAGAAGCCTTGGGCCCTAACCGACCTGACCAATCGGGTACGCCAAGTCCTGGATAGCGGGCGGAAGGATTAAGTGTGATACGCTTCCTTGGGTTTCTCCTGTTCCTCGGTAGCCTCGCGCTCCTGACTGCTGCCGCGCTGCATCCGATCCTGCCCCTCACCGCCGAGGGCGATCTCTCGCTGATCTCGGCGACCAGCCACTGGTACTCGATTCATGTCGCGCTTCTGTATGCGACTGGGATGATCATCGCCGGCATCTGGAGCCGCTGGCTCGTCGCCGAGGGAGTGGAGCGGCAAGGACTGGCCATCGGGTTCGCGGTACTAGGTGTGGGGCAGGCCCTCAACGCCGTCAACATCGCATACATGACTGGAGCGGGCACACTGTTCGCGAGGCTGGCGGCGGAAGGACAGGCGGTGGGCACCATGTACGAAGCCACCCACCTGTTCGCGATCACCTGCGGGCGGCTCTCGGGGTTCCTGGTCTCGATCGCCGCGGGAGTGATAGCGATTGCGACCGCGCGCAGTCCGGGGGAACCCCGATGGCTGGTCGGCATCGCGTGGATTGCGTGTCTCGGAGGGCTCACGGGGAATGTGTTGGCGACTCCAGGGCACCCGCTCATGCTGGCGTCGGTGGGACTGATGGCTGCGTGGCAGTTAGCGACGGCCACGAGGGTCCTGGGGGGTGGTTCGGTGGCGCGACGACTCAGCGATTCGGAGGCTCGGGCGTAGCCTTCAACGGTTCCGCACGACAGTGGCCAGCTCTCCCTCGATCTGCTCCAGCTGCTTCTCGATATCATGGTGGTCCAGCGCGCTGTGCGGCGCGGGGACCCCATTCTGAATGAACAGCGTTGCGACGAGGGCGTCGGTATAGCCCACTACGGCAACGGCGATTCCCTTATCCAAGGTGGCGCTCAAGCGCAGAATGATGGCCATCGCCTGGCGCTGGCGGAGACCGCTCAGTACCGGACCGATGCGGCGGATGATGAGTTCACGGAGATACTGAATCTCTTCGACGATTTCACCGGCGGCGAGTCCGCGCGCCGCCCCGAACCGGCCGTAGTGCTCGCAGGCGTGGTGCCACACTTCCGCTATCGAGCGGCGCATGGGGCCGACGCTTTCGATCAGGATATCATACAGGAGCCGGAGTTCTCGTTCGAGGGTACTGCGGGGGATCGCACCGGCTGTGGAGACGCGGCCATCCAGCCAGTCGGCCCACTCTTGGATGAGGGCCTCTCGGTGGTCGGCCATGGCCCGACCCAGCGTGAGTAACGTGGGATGCGATGCGCGCAAGGCTTTGGCTCCGGGGCTGGGGACGTCCGGCACTCAAGTTACTGGGGGAGGGTGATGGGGTCAAAAACGGTCATTCGGCCACCCAGGCTCAAGGCGGGAAGCAGGGTGGCGCTCCTCGCTCCTTCGGGGCCGCTCAGCGAGCGCGACGATCTCACTCGCGCGACGGAACTGTGCGAGGCACTCGGGTTGAAGCCGGTGCCAGGAGCCCATGTTCTTGGCCGCTACGGCTATCTCGCGGGCGAAGACGCACATCGCCTCGAAGATCTGAACCTGGCGCTGCGCGACCCGACGATCGATGCGATTTGGTGCCTGCGCGGTGGTTACGGTGTGACCCGCATTCTGGACCTGGTGGACGTGGATGCCTTCACGGCTCGACCCAAACTAGTGATCGGTTTCTCCGACATCACCGCGCTGTTGCTTGGTCTCCACGTCGCGACCGGCGTCGTGACCTTCCACGGCCCGATGAGCCGCGCACCGCTCACCGGGTTCGGTCGGACTCATTTCGAGCGAGTGCTCGGCGAGCGGGGCCCAGCCGGGCGACTCGGCCGGTTGCAGCCACCCTCGGGAGTCCTCGCTCCTAGAACACCACGCATCGTGGCGATCAAACCGGGGAAAGCAGAAGGCCCGCTGGTGGGTGGCAACCTCTCCATCCTGCTGGCGCTCGCCGGCACCCGCCATTTTCCCGACCTCGCCGGCTCAATCCTGTTTCTCGAAGAGGTGGGCGAAGACCTGTACCGAGTTGACCGAATGCTGGCCCAGCTCCGGATGATGGGTGCGCTCGATCGGCTCGCAGGTGTGATTATCGGGCAGTTCACTGACATGAAGCGTGGCGCCGGCGATGGGGGCGCGCTGGCGTTCGACGAGGTCCTGGCCACGTACCTGGGGCCGCTGGACATTCCCGCGGCTTATGGTTTCCCCATCGGGCACGTCGATGATCAGTGGACTCTGCCGATCGGCGTTCGCGCCAGACTGGATGCCTCGGCCGGGGAGGTGGAGTTGCTGGAGGCGGCGGTGGACTAGGCTAGCCCCATGGCCACTCCCATACTCACCAAGCACACCCTCCCCGGCGCCCTCGGGCCGCTCCTCGTCGACGTTCGGAGCAGCGACCGGAGCAGATCGCGGCCCGCCGTGCTCATCGTTCACGGCTTTAAGGGCTTTGCGGATTGGGGGATGTTCCCGGTGCTCGCGGACCGCATGGCGCGGGCCGGATTCAGCGCGGTGTCGGTGAATCTGAGCGGAAGCGGAGTGGACGAAACCGGGTCCTTTGTATTCCCGGAACGTTTCGGGCACAACACCTACTCGGCGGAATTGCAGGACATCGCTCGAGTCGTGGACGCACTCGCTGCTGGGCGGTTCGGCATGCCGTCCGTCGAGCGCATGGGGATCGTGGGCCACTCGCGTGGTGGCGGGATGGCCATCCTCGCGGCGAGTCACGAGCCACGAATCAAGGCGCTTGTCACCTGGGCCGCGATTTCACATGTGAACCGCTGGCCAGGACAGGCCGAGCAGTGGCGCAGGGAAGGTCGACTGGATGTGGTGAATACCCGCACCGGCCAGGTGCTGCCACTCTATCCTGACGTGCTTAGCGACATTGAGCAGAACGGCGCGGCGTTGGACATTCAGGCGGCCGCGGGCCGGCTTTCGATCCCCTGGCTGCTGATCCATGCAACGGGCGATACCGCTGTTCCCGTGGAGGAAGCCCGCGCGCTCGCCGGAGCGGCACCTGCGACCGCTCCACCTCGCACGCTGATCCTCGATGGCTCAGGGCACACCTTCGGTGCGGTGCATCCGTTCGCTGGAATGACAGCCGACTTGGGGACGGTGATCGATGAGACGGTGGGGTGGATGGGGCGGTGGATCTGAGAAGCAGGCGACAGGCGACAATTTCAGGCGACGGGCGAGAGGCGACAGGTGAGAGGTGAGAAGCCTGTCCTCGACTGCAGTTTGTTGCCTGTCGCCTGTCGCCTGTCGCCGAATTGTCGCCTCTCGCCTGAACTATTGACTCCGCCCCGCCGCCGAACCATTCTCCCGCCATGCCTATTTACGAATACCGCTGCGCGTCGTGCGGCAAGGACTTCGAGCTGTTTGTCCGAGGTGAGAAGAAGATCGCGTGCCCAGGATGCGAGAGCGTCCGGGTCGAACGGAGGATGTCGCTTCCAGCCCGGCCGCTCGGCGGTTCCGGATCGGAGATGGACTTCGGTAATCTCGGTCCTCCCAAACACGGCGGGGGTGGCTGTGGCGGAGGCGGCTGCGGCTGTCACTAAGCCCCTTGCAGGAGCGGGTGGCCAAAGAGCTCCGGGCACGGCAGGCCGACCTCGCGGCTGAGACTGATGACAACGATTTCGCGGCCGTAGCTGTCATCTTGGCCCCGAATCCCGACGGGGTACTGCTGATCCGTCGCGCCGAGCGAGCCGGCGACCCGTGGTCAGGCCATTTTGGGCTCCCCGGAGGTAGACGGGATCCACGCGACCGCGACCTGCTTGCGACTTCGCTACGGGAGACCGTCGAGGAAGTCGGGTACGTCCTTCCTCAGGACGCACTGCTGGGCCAGCTCGACGATGTCTGGCCCAGGTCGCCAATTCCTCGCCTCATCGTCGTCCGCCCGTATGTTTTCGCGATCTCCGAACGGCCCAGACCGACTCTGAGCGACGAGGTGGCTGAGACCTTCTGGGTCTCGCTCGAGGAACTCGCCGCGCCCGGGGTCTATCGCGATACGGTAATCCGGCTTCGGGGTGAAAGCCGTCCCTTTCCCGCCTATCACCTCCGACAGGGGATCGTCTGGGGACTTACCGAGCGCATCCTCACCCAACTGGTAGGGTACCTCTCACCAGATCGCTAAAGACACCGACAAGGCAGCATAGTCGCACTCAGCGCGCAGGCGTGGTCGTAACGGCGCTGGCTGCCTTGACTTTCGTCTTATGCCAACCGATAATTAGCCCAGCCTAATTATCGGATTCGCCAAGAAATAATCATGTCTGCTGCCGTCTTTCAGGAACCGCTCACTCGATCCGTTGAGGACTACCTCAAGGCGATCTACCACCTGTCCCTGAAAGGGCAGCCGGCCACCACCAGCGACATCGCGCATCTGCTTGAGCTCTCGCCGCCGTCGGTGAGCGGGATGATCAAGCGGCTTTCGGAGCAGGGGCTTCTGGAGCACGAGCCCTACAAGGGTGTTGTCCTGACGACCGAAGGACGCCGGGTCGCGCTTCGGATAGTGCGCCGCCACCGCATCCTGGAAGCCTACCTCGGCGCCTTCCTCGGTTATGGCTGGGAGGATGTCCACGGGGAAGCCGAGCGTCTCGAACATGCGGTGAGCGACCTGCTCATCGAGCGGATGGCCGCTGCGCTCGGCAACCCGCGTGTCGATCCCCACGGTGATCCGATCCCTGAGGCAGATGGGACGATCGCCGAATTGGTCTACACTCCGCTGACCGACATTTCCGAAGGGGAGACTGCGGAGATCAGGCGGGTGGACACTTCGCAGCCCGATCGGCTTCGCTACATCGCCGGCTTCGGCCTTACGCCAGGGACTCTGGTGCGAGTGCTGGACCGCCAACCATTCCGGGGACCGATCACGGTAGACGTGCGCGGGACTCACCACGTGCTGGGGAGTGAGATCGCGAGTCTCCTGCTCTGCGCCCGTCCGGGAATCCGCGCATGACGACCCTCAATCCCCCGGAAAGCGTCGGCTGGCGTCACCCGCGTCGCGCGCCCTCGCTCCCTGAAGCCTATCGGACCGTTGCGGTGCCGGTTGGAGCCTCGGTATGGCGGAAGCTCTTTGCGTTCGCGGGTCCGGGGTACCTGGTTGCCGTCGGCTACATGGATCCCGGCAACTGGGCGACCGATCTGGCCGGTGGCGCGCGCTTCGGGTACACGCTCCTCAGCGTGATCCTGATCTCGAACCTGATGGCGATCCTGCTGCAGACCCTCTCACTCCGACTCGGGTTGGCGACCGGCCGGGACCTCGCTCAGGCGTGCCGCGATCACTACTCCCGGCCGGTCAGCTTCGTGCTGTGGGTCTTGTGCGAGATCGCGATCGCCGCCTGCGACCTGGCCGAGGTGATCGGTTCGGCGATCGCACTGAACCTGCTCTTCAACATCCCGCTGATCTGGGGCGTTTGCCTCACTGCTGCGGATGTATTGCTGATCCTGGTCCTGCAGCAGCGTGGGTTTCGCTACCTTGAGGCCTTCGTCATCGCCTTGGTAGCGACGATTGGACTCTGCTTCGCGGTGGAGATGGTGCTTTCGCGGCCCGCGCTGGGAGCGCTGTTCATCGGGCTCGTGCCGACCACTGAGGTCGTGACCAATCCCGCCATGCTCTACATCGCCATGGGGATCCTGGGCGCGACCGTAATGCCCCACAACCTCTACCTGCATTCGGCGATCGTCCAGACGCGTGATGTCGATCGTTCCGATCCCGCGAAGACTCGGGAGGCGATCAAGTACGCTACGATCGACTCGACTCTGGCGCTGCTGCTCGCGTTCTTCATCAACGCCGGGATCCTGATTCTCTCCGCAGCCACCTTCCACCACACCGGGCACCAGGACGTTGCGGATATCCAGGACGCCTATCGGCTGCTCTCGCCGCTGCTCGGCACTGCGATGGCGAGCATTTTGTTCGCCGTCGCCCTGCTGGCCTCAGGACAGAACTCCACGATCACCGGCACACTCGCAGGCCAGATCGTCATGGAGGGTTTCCTCGATATCCGGTTGCCGCCCTGGCTGCGGCGGCTCATTACCCGGCTCATTGCCATAATCCCGGCGGTTATCGTCACTGCGCTGTACGGCGAGCGGGGGGTCGGCAACCTGCTCATCCTGAGCCAGGTGATCCTGAGTCTGCAGCTGTCCTTCGCGGTCGTGCCGCTGGTCTACTTCACCAGTCAGCGGAGCAAGATGGGGGAGTTTGTCAGCAGCCGATGGCTCGGGGCGTCGGCATGGATTGTCACGCTGGGCATCGTGGGATTGAACTGCTGGCTGCTGCTGACAACGGTGCGGGGGTGGCTGGGATGACCTGCGGTTGCGGCGGCTATTCCCTGAGCGCCTCCAGCAATCGTACCAGCCGCTGGTCCCGTGCCTCCTTGAGTTCCGGGATGTGCTTGGTGTAGGCGCGGTCGATCAGCTTGATGAGGCGCCTCTGATCCTCGGTGCCTAGCTGCTTCCAATCGGCGAGAGTCTTCCAGATCACCTCGTAGGTTCCGAGCATCCCCGACAGCGGGTCCTCTCCTGCCGCGAGATGATGCTCGAGATTTGGGCCCGAGGCGGCCCATCCGAGGGCGGGTCCGACGGAAATTGCACGATCGACATCTTCCACATCGAGCACGCCATCCACTACCAGCTGAATGCACTCACGCCAGAGTGCGGCGGTAAGCCGGGCAGCGATATTCCCGGGGACTTCCTTCTTGAAGACAATCGGGGCCCGGCCCAATAAGCTGAGCCAGAATCGCACGTCCTCGACGCACGCCGGGTCGGTCCTCTCGCTTGGCACGACCTCGACGAGCGGGATAAGCTCAACCGGATGGAGCGGATGCGCCACCAGAAACCGTTCCGGCCGTTCCAGCCGCCCGGACAGCATTGTGGGGCCGAGCCCGCTGGCGCTGCTGGTTATTACCGCCGCCCGACGGGCCACCTGCTCGATCAGCTGGAGCACCTTGAGCTTGGTGACGAGGTCCTCGGGCACGGCCTCGATGATCCAGGTGGCATCGGACACCGCCTGCAGCAGGCTCCGCCCCACCCGCATCTGGTTCAGTGCCTCCTCCGCTACCATGGGCTCGGCCCGCTTGAGGCGAATCAGAGTGACCACCCGATCTCCGATGACCTCTCGCGCGGTGGCAAGCGCTTCGGCGTCCGCGTCGTAGATCGTCACTGGCCAGCCCGCGGCGACGGCGAGCGCGGCCCAGCCGCGACCAATCTGTCCGGTCCCGACGACGGAGATGCGGGGTGTCTCGAATCGACTCATGAATGTCAAACGATAACGTTGAATGCCTTGGGCGCAACAGCGCCGCCTCGAAGGCGGGGCGTGGCCGTTTAAGTAAGGAGTAAGGAGTGAGAAGTGACGAGTGAGAAGTGAGAAGTGAGAACTACCTGATGGGCGAACTCCTCACTTCTCACTCCTCTTGCTTCTCACTTCTTACTTCTCACTTCTCACTCTCCGACCTCTCGAGTCGAACTCCTGATGCGCGAACTCCTCACTTCTCACTCCTCTTGCTCCTCACTTCTTACTTCTCACTCCTCACTCCCCTCACTTCTCACTCCTCACTCCTCACCTAGAGCCCTAACCTCAGGCTCAGCCCCGCTGTGTAGTATCGAAACGCTCCCGTCGCGCTGCTGAGCGCGCTGTTGGTCACCCCGCCTGAAAGCGCCACCTCGTTGATCGTTGCCCAACGGCGTGCGATGCGGATGTCCGCGTGCCATTCCGCATCCGCGTTTCCGCCCGTTCCGGAATCCTGCAATCCGAGCCCGCCAGAAACCTTGCCTTCCCAGCGCTGAATCGCGTGGGTGTACGAGCCTCGTATCTCACCGAGCAGGAAGTGGTCCGGGGAGAAGTAGCCTGGGCCCTTGAAATCATACCAGAGACCGCGGCCGAAGAACCCGACGCTTGCGCGAGGCGTCAGTCGAGCGGTTAGGGCGACGACGGCAGACCGCCGGTCGTTGTCATCCGACAGGTAGCCGAGTCCTCCACCGAAGCCGAGGGTGAGGTTGCGCCGAAGCTCGACATCGCCGTCCAGGGAGAGTTCGTCGATGTCGAGATCATTGCCGACGAGGAAAGCGGTCTCGTCGATGCTGTAGTGGGCGTAGCTGATGCCGGTTCCGGCGGTGGGGGTCAGCCGATAGCTCGCGCCGACGCGCCAGGTGCCGAGCGAGCGATCCGCGCCGAGATCCGAAGCGAGCTTCCGCACCCCAAGCGCGGCCGTGACGCTGGCGTCTCCGCGATTGAGGGTGGCGCCCACTTCTCCCGATAGCCGGGTGGCGTCCTGCAGCGGATCGTGCGCCTCGTAGGCGCCCACACTCGCAAAGGCCCTCACTCCTGGTGCGACGAAGAGTGACGATCCGAGCGTCTGCCACCAGGCGGTGTTCTGGTCGGAATCATGGATCAGACCGAAGCCGAACTCGAGTCGCGGGCGGCGCAGGGCGCGCACCTGGGCCTGGAGCCTGATGGCGGCGCGATCGCGTGGTGCAGCGCGGAGGGCCGAGTTGTTGTAACTGTCGGCCTCAGCGAGCCGACCCTGCCAGAGGCGCAGCTGCCCCAGCGCGACGAGCGCTTCGACATCCCCCGGGTCGTTGTCAACCAGAGCCTTGAGCTCGCGCTCGGCCTCGGTGGAGCGTCCTGACCAGGCCAAGGTCTCGGCTCGGCCGAAGCGGGGGTCGCGGCGCTCCGGAAACTCGGCGATCAGTGAGTCGTAGCGGACGAGGGCCTGAGGGTAACGGCCGTCCCACGCGAGCACCTTGGCCTGCCACAACCGGACATCCGGGTCACCCGGTTCCACCTCGCGCGCGTCGCGGAGCATGGCGAGCGCTGAATCCAGATGTCCGTCCCACGAAGCGAGAATTGCGAGACGATAGAGCGCCCTCACGTATCCCGGGTTGTCATGCAGCGAGAGTTCGTATTGGGTGCGCGCTGCGGCATACGCCCCTGAAGCCCAGAGCGAGTCGGCCAGCGGGGTTTGGGCGGCGAGAGGGGAGGCGAGAAGTACCAGAGTACCGAGTACCGAATACCAAGTACCGAGTACCGAGTACCGAGTACCGAGTACCGAGACAGCGACACGAGCCGCCGAACCGAGGCCTGTATCATTGCTGGCTATGGAACGGTAACCCTGAGGGTCGAGCGGTTGTGCTGGGCTTTGACGATTGTACCCGGTACTCGGTACCCGGTACTCGGTACTGAACTCCGAAAGCCAACGCTTCATCGCACTCCCCATACGGCCTTGAGCGAGTCATACACCGGCTTCAATTGCTGATGATACCGAGGGGTGGTCCAGGTGGGCCACTCCCAGGTCGCGAACTGTTCCTTGTGCCAGTGACCGTCCTTGGCAGGCGTTGGGATGGCGCCAGTCAATGTTGCTGTCCCGCCCGGCCGACCGACCACGGCCGCACCAATCCTGAAGCCATCCGACCGCCGGGTGCCAATCTCCGGTGCCGTCGCTTCCTCATATAGCACGGTTGCCGTGGAGGGATCACTCACATTGAGGAGATTCCACGGCAGCCTCACCTCCAGCATCCCGGCCGCCCGGTCCCAGTACCAGTCCGAGAGGGTCGAGCTGGTCGCCGGGCCGTAGCGCAGCCGACCACGGTTGATTCCCCGCGCAGCGATGAAGCGCCCGTCCCGCGTGAACCGGGCACGGTTGGTTATGACGAACAGCGAGTCAAAGCGCCCGTCGTCGCGGGGCAGGGTCGTGACCGGGCGGTGGGCGAAACGCCCGTAGTCGTCGCCGCCAACGATAGCGTTGCCGCCTCCGTACGGGTTGTAGTCGGGTACGATGCGCAGTTCGGCGTCGGCGCTATCGCGGAAGATGGCGAGGAACTCGAAACCGAGATCGCCCTCGAGCACGCGGCCAGGGAGAGTGCGCTGCCCCAGGTCGGGACGATAGGAGTCGAGGGCGATCAGTATGTCGAGGTCGGCCCAGGGAAAGTCCCGCCCGCGAAAGCCGGGAATCTCGAGTGCAAGGTAGACATACGCCTCGTCGGAACCGATACGCAGGCGTTGGGGCTGCTCGGGTCCCGCGTTGGCGGCCTCCTGAAGCTGGCGCAGCGCCTGCCAGCGGTTCGCGTCGCCGCCAAGGATCGGCTGGGAGTCCTTGACCCCGGCATACATGCCGAGGATGCCGTAGTGCTGCTCGGCATCCATGGCGTTGTGCCATTGCCGGGTGTTCTCCAGCGGAATCTCGAAGTCGATGACCAGCCAGTTCTTCTTGAACCATTCGTCCAGCCAGGCGAAGATGACACCGCCAGCTGCACCACTCTCCCGGATCTCACGTGTCAGGCGCGCGTCGATCCTGGCCATCGCGATTTCGTCGTGACCACCGTGATCCCATCCCTGCGGCTGGAGGTGGGCATTGCCCCGGCTGGACGGCACTCCGTACTCGGAGATGACGAGCGGCATACCGGCGTGATGCCGCTTGAGCTCCTTGAGGTAGCCGAAGTAGTTCGATCTGCCCTCGCGCGACCGGGCCCGGTTGTAGCCCGGGTCATACAGCATGAAATCGGGGTAGTAGGGATAGGCGTGGTAGCTCGCGAACCAGCCGGCGGGATTCGCTGGATGTGGGGTGCACCAGGGTCGCGTCCAGGCTTATCGCGTCATTCTCGTATTCGATGGCTGGGCGAGGCGTCGGGCGGCCGACCTTCTCGCGCAACGCGGATTCTTCCGCTCCCGTCGATTCGGTAATGTGAAACAGCGGATCCAGAGTCGGCCAGTTGGTGTAGGCGATGGGCCGGATGCTGTTGTAGCCGTCCATCTCGTAGCCGAGCAGGTAGTCGCACTGCTCCGCCATCCAGGCATCGATGTGCAGGCCCTTGTCCAGGGTGAGGAAGCGGCCGCGGAAGCTCGCGCTGCGGGAACCGAACCGTCGCCTCGAAGGCCTTCACGGCGAAGGGCTCCCACTCGCGTCCGATGATGTAGTCCCAGTGTCCAGCGGGACACGTCGGCGTCATACAGGCCGCTGGCGTGTCCGGGCCTGGCGGGAATATCAGCGCTGCCATGGATCACGTCCGCGACTCGCCGCATCTCCTGGCGAAATTCTCCCTTCCATTCGGCGTCGTTGAAATCGTGTTCGGGAGGGAGCTCGGTCCACACCCCGTGGATGAGCCAGAGCGCCCGGTCGGGCCGGGTCAGGTTCCACCCGCGGAGCGCGCGATAGAACGTCGGCGGCAGAATGGTATAGAGCCGGACCGTGTTGGCGTGCATGCCAGCGATGAGCTCGAGCCAGCCGGCATAGGTAGCCGAATCGGCAGGAAACTCGGCGGGAAACTTCCCCGGCAGGGCCGCACCCAGGTTCACTCCGTTGACATAGAAGCGGCGCCAGCCCCCACGCTCGGTTGGTATTTCGAAGTAATCGCCATGAACCCGCGCGGGGACTTGTTGTTCGGTGGCCCGGCGCCTTGGCGGCTCGGCGGCCCGGCGGTTCCAGTCGGGGTCGAGATGGGCGAGGATGTCGACTGTGGCGTCATTCTTGGGGTTGAGCCGGATCGCGCGGAGCGCTGCGGTGTGGGCGCCGACTCGGTCGCCCCGCCGCCAGCGGACCAGGGTGAGCCCGTCCCAGCCGTCGGCGTTGGCGCTGTCCCGCTGGGTGACGATGAGGAACAGGGAGTCGGCGTCGCTGAGCCGGTCCTGGCGGAGCCGAGAGTATGCCAGCCCGACCTTCGCGTCGAGATTGTCGCAGAGCCGGTCGGCGTCGGAGAAGCGCTGCGCGGCCACGGCGATGGAATCGGCCCGATAGGCGCGCCATCCCGCGGCCACTAGCTCACCAGCTTCAGGAGGGCATGGTGGCGCCGCGCACAGGACCAAGAGGAAGTGTAGATTCGTCACCATGGCGGTCGGTGAATCATAGCCACGGAGCGATGTCGTCGCATGACAGAGAGCGCAGCCGGCACGACCTCAGCGCTTGGGCGCGAGTTGATCGATACCTTCGGACGCGGCTGGTCCAAGGCGAAAGTCGACTTAATGATGGGCGTGTTCGCGCCGGAAGCGGTGTTTACCGAGGCCCCGTTCAGCGAGCCACTCCGGGGTATCAACGCGGTGCGAGCCTACTGGGCCGACGTTCCACTGCACCAATCGGAGATCAACTTCACCGCAGGAGAAGTCTTCACGGTGGGGCCGTGGTTCGCGACCGAGTTCAAGTGCACCTTTCGGCGCCGCCGCACCGGGGAGTGGGTGGACGCCCGCGGCGCGATCTTCTGCGAGACCAACGGCACCCTGATTACCGAAATGCGGATGTATTGGGAGCGGAGGTGACGGTCTGGGAGTGAGAAGTAAGAAGTGAGGAGTGAGGAGTAACTCCTCACGTAGCCTGGTGGCGCCGGACGTAGTCCAGACCCCATTCGAGTATCTCCCTTGATCGAAGACCTCCGCGCATCGCGATGGTGACCGCCTCCTTCTCCTCTATCCCGTGATCCAGAACCAGAAACGCAACCAGCGGCCCACCGCACCGGTTACCGCTGGCGCAGTGAAACAGGGTCGTTGCACCCGTGTGGCGCCGAAGGGCATCGAGGATCTCTTCCATCAACTGGTCGTCGAGCGGTGTCGGTCCGACCGGGATATTGATGTACTCGAAACCGAGGGTGGCGAGGGCGGCAGGCTCATCGAACCCGCGCGGCTCGCCAGGATCCCGGATGTCGATCACGCTGGTCGCGCCCGCGGCCTTGAGGGCTTCCAGATGACGTGGCGTTGGTTGCCCGCCGCTCACCAACTCGGGCAGCGGCTGGCAGGCGTTGGGAAGTCCCCGAATCGCATCAAGTGCAGCGGTCATAGCGTCCAAACCTAAGAACCTCGACCATGATCTGGTACATCGCCATCGGTAGCGCGGTGGGTGGCGTCGCCCGCTACCTCCTGGGCGGCCTGATCCAGAGGCTTTCCAGCGGCACTTTTCCGAGCGGCACGCTGGTTATCAACGTCACCGGTTCCTTCCTGCTCGGCCTCATCTACCGCTACGCCAGCGACTCCGCCGCGATCACCCCCGAAGTCCGCGCCATGCTCACGATCGGCTTTTGCGGAGGGTACACGACGTTCTCCACCTTCAGCTTCGAGACCGCCCGCTTGCTGGAGGAGGGAGAATTCGGCCGAGCCCTGATGTACATCGGACTCAGCGTCGGAGTTTCGCTGGGTGCGATGGTGCTGGGACTGGCGGCCGGACGCGAGCTGGTGGGATTGAGAAGGGGCTAGGGGAGCGGGGGGGCCAAAGTACCGGGTACCGGGTACCGAGTACCGAGTACAACAGCCCTGAATCTCCCGCCGCATGGGTGGTTCGCTCATGAGACTGCGAGCGTGGAGTTGTACCCGGTACGCGGTACTCGGTACGCGGTACTCGGTACTCGGTACTGTAACCCCGCCCCGAACGACAGGGAGGCCAGATGCACGGCATGACGGGTGAGCGGATCCTGATGCGGATCCACATTGGCGAGCGGGACCGCTTCGAGGGCAAACCACTCTACGAAGCGATCGTCCTGTTGCTTCGCGAGCGCCACCTGGCGGGGGCCACCGTGGTCCGGGCCATCATGGGCTTCGGCGCCACCGCCCGTCTGCATACGGACAAGGTCCTCCGGCTTTCGGTGGACTTGCCCATCGTCGTCGAGTGCGTGGATTCCGAGGAGAAGATCGAGTCGATCCTGCCGGAGCTCGATCAGATGATCGGCGGCGGGCTGATTACGCTGGAGAAGGTGCGAGTGATTGCTTACCGGGGTGAGAAGTGAGAACTGCGGAGAACGGGAGAACGGGAGAACGGGGGAACGGGAGATGGCCAAGAAGTACCGAGTACCGAGTACCGTGTACCGGGTACAACCACACTCTCACTGTCTCACGAGGAGAGCCCTTATGCAGGAGCGAGATCGAGGGTAGTTGTACTCGGTACTCGGTACTCAGTACTCGGTACTCCTGAGCACTTTCACATACAGTAGATTCCACCCCATGCTCACCGCCGCCATCGCGCAGTTTCGGCCCGACAAGGGCGACTACGCCGGCAATCTGACCCGGCTCGGTCACGTCCTGCGCGACGTGGCGGGGTGGAGCGAGCCGCCTGGGCTGGTGGTGTTTCCAGAGGCAGCGCTGACGGGGTACTTCCTGGAAGGCGGAGTGCAGGAATTGGCGCTGCCGGCCGAACAACTCTTCGAAGACCTGGCCCGGGTCCATCGTGAGAGCGGCGCGCCGCCGATGGACGTCGCGCTCGGCTTCTACGAGGTGTGGCGTAACCACCTGCACAACTCCGCCATGTATGCCAGTCTCGGCGGCAGCGAAGCGCGGATACGGCACGTCCACCGCAAGGTGTTCCTTCCCACCTATGGCGTCTTCGACGAAGAGCGATTCGTCGAGCCGGGTCAGAGTGTCTCGGCGTTCGATACCAGTTGGGGCCGCGCCGCGATGCTGATTTGCGAGGACGCCTGGCATGCACTCGCGCCGACGCTGGCTGCGCTGGATGGCGCCCAGGTCATCCTGGTCCCCAGCGCCACACCGGCCCGCGGCCTCATGCCGCGTCCGGGAATCTCGCGACCTGCTAATCTGGATCGCTGGGATCGGCTGGCTCAGGGCATCGCGGAGGAACACGGTGTCTATGTCCTGGTGTCGCACCTGGTAGGCTTTGAGGGCGGGAAGGGATTCGCGGGCGGGTCGATCGCAGCGGGGCCGCGGGGCGACATCCTGGTCCACGCGCCACTCTTCGAGCCGGCGACGGTGCCAGTAGCGATTGATCTCGATGAAATCACCCGCGCCCGGGCCGATTCGCCGCTGCTGTCGGATCTGAAGAGCAGGCTGCCTCACCTGTTGGAGAGCCTCTCCGGGCGGACGGGCGGACAAGCGGACGGGACGGACAAGGCGGACCGGCGGACGGAAAGCGCTCGAGCCGTCCCGTCCGCCCGTCCGCCGGTCCCGCCGGTCCGCCGGCGACGCTCTCGCCATCGACCCCGAACTGTCCCGCAAGTGGTTGGTCGAGTTCATCAAGGATGAAATCGTCCGTCGGCGCAAGTTCGGACGGGTAGTGATCGGGCTCTCCGGAGGAGTCGACAGTGCCCTCGTGACCTTTCTAGCGGTCGAAGCGCTCGGTCGCGACAACGTCACCGCGGTTCGAATGCCATACCGGAGCTCGAGCCCGGAAAGCCTGGAGCATGCACAACTGGTGATCGACGCGCTCGGGATCCCCAGTCGCACGATCGATATCACCGCCGGCGTGGATGGCATCGCATGCGCCATCGGCAAGGAGACCACGCCGGCCCGCAAGGGCAACATCATGGCCCGCATGCGCATGATCACGCTCTTCGACCTCTCGGCTGAGCTGACCGCGCTCCCACTGGGTACCGGCAACAAGACCGAACGGCTGCTGGGCTACTTCACCTGGCACGCGGACGATTCCCCGCCAGTGAACCCCATCGGCGACCTCTTCAAGACCCAGGTCTGGGCGCTGGCGCGGCACCTCGGCGTGCCTGAGGTAATCGTGACCAAACCCGCCTCCGCCGACCTCATCCGCGGCCAGACCGACGAGGGCGACTTCGGCATCTCGTACCCCAAGGCCGACGTGATCCTCCACTGGCTCCTGCAAGGCTACAAGCCGGAGGAAATCGTGCCGCTGGGCTTCACGCTGGCAGAGATCGAGCTGGTCCAAAAGCGTCTCGAGTCCACTCACTGGAAGCGTCGCCTGCCCACGGTGGCGATGGTGAGCCAGACGGCGATCGGGGAGTATTATTTGAGGCCGGTGGATTATTGAGTGAGGAGTAAGGAGTGAGGAGTGAGGAGTAAGGAGTGAGGAGTGAGGAGGAGTGAGGAGTGACGAGTAAGGAGTGAGGAGTGAGGGGGTCGCCTGCTGGCCGTTACTCCTCACTCCTTACTCCTCACTCGTCACTCCTCACTCCTCACTCGTCACTCCTCACTCCTCGCCCAGCACCATTCTCTGTCCCGCACGAGGTCCGGCTTGCCCCTCCCCGACTCCCGCCCAATGTCCTACTCCAAGGCCGAGCTCACGTCCTTGGTGATGCCGCACATGCTGAACGTGCTCAACGATCTGTTCGGAGGGGAGCTGCTGACGATGGTGGACCAGGCCGCGGCGGTTGCCGCGATCCGGCACGCCGGTGGGCCGGCGGTCACGGTGAGCTTTGATCGGGTCGATTTCAAGGATCGGATCGGGGCGGGGGCGCTGGTCACCTGTCTCGCGATGGTGGACTATGTCGGCAACAGCTCGATGGACGTTTCAGTGGAGGTGTACGCGGAGCACGTGCCGACTGGCGAGAAGCGCCACACCCACACCGGGCGGGTGGTGTTCGTGGCGATTGATGAGAATGGCCGCCCGCGCAGGGTTCCGCGTCTGGTGCCGGAGACGCCCGAGGAGATGGAGCGCTACGAGCGGGCCAAGCGGTATCGGGAAGCGCGTGGCCGATGATCGTCATGGTGATGGGTGGGGGAGGTGCCAAGGCGGCGGCGCATGTCGGCGCAGTTCAGGCACTGCAGGAAGCTGGTATCGCGCCCGGTCACCTGCTCGGGACCTCGATGGGTGGAGTGTTCGCCGCGTTGTTCGCGGCTGGGCTATCGACGCACGAGATCCTGGGTCGGATGGGGGGAATCGGCGAGCGGGGGATCGTTTGCCCTGATCGGCTCGCGCCCCTCAAGGGGCTATGGGCCACTTCGCTGCTCAAGCCCGCGCCGTTTCGCCGTGCGCTGGAACAACTGATTGAGGTACGCCGGTTTGAGGACTTGAAGCTGCCCCTTACCATCACCGCCACCGCCCTCGATACGGGAGAGCTGGTCCTGTTCGGAGCCGGGGGCCGAACCGTCCCGCTCCTCGACGCGCTCTACGCGAGCTGCGCCCTTCCCCTGTTTCTGCCACCCGCCATGATCGAGGGTCGCCGCTACGCGGACGGCGGTCTGCGGGCCGTGTTGCCGCTCGAAGCAGCGGCGCTGGTGCCGGCCAAACTCGTGGTCGCGGTGGATGTGGGGCCGGGGTTCGATGAGATGGAAACTCCCGAGCTGCCCAGCGGACTCCCGCCGGTGGCGGATACCCACAATACCGCGATGGGCATCCTGATGTCGGAGCAGACCCGCCTGGCGCTCGCCCTGTGGCGAAGCAACCCCAATCATCCGCCGCTCCTTTATGTGCGGCCACGGGTAGAACGCGGAGCCACCTTCCGTGTAGACCTGATGCGCGGGTACGTCGAACAGGGCTACATCGCGACCCGTGCCGCGCTGGCGGGGCTCAAGGGTTAGGGGTAGGTTGGACGGCGTAGGCGAATTGCTAATTGCTGATTGCTGATTGCTAATTGCTAATTGCCGGCCTAGGGCCTAGTGCCCGGTGTTCCTTGCCGAGGGTTGATTGCAGACGGCTAACGGCTAACGGCTGACGCTGACGCTTCTAGAAAACCCGACCCCACTCTACGTTACGACGCAATGAAAGCCTCCGAAGCCATGGTTCCCAATCCCTTCGTCGCGGTGGCCAACGCCTCCGCCAGCGAAATGGCGATCATGTTCCGCACCCGGAATATCTCGGTTGTTCCGGTTGTGGATGATCACCGCACGCGGCGGTTCCTTGGCGTGGTGAGCGATCGTGACCTGGTGACCCGTTGTCTGGCGCTCGGGGCCGACCCGCAGCAGACCCGCGCCGACGGGATCATGCGCACCGACAGCAGTGTGGTGGGTCCGGACACGGAGCTGGATGGCTTCTCGCTGTACATGAATCAGGATCCGACTGAGCTCCACCTGCGCCCGACGATCACCGTGGTGGATTCGGAGCATCGCGTCATTGGGTTCATCAGTCACCCGGAGCAGGTCGCCGGAATCAATGTGATCTGGCGGTGACCGTGTCCGCGCCCCGCATCTTCACCGTTCGCGAAGCGGAGTCCACCCTCCCCCTGGTACAACGGGTGGTGGGCGATCTGCTGCAGGCATACCCGCGTTGGAAGGAGCTAGTCTCCCGTTACGAGCTGCTTACCGCGCCGCTCCGCGCCGAGGAGGGGGAGTCAGCCGAAATCCTGGCGCTCCGCGATGCCGCCGCCCGTGAGGCCGAGCGAATCAACGATTTCCTGGTCGAGCTGGAGGAGATCGGCTGCGTGTTCAAGGGGTTCGAGGCGGGGCTGGTGGACTTCTACGCCCTCAAGGAGGATCGGCTGGTCTTCCTGTGCTGGAGAATGGGCGAGCCGCAGATCACCCACTGGCACGAGGTCGACGCCGGCTTCGCCGGGCGCCAGAGGATCGACGAAAGCATGCTGGCGGAAACGGTGATCCGATGACGCTTTGGGTGCTGGCGCATACGCTCGGGTACACGCTCTGGCTGGGCGGCGGGCTTGCCGGGATGCTGGTCGCGATCCGCGGCCGTCAGGAAGATCGGCCGACCCAGGCCGTGATCGTGCGACTGGTCACCGGAATCCATCGACTCCTGATGTTTCCCGGGATTCTGCTCACCTTGGCATCGGGAATCGCGCTGTCAATTCCGGCCGCGAAGGCAGCCGCCCCCAGCGCCTGGCTGATGGTCATGCAGGTCGCGGGAGTCCTCGCCGCTATCCTGGTGCTTTTTGTCTCCCTCCCCACGCTGGCCCGTCTCAATCGCCTCCCCCCAACCGGTGACACAGCGCCGCGGTTCGACGCGCTCCGCAAGCGCCAAGCGCTGGCAGGGATGATCGCCGGAAACCTGGGGCTGCTGGCGCTGCTGAGTGGGGTGTTGCACAAGTACTGAACGGCGGTGAGGAGTGTGAGGAGTGTAAGGAGTGAGGAGTGAGGAGTGAGGAGTGAGGAGTGAGGAGTGAGGAGTAAGGAGTAAGGAGTAAGGAGTAAGGAGTAAGGAGTAAGGAGTAAGGAGTAAGGAGAGTAAGGAGTAAGGAGTAAGGAGTGAGCCCGATGGTGGGGGGCCGGGCTAGCCTGTCAAGAGGCAGAAAACTCCGCTTGCGATTAGTTACTCCTTACTCCTTACTCCTCACTCCTTACACTCCTTACTCCTCACTCCCGTCCTACACACCCCCCTCACCGGACACTCGCCGCATCTCGCCACCCGGGCCGTGCACACCACGGCACCCAGCTCCATGATGGCCTGGTTGAAGGTCCAGGCGGCATTGCCAGCCCGTGGCTGCAGCCGAGTCGCGGTGGCCCAGAGTTGCTTCACGCCTTTTCCTCCCGCTGCTCGGGGGTGAAAGGCACGTTTCAGCACCCGAGCGACGTTGGTGTCTACCGCTGGATGGGCAGCTTCGAACGCGAACGTCGCCACCGCCCCGGCGGTGTATCGCCCGATGCCCGGCAGCTTCCGGAGCTCGTCCGGGTCGGCGGGGAGCCTCCCGTTCCGCTGGTCCACCACTTCCCGCGCCAATCGGTGCAGATTCGCCGCTCGGCGGTAATACCCCAGCCCCTCCCACACCTCGCGTACCTGCCGCGGCTTGGCCCGCGCCAGATCCTGAATCGTGGGATAGCGGTCGAGGAATACGCCGTAGTACTCGGTCACCCGCGAGACCTGCGTCTGCTGCAACATGATCTCGGACACGAGGACTTCGTACGGGTCTCGGCTGCGGCGCCAGGGCAGATCGCGACCCTGTCTCCGGAACCACGCCACCAGCCGTCGGCGGAACAAACGCATGTCGGGGGTGGACTTGGGACGCATGGAGGGGCAAGATACTCGTTCAGGCGAAGAGGCGAGGGGCGAGGGGCGACAGGCGACAGGCAGGGGCGACAGGCGACAGGCAGGGGCGATAGGCGACAGGCGACAGGCGACAGGCGACAACTTATCGTCCACGGGCTAACGGCTAACGGCTAACGGCTAACGGCTAACGGCTAACGGCTAACGGCTAACGGCTAACAGCTGACGGCTACCGGCGCACATCACATGACCGCTACCACATTCGACATCCGCCAGCCTCTCGGCAAAGCCGTACTGAACGCGCTCGCGCACGTCGGTCGGTTGAGTCTCCTGGTCGCCGAGATTGTCAGGGGACTCGCGGAGGTCCGTGTGTGGCTGCCCCGCACCATAGTCGAGGCCTGGAACATCGGCATCGGCAGCCTCTTCATCATTCTCCTGGTGGCAGGATTTGCGGGAGCCGTGACGGCGCTGCAGACTGGCTACCAGTTTACCGGCAACATTCCGTACTATGTGGCGGGCTCGCTGATTGTCGAGTCGGTCGTGCTGGAACTGGGGCCGGTGCTCACCGGACTCATTCTGGCTGGCCGGATCGGCGCGCGGTATGCCGCGGAGCTCGGCACCATGCGCGTGACCGAGCAGATTGACGCCCTGGAGACCCTCGGTCGGTCTCCCGCGAGTCACCTGATTATCCCGCGGGTACTGGCCGGCCTGGTGATGATCCCGGTCCTGACCATCGTGGCGAATGTGACCGGCATCCTCTCCGGGTGGCTGGCGGTACAGCAGGTGCTGCCGGTGACCAACAACGACTTCGCTTACGGAGCCCGGATCTTCTGGCATCCGTTTGACGCGTGGTACTCGCTGATCAAGGGCTTCGCCTTCGCCGTGTGCATCACCGTGATTTCCTGCTACTGCGGATTCAGCACCGAACAGGGTGCCGAGGGCGTCGGCAAGGCCACCACTGGCGCCGTGGTGGCGAGCTGTGTGATGATCCTGCTGCTGGATACACTGTTGGCGAAGTTGTTGTTGCATTGAGGGGCGAGCGTGCAGCGTTGTGGGTTCAGCGTGCAGCGTGCAGCGTGCAGCGTACAGCGTGCAGCGTGCAGCGTACAGCGTGCAGCGTACAAGCGTACAGCGTGCAGCGTGCAGCGTGCAGCGTACAGCGTGCAGCGTGCAGCCCCTAGGGAACACAACGAGTAGGTAGCACCGGCACCTGGAATACCTTCAGGCTGAACGCTGTACGCTGTACGCTGAACGCTGAACCCTGAACCCTGAACCCTGAACGCTGAACGCTGCACACTGTACGCCGAACGCTGAACGCTGAACGCTGAACGCAGGCAGTCCAGACACGGACCTCAGCTCACATGATCGAACTCCACGGCGTCAAAAAGCGATTCGGGACGCAGGTCGTCCTGGACGGGGTTGATTTTGTCGTTCAGGATGGCGAGACACTCGCCTTGCTTGGCCCGTCGGGTTGCGGAAAGAGTGTGCTCCTCAAGCACATCGTCGGCTTGATCCGGCAGGATGCAGGCACGGTCGTGGTGGATGGGAAGGACGTTTCCCACCTCAAGCGGGACCAGCTGCGGGCACTCCGCTCCACGATCGGCTACGTCTTTCAGAACGGCGCCTTGTTCGATTCCATGTCGGTGTTCGAGAACATTCGGCTCGGCATCACCGACGAGGACAAGTTCCGCGACGAGGAGTATTGCCAGGAACGGGTGGCACGCTGTCTCAAGCTGGTGAACCTGTCGCCCGAGACCGCCGAGAAGTATCCGGCGCAGCTCTCGGGGGGGATGCGGAAGCGGGTCGGAATCTCCCGGGCCATCGCGGGGACGCCCAAGTACCTGCTGTATGACGAGCCGACTTCCGGTCTGGACCCGGTCAACTCGGATATCATTGACGAGCTGGTGAAGAGCCTGTCCGCGGAATTGGGCGTCACCAGCGTGATGGTGACCCATGACGTGCGCGGTGCGTTCCGGGTCGCCGACCGAGTGGCGCTCCTCACTGGTGGACGTATTGTGCAGCAGGGCACACCCGAGGAACTCATGAAATCCACCGTCCCCGAGGTCCGCGAGTTTCTGGAACGCGACTTCGGCAACGTCACCTCCGCCGCCTGAGCCATGGACCTTCATTATCAGAAGGAAGTCGGGGTTGGCACTATGGTGCTGGTGGGCATCGGCCTCTTCGTCGCCGGCACCATGTGGCTCAAGGGAGCGAGCTTCCGCCCGCAAGCCCGGACGGCCCAAGTCAGCTTCGCCGAGATCGGGTCGCTGCAGCGGGACAACGAGGTGGCCGTCTCCGGGTATACGATCGGCAAGGTTAATGCGATCGATTTCAAGGGCCCGGGCAGGGTACTCGTGACCTTCACCCTGCCACCCGATCTGGCGCTCCACGCCGACGCCACGGCGGAGATCGCCAGCAGCTTCTTCGCCAGCGGCAGCCGGTTAACTCTGAATCCGGGGAGTGACTCCGCCGGCCCCCTCCCCGAGGGGCAACCCATCAACGGAGTGACCGGGTCCGATCTCTTCGCGAAGGGCGCCAAACTCGCCGACCGCGCGGACACCGTGATGATCGGTCTGCAGGCTATCGCCAATCAGAAGACGGCGAACGAGCTGACCCATACGCTCCAGTCGCTTCAGCGGGTACTCAATACGATGAATCAACGCCTGCCGCAGACCACGACCGAGGCGGAGAAGACCATGGTCTCGCTCCGCAAGCTCACCGAGCGACTCGACAGCACCATCGCCACGATTCCCGTCGGTAACGCCGTCGAGCGCGCCGATACCCTGGCGCGCAATCTTTCCACGATGTCGATCCAGCTCACCGCCACCGGAGCGCGCCTCGACAGCCTGCTGCAGAAGGCCAACACAGGCCAGGGAACGATCGGCAAGTTCGTGTCGGACAGCGGTCTCTACGTTGACAGTCGCGCCACGCTCCAATCGCTCAAGGCGCTCATAGATGAGCTCACCAAACATCCCGGGAAGCTGACGGTGCAGGTGAAGATGTTTTGAACTACGAGGGAGCGGGAGATAAAGTACCGAGTACCGAGTACCGGGTACCGAGTACAAACAATGCTCTCAAGGCCTCGTAGGCGGGGCCCAGCGCGGGTATGAAATCCGGGGCAGTTGTACTCGGTACTCGGTACCCGGTACTCGGTACCTTTCCCGTTCCCCGTTCTCCCGTTCCCCCGACCCATGCCCGATCCCTCCGCCCTCGCCCTCAGTGCCAAGTTCAACGAGGCCCTCATTTACGCGGGCGAGTTGCACGCTCGGCAGCGGCGGAAGGGGAGCGGGATACCGTTCCTGGCGCATCTTCTCGGCGTCGCGTCGATCGTGCTCGAGGACGGTGGCGACGAAGAGGAAGGCATCGCGGCGCTGCTGCACGACGCGGTAGAGGATCACCCCAGGGCAGGGGCAACCGAGCGCGAGATCCTCGAGCGCTTCGGGCCCCGGGTGCACCGGATCGTGATGGGCTGCACCGAGCCGGATCCGCACGCCCTCGAGCGAGGCCACCGTGGCCCATGGGAGGACCGCAAGCTCCGCTACATCGCCCAGCTGCAGCAGTCCGTGGACCTGGGTGTCATCCGGGTGGCCGCCGCCGACAAACTCTACAACGCCCGCTCGATCATCAATGACATGCGCCTCGTAGGAGAGGACATCTGGAAACGCTTCAGCGTGCCCAAGGAGAAGACGCTCTGGTATTACCGCACCGTCACCGATGCCTTGGCTCAGGCCACGCCGGTCAAGAATTCGCGCCTGATCCGCGAACTCACCGGTATTGTTGCGGCGATGGAGCAGGGAGTGCATCCACTACGGTAGAACGGTAGAACGGTAGAACGGTAGAACGGTAGAACGGGAGAACGGGAGAACGGGAGAACAGGGAACGGGGAACAGGGAAGGGGGAAGGGCATGTCATCCCGAGGAGCGTAGCGACGAGGGATCCCTCAAACTCCGCTCAGACCTGTTGAGCCTCAAACGGCGCTCGGACCCGTAGGGATCCCTCGCTGCGCTCGGGATGACATTTGTTCTCCCGTTCCCCCGTTCCCCGTTCCCCGTTCTCCCGTTCAACCGTTATACCATCAGTCATGACCTCAGCCCCACTCGACCACCGTGTCCACGCCCCCGCCAGCGCCCGCCCACGTCCGGGGGGCGAGTTTGTGCTGTACTGGATGCAGACAACGATGCGGGCGCACGACAACTTCGCCCTCAACTTCGCGATCGAGCAGGCCAATTCACTGGGCCTGCCGGTGCAGGTCTATCACGGCCTCCGGCATGACTACCCCTGGGCCAGCGACCGGTTGCACACCTGGATCCTCGAGAGCGTGGTGGATCTCTACGATGATTTCGAGGCGAGGGGGGTCAACTACGCGTTCTGGCTGGATTTGTCGAGGGGGGAGCATACGGTATGGCCAGCGGGAGGTAGAACGGGGGAACTGGGGACTGACGGTAGAACGGTAGAACGGGGGAAGGGGACAACGGGTTGGTCCCCCGTTCCCCCGTTCTCCCGTTCCCCCGTTCGACCTTATCAAACTCCACTCGTTGAACTCGCGTCGCGTGCCGCCCTCGTCGTCACCGACTACTTCCCGACGTTCATCGTGCCGAGGCAGGTCGCGGGGCTGAGGAAAAAGGTCGAGACCCCGATCGTCGCGGTGGACTCCGCCACCATCGTGCCGATGGCCTATCACGACAAGGAACACCTTACGGCGCGCGGTTTCCGCCCGGTGGTCATGGAGGCGCTGACCCATTTCCTGTGGCCGGTGGCCAATCCGGAACCGAAGGTGAGGCGGGAGATCGAGCTGCCGTTTGAGCCAACGAAGGTGGAACGGGAGAACGGGGGAACCGGGGACCGGGGAGGTAGGGATGGAGCTGTGCTCCATCCCGGCGAGCACATCGCGGAGCTGGTCGCGAGCTGCGACGTGGACCACTCTGTGCCGCGTTCACCGACTTTCCGCGGCGGGACCAAGGCGGGACGGAGACGCCTCAGGGAGTTTCTGGCGACGGGGCTCAAGGACTACGAGCGCCTCCGCAGCGATCCCAACGAGCCGGACGCGGTCAGCCGGCTCTCCCCGTGGCTTCACTTCGGCAACCTCTCTGCTCACGAGATCATCCTCGCGGCGCGCGAGGCGGGCCCCGAGGACCAGTACCAGAAGTTTCTGGACGAGGCCGTCACCTGGCGCGAGCTGGCGCATAACTTCTGCCACTTCAACCCCAAGCATCGCACACTCGCAGGCGTTCCGGGCTGGGCCCAGGAGCAACTCCGGCAGCACGAGGCCGACCTCCGGCCACAGCTCTATTCGCTCGAGGACCTGGAGCACGCCCGCACCGGCGATGAGCTCTGGAATGCCGCGCAGCGCTCCTACACTCGGGATGGCTGGATGCACAACTATATGCGGATGCTCTGGGGCAAGGCGGTGCTGGCGTGGACGGCCAACGCCGCGGAGTGCCTCCGCGTGCTCGAGCATCTGAACAACAAGTATTCGCTGGATGGCCGGGATCCCAATTCCTACGGCGGCATCATGTGGATCTTCGGAAAGTTCGACCGGCCCTTCTACCGGCGACCCATCTATGGGACGGTGCGGTACATGTCGCTCAAGGCGGCGGGGGGGAAGTTTGACGTGCCGGCGTACTTGAGGAGGTATGCGGAGAAGTGAGAAGTTCAGAAGTGAGAAGTGAGAAGTGAGAAGTGAGAAGTGAGAGGTAAGGAGTGAGCAGAAAGAAGTGAGGCCTGAAAACGAGGCTCCTCACACTTCTCACTTTGTGCTTCTAACTTCTCACTTCTTACTTCTTACCTCTCACTTCATACTTCTCACTTCTCACTTCTCACTTCTCACTTCTGAACTACTCACTCCCAGCATCGCCAGTTGCCTATCCTGCACCTTCGACAACGTGAGCAGCGCGAGCCCCGCGCCGATCGCCGCCATGAACATGTCCTCCTGGGTATCCCAGGGATCACCCTGGGTGCCGAGGAAGGCATCGGCCGCGCCGCCGGTGGCCACTGCAGTGCCCCATTCGATCAGCTCGTAGGTGGCGCTTACGGCGAGGCAGAAGCAGAAGACCAGGAACGGGAGCCACTTCCCTTGCTTGAGCGGTGACGTGCGGATCAGCACCTCCCTCGCCACGATCGCCGGGACGAAGCCCTGCGCCAGGTGGCCCAGGCGATCGTAGTTGTTGCGAGTCCAGCCCAGCAGATCTCGCACCCAGAATCCCAGCGGCACTTCGGCGTAGGTGTACTTGCCCCCGACCATCAGGATGCAGGCGTGAACCGCGAGCAGGACACAGGTGAGCGGCGTGAGCGGGAATCGTTTCGCAGTGAGCAGCACGATCGGCAACCCGATCAGCACCGGCGCGACTTCCAGGAACCAGGTGAAGCGGTCGTGGGGGGAAATGCCCGACCAAGTTAAGACCGTCAGGACGGCTACGAGAAGGGCTGGGCGCATGAGTGTGAGGAGTGAGGAGGGAGGAGTAAGGAGTAAGGAGTAAGGAGTAAGGAGTGAGGTGTGAGGGGTAAGGAGTGAGGAGTAAGAGTTGTGGATGCGTCGGCATGATTCGCGTCGCGTTGTTCCGGTGCCTCAAGAAGCATGACGCTGCCCAAATTCGACCCGTGCGGGATCACAAGTCATTGCTTGCATGGCAGAAAGCAAGAGCGGTTATGGACGGCGTCGTGGAGGCGAGCATCAATCATTGGTCGCCTCCCGCAGGCGCTATCATGGCACAGTTGCAGCGCGCCGCCTTGTCGACCCAGCTCAACATTGCGGAGGGTTACGCAAGGCACTCCATCCCACAGTTCCGGTACCACTTGAATGTGGCCTACGGGTCGTCCGTCGAGACGATTGAATTATTGGAGTTGCTGCGCGATCACCGACTTATTCCCGCCGACCTCGTCTCGAGGATCCTCGCCAGTGCCCTCGATACCCGAGGGTTACTGATGGGATTGCTTCGACGTTACACTCGCCCTAATCCCTAACGTCACTCCTCACTCCTCACTCCTCACTCCTCACTTCTCACTCCTCACTCTCAAACCCAACCTCCACCTCCATTCCATCCCTCGCCACCGTCGTCTCCGGAAACACCGCCCGCGCCTCCGCCGCCAGTTCCGGCGCCTCACGACTGTAGCGCGGGGAGATGTGCGTCAGGACCAGCCGGCGGACTCCCGCCTCGGCGGCGAGCTCCGCGGCCTCAAGGGCGGTCGAGTGGCCAGTCTCCTTGGCGCGCTCGAGGTCCTCGTGGCTGAAGGTCGCCTCGTGCACCAGCAGGTCGGCGCCGGTGGCGGTCTCGCGGAGTCCGGGACAGGGCCGAGTATCGCCGGAAAGGACCACCTTCCGCCCCGGGCGGGGAGCACTCACCAGTTCCGCCGGGGCGACGCGCCGGCCGTCAGGCAGAGTGATCGTCTCGCCCTTGTGAATCTTGCCCCAGAGCGGACCCTCGGGAATGCCCAACTCCCGCGCCTTGTCAGGATGGAAACGGCCCAACCGGCGATGCTCGACCAGGGCGTAGCCGATGGTATCGGCGCGATGCTCGGTCGGAAAGGTTACCAGGTCGTAGTCGCCACGGCGAAGCACGTCGCCCGGCTTGAGTTCCTGGATTTCGACCGGGAACTTGACCCGCTCAATCCCCACCTCGAGCGCGTCGCTGAGCACCCGCTGCGCGCCCTTGGGGCCGTAGAGTCTGAGTCCGTCGCGCCGGGATTCCTCACCGAAGATGTTGAGCAGCCCCATCGTGCGAAGCAGCCCGATCACGCCCAGCAGATGGTCGGAGTGGAAATGGGTGAAGAAGATCTCCCGCAGCGCGAAGCTCACCCCGTAGCGCATCATCTGACGCTGGGTCCCCTCGCCACAATCGAACAGGAGCGTCTCCCCGTCGCGCACCAGCGCGAGCGAGGCCACGTTCCGGTCCAAGGTCGGACATGCGGCACCAGTACCCAGGAAGGTGAGCTTCAACATGCGAGGAAGGTAGGGGGAGACGGGGGAACGGGGAACAGGAGAGCGGGGAACGGGAAAGGGAAAGGGGAAAAGGGAAAGGGACGTACATGTCATCCCGAGCGCAGCGAGGGATCCCTACAGGTCCGAGCGAAATTTGAGGGATCCCTCGTCGCTCCGCTCCTCGGGATGCATGTTTCTCCCGTTCCCCCGTTCCCCCGTTCCCCCGTTCTCCCGTTCCCCCGCTCCCCCGTTCCCCCGTTCTCCCGTTCTACCGTCAGTTCCCCCGTTCCCCGGCCCAGACGGGTGTCGGCACCGAGTGCCAACGGTTATCCTTTCCCCGTTCCCCGTTCCCCGTTCCCCCGTTCCCTGTTCCCCGTTCCCCGTTGTCCATGACTCCTCAGGTCCCGACCCCGCCGTCCTCTGGCCTCTCTGAGGTCGCGGCCGAGCCCGAGGCGAGCGCGGCTGCGACGAGTCTAACGCTGGACTTCCGCGGCGTCTCCGTCACGATATTGGCGCTCATCGCGGTGTTCGTTGTGCTGCATTTCGGCCAGGCGTTCTTCCTTCCCATCGTCGTCGCGATCTTACTCAAGTTCCTGTTGAGCCCGATCGTTGCCTGGTTCACCCGGTTCCGTATCCCCGAAGCAATCGGTTCCGCCTTCGTGATGCTGGGACTCCTGAGTCTCCTGGTCTTCGGTGCCTACCAACTCTCGGCCCCCCTGCAGGGCTGGCTCGCCGGGGCGCCTCAGAGCCTTGCCGTCGCCGGGCGGCGGCTCAAGCAGGTGCTCCGCCCGGTCGAGCAGGTGAATCGCGCCGCGGAGCAGATCCAGGACGCCACGACCTCCGGGAATTCCGATGCTCAAGAGGTGGTAGTGAAGGGGCCGAGTCTGGCCGGGAAGATCTTCGGGACGACCCAGACGCTCGTGGTTGGCATCCTGGAGACCCTGCTGCTGCTCTACTTCCTGCTTTCCACCGGCGATCTCTTCCTGCTCAAGATCATCCGGGTCACGCCGCTTCTCTCCGACAAGAAGAAAGCCGTTTCCATCGCCCGGGAGACTGCCTCGTCGGTCTCGGCATACCTCGGGATGCTCTGTCTGCTCAACGCCGGGCTCGGCATCGCGGTCGCGATCGCCATGTGGCTCGTGGGGCTTCCCAATCCGCTCCTCTGGGGCGCCGCGGCCGCAGTGCTCGAGTTCCTCCCCTATCTCGGCGCCGCCTCGATGGTCGCCGTGCTGACCGTGGCGGGGCTGGTCACATTCCCCGATCTGGGCCGCGCCCTTCTGGTCCCGGGCACCTATGCGGTGGTGAACCTGGTGCAGTCCAACCTGGTTAGCCCGCTGCTGCTCGCCAAGCGGCTGACGATCAATCCTGTGGCCATCTTTGTCGGCTTTCTCTTCTGGTTCTGGATCTGGGGAGTGGCGGGCGCACTGCTCGCGGTTCCGATCCTCGCCACGCTCAAGATCATGTGCGATCATGTGGAACGGCTCTCGCCGATAGGGGAGTTTTTGGGGCGGTAAAGCGGGGGAACGGGGGAACGGGAACGGGGGAACGGGACTGGCAGTACCGAGTACCGAGTACAACGGCCCCGTTCTCTCGCCGGTACTCGGGGACCCTATCACGAGATAGTGAAAGGGTAGTTGTACCCGGTACTCGGTACTCGGTACTCGGTACCTTTCCCGTTCCCCCGTTCCCCCGTTCTCCCGTTCTACCGCATCGTAACGTCCGCGTCCTTCCACGCCCGTTGCTGCCGCTGCCCCACCGCTGCCGCCTGAACCGTCTTGCGCTGGGCCCTGAGGGCCTGCTCCAGACCGGAGAGCGCCCAGCCGTTTTCCCGGTAGCTCTTGAGATCGGCGCGGAATGCGGCTTCTGCCTCTGGCGCCTTGCCCTGACGCAGGTACTCCAGGCCTAACAGCTCGCGCGGCGGGATGTAGGCGGGCGGGGGCTCATCGTAGTTGAGGCTCGCCTCGAGCGTGATCGATTCCTTGAGGTGTCGGACGGCCTCGTCGCCGTTGCCCCGGGCCGCCGCGAGTTGGCCGGCGAGGATCTCCTGATAGACACCCAGCATCGTGACCGCGGGATGCGGGCCCACGATAACGTCGGGTGCCGTCGCCGCGCGAATGGCTGCGAGGCTATCGAGGTCGACTTGAGCGCCGTTCGCGTCTCCCTTGCCCAGCAGTGCCATGCCGTGCCCGAAGCGCCACATGCCGGAGGTGTAGCGGAGCTCGGGGGGTGGCGCCGTCTCTGAGAGCATCTCATCCCATTTCGAGAACCGGACCAGCGCAAACCACGGAATCGGCAGGAAGTACTCCGCCGGCGGCACCTGCCGTGCGACCTCGAGCGGCACCGCCTCAGCGGTGTGGCGTCCGGCCTCGATCGCCAGCGCGCTTCGGCCCGAGAGCGCTGCTGCAACCGAGAGGAAGTGCCAGTTGTGGGCATAGTACGCGACGCCGTAGATGCTCTCGGTGTGCGGTCCGTCGAGATACACCTGATCGGCGTGCACGGCGTGCTCGTTGTGGCGAATCGCGCCGGCGTAGTCGCCCACTCGGAGCGCGATATGCGCCGGCATGTGCACCAGGTGACCGGCCCCGGGCATCAGGGTCGCGAGCCGCTTCGCGCAGGGGAGCGCCCGCTCGGGAGCCTGTGATCCCTCCACGGTATGGATGTAGAAATGGCACGCCCCGGGATGGTTGGGGTATTTCGCGATCACTCGCTCCAGCGTACTGACGGCTTCGAGGGTTCCCGGTTGCGGGGTGCCATCGTGTTTCCACTGATTCCACGGCCTCAAGTCGAGCAGCGACTCCCCGAACAGGGCGCCGATGTCCGGGTCGTTGGGAAACCGCCGGCTCGCTGTCCGGAGCTTTTTGGCGTAGGCCGAGTCGAGGGGGCTGCGATCGGCGGGTGGGTTGGCGGCGTAACGTACGGCTTGGGCTTCGATCAGGGCCCGATCGCGCGGTCCGGCCGTCGCCGCCAGCGCCTGCGCCTTCGTTGCGGCGGCCACCGCTGGCGCGACCGCCGTCGGTTCCATCGGCAGGTTGATGTTCGGCCCCAGTGCATTCGCGATCCCCCACCAGCACATGGCGCAGCTCGAATCCAGAGTCGTGGCGTAGCTGAACGCCTTCACCGCCTCGGCGTGATTGAACCCGTAGGTGAGCCGGAGGCCCTGGTCGAAATACTTCTGCGCTTCGGTGGAGTTGGTACGAATGGCGCGATGCAGGCTCCCCAGGTCGTCGTACAGGAGCGGCGGGCCGGGGTCGGCGGCCATTTGATGATGCTGCTGATGTTCCTGGGCGAGCAGGGTAACCGGAAGCGCGGCGAGCAGCATCGCGACACGGCATGACATGGAGATCTCCTGGGGGAGTGACGCTCTAATACGCTGTCAACACCGGATCGGATTGTCCATGGGGGGACGGCGGGGAACAGGGAACGGGGAACAGGGAAAGTGCGTCATCCCGAGCGCAGCGAGGGATCCCTACAGGTCTCAGCGGAGTTTGAGGGATTCCTCGTCGCTACGCTCCTCGGAATGACACGCTCGTCCCGTTCCCAGTTCCCCGTTCTCCCGACCCCCGTTCCCGTTCCCCGCAGTTCACTCCTCCCTCAACACCACCGCCGGGTCCACCTGAGCTGCCCGCCAGGCGGGCACGCTCGCTGCAGCCAGAGCCACGACGAGAAGCAGTGCCCCGACGATCGCCAAGGTCAGCGGATCGGTCGGCGTCACCCCGAAGAGCAGCGAGCGGAGCGCCCCAGCCATGAACCAGGACCCGATCAGTCCAATCCCCATGCCGGCCAGTGTGAGTACCAGGGCGTGGCGCGCCACCAGGCCCAGCAGCTGGCTGCGCCGAGCGCCGAGTGCGCTCCGGATCCCGATCTCCCTGGTGCGCTCCATGACGCTCCCCGCCAGAACCCCGTAGAGTCCGAGCGCCGCCAGCAGCATCGCCGCGGCGGCGAAGACCTGGAATACCTCGCGCACGAACCGGCGAACCGCTGTCCGAATTCGGATGTGCTCGTTCATCGTGGCCACCGTGGCGATCGCGACCACCGGGTCTACGGCGTGAATCGCCTTTCGAATCGCGGGGCCGAGTGCACTCACCTCCGGCGGACCGCGGACCACCAGCACCATCCGGCTCTCAGCGTAGCTGGCCTGGGCCGCGGGGACGTACATCTCCAGTTCGGTCTCGGCATCGAGGCTCTGGTGGCGCACGTCGCCGACCACGCCGACGATCGTCCGCCAGGGCCCATCGGTCCCGCCGGTCTTCACCCGCTGGCCGAGCGGCTCCTGACCGGGGAAGATCTTCGCGGCCATGGCGGCATTGATGAGCATGACCGGCGGCGCCCGGTCATCGTCGGCGGTCGAGAGGTCCCGTCCGCGCAGCATCCGGATCCCCATCGCCTGGATGTATCCCGGCGTCACGCTGAATCGGAACGCCCCGGGGTCCTCGGCCGGGTTCGCGCTGGGCCGGGACTCGAGGTGCACTCCCCAACTGTCGTAGTCGCCGCTCAATGGCAGCTGGGTTGTCGCCGCGACGGCAGTCACGCCCGGCACCCGGCCGATGTTTTCGAGCATGGCCTGGTAGTACCGGGTGACCGCAGATACCGTGTCGAACCGGTTTCCCACTGGTTCTAGTTCGAGCGTGACGAGCCCACTCGGGTCGAATCCGGGGTCCACAGCCAGCAGCCGATCCATGCTGCGCACCAGGAGGCCCGCTCCCATGAGCAGCATCAGCGCCAGCGCCACTTCGGCCACGACCAACACCGCCCGAACTCGGTGCCCGGCAACGGCGACGGTCCGCCCGCCCTGACGGAGCAGGCTCGCAAAGCTGCTCCGGACCGCGGCAAAGGCGGGGGAGAGCCCGGCCAGTATGCCGCAGAGGCTTGCCAGCAGCAGGGTGAAAGCGATTACCTCGAAATTCACCGAGATCTGGTCGATCCGGGGCAGGCCTTCGGGTGCCAGCCGGATCAGCAATCGCACCGCGGCGTACGCCAGGCCGATCCCCAACACGCCGCCGGCGACCGACAGCACGATGGCCTCGACCAGCACTTGTCGCACCAGCGGCCAGGAGCCGGCGCCGAGCGCCGTCCGCACCGCGAACTCACCACGCCGGCGCGTGGCGCGACCGAGGAAGAGATTGGTCACGTTGACGCATGCGATGAGGAGGAGCAGCGCGACTGCGCCCGCGGTAGCAAGCAGCGCCGGTCGCACCCCGCGGGTGATGTAACTGTTGAGCGGCGTGGGAACGATGCCGACCGCCGGATACGCCGTTGGATTCTCCCGCACCAGTTGCGCCGAGATGTTATGCAGCTCGGCGGTAGCCGCCTCGGAAGTGACGCCGGGCTTGAGCCGCGCGATCATCCTCAGGTGTTGGCAGTCGCGGCAGGCCCAGGGATCGGTCTCTTCGTAGCCCAGTGGTGACCAGAGTCCCGCACCGGGATTGAGCACGCTCTCGAAGCTCGCCGGCAACACGCCGACGACGGTGTAACTCCGCTCGCTTAGCGTGATCGCCTTCCCGACGATGGACCGGTCGCCGCCGAACGCCCGTTGCCAGAACCCGTGGCTCATGACGACGACCCGCCGGGTGGCGGCGTGGTCTTCCTCCGGGAGAAAGTCCCGACCCAGTTCCGGCTGTACCCCGAGGGTGGTGAAGAACCGGTGCGAGACTCGCTGGGCCTGCACTCGCTCCGAACCCTCCCCGCGCTCGAGGATAGGCGACCAGTAGGACATGACCGCGAGCTGCTCGAGACTGGTCGTCCGGCGTTCGATGTCGTGGAAGGTGAGCCAACCGATGTTGCTCGTCGCGCCGTCCGCGTCGACGCCCCAGACCATCTTCAGACGATCCGCGTTCTGGTAGGGTGCACCCTGCAGCAGTACCGGATTGAGCACGCTGAAGATCGCGGCTGTGGCGCCGAGCCCGAGCCCCAGGGTGAGTACCACGAGGGACGCGAAGAGCGGGGCGCGACGGTGCACTCTGAGGGCATGGCGGAAGTCCCGAGCGAGGCTGTTGACCCACCCGTCTCCAGGGGACCGGGAAGGCCGGGTGCGAACCGGCCAGCGGCAGACGACAAGCGAGAGGTATTCTCCCCAGAACCATCGCTGTGCAAAGGCGGGACTCCGGGTGGTGGCCAGCTCGGCGAAGCGCTCCTCGAGGTCTCCGAGCACGAACTCACGTTCACCCGCGGGGAGGCGGCGTTCGAGCAGCCAGAGCGCCAGGCGGGGAATGCGCGGGATCGAGGTCATGGAGCCTCCAGCGGGTGAGGCAAGCCAGCTGTCATCTGCCGAATGGCGGAAAGGGAGCGTTCCAGCTGGCGGGTTCCGGCGGAGAGGACCCGGTAGTACTTGCGGCGGCGGCCGCCTCTCTCGGGGATGGGCGCCCCTACGCGAGAAGCCACGAGCCCCTTGGCCTCCAACCGGAGAAGGGTCGTGTAAACCGCGCCAAGGCCCACCCCTCGGCGGACCCGTTCCAGCTCGCGCTGGAGGGCGGCGCCGTAGGCCTCTTCGCCACAGCGCTGGATGGCGAGGAGTAGGAGCAGCTCGAATTCGCCGAGCGAGTTGATCATCTGATTACCACGACATTGTCGGTGTAATGGGTTGGACAGCCAGACGCGGGGCCTGGTTGGAAGGATTCAACGCCTACCCTGAGGCTCAGATTGACCCCGTTCCCGCCAATAACTAGGTTCCCCATCCCTATTAGGGGCTGTAGCTCAGCTGGGAGAGCGCTGCAATCGCACTGCAGAGGTCAGGGGTTCGATCCCCCTCAGCTCCATACAAAGGATGAGATCAGCGGCTCGCCTCAGTGGAGGTGGGCCGCTTCCGTATTTCCCCGCTTCTCCCGTTCCCCGTTCCCCGTTCCCCGTTCCCCGCAGTATCAGCCTGCTCGCATCACCAACGCCGACGCCCGACTCCCGAATCCCTCGGACAACAGCAACACCGAGGGCCGTGCGGCTATGCCGGGGGAGAGCTGAACCCGGCAGTGTGGCAGTTCGGGATCCACGGTTTGGGTACCAAGAGTCCCCGGGACGAATCCCAGGGCCAACGCCAGGACGGCCGCCACCGTCTCCACGGCGCCACTCGCACCGAGGCAGTGTCCCAGTGCGGGCTTGAGGGAGGTGAGCGGCATCTGCTGGAGCGCCGGACCGAAGAGTTCGGCAAGTCCCGCCGCTTCCGCTGCGTCGCCGGCGACTGTGCCGGTGCCGTGCGCCTTGATCCAACCGACCTCTTCGAGCCCGCTTTCAATGAGGGCGATACTCGCTGCCTCACTGATACCGGTGCCCTTTGGGTCAGGCGCGGTCATGTCGTACACCTCGGAGCTTGTCCCGAAGCCGGCGAGCACGGCTCTGGGCCGGGCTCCTCGGCGACTGGCGCACTCCCGAGCCTCGAGCACCACGGCTCCGGCGCCATCACCGAGCACGGTACCGGTGCGTGCGGCGTCGAAGGGGCGGCAGATCCCGTCAGTTGCGAGCAGGCCCGCCGATTGGAAGGTCCCGATGATCGCGGGATGCAGCGTGGCCTCGCCACCACCGGTGACAATCACATCGGCCTCGCCTCGCGCAATCCGCCGGGCGGCCTCGCCGATCGCCGCGGTGGCGGAGATACTCCCGGCGGAGAGATGGTACACCGCACCTCGGATCCCGAGGCACAACGCGAGCGCCGCCCCACCGGCGCCTGAGAGACAGCGGACCAGCGTCGTCGGGCGAATCGGGTCGCCGGTACGGAGCGTACGGGCGTATTCCTCGAGGGCCGCGGCGAGTGGCCCGAGTGAGGAGCCCTCTATGAGTTCGGTGCGACGGGCGTCCGGTGGGCTGACGAGCCCAGCGTCACGCCAGGCCTCCAGTCCCGCCGCATAGAACAGTGCACCGGCGGGATCGAGCCGGCGGGTGGTCCGGTCGAGCGGAAGCGCCGGTGGTCGCGCTAGCGTCATGCCTAGCGTGCGGTCCGGCCGGACCGCGCCTTCGCCCCGCGCGAGCATTCGTGCGAGCGGCGCGGTGCCCAGGCCTGCGCCCGTGACTGCGCCGAGCCCGGTGATCCACACCTCTCGGGCGTTCATGGCGCGCCCCCAGCTCCGGTGGGAGATAGCCAGCGGAGCGCCTGATTCAGATTCCGCACCGCAGCCCGCGAGGCACCGCCAGGGCCGCTTTCCACTTCGCTTAGCATGGCGGTGTCGACCGCACCGGCTTCCGGAGTGTGAATCCGGTACCATCCGGTCGAGCGAAGCAGGTAGCTCCGCTTGAGCCCGGCCGCCGGGGCCGGCGCATCCTGGTAGCGCAATGCCGCCCAGTCGTCGGTCTCCAGCGTGAGCCGGACACTGTCCGCGGCGCTGAGTTGCTCCGTCACATCCTGTCCCTGCCGATCCTCGGCTAACAAGAGCGGGAGAACTCGCGGCGTGACCGGCTCCGCTGGTCCCCAGGCGATCGACAGCTGGTCCACCAACCAGAACGAGGGGATCGACTCGAGGCGGATCCGCACCGTGTCGCCCACCACCCCTGCGAGATCGAGTTGGAGCGCCTGGCGCTTGGCGATCTCCGGGCCGGCCTCCCAGAACATGCCGCGGGGTGTCCAACGATCGCCGGTCCGGATCGAGACGCTCAGGAAGCCCTCCCGGGCGAGCCCGGCGGCCATGCGGCGGGCGGTTTGGGGGGAACGGCCCAGGGCGGCGTACCAGTTCCGGGTCTCGTGGCCGTGGGCCGCGATGAACTGCTTCAGCTGCATGCTCGCCCAGGTGGTGTTGTGTCCGTCCAGAACCAGCGTTGACTGCCGCTCTCCGGCGGGTCGGACGAATGCGATTTCCAGCCGGTCGCGGATCTGCGTCGAGTCGGCCACGTCCCGCTGCCGCAGGGTTGACTCCCAGTTCCACCCATCGGCCGCTCGGATCTGCGCCATGGCGTCGCGGCCGGCCTGGTCCACGGCAGCCACCGGTGCCATGAGGGATGTCAGGCTGAGAGCGACTCCCTCCCGCGTGGGTACAATCGTGCGGTCCGCGGGATGGTCGACCGCCAGAACCTGAAGGGCGTCGACGTATTCTGTCTCGTCCAGTTCGTTCCCTACCCTGAGCCAGATGATTCCCCGATCGGGAACCGGGCGGTCGAGATTGTCGAGGTCGGTGAGTTCCAGCGGCTCCGCGAAGGCACCGCCGAAGGTGCCGGAGTCGAGTCGCCAGCTGGAGCCATCCCAGCTGTATACCTGCGGGCAGGAGGCGTAGCCGCCATCCCCGCCGCCGCCACCCCCGGAACCCCACGAACCCCAGTCGCTCGACGCCACCGCGATGGCGGCAACTGCCAGAGTCACCGCGCCAACCCCCACGACTGCGAGGACGGTCTTGCCGGCGTTGAATTTGTTGACCTCCACCCGCGTCACGTCGGCGAGCGCGACGGCTCGCCGCGCAGCCTTGGGCGCCCGCTTCGTGGTGCCGATGACCGAGTCGTTATCGAGCTGCGGGTTCCAGAGCTCCCGGCGGTCCCCATTCGCGAGGTAGAGACGGACATGCCGCGGCGGACTCTGGGTGCCGAGCAGCGCCTCGGGGTCGGACGGGTTCTTCCGCCACGAAAAGCACCCGGCCAGCACTGTGGCGAGGATGGTGACCCGTCGCAGGGTCCTCAGGGTCGGAAGCAACAGCGGGCGGGACATGGCAACGCTCCAGGGAAAGTGTCTGCCGGAGGATGCCTTGCAGGGGTCAAGCGGTGGTCAAGAACCGGCACCCTTTTTGCCCGTTACATAGGGTAGATGAGCCAGATCAACGACTTAGCCCCGCCCGTTTCGGTCTTGAACCGCGAATCGCCGGATACCCTGCTTCCATTCGAGGGTGAACCGGCGAACGTTCGGTTCTCGGAAGTCGTTTCTGCCCTGTCGTACGCCCTGGATATCACCGAGGGACAGCCGCCCGGTCATGCGGTCCGCACCTGCCTCATCGGCATGCGGATGGGTGACGTCATCCGACTCAGTCCCGAGGAGCGCTCGGCGCTTTTCTACGCCCTGCTGCTCAAGGATCTGGGCTGTTCCAGCAACGCCGCCCGGCTCTCCCGGATTTTCAAGGCCGACGACCTCGCCCTCAAGCAGGCGCATAAGCTCACCGACTGGAGTCGGGGCGCCGATTCGGCGCGGTATTCATATCGGCACGCCCGTACCGGCGGTGGTCGCCTGGCCCGGGCTTGGCAAACGGTGTTGGTTGGGCTCATTGAGCAGGGGAGCGGCCGGGAGATGACCGAGACCCGCTGCGAGCGCGGGGCGGACATCGCGAAGATGCTTGGGCTGGCCCCCGCGACCCAGGGCGCGATCCGCGCGCTGGACGAGCATTGGGACGGGGCCGGGATGCCGTACAACCGGCGCGGCGATCAGATCCCCTTACTGGGCCGGATCGCAGGGCTGGCGCAGACCGTCGAGGTGTTCGCGGCGAACTTCGGGGTGGCCGCGGCCTACGACGTGGCGCGGGCGAGGCGGGGGACCTGGTTCGACCCGGCGCTGGTGGGCGTGCTGGAGAGTTTCGAGGATGATGCCGCCTTCTGGGGCACTCTCGAGGCCGCGGATCATCTCGATTTCGTCTCCGAGCTCGAGCCCGAAGACCGGGTGATCCTGGCGGACGAGGACATGCTCGACCAGGTGGCCGAGGCCTTCGCGCGGGTGATCGACAGCAAGTCGCCGTATACCGCGCTGCATTCCAAGGGTGTCGCCGCCATCGCGGTCGCCATCGGCGTGGCGTCCGGTGCCGACACCGAAGAGCTGGTGAGCCTCCGTCGCGCCGCTCTTCTCCACGACATCGGCAAACTTGGCGTCTCGAACCAGATCCTCGACAAGCCCGGCAAGCTCACCGAGGCCGAGATGGTCGAGATGCGGCTGCACACCGGCTACACCTTCGCGATTCTGCGCCGAGTGAGTCGGTTCGCGGAGTTCGCCGACGTCGCCGCCGCGCACCACGAGCGCCTGGACGGTAGCGGCTATCACCTCGGCCTCAAGGGTCCGCAACTGCCCGAGCTCGCCCGGATTCTCGCCGTAGCTGATATCGCCGAGGCGCTCTCCGCCGAGCGACCCTATCGGAAGGCGCTGCCGTGGGACGAGGTACTCGAGATCATGCGCCGCCAGGTGGGGAAGGCGATTTGTCCGGTGGCGTTTGAGGGGCTGCTCGGGCTGGACGGACTGGCGACTCGGTAGGTGGTGGAACGGTAGAACGGTAGAACGGGTGAACGGGAGAACGGCTGTCATCCCGAGCGCAGCGAGGGATCCCTACAGGTCCGAGCGCTGTTTGAGGGTTCTCCACAGGTCTGAGTTGAGTTTGAGGGATCCCTCGTCGCTCCTCCTCGGGATGACACGCCTTTCCCATTCCCCCGTTCTCCCGTTCTCCCGTTCTACCGTTCTACCGTCAGGTCTCCCGTTCCCCCGTTCCCCGTTCCCCGTTCCCCCGTTCTACCGTTCTACCGTTCTACCGTCAGGTCTCCCGTTCCCCGTTCCCCGTTCCATATTAGACGAGGCCTTCCCCAACCAGCGACTGGACCATGCCAACCGTTCCGGCTGGCTTAGCAAACGCGCTTCAGGACCGCTACCGCCTCGACCGCGAATTGGGCCAGGGCGGGATGGCTACGGTCTACCTCGCGCACGATCTCCGCAACAACCGTAAGGTCGCGCTTAAGGTCCTCCGCCCGGAGCTTGCCGCGATCCTCGGCGGGGAACGGTTCCTCAAGGAGATCGAGACCACCGCCAACCTGCAGCATCCCCATATCCTGCCACTCTTCGATTCGGGCGAGGCGGGACCCTTCCTCTTTTATGTAATGCCCTACGTCGAGGGCGAGTCTCTCCGTGATCGACTGACCCGCGAGAAGCAGCTCCCCATCCCCGACGCGGTGCGGATCGCCACCGAAGTCGCGAGCGCCCTCGACTATGCTCACCGCCACGGGATCCTGCACCGCGACATCAAGCCCGAGAACATCCTGCTCCATGACGGGCAGGCGCTGGTGGCGGACTTCGGGATCGCGCTGGCGATGCGGAACGCCGGCGGGGCGCGGCTGACGGAGACCGGACTCTCCCTGGGCACGCCGCAGTACATGAGTCCGGAGCAGGCGACGGCCGAGCGCGAGCTCGACGCCCGGACCGACATCTATGCCCTCGGCGCGGTGAGCTACGAGATGCTCACCGGCGAGCCGCCGTTCATGGGTACCACGTCCCAAGCCATCATCGCCAAGCTGATGACCGAGACTCCGCGACCGCCCTCAGTGCTCCGGAAGGCGGTGCCGCCCGCGGTCGAGGCGGCGGTGCTGACTGCGCTGGAGAAGCTGCCGGCGGATCGATTCGCCTCGGCCGCCGAATTCGTCGCCGCGCTCAACGGTTCCGGGCCACTGCCGCCCGGCCGCACCACGGCCCGCCAGCCTGGGAAGAGTTCGGCCCGGCTGCGCCGAAGTGTGATCATCTCTGTTTCCCTGGCGACGGCCTGCGCGGCGCTCGCGCTCGGCTACCGGGTCGGTTGGCAGCGTGGCCACACGGCCGTGCTCCCGTCCCGGCTCTCGATCGTCGGGGCCACCGTCGGCGGCTCGGGTGTATCCGGGGCCGCGCGGCAACTGACCATGACCCCGGACGGCGAGACCGTCATTTTCGTGGGGCAGAACGAGGGTGGCGATGATGTCCTGATGCGGCGGCGGCTCGACGGCCTGGAGGCAACCGTGATCCAGGGAACGAGCACGCTTCTGAGCCCACAGGTCTCCCCCGATGGCAGGTGGATCATCGCCTCAACCCCGAGAGGAGAAGCCGTCGAGCTCTCTATTGAGGGGGGCACTGGCCGAACCCTCCCGGCCCCAGTTACGTCGGCTCACGCGGCATGGAGCCGGGACGGGACCTTCTGGTTCAACAGTCGCGGAACGGATCTCTACCGGCTGCGCAAGGGCGATTCGATTACCGCAGTGTTTCCTACCAAGACCAGGGGCCTCAGGATCCAGCAGATCCTGGATGATGGTCATACCGCCCTCGTCGTTCGGACGGCCAGCGGGGCATCCAGCGGTCCAGGGGAGCTCTTCGACCTCGAAACCGGTACCGAAACCGCTCTGATCGAGAAGCCGGTGGTCGAACTGCGGTATACCAGCGGTTACCTGATCGACGTGGAACCCAGCGGAACGCTGATGGCCGTTCCGTTCGATCCCCGCGGGCTGCGGATGAGCGGGGTTCCCACCCAGTTGGCCACCGGGGTGGGGCTGACCGGAACGGGCACGGCTCAGCTAGCGGTGGCCCCGACCGGCACCGTCGCCTATGTGCCGGAGGCTCCGAACGGACTGGTCTTCGTCGACAGGGCCGGCAGCATTCGGCCGGCGATCTCAGAGCGCCACAACTTCCATGCGCCAAAGTTTTCTCCGGATGGCCGCCGACTGACGACAGACTTTACAACAGGCGAGGGACGAAACGTCTGGATTCTCTCTCTGGCGGGGGGCGCGCTGACTCGCGCCACCTTTGAAAGGGATGGGCATGATGCCACGTGGGCGCCGGATGGCCGTTCGATCCTGTACACCTCTCTCCGGAGTGGGGTCTTCGGCGTCTACCGCATCAGGCCAGGAAGTGCAGAGCTTCCGGACTCCCTGCTCGCATCCCCCAATCTCAGCTATACCGGTCAGGGCTACCGGGGCGGTGCCGGACTGCTCACGGTTGCCAAAGACCTCCAGCCGGGGTCAGGCACCGATATCGCCCTGGTCGAGAACGGTGGCCGGGGGCCGATCACGCCTCTGGCGGCGAGTTCGTTCACCGAGCAGTACCCGGCGCCGTCCCCGGATGGACAGTGGATGGCATTCGTCTCGGATCAGTCGGGTGAGCAGCAAGTCTACGTTCGCCCACTCCGGCGCCAGGGCGACATGGTTCAGGTGTCCCTGGACGGTGGGAGTGAGCCGGTCTGGGGGCCGGACGGACGGGAGCTGTTCTTTCGCGGAGTGGACAAGGGTCAAGCGGTGCTGGCCTCGGCGGGGCTCCGCCTGACGCCGGAAGTGAGCGTCCTGGCGCGGCGTACCCTCTTCCCCATTGACGAGATGGTCGGCTCCACCTCACACGCCAACTACGATATTGCCCCTGACGGTCGCAGCTTCGTAATGGTGCAGCGGAGCCCGGCGAACCGCATCATGGTGATTCAGAACCTGCCCGGCTTGGTGAGCCGTATGCGCGGGTCAAATCCATGACCAATCCGGTTGAAAGGGGGAACGGGGGAACGGGGGAACGGGAGAACGGGGGAACGGGAGAACGGGGGAACGGGGGAACGGGGGAACGGGACTGGAAAGTCACCCGAGTACCGAGGGACCGCTACCGGTCCGAGCGCCGTTTGTTTCTCCACCGGTCAGTGGACTCGGGGACCCTATCACGAGGTAGTCGAAAGGGTAGTTGTACCCGGTACGCGGTACTCGGTACCCGGTACCTTTCCCGTTCCCCCGTTCCCCCGTTCTCCCGTTCCACCGAAAAAAAAGGCCTAGGGCTGTGCGCCCTAGGCATTGCCCCTCCTGGGCTCGAACCAGGACTCTCCTGATCCAGAGTCAGGCGTGTTGCCAGTTACACCAAGGGGCAGGGGCAAATAAGCTAGCAAAGTGACCGCGGACCGGGAAGGGCGGGGGTCTCACCGCGCCTCCAGTTGTGCGACCCAGATGTCGCTTTCCGGCGCTCCCATGGTGAAGTAAAACGTGCGACCGTCGGTGCTGAAGCCGTAGCGGGTATGCTGCCGGGTGGGGTCGTCGAATTGAACCAGCAGCCTGGACGGACCGCCCGTCACCGGCACCGCCCGGATCGACGAGCTCTTCGGACTGCGGGCCACATAGTAGATGGTCTTTCCATCGGGCGACCACGCCGCGTAGAAGGCCTCCTCCCCCGTCGGGGTGTTCGGCACGAGCAGCCGCGACTCACCCGCGGGCGACGTCACCCGCAGGCCTTCAGTGCTGTGGTATGCGATCAGGTCCTCGGTCGGTGACCAGTGGACGAAGTCTCCGGGGACGCGGATGGTCCGCATCGGGCCGCCGTCGAGTGGCGCGATGACGAACGTCGAGCCCTCGACGAACGTCGAGCTGGCTTCACCCTCCTTGGTGTCAGGGATGGCCTCGGCCACCAGGGCGCGGCCGTCACGGGACCAGTCGGGGTCCAGCTCGTGTGCCGGATCGCTGGTACGTTGGACCGTGCCGGAGCCGTCGGCCTGCATCGTGTAGAGGTCCCGATTGCCGGCCCGCATCGAGTGGAAGGCGATCTGACGGCCGTCGGGTGACCAGACGGCACTGTAGTCGCCGGCAGTGTCGTGGGTGAGCTGGATCGCCTCCCCACCCGCCGTCGCCATCTTGTAGATGTCCCAGGTGCCATTGCGGTCCGAGTTGAACACCAGCCAGCGGCCATCCCGGGAGACGTTCACACTCTCGATCGACTGGTTGCCCGTCGTCACGGGCCGTGCCCGGGCAATCGATACTGGAGCCCCGGTCGGCACGGGGATGGACCAGATGTTGGAGAACGAGTGAAAGCGCGCGTAGGCGATCCGGTGGCCGTCCGCGGATAGGCTGATCGTATGCGCATCGGCTCCCGTGGTGAGGCGCTCCGGCTCGCCCGCCGGAGCGCCCGCGGCATTCAGCCGGACGCGGTAGACATCGCGGCTCCCACCCCGATCGGAGACCCAGAAGAGATGCCGCCCGTCCGGCGCCCACTGGGGGCTCACGTTCAGGTGCTGGTCGGCGGTCACCCGGACGGCCGGACCGCCCTTCACCGGCACCTCCCAGATCGACGAGGCCGATTCATTCCCGAAGTACACCGTGCCAAAGACAAAGACCGGATTCTCTGCCACGCAGGCGATGCGGGTCCCATCGGGGGACCAGGCCAGCGAGTGCACGTCGCGCACCCCGGTGATGTGAGTAGCGGCACCTCCCTCGGTCGGCACGACCGTGATGTCGCTGCCGAAACCGGTGCTGTAGGCGATGCGGCCTCCGTCCGGCGACCACGCAAATCCAGCCAACCTGGTAAACGCGCTCGTGGTCGACTCCGCAGACAGTGCCGCGAGCCGCACCACCAGCCGTGGTTGCCCACCCAGCGCCGGAACCACCGCGATGCCGGCATCGCCTTGATAGGCGATTCGCGACCCGTCGGGTGACCACCGTGGCCAGCGGTACCCTTGCCCAGAGTCGGCCGTGAGCGCGATGGTGCGCCCGCCACCGACCTGGCGGACATAGATCTGCATGCGGCTGGGTGGACCGGCGGCGTACGCGACCAGGCTGCCGTCGGGCGAGAGCGCGGGGTCGACTTCCAGTCCTGGGTCGCTGGTAACCTGCACCGTCTTCCCGATGCTGAGTGCGGGTTCGCCGCGGCCCAGACGCAGGCTCAGGAACAGCACCGCCGCGAGCACGCCCAGGACGACGAGGCCGGCGATCACTGTCCGCCCGCGCACCAATACCGGGGTCGCGGGAGTCGCGAGCGGCTCACGAGCCGACAGCGCCTCGGCGAACTGCCCGACCGGGCTGAACCGATCGGCCGGGTTCTTGGCCAGCGCCCGCTCGAGGGCCGCGGCGACCAGGCCGGGCACCGCCGGCCGGAGCTGGGTAATCGGAGGGGGCGTGGCGGTGAGGTGCTGGTGAACGATGCTCGCGACGGTGGGGCCCGTGAATGGTGGCTGCCCCGCCAGCATCTCGTAAAGCACGCAGCCCAGGGCGTAGAGATCGCTCCGCCCGTCCAGGTCCCGGTCTCCCGCGGCCTGCTCCGGGCTCATGTACGCCGCTGTCCCGATCGCGAGCCCCGTCTCGGTGAGTCTGTCGGCTCCGGCGGTGCTCACCGCCCTCGCAATACCGAAGTCCGCCACCACGGCGTGGCCGCTCTCGAGCAGGATGTTCTCGGGCTTGATGTCCCGGTGGATCACCCCATGCCCGTGGGCGTAGCTCAGCGCGTCCGCCACCTCACGTGCGATGCGTAGCGCGTCCTCGAGGGGGAGCTGTCTTTCGCGCTTCAGCCGGTCGCGCAGCGATTCGCCTTCGACAAACGGCATGACATAGTAGAGGAAGGCGCCGGAGGCGTCCGAAGTCTGCCCCGAGTCGTACAACGCGAGGATGTGGGGATGGTGCAGATTGGCGGTCGTCGCGATCTCGCGCAGAAAGCGCTCCGGCCCGAGGGCGTGAGCCAGTTCGGGGCGGAGTACCTTCACCGCGACCTTGCGCTGGTGTTTCAGGTCCTCGGCGAGATACACGATGGCCATGCCGCCGGCACCGAGCTCGCGCTCAACCCGATAGCGGTCGGCAAGTGCGCTCTGAAGTTGGGTTTGAAGGTCAGACAGATTGGGCGCCAGAGTCAGAATGCCCAAACATGACTTGGCACGGACCTGCTCGCCAGTGGTGGCTGTCGGCCATCGGCGGTTGAGTGAGGAGTGAGAGTGAGCCCACCGGTACGGAACCGGGCTGACAGGTCTAGAGGCAGAAAACTCCGCCTGCGAGTAGTTACTCCTCACTCCTCACTCCTTACTCAGTCCACTTCTCACTTCTCACTTCTCTCCTCTCACTCCTTAGCGGTCTACGCCGCGTTATCAAGGGCATAGCACGCAGTTTCCGGTAATGGGAAAGGGTCAGGTCCCTCGTACCTTGGCCCTCAGAGTTGCTCGCCGAGCCACCTTGCAGGTTGTCCCCCGCCTTCGCATCCTTCTCATGACCAAAGTTCGCGACCTGCTCAAACTGCTGGCCGAAGACGGCTGGTACCTGGAGCGGGCCCGTGGGAGTCATCGACAGCTCAAGCATCCGACGAAGCGGGGGTTGGTGACCGTTGCTGGCAAACCGAGCGACGACCTGACACCGGGTACCCTCAACAGCATTCTCAAGCAGGCAGGTCTCAAATGATGAAGGTCCTCATCGTGGTCGAGCAGACCCCCACCGGCTTCGCGGCCTACTCGCCGGACGTCGAGGGCTGTATCGCGACCGGCGCCACCCGAGAGGAAGTCGAGCGCACTATGCGGGAGGCAATTGAATTCCACCTCGAAGGCCTCCGCGCCGAGGGCCAGGCGGTTCCAGCCCCGCATTCCTACGCCACCTTCGTTGAAGTGGCTGCCTGACGCCACTCAGCCGTCAGGAGTGGTTGAGAGTGAGGAGTGAGGAGTGACAGCCGTTCGTTTCCCCGTTCTCCCGTTCTCCCGTTCTCCCGTTCCCCGTTCCCCGTTCCCCGTTCCCCGTTCCCCGTTCCCCGTTCTCCCGTTCCCCGTTCCCCGTTCCCCCGTTCTCCCGTTCCCCGTTCCCCGTTCTCCCCGTTCCCCGTTCCCCGTTCTCCCGTTCCCCCGTTCCCCGTTCCCCCGTTCCCCGTTCCCCGTTCCCCCGTTCCCCGTTCCCCCGTTCCCCCGTTCCCCCGTTCCCCGTTCCCCGTTCCCCCGTTCTCCCGTTCCCCCGTTCCCCGTTCTCCCGTTCCCCGTTCCCCCGTTCCACCGATTTGGCGCGACCACCATGCTTTCCTCGGGCCCCCAACGCCTCCATCTTACCGCCCATGACAACCCTGCAGTCTCGCCTGGAAGGCGGTCTCGCCGGCCGGTACACCTTGGAGCGGGAGTTGGGTCACGGTGGCATGGCCACGGTGTTTCTGGCCCAGGACCTCCGCCACGACCGCCGCGTCGCGCTGAAGGTGCTCCGGCCGGAGATCTCAGCCAACATCGGCGCGGAGCGGTTCCTCCGCGAGATCAAGATGGCCGCCGGTCTTACCCATCCGCATATCCTGCCGGTCTTCGACTCGGGCGAGGCCGGTGGGCTGCTCTTCTATGTCATGCCCAACATGGAAGGCCGGTCGCTGCGCGAGCGGCTCGACCGTGAGCGGCAGCTGCCGCTGGAGGAGGCCCTGCGGATCACCCGGGAGGTGGCTTCGGCACTCGACTACGCCCATCGCCATCATGTGATCCACCGGGACATCAAGCCCGAGAACATCCTCCTGCACGAAGGATCGGCGCTGGTCGCCGACTTCGGCATCGGCAAGGCGCTGAGCGAGGGTGGCTCGGCCACCCAGACCGGGATGACCCTCGGCACCCCGGCGTACATGAGCCCGGAACAAGCCTCCGGCGAGAGCGGCATCGACGGCCGGAGCGATCTCTACAGTCTCGGCTGCGTGCTCTATGAAGCCCTGAGTGGTGAGCCGCCGTTCACCGGCCCGACGCCCCAGGCGATCATCGCCAAGCGATTTGTCTCACCCATCCCCAAGGTCGGCACTACCCGCGACGTCCCGGGGGCAGTAGACGTCGCGCTGAGTCGTGCGCTGTCACGGACTCCGGTCGACCGCTTTCCCACCGGGGCGGAATTCGCCGAGGCCCTCAGGACGATCCTCCTGGATGGCGGGGCCGGGTCCAAGCGCGCCACGCCGGAGGCCCAGAAGGGCACGCCGGCTCCCAAGGCGATCGCGGTCCTCCCCCTCGCCAACCTGAGCGCCGACCCCGAGAACGAGTACTTCAGCGACGGGATGACCGAGGAGATCATCAACGCCCTGGCCAAGCTGCCGGGAGTGCAGGTCGCCTCCCGCACCTCCTCGTTCGCCTTCAAAGGAAAGCAGGCGGATGTACGTGAAATCGGGGAGAAGCTTGGCGTGACCTCGGTACTCGAGGGGAGCGTGCGCAAGGTCGGGAACCGGATCCGTATCACCGCCCAGCTGGTCGATGTGGACAAGGGCTACCACCTCTGGTCCGAGACCTACGATCGCCAGCTCGAGGATGTCTTCGCCATCCAGGACGAGATCTCGAGAGCGATCGCCGATGCGCTGAAGCTCCGACTGGCGAGTGATTCCGGACAGTTGGTGGTGCCGTCCAAGAACATCGAGGCGTACAATCTGTATCTCAAAGGGCGCTTCTTCTTCAACAAGTTCACCGAGGCGGGGCTCCGGAAGGCGCTGGACCTCTTTCAGCACGCGCTGCTCCAGGACCCGGGCTATGCCCGCGCCTATGCCGGCATCGCCGATGTGTGGTGCAACCTGGCCGATGATTGGGTGGCTCCGGAGGAGGCCTATCCGAGAGCCAAGGCCGCGTCCGAGCGGGCGTTACAGAACGACCCCGAGCTGGCCGAGGCCATCACCTCGCTCGGCAAGGTGCTGTGCTGGCATGAGTGGGACTTCGCCGGCGCCGAGCAGCAACTGGAGCGAGCGGTCTCGCTGAGCCCCAACTACGCCGAGGCGCACTACGTCCTCGGGACCGCGTTGCCGCTGGTGGGACGGCTGAGCGATGCGATCGAAGCGATTCGCAAGGCGATCGTGCTCGACCCGTTGTCGGCCGAAATGAGCAGCTGGCTTGCCCGGTTCCTGCTGTATTCCAAGGACTATGAAGGCGCCATCGCGCAGGGGCAGAAGACCCTCGAGCTCGACGAGGAGTCGATCCGATCCACCCTGTACATCGGGTCCGGCTACCTGGCATTGGGCGATGCCGAGACGGCGCTGGAATGGTACCGGCGGGGGCAGGGGCGGGAGCGCGCCGTCCGCTCCTATGACGCGTTCATCGTCCGGGCACTGGCCGCGCTGGGGCGTCGGGAAGAGGCGGAGTCGATTCTCACGCGGCTCGATGAAGACTCGCGGCATCAGTACGTCCGCGCCGAGATTCTGGCGATGGGCTATGCCGCCGTCGGCGACCTCGACCGGGCCTTCGCCTCGCTCGAGCGTGCCTACCAGGCCCGGTCCGCGGGCCTGATCTACCTGCACCTGGACCCCGGGTATGAGCCGCTTCGCCAGGATCCGCGATACGGCGAGCTGGTCAAGCGGATTGGGTTGAGCTAGGCTGGCGGCTGGCGGCTGGTGGCCCCGCACGATTCCGCCCATGGTGAATGCATTGACCGGGTTGGGCCGCGGGATAGTACGGGCGATCCGTTGGGTCGCCCCTCGCCCCTCGCCCCTCGCCCCTCACTCCTTACTCTTTACTCCTCACTCCTTACTCCTCACCCTCCTCGAACTGCCTTCCTCTTCTTCCGCGTCGGGGCGGCTCCCTTGCCCTCGGTCTTGCTGCGGACGACGTACAACTTGCCAGCCTTGAGTGGCTTGCTTCCTACCCCAGCGAACACCAGCTTCGGGTTGTCCCCGCCGATACGCAGCAATTTGAGTGCTGCCCCTTCCGGCTTCCTGCGTCCAGCCTCCCATGCCTGAACCAGCTTGGTGCTTACGTTCAGGTATCTTGCAAAGATCGCCTGCGACGCATTCACCTGCTCGCGAATCTCCCTGATTTCCGCGGCCGTCATCGGCTTGGGGGGTGCCGGAAGCTCCGTCGTCCGGAGCGCCCGCTTTCCCTGAGCGTGTTCAAGCGCCTCCCCCACCGAAGTCATCAGTTCTCGAAAGAGGTGCTTTTCCATCGTGACGCCTCCCACGACCGTTGTCTTCAAGGGAACTCACTCTTGATCTTCTCGACGATGCCCTTCAACTGCCTCTTCTGGGCCGGTTCAAGAGTACTCTGGTCATTCTTGCCGTAAACGAAGAGCAAGTACACAACCTCGTGCTCAGGCAGCCACAGGTAGAGCACTCGGGCGCCGCTGCGCTTCCCCTTCCCTCTGGCCGCGGCCGTCATCCGGATCTTTCGCAAACCCCCGGTGCCAGGGTCAGTATCGCCGGCGCCGGGGTTGGCCTGCAGGTCCGCCTGCAATCCGCGCAGATCCTCCTCGAGCCCAAACCGCGCGATCCGTTTGGTGAAGGAGTGGGTTTCCACAAACCAGAGCTTCACGATCCCCCCACCAATATACTACAGTGTAGTAGCCGACATTGTAGTATACAGGCCCTTCCGGTCCCTCCCCACCCAATTCGACTCGGCTAGGTGCGGAAGAACGCGGCATCGGCTAAACGGGGAACTGGGAACGGGTAGGGGCGGAACACTGCTCCGCCGCTACATGTTTTCTACTCATTGCGTGGGGCGGAGATCGGGCGACCCGTTGGGTCGCCCCTACGACGTGTTGCGAGGCTGGTCGGCGCGAGCCCGTTCCCTGTCATTGCGAGGAGGGAGTGCAGCGACCGACGAAGCAATCCGGTGGCATGCGGCGGGATAGCATAGGACGGGAACAAAACGGAAACAGAGCGGGAATACAACGGAAATGCCTCTCCTTAGTATTCCCCTTTCCCGTCGTATTCCCGTTGTTTTCCCCTATTCTTTCCGCCTGTCCGTCCGTCTGCCTAGCCCTTCACCTTTCGCCCGTGGAGGCGCGCCAGATCAGGGGAAAGGCGAATGGATCGGAAGTAGGCTGCCGGGTAGAGGTAGTCTTCGCCAGAATCATCGACGACACGTACCTGCTTGTGAGCCGCCCCCTCCGCGTCCGGCAGCACTCGGTACACCTTCCACGGCTGGAGCGAGACGGAATAGTGCCGGTTGGTGAGGCAGACGACAAAGCGTCGAACAGGGGTGGTCCGCTTCATAAGTCGTGCGGGAGAATACCTTTGATTTTGAATTCCCTTTGGCCAACGCCGACGGCTTCATACCAATGTAATTCTGCCGGAAGGGTGCTGCCATCGCTGAGACGGACCCACGCTACGCCCGCGCATTTTCGCCATCGTGCGGGGCCGTAGGCTCGCACCAATCGGCGCAATTCGCGGATACCGTGTCCGGCAGCGATAGTCCGAACCTCCCGAATCGGGCCAATAATCGTGAAGTCCACTACCCGTCCGGGAGGGAGACGGGGCCAATCTGAACAATTCGGCGCTGCCCCTGGTACCCTGAACTACGTATCGCGGTGACACAGCGACGCGGAAAAGCGGATACCGTGGTTACCGGGAGAACGGTCGCCCGTTCCCCCGTTCACCGTTCGACCGTGGTCACCGACCGTTGTTCCCGTTCTGCCGTGCCTTCCCCCGTTCCCCGTTCCCCGTTCCCCCGTTGCTACGGCGCCTCCGTCACCCTCACCGGCGCCCCCCGGTCGGTCTGGGTGCCGTCACCCAGTTGCCCGCTCGCGTTGGCGCCCCAGCAGTAGATCGATCCGTCGGGCGTCACGCCGCACGTGTGGTAGCCGCCGGTGCTCAGCACGACAAATGTGAGCCCACCGCTCACCGGCCCCGCCGGGACAAACGTTCCTCCGATGGTGCCGTTGCCGAGCTGGCCGTTGGAGTTGGAGCCCCAGCAATAGGCGGCTCCCGCCGCCGTCAAGCCGCAGGTGTGCTCGCCGCCGGCCGCGAGTGACACCAGCGTAACCGGGACTGCCGCCAAGGTCGGCCACCCGTGGCCGGAAGGCGGTCCGGCGGACCCCAGCTGGCCGCTCGAGTTATACCCCCAGCACAACACGCCACCAGCGCCGTCCAGCGCGCAGGTGTGACCACTCCCCGTCGCGAGCCCCGAGACGGGAATCCCTTCACCGATCGCGAGGCCAGTCGTGTCCGAATAGCCCACCGGTAACCTGAAGCCGGCAGGGTGGTGGTAGATCGGGTCCCACGTTTGCGCATCCAGCGGTCCGTAGCCCAGCTCTCCATTGAAATTCATCCCCATGCAGATCAGGCGGAAATTGAGGTAGAGGACCGAAGGCTGGGCGCAGATATGAGTGCCGCCGGCCGCGGCGTCGACGTAATCGGTCGTCTGGTCGGCGAACGGGCTCGGGGGGAGTGGTAGCGCCACGGCGGCTGTCGAGTCGAACGACACCCCATCGGTGTTGTTATTGACGTCGTGGGCTCCCCAGCACCGCAGGCGCCTGACGCGGTTGATGAATCCGAGGCGGACCCGCGCGAGGATGCAGGTGAACGTGCCGCCGACCAGCAATTGCTCGATGCGGAGCTGGGTGGTGTCGAGATTGCCGTCGCTGATGATCGTCACCGGTATCTCGGACGCCGTGAATGCGCCGCAACTGCCGTTCGCGTTGGCGCACTGGCCGTCTCCCAGCGCGCCGCGTGCCCGCGAACCCCAGCAGAACAGGTTGACCTGCGCTTCCTCCCCACAGGTGTGGGCATCACCGGCCTGGAGCTCGTTGAAGCGGTGAGACGTCGCGACCGCGAGCGGGCGGGATGACAGCGGGAGCACGGCTGCCGTGAGCCCGGCCCCGAGCTCGCCGGCGTTGTTGCTGCCCCAGCAGTAGCCCGTGCCGTCCAGTGCCGCGATCGCGCAGGTATGGTCGAACCCGGCGCTCACGGTGCGCCACTTCTGCACGACCTGCAGCGCCGCGCGATGCTCCGCGACCTGGAACGGCGCGGTCCCCACCGTGGCCACCAATTCGCCACCGCCACGGCTCTTGCCCAGCACGCGGCCATTCGAGTCGACCGAGAACGCGGCCTCGTTGGTGGATCGCCACTGCACCTGCACGCCCGTCTTGATCCTGCCCAACGCATCCTGCACCTGGACGGCGAAGGTGGCGGTGGCGTTGAGAGTGATCAAAGGGGACCATGGCGGCAGTTCGACAATCTCGAGCGGCAGAACGACCACCGGCAACTGAAACTCCGAGTGACCAGACTGGCTCTGGATGGCTGCGGTGACCTGTGCTGTTCCGCTGATCCGCGCGGTGATCACGGCCCGGGTAGAATCCGTGGCCAGGGCAGAGACACCAACGACCGACGGATCGCTCGAGCCCCAGGTCACGGTGGCGCCGGTGAGGAAGCCCGGATCGGTCCGCTGGAGCGCGATGCCGATCGTGTCGACGTCGCCGACCGTGAGCAGCGAATCACTGCCCCGTGGCCGGACCGCCACTGGCGCTCGCAGCTCGACCGGCTCAAAGCCGGCCTGGGCGACGCGGACGACGATCGTGGCCGCTCCCTCTCGCCGGCTGGTCACGATGGCGCGCAGTGCAGCCGCCAGCTGCTCGCTCGGCGAAGCGCCGGGCGCCGCCGTGGCAGCGGTCACGCTCACCACAGAGGAATCCGTCGTACTCCACAGCAGCGTGACCCCGGTGACCGCCTGTTGGCCCGGTCCGGTGACCGACACGGTAAGCGAGGCAACCTCGGCCACATCCAGGGAGTCCGGCCAGGCGGCTCCCTTCTCGAGGCTCACCGCGATCGCGCCGGTGGGCGAGAGGTCGTTGCTGCAGGTGGTCAGGGGCGCCCCTGCGAGCAGCGTCGCCACCGCCGCGAGGTATCGCGATCGTCTGGTCATGGGCTCACAGCATTGGGTTTGGGTGGTACTTAGTACTTAGTACTTGGTACTTTGGTACTCTTGGCACTCTCGGCCCTCTCAAAACGCAAACTTGAGCCCCGCCCCCGCGAACACGTTGGGAATCGAATTGAGTTTCGAATCGGTGCGGAAGCTCCAGTGTCCCGCCATCGCGGTGATGGCCACGTGCGGCACCACCAGGAACTCCAGGTCCGCCCCACCGCCGACACCGACCACATCATTGGTCACCGTCTGCCAGATGGGGACCGCCACCGGCCCGCTCGCGGTCTGGATGAAGTAGCTGCCCGCATTGAAGCGTCCGTTCACCCGGGCCACCCCGACTTCACCGAAGGGCGAGAGCCCGAGCCGGCCGGCCCGGAGTGAGACACTGGCCCCCACCATGCCTCCGGTTATTTCCAGGTTACTCGGTGCGAGACGGATGGCCGTCAGGTGCCAGCCGATCCGCTGCTGACCCCGGAACAGCAGAGCGAGTCGCCCGCTTGGCCACCGACCCGATTGGGTTATGCCACCGGTGGTCGGGGCCAATCCGACCAGGCTGAGCCGAGTACGATAACCGGCGCGGGGGATGCTCGTCGGACGCAGTTGGGCGGTGTAGCCCCACTTCTTCAGCCGCTCCGCGACTTCGCGCATGCCGACCGCGATACCATCCTGGCTGTTCTTTTCGGTCACCAGCCCCACCACCTCCCACTGCCGGTTGAAGAGCGCGCCACCGGAACTTCCCGGGCTCACGAAGAACGACTCGAAGCGCACTCGACGCGAGCTTGCGCTGATCACCCGGTCTCCGCTCACCGGAGGTTCCCAGCAACGGCGATCGGGGCACCCCACCGGAATGACCATGGCACCGATCTCGAGTGCTCCGGGGTCTCCCTCCCGGTCGAAGGCAAACTGCACAGGCGAGCGTGCGTCCCGCGGCAGACTGATCACCGCCAGGTCGAGCTCGCGGTCCAGCTGATCCAGCTTCGCCTCGAGGGTGTCGTTCCGCGCGAACTGGAACACCACCCGGACTCTGCCGCCCTGCTGGGCGCTGCGCACCACGTGTCCCGCGGTCGCGATGACGATGCGATTGGACGCCGCGACCACGATGCCGGCTCCCACCTCGTCATCCTGATCCTGTCCCGACGAGGCCAGAATCTGCACCACCAGGTTGGCGGCCGCTTCCGGCATCCGCGACACCCGTTGCGCCGCCAGCGGCGCGGCAGCGACGGCGAGCAGAACCATCACACCGGGAACGGACCTCATCGCGTACCCCTCTTCCAATAGAGTCCGACCAGCAGCAGCAGTGCGAGGTAGACCAGTCCGCCGCCGGCCGATGCCAAGGGATGTTCCGAGCCGAATACCTGCATGACGGTCGGGATGCTGCCGATGGCGGCCGGCAGGGAATCGATGCTGCCCTCGAGAGTGAGCGCGACCTCCTGAGAATCGACCGCGACATCGCGCACCGCTCCCCTGAAACCGTGCAGCGGCAGCTCCTCCCCTTTTTGCAGGGTATGGGGAGGCCGATTGCCGATGGCGAGTCCAAAGCTGCCGCTGGTGATGGTCGAGGTCCGCTCGTCGGCGACCTGTTCCTCGTCGCGGAATCTGCTCACGTCCTCGAAACTCACCCCGATCACGTCGAGCGGTGCCAGGGGATGCGCGACCGCCGCACCCGGAAAGCCGAGCTCGAAATCGAGGGCCCCGTGCGGAGCGGTGAGCTGGATCTGGTCGATGCGGAAGGGAATCGTGTCCGGCGGATGCTCCGGTATGCTGACCGCGATCCGCCCGCTCACCGAAACTGGTATCGCTGGCAGCGAGTCTCCCATGGAGAGTTGCACCGTCCCGCCCGATCCGGTGGGCTTTACCCCGATCACAGTACCCGCCGGGAGCCGAATCGGGTCGATGCTGATCCCCGAGCTGTCGGCGCGGACCGCTTTCAGGAACAGCGTAGGTGTCGCAACCTTGCGGGCGGGGGTACTGTCGCGGGAGGGAAGCGTGACCTCTTCCAGTCCCGCGATTCCAAGCGACCCCAGTACCAGGGCCCGGTCCCACGGCGCCGACGCGACGGCGAGCCGAAATCGCACCCCTTCAGCTCGCAGCACGGCGCGAATGGGCGTACGCTCTACCCGCGCAGAGCCTTTCCAGAGAACCAGCGCGGCCAGTGCCAGGAGGATGGCTCCCAGCACCGCCGTCACCAGCCCGCGTTGTCCCGGCAGCCTCAACCGTCTGGGCTCGGGCTTGCCCCGCCCGCCGAGGGCCTCGATGAATTCCTCGACCCGCTGATACCGTTCGGCGGGTTTCTTCGCCATCGCTCGGCGGAGCGCGGCCGAGACTCGCGCAGGGATTTCGGGGCGAGAGGAACGCGCCTCGGGAACCGGTGTCATGAGGTGCTGGCCCAGGACCGCTTGAACCGAATCGCCGGTATATGGAAGCGCCCCGGTGAACAGTTCGTAGGCCAGTACCCCGAGGGAATAGATGTCCGAGCGCGGATCGACATTGGGATCCGCGGTGGCCTGCTCCGGGCTCATGTACAGGGGAGTTCCCAGGATCATTCCCGTGGACGTGAGGCCCACGCCACCTGCTTGCCCGGTCTTCGCGATTCCGAAATCCATGAGCAGCGGCTGGAGAGTGGGTCCCTCCAGCATGATGTTGTCAGGCTTGATGTCGCGATGTACCAGGCCCAGGGCGTGGGCGGCGGTGAGGGCGCTCCCGATGGCGCTGAGGATCCGTTCGGCTTCTTCGAGGGGCAGGGGCCGGTGGTCGCGGAGATAGGCGGTGAGGGTGAGTCCCTCGATGAACGGCATCACGAGGTAGATCAGTTCATCCTGTTCTCCAATCGAGTAGACCGGAACGATGCCTGGGTGGCGAAGTGCGGCGAGGGCCTGCGCCTCCCGCTCGAACCGCTCCACGAAGCCTTCGCTCAAGACCAGCTCGCGACGCAGCAGTTTGACCGCCACCTCCCGGCGCAGACGCACGTCGCGGGCGCGGTACACCACGCCGAATGCGCCTTCACCGAGCTTCGGTCCCATCTCGAACCCCGGCCCGAGAGCGGCCTGGAGCCGGTCTCGGACGGGATCACTCCCCGCCTGGTTCGTCGCTACCGGGTCGACCATGAGCGAGGTGGGCGTGTCGGCCCCGCACAGCGGGCAGAAGACGCTGTCGTCGGGGACCGGGCGGCTGCACTTGGTGCAGGCCCGGCTCAACTGGGACATGCCATGGCCGTCGGGATCAGCAACAGGTACTCGTGCGAGTAGTTGCCACGGGGACTCAAGGCGGCGCTGATCTTGAGGGAATACAGCCCGGGAGCGGCCAGCTCGGCGCGCTTGAGGCTGATGAGGATCGGGCTCCCCGCGGGATAGAACCCGCGGCCCAGCGCCTCGTCTTTTCGGATCACCCGGGTTTCTGTGCCGGTCGAATCCAGCTGGGCCAGGCTCACGAGCACCTCGATGAGGCGGGTCTCGGTGGAGAACGCCACCTCCAGCGGACCGCAGGAGTTAGGCGCATTCTTCTGGGTGACCGTCAGCGGCACATAGGCCACCCGTCGCTGTCCCCCGAGCGTGAGTCTGGTCCACCCCAGGACCCCCAGGTCGCTGCGGGCGAGCCGTTCGGAACTGAGGATCCGGTTGGGCCACTGGTACACGGAGTCACGTGGCGCGGCACGGGTATCCATTCGGTAGTAGCGTCCGGCCTTGATGGTTTCGGCGCGGAGCTGGATGCCGGAGTCGGCCGGTGCGGCCCACCGGATGATGAGCGGATCGTCTGCCTTGAGATCGTACTTCTCGAACGTCTCCGTGAACGAGGAGAGAAACAGGGTCGTCCCGGCCACCTGCCGGGCATACACGCCCTCGCAGCGATCGCCCCGAGGCTGGTAGCCGTTCACCGGGGCCGCGAGTTGCAACAGGTTCGGGTCACAGGGGAGTTTGGCCGGTGTTCCCTGCGCCAGCGCTGGGGACGCCGCGACGGCCAACCACACCCCGATGAGCGGTGCAGGTCGGGGAACCATGCTGCTTGCTCCTTCGATTGTACCTGTACTTGGCGGTCAGATTTGCTCGACCATTCTGCGCCGCAAAGCGGCGGTCCGCTAGGGGGGACGGGAGAACGGTGAACGGGAGAAGGTAGAACGGTTGAACGGTTGAACGGGGGAACGGGAGAACGGGGCACCGACCGTCGGACCGTCGAACGTCGGGCCGTTCCCTGTTCCCTGTTCCCCGTTCCCTGTTCCCCGTTCCCCGTTCTCCGTTCCCCGTTCCCCGTTCCCCGTTCCCCATCTCCCGTTCCCCGTTCCCCGTTCCCCATTCCCCGTTCCCCGTTCCCCGTTCCCCCGTTCCCCCGTTCCCCGTTCACCGTTCTACCGTGGTTTCCCCGTTCCCTGTTCCCCGTTCCCCGTTCCCCCGTTCACCGTTCTACCGTGGTTCCCCGTTCCCCGTTCCCCCGTTCCCCCGTTCCACCGTTCCACCGTTCTCCCGTGTCCCCTCGATTAGCTTCAAACGATGAACCCCCGCCGACTCCTGCTCACCCTGCTCGTTGTCCTTGCTGCGGGCCTGTTGTTCCTGCCGGCCCTCACCACGCTGCTGACCGACTGGTGGTGGTTCCGGGAGATCGGCTACCAGGTCGTCTTCACCCGGCAACTGACCACCCAGGTCCTGCTCTTCCTTATTGTAGGCGGCCTGACCGCGGGAGTGTTCTATCTCAACCTGCGGATCGCGCAGCGTGGCGTGGTGTTCAGCCCGGTCGTCTATACCATCGGGCAGACCCAAACCAAGGTGAACATCACCGCGGCGCTCCGGCGGATCAGTCTGCCGGTGGCGCTGGTGAGCGGCCTACTGGCCGGCCTCGCGGCGACCGCGACCTGGGACGTGGTGCTCCAGGCGCTCTTCCGGACCCCGTTCGGCAGCGTCGATCCGGTCTTCGGGCGGGACATCGGCTTCTACGTCTTCACCCTGCCTGCGCTGTCGCTGCTCCTCGGCGTGCTCTCCACCCTCGCCGGATTCAGCCTCGCATTCCTGCTCCCGATCTATTTCGTCCGCGGCGACATCAAGCTCCGCCCCCGGAGTCTCCTCTTCGAACCCTCCGCCGCCATGCACTTGGGCGCTGGTGGCGGCGGTGATGCTGCTGCTCACCGCGCTCCGGCTCTGGCTGGTGGATGCGCCCAGCCTGCTCTACTCGACCACCGGCCCGCTGGTCGGCGCCAGCTACACCGACATGCACGCCACCCTGCCGGCCCTCTACCTCTCGGCCGTGGTCGCGGTCATCGCCGCGATCGCCGTCCTGGTCGGGGCCAAAACTGGGGCGTTGGCGAGGGTGGGACTCTGGGCGATCGGAGGATACCTGCTGGTGGCGTTCATCGGCCGGGGACTCGTCCCGCAGGTGATGCAGAAGCTGATCGTTGCTCCGACCGAGCTGACCCGGGAGACGCCCTACCTCCGCTATCACATCGCCGCGACTCGCCAGGCCTGGGGCATCGACAGCGTGGAGACCCGGGAGCTTGAACGGCGAGGCCAACCTCACCCTGGCCGACATCAGGGCCAACAGTCCGACGATCGAGAACGTCCGCCTCTGGGACCGCGACCCGCTGCTCCTCACCTTCGGCCAGCTGCAGGAGATCCGTACCTATTACGACTTCGTCTCCATCGACGACGACCGCTACTGGATCGACGGGAAGTACCGTCAGGTCCTGCTCTCGCCCCGGGAGCTCAACGTCGCCAGTCTGCCGACCCGCACCTTCATCAACGAGCACCTCACCTTCACCCATGGGATGGGGCTCACGGTGGGGCCGGTCAATCAGGTGACGACCGAAGGCTTGCCGGTGCTGTTCATCCAGGACCTGCCCCCGGTCGCCAACGTCGCCAGTCTCAAGATCACCCGACCGCAGATCTACTTTGGTGAGCTGGCCAATGACTACGTCTTCGTCGGCACCAAGCAGCGGGAGTTCGACCATCCCTCCGGGGAGGAAAACGTCTATGCGGCGTACCAGGGCACCGGCGGCGTCGCTGTGGGGAACCTGCTCCGCCGGCTGGTGCTGGCCGTCCGGTTCGGCTCCTCCAAGATTCTGTTCTCCCAGGATATCACCAACCAGAGTCGCGTCCTCTATTACCGCAGCATCGTGGAACGGGCGAAGACTGCGTTGCCGTTTCTCCGCTTCGACCGCGATCCGTATCTGGTGATCACCGCCGACGGGCAGCTCAAGTGGCTGCTCGACGCCTATACCACGTCGGACGGATATCCCTACGCGCAGCGGCTCAGCGACGGCACCAGCTACATGCGGAACAGCGTCAAGGTGGTGATCGACGCGTACGAGGGCTCGGTCACCGCCTACGTGAGCATCCCCTCCGATCCGCTGATCCGCACCTGGGCGCGGGTCTTTCCGGGGATCTTCACTCCGCTCGACAGCATGCCCGCCGACCTGCGGGCCCACATCCGCTACCCGGACGACATCTACCGGATCCAGACCAGCCTCTACACCACCTACCACATGGAGGCGCCGGAAGATTTCTACCATCGGGAAGACCAGTGGCAGATCCCGGTGGTGGCCGAGAGCACCGGCAACGTGCCGTTCATGCGGCACATCGTCATGAAGCTGCCGGACGAACCGAGTGCCGAGTACATCTACATGGTCCCGTTCACTCCGCGGGGGAAGGACAACCTGGCCGCGTGGGTGGTGGCCCGGAACGATGGTGCGGAGTATGGCAAGCTTCGAGTCTATCGCCTGTCGCGGCAGAGCCTGGTGTTCGGTCCCGAGCAGATCGAGAACCGCATCAACCAGGACACCGATATCTCCCGGCAGATCTCGCTCTGGGACCAGCGGGGTTCCCGGGTGATCCGCGGTGATCTGCTGGTGATCCCGATCAACGCCTCGCTGCTCTACGTGCAGCCGCTCTATCTCCAGGCCGAGGGCGGGAAGATCCCGGAACTCAAGCGGGTGGTCGTGGCCTATCAGAACCGGGTGCTGATGAGCGAGACGCTGGACGGGTCCCTCACCGAGCTCTTCGGCGGCTCGAGCGCGCCGGCTCGGCCCGGGGCCGCGCCAGACCGCTTGGCACCCCCGGCACTCTTGGCACTCTGGCACTTCATCTCGGCCCTCGGCCTTCGAGCTTCCAGGCGCTGATCGCCGAGGCCCGCGGCCTCTACGACCGCGCGCTGCAGGCCCAACGGAGTGGGGACTGGGCCAGATACGGGGAGGAGATCAAGCAGTTAGGGCAGGTGCTGGAGCGGCTGGGGCGGGCGAAGGAGTAGGGAGTGACGAGTAAGGAGTGAGGAGTGAGGAGTGAGGAGTGAGGAGTGAGAGGTAAGAAGTGAGATGTACAGCCGACAGGTGTTGGCGAGCGCGGTTCATTGAGCCGGGGCGGTACTTGTCCCTCCGCCCCACAAGCTAGTAAGCTCTTCCCTAAGAGGGTTCTCGGGTTCTTCACGGGGTCTCAGGGATGTCGCCAGCCGGCAGCAAGAACGCGCCTGAAGCCAAGGCCCGCGAGAAGATCGACGCGCTGCTGGCGCAGGCGGGCTGGATCGTCCAGGACCGCGACGACATGAACCTCACGGCGGCGACGCCGTCGCCGTGCGCGAGTTCAAGCTGGAGAAGGGCCACGGCTTCGCCGACTACCTGCTCTTCGTCGACGGCAAGGCCGTCGGCGTCCTCGAGGCGAAGCCCGCCGGCCACACGCTGACGGCGTCGAGGTCCAGGCGAAGAAGTACGTCGAGGGCCTGCCGGCGGCGCTCACAGCCCCGCTCGAGCCGCTGCCGTTCCTCTACCTCTCCACCGGCGACGAGACGGTCTTCATCAACCTCCTCGACCCCGAGCCGCGCACGCGCGCAGTCTTCCCGTTCCACCGGCCGGAGACGCTCGCGAGTGGCTGGCCGCCGACACGCTCGACGCCTGGGTCAAGCAGTCCGGTGGGTTCTACACCGCCGCCGACGACACCAGGCCCTCGTCGCTCCGCGCGCGCCTGCGGGCGATGCCGCCGGTCGAGATGCCCGGCCTCTGGCCGAACAAGGTGCAGGCCATCGTCAACCTGGAGCAGTGCCTGTTCGACGACCGGCCGCGCGCGCTCATCCAGATGGCGACCGGGCTCGGGCAAGACGATCCTGGCGGTCACCGACGCTCTACCGGCTCATCAAGTTCGGCGGCGCGCGGCGCGTCCTCTTCCTGGTCGACCGCGCGAACCTCGGCGAGCAGGCCGAGAAGGAGTTCCAGGGCTACCGCACGCCCGACGACAACCGGAAGTTCACCGAGCTGTACAACGTCCAGCGGCTGACCTCGAACACGATCGGCGCGTCGAGCAAGGTCGTCATCACGACCATCCAGCGGCTCTACTCGATGCTGAAGGGCGAGCCCGACCTCGACCCCGAGGCCGAGGAGCAGCTCGCCGTTCGACGACGACCGGGCGCGGCACGAAGGAGCCGCTGCCGGTCGTCTACAACCGCGGCCATCCCGCCCGAGTTCTTCGACGTCATCTTCATCGACGAGTGCCACCGCTCGCATCTACTCGCTCTGGCGGCAGGTGCTGGAGTACTTCGACGCCTACCTGATCGGCCTGACGGCGACGCCGGCCAAGCACACCTTCGGCTTCTTCGACCAGAACCTCGTGATGGAGTACGGCCACGAGCAGGCCGTGGCCGACGGCGTCAACGTGGACTTCGAGGTCTACCGGATCCGCACGCAGATCACGGCGCAGGGCTCCACCATCGAGGCCGAGCCGGGCACGATGGTCGGGCTACCGCGACCGGCAGACGCGCAAGATGCGCTGGGAAGCCCCCGACGAGGACGTCACCTACGACGGCCGAGCGACCTCGACCGCGACGTCGTCGCCAAGGACCAGATCCGGCTCATCGTCCGCACGTTCCGCGACAAGCTGCTGCACCGAGATCTTCCCCGGCCGCACCGAGGTGCCGAAGACCCTCATCTTCGCCAAGGACGACAGCCACGCCGAGGACATCGTCGAGATCGTCCGCGAGGAGTTCGGCCGGGGGAACGACTTCTGCCAGAAGATCACCTACAAGACGACGGGCGCGAAGCCCGCCGACCTCATCCAGGACTTCCGCAACAGCTACGACCCGCGCATCGCCGTCACCGTGGACATGATCGCCACCGGCACCGACATCAAGCCGGTCGAGATCGTCATGTTCATGCGCAGCGTGCAAGAGCCGCGTGCTCTTCGAGCAGATGAAGGGGCGCGGCGTGCGCGTCATCGACCCGACGAGCTGCGGGCCGTCACGCCCGACGCCAAGGCCAAGACCCACTTCGTCATCGTGGACTGCGTCGGCGTCACGCGAGAAGCCGCTCGCCGACACCCGCCGCTGGAGCAAGAACCCGAGCGTCTCCCTCAAGGCGCTCCTGGAGCACGTGGCGATGGGCGGCAGCGACCGCGACGTACCTCTCCTCGCTGGCCAGCCGCCTCGCGCGCCTCGACAAGCAGTGCGGCCCCGACGAGCAGAAGCGCATCGCCGAGGCCTCGGGCGGCGTGTCGCTCGCGAGCATCGCCAGCGCGCTCGTCGACGCGCTCGACCCCGACGCCCAGGACGACGGCGGCGCGGCAGATGTTCGGGCTGACCGCAGGACGAGGAGCCGACCGACGAGCAGATCGAGCAGGCGGCGCGAGGCGCTCGAAGAAGGCGGCCATCCAGCCGCTCTGGCCAGGCCCGCGCTGCGGAAGCTCCTCCTGGACCTCAGGCAGAAGTTCGAGCAGATCATCGACGAGGTCAGCAAGGACGACGCTGCTCTGGACCAGCCGGCTTCAGCGCCGAGGCGAGGGAGAAGGCGCGGGCGCTGGTCGAGTCGTTCGAGCAGTTACCTCGCCGAGCACAAGGACGAGATCGACGCGCTCCAGTTCTTCTACTCGGTGCCGCACCGGAAGCGGCTGCGCTTCACGGACATCAAGGCCCTGGCCGCAGCGATCAAGGCGCCGCCGCGCTCGTGGACGCCGGAGAAGCTCTGGCGAGCCTACGAGACGCTGGAGAAGGACAAGGTGCGCGGTGCGTCGGGCGAGCGGCTCCTCACCGACATCGTCTCCCTCGTGCGCTTCGCGCTGCACCAGGACGGCGAGCTGGTGCCGCACGCCGAGCGCGTGCGGGAGCGGTTCGAGACCTGGATGGCGCAGCAGGCGAACGAGGGCCGGACAGTTCACCGAGGAGCAGCTGCGCTGGCTGGAGATGATGCGCGACCACGTCGCGACGAGTCTGGAGATCGACATCGAGGACTTCGACTGACGTCCGTTCGCGCAGGAGGGCGGGCGAGCGCGGGCGCGCAGGTGTTCGGGAAGGAGCTGGAGTCATCGTGCAGGAGTTGAATGAGGCGCTGGCGGCGTGAAGGGACTGCCGAGATTCTTGACCTGGACATTTCACTCGGCGAAGTTGGAAGTTGGCGCGGCGGGGACACTCCTCCAAGGACGTGCCGGCGTTCTGGGTAAACGTGCGATGTGCCTTGGGTGTCTCCGAAGGACATGCAAGACAGAGCGGATTCGGGACTCAGAAGACCACATCACGGATCGTGCGATCGATCAGTCGGCCACAAAACGAGTGCCCGAGGGGTCCGTCCTTATCGTCACGCGATCCGGCATTCTTGCGCATACGCTTCCAGTGGCAGTTACGGATGTAGAGGTGACCGTCAATCAAGATCTGAAAGCCTCGACGCCTAGTGAGCACCATCGACGCTGACTTCGTGGCATGCGGCGCTGCGTGCGTTTGGGCAGCATATCCTGGAAAAATCGTACGAAAGACGGAACCACCGTTGCCAGCATCGAGTTCGGGCGCTCTCACGCTATCAAATACCTTTGCCCCCGAGACAGGAGCAACGGCGTATCGTCGAGGCCATCGAGTCCTACCTCACCCGCCTCGACGACGCGGGCGCCAGCCTCGAACGCGTGCAAGCGCAACCTGAAGCGCTACCGGGCCTCGGTGCTCAAGGCGGCCGTCGAAGGGCGCCTGGTACCGACCGAGGCCGAGCTGGCGCGTTCTGAGGGCCGAGATTACGAGCCCGCCAGCCGGTTGCTCAGCGCATCCTCGCCGAGCGTGCCGCCGCTCGACCGAACCGGTGGAATAGCCGGAGCAAAGACACGATTCCGGGCCACGCAGCATTGGCAGTCGGAGATCCACGCACGTCATTGCCTGAAGGCTGGGCTCGGGCACCACCGTGGACATCGCACGCATGGAGAGTGGTCACACGCCGAGTCGAACACGCCCTGAGTGGTGGGAGGGCGATGTGCCGTGGATCGGGATCGTGGATGCCCGTTCCCACGACGGGGGTACTATCTACAGAACAATTCAGCATACTAACAGGGCAGGCTTGGCAAACTCTGCGGCCCGGCTCCTTCCTGTGGGCACCGTGTGCATAAGTCGCACGGCGTCGGTTGGATACGTCGTCGTGATAGGAACCCCGATGGCGACGAGCCAAGACTTTGTTAACTGGATCCCTACTGACGCGGTTTCGTCTGATTGGCTTCGAGTCGTCTTTAGTGCAGACCGGGAGGGGCTTCGTCGTTTCGGGAAGGGGTCCGTCCACAAGACAATTTATTTCCCAGAGTGGTTATCGATGCATATCGCTATCCCGCCGGCTGAAGAGCAGGCCCGAATTGTTGCAAGGGTGGACGAACTGCTGAGCGTAGGTACAGTCTTGGAGCGGACTGTCGCGATGCAACTAAAGCGCTCGGGTCGAGCGCGGCAGGCGATTCTCAAGTGGGCCTTCGAGGGCAAGCTCGTCGATCAGGATCCGACCGACGAGCCCGCCTCGCACCTCCTCGACCGCATCAGCGCCGAGCGCGCGGCCAGGACCCCGCGAAGAAGACCTCTCGCCGGCCGCGCCAAAGGAGCCGCGTGACCGAGCAGAGCGAACCGCATCGTCCAGAAGCTCTGGTCCTACTGCAACGTCCTGCGCGACGACGGGCTCTCCTACCAGGACTACCTGGAGCAGCTCACCTTCCTGCTGTTCCTCAAGATGGCCGACGAGCGCGCCGCGCTCACCGGCGAGGAGCAGCCCATCCCCAAGGGCTACCGCTGGGCCGACCTGGCCGAGCCCGCAGATGGAGGGCGTCAAGCTGGAGCAGCACTACCGCGACACGCTGCGCGAAGCTCGGCGAGCAGGGCGGGATGCTCGGCCTCATCTTCGGCAAGGCCCAGAACAAGATCCAGGACCCGGCCAAGCTCCGCCAGCTCATCGTCGAGCTGATCGGCAAGGAGAACTGGCTCGCGATGTCGGCCGACGTGAAGGGCGACGCCTACGAGGGCCTGCTGGAGAGGAACGCCCAGGACGTCAAGGGCGGCGCGGGGCAGTACTTCACGCCGCGCGCGCTCATCCAGGCGATCGTCGACTGCGTGCAGCCGCAGCCGGGCGAGGTCATCGTCGACCCGGCCTGCGGCACCGGCGGCTTCCTGCTCGCCGCCCACGACTACCTCGCCAGCCACTACGAGCTCGACCGCAGGCCAGAAGAGGCACCTGCGCTTCGACGCGCTGCGCGGCGTCGAGCTGGTGGACGGCGTCGCGCGCCTGTGCGCGATGAACCTGTTCCTGCACGGCATCGGCCCCGACGACGACAGCCGCGAGCCGCCGATCCGCACCGACGACGCCCTGCGCGACGAGCCCAGCGACCACGTCGACGTGGTGCTCACCAATCCGCCCTTCGGCAAGAAGTCGTCCATCACCGTCGTGAACGAGGAGGGCGAGACCGACCGCGAGACGCTCACCTACAACCGGCCCGGACTTCTGGACGACGACCTCGAACAAGCAGCTCAACTTCGTCCAGCACGTCAAGACGCTGCTCAAGATCCACGGCCGCGCCGCCGTGGTCGTGCCCGACAACGTGCTCTTCGAGGGCGGCGCGGGCGAGACCGTGCGCCGCAAGCTCCTGCACGAGTGCGACGTCCACACGCTGCTGCGGCTGCCGACCGGCATCTTCTACGCGCAGGGCGTGAAGGCGAACGTCCTCTTCTTCGACCGCAAGCCCGGCGCGAAGGAGCCGTGGACGAAGAAGCTCTGGGTCTACGACCTCCGCACCAACAAGCACTTCACGCTCAAGACGAACGCCGCATGACGCGCGCCGACCTCGACGAGTTCGTCGAGTGCTACCAGCCCGGCGAGCGCCAGAAGCGCAAGGCGACCTGGTCGGAGAAGAACCCCGAGGGCCGCTGGCGCGCCTTCGCCTACGACGAGATCGTCGCCCGCGACAAGGTGAGCCTCGACCTCTTCTGGCTGCGGGACGAGAGCCTGGAGGACTCGCGCCAACCTGCCCGAGCCGCACGTCCTCGCCGAGGAGATCGCCGACGACCTGCGCGCGCGCTCGAGCAGATCGAGAGCGTCCTCGGCGATCTCCAGGAGCGAGCGGCGGTGTGGGGACGGAGCCATGACCGCAGGCGCCGAGTGACTGCTTCGGTATACGAGGGCGCCTGTTAGGGGCAACCCTGGGCTGGTTGATTGACCTGACCTTTGTTAGCGCCCTCGGCCCGACCCCTCGCCCGAGGATCCGATAGGCCCCAAGCATCGGCAGGCTGTCCTCAAGGAAGCAAGGAGGTACCGGTTGGCCCGCTACCCTGGCAAAGACGCGATTTACGCTGCGGCCGATCAGTTCCGTAACCGATGCCTTCTGACGGGCCAGTCCCTCCTTTGGCCTGATCAGCCAACCTGGGACTCTCCCCAACCTGGATGGGATGATTCAGGCGTTTGTCGGCAACCCCGACGCGAGTGAAAGGCCCTTTTCTGAGAAGCTGCACGATCAGCTGGAGGGGCAGCCTCAGGCTATCCATCGCATCGCGAGCGACGTCCTCGCCTTCTATTATCTCTATCCCGCGAAGACTCTGGCAGCCAACAAGTTGGCAAGCCTTCAGGAGATGGTCACCTGGCAAATCGGTGGCAGTCCACCTGGGCTCCCGGAGGTGGTGGCGGCGTTCAAGGCAGGTGGAGTTGGCTACCCGGGACTTACTACAACACGGGGCGCCCCTGGCATGTCGCGTTCTATCTGAGATTTGCCAGGGAATTACTAGCAGGCCGCTTAGATGCAAAACGACCTCAGCGTTTGTAAACGGATCGCTGATCGAGTCGAAGCCGAAAGTGAGCACAAGAGTCACCTTGGAAAGCAGATCCTCCTCATCTCCTATTTCCGGACAAGGTTGAACGTATCGCTAGCCTGAAGCAGAAGCAGCTCGCTGTTAAGAAGTTCGGCAAGGCGGGTGATCCTTCAGATCTCGACGATGCCCTTTACGCCATTCGGCTGCGGTTACAGCAAGAGACCGGACGCCCGCTTATCGACTTCTATGATGAGGATATTTGGGCGCAGTGGGATCCGAAGAAGCCCGCAGAGCTTACTGACGGGGAAGGGGATGATGAAGAGGAGCTTCTCGCGCGCCCCTGTGTGGATCGAGAAGACTCATGTGCAGGGAAGGGCGGACCGCCTAAGCGGCGACTATGCCCTAGGGAAGATGCTCTGGTCGCCACAGCGCAGTCAGGGAGGCGGCGACATCTACCACTTTATGAGGGGTGTCCAGGCGGGTGACCTTGTTCTACACCTCACCGACAACGAAGGATTCACTGGGGTATCGATCGCCGCCAAGGAGTTTGAGGAGTTCAACGGTCTTCCCCCCAATACCAACTGGAATGATCGCCCGTCTTATCGGATCCCGCTTCGAGACTTTCGGGAGCTAGACCCTCCGCTGCTCAGAGAGACCTTCTTCGCCAGCCCCAATAAGGAGCAACTCATAGCGCTCATCGATCACGGGGCGCAAAACCTATTCTATAATCGGGAACCCTCATTGAACCAGGGAGCATACCTGACCCCGGCGCCAGCAGAACTCGTGGCGATTCTGGAAGAGTCGTACGTAACCCTGACGGGCCGTTCGCTTCTGGGAACAGCGGTAACCCCGAAAACTCCACATCCCAAGGCGGCTCCGGTGCAGCCTCGTGAGGATCTTGCGGCGATCGTGACTGCATTCTCTCAGGCTTTGCAGGCGGCCAACCTGGACTTGTGGTCCTGCGCACCCTCCAGATGGTCCGAGCTTTCGTCGCGAGCCTGGCCACGAAGCGCTTTGTGACCTCACCGGTCTCTCAGGATCCGGGAAGAGTCAGATTGCTATCAAATTCGGTCAGTGGCTTGGCAAAGATCAATACAAAGTTGTGGCAGTTCGGCCTGACTGGACTGGACCAGACGCGCTGTTTGGTTATGAGGATGCCCTGCGGAAGGCGAAAGACGGGCGACAGGGTCGGCACGTCCCGGAGTCCCTGGAGTTCATGCTCGTGGCCGCCCGAGACCCATCGCGGCCCTATGCGCTGATCTTGGACGAGATGAACCTGGCGCACGTCGAGCGGTACTTCGCGGACGCCCTATCCGGGATTGAGACTTCCGAGGGTTGTCTGCCAAACCTCGTGCGGAGCAATGATGGCGTTTCGGTCCAGGAGTCTGGCCGTGAGAGCAAGCTGGCGTTCCCTGGGAATCTATTCGTAATCGGTACCGTGAACGTGGACGAGACCACCTACCTGTTCTCTCCCAAGGTGCTGGATCGGGCCAACACATTTGAGTTTCGAGTTGAGACCGCTGCCCTGTCATCATCTGCCAAGAAGCCCGGTCCAGTAGTGGCCGGAGATTCAGGACTTGCCGGTGGCTTGCTGGCGATTGCCCGCCAGGATGACTGGCACTTGAAGAATCCCCCCACGTGGATTGAGGCCTACACAAGTCATCTGCGCACGCTACATAAGCTGCTAAGCGAAAGTTCGCTGGAATTCGGCCATCGCGTATACTACGAGGCGGTTCGGTTCTCGGCACTCCACCAGAAGGCTGGAGAGCTTTCGATGGAGGCCGCCTTGGACCGTCAGGTATTTCAGAAAGTCCTACCCAGGATTCACGGATCTCGTAAGCGCGTGGAGGGGGGGGCTCTCCGTGCCATTGGGGAATTCTGCATGTCACTTACCTATTCGGTGGGAGCCGCGCATCCGGGTGGACAAATCGCCTTCGACCTTGGAAACGCCAAGATTGAGGAGGCGCGGCTTCCGCTGTCCCTCAATAAGGTGCAGAGGATGATGCGAACGCTACAAGCCAATCAATTCACAAGCTTCACGGACTGAGTTCCGAGGCCATGAATCTGCTGCGGGAGGTTGCCCTGGATGTAGTAGGCCTCGGGGACGAGACGGTTGGCCAGCTCTGGATCACTCTGCTGCCTGGAACCAGCGTCGATCCAGTGATTCCCCCCATTCTCGATCTCCGACGAGTGCCTGAGAGAGACGAGACTCTAGAGCCTGTACAGCTCCTGGAGAGTGTCGAGTATCGGTACGGGCTCCTTGTGTTCTTGGCACTCGAGAAATCTGGATAGAACCCAAGGAAGTCTTCGCACCAGACGATATGAGCGGACGAACAGGGCGTTTTCCGCCCGGGGCTCTACACGGGCTCCATGCGGATCAGGGTGTTTCAGGGTGTATCCGAGATTGGCATAACCGCGATTGAGGTGCGTGCGCGGAAGCTGAATTACCTCACTGACTACAGGCGCATGATCGCCGATGTAGCCGAGGCCGCGACCGAGGCGGTGATGGACCGCTTCGCAGTCTCGGAGCAATCCTTCGCCCCTGCCGACGGCGGTGATCCGCCAACGCTCTATCAGCGCTTCGCATTCCTACAAAGTCTCTTCACCAATGACGTCTTTCAAGCTGCCATTCACCGTGCTCGTGACGGCCATATGAGTCATGGGAAACGACTGATGAAAGGCGCCGGCCCGGACAGGGGCTGCGCGGTCATAGAGGGTTCACGCGCGAATTGAGCCGCCTCGGTCCTCGTGTGGCATGGCCGGATGGCCCATGGGGTGCTGGCATCCCCGCTCACATCGTGGAACACCGTACGGAGGCGACTCTCGATAGCCCCCCGAACCAATTTGTGAAATATGCCCTCAACCGTTGGCGGGAGTCCGTTCAGCAGCTGCATGATGCCATGACGCTGCTGGCTCGTGGTGCAGCGGTGGACCGCGGCATCCGCGAGAGCCAGGAGTTATTGGATCGGTTTGATGCTATTCTCGCAGAAGAGCTATTTAGGGAAGTTGGAGACCTCACGGTGTTTCCAGGCGGGAACCAGGTCCTCCAGAAGCGCGAAGGCTATAGGGACATCTTGCGCGCCTACGTCCAGTTTGAGGTGGCGGCGCAACTGTCATGGACCGGGGGCGATGAGGTGTTCCATGCGGGGCAGCGTGACGTCGCAACCCTCTACGAGTACTGGACGTACATCCAGGTTGCACAGCTACTGTCGGAGCTCTGTCAGATCGAGTTTGACCTCGGTAGCCTCTTGCGGGAGTCCGAGGGAGGGATCGGTCTGGACCTCCGTAAAGGGCGCCGTACGGTATTGACTGGCAAGGCTGTCCGGCTTTGGCGGAAGCTCACGGTCGAATTGTGGTACAACAAGGGATTTGCTGGGCCCTCAGGGGGGTCGGAGGCCTCATGGGTGGCAGGTGTTTCGCCGGAAGGGTCCTGGACCGTCGGCATGCGGCCCGACATCTCAATTCGGATTAGCCCAGACCCTGGTGCATTGGAGTACTGCGATCCAGTCTGGGTGCACTTCGACGCGAAATACAGGGTGGAGAGGATTGACGAGCTTCTAGGTGTAGTTGCCGTTACCGACGACAGTGACCTGCCCGCAAGCGATGGCTCGAGTAAGGCGCCAGAAACAGAGGCCAAGAGAGAAGACCTCCTCAAGATGCACGCCTACCGGGATGCGATTCGTCTGTCAGCAGGAGCCTATGTGCTCTACCCGGGAGACCAGAACAAGCAGCGCCGCGCCTACACCGAAATCCTTCCCAGGCTTGGGTGCGTTTCGACTCAAACCGGAGGCTGCCGGTGAGGCAGTAGGCATTGCAGTATCCGGGTCTTCCTGGACGAAATACTCACTCACGCGGCCGCGCAGGCTACTCAGCACGAACGAATCCGGTTTTGGAACAGCCGTGTACACAGGGGCAGGCGCGCGACCGGCGAAAAGATACCTGGGCCTTTATTCCGCTTCCCCCCGGACGATACCAAGGTCCTGATTGGCTTTGTAAAGGACGAACCTCACTCGCGGTGGATTTCAGGGACCAAACGATACAACCTGCGGGCAGGCGAAAGGCGTGGTTCAGTATCGAGAGAGCTTCTCGATAGTGAAGTGTTGCTGCTTTGGGGTGATGGGTGTGGTTCGAGCCTCTATCTCTGGAGGGTCGGTGGCCTTATTGACACCTTAACTGCCGATGACCTTACCGCACTCCAGTACCCTGATCCGCGGGGAGATACGTACTACTGTCTCAACCTCCTGAATATGGTCTCGGGCTGGGCCGAGCCTACATGGGACAGAACATGGCTTGAACGAGTACTAGCGCAGATCTCGCCTGAATCCCTTACGGGGGTTCCGGCTTCTGTTTCCTGGGGCCAGCTGATTCGCGCTGGCGAGCCGAGGTACTGAATCTCGCTACGCTAGCTGTTCGCTCGGCGATAACCGGGTATCGACTTAATCCCCTAGACAACATTCGTTTCCTTGCCGATGGCCAACCGTCGGCAGGACCGGAACTCTGCCTCAGTCTGAAAGACGACGTACCCATCCGGGTCGAACAGGGCCCCAGGAAAATGCTCCAGGTTGTTGTACCACGTCCCGTCTTTGTGATAGAGCGCTTGCCTGACCCTGACTCTCCATCGTTGTGCCAACACTATTCCGGTGACGCGGACGCCTACGTGTCGAGGGGTTACCATGTGAGCAATGCCCTGGTTGATGCCTCACGATGAGGCGTCGGTTATCGCCTGAGGGCTTAGGACGAAGCCAGCGGCGCGGAGGCGATCTACCAATTTCGGGACGGTTTCCTTTACATGGTCGTTGAACGGAATGTAGAGGATACCCTGTGCATCAGACGGAATCTCAAGATGCCCTTTCTTGAGAATTGCGACGTTGGAGCGACCGATTGCGGCAATGAGCATCCCCATTTCCAAGACAACGTTCTGTCGTGCGCGGGGCTCGGCCTTCTTCTCTCCGTCCGCCTTCGCATAACCAATATCGTCCGGCGTGAGCAGTACAATTCCGAAGCGCGCCTGCCCCTCTTCGGGGCCAATCTCCCTTTCAAGCGCCTCGATAATGGTAAGGCCGCCCCCTCCTGTATTCGCGAGCACGAACGGATAGAGGCCCAGCTTGTGGAGGATGAGCTCAAGCTGTTCGCGCGTTTGAGGGTCGTGCCCGTGAACGACGAAGACCTTCTTGGCCGCTCTGGTATTGCTTCCTTGCCAAGTAGGGGATCTGGGCGCCTTCCGATACAATTTCCGGCTTCCCTCTGTGCCCGTGTATTGCTCCCAGGCTTCTATGAGCAAATATTGAGTCAGGCTTGCCCTGAATGGACACTGTGCCAGTGGAGGGATACCAGTTTACTACCGCGCCCTCTACTGTCCTGATCCTGTGGCCGTTCTGAATCTCCTCAACATTCTCGACCGTGAAACCGCATCCACGGATATGGGTTTGAAGATCATCGATGGAGCCGATGTGTTTCATGGACTTGTGCCTCTCCTAGACAGTCATCGATGTCGCCTAACGACGGCGCGTAAACTGTTGGCCTGGGCGCGTCGCCAGTACTTAAGTCACTACAAAATGATAGGTTCCCGAGGTTGACCGAATGTCTCTTGGGCACAGGTCTGGATGCAGTTGATCGTCCTCAAAATTCAATACTCTGCCCCCAAGGTTCGTGCCGCTTCATAAGCAGGCAAGCTAGTTCGAACATTGGAGGCTATGCCAAGCGTAACCGCCAAAATGGCAAGAGATCCTTGCGCGCAATCTCGGAGAATGCCTCCAGAAACGACTGCGCCCGCCTCCTGACAATCTCGGAATGCTCGCTCAGGTCGGAGTTCGGGCCACGCTCGTGGTTTAGAGGGATCATTCTCAGCACGGAACTCCTCACTTGCCAGGTCGGTTAGAAAGGCCTCGGTAGCTACTTGCGCTTTGGGGGAGATCAGGAGATGCCCAGCATAACTGTAGGCGGACAAGCGATACTTAGCCTCCTTGAAACGCACTTGGAGTGAACTTCCCACCGGCTCACCTGGTGACGGTAACATCTTCTCATCTGAATAGATGGACTCCGCCCAGATGTAAATGTCATGCACGGCGGCGATAATGTCCCTATAGGCCTCGTAACGGGCCGTCCAGATAGCTGTTCTTGCCCCTGTCGAAGTGCTAGAACTGCTCCGAGGATGGCAGCTGCAAAGCCTGAGAAGGCGGCGATAAGCCAAGGCGGAACGGCTTGAGGCATGAGTTTGGATGCGCTGGTGGTCAGGCTAGAAACATGGACGCCGTCGGCACCTAATGCTAAGTACAAGCTGCCGGCCGGGCGCCGGCTCGCGCAAGTGAGCGGCGCGATGGAAGGGTGTCTATGAGTCACGACATCCGATTGCCGAAGCGTGCCAGTGTAATGCAGTAGTTAGACTACGCTATCCGACGTGCTCGGACCCCTTGGCTCGAGCATGACTGAAGACACGGTCACCCTGGTTTTTTCCAACGTAGAACGTCTCGCCATTCCGAGGGTCGATCAACCTATACACGTAGTATCGGAGCTTTTGAGCGACTTCCGATGTGAACCGCAGCTCATTGCGCTGAGTCATTCCCCTCTCGTCTCTGACCACCGAACGACCTGCGCATGACCTGCAGGGCGCGGCTCATAATGGCCACCCTCACAAACCTATAGGCCGAGGCCTGTCGGGTCCATGCGCTGGTAAGGGGCGCCCTTAGAAGAGAACGGAACATGATGCTTGACGCACGTGCCTCAAGCCCGACGGATCTTCGTGAGAGTGACCTGTACCAACCGAACCCCACAACGCTTGCATGTGAATCGGGCGCGCGGCGGCTTCCGCCCGACGAAGGCCTTGCACTTGGGGCACTTGTTTGCGACGGTGAGAGTGGCCATTTGCAAGAACCTCGCCTAGGGCAGGGGGTGGATCTAGGTCCAGGGACCGGCATATGCGAGAAGGTCGTACTATCCAGCCGGCCACGAGGACCGAGGATACCTGAATCAACTGGGTGTCACGCATGTCGGCAGGACGCTTGCGACCATGGAACAAGTTACAGCGTACCTGATAGGTCGCGAAAAGGCTGTCACTTGGTGAGTGGGGAGCTTCCACCCTCATGCGCTCTTCTCGCAAGTAGTTGTACACACCGGGGTCGTTGAGTACGCGTAGCGCGTGGAGGTAGGTGTCATGGGTCAAACGGCCCGTGTGTGAAGTGATGAATGGTTGCCACCTGGCGAGCGCCTTCAATTGAGCGCGTTCGCTAGTGAGCCGTGGGGAGTGCAGAGTGTAGATGGCGTTAAAGCTGATCCAAAGCTTGATAAAACGGTGGACTATGCGATGGGGACTGACGGTCTCAAGTCGCCAGTTGCCGCCCTACGCCAGTCGCGAGCGAGAGCAAGGACTTCTTGTTCCTCAGGCGTTGGCACAAGTCCAGGAGCTGAATGAGAGGGCTGTGCAGTCGATGATCTAACCTTTACTTAAGGTGCGGCACATTCGGTCCTCTGGCAAGCACTGTGCCCTTTCCGGGCGCTGAGTTGGGCCTCATCCTGGCACTGTCGCCGCCGCTTCCCGAAGAGCGCGGCAATCTATCTCACCGCTTCTGCTGGATTAACGAAACGAGTCGTCGTATGCAAACCCCCATCTCCGCCTCAAACTCGACATGGCCGGCAGGGCCCTGGAGTTATGCCGCGCCCATCAACGCGGCCACCGGCCAGGTAGCCCGGCGACGAGCTGGGCACCCAGGTCAAGAAGTTCGTCCAGCAACAGCACACTAGCCTGACCGAGGTGTGGGCCGCGGTCAACCAGAAGACCGATCCCCGGGTTGCCATCGAGAACCGGCTCACCGCGCTGAACGGGATCGCGTGCTCGGCGGCGGGGGGAAATCCCGACTTCGCCCTACGTGTCGACTGCGTGCATTACAACTCGCATTTGTGCGAGTGAATCA
>CAVVHO010000007.1:0-10245 GCA_963748035.1 uncultured Gemmatimonadales bacterium | reverse complement strand
AATCGTAATCCCCTCCCGAGCCCTCGCGCATTTCGCAGCGGGACAGTGTGCGGGCGGAATTGGCGGAGGTGGGGGATGTGGAGGGGAGAGGCAAGTGCCAAGTACTTGGTACCTAGTACTTAGTACTTGGAAGTTAGGATTCAGTACCAAGTACCAAGTACTCGGTATTTTGACTCAGTTCGCCTTCCTCGCTCCAATCATCCCCACGGGACGCTTCCGCCTTCCAGGCCTGAACGATCGAGATGCCGGCTCGCCCGATCGATGTCGATCCCGACCAACTCCCCCGCGGCATCGAAGTCCAGGACCACCCCCGGCGTGACTTCCCTCGAATCGACAGCCGGGCGTTCGGCCAGGTCGATGTAAAGCGAATCGGTCTCAGGGTAGTAGAGGAGTTTCATCTGGACGGTGCCTTGAAGTCCCGGTCCGGGAATGCGTTGTGGACGGTTTGCCGTCCCGGAGGGTAACGACGCGGAGCCATCGCCCCAGCGAAGCAATATACGCCCAGTGCCGGAATCGACCATCGGGCTGGGACTGACTGAACGCCGGCTTCCTGAGGACCGCTTCGATCCACTCACGACGGAGGTAGGGGCGTTTGCGCATCACCTGCTCCTCGAAATACCGCGTCGTCCTCATCCGGCAACGGTATCAGTCGGACTGCGACAGCTCGTACCCGGAAATGGCGGTCGTGAGCGTTTCGACGCGAACCACGATCTCAGAGGGAGGCGCAGTCTCAAACAGCCCTTCGCTGGCAGTTGGACGCTAAGTGCTCTATCTGTGGCATCGGTGTCGTCTGTGGATGAAAGACGACTGACCACGACGGCGCGAAGAGCGCGAGGAATTTGCCTCTGCTCGCTTTCCATTGTCAGCGCCTGCACCCCGTCGGGCGCGACATTACCACTGGCCGAAGCGGTTCATCCCATCAAAGTTACGGACTTGCCCGGCTACTCCGAAGGCGTCGTGGTCGACTCGTCGAATACGATCTACCTCTCCGTCGGCAGGGACTCGCGCAAGCCGCAGGGGGTCTATCGTCTCGCAGTCGATGGTACACTGACCCCGTGGTTCGCACTGCAGATGCCGAACGGTCACAAGATCCTTGCCGATGGGTCGCATGTGATCGCGGGACTCGGCACCGTGGTGCACGTCTCCTCCGACGGCTCCACGGTCCTCGACTCACTCGTCACCGCGCCTGATGGATCGCCCCTGGGCCGTCCAAACGACATCGCCCTCGACGGGCACGCCGGGTTCTACTTCACCGCCCCCGGCCTGACCGACGACGATGCGATTCATTACCGAGGGCGGGTGTTCCACGCCGACTCGCTGCTCCGGTTGACGCTCGTCGCCGACAGCCTCTGCTATCCCAATGGCGTGGTGGTGCACCCGGACGGGCGATTCGTGTACCTCGATGACAGCTGCGAGGGTCGGGTATACGCTTTCCCGATCCGCACACTCGGCCATCTCGGGCCACGCGAAGCGTTCGCCGTCGTTCCGGACAGCAATCCGTCTCTCGATGGGATGACCTTCGATGCGAACGGTCGTTTGTACATCGCGCATTTCGGGGCAGGGTTAGTCGAGGTGATCGACCAGCACGGGAGGCTCATCCGACGTTACTCGGCAGGGCAGGAGCTGGCGAGCAATGTGACCTTCGGCGGACCGGGCGATACCGACCTCTACGTCTCCGGCGGCGGTGGCGACAAGCTGGGGCCGGGTGCGCTGTACCGACTGCACCTCGGTGTGCGAGGACGTCCGAGTAGCGCACGGCCGGCGCCGTAGGCGCGCCGCCGCGCTGGCGCCTCGCGGCTTCCAGCCGCAAATTGGAGCATTCCCGCCATTTGTCAGGTGCCATGGGCTCCGCCCCGCTTGGCCTGATCACCGCGCTCCAGGACCGCTACCGCCTCGACCGGGAACTCGGGGCTGGTGGCATGGCCACGGTCTATCTCGCGTATGACTTGAAGCACGACCGCGAGGTCGCGCTCAAGGTGTTGCGCCCGGAGTTGGCCGCCGTCCTGGGTCGGGAGCGGTTCCTCACCGAGATCCGGCTCACCGCCCGGCTGGATCACCCCCACATCCTCACCCTGATCGACTCCGGCGAGAGCGACGGCTTTCTCTGGTACGTCGTGCAGTTCATCCGGGGCGAATCGCTGCGGCAGAAGCTGGAACGCGAGAAGCAACTCGGCGTCGAGGAGGCGCTCGGCATTATCAAGCAGGTGGCCGGGGCGCTGGAGTACGCCCACCAGCACGGGGTCATCCACCGCGACCTGAAGCCGGAGAACATCCTGCTGCATGAAGGGGAGGCGATGCTGGCCGACTTCGGAATCGCGCTGGCGGTGAAGGAGGCAGGAGGCAACCGGCTCACCGAGACCGGCCTCTCCCTCGGCACACCTCAGTACATGAGTCCCGAGCAGGCCACCGGCGACCGACTGCTCGACGCCCGGAGTGATGTCTACTCGCTCGCGGCCGTGCTATACGAGCTCTTGGCCGGGGAGCCGCCGCACTCGGGGCCCACGGTGCAGGCAATCATCGCCAAGCTGATGACCGAGCGGCCGACTCGGCTGCGGGTGGTGCGAGACACGGTGCCGGAGGGGATCGACAATGCCGTGGCGAAGGCGCTGGCCAAGGTGCCGCCCGATCGGTACCAGGATGTGGCCGCATTTGTCCACGCACTCGAGGCGGGTCCACCCATCGTGGCCACTACTCGATCACAGCGGCGGCGCTGGGGCATGGTCACGGGCGCAGCCGCGATTCTCGCGAGCCTGGTGTTCGGTGCACTTCAGCTCCGGCACGCAACGATGCGGGCTGTCCCGCGGGTCTACGATCGGGTGCAGCTCACCTCCTCTGGCACTGCGTCATCTCCGGTGCTTTCCCCCGACGGCTCCCAGGTTGCTTACATGGCCGTGCAATGCACCGAGGAGGCCGGCGACTGCGTGTACGGGATTGTTACTCGGGACATCGCCACCGGAGCCGAACGCACGCTGGTCGAGAATCTCGGTTGGTCCGTATTGGAGCAATGGAGTCCCGATGGGGTGCGGCTGCTTTATTACACCTGGGGCCGAGGCAACGCCGGGGGTACCTACTCAATCTCCCGGTTAGGAGGAAAGCCGACCTACCTCGGTATTGGTGCTGGAAGCTTCTTGAATGGGGGCGACACCGCCGTGGTTGCGGCCCAGTTGGGGGCTACTTCGACGGTCTATCTTCGGCGCTTCGCACTGCCCTCTAGCCAGCCCCTCGACAGTATCCCGGTGACGAAGCCAGGTAACGTGACTGGCCTCGGGAGCCTGAGCGTCTCACCGGACGGCCGATGGATCGCCTTGGGATGGTTTGGCGGAGGAGGGTATGGGCTGGTCACACTGCACTCTCGATCGGGCGCCCTGAATGCAAGCGCCACCGCACCTGCCGTCTTCGTCGGTCTGTGCTGGAGCGCGGATTCGAGGGCTCTCCTCATCCCGGCTCGACGAGAGGGATCCGTCCTCAAGTTCGCCGTTGATCCGGCAACCAGCCGCCTCGTCGATGGTATCGATACCATTCCCATTGCCGCGGGCTCCGGGTCCGTAGCACACGTCGCTCTGTCGGGAGACGGACACTCCCTGGTGTATGAATCCGACCGAGAAGGCGAGAGTGTAATGTGGACACTGGCGCGGCCTGCACCGGGCGTCCCCCCGCGGCCCCTTCGGCGCGCGCACACCGCTTCGAGCAGTTTCGACGGGTTCATCCCTCGGGATGGGCGAGTGGTCTTCTACTCCGAGAAGACGCAGTCCTCGGGGAGGCTACTGACCCAGTGGTTCGCGGCTCCATTCGACAGCGGGGCAGGTCACCCCATCACGCCGCCGCTTGCCGATCTGATCGACATAACCTCGACTCACGACGCCAAGATCTTCTTCACCGCGACGCGGTCGCCGGGTGGCGGCGCCACGATTACAGCCTACGACATCGCCACTGGCAACGCCCGGCTCTTCAGCCGGGAAGGCAGCGACCACCTTTACATTTGGGAGGGACCGGCCGGGGGCGTGGTGGTCATCAGCGGCGGGGGGGATTCCCTGCGTATCCTCGATGCGAGCGGCCATGAGGTTCAGCAGATCATCGTCCCGGATTCGATACCGAAGCTCGCCTCGTTGTTCTGGTCTCCCGACGGCAAGGATTTCGTGATCTTCCCTCAGGTTCCGGCAACGGTCGCGGCCGATGGCAACTTCGACGTAAAGCTCTATCGGGTCTCCGTCGCGGATGGGAGATTCCACGCCATCACCAGTCTCAAGGTCGTGGAGCTGTACGGCAAGACTTGGACGGATGACGGGTATCTTCATTTCTTCGCGACTACCGCCACCGATCCCCGGATACGGTCGTATCGGCTCCGCCCCCAGGGAGGCACGCCCGAACCCGAGGGGCTCCAACCCTTCAAAGAGCCCGTCTCCTGCACCATGGCCGGCGATGACAGGCGGTGGACCTGCGTTGTCTCCCAGACGCTGAGCGATGTGTACCTCATCCGCAACTTCGACACTGGTGGGCATTGAAGTGCCGGAGCCCAGCGTCTCGCTCGCCGCCGCGCTTTCTGATCGCTACCGCGTCGACCGGGACGGGGACGGAGGTCCGTCCCTACTGGGCCAGGGCGGCATGGCGCGCCGGCGCGTCGCTGAAGCGCCGGCTCGGCGGAGGTCGCTAAAGCGACCGTCTCCAGGTCCCGTGGGTCACTTCAGTGACCTCGGCCGAGCCGCGGCTTTAGCCGCGAGCTCGAGTCGTCGCCGCCGTCGCCGACCGAGTCGTCGCTGAAGCGACGGCTCGGCTGAAGCCGCTAAAGCGGCTTTGTCCGAGGTCCCACGACCCTTCGCGTCTTTGCGGTGAATAGGCTGTGACGCCATGACTCCGACCGGAGGAGAGGTTGCACAGTGAGTGACGTGCCAACCGGTCTCATATCCGCTCTCGCCGACCGCTACCGCCTCGACCGCGAACTCGGGGCTGGCGGCATGGCCACCGTGTCCGCGGCTGATAGCCGCGGCTCGGCTGATGTCGCTGAAGCGACGGGTCGACTGGTCCAACCCGGGATCGCCTCACTGGGGTGGTGGGTGGGCTGATGGCGCACATAGGCCGCTGCCATACCCCGTTGGCGAGGACTCACACTGATCACGCTGTAGCCCTTGGCCCACCGCAACGAGGGTTCCAGCGATGCTACGTGTCGATTGATCACGGTCGCCGTGCCGCCCTTCATGCGTTGCAACAGACGGGGAATGACCGTGGAGGGATGCAGGCGTACCAGCAGATGCAAGTGTGTAGCCACGATGCCGAGCTCCAGCAATCGCGCCCGCTCCTGCCGGGCAATGATGGGGAGATGCTCCCAGAGGTACGCGGCGCGCGGCTGATCGATAGTCGGCCGACGATCGCGGGTTGTCCAGACGATATGGACCAAGAGTTGATGATACATCCATCACCATTGAAGATCGACTCGCCGGCGGTGGTACCCTTCCGACGCATCGCGGATCGCTTTAGCGATCGCAGCCGAGCCCTAAAGCACTCTCACGCGCCCGGGTCGCGCTTGCGCGCTCCCAAAGGGCGCTCGGTCGCCGCCGGCTTCCATCGCGACTCGAGCGCGAGCCGGAGCGTCAGTGATGCCTGATCCGGTGCCCCGTCTCGCCGCCGCCGTCGCGGAGGTCGCTGAAGCGACCGTCTACGGGGGCCGTTGGTCACTTCAGTGACCTCAGCCGAACCGCGGCTTTACCCGCGAGCGCCCGTCGCGCAGCCGTGAGCTCGAGTCGCCGATGACGGTGCCTACCTCGCTCGCCACCGCTCTCTCTGACCGCTACCGCCTCGACCGGGAACTCGGCGCGGGCGGCATGGCCACGGTCTATCTCGCCCACGACTTGAAGCTTGGCCGCGACGTCGCGCTCAAGGTGCTGCGGCCCGAGCTGGCCGCGGTGCTGGGTCCCGAGCGATTCCTCCGGGAGATCCGCCTCACGGCCCGTCTGCAACATCCCCACATCCTGCCGGTCTTCGATTCCGGCGACGACGCGGGCCAGCTCTGGTACACCATGCCGTTCGTAGTGGGGGAGTCGCTGCGCCAGCGGCTGAGTCGGGAGCACCGGCTGGCGCTCGATGAGGCGTTCCGCATCGCCCGGGAGGTGGCCGACGCCTTGGGGCACGCCCATGCTCAGGGCGTCGTACACCGGGACATCAAGCCCGAGAACATCCTGCTATCCGCCCACCACGCCCTGGTCGCTGACTTCGGCATCGCCAAGCCGACCCGCAGCGCCGGGGAGCAGCTGACGGAGGCCGGGCTCTCGGTCGGAACTGCGGCGTACATGAGCCCGGAGCAGGCGGCGGGCGAAGCGGACCTGGATGGGCGCAGTGATCTCTACTCGCTGGGCTGCGTGCTCTACGAGATGCTGACCGGTGAGCCTCCCCACGGCGGCCCCACGGCGCAGGCAATTATCGCCAAGCGAATGACGCTGCCGCCGCCCACCGCCCGGACCCTGAGGCCGAACCTGCCGGAAACGGTGGACCGGGCGCTGCAACGGGTGCTGGCCACGGTGCCCGGCGATCGCTTCGGAGCGGCGGAGGAGTTTGCGGCGGCGCTGGGGGTGACGGAGACAGGGAACCCTTCGAGCCCGACCGGCTCCGGTTCTATCGCGGCCGCACTAGCCTCGGCGGCTCCGGGCCGGCGTCGTTCGATCGTCGCGGCGGCGATAATCCTGTTGCTGGTCGCCGGGCTGGCGACGACCTGGAAGCTCTGCTGTCCCCGACCCGGCTCGAGCCTCACGAACTCCGTTGCCACCTTCCCCTTCCGGGTGCCGGATCCGACACTCGGCGTCTACAAGGAAGGACTGGTGGACCTGTTGGCCGGCGCGATGGACGGCGCCGGTGGCATCCGCGCCATCGGGGCCCGGACGAGTCTCAAGCGCTGGTACGCCGATGTGGGGAAGGAGGGCGAGGGTGACGACAAGGCTGTTAGCCGAGTGGCCCACGGGCTCGGCGCCCGGTACGCCCTCACCGGGGCGGTGATCCCCATTGGGGGCGGGCGAGTCCGCCTCGCCGCCGAACTCTCCGACCTCGTCGCCGACTCCGTCCTGCACGTTGCTGCGGAAGGTCCTGCCGACAGCCTCGCACTGCTGGCCCAGCGAGTGGCGACGGAACTGGTCCGCCGCATTGCGGGGCCGAGTGCCCGGTTGGTAAGCGGCGGGCCGTTCGCGACCCGGTCTCTGGATGCACTCAAGGCCTACTTGGAAGGCGAACGAGCCTTCCGCGAGGCGCGCTACCCTGAAGCGATCGCCGCGTTTGACCGCGCGATCGCGGCGGATTCGACCTTCGCGCTGGTGCAGTTCCGGAAGGGAGCTGCGAAGGGGTGGACCAGCTCGCCTCACTCGCCCGGCAGAGTTCCGGATTTGGTGCTGAACGCACTGCCCCGGCTGGGGCGCCACGACTCGCTGCTGGTGCGGGGAAGTTGGGAGCTGAGCAAGGGGCTCGGTGCTGGTCTCCAGTCACTCGAGACCCTGACGCGCGAGTATCCGGACGATCCCGAGGGATGGTACCTGCTAGGTGACGCCTACTATCACATTGGTTCAGTGTACGGCGTGTCGTTTGAACGGGCGGACTCAGCGTTCAGGCATGCGATTGCGCTCGATTCGGCTTTTGCGCCCGCGTATCTGCACCTGGCGGAAGACGCCTTCTTCCAGGGCGACTCGGTTGAGGCTCGAACTCTGGTTACTGCACTGACCCGGTTCGACTCAACCAGTCCCAAGACGGCCGGGCTTGAGGCCGCGTACGAGCTCGCGTTCGGGTCCCCGGCAGAACAGGCTGGCGCGCGGAGCCGCCTGCACACACTCGGGCAGGATGCCCTGCTGCCTGCCAAGCATGCCCTGAATCTCAGTCCCGACCTTGCCCCGCTGACCCAGCTGATTGGCCATGCCCTGTTCCGTCAGGCTCGATCTGGCGACATGGGTTCGCAGGGCCTTCACGGCAGTGCCATGGCATTGGAATTGACCGGACACTTCCGGGATGCACGGTGGCTGTGGGACAGTGCCTTCCAAACGTCCAGCGGGAACAACCCAGGAGAAGTCCGGCTGGACCAGCTGTTCCATTCGGCGATCCGTCGGTTGGAGGGGCTTCCATCTGCCTGGTCGCCTCCCGCCGCCTCGGAAGTCAGGGTGCTTCGTCGTGACTGCGCGGTGTGTGGGGGACTCCTCGCTCTTGCAGAGCGGCAATGGCCCGAAGTCGATTTCGCCGCCAGCGCTCTCACGCGCCGAGCAGATTCACTCGTCGGGGGGGGCACCCTGGCGGAGCGAATGGCAAACGAGGCGGACAGGCCTGATCTCTTGGCCTTGGCGGCATGGGTTCGAGCCTGGGCCGGCTGGATTCAGGACCCGAGGCCTGAATCGCTTGCTCGTTTCGAGGCGGCCACCGACTTCATCCGGCCATGGGAGGGCGGGCAGGCCATCTCACCGGCCGACTACATACTGGGAGTCGCGTTCCTGAACGCCGGCGACCTCGACCGCGCCGAACGACACATGCTTGTGCCTCAACGCTGGCACTCTGGTGGCACTGCCACGGAAGTGATCACTCCCCGCGAGTACTACCTCGGCCGCATCGCCGAGGAGAAGGGGAACCGGGCCGCAGCGAGGGAACACTACGCCCGCTTCGTCCGCTGGTGGCGGGATTGTGATCCTGAGCTCAAGCCGATGTGGGAGGACGGCCGGCGGCGCCTGGCGAGCGTGAGCGGGGAGCCACGGTAGCGGTCGGGGCCTGAGGTCTGAGTCGTGGGTCATGAGTCGTGGGTCCTATAGGTGGACTCTCCCAACGGACCCATGACCCATGACCCATGACCTACGAGCCCAACACCGACCGCCGGACCGTCACGCCGCCGACGTATCCGCCTTCCCGTCTTCCGGCTTCGGCGCCGGCCACGCCACATTGCGCGCGGCCTTCCAGGACTCCAGCAGATGCGGCTCCTTGCGGAACCGGGTCCGATTGATTCCATCCATCCGCTTGAGCAGCGCCATCAAGTGCTTGCCTTCCACCTCCAACTCTGCCCGCGCCTGCACATGGAGTTGACGGCCATGGGTGGCGGTGGTGACCGCCCTGGCAAAGGCGTCCAGCGCCTTCCCCAGGTCCTCCACGAAGGTCGCCTGCATCCCATCCTTGATGAATACCGCCTTGTGTTCTTCGGCCAGGCCCATGATGGCGTGGGCTGACCCGATGTAGGCGACCATGTCGCCTTTGGCTTTCGGCACCCGGAACCGACGAGCAATTGCAGGGTCGAGCGCGGAATTGCCGCGGGCAATCGCCGAGATTGGTATGAGAAAGTCCTCGTGAATCTCCCCAGCCTGGCGGTCCTTCTCCTTGGTCGCGGCGGCCTCCTCCCGCGTCCCCGTCTCAAACTGTACGTTCGCTGTCTCCAGTCGGGTTACCGTCGCATCCAGTTCGGCGGCGGTTTCTGCGGCGGCCTCGAGTTCCGAGGGGTGCTTCGCGTTCCAGTCGCGAGTCGACTGTCCAACGTGCAGCAGGTTGCGGCTCCGGTCATCCATATACGACTCCTTTCTGGTTACGTCCAACCTGAGCGCCGGACGGGGCGGTGCCGGTTGTTCCCACAAGGCTCGAACACCGGCGGATTCCCCGACCATGCCGCCGGACAGGAGGGGCGTTTACGCCAATGTTGTGCCAAACAATTGATTGAAGTCGATCGCGCGCTTGTTAGCATCCACGCCAGGTTTTGCAAATAATGGAATTGCAATGGCTTGAAACATCCGACGTGGTCGGCGCCGAGCACGCAGAGGGAGCGCGAGCGACGATCCATGTCAGGCGATGAGTGTCCTCAGGGGAGGACACGGGGATGTTGGTAGGGCAGGGGGCCGAGTACTCGGTAGTCAGTACTTAGTACTTAGTACTAAGTCCGCCATTCTCAGCCGGAACTCTTCGTTCTCAGGCGGGGGCGTTCCCAAATCTGCGACTAACCCACCACAGCCGGGCCGGAACGCTCCCCAATCGAGACGGATGAGATCCCAATCAGGCGGAAGCGATCCCAATGAGGCGGAATCGATCTCAGTGAGTTCACTCGACAGTAACAAGACAGTCAGACCGTTCCGCAGTCAGGCGGGACGCCTCACCAGGCGGGGAGAAGCAGAAATCAGCGAGTTCTAGGCTCTCCCCAGGCAGTTCAGGCCGGATCCCGGTGAGTTCAGGTGCGGTCCCAGTCGAGGCGGACGCTCCCGCAGTGAGTTCACTCGCCCCCTCACTCAGGCGGACGGGCCCGTTCTCAGGCGGGAGGAGTTC
>CAVVHO010000006.1:0-237398 GCA_963748035.1 uncultured Gemmatimonadales bacterium | reverse complement strand
TTTTTGGGCCACCCTACTTCGTTCAGTTGGTAGCTGCTGAGACCGGCCATGATCTCGACCCGAGCCATTCTGCTGCCGCTCGTGGCTGTCGCAGCACTGGCCACCTGTGGTGGGGACGACGAGAACCCGACCCCGGGGAGCCTGATCGTTCGTGACGAGCGCCACGAGTGAGGACGGCGCCATTCTGTTCGCCGTTGAGGGGAGCAGAAGATCACCAACGTGCGAGCGTCGCGCGGCTCGATCCAGACCGTCCGCATCGAAGCGATTCGCACCCAGAAGGTCCTGCTGCTCGGATCGTTGGACGCAGGGGACCTCATCGAGTTCGACGTACAACCCGGGGAAGGTGGCTGACCGCCACCGTGGAGCAGGTGGCGGGACGGTCCAATTCCTATGCGCTCCTTCGTCCCTGCAGACTCCGCTCCAGGTGGTGAAGGCCCCCTGACGCGGGCCGGTCGGATGGTTCTATCCCTGCCAGCGGGGCCCTCGGGTCGCTGCCGGTTATGAACCTTGGGCGAATCCGATCGCGCCATCCTCTTGCGATCCACGGCCGCTATTGGTAATTACCAACCGCATCCACGGAGCGCCTCATTTCGCGGCGCCAGACCTTCACACCTCTACCTCCGCGAGGCTTACGTGCGGGCATCTCGTCGAGGGCTATCTTGGCAGCCTCGCCCCTCGTCGCCCTCTTTAACCGCCACCGCTCAGCGCCAATCCCAGGGCTTCGCGCAGGGCCGTAGCATGCTGCTCGGTCCCCATGCCGGGTTCGGCAAGAACGATGTCGACTTCTTTATCGGTGCGCAGTTTGCGGCGCCGATCGCCAACCGCTTCGACATCTACCCAACGTTCGATTTCTATTTCCCCGGGAACGATGTCACCATTTGGAGCTTCGACGGGCGGTTCGCTACTGGCCGAAGCCAACATGCGGAACGCCGGCCTCTATGCGGAGCAGGCCTGAATCTGACTCACGTCAGCGTCAACCCGCCGGGACCCGGCAGCGCCTCGAACACCAACGCAGGCTTGTCCTTGTTCAGTGGCTGGGATTTCAAGACGACCAGCATCCGGCCGTTCGCGCAGGTACGACTGGTGATTGGGGACGCGGATCGGTTCGAGTTCAGCGGAGGAATCAACTTCAAGATGAACTAGGTCCCGTAGGCGACCCGTTGGGTCACCCCTACGATTTCCCCCTGCGATTTGAGCGGGCGACCCGTTGGGTCGCCCTTTCGATTTTGCCCCTCGGAACTTGAGGGAAGGCGACCCGGTTCTGTTGTGGGGCCGGGGGGCGGGTACTACTCGCCGATTGATCTTTCGCCCGCGTGGGGAATCCCCATCGTACAAGAGGGCTCGGCGACCCGTTGGGTCGCCCCTACGACGCGGTCGAGGAGTGACGCGAGCGTCCCCCACCACGGAAGACCCTAATTCCGTTCCCATTCAATCGGGTTCATCGCGAGGTAGGCCCGCGCGCCTACCACCGCCTGTTCGGACCAAAGCATCCGATCATGGTAGCCGCGTTGCCATAGTCGCTCACCGATCGGCCAGAGCCCAGCGGCTTTCGCGGCCTTGGTCACACGCGATTTCCATTGCCCCACCACCGCACCGATGCTCCCACGGGCAGGGCCACCGCGTTTCGGCCGCGCAGGCGGCGAAGCCTGGGTCACGATCCAGAGAATCCCATGGAAGTGGTTCGGCATGACCACGAAGGTATCTGCGATGATCCACGGAAACCGCTGCTCAAGAGCCCTCCATTCGCGTTCCACAAGCCGCCCGAGTGGGCTTGGACAAACCAGCGTTTGCCGTAACCCGAGATAGGGCGGGAATTCGACCCTCCACGCAAACCGTGATGAGATAGGCCCGGGTCGATCGATAGTCCCATCCGGGTGCCCTAAGGGAATGAGGGCGGCGGGGAAGTCGTGCCATGCCGGAATGGTGGCTCGGCGCATGGATCCCGCGGTAACCATTTCGACGCGAGATCGCTGATTGAATGGGAAGGGGATTTCAGGGGAGGAGTTACGGGTCTGTCATGATGCAGGGGGTGCCCGCGTCACTTCGGGTCCGCGTCGTAGGGGCGACCCAACGGGTCGCCCGCCTCAACGTTTCTATGATCCAGGCCCCCTAGAATCGGCGATTGCGCGTGTTGTTTGGGCATATCGCACCGGTTGGTTCGGGCGACCGGTTGGGTTGCCCGATCACCAACGGGTCCAGGGCGGCTTCATCGACGAACCCCATTGAATATGAAGTGGATTGCACTGGAAGGGACGATGGGTCTGGCATGATGCCAGGGGTACCCGCGTCACTTCGGGTCCGCGTCGTAGGGGCGACCCAACGGGTCGCCCGCCTCAACGATCCAGGGATGCCGGCCTGAAAAAGGTGGCGATCGCCCTCCGACGCCCACCCATCGATCGGTACGGTGCGATCAGGATTGAGGACCCCGCATTAACCGCCGGCCCATCGACGACGCGCCCATCGGGCCTGTCCTATCGCATGGTTCGGGCGACCCGTTGGGTCGCCCCTACGACGCGGTCGAGGGGTGACGCAGGCGACCGCGCATCACGGTCGACCTGTGGTTCCGTTCCCATTCAATCGGGTTCGTGGTGATTTGCACCCGCGCGAGCCATTGGATCGCCGCAAATCCGACCCTTTGTGCTCGCACGACCGCAGGTCGCTCTCCTCGAAAATCAAAGGGGGCGATCAGTTGGGTCGCCCCCTAAGATGCTCTTCCCTCGTTGTTCTTGGAGCCCTCCCCTACTGCACGCAGGCCTGGGCCAAGTGGCCCGCGTCCGCCTTCACTTCTGCGGAGGCCGCTACCTCCTCCTCCGTGAGACCCCGCTGCAGGTTGTATTGGTGGATGGACTGTGCCTTGATCTCGATTGCCGCCTGGCCGCTGGCATCGGGGTGGACCCGGACGTCCAGAACGTTGAAGGCCTTCCGGAAGGTAGTGCTCGACATGTGCACCTTGGGGTCCTCTTTGCGGCCAACGAACCATCGCTCCATGTCATCGTGGCGGAGCCTCGAATATCCCAGCGAGTCCAGTTGCGCCTGGACGCAGGTGAAGGCGATGTCGGGTGTGCTCACCGTCTTCGCCCCGGTCGTGAAGAAGTAGGGGTGGGAGCAGGCGGCTAGCAGCAACAGGGCAACAGAAGCAAGGCGATTCACGGCGAACTCTCGTGTGGTATCAGGGAGGGTGGAATCTAAACCGGGGCGGTCGACTCGGCAGGTCAGGCGATGGCAGAAACAGGAGCGGCCCTCCCGGAGGAGGGCCGCTCGTTGTCCCGCAAGGAACGCCGGGTTTCCCCGGCGTTCAGTGCATGGCCTAGTAGAACAGCATGAACCCGAAGGCGCCGGTGAACGACTTGTTCTTGGTGGCGCCGCCCGACGGGGTGCCCTTCGTCCAAGCATAGTCACCCTCGCCCACGACCTTGAGCGACTTGGTGGCCTGGTAGTAGATGCCACCCGAGATCAGGGTGTTCTCGGTCTTGCCCGAGCCCGTCGAGGCCTTGATGAAGCTCGAGCCGAAGCTGCCCGCGAAGGTCGCCTTGCTGGCGGCCGGCGTGAAGGTAAGCTGGCCATAGTAGCCGTATGACTTGGTCAGATCGCCCGTGCCGTCGTCGCCCAAGGGGCCGAACATGAGGGTCGTGCCGACGCCGCGGCCGTAGTAGCCGGAGCCGTGCAGCGAGAAGGTGCCGGACTTGTAGGTCGCGCCACCGGCCACGCCGTACGCGGTCTTGCTGGTGCCACCGGTCGGAGCAGTCTTGCTGTTCTGCGCCGTGCCGCTGGCGAAGACCTGGATGTTGCCGCCCTTGTAGCTGACTTCGGTCTCGATGCGCGGCGTCTGCAACGTGCCGTAGGGGCCGAAGGTGCTCGGATCCATGAGGCCGATCGAGAGCGAGGTGGGCCGGCCGGCCGGAGTCGAGTACGTCATCTGGGCGACGAAGTTCGGATAGATGTAGCCATACCCGATGCGACCCAGGGTGGTCCCGCCCGGCGCGAAGCCGATCGGGCCGCCGACGCCGAACAGCGTCTGGTCGTTAAGAATGTTGCTGCGCTGATAGACGCCGAGTTCCTTACCGGCGGTGATCATGCCCCAGCTGCCGCCGAAGGTCAGGAAGACCTGACGCATGTCGATATTGGCGCCGAAGCAGTCGTGGTTCCCGCCGCCGCACTGCACTTCCGGCGCGAAGCCGAAGTGCACGCCAAGATCGGTGTTGCCTTCCTTGCCGGTCGCCGAGAACGTGGCGAAGGCCGGAAGCAGACCGGTGCCGTAGTAGAAGCCCGAGTTCTTGCCGGCCCCGATCAGCCCGCCCGGGGTCGCGGTGTTGCCGCTGGCCGACGTGGTCTGATACTGCGCGAAGATGTTCACATTACCAGCAAATGAGAAGTTCCAGCCATTGCTCATCTGCATGGTCAGCCCCTGCGCGTTCGCGGCCGAGGCCGCGCCGAGCAGAAGAGCTCCGAACAACAGAGCACTACGCTTCATAGGTGCTTCTCCTGACTAGAAGAGGACTGAACCCAACAACGCTTCAGAACGACTTCCTACATGCACCTTCTCTGATGCAGCTCCTGACAACGCCTGCGTGATGTTCACTGCCGCACTTCCGGCGGCGCGTGAATCCGGTTGTTCACCTCCCAGAGAGCGTACCAAACGGGTAGGGGACGCTGGTTGATATACCAGTAGAAGTCTTCTACGCGCGCCCCGTAAACATTGGGGCTGTAGGGGAACCGAAACCCTACGCGGCTCAGACTGTCGAGCACCCGACGCATGCTGGCGGAATCGGTGGCTCCCGCCTCGAGTGCTTGGGCCGTTGCACCACCGGCCAGGAATCCTGCGAGATAGGCCTGCTTTGCGTCCGGAGAGAGCGCCTGCCATCCATGCCCATCAAACCGGAGCCACTCTGGATCTGCTATGGCGTAAGGCGCTCCTAAGATACCCATCCCGGCCATTGCCGCAACCCAAAGCCGTCTAATTCCCATCAGAATACTCGGATTTCTGCCGGGTAATTATGCATCGCAAAACAAGATGGCGGAAGAGGGGAAAAAACGTGATGAAAGCAACCACAACTCCCCTTCATGCTGCATTGATAGCCGCCAAGGGACATGGCTAGATCCCCGGCTTCTCGGTTAGCGACGGTGTCGCGGCATCGGCGCTCACTTTGAACCGAATCCACATCCCGGACAGCCCATGGCCGGGTACGCCGCAGAAGATCAGGTAGCTCCCGGCCGGGACCGCCTTGAAGCGGAGGACGTCGGTCCCGAACTGGGCGATACCTTCGCCTGCGGCCTTGGAATAGGCCCGTGGGATGGCGGGCTGGTCCAGCGCCATGTTGGGAATGGGCAATTTGTCCGGTATGACCTGCGCGCTGTGCGGGGTGCCATCCTCGTTGACGAAGTTCATCACCACCGTGCTGCCCTCGGGGACTGAGAGCGTCAGTTCACCGTCCGTGTATCCGTCAAAATTGAACGGGCTCTTGGCCTTGCCCGGGATCCCCGCCACCAGTTTGAACGTCGCGGTTCTGGTCGTGGGATTCCACTTGAGAAAGGTGGAATCGAGCGCCGCGGGCACGCCGGTCGCGGTCTGCGCCTCGGCGAGGACGGGCAGGGCGAGAATCGAACCTAGAGTAAGGGCAATCAGGACACACTTCGGATACATCAACACCCCCCTTGGACGAAAAACGACGGGGGCGTCCAGCAGGACGCCCCCGCCTGGACCTAACGTCCCCAAACCTACTTCATCGCGGCTGCGAACGGCTTCGGCAGGCCGAAGACGTAGAGCGCATCACCCAGCGGGTACGCCAGTTGGGCGTTGCCGCCGCAAGCCACGGCGATGAACTGCTCACCCCGGTAGCTGAAGCTCATGGGAGCGCTGTTGCAGCCGGCGCCACCGTTGAACTTCCACAGCAGCTTGCCGGTGCGGGAATTGAAGGCGTTGAAGTTGCCATTGCCCTCGCCCGTGAAGGTGAGACCTCCCGCGGTCGCGAGCGCCCCGCCCATCATCGGCTGTGGCACCTTGTTCTGCCAGACGATCTTGCCGGTGGCCAGATTGATGGCCGTGTAGGTGCCCCACTGCTCTTCACCCGGGATCGCCACGAAGGCGGAACCGAGCCAGAGGCGGCCGGTTTCGTAGGGAGCCGTGTGGGTGATGTAGTTCATCGGCTGGTGCAAGCCCGTAACAAAGGCGTAGCCCAGTCGTGGATCCACCGCGATGGGAGACCACTCCGAACCGCCGTTGGCGCCCGGGAGCATCCGGGTCCCTTCGGCTGTCGGGAGGGCGAACATGTTCTCCTGCGGGGTGAAGTTGTCGGTCCGGCGGACCAGCTTGCCGGTCGCGGCGTCCAGCACGTACACCCACGCGGTCTTGCCGGCGTGAACCACGACCTTCCTGCCGCCGATGGAGGCCACGACCGGCGGTGAGACGGCGTCCAAGTCCCAGACGTCATGGGGCACCGTCTGGTAGTACCACTTGGTCTTGCCGGTGCTCGCGTCGATCGCCACGACGCAGTCGGTGTACAGGTTGTCGCCCGGACGGATGCCGCCGTCGAGGTCTGGCGAAGGGTTGCCGACCGCGACGTAGATCATGTTGAGCGCCTTGTCGTAGGCCGGCGTCATCCACACGCCGCCGCCGCCCGTCTTCCAGGCGTCCGCATGCTTGGCGCTATCGGCCTTTTCCGCGGCGACGTTGCGGTGCAGATCCGCGCCGTCCGCAGTGTGCGTCGGCCAGGTGCCCCACCAGCCGTTCGGGGCGATCGGATCGTACGTCGGATCGCCGCTCGGAGCCGGAATCGAGTACCAGCGCCACACCTGCTCGCCGGTGACCGCGTTGTAAGCGGTGACGTGCCCGCGGATGCCATACTCGCCGCCCGCGACGCCTACGATCACGTTGTCGCCGATGACGAGCGGGGCCGCGCTGAGGCTGTAGCCGTAGGCCGGGTCCGCGACCTCAATATCCCAGGCCACCTCGCCGGTCATCCGGTCCAGGGCGATCAGGCGCGCGTCCAGGGTGCCCATGTAGACGTGGGGGCCGTGGATCGCCATGCCGCGGTTGTTGGGGCCGCAGCAGAAGATCGTCGTGCCGAGCTTGTGCTCGTAACGCCAGACCTGCTTGCCGGTATCGAGGTTGTACGCCATCGCGGTGTTGTAGGGCGTGGTGACATACATCATGTTGTCGACCACGATCGGCGTGTTTTCGAAGCTGCCCAGCCGGCTGATGCCGGTCTGGAACACCATCCGCGGTACCAGGCTGCGGACGTTGAGGGGAGTGAGCTGGGCCAGGGTGGAGTACCGCTGGTTCCAGTCATTGCCGCCGTAGGTGGTCCAGTACGCCTGGGCCGACAGGGTGTTGGCGCCGGCTCCAAGAAGCACAAGCACCAACGCCGCTTTCAGACTACGACACATGAGGACGGTCTCCTGATGAGGGGAGGAAAACAAAGGGCACTGCCAGAGCGCCCCGCAGGGCACTTGCTTCGGTATGTCGTAGAACCCCTCCGGCCTGAGGGAGTTCACGGATAGGTCTGATCAGGTTGTTCCGCCGAAAGGTGCTACCAATATCCCTCCCGAAAGAACGCCGTCAAGGGGCGGTCAGCGGAACAATAGCGCCGCTCGTTTGAAGGTGTTGTAGATACCCCAGAGGAGCGGCACCCCCACCAGGACCCACGCGATGAATACCATTACCCAGCTGGCGACGCTGGGTTGGGTGTCGGGAGCTTGGTCGGGCATGCGCGGTTCCTCGTAAGAGTGGTCATAGCGGGCGTCGTCCGCGGACGGGGTCGGACGGGCCGGATCGTGGCGGACAGGCCGCTCCCCGTTCCACCGCTCACCTCGGTCACCTCTCACCTCTCACTTCTCACTCCTCACTCCTCACTCCTCACTCCTCACTCCTCACTCCTCACTCCTTACTCCTCACTCCTCACTCCTCACTCCCTCACTGCCCACCTCTCGCCGCCGTAAGTTCCGCCTCACTCATGAAATACTTCTGGTCCACGGGCCGCACCAGCAGGTTGCAGATGAGCCCGAGCACCAGCAGGCCGGCGAGGATATACATCGTCGTGTTATAGGCCTGGGCGTTGGGCACCCCATGATTGATCTGGTACTCGCGGATGTAGTTCACCAGTACCGGCCCGAGGATGCCTGCCGTGGACCAGGCCGTCAGCAACCTCCCGTGGATGGCACCGACATACTGGGTCCCGAACAAGTCCGCGAGATAGGCTGGAATGGTCGCGAACCCGCCGCCGTACATCGTGAGAATCACGCAGAAGATCACCGAGAACACCCCGATGCTGCCGATCCGCCCAGCGGTCGGAGCCGAGGTATAGAGCAGGATTCCGAGAATAAAGAAGATGAAATAGGTGCGCTTGCGGCCGACGTAATCCGACGCCGAGGCCCAGAAGAACCGACCCACAATATTGAAGAAGCTGAGCAGGGCAGCGAATGCAGCGCCGATGGTTGCGACCTGGGCCTTCTGGTCCGCTGTGATTTCCACCAGCGTGCCGGGTACGCTGATCAGCTTGCCGCCGAACACCTCCTGGATCATCGGCGAGGCCATGCCGATGACGCCGATCCCCGCGCTCACATTGAGGCACAACACGCCCCACAGGCACCAGAACTGCGGCGTCTTCCACGCAGTGTGCACGTGCACATGCCCACGGGTCATCATGGCGCTTGCCTGGGGCTTCGGCGTCCAGCCGGCCGGCTTCCAGTCCGCGGGCGGGACCCGGTACCCGAACGCGCCGCACAGCATCGCGAAGAAGTAGATCGTGCCCATGGTGAGGAATGTCTCGTACACACCCACCGAGGTCGAGGTCGCGAAGTGCTTCATGAGGCGATCGGCCATTGGCGAGCCGATCAACGCCCCACCGCCGAACCCCATGATCGCCATGCCGGTCGCCATCCCGCGGCGGTCGGGGAACCACTTGATCAGCGTGGACACCGGCGAGATGTAGCCGAGGCCCAGTCCGCAGCCGCCGATGATGCCTGAGCCGAGCCACATCAGCCAGAGCTGATGGGTCTTGATCCCGACCGCGGAGATGAAGAACCCGCCACCCCAGCAGAAGGCTGCAACGACGCCCGCCTTGCGCGGGCCGGCGCGCTCCAGCCAGCCACCGAAGACCGCGGCCGAGCCACCCAGGAAGAAGAAGAACAGCGAGTACATCCAGCCCAGCAAGCTGATCTTCCAGTCGCAGGTCGCGGCGACGAGCTGTTGGACGACTCCCATGTCCGCCGGACAGGCGACAGGCTGAGTGATTCCGATGGCCTTGCTGAGTGGTAACCAGAAGACGCTGAATCCGTACGCCATCCCGATGGAGAGGTGAATCGCGAGCGCGGCGGGAGGTACCAGCCAGCGGTTGAAGCCGGGCTTCGCGATGATGCGTTCACGGTCGAGCAGACCGGCCATGATCGACTCCGGGGATTAGGAAGCGCGCGAATGACGGCATACATTACCGTTCGATCGGAGAAAATGCCACCGCCGGAACGTCGGCTGGAGACCCATTGACGCACTGGTTCGCGGGAATCGCCTCGCTGGCCGCACTGGTCGCGGGTGCCACTCTGTCCCACCACACCGATCCGCTCCCGGAATGGGTGGCGGTGGATTCGGCCGCGCGGACCGTGACGCTGAGGCTGGAGGCCTTACCCGGCGGACCCAATGGCATCGCCACGCTGAACGGCCACCACCATGGTGATGTGCAGCTCGCCGTGCCGCTCGGCTGGACGGTGAAGTGGACGTGGGTGAACCGGGACAGCGCGCAGAGCCATAGTCTCGTCGTGATGGTCGAGCGAGAGAAGCTGCCGGCGGAAGGGGGGCAACCTTCTCTTGAGAATGCCATGAGCCGCGCGGTCAAGACGGGCCTTAAGCCCGGCCAGACCGATGTCACCACTTTTCAGGCCGATCAAGCCGGCTGGTACTGGATGCTCTGCGGGGTACCGAGCCACGCGATCCGGGGGGAGTGGATCGGGTTCAAGGTGGACCGCGCAGCCTCGCTGCCGGTGGTGGTCCCGAGAAAGTGAGGAGTGAGGAGTGAGGAGTGAGGAGTGAGGAGTATCGTCAGGGGGAGACAGCTTCGCGTAACGTCGAAGTAAACCCATCAGTAACCCTCGGGTATCGAGGGCGTTGGCGAGGATCCTCGCCGCGAGGTCAGCAGGCACAAGGGCGTGATCCCGAAGCAGCTCCAGTAGCTCAATGGTCTCCACCGCCGATCCGTAGGCCACATTTAGGTGGTACCGGAACTGTCTTGTGGAGTGTCTTGCATACCCCTCCGCAATATTCAGCTGAGTAGAAAGGGCTGAGCGCTGCAGCTGGGAGATGATGGGTCCGGCTGAAGGCGACCAGTGATTGATGCTCACCTCCACGACGCCGTCCATCACCGCCCTTGCCTTCTGCCATGCAAGCAATGACTTGTGATCCCGCACGGGCCCAATGTAGGCCCCGTCATGCTGGTCGATGACCCCGAACAACGCAACGCGAATCATTCCTACGTGTCGCACTTCCCGGCCCTACTCCTTACTCCTTACTCGTCACTCCTCACTCCTCACTCGTCACTCCTCACTCCTCACTCCTCACTCCTCACTCCTCACTCTCGTCACTCCTCACTCAACAACCTCTCCACGGTCAGACGAAACTCCCGCACCAGCCCCTCATGTTGGCCGGCTATCGCCGGCCCGAAGTATCCCGCATGGATCCGTCGCACTCGACCGTCCCGTCCCAGGAAGATCGTGGTGGGGAACGCAGTGAAGCCATCGAGCTGGGGCAGGGCCGCGCTCACGGCCTCGGCATCACTCACTCCGCCGAGCAGGAGCGGGAAAGGGATGCCGAACTTGTCGCGGTAGCGGCGGACCAGCGGAGCGTCCTGGGCCGAATCGCCGGAGACTTCGAAAGCCGCGCCGACAATCTCGAGTCCGCGGGCGTGGTAGTCGCGGTAGAGTCTGACCAGTTCGGGTGCCGCATCGTGACAGGTTGGGCACCAAGTCCCGAAGATGTCCAGCAGGACTACCTTGCCGCGGAAGCGTTCATCGGTGGATCGTATCACCCGGCCTTCGAGATCGGGAAAGGCGAACGCGAAAGCACCCGTGTCCGCCCGGGTCACCTCGGTCGGCGGGGTGAGATGTCGCTGCCCGGTGCTCCGCGTGGCCACGAATTCGGTCCGCGTCCGCAGTCCGGCGTGGAAGGTGCCTCTGAGGGTGTCGCCCTCCAGCTGGCCGGTGAGCAGGTACACGAACGATCCGTCGAAATGCGCGATCGCGAAGCTGTCACCCGCCATCGCTCCCCAGAAGAGACCGTAGTCTCCGGAGTTTGAGATCACCGTCCCCTCGAGTCCCTGGGATCCATTGCGGAACTCGAGCACTCGCGGACTCTGATCGAAACCAGTCAGGAACCAGGCATTCCATTGCCCGAGTAGCGTCGGCTTCGCCGATTGCGTCGGCCAGGAACCACGTGCCGCCCGGAAGGGGATCACCCGCGGCCCCTTCCGGCCGACGTTCGCGTAGCGACCCACCAGGGAATCTCCTCGGAGCACTGCGGAGATCGACGCGGCGTAGTCGCCCAACTCGAACACCAGGCTGTCCCCGACCTGCCGCACATCGGTCAGGGCCTGGCAACTGGGCCCGTTGCACAGGCGTCCGCGCCAGCGGGGTGCCTTCCCCTCGATGACGATCGAGAAGCGGAGTTCGCCGCCTGCGAGATCGAGGGCGGCGCGCCAAGGGCCGGTCGGCGCGGACAGCGCGGTCAAGAAAAGAAGTGGCAGGATCACGATCGGACTTGGTTCCGCATTACGACTTTCCCGGGACGTAGAGCTCACCCGCCGGAACCGCCGCTGGAATCGTGTTCCCCGGCCAGGGTGCGGGGCAGGGGAACGCCGAGCTGTAGGCGCAGAACGGATTGCGCGCGCGGTTGAAATCGAGGAGATACTTGCCCTGACCGACGGGAACGAGCGGGACGAAGCGGCCGGCCGGATAGCTGCCGTGGCCATTGGTGCTGTCCCGGAAGAAGATCAGCAGCTCTGCCTCCTCGTCGTTCGCGGCGCCGATCCGGTACACCCTGAGCCTGGCGCGGACGGCGCCTAGAGCAACATCCGCGAGTCCGACTTCGGTCGCCTCGGATTCTGACCCGTCCGGCGCAAGGGTCCGAAACGTCCCCCGGCGTTCGGGGGGCCGCAACGTCACCGTGAGCGTCAGCGCCGGCACATAGGAATAGAAGGCTGGAGGCTTGAATCGGCGGACCGCCCCGTACGCGGCAATCACCGCTCGACTGGGCGGTCCCGTGGCCACCAGCTGGAATCCCTCGAGGGCCACGGGCCGCCCGCGCGGAAGTGTGACCCGTCGGTCGGCCAGCTCCAGGCTGACTACGCCACCCACCTCCCTCGCGATACCGCGAGTCTTGATCGGAAGCGGGATGTCGGACGGTTCGTACCCGATGCTGATTCCGGTGCTTACCGGCTGCAGCACGAGAGCGGCGTACGGGGAAAGCGGTGCGGTCTCAAGCCAGTGGGAGAACTCCCGCCGTTCTTGCTCGAGCGCGGTCGGGGTCTGCGCGGAAAGGAGTGAAGCGTGAAAGGTGAACGGGAGCCAAGCCGAAACGGAGAACAACCGAGCCGTGCGCCAAGCAGCCCCGCGACACCGGTACCGTTTCACGCTTCACCCTTCAGGTTCACCAAGTCTTGACACTGTGCAGGAGAGGAACCGGGGCTCATGAATACCAGTCTATACCAGCGCGCAAGAGCGCCACAAGGCCGGCAAGAGGCGAGCGGCAACAGCTGAAGGCGCCTGTCGCCTGCGGTTTCTCGCCTGTCGCCTATTGCCTGTCGCCTGCAGTTCTCGCCTGTCGCCTATCGTTCTCACCTCCTCGCCTCCCCACCTGTACATTGATCCAATCCACCCCTCCACGCGTACGAGGTGCACGACCTCCAGACCGCTCTGACTCACTTGCTCTCCCCACGCCATGGAGCTCGGTTCATGTCGACCCCTGCCCGAATCCTGGTCCTGTCGTTCGTTGTGCTGACTGCGGCCGTTTCGAACGCCGTTGCGCAAGACAGTCTCCCGCTCTCCCCACCGCGCGATGTCAGCGGCGCGCGAGAGCTTGTCCCCATCACGGTGGTCGGACGGGCCGATGATCTCATCGGAATTGCCCATACCGCGTCCGAAGGGCACGTCGGCGCGGTCGATCTTCGACTGCGCCCGCTCATGCGTGAAGGAGAACTGCTCGAGACGGTCCCGGGAGTGATCGTCACCCAACACTCCGGCGACGGAAAGGCCAACCAATACTTCGTACGCGGATTCAATCTCGACCACGGCACCGACTTCGAGACTCGTCTCGAAGGCATGCCCGTCAACATGCCCACCCACGCGCATGGCCAGGGCTACACTGACCTCAACTTCCTTATCCCCGAGCTGGTGGATTTTCTCGACTATCGCCTCGGGGTCTACCACGCTGATATGGGCGATTTCGGCAGCGCCGGCGGTGCGGAGTTCCACCTGGCGCGCAAGCTGGATCGGCCATTCGTCACGCTCGGCGCTGGCGAACATGCCTTGGCTCGGATCGCCATGGGCGGATCGACCCGGGTTGGTAAGGGTGACCTGCTTATCGGAGGCGAAGCGAAGGGCTACAACGGCCCCTGGGACATAGCCGAGAGACTCAGAAAGTTCAGCGGAATCGCCCGCTACTCCTGGGAGCGGGGCTCATCGCAGTTCTCCGTACTGGGTATGGGTTATCACAACCAGTGGGATGCCAGCGATCAGATTCCGTTGCGAGCGGTCTCCGGTGGTTTGATCAACCGGTTCGGCCAGATCGACGGGTCCGACGGCGGCAACACCCAGCGCTACAGCCTCTCGGGTACTTGGCGTCACCTCGGAGGCAACTCGGTGCAGGACGTGCAGCTCTTCGGGATCTACTCCGACTTGAGCCTGTTTTCAAACTTCGGCTACTTCCTCGACGACACGGTTCGGGGCGACCAGTTCAATCAGCGAGAGCGGCGAGTCGTGCTCGGTGGCGGTGTCAAGCACACCCAGCCAGCGCAGGCCTTCGGTCTCGCCCACCTGTTGAAGCTGGGGCTGCAGACGCGGGGCGATATTATCGACGGGATTGGTCTCTACCACACCGAAGCGCGGGTGCGGTTCAGGACTGTTCGACAGGACGACGTGCGCGAATGGGGGACCGGCGCCTTTCTCGAAGTGTCTTCCGACTGGCGCCCCTGGTTTCGCAGCGTGGTGGGAGTGCGCGGGGATGTCTACACCTTCAACGTGGATGGCGACCGCCCCGAGAACTCCGGCCATCGCAGCGCCGGCATCGTCAGCCCGAAGGCCTCACTCGTATTCGTCCCGTCGAGCGAAAGTGAGCTGTATTTGAGCGGCGGGCTGGGCTTCCATAGCAACGACGCGCGCGGCACGACCATCACGGTCGACCCTGCCACTGGGGGGCCGGCGCAGCGAGTGGATCCCCTGGTTCGCTCAAGGGGAGCGGAGGTTGGCCTTCGGGTGACCCCGGCCCATGGCTGGCGATCTACCTTGTCGGCGTGGGCATTGAATCTCAACAGCGAGCTGCTGTTTGTCGGCGATGGGGGAGCTACCGAGCCGTCGTTCGCCGAGTCGGCGCCGCGGTGTGACATTCGCCAATTTCTACCGTCCCATCCCGCCGCTCGCCTTCGATGTCGATGTCTCCTTCTCCAGGGCGCGGTTCGCTGGTGTGGCAGCGGGCGAGGATCGCGTTCCAGGCGCGCTCGAGAACGTCATTGCGGTGGGGGCCACCTGGAGTTCATTGCGGCGAGGTGTGTTCGGCTCTCTGCGCCTGCGCCATTTCGGATCCTATCCCCTGATCGAGGATAACAGCATCCGCGCCCGAGCCACGACGCTGGTCAATGCCGAGGCGGGTTATCTCTTCTCGGGTATTCGGCTGCAGGTGAGTGTGCTCAATCTGCTCGATGCGAAGGACTACGACATTCAGTACTACTACACCTCGCGGCTGCAAGGGGAGCCTGCAGCAGGCATCGATGACGTGCACTTTCACCCCGTCGAGCCGAGGCAGGTGAGGGTCGGGTTGGGGTGGGGGCTTTGATAGGCGAGAGGCGATAGGCGACAGGCGACGACTGGAGGCGACAGGCGACAACTGCAGGCGACAGGCAACAGGCTACAGGCTACAGGCGACAAACAGCATGCATGTCTGTCGTCGCCTATCGCCTGTCGCCTGTCGCCTTCTCCCCCTTACTGAGTACTCAAGGTGAGTCATGCCCTACCGCAAAGGTCTTTCCCACGATCATCCCCACCAGGACGATCCCGGGTCTTCGCACGGGGGCCACCCGCACCCCCACGAGCACCCGCATGACCACGAGCATGCGCACGCTCACGAGCATGTGCACGACCATCCGCATCGCCACGGCGACCTGGTGCATAGCCACCCGCATTCGCACGGGCATCGGCACACTCACCGGCACCGACACGTGCACCCGCATAGCCACGGTCCGGACGACACCAATCCGGCGTTGGAGGTAGCGCCTCACTCTCACGCCCACGATCGCCCCGAGCACGACCACGCGCACGCCGAGCTCGAAGGTCCGGAGCACGAGCGAGCGCCGCATGAGCATGGGCACGAGGGAGGAGGCGAGAGGCGAGGAGGCTACAAGGCGAATGACGCCTGTCGCCTGTCGCCATGGCGCCTGCTGTTTTCGCCTGTCGCCCCTCGCCTCTCGCCTGCTGTCTTGTCGCCTGTCGCCTATCGCCTGTCGCCTATCGCCTGTCGCCTGCTCCTTACCACTCCCAAAACCGCTCCGGCCTCAGCGGCGCGAGATGCTCCATATCGCTTTCTCCCGCCAGGAGCCGCCCGAGCAAGACGCCGGTGATCCCCGCAAGCAAGACGCCATTTCTCCCGTGGCCGGCCGCGTACCACAGGCCGTCGAGTTTGGGTTCGCGGCCGATGATCGGCAGCCCATCAGGCGTCACCGGGCGCAGGCCAGCCCAGGTCCGGAGCACTTCTCCACGCGCGAGTGCGGGGCAGAGGGCGCTCACGCCGGTGAAGATCTCCGCCAGCCCCGCGGCGGTCACCTCCGGATTGAACCCGGCGTGCTCCATCGTCGAGCCGACGATGGCTTCTCCCTCGCGGGCCACCACGTACGCCTGTTTGCCGAGGATCATGGCCCGTGGCACGCCCGCCGGCCAGGCGAGGGCCGCCATCTGGCCGCGAATCGGTTCCACTGATATCGGGCGGGGGATCCCCGTGATTTGGCGCCCCCAGGCACCCGCGGCGATGATGACGTCAGCGCTCGAGTAACTCTCCTTGCCCAGGACGCCGGTGACGCGGTCCCCGCGCCGCTCGACGGCAGTGACTCGATCCTGGACGACAGTGGCTCCGAGTCGCTCGGCATCCTTGACGAGTGCTTCCACGAGGCGTGTGGGGTGCAGTGCGGCGTCGCGCGGGGCCCAGAATGCGCCGACACTCGGGCCGATCCACGGCCAGCGCTGCCGGACTTCTCCGGCATCGAACCAGTCGCAGAGGTGGCCCTGCTGCCGCTGCCACGCGACCTCGGTGCGGAGCTCGGTGGCATCACCTTCCTCCGTGGCGATCCGGGCGGCCCCTTCCTGCCACAATCCGATGTCGACCCCGGTCTGCTCCTTGAGCAGTGGAGCCAGTTCCGCGTAGCGCTCCCGCCCGGCGACGCCCAGCTCGAAGAGCGGGTCCTCGGAGCCAGCACCGGCCTGGGCGGTGAGCATGCCCGCGGCCGCACGCCAGCCCTGGCCCATGTCGTCGCCCCGCTCGATCAGCAGGACCTTCCGACCAGCCTCGGCCAGCTCCCGGGCGCAGGCGGCCCCCACCGGCCCGCCACCAACCACTATTGCATCAAAGGTTTGCGTCACGTGGGAAGGTGCGAAACTTTATGAAACGTACCCCGTAAGGGCACACGAATTCGCCAACCGCTGGAGGAAAATAGCATGGTCCGCAGTCTCTTTGGGTTCGCCCTACTGGCGGTCGTCGCCTGGTTCGCGCTGCAGCTGTTCTTTGGGTTGTTCGGGATCTTCGTTGGCGTGCTGGGGAAGCTTCTGTGGCTCGCCTTCCTGGGCTTCCTTATCTATCTGGTGCTCCGGGTCTTCGCTCCCGGGACGGCGGATCGGGTGAAGGACACGATTACAGGACGACCCTCGTCCAACTCGTAGGCGGTCCGACGGTCAGGACGGTCCGACGGTCAGGACGGTCAGGACGGTCACGACGGTCAGGACGGTCAGGACGGTCAGGACGGTCAGGACGGTCAGGACGGTCAGGACGGTCAGGACGGTCGCGAAGCCCCGGTTCACTTAGGGCGGAAAGGTCAACAGTCGAGCCCCTTTCCGTCCTTCCGTTCCCCCGTTCTCCCGTTCTCCCGTTCTCCCGTTCCCCGTTCCCCGTTCTCCCGTTCTCCCGTTCCCCGTTCCCCGTTCCCCGTTCCCCGTTCTCCCGTTCTCCCGTTCCCCCGTTCTCCCGTTCTCCCGTTCTCCCGTTCCCCGTTCTCCCGTTCCCCCGTTCTACCGAACCAGCGAGCTGTGTGCGTGGGTGATGCGCCAGCTCCTGCCGTCGGCCCCTCTGGCAAATACCAGAGTGGCTTTGCCTTCACGGATCAGATTCTGACCGGGGGCGAGCCACCGGTATTCGAGCAAGGCCCACGCGAAGTTCCCGCTGACGTCGACGCGACTCGATCCGATGACGATCTGCCCCCCCGTCTCGACACCAGCGAACCGTGGGGGGACCGTTCGACGGTGGCCGTCGGCGATGACTTCAGCGTCGGGATCGAACAGCGAATCGGCGGGGTCCAACCGGGCGTCCGCCGCGAGCGCGGCGGTGGCCAGTTCCGTGAGCAGGTCGGCGACGGACGGCTCCGCCGGGAGCGGGGCTACGGCGGTCCGCATTGGGGGCGCTCCCGAACCGCAGGCGAGCAGGAGCGCGAGAAGGGCGGGGCTACCCGCGGTCCATCGCATCGCGGACCGCCCAGGCGAGCAGCGGAAGCAGCAGTTCGTGATGCCCGGTGAACAGCAGGCCAATGCCACCGGCCAGGGTCGGCCGCTCCACGACGTTCACCCTCGGGCGATAGTGCCGGATCATGTCGAAGTCCGCGGCGAGAAATCCCGTCGGGCGACCTTCGTCCAGGTTGCGGGCGATGGTCAGCGCCTTGAGGAACACCTCGGGGAGCACAACGGCGCTCCCCAGATTGAGCACCACCCCACCATCGTGCAGGTCCGGCAGCGATCCGGCAAGCCGCCGGAAGTCGCGCAAGCTGGTGGCGCCTGTCGCGGCGCCGTCGGCCGATGGGTGCTGATGAATGATCTCGGCGCCGATGGTCGGGTGCACCGTTACCGGGACATTGTGCCTGTGGCAGGCGAGCAGGACCGAGGCGTCGCCGGCGGCGAGCTTGTCCCTGCTCGCTAGCGCGCGCCCCAGTCCTTCGCCGAATCCCTGGCCGGCGGCGTGGGCTGCCGCCACCGCACGATTCATCTCCGCGCCGGTCTCTTCCGCCATGCCGAAGGTGCCGTCGACGAGTCCGCTCGCGACATCCTCGCTCGTGGCGCCGTAGGCCGCGATCTCGAAATCGTGAATCGCGGCGGCGCCGTTCATCGCGACATGACTCAGGATGCCGCGCGCGATCCAGTCTACCAGCAGCGGGCCGAGGCCGGTCTTGATCACGTGGCCACCCAGCATTGCCACCACGGCACGCCGGGTGCGCGTCGCGGAAACGATCGCGGCCGACACCGTTCTGAGGTGATCGGCCGCGAGGACATGCGGGAGGCTGTCGAGAAAGCCATGGAACGACAGGTCGTCTCCGGGGGCGCTGGCGAGGAGACTCTGGTCCACTTTGCTGCTCCGCGTCCCGATCGCGACGGTCCTGAGCCGTCGGAGATCGGGTTCGCGGTATCCGCTCACTGCCCGGCCCCGTCCGTTCCGATCTTCTCCAGGCGGAGCGTGACGGTGCCGTAGGGGAGCTTGGCCCGGATCTGCACCGGGATGCGCCGCTCATCATCGGTGAGCCAGAGCATCGCCTTCGAGCGGGGAGCGAAGAGGCCATCCTCGCCGACCTCTGGGTTGATGATGATGCACGGTATGTTCTTGCCGTCCGGCATTTCCATCTTCTCGCGTTTCACCACCTTGATGGTGACCGGATTGAGCTCTTTCCTGAAATACCGGTCGTACTTGTAGGTCTTGCCCATCTCCAGCGTGATGGTGCGCAGGAAGTAGAAGAACGCGGCGTCGTCCAGCGGATTCGCCACCGTCTCCTTGCTGCCTTCGCGATTCTCCTGGGTGTACTTGAGCGAGTCGGGGAAGATCTCGTAGTAGCGCTTCCGTTCCTTGCCGTTTTCCAGCAGATCCTGATGGAACCGGCGGGAGACGAGGTCCTGGGTCCCGGTCCAGGACTGCAGCACATTCTTGCTCTTCCAGGTGAGCGCGGAGGCCTCGAGTCCGAACTCGAAGACGAACGACTCGTTCCCGCGCACCGTATCGATCCCGGTGACACTCATCCACGCAGTGCCCAGCCGGAGGAATCCCAGTTTCGCGGCGAACTGGAGCCGCTCGCCCACCTGGAATGGATAGACGGCAGGCGCGGGCGCAGCCGGAGGCACCGGCGCCTGCGGGCTCAGCACAAGACTGGCCGTGACTGCAAGTGCTGCTATGACGTTCATCGGGTCACTTCCTCGAGTTCCTGGTCTTCAGTCCCGCGCACGGCACCGCGCCGCGCATCCTGGGAACGTCCGCTACGAATATGAAGCCTGCCGCCGTCGTGCCAGAGCTGCCTGACGAGTGGCCATGGTTCGACGCGACTGGCGCGCTGGTGCAGGTCCAGATGCTCGACGACCTCCACCGTGTCGATCCTGCGGGCATGGCTGGCGACCCGCCCGATCAGCTCTGCATTTGCCGCCCAACCGTCCGACGTGAGCAGGGGCCCGTTGGACACGCGCATGGCGTTTCTGAGGCACATCAGCCGAAAGGCCCCAAATCCCGAGACAATGTCCCTCACACCGGCCACTTTTACGCCCCGAAGCAGCCAATGGGCATACCTGCGCACGAGCCGTGCCGAACGGCGCGATTCACCCTGCAATGTGGCCTTGGTCACCACGATATCCGCACCGCTCTCGAGGTGCCGCACCAGTTCGGGGAGATCGTCGGGGGAGTGCGCGAAGTCGGCGTGCATGAGGATGGCGGCGTCCCGCTTCGGCCGATCGGTGCGATCTACCGCCAGCCGGAGCAATTCCTCCACCGAACGGGCGTATCCCTGACGCTCCGCGTGGCGCACAACCGTGAGCGGGAGCGCCTTCGCGTAGGGCTCCAGGATCTCGCTGGTCTTGTCCGTGGAGCCGTCGTCCGCGATCAGGATCTCGTACTCGCGGGGGAAGGTCTGGAGCGCCTTGCGGATCTTCCAGAGAAGCAGCCCGACCGTCGGCGCTTCGTTGTAGCTGGGAATGCAGAGATAGAGCATCGCCGTTTCAGGTCAACTGTAAGGCGGAACGATACACCTGCGCCACCCGGTCTGCCACTCCGGGAGCGTCATATTCGATGACACGGGCGCGCGCCTGGCGGACCATGGCGCCACGGAGCAGCGGATCGGTGAGGACTCGCTCCAGCGCCTCCGCCAGATCCCATGGGTCGCCGGGAGTGACCAGCAGGCCGGCCCCATCCGCTAACAATTCCGCCAGCCCACCTGTCCGGGTGGCCACGACCGGCGTACCCAAGGCCATCGCTTCGAGCACGGTGGTGCCCAATGCCTCGCGCAGCGATGGCTGTGCCAGCACGTTCGCGGCCCCGATGAGACTTAGCGCGTCGCGCTTCGCGCCGTAGAAACGAACCCGCCCAGTCAGTCCTCGTTGCTCCGCCAGCGCCTCTAGATCGGCTCGCTGAGGACCGTCGCCAACCAGAACCAGTTCCGCTTCGGGCACCCGCCGACGTAAGAGGCCGAGTGCCTCGATCAGGGTACCGTGACCCTTCTCCGCGGTCATAGCCCCTGCGGCAACGATCACCGGAAGCCCCCAACGTTTGCGGGTTCGAAATCGATGAGCGGGAACACTCGCCAGGGCGGAGAGGGACACGGCTGATGGAATGCGGACGATGCGTGATGGCGCCACTCCGGCGGACCGAAGCGAATCTTCCACCGCGCCGGAAATCGCAATCACTCGATCGGGCAATCGCCACAGAAGGCCCGGAGCCGTGACGCTCCGGCGAGTCGCGATGCATGGAAGGCGGAGAAGCCTGGCGACGAGTATGCCGATTGCCAGCGAGTGACTGTCGTGTGCGTGGAGGAGAATCTCGCCGCGGTGCAGCGCGCGAAGCTCGCGCACAAGGGTAAGGGTGCCGACCAGGGCCCGGGGGTCATAGGCCGTCGTCCACGGGACGGGAGTGACAGGGGGCCCTGCTGATACCATCGCCTTCACGAGGGTCGAGCCGCGCCCGGCGACCAGGTGCTGCCGGAATTCGGAGCGCCACGCCAGCGTCTGCACCAGCAAGCCGACCTGTCGCTCACCTCCCCGCCACTCCCGGCCGCGGCAGAGGTGGACCGCGACCGCGCCCGTCATCCCCCCGCGGCTTTCCGGAGCAGGCTCCGTAGCTCGGCCAGGCTGAACGGCTTTTGCAGGCAGGGCCGGCCCTGCGCCTCGAGGAAGTCGAGGGTGTCGCCCCGGACTGTGTCGCCGGTGCTGAACGCGACCCGCCGCGCCGCCTCCGGATTGCGGCGCAGCAGCGACTCGTAGAACTCCCGCCCGCCGAGCCGCGGCATTCGCAGGTCTGAGATGATGAGATCGAATTGTTCCGCGATGGCGCGTTCGAGTCCCGCCGCACCGTCACTCGCGGTGACGACGCTGTGTCCCCACGCCTCCAGCGTCGCCCGGATATAGTGGAGGATATGGGGCTCGTCGTCGACCACCAGCACGTGGAGCGGCCGGGCGTTGTCCAATTCCAAGGGCGCTGATGCCCGATTCGTCGTGCGCACCCGGCCGGGGAGTTCCACCGTGAAGGTTGCGCCGCCACCCGGCACCGTGGTCAGGGTGATCCGTCCCCCATGCTCCTTCACGATGCCTTGACTGATAGAAAGCCCGAGTCCCGTGCCCTGGCCCTCAGGCTTGGTCGTGAAGAAGGGCTCGAACACCTGCGCCGCGATTTCCGGCTCCATTCCTGGTCCGTCATCGGCCACATCGATGGCGATGCCATCCATCCAGCGGCGGGCGCGGATCCGGATGCTCCCCGGACGGCCGCTTCCGGTGATCGACTGCGCGGCATTCTGAATCAGGTTGACGAAGACCTGCTGGATCTGGGTCGGGTTCAGGTCGAGGTCAGGGAGATCGGGTTCGATGTCGGTCACGAGCGCCACCGTGTCGGCGCTCAGGTTGTTGCGGAACAGGCCGATAGTGGCATCCAGAATCGGACGGAGCGCGGCAACCTGTCGCGCCTCCTGGCGCCGCGCGAAGCTCAGCAGGTTCTTCACGATCTTCGAGGCCCGTTCGGCTTCCTGCTGGATGACGCGGAGCGGTTCGCGGATGCGTGGCGGGACGTCGGCCGCTTCGGCGAGGAAATCCGCGAAGCCGATGACCGAGGTCAACGGGTTGTTGAGATCGTGCGCCACACCCGCGATGAGCTGTCCGATGGCGCTCAGCTTCTCGGACTGAATCAGTCGGTCCTGCAGCCGGCGCCGGTCGGTCTGATCCTCAAACAGGAGCACCTGGCGCCCCGCCGCCGCCTCTCCGCTGCGGAACGCGGTTACGGTTATGGTCCGGTTTCCAAGCTTGAAGTCGATCTCTTCTGCGTCCTCCCCCTGAAGTACCGCGGCGATGCCTTCACGCCAACTCTCCGGCATCAGGTCGTTCAGGAGCCTGCCGATGCCTCCACCCGCGGGTGAGCCCGCGAGATCACGAAAGGCCCGGTTGGCGCTTTCCACCCGCCCCGCGCGATCGATGATGCACAGGGCGAGGCTCACCGCGTCCGCCGCGTCCGCCCAGACCCGATGACGCTGATCCGCCGCCTCGATGAGATAGGCGCTCTGCAGCGCGAGCGCCGCGACGGCGGCGAAACCATGGAGAATCGGCAGGTCAGCGGGCGATGGTTTGCGATCGAGCAGGACCCCGATGGCGCCGATCACCGTGCGGCGACCTTCGATCGGCACGCCGACGGCGGTTCCCTTCTTCACCGAAGTAGTGGCGGCGGTGCCATCCCGCAGTACGGCCTCCAGCAGGGTGGCCAGGGTGGGGTGTTCCGCGTCACCGTTGGCACTCTCCCTCTGACCCTGCTCATCCACCGTGATGACCGCAACCGGTCCCGGCCCGAAGGTTGCCTTGACTTCTTGGACAAGGCGGTCGAGTACTGAATGCAGCCGGAGAGTGCCGGCTACCGCGCGCGCGAAGCCCAGGACGTGGTCCAGCGGTGCGCCGGGACCGCCCTGGTCGAAGCGAAAGAGCTCAGTCCCGGAGGGAGTGGCCATGATCCTCGCGAACACACGCGGACGACTGAACCAGCGGGACCTCGAGCTGGTGTTGCTGCTCCTGAGCCGTGGATCGGCCGGGCGCCGCGCGACGCTGGAACAGCGGCTGGAACGAGAGGGCCCGGACCCGCTCCTCGACCAGCCGGAGCTGGCGGAGCGACTGCTGGCCGTGCGCTCGATGCTGGTGCCGAGCGAGTTCCTGTTCTTCTACGTGATGGTGCGCCATACCCTGCTCTCCGCGGGACTCGATGAGCGCGATGTCGCCGACTATCTCGCCGCCGTCCTGCTTGAGTTTGGCCGCCGGGACCGCGCCACCCGGGTCGATTGGCACGACGATCAGTCGCACCGCTACCTCGTGGACATCCTGGCCGATCTCGAGGCAACCCAGGGGGAGCGCCGCTTCCGGGTGATGGTGCATCTCGGCAACTACTCTCTCTGGCTGGCCGGCCTCTTTCCGCAATACATCGAAGCGCGTCGCCTGCGCCATGGCGGGCCTGACCTTAGCTACTATGACGGTTTGGGACGCCGCGGTTACGCGATGGCCTCGGATCACGCACTGGCCGATCACTTCCACCTCGAAGCCGTGCTGCACACCGCCGCGGAACGATACCCCACACTGCGCGAGGCGCTCAACACCCTCTCAACCCGGATTCTCTTCCCCGGGGGCTACACCCAATAGCGGCCTCGGGGCTGCGAGGCAGGCGCGGACACGTTGCTGGTCGCGGTGTGTTCGATCGGGATCTGTCTGGAAACCCAAGCCGCCGGAGCCGGGAGGTCGGTCATGGCGGGGTACGCAGCGACGGACCTCAGTCGCCTGTCGTCCGCCGTCCGACCTCGGCCTTCCGCCGTCCGCCCTCTGCCTTCCGATGGCTGACGGCTGACGGCCGACGGCCCAGAGCCTTCATCAGCGCCCCAAACAGCCCGTGATCCGGCGCCCGGTCCTGGCGATGAAACTCCTCCGGATGCCACTGCACCGCGAGCAGCCAGGGATCCTGGTCTGAGCCTTCGGCGCCTTCAATTATTCCGTCAGGCGCGGTAGCCGTGACCGTGAGTCCGGGAGCCAGGTCGCGAATGGCCTGATGATGAAAGCTGTTGACGTCGAATCGGGTTCCGCCGAGCGCTTGGGCCAGCCGCGAGCCGGGAGTGATGTCGACCGGGTGGGTGCGCGCGTCACGCGCGGTGCCGGGATTGTGGTTGAGGGCGCCCGGTACCTCGCTCGCAATGTCCTGCCAGAGCGTCCCACCCAGTGCCACGTTCACCAGCTGGATGCCGCGACAGATCGCGAGCACCGGCATTCCCCGACTCTGCGCGTCGCGGAAGAGCGCAATCTCGAATTCATCCCGCGCGCGGTCCACGTCGCCAAGCCGCGGGTGGCGGGGCTGGTTGTAAATGGCCGGATCGATGTCTTCGCCGCCGGTCAGCACCAGGCCGTCGATTGCGTCGAGGATCGTCTCGTTATGCTCGGTGCCGATGAGCGGCGAGAGCACCAGCGGGACGCCGCCGGAGCGGAGCACGGCGAGAGGATAGGCGGCATTCAGGCTCACCCGATCCGCCCCGGAGACGTTGCGGGTGACGCCGGTGACGCCAATGCGCGGGGCGCTCATTGCAGCAGGCTGTCCGGAAAGACGGGGCACCGTGGGTCCTCGAAGCGTGCGGGGTCCAGTTGAATGCCGATCAATGGAAGCATGAGAGTATCGAGACTGAGCTTGCCGATGATGGGCGCGCCGCGAATCGGCTCAGACTCGAAGATCATGACGCCCCGCGCCTTGCCGGCAGTGTCCAGCACCAGCACGCCAAATCCCGGCTTGATGGTTGCGGGAACGGTTCCATCCACCCCTATGACCCAGCCGCTGTCCGACGTGCGGCCTACGACTGCCGGGAAGGCTGGCCCGGCGGCGACCCGGGCCACGAGGTGTGGCGGCAGCGTGGTGGGTGGTTCGCCCAGGGTCTGATTGGGGGTGCCGAATTCCTGCAACAGCATCGTGGCGCCGGCGATCGCGGTGAGGCCGCATGCGCCACCGCGCCGCTCTCCGCCGCAACCGGCGGTGAACGCGACCAGTGAGAGGAGCAGGAGCCGTTTCGGCATGTCGAGAAAGGTAACGTCGGCGCTGGGTTGACGCCCCCCGGGGCGATCCGTACCATTCGGCGATTCCGTGACCCGGACGATCCCACCGTGTTTGAAGGGCTTAGGGCCCGGCTCGAGAAGCTCCTTGCCGACCATACCGCGCCGGGCGACCCCAAGGCCCGTGCCGCGCAACTCCACGCCGCGCTCCTCGAAATGAAGGTGGCGCTGGCGACCATGCGTGATGCGCTCGCGGCGACCGAGGTATCCCTGCGGTCGGAGCGCCGGCAACTGGACGACGCTGAACGCCGCGGCCGGCTGGCCGCGCAGATACCCGATCCGGACACCGTGCTGGTGGCGGAGCAGTTCGCCGCGCGGCACCGGGAACGCACCGCCATGCTCGAAAAGAAGCTGCAGTTGCAGCAGGAAGAGCTGGCGCTTGCCGATCGGGATATGGAGCAGCTGAGGACCGAGTATCGCAAGGTGCGCCAGGGAACCGAAGCTGGTCGCACTCCGGCCCAGGAGGCTGCCTGGCGGGACATCGAAACAGCCGGCGGCACTCGCCCCGAGACCGACGTGAACGACGATCTGCTCCGCGGTCAGCTGGAGCGGAAGCAGATGGATCGGGCGGTGGATGCGCAATTAGAAGAACTCAAACGCAAGTTAGGGAAAGAGAAATGATTGCTACTGGTGGAACGGTGGAACGGGGGAACGGGAGAACGGGAACTGCGGACGCAGAAACTGCCGGCGCGAGGACTTGGCCACCCTCACCTCGCCTCGTTGCGTTGGTGCTTGCCGCGCTGCTACTCCCCCCGATGCTCCCTTCCCCCGTTCTCCCGTTCTCCCGTTCCCCGTTCTCCGGTTCTCCCGTTCTCCGGTTCTCCCGTTCCCCCGTTCTCCCGTTCTCCCGTTCCACCCTGTCCGCTCAGCAGCCCCTCTCCCCCCCGCCGCACTTCGTAAAGCTGGCCCACACCTACAGCATCGTTGCCTGGGACTCCGTCACCGGCGATCTGGGTGTCGCGGTACAGTCCAAGTTCCCCAACGTCGGGGGCATCGTGCCGTGGGCGGCAAGCGGCGTCGGCGCCGTCGCCACTCAGAGCCTCGGCAACACCGCCTACGGCGAGCAGGGGCTCGACCTGATTCGGCAGGGCGCCACGGCCGAAGAGGCGCTGCGGATCATCATGCGGAGCGACACCATGCTGCAGGATCGCCAGGTCGGCATGGTGGACGCGCGCGGCAACGCCGCCAGCTTCACGGGAACCCGGACCTTCGACTGGGCCGGTGGCCGAGTCGGCGGGATCGTCGGTGGCCGGCTCGGCGGCAAGGGTGAGGTGATTGTGGGCCATGGCTATGCCGCTCAGGCCAACATCATGGTGTCGGACCAGACGGTGAAGAATCTGGCCGCAACGTACGAGCAGAGCCGCGGCGCCCTGGCGGACCGGCTGATGGCCGCGCTCAAGGCCGGCCAGGCCGGGGGTGGCGACAAGCGGGGAATGCAGTCCGCCGCCCTCCTCGTAGTCCGGAAGAACGGCGGCTACCTCGGCGCCAACGACCGCTTCATCGACATCCGGGTCTACGATGCGCCCGACCCGATCGCCGAACTGGAACGGCTGCTGGTCCTGCACAAGCTGCATTTCTTCCCCAGCGAAGCCAAAGACCTGATCGCCATCACGCCGGAGATCGTGAAGCAGCTCGAGCCGATCCTGCTGCGCGAGCCGGTCAATCAGCCGGACAAATGGCTCAAGGCGCCGCAGGGCAAGGCCAACGATGTGTTCCTCGCGGCCCTGCGCGACTTCATGTACTGGGAGAACTACGATGTGCGGGTGCGGATGGATGGGAAGATCGACCGGATTGTCCTGGCGGACATCTTACGGAAGCACTAACCCCCTCACACCGGCCACTGGAGCACGCGCATGAGCACTGAAGCGGGTTCGTCCCGGGCGGAAGCCGCGATCCCCCAGTTCAAGCAGGTGCTGGGCCATCCCGGCCCGTTATGGATGCTGTTCATGTCCGAGTTCTGGGAGCGGTTCGCCTTCTACGGCATCCGCTGGGCCCTGGTGCTCTACATTGTCGCGCAGTTCCATGGCGGGTCGGCCACGGGGCAGGCGGCCGCCAACCTGACGTACGGCTCGTACCTCGCCCTGGTGTACGCCGGCGCGATTCTCGGCGGTTATGTCGCCGACAAGTACATCGGCCACCAGCGCTCCATTCTCATTGGGGCCGTCTTCATGGCGGCGGGGCTCTTCCTGATCGCCATACCCAGTCCCACCTTCTTCAAGCTGGGACTCGCCACGATCATCTGCGGTAACGGGATGTTCAAGCCGATCATCTCGACGCTGGTCGGCAGGCTGTACGCGGTGGCTGACGAACGCCGGGACAGCGGCTTCACGATCTTCTACATGGGCATCAACTGCGGGGCGTTCCTCGCGCCGCTGCTCACCGGGTGGCTCGCCAACACGGTGTTCGGGACGGCAGAAACCCCCGCCTACAAGTACGTGTTCATCGCCGCCGGCGTGGGGATGCTGATCAGCCTGGTCTGGTTCTACTTCGGCCGCGCCCAGCTCCAGGGCATCGGCGCCCCGGCGCCGGAGGCGATGGGCCGTCATCGCGTGCTCGTCGTGGCGGTGGGGACGCTACTCGTGATCCCGATCATCTACTCCCTGCTCGCCGTCGGCGGAACGATTCTTCAGTACGTCCTGTCCGCACTCTTCGTCGTGCTCGTCGTACTCCTGATGGTCGAGGCCGTCCGTGAGGGGAAGGTCGCCCGGGACCGGGTGATCGCGATGATGATCATCTTCGTGTTCAATATCATGTTCTGGATGTTCTTCGAGCAGGCGGGCAGCTCGTTCACCTTCCTGGCCGATCAGATCGTCAACCGCGATCTCGGTGGGTTCATCTTCCCGACCGCCTGGTTCCAGAGCGTCAACTCGGTCGCCGTCATCACCCTGGCGCCGGTGATGGCCTGGATCTGGGTGAAGATGGCGGGGTGGAATGCCAACCCATCCATTTCCCGCAAGTTCGGATTGGGCCTGCTCTTCAACGGCCTGGCCTTCCTGCTGCTGATGTTCGCGCTGTCCAGGCTGGTGAGCATGGACGGCAAGATTCCGTTCTGGACCCTGGTGGCCGTCTACGTGATCCAGTCGGTCGGTGAATTGTGCCTCTCACCCATTGGCCTCTCGATGGTCACCAAGCTGGCGCCATCCCGCCTCGGCGGTCTGGCCATGGGCGGCTGGTTCGTGTCGATCGGCATCGGCAACAACCTCTCCGGTATCTTCGCCAGCGCGGTCAGCGGTGAAGGGGGCATGACAACGACCTCCGCGCTCAGCGGCTACACCTTCGGTTTCTGGGCGCTCCTCGGTGCGGGAGCAGTCCTGTTCCTCGCCGCGCCGCTGGTCAACAAGCTGATGCACGGGGTGAAGTGACGGGGAGTGAGGAGTGAGGAGTGAGGAGTGGGGAGTGGGGTGAAGTCAAGGGGAGTTACTCCTCACTCCTTACTCCTCACTCCTCACTCCCTTAAACACTCGAAAAAGGTAGTAAAGCGACGGGAACAGTACGATCGCACCTAGTGCGAGAGCGACCAGACGTCAACCTCAGCGTAACCGCCGGCGCCGCGGTGTCGCGGATGCTGAGGTCGGGGGGCACGACCCAGGGGAACTGCGCCAGGGCCCAGCCCCACAGGATCAGCGTTACCTGCGCGACCACAGCAACGCGCGCCATTCGATAGCGCCGCTTCCAGAGAGCCCAGAGCGCCAGGGTCGCCGCGAGGCCGGTGAGCAGGTGAATCGGCAGCGCGCTCCTCGCGGTCACCAACCCCTTCCAGACCAGCGGCGCCTCTTCCCAGGCGAGCGCGAGGGTCGTCATCGCGCCGAGAAAGACTGCGAGCCCCGCCCCCAGCGCCCGACGGCGGAAATCTTCGCGCAGTTCCGGTTCCTCGGTCTCTACCGTGAGGTAGACGGCCGCCAGGAACGCGAACAGCAGCACGGTCAAGACACCCACGCTCACCGTAAACGGCGAAAGCCACGGCCGGATGTAGTCGGCCACGAATCCGGTACCGCTCGGAGCCACGACCCGCCCCGCCGCGATCGCACCCACCGCCACGCCAAGCAGGAGCGGCGTCACCAGGCTCGCGCTGGCGAAGAGTCTTCCCCAGTACTGTTGTGCCGGCACGTCATCCCCGCCGTAGCTCCGGAAGGTGAAGGCGGATCCGCGCAGCACGATGCCCACCAGCACCAATGTCAACGGAACGTGCAGGCTGATCACCAGCCGGCTGAAGGCGGTCGGAAAGCAGCTGAACAGCAGCACCACCACCAGGATCAGCCAGACGTGGTTCGCCTCCCAGACCGGGCCGATGGCGTGCGCGATCAGGTCACGCTGCCGCTCGCGCCTGGGCCCGCGTGCCAACAGGTCCCAGACACCACCGCCGAAGTCCGCACCAGCAAGGACGACGTATGCGTTCAGGGCGACGACGATGGCGCCAGCGAGGATCTCGGCCTGGGACAGTTGCATGGCCACGGCTCATTTCCTCACGGGCGAATAGATCCGGTGCCAGTCCTGCTCTCTCGGGCTCCGGATGATCTGAGAGTACAGGAGCCATGCAACGACAACGCCGAGGAAGAGGTAGAGCAGGGAGAAACCGAGGAAGGTCCAGCTGAGACCGGGCATGGGTGTCACCGCCTCGCTGGTCCGCAGCACGCCGTAGACGATCCACGGTTGGCGCCCGACTTCCGTCACGATCCAGCCGGCCTCGATCGCGATGAATCCGAGTGGCGCCGAGCAGGCGATGGCGCGGAGCAGCAGACGGCTCGTGGTCAGGTCACGCCCGCGGAACATCGTCCAGAGACTCCATACGGCGACCAGGGCCATGAGGCTCCCTGCGCCCACCATGATCTGAAACGCCAGGTGGACGATCGGCACGTTGGGCCAGTCGCTCTGAGGTACCATGTCGAGCCCCTTCACCTCGGCGTTCGGGTCGTGATGCGCGAGGAGTGAAAGACCGTAGGGGATCTCGATCCCGAAGCGGGTCGTGCGGGTCGAAGTGTCCGGCCAGCCGCCCAGCATGAGTGGCGCCGCCGTGCGGGTCTCGAACAGCGCCTCGGCAGCCGCCAGCTTCACCGGCTGATGCTCCGCGATGTGGCGGGCGCTCAGGTCTCCGGAGATCGGCTGCAGGACGGCGGCGGGTGCCCCGACCAGCAGGCCGATGGTGAGAGCGCGGCGGTGGAAGCCGTTCAGCGGATCGCGCAGCAGCAACAAGGCGTGGATGCCAGCGACGACGAACCCGGTGGCGGCGTATGCCGCGAGCGTCATGTGGAGCGTCTGCTGGAAGGCGGCGGGATTCGCCATGGCCGCGAGCGGATCGATGTTGATGGCGCGTCCGGCCGCGACCTCGAAACCGGTCGGGGCGTTCATCCACGCGTTCGCGATCACCACGAAGACCCCGGAGATCATCCCCGAGAAGGCCACCATCCCGCCGGCCAGGAGATGTGCACGAGCAGGGATGCGGTCCCAGCCGTACAGGTAGATGCCGAGGAAGATCGCCTCGGTGAAGAAGGCAAAGCCCTCGAGCGAGAACGGCATGCCGATGATGGCGCCGGCAAACTCCATGAAGTGGGGCCAGAGGAGCCCCAGCTCGAAGCTCAGCACCGTGCCGGACACGGCGCCGACCGCGAACAGGATCGCGGTGCCCCGGGACCAGCGCTTGGCGAGTTCGAGATCTACCGGGTCACGCGTCGCCAACCAACGCCGCTCGGCGATCACCATGAGGAGCGGCATCCCGATGCCCACAACCGCGAAGAGGATGTGGAAGGCGAGCGACAGCGCCATCTGGGAGCGGGCAGCGAGGAGGGAGGACATGGGTGGGGAATTTACAGCAGGCGAGGGGCGAGGGGAGGCGGGCTCGCTTCGCTCGTGCGGGGTCGCTACGCTCCTGCGGGGGGCGCCTGCGGCGCCCTGCGGGAACTACGCGCTGTTCCCGCACGCTCGCGCAGCGAGCGCCCGCAGGAGCGAAGCGACCCCGCAGGCCGCCGCAGGCGGCCCCCGCCGCGCTTTGCGTTAGCTCCCTAGCGAATACTCAAAATCATACGAATGCTTCTTCCCCTCAATCACAATCACCATCGTTCCCGCCAAGCCGGCCAGCTCTCCGGTGCCGGAATCCGGGATCACCGTGACGGTCATGTGGGCCTCGCCGCCCTTCATGTAACCGACATGCTGGAGCACAAAGGTGCCGCTCTTGCCGTTCAGCTTGCCGGTTACCACCTCGATGGCGACATAGCCTGCCGACCCTTTGTCGGGCGTGCCGGCGGCGAGCATCTGACCCTTGCTGGTACCTTCGAGGTCGCCGTGAAACTGCTTGTCGAGGGAGAGCCGGCCGATGGCGCTGTCCTCGCTTGCCAGGGGGGCCACCTTGACGTCGAAGGTCCCTTTCGCATGAGTCGTCACGGTCGCCTCTTTCTGGATGGCGCTCTGGGTCACCGAATTCATCTGGGCCTCCGCGGTGGAGCCAACGCCAATAGAGAGTCCGCTGAAGGCGATGACTCCGGCCATTACTCGTCGAGCATGAGTGATCATTCTCAAGTCCTTGCTGTGCCCGTGAGGGATTCTGGCTGCCAATCGGTCACCGGCAACAAGATACCTGAGCCCCACCTTTCCTTATAGTAGGAACGCGACGCGCCCATGACTCGAACCAGACCACAGTCACGAGCGCTGCAGCGACCGGCCGCGGCAGTACAACGCGAGAGCGGTGCCATGCGTATGAAGGGTTAGTCAGGCGATTGGAAGCGTCTCCAACGCGGTTCGCAGCAGTTCGGGAAGCGTTGGAAATGCGCGGAAGTCCGTTGGAAATGCGCGGAAGCTCGTTGGAAATGCGTGGAAGCCCGTTGGAACTGCGCGGAAGCCTGTCGGAAATGAGCGGAAGTCCGTTGGAAACGGGCGGAAGCCCGTCGGAAATGGGCGGAAGCTCGTTGGAAATGCGCGGAAGCTCGTTGAAAATGCGCGGAAGTCAGTTGGAAATGTGCGGAAGGTCGTCGGAACTGCGCGGAACCCCGTCGGAAATGCCCGGAAGCCCGTCGGAAATGCCCGGAAGCCCGTCGGAACCGCGCGGAACCCCGTCAGAAATCACCGGAACCCCGTTGGAACTGCGCGGAAGCCCGTCGGAAATCGTCGGAAGCCCGTTGGAACTCCCCAACTACGCGTCGGCACAAATTGACCATGAGGTGGCAGGGAGAGCCTAGTGTCCGCTTTGGAGGGGGCAGGCGTACGGACGGAAAGACGGGAGGGCGGAAACGGGAGGACGGGAGCCGGAAGAATACTGGGCCTCCATATCCTCAACCTTCCATCCTTCCGTCTTTCCATCCTTCCATCCTTCCATCCTTCCAACCGACGGCGGAGCACTGCTCCGCCGCTACGTCGCCTACTCCAGCCCCATCTCCACCGACTCGTCCGCGCGAGGTTGGAGGTGCGGGTTGCTGGGCCAGGATACGGACACAGGTGTTCCACCTGAGGATCGCCTCGTCGTTGCCGGCGGGACGCTGGGCCTCCGCCTTCTCGTACCAGGTCATCGCCTCGTGAAACCCATGGTACGCCATCTCCCCTGAGGTGAGTCCGCCGCGGCGGAGCTGCGCCTTCGCGAATCGTTCGGCGATGATCCCGGCATAGTACGCCTGGCGGTAGCTGTCCCGCAGGCGCGGCAGCAGCTCCTTCGCGCGACGCAGGCCATCGCCGTGCGACTCGCCGAATTGATCGGTGATGGAGAGCAGCAGGGCCACCAGCGCCTGCTGATTGTCGGGATCAATCTGGAGGATGTCGAGGCAGATGCTTTCGGCGGAGGAGGGATCGTTGATCACCCGGTAGCGTTCCGCCTTCTGCAGGGCGAGGGGCACGCCTTCCTTGGAGATCGGCTTGGGCTCGAGGGTCACGTATCACCCCACGCTAGGCTGAGTCGGCTCTGCTGAAGATCTTGAACAGTTTTCCCAGCGGGTCGTAGTACTCGTCCACCACCCGTTCCTTGAGGGGGATGATCGCGTTGTCAGTGATCGTAATGTGCTCGGGGCAGACCCGGGTGCAACACTTGGTGATGTTGCAGTAGCCGATGCCGTGCGCCTTCCTGAGTTCCTCGACCCGGTCCGCGGTATCGAGCGGATGCATCTCCAGCGCCGCGACATACACCAGGAACCGCGGCCCGATGAACTCGTCGTGCATATGGTGATCCCGAAGGACGTGACACACGTCCTGGCACAGAAAGCACTCGATGCATTTCCGGAACTCCTGCACCCGGTCGACGTCGGACTGATCCATCCGCCAGGTGCCATCCGGCGCGTCAGGGGCGCGCGGAGTGAACTTCGCAATGCCTTTCTTCACCCGGAAATTCCACGAGACATCCGTCACCAGGTCGCGGATGAGCGGGAAGGCCCGCATCGGCTCCACGGTGACCGGCTTGTCCAGCGGCAGCTCGTTGAGCCGCGTCATGCACATGAGCTTGGGGTTGCCGTTCACTTCCGCCGAGCAGGAGCCGCACTTGCCGGCCTTGCAGTTCCAGCGCACCGCGAGGTCGTTGGCCTGGTCGGCCTGGATCTGCTGGATGGCGTCGAGCACCACCATGCCATCGGTGACGGTGGTGGAGTAATCCACCAGCTTTCCGCCCTGGGCATCGCCGCGCCATACCCGGAAGGTGGCGGTGGTGCGCGGCTCTGACGGGGTGCCCTGAGCTTGCTGTGGTGATGTCATGATCGCTACTTCTGCTCCTCGATGACGCGGGCCAGCTCGGCGGGCATCGGCGCGATCGGCTCGCGCGAGAGCTGCATCGCGCCGTCGGGTCCCTGCTTGATCACAATGTTGAACTTGGCGTAGGCCGGATCCTTGTCCGGGAAGTCATCCCGGAAGTGGCCGCCCCGGCTCTCCTTCCGCTCGATCGCCGCGCGGGCGATCGCTTCCGATACCGAGAGCAGGTTGGCAAGGTCGAGCGCGGTGTGCCAGCCCGGGTTGTACTCGCGATTCCCGCTCACCCCGACTTTGGCCGCCCGCACTTTGAGCTTTTCGATTCCCTCAAGGCTCCGCTCCATCTCCGGCCCCAGCCGCACGATGCCGACCAGATCCTGCATCATCACCTGCAGATCCTGCTGCACCTGGTAGGGGCCGTGGCCGTTGGAGGCCGAGCCGCGCTCAAACGGCGCCAACGCCTCGCGCGCGGCCTCGTCGACCTGTCCGGCATCGAGCGCCGCGGCGCCGTGGTCCTTGGCCCAGTTCGCGGCGTACTCACCGGCCCGCTTGCCGAACACCACAAGATCCGAGAGGGAATTGCCGCCCAGCCGATTGGCGCCGTGCAGGCCGGCGGCGCACTCGCCGGCGGCGAACAGGCCGGGCAGGGTGCTCATCTGGCTGTCTCCATCCACCCGAATGCCGCCCATCATGTAATGCGTCGTCGGCCCGATTTCCATCGGCGTGGTGGTGATGTCGATGTCCGCCAGTTGTTTGAACTGATGATACATGCTGGGCAACTTCTTCATGATATGCTCCCGGGCCCCCGGAAGCCTTTCCTTGATCCAGGATATGTCGAGGAAGACGCCGCCGTGCGGGCTCCCGCGTCCCTCGCGCACCTCGCGCATGATACAGCGGGCGACGTGATCGCGAGTCAGCAGCTCGGGCGGCCGCCGGGCGGTCTTGTCGCCCTGAGTGTAGCGCCAGCCCTCCTCTTCGTTGTCGGCGGTCTGACTGCGGTAGTTCTCCGGGATATCGTCGAACATGAAGCGCTTGCCGAGCTTGTTGCGCAGGACGCCGCCCTCTCCCCGCACGCCCTCGGTCACGAGGAGGCCACGCACGCTGGGCGGCCAGATCATCCCGGTGGGATGGAACTGCACGAACTCCATGTCCTGCAGCGCAGCGCCGGCCCGATAGGCCAGGGCCTGCCCGTCCCCGGTGTACTCCCAACTGTTACTGGTAATAGAGAAGGCCCGCCCGACTCCGCCGGTGGCCAGCACGATCGCCTTGCAGCGATAGACCCGGAACCGTCCCCGCTCCCGGTCGTAGCCGAAGGCTCCGGTGATGCGGTTGCCGTCGGTGAGCAACCTCAGGACGGTGCACTCCATGTGCACGTCGATCCCCAGATGGATGCTGTGGTCCTGCAGGGTGCGGATCATCTCCAGGCCGGTGCGGTCGCCCACGTGTGCCAGGCGGGGATACTTGTGCCCGCCGAAGTTGCGCTGGAGGATGCGCCCGTCAGGGGTGCGGTCGAAGAGCGCGCCCCACGCCTCCAGCTCCCGCACCCGGTCCGGCGCCTCCTTCGCATGCAGCTCGGCCATGCGCCAGTTATTGAGGTACTGGCCGCCGCGCATGGTATCGGCGAAATGCACCTGCCAGCCGTCGCGGTTGTCCACGTTCCCCAGCGCCGCCGCAATGCCGCCCTCGGCCATGACGGTGTGCGCCTTGCCGAGCAGGGACTTGCACACCAGACCGACCGACACCCCCGCGGCGGACGCGGCGATGGCGGCGCGGAGCCCGGCCCCGCCGGCTCCGATCACGAGCACGTCGTGCTCGAACGTCTGGTAGTCAGCCATTAGGGAGGCCTTGCACACAGGATCGGCGAGCGCTCGGCGGGCCCGTCGGCGCGAGCGAGCCCCTTATGCTCAGGGCCTCGAGTGTGCAGCGTCACAGAAGCCGGAAGTCCGTCCAGATGCCCATCGCGCAGAGGCGGACGTAGATGTCGGCGAACATGACGGAGAAGAGACTCAGCCAGGCCCAGCGCATGTGCCCGCGGTTGAGACAGCTCGAGCAGTCGTAGGCCCGCTTTCTCACCGGGGAGCCAGCCAGCCGGTCGCGATACCCGCCGATGATGTGGCGCAGCGAGTGGCAGCCGAGGGTGTAGCCGCCGAGCAGCGTGGCGTTCACGGCGAGTATCAGCGTCCCCACACCAATCCCGAAGGATGTCTGTCCGGTCACGGGGTCGGTGAACCACAGCGCCTTGTAGACGTCGATAAGCAGCGCCACGACAATGAAAAGCGCGGCGTACAGGAAATAGCGGTGGATGTTCTGCATGATGAGCGGGAACGACGCCTCGCCCCAATAGCGCTTGCGCGGCTCACCGACCGCACAGGACGGCGGGTCCGCCCAGAACGCCTTGTAGTAGGCGCCGCGATAGTAGTAGCAGGTGACCCGGAAGAGGCCGGGAAACGGCAGGATGATCAGGGCCGGAGAGAACACCAACCACGACGGCCACCACGCGGGCGGGGGCCCGAACCAGGCGTGCGGCGAACTTCCCCCAGAGTTCGGGGGAATAGAAGGGCGAGAGATAGTTGCCGTAGCTGTAGTAGGCGCCCTGCCATGCCGCCCAGTTGGCATAGCCCAGGAAGCCGGCCAGGACGATGAAGACGACCACCGGCTGCACCCACCACGCGTCGGAACGCATGGTCTCGCCGAAGCGCCTGCGGATTGGGAGTGGGGCGGAGGACATGGGAGGGGAATTAAGCATTTCTTGGGGGGAGCCGCTAGGCGGTCCGACGGGCCGACGGGACGCACGGGAAAAGAAAATGACGGACGGGAGGGGAAGTACGAGGAGTGGCGGACCGAAGCGACGCCGGAGCGATCGATCCTACTAGGAAGTAGTTGACCTTGCCTTGGACATCGATTGATAAAGGCGCCAGGTGACTTGGCTCGCCTTCTCACGGATCTCATTGATCCGCTCGGATTCAACCTGACTATGCAAATTGAGATCCGCCGCGATGCGCAGCAAGCAAGCCACCTCGGAGAGAGACCCTAGCGCGATGTCCAGGTAGCGCCGAAACTCGGCCGGACCGCGCTTTGCTGCTCCTTCGGCGATGTTGCACTCAACAGAAACTGCAGCTCGCCGCACCTGACTGATCAGGCCGAACCGCTCGCTGTCGGACCAATTGCGTGTGACCAGGTACACCGCGAGCGTGAGTTCGTGACAGCGCTGCCATGCATCGAGGCGTTCGAAGACTCGCATGGCGGACAACTTAGCCCTCTTGCGTCAACCAAGCGTCAACCACCTACTCCCGTCGTCCCGTCGTCCCGTCGTCCCGTCGTCCCGTCGTCCCGTCGCCCGTCGGCCCGTCCCCTAAAACACCACCTCCACGCCCAACCTGAACAACCTCGGCGCCCCATACACAAACAGCGGCTGGTTCGCGTCGCGCGCGGCGGCGAGATAGAGCGGCAGCAATTCGCTCTGTCCCTCCACCAGGCCGTTGTGATCCAGGTCGGCAAAGCTCCGATAGCGCGGCGACTCGAAGGGGATCGGACCGGGATTGGCCGCGAAGGCGGTTTGGGCCAGGGCCTGGAGCGCCGCGTCGCTGAGTCCTGGCTGGCCGGTATCTCGGCGCACCGCGAGGAGGTTCTGGCGGTTGAGCAGGTTGCGGACATCGACGTAGAGACTCCCGCCGAACTTGCCCAGGTGCAGCGGACGTCGCAGCAGGAGGTCGACGGTGTAGTTGGAAGGGAGCCGGCTCTCGTTGGGGAGCCCGATGATCGAGTCGCCCGCGGCATTGGTGCGGCTGTAGGGGAGTCCGGAGGCGTAGCGCAGGATCGTGGTGCCTTCGATTCCGCCGAGCACCCTGGAGCCGAGCAGGCTGGGCCCGAAGCTCTCCGGCACCGTGCCCGTCGCGATGGCGGTGAGCGAGTGGCGGCGATCGAAGTCGAGCGGGAACTCGACCTTCGCCGGAATGATGGTGTCTCCGGTGAGCGGGTCGATCCTGATCGCCCGCCGGACGAAGAACGCATCCGAGGAGTGGGCCGTCGCATCCTGCAGGTTGTAGCTCACCCGCACGCCCCAGCCGCGGGCAAACTCCCGTTCCAGAATTACCTCCGCACCCTTCACCGAGCCGGCGTCGGCGTTCCCGAAGATGCTGGAGTCAGGATCGGCGCCCAGCGGGACGGAGGCGATCAGGCCATCGAGGCGCCGGACGTAGACGTTGAAGCGGACGCTGGTCAGTTGGGTCGGGCGGAGCCGCAGGCTGAATTCGTACTGGGTGGATTCCTCGAACCCCAGGCCCGGGTTTCCCTGGCGGAAGCGACCGGTGCGGGTGGTGTCGTCGAATGCGGCGTCCACCAGGTACTGATAGTCGGGAGCCTGTCTGAATTTGCCGAGGCTCGCGACGAGGGTCGCGCCCTTGAGGACGGTGCTGACCGCGAAGCGGGGAGACAGCGCGCGCGCGGTGTGGGCGGCCTTCCCCTTGAGATCGTTGCGCCCGCTGAACTGGTCGTAGCGCATGCCGATGGTGACCGCCAGGTCGTTCGACCGGCCCTGGACCTCGGCGTAGAGGGCGCCTGCCCAGGGTGTGAAATCGGAGGCCGCCGGCGCCGGGACCGAGTCGCTCGCGGGCAGGTAGCCCAGCACTCGCTGGAAGGTCTGCACGTGCTGAGCCGAGTACTCGCCACCGAAGTAGAGATCGCTCTGCCTGCCGGCGGGGATGCTCAGGTCGAGGCGGCCCCGGGCTTCGCGGAAGTGATTCCAGGCAAGGTCTCCGCGCGAAGCGCCGCTGAGAAAGAATGCCGGGACACCCCACGGAGACTGATCGCTGAACGTCGGGGCCAGGAAGCCGGGGAGAGCGGCGCGTGCGAGCGCGGTATCCTGGCTGCGGGCGATGTCCTCTCCCTGGATCCGGATCTTCTCGCCGGTGAAGGCGCCGAACTTGTAGTCCGGCGTCTCGACCGCCGCGCCGCGCACGAAGTCCCGGCTGAAATAGCCGAAGTGCAGGTCCGCGGTAATATCGGGGCCCGGGAAGGTGCGCTGGAGCTGGGCGTTGAGCAGGTTGCCTGTCACGCGCTGCACGGGTCCAAAGTCCGGGTCGTACTTGTAGGCCGGATCGAAGAGCTGGCGCTGGTCCGCCGAATGCACGCCGAGGATGCGGAGCGTCTGCCGGGCGCCGAGTGGAATGGTGAACTTGGTGCCGAGGTCGGCCTGCTCGCCGCTGTTGTGAGGCAGGACCCACGGACGGTCATGACGGGGATCGCGACTGTCGGACGGGACGGGCGCCTTCACCGGATCGGCGTCGAGGCGCCCGGAGAGATCGGCGACGGCGACGACGCGGATCCCCGCGGGCAGCGGGCCTTCCACGCTGAAGACCGCGCGGTCCAGGCCGTAGTCGGCCCCATCGGGAAGGGGGCGATCGGTCTCGTAGGCCACACGCCCGCCCCAGCGGTCGCCGCCGTCACGGGTCGACAGGTTCACGAGGGCGGACACCGCCTGCCCATAGCGCGCCGAGAACCCGTTGGTGATGAGCGAGGCCTCGGCAAGAAGATCGGGTGGCAGGCGGATGCCAAGGGATCCGGTGGAGGCGTCGAGCTGATTCTTGAGTCCCAGACCATCGAGGATGAATGCCTGCTGACCCAGCCGTCCGCCGCGATAGCTCTCGCCGACCGCGCCGCCCGAGAGCGCGATCGCCTCGTCCACGGTGGAGACGGGCAGTCGCCGCAATTCTTCGGCGGTGAAGCGTTGCTGGTCCTGCACCGCGAGCGGATCCAGCACCGAATCCACCCGCCCGGCGATGACCTCAATCGGTTCCAGGCCCACGGGATCCGACGTCAGGGCGAAGTCGAGGGTTGTCGTCTGGCCGGCGCGCACGAGGACGCTGTCGCGGTTCTGAGGACGCTGGCCAATGGCGGCCGCTGTGACGCTGTGCCAACCGGCCACGACCTCGCGAATGCGATAGAAACCATGGGCGTCCGTGGTGGTCACGAAGCGTCCGCCATCCGCCGTCACCCGCGCGCCCTGCAGCGGCTGGCCGTTCGCTCCTGCTTCTCGCACGACGCCTGCTATGGCGCCCGCTGATTGTCCTTCGAGGGGTGCCACCATCGCCGCCCCCAGCAGCATTCCCGCGAATGAGTCGGCGCATGCTCATTCCTCCACCAGCCAGAGGTCGGCAATCGGACTGAGCAGCGTGTCGGTCACCGGCGTGCCGGTCGAGTCAAGCACCGTGTTCAGGATGAATGGGTACCCTTCGGCCACAATGCGCTGTCCCGAAGCCGACAGCGCGGGCCGCTTGAAGAGATTGTTCCCCTGGGCCGGGAGTGGTGTCTCGATCCCGGAGGTGAGGTCCACCGAAACGAGCACGCCGCCCAAGTCCTGCTGGATTGGCGGGTAGGGCGGCACGTCACGGTTCCGGTAGCGTCCATCCACCACCGCAATCAGTCGGTTCCCCACGACCTGCGGGTCGCGCGCGACCCGGCCAAGACCGAAATCGTGGCTGATGCTGACGGCCCCGTTGTCCACCGTCTGGCGGTAGACCTGGCTGCTTTCGGGGAAGGTGTAATAGACCGTGCGTCCGTCCGCCCCCACGGCGAGCGAGTTGGCGCCGGTGGTGCCGGCGACGAGGACCGGGGTGGGGACTGGCACGCTCACGTCGAGCAGCACGATGTCTCCGCCGGTCGGGAGGCTGTCGATCGCACAACCGAAGCACTCCGCCGTGTAGACCAAGTCCCGCCCGAGGTACACCAGGGTGTCCGGGCTCAACCAGGCGAGGTGGGTCGCGATTGCGTGGACAAGACCGCTGCCGGCGAGGTAGGGGAATGTGCGGACAATGCGCCCCGAGTCGGTGACGGTGAGACTGCCGACCCGAATCGCCGAATGGTCGGGAGGGATGTGGCCCTCGACGGTATGGGTCTCGACCCAAGCGACGAGGCCACCGGGGCCGATCGCCGGCGATTGCAGCGCGTCGGTGGAGTCCTTTGTCAGGTCTCCGGGGAAGCACTTCTCGACCTTGCGCGTGCCGCCCCCGGGCGGCAGAACGCCAAGGCAGCGATCAATGGGTGCCACCCCCGTCAGCTCGAAGGCGTAGATCACCCCGGACTGATCCGGCAGCCACGCCGGTTGGAGATCCTGGGTGGCATTGAAGGTGATCCGCACCGGCGGCGACGGATCGAACGGGCCGTCCGAGGGGTCGGTCCCGATGGGGAAGGGATCGCTGTGCGCGCAGGCGGTCGCGGCAAGGAGGAGGACGATGGGTCGGCGCATGGGAGCTGGGGTAGGTTGGGCTATCGGTTGGCCGTTAGCCGTTAGCCGTCGTCAGCCGTCAGCCGTCAGCTTGCAGGCCCGTCAGCGTCAGCCGTTAGCGGTCAGCCGTTAGCCGTCACGACCGTCGCGTCGGAACGGTCAGGAGCAGCGTCAGTCATTGGCATTCCCGCCTGTAGCCGGGCTCTTCCAACCCTCCCGCCTCGCAATCCGTCTATAGGCCAATTGGCCACGGATGGCTGGCGGCTGACGGCTGTCCCCTAACGGCTGTCAACGACGGCTGATGACTGATGGCTGGAAGGGCCGCGGCCGGGCCCAAGGTACATCTCGCTGGGGGACGATGTAAGAACGGGGGGAGGCACGTTGGACCGCCGGACCGCCTGACCGTCTGACCGTCGTGACCGTCTTGACCGTCTTGACCGTCGCGACCGTCTTGACCGTCCTGACCGTCCGCCCGTCCGAAACTGGGACAGCGAATCCCATAACCGCACACTTCGCGCGTTGCAGCGCTGAAACGTGGTGGGTAAGTGCAGGCCGGGGCATCGGTTGGTGAGTGCAGAGTGGCAGTGGTGCGGCATGGAACTTACCTGTAGGACTAGTCGTCAGCCGTGGTCAATAGCGGTTGCCGTTAGCCGTCGGCCGTTAGCCGATCTAGCCGTTAGCCATCTAGCCGTGAGCCGCGGACCTGGAGGTTCGCTGGCCTAGAACGAGCCCCTCGCCGGATGCCTCTAGCTAATGGCTAACGGCTAATGGCTAACGGCTCCCCGAGAGGCCCAACGCGTGGACATAGCCCGAGAAAAGAAACCCGACCGCAAGCGCTTCCTCTATATAGGGGGTGGGCTGGGGCTCGTCGTGCTCCTCACGGTAGGGCTTTCCAGGCTCAAGCCCGCGTCCCCATCGGTGGAGCAGGGGACCCTCTGGATGGATACGGTGCGGCAGGGTCCCATGGTGCGGGAGGTGCGCGGACCGGGGAGCCTGGTGCCGGAGCACATCCGCTGGGTATCGGCGGTGACCCCCGGGCGGGTGGAGAAGAAGCCGATCCAGCCAGGCGAGCGGGTAACGGCGGGGACGATCCTGCTCGAGCTCAGCAATCCCGACGTGCAGATCCAGTTGCTCCAGGCTCAGCGGCAGCTCACTGACGCGCAGGCGCAGCTGGTTTCCCTCAAGACGCAGCTCGAAACCCAGCAACTCAATCAGGCCGCGACGGTCGCGACGATCCGGTCGGAGTACCGCGAGGCGCTGCGGAAGGCCGCTGCGGACTCGGACCTGTCTGCCCAGGATCTGATCTCCACCTCGGACTACGCCCGTTCCCGCGATCGCGCCGAAGAGCTCACCGAACGGCTCAAGTTGGAGCAGGAGCGGCTGCACATCTTCACCGAGACCATCCAGTCACAGCTCACCGTGCAGGAAGCCCAGATCGCGCGGCTCAAGTCGGTTGCCGACTTCCAGAAGGGGCTGGTAGACGCGATGGTAGTGCGCGCCGGCGCGGACGGTGTGCTGCAGGAGCTGCCGCTCGAAGTGGGGCAGTGGGCCATCTCGGGCGCCACGCTCGCCAAGGTGGTTCAGCCGGAGCGACTCAAGGCGGTCCTCCGGGTGCCGGAGACCCAGGCGAAGGATGTGGCGATTGGCCAGACCGCGGCGATCGATACCCGCAACGGCATTGTGGCCGGGCGCGTCGTGCGTATCGATCCTGCCTCCTCCAACGGCACCGTCACCGTGGACGTGACCCTGACGGACAAGCTCCCAGCGGGCGCTCGGCCGGACCTGAGCGTGGACGGGACGATCGAGATCGAACGGCTCAACAACGTCCTGCATGTCGGGCGGCCGGCGTACGGGCAGGCCAACTCCACGGTGGGCCTGTTCCGGATCATCAATGGCTCCAACGAAGCCGAGCGGGTGAGCGTGCAGCTGGGACGCAGCTCGGTGAATACGATCGAGATCGTACGCGGCCTCGCCCCCGGCGACGTGGTCATCCTTTCGGATATGTCGCGCTGGGATGCGGTGGAGAGGGTTCGGCTGAAATGATCGGGGAACGGGGAACAGGGAACAGGGAACGGGAGCTAACGTCGTTGGCCTTCTCGGTACCTCCGGCATTCGTGCCCTTTCCGTTCCCTGTTCCCCGTTCCCCTGGTGTCCATCTGTAACTGTGCGCCGATAACTTGCCCCTGACCGGAGTCCCCATGTCCACGAACGGCCAGTCGCTCATCCGCCTCGAAGGCATCAAGAAGGTCTTCTACACCGACGAAGTAGAGACCCATGCTCTCGCCGAGATCCACCTCGATATCCGCCGCGGCGAGTACGTGGCGATTGCGGGGCCATCGGGTTGCGGCAAGACGACGCTCCTCTCGCTGCTGGGGCTTCTCGACACACCGACCGATGGCCAGTACTGGCTGGATGACAAGCCGGTGGCGCAGCTCAGCCCGTCGGAGCGAGCCCGGATCCGGAACCGGGAGATCGGTTTCATCTTCCAGGCCTTCAACCTGATCGGCGACCTCACAGTGTACGAGAACGTGGAGCTGCCGCTCACCTACCGTGGCACGGCGGCTGCCGAGCGGAAGCAGCGGGTCATGGCGGCGCTGGAGCGGGTGGGGATGGCACACCGGGTGAAGCACTACCCGTCGCAGCTCTCGGGTGGTCAGCAGCAGCGCGTCGCCGTGGCACGCGCCGTCGCGGGCGAGCCGCTCATCCTGCTCGCCGACGAGCCGACCGGTAACCTCGACTCGACCAATGGTGAATCGGTGATGGGGCTGCTGCAGGAGCTGCACCGCGGCGGGGCCACGATCTGCATGGTGACCCACGATCCGCGCTACGCCGCCCACGCCGATCGTGCGATTCATTTGTTTGACGGCCGGGTGGTGGAGGACAAGGTGGCGGAGATGGCGCAGGCGTGAGGGGACGGGCCATTAGCCATTAGCCATTAGCCATTAGCTGGAACCTGTTGACTTCTTGACCCGTCACTGGTGGCTGGCCGGCTAACGGCTAACGGCTAGCGGCTAACGGCTAACGGCTAACGGCTAACGGCCCCTTCCGAGGAACCACGAGATGACCCTGACCCAAGACCTCCGCCACGCCTTCCGCCAACTCCGCAAGAGTCCCGGCTTCTCGCTCGTGGCGATCATGACCCTGGGTCTGGGCATAGCCGGCAACGCGACCATCGCGAGTCTGCTCAACACCCTCTTCTTCCAGCCCCTCCCAGTTCCCGAACCGGATCGTCTAGTCGCGATCTACACCGACGACTTCAGTCACGGCGAGTATGGGGCGTCGTCGCATCCCGACTATCAGGACATGGCTGTTGGGTTGCCGTCGCTCTCGGGCCTGACTGGGATGTCGCTGCAACCGACATCGGTGAGCCGGGAGGGGAGCGAGAGTCAGCGGATTCTCGCCAGTTTCGTGGCCGGAGACTATTTCCGGGTGCTTCAGGTTCCGCTCCAGATCGGCCGAGGCTTCAGCGCGGAGGAGATGCAGGCCGGAGGGCCTCCGACGGTGGTGTTGAGCCATGGGCTGTGGACCACGTTTTTCGGCAGTGACACCGGGGTGGTGGGTCATACGATCAAGCTCGGGGGTGAGGCGTTCACGGTGGTCGGGGTCGCCGCGCCGGGATATCGCGGGCTCCTGCGTGGCGTCACCGAAGGGGCTTGGGTTCCATTCTCGATGGACCCAGTGCTCCGGCCGGGGAGTGACGCGTTCACGTCGCGCGGGTCCCGGGGCACATTGGTCTACGGGAGGTTGCGCCCGGGTGCCACGCTTGCCGGGCTGCGGGCGGAGACGGCAGTGTTCGCGACCCGGATGTTTGCGGAACACCCCGACTTCTGGCGGAACATCAAGGGCACCGGTCGCTCGATCACGGTGTTGCCGGAATCGGAGGTTCGGGTACTTCCGATGATCAGGGGCCCTGTACTTGGCGCAGGGGCATTGCTCGCCGTGATGGTCGGCCTGGTGCTGCTCATAGCCTGTGCCAATCTCGCGAATCTGGTGATGGCGCGAACGGCGGTGCGAGGCAGGGAGTTCGCCGTTCGCCTTGCGCTCGGAGCCGGTCGAGGGCGCCTGATCCGTCAGCTGCTGGTTGAAAACCTGGTGCTCGCCGGATTGGGTGGCGCCGCGGGACTCGGGTTGTCTGTCTGGCTCACCGCTGCTATCGGGCAATACCGCCCACCGCTTCCGATCCCGATTCAACTCGATGCCCATCCCGACGCGCGGGTCTTTCTCTTTGTCGCTGTCGTGACCTGCCTGGCCGGGTGCCTGGTGGGCCTGGCCCCGGCGCTACAGGTGTCGCGTCCATCGCTCCTGCCCAGTCTCAAGGACGCCTCGCCCACCGGCGGGTCCCATCGTTCCCGCCTCCGCAACCTCTTCGTGGTGCTCCAAGTCGGGCTTTCACTGGTGCTGCTCATTGGCGCCGGCCTCTTTCTCCGGAGTCTCCGCGAAGCCACCGCTATCGATCCAGGGTTCGGGGCCCGCCGCGGAATCCTGCTCAATCTCGATTTGGGCCTGAACCGGTATTCCCACGCCCGCGTTGTGCAGTTCCAAGGGGAGCTGCGTGAACGGGTGGCCGCGATTCCCGGCGTTACGGCGGTCGCGCTGACTTCCGTGATGCCGCTCTCGCTGATGGGGGGCCGGCGTTCGATCGATGTGGAGGGATACCAGAGCGCGACCGGCGAGGACCGGGAAGTGTCGTGGAGTAATGTCAGTGACGGCTACTTCGAGGCCCTCGAGGTACCGCTCGCGGCCGGACGCGGGTTCACCCCGGCAGACCGTGATGGTTCGGCTGGAGTTGTGGTTGTAAACGAGAGCTTCGTGAAGAAGTACTGGCCGGGATCCAACGGGCTGACTCATCGGGTCAGCATCCACGGGTCGGAGGGTCCATACCTCGAGGTGGTGGGCATCGCGCGCGACGGAAAGTACCAGTCGCTGGGCGACTCCCCTACGCCATTCATGTACCTGCCGCTGAATCAGACTGGCAGCGAGCAGTTCACCCTGGTGGCACGGAGTGGGGTCGATCCCAGAACTCTGGTGGCGCCGGTGCGTGCGGCCGTTCACTCACTCGATCCGTCACTCCCGATCGATGGGGTAAGCACGCTGGAAGAGCATATCGGTGTTTCCCTGCTGCCGGCACGGGTCGCCGGAGCGGTGCTGGGCCTCCTCGGCCTGCTCGGACTGATCCTGACGAGCCTGGGGGTGGCCGGTGTCGTGGCGTTCGGAGTGAGCCAGCGGGTGCGCGAGATCGGTATCCGCATGGCGCTCGGCGCCCGCGGCCGTGAGGTAGTGACTCTCGTCGTCCGCGACGCGATGCGCCTGGTCGCCATCGGGATCGGCGTGGGAATAGTGCTGGCATTGCCAGTGGCGTTGCTGGCGCGCGGCTTTCTCTACGGGCTCTCACCGATTGATCCGACGACGTATGTCATGGTGCCGCTCGGATTCGCCGCGCTCACGCTGGGTGCAAGCTGGCTCCCAGCGAGGCGGGCGGCGAAGGTGGAGCCGATGGTGGCGTTGAGGTCTGAGTGAGGCTGATGGCCGGTAGCCGAACCGCCGTCCGCCTTCCGCCGACCGCCGACCGCCTTCCGCCGACCGCCGACGGATCTAGGTAACAGAGCTCTGTCTTAGCAGGCAGCATTGGACGGCGTACGGCGGATGGCGGATGGCGGATGGCGGACGGCGGTTGGTGGACGGCGGATGGCGGACGGTTAGTGGACGGCGGACGGCTAATCAGCATTTCTCGAGGACTCTAACATGACCCAAGACATCAAATACGCCCTCCGCACCCTCCGGAAGAGCCCCGGCTTTACCACCGTGGCGATCTTGATTCTCGGGCTCGGGATCGGTGCCAACTCGGCGATTTTCTCGGTGATCAATGCCGTCCTGCTCCGGGAACTGCCGTATCGGGAGCCGGATCGGCTGGTGACGCTGGAGCATCACTACCCGAGTCTCAACGATCTGAAGGCGTCGGTGTCGGTCGCGGGTTTCCTGGCGTATCAACAGCAGACACAGACCTTCGAGCGCGCCGCGGTCGAGAATGGATGGCTACCGAGCCTCACCGGTCGGGGGGATCCAGTTCGGGTCCAGGGCACTCAGATCTCGGGCGACTTCTTCCCCACCTACGGCGTTCAGCCAGCGCTGGGACGGGTGATCCGACCGGACGAGGCCGAGGCCGGCCATAACAAGGTTGTGGTACTGAGCAACGGGATGTGGCAGCGGGTTCTGGGCGGGGATCCCAATGCGATCGGGCAGAAGCTCAATCTGGATGGCGAGAGCTATGAGATCGTCGGCGTGATGCCGAGCAGCTTCCGGGACTTCTTCGGTCGCCGGTCGGAGTTCTGGGTGCCGCTCGTCTTTCCCGAGCGGCTCAAGGACCCAAACATGTGGACCAACGAATTCCTCGCGTTCACCGGCCGGCTTCGGCCTGGGGTTTCGTTCGAGCAGGCGAGCGCCGACATGGCCGCCTTTGGGTTGCGACTCCGCACCGACAACCCTAACCGTTTCAGCCCCGACTGGGGCCTCCTGATGACCACGCTGAACGAAAAGGCGCGCGGGCCGCTTCGCCAGGCGCTCTACTACATGCTGGGCGCCGTGGGGCTGGTACTGCTCATCGCCTGTGCCAACGTGGCCAGCCTGCAGCTGGCGCGAGCCGCCGGCCGGGCGCGGGAGATCGCGGTCCGCGTGGCACTGGGTGCGTCTCCCGTCGCCCTGATGCGGCAATTGCTGACCGAGAGCGTGATGCTGGCACTCGCCGGAGGCCTGCTGGGTCTGCTTCTCGCGATATGGGGGGTCCCCGCGTTGCTCTCGCTCAATGGCGGCAACCTCCCGCCGGCAGGCGATATCCATCTCGATGCGAAGGTGCTCGGATTCACGCTGCTCTTGTCGCTGGTGACCGGATTGATCTTTGGAATGGCCCCGGCGGTTCGGGTGGCGCGGACCAGTCTGCAGGAGACGCTGAAGGAAGGCGGCCGCGGCTCAGCCGGGGATCGCTCGGGGCTGGCGCTCCGTCGTGGGCTGGTAGTGTCCACGGTTGCCCTGGCGCTGATGCTGCTCGCCGGCGCCGGTCTCCTGGTTCGGAGCTTCGCCCGGCTGGTTGGGGTGGATCCGGGATTCAGGCCGGATCATCTCCTCACCTTCAATGTCGCTTTGCCGTCGGTCAAGTATGCCAACGACACCGTCCAGATCGCCGCGCTCGAGCGGGTTACCGCCGCGATCAGCGCGGTTCCGGGCGTCACGAATGCCGGCGGTACCTCGGTCCTGCCGTTCGGCGGTTCGTGGTCAACCGCCAGCTTCAGCGTCGAAGGCTACCAAACGCCGGCCAATGCCCCCGGTCCGTGGGGCGACATGCGCACGGTCACCCCGAGTTTCCTGCCGACGCTCGACGCCCGGCTTATCAAGGGCCGCCAGCTCAACGAACAGGATACCCGTGACAGCCGAGCGGTCGTGGTCGTGGACGAGGAGATGGTGCGCCGCTACTGGCCCAAGGACGATCCCATCGGCAAGCGGATCACGTTCAACAACCTCACTGACTCGACGATTCAGTGGATCGAGGTAGTGGGCGTGGTCAGCCACACGATGCACGAGGGACTGGATGCCCAGCCCCGGGTGCAGCTGTACTTCCCACTCAAGCAGAACGGCCTCCCGTTCATGGCCTATGCCGTACGAACTACGGGCGACCCCAAGGCCAGCATCGCCGCGCTCAAGGCCGCGGTCGCGTCGGTGGATCCCGAACTGCCGGTGTCTGGCGTGAGCACCATGGAGGAGCTGATCGACGGAACCACGGGGCCGCGGCGCTTTTCGATGCTGCTGCTCGGCACCTTCTCGCTGCTGGCGGTGGGGCTTGCCGCGATCGGTTTGTACGGGGTGATGTCCTACACCGTCACCCAGCGTGCCAAGGAGCTCGGCGTGCGCGTCGCCCTCGGAGCCGGCGCGCGTGAGGTGCTAGGCCTGGTGCTGGGGCAGGGGATGCGCCTCGCGCTGACCGGCGTCGCCATTGGCCTGGTCGCCGCGCTCGCGCTCACCCGTATCCTCCGCGGCCTGCTTTACAACGTCAGCGCGACCGATCCGCTCACCTTCGTGCTGATCTCGGCGCTGCTGGTGCTGGTGACCGTGGTTGCGACCTATGTGCCGGCCCGGCGCGCGACGTTGATGGATCCGGTAGAGGCGCTGAGGGCGGAGTGAGGCGGTGTGTTGGGCAATGTGATGGCCGTTAGCCACTAGCCGTTAGCCATTAGCCGTTAGCCATTAGGCAAAACACTTGCGTTTGCGACCTCTGCGTAACCACCGTCACCGGGCGGCTAACGGCTAACGGCTAACGGCTAACGGCTAACGGCTAACGGCTAACGGCTAACGGCTAACGGCTGACGGCTGACGGCTGACGGCTAGAGGCTATAGGCTGACGGCCAAACCCAACCATTCGACTACACCCGGAGCCCCAGCTTGATCCGCCTCGTGAACCTCGAGAAGTCCCTGGACACCAAACCGTCGCCCACGTTCATCCTGCGGCGAATCGATCTCACCATCCAGCAAGGTGAGTTCGTGACGATCATGGGGCCTTCCGGCGCGGGCAAGTCCACCCTGCTCGCCATACTCGGCATGCTCGACGCGGAATACACCGGCCAGTACTGGCTCAGGGACCAGGAAGTCAATGCGCTCAAGCCGAAGGAGCGGAACAACCTCGCGCGGCAGAGTGTGGGCTTCGTCTTTCAGCAGTACCACCTGCTGGACGATCTCACCGTGGCGGAGAATCTCGATGTGCCGCTCAGCTACCGTGACGTGAAAGGATCGGAGCGCGCCGCCCTCGTCGCCGACACGCTGGACCGGTTCCACATCGTGGGCAAGAAGGATCTCTACCCCCGCCAGCTCTCCGGCGGCCAGCAGCAACTGGTGGCGGTTGCGCGGGCGGTTATCGCCCGCCCGCCGCTGCTCCTCGCCGACGAGCCCACCGGCAATCTCCACTCTGCGCAGGGCAAGGAGATCATGGAACTGTTCAGTCGCCTCAATAAGGAAGGGACGACGATCGTTCAGGTGACGCACTCGGAAGAGAACGCGAGGGTCGGGAATCGGGTGGTGCAGTTGAAGGATGGGTGGGTGGTATGATGGGCCGTCCGCTGAGCGCCGGTGGCCGTTAGCCAATTGGCAGTTGGCCATTAGCCGTTAGCCGTTAGCCGTTAGCTTGAAGCATGTTGCCTGTGGTTCCTTGGCAGGAAGCAACCTTGGGCGGCCGCTAGCCGATAGCCGGTAGGCATAGCTGCACGGTTTACGTTCACCTACTGCGGCGTGCGACGTAGGCGGCGGATAAATCCGTTCAGCATCCGTCTCAGATCCTGAACCTGTCTGAGCAAGGGCATACGATTCCGGTCGGAGAGGTAACCCAGGTCACCTGCCAGCACCATCAGGCACTCTAGTTCGGTTGCTGACGCGTGCGCGATGATCAGGAATCGGCGCATCTCGGGGTCCGTGTGACGACCGGAGCCTTCGGCGATGTTTGCTGAGATGGAGACGGCCGACCGTCGGATCTGAGAGGTGATGCCGTAGATTTCTGCCCGAGGAAACGCTGCGGTTACCTTGTACATGTCCAGAGCGATTTGATGTCCAGCCTGCCACACTCTTAGTTCTCTGAAGTCGCGCATAGTTGGTCCAGATCTCAGTTTGAGGCAGAGCGAAAGTGCAAGACTTGACTCAACCAATCGTCAAACCAGCCTCGGCTAACGGCTAACGGCTAACGGCTAACGGCTAACGGCTAACGGCTAACGGCTAACGGCTAACGGCTAACGGCTAACGGCTAACGGCTAACGGCTAACGGCTAACGGCTAACGGCTACTCCATGCCTCCCCAGCGCTCCAGCTCGGCCGGCTACTCCGCCACCCCGCTTCCCCAGAAGCTCGGTCTCGCACCGGGGATGCGCGTCGTGGTCCTTGGCGCCCCGTGGTCATACGAGCGCGTGGTGACGCCGTTGCCGAGAGGAGTGACGCTGACGACTCGGCTCCCCAAGTCGGCAGACTTCGTGCACTGTTTCGTAACTCGGCGGACCGACCTCGCCAAGAAGCTCCCGGCCATCGCCGCCGCCCTCGAGGACGACGGCACCGTCTGGATCTCCTGGCCCAAGCAGGCAGCCAAGCTGGAGACCGACGTGACAGAGGGTGTGATACGGGAACTGGCTCTTGCCAATCGCCTGGTGGACGTGAAGGTGTGCGCGGTTGATGAGACCTGGTCCGGACTCAAACTGGTGCGGCGGGTAGCGGATCGGAGAAGGGTGAAGGATCGGGAGTGATGCGCCTTCCGCCGTCCGCCGTCGGGGCAATGGCTCAAGGAGTCCGAACTCACCGGAGGCCAATGAGCTCTGCACTTTTTAGGTCCGATGGCGGATGGCGGATGGCGGATGGCGGACGAACAGCGATCTTCCACTAACTCCGATGCCCACCACCCCTCGCGCGCTCGTCGCCGACGATCAACCCGACATCCTCCAGGCCCTGCGGCTGTTGCTGAAGGGTGAGGGCTTTGTCGTGGAGACGACTACCTCGCCAGGGGGTGTGCTGCAGACGCTGGAACTCAAGGATTTCGACGTCCTCCTGATGGATCTCAACTACACCAGGGATACGACGTCGGGCCGAGAGGGGTTCGACCTGCTCACCCGCATTCAGTTACTGGACGCATCGCTCCCCGTGGTGGTGATGACGGCCTATGGCAGCGTCGAGGGCGCCGTGGAGGCGATGCGCCGGGGTGCGCGGGACTACCTCGAGAAGCCCTGGGACAACAACCGGTTGATCTCGGTACTCCGCACCCAGGTGGAGTTGGGTCGCGCGCTGCGCCGGAGCCAGCGACTGGAAAGCGAGAACCAGACGCTCCGCCGCGATGGGCTGCCTGATCTCGTCAACGAGTCGCCCGCCATGCGACAGGCCACACGGCTGATGGAGCGGGTGGCGCCATCCGATGCCAACGTGCTCCTCCTCGGCGAGCACGGCGTTGGTAAGGAGGTCGCCGCCCGGTGGCTGCATGCCACGAGCGCGCGGGCCGCTCGACCCATGATCACCGTCAACGTCGGGGGGCTGTCGGAGGGTGTGTTCGAGAGCGAGCTGTTCGGCCACCTGCGGGGCGCATTCACCGACGCAAAGGCCGACCGGATCGGCCGGTTTGAGCTGGCGGATGGCGGCACGCTGCTCCTCGATGAAATCGCGAACATCACACCCGGGCAGCAGGCCAAGCTGCTCCGGGTGCTCAACACCGGTGAACTGGAGCGGGTAGGTTCATCGAAGACTCGCAAGGTGGATGTCCGCGTGGTCTCCGCCACCAATGTGGACCCCAGGGTCGAAGTGGCCGCCGGGCGATTTCGGGAGGACTTGCTCTATCGGCTCAACACGGTAGAAATCCTCATTCCGGCACTCCGGGACCGGCGGGAGGACATCCCGCTGCTGGCCGCCAACTTCCTCATGCGCCACGCCGGGCGCTATCGAAAGGCGGTGGGCGGTTTCCGCGCGGACGCCATGGAGGCGCTGCTGCGGTACGGGTGGCCCGGCAATGTGCGAGAGCTGGATCACACCGTCGAACGCGCGGTCCTGCTGGCGGACGGGCCCGAGATCCGGCTACCGGACCTGGCACTCGCGCCACCCAGCGACAGCGCTGCGCGACTCGACCAGTTGACCCTCGAGGAGGTAGAGAAACTGCTGGTGCAGAAGGCGCTCGCCCGCGCCAATGACAATGTGGTCGAGGCGGCAAAGGCCCTGGGGTTGAGCCGGAGCGCGATGTATAGGAGGATGGAGAGGTATGGGCTGTAGTTGGGGTGAGGCAAGCGGCAGGTCTGGCAGCGATCGGCTATCGGCTATCGGCTATCGGTCTCTGTGACTTGGACTACATTCTTCGCTGACAGCCGACAGCCGACAGCCAACAACTGATAGCTGATAGCCGATAGCTGATAGCCGATAGCCGATGGCCTTCTCTCCCATGCCCCCCTCCCACCCCCGCCGCGTTATCCTGATCGCCGTCGCCACGGCACTTCCTGCGGTGGTGTTGTCGCTGTTCCTGCTCTGGCGCGGAGCGTTCACCGAAAAGACGCAGTGGACGGTGACGCTGTTTGTGCTCGGTGTGTTCTGTTTCGGGCTGATGGCCCTGCACGAGCGGGTGGTACGTCCACTTCAGACTCTCTCCAACGTGCTGTCCGCGCTGCGGGAAGGGGACTACTCCCTCCGCGCCCGCGGTGCCGATGCCCGCGACGATTCTCTCGGCCTCGTTTACCTCGAGGCCAATGCCCTGGCCGAGATGCTGCGAGGCCAGCGGCTGGGCGCGCTGGAGGCCGGGGCGCTCTTGCGTACCGTTCTCGAGCAGATTGACGCCGCCATTTTCACTTTCGACTCCGATGGCAGGCTCCGGCTGGTGAATCGGGGCGGCGAGCGGCTGTTGGGGCAGGTCGGAGAACGATTGCTCGGACGAACCGCCCCGGAGCTCGGCTTGGGCGACTGTCTCGTGGGGGAATCGCCTCGAGTGGTCGAGCGTAGTGGTGCCCAAGCCGGTCGATTCGAACTCCGTCGCAACACCTTCCGTCAGAATGGACGACCGCACACGCTGGTCGTCCTCACCGATGTCAGCCGAACCCTGCAGGCCGAAGAACGGCAGGCATGGCAACGGCTCATTCGGGTGCTCTCCCACGAGATCAATAACTCTCTGGCACCGATCCGCTCACTCGCCGGAAGTCTCAGGAGTATCCTGGATAGAGGCGAAGTGGCACCGGGTGACGGCCAGGATCTACGCCAGGGGCTCGACATCATCGGTCAGCGAGCGGACTCGTTGGGCCGGTTCATGGCGGCGTACGCCCGGCTCGCTCGGCTGCCGAAGCCGGTTCGAGGTACGGTACCAGTCGAAGCTTGGGTGCGACGGGTCGTGGGACTCGAGCGGCGCGCCGAGGTGGCAGTGGTCGCAGGGCCGCCGTGCAGGCTCGAAGCGGACGGTGATCAGTTGGACCAATTGCTCATCAATCTGCTGCGGAACGCCGTGGACGCTGTGGCGGAGACCGGCGGCGGTGTGCGGGTCACCTGGCGGGTGGTGTCGAGCGGGGTCGAACTATTGGTGGAAGACGCTGGCCCCGGGATCGCCGATACGGCGAATCTGTTCGTGCCTTTCTATACCACCAAGCAGGGCGGGTCCGGTATCGGTCTCGCGCTCTCCCGCCAGATCGCCGAGGCACATGGTGGTACGCTGCAGCTGGAGAACCGCGAGGATCGGCGGGGGACGCGCGCTCGCCTCTGGATTCCCCAAGGACTGGGTAAGAAGTAAGAAGTAAGAAGTGAGAAGTGAGGCGTGAGGAGTGAGAAGTAAGCAGCCAAAAGCAAGGAGCGAGGGGGAGCTATAGAGCGAGGGCAGAGGACTGACTTCAGCTGGCTGGACGGCGGACGGCGGACGGCGGATGGCGGACGGCGGACAGCGAACGGCCAGTCGTCAGGCACGACTCTGGCGGGGCTATCTGGGCGATTCTAAGGCCAAGGCGATGGACCAGCCCGGGACGCCGGGGGGGCTGACAGTGGGCAAGTCGGCCTGTAGCTTCATCTTAGCAAATAACCATGTGCCCTGAATGACGGCAGCCTCGCACCGCTTGCGTCTGGGCCTCCGCACCCTGCGGGTCTTGCTGGGTGCAATTCTGTTGACCACGTGCTCCACCGACAGCGCCCTGGCCCCCAAGCGAACGGCACAGGGCCAGTTCGACGCGAGCTCGCTGTTCCAGGTCGGGGGCGAGTTCACGATTCCGGTTGACGAGGTGCTGCTCGAACTGCGGCGGGTCTCCGACAATACGGTCGCCTTCAGTCGCTCGCTCACCGCCCAGGAATACTCGGAGAGCGGCGACAACCTGATCATTCAAATCAGCCTTGACCTCACGAGCACGACCGAGGATTTCAGCTTTCTCGCGACCGTCCTGAGCGGCGGGGTGGAGTACTACCGGGCCAGCGGGACGGTGACCGCGACGGCGAACCAGAGCATCACGGCCTCGGTACCCACGCCGACCTATACCGGACCGGGGAACGCGGCCGACCAGATCGTCTTCCCCGCAACGACGACGCTCGTTAGCGGCCAGGTCGCGACGCTCTCCGCGACGGTCCTGCAGGGCAACACCACGTTGACGGGTGTGCCGGTTGCCTACAGCTCCAGCAACACCACGCTCCTCACGCCAGTCCAACAGGGCATCAACCAGGCGACGATCACGGCGCCCGCGACCGGATCGGGTAGCGTGGTGATCACCGCGAAGACTCCCAACGGGATTTCGGCGTCGGGCACGGTTTCCTGGGCACCCGTGGCGGTTGCTTCGGTGCAGGTGACACCCGCAACACCCACCATTCAGGTGGCGCAAACCGTACAGCTCAGCGCCACCGCACGCGATGCCAACAACAACATCCTGACAGGCCTGCCGGTGACTTGGGGCTCCGATGCGCTGCCCATCGCTACGGTGTCACCTACGGGCCTGGTGACGGGTGTTGCGCAAGGCACAGCGACGATCACGGCCACGATCGGCGGTGTCGACGGCACGACGCTGGTCACCGTGACGCCAGCGGCCCCCGGCGTGCCCGCGACAGTAACGGCGGTCTCGATCACGTCACAGAACGTTGTCGTCAACCAGTTCGCGACGGCGCCGTCGGTAGTGGTGAAGGATGCCAACGGGCTTGTCCTCTCCGGCATAACGGTGGACTTCGCGATCACCGCCGGCGGTGGTTCGGTGACCGGCGCCACCCAGGTCACCGACGGCCAAGGCATCGCCACAGTGGGGAGCTGGAAGGTGGGGCAGGCGGCGGGCGTGAACACGATGACGGCGACGGTCAGTACGCTGCAGGCAGTCACATTCAACGCCACCGGAACGGCCGGCCCGGCCGCCAGCGTGGTGATTGCCGGGGGGAACAGCCAGACTGGCCCGGCCGGCTCAGCGCTACCGACGCCACTCGAGGTGGAAGTTCGTGACGCCTTCAGCAATCCGGTGCCGCTGGCGTTGGTTGCCTGGGCCACGGCGGATGGGGGATCACTCGCGCCGGCGAGCGGACCGACCGACGCTTCCGGTCACGCCCAATCCAGCTGGACGCTCGGGCTGGTCGCAACAAGCCAGTCCGCGACGGCAACCGTTGGGACGCTGCCCCCCGTCACCTTCACGGCCACTGTAGGCCTGCCGCAGATCACGCTGAGTTTCCCGGGTACTCCGGGTGTGGGCATCGGCCTGACCGCTACCGTGAATGTGACGCTCGCATCTCCGGCGGGCGCCAACGGTGTCTCGGTGGCCGTGACCAGCCAGAATACCAGTCTCGTCAGCGTGATCGGCTCACCGGTCTTCATTCCGCAGGGTCAGACCGCGGGGACCGTGACCATTCAGGGTGGGTCATCGGGGACGACCACGATCACCGGTCAGGCCCCCGGCTACACCTCGGGTGTGTTGTCGGTGGACGTGCAGAACCGAGCGATCGCGCTCCCCCTCACCATCAACGTGCCCTACGGCCAGACGACGCAGATCCCGGTGCAGATCGGCGCCCCGGCTCCAGTTGGTGGTGTCGATATCGCGGTGGTGAGTAGCGCTCCTGGATTCGTGGCCGTGCAGACTTCGCCGGTGCACATCACTGCCGGGGCCATTACCGCCAACGCGACGCTGATCGGCGTTCTGCCCGGCGCCGCGACCATCACCGCCAGCAATCCGGCCTACAACTTCGCCACTTCGACGGCGACGACCACCGCCGCGCTCAACATTGTACAGACGTCGGCGACATTGAACGCGAGCTTCGGGACTTCGATCACCATCAACTTCGAAAGCAACGGCCAGCCGACCGCCGCCCCGTCGCCAGGCATCCCCGTGAGCCTGGTCAGCGGCAACCCGGCGTGTCTGTCCGCACCGGCCACGGTGACGATCCCCACTGGGCTCGTGTCTATTCCGGCGACGCTGACTTATGGCGGCGGACCTGTCACCCTGCCGTGCACAACCACACTGACCGCCCAGGCGACCAGTCTGACCCAGGACCAGATCAACGTGACGGTCAACCCCGTTCCGGTGATTACGATGTTCACGCCGGCCCAGGGGACCGGGCGACTGGGCATAGGCCTGCAGGACCAGGGAAGTGGGAGCCTCCAGGTAGCGAACCCAGGACCGGGTACCCTGACGGTGCACCTGGTCAGCTCGGCCCCGTCGGCCCTGCTGCTGGCGCCAGATGCGGCGACGCCGGGGCAGCCGACGCTCGACATCCAGGTACCGGCCAACCAGAGCAGCTTCAGCTACTTCATTCAAGGGGTCGGTGCTGGTACAGCAACGATTACCGCAAGTGCGACGGGCTACAGCAACGGGACCTCGTCGATCGTGACCCTGGCAACGCCCGGGTTTGATATCCTGGGCCTGCCGGGTTCGACAACCAGCCTGTCGGTGAACGATCCGTTCCTGGTGCGGTTGGGTGTTCCAAACGCCGTCGTTACGGGCTTGTCCGCGGAGCAAGCCATCCGGGCGGGTGGCACCGCAGTCACGGCGACGATCACCAACAGCAACGCCACCGCGGCACGGTTGGTGACGACGACTGACACCAGCCAGCAGGTGACGGTGACGATCCCAGTTGGGCAGGCCCGCTCTGGGAACACTGTGGCCGCGGGCGGGGTGGAGTTCGATCCGCTTGGCGCCGGGTTCGACACCGTCACGGCCTCGATCCCGGGTTTCGTGATCTTCCCCGGCGCGCCAGACTCGGTGGCGGTGACAGTGACGGCCCCGGTGATCAACATGTTCACGCCGGCTCAGGGGACGGGGCGCCTGGGCATTGGCCTGCAGGACCAGGGAAGCGGCAGTCTCCAAGTCTCCAATCCCGGACCAGGTTCGCTGACCGTGCATCTGGTGAGTTCGGACGCCGCGGCGTTGCTGCTTGCGCCGGACGCAGTGACGCCGGGTCAACCGACGCTTGACGTCCAGGTACCCGTCAGTCAGAGCAGCTTCAGCTACTTCATTCAGGGGGTCGGAGCCGGTACTGCGACGATCACCGCCAGCGCGCCCGCGTACAGCAACGGCACCTCGTCGACGGTGACGTTGGCTACACCCGGATTCGATATCCTCGGCCTGCCGGGCACGACCACCAGCCTCTCGGCGAACGACCCGTTCATCGTGCGGGTGGGTGTGCCGAATGCAGCCGTGACCGGCTTGTCGGCGGAGCAGGCCATCCGGGCGGGCGGCACCGCGGCGACGGCGGCGATTACCAACAGCAACGCTTCAGCGGCCCAACTCGTGACCACGGCAACCACCGGGCAGCTGGTGAGTGTGACCATTCCGGTGGGGCAGGCGCGTTCGGGGAACACCGTCGCCGCCGGCGGTGTGGAGTTCGATCCGCTTGGCGCGGGGTTTGACACGGTGTCGGCTACGATTCCGGGCTTCGTGATTTTCCCTGGGGCACCAGACTCGGTCGCGGTGTCGATTTCGGCACCGGCGATCAGCATGTTCACCCCGGCGCAAGGGACCGGGCGATTGGGGGTCGGTCTGCAGGACCAGGGGAGCGGGAGCCTGCAGGTGGCGAACCCCGGTCCGGGTGCGTTGACCGTGCATCTGGTGAGCTCGAACCCGTCCGCCCTCCTGCTTTCGGCTGATGCCATCACCACGGGGCAGCCGACACTCGACGTGACGGTGCCCATCAATGGGAGCAGCTTCAGCTACTTCATCCAAGGTGCGGCGACGGGGACCGCGACCATCGCGGCCAGTGCGACGGGCTACACCAGCGCCACTTCGCCGACGGTGACCGTGGTGACGCCCGGGTTCGACATACTCGGCTTGCCCGGCACGACCACCAGCCTGTCGGCAAACGACCCGTTCCTGATCCGGTTGGGCGCGCCGAACGCCGGCAACACCGGCCTGTCCGTGGAACAGGCCATCCGGGCCGGTGGCGCAGCGGTGACAGCGACGATCACAAATAGCAACGCTCCAGCCGCACAATTGGTGACTACGGTGACGACCGGGCAACAAGTAACAGTGACCATCCCTGTCGGACAGGCGCGCTCTGGGAACACTGTGGCGGCCGGCGGCGTAGAGTTCGATCCGCTCGGCGCAGGATTCGATACGGTGTCGGCCTCAATTCCGGGATTCGTGATCTTCCCTGGAGCACCCGACTCGGTCGCTGTGTCCGTCACGGCACCGGGGATCAACATGTTCACGCCTGCCCAAGGAACGGGGCGACTGGGTGCAGGCCTGCAGGACCAGGGGAGCGGAAGCCTCCAGGTTGCGAACCCCGGACCTGGTGTGCGGGTCGTTCACCTGGTGAGCTCCCAGCCATCGATCCTGCTCCTAGCGCCGGATGCCAGTACCGTCGGGCAACCGACGATCGACATCCAAGTACCGCTTAACGGCAGCAGTTTCAGCTACTTCGTCCAGGGCGTAGAGAACACAAGCGGGACCCCGACCATCACGGCCAGCGCGTCAGGGTACACGAATGCGACGACCACGGTGACAGTCGGGGCACCGGGGTTTGACATCCTCGGCTTGCCGGGCACCACAACCACCCTGTCGGCAAACGATCCGTTCCTGGTACGCCTAGGTTCGCGCAACGTCGGTAACACCGGCCTCGCGGCGGAGCAGGCCATCCGGGCGGGCGGTACGGCGCTGTCGGCGACGATCACCAATCGCAACGCAAACGCGGCCCAACTGGTGACGACGGCGGTGACGGGGCAGGTGGTTGGCGTGACCATCCCAATCGGACAGGCGCGCTCGCCGAGCACCGTGCTGACGGGCGGTGTGGAGTTCGACCCCATCGGGTTGGGCGTGGACACCGTGGCGGCATCGATCCCCGGATTCGCAGCGTTCCCGGGGGCACCGGACTCGGTAGCGATAACCGTCTCGGCCCCGGTGATCAACATGTTCACGCCGGCGCAGGGGACCGGGCGCCTAGGCAATGGCCTGCAGGACCAGGGCAGCGGGAGTCTCCAGGTCGTGAATCCCGGACCGGGTGCCCTCACCGTTCATTTGGTCAGCTCGAACTCGTCCGCGCTTCTCCTGGCGCCTGATGTGGCCACGCCGGGCCAACCGACGCTCGACGTTCAGGTGCCGCTGAACCAGAGCAGCTTCAGTTACTTCATTCAGGGCGTCGGGACGGGGACCGCGACTATCACCGCGAGTGCTACGGGGTACTCCAACGGGATTACGCCGACGGTGACGGTGGCCGCGCCAGGGTTTGATATCCTTGGTCTTACAACCTCGACGACCGCCGCCTCCGCGAATGATCCCTTCCTGGTACGGTTGGGCGTTCCGAACATCACCCTCACTGCGCTCGCCGCGGAGCAAAGCGTCCGTGCGGGCGCCACCGCAGTGACGGCAACAATCAGCAACAGCAATCAGACGGCCGCACAGCTGGTGACGACGGTAACGACGGGCCAACTGGTCAGCGTGTCTATTCCGGTCGGGCAGGCACGTTCGGCGGCCACAGTGGCCGCGGGCGGCGTCGAGTTCGATCCGCTGGCCTCGGGGACTACGACCGTTTCGGCGGGAATCGTGACGTACGTGGTGATTCCCGCCAGCGCGGTGACGGTGAACGTCTCGCCGTAAGCAGTCCAGGGCCCAGTCGGTCGGGCTCACGGGTGACCGCTCACCGTCACTCCTCACTCTCTCCTCACTCCTTACTTCTCACTTCTCACTTCTCACTTCCTGACGCGATATTAGCTTTGTAGTACAAAGTACTTGACAATCATCCACTCCGGCCCCATCTTGGACCCCATGTCTCCCCGCCCCGAGCGCCGCCCAGCCGACGAAGTCCCCCTCCAGGATCGAGCCTTGGAAAACCTCCGCTTCATCCGCGACACGATGGAGCGGGCGCAGGCGTTTACCGGTGTGCCGGGATGGGGTGGGGTCGCCATGGGGGTGACGGCGCTGGCCGCCGCGTGGGTTGCCAGCCTGCAAAGCAGTGTGGACCGCTGGCTCCTCACCTGGCTGGCGGAAGGGTGGCTGGCATTCGCGATTGGCGTGCTGGCGATGGCGCGAAAGGCCGCCGCCGGAGACACCCCGCTCACTTCCAAACCGGGTCGGCGCTTCGTCCTGGCCTATACGCCCCCCATTCTGGCCGGCGGTATCCTCACCTTGGTTTTCTATCGGGCCGGCCTCACCTCGCTGCTTCCCGGGATGTGGCTGCTCCTGTACGGCGCGGCGGTGGTCACTGGCGGAGCCCTTTCGGTGCCGGTGGTGCCGGTCATGGGGGCGTGTTTCTTCGCACTCGGTGTGGTGGCCCTCTTCACTCCGCCGACCTGGGGCAATGCGCTGCTCGCGGGGGGGTTCGGTGGTCTGCATCTCGGGTTCGGCTGGTGGATCGCGAGGAGGTACGGTGGGTAAGGACAATGCGGCGCGGAAGGGAGCCGCGGGCACAGAGGCCCGCGGCACTGGGGCCCGCGGCACCGGGGCCCGCGGCAGTGAGCTCAAGAGTGTTAAGGGTGGTCGGGCGGCGCTGGCACCGGATCTGGACAAGGTGATCCACGAACGGCTGCGCCTGGCGATCGTGAGTGCACTCGCGGTCAATGAGAGCCTCACTTTCAACGAACTCAAGGCTCTGCTCAAGACCAGCGACGGCAATCTGAGCGTGCATGCCCGAAAGCTTGAGGACGCCGGATACGTCGACTGCGTCAAGTCGTTTGATGGGCGCATTCCCCGGACCGAGTACCGCCTCACCGCCACCGGCCGCAAGGCGTTGGAGCGGTACCTGGATCACATGGAGGCGTTGATTACGGCGGTCAGCGGCCGGCTGTGAGAGTAAGAAGTGAGAGGTAAGAAGTAAGAAGTGAGGTGTGATGGAGCTGGGAAACCACTTCTCACTTCTCACTTCTCACTTCTCACTTCTCACTGAACTGAAGGTTTCCTTTTTTTTGAGAGCATGCTTTACCATGCAAAGCACTTCGTTACACGCCGCCATCATCCTCGACGGCAACGGCCGCTGGGCCACGGGGCAGGGGCTTCCCCGCGAGGCGGGACATCGCGCGGGCGCCGAGGCCGTGCGGCGCATCGTCCGTGCGGCTCCGGCCGTCGGGATCGACACACTGACGCTGTACGCCTTCTCGTCCGATAACTGGCGGCGCCCCGAGCGGGAAGTGACGGCGTTGCTCGCCCTGCTCGCTGACCATCTGCGGGATGAGGAGTCGGAGTTCCGGGCGCAGGGCGTGCGACTGTCCGTCGTCGGACGCCGGGATCGGCTCCCACTTGGCCTGCGCGCGGCCATCACGACCGCTGAACACGCCACAGTCGCCGGTCGGCGACTCTGGCTTCGCATCGCGATCGACTATTCAGCGCGGGACCAGATTATCCGGGCGGCGAGTCTCTCGACTGGCTCCAAGCCGCTCACCCGGGAGCGATTTGCGGCGCTCCTGGCCCAGGCTGGCCATGGACGGCGCCCGGCCCCGGACGTGGACTTGTTGATCCGAACGGGTGGGGAGCGGCGGCTCAGCGATTTTCTCCTCTGGGAAGTGGCGTACGCGGAACTGTTCTTCAGCGACAAGCCCTGGCCGACGTTCGATGCGACGGACCTCGGCGAGATCGTCGCCGCCTTTCGCCGTCGCGAACGCCGCTTCGGCGGACTCGCGCCGGATACCGACGCGGGGCGTGATGCAGCGGTGTGACGTCCTGATTGTTGGGGCCGGGCTCGCCGGGCTCTGGAGCGCCCGCCTTCTGGCGGGGGCAGGACTGCGTGTCGTCTTGGTGGATGACCGTGCCAACGTGGACAAGCGAATCCGCACCACTGGCATATTCGTGCGCCGGACATTGGAGGACTTCGCGCTGCCGCCTAAGTGCTTCGGGCCGGCCATTCGGCATGTGACGCTGTACTCGCCGAACCTCGAGTCACAAACGCTGGAGAGCCCTCATGCGGAGTTTCGGGTGGCGCGAATGGGGCCCCTCTGCCTCTCGCTCCTGGCGGCGGCCTCAGAGGCTGGCGCCGAGTGGCGGCCGGGGACCCGCTGCACGAGCGTGGAAGGGGGTGCAGGGGGATCCCTCGCTCGACTCAAGGGTGCGTACCCCGGTCTGCTGCACGCGCGATTCGTGATTGGAGCCGATGGAGCCCGCTCGCGGGTCGCCGAGTGGCTTGGGCTCTCCCGAAACAGCGAATGGATCGTGGGTGTCGAGGAGGTATACCAGGGGATTCCGCTGGAAGGTCCGCCGATCTTTCACTGCATCCTCTCCCCGATTCTCGCGCCGGGCTACCTCGCCTGGCTGGTCCATGATGGCGAGGAGGTCCACCTCGGCGTGGGTGGCTACGCCGAGCACTTCGATCCTGGTGCGGCACTGGAGTCGCTGCGTGGGCAGCTTCCTGTGGTGCTCGATTGGAGTCAGGCGCGCCTGATGGACCGACGCGGCGGCAGAATCCCAGTGGGTGGTGTACTTCCGCGGATCAGTTCGCCTCGGGGATTGCTGGTTGGAGATGCCGCGGGCGCGGTCTCGCCCCTGACGGCCGGCGGTCTCGATCCGTGCCTCAGACTCTCCGAGTTGGCCGCCCAGGTAACGCTGGAATACCTGGAAAGCGGCGACGCAGTCGCACTCAGGCCGTATGACGGGGCGCGTTTCCGGCGGCGGTTCAGAACCCGGCTCTTACTACGAGCGTTATTGGCTCGGCTCCGGCATCCGCTGTTGCTCGAGGCCGCCTGCACGGTCCTTCGCCACCCCCCGCTCAATCGGCTTGCATCACGAGTCTTCTTCGGCCGCGGCTCATTCCCTGATGTGGGGCGGTTTGGTGGGCGTGCGCAGGTGGTCTCAGGGTCCGCGTCGAGCGTACAGCGTACAGCGTTCAGCAAGACCCTGAACCCTCGCCCCGCAACTCCGAACCCTCGACCCTGAACGCTGCACGCTGAACGCAGCCCGTGATTCCTGAACCCTAAACCCTAAGACCACCCATGCCGCCCTCGAGCACCCTCACCATTCTGTCGATTCTCGCGTTCCTCGGCAGTGCCGGGCTGGTTGCGCTCCTCCTGGCTGTCGCTCTTTGGGGATTGGTGCGGAAACAGCCCGGCCTCATCAAACTTGGTCTCACGGGGGGAATCGGGCTGGCCGCCCTCTACCTGGTGGTGCTGACTGGGATTGGTCTCCTCAGCCGCAACCACACGCTTCCTGTCGGAACAGAGAAGTACTTCTGCGAGATCGATTGCCATCTCGCCTATTCGGTCACGGGCATCCGGCGTGTGGTCGAAGTGCCCCGAGCGCTCGGCACAGTCTGGGCGGTAACCATCCGAACCCGTTTCGATGAGCGTACGATATCAAGCCAGCGGCCGCGAGAGGCTCCACTCTGGCCCAATCCCCGGCAGGTGACGCTGATGGTCCAAGACGGCAGTCAGCGAGCGCCGCTTGAGGTTGGCGCCGACGAGCTCGCCCGGCTGGGCATCACATCCGTGCCGCTCACACAGCAGCTGCGTCCGGGCGAGTCGTACACCACCACGTTGCTGTTCGATCTGCCGGCTGCAAGCGCCCCGGTCGGGCTGCTCGTGAGCGAAGACATCGAGGTCAGCCGGCTTCTGATCGGTGGGGAGCGGAGTCCGTTTCACGGTCACACGCTGCTGGCGCTGCCGGAGCCGACGCTTGCAGGCGTTAGCCGTTAGCGCGTCAGCCGTCAGCCGTTGGCCGTTAGCCGTCAGCCGATAGCCGATAGCCGATAGCGATAGCCGATAGCCGATAACCGACTCTGATGTATAGATTCCCTCTGTGGCACGCGGCCCGAGGCAGCACTCGCGACTGACGGAACATAAGGGTTCATGATGGGGATGGATGAGCAAGGCTCCGCCGGGAAGGGTACATCGACTGGGATTTCTGGCTCGGTTTCCCGGCGGCGATTCCTGATTGCGGCAGGCGGTGCGCTGGCCGGGCTGGGTGGCGCAGGGACCGACGCCTTTGTCTGGGCCCCCCGTCGGGTGGAATTGGTTCGCGAGGAAGTCGTGGTCCCCACCCTTCCCGCAGAACTCGCCGGGCTCCGGATCGCGCACCTGAGTGACATCCATCTCTACCATGGCCTCCATCCCGCGGCTCGGCGCGCCAGCGAGATCGTGAGCGAGGCCGCGCCCGACATCACGATTATCACGGGTGACTTGGCAGAGAGCGTCGGTCAGTTGCGTCACGTCCGATCGTTTGTGGAAGGGTGTCACGGCCGGCTCGCCACCGTGGTGACGCTGGGGAACTGGGAGCACGAGGTCGGCATCACCCCGTCGCACATGGAGCGGACCTGCGAACGGGCCGGCGCGACCTTCCTGTTCAATGAGGCGCTGACGCTGACGGTCGGGGAGCATCGGCTTTCGATCGTGGGACTGGACGACCCGCTGAGTGGGGCGCCGGATCCGGCCCGCGCCCTCCGCGAAGTCCCTTCCGGCGCGGTGACCGTCTGGGGCTTTCACGCTCCGGGCTACGCCGACGAGGTGATGCAGCAAGCGCTGCCTGCTCCCGCTCTGGCGCTGTCCGGCCATACCCACGGGGGCCAGATCCGTCTTCCGCTTCTCCCGGCGATTACCCCAACTGGAAGCGGGCGTTTTCTGGCGGGATGGTATCGCGATTCGTTTGCGCCGCTCTACGTGAGCCGTGGCGTGGGCACTACCAGCATCCGGGCGCGGTTTCGGTGTCCACCGGAGGTGGCGGTGTTTACGTTGCAGCCGTTAGCCGTTAGCCGTTAGCCGTCAGCCGTCAGCCGTCAGCCGTGAGCCGTGAGCCGTGAGCCGTGAGCCGTGAGCCGTCAGCCGTCAGCCATTGGCCGTCAACCATCAGCCGTCAGGCGTGAGCCCCAGGAGCTGTTACTTCTCACTTCTCACTCCTCACTCCTCACTCCTCACTCCTCACTTCTCACTCCTCACTCCTCACCGCTCACTCCTCACTCCTCTCTACCTTCCCTCATCTCCCCCTTCATTTCTCTGAGTGCCCGAGCGGCATCGCGGCCGGCCCGGGTGTTGCGATAGCGGTCGGCGAACTTCGCCAGCTCCACTACCAGCCGGTCTCGCCGACCGGTGCTCCGGTGCAACTCCAGCAACAGATTCGCGGCGAGGAAATCATGCCGCGGATCGGGGTGATTCTGGCGGACCTCCAGAAAGAGGCGTTCCGCGCTCTCCGGCTCGCCCAGGTGTGCGCGGTACAGCTCGGCGAGCTTGATGCGGGCGAGGTTGTCGGCCGGGTGTGCGGCAATGAGGGCTCGATAGGCATCGGCGGCCTGATGGTACAATCCCCGCGCCTCCAGGGATTCGCAGCCGGAGTGGGCGGGGGCCGATGGCAGATTGCCGGACGCCAATGCCGCGGCGCTGTCGACGGTCCGGTCGATGAGGGCGTACAGGAGTACCGAGCAGAGAAAGATCAGCGGAAGGTTCACGATCAGGACCAGAAACCAGAAAGCACCGCTCCCGATCCACCCCGCCCGCTGTGCCATGAATTCGCCGGCGACGAGTAGAAAGAAAGCCGGACCCAGCAGTTGACCAAACAACTTGAGAAACTGGCCCCGTTCCCCCGAGTGCTCGCTGAGAAAGGGAAGGGGGATCATTGTTGCACTCGATGGAGATCGGTGAGCAGCGCCACCGGCTCGAGCGGACGACCCAGGAGTTGCTCGAGCACCTCGCGTGAGGGGCGCTCCAGGCCAAAGCGATAGATCCGCGCGGAGAGCCAGGGATAGAGGCCCGGGGCACTCCAGGCATTTGGGCCACGAAGCGAGCGGATGGCCTCGCGCATGTCGGCGACCAGAAACGCGCCTAACGCATAGTTGACCAGGTAACCGGGGCCGTCCACGAGCTGACCCCGCATCGCCCACCAGGACCAATCAGGGTGGGGCTTGATACCGAGGTAGTCTCTGGTGATCGCCGTCCAGATCGCATTCGGATCCGCATTCGGGTCGCGGTGCACGCGGAGCTCGAACAGGGCCCAGGCCATGTCGAACATGATGCCCGAGTACTTGGCCCGGAGCGACGCCTTGAGTGGTGCGCTGTCGCCGAGGAATCTGAGCTGCCACACGGGCTCGTACAGCTCCATCGCCGGGAGATCCGCGAGCGCCTCGGTGAAGGTGTCGTTGTCGGGCCAGTCGTCATACGCCGGCCTGGTATGAATCGCGGCGATGTGAATCGCATGGCCGGTCTCGTGCAGCAGCTCGGCGAGGTTGTCGAAGCCGCCTGAGAGATAGCTGGTAAACACCCACGGTTCGGCCGGCAGCAGTTCCCGCCCCGCCCACCGGACATGGCTCCCAAAGTCGGTATAGGCCACGGGGTACTTTCCGGGTCGCGCCTCCAGATCATAGCGCACCTTCAGGCGCCCTGGATCCGCGCCGAGCTGACGGTAGTAGTCCTGATTGACCCTGCGCAGATCGGCGAGTCCCGGAATGCGGGGCGACAGCCGGCGACTGGCCTCACCCATCAGATAGTACCAGTCCCAGGGTTCGAGGAGTGTGTCGGGCGTCAGGGAGCGCCACTGTTCCAGCGCGGTGACCAGCCATTGATCCAGCTCGCGAGACTTGAGCCCGAAGGCCGGTCCCTTTGCCTCGATCGGTGATCCGGAATCTCCCCACTCACTGCGCCGCAGGCGAAGTAGCTCGCGGTATGGACTGTGGACGCCGTTATCGCCGTTCACGCTCCGCCAGACCGGCTCGAGTGCCCGCCACAGCCGCTCCCGTTGCCGCGGATCCTCGGTGCGCCCGAGCAGACCGAGGATCCCGAGCCGATTGAGTGTATCGCCCGCAACAACGATGACCCGGGCGGCATTCCCGTAGCATCCGAATACAATGTCCGTCAGCCTGCGAAGGCCGTCGGGGCGGGCGGCGACGGCCGCCGCCTCGTACTCACAGGTCGACGTCGAGGTGGTATCGGAGCTGGCTGTATTACCGGTGGTTTTCGGTGCAGCGGCGAGGGCGCTCGCGGCCAGGGTCGCACGAGCGCTCGAATCCCCGGCCGTCAGCCGCAGGGCGGAGCTTTCTGTCAAACGGGCTCGAAAGCTCCCGCTGGTCGCCTGCAAACTGTCCCGGGCCGCCGCGACCGGAATGCCCTCCAAGGTGCTATCCGCCCCGAGGGATTCGGCGAGGCGGATGCGGTCGTCCCAGAAGCGCGCTGCCTGGTAGTCCCGCTCCACTCCGGCAAGCGGTCCACGCGCCGGGGAAACCGGCTGTGCCGCGGGAGCGCAAGCGCTCAGGAAGAGCAGGCCGGCGATTGCGGCGCGGTGTCGCAGCGGGCTGTTGGCCGTCACCATCCGCTGGCGGGGAGGTCTGTCTCCGTCGCGGATGAAGCTGATCCGACGTCGGCCGCGTCGCGGTTCCACCACCACGCCGGGGGCAGCGGGCGGCGACGCGGATAGATCTCGTCGAGGGTGTCACCCTCGTAGAGGCGCCCGTTCTTCATCACGTAGTGAATGGTGTTGGTGTTGTGAATGTCAACGAGCGGATTGGCGTCGAGCACCAGCAGATCCGCGAGCTTGCCTGGCTCGACCGATCCCAAGTCCTGACCGAACCCGATCGCCTCGGCCCCGAAGATGGTGCCGACCCTCAAGACATCGTGCGGCTTCATGCCGCCGGAGGCAAGGGCCCATAGCTCCCAGTGGTCTCCCAGGCCGTCCATCTGGCCGTGGCCGCCCAACCCCACGCGCCCACCGGCCTCGACGATCTTTCTGGCTCCTTCGGCCAGCCGTTCGAAGACGTATTGGTTGTCACGAAACCAGGGACGTCGCTCGGCCCGCGCATCGATCTCTGCGTGGGGGAAGAATCGCCGCACCTTGGGGATGTCGTGGATGTCGTAGTGCTCGTAGAACCAGTTCTCGCTGAATGGGCCGCCGTAGGAGACCAGCAGCGTGGGGGTATAGGTGATCCCCGACTTGGCGTACAGCTCGACCACATCCTGTGACAGGGGCATGATCGGCAGTGCATGCTCGTGGCCGGGGTAGCCATCCATCGCGACCGTCAGGTTCATCTTGAAGTCGAGGCCGCCCTCGATGGTCGGCATGAGTCCCTGTTCCTTCGCCGCCATAATGACCCATTCGCCGCTGCTTCCGGTTGCCGGCCATGTACTGCTTGATGGTATTCGTATGGTAGAACTCGCTGTAGCGCTTGAGCGCGTTGCGAACGTCGTCCAGGCTGCGCGAAGGGCTCCTCGACGTAGGGGCCGAATACGCCCGGTCCGGTGTGATAGATCCGCGGGCCCAGCAGGTCGCCCGCCTCAACCTGGTCGGCGTACGTCAGCACGTCCGTGGTAGAGGTCTGCGGATCGCGGGTAGTGGTGACGCCGTACGCGAGGTTGGCGAGATACTTCCAGACCTGCGGCTCATGGACTCCCCAGGTGGGCCAGGGATGGGCGTGGATATCGACCAGCCCAGGCATGACGGTCTTGCCGGTCAGGTCGATGATCTTCGCCGCCGGCGGACGGGCGCACGCCGTTCGCGGCCGCCACGCAGACAACCCGATTGTCGGTGATCACGATATCGCCCTTCTCGATGACCTCGTCGCCCTTCATGGTGATGATACGGGCGCCCGTCAGCACCACGGTGCCGTGCGGCACGTCGCGCGGAACGCGGATGGCCAGATCGAGTCGGGATGGCTCGTAGGCCGGCAGCTTGGCGAGGGAATCCACCCGGGCCTTGAGAGCCGAATCCGCCTTGTCGCCTAGGGCCTTGACCGAATCAGCGCGGGCCGAATCGACCGAGCTCTTGAGCTTGGTTAATGAGTCGGCAGCCGCCATCTGGTACCGGAAGAAGCTCCGGCCCAGCGACCAGGTGACGCTCCGGGCGTCGGCCGCCCAGCCGATGAAGTCTCCACCGATCTTGGTCAACCGTCTTGCCGGGAAGACCGCAGCCGCCGGATCCGCGATGTTGATCGTGATCGGCTGCTGGCCCGTCATGGGCAGGTTGATCAGGTAGATGTAGTTGTTCACCAGCGCGAGGACCCGGGAGCTGTCGGGAGAGACGAGGATCTCGTCGGCTGCGTTGGGCTCGGCGCTGGGCGCATTGACCGTGAAGCCCGTCACCTTGATATGTGCCCGGCGATCGGTGCCATCGAAGCGCATGGAGACCAGGCCGTCGCTCGCCTCATACAGGTAGATGCGGTTGGGATCGCGGGAGAAGTGCGGCCGGCCGGTCGGGATTGACCGGCGCCACGCGTTGGGGAGCCCCTCCCTTGACCGGCAACCAGACCAAGTCATACCCGGGTCCGAATCCCTCGGTCACCCGCGCCTCGCGAGGCCCGCGCAGTGCGACGATCCGCTGCCCGTCGGGGCACCAGGCGGGATACATGTAGAACGCCGGCGCCGGGGTGAGCCTGGCGGGCTTGCCCGCGACCATCGGCGCCCACCACCTGGATGTAACCGCCGGCATTGCTCCAGGTGATGTAGGCGATGGTCCGGCCGTCCGGAGACCAGCTCGGTTCCTGTTCATGCACCGTGTCACTGGTGAGTCGGCGGGGCGTCCCATGCGGGAGCTGCATCACGTAGATGCGATCGAGCGCACTGAAGGTGAGGCTCTTGCCGTCGGGCGAGACGGAAGGATCCCGGATCTGCTTGAGGAGGATGTCCCCGGTGTCCACCTGAAAGGGAAACTTGACCAGCGGCCCGAGTTCGAGTCGCACCCGCGCCGTGAAGGGGATTTCGGTCGCCTTGCCGTCCGCCAGCTCCACCCGCCAGATCCTCCCGCCCCAGGTGGTCACCAGCGCCCGGCTGTCCGGGGTGAATGACGAACCCGGCAGGAGGTCCCGGGTGAAGCGTGATTCCTGGTCGTCGCGCTGCACCGGGTAGCGGAGCCAGCGCTCGTCGCCGCTCGTGAGGTCGCGGAGCCGGAGCCCCGTTTCGCCGTCGTGGCGGACACCGTACACCAGCCAGTGCCCGTCGGGGGACAGAGCCGGGCGCATGGCGCTCCCGTAGACGTCGGTCTGCGGGAAGATCTTGCCGTTCTGCCGGTCGAAGATCGCCAACTGCCACTGGGTGATGTCGATATTGTACCCGAATCCGCCGCGCTTTCTGGCATACCACACGTAGCGGCCTTCATTCCCGAAGGCGGGGCCCATGCTGTTGATGGTGGTGCCGCGCCCGGAGCCGAGCACCCGCTCGCCCTTGTCGTCCTTGGTAAGGCTCACGCCCGGACCGCCGTCCCTGTGAAACAGCCACAGCTGGTAGTTGCTGCCGATGGGCCCGTTGGTGCGGGAGACCGCGATGTATTCGCCGTCCGGTGTCCATTCTGGCGAAGCATAGAGGTTGTTGTCGCCCTTTGCTTACCTGCTTGATACCGGTTCCATCGGCGTTCATCGTCCAGACGTTTTCACTGCCGTCACGGTCGCTCAGGAAGACAAGCCGCTTGCCGTCCGGCGACCAGCGCGGTTGGGAATCGAAGGGAGGGCCGCTGGTGATCGCGGTCGCCTGGCCGCCCGCGATCGGCAGCGTGTAGATGTCTCCCATCAGCTCGAAGGCGATGGTACGGCCGTCCGGCGAGACGTCGAGTGAGAGCCAGGTGCCTTCGCTGGTCGCAAACTCGATGGTTCGCGTTCGTGCGAGCGGCAGGCTGTCGGTCTTCTTCCGCGTGGTGTCAGCGAGCGGCGCGGACAGGGAGGACGATGCGGGCGAGACGGACAGGGCCGACAAGACCGACAGCAGGGACAGTATCATCGTCACGACTCCTGATTGGAACAGACTGGTTTGGTCGGCCAAGGGGCAAGATCCGGTTCCCTACGACAGGAGCGCGGTTCAGTGCCATTCGGGCATCTAGTTTGTTCGATCGGCTTGATCGTGGATGCGGGAATCTGTTCGTTCCGATCGCTACGGCAAGCAGCCTTACTAATGAAGCCGGCACGTTGAATCCTGAAACACGCAGTACCCGTAGGACCCGTGATCATCGCTCGTCTTGCTTACAAGGGAGCATCATGCGCCAGCGGACGGTTCGTACTCTCGCCCTCACCGGGCTACTCGGCATTCTCTCGCTTCGGGCAGCGTCGGCTCAGGACGTGACGGCGAACCCCACCTCGCTTCTCTGGGGCCGCCAGTTCACCGAGTGGTTCTACTTCGCCGAGACCGACAGTCTATTCTCCCGGATGGCCGAGAGCCAGAAGGAGAGCCAGACGCCGGCGAACCTGCTCGAATTTCTGGGAATCGTGCAGCAACAGGGTGGCATCGAGGAGGACATTCTGTCCGAAGAGGTGAAGCCTGACAGCGCCGTCGCTGGAGGGTATCGCTATCTCCGGCGGGTCAAGTTCTCAAACCTCCCCGACATGGTGATCCAGGTCGTGTGGGTGCTGAGCCCGGAGTATAAGATTGCCGGATTCAATATGCAGCCGGAACAGAATCAGTAGGGACGGTCGGGGCGGAAAAGGCAGACATGGCGGCTAGGGCGGACAAGGCGCTAGTCGGGGCGGACATGGCGGGCAGGGCGGACAGATCAATTGAACAACTGACGGCTGAAGGCTGACGGCTTACGGTTGACGGCTGAAGGCTGATGGCCCATCGCCCAGCGGAACGGCTAACGGCTAACGGCTAACGGCTAACGGCTGACGGCCCAACGCCGAGCCCCAGCTTACGCCAAGCCTCCCAGATTGAACATTGTCCTGAAAGCGCCGAATACCTCGACATAGCTCTGGTGGCTGAACCCGACGGTGCGGGGGCCGCGGCGTTCGAATCCTGGAGCCATCGCGGCGTGGTCGGCTTGGACCGTCCGTTCGAAATCCACTTCGACAGATATTGGCGACGCCACCACGAAGGGACGACTCCGCGGGTTGCCCTTGCTGGTCTGTGCGACAGCCTGACACATGCCTTCCCGGATCAGTGCGCATGCCCGGGCCGGTGGGAGTGATCGGGCAGCGTGCCGGCTCACGGCTTCCTTCACCTGTACGGTGCGTACCCCGTCGCCCAGCAGTGCCTTGGTCTCGGCGGCGAGCGCCTGGTCGCCGGAGACGAGTCCGACCGGCACTCCGAACGCACCGGCGAGAGCCGCATTGATCCCCAGCTCACCGACGGATTGCCCATTCAGGCGAACGTCCTGGATGATGTCGGTATAGGTGTGGTCCAGAACGGCGTTGACAGTGCCGGCCTTGGCGTGATAGCCGATAAACGCGGCGAGATCCCAGCCGCGGTCAATCCCTTCCATCATGGAGAAAGTTTTCGGACCTCCCGAGAGCAGCTCTGCGCCGGCATGGAGTTCTTCGGCGAGGAGATTCCGCATGGTCCAGTGGCTGTCGTTGACGAGGACCCGCGTCGCGCCGCCCTCGAGTGCCCCGCTGATCGCGGCGTTGGCCTCCTCGGTCATCAGGCGGCGGAAACGAGCGTATTCGCCGGCGCAGCGGGGGTCGAGGGGATTGGTCTGATCCTCGTGGACCACACCCGCGACACCTTCCATGTCCACCGAGATGTAGATGCGCATGGGGGGATGGTATCGACTCCACACGCCTGGCGCCACCGGTCGGTGCGACTGGTTCGCCTCCCGCCCCTGGGCAGGTCACGGGCCAGCCCTGAGCAGAATCGTCTGACCGGTCCGTTCCACTGCACGCACGCGCCCCTCCAGCCGCACTCCATCTGCCGTCACCACGACGTTTCCGGGTCGCTCCTCTACCGTCGGCTCAGTCGGCAGTCCGCTCACCAGCAGCTGACGAATCCCATTGAAGAGCGGATGCTCGCCCGCGGGCACCGTCAGGGCTGTCCGGTTGAGTACCTCAATTGCCAATCCGTCTTTTGAGAGCTTGAGGAAGCGCCGATGGACGATCGCGCCGCTTTCAAGGGCCACGACGTTCCACGGGTCGAATTGCTGGGGCCAGAGAGGTGAGCCGGAGTCGGTAAGTACCTCGATGCGCCAGCCGGGGGCAGACAACACGGAATCGCGGAGCGCCTCCCGGCCGGCGCGGATACGCCCTACATCTCCGCGGGCGAGGTCGCGGACCGAGTCTTCTTCCGCCGGCTGGTACCGGCAGCGCTCCCCAGCGCCGAGCGCTTGGGAGAGCAGCTCGTCGAGGGAGCGAGTGGGGCCGCGCTCGAGCTGCTCCCGCCAGTGCGGCGCGAAGCGGTCGAGCAGTCGCCCGATTGCGGGCCCGACGGCATAGGCTCGGAGCCGCATGCCATCCGGCGGAAACCCCGCGGCGGGGAAGGGGATGGTATCGCGCTTCGCGGCTCGAAATTCCACGTACGTCGCCAGGCCCTCGTTCAGCTCCGTGTCACGCTCGTAGCTCACCGCTCCGACTGGCAGCAGGCCGAATCGCAGCTGGCGGTATTCGAGGCTCGCGCGGGCCCAGCATGCACTTGGTTGCCGGATGACCGATCGGCGCCACGCCTCCGTCTCCAGCCGCTGCAGGCGCTGGGGAGCTTCGGCCTCCACCGGATAGGTGAAGAGTTCCGCTTCGTTAGCGGTCCAATCCTTGTGCTGGGTCCGCTGGTAGACGTGGAAGGCCTCATGCATCAGTGTCGCGGCCCAGTTTGTTGCGGTCCCGGGCTTGGTCCGATCGAGCAGGAGAGTCGCGGTGGCAACCCCGTCCACCTCAACGGAACTGTTCGCCTTCACGAGGGGATGCTGACCGGGCATGCGGTATAGGCCGCCGATTCCAGCGCGGAAGGTGTCGGTAGGCGGATGGGGGTGGCCCGAGAGCCAGGTAGTGTCGCCGTCGAAGATGGCGACCGGGACAGTCGCAGGGTCGAACCCGGGCCACGGCGGATGGGCGCTGAGCCGCCGATACGCGGCGATGACGTCGGGTGCCGTTGGTGCCTGGCCGTGGAGCGTCGATACGAGCCCCAGAAGCAGCGCGAACGTGAGATGCCGCGAATAAGCTCTTGACATTGTCCGCAAGGATGCCTGAGCCGGCCGTTGGGTCGCTAGGCCAGCATCCCTCGAAGGACGGTCACCGCCTGGCCGCCGAGGTGCACCCGATCCTTGTCGCAGCGCACGTGCACTGTGCCTCCGCGCGGCGAGGCCTGGTAGCCTATCATCGCGTCCCGCCCGAAGACCGGTTGCCAGTATGGCGCCAGGGCGCAGTGCGCGGAGCCGGTCACCGGATCTTCATTGACTCCGGAGCCCGGGGCAAAGAAGCGCGAGACGAAATCGTAGGGCCGCCCCTTGTCCGCTCGGCTGGTCGCGATGGCGCCACGAACCTTGAGTTTGGCGAGCGCGGAATGGTCGGGTGCCAGCCCGCGCACTTCAGCTTCACTCTCCACTTCCACGAGGTAGTCAAAGGCGTTAATGCCGACCCAACGTGCCTTGGTGATCCCGAGGGACCGGAGCAGGTCAGCTGGCGGCGCCGTTTCCTTGGCAGGCTTAGCGGGGAAGTCGAGGACGATGCGGTCCCCCTCCCTTCGGGCCGTGAGCAGCCCGCTGCGAGACTGAAAACGGGCCTCGGCGTCGCGGCCAATGTACGCGTCCTGCCACAGAACGTGGGCGCTCGCCAGCGTCGCGTGGCCGCAGAGATCCACCTCCACCGTCGGAGTGAGCCAGCGGAGCGACCAGCCGTCCTCGACTCGGTGCAGAAAGGCGGTTTCCGCCAGGTTCATCTCCCGCGCAACGTCGCGCATCCATTCATCGGGGGCGGGCCCGGGGAGGATGCACACGGCAGCCGGATTCCCGGCAAAGGGCCGGTCGGCGAAGGCATCTACGACAATGATGGGCTGGGGCATGGGCTGTGTGCGGTGGCAGTGTGTGGCGAGCAATGAGAGGTGAGAAGTGAGAAGTGAGAAAGCTACGGCCCTTCGCACTTCTCATCGCCCACACCTCTCACTCCTTACTCCTCACTTCTCACTTCTTACTTCTCACTCCTTACTCCTCACTCCTTACTTCTCACTCCTCAACGATCGCCTCGGCTTCAATCTCCACTAGCATCGCCGGGTCGATGAGACGCACCACTTCCACCATCGTAGCGGCGGGGCGGATGTCGCGGAATACTTCACCATGCGCACGGCCGATGGCTTCCCACTGGCTAATGTTGGTGACGTAGGTTCGCGTGCGCACGACGTCCTCGAGGCTCGCGCCTGCCTGACGGAGGGCTGCGGCGACGTTCTTGAGAGCCTGAACCGCCTGGGCATAGACATCCCCGATGCCCACAATCGTCCCGTCGGGACCGGTCGCGGTGGTGCCGGAGACGTGAACTACGTTGCCAACGCGGACGGCTCGTGAATACCCGACAATCGGTTCCCAAGGTGTGCCGCTGGAGATGTTCTGGCGAGGCATAGGGGAAGGCTAGTAATACGGTGCGACTCGGGCAACGGAGGGGTTCAGGTCTCCAAGGGCACAATTTTGTCGAGTCTCATGTCATACCACTTGGCGCTCAGCATTTCGCACTTCACGTGTCACCAACTACCCAACTCTCAAGTTGAACCCTGGAACAAGGTGGCAATATCAACCGCAAGGGCTAGATTGCTACGTGAAGGTAGAGGCGCAACGATAGGCAGACGAGCGAGTTCCGGACGATCCGCGGACCCGGTTGCCGTTCCGAACGGCACTCGCTTGGTCGCGTTCCGCGGAGCCGCCCCCGGGGGGCCATGGCAACCATCCTTTGTGTAGACGACGAGCCGGCTACCGGCGTCGTACTTGAGCACCATCTCTCCAAGATCGGACACAGGCCTCTCCTCGCGGCCAGCGTGGAAGAGGCGCTCAGGACCATCGCCCGAGCCCCCGTCGATCTGATCATCGCCGACTACCGAATGCCCGAGGCCACTGGCCTGGACCTCCTCTCCGTGCTGGAGAAGGAGGGGTACCAGATCCCGGTGATCATCATGACCGGGTACTCCAGCATCGAACACGCCGTTGTTTCGATCAAGTCTGGTGCGATCGACTATCTCACCAAGCCCATTCGTCCCGAGACGCTCGAGATTGCCGTGACGCAGGCACTCGAGGTTGTGCGGCTTCGGCGTGAAAACGAGCAGTTCCGCCGGGAGATCAACCGTTTCCGATCCAGCCAAGCACTGGTGGGCGATAGTCCCCAGTTCCGGCTGGTCATGGAAATCATCGATACGGTGGCACCCACGAAGGCGACCGTGTTGCTGGAAGGGGAGTCGGGCACCGGTAAGGAACTCTTCGCGCGGGCCGTGCACGACCAGAGCCCACGGCGGGACGGGCCGTTCATTTCTATCAATTGCGCCGCGATGCCGGAAGGGCTGGTCGAGAGCGCGCTGTTCGGGCATGAGAAGGGCGCGTTCACCGGCGCCACCGCCCGGTCAGCCGGCGCCTTTGAGCGGGCCCACGGTGGGACGTTGCTCCTGGATGAGATTTCGGAGATGCGGCTCGATCTTCAGGCCAAGCTCCTCCGGGTGATCCAGGAGCACGAATTTGAACGGGTGGGTGGCCATCAGGCAATCCGGGTGGACGTGCGGGTCATCGCAACCACCAATCGAGACCTCAAGGCCGAGGTCGACGCGGGCCGTTTCCGCACGGACCTCTTCTATCGCCTGAACGTCGTGCCCATCAAGACGCCGCCACTCCGAGAGCGGGTCGAAGATATCCCAGTTCTTGTGCAGTACTTTGCGCGGCGGGCGGCGGCGGAGATGGGCGTGACGGCCAGCAGCGTCGCCTCCGAAACTATCGATTTGCTGATGCGCCACTCCTGGCCCGGCAATGTCCGGGAGCTCTGCAACGCGGTCGAGCGTGCGGTGATCCTCTCCCGTGGCGGGGTGCTTCGCCCCGAGGTGTTTCTGGGAATCCTCGACGGGGTCTCTACCGGGCCCCTGGCTCGGGCCGGGGACGGCTTGGCTAATCCCAGCACATCTGCGGTCGGAACGGGAAACGGCTCTGCGGCACCTGCCGCAACCGTCTCATACAATCTGGAAGAGCTCGCCAGCCAGGCGATCGCGCGGGCCCTGGCGGCGACGGGCGGGAACCGCACCCGTGCGGCGAGGCTTCTCGGAATCAGTGAGCGCACCCTGCGCAACAAACTCAATGCCTCCCGCGAGGCCTCCGCCACAATGGACACATAGGGCAAGACTACACCAAAGAAAGGCCCGCCTCACCCCTGAGTCCCGCGCCGCCAAGATGGGAGTAGCAACACCGCCCGTCCACCACCCGACTGAGCCCGTTCCAGTTCCAGGGTTCCTCCCTGCCGTTCAACCAGCGAACGTCCCACGGTCAGGCCAATTCCCAGGTGACCCTGTCGAGTCGAGAAGAACGGCTCGAAGGCTTTCGTGCGGGTGGGCTCCTCCAACCCCGATCCGTTGTCCTCCACGATCACCTGAACCGCGCCCTCGCGAGCGGATGCCGCGACGACGATACGCGGTTCCCGCTGCTCGGCCATCGCTTCCTTGGCGTTGAGAATCAGGCTCAGCAGCACGTGCAGGAGGTGGCTCTCGAACCCGCGAACCGGCGGCAGGCCGCCGGGAAGTCGGAGCTCGACTTCCACCACTGGTAGCCCGCGCTGATAGCGCTGGAGGTCGGTCCCGTAGCCGAGCAGGTCGTCCACGATCACGGGGGCGGCCTCCGACTCCTGAGGAGCATAGACCTGGCTGAACCGGTTGATGGTCTCAGCCAGGTGCTGCACGGCTCTGCCGATTGCGACGCGCAGGTGAGCGCTATCCGCGCCACCAAATACCTCAATTTGTGGGTCAGCAAGCAGTGTGAGCGTCTGAAGGGGGCCGCGGAGGTCGTGGGCCATGCCGCGAGATAGCGAGGCAACTACTGTGGCTCGATCAGCGCGAATCAGCAGATCTTCGAAAGCGAGGGACGACGCCAAGTCCTGCAGGGTCGTCGTCATCGGCAGGATCTCCAGGGGAAAGGTGAAACACTAGACCACGGCGCAGGCTTTCGCAACAGGAATGGTTGCGGAAGGCGGCAACCGGCCTGCTGCAAACTCGGCTGGAAACGAGGGGAGCTCGAGAGCTCTATTGAGAGGGGTTCAAGGGATCGTGGAGCAGGCTACCGATACTCGAGCCAACAAAAACGGGGCGACCACAAGGTCGCCCCGCCGAGATCGTGCGCGCCAGGACTGGCTGGCTTTCAGGTTGTCGCCCGTCGCAATCGTTGGATAAGCGCGGCCGCGGTGTCATTGCTGAGCACGATCATTACGAACAGCGCCTTGAGCATGGACCGACCCCCTGAATGATGTCGTCCTCACTAAGTGCAATACCCATGCCGATGGCAGCTGCAGGTGTCGGGAGCGGCTTGACGTCATAACATATTGTAGCAAAATGAGTTATGGCACGCGCGCGCCGGAAATGAGGATTCACTGTCGTGTCTCTGACACGTCGCGTGAACACATCTGTCCACACTGGCTTGGACACGGGGAATTGAAGCGGGCCGTACGGATGGGTTCAACGCTGGACGCCAGCACACTGGCTTGCTTGAGTCTCAGCCATCCGAGGCGGCGTAATGGCAGGCGACCTCGACTTGGCCCAGGGGGCGAAGCGGTGGCTCCTGGGTGACACAGCGGTCGTCTTTTTCCGGATGCGGGCAGCGAGGGTGGAAACGGCACCCGGCCGGCGGGCGTGACGGATCGGGCGGCTCGCCGGGAAGCAGGATTCTGGTTCTTGGGCTTCCTGGGTCCGGCTCCGGTGCCGCCGAGAGCAGAGCCTTCGTATACGGATGGCGCGGCTTGGTCAGCACCTCGTCTGTTGGGCCGCATTCGACAATGCGGCCGAGATACATCACCGCCACTCGGTGCGCGATCTGCCTCACTACGGCTAGATCATGCGCGATGAAGAGAAAAGCCAGGTTGCGGCGTTGCTGCAGATCCAGCAGCAGGTTCAGAACCTGTGCCTGTACCGACACATCGAGAGCAGACACTGGTTCGTCGAGTACCAGGAACGTCGGCCCTACCGCCAGCGCCCGCGCGATCCCCACACGCTGCCGCTGACCGCCGGAGAACTCGCGGGGGTACCGGTTCGCTGCCACCGGATCGAGCCCTACCTCCTCCATCAATGACGCGACGCGCCCCGGGATTTCCGATCGGGGCAACAGCCGATGAATCTCCAATCCTTCCGCGATCGCCGTTCCGACCGTCATGCGCGGGTTGAGGGCGCCTGAAGGATCCTGAAAGACGATCTGCATCTTGCGTCGCAACGCCCTCAGTGGACGGGGCGACAGGGCCAAGATATCCTGACCTTCAAATACGACTGACCCGCTGGTCGCGGGTTCGAGCCGAAGGACGGTCCGCCCCAAGGTGGATTTGCCCGATCCAGTCTCTCCCACCAGCGCCAGCGTTTCCCCATGGCTCACTTCAAATGACACCCCATCAACCGCCCGGACCGGCGCCCGCGGCCGCAGCAACCCGTGCCGGTGGTAGTGCTTCACCAGGTCTCGAACCACCAGCAGCGGGTCGGTGCGCTCACGACGGCTTCACTCCCAGCCAACAGCGCATGCTTCGGGCCGGACCCAGCCTCACTTCTGGTGGTTCAGTCGTGCAGATGGGCATGATCTTGGGGCAGCGCGGATGGAAACGACATCCCGCGGGCCACTGGCCCGGTACCGGTACGGTGCCCGGAATCGGCCGGAGCGGTATCCGCTTGCCTCGAAGCCGGGGTAGCGAGGCGAAGAGCCCTTGGGTGTAGGGGTGTTCCGGGTGCAGAAACAACTCAGTCGTCGGCGCCTCTTCGACGATGCGACCGGCGTACATCACCGCGACTCGGTCGGCCCGGCCGGCGACTACTCCGAGGTCATGGGTGATCAGGAGCATGGCCATGCCATGGGCCGCGCGTAACCGGTCGATCAGCTCCAGGATCTGGGCCTGTACGGTCACATCGAGCGCGGACGTCGGCTCGTCGGCAATCAGCAGCTCGGGCTCGGCGGCCAGCGCGATCGCCAGCATGACCCGCTGTCGCATGCCGCCGCTCAACTCGTGGGGATAGTTGGAGTACCGTCCGCTCCCATCCCCGAGGCCTACCTCGACCAGCAGGGCCTCGGCACGCTGCCTGGCCTCCCGTGGCGGCAGGGGGAAGTGAGCCAGAATCGTCTCACTGATCTGGTCACCCACGGTCAGGACGGGGTTGAGACTGGTCATCGGGTCCTGAAATACCATCCCGATGCGGCGACCCCGAATTCGGCGAAGTGCTTCGCCCTTGAGGGCGAGCAGGTCGGTCGCCTCCAGGCGCAGCACGCTGGGCGGCTCGATTCTCCCAGCCGGCGGCAACAGCTGGAGCACCGCGAGCGCGGTGAGGCTCTTTCCGGCGCCGGACTCGCCGACCAGGGCGAGAGTCTCGCCCCGCGCGATCGAGAGGCTCAGGCCATCCACCGGGCTGATGGCGCCAGTCTTCCCCGGGAAACTCACTCGCAAGTCGCGGATCTCGAGCAGGGCCGTCATATCCGGAACCCGCCTGCGGATCGGGTGAGGGCTTCGCCAACCAGGTTCACCCCGAGCACCGTCAGGACGATTGCCAGACCGGGCGCGAGGCTCGTCCACGGCGCCGTAACCAAGTACGGCTTGGCATCGAAGATCATCCCTCCCCATGACGGGGTTGGCGGCTGCACGCCGAGTCCGAGAAACGAGAGTCCCGCCTCGAGCAGGATCACGTCGCCAACCGCCAGGGTTGTGGCCGCGGCCAGCGGCGCCGCAACACCAGGCAACAGATGGCGAAAGATGATCCGGCGGCGGCTGGCTCCCAGCGCTTGTGCGCCACGCACGAAGTCGAGCGTGCGAAGCCGCTGTACCTCGGCCCGCACCAAGCGACTCGTGCCGAACCATCCTGTGACGCCAATAGTGAGGATGAGTACGCCGAGCGGGATCCGCTCCATGATCGCGACCATGATGAGCAGCAGGAACAGACGGGGTACCGCGAGCGCGGCATCAACCAGGCGCATCAGCACGCCATCCACCAGCCCGCCGGCGTAGCCGGCGATCAACCCGACGAGTGCTCCCACGGTGACGGACAGGGCCACGGCGCCGATTGCCACAGCCAGTGACACCCGGCCTCCCCAGACCACGCGGGAGAGGACATCGCGGCTGTGATGATCGGTGCCCAGGAAATGGGCACTGCTCGGTGCGAGCAACACACCGTGGGCGATGTCCGGCATGGCGCGCGGGTCCGGGAGCCCCGCCGGCCCGAGGATCACGATGGCCGACAGCACGGCAAGCAGGACGATTCCAAAGCGGCCGCCGCTATCGCTCCAGATGGCTCGCCAGCTGGGGTTCATGCGGTCGCCGAGCCGTGGGTCGAGCCAGCGGTGAAGCAAATCAGCGACCAGGCTCCCCAGTACGACTGCGGCCGAGACCAGGATGGTTGCTCCCATGATCACCGGATAGTCGCGGCTGGCGATGGCCTCGGCCGCGAGGGTTCCGAGGCCGGGCCACACGAAGACCGCCTCGACGAACACCGAGCCGGCCACCAAGAGTGGCAGCCAGAGCCCAAAGAGCGCGAGCATGGGACCTACGGCGTTTCGCCACGCATGCCGCCAGCGTACGGCCCGTTCGGGCAGTCCGCGGGTCCGTGCGGCGCGGACGCAATCGAGCGACAGGGCCTCGAGCATCGCGGCCCGCTGGTATCGGGCAGTGGCGCCGAAGGTGACAAGTGAAAGGGTAAGCGCGGGGAGCAACAGGTGTCGCAAGAGGTCGCCGAGGCGCACGACCAGTGGCGCGTCTGAAGCCAGCCAGGGCTCATGCATGAAGGCGACAGGGAGCCAGTGCAGCTCCGTGCCAAACGCCCACGCGAGCACCAGGCCAAGCCAGAACGAGGGCATCGCGTAGGCGGTGAGGGAAACAAGGGTGAGGCCGCGATCCATCGTCGTTCCGGGGCGAGTTGCCTGAAATACGCCGATGCTGATGCCAAGGAGAAAGTTGAGGGCCAGGGCGGTCCCGCCGAGGATCGCCGTGGCGGGCAGGCGTTCAGCGATCAGCGCGGTAACAGGGCGGCCACCGTGTTCGATCGATCCGCCGAGATCTCCGCGCGCGATGCCACCCAGGAAGCGCCCGAACTGGGTGAGCAGCGGCTTGTCGATACCGTAGCGGTCACGGATGGCTTTGACGGCTTCGGGAGGAAGCGGCCGATCCTCGGTAAGCCGGACGAGCGGGTCGCCCGGTGTCAGGCGCATCAGGAAGAAGGCGAGGGTCGCTGCGAGGAGGAAGGTGACGAGGGCCTGGCCGACCCGGCGCACGACCCACCGATTCACGGCCGGTCCCGGTCGATCTGCTGCCCGGGTCTGAGCGCCCATTGCCAAACGAGCGACCAACTGGATTCCGGACGCACTACGACGTTGGTGAAGCGCCGGTGCACAGGCGTACCGAACACTGGCGCTGCGAGGAAGATGGCGGGAACGTCATCGGCGATCTGGCGCACGGCCTCGCGGTAGAGCTGACTGGCCTGATTCGGCGTCGCCACGCCAGCGCGAGCGAGCAGCGAATCCACCTTCGGGTCGCAATAGTGAGAGACATTGCTGCCGCCGATGCCGGCGCAGGTCCAGCTTTGCACCAGGCCCGAGGGTGTGGGGTCTTGTGATGAGGCGCTCAGTTCGAGGTCAAACTGCCCGGCGTTCCGGCGCTCGACGTATATGTTGCGCTCGACAACGTCGAGAGCGGCTCCAATGCCAAGGCGCCGCCACGCCTCCTGCATTTGTGTCCCGAGCGCGACTCGGGAGGCGACCACGCTCGGAATCATGATCGAAAAGGCGAGCGGCTTGCCGGCCTTGTCAAGAACGCCGTCGCCATCGTGGTCCAGCCACCCATGAGATGCGAGCAGCCGGCGCGCGCCGGCCGTGTCGCGACGAATCGGGGCTGGTCCGTCCACCGAACGGTTGAGGATGGCGGAGAGCGGTCCATCCGGAACTCGCGCCAGCGGACCGTAGACCGCACGAATCATCTCGGCGCGGTCCAGGGCCAGGAGCAGGGCCCGTCGGACCGCAGGATCAGCCAGGATGGGGTGCGGCGATGCGCTGTCGGCCGGGTCGCGCTGATTGAAATTGGCGTAAACCAGGGTGGGGCCCGGGACCGGATAGTACTGGAAAGCGGGGAGTGCCTCGAGCCGAGCCCAGTTGGGGAGCGCGTAGATGTTGTCGATCGCGTCGACGTCCCCCGTCAGGAGGAGGTTCGCCCGGGCCTCGGGATCCTTGGCCGTAAGGAACATCACACGGGTGACGCGGGGCGCCCCGAGGAAGAACTCAGTGTTTGCGGCCAGCTCAACCAATTGCCCAGGTTGGCGCCGCACGAAACGGTAGGGCCCGTCGCCAATTGGTCGGCTCACGAACGGCGACGTCGCCAGCGATTCGGCGGTGATGCTCTCCAGGAGATGGGATGGCAGCGGCGGCACATGGTAGGTCGCGTCGTAGAGCTGCTCCGGATACGACTGGCTGAATCGGACAACCAGCCGCCCCTCCGTCTCGGCCGTCACGCTGCTGATCCGGCGAAGCAAGGTCGAGGTCTGCGGACTCAGCGCCGGGTTCTTCGCCCGTTCAAGGGTGAAGACAACATCGTGTGCGGTGACTGGCGTACCGTCGTGCCACCGTGCCCGCGGATCCAGTTCGAAGACGAGGGTCAGAGCATCGCGACGCTGCCAGCGGCGGGCAAGCCGCGGTACGAAGCTCTTCTCGTCGATGGTGCTGAGCCCCGGGCCCAGATCGGCGAGCCGCAGGAAGAGCAGATCGGAGAGTTCCCGGTTGCCCTGGTCGTTGCGCCACAGCGTGGGTACCGGGCTCGCGGGGTCGCCAGCGACCGCAATCACCAGCGTGGCTGCCGGGGGAGACTGGGCGGCTACGGGAAGGGCGACAAATAGGGAAGGAAACAGCCGGGTGAGCAGCCGGAGACGGCGCGTCATGCCTTTTATTGTAGTCGTCTCCCGGTCATCGGCGCCATGTCCATGTCGGGTCGCGGAACCGATCCGCGTGTCGCGCCGCCAGCGGTGCCGGCTCCAAGCCGGCATCGGCGGACCAGGTTCCACCCCATCCCGGCAACTCGGCGGCGACAGCCGCGGCGGCTTCGGCGAAACTCACCGCCCGGCCTGTCGCGGCGCTCAAGGTGATCGCATCCGCCAACGGAGCGCCATCGAGGGACAGGTCACTGATCACTCGCTGATCGTCCTCGAGGAGGAGGCTGCCATGCTGCAAGAACGCATTGCCCTGTCTGAGCTGCGCGCTTCCCACCAGCTTGCGCCCGAGGGATAGGACCTCGCCTCCTGCCGGGCTCGCGAAGCAGGCCCCGGCCGATACCGCGACCGGCCGACTGCTCGGAGCCAGGGTGGCCGGGGCGCCGAGTCGCCGCACCGCGGCTGCAAGCGTCGCGTGAATCGCCCGGTAGGTCTCGACCAGCGTGCCGAAGCGAGCAACCGGGGCCGCGACTGAGTAGGTCAACTCTCGCGCGTGCCAGACCGCGCGTCCACCCGTGGGTCGCCGAACGGTGTCGAGTCCCAGACGCTCGATCCGCTCGCGATCGTAGCGGTGAAGGGCCGGTTCGTGGCGTCCGAAGGACAGGCACCATGGCTCCCAGCGGTACAGTCTCACGAAGCCCATGCCGGTGCACGCCGCCTCTTCAAGCAACGCGAGGTCGAGGGCCATGTGCCACCAGCCCGGGCGGGGGGTGGGGTCGTGGAGGAGAGACCAGTGGATTGCCGATTGCTGATTGTTGATTGCTGATTGAGCGTGCGTTGAGTTCTCGGCGCACCCTACGATCATACGCCCCTCCGGGTCTCCGCTTCAATTAGCAATCGGCAATCGACAATCGGCAATTCTGTCCTATGACCCGTACTCCGCGACCGGCGGACAGGTACACACCAGGTTGCGGTCGCCGTAGGCCCCATCCACCCGGCCGACGGTTGGCCAGGTCTTGTGTTCCCGGAGGCCCGGCATGGGAAACGCCGCCCGCTCCCGCGAATAGGGCCTGTCCCATTGATCGGCGATGACCTGCACCAGGGTGTGCGGCGCGTTGGTAAGCAGATTGTTCTCTCGCGGTGCCTTGCCTTCCTCGATTTCCTTGATCTCTCCCCGGATGGCGATCATCGCATTGATGAAGCGATCCAGCTCCTCCTTCGGTTCGCTCTCGGTCGGCTCGATCATCAGGGTGCCGGGCACCGGGAACGAGACCGTGGGTGGGTGGAAGCCATAGTCGATGATTCGCTTGGCGATGTCTTCCACTTCGATTCCGGCCGTTTGCTTGAACCCGCGCATGTCCAGGATGCATTCGTGGGCGACGAGGCCATGAGCGCCGCTGTAGAGCACCGGGAAGTGCTGGCTCAGTCGCCGGGCGACATAGTTGGCGTTGAGAATGGCGACCTTCGTGGCTTCCACGAGCCCGTCCGTCCCCATGAGCGCGATGTACGCATACGAAATGGGCAGCACGGCTGGGCTACCCCAGGGCGCAGCCGAGACGGTCCCGCAGCTCTGCGCAAAACCCTGGGGGACCACCGGGTGGTCCGGCAAGTGAGGCACCAGGTGCGGCGCGACGCAGATGGGTCCCATGCCCGGCCCGCCGCCTCCGTGGGGAATGCAGAATGTCTTGTGCAGGTTGAGATGGCAGAGGTCGGCGCCGAAGTCCCCCGGCCGACAGAGTCCCACCTGCGCGTTCATGTTCGCGCCGTCCATGTAGACCTGGCCGCCCTGATCGTGCACGATCCGGCAGATCTCCCGGATCGAGGCCTCGAATACTCCGTGGGTCGATGGATAGGTCACCATCAGGCAGGCCAACGTGGCCTTGTGCTTCTGGGCCTTGGCGCGAAGATCGGCGAGGTCCACGTTGCCCAGGGAGTCACTCGCGACCGGTATCACATCGAGCCCCGCCATCACCGCGCTTGCGGGATTGGTGCCATGCGCCGACATCGGTATGAGGCAGGTGCGCCGATGCCCCTCGCCGCGGCACTCGTGGTATTTCCGGATCACCAGGAGTCCCGCGAACTCTCCCTGGCTGCCGGCATTCGGCTGCAGCGAAACGCGGGTGAATCCCGTGATTTCGGCCAGGGCAGCTTCCAGCTGGTTGAAGAGCTGGAGATATCCCTGGGTCTGCGACAGCGGCTGGAAGGGGTGGAGCCGATTGAACTCCCGCCAGCCCGCCGGCATCATCTCGGTCGTGGCATTGAGCTTCATGGTGCAGGAGCCGAGCGGGATCATCGCCGACGTGAGCGAGAGGTCCTTGACCTCGAGCCGCTTGATGTAGCGCAGCATCTCCGTTTCGCTATGACAGCGGTGGAAGACGGGATGGGTCAGGAAGGGCGTGGACCGGCGCAGGGCGTCGGGGATTCCCGGGCGCACGTGAGAGGCGCTGTCCCCCAGCATGTGCGGCAAGGCAACATCGAGCGAGAAGATCGAGATTAGATCCGACAGGTCGGCCACGGACACGGTCTCGTCGAGTGCGATCGCGAGGTGTTGCGTATCCAGCACGCGGAGGTTGATTCGCCGAGAGCGTGCCGCATCCAGGATCCTCGAGAGGTTGGCCGGACGCACCTCCACGGCCACGGTGTCGAAGAAGTGTTCGTGCACTACGTGATACCGCAGCTGGCGCAGCGAGGCGGCCAGCATCTTCGCCTGGGTGTGCACCCGGTCCGCGATCCGCTGGAGCCCTCCCGGGCCGTGATACACCGCGTACATGCTCGCCATGACCGCAAGCAGCACCTGCGCGGTGCACAGGTTGCTCGTCGCCTTGTCGCGGCGGATGTGCTGCTCGCGGGTCTGCAGCGCCATTCGCAACGCCAGGCGACCGCTCGAGTCCTTCGAGACGCCGATGATCCGTCCTGGCAGATGGCGCTTGTATTCATCCCGTGCCGCGAAGAATGCCGCGTGCGGGCCACCGAACCCCATCGGCACGCCGAAGCGCTGTGAGTTGCCAACCGCGATGTCCGCCCCCCATTCCCCGGGCGGCACGAGCATGGTGAGGGCGAGGAGGTCGGTCGCGGTAGTGACCAGCGCCCCGGCTTTTCTGGCCCGTTCGGCCAGCGGCCGGAAATCGCGGATGCCACCGTCAGTAGCAGGGTATTGCACCAGCGCGCCAATCACGTCGGGATCGAAACTGAAGTCCTCGGCTCGCCCCACCCGGATGGTGATCCCGCGCGCCCAGGCGCGGGTCTTCACGACGGCGATGGTCTGTGGGTGACATCCGTCGTCCACCAGGTAGACCGGGGTTCCCGTCACGCGTTTCACCGCGTAAGTGAGATTCATCGCCTCCGCCGCCGCGGTGGCTTCGTCCAACATGGAAGCGTTGGCCACCGGCAGGCCGGTGAGATCGGACACAACGGTCTGGAAGTTGAGCAACGCTTCCAACCGCCCCTGAGAGATCTCGGCCTGATACGGAGTGTAGGCGGTGTACCAGCCGGGATTCTCCAGGATGTTCCGCTGGATCACCTGCGGGGTGAACGTGCCGGAGTACCCCATGCCGATATAGTTGCGGAATAACCGGTTCTGCTCGGCGATCCCGCGCAGCGCCACCAGCGCCTCGCGCTCGCTCCGATTGGGCGGGAGGTCGAGTGGGGTGCGAAGTCTTATGTCCTCCGGAACCACCGCGTCGATGAAGGTCTCGAGGGAATCGTAGCCCAGCACCCGGAGCATCTCCTGCATGTCCTCGCGCCGGGGGCCGAGATGGCGGTGGACGAACCGGTCGGTACGGAGCAACGTGTAGGGAGCGTCGGGTCGCGCGGTGGGGTCGGTCATGGGATCAGGCGAAGGTCAGCTGTCAAGGAGTGCCGGAAGCAAACGCCCCGCGACACAGGCGCGGGGCGTCGGAACAGGAGCAAGTCGGAAAGCACGCGGGATGATTCATCCCGCGATTTTCGCCTGGTAGGCCGTGGCATCGAGTAGCGAATCCAGTTCGGCCGCATCGGAGAGACGCAGTCGCACCATCCAACCGGCTCCGTAGGGATCGCGATTGATCACCCCGGGGTCGGCTTCCAAGGCGCCATTCGCCTCGGCGATTTCGCCGGAGATCGGGCAGAACAGCTCGGAGACCGCCTTCACCGCCTCCACGGTGCCGAAGACGGCCATGCGGGCGAACTTGGCGCCGGGCTTGGGCAAGTCAACGAACACGATATCCCCGAGTTCGCCCTGCGCGTAGTCGGTGATCCCGACTTCCACGATGGCTGGATCCTTGGTGCGGCGCACGTACTCGTGCTCCGGCGTGTACAGCAGGTCGGCGGGAATGTTGGCCACTCGGATCTCCGGAAGGATTTCGTGCGGGGAGGATAGGCAGTCGAAAAGCCCGGGGCAAGTAGCGCCGATCCCTGCATAAACATGAAGCCAAGCCGCCCATTCGGTCAGGCACACCACCACTTGCTGAGCGCCACCAGATCGTCCCACACGGCGCGGGTGCGCGCTTCCAGGAGCGTCATGTCCCCGTCGTTGTCGATCACCCGCGGTCCTTCGCGGCGCGGACCACCCCGCCACTCTCGCTTGACGCCGCTGGGTTGCTGCGCAGCGATGGCGCGTCGCGCCGCGTCGAGGTCCATGCCGCGGTCGCGAGTCAGCCGTTCCAGGCGCATCGCTTCCGGCGCATCCACCAGCACAACCGCATCGAATGCCGCCGGATCGAGTGCCTCGAAGAGCAAGGGGATGTCGTTGATCACAATCTGGGCGCCGCGCTCCCAGGCAGCGTGGAGCAACACGTTTCGGCGCTCCTGTACGGCCGGATGTACCACGGCTTCGAGGTCATGGCGGGCCTCCGGGTCCGACATCACGATCGTTCGGAGCCGCGCCCGGTCGAGGGAGCCGTCGGGGAGGAGGACACCGCTGCCGAAGCGGGCCACGATCGCGGCTAGGACCGGTGAGCCTGGAGCCTGCACCTCGCGCACCAGTTGGTCGGCGTCGATGATCACCGCCCCCCAACGGCGAAAGAGCTCCGCTACAGTGGACTTGCCCGCTGCGATGTTACCGGTGAGGGCGACGTTGAGCATGGGGGGGAAGGAGCTATCGGCTATCAGCTATCGGCTATCAGCTAGGACTCAAGAATCCCGCCTTCGGGCGCGACCAGGATCGAGAAGCGGCCCAGCCGATAGCCGATAGCTGATAGCCGACAGCCCTTCGGCTACAACAACGCCGTCTGATCCTCATCCTTCCGCGGCACGCGATGGCAATGGCGGCAACGGGCCTCGTACGACTCGCGGCCGCCCACGAGAATGGTCGGCGAGTCGTAGCGGGCCGGCTTACCATCCACGAGCCGCTGGTTGCGGGTGGCGAGATCGCCGCAGATGACACAGATGGCCTGGAGCTTGTCCACGGACTCCGCGATCGCGAGCAGGTCACCAATCGCGCCGAAGGCCTCGCCTCGAAAGTCAGTATCGGTGCCAGCAAGAATCACCCGGACCCCACGAGCGGCGAGCGCACTCGCAACCGTGACGATCTCCGGATCGAGGAACTGAGCCTCGTCGATCGCCACCAGCTCGGTGTCGGGACGGACCAGGCGGAAGATCTCGGCGGCCGAGTCCACCGGCGTCGCCTCGATCTCCCGGCCATCGTGGGTGGAAACGCTATAGAGGAAGGCGTACCGCGCGTCGAGGTGTGACTTGAACACCTGTACCCGGCGACGCGCAATGATGCCACGGCGCACGCGGCGAATCAGCTCTTCGCTCTTGCCGCTGAACATCACGCCGGTGATCACTTCGATCCAGCCGGGGCGCGACCCGTGGTACATCCAGTTGGCCTCTGTTGGCGGGAGGGAGCGTGAGGATACGGCGACAGCGGGATCGGGTCAAGCGACGCTTGCGGCGGCAAAGAAGGCGTTGCTATACTCCCGCCCCCCACCTGCCCGAGTCTCAACCTGGAGTGCCGCGTGAACAAGCAACAGCTGGTCCGCGCGCTTGCCGACCTGCTCGGCCGCCCCAAGTCGGAGGCGGCGCGCATGGTGGATGCCGTGTTCGGCGCGGAGGGTATGATCGTCGCCGAGCTCAGGCGCGGGCGGAAGGTTCAGATCACCGGGTTCGGGAGCTTTGAGCCCCGGCGCCGCAAGGCGCGCACCGCCCGGAATCCCCGGACCGGACGCGCCATGACCATCAAGGCCTCGGTCGCACCGGTTTTCCGCGCGGGGAAGAGCCTGAAGGACCTCGTGAACCGGCGGTAGGCCCTCCCTGGTCGACTTTCGCCACCACCCGCCGCCGGCGTATCGTCTTTCCAGATAGCTCTCGCGCGATGTGTTCTGCCTGCGTCGCGGGAACCTCAACCAGCGAAAACATCTCTCGGATCTCGATACGGCCGATGTTGGCCGCGTCCACGCCCACGTCCTTGCTGAGCGCCGCAACCAGGTCGGCCGGCCCCGCGCCATCCTTCTTTCCCACACCCACCCAGACCCGGCCCATTCGTTCGATCGCTGGGACCGGAGTGGCAGCCACCGCCACCGGTTTGGCCAGCCAGAGGCGATAGAGTGCCGCGGCAATGAGCGCCGGGTCGTGACGCTCGAACAGAGGCGCCAACGCCAGGAGCGATCCCTCCGGATCGGCGCGCTCGAGCTCGGTCTGAATCGATTGGCGACGGCGGGCCGACTCGTCCCGGGCCTGATCGGTCGCGCCACCCAGCCGGACGATCGACTGTTTTCCGGCTACGGCGGCGAGGTATCCGGTGGCATGGGGGGGCGCGAGCAGCACCAGATCGCCGGCTTCGCAGAGCTCGGCGAGTTGGGAAGGAGAGGGGATGTCCCACGCGACGATCAGTCCGGCCTTGGGGCAGGATCCGGTGGCGATTTGGACCGACGGATCGGCCGACGCCAATCTGACCCCCGCCTCGATCGCGCTATGTCGGTCGAGACACCAGATCACCAACGAAGCGGGATCCTCTGCCTCAATGAGCGATGTCAATGCCAGCGCGCGTTGGGCCCAGCCCGTCATGGCAACCCGAACGGGGGCCTTTTCGGAGACCGGAGCCGCCGGGGTCGCGAGCGGACCGGCGACGAGCGCCCGGCGGGCGTACCGCTCCACCAGCGGATGTCCTGCGCGGTACGCGGCGGGCACGAGGATTCGCTGGGCATCCGTCGCCACATCCTGCATCAGGGCTTCGAGCGCACTATCCGATTCGAACAGTTCTGGCCAGGCCAGCACCACGTGGCGAATCCGGTCGGTCTTGAGCGCGCTACGCTCGAGCAAAGCCAAGGCAGTGGCGGGAGTGGCAAGCAGGAGGCGGAGCTTTCCCTCGCGAAGCCTGCGAGCCGCCCGACTTGGCTGGTGCGCGGCGAGTGCGGGGAGTCCCGCAGCATCGGTGAGTGGCAGGAGGATGGCGGCCCACTCGGCCAAGGCGTGTTCGGGGGCGAGGATCAGCCCCATGTCCGCCGTTCCGACCAAAGCGCTCACCACGCCCGCCAGCGCGGGCACGGCATAGCGCGCCGAGGGTGGTGCGGCCAGGACCAGGTTGGTGCCGCGGGCCGCAGCAGTTACCAGCTCGCGTATCGCGGCGTCCGCCGCGGTGTAACCGAATGATTCAAGGCGCCGCCCCAACGGGCGGCGCGAGATTGAATTCCTCGAGTCCAGACATCGCCATCCTCGGTTGTCAAACAGCCCGTTCACCTGCGAGGCTCGAAGCTAATCGGCGCGGCGGCTGCAAGCCAGTTGACATCCCCCGACGAGGTTGGGATTTTTCGCCGTTCGCGGTGAGAAGACCCCTCGCCCTGCATGCGTGCACTGCTGTGCCGCCATCCCCGATGAAGACCGGACCCCAGCATGTCGGACAGCCTGTCGTCGAACATCGCCTACCTGAAACCATCCGAGACTGTCGCCATCAGTGCCGAGACCAAGCGACGGCGCGCTGAGGGCCAGGACATCGTTGACCTGAGTGTAGGTGAGCCGGACTTCAACACTCCCAAGGCCGCCTCCGACGCCGGCATCGCGGCGATTCTCAAGGGCTACACCCGGTACCCTCCGAACATCGGGATTCCGGAGCTCCGCGCCGCGGTGGCCCGCAACCTCTCGCTCATGTCCGGGAGCCGGGCGATCAATCCGGATCAGATCGTGATCAGCTCCGGGTCGAAGCATTCGATCTTCAACGCCTGTTTCACGCTCTTCGGTCCCAAGGACAAGGTGCTGATCCCGTCGCCGGCGTGGGTTTCCTACCCGCAGATTGTGCATCTGTGCCGGGCCGAGCCGGTCATGGTGCCCGGTGATCCGGAATGGGGTCTCAAGGTGAGCGTGAAGGATCTGGAAGCGAAGTACGACAAGCTAGTGAAGGGGCTAATCATCAATTCGCCGTGCAATCCGACCGGGGCCACCTACTCCGCGACCGAACTCCGAGCGATTGCTGAATGGGCGCACGAACGCGGCATTTGGGTCATCGATGACGAGATCTACCGGCGGATCTACTACGGGAACGGTCCCGCGCCTTCGTTTCTCGACCTGCCGGACGAGCTGCTCGACAAGGTGGTGCTCATCTACGGTGCGGCGAAGGCCTTTGCCATGACCGGATGGCGGATCGGCGCGGCGTACGCACCCATGCCCATTGTGAAGGCGATGGCGGCGCTGCAGTCGCAGATGACCACCGGCGCCAATCATCCTGCCCAGTGGGCCGCGGCGACGGCGTTCGTGGACGAAGGGGTCGAAAAGGACGTTCAGAAGATGGTGGCCGCCTTCCGGCGCCGCCGCGATCGCGGTGGTCGCCCGCTTTCGGAGCGAGGCGCCGGGGGTGGAGTTCGTGGAACCGACCGGGCGCATTCTACTTCTTCTTCCGGGTCGACGGTGTCACCCCGGGGCACGACTGCACCGGCTCGGCGTTCTGCGAACAGGGCATGGCTGCGGGGGTGGCGATGGTGCCCGGCGCCGCGTTCGGCGACGACCGCTGGGTGCGCATGAGCTACGCCACCTCGGACAAGGACCTCGAAACAGCCCTCGACCGCATTCTCGGACTCATTCGAAAGCTGGGAGCGAAAGCCGCGTAAGGTGCCGCGGCCGAACTGGACTCGACTCCGCCGTGCGGTCACCGCCCGCGGGTTCACACCGGCTTCCTGGATCCCCGCGGCGAGTGAAGGGCGGGCAGAGGAGGCAACCATCCGGCTCGGCCGCCTCCTGGAAGACCTGCCAATCGCCGGGCATCCCGTCGGCAACGCGGAGTCCTGGCCCGGGACGGTGGCCTTTCTGGATGGCACCCAGCGCTACGAGGTGATGGCCTACGCGGGCGCCAGCCCGGTCATGGTGGCGGAGATCGCCGCGGGCGTGCTGGAGCGGCGAGACCGCCAGCTGCATGTGGCGGAAGTGGCGCGGCGACGGCTCTTGATTGCTCGCCCTGAGGTGCTTCGACAGCTGGAGGGCGCGATCGAGGAGCATGCCGCCGTGGCGCTTCCGGACGACAGCCCCGCGCATCCGGTCCGCGATTTCCAGCTGGCGCGCCGCGAGGTCGATGCGGCGCGCGGGCGGCTCGAAGTGGAGCTCGGCCACCGGTACCGCAGCGCCTCCAACGCCTGGCTCCTGGTAGACGGTTCGCTGGCCGAAAGTCCTCAATGGGCCAGCGATCCCCGCATGCTCGGTATCGCCAAGAGCCACGCCACGCTCCCATTCGCCGATACCGATCTCGAACAGTACCTTCGCCTGCCACCGGGGCATCGCTCTCCGCTGTTCCAGCCCGCCGGGACATGAGGTAGCGCCGGTTCACTCCTGGGCGCTCCGGCTCTGGCCGTGGGAGGGGAGGGACCTGCTGCACGGCCTGATTCGGGTTGAGGCGGCTCCAGCCGTGAGGTCTCGCGAGGGGGCCGACCAACTGTCGCGCTGGCTGCTCGCCGAGCGCTCGCCCCTCAGCGCGCCCGATCCGCGATGGGATCGGCTCCTCTACGGGATCCGGGCGGTGGAGCAGTATCTGAGGGTGAGCGGTGAAAGCGAGGAGTGAGGAGTGAGGAGTGAGGAGTGAGGAGTGAGGAGTGAGGAGTGAGGAGTGAGGAGTGAGGAGTGGCGTTTAGTGGCACTTGGGTGTTGTCAAGTGGAGCCACTCCCGCTTCTCACCACGCTCGCCGCTCACCTCTTACTCGTCACTCCTCACTCCTCACTATCTTTAGGCTCCATGATAGCCCCGCCTCCAGCTCCCATCGGCCGCGTCGTTGCCACCGAGCTCAAGCCCTCCACCCCGCATCAGTTCCACTTCTGGACCGCGCGTGAGTCTCCGGTGGGGATCGGGGCGATTGTCAGGGTGGACGCCCCGGGCCGCACGGTCTTCGGGATCGTCACCGACGGGTTCGCCTATTCGGATCTCCTGACCCCGATCCACGACGTCATCGGCGCCGACGGCGACCCGGCGGTCGCCGGCAACGCGCCCACGGAACGGGCCGAGATCCGGCTCTATACTGCAGCGGTGCTGCGCCAGCTTCCCGAAGAGCCGCTGCAGCCGGTGCCACTCGGGGCCGTCCAGCTTGCGACCGACACCGATGTGGTCACGGCGCTCCGCATGGACGCGTTCACTCAGCCCGGGAAATCCACCGGCATCCCTGCGGGAGTCTATGCCGCCGGCGGGATGGAATCCCCCGTCTATCTGGACGCCGACTTTCTGCTGGGGCCCGAAGCCGCGCACCTCAATATCACCGGGGTATCCGGCCTCGCCACCAAGACGAGCGCGGTCGAATTCCTGCTTTCGAGCATCTTCCAGACCTTCCCCGAGGCGAAGGGCAGTGTCGCCGCTGTCTGCTTCAATGTGAAGGGCCCGGACTTGTGTTTTCTTGACCAGCCGGGCGAACTGACGGATGCTGACCGCCGACTCTACCACCGCATGGGACTCTCGGCGGAGCCGTTCGCCAACGTGTGCTACTACGCGCCGTACAAGCCCGACGGTGTGAACCTGAACACCCTCCGAACCAATGAGGCACTCGCGGCGAACACTGTCCCCCTGGTCTGGGGGCTGCGGGAAGTACTCGACTACGCCGAGGTGCTGCTCAACCGCGACGACGTCGATGCCAAGGCGGGCGCATTCATTGACTTCCTGGGCGAGCGGGTAGTCGGTCGCGAGTTCAGCGATGTCACCCTTGCGGACCGGCCACTCGAGGTGAAGAGCTTCGCGGACCTTGAGGACTTCTTTCGGCGGGTATTCGAGTTCATGGAAGTGCAGGCCAAGGGCAGCGAGGTCTGGCGCAACCACCATCTCGCGACCATCCGCAAGGTGCGCAACCGGCTGGGCAACATCAGCGTGAGGGCCCAGGGCCTGGTTACCGATGATGGTCAGGCGAGCGATCTCCCATGGGGCAAGATCAGCGACCGCAGCGTCCACGTGGTGGATGTTGCGGGACTCGACCCCCTGGCGCAGGACCTGGTCTTTGCACGAATCGTGTCCAAACTCAGGGAGCATCTGGAGCGGCGCGACCTGGGCGTTGAGCACGTGGTGGTGTTCGTGGACGAGCTCAACAAGTACGCTCCGACCGACGGGCCCGACACTTATGTGCGCCGAATGCTGCTCGATCTCTCCGAGCGCGGCCGCTACCTGGGGCTGGTGCTCTTTTCCGCCCAGCAGTTCCGTTCTCAGGTATTGAGGCGGGTGGTGGGGAACGCGGGAACCAGCCTGCTGGGGCGGATGGACATGGATGAGGTTGCGAGCCCGGGCTATGCCACATTGAGTCCCGCCACGAAGGCGAAACTCGCAGCGCTTCCCAAGGGCGAGTTGATGGTGCGGCATCCGCATTTCACCCAGCCGCTCTTCGTCCGGTTCCCGCGACCGGCCGTGATGCCGGGCCGCATCGGGGTGGAGCGCTTCCCGCCGGCGCCGGAGCTGCCATTCCCGGCCGCGGTCGCCCGCCAGCTGCGGGCACTTGATCCGGCACTGACGCTGGCGCGGGTGGAAGCAGTGCTGGATGGTCGCCGTGAGGATGATGTCCGTCGGGCGCTTCACGCCACCCGTCGTATCCGACCCGAAAATGTGCTCGCCTTTTTCGCGGCCCAACTGGGCAAGCGGGTGGAGCGGGAAGTGACAGCCGAACGGGGGGTGACGGGACTCAAGCGGGTCAAGGATCCCTACGGCGGTGAGCGGTGAGGCATCGCGTGGGGACCGGGAGGAGGGCCGCGCGTCCGTCCTATGCATTCCAAATGAAGAAGCGACGCAGACCCGCCTAGGCCAATAGGAAGCCCGCCTGTTTCTCCCCCACAGCGCTCGGGGCCTTCATGATGGTGACGCCTGTGATCAGCCCAGCGACCGGATCAGGCGGCTTCAATCGTCAGGGACCGGAGACAGTGACCACATTTGAGGTCGCGTGGGAGGCGGTACTTCGCCCCAGTCAGCCCCAGGGTCTGCTCCGTTCCACAGAAGGGGCAAGGGCCATGGGCACTCGCGAAGATCTCCCGCTGCAGCGCGCGACGGACGCCGAACACAAACCCGCTGACGAGCGCGAGGGGCGGGACGGCGAGGTGCACGATGGGAATCGGCAGGACCGCGACGGCGACGCCGAGCCCGACAGCTGGCCAGAGAGCCCCTCGGCGAAGCCGGTCTTTCCCGGTGAGTGTCCGGACCTCGACGTCGGCCTGAGTGGACTCCGCGCCGAAGCCCCGAATCGGCAGCCGGAGCCGGCGGAGCTTCATCTCAGCCATCGGCAAAGAAGAAGCGTGCTTCCACGTTCTCCGCCTCCATGATGCGCACCAGGTCCTCGACAGCCCGCCAGGTGCGGTGGACGCGGGCGGGCGACATCGCCCCGAGACCGTGCAGCAGGCGGCCTTGAGCGGGGGCGGGGGCGGCGGCGGCCAGGGCGGCACCCCGTTCCGTGAGCTCGAGCCGCACGAACCGACGGTCGTCCCGGACACGGGTGCGGCGCACCAGGCCGCGGCGCTCCAATCGATGGACCAAAAGAGAGGCGCTGCTCTGGTGCACCAGGAGCTGCCCGGCCAGCTCGCCAATGGTGAGTGAGTTGCGGCTGGCCAGGGTCTTGAGTGCCCAGAGTTGCGGAGCAGTGAGTCCGTAACTCCGACGGACCTCCTGGGAATAGAGCTCCAGCGCGCGGACGATGCGTCTGAGTCCCACGACGATCGCCGTGGGTTCGTTGTTCCGGGGTGCGGCACGTCGGGGAGGGTGGGTGGCGGTGGCCATGGCCTGAATGGTGTATTGATATCAATATATCTGCAAGGCGAAGGCTTTCCCGAGCCCACCTTGCCCTTACGCGCAACCACGGCCGCCTTAGAATTCCCCCCGTGAAGATCGCCCATCTCGCGGACCTGCATCTCGGATTCCGCCAGTATCACCGCCAGACACCGAGCGGGCTGAATCAGCGGGAAGCCGATGTCGCCAACGCGTTCCGGCGCGCGGTGGACCAGGTCATTGCCGCCCGGCCGGACGCGATCATCGTCGCCGGCGATCTCTTCCATTCGGTGCGCCCGACCAACCACTCGATTCTGTTCGCCTTTCACCAGCTTCAGCGCCTGCGTGAGGAGTTGCCAGCCGCGCCGCTGATCCTCATCGCCGGAAACCACGACACGCCGCGGTCGATCGAGACCGGATCGATCCTCGGTCTCTTCAGCACCCTCGGAGTCGACGTCGTCGCCGACCAACCCAGACGCCTGGCCTACCCCGCCCTGGGCCTGAGCGTCCTCGCGGTTCCCCACATGGCCCTGCTCCAGCCCGATCGACCGGCACTGCGGCCGGATGGAACCGAGCCGCACCAGGTGCTGGTGCTTCACGGGGAGGTTGAAGGTCTGTTTCCGGTTGATCGCAGTGCGGTTGAGTATGGTGGTGTCCTTCTCTCACGAGAGGACCTGGTCCGCGGCGGCTGGAGCTACGTTGCTCTCGGCCACTACCACGTGCAGCGGGAAATCGCCTCCAGGGTTTGGTATGCCGGTGCCCTGGACTACGTCAGTCCCAATCCCTGGGGCGAGCTTGCCGACGAGCGAGAGCATGGCATTGCCGGGAAGGGATGGCTGCTGGTGGACCTCCCCTCGGGAGTGGTGGAGCGGCAGCTCGTGCCTCCTGGGCGTCGAGTGATGGATCTGCTGCCGATCGATGGCGCGGGACTCACCGCACTTGAGCTCGATCAGGCAGTTGCGGCGGCCCTCGCGGGGGTTCCCGGGGGTATCGCCGACCAGATCGTCAGGCAGGTCATTCGCAATGTGCCACGACATGTGGGGCGCGAGCTGAATCACGCGGCGATCCGGAGCTTCAAGACCGAAGCACTGCACTTTCAGCTCGAACTGCGTCGGCCCCAGGTCCACCGGGAGGTCGGACTCGGCGCTCCGGGACGCCGGCAGACCTTGCCAGAGCTCGTGGAGGACTACCTGACCCGCTGTCAGCTGCCAGGCGACCTTGATCGCGAAGCCTTCGTTCAGATCGGGACGGCGATCATGACCGAGGTCGAACGGGAGTGGGCGGAAGGCTGATGCAGATCGAGCGCCTGCGCCTGATCAATTTTCGGCAACACGAGGATACCGAACTCGTGCTGGGGGCCGGTCTCACGGGGATCATCGGTCCCAACGGTGTCGGGAAGACGACCCTGCTCGAGGCGATCGCGTGGGCGCTTTACGGTGCCGAGGCGGCGCGGGGCACGCGCGACACGATCCGCCGCCGCGGCGCCGGAGCCCGGGCACCGGTTCGGGTTGAGTTGGACTTCGTACTCGGCCCGCATCACTATCGCGCCGTTCGGACGCTGAACGGTGCGGAGCTGTATCAGGACGCCGATCCCGCAGCGATCGCCAACAGTCTTGGCGCAGTGACCGAGAAGGTGGGCCGGCTGCTGGGCATGACCCGTGAGGAGTTCTTCAATACCTATTTCACCGGCCAGAAGCAGCTCGCGGTGATGGCTGCGATGAAACCGGTCGAGCGGGCTCAGTTCCTATCCCGAGTGCTCGGGTTTGATCGCCTCTCGAGCGCTCAGGAGCGGTTGCGGGAGCAGCGCGTGGCGGTTCGCTCGCGGCTGCAGACGCTCGAGGCTGCGCTCCCCGATCCCAAGGAGCTGGAGGCCGAAGAGGCTCGGGCGCGCGAGCGGCTGGAGGGGGCTGTCGCGGCGGAAGCGCTGACCCGGACAGCCTTGGAGGCGGCGGAGCGCCGGCGGGCTGAGGCCACCCCTCGCTGGCAGGAGCTGCAGCAACAGCGCGAGAAGGTCGCTTCGCTTGAGAGTGATCTCCGCCTCGCCGAACATCGGGTCAACGCGGCCCGCGAAGCCTTCAACCACCTTGACCGCGAGCTGGTGGCCGCCAATGAGGCCAAGGGCAAGCTGGAAGTGCTGCAACAGCAGCTCGCTCCGATCGCCGTGCTCAGGAGCGAGCGCCAGCGGCTCGATGAGTTGGCGGGATTGTACGCGAAGCGCCAGGTGGCGCAGGCCCAGCTCGAGGAGACCCGGGCCTCGTTGCAGACCGTGCGCACCCGGTCCGCCAAGCTTCCCCCGGCCGACGCGATCGAGGCGACGCGAACTGGACTGCTCGAGCTTACCGCGCGGCTGGACGACCTGAACGAGAGCTACAAGGAACGCCGCTCCACCTGGGACCGGGACCTCCAGGACGCCCGAACCAAACGCGAGGCGCTACGGGACCAGTATCGCGACCTGAGGGAACAGCTCGATCGCATCACCCAGGCAGGGCCTGAGGGCGCCTGCCCGACCTGTGCTCGGCCCCTGGGGGCGGAGTACGACAACGTTATTGGCGTGCTCGATCGACAGATGCAGGAGGTGCTGTTCAACGGCAACTATTACAAGTCCCGGATCGATCAATTGGCGGCGGAGCCAGTCGAGCTCAGAGACCTGGAGCAACAACGGGAAGCCGCCGAGAAGGCCCTCGCCGACGCGACCGCTCAGTTGGGACGGCTGCAGGCGCAGGCTCAGGAGGGTCCCGCCCTCCGGCTGGAGCTGACCCGGCTTGAGGCCCGGGCGGCGGAACTCGAGCCCCAAGCGGGACAGGGCCCGGCCAGCTACGATCCCAACCAGCACGCCGATGTCCGCCGGCAACTCACCCAGCTCGAACCCGTCGCCCTCCAGGCCGAGCTGCTGCGCGCCGTGGCGGAGCGAGGCGAGCTGTTGGTCGCCGACGCCGAAACCGCCGAGCGGGCGCTTTCCGAACGCGAGGCCGAGGTCCGTGCGGTCCGCGAAAAGCTCACGGCGATGGGCTACAGCGATGCGGCCTTCAAGTTCGCGCAGACTGATTGGGAGGCGGCGGAGCGGGAGCGCCGCGAGGCGGAGCTGGGCATCGTTCGCTCCCAGGCCGAGCGTCGTGCGGCTGAAGAGGCGGTGCAGGCAGTGGCGCGGCGGCGTGAGGAACGGGGGAAGCGGGAAGAGGAAGCCAAGCGGGCGGCGCGCGATCTCGCGCTCTACAACGAGCTCGACCGGGCTTTCACCGAACTCCGCACCGACCTGAACCAGCAGCTGCGTCCGGACCTTTCCGAGATCGCCAGCGGATTTGTTCGCGACCTGACAGGGGGCCGCTACGCCGAGCTGGATCTTGACGAGGACTACGTGGCCACGATTGTAGAGGCGGGGGATCCGAAGCCAGTGCTTTCCGGGGGCGAGGAGGATGTGGCGAATCTGGCTCTCAGGCTGGCCATTAGTCAGATGATCGCGGATCGGGCGGGACAGCCGCTTTCGCTCCTGGTATTGGACGAGATCTTCGGTTCGCTGGACGAGGAACACCGGACCGCGGTGATGGATCTGCTGCGCAGCCTGGCCGACCGCTTTCCCCAGGTGATTCTCATTACCCACATTGAAAGCGTGCGGGAAGGATTTGATCGAGTGATCCGGGTCGATTTCGATGCCGAGAAGGGAACTGCCCGCGTGCGCGAGGACATGCTCGGAGTGACCGATGGCTTGGCTGCCTGATCGGGAGATCTACGGTCCCGAGCGGCCCAGCGTGCGCGATATCGAGCCGCTGAACCGGATTTTCTCGGAGGCGTTCACCGATCGCTACCGTCGCGATGGCATGAGTGGGGTGCGAGTCCCGCATCTGAACCCCGCCATCTGGCGCTACGCCCTGGAGGATGCCGGGGAAGGTGCAATGGTCTGGCGCGACGCTGATGGTGAGCTCTGTGGATTCAACATCGTGCATCTGTCCGGTCGGGAAGGCTGGATGGGGCCGCTCGCGGTCCGCCCCGACCGTCAGGGCAGCGGGCTGGGCAAACAGATGATCCATGCCGGTATCGAGTGGCTGCGAGCGCGTGGGGCTCGCACCATCGGGCTGGAGACCATGCCTCGCACGATCGAGAATATCGGATTCTACAGCCGTCTCGGCTTTGTCCCGCGTCATCTCACGGTCACTCTGGTCCACGACCTCGCTCGTCGCCCCGCGCTGCATCCAGAGGTCCTCTCGGCCGCGGGGCCGGCGAGGGCAGAACGCCTCAGGGCTTGCAGCGAGCTGACCGAGCGGCTCATGCCCGGCACGGATTTCACGCGGGAGCAGGTCGCGACCGCCGACCTGCGCATCGGCGATACCCTCTTGGTGCGCGACAGCGTGGGGGTACTCGCCGGATTCGCCCTTTATCATACCGCACCCTTGGCCGCTGGGCGGCCGCAGGATGAGCTCCGCATCCTCAAGCTCGTGGCGCGAGATGCCGAGACCTTCGAGCGGCTCATCGCGGCGGCGGAGGCAGCGGCGCTTGCGGCAGATATCCGGCGAGTCACGATCCGCTCCCAGACCGCCTTCGGGGCTCCCTACCTGCGTTTGGTCCAGCTCGGCTATCGTACTCATTGGACGGATCTCCGGATGACGCTGGACGGCCACGGAGAGCCGGAAATTCCCTTGGAAGCGGTGGTATGGTCGAATTGGGAGATTTGAGGAGAACAGGCGAGGGGAGGAGGCGAAAGAGGCGAGGAGGCGAGGAGGCGAGGAGGCGAAAAAGGCGAGGAGGGCTTCGTACGCCTCTCCTCGCCTTCTCGCCTATTTGCCTTCTCGCCGGCTTCTACGCCGCGTAAATTCCACTCGCCCGATACCGCTCCAGTACCCGTACCGCCAGCATCTTGAGCAACACCGCCAGCGGCACCGCCAGCAGGAGCCCGGCGAAGCCGAGCAGGGCGCCTCCGAAGGAAAGGGCCAGCATCGTCACGACCGGATGCAATCCGACGGACCCGCCGACGACCCTCGGTCCGGTCACTGATCCATCGATGAACTGCACCACCAGGAAGACCCCGCCTACTCGGAGCAGGCCATCGAGGGGGGAGGACATGGTGAGAGCGACAACCAGGGCTGGCAGGAGGGCAATCGCGATCCCGATATAGGGGATCAGGTTGAGGACTCCCGCGGTGATGCCCAGGAGCAACGCGGCCGGCACTCCTAACAGTGCCAACCCCAGACTGGTAAGCGCCGCGACGATTGCCGTCTCGATTAGTTGTCCTCGAAAGAACTTCCCCAGGGAGTTGTCGTATTCCTCGAGGAACGTCACCAGCGTTGGTCTCCGGGTTGGCGGAATGAGGCCCTCAAGGAACCCCAGCAGCTGAGGCCAGTCGCGGAGCAGGTAGAAGGCGACGACCGGAGTCACCACCAGATAGCCAAGGAAGCCAACGACGGTCCCAAGCTGGCGGAGGAAGGCCAGTCCCCAAGCTGCCAATCCCTGCAGCAGCCCGTCGGCGTTCGCCTGGAAAAGGGCGGCAACCTGTTCGGCATTCAGGTCGTGAAGCCAGGAGCGTTGTTCCGGGGTGAGAAACGAGAGCCCCTCGAGCCTCAGGCGTATGCCATCCAGGAACCCCAGCACCGTGGTCACGAACCGTGGCATGGCGTTGACGACTGACACCGCCTGACTCCAGAGCTGCGGTCCCGCCAGGACGGCAAGCCCGATCAACGCGATCACTGGCGGCAACGCGACCAAGAGGATGGCCAGGCCGCGAGGAACCCGGCGCTGTTCGAGCCGAGCGACCAGCGGCGACAGGATATAGGCGAGGGCCAGGGCCAGCAGAAATGGTCCGAGCAAGCCACCGTAGAGTTTGAGTCCCCAAATCAGCGTCAGCCCACCGGCGATTCCCATCGCGGTTCGGACTCCGGCACGCTCCCGAATTGGCCACAAGGCAACGATGACCAAGGGAAGGACAAGTGGCGGGGTCAGAATGTCGCGGAGCGAGACCAGGAGCAGCACGTACAGGAGCCCCGCGAGGAGCGTGGGGAGCGGGTCGCGGGCGGGACTGGCCTCGTTCATGAGTGGGAGCCGTTGCGGAGCGCCCACCAGCGGACGAAGAGCACTGCCGCGACGCCCAGGAGCAGGTGCGCGACCGAGCCGGCGGGGCCAAGCGGCACGATGAAGGTCAGGACGATCCAGGCGAGCGCGGCCAGCGCGGCGAGCGAAAGCAGCATGCTGATCTCCGGTCATCTCGTTGACGGTCGATCAACGCCGTCCTATCTTCGGAATCGAAGCGGCGTCGAGGAACAACGTTATTGAGCCAACAGTCCGGTGAAGGGCCCAGATACTGGGACAGCTGTCACGCCCCTCGGGGGTAGGCAAACGTTCTGGTGAGGGCGCCATACTTCTTCGTCGGGCATCAATAAACCTCTTCGGCGTCGCCCTCGCATCCCCCGGGGCACCGGCCAACACCGGTGCCCTTTTGTCCGCACCGCAGCCGTCGGCAACTTGACGCCAACGGCGACCGGGCCATCTTCCAGCCACCTGACCTCCGAGACTCACGTGGGCATGCCGAGTTGCCGTGTGACGCGGCGAGCGCACTTCAATGCAGCGCATCGCCTGTACAATCCCGCCCGTTCTGAGGAGTGGAACGAGCGGGTTTTCGGAGTGTGTGCCAATCCGAACTATCATGGCCACAACTACGAGATGGACGTGACCGTCGAGGGCCCCATCGATCCCGACACCGGCTACGTGATCGACATTAACGTATTGAAACGCCTGGTCGAGGAGAAGCTGCTGGTTTTCCTGGACCACAAGAACCTGAATCTCGATGTTCCCCACTTTGCCGACACCATCCCGACCGCCGAGAATATCGCCGTGTACTGCTGGCAGGTACTGGCCCCGGCGATTCCCTTCGGTCATCTGCTGCGCATTCGCCTCTGGGAGACCCCCCGCAACTATGTCGACTACGAAGGCCAATAAGGGCACAGGCTTCCAGGCCGAGGTTCGCCACATCCTCGCGGAGCTCGGTGAAGACCCCGATCGCGCCGGGCTGGTCAAGACTCCGGAACGGGTAGAGAACTCGCTCCGCTGGCTTACCCGTGGCTACGGCATGTCGGTCATGGATGCGGTGGGCGGCGCCTTGTTCGAGGAAGCGCACAACAGCATGATCCTGGTGCGCGACATCGAGCTCTACTCGCTGTGCGAGCATCATATCCTGCCATTCTTCGGGCGAGCGCATGTCGCCTACATCCCGAACGGCAAGATCGTCGGTCTCTCCAAGCTGCCCCGGATCGTGGAGATGTTCGCGCGCCGGCTGCAGGTGCAGGAGCGGCTCACCGACCAGATCGCCGACGCCATCATGGACGTGCTGGAGCCACACGGGGTCGGCGTGCTGATCGAGGCGGTGCATCTCTGCATGGCGATGCGCGGAGTGGAGAAGCAGAACTCCCGGACGGTCACCAGCGCGGTTCGCGGCAACTTCCGCAGCGACATTCGCACCCGGGACGAGTTCCTCCGCCTGGTGCATGGCCGGGGGAGTGAGTGACGGGACTGGCAGGACAGCTGGCCGTTGTCACTGGTGCGTCACGCGGGATCGGACTGGCGGTGGCGGAAGCCCTCGCCAGAGTCGGTGCAACGGTGGTGCGGCTTGCGCGGAGCCTGGACCCGGGCGCACATGGCCAATTTCGGGATCTGCGCTGCGATCTGGCCCGGTCGGATGAGATTGTCCAGGTGTGCGCCCGCATCCTCGGCGATTGGGGGACTCCCGCGATCGTAGTGCAGAACGCGGGCGCGTTCGTGCTTGCGCCGTTCGAAGCCACGCAGCCGGCCGAGCTCGATCGATTGCTCGCCCTCAATCTTCGGGCGCCTTTCATTCTGGCCCAGGGACTGCTCCCGGCGATGCGGGCGGTTGGGGCTGGCAGCCATATCACGATCGGAAGCGTGTCGGACCATATCGCCTATCCGGAGAACAGCGCATACACCGTCACCAAGTACGGTGTGCGGGGGCTTCACCTGGCGCTCGCCGCCGAGTATCAGGGTACGGGCGTTCGCTTCACGCTGGTTTCTCCGAGCGCCACTGATACTCCCATCTGGGATCGCTTCGATCCTGACCAGCATCCAGGACTGCCACCCCGAGCACGGATGCTCCGGCCCGAGGACGTGGCCGAGGCCGTCGTGTTTGCCGCGACTCGCCCGGAACACGCTACAGTCGAGTGGCTTCGGCTGACCTCGAACCGGGTGACAACGAAGACATGAGGAGCGCGGTGAGACGAATGAGCTGTACCCGGCCGGTCGCGGCGCGCTTCGGGATTGCGCTCGCGCTGACATTGCTCTGCTCGACTGTGGTCCCGAGCATGTCTGGGGCACAGGCCATTCCCCCGCTTCCTGATTCCACGGGCTGGGGCGTGCACGTGCTGGCAGTTGCGAGGGATCCCATGGGCGCGCTGTGGGTGGGGACCTACGGCCAGGGAATATTCCGGCTTCCCCCACACGCCACGACCTGGGACCGGATGCGGAGCGACACCACTCCCGGGAGTATTTCCTGGGATTTTGTGCACGGCTTCGGGTTTGGCCCGCGCGGAGAAATCTGGTACGGTACCGTGGGCAACGGCTGGGGCCTGTCCCAGGATGGCGGAGTCACCTGGACCAACTGGACCTACCGGCAACTCGGCCCCGAGTGGCAGTACGTGGCTCCGGACGGCATTGTGGTGCGTGGCGATACCACCTGGGTTGGTACGGCGGACGGCGTGCAGATGACGGTAGACGACGGTGCCCATTGGATAGCCCTGGTGGACAGTGTCGGGCCCGCGGCGCGCGGGCCCGCTGATACCGCGATCGTCATACTCGGCAACGAGTATGTTCGCCGGATTGGTCTCGACCGGCGCGGAATCCTGCTCACCACGCTCAAGGGGAATGTGCGAGCGTGGCAAGGCCCTGGTGGCTGGAAAACCGAGCCCGTCGCCAGCGCTGCCTTCATGCCTCACAACCGCTTTCTGCTCAATGGACAGCCCTGGCGCGGCAGCACCTGTGGGCTTCGCCCGGTCGCGGACACCCTTCCCTGTCTCAGACGCGCTCCGAAGACGGGTGACCTGCCGCGTGTGCCGAAGACGCTCTGGTTCCGTCGTCCAATCGATCGGGTGAACAACACGACCATCGATCAGACCTATCGCTATGGCTCGACGATGGGCGGCAACTTCCAGCAGCACCAGGGGGTGGAGTTCAACAATCCGGATGGTACTCCGGTCATGGCGATCGGGGCTGGCAAGGTGGTCTACGCCGGGCCGGCAGAGCAGGGCGCCCTCACAGTTGCGATCCGGCATGATACCACCGTGGCGGGCCCGGGTGGGCGGCTCCGGGTCTACAGCGTCTACTACCACAATTCCCAGCTCAAGGTGAAGGTCGGCCAGCGGGTTGCGGCCGGGCAAGTAATCTCCCTCGTCGGCAATACCGGGCGGGCCACCAACGACCACCTGCACTTGGAAGTACACGCCGCGCCAACCGAAGATGTGACGCTGATCGTGGACTCGCTGCAGCGGTTCCCCGGCTTCACCACCAACCCCGAACTCTGGATTGAGCCCCTGCCGAATACTGGGCTCATCGCTGGACAGGTGTTCGACGCGGCGGGAAAGCCGGTGCCGCAGGCGCGAATTTACGGCATCATCAAGCCAGACCCGGTTGAGACGCCATTCTCGTATGCGGAAACGTATGGAGATAAGGCCCACTCGCACCCGCTGTACGGCGAGCATTTCGCGGTGAGTGATGTCCCGCCGGACACCTTGGTGCTGGGGACCGAGATTGAGGGCAAGAAGGTCTTTCGCCGGGTGATCGTCGAAGCGGGCAAGCTCACGTGGGTCGTCTTTCGGCCCTGAACGGTGAGCAGTACAGCGGGCTGGACTGGGAGGACGACGCCCCGCTCACCGCTCACGGATCGTCACCATGTTCATCGAACTGACCGACCATCTCCGCTGTCCCGCCGACCATCCCGAGGCCTACCTGGTCTTGATTCCGAATGCCATGCAGGCCCGCCGCGTGCTCAGCGGCACCCTCGGCTGCCCGGTATGCCACGCAGAGTACCGAATCACCGACGCTATCGCGGATTTCACTCCGGTTGCCGAGCCGCCGCCGGCGCGCGGAGTCGCCTCGTCGCCTCGTCTTCGAGCCGCCCTGAAGGATTCCCTCGCGGGCGGGCCGACTTCCGCTCCTGAGCGCCGCCCGGTCGCCGGGTCGGCCATCGACACCGAAGCTATTCTCGCCTTCCTCGGATTGGAGGGTCCCGGCGGTTACCTGGGACTGGTGGGGGATGCGGTCCGGTTCGCAGCCGGGTTATCCTCGGGACTTCCCGGAGCGCATCTGGTGGCCATCAATCCTCCAACCGGGACTCAACCTTCGACGGAGCTCAGCATCGTGCGCAGTCCGCGCATCCCGTTAAAGGCACGATCGCTTCGAGGTGTCGTCGTAGGCCTGCCTTTCGCCGAGGAGCCAGGCTGGCCGGCGGCCGCGATCCGGGCCGTGCTGCCTGGTCTCAGGGCCACCGGTGCGGGTCCCGCGCCCGAGGTGGATGGATTCGAATTGTTAGGTGCTGCCGATGGCTGGTGGGTGGGGCGAGCCCCGTAGACGCGCCGGCCGCTCGTCCACGGGGCGTTGCATCACACGTCGTGACTACCGCCCTTGGGTTCGGCGTAAATCGCCTCGATGGCTGCGTAATAGTTCTTCTCTACTACGCGCCGCTTGACCTTGAGTGTTGGAGTAAGCTCGCCCGATTCGATCGAGAAATCCCGCTGGATCAACACCACCTTCTTCGGCATCTCGAACTGCGCCAGGTCGCGCAACGCTTTCTTGATTTCGCGCTCGATCTTGTCGCCCGCTTCCGGACTTGCCACCAGCGCGGCATCGTCCGGGAACGATAGCTGCTGGGAGCTGGCCCATTGCCGGAGTGTCTCGAGGTTCGGCACGACGAGCATGACCGGATACTTCCGTTTGTCCCCGATCATCACGGCGTTCAGTACGAAGGTGTTCGTCTTCACGCGATTCTCTATCGGCTGCGGCGCGATATTCTTCCCGCCAGCGGTGACGATGATGTCCTTCTTGCGATCGGTGATCCGGAGAAAGCCGTCGGCGTCCACCATCCCGATGTCACCGGTGTGGAACCACCCCTCATGGTCGATTACTTCCGCGGTCGCCTGTGACTTGTTGTAGTAGCCCTTCATGACGTGGGGGCCGCGGGTGAGGATTTCCCCGTCCGGCGCGATCCTCACCTCGACTCCCTCCACGGGCCGGCCGACGGTGCCCATCCTCACGTATTCCCTGGAGTTGACCGTGATCACCGGAGACGTTTCGGTGAGGCCGTAGCCCTCATAGATGGGGAGCCCCGCCGCAAAGAAGAACTTGGCGATCTCGGCGGAGAGTGGAGCACCGCCTGAGACGAAATACCGGAGCTGCCCACCGGTCTTCTGCTGGAGCTTCTTGAATACCAACATGTTGCCAATCGCCTTCTTGAGGCCGAGCGTTGCCGGGACCGGCTTCTTCGCGAGGACGTGCTCCGCCCAAGCCTCGCCGTTTGCGCGGGCCCAGTTGAAGATCTTCTTCTTGATCGGCGATGAGGCCGCCCCTTCCAGCACCTTGGCGTAGATCTTCTCGTACAACCGCGGCACGGAGAGGACGATGGTCGGTTTGCGCTCCACAATGTCGGCCGAGACCGTATCGACACTCTGGGCGTAGTTGATGAGGACCCCGGACTGCCACATGCAGTAGTGCCCCGCCATCCGTTCAAAGACATGCGAGAGCGGCAGAAACGAGAGACACTCGTCGGTCTCACGGCAGTCGAGGGACTTGAGACCCGCCACCACGTTGGAGCACAGATTGCCATGGGTGAGCATCACGCCCTTGGGGTCGCCCGTCGTCCCCGAGGTGTAGATCAGGGTCGCGAGGTCGTCCGGCTTTGCGCCGAGCGCGTCCCCCCGCCATGTGGAATACTTGGCGAGGGCAGCCCGGCCCCGCGTGAGTACATCCTCGAATGGCATGACGCCGGGTCCGACAGCATCGGCATCGATGGCAATGATGTGTCGCAGCGCCGGAAGGACGTCCGGCTGGCGGATCGAGAGGATCTTGTCCAGTTGCGCCTTGGTCGAGACGATGATTGCGACCGCCCCCGAATCGCGCAGGATATAGGAAATTTGGCCCGGTGGTAGTGTAGGGTAGATCGGTACGTCCGCGCAGCGAATGGTGAGGCAGGCGTAGTCCGCGTAGGCCCATTCAGGGCGGTTCTCCGCCAGGATGGCGATGTTGCTGCCGGCTTGGATGCCCAGCTCCCGAAGCCCGGCGGCGAGGCATTGGACCTTGTCGCTCACCTCGGCGTATGAGATGTCCTGCCAGCGGCCGTCACGCTTGGTGCGCAACGCGACCGGCTTCTGGCCGAATCGATCCAGCCCGTTGAAGAAGATCTCGTTGAGCGTACGGGGTACCGCCATGTTTCCTCCCCTGGCGAGAAGTCCGCGACGCTCCGGCATCAGAGCGTCACTTGTGGTCGGCTGGCCTACTGAAAGAGTATGGTGAACAGCTGCCCGGAGCCGGGTACTGGGGCGCCGCTTGGCCGCGTCGCGCTTACCGCCACCTGCACCGTTGCCGGCTGGCCGACGCCAATCCTGCGAAGGGTCACGGCCGTCGCGGGAGTGCCGTCGCTGCCCGTAGTGGCCCGAAGCACGAGCAACCCGTTGCTGAACTCGATCTTCCCGCTCGCGGCCACGGTATCCGTGACCTCAAAACGGATGCTCGTGCCCGCCACGCCTCCGGCCGGGTTGTTGGACCGCACGGCGGCTCCGAGGGTGTCCGAAGCGTTCTCGCCTGGCGGAACCGTGATGGTGTCGGCTACCGTCAGCGTCAGCGTGTCCGAGCGGGGCCGGATAGTCAGGGTGACGATTTCCGACCGGAGCGAACCCGCGTGTGCCTGAAGCCTGGGCGAGCCGGATGTCTTGGTGGTCGTCACGATACCGATGCTGTCGACCAGCGTGACCAGCGTGTCGTCCAACGTGCGCCAGTACACCGCGGTGGCGACACTGTCCCCGTTTTCATCCAGCGCCCGGGCATGGAGGGTCAGGGTGTCGTTCTGCTCCAGCGCTGCCGGAGAGGCCAGGCGCACCTCCAGTGCGACGATCCCCCCTGCGGCGCTCGGCAGGTTGCTGCAGCCGATCGCCGCGAGTGCGATTGACCACTGCAACCGGCGTTTCACGACATCCCCGAGGCGGGGCTTTGCTCGAGCTCCCTCAGCGCCGCCTCCGCGTGCCGGATCCACCGGTCGGCGTCCGAGCCCTTCGGCGGGCGCGAGAGAAACGCGCGCAGATGCTGTACCGCCTCGGGGCCCTCGCCGCGTCCCTTGAGGAGAAAGGCGAGTCCGTAGTGCGCGCCCCCCAGGTCCGGATCGATAGCGAGAGCGCGTCGATAGTGACGGATCGCTTCGTCTTGTCGGCCCGTCTTGGTCAATGCGATGGCCATGTACTGCAGGACCCGCAGGTCGTTCGGGTTGTCCCGAAGGGCGAGCCGGTAGGAGGTCAGCGCGGCCTCGAAATCCCCCTGACGTTCGAGGGCTAGCGCTTCGTTGAGATAGTCGAGCCGCTGTGGCTTCAGGCTGTCAGACCGGCCGCCACCGAACAGGCGCCGCCAGAAATTCATTGCGGTACATCGTGCATGCGGGTCGATGAGGAAGGTTGACGCTAAGATAGTCCCGTCCCAGAGGGGCCGCAACGTGGTTGAAGGGGATGCAGTTGCGGCGTAGCTTAAAGGCGTCGGCGGCCGATGCGCCGATGTGAGAACCGTCACTCATTCCGCAAAACTGATAGCCGATGGTTGACCTGGCGATTGCCCTCGGCTGAACCCGTCCCATACGATCCTATGAAACGTCCCTCCCCAGCCCCGCAGCCCCGCGGCGTTCTCGAGGTGGACTGGCCGTTCTTTGGCGAGATCTGCCGCGCGCTCGCGCTCAAGGTCATCCGCTCCTACGAGCCAGAGGTTGTGCTCGGCATTGCCAAAGCGGGCGTGATCCCCGGGGTCGTCGTCGCGTCCATCCTGCAGGTCGAGTTTACCTCCATGGCGGTGACCCGCCGCGACGTCGGCGGTGAGCCGATCCTGGTCTCGGGGCCCCCGGCGACCATTCGCGGCCGGCGCGTGCTGCTGGTGGACGAGACCTGTGATACGGGGTCCACGCTCCGAATCGGCCTCAATGAAGTGCGGGCCCTCAAGCCGAAGGAAGTGAAGACGGCGGTCTCGTTTAAGACCGGCGTGTATACCCCCGACTTTCACGCCTTCGAGACGGAGCATCTCATCATCCTGCCCTGGGACCGCGAGATCATCCAGGATGGCGAGCTCGTGATGCGCCCCGACTACGTCCAGTGGCTGAAAGGGCAGGGTTGAAGAACCTCCTCGCCGACGCTCTTCGCGCTGCCCGCGCTGACCACACCGAAATCCGCCTGGAGCGTACCTGGGCGACTGTTATCGCCTATCGCGGGAGCCGCCTGGAAGGGGCGACCACTGCGCTCGAAGTGGGCGGGATGGTCCGCTGTCTCAATCGCGGAAAGGGGTGGGGGATCGCCGGTTTCACCGGGGCGGATCAACTCCGGCCGATGGTGTCCCGCGCGCACGAACTCTCCTTGGCTGTCCCGGTCAGTACGCCCATTCGGCTGGCCGAGATCCCGGTCCGGATCGAAGACTACCTGACCGATCTTGACGGTGATGTGCGCGGTGTTCCCCTGGCCGAGAAGCGTGACCTGCTCGAACGCCTGAACCAGGAAATGCTGGTCACCGACCGGCGCATCGTGGATACCCACGCCGCTTACGAGGATCTGGTTACCGAACGGTGGGTCGCCACCTCCGCCGGCGTTATGCTCTACGAGGTCTGCCCCAGCGTTCGACTCTCCGCCGCCGCGGTCGCGTGCGAGGACTCCTTCTTGGAACGAGCCTTTGAGTCCTGGTCGGTCCGCGGAGGGTGGCGCTCGTTGCAGGCGACAGACCATCTCTTCCGCACCGCGGCCCGACGGGCTGTGAGCCTCCTCGCCGCGCCCCGGATGAAGGCTGGCATGTACCCCGTCGTGCTCGATCCCCGCTGCGTCGGCGCCCTGGTACATCAGGCTATCGGCCACCTGAGCGAGGCCGATACCCTCAACGATCGCCCGGACCTGGATCAGCTGATGCGGCTCGGCCGCCGCGTTGGTTCCGATCTCCTGACGGTTGGCGACGACGGTAGCGCCTCGAGCCTCCCCGGCTCCATTCCCTTCGATGACGAGGGCGCACCGACCCAGAATACCCTGCTGGTCCAGCATGGCGTGCTGGTGGGGCGACTGCATACGCGGGAGACGGCGGGACGAATCGGCGCCAGGCCCACTGGCAACGCACGTACCAGTTCTTTCCGGCGCGCCCCCTCTGCCCGGATGACCAACACCTATGTCGCAAGCGGGCGGGGGACGGCGGATGACCTGCTCCGAGACATCCGCTATGGGGTCTACTGCTGCGACAGCATGGGCGGCGAGACCAACCTCGGCCGCTTCTCGCTCAGGACCGGCTACGGGCACGTGATCCGGGATGGTCAGGTGGCGGAGCTCGCAAAGCCGCTGGTGCTCGCCGGTGATATCGCGGAGACCCTGCAACGAATCGACGCGGTCGGCGGGGACTTTCGCTGGAATCAGCTCGCGGCCGGTTGCAGCCGAGCTGGACCCGGCCGGATCGCGGTCTCCGAGGGCGCGCCGCATGTGCGGATCGACGGCGTGACCGTCGGCGGCGAACCAGCGTGATCGCCCCCATCCTCGAGCGCGCCGCCCGCCGGGCGGCGATGGCGGACGCGGTCCTCAAGACCGACGAGACCACCACGCTCGAGGTGGGCGGCGTATCGCTCAACAGCGCCGCAACCGTCACGAGCCAGGGACTGAATCTCCGGGTCGTGGTCGAGGGGAGAACCGGGTTTGCCGGAACCGTCGGCGACGAACCGGAAGAGCTGTTGGAACGGGCCATCAACTCCGCATCGATCGGCGCGCTCACTACCCTCGAGCTGCCGGATCAAGCCCCGCTCCCGCCGGTGATCACCCACGTCCCCCGGGCGGCGGCAGCCACAGTGCCGGAACTGGCGGCGCTGTGTCACCTCGTACGCGACCGCCTGGGCGCCGAGCACGCCGAGGTCACGGTGACGCTTGAGCGCTCCATGGGCTCGGTTCAGGTGGCCAACACTCGCGGGGTGGATGCCAGCTACGATGTCTCTGAGGTTTCGCTGGTGGTGCGAGCGACCCGCCTCATCGACGGGCGCCGCATCGTCATCGAGGGGCGGCTTTCGGGGGCCGACCTGCCCGCCCTATCGGAGCTGGAGCAACTGGTCGCGATGCTGCGTCAGCGCCTTGCATGGGCTGAACGAGGCACCGAGGTAGGCCCGGGGAGGCGGCGCCTGGCGTTCCTGCCGAGCGCGCTCCCTCCGCTCCTCATTCCAGTTGAGCAAGCACTGGCCGGACGAGCCGTGCAGGGCGCTGCGCCTGCCGGCGCGGCCCGGGGTGTCCGGGCCTTCAGCGAGCTGGTGTCGCTCACCGACAACCCGCTGGTCAACGCCAGGCCCGGATCCCGTCCGTTCGATGACGAGGGGGTCGTGAGCAGTCCGCTGACTCTGGTGAAGGCCGGGGTCATCGAAGCCCTGATCTACGACCTCGAGACCGCCGGTCGGGTCGGTGCTCGGCCAACGGGGCACGGACGTCGAACAACCTTTGGCAAGCCACAGCCAGCGTACAGCAACCTGATTCTCGAGGCCGGTCAGGCTTCGTGGGAGGAGATCTTGCTTGCGGTGGGAGACGGCCTGGTGCTGGAACGGCTGTCAGGCGCCGGGCGCTCCAACATGGTTGGAGGTACCTTCGCGATCCCGGCGACGCTGGCATGGAGGGTGGTGGGCGGTGAAATCACCGGGTTAGCACCGGAGGTGACTATCGCGGGGAACGCCCACGACATGCTGAACCGCGTTATCGCGGTAGGGCGGGAGGCAGTGTGGGTAGGGAGCCGGGCGGCTCCCCCGATCGTGGTGGACGGCGTCTCAGTGTTTTAGAACAGGATCGTGCGGGCCAACCAGTAGACGAGGTACATCATCATTAGACCCACCACCCAGATCCCGATTTCTCGGGCCAGATTGGCGGTCCGGTCGACGCCCGAGGCCGGGTCGTAATCCACTCGCTTGTTAATCCGCACGTTGTAGGCGCACATCGTTCAGCCGATCACCCCCAGGGCCGAGAGATAGCCTGTGCCTTCCGCCATGCGTTCATACACGATCTGCAACGTCTCCGGCGCCCCAGCCAGGAAGCGGCAGCGCCCGTCGCCACGCGATCGGCACTCCACTTCCATCACGCCGAGGCTCGTTTCCGAGACCCGGCTCAGGAACTCCGCCAGCAGACCGGCGGACAAGTGGCAGGACGGGTAGGTCGCCCCCGCCGCCGTTTCGGCTTCCCACCAGTCTGCGGAATCGACCGTGATAACCGCCGACGTCAGCGGCGTGACCTGCACCGACCCCCAGCCATACTCCTGAAAGAACGAAGACAACGTCTCACCGAGGTGCCGTACGTCCAAGGCCGCGGGACGGCTCACCGCATACCGCTCAACCAGCCACTCCGCGTAGGCCTCGTAGAGCGCCTCTCCCCCCGCGAACCCGGCCTCCTGCAACCAGGCTGCGGCCTGGGCCCCTGCGTCTCGCTCGAGCGCGAGTCGGAGGTGCTGGATGCACCGATGGCTGAGCAGAAAGGTGTTTGGTGGTGCGGCCTTGGTCGACACGGTCATGACGGTCGCTCCCTGAAGTGGTCGAACTTTAGGTAAGCTCGGCGAGTGTTGCAAGCTCTCTGGGCCTGTGTAATTGGCAAACCTTCATGGAGCGCGACCCACGCGCCGCAGCAACTCGGCTTCATCAATGACCTCGACCTTCAGGGCCCTGGCCTTCTCCAGCTTGCCTCCGGCGTCCTCTCCCGCGACCACTGCGTCGGTTTTCTTGCTCACGCTTCCCGCGACCCGTCCCCCCGCCTGCTCTATCAGATCGGTGGCCTGAGGCCTGCTCAGGCTTGGCAGTGTACCGGTGATAACATAGGTCTTGTCACGCAATGGCCCTCCCACGGCCACCGCCCGCGGCTCGTCTTGCTGCAGCCCGGCTCCGGCCAGCCGCTCGACCAGCTTCCGGTTGCGCGGCGCGGCGAAGAATCCACTCACCGCCTGGGCGATCGAAGGGCCTACGCCGGGGACCTCGTTGATAGTCTCCTCAGGCGCCGCCTGCAGCGCTGCCATGGTCCCGAAGCGCCGGGCCAGAAGCTGCGCCACATTCTTGCCCACATGCCGAATACCGAGGCCGAATAGCAGGCTGGATAGCGGGCGGGCCTTGGATGCCGCGACCGCGGCCACCAGCTGATTCGCTGACTGCTTGGCGAAACGGTCCAATTGGACCAACTGCTCTACCGTCAGATCGTATAGGTCCGCCACATCGCCGATGAGCTTCGCTCCCAGCAGTTGCCGCACACGTTCATAGCCGAGACCGCGGATGTCCATGGCATCCCGCCCCGCGAAATGAACGATGCCCTCCAGAATCCGGCCGGGGCAGGAGACGTTAGGGCAGTAGCGCATTACTTCGCCCGCCGGTCGCTCAACCGGGGTGCCACATGCAGGACACTCGGCGGGCATTTCAAATGGAGGCCCTCGACGGGCACCTTCCTCTACTACCGGGCGCAGTATCTGGGGTATCACTTCCCCGGCGCGGATTACCGCAACCCGGTCTCCCTCCCGGATGTCCTTTTCGGCGATGAGCCCCTCGTTGTGCAGGGTAGCGGTGGAGACCGTGACGCCACCGATCTCGACTGGCTCCAGCACGGCGTAAGGATTCAGGGCGCCGGTTCGGCCGACGTTGATGCGGATGTGGAGCAGAGTGGTCTCGGCGACGTCGGGATCGAATTTCCGAGCGATCGCCCAGCGCGGCTCCCGGTCGCCGATGTTGCCCAACTCCTGATGCAGCGACAGTCGATCTACCTTCACAACCACGCCATCCGCATCGAACGGAAGCTTGGGCAACACTTCCTCGTAGCGACTCATCGCGGCTTGGACCGCGGCCAGGTTGGGGTGGCGGCCATTGTTTGGCTCGATCCGGAACCCCCACGTAGCGAGGCGCTCCAGGATCTCTCCCTGACGCTCTACCTTGAGAATCCCGTCGATCACCTCCACGTGAAATGCGAACATGCGGAGTCCCCGCCGTTTCGTTACTCGGGGATCCAGCAGCTTGAGGCTGCCGGCGGCGGTGTTCCGCGGGTTCGCGTAGCGGGGCTCCCCAGCCCGCTCGCGCTCCTCGTTCAGGCGCTGAAAGGCGGCGAGCGGCATGTACACTTCGCCGCGGATCTCCATGAGCCGGGGATGTCCGGACCCCCGGAGGGTTAGCGGCACATCAGGCAGGGTCTTGAGGTTCTCCGTGATCACCTCGCCCACGGCACCGTTGCCCCGGGTTGCACCCATGACAAAGCGCCCCTTCTCGTACGTGAGGCTCACGGCCGAGCCATCGATCTTCACCTCGGTAGTGTACCCGCCTTCGCGCGCGTCCGGCGCGATACGCGCGTTCCGATCCTCCCAATCCTGCAGTGCCTCGGGGGTCAGCGCGTTGGCCAGCGACAGCATCAGACGGCGATGGATGTGCTTGGCCAGCGTCGCAGCAGGCTGGGCGCCTATTCGCTGGGTGGGGCTGTCCGGAGTCTTGAGTTCCGGGTGTTCGCGCTCGAGTTCCTGCAGGCGCCGAAAGCGTTCGTCGAACTCGGCGTCGGACATGATCGGCTGGTCGAGGATGTAGTAGGCGTGGTTCGCCTCCTCGAGTAGCCGCCGAAGGGCTTCAGCTTCGATCTTAGGGGAAGACATCGGGGATGAGGGCCGAGTGTCAGTGGACAAGGGCCGCGCGCGGCAATGCGGTTGGAGAAGACTCGCCTCCGGCGCCCCGTCCGGTTGGCTATCGAGCCGCGGCTTCTTGCTGCAGAACCGTCAGTGCCACCCCGACCAAGCGGTCGATCTCGTCCGCGCTCGCGTGGGCGAGCAGTCCCTCGCTCCACGGCCCCTCCCGCCCTGTGAACTCATCCAGGAGCCGCCTCAGGAACCCGATGAGCGCCACCCGTTCGCGCTCCGCGGCGCGGCTGCCGGCTGGATCGCCGCTCACTCGCTGCTGCAGCTTGTCGAAGCGATGCGCGTTGCGCAGCGCCTTCGCCGTGAGGCTGGCGATCACCCGGCAGAAGTTCACGTCGGATTCCGAAAAGGCCGGGCCGTCGCGGAAGGTGCGCAACAGGATGGCCCCGATGGACACCCGACGCCAAGTGATTGGCACGACGGTAATCGAACGTACCCGTCTGCTCTCGAAAGTCCCCTTGAGATGGGCCATGGAGGGGTCCAACTCCACGTCGGGGATATAGACCGTCTCTCCAACGGTCAGGGCCCGCCGCAGTTCGGGATAGCGATCGAGATCAACGACGTAGTTGCGGATGCTCGGGTCTTCGAAGCTGGCCACCAGCCGGGCGGTCTTGCCATCACGCTCAGCGAGGAAGATCGAGGAGCGGTCAAGCCCGAACGCCTCGCCCAGCCGCCGCGCGATCGCCTGCATGATATCCACGATGTGGAGCGAACCGGCGATTTCCTGAAGGATCTCGAGCACAGCGAGGAGGTGCTTCCGCTCGTGTTCCAGTTCGCGAACACGGGCTTGGAGGCGCTCCACCTCCTCATGCGACACGGGTTGCGCGGTCATGGGCTGCCTGTTGGGGGTGTCGAATTGTCGCGGCGTGGCGAAGGAGGGTCAAGACGGGGTACCTTCCCTCGGGCATTTTGAGGAGACAAGATGGTGGATGAACCTGATGAATTCGAGGACGAGTCCGCGGAGGCGGACCTCGAAGCGGGGCGGCACTGGGATACGACAAGCTTTCTGACCGGGATCGCGCTCGGCGCGGCGCTCGGTGCCGGGATTGCCCTGCTGTTTGCCCCCGCGTCCGGCGGTGACACCAGGCGTCTAGTCCGAAGCAAGGCCAAGGCGGTCTCGCGAGAGGCGGCGGATACCTGGGTCGCAGCCCGCGAGGACGCGCGGCGCTCTATCAAAGCGAAGAAGGAAGCCCTCCGCCGCGGGTTGGTGAAGGGTCTTGAAAAGCTCGAGGACCGGCTGGATGGATAGGCGGCCTCAAGCGTTCTTGTCTTTCTTGCCCTCTATCTTGCGGAGCAGGAAACCTGCCCGCTCCTGGTAGGTCGGATCCATGACGTCGTAGATCGGGAGCGACTCGACTTGCTGCAGGTGGATCCGAGCTTCGCTGTATCGTTCCCGGTCGATCAGGATTTCGGCGAGCACCAGATGGTGATAGATGTTCTGCGGGCTAATGGCGATCGCCTTGTCCATGTAGACTACCGCACTATCCCAGGCGGCGGCTTTGAAGATCTTCCCCCCCAGGAAGTTCTTCGCGAAGAAGCGTTCGAATCCCGAGAGCCGCATGATCTCCGCGTTCCACCGGCCCAGGACGTGATCGGCCTTGTGGTGTTGGGGGTCGAGTTCGAGGGCTCTCAGAGCTTCCGATCGGACTTCTCCAGCTCGGCGCACGCGCTCTTTCTTGCTCTTGGTCAGCGAGGCGCGCCCGATCGCCGCGGCCAGGACGTAATGCCCGTCGGCGCCGTCGGCATTGAGCTCGACCGCCCTTCGGCCAAAGTGCTCGGCCCGGGCATAGATCGAGTCCCGCTGGGCGCTTTTCACGGAATCGGGCGTCTGCTTGCCGATGTCCAGCAGGATCTCGGCCGTTCTCCAGTTCGCCTCATAGCTGTTTGAGTCGATCGCCAAGGCGGCCTCCAGGTGGCGCAAGGCCGCCTCGGGGTCGCGGGCGATCTGAGCCTCCACGGCCGCCCGAATCGACTCTTCGGTAGTCTGAGCGGCCCCCGACTTGGTCAGAGCGAGCGCGACGATGAGTAGCGGTAACAAGCGACGCATAGGATCCACCCCTGACGGCTGATGGGCTCACGGCCCTACCCGAATGCTCTTCCAATCCCTGATTGAACGCAAGCGCGACGGTGCCGCCCTGACCGCCACTGAATGGCGCACTGCCCTCGCGGACCACCTGGAGGGCCGGGTGCCGGACTACCAGATGGCGGCACTCCTGATGGCAGTGGTTTGGCGTGGCCTGGCACCAGAAGAGCTTGCCGCACTCACCTTGGCGATGCGCGACTCCGGCTCGATCCTCGAGTGGCCCGCAAAGCTTCCGCCCCGCATCGACAAGCACTCGACAGGGGGTGTGGGCGACAAGGTTTCCCTCGTGCTTGCGCCGCTGGTTGCCAGCTGTGGAGTCGCTGTTCCCATGATGTCCGGGCGCGGGCTCGGCCACACTGGCGGAACCACGGATAAGCTGGAAGCTATCCCCGGCTTTCGTACGGAATTGTCCCTTGAGGAGGTGCGGGCGCAAGTAGAGCGCATCGGGGTGGCGATGTTCGGCCAGAGCGAGCGAATTGCCCCAGCCGACCGACGACTGTACTCCCTCCGCGATGTAACCGGGACGGTACCATCCATCCCGCTCATTGCCGCCAGCATCCTGTCGAAGAAGCTCGCCGAAGGACTCAACGGCCTCGTTCTCGATGTGAAGACCGGGCCGGGTGCCTTCATGCAGGGTCCCGAACAGGCCCTGGAACTCGCTCGCACCATGGTTGCGCTGGGCGTCGCGAACGGCTGTCGCACCACCGCCCTCGTCACGGCGATGGACCGGCCGCTTGGCCGGGCGATCGGAAACGCCCTGGAGGTCGAAGAGGCCCTGCTCGCCCTCGAGGGCCGGGGCCCGGAAGATCTCACCTTGCTGACGCGCGCCCTTGCCGTTGAGATGCTCCTGCTCGCCGGTACTGAGGTCGATCGTTCCGCCGCCAGTCGGCAGGTGAGCGAGGCGCTATCCACCGGACGAGCGTTGGACAAGTTCCGTGAACTGATCGCAGCTCAGGGGGGCAACCCTGGAATTGTCGACGACCCCGGCTTGCTGCCGCAGGCCGCGGAGGTCGAGCTCTTCGAGGCCCCCGTGAAAGGAGTCATTGCTGCTGTTGATCCACTTCCGCTGGGCCGCGCCGTCGTCGAAATGGGTGGTGGCCGGCGGCAGTTGGGAGATGCCATCGATCATAGCGTGGGATTTGTGGTCTCGGCCCGCCCCGGTGCGAAGGTCTTGAAGGATGAGCCGATCGCCTCGGTCTTCGCCCGGGATGCCGCCGGAATCGCCCTCGGCCTCACCGCGCTCCGCGAGGCGATCCGCATCGGTCCCCCCCAACCGCTGCTGCCACTGATCTCCCACCGGGTCACGACCGCCGGCACGGAGGCCCTTTCATGACGGAGCTCACAGTATTGCTCCTCCTGGTGGCCCTCGGGATCTGGCTGGCGGCGCCGGGCCGCGCACAGCGACGACGGGAGGAAGAGATCGAATCGGTAGAAGCGGACGAACTGGAAGCGGCGGAGCGAGAGGTCCGCGAGCTCGACCTGCGGCAGGATCCGGGGGAGGGGTGGATCGGAGATGATTGGGGACCGGGGGCTGGTGGGGGGAGCGGCTCGAGATGAAGGGTGGTGCGTGAATGTGTGAGAAGTGAGAAGTGAGAAGTGAGAAGTGAGAAGTGAGAAGTGAGAAGTGAGAAGTGAGAAGTGAGAAGTGAGAAGTGAGAAGTGAGAAGTGAGAAGTGAGAAGTGAGAAGTGAGAAGTGAGAAGTGGGGACTCCCGGATAAGCAACCCCTCTCGTCGGCTTCCTCTTCTTACGTCTCACCTCTCACTTCTTACACTCTTACACCCTTACACATCCAGATGGCTCACATACTTCGCATTCTTCTCGATGAACAAGCGGCGCGGCTCGACCTCGTCGCCCATCAACTCGTCGAACACCTTCGACGCCTCCACCGCATCGTCCATGGTGACCCGGAGGACGGTCCGGCGGGCGGGGTCCATGGTGGTTTCCCACAGCTGCTCGGGGTTCATCTCGCCCAGTCCCTTGTAGCGCTGCACCAGCACCTGTCCGCGGCCCTCGCCGTTGGATAGGCGCTTGATGTACTCGTCCCGTTCCTTCTCGTCGTAGGCGTAGAACTTCTCTTCCTTCTTCCCGCTGCCACGTCCTACCCGGAAGAGCGGTGGCTGGGCGATGTAGATGTACCCCGCCTCGATCAGCTCCACCATCTGCCGGAAGAAGAAGGTCAGGAGCAGGGTTCGGATGTGGGCGCCATCCACGTCGGCGTCCGTCATGATGATGATCTTGTGGTAGCGGACATCCGCAAGCGTGAAGTCCTCACGGACACCCGCGCCGACGGCCGTGATGATCGCCCGGATTTCCTCGTTGGAGAGGATCTTGTCGATTCGCGCCTTTTCGACGTTGAGAATCTTGCCGCGGAGCGGGAGAATGGCCTGGAACTGGCGCTCCCGGCCCTGCTTGGCGCTGCCGCCGGCCGAGTCGCCCTCGACCAGATAGAGCTCGCACATGGCCGGGTCATCGAGCGAACAGTCCGCCAGCTTCCCTGGGAGGACGGAACCCTCGAGTCCGGACTTCTTGCGAACCAGATCGCGCGCCTTCCGCGCGGCTTCTCGCGCCCGGGCGGCGCTGACCGCCTTCTCGATCACTGCCCGGCCCACCGCAGGTTTTTCCTCGAGGAACGTCCGCAGTTGATCGTACACCACCTGCTTCACGATCCCTTCGACCTCGGAGTTCCCCAGCTTGGTCTTGGTCTGGCCCTCGAACTGGGGTTCCCGGATCTTGCAGTGAAGCACGGTGGTGAGGCCCTCGCGGATGTCCTCGCCCGTCAGGGAGAAGTCTTCCCGCTTGAGCGAGCCCTGCTGCTTGGCGAATTCGTTGATCGCCCGGGTGAGCGCGGCGCGGAATCCGGTCAGGTGGGTGCCGCCCTCGTGAGTATTGATGTTGTTGACGAAGGTGAAGATGTTCTCGTTGTAGCCCTCCTCGTACTGGATGGCCACGTCTACCTCGACATCGTCCTTGGTCACGGTAAAGGCGATCGGCTTGGGATGCAGCGGCTTCTTGTTCCGGTTGAGCCACTCCACGAACTGGATCAGGCCGCCCTTGGCGAAGAAGCTCTCGACTCTCGGCTCGTCGGGCCGGTCGTCCTTGAGGACGATGGTCACACCCTTGTTGAGGTAGGCCAACTGGCGCATCCGGTCTGCCAGGGTGCTCCAGTTGAATTCAAGCACGCTGAAGATCTCGGGATCCGGCTTGAAGCGGACCAGCGTGCCGGTCTCCTTCGTCTTGTCGAGGCGTTCCAGCTTCTTCACGGTCTGGCCGCGCACGAACGACATCCGGTGCTTGTATCCGTCCCGCTTGACGATGACCTCGGTTCGCTCGGACAGTGCGTTAACCACCGAGACGCCGACGCCGTGAAGCCCACCAGAGACCTTGTAGTTGGACTTGTCGAATTTGCCACCCGCATGGAGTACCGTCAGTGCCACCTCGACGCCCGGCAGTTTCTCGGTGGTATGCATCTCCACCGGAATACCACGCCCGTTGTCCTCGACCGAGATCGAGTTGTCCTTGTGGATCGTGACCTTGATATCGTCGCAGAAGCCGGCCAGCGCCTCGTCAATCGAATTGTCTACAACCTCATAGACCAGGTGATGGAGCCCGTTCTCGCCGGTGGAGCCGATGTACATGCTCGGCCGCTTGCGGACTGCCTCGAGGCCCTTGAGGACTTGGATTGAATCCGCGCTGTATTGATCTCTCGCCGTTGCCGTTCGGTTCCTTGGCCATTGACCTTCTCGTGTTGAAGTCGTTTTCGAGGCGCGGGCGAGCCCCGGTGGTCGTTACCGTCCCGCCAGCCATCGGATCGCCGTGATCCGGCCGCTCCGTCCCGTGTTGAGCCGAGCCAGGATCTGGGGCGTCATCAGCGACAGCTCCGAGGCCCATGCCGCCGTCGCCACCCTGACCCTCAGCACGCCGTCCGGCGTCACTGATTCCGCGGTGGTGACCCTGGCGATCTGAGGTCCGACCAGGTCGGCCCACGTCGCCACGACACCGGCCTGTCCGATCCGGCGTGACAGCCCCGACCGCTTGAGGTAGGCCTTGAGTGCGTCCGCCAGCGGCGCCGGGCGGGGATCCTCTGATCTTGTCCCTCATCGCACCGTCCCGTTTGAATCGAGTATCCGTCCGCCCTCCACGCGCCGAACCGGGAGATCCAGTCCGTTGGGCAACTCGTCCACGCGTGGTGAAGTGATGAATACCTGCGCCGGTCGATCCGCAAACAAACGCCGGGCCAGTCGCTCCTGCCGATCCGCATCCAGTTCCGCGAACACGTCATCCAGCAGCAGCGCCGGCTGTGTCCCCGTCGCTCGTTCGATGGTCTCAAGCTCCAGCAGCTTGAGCGCGATCGCCGCAGAGCGATGCTGCCCGGTCGAGCCATACTCTCGCAGCAGCCGCCCCCCGAGCCGTAGCACCAAGTCGTCGCGATGCGGACCCACTGTGGTGACCCGCCTGGCCAGATCTCGCCCGCGCGATTCGCTCAGCCGTGCGGGCCAGATCTCCGGATCGGCGAGGTCGGCGCCACCGTGATACTCGAGCCCGGCCTCACCACTGAGTTCGCCGAGTTCGGCCAGAAGTGCCGTGAAGGGCTCGGAGGCACTGGCAACCCAAGCTACCCGCCGGGCGACAACCACTGCGCCCCGTTCCGCCAACGGCAGATCGAACTGGGCGGCCAGATCGGCTCGCCCCTGGCGGAGCGCCGCGTTTCGCTGTGCAAGTGCGGCCCGGTATTTGGCCAGCGCCACGAGATAGCCCGGATCCGAGAGCGCGAGCGTCCGGTCCAGGTACAGCCGCCGGCCCGCCGCTGGTCCTGACGCCAGGCGGACATCCTCCGGAGCGAATACCACCGCGAGCCACCGGCCGGCCGCATCCACTACTCGCTCAGCGGCTACGCCATCCAGTTCCAGCCGTTTCTTGCGGCCGAAGAGCCGGAAGGTGGCGGCGACGGAGTGTGCCCCTCCGCTGTGGCTGAACTCGAGACCGGCGTGAAACCCGGGTTCGCCAAACCGCACCAATTCGGCATCCAGCCCGGTACGGAAAGACCGGAACAGCACCGGGTAGACCATCGCTTCGAGCAGGCTGGTCTTGCCCTGCCCATTCGCGCCCAGGAGCACCATCCCGGCCAGAGGCACTTCCAGCGTGGTGTCGGCGAGGTTGCGAAATGCCCTGACCGTAAGTCGCTGGAGCCGCACTACTGCACCGTGATCTGCCGAATCGCCGTGTCGCCTCGGTTGCCGAGGAGGTCGGTGCCGAAAATCCGCACCGTGATGACCTGCCCCGACTGGCCGAGGGTGGTGAGCGGAAGTCCGAATCGCACCGAGTCGGCCCCACTGACGATGGGCGAGAAGTTACTGATGCCCCCTTCGGTCTCGAAGTAGATCGTGTCCACTCGATCGGGATCCCGGGTGAAACCAGTCACCTGGAACTGCGGTCCAGCGGCGACAGAGGTGTCATTCCCTGGCCGATCGATGATGGTCTCCGGCCCGGACCCGGGCTGATTGGGGTCGGGAACGGTCAGGCGGTCTCGCGTGTTACAGCCCACCGTGCTGACGGACGCTGCGAGACAGACTGCCTTGATCCACCTCTGAAAAGGGGTGCGGAATCGCCCCGGACGCATGGTGAAATCTAGCCGCCCCGGGGGGGCAATTGCAGTCGGGAAAACGGGTTCAGCGCCCCTCGAATCGGGCTGTCCGTTTGGCGAGAAACGCCGCTGTTCCTTCGTTCTTGTCGGCGGTGGAGGAGAGGAGGGCGAAGTGGCTTGACTCGAGAAGCAGGGCCTCCGGCGCGGACATCTCTGCGGCCGCATCAACCAGTTCCAGAACTGAGGCCAGGGCGAGGGGACCGTTCGCGAGGATGGTCTTGAGGAGCTTTTCGGCCTCTGGGAGGAGCACCGCGGCGGGCACGACCCGGTTGACGAGCCCGATTCTCCAGGCCTCCTGAGCGTCGATCATCTCCCCCGTCAGGAGGATCTCCATTGCCCGTCCTCGGCCCACGAGGCGCGGGAGCCGAACCGTAGCGCCATAACCGGGGCCAAGCCCGAGCTTCACTTCGGGCTGCCCGAATCTGGCGGTGTCACTCGCGATCCTCATGTGACAGGCCATCGCCAGTTCGCACCCACCGCCGAGGCAGAATCCATTTACGGCTGCGAGGACAGGCTTGCGGAGCGCTTCGAACCGACGAAACACTGCTTGCCCCCTGAACGAGCGGCTTCTGGCATCCAACGGTCCCTGCTCCGCGATCTCGGAGATGTCGGCGCCAGCCACAAAGGACTTGGCTCCCGCCCCGGTCAGGATCACGGCCCGGACCTCCGGGTCCTGAGCCGCTGCTTCGATGGCAATTCCCAGTTCACCAATGACAGTCGAGTTGAGGGCGTTGAGCTTGTCGGGGCGGTTCACGGTGATCGTCGCGATGCCGTCCCGGCGCTCAAAAAGCAGGGTCGTGTAAGCCATCGGGGCAAGCCTGCCTGAGTGAGGAGGAAGGTTCCTGGCGCTGCGGGCGGAAAACTATCCGCTCGGCTGTGGTTCGCCTACCACGGATGGCACAGCGTGTCGCGGCAGCGAATCGGCGATACGGTGCGAATTCAACCGAGAGGGTGTGACCCTTGTCACATCGTTCGCCCCGAGGTCACTGCGTAACTGTAATAATTTATGACATTACTTGCAATGTTTGTTATCAAGTTAACTTATTTCATAACATGTAGTTAATACTTCATAGTGTCTTGCAAAACATCCATTTCGATACACATGGCAAATCGCCATGGCACCCAGATTGCCCCCAAACATACGCGCGAAGACTAGCGGTACCCCCCACAGGAGATTGTTGATGATTCGGTCTGGACGAATTCTACGCCTGGTGGCCGCAGTAGTGCTCTTGGCTACCGGACTGACCAGTTGTTCACCGCTCGACGGCCCGACGGCGCCCCCTTCCGGGCAGGAGGTGGCTCAAGTTCAGCTCCCGGTTCTGGGCGGGTTGCTGAACGGCCTCCTTTCCTGTCGCGCCCAGCCATACGCGCGAACCGACAAAGTGATCGGCCCCGCCGGTGGCACCATCCGGGTCGGTGAACATGTCCTGGTCATCCCGAGCGGCGCGTTGACTCGCTCCGTGACCATCACGGCGGAGTCGCCGAGCGACCAGGTGGCCTCGGTCCGCTTCTCGCCCGAAGGCCTGCAATTCCGTCGGGCCGCGACCGTGACGCTCGACTATTCGAGCTGCCCCTTGGGACGGCTGCAGCTCCTGAAGCACGTCGCCTACACCACCGACCGGCTCCAGATTCTCGACCTGCTCCTGTCTCGGGACAATCTGCTGCTGATGAAGGTCAGCGCCGATATCGAGCACTTCTCCCGTTACGCGGTGGCTTGGTAGGCAGACGTGCCGATTCTCCGCCGGGGGGTTCCGGGGATCCGCGGTGGCCTCGCGGGCGCACCCTCGGCCGCCGAACACTTGGCGGAAGCCCGCGCCCACGAGCGCTCCGGCCGGCTGGCCGAAGCGCTCGCTGCGTATGCCACGGCTGTGGGGGTGGCGGAGCAGACCGGCGATGCGGTGGTCCTGGCCGAATCGCTCCGGCGCTGGGGCGTGGTCTGCCACCTTCGTAACGAGCCGGAGCGCGCCAGACGGCTCTGTGAACGCAGCTACGAGATGGCCCGATCCATCGGGGACGAGCCGCTATCCGCCGAGGCGCTAAACGCGTTGGGCGGGATGGAATTCGAGCGGGGTGAGATGCACCGCGCCCGGGAATTGTTCGACCATGCATTGAGCCTCGGGGGCGGAGCCCCGGGCCTCCGCAGCCGGATCGAACAGAATCTCGGAATCCTGGCCACCGTCCAGGGTGATCATGGTGAGGCCCTGCGCCACTATCAATCGTCCCTCGAAGCCTGTCGCGCCGCGGGCGACGATCAAGGCTGTGCCATTGCCTATCACAATCTTGGGATGATCAGCGCCGATCGGCGCGAATGGGCCGAGGCGGAACGCTGCTATCACCGGAGCTTGGAGATCGCGGAGCGGATCGGCGATGTCCACCTGCAGGGCCTCTGCCTGCTGAATCACGCCGAGGTCCACTTGGCACGGGAAGCATTTGCGGAGGCGCGGGCCGGCGCTGAAGGTGCGCTCGGAATCTTCAATCGCCTCGGTTCCCGAATGGACAAGGCGGATGCCTACCGGATTATCGGGGTCGTGTTCCGCGAGACCGGCCGGCCGGCATTGGCGGAGTCCCGCCTGCGCTCGGCTATCGATTCGGCGGTCGGAACCGGTTCCATCCTTAGCGAAGCCGAGGCATCACGCGAACTTGGCCGCCTGTATCAAACCATGGGTCGCAATCACGATGCCCTGACCCTGCTGAACGCGGCCTACCGCCTGTTCCACCGGCTCGAGGCGCATCTGGATCTGGTGGATGTCGGGTCCAAGGTCGCCGACCTAGAGAACACCTTCCTCGCTGTGGTCAGGGACTGGGGCCAGTCGATCGAATCGGCCGACAGCTACACGCACGGCCACTGCGAGCGGGTGGCGACCTATGCAGAGCAGGTGGCGCGGGCCATGGGCCTGAGCGAAATGGACCTGATCACAATTCGGCTCGGCGCGTACCTCCACGATGTAGGCAAGGTGAAGGTGCCCCACGAGATTCTCAACAAACCGGGCCGCCTCACGGCGGAAGAATTCGCGGTGATTCAGCAGCATCCGGTGTGGGGCATCGAGCTCCTGGCATCGATCGAATTCCCCTGGGATATCAAGCCGATTATCCGCTCGCACCACGAAAAATACGATGGCACCGGATACCCCGATCGGCTGGCAGGAGACGCCATCCCGGTTTCGGCTCAGATCATCTGTATCGCTGATGTGTACGACGCGCTCACGACCACACGGAGCTACCGGCCTGCGATGGACCACGCAGAGGCCGTGTCTCGAATGGTGGAAACGGCCCATTGGTGGCGGCCCGATGTCTATACGGCCTTCATGACGGTTATCGGGACCGGCGTCATGGTGACAGCCTGACCGCGATGCCGCAGGCAGACGATGTCTATGATGCGCTCGCCACAGCCGCCCGTACCGGAGAACTGGCCGTGGCGAGGAGGGAAGTCGAGGCGGCCCTCGCCGGTGCGGAGGTCGACCCGCGCCGGCGGGTCCGGCTGCTCAATCTTCTCGGGGGAATCGCATTCGAACAGGGGCGACTCGACGCGGCCGAGGTGGCGTTCGAAGAAGTCATGCGATTGGCCCGGGCCGAAGGCGCCGCCAGTCTCGCCGCCCGAGCCGCCAACAATCTCGCTTCCATCGCGCACATGCGTGGCAAGGGCTATCTGGCCATCAGCCTCTACGAGAGCTCTCTGAGCGTGTGGCGCGCGACCGGAGACGCCGTTGGTGAAGCACAGACGTCGCACAATCTCGCCATCGTATATCGTGAGGACGGAGATCTGCCGGCCGCGGCCGACGAAGCCGAGCGCGCCGTCGATGCCGCTCGAAGAAGCGGCGACGATGCATTGGAAGGGCTGACCCGAATGGGACGAGTAGAGGTGGCGCTCTCCCGTGGGGATCTGCAGGCCGCCAAGGACGACCTTGCCGTCGCGAGCCGGCTCAGCCGGAAAAGCGCCGATGGTCTCGGCCTCGCGGAGGCGGCCCGCCTCTCGGGTGCCATCGCATTGGCTGAAGGACACTTCACCGTTGCGCTGCGTTCGGCCCGCCGCGGATACCGGCTCGCGATTCGGCTGGGCGGGCTGCAAGTCGCCGCGGAGTGTGCCGACCTTTCCTTTCGCGCCTGCGCCATGCTGCATCGCTCCCGGCTCGCGCGGCGCTTCTACCGCACCGCGTTCGAGGGCTATCGCGCACTCGGCGCCACTCCGGCGCTCCGTCGACTGCGGGATTGCGCGGCGGGTTGAATACGCGCTGGCCCGACTGGGAGTTGGTTTCCATAGTGGTCCGCCACGCGAGTGGCCTGGCCGCCTGACAGCCCCTTTCCCTTCACATCTCGAGGTTCCCGACAGTCCTGAGGCGGCAGGCGCAGGAACCGTGGTATCTTGCACGATCGCGCATTCACCGGACGTGACCTCCTTGCCCAGCGCTTCTCCTCCCGCGCCCATGACCCAACTTGCTGCGCCACCTTGGTCGCCGATCGGCTGGATGCCGGACCACACCATCCGACTCCTCGACCAGACGCTCCTGCCCAACGAAGAGCGCTACCTCACGATCAGCACCGTGAACCAGATGGCCGAGGCGATCCGGCTCCTCCGGGTGCGCGGCGCGCCCCTCATCGGTATCTCTGCGGCGATGGGGGCGACCCTGGCGGCTCGGCCGCGCGGCGACTCGGCAGATGGTGCGCTCAAGAACGTGCTGCGAGCCTCCGACGATCTCCAGGCTACGCGGCCGACCGCCGTCAATCTCGCTTGGGCGCTTGAGCGGGTGCGCCGGCGGGCCCGGGCGGCCGTGGCCGCTGGAGAAGACTTGCACGCGGCCTTGGTGGCCGAGGCAACGGCGATTTGGGATGAGGATCGGGCGATGTGTGAGTTGATTGGCGAGGCGGGCCTGCATCTGGTTCCGGATGGCGCCACCGTGCTCACCCACTGCAATGCCGGTGCCCTCGCGACGGGAGGGATCGGTACCGCGCTCGCTCCGATCTACCGGGCGCACGCGTTGGGCAGGAAGGTGAATGTGGTCGCCGACGAGACCCGACCCCTGCTCCAGGGAAGTCGGTTGACGGCCTGGGAGCTTGCTCGTGCTGGGATCCCCACCACGGTGATTACCGATGGCATGGTCGCGAGCCGGCTTCGGCGGGGCGACATCGCCTGCGTGATCGTGGGTGCGGACCGCATTGCCAACAACGGGGATGTGGCGAACAAGATCGGGACCTACACCGTCGCCTTGGCGGCGCGTAGCCACGGGGTCCCCTTTTATGTCGCCGCGCCACGCTCCACCTTCGATCCGGCGACACCCGACGGTGCGGCCATCCCCATTGAAGAGCGACTCCCCGATGAGGTCCGGAGTTCGGGTGGCGGCGTCAACGCCGTGGGAGTCGAGGTATGGAATCCTGCTTTTGACGTGACGCCAGCCGAGTTGATCGCGGGCTACATCACCGATGCCGGCCTGCTGACTCGCGACACCCTCGGGTCACTCCGCAGCTGATCCACTTCTATCGCCGAGCCGCCGAACCGAGCAGTCATGTCTTCAATTCTCGCCCTTGATCAGGGCACTACCGGATCCACGGCCCTCGTCATCCACCAGGATGGCACCGTGCTGGGTCGCGGGTACCGGGAATTCAAACAGTATTACCCGCGGCCAGGGTGGGTGGAGCATGACCCGGAAGAGATCTTCCGGGTGACACTCGACGCCGCCCGCGAGGCAATGACGGGGGCGGGCGAGATCCCGGTTGGAATCGGCATCACGAATCAGCGGGAGACAATCGTCCTCTGGGACCGGCGCACGCTCAAGCCGGTGGCGCCAGCTATCGTCTGGCAGGATCGGCGCACCGCCGACCGCTGTCGTGAGCTCAAGGCTTTGGGCCACGAATCGGCGATCCGTGGGCGCACAGGCCTGGTCCTCGATCCGTATTTCTCCGCCACCAAATTGGAGCATTTGCTGCGCGACCCGGACCTCATGCGGCGCGCGGCGCGCGGCGAGCTGGCGGTGGGTACGATCGACTGCTGGCTGATTGCGCGGCTAACCGGCGGGCGGGTTCATGTCACCGACCATACCAACGCATCTCGCACCATGCTCTACGATCTCGCGGCCCGGGCGTGGAGCAACTCGCTGCTGGATCTGTTCGGGGTTCCGCAGGAGCTGCTACCCGGCATCGTTCCTTCGGCGGGGGTGGTGGGCGAGAGCGAGGCCGGGCATTTCGGCCATAGCCTGCCGATCGCTGGCATCGCGGGCGACCAGCAGGCGGCGTTGTTCGGGCAGGGGTGCGTACGGGCGGGACTGGCCAAGAACACCTATGGGACTGGGGCGTTCCTGCTCAGCTTCACGGGACAGGAGCGACCGGCCTCGAAGAGCGGGCTGCTGCTTACCGCCGCATGCGGACCCCAAGGTGAGCCGGCTTACGCGCTCGAAGGCAGTGTGTTCATCGCGGGCGCGGCCGTGCAGTGGCTGCGGGATGGGCTGGGGCTCATCACCCGAGCGCACGAATCGGAAGAGCTTGCGCGGAGCGTGCCGGACACGGGCGGCGTCTATTTTGTGCCGGCGTTCGTGGGCCTGGGCTCGCCGCATTGGGAGGCGGAGGCTCGCGGCAGCATCGTCGGGCTCACCCGGGGAAGCAATCGCGCGCATCTTGTGCGCGCTGCGTTAGAGGCGATGGCTTTTTCGAGCGCCGATCTGCTGGAAGCGATGGTGGCAGATGCCCAACTCACGCTCGCGGCGTTGCGGGTCGATGGCGGGGCGTCGGCCAACGACTGGCTCATGCAGTGCCAGGCCGACTTGCTAGGGGTCCCGGTCGAACGCCCTGACAACGTCGAAACCACCGCTCTCGGTGCAGGAGGCCTGGCCGGGATTGCCCTCGGTCTCTGGCGATCGTCGGAGGACTTCTTGGCCGGACGGCGATTCGCTCGGTTTGAACCGCGGATCGATCAGTCGGAACGGGAGCAGCGATGGAAGGGATGGCGTCGGGCGGTGCAGGCGACTCTATCCTGGGCCCGTTCCGGTCAGGAAGGCGCCGGCCCTGGATAGGCCACTCCTGGAACGATGTGCAGGCGGCCGCTGGGCTCGTCCAGTTCAACTTCGATCTCGCGCAGCACCTCCCCGTCCAGCTTGAAGCCAACGAAGCTGGTCCGGCCCACCCGGGCAACTCCGATCGTATCACCCTCATCCGACTCGAGCTTCGCAATTCCCCCCACATCGCCGAGACCCGGCAGGTCCGCCAGCCGGACGGACAGGGCCTGCTGTGCGCTCTTCCCGTAGGAACCCGGTTCCGCAGGCGCTTCGAGCGCGTCCACTTGGGAGCGCCGGCCGCTGAGCAGGGCGCGGAGGGCGGCGACAGTGGGTGAGGCGATCATCCTCTTGGGGTGTATCGCCGAGGCGATCCATACGATCCGCGGGCGATGCGCCCTTTCGCTATGCATATCGGTACCTCACTGAAAGGTGAGACACTCTTCACCCGGCATCGTTAGCCCATTGTCGCTCAGAAGCGCCAGGTCAGGCTGCTGTAGAACAGAGTGGTGGCGAATCCCGGACTCTGCTCCCGTTGTCCGGAGAGCGAGAGGAACCAGGCCCGTGCGAGACTGAGGTCGAGATCGAGCCCATACCAGGTGATGGTGCTGCTAGGCGGACTGTTGCGCGGGTTGTTGTCCTTGCGCAGGCCGCCTTCCACATCTACGTGGATTGCCGGCCAGGGATCGCCGCCGAGTCGGAGGGTATAGATCTGGCCGTTGTTCCTTATCGAGGTCGCAAGGCTGTCCGCGATGGGACGGCTCTCATACCAGGTGGCGCGGCTGATCAGACTCAGGTGGAGTGGCGTGAACCGGTCCAGGCCGAACGAGCCGGTGTAGGATGTCGCCTTGCCGGCGCTGGCGCCGTTGGAGTAACGGACATCGCCGGACAGTCGGGCCCGGTGCCCCATCAACGAGAGGCCGCCCCAGACGCCTTGCCGGTTGGCGTCGTCAAAGGCGATCGCCGGGTTGGTGGCATCCCGGTAGAGCAGCACGTTGCGGCGGTTGTCGTAGCCGCCATTTAGCGACATCCAGGCGGTCGGCCGAACCGAGCCGTTCAGGTATGTGCTCGTCGGAGTGATGGAGTTCTGTCCGAGGGAGACCTTCCACGGCCGGTAGTAGTCGACCTCTTGCAGGGCATAGAGGGACAGGACCGGGCTGCTTACGCTCGCTTGTGCGAAGGCGAATTCCCGGTTGGACTTGCCCGCGGCGTAGGAGGCGACGGCGCCAGTGGTAACTGACCAAGGGGTAGTGTTGCCGGACCTGTTATGCAGCTGGACGTATCCGCCAAAATCCTGGGTTTCGGTCGAAAATCCGAGGTTGACCTTGTCGGGCTCGACGCCACCAAAGGCCCCGAACGTCAGATGGGGACCTCCGACCTCGACCAGGGCACCGTCGAAGAGACTCACCCACGTGACGGCCGTGAGGTACTGGCGTCCCGCTGACATGCGGAACCGGGCTCCGGGGGCGTTCCAGAGCAACGCCGCTTGGTACACCCGGGTGTGGCCATCAACGGTACTGGACCCATCGGACCGCGTGGCCACGGTGCGCCGCGTGCGCATGTCCACCGCCAGACCGATGGCGGAGCCGCCCAGCCCATTTCCATCGAGACGGAGGTCGAGCGAGGGCTGGTTGAACCCGCCGCTGCTCGGTGAGGTCTGAGTGAGCAGGTAGCGGCCACCCACCCGGCCATGGAGTCCGGGGCCGCTCAGTCGGCGCGGGCGCGCAGCTGTCCGGGCCGCGACCTGCGTGCCGGCGCTGCTTGGAGCCGAGGCCACGAAGCGCACCAGGTCTCCGACGGCGATATCGGTTACACCCTGAACCCGCTCGCACGAGGCTTGGCGAGAGGAAAGGAACACGACCTTGATCGTCGCGACGGTGGAATCGCGCCGGACCACCGAGATCTCCTGGCCCTCGACCAATCCGTTGGTTCGGCCCGCGCTCACGTAAATCGAAGGGCCCGCGATATACGTCACGCTGGCGTTCCGCACCGTGCTGGTATCCTGAGCGGCGAGACGATGTGCGAAGATCAGGGTCAGGCTGCTGACCGCGATCACGAGCCGCCCGACTGCAAGAATGCGCGCTCTCACGGGGCGCCTCCCGATGCTTCGCTGGTCAAAGACCATTCACGCTTCATGGCTCGGTTCTCCGGCCTTCAGTCGCCGCAGCTCCCCTGGTTGAGGAAGGTGCATGAGGCTGGATGATGATGAGTGCTGCACGTCGACTGCCTGAAATCGGCCGTCACGTGACAGGTGTTGCACACGTTGTTCGCGCCCTGATGCCTGGCACTGAACATCGAGTGGTACTGCGTCGGGAGGGTCACTCCGGCGTCCCAGGCCACGGTGTTACTCGAGCCAGAGTGGCAAGTGATGCAGGTCTGCGGCCAGCTGTACTGGGTGTGGCTCGGGTTCACTGCCGTGGTATAGTCGGTCAGGTGGCACACCTGGCAGGTCGTAAGCGTGCCCTGCGTCCCCTTGTACACGCCGCTTATGTGGCACTTGTCGCACGCGGTCGTGAGGTGCATCCCTGTGAGCTGGAACGCGGTGCTGCTGTGCTTGAACCCCGGCGCGGGTACCCACGCCTTCGTATCATGGCAGTTGGTGCAGGTCGTCACAAAGCTGGGCAGGGTGTGTACCACCGGAGTGGCGGTACTGTAGTCGGTTTGGTGGCAGCTCACGCAGGTCGTGGGCTTTCCCTTGTACAGACCATCGCTGTGGCAGTCTGTGCACGTGAGGGCTGCGTGCGCGCCGGTCAGCGGGAACTGGCCCCTCGAGTGGTCGAATGCCGCGGTCCAGTCCGCCGTGTTGTGGCAGAGTGCGCAATCGGTGTTGAAGCCGCTCGACGCGTGAGGTGGCAAGGTGGTCGCGTTGTACCTATCCAGATGACACCCCACGCACTGCGTGCTGAGGGGGGTCTTGAAATTGGAGTTCTTATGACACTGATCGCAGGTAGTGTGGGCGTGGGTGCCGGTGAGCGGAAAACCCGAGGCGTCGTGATTGAAACGGGCGGTATTCCAGACGGTAATGCTGTGGCACTGGGTGCAGTCCTGCGGAAAGTTGTTCTGCACGTGATCCGGAGCCTTGGCGGCCAGGTAGTTCGGGCGATGGCAGCTCATGCAGTCAGTGGCGCGGGCAACGAACTGCAGGTGCCCCTGATCGGTCGGGGTATGACAGGCCGTGCAGTCGGTCGCCAAGTGGGCGCCTTCTAGCGGGAACCGCGTCAACTGATGGGCGCGCGCCATCCTGCCGCGGTCGATGAAGCTGCGGGTGGTGTGGCAGCGCACGCAATCGGCGCCAAGCTCACCACGGTGCGCATCCTGGTGGCAGGCAGCACAGGTGGTCGGGGTGCCCTTGAAGTCCAGCGATTGATGGCAGGCACGGCAGGCCGCCGTGGTGTGTGCGCCGACCAGCGGAAACCCGAACTTGTTGTGGTCAAACGTCCGGCTGACGGTCACCTGGGTCCACCCTTCGGACCGGTGACAGGCGGCGCACTCGAGCTTCAGCTCGCCGTGGGGTGAGCGGGTTCGCTCCTGCGCAGCGAGTGGCCCCGCCAGCAGCAGCGCGAGGCTGAGAGGGATGAGGACCTTCATCGGGTCTCCTTGCCGCCGTGGCAGCTTTCGCACTTGCCGGAGAGCGGCCGGAAGATCAGTCGCTCCGCGTGTCCGGCTGACACATCAGTCGAATGGCATCGGTTGCACGGGACCTTTTCATGAGCCCCCTTGAGCGAGAAGGCTGCGTCCCGATTGTGGTCGAACAGGCCGGCAGGGCGGAAGGCCTCCGCCGTGTGGCAGGCATCGCAGCGGCCCCGGTCCTTCCGGCTCGAGAACTGGTCCCCGTGCGGATTCTCATGGCAGTCGGCGCACGCCGTCTTGGCTTCGAATCGCAGCTCCGTGAAAGTCGCGCCACCCGCGATCAGGGAGGAGCGCTTGGAGCCCACGGCAGACGGCTTCATGTCCGCGTGGCAGGAGACGCATGGCGTCGCACCGTGTCCCCCTTCGAGGGCCAGTCCGAAATCCTTGTGCGAGGTGATGCCGGCCGTCGATGGCTTGAAGGCCTTCGTGTCGTGGCACGCCAGGCACCCCCGGTCCTTGGCCTGCGCACCGCCGCTGGCAAATCGGCCGCGGTGGGGATCCACGTGGCAGGCAGTACACTCGCTTTCGGTCACTTTGAACAGGAAGTTCGCCTTTCCCAGTGCCGTTCGTGGCAGCGGAGGCAGGGACTTCCGATCGGCTCCATGACAGGCACGGCAGTCTATTTCTGCATGCCGGCCATCGAGGCCGAGCTTGAGCTTCGCATGGGCGAGTCGGTCAAAAGTGCTGGGCCGCCAACCCGTCACGCGGTGACAGTCGGCACACTCACCGCGGTTGCTTCGAGCAGAAAGCTGTCCGCCGTGGTCGTCCGCATGGCAATCGATACACCTCATGAAGGCGGGACGAATCACGACCTTCGCGTCGCCCCATTTCGTTACGGCGTCCGTGCTGGAGTCTTTCCGGTGGCACTGGGCGCACTTGACTGCCTGGTGTTTGCCTTCGAGGACATACTTGGTGTTGCGATGCTGGTCCACCGTGAAGCTGGAGGGCGAAAAGCCGTTGACCGCATGGCACTTGTCGCAGTCCACTACCCGACCCGCGAGCGTCGCGGTGCCCTTGTGTTGGTCCTTGTGGCAGGCACCGCAGGTCTCGAACGGCGGCTGCTTGAGCAGGGTCGTCGAGAAGTCCTGGTGGCAGGCGGCGCATCTGACACCGGCGTGCTTGCCGCGAAGCGGATACTTGGTCTTCTCATGGTCGAAGTTGTCGCGGTCGATCTGCTTCCATCCTCGCGTGCTGTGGCACTTCGTGCAGGTCGTGCCGAACTGGGCCTTGTGCACATCGGTGTGACAGTCGGTACAGCGCTCGTGGGACACCGGCTTGTAGACTGGCACTGGATGTCCCTGGCCGTCTCGCTTGGGTGTCAGGCGTGGCGCCAGATGGCACTGCTCGCAGCGCACCGTGGCATGCTTGTCGGCCAGGAGGAAGCTCGTGGTATCGTGGTTGAACCCCGGTGTCTTGGCCCAGCGTCCCGCGTCGTGACAGATCGCGCAGTCCTGGTTCAGCGCACCCCGGTGAATGTCTTCGTGACAGCTGGTACAGTTCGATTCGAGACCGGTCCAACCTGCCGAGGTCTTGCGCGCCGACAGGCGTGCTGCAGGAGAGGTGCGGAATTTCGATGCATGACATTTCTCACAATCGAGGTCGGCGTGGCTCTGTTTGAGCTCCCAGCCGGTGCGCCCATGGTCGAAGCGCTCCGGCGAGCCCTCAGGCCAATGGACCAGCTTGAAGTCCACTCCGGCATGCTCCGGGTGGCAGCTGGCACAGCTCTGGGTCCTGACGTCACTGCGGCTGTGATATCCGCGCGCCTGGGCGATCAGCCAGCCGATGTCCTTGTGGCAATCGTTGCAACGGGCCGGCATGGCGTCCTTCCCGCCCCCATGGCACTTGGTGCATTTCAGCGTGCCTTCCAACTCGGCATGTGCGCGCGCCAGGGGCCCAGGAGACACCTGACCGTAGAGCGAGGCACCGCGTTTCCCCATCACCGGTCCGAGCATCAGCGAAAGCACGATCCAGACTCCTGTCAGCCGGAAGGCCATCACCAAAACCAGGTTGCTCCCATGGCGATCACTACTCCGACGTGGACCATGACTGCGACCAGGGCCGCAAACGCGAAGGGGCGATGCGCAACATGCCAAAAGCGGAAGATGGCCCGCGTCGCCTCCAGCATGCGGGCCTGCTGGGTCAGCGCCATCTCCCGTCCGGCGAGCCGGACGACCTCTCGGAGCGCTCCGCGGTCAATGCGCCGGTGGCCCTTCCCACCAGCACAGATACGCCGGAGCGCCCGGGCCGCGCGGCGTCGGGCGAAGTCGTCCTTGAGCATCAGCATGAGTGTCTTGAGGAACCCAACGCCCTCGAGCGGTCTCGGATCGGATTTGAGGACTGCCTCAACCTGGGCGGCCGGCAGCCCCGAGGTGCGGGCTATCTCAACCATCAGGGCATGGCGTTCGACGGCAATTTCCTCGGCCGTTAACTCCAGGCCGGTGGCGCTGCGAGGGATGTGGACGTACAGGTACCGGCCGACGATGCCGCTGAGCCAGACCACGATCATCGACCAGTACCCGAGCCCGATCACGCCCTCAAATTTCCAAGCGGCGTGTATGGCGGCGATAAAGGGGAGCGCGAGTGCCACGGACACGTGAACATCGAGCCAGCGCGACATGGCCCCGGTCCATGCCAGCCACCGAAAGCGTTTCCGCAGCGGGTAGAGCCAGAGGAAGAGGAAGATGAGGAGTGCAAGAATCCCTGCGCTTTGCCCGACATATCCGGAAGGCCGGAGCCACGGATGCAGGGGATGGCGGACCCGTTCCGCGACCGGCGCGAGATAGTATGATGCACCGAGCGCGGAACCGACCAGGAGCAGGCCGATTGCCACGAAAGCGGCGACCACCGAAGGCTTCCATCCCGGGGTTCGCCTCGATTCACTCTCGGCGGTGCGGGGCGGGCGCTGGGCCGGGCGAGGCGACAGCTTGCTGGAGCCCAGGTCAGGGCTGGACGTCGGTCTCGAAGCCGTGATGGGAGGACGGGTCATCGGCGCCTGATGCATTGGGTTACTTGGATACATGCTAAGACGGGTTGGGCATTCACTTAGGCATAAACCATGCGCGTTTGCCACCGGATGGCCATCGGCCTATGTGCACATAAGTCATTGTATTACAATGCGTTAATCGAGTAGTGAAGCTCATCACACGAGCGAAGAGCGTCACGAAACGTTCCACCTGCAACAGAGTGTTACGGTCATTCTCCGGATTCCTATGGACTATCTGATTTACCTAGGTTTTGGTCTCATTTTGCTCGTCGCTGTGGCTTCTCACCTCTGGCGGCATGCCGGAAGGGAGCGGGCGGCTCGGGCGGCCGCCGCACGAATCGGCCTCGACCCCGACGGACCCCGGGCACAGCATCCCCACATCGATGTCACCTGGTGCATTGGCTGTGGCGCCTGCGTCTCCGCCTGCCCGGAGGGGGACGTGCTAGCGGTGGTCGGCGGCAAGGCTGCCCTCGTCAATGGGGCACGGTGTATCGGTCACGGCCTTTGCGCTGATGCCTGTCCAGTCGGCGCAATTGAGATCGTGATGGCGCCGCCCAGCATGACCGCTGATATGCCCGCCCTGAGCCTCGAGTTCGAGACCAGCGTGAAGGACCTGTTTGTCATTGGGGAGCTGGGAGGGCTGGCGCTGATCAAGAACGCCGTGAATCAGGGCAGGGACTGCATCGATCACATCATTCACCGGCTACCCGCGCTGCGCCGCCGACGGGTGGGAGAGGTGCTGGATGTTGCTATTATCGGCGCGGGACCAGCTGGCCTTTCCGCGTCGCTCCGCGCGGTTGAAAAGGGGCTGTCGTACGTGACGCTCGAGGCCGAAGAGTTCGGCGGCACGGTCTCCAAGTATCCCCGCCAGAAGCTGGTAATGACGAGTCCGGTCGAATTCCCGATGTCCGGGAAGTTCAAGAAACTCGAAATCGGCAAAGAGGAACTGCTGGAGTTCTGGCGAAAGACCGCGGCGCGGGCCGGGCTCAAAGTGCGTGAGCGGGAGCGGGTGGAGCACGTCCAGCGGGAGCCTGACGGGGCCTTCACGATCGAGTCCGTGAAGGGCCGCTACCGCGCGCTGACGGTGGTGCTCGCCATTGGCCGGCGAGGCTCACCCAGGAAGCTCGACATTCCGGGAGAGCAACTGCCGAAAGTGATGTACAGCCTCATCGAGGCCGAGGCGTACACCGGGCGGCAGATTCTCGTCGTCGGTGGCGGGGACAGCGCCGTCGAAGCCGCGATGGGACTGGCGTACCAGAAGGGGAATACGGTAACCCTCTCCTATAGAAAGGACACTTTCAGCCGGCTCAAGGAACGCAACGCGCAGCGGGTCCGCGAGTGTATGCGTGCCGGCCGACTGCGAGTTGTGTTCAATTCGCAACCGCGGGAGATCCGGGAACAATCGGTGATCCTTGAAGTCCCGGGCGGGCAGCGCGAGATCCCGAACGACTACGTGTGGGTCTTCGCCGGGGGGACCCCCCCTAACGCCTTCCTCGAGCGGGTGGGAGTCAAACTGGGCACCCAGGATCTGAGTGCCCAGGTTCAGGCGGAAGCGCGAGTGGTGGCTTGACGGTATATTTGTACGTCCAGCAATAGGGAGGGGCGATTGAAAGCCGGTCACAAGTTTCTGATTGGTGCGGGGATCATCGTCGGTGCGGTGACCCTCTTGATGGCTCAAGGGGTAAAGCAGTTCGGACAGTACTCCCTCAATCCTTCGGAGTTGGCCGAACGGGTCGCACGAGACCCCAGTCTTTACGATACCGGGCTCAAGATGGAGGCCAAGGTCGTACCGGGCTCCGTTATTCGAGACGCGGCATCTCAGACCATTGACTTCAAGGTCAGCGATGGGGCTCAAACTTATGACGTGAGTTACCGTGGCCTGGCACCCGACACCTTCACGGACCAGAAGGACATCGAGGTGGTCGTGGAAGGCCGATTGGGGCGGGACGGCGTGTTCCGGGCCACCACGCTTCTGGCCAAGTGCGGTTCCCGCTACGAAGCGAAATACGACCAGGAGGGCAAGCGGGTGTAGGACGGCGGCAGGACAGTCGAAAGCAGCACAGGGGTGGGTCTCGGTATCGAGGCTCACCCCTGTTGGCATTCGGGTCAGCAGGACGAGAGGGGTGAGGAAACCTTCATCTCCCATTCCGCAACAGTTCAGTCCGGTCACCTACTGTTTGTCAGCCGGTTGAGATCATCTGATGGCGTTGCCCTCCGGAATCACGGTCGTACTCCTGCGCGGAGCCACACATGCCGCGATTGCGCCCCGCATCTACCGGCCGATCTCTTCCTGGCCCGTTGCCCCCGTGTCCGCAAGAACGGGTCGAGTCGTATCCCCCCCCTATGCGTCTAGGGCCACCCCTCCGAGTCACAGGCAGGGATCACCCCCATAGAAACCACGAAGCCTCATGAGATCCGTTGATCGGAGGGCGTTTCTCAAGGGGGTGGGTGTGCTCTCGGCCGCTACGGCAGCCGCTGCGGTAGTACCCGACTTGGCGTTTCCAGCGAGCGCCCTCTCCCGGGAGGGCCAGACCGGGCCGGTCTGGCACAAGACCCCGTGTCGCCTCTGCGGCGTTGGCTGCGGGTTGCTCGTCGGCATCCAGAACGGACGCGCTGTGGCGGTGAAGGGCGACCCCGATTCACCAGTGAGCAAAGGCTTGGCCTGCGTGAAGGGGTACAACTCCGTGCAGGCGCTCTACGGCCCTGACCGGCTCACGCGGGCCAAGGTGCGGCGTGACGGTGGGCTCGTAGACGTGCCGCTGCTCGAGGCGCTCGACGTGGTGGCGCGTAGACTCCGCGAGACCGCCCAGCAGCATGGCAAGAACAGCGTTGCCATGTACGGGTCGGCCCAGTGGAGCATCACGGATGCCTACATCGCATCAAAGCTCTTCAAGGGTGCGCTCGGCACGAACAACGTCGAGACCAGCACCCGCCTTTATGCCGCCAGCGCGATGGCCGGACTCAAGGGCAGCTTCGGCCTCGATGGTGCGATCGGCTGCTACGAGGACATCGACCACGCCGACATGTTCGTCCTGTGGGACATCAACCTGGCCGAAACCGACCCGGTGCTGTTCTCTCGCATGCTGGACCGCAAGCGGGCCAATCCGGCGGTTCGCATCATCGACGTCGCCACCCGCACCACCCGCACCAGCTACGCCTGCGATCACTCGCTGCTGCACGCGCCGCATACCGGGCCGGCCATCGCCAACGGGATCTGCCATGAGATCGTGGCTCGCAAGTGGGTGCACCGCGAGTTCGTCGACAAGCATGTCGCCTTCAAGCGCGGCAAGACGAACATCGGCGACGGCCTTGCCGACGCCCCCCTCGTCACGGAAGACGCCACCGACAGCACCTGGAGACGAGTACGTGGCGTTCCTCGCGGACTACGAGCCGGAGCGAGCCCAGGAGTTGTCCGGCCTCTCGGCGGCAAGCATCCGCTGGCTGGCATCGCTCTATGGCGACCCGCTGCGCAAGGTGATGTCCGTCTGGGGCAGGGACCTGAACCAGGATGTGCGCGGTACGTGGATGAACAACCTGCTCTACAACATCCACCTGCTGGTGGGGAAGGTCGCCTCGCCCGGCAACAGCCCCTTCTGCACCAGCGGGCAACCCAGCGGCTGCAGCGCCGTGCACGATGCCGGCAGTCTGACGGACACCTTGCCGGGCGGCGTGGTACGGAACGAGGAGGACCGCCGGAGGGCGGCCGAACTCTGGGGCGTGTCGGCGCAGATGATCGACCCTCAGGCAACCGGTCCGGCACTTTCGATGTTCCACCGGCTCGAACAGGGTGATATCCGCTTCCTCTGGATCCTGGCCACTGATCCGATGGTCAGCCTGCCCAACTTGGACCGCTATCGCCGCGCGGCAACCAAGGGCGACCGCTTCATCGTCGTGTCGGAGGCCTACCCGACGCCCACGACGGACGTCGCGGATGTTGTCCTTCCCGCGGCGATGTGGCTTGAGCGCGAAGGTCTCTACGCGAACGCCGAACGACGCGTGCAGCACTTCGAGCGGGTCGTCGCGCCGCCCGGCGACGCGACCAGCGATGCGTGGCAGATGATCGAGGTCGCGCGCCGCCTCGGCTTCAAGAATCTCTTCCCGTATGAGCCCCGACGTGAGGTCGAGCAGATCTGGGAGGAATACGGCCGCTTTCATGCGGAGCCGTCGAGCGCACTTCCTCCCATTGCGGCACTGCGTGCGCAGCCGGGTGTAATGTGGCCCTACGTGGCTGGCCGCGAGACCACGTGGCGCTACAATCCCGCCCACGACCCGGCCGCCGACGCCGCTCGCGGTGGCTTCGATTTCTACGGCCATGCCGACCATCGCGCGTGGATCTGGCTCCGACCCTATGAGCCGCCGGCCGAGTCGCCGGACCGCGACTACCCGGTGTGGCTCATGACCGGCGCCGTGCTCGAGCAATGGGGTGCGGGTTCGATGACACAACGTATCCCGACCCTGCATCGCGCCCTGCCGCATGCGTACGTCGAGATCAACCGGGACGACGCCCGCGACCTCGGCATCCGCAATCGCGAGATGGTGCGCCTGGTCAGTCGACGTGGCTCGCTCGAGCTCGAGGCCCGAATCGACTACCGCTCCCAGCCGCCGCGAGGCCAGGTCTTCGTTCCGTCATTCGATGAGGCGCGCCTGGTCAACCGGCTCACGCTTGATGCGTGCTGCCCGCTCTCGGGTCAGCCCGACGGCGGCAAGTGCGCGGTGCGCCTGGAGCGACTGTCGACTCGGAGCAGCCCATGAGTCAGGACCGCCATCCGACTGCGGTTGCTCTGCGACTCTTCCTGATTGCCTCTGCGGTCACGGCCGTGGCCGCAGGGATCGTCGCGGTGAAGCGTGCAGCGTGGAGGCGGGCGCATGCACCGGTGCTCACCCCGGTCGCCACGTTGGCGGCGCCCGAGGAACCGATCCGGGCCGAGGTGCAGGTGTTCCGCACCAGCCCCGCCATGCTGGCGATCGAGCCGACGGCCCACCGGGAACGCTCGGCCCACCCGCGCACCCTGAAGACGGTGCGCTATCTGCGCGCGTATGAGGGTGCGCCGCCGCGCATCCCGCACCCCCTCAGCGCGGATGAGTTCCGGACCGACGCCTGTCGCACCTGCCACGAGCGTGGTGGCTACTCGGTGCGTTTTTCCGCGTACGTGCCGCTGACGCCGCATCCGGACCGGGGCATCTGCCTTCAATGCCATGTGGGTGTGGACTCGGTCATGGGAACCGCGGATCCAGGGGCAAATCCGAACTCCCGGTGTCCGCTCTGCCACGGACCGAACGGCGGTCGCCCGCGGGCGGACGCCACGCTGACCTGGCCAACAACGATCTGGCCAAGCCTGTCCCCGAAGACGCCTGACCGCGGTCCTCCGCCGATTCCGCACGATCTGCCGTTCCGGGAGAATTGCCTTACGTGTCACGGCGGCCCAGCCGCCATCGCCGAGATTCGGACGGCGCACCCGGAGCGGGCCAACTGCCGTCAGTGCCACGTGGCGCTTGATCCCGAGGCAGGGGTTTTCACACGCTCGGCGGGGTCTGTTGTCGATCGGAGGTGCATCATGAGCCGGGTGTCGGCCGAGTACGCGACCTTGTACATCGCAGCGGCGTGGCTGGTTTCTGGCTGCACCGAAAGCCGCCAGCTTCGCTGGGACCAGCCCCCGAAGGGAACCATCGTGGCGACGGTCGACTCGGCGACTGCGGCCCGCAACGCGACCCTGGAGCCCGGTGCACTCGCGACGGTGCAAGCGGTCCCGGTCGAACGCTGGAAGGGTCCCGGCGATCGCCCATTCGAAGTAGCGCTCCGAAGCGCTGCGCCCGAGGCCGGGCACGCGCGCATGTTCGGCACGATCACGCTGCCGATCGCGCTGCGCAGTCGCGCGGCGGCCATCAATCAATACCCCTGCACGTCGTGTCATCAGGGGAAGAAGGTGGTCATGGCCAACAAGCGCATCAGCCGACGCCCACCAGAACATCAAGCCCGTGCACCCGGACCAGACCGGCGCCGTCTGCTCCACCTGCCATTCCGCCGACGATGTCGCGTCGCTGACCCTCAAGAGCGGCGAGCGCGCTCCTCTGGACGAGAGCTACCGGCTGTGCGCGCAATGCCACTTCGAGCAGGCGAGGGCATGGGCCGGCGGCGCGCACGGGAAGCGGCTCGACGGCTGGCAGGGGCGGCGCGTCGTCATGGCCTGCACCGACTGTCACGACCCACACAAGCCCGCCGTCCAGACAGCGCATCCCCTTCCGCGCGCCACAGATCGAGCGAACCAGGAGCCCGGGTCCATGAGTGATGACCCCGTGGCCGAAACGCCGGATCGCGCTGAGGGCGGCTCCATGCTGCAGAAACCGGTCGACCGCCGGGGCGCGCTGGGCATGCTCCTGGGCGGCGCGGTCATCGGCAGCCAGGCGCTGGGCGCCTGCGCCCCGCTCAGCGCCGAGACCGACGAGGAGCGTGAGGTCAAGCTCCTGGCCTGGCGGGAGTACATCAAGGGCAACTACCGCTTCATGACGGAGGAAGAGCGGGCGGCGACGATCGCCCGACTCGAGCGGCTGGCCCACCTGCAGCGCGGCGTGGACGTGACGATCCAGTCCACCGGCGCGCAGCCCGGAGTGGAGTTCGGCTACGCCTTCAACATCTCGAAATGCAAGGGCTTCCGACGCTGCGTCGAAGCCTGCATCAACGAGAACAACCTCGACCGCCACGCCGCCACCCAGTACATCCGCATCTTCGAGATGGAGGACGGCGTCATCGATCTGGACGAGGCCGATGCGACCTTCCAGCACGAGGTGCCGGCCGAGGGCCACTTCTATCTCGGGACCCAGTGCTTCCAGTGCGCCGATCCGCCGTGCGTGAAGGTCTGCCCGGTCGGCGCCACCTGGCAGGAACCGGATGGCATCACCGTCATCGACTACGACTGGTGCATCGGGTGCCGCTACTGCATGGCCGCCTGTCCCTACTGGGCCCGGCGTTTCAACTGGAGCGCGCCGGAGGTCCCGGTCGAGGAGGTGAACCCGAACCAGCACTACCTGGGCAACCGCGCGCGCAAGAAGGGCGTGGTCGAGAAGTGCACCTTCTGCATCCATCGGACCCGGCAGGGCCGGCTGCCGGCCTGCGCCGAGGCCTGTCCCACCGGGGCGCGAGTCTTCGGCAACCTGCTGGATCCCGATTCGGAGATCCGCTGGGTGCTCGCGAACAAGCGCATCTTCCGGCTGAAGGAAGACCTGAAGACGGAGCCTCGCTTCTGGTACTTCACCGACTGAGGCGACGCGTGCACCTGAAGCCATTCCTGCTGACCGCACTGGACTCGGCCACCTCCGGAGGCCGGCGCTACCACCTCTGGATGGGAAGCCTGACGCTCATCATCCTCGTCGGGGCGTACGCCTATTCCGTCCAGTTGCGCTACGGACTCGGCGTCACCGGGATGAGCGATCATGTGAGCTGGGGCCTGTACATCTCGAACTTCACCTTTCTCGTCGGGATGGCCGCGGCTGCCATGATGCTGGTCCTGCCGGCGTACATCCTGCACGACGTCGACTTCGGTAGTGCGGTGCTGATGGCGGAAGGCGTCGCCGTGGCGGCGCTGGTCATGGCCTCGCGTTCGTGGTGGTCGACATCGGCAACCCGCTGGCCGGGTGGCACCTCATGCCCGGCATCGGCTATCTGAACTGGCCGCGCTCGCTCCTGGCCTGGGACGTGCTCGTGCTGAACGGCTACCTGGCGCTCAATCTTGCCATCCCGTTCTACATCCTCTACAGCCACTACACCGGCCGCTCGCCGGACAAGAAGAAGTACCTCCCCTGGATGTACATCTCCGTCATGTGGGCGGTGAGCATTCACCTGGTCACGGCATTCCTGCTGGCGGGGCTGCCGTCCCGGCCGTTCTGGAACACGGCGCTGCTCGGACCCCGGTTCCTGGCCTCGGCCTTCACCGCCGGACCGGCGTTCGTGATCCTGCTGCTGTACTTCATCCGGCGGACGACGCAGTACGCCATCGCCGATGGCGCGTTCTCGAAGCTCGCGCTGGTCATCGTCGCCGCGGCGCAGATCAACCTGGTCATGCTCATCTCCGAGCTGTTCTACGAGTTCTACTCGCCCACCCATCACGGCATCAACGCGCGGTATCTCTTCTTCGGCCTCGGCGAGCACCACGCGCTGGTGCCCTGGATCTGGACCGCGATCGGGCTGAATGTCGCTGCGACCATCGTCCTCATGATCCATCCGCTGCGGCGCAATCCCCGGTGGCTGATGCCGGCCTGCGCCACGCTGTTCGTGGGCATCTGGGTCGAGAAGGGGATCGGGCTGGTGATCCCCGGCTTCATTCCCTCGCCGCTGGGCGAAATCGTCGAGTACACCCCGACCTGGGTCGAGCTGTGCGTGACCGCCGGCATCTGGGCGCTCGGCCTGTTCGTGCTGACCGTCCTGGTGCGGGTGGCGCTGCCGATCGAGCTGGGCGAGGTGCGGAGTCCCTACCTGGAGGCCCCGCCCGCCGCGCGGGCCGTCCGCCCGCGCGCCACCCGGGCGCGATACGAGGAGGTCCGGCCGGTCCGGAAACGCTGATGCGACCGCTGGTCGACGCCGGCTGACTTTACTTCCACGAGGTGATGGACATGACCACACATCGGCCAAACGACACCCGGTACTCGTTCGCCGCTCTCGCCGCGGGGCTGGTTGGTGCGGCCGGGCTGGCCGGCGGCACTGTTCCTCGCGGGCATCGCGCCGCCGCTGGCGGCCGTGGCGGGCGTGGCGCTGGGCGTGCTGCTCGCCGCCTCGATCAAGTACACCGACCAGTGGGAGAAGGCGGTGCTGCTGCGGCTCGGCCGCTACCGCGGGCTGCGCGGGCCCGGGCTACTTCGCCATCGTGCCGATCATCGACCGGGTGGCCTACACCATCGATCAGCGGATCCGGACCGCGGCGTTCGGGGCCGAATCGTGCCTGACCCGCGACACGGTGCCGGTCAACGTCGACGCCATCGCGTTCTGGATCGTGCGCGACGCCGAGCGCGCCGCGCTGGAGGTGCAGGACTACGACGAGGCGGTCATCCTCTCGGCCCAGACCGCGCTGCGGGACGCCATCGGCAAGCACGATCTGGCGGAGCTGATCCAGTCCCGGGTGGAGCTCGGCCAGGGGCTCAAGGATGCGCTGGAGCAGAAGATGGCGAACTGGGGGATCCACGTGCAGTCGGTGGAGATCCGCGACGTGATCATTCCGGCCGCGCTCGAGGACGCCATGTCCCGCCAGGCGCAGGCCGAACGGGAGCGGCAGGCGCGCATCATCCTGGGCACGGCGGAGACCGAGATCGCCCACAAGTTCGTCGAGGCGGCGGACGCCTACCGCAACCACCCGGCGGCCATGAACCTGCGGGCGATGAACATGCTGTACGAGAGCATCGTCAAGCGGGGCTCGCTCATGGTGGTGCCGTCGGGGCTGGCCGACTCGCTCAACGTCCCGTCGCTGATGGGCATGATGGGTGGTGCCGGACTGGTGCCGCGCGATGGCGAGGGCCGGGTATCGCTGGCGGCCGGCGGCGAGGCAGCCGGGCCGGCGAAGGAGACGGGGCCGGACGTTGCCAAGGGAGGGCCGAAGGCCCTGTAACCCGGCAGCGATCGGCTGAGATCAGGGTTTCACGACATCCCTTTGGAGTTGGCACGTGAACCAGGAGCCATGGCTAATGAGTACTCATCCCACCCCCGAGATGTCCGAGAGCGCCGACGATGGCACCGTACTGCAGAAGCGGGTCGACCGGCGGTAGGCGCTGGGACTCCTCGCTCGGTGGCCTGGCGGCCGGCGCCGCCGCGGTGGGCGCGTGTGCGCCGCTCAACGCCGCGACACCCGAGGAGCGCGAGCTCAAACTTCTCGAATGGGAGCAGTTCACCCAGAAGCATTATCGCCGCATGACCGCGGAGGAGCGCGCCGAGACCATCCAGCGGCTCGAGCGCCTCGCCAAGATCCTCCATAACCAGGATGTCACCATCGCCACCACCGATGCACTGCCGGGAGTCCTCTTCGGCTACGCCTTCAACATTTCGAAGTGCAAGGGGTTCCGGCGCTGTGTCGAGGCCTGCATCAACGAGAACAACCTCGATCGGCACGAGGATACGCAGTACATCAGAATCTTCGAGAACGAACACGGCGTGATCGATCTCAACAATGCCGATGCGACCTACCAGCACGAGGTCCCGGCCGAGGGCCACTTCTATCTGGGCACCCAGTGCTTCCAGTGCGCCAACCCGCCCTGCGTCCCGGTCTGCCCGGTGGGCGCCACCTGGCAGGAGCCCGATGGCATCGTGGTCATCGACTACAACTGGTGCGTCGGATGTCGCGCCTGCATGGCCGCCTGCCCCTACTGGGCGCGGCGGTTCAACTGGGGCGTGCCCGAGGTACCCCTCGAGGAAGTGAACCCCAATCAGCACTACCTCGGGAACCGGGCGCGCAAACAGGGTTGTGTCGAGAAGTGCACCTTCTGCATCCATCGGACTCGGCAGGGCCGGCTGCCGGCCTGCGCCGAGGCCTGTCCCACCGGGGCGCGAGTCTTCGGCAACCTGCTGGATCCCGATTCCGAGATCCGCTGGATCCTGGCGCACAAGCAGGTCTTCCGCCTGAAGGAAGAGCTCGCCACGGAACCTCGTTTCTGGTACTACATCGACTGAGGCGACCGTGCATCTACGAGCCTTCCTGTTGAGCGCGCTGCGCTCCGCGACCTCCGGCGATCGGCGCTACCATCTCTGGATGGGAAGCCTGACGGCGATCATGCTGGTCGGGTTCTATGCGTACGTGGTCCAGGCCAACGAGGGGCTTGTCGTCACGGGCATGAACAACCACGTCAGCTGGGGTCTCTACATCTCCAACATGGCGTTCCTGGTTGGGGTGGCCGCCGCCGCGGTGATCCTGGTGATGCCGGCGTACATCCTGGAAGACGTCGACTTCAGTCAGGCGGTGCTCATCGCCGAGGGAGTCGCGGTCTCCGCCCTGGTCATGTGCCTCGGGTTCGTCATGGCCAACAGCCCGGGTTATCCGTGGAAGTGGTGGCGGCTGGCGCCGGTCATCGGACTGCTGAACTGGCCCGCCTCGATGCTGGCTTGGGACGTGATCGCGCTGAACGGCTACCTGGTGCTGAACATCGCGATCCCGTTCTACATCCTCTACAGTCACTTCGTAGGGCGCGTGCCTTCGAAGAAGAAGTACGTGCCCTTCATTTACCTCTCGGTCGCGTGGGCGGTGAGCATTCACCTGATCACCGCGTTTCTCTTCGCAGCTCCACCATCCCGTCCGTTGTGGAACTCGCCGCTGCTCGGGCCCCGCTTTCTGGCCTCGGCGTTCACGGCCGGGCCCGCGTTCATGATCCTGCTGCTCGGCTTCATCCGGGCGAATACCAAGTACCCCATTTCGGACATATCCATTTCGAAGCTGGCCACGGCCACTACGGTGGCGGCGCAGATCAACCTCGTAATGCTCCTTTCCGATCTGGTCTTCGAGTTCCGCTTTCCCACGCATCACAGTCTTAGCGCGAGGTATCTCTTCTTCGGGATTGGCGAGCATCACGCACTGGTGCCGTGGATCAGGACGGCGATCGCCCTCAACATCGGGGCGACGGCCGCGCTCATGATCCACCCGGTGCGGCGCAACCCACGCTGGCTGATGGCAGCGTGCGCCGCGCTCTTCGTCGCCATCTGGGTCGAGAAGGGGATCGGACTGGTGATCCCCGGCTTCATCCCCTCGCCGCTGGGCGAAATCGTCGAGTACACCCCGACCTGGGTCGAACTGTGCGTGACTGTTGGCATCTGGGCGCTCGGCCTGTTCGTGCTGACCGTCCTGGTGCGGGTAGCGCTCCCGATCGAGCTGGGCGAGTTGCGGAGCCCGTACCTGGAAGAGCCGTCCGCCGCTCGGGTTGCCCGCCCCCGCGCCGTCCGCGCGCGGTACGAAGACGTCCGACCAGTCCGGAGACGGTGATGCGACCGCTGGTAGAACGCCAGCTGCCTTTACTTTCGCGAGGTAATGGACATGACCAGACATAGGCCAAACGACACCCGGTATTCGTTCGCCGCTCTCGCCGCGGGGCTGGTTGGTGCGGCCGGGCTGGCTGGAGCGCTATTCCTCACGGGGGTCGCGCCACCGCTGGCGCTTGTGGCGGGCGTAGCATTGGGAGTGCTGCTCGCTTCCTCGATCAAATACACCGACCAGTGGGAGAAAGCCGTGCTGCTGCGACTCGGCCGTTACCGTGGGCTGCGAGGTCCAGGGTACTTCGCCATCGTGCCGATCATCGACCGGGTGGCCTACACCATCGATCAGCGGATCCGGACTGCGGCGTTTGGCGCCGAATCGTGCCTGACTCGCGACACGGTGCCGGTGAACGTCGACGCGATCGCGTTCTGGATCGTGCGCGACGCCGAGCGCGCCGCGCTGGAGGTGCAGGACTACGACGAGGCGGTCATCCTCTCGGCCCAGACCGCGCTCCGGGACGCCATCGGCAAGCACGATCTCGCGGAACTGATCCAGTCCCGAGTGGAACTTGGACAGGGCCTCAAGATGGCGCTGGAGCAGAAGATGACGAACTGGGGGATCCATGTGCAGTCGGTGGAGATCCGCGACGTGATCATACCCGCCGCGCTCGAGGATGCGATGTCCCGCCAGGCGCAGGCCGAACGGGAACGCCAGGCGCGAATCATCCTCGGCACCGCGGAGACCGAGATCGCTCACAAGTTTGTCGAGGCCGCGAATGCCTACCGCAATCACCCTGAGGCCATGAACCTCCGCGCGATGAACATGCTCTATGAGAGCATCGTCAAGCGCGGCTCGCTCATGGTAGTACCATCGGGGCTGGCGGACTCGCTCAACGTGCCGTCACTGCTCGGCGTGGCGGGCGCCGCCGGGCTCATGCCGCGCGATGGCGGAGGCGAAGTAGCCGTGCCGGCTGCTCTCGGTTCCGGCGACGTAGCCAAGGGGTAACAAGAAGGGCCCAAGGCAGGTCCAGACGACCGGAACTGCAGGGAATGAACGACGCAGGGGTGAGTCTCGAATCGGAGACTCACCCCTGCTCCGTGTGGTCCCGTCCCGTTCCCGGTACTCAGGGGATATTCCGACCGTGACACGCCGCGCAGGTTTGCGGGTTTCGGCGTCTGAGGCGCTCGGCGTCGAAGCCGGGCCCGTGCGGGTTGAAGCGCCGGGTCTGAGCCGAGTGGCAGAACAGACAGTCCCGCTCGGAATGGCAGGTAATGCAGCTCTCGATGTTCTGGCGGGCGGCCGTCCCGTGGTTCAGGAGGAAGGCCCCGTTCGCGTCATGGTGCCCCGGCAACAGCCTTCCGGACGACCTGAGCCCTGCCTGCTGGTGGCAGGTCGTGCAGAAGGCCGCCTGGTTGTGGCAGGTGGCACAGTCGGTTTGCCGGTTGTAGGCAGCGGCAGGATGCCGGGTCAGGAATCCGGCCGGGTGATAGCTGCCACTGCTGCCGGGGTTCGGACGATGGCAGTCAAGGCACTCCGCGCGGGCGTGGCAGGCGTTGCAGGTGCCAGGGGAGGAACTGGCCCGCGGCCCATGTTGGTCGGCCCACCCGACGGTGTGGTAGCCGGGCTTCTTCCGTTCGATCCGTGCGCCGATTCCCCGGCCCGGGCCGCTGTCGGGCAGCGCCAGGACGATTGTCGGCCGGGTCCGGTGGCAGGCAATGCAGCTCTCCTGCGTGTGACAAAATGCGCAGCTCGCGGCGTCCTTCTTTGCCTTGCCCCCATGCTGCGAGATGAACCGCGAGTCCTTGTGGGACGCCGGGGACTTGAGTTCCGCCTTGATCGCCAGGGACCGGGGATCCGGCGCGAGAGCCTGGATGGCTTTCACCTCCGGCGCGTTCACATGGCACTGGGTACAGAACTCGCGCGCGTGGCAGACCATGCAGCTCTGGTTTCCCTGCTTGGCCTGCTCCCCGTGGCCCTTGGATGAGGGGAAGCCTGCGTCGTCGTGCGAGGCGGGCTTGTCGAACTTGGCAACCTGCGTCTCCAGCAGCGCCTTGGCCTCGGCCAGAGGGAAATGGCACTTGCCGCAGGCGGTGTCGGGCGCCGAGAAATGCGCCACCTTGACCCCATGGCAGGTCAGGCACTGGGCGGGGATGGTGCGACGTACGGTCAACCACGGCGCGCCGGACGGTGTATGGCAATCGCTGCAGACGACGGCGGAATCGGCGGGGAGCTTCTTGCCGGAATCTCGCACATGCTTCGCATGCGTGTAACGGAGATTCGACGGGTGCGCGGGCGGCGGGGACCAGTTCACTTTCTTCTCGACCGTCCCGTCGTGGCAGCTGGCGCAGGATTCCGCCGTCGGGAATACCGGGTCCCCTTCCTTCACTATCCCTTCATGGCAGGTCTGGCACTCGGGAAAGAGCTTGTGGTGTTTCTCATGGTCGAACACATCCCGGTCCTGGTGCAGCGCGGCGCCGCCGAAGGCGCCCAGCAGAATCACCAGGCCGAATGCGAAGGGGAGGCGCGGGATCCTCATCGCCGGCCCTCCCGCCCCACCGCTGGTGGAAGCGGCAGCCGGTCGGCGCTGGAGCCAAACAGCCAGGAGAGCGTCGCCCGGAGCCTGGTCTGGGACCAGTCGATCGTGGAGGCATCGGCGCGACGGCGGTTTTCGTGATAGCGGATGGCGCCCACCCCCAGACGCAGATGGTCGGTGGCCCGCAGGTCCATGGAGAGGCCGTACCAAGTCAGCGCCGGGTTGTCGATCGCGAATTCGAGCGGCCTGACCAGGTGGCCGCCTTCCGCTGTGAGGGTCAGTCGGCTGATGGGCCGCACGCTGACCGCGCCCTCGCCACCCTGCGAAGCCGCGCCCGGTCCGAACTCCGCCTGGTACCCGCCGTCGAGCGAGATCGCCGAGGAAATGTTGTAGGTGGCCCCCGCATTCCAGCGCCATCCCTTGGTTTCGTCACTCACCAGCGGGGTTTCGGTCTCCGTGTTCGCATACCAGTAGCGCTCGCCACCGCCCCGGAGCGTGAGTCCCTTGACGGGAGAAACCCAAAGGGACCCATTCAAGGCCTTGTATGGGACCGGGCTGAAGACTCCCCAGATGGTCCAGAGGTCGAAGTACGGCCGGTACCGCCGGACCCCCACCGCGCCTCCGAACCGGGTTTCGCTGTGCCGGAGGGTCAGGTCACCACTGCCCCACAAGCCACGGCCGAGATCGTAGTCCGCGCCACCCGTCAGGCTCCACCCGGACAGGGGCCGGAGGTTAGCCGAGAGAGCCATACGCTCCGACACGAAATTGCGGGTGTCCCTGTCGATCTCCCGCTCATAATCGAAGCGCGCATCGCCGAAGCTGCCCTGCCACTCGAGTGCCGCTCCGGCCAGGTATTGCCTGAGCTTGGGCTGGAAGTCGTCCAGCGGGTTGAGGGCGTCACTGGTCACCGGCAGGGCGATCCCTCGCGCCAGCCCGAAGCCGGCGTACCCGATGCCAGTCAGCCCCAGTGAAGGCAGGCGATAGGCCAGGCGGGCGCCATCGTAACCGTAATAGCCGAGGCGCCCGCGCTCGACTTGGCGCCCCAGCCGTCCGGTAACCCGTTCGGATGCGTACTCCGCGTATCCCTCCAGCAGCTGCACGGCCGGATCGGTCCCGGGCCACACATCCGAAGCGCCCATGTCTATGCCGAGGCGGGCATTGGCGTGCAGGCTGAGGCCGCGGACGCCGAAACCCCAGGCACTGACGTCGGCGCTGGTGACGAATGGCCCCCCGCGCCGGGCGTCTCCGGCCCGGTAGAAGTAGCAGACTGGCCGGTTGGGAACACAGGTTGCGGCAAATCCGTCCGGTGTCTCCGGCCCGCCGCCCGGCCCGGTCACCACCTGGCTTGCGGGGATGCTGTCCTTGCGGATGCCCCGGTAGGTCGCACCCTGTGCCTTCGCGTCGAGCCGTACCAGGAATTCCTGCGCCGGCAGCGCGGCAGGAGCCGCGATCAGCAGTACCATGCCTGCTGCCAGGGCGCTTCTCATCCCGCCGTCCGCTTGAGCAATCGTGGCCGGTAGTCCTCGGGACGGGCACGCAGATGGCAGGTGCTGCACTCTTTGGTGGGGTTGTGGTCTACCGCTGGGCCATGGCAGGCAAGGCAGAACGTCCGGGTCGGTACCAGCGGAGCGATGGCGGCGGTCGCGTGACACGCGTCGCAGGCGACATGGACGCGGGCGGGCTTGGCATGGGTCTGCGTGATGGTTGCGCTCTGATGGCACTCCGCGCAATGGCGCGCCGCTTCATGGTGCTTGTCATGGCAACCCTGGCAGGTCACCGCGGAGTCCACCGGTGCCATGGTCACAGCCGTTCCGTGGCAGGCCGTGCAGGAAAGAGTGTCGTGAACTTCATGCCGGAAGGCGACCGTCCGTTCGCGCGGGGGCTTGCGCGCGGCGGCGATGCTGACCGGGACCGCAACGATCTCGGGAAGGCTCCCCTGCTCGTGGCACTTGGTGCAGTCGGTCCGGCCCGGGTTCTGGTGGTGGCAGATCTGGCAGCCGCGCGGGGGCTCGAAAGTGAGCTTGGCGCCGGTCGTGCTGAGGTGGCAGGTCAGGCAGGCGAGCTTTTTGTGTCGGGAGTGTGGGAAGGTGTCGCTTGGCAGGGGACCGAGAGCGTTAAGCCCCCCGCCGGGTGAGGGTTCATCCGGCGGGGCATCGCCTTTGACCTTGCTCGGCCGTTCGGGCTCTGGCGGGGGCGGTTCCCGCAAGGAGGACTGCTTGAGGGCCTTGAGCGTATCGAACGGAAGCGGGGGACGGAGCTCTCCGTGGGACCGGGCCCGCACGCTCTCATGGCATCCGGTGCAATCACTGGCGTCTACACGGGCGGAGTGCGGCGAGTGGCAGGTGAGGCAATACGCCCCCGCGCGCTTGTGCTCGACGCCGACATGGAACTTGTCCTTGCGCCAGTCGGCGTGGCACTTGGCCGAGGTGCAGGTGACCGCGGCCTCCGCCGGAGTCTTCTGCTTGTGCGGATCATGGCACATCCCGCAGGTCCCGTTGTGCGGGTCCTTGGCGGCATCGAAATCCGGGAGTCTCTCCCTCATCTCGTGACACTTGAAGCACTGCTGCAGAGCCGGCCGGAGTGTCCCGGCCGCCGAGTCCCGGGTAGCGAGCAGCGGCACGGTCGCGGTGAAGTTGTGGCAGGCCACGCAGTGGAACTCCCCTTGCGCGGCCATCTTGCCCAGCTTGATCTCGGTCTTGGCCTTCTCGTGACACCCCTGCTGGCCGCACGTCTCGTTGACCGGCGGGAACCGGTGCGCCGTGCGGGCATGGCAGGTAAGGCACTCCTTCTTGCCGTTCATCGCCGAGGAATCGGACTCGAGATGGGTCCGATGGCCCGAGGTGGCCGCGATGGCCTGCCAGGTCTCCTTCGCGGCCCCCTTCACGTGACAGTTCTCGCAGGTCTGCCGGGGGACTTTGGCGTGGGGTGGGATCTCCTTGCCGCGCACTCCCGACATCCAGAACAGGAGCTTCACCGCTTCTTTGGTCGGATTGAGCGGGTGGCACGTATGGCAATTGATGCTGTCATGCTTGCCCTCCAGCATGGGCACGACGGTGTAGAAGCCGGTATCCGCCTTGGTCAGCGCCTGGCCGCTGGGTACGAAGATGTGGCACCCGTTGCAGAAGCGCTTGTCGGTCTCCACGAAGTGATAGCCCGCGAACCCCATACCCGCGGCCATCAGCAGCAGGACCATGGCTCCGGCGAACATCGCGAACTTCACTTCCCGGCTGCGGGTTCGGAACCAGGTCCCGGCCTCCCGCCGGCGGGGCCAGAACCAGCGCAGGAAGAAGAAGGCGATGACCAGGGCCAGCAGGACTCCGCCCCACATGACGAAGGGAGAACGCTGGAACAGCCACTGGATGATGCGGGTGAGGTTGTCGTGCTGGAGTTGTGTAACAATGGAATCGGCCGAGCGCGTCCCCGTGACGCTATCCTGGAGCGACAACGCCGCGGAGATCGGCTGGATCATGGGCAAGAAGCTGGCCCCGGCGAGCGGAACACCACCGGGGCCAGCATTCAATCGGAACAAGAATACGCCTTCATTACCTGGAGCTTACCCGCGGCGCCTGGAACGGCACGCTGCCCGTCGCACCCAGTGGGCCATTCATGATGGCTCGAGCTTCCGAGGACAGGATCGGGAACCACGGCTGCGACCCGTAGAGGGCGGTCAATTCCGCGATGTTCGCCCGCAGCATCGCCTCCGCGTAGAACGGGTTATGTACGGTGTGCGACCTGTCGGTATTCGGGCTGGGTGTGCCCGTCCCGCCAGGCAAGAAGTTGCCGCTGGCGTCCTCGCCGAACGCCCGCACGTTCCACTCGGCCCCGTCGACCGGCGTGACCAGCCTGTCATTAGCGTACAGGGGCCCCAAGAAGATCACAGTGACCTTGGCCCCGGCTGCGGCGGCCTGCGCCAGAGCCGGAGAGATCGTCACGCCGGTCAGTGTGTTGGCGGCAGCCGTGACGGTGTTCTGAACGGTGTAGAGCGTCGCGTCACCGGCAATCTTGAAGGTGTTCGTCGGTGCCAGCCGGCCCGTCACCGTGGCGGTACCCGCGGTATTCAGGTCGATGGTGGTCGCGGCCGCGAGCGCGGCGGTCTTCACCTGCAGGCTCAGGTTGGTGACCGTCCCCCGCTGGCTGAACGTGTTCTTGTAGATCGCGGGGATGATGCCCCCGTCCAGGGTGTCGATCGCGCTAGTCGAGCTACCGGCGCCGACGCCCGAGTTCACCCACAGCGCCGCCGTAAGACCCTGGATCCGGCTGCGCGTGACCGAAAGCAGCCCGGCCACCGTGGCTTCGTCGCCGTGGCAACCCGCGGCTGCGCATGACTTGAACGAGCGCTCCGCCGGGGTGTAGGCGCAGGTCCTGATCGTGTCCGTGGGCAGGCCATCCGGCCCGTAGCAGGGGATCGGGCGGAACAGGTGACCGGTCACGGTGACGGCGGCCCCGGCATCGTTCGTCGTCGGGAAGCCGTACAGGTGACAGCCGGCGCAGAGCTTCGGGTTCTTGGCGAGCTGCCCGTGGCTCGATGGCTGGACCACGGACGGGTCGAGGTACGTCAGGTTTTGATAACCCGCGGCTGCAAGCAGTACGGGCCCCTGCGGTGCGTGCGGCGAGTTGCTCCCGCTCTTGCCTTGCGGGTCCTCCTCCGCCCGGGTCGAGTCCATAGCAATGGGCTCCGAGCGCCGGTTATGGCACTTCATGCACAGCTGCTTACTCAGATCGGTCGACGCGATCGGATACCGCAGCTGCCCCGGATTGGTGGCGTCGTGCGGGTCGTGGCAGACGGCACAGGTGATTCCCTCGTTTACCGCATTCTGCTCCTTATAGGCGGACGTGACGCCCCAGGCCGCCAGCGCGCCCTGGCCCGAGTGGCATTGCAGACACAATGGCTCGTCGTTGTGCCGGCCCATTTTCGCGTGCAACGATTGCCGCCACTCCTCCCAGAACGGATGGTGCGTGTCCTGGTGGCACGCAGCGCATGTGCCGGCCGCCAATTGGGCTGCGATCGCCTCGGATGCGGGAGCCTGGGTGGTGTCGACGTGAATGCTCGGCAGGGGCGCGGTACCACCGTCGGGAGTCTGCACATGGTCGAACCCCGGGCCGTGGCAGTTCTCGCATTGCACGTCGTGATACGCCGGGTCCGCTACCTTGAGGTAACCGGCAGGGCCGGTCGCCGAATTGCCGTTCTCGCTCACCGCGTGACAGCCGACGCAGCTACTCTTGTCGACGGGCTGTGCCAGCGCTTGGAGGTCGGCCCAGGCCTCGGCGTGTTTAGTCTGCTCCCAATTAGCCTGGTGCTCGACGTGGCAGTTGCCGCAGTTGGTCTGCTGCGCGGAGGCGTCGAAGTAGCCGAGGAAGCCGGTGGCCGCATCAGGTGGAGGGGTGAACGGGGGCCGGTCTCGGAAGACCGTATCGGTGCAACCAACGAGCACCACCAGCGCGAGCAAGGCTGGGGACCAGGTCTGACGGAGGTTTTTTGACATAGGCTCGGCATCCGAAATGTACGGGAGTACATATACAGTATCACCCGGCGACGAAGGAAGCATGAGGACTTTATGAAGGCAACTCCTTACACCGCCTCCCCTTGACAAGTGCTTTTCGGTATGAATTTGGCCCGACCGGAAAATTCTGCCGCCCCTCGCGATCCCGAGTGAATTTCTCGGAAAACTCTCGTCGGCTGCACGCAGGTCCTGGGTCGGCTGTCTCCGGACAGCTTTTCCTCTCCCAATGTGGAGTTGAGACTGCTCGGCAGGTGCGGTCCCGAATATTAATTCCGAGATAAGGCAATCTTCACGTTTCCTTTCCCATCTTGCCTCTTGGCGCAAACTGCGCACCTTGGCTTCTGATATTCGCTGCACCGGTCGTTTGACCCACGCCAAAACGGAGGTCCTCGCCGATGCTTTCTCCGCAAACACACCCGTGGCTCGAGACTGAAACCCTGGGTGAGCACTTGGAGGCGAGGGGCGTCTCTCGTCGGGAGTTCCTGGCCTTCTGCGGCCAGATCACTGCGGTTCTAGGCCTTGGGGAAATGGCGATTCCAAGGGTGGTCCAGGCGCTGCAGACGGTCAAGCGACCGAGCGTGATCTGGCTTCAACTCCAGGAGTGCACCGGGTGCGTCGAGAGTGTCATTCGATCGGGGGAACCGACGATCGGCGACCTGATACTCGATCTGGTGTCTCTCGACTACCAACACACGCTGATGGCCGGGGCGGGGGATGCGGTCGAGAAAGCCAAGCAAGACGCCATGACGGCCAATGCCGGCAAGTACGTGCTAGTGGTTACCGGGTCGATTCCCCTCAACGATGATGGGATCTACTGCACCGTGGGAGGGCGGACCGCGAAGGATATCCTGGAGGAGGCGGCACCAGGGGCGGCGGCGATCCTAGCCGTCGGAGCCTGCGCCCATTGGGGTAGCGTACAGGCCGCACGTCCCAATCCTACTGGTGCGGTCGGCGTGGCGGATGTGATCAAGAACAAGCCTGTCGTGAACATCGCAGGCTGCCCCCCGATTGCGGACGTGGTGACCGCTACCGTGGTCCATTTCCTCACGTTCAATCGCTTGCCGGACCTCGACCCGCTCGGGCGTCCGCTCTTCGCCTACGGTGCCCGGATCCACGATCAGTGCCCCCGCCGGGCAAATTTCGATGCCGGCCAGTTCGTGCAACAGTTCGATGACGAGGCGGCTCGAAAGGGGTGGTGTCTCTACGAGGTCGGCTGCAAAGGCCCGGCGACCTTCTCACCCTGCCCGATCTTCCAGTGGAATACGCGGACCAGTTGGCCGATCGGAGCAGGGCATCCCTGCATCGGATGTACTGAGCCGCATTTTTGGGATACGATGACGCCGTTCTACGATCGACTCCCCGATGTTGGTGGATTTGGGGTAGAACAGAAAGTCGACATATTCGGCGCCGCGCTGGCTCTGGGCGCGACCGCTGGCGTGCTGGCGCATGCCGGAGCCACCGCGGTCCATCAGATCCGCGAACGGAAACGGCAGTTGCCGGTGATCGACCCCCCGGTAGGTGGCAGCGGAACCCCCACGGCGTAAACGGAGAACCTGACCATGGCCGTCACCAAAGTCGTCGTCGATCCGATCACCCGGATCGAGGGGCACCTACGGATCGAAGTGCAGGCGGAGAACGGCAAGATCACCAATTCGTGGGCCTCGTCGACCCAGTTTCGTGGGATCGAGGTCATCATGGAGGGACGCGACCCCCGGGATGCCTGGGCGTTCACTCAGCGCATCTGCGGAGTCTGCACGGTGGTACACGCGGTGGCCTCCTGCCGCGCGGTGGAGGACGCGCTGGGGATCACCATACCGCCCAACGCCAATCTGATCCGAAACCTGGTCCATGGCATGCAGTTCATCCAGGACCATGTAATCCATTTCTACCACCTGCACGCCCTGGACTGGGTCGACGTGGTCAGCGCGCTCAAGGCCGATCCCGAAGGAACCGCGCGAATCGCGCGCTCGGTCTCTCCCTGGCCAAACAACTCGGCAACGTATTTCGGTGAAGTCAAGAACCGGCTGACCAAGTTCGTCAGCGGGGGGCAGCTGGGGATCTTTGCCAACGGATACTGGGGCCATCCCGGCTACAAGTTGCCGCCGGAGGTGAACCTCCTGGCGGTGGCGCACTATCTCGAAGCGCTCGATTGGCAACGGGACGTCATTCGCCTGCACACCATCTTCGGGGGCAAAAACCCGCACCCCAACTTCCTGGTTGGAGGCATGGCTTCCGCCATCAACCTGAACGATACGGCAACAATCAACGCCGAGCGGCTTACTGACATCCGGGACATGATCACCCGGGCGCGCCGATTCGTGGAACAGGTGTACTGGCCGGACCTGCTGGCGATCGCCGGCTTCTACAAGGAATGGGGGGCCATTGGTGGCGGGACTCCCCACTTCTTGAGCTATGGGGAATTCCCCGAAGGGGGCATCAACGACGTTGACAAGCTCTATTTCCCACGCGGCATCATCCTGGGCGCGGATCTGACCAAGGTCCATCCCTTCGATCCGGAGAAGATCCAGGAATTCATCAATAGCTCGTGGTACGAGTACTCCGGCGGGGATAAACAGGGGTTGCACCCCTACGATGGCGAGACCAAGGCCAAGTACACCGGGCCGCCGACGCCCTGGAAGGAGTTGCAGGGTCTTCCCAAGTACACCTGGATGAAGGCGCCGCGTTACGACGGCCGGCCGATGCAGGTGGGGCCGCTCGCTCGCATGCTCATCGGCTATGCCTCGGGCCACGAGGAGATCCGTGCCCTAGTGAAGGAAGTCCTGGACCGGCTGGAAGTCGGCCCGCAGGTGCTGTTCTCCACCCTGGGCCGAACGGCTGCGCGCGGGATGGAAACGATGCTGCTGGTCCGGCTGATGGAGAAATGGTACGGTCAGCTGGTGGACCGCATTCGTAGCGGAGACACCCAGACCTTCTCCAAGGACAAGTGGGAGCCGTCCACCTGGCCCAAAGAGACCAAGGGCTTCGGGTATCTGGACGCTCCTCGAGGCGCGCTGGGCCATTGGGTGAGGATCAAGGACGGGAAGATATCCCGCTATCAGTGTGTCGTGCCGAGCACCTGGAATTGCTCGCCGCGAGACGGTCAGGGCCAGATGGGCCCCTACGAGGCTTCACTGGTCGATAACCATCCGCTGGTCCGGCCGGACCAGCCGTTGGAGATTCTCCGCACCATCCACTCGTTCGATCCCTGCATGGCCTGTGGCGTCCACGTTCTCGACGGGGCGGGGAATCTGATCACGAAGGTGCAAGTTCAATGACCACCAACCCCGTCAATCCGGCCGCATCGGGCCCGCGGGGATTCACGTTGGGGCACCGGGTTCCCCCGCCCAGCGGCAACTACAGGTGGGTCCAACTGTGGGATATTCCTGTCCGGGTCATGCATTGGCTCGCGGCGCTTTCAATCGTCGTCTTGGCTGTCACCGGTCTGTACATCGGCCGGCCCTATTTCGTAACGGGAGGGTCGGAGGCCGCGGACCCCTTCGTCATGGGCTGGGTGCGATTCTTTCACTTCTCTGCTGCTGCGGTGCTGGTCATGACCGGAATTGTGCGGGCCTACTGGTTGTTTGCCGGCAATAAGTTCGAACGGTTGCCGGCACTGTTTCCCCTGCGCCCCCGTGACTGGGTCAACATGTGGAAGCAGACCAAGTTCTACGCGATGGTTGAGCCGCATCCGCCGCGCTACCTGGGCCACAACCCGATGCAGCAGCTGAGTTACACCGGGATCTACGCCATGGCGGTGCTGATGGTCATCACCGGCTTTGCACTTTACGGCCAGTCGAATCCCGGCGGCCTCTTCTATACAGTTTTCAACTGGATTGGGATCGTTCTTGGAGGAATGCCGGTCGTGCGGTTCATTCACCACGTGGTGACCTGGTTGTTCCTGAGCTTCATACCGATCCACGTCTACCTCGCCATGCGGGCCGACACGCTGGAGCGTACTGGAACGGTCTCCTCGATCATCACCGGCGGTCGGTTCGTGACCGCTGATGAGAAGTTCGTCGATGACCAGGACATGTGACCACGCCCCGACCACCGTCCTCGGCCTTGGCAACCCAATCATGGCGGATGATGGACTGGGCCTCGAGATCCTGACCCGCCTGCGAGATGGATGGGATGTCGACGGCGCCGAGTTGGTGGATGGTGGCACCTGGGGGATGAATCTGCTCCCCTTGATTGAGGACGCCGGAAAACTTCTCATTCTTGATGCGATCCGCTTGGGGGATCCACCCGGCACCCCGCACGAGCTTCAGCGCGATCAGTTGCCTCGCTACCTCAGCCACAAGCTTTCCCCGCACCAAATCGACCTCAAGGAGGTGCTTGCCTTGGCGGAATTGCGGGGCCGGCTCTCCGACATGACGATTGCGCTGGGGGCGGAGCCGGCGCGAGTGGAGATGTCCACGGTCCTGAGTCCCGAGGTGGAGAATCAGGTCGAGCAACTGGTTGCGCGCGCCGTGGGAATCCTGCGCGGATGGGGCCATGACTGTCGTGCTTTGACCCAGGCCTCTGCATGAGGCTCGACCTTGGAAGACGACGTCTGACGTGTTTTCGAGCCATTCCCAGTAGCTTCGTTGTATCTTGAACTCGCCCTCCAAAGCGTGGTGCCGGACACCGCGCCCGGCCCCGGGCGGGAGTAGACATGAGTAATTGTGGTCGGTCGAGCGTGTCCTCCGGGGCTTAGGAATGTCACCCTCCCTGATACCGGCCACTTCCCACAGGTATCCCGTCTCAAATAGCTTCCCCAGCGACTAGCGATGCCAGCTTCCTCTCAGGTCTGTCCCTCCTGCGGTCAACCCGCCACTGGCCAATTCTGCCGCCATTGTGGCGTCGGCCTTGCCGCAACGGCATCCTGCCACCGATGCGGTTCTCCGCTTCCCACCCGCGGGCGCTTTTGCCCCTCGTGCGGGTCGGCCGTGTCGAGCACTACCGGGCTTGGCACCAACGAGCGAGTGCTGTGGTTTCTGGGCGGTGGAGTGGTGGCCGTGTTGGTGGGCGGCCTGGTGCTGGCGCTGGGCCGAAACACTGCGGGCCCCACAACCGAGGCCGACGCGAGCACGCCGCCTTTCGCCGCGGGCACCGTGGGGGGAGCGGCGCCGGACATCTCCAACATGACCCCTCGTGAACGCTTCGACCGGCTCTTCAACCGGGTCATGCGAGCCGCGGAATCGGGGGATCAGGCCACGGTGACGACCTTTTCGCCGATGGCGATGAGCGCGTACAAAATGTTGGATAGCGTCGACGCGGACGCGCGCTACCATGCAGCGCTCATCGAACTGCATACCGGTGACATCAAAGGAGCGCGCACGCTCGCCGACAGTATCCTCCTGGCCGAGCCGGGCCATCTGTTCGGCTACGTGGTGCGAGCGACCGTCGCCAGGTTCGAGAAGGACGATCGGGCACTCAAGCAGGCGTATGCCGATTTCCTGGCCCACTATCCGGCTGAAACGGCCAAAGCCCGCCCCGAATACAAGGAGCATCCCCGGGCGTTGGACGAGCTACTCAAAGCCGCCCAGGCGGCAAAGGGAGAACGCGCACCATGACACTGCTCGGCCAATTCTCACTCTGGACGGCGCTCTGCCTCGGTCTCTGGGCAGCGGTGATCGGTTTTTCGGGTCGGTGGCAGGGGCGGCCCGAGTTATCCCGATCGGTGACGCGTGCCGCGTATGCCCTCTTCGGCGTGCTCATCGTGGCGACGCTCTCGCTGTGGCAGGGTCTCATCAGCCACGACTTCAATATCGAATACGTCTCCTCCTACACGTCGCGAAACCTGCCTGGTTACTTCATCGTATCCGCGCTCTGGGCGGGGCAGAAGGGTTCGCTGCTCTTCTGGGCGACCGTGCTCAGCATGTTTGGCGCCGTGGCGCAGTGGCTCACTCCCGGGCGGTACCGCGCCCTCATGCCTTACGTCGCCGCGGTGACAAGCTCGGTCATCGCGTTCTTTGTCTCGGTAATGCTGTTCTCGGGACGAGGCAACCCGTTCGAACGGTTGCCGTTCACCCCGCCGGATGGACAGGGGTTGAACCCGCAGCTGCAGAATATCGGTATGGTGATCCATCCCCCGATGCTCTACCTGGGCTACATCAGCATCACCATCCCGTTCGCGTTCGCGGTCGCAGCTCTGCTCTCCCGCAGGCTGGACACCGGCTGGCTGCAGGCCATCCGCAAATGGACCATTCTGAGCTGGCTCTTCCTGTCGATCGGCATCACGCTGGGGATGTGGTGGGCCTATGTGGAGCTGGGGTGGGGAGGTTATTGGGCCTGGGACCCGGTGGAAAACGCGAGTCTGCTCCCTTGGCTCACGATGTCGGCCTTCCTCCATTCGGTGATGATTCAGGAAAAGCGCGGGATGCTGAAGCGCTGGAATATGGCGTTGATCATCGGCTCCTTCCTGCTCAGCATTTTTGGCACGTTCATTACCCGGAGCGGCGTGATCGCGAGCGTTCACAGCTTCACCCAGTCGAACGTGGGGTACTTCTTCCTTGGGTTCCTGCTGGCCGTCGCGATCCTGTCGTTTACGCTGCTGTACACTCGTTGGGATCGGTTGGAGCCGGACGCTCAGCTCGAAAGCATGGCGAGTCGGGAAGCAGCCTTCCTCTTCAACAATCTGTTGTTCGTGGGTATCGCGTTCTCGGTGTTGTGGGGAACGCTGTTCCCCATCCTCTCCGAGGCGGTTCGTGGTACAAAGATCTCGGTGGGTCCCCCGTTCTTCAACAAGGTCAATGTGCCGCTGGGTCTCCTGCTCCTGGCGCTCACCGGCATCGGGCCATTGATCGCCTGGCGTAAGGCCTCGACCGCCAATCTGAAGCGCCAGTTCACCTGGCCGGTTGCGAGCGGGATCGCGACCCTGCTGGTCCTCGTGATCTTCGGAATGCGCAGTCCCTATCCCCTCGTGGCCCTGAGCCTGGCCGGCTTCGTGGTCGGTACGCTGACTCAGGAATTCTGGCGCGGGACGAGCGCCCGGCGCCGCATGCACGGCGAGTCGCTCCCGATGGCGTTCGGTCGGCTGGTCGCTCGGAACCGCCGAAGGTACGGAGGTTACATCGTTCATGCCGGGATGGTGATCTACTTCTCGGCCTTCGCGGGCTACGCGTTCAAGGCAGAGATGGAAGCCACCCTGAAGCCCGGCGACAGCGCGACGCTGCGGAGCCCTTACGGACACGTGTACACCTTCACCCATCTTGGGGTGTCGCAGTTCGAGCAACTCAACCGGGTCGTGACCCAGGCCTCGGTGCAGGTAAGTAAGGATGGCAAGCCGATGGGCGTGGTGAACTCCGAAAAGCGCCAACACTTCTCCGAGCCGGCCCCCGGGCTGCGGCAGAAGTCGTTCGAGCCCTCCACCGAAGTCGGGATCCGGAGCAATCTCGAGGAGGACCTGTACATCGTGTTCGCGGGCTCGGTGGAAGGCACCGAGGAGGCGGTTTACCGTTTCACCCTCAATCCGCTTGTGGTCTGGGTGTGGATCGGCGGGGTTGTGCTGATCGTCGGAGGGCTCATCACGATGTGGCCCGGCGGCGTCATTTCCGGCACGCCGAGGCCAAAACAGGCCGGCTACGAAGTGCAGCTGGCGGGTGCCGGGAGCGAGCAGTGAGGCTGAGCCGGCGAGGATTTCTGGCTGGACTCGGCGGATTGGCGGCTCAGCGGCTCAGCGCCCAACAAGCGCCGCAGCCGAGCAAGGGGGAAAGTGGCACGTTGCGGGACCCAGCGTCGGCCGGTCGTTCGGCGGAGCGTGCCGGCCACCGTGACAACGACCCTTTCGTCACCGGGATAGAAAAACGACTGCACTGCACCTGCGGCTGTACGCTCGACATCTACACTTGCCGCACAACCGATTTCACCTGCACCTATTCGCCGAGCCTCCACAAGGAAGTGCTTGCCTTGGAGGACGCCGGGAAGACCGCCGACGAGATCGTGGCCGCCTTCGTCGGGAAGTACGGCGAAAAAATCCTCATGGCGCCGAAGCCGGAAGGGTTTAATATCGCGGGCTACGTTGTCCCCAGTGTGGCGGTGCTGCTGGTGGGTGGCGTGATGTTCGCGGTGCTGCGCCGCCGGACGAGGATGCTGGAAGTTGCCCACGCCGGTGCCCATGACGCCTCCCCGGCGCCGGGAGGTCCGGGCCCGGTGCGCGCGGTCGCCGGCGCTCCACCTGCATCAGCCGACGAGTTGGCACGATTGGAGCGCGAGCTCCGGGATCTGGATCCCTGATGTTCTACGAAGCGATAGCGGCAGCGCTCGTGGCGCTCGCCGTGGTGGCCCTGATCGCCGGTCCGCTCACCCGGCCGGGTGTCACTCCTCCCGCCGGCAGCGACGAGCCCGACGACCCGGAAGAAACGCCCAAGGGGATCGCTCTCGCGGCGCTCCGCGAGATCGAGTTCGATCGAGAAACCGGGAAGCTCTCCGACGAGGATTACGCCCAGCTCAAGGCCAAATACACGGCGGAGGCCTTGGCGATCCTCCGGGTCGACCAGGCCCCCGGGCGCGACGCGGAGGCCGGTCCACCGGCGAGTAGCGTCCCCGGTGACCCGGTGGAAGCGCTGATCGCCGACCGCGTGCGGCGACTGCAGCAGACGGCTGTGCGCTGCCCCGGCTGCGGACCTCGCCCGGAGAGCGATGCACTGTTCTGTTCTTCCTGTGGACGTTCCCTCACCGCCGGTGGCTGCGGAAGCTGCGGCGCCCCGCTAGTGCCCGGAAGTCGATTCTGCGAGAGCTGCGGGACTGCAGTGCTCGCTTGAGTGACCCCGGTAGCAAAGTGCCCCGCGCCGTGACTTCCCGGTGCGGGGCACTCGCATTTCTTGAACTCTGCTTCAGCTACAGCCCTTGTACGAACGCCGCCAGCGCCGCTTGCTGTTCCGGGACTAGCCCGAGGAACTTGGCGCGGGAGGCGGAGCCTTCACCACCATGACGTTGGATCGCCTGCTGAATGGTCTCCGATGCCCCGTCGTGCATGAACATGTCGAGGAACTGCATGCCAATGAGGGGTTGAGTCCGGAATTCGCTTGGCCCCGCCACTCCATTGCAGATATCGGCCTCCTGCTGGCCCAAGTCATGGAGCAAGAGATCAGAGTAGATCCGGAACCAGCGGAACCGCAGTGCCGAAATCGGGCTGTTACCGGTCCGAAGCAGGGGGGTGTGGCACTCGGCGCAGCCGACCTTATAGAAGAGGAAGCGGCCGAAACGAGTCTCTTGGGTGAGCGGAGAAGGCGCCACCGGTGCCAGGAACTTGACGAATGCGTTGGTTGAGGCGAGGGTCGCCGCGTCGACTTCCGGTTCAGGCGCCAGGTCTATGCCGGCCCCAAACGGAGTGCCAGCGACCGTGCCCTCCACCGGGTTGAGGGGGTTGGTGATCCCGATCTCGTTGAAGTAGGCTCCGGCGTTGAATTCATCGAGAGAGGCGGTGGTTGCCTTTCGGCTGAAGCGTCCCACCCGACCGCTCGGCAGGACCGCCGCCCGGCCGTGTACCCCGTCGCGATAGCGGATCCGGGCCAAGGCCTTGATGAGTTGATCCGGGACCGCATCGATCAGCCCCAACCCAAAGATGACCGGGGTCGTTCGGAGCCCGACTCCGGTTGCGCCGGCCGGCATCGGTTCCTTGTCGATCCCCAAAGCGGCAAGCAACTCGGGGGTCGCATGCTGCTGGACCACCGGGCCACCGGCCGGGCCGAGCACGTCACAACTCGCGCCAACGTGTGTGGCGGAGGTGTGGACTTCAACCGAGTCACCATAACCGCCCAGGGTCGGGTCGTCGTGGCAGGCGGCGCAGCCGGTAGAATTGAACAGCGGACCGAGCCCCGTCGCCGGTGTGAACACCGTCCCGAAGCTCGCCAAGCCTTGCCCGAAGGCCGCTTGTTCATTGGGCCTCAGGCCCGGCACCGGCTCACCGGGATTGGAGACTGCGACGGCTTCGGCTTCCGAGGTGGAGTCGCCGACCCCATCGATCGAGGAGCCATCGATGGGTTTCGGTTCCGCCGCAGCGCAGGCCAGGGTGAACCATGCTGTGAACGTGAGGAGAGGAAGCTTCAGTCGAGCCATGGGCGGGCCTCCTGAGACGGCGCTAGGTACGGCGGTCGCCACCGGTGTTACAGCTCATGCCCGTGGCAAGCGGCCCGGAGCTGGATTCCGGAACACAGTCCTCCCCGCGCAGGGCGCGCCGATCGAGGACCAGCCGGTTGCACCATCGATACAGACCCGCCTGTGGGGCGGCGATCGCGGGAGGCACCGGTTTGTGTTGGCGAATTGCTGCCGAAGAAGGGTGGCAGCGCCCCATCGAATTAGAGACGATACTAAGTAAAAATACGGAAGCGCGCGGGGATGAGGATCACAGTTGTTCCGTTAGTCATGACCCAAGTTGCTGCGCGATGAACGTGGTTCGCTGGACTGCGCCTCGTGATCCTGACGGGAGAAGGACGCGGCGGCGGGCGGCCGCCGCCGCGCCTCAAAGTAAGACTTGTCGCTACAGCCCCTGTACGAATGCCGCTAGGGCCGCTTGCTGCTCCGGAGCAAGCCCGAGGAACTTGGCGCGGGCGGCAGAGCCTTCGCCGCCGTGCCGCTGGATCGCCTGCTGAATGGTCACTGACGCCCCGTCGTGCATGAAGGCATCTACGAACTGCATCCCGATGAGCGGCTGGGTCCGGAACTCGCTTGGGGTAGCTACCCCATTGCACATGTCGGCATTCTCCTGTCCTAGGTCATGCAGCAGGAGATCGGTGTATGCCCGGAACCAGCGAAACCTGAGCGCTGCAACCGGGCTGTTGCCGGTCCGGAGCAGGGGGATGTGGCATTCGGCGCAGCCGATCTTATAGAAGAGGAAGCGGCCGAAGCGGGTCTCCGCTGAGAGCGGGGACGGCGCCACCGGTCCCAGGAGCTTCACGAACGTGTTCGATGCGGCGAGCGAGGTGGCGTCGATCTCCGGTTCCGGGGCTAGGTCCACACCCGCACCAAAGGGCGTGCCGCCAACCGTGCCCTCTATCGGATTGAAGCGGTTGGTGACCCCCATCTCGTTGAAGTACGCCCCGGCGTTGAATTCCTCAAGTGAGGCGGTAGTCGCCTTCCGACTGAAGCGCCCTACTCGGCCGTTCGGGAGGACGGCTGCTCGGCCGTGTACTCCGTCGCGATAGCGGATTCGAGCCAGGAGCCTGATGAGCTGGTCCGGGACCGCGTCGATCAACCCCATCCCGAATATCAGGGGAGACTTGCGGAGACCGCTGGCGGTTGCGCCGGGGATGTCCGGTTCCTTGTCGATCCCCATCGCCGCCAGCAGTTCAGGTGTCGTGTGCTGCTGTACTACGGGACCGCCCACGGCGTCGAGCGTTGTGCAGCTGGGACCGGCCTGGAAGGCGCTCTGATGGACCTCCACTTCATCCCCAAAACCACCTGCGGTCGGCTCCTCGTGGCACTCGCCGCAGGACGGGGCGTTGAAGAGAGGCCCGAGCCCGGTTTCTGGCGTGAACTCAGTTGCGAAGACGGCCAGGCCAGCTCCGAAGGCCTGTTGTTGACTCGTACTCAGGCCCGGCAGAGGCTCACCGGGGCTGGAGACGGCGACGGCTTCGGCTTCCGAAGTGGAGTCACCGACCCCATCGATCGAGGAGCCATCGATAGGTTTCGGTTCCGCTGCGGCACAAGCGAGGGTAAGCCAGGCGGTAAGGGCGAGCAGAGGGAGCTTCAGTCTGGCCATAAGGCCTCCCGGGACTGTGCTGGGCACGGCCGTCGCCATCGGAGTGACAGCTCAAGCCCATGGCAGGCGGTCCGGAGCTGGGTTCCGGAACACGATCCTCCCCCGCGCAGGGCGCGCCGATCGAGGACCAGCCGGTTGCACCATCGATACGGACCCGCCTGTGGGGCGGCGATCGTGGGAGGCACCGGTTTGTGTTTGGCGATTTGCTGCCGAAGAAGGGTGGCAGCACCCCATCGAATTACACACGATACTAAGTAAGAATACGGAAGCGCGCGGGGATCGGGATCACAGTTGTTCCGTTAAGCATGACCCAAGTTGCTGCGCGGTAGACGTGGTTCGCTGCACTGCACTTCGTAATCCTGACGGCCGCGAGCGCTGTCGGTCGAAATGCTGGTCGGGCCCAGGTGTCGCAGTCCGCCCGGAAGCCGGTCACTCAGTCGCCAAACCGGTTTCTACAGGGCCAGCCGAATTCCCGTCCCGAGGCTCCAGGTGCGAAGACTCCGGGTGTCGGCCTCCACGGGCAGGTCTCGCTTCCTGAAGGGGCTCCCGCCCACACCGAATGTGACGGTGTTCTCTACCGCAACCCCGCCCAGTGAGACACAGGTCGAGAGCCCCATCCGGCCGCTTAACGTGGTCCGGTCCCCGATGCCAGAGATGGACCAATGGTCCACCGCCGGTCCGGCCAGGAGGAGCAGGCTCCCGGCGCCTCGCCGGATCAACCGCCTGCTCACCAGCAGCGCGGCGCGATAGCGAGTGACGCCACCGGTTCGGTCGTCGACGATGAGGGCAGGGGACCTGGCCCTGAGCCCACCCGCTGCGTAGCCCCCGGTAAGACTGATCCGCCACGCTCCCAGTCCGCGGCTTACCCCGGCGTCGAACGCCAGCCGCGGTGCCGGGGTCACCTCCACTTGGGTGCCGGGGATCGCGGTCGTGTCGATCGAGCCTCCCGAGAAGGCGTCGCGACTGACGTCCAGCCGAAGCGCCCAGCGGCGTTCGGGCTCCTGCGCCGCCACACGAGCCGGGATACTCTGCGCCAGCAGCATGATGCATAGAGCCGTCGTGCGCATCGCTAGTCCTCGTCAGTGGGGCTGAATGAGTGGGCCGCCGGCGGGATTGCCCGCCGGTCCCGGTTACCGCATTTCGAGCTTCAAATACCCATTCGTCACATTGTTGTCGGCCCGAAGTATCCAGTTGTAGCCCGTGTGAAATTCTCCGACGACCTTGTCTTCGATCGCGTTGCCGATGAGGTCATCGTTGGTCGTGATGAAGCTCGCGAGTGCGGACAGGAAGTTGCGTAGACTCCTGCCGGCGGCGAGGTACTTCCTGACTGTTCCGGTGTCGATCGCTCCGGTCACATCCTGGTATAGCGGACCGATGCTGGCGATGAACGTCTTCCATCGATCCGGGTTCACCTTCATCTGGCAGCTGGTGTCGTCATCCTCCATGGCCACGATGCGGAAGGTCTCCCCTGGGTGGCCGACGTGATACGCGTTGATTTCCGTCTGACTGAAGAGCAGCACGCTCCCGCTCCAGTTGGTGCCGCCATCCCAGTTGTACGCGCTTGGGGCATGCTCCCCGGCGCACTCGTACTTCATCAGGGAGTCGCTGCTGCCCCGCTGCCCCATGATGTGCACCTCAAATTCGGGACTCCCCTTCAACCAACCCTCAAAATCCTGGTTGAAGTGCGCTTTGGTCATGTAGAGGCCGGGAGGCGCCACGATGGATCCGCCCCCGCTTCCGCCGCAGTCCTCGTCCGGCCGGCATGTCGCGGTGGCGCGCGTCGGCACCCGGTCGAAGTTGGTCTCGACCGGGACGACGGCGATGACCGGCGTCAGTGGTGGACGAGTCGGGTCAAGAAAGTGGCGGCCCCCATCGAGGTCGTAGGCCACCGGTAGATCGCCATCCCGGGCCGCCGTGGCCACAAGCACCTTTGCCTCGCCCTTCCACTGGCCGCGGTGGGCAGCCACGGGCAGGTAGACCTCGAGAGCTTGAGCAGTGCGCACCACGGAATCCTCTGTCGCTTCGGCTTCGCCGTTCAGGCGGGCCATGGCGCGGAGATCGCCCCGGTCTGATCCGATCAGAGTGCGCTGCAGGTGAATCTTGCCCTCGGGGTAGGGGGAGTTCTTCAGCCGGGTGTAGACCCGGGCTCGGAACTCGGGATCGTGGAGCGCCTTGGCCAGCCGTCGGGCGACACCTTCCAGGCGGTTGGTTTCCGGGCTTACGGCGAGCACGCCCCCGATATCGGGGGTTGGGGCGACGGGATCAGGTGCCGGAGTGGGATCGTCGCAGGCGGCGAGCGCCACGACGATCGTGGCAACCGCGAGATACTTGGTGGACATCGTCTCCTCCTCGCTGCGGTGGGACTTGGGGTGAAATTGCGACCCCAAGGTGCGAAGAGGATCAGCGCTGACAGGACTCCTGAAAACGCGGAACGGTACGAAAGGCGGCGACTCAATCGCCGGCTGATTTACCCCCTGCCATGCCGCTGCATGTAGGCTAACCCTGGCTTGACCGCCTCGCGCCAGGCCTCTGCAATAGCCGGAGTGAACTCCGGGTCGTGCTCCGCGGCACTCTCGACGAGTGCCTCGAGGAACGGTGGGTACATGCTCCCGTCGATATTCAACCCTTCAGGCCCGTGCTTCACCGCGAGTCGCGTCAGGACGGTGGGTTCCTGGGCCGAAGTTGCCGGAAAGGCGAGCAGGAGACCCAAGGCGTGCTGCAGCAGCTTGGCCTGTCGATCGAGGTTGATGTTGGCAAACAAGGGTTCTGCAGCCGGGCAGGCACGAAAGAAATTGCGATAAAAGGTCAGGAGGAAATCCGGCGTGCCGAGGCAGCGCGCATAGCTGGCCTTGGCAACGGCAACAGGATTCGGCTTCATTGGCGCGGGGCGTGGCAAGGGGACTTTCAGTCCTTCGCCTGGATCTGTCCCGTGGCCGGATGTTGCGGCGCAGGCACCGGGTTGCGGACATGCTGAAGCGATTGCAGGCAGGCGAAAACGAATCGAAGATCGTCGCCGGTAACTTGGGCGTACATCGGCCATGGCATCGGAGGCAGAATCGGACGCCCGACGTAGCAGAGCCCTGCGACGGGTGCACCGGTCCTGGGGTATGATCGCGGCGATGGCATCGGACGGTCCTTATCAGGCCCGGAACGTGATGCTACAATGGCAAGTGGACGATTCGAGACGGAATGCGACGCCGTGCCAGCACAAGCAAGATCGGTCGCACCCCACCCGCAACTAACCTACGCTCAGATGAATCACTGCGGAAGACTGAAGACTCGGAGGTTCATGCTCGCCAGAGGTCGTTGCCCACAGCGCGAATTGGGGGGATGCCAAGAGAGCTAGTTTGAACTCAACTATCCGCGATGGCGGAGCGGGCCGGTGGGCGTGGATGGCGGTGAGGGGGCACCTTCAACTGGGCCCATGGCATTGTCCTCCGCCCAATCCCGTAGAGCAGCACTCAGCTCCGCTGGGGATTGGCTCAAATCGCAGGGCAGCACGGGGCAGCGGCGTCCATCACTCATCAGGTACCACATCGCTGGGAAGGCAAGCTGGGCGTGCCGGTGGTCGGCCGGTCGGCCTTCGTATGAAATGAAGTGGAAGTGGCGACCACGAATCGTCAGATGGCGCTGCTCGGACTTGAAGGCGGTCACTGAACGACTCCGGTCTGGGTACCGCATTGGCCGGAGATGGCGGACGTAGGGCGCCAGCGGCTGCTGTGGCAGGGGACCCTTTGAAGCTAGCTGGTCGCCCCGTTCCGTGTAGGGAAGGCCCTCGCTAGGCCTCGTGGGATTCCCGGAGCGTAGGTCGTCCGGCCTGGTCCGCGCTGACGATCACGACGAGCGTGCTGGATGGGCGGTCCGGTAGCTGCGCCAGGACCTGTAGAGCGGTGGTGGCGGAGGGCGATGAGGCGCTCATGTCGTCTGGGTTGAGCGGCTCGTCGACCCGGCAGATGTGCAGGGCACCGGCTGTGCGCAGCGGAAGGACTGTTACGCCCCGACTACCCGGTGTGTCGGCAGGCTGCCAGCGACCCTCCGCGGCTCGGGGACTCGCGAACAGAAGGCTGAACCGCGCCAGGCCCCGCGGCGCTGGCGGCGGAAGCCAGGCGACGGTCTCCCTGGCAAACGGATCCCCGATGGTGGCCGGGATGGCGCGGCCCCGGTGCGGGATGATGATGTCCGGACCACGGGTCCAACCCGGCCGGAACTCCTTGGGACGGGTCCAGCGGCTCACGGCGCTGCCGACTGTAATGCGCCAGCGCCCCGTCGGGTATGCTGTGAGAGTCACGTCCTCAAGTGCCGTACGTACCGCGACGTGGACCTCGTCGTCCTGAGTCCATACGCGCCAGATGGCGGAGAGCGGGCCCTCTGGCGAGCCCAGCGCGAACCGGTAGACCTTCGTAGCCATTGAGGATGCTAACGACTCGGCGAGGGAGTGCGAGGTCCATCAGTCGGTACCGGCTGGATCATTCGAACGTCTGGCCGAAGGTGAGCCGGTTGCCCTCGAGGTCCAGCACCTGAAACTCGCGAAGTCCCCACGGGCGACTCACCGGGTCGTCAAGGACGTTCGCCCCGTTGGCCTTCAGTTCCGCATGCAGTGCGTCGGCGTCGCGGATGTACGCATAACATGACCCGATTCCCGTGTGCCGTGCGGTCCTGGCGATCAGCACCACGGTCACGGCGTCGCGATCCATCACACCGAGGTCGTGCTGCGCATAGTTGACCGAGAAGCCCAGGACATCGCGGTAATAGGCCACCCCCGCGGGCACGTCGTTGAAGGGGAGCTCCGGCAGGGCTTTGCGCAGCATGGGTGGCGGGGCAGCAAGGTCCAGCTCCTGAAATGACTGCCCGAACCACAGCGTGTGCCCGTCCGGGTCACGAACCTCGAACATCCGCATCTTGATCCAGTTGACCCTTTCAACCCCGCTGGGATTTCCACCGTTCGCCAGCACGGCGGCACGCATTGCGGAGACGTCCTCGGTCTGAACGAACAGAATGGCGGCTCCCCGGGCGCGGTCCTGTCCGGTGCTGTCAACCGCGGTATCGTGAACGCCCAGCTGAATGCGTGCAGGGCCGCGGATCAGCTCAACGTCGGTGGACGCCCCGTCTCTGCCGCCGGGCTGTACCTCGAATCCGAGTACATCGCGATAGAACGCAATGCTCCTCGCTGTATCGGCCACGCCAAGGAACCGACTCACCGGTGCCGTGATCGCCGGAAGGTGAGGTGGCGTGGGACGCTCGGCGCTCATGCGGGACTATGCTCCTGGGACAAAGTCGTCACCCTGATCACGGTGAGGAGGGCACACCGGTCAGGATCACCCTCCCGGTGGATTCCAGGTGCCGAAGGACCGCCTCATGAAAAATGGGCGGCCACCCCCCGAGGATCGAATGAATAGCCGGAGTGCGGTCACGAGAGGTGTGGCCGGAGCAACTCATCAATCTCGGCATGCCCAGACGGAAATGGGATTCCCCGGGCCGATGCCCCCGCATCAAGCAGTAACTGCACCGACGCGGAAGAGCATCGTTCGCTCCAGTACGAGTCCGTGCACGCCCGGACGGCAAGGGCCAATGGCGTTCGCCCGTTGATGTCCGGAACGTCGACCGGGGATCCCCTTTCGATGAGCAGCCTTACGATGGCAGGTCTGGCTCGCCACGACGCGACGTGAATCGCGAGGCTGCCTCTTGGTTCCCCGAAATAGCCGTCGCCTTCGGCAAACGGCGCCCGGACGTCGACGCCGAGGTCAAGCAGCTGTTGCACCCCATCTCTGTTGTCCGCCCCGGCGAATTTCGGAAGCAGTTCGCCGCCCATCGCCAGGACTTGGTCAACCAGGCGAGGCTCAGCCTCCGCGATCGCACGGACGGCGCCCGCGTGGCCCCGGGCGCAGGCAGCGATCAATCGATCGACTCCGTGGAGTTCGACGGGTACGCCGCGCTGCGCTAACAATGCCAGCACATCGCCGCGGCCTTCGCGAGCGGCGCGCGCAACCGCCGTTAGGTCACCCGAAACGCCTGTCGGATTCGCGCCATGATCCAGGAGCAGCTGGAACATCCTGAGCTCGTTGTCACGCGCCAGTGCATGGTGCATTGGCAGCCAGCCTCGGCTCCGGCTGCCATTGGGATCTGCGCCGTTCGCCAGGAGGTACTTGGCCCCCTCGTAGTCATGCCAATCGTGCTTGCGGATCAGCATCATCACGAGATTGTCACCCGTGAGTTTGCCGGTTTCCACGAGCACTTTCATCGCGTCGTTCTGACATGTTTCCGGCGAGTGATATACGGCCTCCCCGTCGTTGGGGTCGGCGCCGCGCGCAAGCAGCAGGCGGGTCAGTTCCGCGTGGTGTGCGACCCCGGCGGCGCCGTAGAGTGCAGTCTCGAGCTCGGGGTATTGGCCCTCCGTCCAGAAGCCGGTGTTCGGATCGGCTCCGGCGTCGAGTAGCGACGCGGCGGCCCGGAGGAAGCCATCGGAGCGCGTCGGGTCGAGCCGGAGGTACTTCGAGAGACACAGGTAGACCAGTGCATCGCCGCCGTATGGGCCACTCCTCGCTGTGGCGTTTCCCGGGTCGAGAGCCAGGAGGCGACCCACCGTAAGATCGTCGCCGAGAATCGCGGCAATGTGGATGCTGCTGTCCGCGAGCTGCGGGTGGGCGGCAAGGATCGTGGTGGCTTGGTCCAGGGTGCCATGCCAGATGGCGGCCTTTATGAAGCCCGTCCGAGGGTCTTCGTTGATGGTCACGACGGTGTTCCCGTGGGTTTGTTCGCACCGGGTGGCATGCTTCGGGTTGTCAGACCCATGGCCTCGGAACGGATATTCCCCCTATGGGGGGTGGAGGCCCCACGCCAGGGGGGTGCCGTAGGGCGTTGCGGCATGTCACAGATAGCTGAGCCACCAGTCGCTTCTCCTTGACTTGAGATCCGCGAACCATCGGCAGGGGAAATACAGGAGCATGACAGCCACGGCCCATACACAGTACAGGAGCCCCAGGTTCCAAGTGTACCCGTCGGGCGGGGGCGGATTCCCCATTGGGTGGTTAGCAAAGAGCCAAGGGCTCACAACCCCGAGTCTGATCCGTGACACTATCAGGGCCAGGGCGTGAATCAGTGGAATGTGGAGCACATAGAAGAAGAACGGCACCCGACCGAATACCGTGAGCCACTGGGCCAACAGACCCCTGGCTCGGTCCAGCAGCGGGATCAGCGCGATGGTGGGCCCAAGCGTCATCAGTAGGAAATCGAATGAGGCCGGATACTTCGTGGTATTGAGAAAGGCGAGGAATGCGGGCATGGCCGGTTGGTCGCCACCCTGATTCACGGCTGCACCCCACGGCCGTGGATCCCCGTAGAGGTTGAATCCCCGCAGGATCAGGAAGAGCCCTGTGGCGGAGAGCCCGATCCGGAGGCAGAGGCTCCAGCGGCGCTCAGGCTTCGAGGTGATGATCGTGCCGAAGGCATAGCCCGCCGCCATGACGCCGATCCAGGGAATGATCGAATACAGCACCACGAGTTGTGCGCTGTCGGCACCGAGCTTGATGGGGCCGGCAAAGAACCCGATGTAGAGAATCTTCCAGGCCCAGGCAAGGCTGCTTTCCGGCAATCTGGACATGATCTGGGGCAGAAATGGATCTGCGAGGTTGTGTCCCGCAATGATCAGCAGCCCGATCGCCCCGACGGCGGGGACTGGAAGCCGCACAAGTCCTGCCATCAGGATCATGCACCAGCCGATCACCCAGATGACACCGGCCAGCAGGTAATGCCCAAAGTCGAGGTTGAAGGTCCATCCCACCCGGATCACGGTCAGTTCGAGCAGCACGAGCCACGCGCCGCGAGTGAGCAGGAAGCGCGACAGATCGCGGTGCGTCCGGCCATAGAGGAATGCGCTCGTCCCCGCGAGGAAGATGAAGCTGGGGGCACAGAAATGTGTGACCCAGCGAGTAAAGAAGATTCCTGCAGTGGGGCCACCGGCCGGGAGGCCCGAGTACACCCGGACGTGATCGATGGCCATGAGGACCATCACCAGGCCGCGGATGATGTCGATGGATTGGACCCGCCCGCCCATACTCATTCCGGATGTGGAGGACTCAACGACTACAGGCTGGTCGGTAAGGGGGGCAATCGGGCGCATGATTCAGCGGCCTCCGGGGTGGAATGCCCCAGACCCTACGGCCTCACACGGATCCCGTCAACGGGGGGGCCGTCGGCGGATGAAAAGGTGCAGCCACCGGTGTCTCACATGCAGCGAGCGGTGATTGGCGAGACCACCCTCCTCCTCTACCGATGGGCCGTTGCTACGATCGTCGCGCCGGCAGCCGGAGCAGCGACTTGACCAGCGGGAGCCGGCGCCGGCTCACCGGGAGCCTAGTGCCATCTCGAAGTACCACGACCGCCTCACCTTCGGGCGAGGCCTCGCTGTTCAACTCCCGCACTTGATCCAGACGCACGATCGCGGAACGGTGCACGCGGATGAATCGGGCCGGATCGAGCTTGGCCTCGAGAGCCGCCAGCGATGCGCGGATCCGGTAGCGCTTCCCGTTCGCGTGAATGCCGGCGTAGTAGTCTTCGGCCTCGATCCAGTCGATCTCCCCTGCGTCAATCAGGAGCTGGCCCGCCTCAGTCGGGACCGCGAGCCGGCTGGTCTCCGCGCCTTCCGTCTGCGAAGAGGTTGCCTTGGACTGCCGCGAATGCCCTGCCACTTCGCTTCCGAGCAGCGCGGAGAGCCGGGTCGCGAGCACCACGGCGTCGGCCATGCGCCTTCGCTGTCTCATCCGGGTGATCGCCGCGCGAAATCGCGCTTCGCTCAAGGGCTTCACCAGGTAGTCGAGCGCGTGGGCGTCGAAGGCACGAACCGCGAACTCGTCGTGCGCCGTGACGAAGATGACGGCGGGCATGCGCTCGACGCCGTGCATCCGAATCACCTCAAGCCCATCGAGCCCCGGCATCTGGATGTCGAGGAAGACCAGATCAGGCGTGAGGGTGGTGAGGGCACGCAGCGCCTCACGGCCGTCCCGGCACTCGCCGACCACCTCGATGTCGCGGTAGGGCGCCAGCAATTGCCGCACACCGCGGCGCGCCAATGGTTCGTCGTCCACGATCAGGGCACGAATCTCAGCCACTGTTCGCCTCGGTGCCCAAGCCGAATTCGTGGTACGGAAGCCGGATCACCGCAGCCGTACCTCCTTCGACGGTCGGTGTGAGTAACAGCTCTGCCCGGTCGCCGTAGAGCGTAGCGAGCCGCTCTCGGGTGTTGGCGAGTCCCACGCCCGTGCGCGGCTCGGTTCCGGCCCCGGGACCGTCGTCGGTGACGGTCAGGACCAGTTGGTCTCCCTCACGCCGCGGCCTCGACTTTGAGCAGGGTCGCGCCGAGACGCTTGGCGAGTCCATGCCGCAGGGCGTTCTCGACCAGCGGCTGGAGCAGAAACTCGGGAACTGCGGCGCCGAGTAGGGCCGAATCGATCTCGAACCGCGGGTGCAGGCGGTCCGCGAACCGGATCTCCTCGATCGCCAGGTACTGGCGTATGAACTCCAGCTCCTCGCTGAGCGGTACCTCCGGCGGGCGATCGGTTCGCACTACCCGGCGCAAGATCTCTCCGAGGTGTTCGAGCATTCGCGTAGCGGTTGCCGTGTCCTGATCGCGGACAATCACCGTGATGGCGTTCAGACTGTTGAGGAGAAAATGCGGCTGCATTTGCATCCGCAGGGCACCGAGCCGGGCCTCCGCCAGCTGGGCGGACAACCGGACCGCCAGAGTCTCGCGCTCGCGCGCTTCCAGAAAGTACGTTGTCGCGCGCTCCACGCCGAGCACTGCGAAGTACACCGCGACGCCGAAGGGAAGGCTGGTGAAGAACCACCCAGTGAGTGTCAGCCCCCTCTGCCAGGCCGAATCGGGCAGAATCGCACGTCCCAGCAGCAGTCCGGTCCCTGCCCACGCCGCACACAGAAAAATGGACGCGGCAAGATGGAGAGGAAGGTGGCGGGCTGCCCGCTCTCTCGTGAGGGGGAACCGCCGGGCGACCAGGAAGACGATGGGGGTGAGGAGCGCATAGATGAGCCAGTCGCCGCCTTCCCATGCAATGGAGCGCCAATCGACGGGTGATTGATTCCCCAGCCGGCCTTGCATGTAGGCTTGAAAGGCGGCCAGCACGGCTGGCCCGAGCCAAGCGGCCGATATAAACACCCAGACGGGCGGGCGCCGGCTTGTCGTTCCGGGATCGGCGGAGGCACTTGCCATGCTGTTCAGGCGACGGCTCCGGGGTGCCACTCGGCCCGCGTCGTGAAGGGATGCGGCGGGGCAGGCTGCCGGGAGCCAGCTAGTGAGACGATTCCGTTGCTCGCTCCCGACGTGGTGCGAAGGTCGGGCGCGGGAGCGGTGTCGTAGACGGACTCTGGGACGGCAGGAACGGAAGGATGCGTACGGGGGAGTATACGACCGCCGGTGGTCAGTTCAAGGGAATGGAGGCGCACACAGTCCCTCGTTGTGCGCCCCGCAGTTTCACGCCTCCGCGGCCCGGCCAGCGCTGGGGGCGGTGGGGCAGGTGCTCCGGTCCTCCGGATTCAGGCGTGGCTCGGCTCCGAGCCAATACAATCCGTTGGCCATGATACAGTAGCCGGTCGCCGCGAACCATACCATCGCTGAACCGACGAAGCCGGTGAACAGCAGCCACCACGGGCTGTGCACCAGTGACAGTATCGAGGCGACGGAGATGTTGATCCCGACCGCGAGGTAGATGCGGCGTTCGAGGTACCACCGGTCGGTCTGCAGGAAGTAGAGTCCTCCTGGAGTGGGTCGAAGTTCTCCCCAGCATGGGAGTGAACCCGAAGCGTTTCAGCACGTTGCCCACGAGACAGAACCCGGTGAGGGCCACCGTGATCGATGAAATCCCAGTCGCGATCACGACCAGGACCCATAGCGGATTCACTAACGCCGCCAGCGCGGTGCTGGTGAGGAGAACGCCCCCCGCGATCAGCCACACCGTTCTTTCGATATACCAACGGTGGGTGGGGACGATGTAGGTACCGGCACGGAGTGTCATGCTCGCAATCATATCGTCTGAACGATGGTCGCGCCAGACCAAGAAGTCTTCATGATTCGGCTTTCTGGCGCAGCAACCGCTGGAGTCGCAGGTGCTCCTCCCGCTCCCGTTCGTCCAGGGTCCGGCGGATGCCAGCACGTTGCGCCTCGAGTTCGGGGCCGAGCCGCTGCTCCAGCGTGTTCACCTGGCGGGAAGTCCGTGAAAGGGCCTCTGCCAGCCGACGGAGCAGCGCTTCCCGGTTGGCGGCGTCAAGCAGCAGTTCGGTGAGTTCCTCGAACGCAGTCGTGGTGGCGGCGGCGACCGGGCCGATGCTGGGCGGTGGCGTAGCTCGCGCCGCCAGTGTCCGCCTGATCGGTGGGCGACGGAGCAGCTCGGACACGGGGATCCCCCAAACCTGGGCCGCCTGGATTTCGACGAGCAGTTCGCGGCCGGGCCACGCCAGCGCGCGGAGACCGGTGTAGCCCGGCTCCGCCAGCGCACCGAGCAGCAGTGGGTAGGCGGTCGCTGCACGCTCGGCGATCGAGATTCGCGCGTTGGCCGCCGGTCGGGCCAAGCGGAACAACTCCGCTACGAGCGCCTCCCGTTTCCGTCGCAGCAGCGCGGTCCCCTTGGCCACCCGCTCCAACCGGTGCTCGAGGCCCAGCAGGTTCTGCCGAGTCGGCGCGGGGCCGCGTCCCTGGGTCATCGAGGCTTCTCCCGTTCCGCTTTCGCCGACTGCCGCGCCGCCCAGGTCGTGTCATGGATCCGATGCAGGTCATCGCGCGGGAGAGTCTCCATAAGGGTCCAGCCCATCTCGATGGTCTCGGCCAGGCTCCGCCGTGCGATCTGGTGGACGAGCTCACGCTCGAACCGCTCGGCGAAGACCAGGGCCCGCCGATCGTCCTCGGCCAGGCCCGCTTCTCCGACGATGGCTGACATGAGGCGAGCCTCGCGCCCCTGGGTGTAGCTGGCGTAGAGCTGGTTGGCCCACTCCCGATGCTCGGGCACCGTACGCCCGGCGCCGATTCCAGCGTTCATGAGCCGTGAGAGCGAGGGCAAGACATCGATTGGCGGAGTGACGCCGTGGCGGTGCAGATCACGGCTCAGGACCACCTGCCCCTCGGTGATGTAACCGGTGAGGTCGGGGATCGGGTGGGTAATGTCGTCGTCGGGCATCGTGAGGATAGGAATCTGGGTGACCGACCCAGCCCGACCTTCCAGAATCCCGGCGCGTTCGAATAGACTCGCGAGGTCCGTGTACATGTAGCCCGGGTAGCCGCGCCGTCCGGGGATTTCCTCCCGCGCCGTCGCCACTTCACGCAAAGTCTCGCAGTAATTGGTGAGATCGGCCATTACCACCAGGACGTGCAGGCCGGCCTCGAAGGCGAGGAACTCCGCCTCCGCCAGCGCCACGCGGGGGGCCAGCAGCCGCTCGGTGCTGGGATCGCGCATTTCATTGAGATACAGAACGCTCCGCTCCAGGGCTCCGCTGCTCCGGAAGCGATCGAGAAAGCTCCGGGCCTCCCGCGCGGTTATCCCCATTCCAACGAAGATCACCGCGAAGGCCTCTCCCCGGGGCGCTCGGGCCCGCTCGACGATCTGTCCTGCCAGCTCGAGTCCGGGCAACCCTGGTCCCGAAAACACCGGGAGCTTCTGGCCGCGCACCAAGGTGTTCAGGCCGTCGATGGCGCTGATGCCGGTCTCGATGAAATCGGACGGGGGCAGTCGTCTCGCCGGATTCATCGGGGTCCCCCAGATCGGCAGCAGCTTCTCGCCCACCGGAGCTGGGAGCCCATCGAGTGGCTGACCGACACCGTTGAATGTCCGGCCCAGCAGTTCACGACCCACGGTCACCGAGGCAACCTCACCGCTGAGGGTGACGTCCGTCGTGGTGGGGGCGAGCCCCAAGGTTTCCTCCAGCAACTGCACCACCGTGATCGTCTCGCTGGCGTCGATCACCTGACCGCGGCGGGGGGGGATTCCGGGTGTGCGCACAGTCACCCACTCGCCCAAGGCTACCCGGCGTGTGTTCCGGAGGAAGAGCAGGGGGCCCGACGCCCCTGAGGCTCCATGGTAGGTTCGGGCGAGGCGGGGAAGGCTCACGGCGATGCGCTCCTCTCGGGGCGCACGCGCCGCTGCCTCGGCCTCCGCGACCCGGGCCGCGAACTCATCTGGGGTGGCACTGCGCAGGGCGGTCAACTCGCGCCGCGCGGGCCCCAGTTCGAGCTGCTCGAAGCGCACACCTTGCTCCAGCATCCGCAGTGACCGATGGTGAAAGGCGAGAGCGAGGCTCGCCATGCGATAGGTCTTGGTCAGCGGTGAGAAGGCGTCGTTAGGATCATATGCGCTCTGGCCTAACACCAGTTCCTGAACCATCCGGGCCGACTCGAGCACCAGCCGGTCGCTGTCCTGCAGTGCCTCCGGCCCTACCAGGCCCGCGATGTCCTTGATCTCGCGGCCTCGCTGCAGCAGTTCCAGCACTTCGCGCCGGAGGTCGAGCCAGTCGGGGCCGCCCTCGCGGGCGAGCCACGGCGCTACCTGGTCGGCGTGGAGCGAATAGCTCGTGCCCCAGTCTACCGCGGGGAACTGGCGTTGATGGGCGAGCGCCGCGTCCAGCGCCCAGAGCGTCCCGACTACCCGCAGCGTGGCCTGGGTAACCGGCTCTGAGAGGTCGCCTCCCGGCGGCGAGACGGCCGCGACCGTGGTGAGCGCCCCGGTGCGACTGCGGTCGCCCCAGCGCCGTCACTCGTCCCGATCGCTCGAAGAACTGTCCGAGCCGCCCGGCGAGATGGTGGGATACCCTTCCTCCCCCGGCATCTCGCCCAGCCTGGCACTGATCTCCCGTAGCGCCTCCGCCCAGCGCGACAGACTGTCGGCGAGGAGCGCGACCCGGTATCCCATGTCGCGGTAGTACTCCGCGATGGTGATTCCGAGATAGACCGACGCCTCCCGCGCCGCGACCGGCATGTTGGAAGTGTTCACGACCATGACGGTACGGTCCATGATCGAATGGCCGGTTCGTGGATCGACCAGGGCAGGGAACTCGCGCAGCACTTCAGCCATCTCGTTCCCCCGCTCGCCGCACCCGACGTAGACGACGATGTCGGCTTCGGCATACTTGGCGAGCGACTGCTCGATCACCGTCTTCCCGGTGCCGAAACCACCTGGCACCGCGACGGTGCCACCCTCCGCCACAGGGAAGAGAAAATCGAGGACCCGTTGTCCGGTAACGAATGGGCGATCGTCGGGGAGCCGCGCGGCCACCGGGCGGGGCCGACGCACCGGCCAAAGATGTGCGAGGCGGAGTTCCGTTCCGTCCTGCAGCCGGGCGATCGGGTCACGCACCGTGTACTGCCCCGCCGCGATGTGTTCAAGCACACCCGACTGGTCCGGCGGCATCATCACGCGATGCTCGATCCCGGGTCGTTCCGGGACGGTCCCGAGCACGTCGCCTGGGCCCGACCGCGTCACCGGGCTTTGCCAGAGGCGTAAAGCTCCAGAGGATCGCGGGATCGAGGGTTTCGGCGCTGGCACCTGGCTGGATGAAATCACCGCTTCGTTCAGCGATTCTGCCGAGCGGCCGCCCTACCCCATCGAGGATCGTCGAGAGCAAGCCCGGGCCCAGCGTCACCGTGAGCGCATTGCCGGTAGGTGAGACCGGCTCCCCGGTTTCGAGCCCGGTGGTCTCCTCGTAGACCTGAAGCGTGGCGATGTCGCCCTGGACCCGGATCACCTCCCCGAGGAGTCCCCGATGTCCTACACGCGCCAGCTCGTAGAGTGCCGCCCCCGTCATTGGCTGCGCCTCGGCGAGCGAGCCCGAAATCCGGATCAGCCGGGCGCCGCTCATCCGAACCGCACCCGGTAGCCGATTGCCTGACGCAGCAGCTCTGCGATGAATGCCTCCGGTCCCTCGCGGGGAACTGTCCAGGTCGGTCCGGGAAGGAGACCACCATCGGCAGGGGGCGCCGATCCAGCTCGCGCCTCGTGGCCTCCGGCACCGCAGCGTAGATCTCGTCCTCCACCAGGACGACGCCGTGACCGGGCTCATCCAGGAGCACTTCCAGTTGGCGCGCACCATCAGCCAAATCCACCACCTCGATTGGGAAGACTCCCGCCAACCGGAAGCCGGCCGCCACTGCGGGCCGGCAGAGCACCCGGACATCGAGGCTCACGCGACCTCCACGAGCCGGTCGCGGCGAAGCGCAGGGGGCAGGCCCAATCCGGCCCCCCATAGCAGGAACGCGAGGCTCATGCTCTGGGCACGCAGCCGGAGCAGGTACCAAAGGAGTGTTGCCGGGCCCAACGGATCGAGCCGCGCCTGATCCCTTAACGCCCCGATCTGGTAGCGCAGCAGCGAGGCTTCCAGGTCCACAGGTGCGGTCGCATAGCGTCGCACTAACTGGGTGATTTCGCTTGCACCGAACCCTTCGGCCAGGATGTTCGCGGCGCCGAGGACGCTCCCAACTCTCGCGGCGGCCTTGAAGCGAGCGAGCGAGATGTGCCGACCGCCCGGCAGGAACGCGACATCCGCCGACAACTCGAGCTCGTTCACTGCCAGCACCAGGCCGCTCCGCAAGTTCTCGAGGTCGATGCATTCCTCGACATAGCTTTGCAGTGCCCGCCCGCCGGGGCCGGCTCCGCCAGTGGCGCGCCGCGCAAACGCCTGGTTCAGCTCGCACTCCAGCTTGAAGAGGTTGGGCGTTCCGGTCCCCGCTGCCGCCTGGAGCGGTGGGCCATAGGGGTGGCCCCAGAGGACCAGCAAGGCGGCCATGTCGCTGGCATGCGGCTGACGGGCCAGTTCCTCCAGCAGGCGCTCCGGAAGACTCGGCGTGGGAATCAGCCCTGCCAGCCGTGCCTCGGCGGCGACACCCGCCGCCGCACCACGAAGGAGCGCTCGGAGGCTCCGGCGGTCCTCATCCTCGAACACGATCCGCAGCAGCTCGGTGCGGGGTCCCAGCCATCGGGCGACCAGCTGCAGGTTTCGAGCGGCGACTCGGCGAAAGGCCAGCTCCAGCGCGATTGAAGACGTGTCCCCCGGCTCGACCGGTAGCACACCGGTGGCCACACACTCCCGCGCCAATGTCGGGAGGTCGGGGACCTCCGCTAGTCGCTCCAAGGTGGCTCTGCTTGCGAGGTGCGTCGCCAGACCACGTGCCCGCGCGTTCAGGTCCTCCCACTGGGCGCTCATCCGGACGATTCCAGTTCGCGCACGCAGGTCGATGGCCAACCCCGGCCAGAGCTGCTCCAGTCGGTGCTCCAGCGTCGCGTCGATCTCGACGCTACCGTCGGCGGCCATCACAACCATGCCGGCGCCGGCACCATTGATTGTTTCGAGTCGAACCCCGGAACGGCCAACGAGGGCGGGCTTCACCCGCGCGGCCCATCCCGGGGAGCAGCGTACGACCGCTGCGCCGGTGCCGAGGTACTCCAGAGCGGCGTCGATCTCGCGGCGGATGCCCGCTTGGAGTGACACGTCGGGAACGAGCGTCGCGAGCAGCGCTCTGGCCCCGGCGAGCACCCGGCCGAGTGCTTCGGCCCGCGCCATGAGGGCCCGGCGGGTCGCCTCCCGCCGGACGGATTCGATTACCTCCGAGGCCGCGGCGTGCAATTCTGCCTCGCGGGCCGCGAGATCCATCGTGCGACGCCGTTCGAGTCGCGCGCTGGCATCGGCCAGCAGCTGATCAGCCGCTGCCTGTGCCTCGGCCTGAACCGCCGTGATCCGGGCCTCGGCGTCCTTCTCCAGCGCGCGAAGTAGATCGGTGAGGGCCATCGCGGTCTCAGACTGCGCCGCCACCACGGAGCAGGATCATCACCGCCACCACGAACCCCAGGATCGCCATCGTCTCGGGAATCGCGATCATCAGAATGACGGTCGTGCTCAACTCGGGTTTCTCGGCGAGGCTCGCCGCGGCGGCGGGTCCGATGCGTGATTGGGCCCAGGCTGTGGCCAGTGCGGGGATCCCGATGGCGAGCGCGGCGGCGAAAGTGGTCCAGAAGATCGGCACAATAGCTCCTTCTCGTTAGTCGTTCTGTCCGGCCCGTGGACGCCAGTGTCCCAGCGGGTGGTAGCGCACCCCTCCCGGGCTGTAGAAAGTCCCAAAGAATTCCACGAAATGGAGGCGCAACGCGTGAATGGTCGGGGTGAACAGGCCAAGCGCGAAGTTGACCAAATGAAACAGCAGCGCGAACAAGACGCCGACCACCACGCTGCCCATCGCGCCGGCCATCCGGTTGGCCACAATGGCAAGCATCACAGAAGCGGTGCCCAGGGCCATGATACGAGCGTAGGACAGAATGTGTCCCAGGGTTGAGAGCAGCTCGACCGGCGCCACCACCCCCTCGACCACCACCAGGACGGGGAAGGCGATCAGGAGCGCGACAACCATCGGGGTGAGCAGGGAGTGGGGGAACACCTCTATCGCCGCCAGAATCGCCACCAGAATCAGGATGATCATCACCGCAGTGAGTCCACGGCCGATCGCCAGGCGGCGATGACTACGCACGCTGTTCAGTACGCCAAGTATCAAGCCGAGAAGTACGTGGACCAATCCCAACGCGATTGCAAGCCCCAGGAAGGGGATGATGGCCTCTGCCCGGTCCATCCAGACGGGCTTGAGACCCAGCCAGCGGTGTCCGAGATCGCCAAAGTACTCCCCGAATAGGACGCCGAAGATGATCGCGAACAGGGCGCACGCGCCTGCGACCTCGGAGATCGCCCTCAGGTTACTCCCCGGTGTGGAACGCCAACGCAACAGCAGGGCCAGTCCGGCCAATGCGGCCCCATAGCCGACATCTCCCATCATGAGTCCGAAGAACATCGGGAAGAAGACGGCGACGAAGGGTGTCGGATCCAGCGTCCCATATCGAGGCAAGGGGACCATGCGGTTCAGCAATTCGAAGGGACGGAACAGCCTGGGATTCCGAAGCACGACCGGTGCATCCTCGGCCCGCCAGTGTTCCCGCCCCATGACCTCCACCACGACCTCCCCCGCAAATGCGTGGTCCAAGGCGAGGGCCAGACGGGGCTCCGCGACAGCCGGCAGCCAACCCTCGATTACGAAGGCGTGGGCGGTGACTTGAGACAGGGCCAGGGACTCCAGCTGCAGGAGGAGATCGCGCACTACGGCGCGCGCGCGCGCCAACTCGGGGCCATGCCGGCGAGCGAGATCGGTACGCTCGCGGCGGAGCGTTTCTCGTTCCCGCGGGAATGCTGCCTCCCGTTCCCGCATCCGCGGAATCGCCTCGAGCAACGATGATCCATACCCGGCCGGCACCGGGATCTCCTGTACACGCGTCTCGGCCAAGAGCTTGTCCACCCGTGCCGCCCCCGAGCCGGGCACCAGGATGAGCACCCCGATTTCGCCGCCGGGCAACGTCTGCGAAAACGATTCGAAGGCGCCATCGAGGAGTTGCCCCAGAGCCTCCCGCAGGCGCGGCAACGCTCCCGCCTGGTCTGGGCGCAGCACGACGTGAAACGCGCTTGCTCCCTGTGCAACACCGTGGCTGCGAATCAGCGCCTCGAATGCGCCGAAGAACCCGCGATAGCGGGCCAGCAGCGCCTCCTCCTCGTCCAGGGCTGCGGATCGGTCGGCCATCGCGGCCACCTGCTTCCGGACCCGGCGGGCGAGTCGGGCCCAGCCGGGAAGATCCGGTGCCGCACCCGCTTTCACTGGGGGTGCGGTGGGCTCCTCGCCCAGACCCTGGAGGGAAATCTCGACATCCGCCAGAATCGACGTCAGTTGCCGGCGGCGACGGGCGTCGGCGGGCGGCATTTGAAACGGCTGGAGCCGTGGTTGCTCGGCCTGAGTCGCCAGGTGCAGCACGCCCTCGTCCTGGACCACCCGGATCGCGTCCGGCAGCCGGGCGCGAGGTCCCAGAATGCGCACCTTCATCATTCGCACGATCACGGTGCGGTCCCGGTATTCCAGGTATCAAGGACCCTGCGTACCACCTCGCCTGCGAGGGTTTCGCCTCGTTCGCCCGTCAACGTTGCAGAGCGGCTAACCTGGAGATCAGCGGCCGCCTGGATGTGCGCGACCTCGGAATCACGCCGCTCGGCGATGTGGGCTGCGAGCGTCGCCGTGCCCGTTTCCACCTCGGCGGCGTAGCGTGACTCCATGGCTTTGACCGCCAGCTGCGCGGCGGCGATAGTGGCTTGTCCCGCCGCTCGCGCGGCCGCGAGACGCTCCGCCAGCCTGGCCTCCGCTTCGATCAGACTAACGAGGCCACCATCTTGTGGCATAGTCCCTTTCAAGCTGGCATCCTGGGGCGGACGTTGAGCTGCAATGTCTGCCTCGCCCCGGCAAGATGGTATGAAGAGAGTCTGAAGGTGGCTACAGGTGAAGGCAGGGGCTGTGGGACCATTCAGCTGCCCCCGGCTGCTGCTTCTGGTGCCCGAATCACCGTGTTTGGGGTGTCCATCTCAGCCAGTGCGATGACCTGGTAGTGCGCAAAGTTGTAGACGGGCGCCATCGCCAATAGCCGCTCCAACTCCTCGTTGGACGTCACCTCGTAGATCCACGCCCCGCCATGCTTGCCCACGACATGATAGCGGGACACGAGTTTGGCTTGTTTCTTGAGGCTCGCCGCGTACTCGGGCATCCGGGCCACTGCTGTTGCTACCTCGGGGCGAAGTGCGGCAAGCTCGAACTCCCAGAGAATGAGGAACTTCATCGTCGGTGTCTCCCTGCGAGGATTAAGAGGTCGAAGGAATGCCAGGGAATGCTGGAGAATTGAGCTGACTCGTGCTGAATGGAGGTGCCGGGCCGGAGCGTCAGGCCGAGGTACTCGCCTCCTCCGGAATCAAGATCCAAAGAAGGATGTAGGCCAGAATGCCGGGGAAAGCGACCGAGATGATCGAGACGAGGACGTAGAGGACGCGGAGGAGGGTTACGTCCATCGAGAAGTACTGGGCCAAGCCCGCGACGACACCAGCGATCATGCCCTTATCCCGAGAACGCCGCAGGGGCCGAGAGAGGTCTGCCATAGGGTACCAGCCTTGAGAGTGAGCGGAGAACGATGATTCGGCGTTCAGGTAAGCGTTAGACCGCCTTCTGGACCAGCAGGGTCGCGGGTTGAAGCGCACCCCATGTCAGCACCGTCCAACAGATACTCGCCAGCGGTTGATCGAGGCGTCGAACCAACCGGCAACCGTGGGCGGCAAATGCCTTGCGGTACTGCTGGGAATGCCGGATATCATCAACGAGCCCGAATCCCCCCGGCTTGAGAACCCGCGCGATCTCCTGAATGGTAAGGTCGCGGTCAGCGGCGTCGTCCAGATTGTGAATGGCCGCGGAGGAAAGGACCACGTCGAAGGTTCCGGGCGGGAAGGGCAGTTTGCGCATATCGGCTGTCTCGACCCGGACCCGAGCCGCCACTCCCTCGGCCTGTGCGTTTGCGAGGGTCGCTTCCGGTCGGTTGCCGGACAGGTCTTCGGTTCGCCAGATATCGATGCCCGTAGCGAGCCCACCGGTCAATCGTTTGGCCGCACCGATCAGGAACAGCCCGCGTCCGCACCCGACGTCCAGGACTTGTTCATCGCCCTTCCAGGCGAGCTGCTCAAGCAGCGCCTCCCGGCGTCGAACCTTGCCGACCCGGCTGCTCCATATCATGGAAAGGCCGGTCACCGTCAGGGCGACTCCCGGGCCCAAGCCGAGGGGGACGAGCGGAAAGCGTATGACGCTGCCGCCCAGCGTCCATGTGAGCACGGGAGGGAGCAGGTGGAGCGCAGCGACGGCGGCGAGCAGCAGTCCAACGCCGCCGATCACAAGCAGGTTGCGGACGACCGAGGGGGCGTCGAGTCCATAGTCCGCGCGGGGCGAGTCGAGCCGGTTGGCGGTCATCACTTAGAACTTTGCCGTGAACGAGGTCGCGCTGCATAAGGGCGCCTGGCAGGCGAACGGCACCTTCATTTGGTCGCGACGTAGATAACGACGTAATGACCCGCGAGCGGCAGTTCCGGGTGTTTCCTCGTGTGGATCACGTCGATCACCTTGAAATCGTTTTGTTGAAGCAGGGCTCTTGCGCTGCGGGTCGAGTACTTGTTCTGGATGGGTTGCTTGGCATACACCGGTCCGGTCTCAGCCTTGCCCGTCCCTTGAATCTTGTCCTTCAGCCAACGGACGAATTCCAACGGCTTGGGTGGGAAAAGATACTGGGAGATCTTCATGCCAAGTCGTTCCCAGAATGTCAGCTGCACATGGAGCAGAGCCACATAATGGCCACCGGCTTTTAGCACCCGCCTGATCTCTCGTGCCGCCTCCCGACCATCAAGGAAGTGCTCCATCACTCCAACGCTTGCAACCAGATCGAAGCATTCGGTAGCAAATGGAAGCCGCTCGGCCAGGGCCACGCTAAATTGCGCCTGAGTCTTTCCTTGCGCGGCTCGGAGGGCGTGCACCGAAAGGTCCACGGCAAATTTCTCTCCTGCCTCTACCCGGGCGAGAAGAAAGCCCTCCCCGCAACCAACTTCCAGGAATCGCGTGGCCGGGAACTGCTTCAAGAGGCCGGAGAAATAGTGTAAGAACTCCGGAGTCCTTCCTTGGCTCTCCCACACGTTGCTCTGGCTGCGGTAAATGGAGTCATATGCGGCCACGCTAGTTACGACGCTGTGGAAACGAGGGTCGTTGGACAATAATACCGGAATGCCGCCGACACTCTGGTATTGGCGCTGACATTCCCTGCAATACAGCCTCTCAAGGGGAGTCTTGCAATCGGGACAGACGTACATCCGTGCCTCCCTCCGGTGGGCCACACACGCAGTCGCATCACAGGGGATGCGATCTCGAACCTGGCAGACGTGGTCCGATGCCAGATTCCAAGCGACGGTGACGAGCCGTTGATCCGACTCGCGAGCAGCATGCCTCCAAACGCCGATATGGCGCCTAGTGGCGTGAGGTCACCGCTCTCATCAACCTCCTGAAGACTCGCCGGGCAAGCCCCCATGCGACACCAACGGCCGGTCCAGGATCGTCCCAGGCAAGCCACGCCCCCTCCCGGACCCCCGCGAAAGAGCGGAGCCACCCCCCGATGGTGAGCGCGCCCTCGCTGTGATAGTCCCGGAAGGAGTCGAAATCCGCATCCTCGACCACCCACTTCCGCCCCTCCACCGCCTCGGTCTGTGGCACCGGCTGCCCGGTCAGGTGCAGGTACAGGCACTGGATGACGTCCAGTCCATTCGCTCCGACAAAAAGCCGGAAGTTGGCGGCGATCCGGGGGTTCGGGTCGAGCAGCTTGTAGGTCCCATCCCGTTCATCCCAACAGTAGTCCATGCCTGCGATTCCGTGATAGGCGATGACTTTCATGAACCGCAGGCTCTGGTCGTACAGCGCGTCGTTGCGCTCACACACGCCTAGCGAGGTCGCGCCGGTGTGGGGGGGATGCGAACGGAGCTTGCGACCGGTAATACCCATGAGGCATTCGGAGTTGGCGCCGAAGCATCCGTCGAACAGCCACATCTTATTGTCTCCTCCCGGGATGTACTCCTGCAACAGCAGGTCCGGATTATCTGGATCCTCGAGACGCAGGTACCACGAGTGTAGCTCTTCCGGGGTGCGGACGATCATCATCCGCTTGCCGGTCCTGGCCTCGAGGCGGAGACCGTCGTTCGCCTTGAGCACCGCGGGAAATGTGGTCGCCTCGCTGAACCGGCGTACGTCCTCGAGCGACTTGAGGGACCAGGTCTCCGCAGTTGGGAACCCGAGATTTCGGACGAGGTGATAAACGTCCAGCTTGTGCGAGAGGGCCCGCACGAGGCCGAGTGGGTTGTCTTGGAAGAGGAAGCGCTCTTTCAGGACAGGCGCGTAGGCTGCCACGAATGTGGCGAGATCGTCGGCCGTCGGAATCAGGATCGCACGCCGCCCCAACTTCGCGCCCAGCTCGAGGAGCCATGCGACGCTCCGTTCCGGTTCGTCGTGGTCGAACTCCCAAAGGTGGCGGCCCCGCCAGTAGCGGGAGCGCAGGGCGGGGGTGTGGGCAGGCGAATGTACGGCGTGCACTGGAACGCCCAACCGGCCTAGGCTCCGGGCAATGCCAAGGCTGCCATAATGCACTCGGAGCACGACGACCGGGGTAGAGCAATCAGGAATGAGCATCAGGCGGCCGATGGTATGGCTGGACGACGCTCAGCCGACTGTGCCACCATGAGAAGGATTGGCGGAAGGACCATCTTGATCCACAAACCCCGCGAGGTGGAATCCTAGGCGCCGGGAGCGCGATAGGTTACAGACTTGTGTACACCCGCGTCCAGTTCCTCGGCTGACAGCAGTGGAGTTGTGTAAAGATGCACCGCGCCCGACGCGTTGACGGTGAGGCTGACGCCGGCGGCCGTTGCGTGATCCGGGAACTCCGCGATGCCGTACACATCCGCGTCACCGAACGCGAAATAGAAAGCATGGAGCTTCCCCCCCGCCTTCTCGACCATCTGCTGGACGGCTGCACGTCGTTTCGTGCCACCCTCTTTGAGGAGGCCTTTGGTACCGTCTGCGGTGTAGGAGGCGCGCCAGAGGTAAGTCGGCATATGCCGCTCCGTGTGGGGAAGCCGACAAGGTAAGAGGCGGAACAGAGGGGAGTAAGGGGCGTGGCGGGAGCGGCTTTCGGAGGTTCGGCGGATCTCGGTGCGAATCAGTCGGCTCACTGGCCAAGCAAGAAGGAATAGCGCCGGGGAAAGTCCCCGGCGCCGGTTCCGCCGTGCGAATTACTGTGCTCGGGTACCTTCGGTTCGAAGGTAGAGCACCGAATCAGCGCCGCCCGGCTGATAGTGGGCAACGGTGGTGCCCACCAAATTCGCGCCGTTCACGCGCATGACACTGTGGGTAGTGACTTGTACCCCCTTCCGCAGTACGCTCTCGTAGGGTCCTGCCTCGGTCACGATGCTGTCGCCATCTACCGAGATGATGCGGATCGGCACTGGTGCCCGGCCGGGGAAGTTGAATGACCAGCCGGTGGGATCTGCGCTCGCGATCATCTGGTATGTGACGAGGGTACTGTCGCCGTGCTCGTTCGTGGTGCGCATGGCCCAGGTGCCGGCGACACTAGCGAGCGATACGGTTGATGTCGCGGCGCCCGCTCCCATCGAGTCTGCGGCAGGCTTCTGGTCCGGTTTGGCGCACGCTGCGAGGGCTATTACGCAGCAGCAATAGGTGAAGCGGGTCATACGATTCTCCATTGGTGAGAAGGGCGGAGCCTTGGTTGTCACAGCTGCAGCGGGAAGCTATCACGGTTCCCGCGTTAGGCCAGTGGTCACGGTTTGGCAACCGGGCGCTCGGCCGAAAACTCGAGCAGGTTTCCGTCCGGGTCCTGCACGAGGACGTCTCGCTCACCCCACGACCGCGTAGTCGGGCCATCGATCGCGATACCCAGGCGCTGGAGTTCCGCTGCTGTGGCATCGAGATCGGGGACCTCAAACTCGGCGTGGAACGAGCGCTTCCGATCGGCGAGGAGCCCCAGCCGTCCTCTACCGAAGCGCAGCAGCGCGAAGCGTCCGGGCATGTGAAACAAGACGGCGGCTCCTGGCAGCTGTTGGTAGAACGCCAGCGAGCTGTCAACATCCGCTACATGGAGGGTAAGCCCTGCTAAGGAGACGGTCACTGGCGCCTCTCGGTAAAGTTGTGGTCTAAGGTTGACTGTGGGCACCGCAGGGCGGAAGGGCCCTCGGGGCCGGGCGACCAATCCCCCCCCGCTCGCCGGCAAGATGTGCCAGTCGGCTTCGCCCTGACACGGCCGTCGTCCGCTGTCATCCGTAGATTGGCGGTACCTCGACATCAACCGCGCGCAGGTACACCGACAACTGACCTCGATGGTGAATCGTGTGGTTGAGTGCGAACTGCACGAACCCAAGCGCCGGCATTCGCATTAGACCCCCATAGTCCAGTTCGCGAAGCAGGTCCTGACCGCCGGTAGCCGCCAGCTTCACGAGTAGGGGCGGAAACCGGCTTTCATAGAACGTCACCACGGTCGCCGAGTCAGGGGCGTTGCCCAGTTCGGCGCTGAAATCGGGAAACATTCCGGTAGTGGCGCCGGAGAGGAAACGGAGTTCGGCGCCAACAATGTGTCGAGCCAGGTCACCAGCGCTGCGCGCGCCAGCGGTCGGCCGAAAGTCCATGTGCTCGAGGGGGATCGCCGCCACGACTCGACGGGTGAGGTCATGCTCGAAGCGAAGCGCCGGCAATCCGACAGACTCCAGGATGAATCGGGCCTCGGATGGGGAAGGCGGAAAGGTCATCACGCCACCTGCCGTGGTAACTGTGCGACAAGCGCGCCGTACAGACGTGTCCGCGCTTCCGTCTCGGTTGGGTGTACCCAATCAAAGCCGATACGCAGCCACTCGTTGGCGTCGGGGTCCAGGCCGAGGGTCTCGATGAACCATGAGTCCACCACCAGGAAGTCGCGCCGGTAGGCAAGGAGGTAGCCTGCGGATTCCCGGCGTCCGACGACGGCGTCACCGTACCTTCGGTACCAGAGATTCAGGTGCCCGCTGCAACGGACAGGGTAAAGCAGGGTGCCGAAGTCCGACACCTCGCAGGCACCCGAAAGCACGGCGCGGGCATGCACCCATCCGCTGAACCCAAGCTCAACCGATACCAATGTCAAACAGTGTCGTCGCAGGAGTTCGGGCGCGACTGACTCGAGTTCGGCGTTCGTGCGCGCGCGAAACTCCGGCAGCGAACGCAGCCGCGAGATGGCCTGAGGGTGACGGTGATGGAGTTGCTGCTGCAACAGCTTGGCGCGGATCTTCAGTTCACGGATCGGATCGATCATGTGCAGTCTCCAGCTTCATCGGCGGTCCGCTCCGCTTGCCGACTGGAAACGCAATGAGAATGTGTGAACCGCAGCAGGGTGAAGGCTTCTTTCGGCGGGTAGGCGCCCCTGCGGCGCCTCGGCCACAACTATAGGGGGGGCGTTCGTGGGTGACAAGAGCGGCGGGGCGCACCAAGCGTCCGCAAAGCCGAGTGCGTTCACCGCGACGTGCTGGTGAACCCACCGAGTGGCGTGCGCGGGGTATCGTCGGGGAGAAGCGGGGGTTGTACTGTACTCGCCAAGGCCGGGCTGGCAATCGCCCGGTTCAGTGCGGCAGTCAAGGCGATCGCCGCGGCACGATCGCGCCGCGCGTACCAGAACCGCACCTTCCCCTGGTCCTCACTGGGCACAATGGCGAGCGCACCAACGTCCTTGGCGCTGATCTCCAGTCGAGGGCGCCACCAGCCTCCCGAAAGCTCCGCTCCCCACAGCCGATCAGCGGGAATGGTGAGTGTCTCCGTGGGCAACGGCAGTTGCTCGTCGCGGATGCTCAGGGCTCCGACGTCCTGTACCCGTGCCGAGCCGGCCCATTCGATCTGGAGGCACACCCCGTCGAAACGCAACAGGCCATGAAAACGAAACGACGTGCTGACGGCATGGACTCCACGAAACTCGTCCGTGCCGGCCACCTTGAGCTTGAACCGAAGCGCAGCTCTCATGGGCAAGGATAATACTCGCGGTCGCGCGGTCGTGAGGTGGAGCAGGCGGATTGCCGGCTCACTCGGTCCCACCGCTGCGATGGGCGCGAGCGAGGCAAGGCGAGCGAGATCGCTCCATGGATGCTCCGAAGGCCGAGTGGCATTGAAGCCGCACGCTCACCGCTGCCAGGGCCTCGGCCTTCTCAGCGGGAGTCCGCTCGAGTCCGCCCGAACTCAATGCCAGGCTCCCAGAATGGCTCCCATGGCGGTGAGATACACGAGCTGATAGCCGGCATCGATCAGAAAGGTCGCGAGCGGCTTGTCCGAGTACAGGTTGGCGGTGAAGCCTATCGGAAGGGCGAAGCCGAGCCAGGCATGGAATCCCCACACGGCTCCCTTCTGAAATGAATCGGCCCCCAGGCGCGAGAGAAAGATGTGCAACACGCCGGCGATCACGAGGAACGCCACGAGGGAGCCGGCATAGGCGCGGCCGGCGGTGGCCCGCATGGTAGCGAGCTTCTCAGGCGTATACCCGTGTGCCTTTACCCAGGCCTTCGCGAATAAGAGAGGTGAGTACCACAGTGCGCCGATGAGCCATGCTGCGAGTGCCGCGACAATGATTGCAGGCCAGTGACCGAGCGACATGGGGAATCCAGGGTGCGGGTGGTGAATGGAGTGCGGGGCTGACTAGGGGCTGGTGGCTCCGGCCGCGGCCTCGTCACCGACCCAGGGAGGAAGGCGCCGATGCGGGTGCGACAAGTATCGAGGCGACCGCGCCGTGGGTTTCGCCCGACCTCGAAAATTGCCGATACTCAGAGATCGAGGTCTCGGGAGGACTTACGGACGCGGCTGAGGACATTCCAGCTGAGTCCGAATCGTGTCGTCGGGGACAAAGATCGCGTACGCCAGACCGCGTCCGTAGAAGCTGGGATCTGTGGGGACTGGGGCGGCAGCCTGAGTCGCCTGGTTCTGATGGCTCATCGCTTCATTCTGGGCTTCGGCGCGCTGCTGCGCATTGATGCTTGTGGCCACAGTCATTCCGAGGGCGGCCAGCGTGCCCGGGGTAGTGATCTCGGTGGCCAGGATTCGGTTGGCGCCGAGCTTTGCAGCCTCCTCACGAAGCCGCCGACGGATCTTGTCCCCGGTCGTACTGAAATCGCCGCCCTCCACCCGAAGCCGCGCGAGGATCCGACCCCCAGTCGGGATTTCTCCAGGACTTTCGGCGATGAGGACCGCGGCGGGGCAGATGGGCGTTTCGAGACGATGCGGCGGAAGCACGGTGATTGCGACGGTCGTGCTGGCACAGCCGAGAAGCGTCAGGACCGAAAGCGGGGGAAGCAACACGAAACCAAGCCTCATGGTGGCGATGTCCTCCGCTTCGCGATCGCATCACCCGTACGTGCCGTTCCGGGTTGCACGACTCTCGCGTAGGCCCCACGGAGTCGCAGCTCCCTGCCGAGCGCGTTGTTGACGAAGAGCAGCCCATCGTGGCCGAACCGGGAGGCGAACTTGCGGCAGCCGAGATGCGGTTGGGCCGTGATTTCCACGATGGCGGAGCCGACGGCCAGCTGGGTGCCCGCCGGGAGGTTGGCGCTACTCAGGTCAAGGTCCACAAAGAGTTGATCGCCGGCCAGTGCCCACCGGTCGGTGGTACGGGCAAGCAACGAGATCACCCGGGAATTCATGAGCGTCAGTTGCTTGTCGGCGTCAGGTGCACGATTCGAGGCCCATGCATCGCCCGCAAGGCCTGCTTCCCGGGAGAGGTGGGCCTCGTGGACGATCTCTCGCCCGTCGGATTCGGGGCGCCGAACGATCAGGGCGATGGGACCGGCGTGCGGCGGTGACTGCCGGATGTAGGGCAGGCCGGCCTCGAGGTCGGTCAGCGTTAGAAACAGATCGGTGTGCATTGATTGACCAACTTACGCTTCATTGAAGCGTGCGGGAAGTCGGTAGGTCACCGCCCGTGCAAAACTTCTCCTGCTTCGAGCATGCGGACGAACTTGTCCAGCCGGCGCTGCCGCGTCTCAGCCTTCTTGGCGTCGTGGAGTCGATAGAGGATGGCATAGCGATTCTTGCTGTCGAGCGACTCGAAGAATCGCCTGGCACGGGGGCGTGCATCCAACTGGGCCTGGAGGTCCCGGGGGACGGTCATGGTCCGTTGCGGGGCGTACGCCGCCTTCCATCGGCCGTCCCGCTTGGCGGCTGTGACCTGCCGCAACCCCGCCGGCGACACCCGTCCGTCGGCCTGGAGCCGCTCGACGGCGGCACAGTTGATCTGGGACCATTTACTGCGCGGGCCGCGGGGAGTAAAGCGCTGACGCCACAGCCCCGCGGTGCCGGACGCCGTCTGGCCGTCAATCCAGCCGTAGCAGAGGGCGACCTCGAGAGCTTCCGCATGCGAGAGGGGTGGTTGTCGGTCGCCCTTCTTGGCGAGGACCAGCCACACGCCCGGCGACGTCGCGTGGTACTTCTCGAGCCACGATTCCCAGGCCGCTGGGCTCGCAAACCGCTTGTTCGGGAGGGGCTTCGCGGAAGGCATGGACGATGTTATTGGGGGTGACGATGCCCTTAGTTAGGCGTCGCTCCGCCCTGTTTCGGAAAGCGTGCGGCGGACCTGGCCCGAGCCTTGGCAGCCTCGAGCCCGCGATCGCGCGGGGGGGCATTGCTTACCAGCGAGCCCAGTAACTCCCGCGCCACCTGCGTGACCTGATCGACGGCTTGATTGAAGGGCGTCTCGTTCGCCTTCGAAGGCTTGCTGAAGCCGCTGAGCTTGCGGACGAATTGCAGGGCCGAGGCCCGAATCTCTTCCTCTGTCGCCGGCGGCGCGAAGTTGTGCAAGGTCCTGATATTGCGACACATGGGGATCCTTTCGGGCGGACGGGCGGACGGGCGGACAGGCGGACGGGCGAGACGGGCGAATAGGCGAACAAGCAGAACCGTCAGACGGGCGGTGGCTTGTTTGCATCCGGGACCGTACCCTGACCGCCCTGACCGCCCTGACCGCCCTGACCGCCCTGACCGCCCTGAGCCGCCGACCGCCAACCAGCGCCGCTCCGCTGTACGCCGAATGGCAGGCAGCAACCGCAGGCGAACGGCCACGATGCCGAAGCGGGCCCAGCGCCAATAGCGGAGGAACTTGACCCTGGCTTCGGCATCGCGTGGCCACGGCCCGCGTACGCGAACTGCGGCCGGAAGTGGGGTGAACTCCAAGTTCGCCCGCCATGGCTGACAAGTGGCTCCACACACGACCAGGTGACCCGGTTGCTCAACGAGGAGGCCCCAGCCCATGCCCAGGGTCTCGGCCAGCAGCCCCTGGGGTGTCCTCGGGGTGGACGGTGTGGCCCGCATGAGCTTCTCCCGGAGCCAGAAGACGGCGCGCACGAGACCCAGGGACTGGAGATCGAAGGAGCCGGCAACGTCCAAGACGAGTTGGGCGTGGGCGTTGATCGTTGTGTAACCGCTCCCGAATGTCAGGGTTGGGAACAAAGGGATCAAGGGGTGAGTGCATCGGCACGGCAATGGGAATTGCGGTTCACTCCGTTGGTGGTCCGACGGTCAGACGGTCAGTCGCTTGTCTGCAGCGGGAACCGCGCTGCACTCGCGTCTGCCCGCCACCATCAAACCCACCGGGACACTCGGCTCGTGTAGTTTCGGTACGGCTCGCCAAACTTGGCGGTCAAGTAGCGCTCCTCACGCAGGATGACGCCCCAACGCAGCAGGATAATGAGTAGAGGAAAGAGCAGGAACGGAGCGAGCCCATTCACGAAGAATCCGACCCCCAGATAGACGAGCAGCCCGGCGAGATAGATGGGATTCCGGGTCCAGCGATATGGCCCATCGGTTACCAAGGCGAGGGAAGGCTTATCGGGGCGGATGTTGGTTCCGGCTCGCCGCAGAGCGCGCTGGGCGGAATAGCCCAGAAGACCACCGAGTGCGAAGAGTGCAACGCCGAGGAGCCGCGCCGGCATTGCAGGCAGCAGGGGGATCGGGTACAGCCAATCGAGCAGGGCGCCCAGCACCATCGCCCCGCCCAGCAGAATGGGTGGAAAGATGATGACGTTGGGAGTATCGGCGTCGAGCATTCCGTTCAGGGCCCTGCGAGCTGGCGGATATTCCCTCTATAGGGGGCGGAGGCCTCACCGGGGCTCACTGATTTCCCAGGGCCATCCGCCGATCACGGCCTGACGGTGAGCTCCGCCGGTTGACCGACGCCTTGCAACCCCTGCTCTCCGGCCAGGTTCAGGCCTCCGCGCACTCGATATGAGCCCGGGCTTAGCGGCCCGGCAGTGGTCCGCAGGTCCCATGCGATCGAGGTGCTCACCTTGTCGCCGGCCGGAATCGTGATGTCTTCCATAATTGCCGCGCAAGGAAGGCTGGGGTAGTCGATGGGTGTGCCATTCAGGGTTTCGACCCGGAAGCTCAACAGACACGAGCTGGAGCCATGCAGGGTGACCGGAAAGGCGCTGGTGTTTCGGGTCGTCACCATGATCGATAGTGTCTCGGTTTGCGAGACGCTGGCAGGCCTCAGTAGGACGGTGGTGACCATAGAGTCTGTTGGGGCGGTGGCCTCGCCACACCCAAGGACCAGCGTCGCCCACGTCAGGACAGGGAATCGGGTCATTGAGCACCTCCGCCGGGAAGAGTCGGGAGCACAGGTCTATTGGAGGGACGCACGGTTCCCTCAAGGGGGCACAGGTCGGCGGGTAGGCGACCCCGAATAAGCTGCACACCGGGACGGCTATCCGCCATCGGCTATCGGCTACGGCCATGGGCCCCAGTTGACGGACGCCTCGCCCGGTGAGACGTTGCTTCGGAAGCTCGCATCAACTCGGTGGTGGAGGCAGGCATGGAGCTCGAGCGCGCGGTGGGACTCAGCCCCGACGGCTCGGTATGGCTGCCGGAGCGGCGCACTGCCATCCGTTCAATCCTGCTCAAGCTTGCGGCGATGGGAGTGCACGTGCCGGTGGACACCGGCGATCAGGACGTTCTCCAGCTCGCCGGCGATCTCTTCGCCCGCTACCGCGAGCAAAGCCGGCTGCTCTCAGAGCACCTGTGTCCCGCCGACCGGCGGATTCAGAACTATGTCGATGGGCTGCTGTTGGCCGCGGAGTTTCCCGAGCCAATCCGGCTCCCCGGCGAGACCCTCATCCTCGATCACTACGGCCTCGCCCGCGAGTTGTCCTTCCCGGTCGATGCGGACAGTTGGCGCAACGAGTTGGTGTCGAGCTATCGGCTCGACAACGGTGTGCTCCACAACCCCATCAACGATCGCCGTACCACCCAGGGCGTGTTCCACGTCGCCGAGGGAGGCCTCCCGATCCCCGCCGACAAGACTCGGGTACCGCTTGTGACATACCTGCGCCTGCTGCAGGAAGCGTTGCGCCCTCCGCCCGACCTCATGCGTTTGCCGTTCGCCGCTCAATGGCCCGAGCCGGTTGAGAGTATGGTTTCCCTGCTGCTTCGGCCGCTAGTGTGTCCCGAGGTCCCCAAGGTGTCGCCGGAAAAGCGCATGGAGGTACGATTCTTTGCTCCCGGTGGGCTGGTGTCGAACCTGGACTTCGTGGAAAGCATTTTCGGCAATGCCGGAGATCCCTACCTGCCGGGCATCGACGCCGCGCTCGACGTGGACCGATGGACCGGGCACAGCGGCTGCGTCATCCTGGCTCCCCACCTCACTCGGCTGCGCAAGAAGGACGTCGGTCTGCCACACGTGAGCCGGGCCACCGATGCCCAGCGCGCCGCGGGCATGTGCTGGGCGAACGAGCACGAGTTGTACAACAACGGCAGCCCGTTCAAGGTCACCTCACGCGGCATGGATGGCGTGATGGTCACGATCCTCGCCGATAACTATTTCGGGTACTGCAAGAAAGAGGTCAAGACTCAGATCGGGTACAGCGCGAATCTGTTCGGTCTGGCGGAGGAGGAGCACGCGGGCGGGGCCCTGGCCTTCGCCACCTTCAATCTAGGCGACCGCTTTCTCCCGGATCTGGTGCGGATCGTGAGCGCAAACCATCGACTCGCCGAAGTGCTCGGGCTGCTGGGCGTACGCGCGAAGTTCCACGCATCGGGCTACGCGACCGACGCGATCTATCCCGAAATCCACTATATGCCGGAGGACATGGAGATCGACGCAACCCACCAGGACGTGAAGTGGGTCAGCGACGGCCAGGAACAACATCTCAAGCTCTTGCCCGGCCGCATCTACATCCACCCGAGCGGCTACAAGATCCGCATGGCCAAACACCACACGGCGCCGAGCTGGCGGTTGATCGGAACGGTTCCGGAGGGCGCCTTCTGCCACAAGCCCTGCACGGTCTCGGGCGGTGGCAAATCGGAGATCAGCAAGAGCCTGGTCGATGCCGTGCTGCCCGGGTCGTTTTACGTGCGGAGCTTCGAGGATGACATGGCGCTGGTGCAGGAGATCATCGACCGCGACTACGAGGATGTACGCTTGCCCGAGCCGCGCGCGAGCGATGGTCGCGACCCCACGCGGCCGTTCCTGTCTCCCGATCGCTCACTGGGCTCGGTGATCAAGCTGCTCACGCCCAATCCCGCGGAGTTCACCCCGGAGCACAACGCCTGGCTCGAGAGCATCCCGAACTATGTCCGCGCGCTGGTGTTCGTGATCAAGCGCTTCTACCGGCCGGAATGGGGTGATGACTGGCTGCGCCATTTCAGCGTCGACATCATCAACGGGGCACCGGGGCACGAGTTGAAGTTCGAGGGCCGGCGGCTGGTCGCGAATTACCTGCGCATCGGGCGACAGGAGAACGGCGCCTGGCGGACCTACAAGCTGCGGCAGGATTTCGTCGCGGCCGACAAGGTACAGATGGAGGACGACATCACTGCCTCGGTCGTGGTCCCGGCGCGCCGGCTGGTTGGGCTCCCGGGTGAATACGACGGACACCCGAGCCTCAAGCTGGCCCAGAATTGCGAGTTCCGGCTCTTTCAACGGCCTGACGACGCGATCCATCCGGGTCTCGACCGGCAGACCGAGGAGGACATGGCAGGTCCCGGGCTCTTCTGCTCGAATTTTCAGCCGCTCACCCGGGAGGACGCCCGGCGGCTCGTCGAGGACGTGGCCGTGCACGACGCATTCACGGAACCAATGCGCGAGCACGTCGCTCGGAACGCCGCGCGCAGCGACGCTGGCTATTCGATCTGCTCGGCCGAGCCGCGGATCGTCGCCGGCAAGCGCACCAAGAATCCGCGCTACCTGCAGGTGCGACCGGACGTCGCGCGACCCCGCGACCGGTACGTCGCGGAGATGGGCGCCAGGCTCAACCGCCGGCTGCCGCTTGCACGCGCCGGTCATCTTCCCGGTGATCAGCGTCCTCTCGGGTCGCCGCAACAACCGGCCCGACGACGGGAGCCGTCCGCTGTGCGTGTACGGCCCCATCCATTATCAGGAGTTGCCTGAGCTGTTCATGGACTACGTGTGCTCGCTGACCGGAACCTCCCCGAGCACCACGGGGGCGGGGTCGGAGGGTGCACTCACGAAAGGGCCGTTCAACGCCCTCGCCGCGACCGCCGATCTCAATAACGCTCTGGTCTCCATGCTGCTCACCGGGTACGCGGGCTTCAGCTCGGCCGCGGGTTTCATCGGACCGCACCTACGAGTGGACCACGACATCAGCCTGCTGATTCCGGAGATCTGGTGCCGCCTCTTTCCCCATGAGCGCGATCCGAAGCGGCTCATCGAGGCCGGGCACCTGGAGAAGCTCGAGGACTACGAATTTGACGGGGCGAAGATCCTCGCCAGCCGGCTCGGCTATCGCATCACGGCCAAGTTCGTGCACAACTTCTTCGGGCGGGTGTTCGACAATCCTACCGCCGTCTTCACCGAGGAGATCCTGAAGCCCGAGATCCAGGACCCGGCGGTGTTCGCCGATGGGGTCAACAATATCGTGGAGGCACAGCAACGGGTGGCGGAAGCGTACTTCACCGACGGCACGATCGAAGACGCCTGCCCGCCGCTCAAGGCGCTGCTGCATATCATGGCGCGAGGGCACTACGAGGGCAGAGACGCCAGCCATCCCAAGATTCGCGCGCTCTTTACACGAGAGGCGCTGCTCGCAAGCGACTGGTATCAGGAGCGGCTTGTGGTCAAGCAACAGCGCGATGTGGCGCTCTGGGAACGACACACTCAGAGCTTGACTGAGTTCCTGGCACGAACGGGGCATCGCGAGGAGGCCGAGCGGCTGGGCATCGCCGAGCGGCTCGAGCACGCCCGCACCGAACTGGAACGAGTGAGCGACCTCGATTACCTGAAGTCGCTCGTCGGCACCATCGGCGCCGATCCCATTCACCGTCCCGTAGCGGTCAAATCGTGGTCTTCCTCTGGGCGGCGAGCCGCAGCAAGCCGTTGATGCCAACATGCAGAAGCATGTAGACCCCGATCGCGATCACGATCGGGAGCGCCAGGGTAAAGCCGCCTTCCGTCGTCGGACTGGGCACGATCCCGCGAAACGGCATGTACAACGGGTAGGTCACCCCGTTGATGAACTGCACGAAACCGCTGGTCGACCGTGCGGCGATTAGCGCCAGCACCAGGCGAATTCCCAACAGGGCGTAGATGACGTAGAAGGCGTAGTCTACAAACTGCGAAGTCCGCGCGGCGCCCCGGGACCGCGCCACTGCATGTTCGGAGGCCACGGTCTCGTCGAGGGCCCGCCCCCGCAAGTTTGCCGCAACTTGGCCCACCCGTTCCGCCTGCTCTGGCGATGCCGTCCGGGCCTGCCCCTTGATCTCGGCATTCACATTGCCCTCAATCTGCGACTTGACCGACGCATGCTGCGCCACTCGGCGCGCTTCGTCCTCGGCCACTTTGCTGTCGTCCATCTGCTGCCTCCGCGGGTGAGCTGTACTCCGACGTTCACTGCGCCAGGTGCGCAGGTCGTCCCCGCCGAAAGCGGGAGACGCATTGCTGTGGGAAGATGTCGGGTCGGAGGGGGGAATACTATCGATCGTTCTCGCTCTAAAGAGCGAGTATGGGCAGAGGGGTCAAGTATCAAGCACTAGCCGATAAGGTCTGAAAACTTCTTCAGGTCGATGTTGCCGCCAGAAACGATCGCCACGATCGGGTCTTGGCCGGCTTTCCCCGTCAACGCAGCCGCCAGGGGCAGGGCTCCCGCGCCCTCCGAGATCACCCGCGCCTTATCCGCCATGAGCCGCATCGCGCGTTTTGTCTCCTCCAGGCTCACCACGATGCAGCCATCCACCACTGGTTTCATGCGTTGCCACATGCGCGGGAACAGACTCTGGCCCCCGGCGCCATCGACGAACGACGCCTGCCATTCCGTGAACACCTGCGGAGATCCCATGGTGAACGACAGCGCCGCGGGAGCGGCGGTCTCAGGCTCCGCGCCCCAGATCTTGACCGATGGCTTGAGGGCCTTGATGGCGCTCCCGACGCCGGTGATGAGTCCACCGCCGCCAATGCCGGCAATGACCGCGGCCGTGTCTGGTGCGTCCTCGAGAATCTCCAATCCCATTGTGGCATGACCGGCAATAAAATTGTGATCGTCGAACGGATGGATGAACGTGCCTTCTGTTCCGGCAAACGACCGCTCCTCGAGAGCCTTCCACGCGACCGGATAGGGCACCGGAATGAGTTTGGCGCCGAGCGCCCTCATGCGTTCAATCTTCGAGGCCGGCGCCGTTTCGATCACAACCACCGTACACGGCACGCCCGCTTGTCGCGCCGCGTAGGCAACACCTTGGCCGGCATTGCCCGCACTGATTGTCCACACGCCGCGTTGGCGCTCGGACTCGGACAACATGGCCACAGCATTGGCGGCACCCCGCAGCTTGTAGGCGTTGATTGGCTGCAGGTTCTCGAGCTTGAGGCGAATCTCCGGGTAACCTGCGCCCAACTCCAGTCGGACCAGTGGCGTCCGCACGATCGTCCCCGCGATGCGCTGGCGCGCCGCTCGTATCTCCGCCAGTTCGATGGGACGGACAGCTTCAAGCGTCGTGGACATTGCTCGTTGTCCTTTGGGCTGCGTTGTAGACCAGGGCGGCGGCGGCGACGTCCTCGACCGCGACCCCGACTGACTTGAAGAGCGTGATCTCAGCGGCCGAGCGCCGGCCTGGCTTGGCGCCGGAGACCACCTCACCGATTTCCCCCACGACATCGCGCGCGGCCATCACGTCCCCGGATTCCTGACCAGCGGCCTCCCTGGAGTCGACGTACATCCGAGCGCGCGTCACCACGTCGTCGTCGAGCTCTCGCCAGTCCGGTCGTGTGGCACCCACGGCGTTTACATGGGTACCGGGCGAGAGCCATCTGCCATACAACACCGGCGTCCGCGAACTCGTGGCGACGACCACCAGGTCGGCGCCGCGCACCGCCTCTTCGGGTGAGGCGGCGGCCTTCACCCCGTGCCGTGCGGCGAACGCTGGGGCATTGCGTGGACTCCAGACACGCACCTCCTGCAGCGGACGTACCAGCGCGAGTGCCTGCAAATGGCTCAGGGCCTGGACGCCGGACCCGAGGATCGCGAGGACCGAGGCTTCGGATCGGGCCAGCAGCTGAGTCGCGACCGCCGAAGCGGCTGCGGTCCGCATCTCGGTGATTAGCCGGCCATCCAACATGGCGAGCGGCTCTCCAGTCTCCGGACGGAACAGCAGGATGACGGCATGATGGGTCGGGATCCCCTCGTTATGAGGGTAGAAGGTGACCAGCTTGGCGCCGAGCGGTCCCGCGTAGGCCGGCATGACGCCAAAGAAGCCGCGGTGAGCGGCAATGGACAGGACCGTTCGCACCGGTTGCACCACGCGACCCGCGGATAGCTCGGCCAGCGCCTTCCCCGTGGCGGGAATGAGATCCTCAAAGCGGAGCAGCCGCTGGACGGCGGCTTCATCCAGGATGACGATATTGGCTCCTGAGAAAGGGCGTCAAACGTCGCCGTCGACCGCTGCATCCGAACAGTGGAGCATCATGCCGGCCGCGAGCGCAGTTCGTAGCGCGTCGAGCGAGGGTCGTTCGCGGAACACGAGCCCTAGCGCATCCTTGCCGCCCTCGACCGCATGCACGATCTCCACCGCCGCAAGCGTGAGAACCTGAAGCGGTCCGGTACCGAGCGCCAGCGGTTGGGTCTGCTGGCCGACCCGCACGGCGCCTTGGCGGAGATAGCCTATGGCAACCGCGCCCCGCCCCTTCAGCATGAACACGCTACGTACTTCAACGCTCGCGTTCATGCTTCAGTGCCGAGCTCGGTTGCAAGACCGATGGCCCAATGCGGTGGCTTAACCCTCGTGGGAGTAGGTCGCGACGACTTCGTAGATCCCCGGATCAAACTTGGCCAGCGCTACAGCCTGTAACAGATAAGGGAGCGCGTCTGGATCGTTGCGCATCTCTCGGTACTCCTCTGCGCTCCGCCACTGGGCGTACATGGCGACCTTGGTGCCGTCCACGCTGCGATGGAGGGTGGCCGAAATGAACCCCGATCCATGCCGCACGCTGGACTCGGTGGCCTGGGTGAGCAAATCAAGGACCTGCTGCTGCTGTGCGGGTTCGACCGTGAAGACATTGATGATCGTAACCAGCTTGTTGTCTTTCGAGATCGTCGTCATAGGCAGGTATGATGGCGGCGCGGCAAGAGCCAGTTGCTCAGGCCGCGGCCGGCGAGTGGCGCACAAGGACTATTCCCGGAGCTGACCCGCATACTTCTCCCCGTTGGGCGGCTTGCGTCTGGACGAACGTGCCAATCGTCACCTGGAATCGACTCACCACCCCATATCTGCTGCAGCTAGGCGATAAGCCACGCTGCAAAGCGCTGCCAGGCCGCCGTGCCGGCCAGCGCGATCCGCAGCGGAATCGAACCGACGACGACCAGCAGTCCCCATCCGAAAGCGGGGTGGAGGCGGCGGTGCCGCCAGGTGTCAAAGGCGACGCAGGCGACAGCGCAGAGCACCATGAGCCCGAAGATGACGGGAAGCCCTCCGCTGTGGATAGGTTCGACGGGCAGGCGTGCAATGGCTGGAGCAAGGATGCCCAGACTTCCTAACAACATCAGTCGACGGTGAAATTCGGGACGCCGACGATACAAGAGGGCTGCCCCGGTCAACGAACCGAAGACGACCAGATCCATCAGCGGGACCACTAGGAATACGAGTGGCGGAGGCCCCGGAGTGAAACCCCGGCGTGCGGCGTGAATAGCTGTGGCCGCGCCGACCGTCACAACCAGCAGCGCCCACACGGCTCCGAGGATGCCGAGACGTTGGTGTACCGCTGTGCGGTGTGTCGCGATGAGGCTGGCCTGGATGAAGAGGAGCGCAAACCAGCCGGTCATCACCGCGCCGTGCAGGTGAACCAGGGGAGGCAGGGTTGGTGTGTCGAACAGTGTCTTGAGATAGTAGGTCCGCGCAAAACCGGCGATAACCAGCAGGAGCGCCGCCAAGGCCACTGGGGCATAGTATGGCCGCCGCGTGGTGCTGGAGGAAGCGCTGGTTTCTCTCGCCATGGGTGGACCTTCAGAGGGGTAGGCGCCGTCGAACGGACCGATCATAGCATAACGCGAGAGGTAAGAAGTGAGAAGGAAGAGGGAAGCAGTGAGATGCACCCGCGCCGTGGCCGTTTGCCTGGCTGCATTGTCTCGTCCAAGACCTTCACTTCTCACGTCTCACCTCTCACTTCACACTGCTCACTTCTCTCCTCTCTCGTCCGGCTCCAGCAATCCATACAGCGCGTGATCCAGGAAGCGGGTCGTGATCCAATGACTGTCGCTTCTGATACCTTACAGCCGGAAGCCCAACCGCCTTCTCGGCGGCACCGCTCGGTTAGGCCGCGGGCGCTCCCGCCGCGTGCCGGAGGACGTTCATAATCCAACGGCGCTGTGGATGCCGATCGTTTCTGGGTGCCCTCGCCAAGAATGGTACCAGGCCAACGCAGGCAAGGCAGACCGTGATCACCGCGCCGAGGGGCGGGCTCTGGGTGGCGTCGGGGGATTGAGCGTGCTTCAGAAGCGTGAGCACCATTAGCGTAAGCCAGAAGATTGCCCAGAGTGCCAGGAACACCGTGCCGGCGATGGTGCGCTCAAAGACACCAGTAAGCTGCCGCGCCTGAAGGTCCAGGCGCGCCCGAAACCCGACCGTGCCGAGGCTCCGGAAGGTGTGGCTGCGGCGAAGGTAGAGCTCCTGATGGCCGATCTCGCAGTGCATGTACGGAGTGACGAGCCCTTCGAGCCAATTGGGAGGGACTGTGGCTGCACGTAGTCGGTCCAGAAAGATTGGCAGCGGAGCAGCCAACGGAATGTTCACGGTGGTAGATGAGACCGTCGTGTCTGACATCAGGGGAGACTCTCCCTTCCGGCCTACTTATTGGAAACCCGGTCAGCGGCGCCGGGTGCGCCGATGGCCGCGACCTCCGACCCCATCCAAAGAGTGATACCCCAAGCGAGTCGCGCGCGCTACCCTTTATTGGAGATCCACACCTCAGTCTTCGTCATGAAGGGGCTTTGTCCCATGCGACCTTTCGCCTCCACAATCCGCGCCGCGCGCCGCAACATCCTGGGCTGCCTGTTGGCGGTCCTCGTCGCCGCCTGCGCGGTTTCCCAGCAACAAGAAGTCGAGCTGGGCGCCAATTCGGCCGCCCAGGTCAGCGCGGAGTTGCCCCTGATTCACGATGCCGCGGTCGTGAGTTATGTCACCGAGCTCGGCAACAAGCTCGCGAAGGTCACCGATGACCGCAATCTCACCTGGCACTTTACCGTCGTCGACAGCAAAGAAGTCAACGCGTTCGCGCTGCCGGGCGGCTGGATCTACGTCAATCGCGGACTCATCGAGCGGGCGACCAACATGAGCGAGCTGGCAGGCGTCATGGGGCATGAGATCGGTCACGTGACCCGGCGCCATTCCGTGCAGCAGATGCAGCAGGCCGAAGGCGCCAACGTCGGGGTATCGCTGCTGTGCACGCTGACGAAGGTCTGTGAGAGCGGCGCGAACCAGGCCGCGATCGGTGTCGGCGGGAGCGCGCTGTTTGCCAAGTTCAGCCGCACCGACGAGGCAGAAGCGGATGCGGAAGGGGTGGCGACCACGATCAAGGCGGGCATCTCGCCCTACGGCATTCCGGAAATGTTCAAGATCCTGTTGAATGAGCGCCAGACGAACCCCGGCGCTCTGGACGCTTTTTTCGCGAGCCATCCGCTCGAGGAGAGTCGCATCAAGGCAACCGAGGCCCAGATCGCGAAGTACCCGGCAAGCCAGCTCAAGGGGCTGACGAAGGACACTCCGGCATTTCAGAGTTTTCGGGGTCGGCTGCTCGCGCTGCCACCCTCACCGACGCCCAAGGCGCAGTGAGCCGCAGCGTCCCTTCTGTCACTGCGACGAGGCATCGCAATGGCAGAAGGGCTGGTCGCCTCGTTACTTACTGCTCACCGCTTCCTGCTCACCGCTCATTCACCCACAAGACTCTTGAGCAGCGGTACCACCTGGGCCATGTCTTCAAACAACACGCCGTGGAGACCTGCCGCTCGAGCGCCCTCGACATTCGCGACACTGTCGTCGACGAAGACGACCTCGCCTGGTGACAGATGGTAGTGCTCGACAAGGCGCGTAAACACCCGCGGCTCGGGCTTTCGGGCGCCGAAGTCACAGGTGACGTGGACATCATTACCGAGGAGAGCGCATAGCTCTGGGGCGAGCAGTGGAAGCGTGTCACGGAGTAGTGCCCCGTTGTTGGTTAGTACCGCCAGATCGACAACCGGGCGCAGGGCTTGAAGGAATGCAAGCATGCCCGGCCGAGGCGACATGGCAAGCCGTCGAGCGGTCACCCACTGATCCCGGGTGAGGTCATAGGCAAGATGCTTGTTGAAGGCCTCCAGGTACGCCTCGCCCGTGTGGTATGCTCCTGCTTCCGCGGCGCGCTCGAACTCAGAATCCCAGGTCGCGGCTTGAATCCAGGCGGGGTCCTTTCCAGTCAGGTCGGCGATGTAGTGAAGGCGGCGAGCCGGATAGAAATCACAAAGCACCCCGTCCAGATCGAACGCGATCAGGGAAACTGGAGGGGCGAGGGTCATTGAGGCGGGGATTGATTGGGATTGGGGGATTGGGGGATTGAGGGATCGAAGCGCCACTTCAAATCCCTCACTCCCTCAATCCCTCAATGCTTAGGTCCGGCGCACTACCGGGTCTGCCCGGCGCCGTTCTGTAACTGGCGGTTGTACTCGGCCTCATCGAAATGCCCCAGGGACGCCGCGATCAGACCGTCGGCGCCGATGGTCCATTCCTCATACCCAGATATTTGGACCGCCCGTCCGGATCCTCCGGGACCGGCGTTTGTCCCGGTCAGGGTCCAGCGATAAATCGCTCGGGTCCCATCCAGGCCGACATCGTCCATCCTTACCACCATATCAGGGAAGGCGGTCATGAATCCCTGTGCCGCCGTGGTGATCGCCGGCCGCCCTACCGACGGGCTCCCCTTATTGATCCTGAGAGAGCCGTCTTCACTAAAGAACGCCGCGACTCGCCGCGGATCCTGGCTGCACCAGGCAGCGGTGTAACGTGTGGCGAAGTCTCTCAGTTGATCGCCATCCATGGGCCCTTCCTTCGAGGTACATGCGACCAGGGTCACCAGCGATAGTGCCACCACGGCAGTCGGGCGCATTGGCGTGTCTTCCGGGAGTGATCAAAGAGCAGCGGCCTCGCAGGGATTCCGGCTACGGCACGCCGCTGGATGGTAACGCCCATGGTGCTCGAAATAATCGCGTTTCGCTGTTAAACCCGAGCGAGGATCCGGATGAGAGACCCTAGGCTCTCTGTCATCGACATGAGAGCCGTGAGAGCCAGCTGCCAGTCTAGCGGCCAGAGTCGAGAGCGCGCAATTGCTCTTGCAGAGAGGTGAGCTCGCGCAATAGGGGCGCCGAGATAGCCAACGCCCCCGAACGACTCTGGAGTGGGTCCGCCTGCTTCTCGTCGAGTTGCGTCTGCAGTTCGCGGATGCGAGTGAGGATCTGGTCGCGTGTCATCGCAGTTCAGGTGAGGGAAAGGCGGAGCGCCCCCGACTAGCGTGCTGTGGCGCGCTCGACGAGGACGGCGCCGGTGATCTGAGCCGGGGGGATGAGCAAGAGCCATCGGGCGTCTTCGGCGAGGGCCGCGCCGGCCCAAACAGCGGCCGCCACGCCGGCACTGAGCAGCAGCCCCTTGAGTAACGAGCCCCGCCGGCTGTCAGCGAGATGCACCCCAAGAGGGGTAAAGAGCGTCAGGCCCGCCGTCGCCGCCACGAGGCCGGACCCGAGGTCGCTATCGCAGTCGCTGGCCAGGCACGGATCCTGTCGGTCGAGGGCAGTGTAAGCGACCATGGCGACAGCCACTCCCGCGGTCGCGCCGAGCAGTCCGCCAGTCACGAGGCGGCCGGTACTTCGCGGACCGGCTGGCGCGAGGGAACCGGTCAGGGAGGCCGGCCCAGGCTGGAGGAGCGGGCTGAGGTAGGCTCCGCGCCATTGGCCATGGCCCGGTCGAGTGATATTCAGGGTCAGGACAAACAGGAAGAGCGGGGCAATAACCGCAGGAGTCATGGTCCCAGATGGGCGAACGACCACCCAAAGCTGCAGGTCGAGCCGCACTCGCGCAATCGTGGCTACAGGGCCAGCGGCGCTTGCGGGTAGAAGGCCGCGACGGGTCCTCAAGGATCAGCACCAAGGACCGGCGGCGGAGCGTGTTTCGGCCGGGTACCTGAATTGTGCACTCGCGATTGGGGCGGAGCACCGCTCCGCCCCTACTGCCTTCCTCCCCGCCTTTTCCCTTGTTCCCTGCCGCCCAGAACCCCACTCAGCCACCCAGAACCGTCGCTATGCAGCCTGGATGTCGTCCTATGCTGCCTGGGACGACCACTATGCAGTCTGGCGGTCGTCCTATGCAGTCCCGATGTCCCACTACGTCATTCAGGACGACCACTATGCCGCCAGGAAGTATCACTACGCCATTCAGCGGTTCCACTCAGCCATTGAGGAGAGGCCCTTTGGCATTCAGGACCGTCACTATGTCATTCAGGACGACCACATCGTCATTCAGGACCGCTGGTCAGCCATTCAGGACCGCTACTTCGCGCCACAGAACCGCTGGTCATGCATACGGAACACCTGCCAGGCCATTTTATGCAGGTACTGAGACGCCGATCGGGGCCGCAAGCGGGAACACAACGGCAACACTTCGGGAATTTTGCGGGGATCCCGTATTGCCCCGGTTGCATTCCCCGTTCCCGTGGTATTCCCGCACGGATTCCCCTCTCCCCGCTGTCTTCTATAAGCTCCGCGAACCCCCCACGTTGACGGCCAGATATCTGAGCTTGCCCGGGGTGGTCATGGCACCGACCGTGAAGTCGCGAGACAGTTGGGGGCTGGATGAAGTGGAGGTGTAGCCCCTGCCAACAGGGCTTCATTGCCAGCGGAGGAATGTCCGAGGCTAGCTGTCTATCATAGGTAGCTGCTTGCGCTCCGACTGCTCCCGGGCGCGCTGCCTGGCATCGGCGGCGTCGAACGTGCGCCAGAGGTTGTAGACCCACAGCATCGCGCCGAGTGCGAAGAGCGATCCGCCGGTCGCGATGAGCCACCGGGCATAGGCCCCGATGGAGGCCTGAAGCAGGAATCCGAGGACGAGGCCCGCCAGCCCCACGTTCGCGCAGAAGAGGTGCGCGATCGCGAGCCGCTGGCTGTGTAGCGGGTGCCCGAACAGCCTTGGGAGCAGCTGGTAGCCCACGCCGAACACCAGCATGGTGAGAAAGCCAACCACATTCATGTGTGCGTGCGCAGGGCGATAGACAATCCATTGCGGATGCACGGCGATCGCCACCCCCAAGACGATGCCGGCGGCGAACCAGATGAGCGAGGCGCGTATGAACGCCTTGATGAACCATTCCATTTCGTAATCCTTGTCCGTACTTCGTACTCAGTACTGAGACTAGTACCCAGTACCTCTTCGCTCGACCGTCGACCCTCGGCCCTCCTAGAAATCTCTAGCGCGAAACCTTCGAAGCCCCAACCCCAACGGTATCGCCGTCCACGCGAGCAGCGCAGTGATCGCGAGGCCCATCCCGAGCCCGGTTCCGAGGAATCGCTGGAAGACGGCGCCGGTGTATCCCATCAGCGCAGCCACGTCCAGGTTCAACAGCAGAAGCACTCGGCCTAAGTCGAGCGGATTGAGCAGCGTGAGTACGAGCAGGGGAACCTCGAGGGGGTAATCGCTGAAGATCGTCGCGGTGAGCAGCACGATGCCATCGTAGAGCACCGCCGCCGCGAGCCACACGAGGAGGGCGGTCCCGAAACCTCGGGCGCGATCCTCGATGTGGAGCGCGATCAGGAATGCGAGGGCCGTGAAACTCAGCGTCAGCAGAATGCCCGTGGCGCCCAGCGTCAGCAGGGCCCGGAGCGGGATCGCGGCGTCACTGGCGTGGAGCAGGAAGGGGAGCCCGACGCCCACGCCGAAGGCGAGCGTCAACGGCAGCGCGAGACCTCCCCACAGGCCCGCGAACATCGCTCCCCGTCCCACCGGCTGCGCCAGCAGCAGTTCGATGAACTCTCGCGCGGTGTACAGGTAGAGCGTGCCAAAGGCGAGCGCCACCAGCGGGACGATGATCAATACTACATTGAGCAGTGAGAGGATCACCCGTCCCCCGTCGCCGCCGAGCCGGAACAGGGCCTCCGTGAGAAGCAGCAGCACGACGGCATAGCCGATCACCCACCGGTTGCGGGCGATATCCCGGAGCTGGTAGCCGAGAATCTTCCAGGCGGTTCTCATGCGGCCCCGGGTTGCATCAGGGCGGCGATGGCGCGCTCGAGTCGCCCGAAGCCCGTCAGCCGCATGAGTCCCGCGACTGGTCCCTGGAAGCGGACCTGCCCGTCCAGCAGGAACACGATATCATCGGCCAGTTCCTCCAGCTCCGCCAGCGTGTGGGAGGCGAGGAGTGTGGAGGCGCCCCGGTCGCGCGCGGCCAGCAGCTTCTCCTTGAAGATCCCGCTCGCCATCGGGTCCAGACCGGCGGTGGGTTCGTCAAGGATCAGGAGACTCGGACGGAAGAGCAATGCGATCGCCGCCGACAGCTTCTGTCGAGTCCCTCCGGAGAGCGTGCGGATGGGTTTCCTGAGTTCAGGCTCAAGCTGAAAGTCGGCGATGAGCGAGGTGTCCTGCAGCGGCTCCGGGCCGCGGAGGTCGCGAATCATCCGCAACACCTCGATGCCGGTGAGGTTCTCGGGGAACCGTGCGGCTTGCGGCATGTAGCCGATGGACTGGCGATAGCGCTCGTCACCATTCACGGGGCTGCCCTGTACCGTGAGCCGGCCAGCGTCGGGCCGGACCAGACCCAGGATCGCCTTGATCAGGGTGGACTTGCCGGCGGCATTTGGACCCACAAGGCCGGTGATCCGCCCGGCGGGAATCGTGAGCGTGATGTCTTTCAGCACTTCGAGCCGGCCGAAACGCTTACTAACGCCATCGGCCTCGACGGCTGCGGCAGTCTGATGGCCTCCGTCGGCGACGATCATGGCTCCCACCGCATCAACGGCCGTGCATCCTCCATGGTTCGCGGAGTCAGGACCGGCGCCACCCGTTCGGCAGCGTCGAGCAAGGAGACGAAGAAGCTGCGGAGCAGGATCAGCGCCGGCTCGTTCTGCTGGACCACCAGCGCGAACAGCCGGACCGGAGCGAATGGAACGTCGCCGAATCCGTCCCGGTCGAGATCGTAACCCTCATAGCGGTCCCAGTAGTTCTCCGTGAAACGGCTCGAGGCGTTTACACTGTTGGTGCTCACGTCGAACGAATTGCCCTCGAAGCGGTTCCGGCGAAACTCGGTATCCTCCGCATCGGCCAGGACCTGCACCGCCCATCCGTTGGCGAGAAACTGGTTTCCGGTGACCCGCACTCGTGCGGTGCCTTCTCCATGGAAGCCGACGGAGTTTCCCGCGAAGGTGTTGCCCTCAATCCGACTGTCGGTGATGTCCTTGAGCAGCAGGCCGTAGGATGCGCTGCCCCAGCTCGCCGCGAACCGGTTGTCGAGCATGGTTACGTCATGGCTGTACATCACCGCGATTCCCGATCGGTTCCCCTCGAAAGTGTTCCCGGCATAAGTGCAGCCGTGCGAGAACATGAAGTGCAGCCCGTAGCGCAGATTCCCGGCGCTCAGGTTGCGCTGGACCTCCGCGCCGGTCGTGAACTCGAAATAGATCCCATCGCGGTGACCCCGTATCACATTCTGCTCGATCACCAGGTCGCTGGAACTCCAGGAGTGAATCCCGTTGCCGCTGAGGGGCTCGCCGGCGCCGGAGCCGCGTATCCGGTTTTCCCGGATCAGGCACCCGTTCACCTTCGACAGGTAGATACCGAAGAATGTATCCAGCAGTGTGTTGTCCTCGATCCGGCAGCCCCGGGCATTCACGACCTTGATGCCGGCGCGGTCCTCGGTCGAGCTGGGGGTCACGTCGCGGATCACCAGCCCGCGAATGGTGACGCTGTCGCCGGTCACCGTCAGAACCTGGTGGTCCCCGCCCCGGAACACGGGCCATCCCTGACCCAGGATCGTCACCCGCCGAGCTACCGTGATGACCGGCTCGCGGTATTCTCCGGCCAGGACCAGAATCGTGTCACCATCCCGGGCCTGTGCGAGTGCAGCGGTGAGGGTCGGCAGCGCCGACCCCGGCGAAACGGTGAGCGTCCGAGGCGGTTGCGCGACCATGGCCAGCGTCCAGACGAGGAGCAGGGCGGGGATCATCAGGAGGGCCCTGCCGCGGGATGGTGGTGGGGAGCCCGGAGAATCTCCGACCAGGTCAGCAAGCTTCCACCCAGGAGGGACCTGATACTATCGGCCTCGGAGCCCGGGCGCAGTGCGGCGAGCCCGCTGGCCATCGGCGTTCGCAGGGTATCGCTTTGGAGATAGACGGCGCTGTCGGCCCGGATCCATCCGTGGGGCGCCGTGAAGCTCTCGACCCACGCGGTAGCGACCGGATCGCTGTTCTCCGCCATCCAGGCCGTGAGGCAGCCCACATCATCAAACACGATCGCCTTGCCGGTCCGGGTCAGCAGTTCGGCCGCAAACCGCGGATCCGCGAGACTCATATGGCAGTGGGCACATGAATCGCGGACCCAGACAATGTCCCTGGGCCTGTTTGGCCCGCAGGCCGCCACCGCGAGTAACAGTCCGATCAGACAGGATCGAACGGTGTGCATGGAGTGGCTCAGACCGCCGCAGTCCGCGCAGCGCGGAATTCCCGCAGCGCCAGCCAGCCGCCCACCAGCAGTGCGGCGATGAGGATCCAGCCTCCAGACGCGGGCCAGCTGGTCGCCCGGAAGTTGAGCAGCTGCCGGGTGCCGATCAGCGGAGGCTGGTAGCTCATTCCCGGGATCTTGATGATGGCCTCAGGATCCAGATTGTGGCCGTAGTCGTATCCCCAATGGTAGAAGTCGGCGAGGCCCGCCAACGCGACCGCCGCGAACAGGCCCACCCAGGTATAGAGGAGGAAACGCTTGCCACTCGCCGCCGCGAGCAGGCCCAGGCCAATCAGGCCGGCGAGCACCACGGGCATGAAGCGCAGCTCCGGAATGGCGTCCGGGATGATCCGCTTCATGCCAATGTAGTGATTGAGATTGTTGATGCTCTGAAGGTCCTGGGGCTTCTGGCCCACGATCTTGCTCACGCTGATATACAGACCGAGTCCCTCGGGATACTGTGGCGCCTTGAGCTTGATGTGCCAGAGCGGCAGGACATAGGCCAGGGAAAGTGCCAGCGCCGCTGCGGCGAGTGCGAAACGGGAGTAGCGGTGCATGATGGGGGCTTGAAGTGTGACAGGGGAGGGGTGGTGTCGCCACCCCTCCCCCGCCTGAAGTGGATTACTTCGGAGTATTGAACGAGACCGCGGTCCCGGCGCCCTTGGGCGAGACCCGGATATAACCCTGCATCTCCTGGTGTAGCGCCGAACAGAAGTCGGTGCAGTAGAAGGGGAAAACGCCTACCCGTTCCGGTACCCAGGCAATCGTGCGGGTCTGGCCCGGCATCACCAGCAGCTCCGAGTTCTGCATGCCGGTGACCGCGAAGCCGTGGGGTACGTCCCAGTCCTGCTCGACGTTCGTCACATGAAAGTAGACGCTGTCCCCCACCTGCACGCCCTCGATGTTGTCTGGCACGAAATGGCTGCGGATGGCCGTCATGTAGATATGGACGACGTTGCCCTTGCGTTCGACCCGCGTGTCCTTCTCCGCCTTCACCGCAAACGGATCCTTGTTGCCTATCAGGTCGAAGGTCCGGATCTGCTTGTCCTTGATCTTCGAGGCCAGGATGGCCTGGGCGTAGTGCGGTTCGCCGATCATCGGGAAGTCGAGCAGGAGCTTCATCTTGTCGCCGGTGATGTCGATCAGCTGACCGGCTTGCGCCAGCTCAGGTCCGGTCGGCAGATAGCGGTCCTTGGTGATCTTGTTCAGGGCGACGACGTACCGGCCATCGGGCTCCCGGGTGTCCCCGCCGATGACCATCAGATGGCCGATGGAGTAGTAGGTCGGGATCCGGTCGAGCACCGTGCAGTCCTTGACCCGCCACTTGACGATCTCGGAGGAGATGAACATCGACGTATAGGCGTTGCCCTTCGCGTCGAACTCGGTGTGCAGGGGCCCGAGGCCCGGATCCTTCACTTCACAGGCAAGCACCGCTTCGTACTTGAGCACCGGGATACCGTCGATCTCCCGGTCGAAGGCCTTGTCGGCGATGGCCTTCTGCATCTTGCTGAAGGCATGCACCGGGATCATGGCTGCGAGCTTGCCGCCGGCGGCGATGAATTCGCCGGTCGGATCCACGTCTACGCCATGCGGTGATTTCGGGGTCGGCAGGAAATACACCAGGCCGGGACAGTCGGCGGGCTCCAGCACCTTCGCGCCGGTGAGCATCTCGCTGTGGGCCACATCGGCCTCGTCGACCCAGTTATGTGCGTAGCGTGTGGGCCACTGCTTTGCCTTGCCCGCCGCCACGCACTGCTCACCCTGCTTCCAGTTCACCGCGGCGATGACATCCTTGTCGTTCTGCGAGGCGTTCCGCTCCATCAGCGAGTTGGCCTGCTCGGTGTTGTACGATGTGAAGAAGGCCCACCCGTGCGACGGGCCCTTGCCTGGCCGCGCCAGGTCGTAGTCGAAGCCCGGCATGTGAATCTGGAATGCCAGCGACATTGCGCCGGTCTTGGGATTCACTGCCACGAAGCTGATCTGCCCGCCGAAATTCTCCTTGTAGCTCGCGATCGGCACGTCCCGCTGTGGGGTCGGGACGCTGAATCGCGTCGCGGATACCACATACTCAGTGCCCTGGGTGACGAACGGCGAGGCATGGTTGCCGGCGCCGTTGGGGATCTCGATGATCTCCTTGGTGTTCATCTCGGCGAGATCGATCCGGGCGACACGCGGGGTATTGTTGCCGTTGATGAAGACCCAGCGGCCGTCGTTCATCCCATCGGTCTTGGAGAGCGACGGATGATGGGCGTCATCCCACGGCAGGAAGCCGTAGCTTGTCATGAGCATCGGCTTGCTCTGCTCGCTGTAGCCATAGGCCTTCTCCGGGTCCTGCGAGAAGACCGGGATGACCCGAAGCAGGCGTCCCGACGGCAGCCCGTACACCGACAACTGCCCCGAGAAGCCACCCGACGTGAACATGTAGAACTCGTCGTACTGCCCTGGCGGGACGTAGACCCGGCTGGCGGCGTCTCCCGTGCCGCCCACCTGGGTGGACTTGCCGCAGCCGCTTCCGACCACTGCCGCCGCCGCGACGCATACGCTGATAAGGACTCGGGACAACGAAGACTCGCGCATAATCAGGCCTCTCCAGAGTGTCTGCTGTTCAGCTGCCGGTTGTACCGTGTGCCTCGGTCCGCAGGTACTCCACTACCTCTCTCGCTTGATCTACGGTCAGCCCCAGATTGGGCATCTGTGTCATGTATTCGCCGAGCAGTTGCCGGACCACCGGATGTTTGCTGTACATACCTTCCGGGTTGAGGATCTGGTTCATCACGAACGCGGGTGTGCGCCGGATGGTGACATCGCCGAGCGCCGGACCCACGTAGCGCTCGGTCATCTTGTGACATGCCGAGCACTTCGCGGTGAACAGCTCCTTGCCTTCATGGGCCATTTTCGAGTCCAGGGGGCCCAAGGTCACCGGAGTCGTGATCGGGCCGATGCCGTGTTCGAGCTGGAATGCGGTTAAGTCGGCGCCGACTGCGGAGGTGGAGCCAGCGGGTGGTGGTGCGGGCTCTTTGGCGCCGCACGCGGTGAGTACCAGCACGCAACAGAGGGCAAGGATCGGTCGGGCCATGCGGTCATCCTCAGTTCCAGGGTCACTCGGGGGGCCGTCGAAGAAGCGATGCAGGTTCCCCGTGGCCCGTAGTATCGTTTATTATCATGAACAGGTGATATATTGTTGCATGAGAACCTCTTCATACTTCGGGGAGTGAGGGTATGCTCTCCCAAACGGCCGAATACGCCCTTCGCGCGGTGCTTGCCATTGCCGCTCAGCCGAACGGGCAGCCCATTGCGGCCGCCCGCCTCGCGGGCATCCTGCGCGTGCCGCGGAACTACCTGTCGAAGACGCTGTACCAGCTGGCGCAGGCTGGAGTCCTGGAGTCCTCCCGCGGCAGGCAGGGGGGATTTCAGCTGGCGGCGCCCGCGGAGCGGATTTCGCTGTTCGATATCGTCAAACCGTTTGATGAGGTCCTGGGCCAGCAAAGGTGCCTGATGGGGCGGCCGGCCTGCAGCGACCAGAACCCCTGTCAGGCCCACCACCGCTGGAAAGCGGTTAGCCAGAAGGCGGTCGAGTTTTTCAGAGAGACAACTGTGGCCGATCTCGCCCGTCACCGCGACAGGCCTTAGGGTGGGCGGTCGGGCGGTCGCGGCGATCGGGCGGTCGGGCGGTCGCGGCGGTCGGGCGGTCGGACGGTCGGATGGTCGCGGTGGTCAAGTGCGAGGGATGTTCAATCCCCCCATCCCCCAATCCTCAATCCAAACATCCCAATCCCCGTTCCCCCGTTCCCCCGTTCCCCGTTCCCCATACTTCAGATCTCTTTCACGCCTCACTCATGGACTCCAACCGAGATTGAAGCGTCCGGTCTCTGGAGGCGCATATGATACGGTTGACCCGGGCCGATGCGGGACGACGGCTCGCCTTGGGGTTGGGTCCGATGGTCGAGGGGATCCCCGTCGTCGTGGCCCTGTCGCCGGGGGGCATGCGGGTGGCCAATGAGATAGCCCGCGCCTACGGCGCTCCGCTCGATGTGAGAGTCTGCCTCCGCCTCGAGGTGCCCGGCCGCCCCAATTCCACCTTCGGCGCGGTCGCGGATGGTGAGATGGTCATCGTTCCCGACGGGGTACGCCGCCTCGACCTCCCCAAGGAGTACGTGAAGGCGTTGGTGGGGATCGCCCAGCGGGAGGCGAACCAAATCGCGGCGGCTTGGCGTAACGGCGCCCCAGTGCTTGATCTGGCCGGCCAAGATGTCGTGTTGGTGGATGACGGCCTTAGCGATGCCGTGGTGGTCGCGGCTGCCGCGCACTCGGTGCGAGCGGCCCATGCGCGCCGGCTAGTCTATGTGGCCCCGGTAGCCACGCCGGAACTGTGGGCTGTGCTGTCCGATTACTGCGACGATCGCCTGCTCCTGTATCCGGTCGAATCCGCGACCAGCGCGATGATCAGCGATCCTCATTTCGAGCAGGCCACCGGGGTCGAGGTGGGAAAGATGATTCGGGAGAGTCGCCAGGCCGGCGGGCGTACCGTTGCACAGTTTGACTGTCCTGCGGTTGCGGTGGTCTAGAAGGGAACACAGCGGGAATACATCGGTGAAGGGGAACACAACGGGAAAGGGCTCGTAGCCTCTCCGTTGTATTCCCCTATCATCGTTGTATTCCCGATGTATTCCCTTTCCGCCCGCTACCGCCGCCGCCAGGCGTGGCTGATCGTCCAGACATACGCGGCCACATCCCGGGCCTCGGTGTCCGACAGCGTGTTCCATCCCCGCATCGGCATCGCCACACCGCGTGATGAGTAGGCTTTGGGAATGCCGTGCACCACCCGCTGGAGTATCCCCTCGTAGGTATCCGGTCCGTGCATCCAGACGCCCTGCGCGAGCGCGGGTCCGCTGTCCGTCCCCACCCCGGCGACTCCGTGACAGGCCATGCAGTTCCCGGCGCCGTGAAAGACCTCGCGTCCCCGGGCGACGGCCGAGTCGTTCACCTGCTGCGGCTTGGGGAGCGGAAGGGGAAGAGTATCCTGCGCCAGCAGCGGTGCTGGAGTGAGCAGAACGCCGAGCACCACTGACACTTTTAAGGGGGGAAACATGATCACACTCCTCGCGTAAACCGACCGTCGGACCTTCAATCCTTCTCCTGCAACATACGCTGTGGCGGATCGTCCAAATCGTCGAATTGCCCGTCCTTGACCGCCTTGATGAATAGCCAGGCGAAGATGCCGCCGAGCCCAAGGATGATGGGAAGCAGAAACAGGATCGCCCGCATCAGTCCCCCTTCTGGACGAGGCGCTCCACCCGGGCCGCGTTCCAGATCACCATGGCATTTGAGATCGGCATCAGAACCGCAGCGACCAGGGGATTCACCACTCCAGCGACCGCCGCCCCAACCGCCAGCACGTTGTAGACGATCGACGCGCGTTGCCCCCTCCGGATCATCAGTTCTGCCGCTCGCCCCGCCCGGATACCTGCCGCGACCGGCGCCAGCGAGGAGGTCGAGACAATCCCATCCGCGACGAGAATGCTGCTCGCCGAACCCGTCGCCATCGCGATGCCGAGGTCTGCCGCCGCCAACGCGGGGCCGTCGTTCAGTCCGTCGCCGACGAAGAGCACCCCATGGCCTGCCTCCTGCTGCCGGCGGATCCACAAGGCCTTGGCCTGGGGATCCACCCGTGCGGCCACCTCGTCAACCTCCGTCTGTTCCGCGATCCGTCGCGCGACGTCGAGGTGGTCGCCGGTCAACAGCGTGGTTCGCAGACCGAGGCGCTTGAGCATTGCGATCGCGGTCCGCGCCTCCGGTCGTACCGCATCATCGAGCCGGATGATCTGGATGAGCCCCGGTGCGGTCAAGGCAACCATGCCAGCGCCGGCGGAGCGTAGTTCCCAAGTAATGCCGTCCACCATTCCCCGAATCCCCGCCCCTGGGGTCTCTTCGACCCGTTCGGCCTGCGGTAGCGGAATTCCCCGCCGGGTGGCCTCGGCGGTGATCGCTCGGGCGATTGGATGACCGCTGTAGCGCTCCAGCCCCGCCGCGATCCGCAGCGCGGCATCGCTCGCCTCTACCACGGTGATCGCGCCCGCGGTAACGGTCCCGGTCTTGTCGAGTCCGGCGACGTTGACTCGTCCGAGCCGGAGCAGCGCGTCTGACGATCTGAGCAGGAGCCCCCGTCGAGCGGCTGCGCCGAGCCCGGCGGCGGCGGCGAGCGGTTGAGCCAGGGCGAGCGCGCAGGGGCAGGCGACCACCAGGACCGCCACCGTCCGGGCAATTGCGACATCGCCACCCTTGGACAGCCACCAGCCCGCCAGAGTCAGGGCGGCGACGGCCAACGTGGCCGCCGTGAACCACGGGGCGATGCGGTCGGTGGAAGTCGGCGCTATTCCACGATCCTGTGCCGCCTGCAGCTCGGCGGCCATCCGATGCACCACGGTTGCCGCGCCCACCGCTTCCACCTCGATGGTGAGCGCACCGTCCACGAGGACTGTCCCTGCCACGACCTTGTCGCCCGGGCCGACGAGTATCGGCTGCGCCTCGCCGGTGACGAGGGCCATGCGGACCTGGCCGGATCCCTCAACCACGCGACCATCCGCGGCCAACTCCTCGCCGGCGCCAGCATCAATGCGATCGCCAGGATGGAGGTCCCCGACCGGAACGATCTGGTAGTCCTCGCGCCGTTGTCCTCCCGCCGTGATCGAACTGCCCAGCCTTCGGGCGGTCTGGGGAACCATCCCCACCAACGCCGAGGCAGCCTCGGATGCCCGCCGCCTACCCCTCGACTCGAGCACGCGTCCCGCGAGCAGCAGCGCCACGAGCATCCCAAGGGAGTCGAGGTAGCCGTCCCTGCCGTTCAGCGTCGTCACGATGCCATGCACATAGAGGACGGCCACGCCGAGCGCAATCGGCAAATCCATGTGCAGCAGGCCGTGTTTGAGGCCATGCCAGGCGCCGGCGAAGAATGGCTCGGCGCACCATACGGCGACCGGTGTGGCAAGGAGGAGGCTCAGCCAGCGGAACAGCGCGGCGTACCGGGGATCCATTGCGCCATACCACCACCCGGCGTAGAGCCCTTCATAGAGGCCCATGATGTTCATCGCCGCGAACACCGCGACACCGAGCCGGAGCATCAGCCCGCGATCGGGAGAGCTCTCTTCGCCGAGCGGTCGAGGCCGGTACCCGAGGGCCGCGATGCGCCGCACCAGCGTGGGCAGGTCGACTCGGGCGGGGTCCCACCGCAGTGTCAGGCGGCCGGTTGCATAGCTCACGGTCGCCGCGTCTACCCCGGGGGTGCGTTCCAGCACCTTTTCGGTCACCCAGACGCAAGAGGCGCAGCGCAGCCCATCCACGACGAGGCGCGCCTCACACCGCCCCCGGTCGTCGGTGTGGACTGCGACGGCGCTCCAGTCGTCCCGCCTAGCCGCCTCCGGGCGTGGTGCGAAGTCGGTGCGCTCCGAGTAGTAGCGCGTCAGGCCGGCTTCCCGGATGATCGCCGCGGCCATCTCGCAGCCACCGCAACAAAAGACATTGCGTCCGCCCTCCACGGCGGTGCCGCAATGGGGGCAGCACGCCTGCACGGTTGCGTGCCCCACCTGTCCCTCGCGGGATGCCGAGGCGGAGGCGTCAGCGCGCTTCGGTCTGATACGACGAGACAATCGAGTCGGCTCCATGAATTGCCACGTACGCGAAGATGGCGTTCACCAGCACCACGATGGCCAAGCCAATCGCGATCGCCCACGGCCAGTGCCGGCCGTCGGTGTCAGCGGCTCTAGGTTCCAATTTTCCCCTCCGTCTTGAACGTCGCGTTCACTTCTACCTGCCGTCGCGGCGATGAGACATAGACCTCAATCGGGATGGTACGTGGCAGGTCCGGGCTTGCCTTGAGTCGGATTACCAGCGGGATGGTGCGGCTTTCCGTCGTCTCTAGGGCCATGTCCTGAACCAGCACCTGGTGCACGTCCGGCAATCCCTCGACTCGCACGCGGAACGTCACGGGCCCGTTGGCGACTTCCTTGTTGGTCACCCGGAGGAGATAAGTATTTCGCACGTATCCGTCCCCATCCATTGTGAACAGTGAACCGGGCGCCCGTTGAATGGCGGCATCGAATGGCGCTCGAGCTACGAGAAGGACCGCGGTCGCCGCGGCGAGGCCGGTCAGCAGTCCTCCATACACCACCGTGCGCGGTCGCACGCGGTGGGGCTTCCTGCCTTCGGCCTCAGCCATCGAGCTCCACTCAATGAGGGTTCGATGGCCGAGCTTCTCCATCACGATGTCGCAGGCGTCAATGCAGCGAGCGCAGGCGATGCACTCAAGTTGGAACCCATTTCGGATGTCGATCCCCTGCGGGCAGACGACGACGCACTTGTTGCATTCGATGCAGCGTCCTGTGTCCTTGGCGTCCTCTCCACCGCGCGGCTCGCCCCGCCCGATGTCGTACTGCACCAGCACAGTTTCGGCGTCGATCAGGGCGCTCTGAAAGCGGGCGTAGGGGCAGAGGTAGTTGCAGAACTGCTCCCGAAACCAGGTCAGGTCCAGGAACCAGATGGCCGTGAAGATCGCCACGATGCCGTACTCCAGCGCGCTGCCCTGTCCGGTCCAGAGGGCGCGGGCACCCGCGAAGTAGCTCATGAAGGCCATCGCAATCACCGAGGCGAGCAGGAGAAACAGGGCCCACTTGAGCGCCTTGCGGGAGAACTTGTCGAGTGTCCACGGGCCCTGATCCCGCTTGCGGCGCCGCACCCAGTCTCCCTCGATCCATTCTTCGAGCGGGCGGATCCAGGTATCGAGGAAAACCGTCTGCGGACAGGCGAACCCGCACCATAGCCGTCCGAACAGCGAAGTGAAGAAGAACAGTGAGAAGGCGAGGAACAGGAGCAGGAGCAGCAGGAATATCGTATCGGATGCGGTGAACACCGCACCGAGGGCGTACAGCCGTCGTCCCGGCAGGTCGATCAGGAGGGCGGGATTGCCGCCGACCATGATCCACGGCGTCACGAACAGGATGAGGTGCAGCAGGGTGAACGTGGCTTTGCGCAATCGTTGCCACGGACCGGTGACCCGCTGTTCGTAGATAAACTGCCGTTTCTGCGCCATCCCCAGCATGCTGCCGCCTTCCTTCCGCCACGGGTCCTCAGGAGTGATCGGACTCATCCTTCTTCTTGTCTGACTCGGATGATCCTCGGCCGGTCGCTTCCCGGTTCTTCTCGACGATGTAGGCGGCGACTTGTGCCACCTTTTCCGAACCCAGAATGGGTCCCCAGGTCAACATCCCTTTCTCCGGCACGCCCACCGTGATGGTGTGCAGGATCTCCTGCGGTTTACCGCCGTGGATCCAGACGGTATCGAGCAGGTTGGGCCCGATGCCTCCCGTCATAGTGGCCCCGTGGCAGGGCACACAGTTGGCCTTGTAGATCGCTTCGCCCGCCTCGACCGCTTCGGGAGTGACGTCCACCGAAGTGGCCGCTGCCGCCGCGGCCTGCCGGGGCCAGCGCAGCTCGGCCGCAGCCATCTCTTCCGCCAGCACCTTGACGTCCGATCGGTGGGCAATGAAGTGGTAGTAGGCGACGTATCCCGCTGCCCATACGATCGTGAGATAGAAGAGGCCCAGCCACCAGTTGGGCATCGGATTGTCGAACTCCTCGATCCCGTCCGCTTCCGCCGCGTGCCCGAGCACGCGGTCCCGCTCCGCAGGCTTGCTCACGGCTCGTCTCCGCCATTGAAGGGAATCCGGCTATCGGCCTCCCAGCGCGCCTTGTTCCGGCTGGTCCAGGCCCACCAGGTCCAGAACAGGAAGCTGGCGAGGAACAGCACGGTGAGGCTTCCGAGGACCCAGCCGAGCTGGACGCTCGCCGCCGCATCTCGAAGCAGAGGATTCATGGGGCCGATGCTCCTGGAGTGGTGGATGGAGTTGCCGACCCCTGTGCGGCGGCGATGGCAGCGCGCCCGTCCTTGCCGAGGCGCTGGAGGTAGGCGATCACCGCCACGATCTCCTTGTCAGGTGTGGTTGTGATCCCGGCCTGCGCCAGCGTGCCCACGATTGCCTGGGCTTGCGTCGCCATGGCCGTTGGTGCGGCGAGGATCTCTTCGCTCGAGTATGGCACCCCCACGCGTTTGAGTGCCCGGAGTGAGGCCTGGATGTCGGCCGGCGAGTAGCTTTGGCGGTGCAGCCAGGCGTAGGATGGCATCACGCTTCCCGGAGAAGTACTGCGCGGGTCGCGCATGTGCTCAAAATGCCAGGCATCGGGATACTTGCCACCGACCCGCTGCAGATCGGGGCCCATCCGCCGCGACCCGAGAAGGAAGGGGTGGTCGTAGGCGTACTCCCCCGCGCGGGTCCATTCTCCATAGCGCATCACCTCGGCGCGCATCGGCCGAATCATCTGCGAGTGGCAGGTGTAGCAGCCCTCGCGCAGATAGATGTCGCGCCCGGCCACCTCGAGTGGTGTGTATGGCGTCACCCCAGCCAGATGCTCTGGTCCTGCCGAGGCCGTGAACATGGGGAGGATCTCCACCATGCCACCAATCAGGATCGCGACGGTCACCAGTACCGCGAAGATGGCGCTCTTGCCTTCGAGCGTGCGGTGCTTCGCGGTAAAGCCGTGCTCGGACGTCTCGTTCATTGGTGGCTCCGTCAGCCCGCGGCCGCGACGGCCACCGAGGCCGGCGCCTCGGCGGGACCGCGTACGGTGCGGTAGAAGTTCCAGGCCAGCATGATTGCACCCGTGAAGTACATGAGTCCGCCCAGCAGCCGAAGCCAGTAGAACGGCGCCAACTGCTGCACGATGTTGACGAAGTTCGGATACTTGAGCTGCCCCACGTCGTCAAACGCCCGCCACTCCAGCCCTTCGGTGAGGCCGGCCGCCCACATCGAGACGGTGTAGAGCACAATCCCGATGGTGGCCAGCCAGAAATGCGTCGTCGCCCATTGGGGATAGGCCAACTTCTTGTGCCAAACCTTGGGGACCAACCAGTAGATGATCCCGAAGGAGATCATCCCGACCCATCCCAGCGCGCCCGAGTGCACGTGGCCGATGGTCCAGTTGGTATAGTGCGACAGGCTGTTTACCGAACGGATGGACATCATCGGGCCTTCGAACGTGCTCATCCCGTAGAAGCTGATGGCCACGACGAGGAACTTGAGCACCGGATCCGTACGGACACGATCCCAGGCGCCGCGCAATGTGAGCAGTCCATTCAGCATCCCCCCCCACGAGGGGGCGAGGAGCATGATGCTGAACACCATGCCCAGGGTCTGAGCCCATTCGGGGAGGGCGGAGTAGAGCAGGTGGTGCGGGCCGGCCCAGATATACAGGAACACGAGCGCCCAGAAATGCACGATGGACAGCCGGTAACTGTAGACCGGCCGCTCGGCGATCCGGGGGAGGAAGTAGTACATCAGGCCCAGGAACGGCGTGGTCAGGAAGAAGCCGACGGCGTTGTGACCGTACCACCACTGCACCAGGGCGTCCGTCATCCCCCCGTAGATGGGGTAGGATCGAGTGAGGGCGGCCGGCACGGCGAGACTGTTCACGATGTGCAGCACCGCAATAGTGATGACGAAGGACATGTAGAACCAGATCGCGACGTAGAGGTGCTTCACCTTTCGGATCGCGATCGTGCCGAAGAAGTTCACCGCGAAGATCACCCAGACGATGGTGATCAGCACGTCGATGGGCCAGATGAGTTCGGCGTATTCCTTCGACTCGGTGAGGCCAAGCGGTAGAGTGATTGCGGCGCTGACAATAATGAGCTGCCATCCCCAGAAGTGCAGTCGCGACAGCAGGTCGCTGAACATCCGGGTCTTGAGCAGCCGCTGTAACGAGTAGTAGATCCCGAAGAAGCAGGCGTTGCCGGCGAAGGCAAAGATCACGGCGTTGGTATGGAGTGGCCGTAGCCGCCCGAAGGTCGTCCAGGGCAGCCCGAGGTTCGCGGGCCACCAGGCCAGCTCGAGGGCGATCCAGACACCGACCAGCATGCCAACCACTGCCCACACGACCGTTGCCGTGATGAAGAGCTTCACGATCGCGTCGTCGTAACGGGCTTCGTCCTGCGTCCGCGCCACGGTATTCTCCACGGCCCCTCCTCCTCTCAGGAAGTCGGTGATGACCTACTTGGGCGCTGCCTTCCTCGCCGGGCTCCTCGGCAGCGTGCACTGCGTCGGTATGTGCGGCGCCTTCGCCGCCTCTTGCGCCCGCGCGCCGGGCGGGCTTCCGGCGTGGCACGCCGGTCGGATCGGCACCTATGCCCTGCTCGGCGCGGTGGCCGGGGGCGTTGGTCAGGCCCTTCCGGGGCCGGCGTGGCTCCCCGCAGCGATCGCGACCGTGCTCCTGGTATGGTTCGCTCTCGCCCTTGCCGGGCTCGCGCCAGAGCCGCGGCTCGTGCCCTCCGGACTTGTCCGACTTGGGGCCCGGGCGGCCGGACGCCCCACCATCGCTGCCCAGTTCCTTTTCGGCGTGGCCAACGGTTTTCTGCCTTGCGGTCTGGTTTACTCCGCCCTCAGCATTCCCGTGGCGCGCGCGAACCTGGTCCAGGGTGCGTTGGCTATGCTCGCCTTCGGGATTGGCACCCTTCCCGCGCTTACGCTCGCCACGCTGGGCCTACGACAAATCTTGACCGGCAGCGTATGGCGCCGCAGGCTCTTCGCCGCCCTGGTCCTGGCGGTGGGTACTTGGGCAATATGGACCCGTGCGACCGGCTCCGGGCAGGGCTCGCTTCACCATCACACGCCCGCCGGTCCGACCACGATGCCGGCGGAACAGTAGGCGGGCCTCAGTGAAGCCGGGTCCGATGCAGAATGAAGGGACCCTCACGGACTCTCCGTCGCTCATCGCTCAATCCTCACCGCTCACCGCCCACCTCTCACCCCCTCGCCGCTGGCCCGGAGCGCATTCAGGATCACGGCCACGTCTATCCCCTCCTGCAGCACGGCCCCGACCGTAGGGGGAATCCCTCCGAATGCCGCAACCACCATGGCCAGCCCGGAAAGCCCCAAGCCAACCAGGATGCTCTGCCGTGCGATGGTCATGGTGCGCCGGCTGATCTTCACCGCTTCGGCGATGCGGGTGGCGTCCTCGGTCAGGAGCACGACATCCGCCGCCTCGGCGGAGATTCCACCGCCGTGGGCGGCGAGGGCCACGCCGACGGTTGCGCGCGCAAGGGCAGGGGCGTCGTTGGTCCCGTCGCCGACCATCAGCACGCGTTCGCCCTGCTGCTCCAACTCCTCCACCACCTTCACCTTGTCGGCTGGGAACAGGTCGGCGCGAACCTCCATGATCCCGGCTTCTTTGGCGATCGCGTGCGCATGCGCAGGCTGGTCCCCGGTTACCAGGATCAGTCGCCGGATCCCCAGATCGTGCAGGGCCTGCACCAAGCGCGGAACCTCGGGACGGAGGCGATCGGCGAATTCGATGGTGCCCGCACGGGCTCCGTCAACGGCCAGCCAGGCACGCAGTGCTGCAGACTGCTCGGGCCCAAGTGTCGCGGCGAGGTCTGGATGGCGTTCAATAATGAAGGACAGAGCGCCGAGCGTGACTGCCCGGCTCTCGACCTGTCCGGTCACGCCGCGGCCGGGACTCTCCACGACCGCGGTGGCTTGTGGCACCTCCAAGTGCCGCCGAGCGGCCTCGGCGACGATCGAGTGGGCGAGCATGTGGCCGGCCCTGGCATCCACCGCCGCGGCGTACCTCAGCACGTCGTCCGCACCAAAGGGAGGCGCTGACTGTACGCTGGTTACTGCGGGGCGGCCGATTGTGAGCGTGCCAGTCTTGTCCAGCAGGGCTGCTGTTACGCTGCCGAGTCGTTCCAGAGCGTCCCCGTGTCGGATGATGATGCTCTGGCGTGCCGCCCGGTTGATGCCGCCAATGATCGCGACCGGGGTGGCGAGGATCAACGGACAGGGAGTTGCCACCACGAGCACCGCCAGAACTCGCAGCGGGTCTCCCGAGGCGAGATAGGTCACGGCGCATACGAGCAGGGTGAGCGGCGTGAAGATGATGGCGTAGCGGTCGGCGGCCCGCTGCAGCGGGGATTTGCTTCCCGCGGCATTCCGCACCAGCTGGACAATCTTGGCGTAGTGGCTTTCGCTCGCGACGGCCAGGACCTGAACCGTGAGTGGCCCTTCCAAGTTGAGACTGCCGCTCATGAGCATGGTCCCCACACTCGCGGAGATCGGAATAGGCTCTCCGGTGAGGCGGGACTGGTCTACGTGGGAGACACCTTCCGTCACGACCCCATCGCAGGGAACCATCTCCCCGGGGCGCACCAACAGCAGGTCGTCCAGCCGGACCACGTCGGAGGGAATCTCCTCCACTTGTGTTCCGCGCAGGCGGTTCGCGATGTGCGGCGCGGCCGCCTCGAGTTCCTGCACCGCGCGCGAGGCCCGACCCGCCGCGTAGCGCTCGAGCGCCTCACCTCCCGTCTGCATCAGCACCACCACCAATCCGGCGAGCGGTTGCTGCAGCAGGGTGGCTCCCAGAATGGCGAGGGCGGCCACCAGGTCGGCCGCGAAGCGGCCCCGAAAGGCGCCGACCACCGTCCGCCACACCACGGGCAGACCGACGATGATCAGTCCGACCTGCCAGACTCGAAAGCCCCATGCAGGGGAAGGCCGCAGCAGGAGCGCGAGCCCAATCAGGATGATCAGGCACGTCGCGACCGGTATCGGATTTGATAGCGGGTTGAGCAGGGACTGCCGGGAGTCAGATCTATGGGCGGGCAACCAACCTCACATGACCTCACTCATGTCAGGGTACGATGATCGTCCGCCCATCAGGTGTCGGAGGGCCCGGGGTCCGGCGCGTCGCGCCGGAGGGCGAAGCCCACGCCACGTACGGTCTGAATGATGTTCTCCCCCGTCGCGGCCTGCAGCTTCCGCCGGACGTTGCCCACGTGCACGTCTACCACGTTGCTCTCGGGATCGAAGTGCATATCCCAGACCTTCTCGAGTAGAGTGGTCCGCCGTACTACCTGCTCCGGATGCAGCAGCAGGAACTCGGCGATCTGGAATTCCTTCGGCGTGAGATCCAGAGGCTTCTGGTCCACCATGATCGTATGACGCAACCGGTCGAGGGTCAGGGGACCGTAACGCAGTACCTCCATACGCTCGGCACCGCCGCGCCGGGCCAGGGCCCGGATTCTGGCGAGCAGTTCCTCGAAGCGGAACGGCTTTGCGAGATAGTCATCGGCTCCCGCGTCGAGTCCGCGGACAACGTCCTCCACCGCGTCCCGACTGGTCAGCATAAGGATCGGCGTATTGCGTCCCTCGCGTCGCAGTTCAATGCTGACCTGAAACCCGTTCTTCTTTGGCAGCACGACATCGAGCAGAATGACGTCGTAGTCGTAGACATGTGCCAAGGTGCAGGCTTCCTCGCCGTCCGTGGCGATGTCCACCACGTAGCCTTCTTCCTTGAGCCCCATCTCGATGAATCCCGCGACCTTTCGGTCGTCTTCCACGCAGAGGATTTTCATAGGGTCGAAGTTAGGGGCGTTGGATGAATCCCCCGCCAACGCATTGTGAAGGGTTCTTTAGACTCAACTCCCGGGGAGACGGAGAATGAAGCACCCGCCCCCGTCCCGCGATACCGCAATCAGGTCGCCCCCCAGAAGCTTCGCCAAGCGCCGCGAAAGCGGAAGGCCTACTCCAGCTCCCTTCTGCCCCTCGCCCGCTTTCGTCTGATAGATATCGAAGATTCGGTCCACGTCATCCGGGGTCACCCCCGGCCCTTCGTCTTCAACGGAGAAGATGACGTGCGGCGATTCTGCGCGGACGGAGAGGGTGATTGCGGTCGCGTCCGGCGTGTGCCGGATCGCGTTGACGAGCAGGTTGATCAGGATCTGCTCGACCCGATGGGGATCGGTGCGACAGGTCGGGATGCTCGGAGGCAGATCGGTGACGAGTCGCACGCTCTTGGCGTCGGCCGCAGGGGTGACTCGGCTGATCGCCCGCTCGAGGATCTGTACGCAATCCACGTTCTTGAACACCGGCTTCAGCCGATCCTCGTCCAGCCGCGACAGGTCCAACAGGTCGTTGATCAGGCCGATGGCCTGTTCGGCGGAGTCGAGCACCTCGAAGGCCGCGCGGGGCACGGTGCCTGGATCCTTACGGCGGACCAACATCTCAGCCCAGCCGAATACCCCGGCGAGCGCGTTCCTCAGTTCGTGATTGACCATGGCGAAGAACCGTTCGCGGCCGCGCTGCAGTTGCTGCACCTCTTCCAGGAGGTGGGCGCTCTCCTCGTGCAGCCGGGCGTTCTCGATGGCCGCACCGGCCTGGGCCGCCAGCAGCTGGGCGATGCGCTCGTCTTCCTCGGTGAACTCCCCACCTCCCAGTTTTTCCGTGAGGTAGAGGTCCCCCACGACTCCGCGTTTTCCCCTGATCGGGACCCCGAGGAACGAGGCCATCGGGGGGTGGTTAGGGGGGAAGCCGGACCGTGCCGGATGCTGTTGCAAGTCGGACAGGCGGATGCTCTGACCGTGGTGGATCACCAACCCGAGGATCCCATGCCCCTGGGGCAGCACTCCGATGGCGGCGCGCTCCGCCTCGGTCAAACCGGTTGTGGTAAAGGACGCCAGCGTGTGACCATCCGGAGCGAGCATGCCGACCGCCGCATAACGGGCACCTATCGTGGCGGCGGAGAGGTCGGCCACCCGCTGGAGCACAGTGTCCAGGTGCAGTTCCGAAATGAGGTCCGGCACGGCGCCGACCAGATCCTCGAGGCGCGACACCCGCGATTCGAGTGGCTCTGCGGATAAAGGCTTGCTCATGGGACCGAATCCTAACGCCCGATCGGGTCGGAGGCGAACGGCGAGCTTCCCGGGCGTTTCACGATGACTTCATGAGCAGGGCTCTACCCTGACAGTGTGGCCAACCAGATGGGTACGTGAATCACCTTGTCGCCGCCGCGGACGATTCTACTGCAGGGCAAGCGGCCATCACCACCGCCGGCCGGCTGGCACGCCGGTGTCGGGCGCGCCTCACGGTTCTCACAGTTGAGGTGGGAGCCAGGCTGAGCGCGAGCGAACCAGCCACCGAAAGGCTCGATGCGCTGGTCAAGTCAGCCTTGGCAGCGCTTTCAGACCCTCCGACGGCGGAACTGGCCATTGTTGCGGGTCTGCCAGGGGTGGAGGTGGGACGATTCGCCGAGACCCACGGTGCCGACCTCATCGTGCTGGGTCGAAAGCGCCGTTCCGCGTTCCAGCGTCTGTTGATCGGCGATACCGCTGACGCGGTAGCGCGCCGCAGCCGAATCCCCTGCCTCTTCGTGTCAGATGCCGCCCAGCAGTTCGACCGCTTCCTCGTAGCGCTCGATGGGACCGAGCGAGGCCTCACGGTGCTGCTGGCCGCGCTCGATTTTGTTCGGGCCGCGGGGGCCAGACTCGCAGTGGTCAGCGTGGAACCACAGCATGCAGGAATCGATCTAGCTCCCGATCTTCTTTCCGGACGGAGCGCCTCGCTCGTTGCCGCAGTGGACCAATTGGCGCGCTCCACCGATCTGGGTCCGGGCCGTTGGGACCGGCGCGATGGCGGCTCGGGCGGCTCTCCGGTCGTGATTCACCGCGGTAGCATCGTCGACCAGATCCTGGGCGAGGTGGAGAGTTCCAACAGCGATGTGCTCGTGGTTGGCCACCACCGAGGCGGACCGGCTGGGGTCATCGAGGCGGGCAGTATCGGCCGGCGGCTCGCCCATGAAGCTCAGAGAGCGGTACTCACGATCCCGTTGTAGGGGCAGGGGTTTCCGGGATGTCAGGATTGGGGAACGGGGGGTCAACGCACAGTTGACGCCCTCACCTCTATCTTTCTCACTCCCACTCCCCTAATCCCTGACTCCCCATCTTCTCGTGGACCCCGAACTCCAGCCAGCCCTCCACCTCGCCGTAGCGGGACTCGTCGGTCTGGCTGTCGGTATCGAGCGGGAATGGTCCGGCCATGCCACCGGTCCGAACGCGCGGTTTGCCGGGGCGCGCACATTCCTGCTCCTCGGTTTTTCCGGCGGCACTGCTGGACTCCTCACGCAGGGCGGCAACGTTCTCATCGCAGCCGTGCTGCTCGCGGGTGCGGCGGCCTTGGCCGTTACTGCCTACGCTATCGTCGCCCGCCGCCCTGACCACGAGGCGGTCGATGGCACCACCGAGGCGGCCGCGCTGGTGGTCCTGGGCCTCGGCGTCATGGCCGGGCTGGGCGAGCTCCGCCTCTCCGCCGCGACCGGCGCGATCGTCGTGCTTGCCCTGCGCGAGAAGAGCGCCATACAGGGCTTCGTCCGCCGCCTCGGCGAAGTAGAGCTGCGCGCTGCCCTCCAGTTTGCCGCGCTTGCGCTCGTCCTGTTGCCCATTCTGCCTGCTGGGCCGTACGGACCGCTCGGTGGCATCCGCCCACGCGAACTCTGGTTCGTGGTGCTGCTGGTCTCGGGACTCAGTTTCGCCGGCTACCTGGCGCGACGCGCCGTAGGAGAGACCAAGGGAGTTGTGGTCGCGGGCATTCTCGGCGGCGTCGTGTCCTCCACTGCAGTCAGTCTCAGCTTTTCCAAGCAGAGCCGCGAACGGCCCATGAGCGCGGCACCGTTGGCGCTCGGCGTGCTCGGGGCGTCCACGGTGCTGTTTCTGCGCTTGCTGGTCGTGACGCTCGTGCTCCGTCCCGCGCTCGCCGCGGGGCTCACCTGGTATTTCCTGCCTCCCTTCCTTGTCGGACTCACACTTCTAGGGCTGGGGTTTCGCGGCGCATCCAACGACGGCGCAGAGCTTCCTGCCTCCGAGGGTCGGAGCCCGCTGAGGCTTGGATCGGCAATTGTGCTCGCGCTCGGCTTCCAGGTGGTGCTGATGGCTTTCGCCTGGGTACGCGAACAGTTCGGAACGGGAGGGGTCCTCGCCTCCGCGTCCCTCCTCGGGCTCACCGACATGGATGCCCTTACCTTCGCGATGAGCCGACTGGCTGCGGAGGCGGACATGGTGCATCTCGCGGCAATGGCCATC
>CAVVHO010000005.1:875000-1366842 GCA_963748035.1 uncultured Gemmatimonadales bacterium | reverse complement strand
AAGGATCGGGGCACCCATCAGGCGTACGGGGTGGTGACGAACGCCCAGGATTTCATGCATGTGCTGCGCTTCTACGTGCAGAAAGGCATTCAGTCGTGATTCTCAATCAACCCGGCTCGGGCTGGGGCCGCCTCGCTGATCAGGTGGCGGGCGAACTTCCGGCCAACGAAATCGATGGCGTCTGGCAGTTCCGAACGATTAAGCGCGACGGCTGCGAGTTCGGTACCGCCCTGCTGTCCAGGGTGGACGGCGAAGCGGGTGAGCGGCGGCGGATCTACACCGCCCGGTTCACCTTTGTACTCAAGGGAAAGGAACGGGGGAAATTCGAGTCGACTCTCGAGGAGGTGGGCAGTGGCCCGGTGGAGACTCTGGACGAGCTGCTCGCCGGTGTCCGTCGCCGCCTTGAGGACGAAGACCCCCGGCCGGTACCGGTGGCGGACTGGTTCCCCGTGAGCGATGCCGCACCTCGCGACGGGTGAGGGCGCCGCCCTCCTGGATCGGTTTCGCCATTATCTCCGCGATCATCACCAACCGGTGACTCGTCAGCGCGACCAGGTCGCAGAAGTCGTGCTGCTCTCCGATGATCATCTCTCCGTGGACCAGATCCGGCGGGCGCTGCGCGAGCAGGGAGCCCACGTGGGGCTCGCAACGGTCTACCGGACTCTCGATCTGCTGGTGAAGAGCGGTCTGGTTCGGGCCCATGACTTCGGCCAGGGGTTCCGCCGCTACGAGGCGATGTCGGCGCAGGCGCATCACCATCACCTGATTTGCCTGCGCTGTGGCCGAGTTCAGGAGTTCGCGCACGAGCGCCTGGAGCGCATGCTCCCCATCATCGCCGATGAGCATCAGTTCCAGCCGGAGCGCCACCGGGTGGAGATTTATGGCGTCTGTCACAACTGCCAGCAGAGGATGCTTGGTTAGGCGGCTCGGCGGCTTGGGGCGCGACGGTTCGGAGGGGCACCGTGAGTGAGGCGCCCGTATTCGGGCTGGTGGTGGCCTTCACCGCGGGGCTGCTGAGCTTCCTCTCGCCGTGCGTCCTGCCTCTCGTCCCTTCCTACATCGGCTTTCTGACGGGACTCTCGCTTGAGGAAATGGGAAGCCGTCGGCGAGTGGCATTTACCCACGCGCTGGCGTTCGTGACCGGGTTCAGCCTGGTCTTCCTGCTGCTGGGCGCCTCCGCGACGGCGCTCGGGCGGGCCCTCAACTACCACCGCGTCTGGCTGGAGCGGATCGGCGGATTGCTGATCATCATTTTTGGATTGGTGTGCCTCGGCGTCATACGCATCCGGGCGCTGCAGGCGGAGCGGCGGGTTCACCTCGAGCAGAAACCGCTGGGCTACCTCGGGTCGGGAGTGGTGGGTATGGCGTTCGCCGCGGGATGGACGCCATGCATCGGGCCAATACTCGGAGCCATTTTCACGCTCGCCTCCGCGACGGAGACCGTCGGCAGGGGGATGGCCCTCCTGGGTGCCTATTCCGCCGGTCTGGCCCTGCCATTTCTCGCCGCGGCATGGGGAGTGGATCGGTTTCTTGGGTGGTTCCAGAAATTCCGCCGCTACCTCCCGTGGGTCATGCGGGCGAGCGGGGCAATGCTCGTGGTGGTGGGTGTGCTGCTGGTGACCGGCCAATTCACTCGGCTGGCAAACTGGCTCAATGCCATCACGCCGGCGGGGTGGCTGCAGCGGCTGTAGAGATTGGGGGATTGGGGAATCGAGGGATCGAACTGCCTCTCAACCCCAGTCCCTTCAATCCCCCAATCCCTTCAATCCCTTCAATCCCCCAATCCCCCAATCTCTCAACTCCTCAACCCCTCCGCCTTGCCCACGGCTGCCAGTTCCTCCTCGGCTTCCTGCCTCCGCAACAGCTGCCAGTATCGTCCCTGATTGCGCATGAGGGTCTCGTGGATTCCGTGTTCGACCACGCGGCCATTATCGAGCACCAGGATCGAATCTGACTCGCGCACAGCCGAGAGCCGGTGCGAGATGATGATCCGCGTTTTTGCCGCCAAGGCGTCCCGAAGGCCCGTCAGGATCCGCATTTCAGTCTGGGCATCCACCGCCGAAAGGGCGTCGTCCAGGATGAATACCGGCGGATCCCACGCCAGCGCCCGCGCGATGGCGGCCCGTTGCCGTTGCCCCCCCGAGAGGTTGACGCCCCGCTCGCCTAGCAGGGTGTCGTATCCATCGGGGAGATCGCGCAGGGCACTCGCGAGCTGGGAAGTCTGGGCCACACGCTCGAGGCGCCCATCGTCCGGCGCACCCAACAGGACGTTCTCGCGCAGGGTGGCACTGAAGAGAAACGTCTCTTGCGGCACAAATCCCACCGCCCGATGCAGGTCCTCCAGGGCGAGTTCCCGGATGTCGACCCCATCCAGCAGCACGCGGCCCCGGTTGGGGTCGTAGGCGCGCACCGCGAGTTCTGCCAGCGTCGACTTGCCGGCGCCGGTCGCTCCGACAATGCCGAGCGATCCCCGGGCGGGAATGTGAAACGAGACGTCCTCGAGCACCCAGCCCCGCTCGGGCGCATTCGGGTACCGGAACCAGACCCCCTCAAAGGACAGCGCACGCGCCCCGGACGCCGCAGGTAGTCCTCGGGGCGTGTCCGGGGAGCGGATCGTCGGGCGCGCGTCAAACAAGGCGTTGATCCGACCCATCGAAGCCTCACCCCTTTGGACCAGATTGACCACCCAGCCGAGCGCGATCATCGGCCAAACCAACATGACGAGGTAGACGCCGAACGAAACGAACTTGCCAGGCGAGATAGTGCCTTGGATCACCAACCCACCCCCAACCCAGATCACGGCGACCGCCCCGAGCCCGCCCAGCAGCGCGAGAAGTGGATGGAACGCGCCCGAAACCCTCGCTAGCGCTAGATTGCGGGCAGCGTAGGCCGCGTTTATCGTGCTGAACCGATCGATTTCCGCCTGCTCCTGCCGGTAGGCGCGGACAATGCGGGCCCCGGAGAGATTCTCGTGGACCACGCTCGTGAGGTCCGCATAGGCAGCTTGGATGGCGAGTGTCCGGCGGTGGATCGCCTCGCCGAAGAAGACCATGCCGATGGGGAGCGCCACTAGGGGAAGCAGCGCGAGGCCCGTGAGTTGGGGACTGATGCGCAGCATGTACGGCAGCATGAGTGCGGCCCCGACCAGTGTGTCGGAGAGGTACATTAGTGCGGGGCCGGCTACCATGCGGACTGCGAGGAGATCGTTGGTCGCCCGGGCCATGAGGTCGCCGGTGTTGAAGCGATCGTAGAACTCGGCGGACTGCTGCTCCAGGTGGACAAAGAGCCGATCCCGCAGATCGGTTTCCACCCGTCGGCTGGCACCGTTGAGCGTTTCGCGCATCAGGTAGCGCGCTACACTGCCGGCGAGCGCCACGCCGAGCAACATCAGGATGGCGTGGTGGACGGCGGCGGATCCGGAGTCCTGGCTCAGGGCATCGATGCCCTGTTGCAGGTATTGAGGACCGAGGGCACGGAAGTAGTTGGAAATCAGTACGCAGGCAAAACCGGCGGCAAAGACGGGCCAGTACGGACGTGTTGAGGGGAGGAGCCGCCGCAGATGCAACATCATTCGTGCAATGTCGCCCGGGGCTGAGTCCCGGTGCAAGTCGTAATTCAAAGGAGGAGAATATGGATCGGAGATTAATCACAGGCCTCGGCCTGATGCTGCTTGCCGCGTGCGGCAAGCGGGACCAGGGGCAGGCCTCTGCGGATAGTCTGGCGCGCGATCTTCAGCTGGCTGCTGCGGAATCCACGACGGCGGTCAACGATCAACCGGCGCCGGGCGCTGCGCCGGCCCCAGCCCCCGCTGTGGCTCCCGCCCCGGCGAAGCCCAAGCCCAAGCCTGCAACCCCGGCTCCCGCGGCTCAGCCCATCGCCCGGTCGTTAGCGAGTGGTGTGGTGGTCACGGCCTCGGCCAATGACAGCCTGCACTCGCGCCATAACAAAGCCGGCGAGGCCTTCAACGCCACAGTGGGTGAGAACGTCCGGGATGCGAAAGGCAACATCGTCATCCCGAGCGGCTCGGTAGTGAGGTTCCGGATAACCAAGATCCAACACGCGAACAACAAGAGTGATCCGGACGGAGAACTGCGGCTGCAAGCCGAGCAGGTGACGATCGGCGGGCAGTCCTACCCGATCGCCGGCACCGCCAACGAGAACACGATCCAGCATACCCTGGTCGGTCAGGGTGTGACCGCGGGTGCGGCGGCCCGAGTCGGCGGCGGTGCCGCGGCGGGCGCGATCGCTGGCAAGGTGATCGGTGGCAAGACCGGCGCCATCATCGGCGGAGTGGTGGGAGGCGCCGGGGGTGCTGTCGCGGCCAACCAGACCGCGGACCGCGACGTCGTGGTAAGTCCCGGCAACACGTTGACCTTCACGCTGACGAGCGAATTTACGATTGCGAAATAGCCGCTCAGAAGCGAGAAGTAAGAAGTGAGAAGTGAGAAGGAAGAAGTGAACCGCGAGCTGTAAGCCGTGAAACGCAGAACTCGGAAGGTGAGGAGTGAGGAGATTCCATCCTTGCTCCTCACTTTTTTCGCCTGAGACCGATTAATGGTGCCGCACTTCTCACCTCCCACTTTCTCACATCTCACTTCTCACTCTCTAGCGCTCGCCGCTCGTCAGTAACCCGACCCTCCCCCGCCGAGACGCGGATCGGAGACCCCCTCCCATCCAGTCGCAGTCCGGATGATGGCTTCGACATCACCCCAACGGCCACGTATCTCGAGGCTGTGCCCCATCGACTGGAGGGCTGCGAGCGTCGACGGTTGGAATCCGTTTCGCTCGACGCGCAGCGAATCCGGCAACGCCTGGTGGTGCATTCTCGGCGCCGCGACGGCATCCGGGAGAGACATCCCGTGGTCAATGATGTTCGAGATAATGTGATAGACCTGGGTGATGATCGTTGGACCACCGGGCGTTCCAACGACCAGAAACAACTGGCCCGATGGATCCACCACGATGCTCGGCGTCATCGCGGACAGCATCCGCTTGCCGGGCTGAATAGCGTTCGCCTCACCCTGGATGAGGCCGTATCCGTTGGGTTTGCCCGGAGCTGTGGTGAAGTCGTCCATCTCGTCATTGAGCAGGAATCCCGCTCCAGAAACTGCCACGGCACTGCCGTAGCTGTCGTTCAAGGTGGTGGTGCAGCTGACGGCATTCCCGGCTGAGTCGACCACCGAGTAATGGGTAGTCGACGGGCCGTCCCGAAGAGCGGGGTCGAACGGCGGCGTGGGCGTGGCGTGGCCGGGGTTGATCTCGGCGCGGAGCTTCGTGGCGTAGTCCTTGGAGAGCAGCCGCTCGAGCGGCATCTGCACGTAAGCGGGGTCACCGAGGTACATGTTCCGATCGGTGAACGCCCTTCGCATCGCCTCGGCCTCTCGGTGGAGCAGCTCGGGTGAGCCGAACGGGGGCAGCTTTCCGTAGCCTTCCAGGATGTTCAGGATCAAGCCCAGCGTCACCCCACCCGAGGAGGCCGGAGGCATTGAGTAGATCGTGTGCCCGCGGTAGCTGATCACGACCGGATCGCGCCACTCCGCGCGGTAGCCGGCGAGATCCGCGTGTGAAATAAGTCCTCCCCCGCGATCCATCTCCGCGACGATCGAGTCGGCCACCCAGCCTTGGTAGAATCCGTCGTGACCACGATCGCGGATCGCTTCGAGAGTCCGCCCGAGGTCGGCTTGCGTCCATCGGCTTCCCGGTACCGGCGCCTGCCCGTTATCGGGCAGGAAGTACCGGCGGGAGGCCGCAAAGGTGTAGAGCCAGGCTCGGTAGCCATCGATCGACCGGCTGCGGTATTCATCGACGATGAACCCGTCCTCGGCCAGCCGAATCGCCGGCTCGATGATCGTCGAGAAGGGCAGTCGGCCATACCGATGGTGGGCCTCAATCAGGCCGGCCACGGAGCCCGGGACACCAGCCGCGAGCGGACCCTTGTCCGAGAGCGTGGTCGGGTCGCCCCCGCGGTCGAGATACATGTCGTGGGTCGCCCGCCCCGGCGCGGTTTCACGATAGTCGAGGGCTGCTGTGGTCCCATCCGCCATCCGTAAGACCATGAACCCGCCGCCGCCGAGGTTTCCGGCCTCCGGGTGAACCACGGCGAGCGCGAAACCAACGGCGACAGCCGCATCTACCGCGTTCCCGCCGGCCTGGAGAATGCTCCGTCCTACATCACTGGCGATCGGGCTGCCGGAGACCACCATTGCCCGGGTCCCGAGGGAAACCCGGGCTTTGCCATTGAACGGCCACGCAGGATTGATCCCGACTCGAACCGCCGAACCGACCGCCGGGGCTGGCCCCGGCGATGGTACATGACCGCACCCGGACGCGAGAGCAAGGGCAAGTGACACGGACAGGGCGAATCGGCGCAAGCGGACCTCGCAGAATGTGAGCGTTGCTGGAGTTGACCTACGCTACCTAATTTAGGGCTCGTTTCCCCCGGGAACCAATGACCGATTCCTTTCTCGATCCGCGGCTCACAGAGCGGCGCAACCCCCGTACGGCGGCGATTGACCGTGCCACCGCGCTTGAGATTGTGGACCTGATCGCGGCAGAGGACACCACTGTCCCGGCGGCCGTTGCTCGGGCCCGAACCGAGATCGCCCAAACCATCGACCTGGTCGAGGCGGCCTTCCGGGCTGGCGGGCGCCTCTTTTACGTTGGCGCCGGAACTAGCGGCCGCCTCGGAGTACTGGATGCGACCGAGTGTCCACCGACCTTCGGGACCGATCCGGATCTCGTCACCGGGATCATTGCGGGCGGCTTCAAGGCGATGTTCCGCTCAGTCGAGGGAGCGGAGGATGACCTGAACGCGGGAATCGCCGAGATGGACAGTCATCGCGTGAACGCCCACGATGTAGTCGTGGGCATAGCCGCGAGCGGGACCACTCCGTTTGTGCGCGCCGCGCTGGGGCGAGCCCAGGCGCTCGGTGCGAAGACCGTATTGGTCACATCCTCGGAGCCGCCGGAGGTTCTCCGCGGAACCTGTGATGCCTGCATCACCCTGCTGGTAGGACCGGAAGTAGTGACCGGTTCCACGCGAATGAAGGCCGGGACGGCGACCAAGCTTGCGTTGAACATGCTCACGACGGGCGCCATGATTCGTCTGGGGAAAACCTACGGCAATCTGATGGTGGATCTCAGGGCTTCGAACGCCAAGCTCGCCGATCGGAGCGAACGGATCCTGATGGAGGCGGCCGGAGTCGCCCGGGAATTCGCCAGGGAAGCCCTGGCGGCGGCCGACGGTCGAGTGAAGGTAGCCATCGTCATGCTCCGGCGTGGGGTTTCGCCCAAGGCTGCGGAGCAGTTGCTCGATGGCCATCAAGGGCATCTGCGCGCGATCGTCGGGGATCCTCCGGCGGTGCCTACGGCATGACCGAGCGACCAACTCTGGCGGTCGGGCTTATGTCCGGCACTTCGCTCGACGGGATGGATGCCGCCCTGGTCAGGTTCGACGGGCCGACCGACTGTCGCCTGCTGCACTTTCTCACCAGGCCCTACACCGCGGGCGAGCGCGACCAGCTGCTCTCAGCAATGGCTGCCGGGGGAGCCCCCGAGCTGGCTCGGCTCCACACCAGGCTTGGTGTGTGGGCCGCCGAAGCGGTAGACACTCTCCTGGCCGACAGTCACACCCGGGCCTCCGATCTCGGCTTTATCGCGATGCACGGTCAGACCATATGGCACGAGCCCCCGGCGGTCAGCTGGCAGCTTGGCGAGCCCGCGATCCTGGCGGAACGTTTCGGCGTGCGGGTGGTGAGCAACTTCCGCGCGCGCGACGTTGCAGCGGGAGGGCAGGGGGCACCGCTGGTGCCAATCGCCGATCTCCTGCTGTTTGCCCACCCGGAGCAACCGCGTGTGTTGCTCAACCTCGGTGGAATGGCCAACCTGACCTTCGTCCCGCGGCGCGCGGCGGAAGACGGGGCCTTCGCATTCGACACCGGACCGGGTGTAGCGCTGATCGACGCCGTGACCCGCATGGTCGATCCGGCTCTGCGATTCGACCGCGGAGGCGCCTTGGCAAACAAAGGGCGCATCCAGGAGGAACTGCTCCGGCGGCTGCTTGGCGAACCGTACTTCACGGCGCCGCCTCCCAAGAGTACCGGGCGGGAGCTCTTTGGCCTGCCGCTCGCACAACAAATTCACCGTGAGGCTCCGGGGCCGGACGGTGTCGCAACTGCCGTGGAGCTGACGGCTCAGACCGTCACTGTTTCCATCGCCCGGTGGGTACCCGGAGCGCCTGAGGTCGTCGCATCGGGTGGGGGGATCCACCATCCGGTCCTCGCCGGTCGGCTGGCATCTTTGCTGGCTTCACGGGGTCAGGCGTTTCGTCGCTTTGACGATCTGTTCTTCCCCGGAGATGCCAAGGAAGCGGTGGCATTCGCTTTTCTGGGGTACCTGACGATCCACGGGCAACCCGGCAACATTCCCGCGGCCACCGGTGCCGCCGGACACCGCGTCCTCGGACAGATCACACCGGCATGAAGCCGGCGCTATGTGTCATGCCGGCCCTTCGCTGGCGCACCGAAACAGGGTTTGGCCACGAGGATCACGCGATTGACGCGGCGCTCGAGCTCGGCGTCGGCGGGTTTATCGTCTTCGGCGTGGGCGGGGCCCGCGCCGATGAGATCGGCCGCCTCACGGAAGAACTCGACAGTCGCGCGAACCGCCCCCTTCTGATCGGGGCGGATCTGGAGCGTGGGACCGGCCAGCAGGCCCGCCGTTTGACTGAAATTCCTCCGCCAGGGGCGCTAGGAAGCCTTCAGGACCCCGCAGTCGTCGCCTGGGCCGGCGCCACAACGGCCAGAGAGGCTCGGCGAATCGGCATCAACTGGGTCTTCGCCCCCGACGCCGACCTGGACATCGAACCGGAAAACCCAATCGTCCAGACCCGGTCGTTCGGAGCCGTGCCCGAGGTGGTGAGCGGCGCGGTGGCCGCTTGGATTCAGGCGGCGCAGGGAGAGGGCGTTCTCGCGTGCGCCAAACACTATCCCGGACATGGTCGTACCCGGCGCGATTCCCACCAGGCGCTCCCCACCGTGGATCTGTCGCTCAAGGAACTTGAGGCGACGGACCTCCGGCCGTTCCGAGCCGCGATCGAGGCTGGTGTGGCGGCCGTCATGACGGGGCATGTGGCCTATCCTGCCTGGGACCCGAGTGGCGTTCCTGCGACCCGATCAGCGACCATCCTGGGCCACCTGCGGACGACACTCGGGTTCGATGGCCTGGTGGTGACCGACGCACTAATCATGAAGGGCGCGCAGGCGGAACTGGAAGAAGCGGAGGCAGTCTTGGCAGCGTTCAGCGCGGGCTGTGACGTGCTGCTGTATCCTCCGAATCTGGCGGCCACAGTCGCGGCGCTGTGCCGCGCCGCGGAAGACAACAAGGGTGTGGCCCGCCGTGTGGAGGAGTCTGTGGCGCGCTATGAGCGGGCGCTGGCGAGAGCGGTCGCTGCCCCATCGAGCGTAGCGCCAGACCTGAGCGGGGTTACAGCGGATGCCATCGCTGACGCCCTGCTCACCCAGGGTCTGCTTCGGGGTTCGATGCCATCACTGGAGGGGGGCGTCGACCTCGTTGTCATCGATGACGATCAGGGGGGGTGGTACGCGCCGGGGCCGAACGACCTGGTTCGGCGATCGCTGGCTCGCCAGGGAATTGGCGAGCGTTACGCGGGCCATCGGGTGATCCTGGCGTTCGCCGAGCCCCGCGCCGCGAAGGGCCGCGCGGGATTCGGTCCCGAGAGTCGCGAGCGGCTGCAGGCGCTTGTCCCTGGCGCGGCCCTGGTCGTGGTCTTCGGCCATCCCCGACTCGCGGCGGAGATTCCCGGCGACGGCCCGCTGCTTCTCGCCTGGCACCGACAGCCGCTGATGCAGGAGGCCGTGGCCCGCTTGTTGGGGAGGGCGGTGAGGGGCGCGGTGGTGAGTCGGGGGCGGGCCTGACCACGTGAAAGGTGAAAGAAGGCGATTGGCTATGGCGGGCAGCTGGCAATCGCCGCCTTCGGCACGATGGCGATTTGGGTGCCCGTCATGCTACTGACGCCGCCGGAACGACCTGAAGTGCTGGAGGGGTTCTACCGCCGGGTGCGACCGGGCGGGACTTGGGGACCACGGGCGCGGGCAACGGGCCTCGCGCCGCTTGGCAACCTCAGCCGGGATCTCGGGCGATGGTTGGTCTGGAGCGTTGGATGATCGGGGGTGATGCTTGGCGTCGGTAGCCTCCTGTTGCGGTAACCGAGGCGGGAATCCCGAGGTTCGCGAGATCTTCAAGTGGCTCGGGCTTGCTGATCGCATACCCCTGAGCATAGTCAACGCCCAGCTTGCGTAGGGTCTCGAGGGTTTCGAAATTCTCCACGCCTTCCGCCACCGTCTTGAGCCGCATCACGTGCCCCACGCGATTGATGGCCTCAACCATGGCATACTCCACCGGATCACTCTCGATGTGCCGGAGGAAAGCTCCCGCAATCTTCAGGTAGTCGACCGGAAGGGTCTGCAGATAGGCAAAGGAGGACATGCCACTCCCGAAGTCGTCCAGCGCGAACAAGCACCCCAGGCTCTTGAGTTCCCGGATGAAGTGGGCGGCCTGCGCCAGGTTCGCGATCGCGGCGGTCTCGGTGATTTCAAAACACAGCGATTCGGGCGACAGATTGTGCTTGGAGAGTTGGTCCCGGACGAAGGTCAGCATGCTCGGATCGCCTAGCGATCCGCCGGATAGATTGATGGATGCGATCGGCGTCTCGCCGTTGCCCCGGTACCTGCCGTAGAGCGCCGTGACCTCCCGCACCACCCAGCGATCCACCGCGGGCATCAGGTTGTAGCGCTCGGCCGCCGGGATGAACGCGCCGGGAGAAATCAGTGAACCGTCGCGCTCGATCAGCCGGAGCAACACCTCCACTCGGGCTCGCTCGTTCTGTCGCGGCACCAGAGGCACGATCGACTGACCGTAGAGGCGGAAGCGGTGCTCCTCGAGCGCGGAGGTGATGCGGCTGACCCACTGCATTTCTCCCTGCCGGACGGCCATGAGGGCGTCGTTGGGCTCGTAGAAGTGCACTCGGTTCCGGCCCCGCTCCTTCGCCGCGTAGCAGGCGGCGTCCGCATCCCGCAGGACGACGGCAAGGCTCTCGCTCTCCCCGGTAATCGGAACCACCCCGACGCTCACGCCGAGAGCGAACGGCTTCCCCTCCCAGACAAAGCGGAACTCCTGCACGGTCTCCAGTAGCTCGTGGGCGACCCGCGCGGCCTGGCCTGGCGGGCAGTGCTCCAGCAACACGCCGAACTCGTCACCGCCCAGGCGTGCGAGCGTATCCCGGCGCCGGACCTTCTTCTGCAGGGCGCCGGCGAGCTGCCGGAGCAGTTCGTCGCCCGCGATGTGGCCACAGGTATCGTTGACTACCTTGAACTGATCGAGGTCAAGGAAGCAGAGAGCGTGGGTGACGGCTTCCTGTTGCGCCCGGGTCAGCGCGCGGCCAACTCGGCGTTCGAACTCGTGCCGGTTGACCAGACCGGTGAGGAAGTCGTGGCTCGCCTGGTGGGCCAGTTGGCGCGACAGGGTACGGGCACGGCTGACATCATGGAAGACGAGCACGGCGCCGATGACCTCGCGGTCATTGTCGGTCACCGGTGCAGCGCTGTCGTCGATCGCGAACTCACGGCCGTCGGGGCGGACCAGCAGCGACAAATTCGAGCGGCCTACCACCCGCTTCTCCCGGAGGCAGGTCTCGATCGGATTCTCGAGTGGCTCGCGCGTGGTCTCGTGTACCAGGGCAAGCACGCTCCCGATAGGCCGGCCGACCAACTCGGTGTTCCGTGAGCCCAGCAACTGTTCGGCGACCGGGTTGACGTATTCGATGATTCCGTGGGCATCGGTGCGCACCACTGCGTCGCCAATCGAGCCGAGCGTTACTTCGGCGCGCTCCTTCTCCTCGGAAAGCCGCCGCTCCAACTGCTTCCGGTCGGTGATATCACGCGCGATGGTCGAGTAGAAGTCCACCGCGCCCGAAGATCCCCTGTGACACAGGATCACCTGGGAGAGAGTGACCTCGCGGCCCCCCGCCGTCAGCACCGTTGCCTCGCCGCTCCAGCTCCCCGCCTCTGCGGCGCGGGCCAGCCCCTCCGGTCGCAGGAGCACTCGCGTCCAACCTGGCCGATCGCCCCGGAGGAGGGGCGCGTTGGGCTGGCCATCGCCGAGAAGGGCCCGGCCAGCGTCGTTCAGGTAGATCGGCCGCCCATCGCGGTCCGCGAAGCAGACCGGGTCGGTGGTCGACTCCAGCACCGCCGCCAACCGGCGCTGAAGCGCCGACATCGCGACGGCCCGCTGACGCGATTGGACGAGCGTCGCCAGCACGGCCAGAAAGAGCCCCAGAGTGATGATCAGGCCGCCCAACAGCGCGCTGCGGGCGGTGTCTACTGTGTGATAGGCGGATTGTGCGTCGGTCTCCGCCGCGATGCCGAGGCCGAGCTGTTCGTCCCACTCCCAGGACCCCACGACGAGATCGCCATGGTAGTCACGGTAACCGTCGAGATCGGTACCCGGGACGCTGCCGGTGGCCGAACGCGCCATCCGAGTCAGATGGTGGGTTCCTGGCTCCGTCAGGAGCGCCCCTGAGATCCCCTCGCTCCCCGGATCGCTCATCCCGAGGATTCGACCGGCGCGGTCGAAGAAGTACACCTGGCCTAGCGATCGGTTGTGGTTCTGTTCCGCCAGACGATTCAGTTCCTGCTGGGCCGGCAGCGCGATCACCAGGATGCCTACCGCCTCACCCTTGGCTCCGCGGATCGGGGCCGCCGCGGCCTGCCGCGGTGACTCGCGTCGATCGCCGGGGAAGGGGCTCAACGAGGGCAGCCCGTCGAGCGCCCGTTCGATGGCCGGCATCATGAATCGGGGGACTGCGCTGGGCAGCGAGTCGGGCCAGCGGAGCAGGGTTGACTCGTCCGGCGCCACGATCCAGAAGCCCTCGAGTCCGCCGGAGCGCAGGGCGGGTTCGAGCAGTCGATACGCTTCGCTGGCGTCCCCCTGCGGCAATCCGCTCTTGGCCCGGGCCACGGTCAAGTGGGCTACCGCCTCACTCAGCTCTCGAGTGGACGCCATCGTCGCCGCGAGGGCCTGCTGGCGCGTGGCCCAGTGGCGAGAAGCCTCTCGGGCGGTCGCGAGAACGGTGGTGAGCGTCCGGCCAACCGATTCGCGGACTGCGGTATCAATGCGCTGAAGAGTCCAATAGGCACCGGCACTCACGCCCACGATGAAAAGCAGGATCCCCCCGGCTGCCATCCCCGAAAAGAGGCGTCCAGTGACCGAAAATGCTCTAAATGGGGACCGAATGAACGCCATAACTCCCATCATCGTGGGGTGGATGGCCATCGGACAGTGATCGGGGTCACGCAATCGAGGCGGGTTGCCACCCCGAGCGGCCTGGCTCTACTGGGTTCCGCCCAAGAGCTGATGCACGAAACGCACCGGGACACCGTAAATGATCCTGCCGTTGGTGCCGGTCTGACCGCCGTAGAGGACCCCAATGACCCGGCCGGAGGGGTCGAGGATGGGGCTCCCGCTAGAGCCCTGAGCGCCGTAGCTGTCGAGCTGGATGAGGTTGGGGAGGGTGCGTGAAACGGTGCCGAGGGTGAGGGTGGCTGCGGCGCCCTGCTGGTTCCAGTCCTGTCCTCCTGGGAGGTCCAAGCCGAGGGGGAACCCGAGCACCGCAGCAGGCTCCCCCATCTCCACGTGGCGAACGCTGTCGGCCAAGCCCTTCACGATGGGGAACCCACGGTGAACGGTGACCCGGAGCATCGCAAGATCGACGTCGGGATGCAGCTTCACGACGTCGGCACGGAAGTTCTGCGGCGTGCCGTTGAAGACCACGCCGATCCGCGATGCGAGGGTTCCGTTGGAATCGCTGACCACGTGCTTGTTGGTTATCAGCAGGCCGCCGTTGGCATCCGACCGAACGGCGAAGGCAGTGCCGGTGAAGACCTGTCCGTTCGGGAACTGCACAAAGACCAGGGCGACCGCGTCACGGTTGGCCGCGGCAATACCTCGCGCGTCCATGGCCGCCGCACCAGCCAGCGTGCGCTGCTGGCGTACGGCGGCGTCGAGGCGCCGACGAAGTTCATTGAATTTCGCGGCATCGTTCGGAGTTGAGGAAAGCTGCTGCCTCAGTTGACTGGCCGTGGCCTGAGCCGAATCGAGCGCCGCCCTGAGGCCCTCGTTCCCGGCGGCCATGGTTTCGATTTCTTGCATCAGGCTGTCGACCTGCCCCAACAGGATGGCGCGTTGCTGTGTCAGGCGCCGACCGGTCTCCCGGGCCTGCCACAGGAAGCCTCCCGACAGGAGGACCAGCAGCCCGAAAAGGGCGATCGAGGTGCGCTTGAGGCGGCGGGTTTGCCGATGCACCTCCATCCGGACCTTGGTGCTCGTGCCCGGGCCAGGCGTACGGCGCGGACTCGGGGAGGGATCGGCGGAAGGCCGGCGTGAAGCTGGCGGACTCGCCGGGGGCGGCGGAGTGCTCGCTTGTCCTCCGTACACCATGGTCCCCGCTGGCGGTGGGCCGGCAGTAGGGCCTCCCGATGACACCCGGCCGTCGCCGATCATGGTGAACTCGACTTGTGGTCCGTTGGGTCCGAAACGGATCACGTCCTTGCTCACGAGCACCTGCTCCTTCGCCAGCTGACGGCCATTCACGAACGTCCCGTTGGTGCTTCCCAGATCGCGGAGGATGTACGCCTCGCCTACTCGCGTGATAACGGCGTGGCGGCTGGAGACATCGAGGTCCCGGTCGGTGTCGAACTTGAGTTCGGATTCGGGATGCCGGCCGATCGAGATGTTGGGCTGACTGAAGATGTCAGTCTGGCCGGCGCGACTTCCGGAAATGAACGTGAATTGGGCTTTCATACCGCGGCCGGGTACTCAGCCATTGCCGAGGAGGAACGCAACTGCCAACGCCAGGACTAGGAGGGCGACAAGCGCGAGGACGAGGCGGCGCGACTGCGGTGGCTGCTGGCCCATGGGGACCGGGGCAGGGCTCCCGGTGTAGACCGGAACCGGCTCGGTAGTGGCCTCACCCTCGGTCAGGGGATAGACCTGGTGACCTACCTCGGCCTGACCGTCTGCGACGGGGAGAGCTTCCCCGGTGAACCGGGCCGCAATAGCGGTGATGTTGTCGGGCCCGCCGCGACTGTTGGCGAGTTCGATAAGCCGGGAGCACAACTCCATGAGATCCGACGTCGACGCGGCGAGCTCCGCGATCTCTTCCTTCTTGACCTGGCCGGAGAGGCCGTCGGAGCAGAGCACCAGCAGATCGCCGCGGCGCAAGGACTGATAGGTGAGGTCCACCTTCACTCGCGGGTCCGGGCCCAGCGCCTGCAGGATGATGTTTCGCCGCTCGCTCTGCTCCGCCTCTTCCTCGGTGATTTCACCGGCTTCGACCAGCCGTTGCATCAATGACTGGTCCTTGGTTATCTGGGTGATCTGCTTGTTGCGGATGAGATAGGCCCGGCTGTCACCGACCTGGGCAAGGTACAGGTCGGAGCCGAAGACGCCCGCGACAGTCGCGGTGGTGCCCATGCCACGCACCTCAGGGTGCTCCCGGGCGTGAACGTGAATCCGGCTGTTCGCGAGCTCAACCGCTTCTTTCATTCGATATGCGAAGCGCTGCGCGCTGGCGTCGCCGTCTTCGGCCCACACCTGGCTCATATGGCTGAACACCAGATCGGCCGCCATACGGCTGGCTACCTCGCCTGCCGCGGCGCCGCCCATCCCGTCGGCAACCATGAACAGCGAGCCCCGGGGCCCGACTGCGTGTTCACGCACCTCGGGCTGCAGGCTGGCCACCCGACGTGACAAGTCCGCCACGAGGAAGGTGTCCTCGTTGTGCTCGCGGGTCTGACCGACGTCAGTCTTGCCGAAGACGGAGATGTGGACGGTGGCCACGGAGCCTCAGTTCTGTCCGGTGCGCTGCAGGTTCTGCCGCGCATCAGTGAGAAGCCTCTTGTAAAGCGCCAGCGGATTGGTCTTCACCGCAAGGTCGAGCCAATGCTCGGCGTCACGGAAATTACCATCCATGGTGAACGTCTGTCCTACCATCATCGCCGCCTCGGCGCGCAGACTGTCGAGGACGTCGCTTCGATTGTAGACGCTGCGCGCTTCCTGCCGCACGCGGCTCCGGACATTCGCATCGTCGCTCAGCACGTCGTCTATGCTCGGCAGCTCCACCCGGGCCTTGCCGCCTGTCGGCACGGTCGTCGTTCCACCGGCGGGCTTGACGACGGAGTCGCGCGGCGGCCGATTCCCGCCGTTCCGATCCCCGGGCGTCACCTTCTTGGTGGAGTCCGCCGTGCCGGCGGCGTGCGTCTGGATGGTGTCAGGGGCCTTGCGTGTCGTGTCGGTGTGCACAGTTGTGGCGGAATCCACCGGAATCGCAGCCTGCGGCGTTGCGCCGAAGAGGCGATCACGCATCGCATAGACGCCGCCACCCCCGGCCAGCAGTATGGCCGCCACGGCTATAGGCACAACGGGGACACTCTTCTTCGCGGGAGCGGCAGGGACCGGTTGCGTGGAAGCCGGGGCCTTTCGACGCTTCTCGGCGGACAGGGGGTCCACCCGAGTCGCCGGTGGTATCCCCTTCAGGTCCTCGGGACGGACCTTCTGGGTCCCAGCCTCCACGTCCACCTGTCCGGTCGAGTGGGTCGCCAGATTCCGCACGTCCCGGGCGAAATCCCCAGCGCTCTTGTAGCGGTCATTCGGGTTGCGCATCAACGCGCGATCCAGCACCCGCTGAACTTCTGGGGGGAAGTGGACCTCAGGACGGGCCACCGCCAAGGGGAGTGGATCGTCCGTGAGCCGCTTGATCATGGTTTCCTGCTGGCTGTCGGCGGGGAAAGGAGAGGCTCCCGTCAGTATCCGGTAGAAAACCAGCCCGAGAGAATAGTTGTCGCTCCTGCCATCGACGGGATCGCCGGAGAGTTGTTCCGGACTCATGTACTCGGGCGTGCCGACGACAAATCCGGTCTTGGTGACCTTTTGTGCCGCCCCGTCATCGCCTCCGATGGCCTTCGCAATGCCGAAGTCCACCACCTTCACGGTGTCCTTCCCGCGAGTGGTGGAAACCATGATGTTGTCTGGCTTGAGATCCCGATGAACGATGCCCAGGTCGTGGGCGGCCTGCAGACCTTCGGCGCACTGCTGGATCATCGTCGCGGCGCGCGCCAGGGGTAGCGTACCGGTCTCCTCGAGGATCCCGGTGAGGCTCTTACCCTCGATGAACTCCATCGCAAGATAGATCAGCCCGTCGGAGGTCTCACCGAAGTCATAAATGGCCGCGACGTTGGGGTGGCTGATCCGGCTGGCGTTCGCCGCCTCGCGATTGAAGCGGCTGATCGCTTCCGGGTCGCTCATCGTCCCCGGTGTCATGATCTTGATGGCGCAGCGGCGACCCATTTTTACGTGCTCGGCCAGGTACACCTGGCCCATGCCGCCTTCGCCCAGCTTCTTGGTGATGTGATAGCGATCGGCGATGACCTGCCCCATCAGGTCGTTGAGCGCTCCCGATTTGCGCAGCGGGGTCCCGTCCCGCTCGCAAAAGAGCTTCTCCTCGGGATACTCGGCACCGCAGGTGGTACAGACCTTCATCCGAGCTCCGCACGCAGCATTTGGTCGCCGGCCAGGAGTCGGGCGTTGGGAGGCACCCTGCGCTCACCTCGCACTGCGATCGCCACCCCATTGCGACTGCCGGCGTCGACCAGCACGAAGTCGGCGTCCTCGCTCCGAATCAGGGCGTGGACCGCACTCATGGAAGAATCGTAGGGGAACTGCCAATCACCCTGCTCCCGTCCCACCCGGATCGTGCGACCCGGCGAGAGGGTGAGGATGTCCCGCGGGCTGCCATCGGCCCGGACCTGCGCCACGTTCGCGATATCCGCCGAAGGGGTGAGGCTGCCGAGGCGACGGGTCTGGTCCTGCTCGGGGGGACGCGGCCCAGGGTAGCCGAGGCGACGGAACCGAACGATCTGGCTGCCGAGCAGGACCAGATCACCGTCGCTGAGCTTATGGGGTTCCTCAAGGTACAGCCAGGTGCCGTTCTTACTGCCCAGGTCTCTGACTGTGAGGATGCCATCGATGAAAAGAAACTGCGCGTGCAGGGGTGACAGGTAATCATCGTCGGGAAAGTTGATGTCCGCACCCGACCGGCCCAGGGTAGTCACCGCGTTATGGAGCGTGAAGCGCTGCGCCACCTGTCCGCCGCGATCCAACAGCGCCAACTGCGGGGTCGTGGCACTTCCCTTGAGAGGCGTCGCCGGGGTAACCGGCTGAGGGCCGGTGTCGCCAAAGGCTGCCCCGCAAGCGGGACAATACTTGAGGCCGCCCTCGTTCACCCGGCCGCAGCGATTGCACGCATGCGCCGCTCGCGCCTGCGTCAGGCGGGTGCCACACTGACCGCAGAAGGGGAGGTCTCCCGCGACCGGAGCATTGCAGGAAGGACACTTCACAGTCGCGCTCGCGGTGGCGACCCCGCGCGGAGCCTCAGGCATGGGAATCGTCACCGCGGCCTCTCCGAGTTGCAGGAGCCAGCGGGGTGCAAACCAGCGCGCGCCGGATGAATGACGATACGGTATTCCTCGGGCTGAGATGGGACTAGGCGGGACGCCACCAGCAATCTAGGAATGGCCGGGGGGAGCGTCAACGGACAGTTTGCTGTAAGTCGCGGTGGCTGTGTACCTTGCAGCCCATGATCGACTCCCGGCTGCGCTCGGCCCTGCTGGCGCTCGGTCTCACCGCCGCTTGCTCCCGGCCTGGGCCGCCGCGCGGTCCCGCACCATTACCCCCAGTCGCACCGCCCGGCCGCCCCGCCGTCCCGATTGCCCCAGAGTCGCGGTTGCCACCAATGTCACCCCTGGTCGGTCCACTTCGCCTCACGGTTGTCTATCCGTCCCCCAGCGACGTGATCGATGCGCGCGACTCGACCTTCCTGTTTGGCTCGGTGGGGGACGGCAGGGCGACCCTAACGGTCAACGGACTCGCCGTGGCGGTGTGGCCCAACGGCGCGTGGCTCGCGTGGCTCCCGGTTGCCCCCGATTCGATCCTTAACTTCGCCCTCGTTGCTCGACTTGGCGAGGACTCAGCCACCCTCACCTATCCGGTACGCCGCGTCCCGCGGTTTCAGCCGGCGCCGGGACGAGTCGTGTGGATCGACTCCAACTCAGTGAGCCCAGCCAGCCGGGCGTGGTGGCCTGCAGACGAGTACCTGCCGCTCAGCGTTCGTGCGGCCGAGGGGGCCTCGGTTCGGCTGCTCCTGCCTGGGGGAACGGTAGTGCCGCTGGCTCCGGACGCCGGTCCGGCCGATGTCGCACCTGGCATTCTGGCGTTCGACCGCGACACCGCGAATCTTGTCGTTCCCCGACGCACCGACCGATACGTCGGTGCGATACGGGGAGTGGCGCTGGGAGCCTCGCCCGGTCCACTCCTGGGCAATGGGAGCGGCGAGCAGTCCGCGCCAGCCTGTTGCATGGCAATCCCGTCGCCGAGCCGGCGAGCCGGCGAACCGCCTGGCAGCGATAGTGTGATGTTCGAAGCCATCATCGGTAGCGACACCGCCCGTGTCCGCTGGCCGCTGCGCTTGGCACTGCTCGATTCGGTCTCTCAGCTGGTCGAGTTCAACGATGACACCGCTTCTAAGGGCAACACCGACAGCCTGACGGTGGGGCGAACTCGTCCCGGTGCCACCTATCACTGGTTCTTTCCCACGGGCACCCGCACGGTGATCAGTGGACGGCTCGGCGACGATCTCCGGGTTCGACTCTCCCACAATCAGGAGGCCTGGGTCCCCGTCGCGGACGCCCTCCCACTTCCCGCGGGGACGCCTGCAACGCGCGGGACGGTTTCCTCGATCACGCTCACTCCGTCGTCCGATCGCCTGGCGTTGCGTATTCCGATGTCGCAGCGGGTGCCGTTTCGGGTCGAGGAGGGTGAGAACCAGCTGGTGCTCCGACTCTACAATTCGGTGAGCGACGTCAACTGGACTCGGTACGGAACGGCCGACCCCTATCTCCGGGATATTCGCTGGCTGCAGGAAACGGCCGACGAAGTGACGATCACCCTTCAACTGCAGGCGTCGGTGTGGGGATATCGAACCCGCTGGGTCCGGAACGAGCTTGTGTTCGAGGTCCGCCGGCCGCCGCCGATCGATTCGCGCCACCCACTTCAGGGTCTGGTGATCGTAGTCGATGCGGGCCACCCGCCGGGCGGTGCCACTGGTCCAACCGGGCTCCGGGAGGCTGAGGCGAATCTGGGTGTGGCGCTCGAACTCCGCGACCTGCTGGCCGAGCATGGCGCGCGGGTCATCATGACCCGGACGGGGGATCAGAGTCTGGACCTCCTCCCGCGGGTGAAACTGGCGGATTCTGTCAGCGCGGACCTGCTGGTTTCGGTGCACAACAACGCATTGCCGGATGGGGTGAACCCGTTCACCAACAATGGGGCCAGCGTGTTCTACAATCAGCCGCGCAGCCTCCCTCTGGCGCGGGCAATACAGCAGGCGCTGGTTGAGCGGCTCGGGGTCCGCGATCTTGGAACGACTCGTGGAGACTCTGGCCCTTGTCCGGCCGACCTGGATGCCTTCGGTCCTGACCGAGGGGTTGTTCATGATGCTTCCGGACCAGGAGGCCGCACTCCGCCAGCCCGAGGGACGCCGGGCCTACGCGCTTGCCGTGCGAGATGGCATCGTCGCGTATTTGAAACGTGTGGCGTCCGAACAGGGGGCCAACGTCCCCTAGCGCTAGAGCCCCCCCGTTTCACGAGACTACATGCGCGTACGTTTCCTTCTGTCTCACCTGGGTCCAGTCCTGGCCCTCATTGTATCGGCGACTGCCATGGCGCAGTCGCCCGAGGATCGCGTAACGCTGCAGCGATTCCGGGACTCCCTCGACGCCGTGAACGACAGTAATGCGCTGGTCGTGCTGGAACAGCGCCTGATCGCGGTAGCCAAGATGGACCGCCAGAATGCCCTGCAGCATCTCCGGCTCGGGTTCGTCGCGGTCCGGCTGGGAGACCTCGGAAGCCATTCCCGCTACGATGATGGAGCCGGTGAGTTCGAATGGGCCACGGAGCTTGAGCCGACCTGGCCCTGGAGCTGGTACGGACTCGGCATCGCGGAAGACCGGGTGGGCGATTCGCAGGTGTCGATCGTGCAGGGCCTCCAGGCGATGTTCGGGAAGGACCATCTCAGTCGCGCCGCCAACGCGTACGCGCGATCAGTGCAAGCCGACCCATCCTTCGTGCGCGGGCTCGTCGAACTGGCCTCCACCGCCCTCCGACAGCGCGTCAATATCAAGACCACGCTGGCCCGGGAAGCCTTCCGGCAGGCGGCCGCAACCTCAGCCGCCGCCAACCCGGAGGTCCTGCTGTATCGCGGTCGAGTGGAACGCGAGGTAGGCGACGTGGACTCCGCGCTAGCCGCGTTCCAGGGCTATCTGGACCATGGCGGCAATCACGGTCTCGGCCTGCTGGAGTTGGCCCGTACCCAGTTTCTGCGCGGGTCGCTGGGTGGACAGCGGGCGTACTACGAGGGGGCGGTGAGTGATGACTCGACCACCATCGCCGCCTACCGCTCGGACCTCGAGATCGTTGCCAACGATAGCGCACTCGCCGAGTACGACCGGACCAATGGGGAGTTCCGGGTAGCCTTCCTGCACCGGTTTTGGGGTCAGCGCGACCGGGCAGCCCTGCTGGCGGACGGGGAGCGGCTGCGCGAACACTATCGGCGGGTATTCTACGCCCGGAAGAACTTCCAGCTCGTCACCACCAGTCGGCACTACGACATTGTGGAGCGCTACCGGAGCGGTAGCCAGGAGTATGATGACCGCGGTGTGATCTACGTCCGCCACGGTGAACCGACCCACCGGGCGACCTACAACGCTCCCGGTATGCAGTTGAATGAGTCCTGGCACTACGAACGGGCGGATGGGGACCTGATCTTCCATTTCGTGGCGCGGGAGGACGTGCAGGACTACAAACTGGTCGAGAGCCTCTTCGACGTGCTCGGCTTCGGCGACGCGATTGCGCTCCGCGGCGACCGATCCAACACCGTGGTCGTCGGGCGATTCAACGAGCTCCTGTCGAGTCGTGAGACGTTCTCTCCGATCTACACCAAGCTGCTCACGGCGGGGCCGGCCGGTTCCCAGAAATTCATGACCGAGGAGCGGCTGCTCGGACGAAGGAGCATCGCCCTCGGGACCAGGACCGACAGCTACGAGTTCAGCTACGCGCGCCGGCTCCAGCTGGAGGTCGATGTGGTTGTGGCCGGTGCGGATTCCGCCGGCAGCCTGCTGCACGTGGCCTATGCGATCCCTGGAGCGGCCCTCCACGAGGTTCCCACCGACCGTGGTCATCTCTATCCTGTCCGGCTCCGATTGAGCGTCCTCGACCGGACCGGCCGCGCCGTCGCGGTGGTAGACACGACCCGGCTATTCGTCTCGCGCGAGGCCGTGGCGCCCGGGCTCCACCTGGTGGGTCAGCTCCTGGTGCCGGTTTCGCCAGGCCACCTGGTGTATCGGCTCGCGGTGGAGCAGGGGGATGACAACGGCGTCATCCTCGCCGCCGATACGATCACCGCCGGCGACTTCACGGGAAGGGAGTTCGAGCTGAGCGGGCTGGTTCTCGGGTCGCGAGAGACGAATCTGATGTGGCAGCCAACGGCGTCGGACACCGTGTGGTTCAATCCCCTGGGCCGGTACCGGCGCACCTCCGCCATGGAGCTCTATTACGAGGTCTACGGCCTGGCTGCCGGAGCACCAGTCGAAACCCAAGTCGTTGTGACCAAACAGGGGGGCGGAGGGCTCCTGGGCATCTTCGGCTCGAAAAAACCTGCCATCCGACTCTCGTTCCAGGACCAGGCCGAGGGGTTGGCGACCCGCTTCCGCCGCACCGTTTCGCTGGAGCGCCTGTCCGCCGGTCGGTACTGGATCGAGGTAATCGCGAAGGACGGAAGCGGCATGGTGCGGCGCAACCGTTCGAGGTTCGAGGTACGAGACTAGGTGCCGAACCTAACTTCAACGTCCTCAGACGCTTGACCTAACATCACCGGACCGCATAAGGTTCGGCCATGTTCTGTTCAAGGTGCGGAACGGAAGTCCAGAAGGCCACTCAGTTCTGCCCGACGTGTGGCCTGGATTTGCGCGTCACCTCCCCCGTCCAGGCGATCGCCACTGGCGACGTCACCGAACGCGATATCGTCAACGAGGCGCTCGCCGAGGAATACGAGCTGCTCGAAGAGCTCGGTCGCGGCGGCATGGCGATCGTTTACCGCGCCCGGGATAAGCACCTCGAGCGGGAAATCGCCGTCAAGATCCTGCCGTTTTCGCTCGCCTTCGATGCGGAGTTTGTCGAGCGCTTCACCCGTGAGGCGCGTACCGCCGCGGGGCTCGAACATCCCAACATCATCCCCATCTACCGCGTCGGCAAGAACGGTCGGGTGATCTACTTCGTGATGAAGCTGCTGCGCGGAGGCTCGCTCTCGCGGGTGCTGGGCGATCGCAAGAAGCTCGCACCCGCGGAGATCCGGAAGCTCCTGACCGACGTCGGAAGCGCCCTCGGCTACGCCCATAAGCGCGGCATCGTCCACCGGGACATCAAGCCGGACAACATCATGTTCGACGAGTTCGGACAGTGTGTTGTGACCGACTTCGGCATTGCCAAGGCGGGCAGTGGGTCCAAGCTGACGGGGACCGGGATGTCCATCGGTACGCCGCACTATATGAGCCCCGAGCAGGCCCGTGCCCAAAGCATCGACGGCCGGAGCGACCTCTACAGCCTCGGCGTGCTGGCCTATCAGGCGCTCGTAGGAGACGTACCGTACGACGGCGAGGACAGCTTTTCGATCGGGTACAAGCACATCATGGAGCCGATTCCAGTGCCGCTGCTCGACACCTCGGAGGAGCGGCGGCTCTTCGAAGTCATCAAGAAGCTCATCATGAAGGACCCATTCGATCGCTATCAGGACGCGGACGCGCTGCTCAAGGCCCTGGAAGGTCAGCCCCGCGAATCGGTCGCCCCGCGGAGGGTCTCCGCCGCCCAGGCCGATCCTGTCGGTCCAGTCCACCACTCCGCTCCCGGCGCAGTCCATCACCCTGAACCCGGTTTCGGGCCCTGGCGCGCGCCGCGGCAATCCAGTGCAGTCGACCCAACCTCCGGCGACCCCAACCGTCGGTTCCGACACTCCCCGTCGCCCGGTCATGCGGCGATCGGTGGCAGCCCCCGAGCCGACCAATAACTGGGTGCCATGGCTCCTCGCCCTGTTGGCGGTGCTCGGTTTCGCTACGGGTGCCTCCTACCTTTATAAGCACGGGATGCTCGGTACCAGGACGGTTCCTGACAGTCTGCCGGTGACGGTTCCACCGGAATCGGTTCAGTCCGCCGTACCCGACAGCACCGCGATTCCCGACTCAGTGCTCATGCGGGAACTCTCCCAATTCGACTCCGCGCCGGCGGTTGAACCGAAACCGTCGAAGCCCGCGCCACCAGTGTCGGTGCCTCGCCGGGCCGCCGATGCCAGCAACGGTGAAAGTGGCATGCTCCAGCTTGCCAATCTTCCGCCACGCTCCCAGGTCTTCGTCGACGCCAAGCCGGTGACTCAGCCAGGCGGGGGGATTCGGGTCTCCACCGGCTGGCATGAACTCGGAGTGTCGGCGCCCGGGTTTCTATTCTTCACTGACAGCGTCAAGGTCGAATCGGGCAAGACGCTGGTGGTTACGCCGACGTTGAGCGCCACCAATGCCCCCGTGTTGCCGCCCGGATCGCGGGCCGAGTTGCGTCGCCGGGCGCTGGCCCGACTCGACTGCGACCATCCTTCCGCGGCGAACCGTTTCGGCGCGATGTGCTACGACAATCGACCCATGCCCATTGGACCGACACGGGTGCCGGTCCCGGACGGCGTGACGGGTGTACCTTCGGACGTGGTGCTGGTGGTCAAGGTGTCGCGCCAAGGCAGGACGCTCGCGGTCCTAACCAAGACGCCATCGAACGAACCTGCTTTCACCAAAGCAGTCGAAGACCACGCCCAGACACTCCGGTGGACCCCCGCAATCCTCGAGGGTCAGCCGGTGGATGGTTGGACGCAGGCCGCGTTCTTCCCCGACACTCCGTGAATCATCCGAAAATCCACCACAGCGCCTTCATCGCGCCGTCCGCCGCGGTGATGGGCAACGTCAGCCTGGGCGAGGATGCGAGCGTTTGGTACGGCGCGGTGCTGCGAGGCGACATGGCGCCCATCCAGATCGGGAGCCAGACCAACCTGCAGGACGGCACCATCGTCCACGTGGATGAAGGCGTCCCCTGCACGATCGGTAGCCGGGTAGGAGTCGGACACCGGGTCATCCTTCACGGCTGCACGGTGGAGGATGAGTGCCTGATTGGCATGGGGAGCATTCTCCTCAACCGGGTGACGGTGGGGCGGGGAAGCGTCATCGCGGCGGGTGCGGTACTTCGGGAGGGCATGAGCGTCCCCGCCGGATCGCTGGTGATGGGCGTCCCCGGCAAGGTGGTCCGCCCAGTTGACGAGGTGTTACGTCGAAGGATTGAGGAGACGTGGCAACATTACGTGGAGCAGGCGAAGCGGCACCGTGCTGGAAATTTTCCGCTTGTCAAGGGCTGATATCACACGCAGGTGAAGCGTTGGGAATGTCGGCAGTTCTGACGCGCGGAGGGCTTGCAGCATGTTTGTGATGTGCAAACTCGTTTTGCACGCAATTGCGTGGCTTTCTCCGCGTATTGTCGCCAGCGACCGCCCCTCCTACTTTTGACTCCCCACTCTCCCCACTAAAGACACAATCGTTGCTCATTGATGGCTTGACGGTTACAGACTCGCTCAACGAGTCAGGGACGGACCATGAACTCTCCGGACGCAAAGCACTCGCTGGATCTCTCCGCCAACGCGATCACGGTGCTGGAAAAGCGCTACCTCATCAAGGACGATCAGGGTAAGCCGACCGAGTCGGCCCCGGATCTCTTCTGGCGGGTCGCCCGGACCATCGCCGAACCGGATCTGAAGTACGGCGCCTCGGCGGGGGCGGTGGAGGCGCTGGCCGAGGCGTTCTTCGGCTTGATGGCCCACCGGATGTTCATGCCAAACTCGCCAACCTTGATGAACGCCGGCCGGCCATTGGGACAGCTCTCCGCCTGTTTCGTGCTGCCGGTGGAGGACACCCTCTCGAATGGCCGGAACGGGATCTACGATACGCTCCGCGCCATGGCCCTCGTGCATCAGTCGGGCGGCGGGACCGGCTTCAGCTTCTCGCGGCTTCGTCCCAAGAACGACATCGTGCGTTCCACCATGGGTGTCGCGAGCGGCCCGATTTCCTTCATGAGCCTGTATGACGCTTCCACTGATGTCGTCAAGCAGGGCGGGACCAGGCGCGGCGCCAATATGGGGATTCTGCGGGTGGATCACCCGGATATCCTCGACTTCATCGCCTGCAAGAACGACATCACCAAGATCACCAACTTCAATATCTCGGTGGCCGTGACCGATGCCTTCATGGCCGCGGTGGAACAGGATGGGGAGTACGATCTCATCCATCCGAAGACCCGGAAAGTGACCGGGAGCCTCAAGGCGCGGGAGGTATGGAACCGGATCATCCACGGCGCCTGGAAGACCGGTGAGCCGGGCGTGTTCTTCATCGATCGCGCCAATTACTACAACCCGGTCCCGCAGTTGGGCGCCTACGAGGCGACCAACCCCTGCGGCGAGCAGCCCCTGCTGCCGTACGATGTCTGTAACCTCGGGTCGATCAACGTCGGGTATTTCGTGAAGGACGGGCAGGTCGACTGGGAGCACATGCGCCAAGTCACCCACCTGTCCACCCACTTCCTCGAGAACGTCATCGACGCCAACAACTATCCGCTCCCCGAGATCGATGACCTGTCCAAGCGGATCCGGCGGATCGGACTCGGTGTGATGGGGATGGCGGACCTGCTCATCCGGCTGGGCATCGCCTACGACAGTGAGGAAGGGGTCGAGATGGGGCGGCGGATCATGGCCTTCGTGGACGAGGAGTCCAAGGTTGAATCCGAGCGGCTCGCGACCCAGCGGGGACCGTTCGCCGAGTGGGAGCGGAGCATCTGGGGGCCAGATGCAACGGCTGCGCGCGATGCCGATGGCAATCGCGTCCGGCCGATGCGCCGCCTGCGCAACTGCAACGTGACCACCGTGGCTCCCACCGGGACGATTTCCATCATCGCCGGATGCAGCTCGGGCATCGAGCCGCTGTTTGCCGTGGCGTTCATGCGCAACCAGGCCGGCGTGCTCATGCCTGATGTGAACGAGGACTTCGTCGCGATCGCTCAGCGGGAGGGATGGTATTCGGAAGAGTTGATGAAGCGGATCGCCGAGGCGGGGCACATCCGGTTCCCCGAGGTGCCGCAGAAGTGGCAGTCCGTGTTCGCCACGGCGAATGACATCAAGCCCGAATGGCACATCCGCATGCAGGCCGCCTTTCAGGCGCATAACGACAGCGCTATCTCCAAGACGTGCAACTTCGCCAACGACTCGAGCGAAGCTTACGTGGAAGAGATCTATCGGCTGGCGTACAAGCTCGGTTGTAAGGGTGTCACCGTCTACCGCGACGGCAGCCGCGACATGCAAGTGCTCTCCACCGGCAGCATGGCCAAGAAAGTGGCGGAGCAGGCGACCACCTCAGGTCATGCCGAAGCCCGGAGCGATCTTGGGTCCATGGTCGAGGGCTCAGGTCAGGTTCCCGCGCGCGCCGAGGCAGCGGATCTGCATGGGGAGATCGCCGAAATCCGGGCCGAGAACGAGCGTCTCCGGACCCTCGTACACGATCTCGAGGCGGAGAATCTGCAGCGCCGCCAGAAGCGCTCGCGGCCGGACACCCTGCGCGGGGTGACCCGCCGGGTCGATACGCCGCTCGGGACGCTCTACGTCACGATCACCGAGGACGATCGCGGTCAGCCGTTCGAGGTGTTCATGAGTCTGGGCAAGGCCGGCGGAGCAATCATGGCCGATGTCGAGGCCATGGGGCGGCTCATCAGCCTGGCGCTCCGCTCCGGCATTCCGATTCGGGAAGTACACCGACAGATCCGCGGCATCAGTTCCGACCGGGCTATCGGCCTCGGACCGAACAAGGTCCTGTCCGTGCCTGACGCGGTGGGTATCGCGATTGAGCGCTGGATGCAGGACAAGGCGGGGGTGCAGCAGGAGCTCCTGTCCGGCGGCGCCATGTCGGGCGGATTGGCAAGCGCGACCGTAACCACGATTGGAGAGGTGGAGGCTCGTGTCACGGAGGCTGGTGAACAGCTCAACCTCATCCACCAGCAGCCCGTGCTGACCGGCGCCTGCCCCGACTGCGGCTCGCAACTGGAGTTTGCGGAGGGCTGCATGAAGTGCCATGTCTGCGGCTTCTCGGAGTGCGGATGATGGGTAGGGACGGAGACTAGCTCCGCCCTACGAAGCGGCCGACGGGGCGGACATGACATCCGCCCCGTCGGCTTTTCGGTGGCTAAACGACAGCGGGGGCGGACATTGGGTCCGCCCCCGCTGCTTCGTGGACATCCTTCAGCCTAGTAGCCTGGCTTCTTCCAGGTCGCCTTCACCTGTGCCAGGTTCTTGTCGAACACCTTCACCTGGTCGGGTGTCAGGATAGTACGAAGTTCCTTCGCCTCGTCTGCACGACGGTCGACTACGCCCGCGCCCATCCCCGGCTTGGTGGAATCGGGCTGCGTAGGTGCCGGATACTTCACATGGATTGCCTGAACCTGCTTGATCTGCGCTTCAGTCAGGGTGACGCCATCGAACAACGCCTTCAGCTCCGCCGGAACGGTCGGAGCGACTGCTTGCGTTGTCGCTGGGGTGGGAGTCGCGGTCGACTGCGCCTGAAGGGCACTCATGCTCAACGCAGGGGCTGCACCCAGAACGGCCAAGGCGGCGCCGGCTGCGGCGAGCGAGAGGGGGATTCGCTTCATGATCATCATCTCCACTTCCTGGAAGGGTTCTGCATTGCTGCGAAAACGCCGGGCAATGAGGGACTGCCCCAACGCCACTATATGGCTAACCCGGAAGGGCGCTCCCGCCGGTGATCGAGGTCACCCGCAACCGGGCACTGCCGATTACAATTCTGTCATGCAACGCTCGTCTGACGAATGGTGCTCTCGCTGATTCAGGTGCGCGAAAATTGTTCCCCGTCATCTTCTCATCCTCGGGAATCCTCGGGAGAAACCTGTGCAATACGAACACGAGTTCGTCCAGGCGTCGGAGGTGCCCCGCGCGGCCCACAGACTCTTTCAGCACCTCCTCGACACCTACGCCTCCGAAACCAATAAGACCGCAGCTGTCTGGAGTGAGCTTCGAGACGATCAGCTCGGCTTCCGTTCACATGCCAAGAGCAGCACGGTGCGGGAAATCATCACCCACCAGATTCTCTCCGAGCGGCGATTCTTCGCCGAGTTCGTGGGTCTGACGGAACCCCCAGCGGCTCAGCTCCTACCCGAGGGCGACTCGCCCTCCGTGCCGGCCTACGTCACCCGTTACGTGGCGCTGGCTCAGCCTCGGCTGGTGGCGCTGGCGCGGGGGGACGAGGGCTTCTGGCTCGCCCCGGTCCCTTTCTTCGATGTCACCCGCGAGCGCATCTGGGTCTTCTGGCGCCGGCTTCTGCACACAGCCCACCACCGCGCCCAGATTGGTGTCTGCCTGCGGCTCCTCGCCGATCGCGTACCGGCGACATACGGGCCCACCGCCGACGTGACATGGGCGGGCGCGGATCCGACACAGTCGATCGCTGCGGCCGAGCGGCGCGGCGGGTGAAACACTGCTGGTGCGTCGGGCACATCCCGAGTAGCTTGGCTCAGCAGTTCAGTTACCCCGAATCCTTCTCTCCGAGGTTTCCAGGATGTCCGAACAGTCCAGCGACCTGACCCCCATCAAGCCGGCGCGGATCGCCCAGGAAATTGCGAAGCTTTCTGCCGCCCGGCGCGGTGGTGAGATCAAGAACGATGAATACGATATGCGGTTCGCACGGGTCATCCAGGAATTGCGCGAGCGTCGCGTGGACGGCGGTCGCGAGGAGGTCCAGGCGGCACTGAAGCCTTTGATCGACGCCGGCGACATCACCGAGAAGGAGGCCTTCCGACTCATCGCCCAGCTGGGCATGCGCTGAATGGCCTTCCTCCGCCCCGGGGTGTCCTGGACATGACCCCGCAGGTGGGCTTTCCGCTCGCCGTTCCAGCGCATCAGAATCCCGCGACTTCTGACAGCTGCGGTCCCCACACCATAGATGTGATGGAGTCGGCCGACTCTGCTCTCGCCCAGGTCCTGGCCTTCGAACGGAGCGCGCGGCACTGATGCGTATCCGCCCGCTCGGTCCTAGCGCGACCCCTGTCTCGGTAATCGGCTATGGGGGCATGCACCTGTCGATCATGGATCGGCCCTCCGAGGAACAGGGGATCCGGGTTATTCACGCCGCCCTCGATGCGGGAATGACACTCATCGACACGGCGGACGCCTACTGCCTTGAGCTGAACGAAACGGGCCACAACGAGCGACTCATCGCGCGCGCGCTTCGAGACTGGAAGGGGCCGCGGGAGAGAATTCTGGTTGCGACCAAAGGAGGAATTGTCCGGACCGGTGGTCGCTGGGATCGGGATTGCAGCCCCGAACACCTGCGGAGCGCTTGCGACGCATCGCTCCAGGCACTGGGTGTGGAACAGATTGCCCTGTATCAGCTACATGCCCCAGACCCTGCTATTCCCTTTGCGGACAGTGTGGGGACCCTCGGGGAACTGCAGCGGGCGGGAAAGATCCGCTGGATCGGCCTTTCCAACGTCTCCGTGGAACAGATTCGCCTGGCTGAATCGCTGGTTCAGGTGACGTCAGTCCAGAATCGCCTGAATCCATATTTCCGCGAGGCACTGTTCGATGGAGTCGTGGAGTACTGCGGCCGCCAGGGGATCGGTTTCCTGGCCTACAGCCCGACGGGAGGAGGCCGATTGACCAAGAAGCTCACCTCCCATCCCACATTGGCTGCCATCGGCAGTCGAATCGGCGCCACGCCCCATGCTGTGTGTTTGGGATGGGTGCTCGCGCAGGGTGGCACCGTCATCGCCATTCCGAGCGCCCGCCGCATCGAGCACGTGACGGACAGCGCCTCAGTGGGGGATCTGGTGCTCGTGTCCGACGATCTCGCCGCGATTACCGCCGCCGCCTTCGATCGCTCCTAGTTCCGCCCGTCGATCGTCGCGGGCGAGGGCCCGCATATATTCCACCCATGCAAGAACTAGCGCGCCGCCAAACCGTTACGGCCCGGATCGGTTCGGTCCTGGTCGGCAGCGCCTTCCCGATCGTCGTGCAGTCCATGACCAACACCGACACTGCGGACGTCCCCGGGACGATCCGGCAGGTGGCGGCGCTCGCCGAGGCCGGGAGTCAACTGGTTCGGGTCACAGTCAACAACGAGGCGGCGGCGGCGGCCGTCCCGGCGATAGTCGAGAGGTTGGCGGGGCAGGGCATCACGGTCCCTGTCATCGGCGACTTCCACTACAACGGGCACATTCTGCTCACCCGGTACCCCGACTGTGCCCGCGCGCTCGCCAAGTATCGCATCAACCCCGGGAATGTTGGCGGTAAACGAGCCGACGAGAACTTCAGCGCCATCATTGCAGTGGCGCTCCGGCACGACAAGCCGGTGCGTATCGGGGTGAACTGGGGGTCGCTCGACCAGATCTTGTTGACCGAGCTGATGGACGCAAATGCCCGGCTCGCGGCCCCGCGCGACGCCAGGGAGGTCATGATGGATGCGATGGTGGAGAGCGCGCTTCGGTCCGCCGCGCGCGCCGAGGCGCTCGGCATGGGTCACGACCGCATCCTCCTCAGCGCCAAGGTCTCCGGAGTCCAGGACCTGGTGGACGTGTATCGCATGCTCGCGCTCCGATGCGACTATCCCTTGCATCTGGGCCTGACCGAAGCGGGAATGGGGATGCGGGGGATCGTGGCCAGCGCTTCCGGCCTTGCCATTTTGCTGCAGGAAGGAATTGGAGACACGATTCGCGTCTCGCTCACTCCGAAGCCGGGCGGCGACCGGACCGAGGAAGTGCTGGTCGCGCAGCAGATTCTGCAGTCGCTCGGGCTACGCAGCTTTACGCCCCAGGTCACCGCGTGTCCGGGATGCGGGCGGACCACGAGCACATTCTTCCAGCAGATGGCCGACGACATCCAGTGTTACCTCCGTGACCAGATGCCGGCCTGGCGAGGCCGGTACCGGGGCGTCGAGGAGCTGAAGGTGGCCGTGATGGGATGCGTAGTGAACGGACCCGGTGAGTCGAAGCATGCCAACATCGGTATTTCGCTGCCTGGGACATTTGAAGAGCCCAAGGCGCCGGTCTACGTGGACGGGCGGCTTCTCATCACCCTCAAGGGCGACACGATCGTTCCCGACTTCCTCAAGATCCTGAACGAATACGTGGAGTCCCGGTATGGCGCTTCCACTTGACGTCGTGCTGCGCGAGCGCCCGCTCCTCGGGCTGGTCACTATGTTCGGCGCCGGGCTCGTTACCAGCCTTACCCCATGCGTCTATCCGATGATTCCCATTGTGGCGGGTGTGCTCGGAGGCACGGTCGCCCCGGACCGCCCGCGCTCGCGGACGATCGGCCTCACGCTGACCTACGCAATCGGCCTTGCGCTGGTGTATGCCTTTCTGGGTCTTCTCGCCGGGCTTACTGGGTCCCTCTTCGGTGCGGTGAGCTCCAACCGTTGGGCTTACTTTGCGGTAGGCAACCTGCTGCTGATCTTTGCGCTGGCGATGTTGGACGTCATTCCGGTCGTCGTGCCCGGACGGATACTGACATGGGCTGGACGATTCGGGGCTGGGTCCTATTCTGGGGCCTTGGTCATGGGGGCGACCTCCGGCCTGGTAGCCGCCCCCTGTGGCGCGCCGGCCTTCGCGGCAGCCCTGACCTTTGTCACAGCCACCCAGAGTGGCGTGTTGGGTTTCATGTACCTGTTCGTCTTCTCGCTGGGAATGACGGCGTTGCTGGTCGCGACGGGGATCATTACCGGCCTGTCGAGCGCCCTTCCCAAGAGCGGTCGCTGGACGGTATGGATCAAACGTGGGGCAGGCGTAGTACTGCTTGGAATGGCCGAGTATTACTTCATCCAGATGGGCAAGGTCTCATGACTTCGCTAGTCGGCAAGGCCGGCCTCACCGCCGGCCTCATCAGTGTGCTCCTCGCCCGGTCGGCTGCCGCGCAGGATGAGTCAGGAATCGCCGTTGGTGCCAAGGCGCCGGTCGTGGCCGTCAACGATCTCGATGGCAAGCCGGTCGACTTGGGCCAGTGGGTCGGCAAGAAGCCCGTCCTGATCGAGTTTTGGGCTACCTGGTGCCCTAATTGCGAGGAACTGCTGCCGCGCCTGCGTGAGGCGCGGAAGTCCATCGGAGAGCGGGTCGAGTTTCTGGCGGTGAATGTGACAGTCAATCAGACTCCCGAACGGGTTCGGCGCTATCTCCAGGACCACGACGTGCCGTTCCGGATTCTGTACGACGACCAGGCAACGAGTACACGGGCCTATATGGCCCCGGCAACGTCGTACGTGGTCATAGTTGACGCGGCGGGGAAGGTGACCTACACCGGCGTCGGTGGCGATCAGCAATTCGAGCCCGCGCTCCGACGCGTCGCGGGCGCTGGCTACTAGGAGTGCGCATGCGGAATATTCGATCTCTGGTACTCGCCGCCGGTTTGGGTCTGGTGGCAGCCCCAGCCAATCTGTTCGGGCAGGATTCCACGGTGGGTCGGCCCGCGGCCGTGCTGGTATCTGGCCCCCTGGAAGGAGACCGGGCGCCGGACTTCTCGCTGCCTTGGGCCTCCGCCGACACCATTGGCAATGAGTCATGGTTCGGCCTGAGCCTGCAGCGGGGCAAGGTCGTAGTGCTGGCCTTCTATCCAAAGGACTTTACCTCTGGCTGTACCACGCAGATGAAGACCTTCACCGCGCAGTACGCAGACCTGTTCGGGAGCGACGTCGTGGTTGTCGGAATCAGCGCGGATTCCCTATCCACCCATCAGCGTTTTGCGCAGAGCCTTGGCTTACCATTTCGGCTGTTGAGCGACCCGGACCAGAAGGTCTCGGGCAAGTACGGGAGCGCTGGCAAGGATGGATACAATCGCCGCACTGTGTTCGTGATCGACCCCAAGGGGAAGGTCAGCTACACCGACCTCAGGTTCGGCGCTCTCGATCCCAAGGCATACGCTAGCCTGAAGTCCGCCGTGCAGGACGCGCGGCGAGCCAGATAACTCAATAGAGCCTCTATGAATCAGTGTTCCGCCGGCACTCGACGGCTGATCTTTGCTGCCGCTCTCATCGGCATCAGCACTACTCTTCCTCCTCGCCTGCTTTACGCTCAGGAGGTCGCTGGCGAGGTGAAGAGCCGCTGGGAGGTCGGCGCAGTCAGCGAGGAGTGGTGCGTACACTTCCTGGTTGAGCCCACTGAGGCTCAGGATGGGTTGGCCCGGGGTTATCGAACCTTGGCCGCCCGGGAAGTGAGCGACTTGCCGGCCCCTTTGCTGCGGGTTCTGGCTGACGAGCCACAGTATGCGGACTGGGTTCCCAGCCAACTGTGTGTGGCATTCCCTGAAGAAGTGACTGCCGAGAAACGGGTCTACAGCCGGGGAGATGGCGGTAAGCCCCTGGCCTTGCTGTGGTGGGGGGTGGCTGCGGCCGGCGACGGGTTGGACCCTACGGCTCGAGGACTCTTCCTCCGGCTCTTTGCGACCACTACCTCTGGGCTCAAGCGGCAGATGGAGTTGGACCGGATCCCAATGGACCGGATAACAGTGGAACGGGGGCCAGTCAAAGACTCTGATGACCAGCGCGTCCGGATGAGGCTCGACAATGCCGAAATCGTCTTCGATGGCCACCCCCGCCAGGATTCGACACTCACCCCCCAGCCCGTGCATCAGCTCGCGGTTCTCGCCGGTACCCTGAGGCACCTCTGGATTGTCACAACTAACCTCCAGGCCACCTCCGCGGCCTCGCTTTCCGGTGCGCTTCGAATCCAGGGGAAGGGAGACATTGCCAGGATCCTCAACCGTTCTCCGATTCGCCTTCTCGGAGCAAGGATTTCCGGCCCAGGCGGTGAGGTCCTGTTTCACGAGCAGCAGTAGCGGCAAGCGCCCAGGGAGCTGTGGAGAACCCCTCAATTCGGCAAGGACGATATCTCTATGCACATTCTGTGCATAGTTAACAGGGGAGAAGCGACACTGTCGCTAGTGCCATTTTCAACATCCGCGGAGGCCTTTTTCGCATTGTGGGCATTGTGGTTACGGAATCCGCTTCAAGTGGAAAACCATCTGCAGGTCTAGCTCATTCTCCCACTATGAGATCTCATGAGCCTTCCACGACAATCCCCATTCCACATGTGGAAAAAGTACTGAATCCACACGCGTGGGAGACTCAGGTAACTAGCAGATCCGCTTTCGTGACCTACATCACATAGATGTGGAAAAGTTGCACTGGTCACGGCTGAGTCAGTTTTCCACCCCAATGCTGGATCTGGGGTTCCAAAAGCGCTCTATCTTCAGGCGTGTCTGCGCCCTCCAATTACACACATAGCGGCCTACTCCGTGCTCGACGAATCCTCAGTCTTCAGGCTGGGGAGATCGGAAACGCGGTTTGGTGGCAGCACGGGGCCATCAGGGCGATCGGCGACGCGGGTGAGCTGGAGCGGAAGGTGCCGACGAGGGTGCCTCGCTTCGATCTGCCGGATGCACTCGTTACGCCAGGCTTCGTTGATGGGCATACCCACTTTGGCTTTTGGGCCCAGAGTCGGAGTCGGGTTCAACTCGGGGGGGCGCCGAGTCGCGCCGAGGCGCTCCAGCGGATTGCTCGGGGGTTGGCGGAGTCTGGATGGATTAGAGGGCATGGTTGGGACGCCAACGGCTGGGAGGCTCTGCCGAACCGCTGGGTTCTGGACGAGGTCACGAGTCAACCGACGTTCCTTGAGTCCATCGACGTCCACACCGCCTGGGTCAACTCGGATGCCCTGAGGGTCGCGGGAATCACGCGCGACAGCACCGATCCGGAGGGAGGCCGCATCGTCCGAGACGCCACTGGCGAACCGACCGGCGTCCTGCTGGAGCGGGCTCAGGAGTTGGTCCGCGCGGTCTTGCCACCCTCGGATCCGGATGGCCTGCTGCAGGCGATGCGCGCAGCCCAGGCCGAGGCCCACCGCTTGGGAATAACCGGCATCCACAATGTTGAAGCGGCGGACGTACTGCGGGCCTTTCGAGTGCTGGAGGCGGCCGACGAGCTGCGGCTGAGGACCCTGTTTCATCCTCCCGTCGCTCAACTGGGCATGCTGATTCGAAACGGCGTGCAGAGCGGGATGGGCTCGGACTGGCTGTCGCTCGGCGGGGTCAAACTGTTTCTCGACGGCACCCTGGGGAGCCGGACGGCTTGGATGCTGGCGCCTTACGAAGACGGGCGCGACGCCGGGATGCCGCTCGTTTCCGAGGCCGAGGCGCGGCGCGCGGTCGAGGCTGCGGCGCACGGTGGGATCGCTTGCGTCGTGCACGCAATCGGCGACGCGGCGGTTCGCAGGGCCCTGAGTCTCCTCGAGCAGCTCCCCCGGGTGCAGGTGCCGCATCGAATCGAGCATTTCCAATGCGTGCATCCTGACGACATAACGCGTGCGGCCGGCGCGGGTATCGTGGTGTCCATGCAGCCGGCGCATCTCCCAGGGGATGTGCTGCTGGCTGAGTCTCGCTGGGGGAACCGCGCCCGTGGGGCGTATGCGCTTCGGAGCCTGCTCCGGGAAGGCACGGTGCTCGCTTTCGGGAGCGATGTCCCGGTGGCATCGCTCGATCCCCGCCTGGGGGTTCAGGCGGCAATGGACAGGGTGGCCGCCGATGGGAGTTTTCCCCTCGGGTGGTTCCCGGAGGAGCGTCTCGGATTCGAAGACGCGGTGCGCGGGTTCACTCTCGGGAACGCCATCGCGGGCGGAATCGCCGGGCGCCGCGGGCGCATCGCGCCCGGCTTCGACGCCGATCTGGTGGCCTGGGAGGTCGACGACGCGGTGGAGCGAGGCGTTGGCCGAGCGTTTCTCGGTGCTCGGGCGCTGCTGACCGTGGTCGGTGGCGAGGTGGTGTTCGCGGCTTAGCGAGTCAACGCCCGCCTGATTAAACTCCCACCTTCCGTTTCCATTACGGCTCGGATCGACACCTCGGAGCACAGTGACTGAATCCGGTATCCGCCGCACCAAGATCGTTGCCACGCTGGGACCCGCTTGGGCTAGCCCTGATCAGATGCATGCGCTCTTCGACGCCGGGGTAAACGTCGTGCGGGTCAATGCCTCGCACGGAACGCCCGACATCCGCAGGGAGTGGATCGCGATGGTGCAGCGCGTCCGGGAGGAGCGGCGTCAAGCGATCGGTCTGCTGGTGGATCTGCAGGGCCCCCGAATCCGGGTCGGGCAGTTGGCACAGTCGATCCGGCTGGTGCCGGGAGCGCGTGTGGTCTTTGCCCCGGAAGCGGTGGTGACGCCGGGTGAGATTCCCACGACTTACGATGCGATAGCCAGGGACGTCTTTCCCGGCTCTCGCATCTTGCTCGACGACGGGCTGCTCGCCGTTCGGGTGGATGAGGTCCAGGGAGAACGAGTGGTCGCGACGGTGGAATACGGCGGCGAACTCAAGTCCAACAAGGGGATGAACCTCCCGGGCATCGATGTGAGCGCCCCGGCGCTGACCGACAAGGATCGCGAGGATGCCGTACAGGCGGTCGAGATGGGGGTCGACTACATCGCGCTGTCATTTGTGCGGAAATCCGCCGACCTCGACGGTCTCAGGCGGCTGGTCCCAAAGAGTATCAAGCTGATCGCGAAAATCGAGAAGGACACTGCCCTGCGTGATCTCTGCGGGATTCTTGAAGCCTCCGATGCCATCATGGTTGCCCGCGGTGACCTGGGCGTCGAGTTGCCCTTCGAGGAAGTGCCGCTAATGCAGAAGCGGATCATCCGGGAGGCCAATCACCATGGCAAGCCGGTGATCACCGCAACCCAGATGCTCGAGTCGATGGTGCACGCGCCGGTCCCCACTCGTGCGGAAGCCTCGGATGTGGCCAACGCCATCTTGGATGGTACCGATGCCGTGATGCTTTCCGCCGAAACGGCCGTGGGCGAGTATCCGCTGGAGGCGGTGCGCGCGATGGACCGGATCGCACGCGAGATGGAAGCGCACCGGACGGGCAGGAGTATCGCCTTTGACGCCGCGGTTGGCCGGCGAGGCGGGGAGGGCGCAGACCGCCGTCATCCGCGCCAAGGCGCCAACCCGCCGGCCCGTACCGAGGACGCCATCGCGGTGGCCGTCTGTGCGGCGAGCGAGCTCCTGCAGGTCCCGTTGATCCTATGCTTCACCAGCAGCGGTTTCACCGCTCGCAAGGTCGCCACCTATCGTCCCACCGTACCGATCATCGGCGCGACGCCGGAAGCGGAGACCTATCGACACCTTTCGCTGGTCTGGGGAGTGCTTCCGATCCGCACCACCCACTCCAGTGATTATGACGGCCTCCTGAATCAGGCGCGCACCCAGATTCTCGAGCGCGGCCTCGCTCGGCCGGGAGAGCGGGTGGTCGTCACGGCAGGTGTCCCCTTTGACGTACCGGGCACCACGAATTTCCTCAAGATCGAAGCGCTTTGAAGCTCACCTTTCTGGGCACCGGCACGTCGTTCGGGATTCCGCAGATTGGCTGTGCGTGCGCGGTGTGTCACTCGGCGGATCCTCGGGATCGGCGCTGCCGCTCGGGAGCCGTGGTCGAGGACAATGGCCACGCCCTGCTGATCGACACGCCGCCGGAACTCCGGCTTCAGCTGCTCGAGGCCGGGATCAGCCGCATCGACGCCGTGCTCTACACCCACGAACATGCCGACCATCTGAATGGCATTGACGATCTCCGGGTCTTCTCGATCCGCGCCAAGGCGCCGCTCCGCTGCTACGGTCCGACCGAGACCCTGTCGCGGATCCGGGAAGGGTTCCGCTACATCTTCGATCAGGACGTCCATGCCTTCGAAGGAACCTCCAAGCCGCAACTGGAGATCTGCCCGCTCGAACCGGGCGTCGCGACGGTCATCGCGGGGATCCCGGTTCTGCCGCTCGCCTTCGAGCATGGCTTTCTCCGGGTCTTCGGGTATCGCTTCGGGCCGGTCGCGTATATCACGGACGTCAAGGCCATCCCCGCGAGCGCCTATGCGAGCCTCAAGGGCCTCAAGGTTCTCGTGCTCAACGCCCTGTGGTGGCGCAGCCATCCAACCCATCTGTCGATCGGCGAAGCAATCGAGATTGCACAGGCCGTGGGCGCGGAGCGCACATTTTTCACCCATCTCACCCACGAGACCGGCCACGCCGAACTGGAGCGGCAGCTTCCTCCGGGCATCGCGCCGGCGTACGACGGGCTCATGATCGAGGTCCCCGCATGAGGTTCCACTACGGACGACTCCTCGCCGATCGGCTCGATGGCGAACATGGACTTCCGCGAGCTCGAGTGGCGGAACTCGCCCGCCGCTTCGGTGAGGTGCGGTCGGAGGTCCGCGTCCGGCGCAGCCAGGGCGAATACGGTTTCCATGGCTTGGGCGATCAGGCGCAGTCGGTGCAGCAGATTCGCCGATTCGCGGAAGGTGTGGGGCAGGCCTTTGACCATGTGCTGGTGTTGGGCATCGGCGGCTCGGCGCTCGGGATGAGGGCCCTGCTGAGCGCACTCAAGCGCCCGGGATGGAACGAGCTCGACGACGAGGGGCGGGAATTCTTTCCGAAGCTGACCGTGCTGGACAATGTGGACCCCACCAGTGTGCTCGAAGCGCTCCGTCGCATCGACCCGCGACGCGCCCTGGTGAATGTGATCAGTAAGTCAGGTGGGACAGCCGAGACGATGGCGCAGTACCTGGTTGTGCGGCAGTGGCTGGAACAGGCCTTGGGGCCAGCGGCGACGCGGCATCTGGTCTTCACCACGGATCCGAAGAAGGGAGCTCTGAGGGAGATCGCCACCCGCGAGGGTATTGCCGCGCTCGAGGTTCCACCGGAGGTCGGGGGGCGCTTCAGTGTGCTGTCGCCGGTGGGTCTCCTTCCGGCGGCGTTGGTCGGCATCGATATCGAAGGACTGCTCGCGGGCGCACGCGAGGCCATCGTCCGCGCCGATGAGGATGATCTCCTCAAAAACCCGGCGGCTCTTTGGGCCGCCCTCCATTGGGCGGCGGATACCGCGCTGGGAGCGAGAATCCACGTGTTGATGCCATACACGGACCGGCTGCGGGAGTTCGCGGAATGGTTCCGTCAGCTCTGGGCGGAGAGTCTCGGCAAGGCTAGGGACCGGCGGGGGCAGGAGGTGCATGTTGGGCCCACCCCTGTCGCTGCTACCGGTGCGACGGACCAGCACAGTCAGGTCCAGCTGTTCATGGAAGGACCATATGACAAGGTGATCACCTTCATCGCGCTGGAGCGATTTTCCGAGGACGTCACGATCCCGAACAGCGACGGCCTGCCGGCAGACCTCGCATACCTTCCAGGTCACTCGCTCGGGGAGCTGTTGCAAGCGGAATATCAGGCCACGGCCGCCGCCTTGGCGCGGATGGGCCGGATGAATTGCTCGTTGCACCTCCCCGAACTTACCCCTGCGGTGCTCGGCGAGGCCTTCATGTTCTTCCAACTCGCAACCGGCTACGCTGGCGCCTGGTATGGCGTCGATCCATTCGACCAGCCAGGAGTTGAGTTAGGGAAACGCCTGACCTACGCCGCAATGGGCCGCCCAGGCTTCCCCTCAGAGCCGATCGAGCTCCCCCCTGGGGACCAGATCTAGCGGTCCATCGACCCTGTGCCGCCTCGAAAGTCGTTGGGTGCTGGCGTCCCGTCGGTCGTGGGCATACATTACCATCATGTGTAACTCTCAAGGGGACAGTCACTTATGACCGACCACCGCAGCCAGCTCATCGAGCTTTTCGGCGGTGCCGTCCGTCTCGATGGCGCCCAGGTAAAAGTGACGAAGCCGGCCAAACTCCAATCGGAGGCGACTGACCTACTGGTTGCTGCGGCAGTCTTCGGCTCGGCGCCTGAGCGGGAGGCCGCCCGCTGGTTGCTGTGGGAAATTGGCCAGGCGGTCGGCGTCCGGCCATCGTCCATTGGCCCGATCTACTTCGCGCGTGGCGCGGGCAGATGCGGTGGGTTCACGGTCCCGGCGATCAACGTGCGGATGCTGGCCTACGATACCGCCCGCGCCATCTTCCGCGCCGCCAAGGCCCGTGACGCGGGAGCGATCCTGCTGGAGATCGCTCGCTCGGAAATCGCCTATACCGACCAGCGGCCCGCGGAGTACGTCTCCGTCGTCCTGGCGGCCGCTCTCCGGGAGGACTACGGGCTTCCCATCTTTATCCAGGGCGATCACTGCCAAGTCAACGCCAAGAAGTATCAGGCCGATCCCAAGGCCGAAGTGGACGAGGTCAAGAAGCTCATCGCGGAAGAGATCGGGGCCGGGTTCTACAACATCGACGTTGACACGTCTACGCTGGTGGACCTTTCAAAACCTACCCTCCTCGAGCAGCAGCGCCTCAACTACGAGCATGCGGCGGAGATCACGCACTTCATCCGAGAACGGGAGCCGGAAGGTGTTTCGGTATCTGTCGGCGCGGAAATCGGCGAGGTGGGGCACAAGAACAGCACGGTGGAGGAACTCCGCGCCTTCATGGAAGGCTACACCACCGCGCTGAGGCGATTTGGCAATCTGGAAGGTATCTCCAAGATCTCGGTCCAGACTGGCACCAGCCACGGCGGTGTGGTCATGCCGGACGGCAGCATCGCCAAGGTTAAACTGGATCTCGATGCGTTGGCCGCCTTGTCCAAGGCGGCCCGCACTGAGTATGGCATGTCCGGAGCGGTTCAGCACGGCGCCAGCACGCTCCCGTCTGATGCCTTCGGGCATTTCGCCCGGCTGGAGACGGCGGAGATCCATCTGGCGACCAATTTTCAGAGCATGGTGTTCGACCATCCGGCCCTGCCGGGCGAGCTGCGGAAGCGGATGTATGACTGGCTGGACGGAAACGCCCAGAGTGAGAAGAAGGATGGTGACACGCCGGAGCAGTTCTATTACAAGGCCAGGAAGAAGGCGATCGGTCCGTTCAAGAAGGAGGTGTGGTCATTGCCGCCGAGTGCGCGAGATGCGATCGCCGCGGACTTGGAGCGGACGTTCGGGTTTCTATTCGATCAGCTCAAAGTGAATGGCACGGCGTCGCTGGTCCGACAGTATGTCGATGCGCCCTATCAGGCACACAGCGCGTTGCGGCGCGCCCTGGTAACCGCGACTGACGACGCCGAGGCTGGGGAGTAGCGATATGTCACGGGATGAGGAACGCGATGTAGTGTACGTGGAGCGGGACGGTGGATCGATCAAACCGATCCTGCTGGGGGCGGTGATCGGGCTTGCGGTCGGTTTGTTGTTCGCGCCGCAGAGCGGCGAGCAGACTCGCCGGACACTCAGACGGCGCTTGCGAAAAGTCCGGGCCCTGGCGGAGGAGAAAGTCGGCGAGCTCTCGGAGCGGATCACCGGCGAGTGGGCCAAGCCGGCGAGGGCTCGCGAGGAGAGCCGCGAGGATGTCCGCAGCGATCTCGAACGGCGTCTGGCCGAAGCCCGCACCCGGCGAAGGGCGCCCGCTCCGACGGACGAGGACGAGGAGCCAGTCGCCTGACAGCGGGCATGCTGCTGAACCGGCTTCGGAGCGCCGGCGCCTTCATGCGTCGTACGCTCACTCAGGCCGACCGGCACAACATCCCCTTCTTGGCCAGCGCCCTGACGTTCGACGCGCTGCTCGCGGCGATACCGCTCCTCTTGCTCCTGCTGGTGGGCCTGACCCATATCGCCCGGCTGTCGCCGAGCTCGACGGCGCAGGACCTCCATCAGTTGTTTCAGCGACTCATTCCCCCCGCGGCGGTCGCCGGCAGCGCCGGGCCCTTCGGGTTGGTGGAGGAATGGATGCTCGGGCTCATCCGGGCCAGGAAGACCGTCTCACTCTACGCGATTCCCCTCTTTATCTGGTTTTCGACCAGGCTGTTCGCCTCGGTCCGCACTGCCCTCACGCTCGTTTATGACGTCCCGCGCCGACCCGGCGGGCAGCATTTTGTGCTCGGTTACCTCGTCGGCAAGCTGCGCGACGCGATGATGGTGGTGCTCACGATCTCGCTGGTGATCGGAAACGCGGTGCTGACGGCGGCACTCAAAGTCCTGCATGCGCGCGGCGAAGAGTGGGCGCACCGGATGCCGCCCCTCGATTTCTTCTTGAGTGGGCTGGGTCGGACAATCGCGCAGCTGGTGGCCTATGGCTTTTCGGTCCTGCTCTTCTACCTCGTCTATCGGCATTCGTCGCCTCGACGCCTGCCGCGGCGTGCGGCCTTCGCGGGCTCGGTGTTCACCGCCGTGCTGTTCGAGTTGGCAAAACGCGCCTTCGCCTGGTACCTGGACCACGTGGCTGCGGTCAGTCGCTTCTCAACCGATGCGAATATCGGTGCCGCCATCCTCTTTGTGCTGTGGCTCTATTACACCGCCCTCGTGCTGCTGATCGGAGCGGTGGTCGCCGAAACCTGGGACCTGTGGAACCGCCAGCGGGCGGCCGGAGGCGTGTTCCCCGTGCCACCGACCGTGAGCGTTCCTCCGGCGCAGCCAGCCGGTAGCTGACACCACTGGTTCGGGCTATACTGGCGGCTCAGTACTCAGCACTCAGTACTCAGCACTCGGTACCCCTCACCCCTCACCCCTCGCGTCGAACCCAATGCGTCTGCTGACTGTGCTCCTCCTCGTTCCAACTATTCTGCGAGCCCAGGAGTTTGACTTCTACAGCCGCGGGCCGTATCGCCCCGCGGTGCCCCGGCCTGAGTCCCTGCTGGGGTATCGCGTCGGGTCGCAGCAGACGATGTATCACCAGCAGCAACAAGTGCTGGACCGATTGATCGCCGCGGCGCCGGACCGAGTGCGGACCGAAGTGATCGGGAAGACCGCCGAGGGCAAAGTGATGCGGCTCCTGATCATTTCGGCGCCGGAGAATCTGACGCGGCTCGAGGAAATCCGCGCTGACCTTGGACGCCTGGCGGACCCGCGCCGTACCTCGGCCGCCGACGCCCGGGCGATCGCCGAGCGCACTCCGGTCACGGCCCTGCTTACCCACTCGGTTCACGGCAACGAGCCGGCGGGATTTGAGGCCGCCATGCAGACGACGTATCAGTTACTGGCCTCCGATGAACCGGCGACCCTCGAGATCCTGAAGAATGTGGTCGTCCTGATCAATCCTTCACAGAATCCCGATGGGCACGAACGGTTCGCGGCCTGGTACAACTCGGTCGCGGTGGGAACGGACGAGCCCGCCGCCCTGGAGCAGACCGAGCCGTGGGCGATCTGGGGTCGGTACAATCACTATCGCTTCGACATGAATCGTGATCTGCTCGCGCAGTCGCAGGAGGAATCGAAGGCGCTGGCGGGCGTCTACGTCCGGTGGCGGCCGCAGGTAGTGGCCGATCTGCACAGCACCACCTCGCAGTACTTCTTTCCCCCGGTCGCCAAGGCCCAGAATCTCAATCTGCCGCCGCGGACCTTCGAGTGGTTCGATCGCTTCGGTCGCGCCAACGGACAGGCGTTCGACCGCTACGGCTGGTCCTATTACGTCCGTGACGTCTTCGACTTTTTCTATCCCGGTTACATCGATATGTGGCCGTCAATGCGCGGTGGGGTGGGGATGACCTACGAAACCGACGGCGGTCCCGAATTGCGCAAGCGCAAGGACGACGGGACCTACGTCAGCTTCGAAATGGCGATCGCGCATCACTACGTGGCATCGCTGACAACTCTGGAAACGGCCGCTCGGAATCGGGCGGAACGGTTACGCGACTTCCACGAGTTTCACGTGACGGGTATGGCCGAGGTGCAGCGTCGCCCGTTCCGGCGGGTGGTGTTCACCGGGCAGGACCGGGGACGGGCGCGTTGGCTTGCCCTGCGGCTGGCCCGTGAGGAGATCGAGGTCACCCGCCTGAGCCAGCCATATACCGCCCTCAAGGCCAATTCATATATGGGCGGCGCGGCGGCGCGGCGGGTCTTCCCGGCCGGGACCTATGTGGTGGATCTGGCGCAACCCGAAGCACGGCTCGCCACGACCATGCTTGAGCCGCGGGCCGTGTTCGATTCCGGATTCGTCCGCAAGCAACTGGCGGCATATCAGCGCAACCAGCGGCGCGGCGAGGACGAAGACAAGGAGGGGTACGAGTTCTACGACATTACGGGGTGGTCGCTGCCCTTCACGCTTGGGCTCGATGCCTGGTGGACCGACGAGACAACTCCGGTGACCGGCGATCGGGTGCAAGTCACGGATTCCGTTCCGGCTCTACCGCAGCCGGGACGGGCTCAGTCGGCGTACGTCTTCGCCGACGACAACGAAGCCGGGACCCGGCTTGCGCTGCGGCTGCTTCGAGAGGGTATCCGGGTCTCCGGCGCCACCCTGTCGATTATCGCGGATGGAGTGAGCTATCCGAGAGGGACATTCGTGGTCCGGGTCCAGCGGAATGGCCCGGAGCTGTACGATCGCATCTCGGCATTGGCGCGAGAAACCGGCGCCAAGGTGACCGCGGTCCAGTCCGCCTTCCCGGATACCGGCCAGTACGGTATCGGCAGCGAGGAAGTCGTTGGGCTCCGGGTGCCGCGGGTGCTGCTCGCCGCCGGGGAGGGGATCGACCAGACCTCGTTCGGCTCGATCTGGTTCTACTTCGAGCGTGAGCTGGGCTTGCCTGTCACCCCCATCAATGTGGGGGCCATCGCGAATGCTGATCTGAGTGGCTACAACACACTGATTATTCCCGATGCTTCGGCAAACCGGGTGTGGCGCGAACTCCGAGATGCCGGTGCCGACCGACTCAAGGCCTGGGTACATGATGGTGGCGCGGTAATCGCGATCGGAGACGCCGTGGATCTGTTGGCCCGGAAAGAGGTGGGGCTGACTGCGATCACCCACGTGAAGGGCGACAGTGCCGGGACCAAAGACACGACGGTGAGCGACAGTCAGCATCCCGCGCCACCAATTGTCTCGCCCTCTGCCGCGGGAGGAACTCAGCCCGAGTACATCCCCGGAAGCATCTTCAGGGCGAAGCTCGACCTGACGCACTGGCTGACGCTGGGCTACGATCGGGACCAATTGCCCGTCTTCCTGGAGACCAGCACCCTGCTGCGACCTTCGGAGAAGGGCGCGAACCCCGTGGTCTTCAGCGGTACCGACCTGCTGCTTTCCGGGTGGTCTTGGCCACGGAACACGGAGAAACACCTGCAGAACAGCGTTTGGGCCGCGGTGGAATCGGTGGAAAAGGGGCGGGTCGTCCTGTTCGCCGGGAACCCGGTATACCGCGGGTTCTGGCGGGGACCGGCCAGACTGCTCACGAATGCGGTGCTGTTCGGGCCGAACCGCTGAAGCGGGGAACGGGGAACGGGGAACGGGGAACAGGCGCGACCACGGAGATCGCTGCGATGAGTGTTCGTGAGACGCCTGCGGGACAACCAGCTACCGTCCCGTTCCCGGTTCCTGGTTCCCCGTTCCTCAACGACCGATCACCCCCCACCCTCGTGGTCCTCGCCGCAGGTCTCGGCAGCCGGTACGGCGGCCTCAAACAGCTCGACCCGATCGGCCCCGGCGCCACTACGCTCATGGACTATTCGGTGTTTGACGCCCATCGGGCGGGGTTCCGGCGAGCGGTGTTCATCGTTCGCCCGGATATGGGCCAGGTTTTCGAGCAATACTTTCTGCACCGATACCGGGACCACCTTGAAGTCCTGGCCGTTCCCCAGCGTCTCGACGATCTCCCACCCGGTCACTCCGTGCCCCCAGGGCGCAGCAAGCCCTGGGGGACCACTCACGCCCTGCTCGCCGCACGAGATGTCCTGCCCGGGGGGTTCGCGGTGGCGAACGCAGACGACTTCTACGGTCGCGAATCGTTTGAGCTCGCGCGCGGGGTTCTTCGGGGGGGCGATAGTCGGAACGCTGCGGTATGCTTCCGGCTTGATCACACGATGAGCCCCTGCGGGGGAGTCCATCGGGCGGTCCTCGAGCAGTCGGCCGAGGGCGCTCTGCTGCAGGTCCTCGAGGTGAGGGATCTGGCCAGGAGTCCCGACGGCCGCTTCCTGGGGAACGTTGCCGGAACTCCACGGGAATTCCCGGGCGACACGCCGGTGTCCATGAACCTCTGGGCGCTGACGCCTGCGATTCTCAGGCGGTTGGGCGAGGCACTTGAGCGGTTCCTCTCCCGTGCGCCAGCCGATCGGGACGAATGCTACCTCCCGGAGTCTCTGCAGGAGGTGATTTCACGAGGTCAGGCGACCATCGACGTAGTTAGCACGACCAGTCGCTGGTGCGGCGTCACCTATCCCGGCGACAGGCAATGGGTATCGGAGTCGCTCGCAGAGCTGGTGCGGGCAGGTGAGTATCCGGAACGCCTGTGGCCCTAAGTGCCGGGCTTGGGGTGTGTGACATCCCCGCCCGCGCTCCACAGGCGCGGCACCACGCGAAGCAGCCCTCCTCCGCTCAACAGGAACACAACACCCCACATCGTGGCCTGAGCCGCCCGACCGTAGAGCAGGCTTCCCGTTCCGAACAGCGCTGCGTAGACGAACGCAACCCCCAGTGCCCAGCCTAGGAGCGACTGGGTGAGGCTATCGGCGGACGGGCCGACACCGGCCTCGGCCTGTACTGATCGCCACCCCGGTCCGGCTGGTCGCACCAGGCGGTAGAAAGCCACCAGCCTTTCTCGGGAAGTCGGGGCGGTGAGCAGCGCGGTCGTCACCCAGACGACCGTGGTGATCAGGACCGTCGCAATCAGCGAGGTGTAGCCCGGCACCGGGTGGCCGGTACGGGCGGCGACAGTAAATCCGATTGCGACGAGAAAACTCGACAGCATGGCCGCGATCTCGCTCCAGGCATTCACCCGCCACCAGAACCAGCGCAGCAGGTAGATCAGGCCGGTACCCGCGCCGATCGAGAGAATCAGGTCGAAGGCGCCCTTTGCCGTATCGAGCCCGAAGGTGAGCAGCGCCGCCGCGACCATCAGCAACGCCGTCGTCACCCTGCCGACGAACACGTAATGACGCTCGGAGGCATCGGGCCGAAGGAACCGGCGATAGAAATCGTGGACCAGGTATGAGGTTCCCCAGTTCAGGTGAGTCTCGATCGTCGAGCGATAGGCGGCCAGCATTCCGGCGATCATGAGGCCGAGAAATCCCGCGGGCAGGAACCGGAGCATGGCAGGGTAGGCCATGTCGTGGCCAATGAGCTTCGGATCCACGTAGGGGAACGTCTTGGCAATGTCGCCCAGTTGGGGATAGATGATCGTCGAGCACAGTGCCACGAGGATCCACGGCCAGGGCCGGAGTGCGTAATGCATCACGTTGAAGAACAGCGTCCCGTTGACCGCATCCTTCTCCGATCGAGCGGCAAGCATCCGTTGGGCGATGTAGCTACCCCCGCCCGGTTCCGCGCCGGGATACCAGACCGACCACCATTGCACAGTGATGGGGATGATGAGGACGGCCAGCGCGGTTGGCCAATCGCCGAAATCCGGAAGCAAATCGAGCGTACGGGGATCCACCTTGGCGAGCAGGCCGCTCAGGCCACCCACCTCGGGCTGCTTGAGCGCGAACCACGTGGTGGCAAGGCTGCCCGTCATGGTGATGGTGAACTGGATGGAGTCGGTCACCAGCACCCCCCACAGCCCGGAGACCGAGGCGAAGAAGATGGTGATCACCGAACAGACGAGCAGGGTACGTCCCATCGGCCAGCCGAGCACGATGTTGGCAATCTTGGCCGCCGCCAGGTTCACGGTGGCCATGATCACACAGTTGAAGCACAGGCCGAGGTACACGGCCCGAAAGCCGCGGAGCAGCGTCGCCGGACGGCCCGAATAGCGGAGTTCGTAGAATTCCAGATCGGTGAGAACCCCGCTCCGGCGCCACAGGCGGGCGTAAAAGAATACCGTCGCCATCCCGGTGAGTAGAAATGCCCACCACACCCAGTTCTCCGCCACGCCACGCTCTCGCACCAGGTTGGTCACCAGATTGGGTGTGTCGGTGCTGAAAGTGGTGGCAACCATCGAGAGCCCAATGAGCCACCACGGGGCCGCACGGCCAGACGTGAAGAACTCAGTAGTGCTGGAGCTGGCGCGTCGGGCGAAAAACAGCGCGGGCAGAAATGAGATGACGATCGAGGTGGCGATGATGGCCCAGTCCAGCGGGGCGAGATTCATCTGGGGCTCCGGGAGAGAGCGTGCGGGTGCGGCGTTCAGCGTGCGGTGTGCAGCGTCCAGCGTTCAGGGTCTTGGCGATGAGCCCGCCTGTCCCTATGCGCTCCGCACCGAACTCCAAACCCTGCGCCCTGCACGCTGAACGCAGCACGCTGAACGCTGAACGCTGAAGGCTGCTTGTCGAACCGAAGACCAGACGGGAAAAAAAGAAGTGCCCCAGGCACCCCGAAGCGACACTGGACATCGCTTAGCGCTGCTACCGGCGAGGTCCTGACGCGGTTCGCGCGCCAGCGCCCTTCGGACCTGGGGCGAAAGAAGTATAGTGGTGCGTCGCTGAGGCGGGAAGGCGAGGAGGCGAGTAGGCGAATGGGCGAGGAGGTTATTGAATTCCTCGCCTCCTCGCCTCCTCGCCTCCCCGCCTCCTACCCTTCTAGCCTTCCACCATTCCAGCCGACTACCTTCCCCTCCATGTCGCTCGCCCTCGCCCGCAAGTACCGTCCCCGCCGTTTCAGCGATCTTCTCGTGCAGGACCACGTTGCGGCCGTATTGCGCGGCGCGGTCGTGAAGAATCGCGTCGGCCACGGCTACCTGCTGACCGGGCCCCGGGGTGTGGGCAAGACGACCGCGGCGCGGATTCTCGCCATGGCCTTGAACTGCGAGCGACGCGGGCAAACCGAGCCCGCTGGGGAACCCTGCGGGGAATGCGAGAACTGTCGGCGTACCTGGACCGGAGCGGCAGGACTCGATGTGATCGAGATTGATGCCGCATCGAACCGCGGCGTCGACGACGCCCGCGAACTTCGCGAGCGGGCGATGTACGCCGCGTCCAAAGAGGGCCACCATAAGGTCTACATTGTGGACGAGGCCCACATGCTCACCCGCGAAGCCTGGAACGCGCTGCTCAAGATCCTGGAGGAGCCGCCGCCCGGAGTGGTCTTCGTGTTTGCGACCACCGAGCCCAACAAGATTGCCCAACAGGCCGCCCCGGTGTTGTCGCGCCTGCAGCGGTTCGATTTTCGACGCATCGGGGCGGCCGCCATTCGCGACCGGCTTCGGGACGTGCTGGACCAGGAAAAGATTGAGGCCGACGACGATGCGCTCACCCTCATTGCGCGACAGGCCGACGGGGGGATGCGGGACGCCCTGTCGGTTCTCGACCAGTGCCTGTCGTTCGGGGAGGGCAGGGTCACCGCCGAACGGGTCCGGGAGATTCTGGGTCTCGTGGCGGACGAGGTCTACGTAGAGCTGCTCGATGCTGTCGCCGGTCGCAATCCGGCACTCATCTTCCAGGTGCTGGACCGGATCGAGGAGTCGGGAGCCGATCTGGTCGAATTTGTTGGAGGGGCGGGAGAAGCGCTGCGCGCGTTGCTCATGCTTCAGGTGGGCGCCAATCCCGAGGGGCTCACCGAGGCCCTACGCCACGCGCTCGACCGCTATCGCGACCGGCTTTCGGCCGGGGACCTGCTTCGGATGCTCAAACTGCTCGGCGAGTCCGAGGCCACGATTCGCCGGAGCGCCAATCCGCGGCTGGCCGTCGAGACGCTGCTGCTCCGCTGGACCTTACAGGACCGGACCGTGGATCTCGAGGAGGTGCTCGCGGGTCACTCCGGCACAGGTCAACATGGCGACGCGGGATCTCGCGTGGGGAAACCGAGCCCTAGGGCGCCCGAGGTGCCGGGTAGCGCGTCGCCGAGCCTTCGAACCTCCGAGCCGCCGAACCGAGACCGGGCGACCCGTGAGAGCGCGCCAGCGCGACCCGGGAGCGACGCGATCCCTCTGGGCCGAATCGCCGAGTCCCCGAATGCAGCCGAACCGCCGAGCCGCTTGGCAGTCGAGTTCACCCTCCAAGGTCTGCTCAAGGCCTGGCCGGACCTCGTGGCTGCTGCCCGTGAGCAAAGCCGGTTCCTGGGCGAAGCACTCGGGGCTGCCCACCCGACTCGGGTGGAACCGCCTGCGCTCCACCTTGAACTGGCAGAAGGCAACCCGATTCACCGGGAGACCCTCAGCCGCCAGAGGGATGCGGTGGAGCGCATGCTGGGCGAGGCTGTGGGTGGCCCAGTTCGGCTCTCCCTTGCGGAGTCTGCTGCCCATGCTGCTTCCCCCCCCAAGGGCAGACGGCTAAGCGAGGCCGAGGCCCGGCTCGAGCGCCTGAACGTCCTGAAGGGCCGGGATCCAGCCTTGGAAGCCGCTGCCGATGCCCTGGATCTGGAAGTCCTGGAGTAGCCCCAGGTTGCTTGCCTTGGGCCCCTTGGACCTCTACTTTCCTCATACTTTGCAGTCACTTAGCGATACTCCTCCCATGGCCGATTGGCAGCAGTTAATGCAACTCAGCCAGCAAATGCAGGGGCGGCTTCAGCAGCTCCAGCATGATCTGGCCGAGAAGACATACGACGCCCAGGCGGGGGCCGGCTTGGTGCGGGTTACGGTGGATGGAAAGGGTGCCGTCCGATCGCTGCAGATCGATCCCGAGGCCTTCGCCGGACGGGATGCAGAGCTGCTGGCCGACCTGATCGTGAGTGCGGTCGCGGAGGGGCAGCGCCGCGCGGCAGAGGCGCTCCAGCAGGAAATGCGGCGGCTCTCGCCGCTGCCCATCAACCTGCCACTGTAGGGTCCGTGGGCGCGCTCGACGACCTGGTAACGGAGTTCGCGAGGCTCCCCGGCATCGGACGCAAGACCGCACAGCGACTTGCGCATCACTTGGTACAGCAACCCGGGGAACGACTGGTGCGCTTGGCCGGCGCGCTGGTCGCGGTGGCTGAGCGGGTCCACCCCTGCGACGAGTGCGGCAACCTCGCCGAAGGGGAGCGTTGCGACATATGTCTCGATCCCCGTCGGGATGCGGGCATCATCTGCGTCGTTGAGGAGCCGTCTGGAGTGACGATCCTTGAGCGAGCGGGTGAATTCCGCGGTCGCTACCACGTGCTCGGTGGCCGAATCGATCCGCTGGGCGGAGTCGGACCAGAGTCGCTTCGTCTCAGCCGGCTGACTGCCCGGGTCGACGCCGGTGGAGTGCGCGAGGTGATCCTCGCCACCAACCCGTCGATGGAGGGCGAAGTGACCGCCACCTATGTCCAGCAGCTGCTGGCCGGGAAGGGAATCAGGGTGACCCGCCTGGCGCGTGGGCTGCCGGTGGGTGGGGATTTGGAGTACGTCGATGGGGTCACCTTGGCCCATGCGTTGTCCGCCCGGCAGGAGGTACGCTGATGGCCCGTCGTGGGGCAGTACTGCTCGGAATGTTCGCGGGCGGCGTACTCGGCTGGATGGCTGCCCAAGGGTATGTCGGGCGGCATCGAGAGGATCTGTTCAGCCCCCGGCCCCTGCGCCGGCTGGCTGCGCTTGGCAATCTTGCAGCGCCGCACAGCGTCGAAACGGTCCGCCTGCTGCGGGATTATCTCGCTTGGGAGCCCCACCCGGTGCTCCGGCGGCGGGCGGATCGAATCGTGCGCCGCATGGAAGCGGCCCTTGGCTAACCGCATGGGAGCCTGATGTCAGGTGCATCCAGCTGGTCGTTTCGGGAAGAGGATTCGGACAGGATTCAGGCGATCCTGAACGCATTCCTGCGCGAGAGCAACGCGCGGACCGGGATGATCGTGGACCGGACAGGCCAGATGGTGGCGGTCGTCGGCGAGGAACCCACCTTCGATCCGACGGCGTTCGCATCGCTGACCGCCGCCGATTTCAGCGCCAACGATCAGCTGGCAAGGATGATCGGCGAGCCGGAGTTCGGCAGCTTGTTCCATCAGGGCGAGAAAGAGTCCATGTACCTGGCGGACATCGCCCGGCGTGTCATCCTGGTGGTCCTGTTCGACAATCGCACGACCCTCGGCCTGGTGAAGCTGCGGGTCCGGCAGACGGTGCTGGATCTGCGACAGGTGTTCGAGGACATGTTCACACGGGGCCCCGCAGGCAAGCCCCAGGTCGAGTCCGGATTCCTCGGCGAGGCGGAAGATGAGCTCGACAAGCTGTTCGGCGGCTGAGGCGGAGTGACGATCCCATGTCGATGATCAACTACGCCTCCCGCGAAATCAACTGCAAGCTCGTGTATTACGGGCCCGGCCTGGGCGGGAAGACCACGAACCTCGAGTTCGTGTACAACAAGGTCGCACCGCACTCCCGCGGCAAGCTCATCTCCCTCGCCACCGAGACCGAGCGGACCCTGTTCTTCGATTTCCTCCCGGTGGACTTGGGCACGATCCGTGGCTTCAAGACCCGGTTCCACTTGTACACGGTGCCGGGCCAAGTCTACTACAACGCCTCGCGCAAGCTCATCCTCAAGGGTGTGGACGGCGTGGTGTTCGTAGCCGACAGCCAGATCGAGCGGATGGAAGCCAACATCGAGTCGATGCAGAACCTGTATGACAATATGGCTCAGCACGGCTACAACCTGACCTCGATCCCCTTCGTCATCCAGTACAACAAGCGTGATCTTCCCAACGCCGCTCCCATCCGGGAGCTTCAGGCGGCGCTGAATCCGGGGTGGGCGGTGGAAGACCCGGCACGGCAGAAGCCCACGCCCGATCCGTATCATGAGGGGGAGCAGCTGGTCGAGCTGCTCGAAGGACAGTACATCGAGCGGTCACCGTACTTTGAGGCCGTGGCCATGAGCGGTGACGGCGTGTTCGACACCCTCAAGGCGGTGAGCAAGCTGGTGCTCAAGAGCCTCGGGTCGACCTGATGTGGAATCTCCCGAACGTTCTGACGCTCGTTCGGATCTGCCTGACGCCTGTCATCGCACTGCTGCCGTTCATCGAAGGATACTGGCCCAAGCTCATCTGCTTTCTCATTTTCATCTTCGCCGCGATCACTGATGTGGTGGACGGCTACCTCGCGCGCAGCCGCAACATGGTGACCGACCTGGGGAAGCTGCTCGATCCCATCGCCGACAAGCTGCTGCTGTTCGCCACGATCATCCCCATCTACTGGATTTCGCGCGCCCGGCACGACCTCTACGATATTCCCGTCTGGGGCAGCGTGCCGCTGTGGGTCTGCGTGCTGCTCATCGGTCGCGAGTTGGCGATGACCGGGTTCCGCTGGTGGGCACAACGGCGCGGAATGGTGATCGCCGCCGCCGGGCCGGGAAAGCTCAAAGCCACGATCCAGAACATCTACATCGGGGCTACCTTCCTCTGGTTCACCTTCCGGGATGCCCGCAAGCCCCTCGGGTGGGAGCACAACCGGTTCGCCGAATACTGGAACCAGTTCCACGGCGGAGTGGTGGCCGTCACGCTCGCGCTGGCGACGGCGCTCACGGTGTACTCGTTTATCGTGTACATGTATCGCTACCGGGCCCTCTTCAAGACCCATCACTGAGCGGCGCGGTCGGCCGTCAGCCGATGTCCTCCATCGAAATCCTCGCCATCGGTACCGAGCTGCTGCTCGGATTCACCGTCAACACCAACAGCGCCGAATTGGGCCGTGCCCTTGCCGCGGTCGGGATCCGCGTCAGCCGGCAAGTGTCCGTGCCTGACAATCCAGCCGCCATCCGGGACGCCGCGCGCGAAGCCCTGGCCCGCAGCGGCGCCGTGATTGCGACCGGTGGGCTGGGTCCCACCGCTGATGATGTGACCAAGCAGGTGATCGCCGAGTTGTTCGGGATGCCGCTCGAGTTTCAAGAAGCGATCTGGGAAGGCCTGGTCCAGCGCTTTGCGCGCTTCGGACGGGTTCCCGCAGCGAAGAATCGCAGTCAGGCAGAGGTACCGCGCGGGGCGACCGTGCTGCCCAACCGCTGGGGGACCGCGCCCGGACTCTGGCTCGAAGGCCCGCTCGGGCTGGCCATCCTGCTTCCCGGCGTCCCCTCCGAAATGCGCGCCTTGCTCCGCCATGAGGTCCTGCCCCGGCTGTCGCAGCGGGCGAGTGAAGGGGTCGTCCGCTCCCGCCAGCTCCGCACCTCCGGGGTGCCCGAATCCACCCTCGCCGAACGACTGGGTGAGGTCGAGGCGGAACTCGCGCCGCTCTCCCTCGCCTATCTCCCAGGCACAACGGGCGTGGATCTTCGCCTAACGGCGTGGAATCTGACGGCGGCTGAAGCCGACGCGAGACTGGAGGCCGGGATTCAGCTGCTTCGCCTCCGTGCCGGGGAGTCGGTGTACGGCGAGGACGAGACTGATCTGGCGGCGGTGGTACTCGCACGCGCCCGAGAACTGGGCCTCAAGCTGGCCATCGCGGAGTCTTGCACCGGCGGTGAGGTCGGGGCTCGGCTGACGAATATCCCCGGGAGCTCGGATGTCTTTGTCGGTGGCGTCATCGCCTACGAGAACCGGGTAAAGCGGGAGCTCCTCGGGGTCACGCAGGAGTTGCTCGACACGACTGGCGCGGTGAGTGAGCCGGTCGCCCGGGCGATGGTCGAGGGCGTCTGTGGTCGACTGGGTGCCGATCTCGGTATCGCGGTGACAGGTATCGCTGGCCCCGACGGCGGCACCGCAGAGAAGCCGGTGGGGCTGGTGTTCATCGCGACGGCGATGAAAGGGAGGACAGCCGTCCACCGATCCGTCTTTCCCGGTGACCGGTCCGAAGTCCGCGCTCGGGCGTCGCAGTCGGCCCTGTTTCGCTTGCTTCAAGTACTGCCCAGACCCGAGCCCCCGACCCTGAACGCTGAACGCTGAACGCTGGACCCCGACCTTGGACCTCTGCCAATCTGACCCCTCCTCCGGGGCATGCGCGTTGCTGTTATCTTTCCAACATCCGTGACGAAGGAATCTGGCAAGTGTTTGACAATAAAAGAGATAAACGAATCCCCGATCCACTGATCTCGCCCTTGGATGAACTGCCAGGTGCCGGGACGGCGGGGCCAACGCCACCCGACCCGCGCTTGCCGGTCGAACCCCCGGAAAGCGCTATCGGGCGCTTGGAAGATGAGCTGGCGGAGACTAAGGATCGGCAACTGCGGCTCGCGGCTGAGTTCGACAATTTCCGGAAGCGGGCAGCGCGGGAGCGCGACGAGGCGGGCGCCCGGGCGCAGGCTGCCTTGGCGCTCCGGCTGCTTGATACCCTCGACGACCTCGACCGGCTCGTCGCCGGAGGTGCCCAAGCTAGCGGCGACGCGCTCTATCAAGCTCTACTGCTGATCGACAAAAAACTCCGCAAAGAACTCGAAACCGCGGGACTGGAACGGGTCGATCCCGTCGGCCTGCCATTCGACCCGGCGCTGCATGAAGCGGTGTCCGTGATTCCTCTCGCACTGGGCCAGGCGGACCATACGGTCAGTGCTACGTTCCAACCCGGTTATCGCTTCAAGGGAGCCATGATCCGGCCCGCGCGGGTGCAGGTCTTTTCTTCTGAGGGGCATGCCTGACCGTGGCGAAGGACTTCTACCAGGTCCTGGGCGTCCCGGACTCAGCCACCCCTGAGGAGATCAAGAAGGCCTATCGGCGGCTGGCCAAGCAGTACCACCCCGACGCGAATCCGAACAATCCCCAAGCTTCCGACCGTTTCAAGGAAGTTTCCGAGGCGCATGCGGTGCTCTCGGATGCTGACAAGCGCAAGCAGTACGATCAGATGCGGCGGCTGGGCGCCTTCGACGGTGGCTACCGCCGTCCGAGCGGAACCGGAACGCGCTCAAGCCCTGGTGCGGGGGGCGGTGGGGCAAGTAGCCAAGGTCCGGGCGCGGAGAACTTCGACTTCTCTGATCTGGGCAGTTTCGGTCTCGGCGACATCTTTTCGTCCATCTTCGGCCGCGGGGCGAGGCAGGAGGGGGCAACACCGGAAACGCTCGAGACAGTGGTCGAGATTCCCTTCCGCGTCGCCGCACTCGGCGGCAAGGTGCCGGTACACCTCCCCCTCAACGAAACCTGTCCGACCTGCTCCGGCTCCGGCGCCGCGCCGGGTGCCAAGATCACAACCTGCCCCGAGTGCAACGGGCGGGGAACCATCACCTTCGGACAGGGCGGGTTCGCGGTCAGCCGTCCCTGTCCGCAGTGCCGCGGAAGGGGAAAGATCCCTTCAATACCGTGTCCGACCTGTCGTGGTGCCGGGGATGTTCGTACTGACCGGGAGGTGCTGATCACGGTACCTCAGGCAACCGAAACCGGCACAAAGGTCAGACTCCGGGGACAGGGCCAATCCGCCCGTCCCGGTGAGCCGCTCGGCGATATCGTCGTGACGTTTCAAGTTCAGCCGGACCGATTTTTTCATCGGGAAGGGCTGGACATCACCTGCGAGGTCCCGATCAACCTTGCTCAGGCGGTGTTTGGAACCCGGCTCAGAGTGCGTACGCTTGACGGGAAGAAGGTGGTTCTCCGGATCCCCCCCGGGACTCAGCCCGGACGGAAATTCAAGATCAAAGGCCTCGGGCTCGAAAAGGCTGGAAGGAAGGGCGATCAGTTGGTCCAGGTTCAGGTACAGATGCCTGAATCCCTCACGGAGGACCAAAAGGAGATCCTGAAGAAGTTTGCGGAATCGGCGGGCATGGCGTACTAGCGGGGTGGCTATCGGCTATCGGCTATCGGCTATCGGCTATCGGCTATCGGCTATCGGCTATCGGCAGGCTCGTGCGGCTATCGGCCGTCAGCCATCAGCCGTCAGTCAGGAGCACTACCGAACACGAAGCGCCCTTCCTTGCGAGAAGCAGGGAGGGGCGCTTTGCACTGCGCGGCTAACGGCTAACGGCTAACGGCTACGGCTGACAGCTAGCTAACGCACCACCTGAAACTCCCCGGTCGCGCGGCCGGTCTCGCGGTAACTCTCGACCAGCACCCGATGTGTGGCCAGCTCTGTGTCCGGGCTCGGAGGGCGGCGTTGAGTGTAACGGCCATCCGCATCCAGCTCCCAGGCCTGCCGGTTGTCTCGCCACATGAGATTCATCAGATCACGGATCGTCTGCCGGTGCGACGGATCAGTTACCGGAAAGACCGCCTCAATCCGGCGATCGAGGTTTCGCGGCATCCAGTCCGCCGACCCGATGTAGACTTCTTCGGCTCCGTCATTCTGGAAGTAGAACGCCCGGGAGTGTTCGAGGAATCGACCGATGATGCTCACTACGCGGATTCGATCGCTCACATCCGGAATGCCGGGACGCAGGCAGCAGATCCCCCGCACGATCAGATCGACCGTGACGCCGGCATGCGATGCCGAGTAGAGCTCGCGGATGATCGCCGGATCCACCAGTGCGTTCATCTTCGCAAGAATGCGGGCGGGTCGCCCGGCCCGCGCGTGGTGCGCTTCCCGGCGAATCATCGCGATAAAGCGATCGCGCATGCCGCGCGGTGCCACGATGAGTTTGCGATACTGGGAGGGCGCCGCAAAGCCGGTCAGCACGTTGAAGAAATCGGTGAGATCGGCGCCGAAATCCGGGTCAGTAGTGAAGAGCCCGAAGTCCGTGTACAGGCGCGCAGTGCGCGGGTGGTAGTTGCCCGTCCCCAGGTGCACGTACCGGCGCATGGTCTCACCCTCGCGCCGCACGACCAGCATGACCTTGGCGTGGGTCTTGAGGCCGGCTACGCCGTAGCTGACATGCACGCCCACGTCTTCCAGGCGCTGCGCCCACCGGATGTTGTTCTCCTCGTCGAACCGTGCCTGGAGCTCGATCAGGACCGCCACCTGCTTGCCGCGCTCGGCCGCTTGGGACAACAGCTGGGCAATGTTGGAGTCCCCTCCGGTCCGGTAGAGCGTGAGCTTGATGGCGACCACATCAACGTCGTCCACCGCGGTCTGGATGAAGCGCTCGACGGATGATGTGAAGCTCTCATAGGGGTGGTGAACGAGGACGTCGCCCTCCCGGATGGCTTCAAAGATGTTCTTCCCGCCGGCGAGCCGGGCGGGTGTCACCGGGTGGTGGGGCGGGTCCTTGTGGGCCGGCAAATCCACTGCGCCTGCCAGGACCAGGAGATCGGCGCTGTCGAGCAGGCCGGGCACCTCGTAGAGGTCGTCGGAGCCCAGCGGTGCAGAGAGCGCGGCCTGGGCGGCATTGAACTCCGCCAACAGCACTTCCCTGATGGAGTGCGGCAAGGCCGGAGAAACCTCGAGACGGACCACCGCCCCGAACCGTCGATTGCGCACTTCCTCCTGAATCGTGCTGAGCAGGTCTTCCGCCTCGTCGTGATCAACTTCGAAATCGGTATTGCGTGTGATCCGGAACGGGTGGCAGCCCAGGATTTCGATGCCCGGAAATAGCGCCTCGACATTGGCCGTGATCAGTTGCTCCAATGGCAGGTACCGCCATCCCTCTCCGACCCGAACCCAACGGGGAAGGATCTTGGGCACTTTGACTCGGGCGAAGCGCTCCTCGCCTTCGGGATCCCTCAGCGCCACCGCGAGCGAAAGGCTGAGATTGGAGATGTAGGGAAACGGATGCGCCGGATCCACGGCGAGCGGAGTCAGCACCGGGAACACATTGTCATGGAAGTACCGGTCCAGTTGCTGCCGCTCTGTGTCTGTGAGGTCGGTGATATCCAGCAATACCAGCCCGTTGACGGCAAGGGCCGGGAGAACGTCTTCATGCAGGCAGGAGGAGTGATCGCGCACCAGTTCCCGGACCACTGCGGCGATCTGGCGGAGCTGTTCCTCCGGGGTCAGCCCGTCCGGAGAGCGCTCGCTGTAGCCCGCGGCGAGCTGATCCTTGAGCCCGGCGACGCGAATCTGGAAAAACTCATCCAGGTTTGAACTGAAGATGCCGAGGAACTTGAGTCGCTCGAGCAGTGGCGTGCGGGCGTCCCGTGCCTCGTGGAGCACCCGGCGGTTGAACTCCAGCCAGGACAGCTCCCGGTTGAAATAGAGGGACGGCTGGCCGAGGTCGGCTGCTTGCCCGGACGGGATGGGTGCGGAGGAGACGATCGTGTCGGTCACGATGGGAGAATCTACCGACCGGTGAACATAGGGCCAGATCGGTCCGTAACGGGCCCGTAACGGCCAGCGCCGAATCCGCTCAAGTCGACTCCATCAGGCGCCTGGGGGGGGACCGCTGCGGTGTACCCGGACTTCCCGCTCGCCAACCAGGAGGGATAGGAAGAGACTCACAACCCCGATCAGGAGTCCTCCCCAGAACGCTGCCCAGAATCCTCTGACCTCGAAGCCCAGGCCAAAATGCCGCGATAGCCAGCCGGTAAGAAGAAGCATCAAGGCGTTGATGACGAACAGAAACAGCCCCAACGTCCCGAGGACCAGTGGACAGGTCAGGAAGGTGAGCAGGGGGCGGAGGGTGGCGTTGACCAGTCCGAACAGCGCCGCGACGATCAGCAGTCCGGCCGCCCCGCCGTGATAGTCCACCCCAGGCACCACCTGGACGGCGACGTACAGGGCCAGGGTATTGATGAGCCAGCGAATCAGGAGGGAACGCATCAGGTCACCGGCCGGAGGAATCGACCAAGCCAGTCGAGCACCGTGCTCCACCACAGCCTGCGATTTCGCGGCTTGGTCACGAAGTGGCCCTCGTCGGGGAAGTACAGGAACTTCGCCGGCAACTTCTTGAGGCGAAGCGCGGTAAATGCCTGCAGTCCCTCCGAGACGTCCACTCGGTAGTCGTTCTGGCTGTGCACTACCAGCATCGGGGTCGACCAGTTGGCGACGTAATTGGCCGGCGACCACTTTTCCATGGTTGCCCGCGCGGCTGGCGTGATCTGCGAGCCCCCGAATTCCCAGATGGGAAACCACTGCTCTTCGGTCGTGCCGGCCATGCTGAGCGGGTTGAAGATGCCGTCGTGCGCCACCAGCGCCCGAAAGCGGTTCGTGTGGCCGGCCATCCAATAGATCATGTAGCCGCCATAGGAAGCGCCCGCGGCGCCCATACGGGTGCTGTCCACATACGGCAGCCGCGCGAGGAAATCCAGGCCCTTCATCAGATCATCGTACGGGAGCCCACCCCAGTTCCTGGTGATGCTGTTGGTGAAGGTCTGACCGTAGCCGGTGGACCCGTGGAAATTCACCGCCGCGACCACATACCCGCGGGCCGCGAAGAGGGCGTAGTTCCACCGGCTGTGCCATTGATCGAGCCACGCCGACTGAGGTCCGCCGTGGACGAGGTAGACCAGGGGATACTTGATGAGCGGATCGAAGCCTGGCGGCTTGATCATCCATCCGAAGACCGAATCGCCTTGTGCCCCCATGAACTGGAAGATTTCGGCGGGCCTGAGGTCGTACTTGTCGATCAGGCTGTCGGTGACGCGGGTGACCGGGCGCGCGGCCCTGCCATCCGTGTTGGAGCTCCACACCTCCGGTGGGTGGTCGGCGCTGCTGTGCAGAAAGACCATCACATCTCCGCGGGGGGCGACTTGGGGGTTGCTCGCCGTGCCGCCCGCAAAGACGCGTCTCACCTGGCCGCCTGGTATTTCGATCTTGTAGAGCGCGTGCCCGCCATGGTCTTCGACTTCTGCGATCACCGACTTCGCATCGGGAACCCAGCGAAAGGCGCTGATACTCAGATCCCACTTCGGTGTCACGGCGATGCGTCGTCCGGTGGCCCGCTCGTACAGCATCAGCTGCTGCCGGTCCGACTCGAAGCCCGCGGTTGTCATGCTGAGGTATCCGAGGTACTTGCCATCCGGGGAGTAGCTCGGGGAATTGTCGTTACCGGGACTGGTCGTAATGGGCTGGCGGGTTGAGCCGTCGGGACCCATCACAAAGACGTCGTTGTTGGTGCTGGTGGCCAGGACGGAGTCGGGATTGTATACGATCGCGACCTCCGTCCCCGTGGGCGAGACGGCGATGTCGCTGCCCCCCAGGGCCAGCGGGGGGACGTCGCGGTCGAACGGGGTCACATCAGTGGTCGTTCCGCTGGCGAGTTCGACCCGAAACAGATGCGAGCGGACTCCAAGGCGCCATTCGTTCCAATGACGGTAGTACAGATCGGTGAAGATCTTCGCGTCGGTCGGCCACGGGGCTCCCCGGCGCGCGGCTTCGGTCGAATCACCCCAGGAAACATCGGTCCAGAAAAACACCGATCGGCCGTCGGGGGACCAGGTGAAGTCGGTCATCCCGTCCTTGCTGCTTGTCACCCGGACGGCATCGCCCCCTCGAAGCGGCATCCGCCAGATCTGCGAAGTCCCGTCGCGAGTCGAGATGAATGCCAATGTCTTGCCGTCCGGGGACCAGCGCGGGGCACGGTCGTTGCCGGTGGTTGGGGCGGCCTGCCACGAGGCTCCAATGGCCAGGTCGGCCAGCCAGACTCTGGAGGCCGTCTGGTTGCCGTCCAACGATGCGGTTGACACGGTGAACGCCACCACCGCTCCGTCGGGTGAGATCTGCGGATCGCTCACGATCGGCATGGTGACGAAGTCTTCGATCGTGAGTTGCTTCTTGTCCTGGGCGTTGGCTTCGGCGGCGCCCGAAGCCAACAGGAGCAGCAGTATTGCCGGGTGACGGAGCTGCATCAGGCGATGACTCCCCCGCCCAGTACCTGACCCTCCGCGGCGTAGAGCACGCCGGACTGGCCGGGTGTGATCGCGCGAACCGCCGTGCCGAGTGCAAGGGTCAGTTCGGCAGCGCCCATGGCCACGACGGTGGCCGGCACGGCGCGGGAACGATAGCGCACCTGCACCTCGCACCCATCGCCCGGATGGAGCGGCTCGGCGAGCCAATTGATTTCCTCCAGGCGAATCCGATCGCCCAGGAGATCCTCGGGACCACCCACGACCACCTCACGCGTTTCTGGTCGAATGGCCACCACGTACCGCGGTTCTGCGGCGCCTCCGGGCAGCCCCTTCCGTTGCCCGATCGTGAAGCGCGCGTAGCCGTCGTGCGTGCCGATCACCTCGCCGGTAGTGCTCACCAGGGGGCCCTCCGACAGTGCGGGGGCGTCGCTCGGGAGATAGCGCTCCAGCACCGCGGCATAGTCGTCGTCCGGAACAAAGCAGATCTCCACTGACTCGGGCTTGTCGGCTGTTGGCAAGCCGAGCTCTCGGGCGTGCGCACGAGTCTCCGCCTTGGTCAGACCACCGACGGGGGTCAGCATGCGGGCGACCACCGCCCGATCGATTCCCCAGAGGAAATAGCTCTGATCCTTCGCGGGATCACTCCCGCGGTACAGCCGGCCCTCGCGGGCGTTGGCATAGTGGCCGGTGGCGAGCCAGCCGCAGTCGAGCGCGTCGGCGTGTGCGAGCAGATCACGGAACTTGGTGAAGGAGTTGCAGCGCACGCAGGGGATCGGTGTCCGGCCGCGGCTATACTCATCGACGAAATTCTGGATCACATGCAGCGCGAATCGGTCCTCGAGATTGAGGACGTAGTGGGGGATGCCCAGTTTGTGGCACACGTCCCGGGCATCATTGATCGAGTCGAGGGAGCAGCAGGGTCGGTCGGGGACGCTGTCCCCGTAGCAGAACAGCTTCATCGTGGCTCCAACCACATCGTATCCGCGGGCTACCAGGGCCGCCGCGGCGACCGAGCTGTCCACCCCGCCACTCATTGCGACCAGCACGCGCTCAGCCACGGAGCACCTCAACCACTCCCCGCGCCCGGGAAACGACGGCGGGAATGATGGCCGCGACCCGGCGAATCTCATCCGCAGTCGTCTCGCGCCCCAGGCTCACCCGGAGCGCTCCGACCGCAAGCTCGCGCGGGACACCCATCGCGGTGAGTACGTGTGAGGGCTCGATTGCGCCTGTGGCACAGGCTGATCCGCCTGAGGCCGCGACACCGGCGAGATCCAGATGCATGAGAACCGTCCCGCTGTCCGCTCCGGGGATTATCACGTTCAGAATGTGGGGTGCGCGTGGCGCTCCATCGCCGGCAACGACGAGGTCTGGGATCGCGGCGCGGAGCGCCCCGAGAAGTTCATCCCGCAGCCTGCCCAGCCGGCGGGCTTCATCGGCCTGTTCCGCCACCGCAAGCACCGCCGCCCGCGCCAAGCCGACTGCCCCCGCGATGTTCTCGGTACCCGGCCGGATCTCGCGCTGCTGACCACCGCCATGAATGATGGGCGCAAGTCGCACTGATCCGCGAACGATCAGGGCGCCGATCCCCTTGGGGGCGCCGAGCTTGTGGCCGGAGATCGTCGCCATGGCAACGGCGGTGCTTCCCACCGGCGTCGGGACCCGACCGAACGCCTGCACCATGTCACTGTGGAAGGCCACCCCTGCCGCCGCGCAGCGGTCGGCGATTTCGAGAATCGGCTGCACCACACCGGTCTCGTTGTTCACCCACATTACCGAGACGACCGCGGGGTCTTCGGCCAGCACGTCGGTTAGGGCGGCGAGATCGAGCAGGCCATTCCGGCCAACCGGGATGCTGCGCTCTTCGCCGCCCAGCGAGACCACCGCATGGGCGCTGGCAAGCACGGCCTTGTGCTCACTGGCGGCGATGGCGGCGAGGGCTCGGCGCCCCGCAGTCCGCGCGGCGAGGCACCTCCCGACGATGGCGAGATTGTCCGCCTCCGTCCCACCGGACGTGAAGAAGACCTCGTCCGCGGCCACGCCCGCCACCTCGGCCAACTGTCGTCGGGCCTGCTCCAGGCCGCCCCGGGCCGCGCGCCCGAAACGGTGCGAGCTGGACGGGTTGCCGAAGGCCTCTCTGCCGAGATACGGCAGCATGGCCTCCAGGACCTCGGGACGAACCGGGGTCGTCGCGGCGTGGTCGAGGTAGATGGCGGGCTCAGACATGGGTAGCAAAGATAGCCGGATCAGGGCCCGCCTGTGAGCCCATGCTTTACCGGCCTATCACGTTGTGGAATGAGGAGTTAGGGCGGGCTACATACTCTGAACATCAAGCGCAACGACGTCGTCGACCTTGAGGGTTTCCGCAGTGAAGAACGGCTCGCCAAACCGGGTGCGGATCAGCGATCCGTAGTGCGCGTTCTGGGTTTCGACCAGGGAATACAGATCCTGGCCCGTCGGAAAGATTTCGCCTGCGGCTTTCGCGCCGTCAAACTGGCTCGAATAGCACCGGATCGCCTGCAACTTGCGCTCGAACTGGTCGCTGATGTCGACCACGAATGAAGGCTTCACCGGGTCCTCCCGGTATGCCAGGGCATACAGGATCTTGTGCGGCCGATGTGGCGCGCCGCTGGCCTTGTACTTCGCCAGTCCCGCAAGGAAACAGGCATCGCGACCAAGCTCGGAGGCCGCGGTATGGTCTGGATGACGGCCGACGGGGAACGGGAGTATGACCGTTCGGGGCGCGAAGTGGCGGATCATTTCGACCACGACACGACGGGTCTCGTCATTGTTGTGCAGATACGCGTCCGGCAGCCCCGCGTTCAGGCGCTCCCTGACTCCCAGAAGCGCGGCGGCGCGCTTGGCTTCGTCCGCCCTGAGGTCAGCGCTGCCTCGACTGCCGGATTCGCCAGCTGTGAGATCCAGGATTCCGGTACTGTGTCCCACATCCCGGGCCTTGAGCATGGTTCCGGCACAGGTCAGTTCGACGTCGTCACGGTGTGCGGCGATCGCGAGCAGGTCAACAGCCATGTCTGGGTCCGAGGGGAATCGGTTGATTGTCGTAACGAACGAAAGTTACGATTCCCGGCGACGCCGGGCCAGCCGACGCCATCTTCGGCCGCCTCAAGAGCTGGAGCATCGGTGGTGCGACGGTGGACGTCCAGTTCGGGAAGCTCCGGTAGGGGAGTCACTGGCCAATGTTGGCGAGCGCTGCGGGGATCCCGGAGGGCGCGTGCGTGGCTTGGCCTATCTCGATCTGCACTACCACGGAAGCCGAGCGCCCGGAGGGATCCCCGCGAGCGAGCCAATTCTTGCAGAGCTCCTTCCCACTGATGCGAGTGGAGAGAATCCCGGCACGCCAACTGCACACCACGGAGACACGGAGATCACGAAGACTGCCACGGAGGCAAGACAATTTGTAGTTGTCTCCGTTCGAGCTCCGTGCACTCCGTGTCTCCGTGGTGAAAGTTGTTGGAGTTATCTAGCTGACCTGGCGGCGGCGGGCCCGCCAGATCCGCCGTAGGCCGAGCAGCCCGCCGATCACCAGCACGCCGAGCGGGACCAGAACTCCGAGCGATTGAATCAGGCCAGCGATGAAGTTCAGGAAGTTGCGCCACGCCTGCCGGAACGACTCGGCCACTATCCCGCCACTTCCTGGTTCACCGACGAGCGGCGCCGCTTCATGCACCGTAACCGTCAGGGTGCTGGTCGCCACCCGGGTTCTCAAGTAGCGAAGCCTGCCTTCCATTCGCTCGATCTCCTCCCGCACCCGGGCGAGCTCCCGCTCGATCTCCAGCACGTCGGAGAGCTTCCCGGTGCGAGTCGCAAGCAAGTCAATCAATCGCTGCTCCAGGCGATGGGCATTTGCAACTCGGGCAGTGATGTCTGTGAATTCCTCTCCCACGTCCTCGGCCGCGACGTTGACATACTCGACCTTGCCGATCGGAGAGAGCCCGCTGGTCGCCTCTTCGAACCGCGCGGCTGGGACCTTGAGTTCCAGGGTGGCCGACCGGAGCTGGTTCTCGCCAGCCTGGAGCTGACTGTTCGCGACGTAGCCGCCGAGTCGGGTGGCCAGCTGGCGCAGCCGATCAACCGCGAGCTCGAGTGAATCGACCTGCAGGCTCGCTTGCCCGGTCCTGATGACCATCGATGGAATGGCCGTCGGATCCGCCGTTGCGCGGTGGAGATCCGCCGGCTCGGCTGCGTCAGCGACACTCTTGAGGGCGTTGATGCTCCCTGCGCCGGTCTCCAGTGCCGAGGCGGGCGCTGGAGTAGCCGGGGGTGCGGCATCGCCGCGCTGTTCCGCTGGCTTAGTGGGGCTGCGCGAATACTCGGCGCAACCCATCAGGGCAAGGGTCAGGAGCACGGTCCGCCAGCGGATCACTCGCATCGAACGCCTCAATCGGTATGGGGTGCGTGGGGATGCGTATGGTGGGCAAGCTTGCACAGGCGGGCGATTGGGGATTCGGCGATCAGGCGATTAGGCGATTGACCTTATCGCCCAATCCGCCAATCGCCCAGTCCGCCAATCGCCCAATCCCCCAATCGCCCAATCCCCCAATCCCCCGCCCCTCATTCGTGTCGCAGCGCCTCCACCGGATCCATCCGCGCCGCACGATTGGCCGGGTAGAGCCCGAACGCCAGCCCGATCACGATGCTGACGATGGTGGCGAGGACGGCGCTCCAGAGGGGCACGCCGGACGGGAGTCGGAGCAGGATCTTGAGTAGCTGGCCGATCCCCAGCCCTGCCACAATACCGAGCAATCCGCCGAGTAGCGTGAGGGTCGCGGCCTCGACCAGGAATTGCCACAGGATCTCCCGGCGAGTGGCGCCAAGCGCCTTGCGAAGCCCGATTTCGCGGGTCCGATCAGTGACCGATACCATCATGATCGCCATCACACCGATGCCGCCGACCAGCAGCGCTACGCTGGAGAGCGCAACCATGACACCGAAAAAGGCGGTGGTCAGGCTACTGATCGTGTCGAGGATCTGGTCCTGCGTGATCACATCAAAGGTGTTTGGCATCCCTGGGCGCAGCTTGCGCACTTTACGGATGGCTGCGATCGAGAGGTCCTTCGCGTCCGGAACCGGAACGCTGGGCCAGGACTTCACCGAGATGAAGAGTCCGTTAGTCTCGTCGTAGCGGTAGTTGTGACGGGCAGTTTCGAACGGAATGATGGCGCCGATCTGCTGGCCCGGCGGCTCGAAGATATTCGCGGGTCGCTGATAGATGCCGATCACGATCATGGCGACCCCGCCGATGCGGACTTGCTTCCCCAGCGGATCGATGCGTCCGAATAGGCGATCCCCGGATTCCTCCTCCAGCACTGCCACGGGCTCGCCGTTCAATTCGGCCGGAGAGAAGAACCGTCCCCGAAGCAGCGTCCCGCCCAGGATGTCCATGTAGTGCTGGTCGGCGCCGTAGACCGTGACGGTCTGGGTCGAAACGTCCTGGTACTCGAGCCGCTGAAAGAGCTGCACCCACATCCCCGCGTACTGGATGCCCGACACGCCGCGAATGGCCTCGGCATCGCTCTCCTGCACGATGGGCCGGATGCGTACTTCGTAAGGCAGGTTGTCCGGGTTGAGGGGAGTCTGGGAGAAGAACCGCATCACATAGAATGCGTTCGGGCCGGCAGTATTCATGGCATTGAAGATCTGCGACCGGATGCCGTCCACGAGCGACGCCATCACCATGACCGTCGAGACGCCAATGACGACACCGAGGACGGTCAACGCCGAGCGCAGCTTGTTGGTCTTGAGGGAACTGAGGGCAATGCGAACGCCCTCGTCGAGGTTGCGGAGGATCATGTCAAGGCGATAAGGCGATTTGTCGGTATGGTGCTTGACAAGAATAACCTGCGATCTCTTCGCTTCAGGCACCGCCCGTCCGCCCGTCCGCCCGTCCGCCCGTCCTCACTCCGCTCGCAGTGCTGTAATCGGATCGAGCCGTGAGGCCCGGGTTGCGGGATAGACGCCAAAGATGATCCCCGTACCTGCCCCAAGGGCGAGCGCGACCTCGATGGACCAGGCCGTCACCCGGGCCGGAAGCGGAGTGAATTGGGATACTCCGAGGCTCAGGAGCCATCCCGCGGCGACTCCCAGTAGCCCTCCGAGCGTGGCCAGGACGACCGCCTCGACCAGAAACTGGCGTCGGATGTCCCGGCGAGTTGCGCCCAGCGACTTGCGGAGTCCGATCTCCCGGGTTCGCTCGTTCACCGACATGAGCATGATGTTCATGATGACGATTCCGCCGACCACGATCCCGATGCACACCACGGCGGGGACCACGGTAAACAGCACCCGGGTCAGATCGCGCCAGAAAGCGACGAGGGCGTCGGCCTTGTCCACCGTGAAGTCGTTCGCTTCCCCGGGTCGAAGGTGGTGCGCCAGCCGCATCGCCTCCTCGGCGCGGTTCATCGCCTCGGGCAACTGGTCTGCGTTCGCCATCTTGACCGAAACGGTGGTGGTCTTTCGCCGCCCATAGATGCCCTCGAAGGTCGAAATGGGGATCAACGCGAAGCCGTCGAACGACTGGCCCAGGACCCGCCCCTTCTTGGCCGTGACGGCCTTCACCCGCATTTCCTGGCCGGACACCCGGATGCGCCGACCGATGGCGCGGTCCGGATGCCCAAACAGCTTCTCCGCCACGTCGAATCCCAGCACCGCAACCAGTTGACGACCACGGATGTCCGGTTCCACGAGCGGTTCTCCCGCCGCGAAGCGATAGTCCTGGACGATCTGGTACGGCGGCGTCACCCCGAAGACCAGTACGTCTCCGACGGTGCGGTCGCGGTACCGTACGTCGCTCGTGGGGGTGGGCCAGCCCGACTGGAGCGATACGGCCTGGGCTTCGGGAATCGCCCGGGAGACCGCCTCCGCATCCTCTCTGGTGATCAACGGTCGCTTCGCGATCTCCCGAACTTCGGCATCACTCAGGAGCCCGACCGAGATGGGCGTCCGGCGCACCTGAAATGCATTGGTACCGATGACTGCGCCGGTGATGTTCTCCTTCACATAGGCGTTCATCCCCTGGATGACCGCGACCACGGCCACCAGGAATCCCACCGAAACGATGATGCCGAGCAAGGTGAAGAAGGATCGCAGCTTCGCGGAGAGGACTGATTGGAGGGCGACGCGGACGGCTTCGAACAGTGGCATGCGGGAATCTACTGGTGCAGCGCTGGAGGCGTGAAGGGAACGGGGAACAGGGAACAGGGAAAGGGGAAAAGGAAGGGAAAGAAGTTCCGACTTCCCCCAGCGATCTATCCCTCACTTCACTATCCCGTTCCTCGTTCCTCGTTCCCCGTTCCCCCGTTCCCCGTTCCCCGTTCCCCTGCAGTTCTTACTCATACCTCAGGGCCTCCACCGGATCCAGTTTGCTCGCCTTGTTCGCGGGGTACAGCCCGAAGAGAACGCCTGTCAGGATCGCGGCGATCACCGAAGCCACGACCGACATGAGCGGGACGGCAGCCGGAAGTGTCGGGATCAGGGTGCGGATCAGCCAGGCGATGAGCACGCCGAGGATCAGGCCAACGACGCAACCGACCAGCGTGAGAGTCGCGGCTTCCACTAGGAACTGGAACATGATTTCGCCCCGGGTGGCGCCGAGGGCCTTGCGGACGCCGATCTCTCGGGTTCGCTCGGTGACCGAGATCATCATGATCGCGACCACTCCGACGCCGCCAACCATGAGGCCCACAGCGGAGAGCGCCAGCATGACGAAGAAGAAGCCTTGGGTCATCTGGTTGAACGAATCGAGGAACTTGTCGGAAGAGACGACCGTGAAGTTGCTTTCCTGCGCTGGCCGCAGCCCGCGCCGCGCCCGCATCGCCGCAATGACCTGGTCCATCGCGTCCTGAACGCTCGCGCTCTCGATGGGGATGACCGCGATGTCCATCCAGCCTTTCCAATAGTCCGCCACCTTCATGAAGGTGGTATGCGGCATGGCGAGGCGCGGCGTGGAGGCGTTGCTGAACATGCTCGCGGCTTCCGCGTGCAATCCGACGACTTCGAAGAGTTCACCAAAGATGCGGATGCGCCGTCCGATGGGATCGAGGCCGGGGAACAGCTCGCTGGCCAGCTTGTCATTGATAATGCAGACGTGGACGCCCGCCGCGTACTCGAGTTCGGTGAAGTTGCGGCCCGCAAGGATTTCACCCCCGTTCACCCGCACCCAACTGGGCGCGAATCCGGCGATGTTCACGCTCTTCAAGCTCACTCGATCGTAGGTAACCGGCCCATCGCTGTATTCGTCGATGTTGACGTCGCTCACCAGCGGGAGCGCCCGGATGAATTCCGCGTCCGCCGGGGTCAGCCACGGGTTCCGGCGCCACGGTGACAATTCATCCGAACCGTCGGAGATGTTGAGTCCGCCCGACCAGTACCGGAAGACATAGAAGGTCTTCGGACCGAGGCTCTCGATGACTTGAGAAGCGCTGCGCTTGATGCCGGTGATCGCGGATCCGATCGTGATCACCACCATGACACCGATGGCGACGCCCAGAATGGTGAGCGCCGCCCGGACCTTGTTGGCGCGAAGGCTGTCGAGGGCGATCCCCACCCCTTCGGTGATCCGGGCGAGGCTGAAGGTGCGCGAGAAACTCATTCGGCCCTCAGGGCGGTGATGGGATCCAGCTTTGAGGCGCGGTAGGCCGGATAGCTGCCCGCTGCGACGCCGACAATCATGCCGAGCGCGACCGCGACGAAAAGTGACCAGGTGGCGACGGCGGCTGGGAGCGGCGTGGTCGCCTTTACCACGAAGGCGAGTCCCAGGCCCAACCCGATGCCGAGCGCGGCGCCCAGAGTGGACAGGGTAGCGGACTCGACCACGAACTGGGCCATGATGTCGCTGCGCCGGGCGCCGAGCGCCTTGCGGATCCCGATCTCCCGGGTGCGTTCCGTCACGGCCATCAGCATGATATTCATGATCACGATTCCACCGACAACCAGCGAAATCCCCACCAGCAGTGGAAGGGCGAGGAACAGTACTTTGGAGATCTTGCCCCAGAAGTCGAGAATCGCTTCCGACGTCTCGATGGTGAAGTTGTTATCCTGCCCCGGCTTGAGGTGTCGCCGGGAGCGCATCGCCGCTTCGGCCTCGGCCATGGCGTTGCGGAGGTCCGTGGTGTTCCCCGCCTTGTAGACCACTTCGTCGAGGATGTTAATGGGGCAGATGTGCCGCCGTGCCGGGGCGGTATAAGGCATGATCGCGAACTTGTCCATCGACAGTCCGAACAGCGTGCCCTGCGGTTCGACCACGCCGATCACCCGGTACGGCAATCCGGCGATGCGCACTTCCTTGCCGATTGGCTCGGAGCCTGAGAACAGCTTGTCCGCAACCAGTGAGCCCAGCACGACCACCGGCTGTGCGGCGCGGACCTCCTGAGGGCTGAAGGTCCGGCCCGCGCGGAGGTTGTATCCCTTGATACGGAAGTAGCTCTCCTCGGTTCCCGTCAGGTCGATGTCTTTCGCCTGCCTGGTGCCGTAGGTCAGCACCATCCGGTCCATGCAGTACTTCGCCACGGTGACCGGCGTCTGAATCCGGTCGGTCACGTAGTCCGCGTCATCGTAGGAAATCCGGGGGCGCCGAAGCCACTCCATCCACACGTCGTCCGAGACGTTGCCGCCCACGAAGTTCGGCCGCTGCCGCAGCTTGAACGTGTTGTGGCCCACCAGCGCGTTCGCGAACTTCTCTTCCATATATACGTTCATGCCCTGGACGATGGACACGACCGCGATGAAGAAACGTCACCCCGATCAGCACTCCGATCAGGGAGAAGAAGCTTTTCAACTTCTGCGCCCGGATGGCCCCCAGCGCCATCCGGACCGCCTCGAGAATCGGCATGCGTTACGCCGCGGCCTTTCCGTTCCGGGTGTCGCTGTCGAGCTGGCCATCCCGCAGGATCACGACCCGCTCCGCGTGCTCCGCGATGGACGGTTCGTGGGTCACGACCACGATGGTTTGCCCCTGGCTGTGCAACTCGCCGAAGACTCGCATGATCTCGTCGCTGGTCGTGCTGTCGAGATTGCCGGTGGGCTCATCGGCAAGCAGCAGCGAAGGATCGTTGACCAGCGCCCGGGCGATGGCCACCCGCTGGCGCTGGCCGCCCGACAGCTCGTTGGGCCGATGCTGCATCCGCTCGCCCAGGCCGACCCGGACCAGTGCCCGCTCCGCCCGTGCTCGCCGCTCCCGTGCCGGTACGCCCGCGTACACCAGCGGCAGTTCCACGTTGTGAAGCGCCGATGCGCGGGGCAGCAGGTTGAACGTCTGAAAGACGAACCCGATCTCCTTGTTGCGCACCCGGGCCAGGGCATCGTCGGACAGCCGGGAGACTTCCTGGCCGTTCAGCCAATATCCTCCGCCCGTCGGGGTGTCGAGGCAACCGACCAGGTTCATGAGCGTGGACTTGCCCGACCCCGACGGCCCCATGATCGCGACGTACTCGTTGCGGCGGATCGTGAGGGTGAGCCCGCGGAGCGCGAGCACCCGCTCCGTGCCCATCTGGTACTCGCGACTCAGCCCTTCGACGTGAATGACGAGGTCGCTCATGACTTCTTGCCCTTGGCGGTGTCGGGGGTCGAGGACTTCACCCTGGTGCTGTCCTTGAGGTCCCGAATCGCCTGGTAAGTGCCGGAGACGATCGTCTCGCCCTGCTTCACGCCTTCCAGCACCTCGAAATATTCGTCGCCAGCGATCCCCACCTTCACCGGGCGGAAATGTGCGATCCCTTCGTTGACGATGAATACCCCCTCAACCTCCTTCTTCCGCTTGCTCCCGGTGGTGTCGGGTTTGACCGGCGCGGATTCGTTGGGGACCTTCTCGTGCTCTCGCACGGTCAGCGCAATGATCGGGACCGCCAGCACGCCCTTGCGGACGTCGGTGACGATCCGGGCGGTGCAGGAAAGGTCCGGACGGATGTCCTTTGGCGGATCGATCAGCGTCACCTCGACGTCGAAGTCCACCGCCCGGTCGTTGGAACCCGAGGCCGTAGACGTCGAGGTGAGCTTGGCGCTGTTGCTGATCTTGGTCACCCGCCCGACAAAGGTCGTGTCCGGGAAGGCGTCAATCGATACCTCCACCGAATCTCCCTCCGCGAGCCGGATCACGTCGGTCTCATCCACCTGGACCTTGGCGAGGATGACCGAGAGATCCGCGACGGTCATGAGCAGGCCCACGTCGCGGGAGAACGTCCCCGGGACGGCGACCTCGCCCTCTTCTACGGCGAGCCGCGTCACCCGCCCGCTGATCGGGGCGATGATGCGGGTCTTGCGGAGATTGTCGCTGGCCTCCTGCAGGCCCGCGCGGGCCTGGTCCAGCCCCGCCTGACTGGCGCGCGTGTTCGCCACGGCGACGTCGTTGGCCGTCTGGGCCTGTTCGACCGCTTCGGTGGTGATCAGGCTCGAGTTGGCCTTCTGCAGCTCGAGTGCCCGATCCTGTGCCCGCCTGGCCTGGTCCTCGTTCGCGCGGGCGCGGATGTACTCACTCTGCGCCGAGGCGACGAGGCCCTGCGCCCGGCTCACCGCCGCCTCGAAAGTCGCGGCGTCGATCTGGATCAGGAAGTCGCCCTTCTTGACCATGTCGCCTTCCTTCACCGCGATCTTCGTGATGCGACCCTGGATGTCGCTGAGGATGTCGACCTTGGTGTCCGGCTCGATCTTGCCGCTGGCCGTCACCACCGAGACCAGGTCCTTGGTGCCGATCGGCTCCATGCGGACTTCGACCGCCTTGTTCTTATTGCGGGCGGCGCCCATGGCCAACACTGCGCCGACCGCTAACACGATCAGGCCGGCGAACAGTCCAAGCTTCATGCGACGCGACATGTGCTGTTCCTCTTCTTCCTATTATTGACGGAGCGGACGGCCCACCGCGGCTTCCAGCGCCGCCAGGGCCTTGTGGTAATCGTAAATCGCGTTGACGTAGTCACCTTCGGCGCGTTGCACCGAGTTCTGCGCATCCGACACTTCGAGCGCGGTCCCGCTGCCGAGGCGGTAGCGATCCTGAGCCAGGCGCAGCTGGTCTCGCGCGGCATCCCGACTCTGGGCCTGCACCGCGATCGCCTTGTAGGAGGTCTGGATCGCCAGGTAGCGGCTCTCACATCGCTGTGCAGTTGCAGACTCTGAGCCCGCACGACTGCTCCGCGTCCTGAGCGAGTTCCCGCGCCTGCTGCACCTGCAGGTGGCGGCCGAATCCCGTGAAGAGCGGAAGCGAAATGGTCAGGCTGGCCCCGAAGGGCTGCGCCGTGAAATCGAACGGGAACTTGGCGTTCGCATCGATGACGCTCTGACGCACCGCGGGTTGCAGGGCTGGTGCCGGTCACATCGAGACCCGAGCAGGGTGTTACAGTCGGCTCCCGGGAGTGCCGATGGGGCCCAAGCCCGCGCCGACCCGGATGGAATCATTGGTGAAGCAGCCGGCGGCGGATCCCTGAGCGCCGAGCGAGCGCCTGGCTGCACCAGCAGGTTCTGGTCGGACTGTTGCTGGGTGAAGCCGCTCCATCCTGCCCGCAGCGACAGGCTGGGAAGATACGCCGTCTTCGCCGAAGTGACCCCCACCGAGGCGGCGTGACTGCCGGGCCGAGAGGGCCCGCAGGGAAGGGTTCTGCGCATCCGCCTGACTCAGCAAGTCCGAGAGCACGAAGTTCGGCTGGGTCACCGGGAATGAATCGCTGAGCCCGATCTGGTCGACGGAGATCGGGGCCCGTACCCCGATCCGCCGGAACAGCTCGATCTTGGCCTCGTTATCGGCCTGGACTGCGCGCAGCAGCGCCACATCCGACTGGGCCTTTTGGACCTCGGCCTGCCGCACCTCGAGCAGCGTCCCCTGTCCGACCTTGTACTTGGCACTCGCGAGGTCGAGGAAATTCTGGTTCCGTTCTACCTGCTGCCGCGACACCACCACCTGCGCGGCGGCCTGCAGCGACGTCAGGTACTGCTCGGTCACCGCGAACCGGAGGCCGCTCTCCTCACTGACGATTTCCTCTTCGACGGCGCGCTGATTCGCCTTCTGCTGCTTCGGTGCGAGCAGCCGGGATCCATCAAACTGCCAGGTGAAACCCGCGTTGTAGCTCGAACCCATGATCGCCGACGTTTGCCGCGTGAAGCCCTGGCCGAAGTTCGCCTGGCCTGACCCGGTATAATCGATTCCACCGGAAACCGAGGCGCTCGGCAGGAGTTGGCCCCACGCGTTGCGCACCTGCGCGCGAGCCGTGGAAGCGTTATTCAGCCGCTGCAGGTACAGCGGGTTGTTGTTCTTCGCCTGCTGCAGCGCCTCGCTGAGGCTCAGGGTCGCCACGGGCGGAGCAGGTGTCTGGGCGGCGAGCGCCATGGGCATAGCCAAGGCGGTCACGATCAGCCAGCTCAGTCGCATCGAACGGTTCCTGTGAGTTGTGTGGAGTGGCGGCTGCCCCGCTTACGGAGGGGGCAGCCATGGAGTTTCAGGTTGTGACGCCGCTCAGTCCCGCTTGCGGACCGCCTCCAACCCGAGGGCAGGCAGTGAGATGCGTAGAAGCTCCCCGCGGTTGCCCAGCGCGATCTCGCCTTCGAGACCGCCGCTCAACCGGATCAGGGTGCCCCCGGCGGAGGTTGACGGCTGCACTTTGGCGGTGGCCTGCACCCGACGGGCGGTGAGCGGAAAGACGGCGGTGATGGATCGCCCCGATTCGTTGGCAAGTGGCAGGATCTGCAGGTAGGGGGCAAACACGCTGTCCGCAAGGAGAACCAGGTTGCTTGCGCCGGGTGATTCGCTCGCCTGCTCCCCGCTGCGCTCGACCCGGCGAATGGTCAGTTTGTTCCGCTTCTGCACGGCGTAGATCTGTCCCCCGCCGCCGGCACCGTGTCGCTCGAGTTGAAAGGCCAGTTCGCCCGTCGTGTCGGTCCGCTCGAGGGTGATGTTGAACTCGGCCGGCCGAGAGGCGACCATCGTCGCCTTGGCCACGATGCGAAGGCCGGCGTCTCCATAACTCACCCGAAACCGCTCCGTCCCGATTTCCCGGCCGCCGGACCGGATGACCAAGGTCCCCTCGTCGACGGCTTGGGCGGCGACAGGGCCCACAGGGCCCAGCAACGAAAGCGTGAGCAGCGCACGTAGGTTCATGGCAGGAAGCAATATAGCCGCTAACTTGGGGACGATGCTCAAACCGCCGACCTGGCTCGACCGCTACTCCGTTTGGGTGGCGCCGCTGGCCCTCATCCCCGCCTCCGAATGGTTGCGTGAACCCGCCTCCCGATGGGCGATCATGGTGGCGGTGGTAGGGGTCGCAGCAGTGGTGGGAGCTTGGCGGGCCAACTGGCGTACCAGGGCGGTCGCGCTCGGCGTTGTCCTCCTGGCGGCCGCGTTGGCGGCGGGGCAGCGTCAGGTTTCCAGGGTTCAGGACGACTGGTCCGCGGAGCGGGAACGGCGGGTGACTCGCGCATTCCAGCGCTTGAGCGGAGAGCTGCAAGGCACAATGCGCACCACCGAGCGACTGGCCGAAACGGCGCGCACTCTCTCGCAGGGTGATCGGACCGCGGCATTTGCGGAGCTCGATCGGGTACTGCCGCGCGGCGGGCCGGAGACCGCCGTCGCTATCCTCGAGCCGACCGGCGTACCGTGGGCCTGGGCCGGCCGACACCGCCTGGTGCCGGAGCCCGAGGGCGATTCGCTCACTACTCGATTCAGCCGTTTCTTCGCGATTCTCGAAAGCCGTCGGCACAGCCCATCGGGGCGGGTGATCGTCGCGACCGTCCTGATTTGGGCCGATTCGGCGGTGCCTCGAGCAGACCGTAGTCTCGCGGCCAAATTCGGGGCGTCCGCCGGCGTTCAGCTCAGAGTATTCACCCCCGGCACGGCTCCGGTGGGCGGAGACATCTTCGACTACACCCAGCCCACCAGCGCCGGCGACCGCCTGTTGTTCAGCCTGCAGCCGGTGCCGCCGGACCAGTCGGTGGCCGAGGACGAAGTGGTCGGAGTGGCGAGTTCGTGGGTGGGTTTCGCATTGCTGCTGCTGATCGGCTTGAGCCTGGTTGCCGCGCGGTCGTCCCCGGAGCGCCTGCTGCTGCTCGCCGCGCTCGTGTGGTGCACCCTCCGCGCTCCCCTTGGAGCTGCGGTGGGCCTCGATGACCTCTTTTCTCCCGCCACGTTTCATCGGGCTGCGCTCAAACCCATCGCGATCTCTCCCGGCAATGTGATCGTGGTCTCCGCGGCCATCCTGCTCTGGGCGATCTGGCTCGGCGGCAGACGCTTTCAGCGGCGGTGGTGGAGCCTCGCGATCGGCGCCCTGCTGCTGCTCGCGGCGCCGTATTTCATCAACGATCTCGGTCGTGGGATTCTGCCACCGCTCAAGGGAGTGACGACCAGCCTGTGGGTTGTGTGGCAGGTGACACTCACCGTCGCCACTTCCGCTGTCATCCTGCTTGCCGCGGCGCTGTTTCGCGGCGAAGACGCAGCTCGGCGCGGAGTCAGAGGCGTGGCGGTTGCCGTGGCGCTCGCACTCGCGGCCTCGATCGTGGGGCTTGTCGTCTGGCAACCAAAAGTCGGCTGGCCGGAGTGGTACACCTTTCTCTGGGTCCCGGCCCTCTTCCTTGCGGCCCGGCCAGCACCCCGCTGGGCGACCATAACCGGGACGGCGATCGTCGCAGGCACCGCCGCCGCCCTGGTATCCTGGGGCGCCGAGCTGAACGGCAGGATCACCGCGGCGCAGCGGGACCTTGCCCGCCTGGGGGATGTGCAGGACGATCTCGCGACGCCCTATCTGGAACGTTTCGGGGAGCAGGTGCTGGCCGGCCCGGAGCCGACCGCCGCCTCGGCGATGTATGTGCTGTGGCGATCCTCGCTGCTGGCCGGTCAGGAATATCCGGTGCGCATGGCGCTGTGGGAGGCGGATGGGACCCGCCAGGCAGAACTTGCACTCGACACCCTCGACGTTCCCGTTCCGCTCGTCGCGGCTCTCGTGAAGACACTTGACCCCGGCGCGACCCGTCAGGTGATGCCGATCAGCCGTATCCCTGGCCGTCACTACATTCTCCTTCAGCGCCTGCCCAGCGGCCGAGTGTTGACGTGTGCCATCGGGCCGAAGACCCGGTTGCTGGGCCCGGGACGCCTCGCACGCTTGCTGCGGGCACCCGCGGAAGGTCCTCCCCTCTACGAGTTGTCGCTCTCGACGCCCTATACGCGAGGTCTGCAGGAGAAGTCGGACCTGCGCTGGTGGCGCGAGGGAACGGAAGTGCGGACCGACCGGCTGCTGGATTTTCCTGGAGGCAGCCGCCACGTCCACGCGGTGATCCAGCTGCGCCCATTGCCGCTTCTGTTGGTGCGCGGCGCTCTGCTCGTCGCGGTGGATCTCTGCGTCCTGCTGCTGCTCTGGTTCCTGGCCACCTTCCGCCCACGCGGACTCCGGCGGCGCCATTCATTCCGGCGCCTGGCCCGTTCGTTCCAAGTGCGGGTGGCGGTGACGCTCGCGCTCTTCTTCATCATTCCGGCGGTCAGCTTCACGGCCTGGGGTCTCGGGCGGCTCAACGACGAAGCTGATCGCACCCGCGACCTGCTCATCACTTCGGTGCTCCGCGACGCCGAGCTCGCCGCCGGCGGATTGCTCCAGGAACCAGCGGACTATCTGGCCGACGGTCTCGTGGAGCTGTCCAACCGCCTGGAGGCGGAGCTGCTGCTGTACAGCGGTGGACGGCTCGTCGCAGCGAGCACGCCGATTCTCGAGGACCTCTCGCTGGTGGAGCCACTGGTCGACGGACGGATCTTCCAGCGCCTCTCGAGTGGCGATGAGCTGGAGTTGACTCGACGAGCCACGACCTACGTAGCTCCCGTGCGGATGGGCTATCGCGTGGCGCAAGCGGGGCCGCCGGGCGGCATTGGAATTCTGGCGACCCTCCAGCTGGTCTACGACTGGAGCCGCAGCCAGGATCAGCGCGAGTTGACCTTCATTCTCCTGCTCGCCACGCTGGCGGGGTTCGGCGCGGCGGTACTGGGAGCGCAACTCGCGGCACGCGCCTTGTCCCGTCCGGTTGCGGACCTCGGCCGATCTGCGATCGCCGTAGGGCAGGGTCTCGCGCCTCCCGCAGTACCCACCCCACCGGTGGAATTCGAGCAGGTATTCGGAGCCTTTGACCGGATGGCCGCCGACATCCGCGCCAGCCAGGCCGCACTGGAAAGCGCCCGGCGGCGCACCGCCGCGGTGCTCGCCAACGTCGCGACCGCGGTGATCGCACTCGATCCCGAAGGTCGGGTCATCCTGGCCAACGGCCGAGCCCAACAGCTCTTGAACGCGACGTTGGAGCAGGGAAGCGAATTTGCCGCGGCGCTCGGCGAGGGCTTGGCCCCGCTCCTGCGTGTCGTCCACGACTATCTCTCGGGCCCGGACACGGTCCGCACCGCCGAAGTCGAGGTGGGCTCCCGTACCTTCCGGCTCCAGCTCGCCCGCCTCGAGCCGCCTCACGGCGGGACCGTCATCGCGTTGGACGATCTCACCGATGTCACCCACGCGGCGCGGGTGCTCGCGTGGGGTGAGATGGCGCGACAGGTGGCGCACGAAATCAAGAACCCACTGACCCCAATCCGGCTTGGAGTGCAGCACCTGCAGCGGGTTCGGCGGGATCGGCCGGAACAGTTCGATAAGGCCCTGGAAGAGACTGCGGACCGGATCCTCGCGGAGATCGATCGGCTCGACACCATCGCGCGAGGATTCAGCCGATTCGGTCTCCCGGGCGACGCGGCTCCGGCCCTCGAACGGGTGAATCTCACCAAAGTGGCGCGAGAGATGGCCGGGCTCTATCAGCTCACGGGAGACGGCACCTCGGTGGTTGTTGAGGGCTCGGACGGCGCCAGCGCGGAGGCGCGCTTTGACGAAGTCAAGGAGGTGCTGAGCAATCTGTTGGAGAACGCCCGGAATGCGGGGGCGCGGCGAGTGTCGATCCGCGTGTCCCAGGGGCTCCTCGAGGTACAGGATGATGGACGCGGAATCGCATCGGATCTGTTGCCGCGGATCTTCGAGCCCAAGTTTTCAACCACCACCAGTGGGTCCGGGCTGGGGCTCGCGATCGTCCGCCGGTTGGCTGAGAGCTGGGGGGCATCGGTGCACGTCGCCAGCGAGGCTGGAAGGGGCACGACGGTGTCGGTTCGCTGGCGCTAGGCTGGTTGCGCGGCCGTGCATCGGATGACATCGTATGGCCCGCTCGGGTTGAATCCGGTCGCCGCACCACCCCACTCCCGGACGTGATCCCGGCATTCGGCCCGAGTTCTGCTTCTCCATAAGCCTGTCCACGAGTCCCTATCGGGTGCCGTTTTCCAGGGTTCCCCTATGAATCCCGAGCCCGTACCACAAGATCTGATCGCGGTCCACGACCTCCTAAGGGAAACCCTTGCTATTGCGAGGGATAACGGAGCCGCCTTCCAGTACGGGGTCGCCGTCTTTCCGCGGACAGGACGGTTCGGTGCCCCGGTTTTCGGCATTGCGACCAGTGGCGCAGAGTCCACAGTCCTTACCTATCGAATGCTACAGTCGCTGGTCGAACTCCCGGTCTACATCTCGGGGCGCGTTCCCGCCACCATACGCGAAGGACTATCCTACGGCCCGCCCCGCGTGATTCCGGTGGCGCTACTCGATCAGCCGGTGCTTAGGGTCGGCTTCACCTGCTGCATTGGAGCGAGCCGGGACGATCTGGATCGGACTCAACCGCTCGAGACCAGCGTATTCGCGGGCGACCTCACCTCTCCGATCATACTTCTGCTGGATAATCGACCGGACGGCTGGCCTCACTAGCGCACCACCTCATCCCGAGGGAGCGCAGCGACCGAGGGATCTACTCAATGGTGCTGAGGCCTGGTGATCGGGCTCCCAGCCTGTTTGAGTAGATCCCTCGCTCCGCTCGGGATGAGGTGACGCCTACAGTCCGCCGTGCCCAATCCCCCAATCCCTCAACCACCGCGTTGCAAAGCTACAGCCTGCCGCAACACGGTACCCGTCTCTCTCACCTCCCAGCCCACTCTGTAGCTCCCCACTCGGGAGCCTGCATGCTCGCGCGCGTCCGTTCGGCCGCGGTGCTCGGTATCGATGCCTATGTCGTGGACGTCGAGGCGGACCTCGCCAACGGCCTGCCCTCGTTTTCCACCGTGGGTCTGCCCCAGGGGGCGGTGAAGGAGGGTCGCGAGCGGGTCAACGCGGCCATCACCAACGCGGGGTTCGAGGCGCCGCTCAAGCGGATCACCGTGAACCTTGCCCCGGCGGACGTAAAGAAGGAGGGTACCGGATTCGATCTCCCGATCGCCGCGGCGATTCTCATGGCGAGCGGCCAACTGCCGATAGAGAGGGCCGAGGGACTGCTCTTTCTGGGTGAGCTGGGGCTCGAGGGGGATCTCCGCCCGGTTCGCGGCGCGATTTCTGTTGCTCTCGCGGCCCGCGACGCCGGACTCGGCGGCCTCATTCTCCCCTCTGCCAATGCGCCTGAGGCCGCAGTGGTGCAGGGCCTTCGGGTGCACGGGGCGAGTACGCTCCTCGAGGTCGCCGCCCACCTCACCGGCGAGTGCCCGTTGGAACCGGTGGCAAGTGATCCCGCAGCGCTGCTCGCCCAACCCTCTATAGAGGACGCTGACTTCGCCGATGTGCGGGGCCAGCCCAGTGCCAAGCGGGCCCTGGAGGTAGCCGCCGCGGGAGGTCACAACATCCTGCTGATCGGTCCGCCGGGAGCGGGAAAGACCATGCTCGCCCGCCGGATGCCGACAATCCTGCCGTCACTCACGTTGGAGGAGGCACTAGAGGCCACTCGGGTCCACTCGGTCGCCGGGCTACTCGCTCCAGGGCGCTCCCTGCTCGCAAGCCGGCCGTTTCGGGCGCCGCATCACACCGTGAGCGATGCCGGGCTTGTTGGTGGTGGCTCCTCACCGCGCCCCGGGGAAGTGAGCCTCGCCCATGTGGGTGTGCTCTTCCTCGACGAGTTACCTGAGTTCCGCCGCAACGTGCTGGAGGTGCTGCGCCAGCCGCTCGAAGATGGCCTGGTCACCTTGAGTCGCGCAGCAGTCAGCCTTACCTACCCGGCCCGCTTCACCCTGGTGGCCGCGATGAATCCTTGTCCCTGCGGTTATCAAGGTGACACCACCCGCGCCTGTCGCTGCGATCCCGCCTCGGTGGAGCGCTATCTGGCACGGGTATCGGGACCGCTGCTTGATCGGATCGACATCCACCTCCGCGTGCCGGCGGTGGCCTATGGCGAGCTGGCGAGTCGCGAGTCGGGTGAGCGGAGCGCTGCAATCCGGGAGCGGGTGGATCGGGCCCGATCGATTCAGACCGAGCGCTTCAAGGGCCAGCGGGGGATCCACGCCAACGCGCACATGGGCTCAAGGGACTTGCGGCGCTACTGCCAGGTCGCCGAACCCGTGGAGGCGTTGCTGCGGCTCGCGATCACTCGGCTCGGTCTATCAGCCCGGGCCTATCACCGGGTGCTCAAGATTGCACGCACCATCGCGGATCTGGCGGCGGTGGACGCGATCGGCACCGATCACGTGGCCGAGGCGATCCAATACCGGAGTCTGGATCGGTCGCGGGGGGCGATGAAATGAGGCGATTGGTTCTGTCGTTGCGAGGAGGGACGCTGAATAGGCGACAGGCGAGAGGCGACAGGCGACAGGCGGCCAACGGTCAGGGGGGACAAGGCGGAAAAGGCGGACGGTTGGGCGGTTAGGCGGTTAGTGTGTCCGCCGGTCCGCCCGTCAGCCCTAACCCCCCGCCGCCCGCTCCAGCCGATCCCGGATCCCCGCCCACTCCGGAGTCGTCGGCGGTCGCTGCACCAGGATCAGCGCCGGTCCCTGCTGGTCGAGCCGGTGCAGGGCGACATACAGCTCGCGTGCGTAGGCCGCTGGATCCTCGGGCAGGTGCTCCACAAAATCCGCCCCATTCACCGAAAGCGAGCGCACCAGCACCGCGATCTTGCCACCCCGCGCCCGGGCCTCCGCCGCCGCCGGCAGTGCTTCCGCCACGGTCGAGAACAGGACCAGCTTTCCCTTGGGGGCGTAGTGCCGATCGAGCATTCCGGGGGAGGGGCGCGGAGCGTCGGCTTCGATCGGAGGGGTTGGAAGCGTCACCGGTCCGATCAGCGCTTCGATCTCCTCGCGCGTGACCATCCCCGGCCGAAGCAGCACCGGCGCCCGATCCGACAGATCGATGACAGTAGACTCGATGCCCACCGTCGTGGGGCCTGCATCCAGGATCATCGGAATCAGGTCCCCCAGGCTCCGCTGCACATGCTCCGCGGTCGTGGGAGACAACTCGCCTGAGCGGTTGGCGCTCGGCGCCGCGACCGGCACACCGGCGGCCTTGAGCAGGGCCAGCGCCACCGGATGGGCGGGCACCCTGATGGCGATGGTGCCAAGTCCGGCAGTGACTTCCGTTGGCACCTCGCGCGATTTCGGCAGCACCAGTGTAAGGGGACCGGGCCACCATTTCGCGGCTAGCCGTTCCGCCGCCTCGGGCCACGCAGTCACCAGTCGTTGCGCCGCGGCCGCGTCGGCCACGTGCACGATGAGTGGATTGTGGGCTGGGCGGCCCTTGGCCTCGTAGATCCGGTTGACCGCCGCCGGGTCGAGCGCGTTGGCACCGAGCCCGTACACGGTCTCGGTCGGGAAGCACACCAGCCGCCCCTGGCCCAGCAGCGCGGCGGCTCGCGCAATGGTTGCGGCTTCCGGCGAGGTCGGGGAAACGGCGATGATCGTCATGGGTCGCTCAGTCCTCGCCAACCGGGCGACGGCGTTCACGCTTCCGCTCGCCCTGCTTCCGCTTCTCGGCCAGCCGGCGTTCCTTCACCGCGCGGGAGACCTTCGTCGCACGACGAAGCTTGGGCGCCGCGAGCGCTCGGCCCAACACCTCTTGGAACCGCGCGATCGCGGCCTCCTTGTTTCGGGCCTGACTTCGTGTGGCGCTGGAAACGATACGCAGCAAGCCGTCCTCGGTGAGCCGAGTCGCCAGCCGGGATTGGATCGTGGCTCGCTGGTCCGGAGAGAGGCTCTGGCTCAGCGCCGAATCCCACCACAACTCGACCCGGGTCGACGAGGTGTTCACATGCTGACCGCCCGGCCCGCCGCTCCGGCTGGCGCTAAAGCTCAGCTCGGCGAGCGGAATGGTGAGTGTCGAGTTGATGCGGATGCTGCTCCGGTCTGCCATGTGCGGAATTCTCGCTGGGGAAGGCTCCCGGAGGAAGGTGCGCCGTGTTCGGCAGCTTGTCGCCGCCGTGAGGATCGGCTTACGTTACCGCCATGAGTTCCATCACCGATCTTGAGTCCAGCCTGACGCGCTTGGGCAGCGTGCTGCTCGGCTACTCGGGAGGGGTCGATTCGGCCCTGCTCGCGGTTGTCTGCAGAAAGGCGTTGGGGCCCGATCAGTTCCTCGCAGTCATCGGTAGGAGTGCTTCCTACCCCGCGGAACAGTACCGGCGGGCTATCGATCTGGCCTCTCGGTTCGATCTCACCCTCCTCGAACTCGACACCCACGAACTCGACGATCCGGCGTACCGCGTGAATGCCACCGATCGGTGCTACCACTGCAAGCGGGAACTCTGGACCCAGCTTGTAAGCCTGGCGGAGCAGCGGGGTCTTGCCGCTGTCATCGACGGCACCAATGCCGATGACCTCGGTGAACATCGCCCCGGGCTCCAGGCGGCCACAGAGTACCGCGTCCACTCCCCCCTCGCTCAGCTCGGCTGGACCAAGGCCATGGTGCGTGCTGCGGCGCTCTCGCTTGGTATCCCGACCTGGGATGCGCCAGCGTCGCCCTGCCTCTCCAGTCGGATTCAGTATGGTTTGGATGTTACGCCAGCGCGGCTCCGGCAGGTGGAGGAGGCGGAGCGGATCCTACGAGGCTTCGGAGTCACCGGTGATCTCCGGGTTCGCCATCGCGGTGACTTTGCGTCGGTGGAAGTGGACCCGGCCCAGCATTCCGGGCTTCGCAATCACTGGGACAAGATTGCGAGCGACCTCGCGGCCTTGGGCTTTGCCCGGGTCGAGCTCGACCCCAGGGGATATCGGCGCGGCGCGCTGCTCGGCGAACTCCCCCTGCTGGCGGGTTGATGCGTCTCTTCGCTGGCCTCCCGGTCGAGGGCGAAGCCAGAAACGAATTGCAACTCAAGCTCGCCGGGTATCGTCAACGGGATTGGCCGGTGAAGTGGGTAGGCGATGAGGGGCTGCACGTGACAGTCAAATTTCTCGGCGAAGTTGAACCGGACCGGGTTATTGACCTTCGCTCGGCTTTGCGAGAAGCAAGCGCTGGAACCCCGAGTCTTACCTTTCGACCGACTGAGCTGGGCGCGTTTCCCAATTTCGCTCGCGCGCGGGTATTGTGGGCCGGATACGAAACCGAAACGGCGCTGGAGCTGATGGTCCACCGGATCGAACAGGCCACAGAAGCCCTAGGGTTCCCGGTCGAGGGTCGACCGTTCCGGCCCCATGTCACCCTGGGGCGAATCCGGGAGGGAGGCCGCTTGCCGCGAGAGGGTGCGGAACTGCTGGAGAATGAGCTACTCACTGCGGGGTTTACCACCGACCGACTGGTGTTGTTCGAGAGCCGTTCCGACCGTGGCGGTGCGCACTACGCACCGGTTGATCTCTTTCCCTTGACTCGCTGATGTCCGCCTGGACGCTCCCCTTCCGCTTACTTGGCATCGTCGTCCTGGCCTTGCTGGCCACCGGCGCCTGGCTCTTTCGCTCCGAAATCCTCCGCGCCGTGAAGCCGGGAGTCGCCCAGGTCCGCGAGTCGCTCGGCGCCGGGGCCGGAGCCGGCATGCCTGATCCGCAGGCGCTCGCGCGGGCTCGCGACAAGGTGGACAGCATGCATGGCTGGGACGCTGATTCCGTGACCCTCACCGCGAGTGAGATGGCTTCGCTTCTGGTCGTCGGTTTGCCCAGAGAAGTCAGCGACCGCCTCGATTCGCTCGCCGTCAAGCTCGGAGAGGGGAGGGTGATGGTGTCGGGTCGCCTGGAGACCGCCCAGATCCCGGCGGAGGTCCTCGGTCCGCTGGCCGGCGCGCTTCAGCCATGGGAGCCGGTGTCCGCGGAAGGCCCGGTGGTCACCACCGCGCCGGGTCGAGCCGAATGGCGGGTCGAGTCGCTGTCCCTTCGCGGCTTCGACCTGCCGGCAGAGGCGAGTCGGCGCCTGGTGGAGCGGAGCCTCCCCGGCGCCAAGAACGGCGCGCTTCCCTTCGCTCTGCCCAAGGGCGTCACCGGCCTCCGGATACGGCTCGGGGTCGCGGTGCTTTATCGGGGAGGGAAGCGATGAAGCATCGCCTGCTGATTGTCGATGACGATCCCGGGGTCCGGAAATCCCTGAAGACGCTCTTCGAGTACGAAGAACTCAACGCTCGACTCGCCAGTTCTGGTGGAGAGGCGTTGTCGGTATATCCCGAGTTCCGTCCCCACGTAGTCGTCCTCGATGTAAAGATGGCTGGCATGGACGGGCTGGACACTCTGGCGCGCATCAAGGAGCTGGATCCCGGTTCGGTGGTCGTGATGATGTCCGGCCACGCAAGCATTGCCACAGCCCTGGAGGCCACGCGGCGCGGGGCATTCGATTTTCTTGAAAAGCCGCTGGACACCGATCGGGTGCTGGTCACGGTGCGGAATGCCATCACCCAGGCGGCGCTGGCGGGGGAAAACCGCCGGCTGCGCACGGAATCAGAAGCACGGAACCACATGGTGGGCGACGCGCCGGCGCTCAAGGAAGTCCGCGACGTTATCGCGCGGGTTGGCCCTACGGCCGCACGGGTCCTGATCACCGGCGAGAACGGCACCGGCAAGGAGCTTGTGGCGCGCGCCATTCACGATGCCTCTCCGCGAAACGCCCGCCCTTTCGTCGAAGTGAACTGTGCCGCGATTCCCTCGGAGCTGATCGAAAGCGAACTCTTCGGGCATGTGAAGGGCTCGTTCACGGGGGCGGTTTCCGATCGGCCGGGGAAGTTTGAGCAGGCGGATGAAGGCACCCTCTTCCTCGATGAAGTCGGGGACATGTCCCTTGCGGCCCAGGCCAAGGTGCTCAGGGTGTTGCAGGAGGGTATGGTGACTCGCGTCGGTGGTACCAAGACCGTCCAGGTCGATGTGCGCGTCATCGCGGCAACCAACAAGCACGTCGAGGAGGAGATCCGTCAGGGTCGATTCAGGGAGGATCTGTTCTATCGCCTGAACGTCGTCCCCGTCCGCTTGCCCCCCCTGCGGGAGCGGCGTGAGGACGTGAAGGCGCTGGTACAACATTTCATTCGGCAGTTGTCCGGTGGGGCAGGGACGGCGGGCAAGACGTTTGAGGCTGCTGCGATTGAGCGGTTGGAGCAGCGCAAATGGCCCGGCAACGTGCGGGAACTCCGCAACGCGATCGAACGGTTGCTGATTCTCTCAACCGGGCGGACGATCACTGCCAACGACGTGGGTCGCCTTCTGGGCGGTGATATCGCGGCCCAAGCCCCGATGCCTGCGACCGTCGGCACACTTGCAGACTTCCTGCTCGAAGCCGAGAAGAGCTTTCTCACCGCCAAGCTGGCGGAAACCAACTGGAACATCTCCGATACCGCAAAGGCCATCAAGATGCCCCGTTCGGCGCTCTACAAGAGGATAGAGACCTACGGACTCAAGCAGGAAATGTCATGAGCGACCAACCGCGCGACTGGGACAAGGAGCTGGCCAACATCGACCGGGTGATCGCCCGCTCCCCGGGGAGCCCTCCGGCTGCTGGGAGTGGACCGACGGGCGTCGCGCCCCGGGGCAGTTCGCTCCCGGCCCCAGGCGGTCGGCTGGCCACTCTCACGACCTGGTTTCGTGTCCTGCTCGGCCTGGCTCTGGCCGTGGGGATCACCCAGTGGCCGTATTCCAATGCCTGCGGCTTCAATCTGGCCATGTACCTCGGTGCGATCGCCACGGTGACCGTTGCGGGGCTGTGGAGCTCCATCACCTCATGGCAGCGCCGGATGGGGCTCGCCCACATCCTCTCGCTGTTGGTCCTGCTGTGGGGACTCGTCCTCGCTGCTCGGGAGACCTTGCCACGGCTTGGCTACGCCAAGCAGGCGCGCACCTGGACCTGCACGGTCGCGGGGCCGGAGCGGTAGGACATGGCCCCAAGCTTCAAGAACCTCATCGCGGGGGAGTGGCTCGCCCCCAGCACCCGCCGATATCTCGAAGACCGGAACCCCGCCGACCAGCGCGACCTGATCGGCCGCTTTCCCGATTCCGGTCCGGCGGATGTGGATCGCGCGGTGCGCGCGGCGGCGCAGGCATTCGAGCGGTGGCGCCTTGTCCCGGCCCCGGCGCGTGGGGATCTGCTGCGCCGCCTGGGGGATCTGCTCGCTCAGAACAAGGAAGAGCTGGCCGTGGGCATGACCCGGGAAATGGGCAAGGTGCTCGCCGAGACTCGCGGGGATGTTCAGGAGGCGATCGACACTGCCTACTACGCGGCTTCCGAGGGGCGCAGACTCTTCGGGCATACCGTGCCCTCCGAGCTCCGAGCCAAGTGGGCGATGAGTTGGCGGCGGCCGATCGGAGTCGCCGGACTGATTACGCCATTCAACTTCCCGATGGCGATTCCGACTTGGAAGATGTTTCCTGCACTGGTGTGCGGGAACACCGTCGTGCTCAAGCCATCGGAAGATGTCCCTCATACCGCGCATCGGCTGGTGGAACTGGCGCTGGAGGCCGGGTTCCCGCCCGGCGTGATCAATCTGATCCATGGCCGAGGTGAAGCAGCAGGGCAGGCGCTGGTGGATCATCCCCTGGTGTCGCTGGTGTCATTCACCGGCTCAACCGTGACGGGGACTCGAATTGGCGAGACCTGCGGGCGCCTGCACAAGCGTCTCTCTCTCGAGATGGGCGGCAAGAACGCCATGATCGTCCTCGAGGACGCCGATCTCGATCTCGCACTTGCCGGCGTCCTATGGGGTGCCTTCGGCACCACCGGGCAGCGCTGCACTGCGACCAGTCGCCTGCTGCTCCATCGCCGGATTCATGATCGCTTCCTGGACCGGCTCGTGACGCGAGTCGCTCGGCTCAGGCTTGGCGACGGAAGAGAGCCGGAGACCGAAGTTGGACCTTTGATTCACGCAGCGGCCCGCGAGAAGGTTGAGCGATACATCGAGATCGGGCGCAAGGAAGGCGCGGAGCTCGTAACCGGCGGCGCCCGACCCAAGGGCCCGCGATTCTCGCACGGGTGGTTCTACGCGCCGACCATCTTCGCCGGTGTGAAAGCTGGCTCTCGGCTGGAGCAGGAGGAGATTTTCGGCCCGGTGCTCAGCGTGGTGCGGGTCGGCTCGCTGGACGAAGCCATAAGGATCAACAATGACGTCCGCTATGGCCTCTCGAGCGCCCTGTATACCAACGATACCCGGGCGGCGTTTCGGGGGCTGCAGGACCTGGACAACGGGATCACCTACATCAACGCCCCGACAATTGGGGCGGAAGCCCATCTGCCATTCGGGGGCGTCAAACAGACGGGCAACGGCCATCGTGAGGGTGGCTGGGAGGTCTACCAGTTCTTTTCAGAAACCAAAGTGGGGTACGTGGATTACTCGGGGACGCTGCAGCGGGCGCAGATCGACAACTATGAATGAGGGGCGCCGAGCACTTGGGCCACGAGCAGGATGTGTGACGCCCATCTCATCGTCTCACGCTCCAACCCCCCGCTTGCGCCTCCTTTGGGGCTTGGGTAAGGTTCTCGAAGAGGCTCCTTCCTGGTGGGTGAGGTAAAGTTCATGCGTCCAATGCGAGTCGGCAGTGGCAAGCGTAGCTCATCGTCGTTCGATGAGGGCTCGCTCGACCAGTACCTCCGCGAGATCAGCCGCTATCCGCTCATTAATCAGGAAGAAGAGGTCTCCCTTGCCCAGCGTATTCGCACCGGGGAGGCAGAGGCACTCGACAAGCTGGTCCGCAGCAATCTTCGGTTCGTGGTCTCCGTCGCCAAGAAGTATCAGAACCAGGGCGTGTCCCTTTCCGATCTGATCAACGAAGGCAACCTGGGTCTCATCCGGGCCGCCCACAAGTTCGACGAGACCAAGGGCATCAAGTTCATTTCGTACGCTGTCTGGTGGATCCGTCAGGCCATTCTGCAAGCCCTCGCCGAACAGAGCCGGATCGTCCGGGTCCCGCTGAACCGCGCCGGCACGTTGCACCGAATCGGCAAGCGCTCCTCCGCGTTGCTGCAGGAGCTGGGTCGCGAGCCAACGCCCGCCGAAATCGCTGAAGGCATGGACATCACGATGGAAGAGGTGCAGAAGACCCTCTCCATCTCCCAGAACCACCTTTCGCTCGACGCGCCCCTCACTCCGGGCGAAGACAACAAACTCCTCGACTATCTCCCTGACACCCAGAACGCCGGTCCGGATGCCGACACCTTCGAGAAGGCGCTCACCGAATCGATCGAGGAAGTGCTGTCCACCCTGAAGGAGCGGGAGGCGAAGATCCTCCGGCTCTACTTTGGTCTGGATGGCCCGGAGCCCATGACCCTCGAAGAAATCGGCAGCCTGCTGGGGATCACTCGCGAGCGGGTACGCCAGATCAAGGAAAAAGCCCTCACTCGGCTGCGGCACGTGAGTCGGGCCAGGGCCCTAGAGAGCTTTTTGTCGTAGGGTCTTGAGTTAGTGAGAAGTGAGAAGTGAGAAGTAACTCACAATCGGACGACCCTCCGAGCACCATGCGGAGGGCCGTCTCACATTGAGTTACTTCTCACTTCTTACTTCTCACTTCTTACTTCTCACTTCTTACTCTCTCACTTCTTACTTCTCACTCCTGACTCCTCACTCCTCACTCCTCACTCCTTACTCCTCACTCCTTACTCCTTACTCCTCACTCCTCACTCCTCACCCCTCACTCTCTCCCCCGCAGTATCGCCTCCACCTGCTCAAACTCAATCAGGAACGCATCGTGGCCGTAGGGCGTTGTCATCTCCACGTACCGCGCGTTCGCCCCGCCGCGGGTGTAGCCCTCGACCCAGCCACGCACCTCGCCGGGGTAGTAGAGGATGTCGGTGTCGATGCCCACACCCACGGTCTCGGTGACATTGCGGGCCGTGAGTCGGCCGGCGTTTTCGAGGTCGCCCACGTCGTGGGCGTCCATGGCCGCCATCAAGGCTACGTAGCTCCGCGCATCGAAGCGGGCCACCAGCTTCTCACCGTGTCGACGCAGGTAATACTCGACATCGAACTGACCGGGCCGCTTGCTCTCCCGGCGGCCGAAGCGCTCCTCGAATTCGATCACCGACCGATAGGTGATCATCGCGATGGAACGTGCCGCTGCGAGCCCTGCCGCGGGTCCCTCTCCGACCGGATATCGGCCGCCGGCCCATGCGGGATCCGCCTCGATTGCGAGGCGCTGCGCGACATTCCATGCGATAGCCTGGGCGCTGGTCCGGGCGGGAGCGGCAAAGACGACCAGCCGCTCCACTGGCACCGGGGTGACTAGCCCCCACTGAAGCGCGATCATTCCACCGAGCGAGCCTCCGGTCACCAGCACAAGGCGCGAGATGCCGAGGTGCTCGAGCAACGGTATGTGGGCGCGCGCGAGATCCATCGGCGTGAGCGAAGGGAAGCTCCCGTCGGGAGTTTCGCTCGGTCCCGATGATCCGTAGCAGCTTCCGAGCAGGTTGGCGGCGATCACGGGATGACGGCTAGTGTCGAGGGCCTTTCCCGGGCCGATGACCGGACCCCACCACGTATCGACTTCGGCACTTCCGGTGAGCGCATGGAAGACCAGGCTGGCGCCGTGGGAGCGTCCAAGCGCGAGGTCACCGTACACCCGGTAGCGGAGCCGCGCGTCACGGATTTCCCCACCGGCCTCTGTGCGGAAGGTGCCGAGGGAAAAATCTGCGCCGCGCGACGCAGCATTCAACGGCAGTGTCACGGACATCGTTGCCTCATGAGGCGCGACGAGTGGGGGCCGCCCGTTCGCTCCGACGCCGCACGAACGCCTCGTGTACCACCCGAGTCGCCGCGCCGGCCTGGCTTGCCCCAACGACATAGCTCGGGCCCTGAGCGGTAGTCTGCTCTCCCCGAATCTCAACTCCAGCACTATCGAGCACCGCGCGAAGGAGATCGGCCGCGACGTGAGGATCGTCCTGGATCACCGCTACCGCGGTGACTTCCGCGCTTTCGTCGTCGAGAATCCGAGTTGCGACCGCCCGGAGGTCGTGTCCGTTGACGTCCGCGTGCACCACCGTCGCCGGGGTGGACCCCGTCAGAGTGTAGAGCTCCAGCGGAAGCCTATGATGCTCGGCCAGCCTTGCGGCGTCCGGGTGCACCACCTTGGCACCGGCCGTGGCCAACGCCGTCAGAAAGGTGTGGGGCGCCTCGCGGATCGCTCGCGAATCCGGGACCAGGCGCGGATCGGCGGTGCGGAGTCCCTCGGCATCCTTCACGAAGAGGGCTCGGGAGGCGCCGATGCCAACCGCCAGGGCCACGGCAGACGTATCGGTGCCGCCGCGGCCCAAGGTCGCAACCCGGCCGCGGCGCCATCCCTGAAATCCGGTGACTACCGGCAGGATCCCGCGCTCGAGCAGGCGGGAGAGTTTCCCCGAGGCGATCGCCTGGATCCTGGCGTCGCCAAACCTGCCCGCGACCCGAATCCCAGCCTCCCGGGCGTCCAGCGACACCGCCCTTACGCCCAAGTCGTTGAGCGCCAGCGCCAGCAGGGAAGCGGTAACGATCTCACCCGCCGCCACTGCTCGGTCCGCCTCCGCGTGGGCCCCGGATGAATCTCCAACAGCGGAGCGCACCCCTTCGACCAGACCGAGAAGATGATCGGTCACCCCGCGACGTGCGCTGGTGACGGCCAATACCGGCTCGGCGCCCGCCAGCCCAGCCAGGCGCCGCGCCTCGGAGGCAATCCGCTCGGGGGAGGCGAGCGCGTCTCCTCCGAGTTTGACAACCAAAGGACTGAATGACATCAGACCGAGCCCGCCGTTGCCTTGGCCTTTGGATTCGAGACAGTCGCTTCGCCCAACGCCTGGTCCAGGTCCGCGATCAGGTCTCGCACATCCTCCAGGCCCGCCGAGATCCGGATCAGTTCCGGCGTCACTCCCGTAGCCCGCTGCTGCTCGGCGGTGAGCTGCTGGTGGGTCGTCGAGGCCGGGTGGATGATCAGTGACTTGGCGTCGCCCACGTTCGCCAGGAGCGAGTACAGCTTCACCTTGTCGATCACGGCCTTCGCGGCATCGTGGCCACCCTTCACTCCGAACGTCAGAATGCCGCCGTAGCCACCCTCGAGATAGCGTTTGCGCGTTCTTGTGTTCCGGGTGTGAATCCAGCCCCGGGTACGATACCCACTCCACCCGCGACGTCCTTCTGCAGCCAGCGAGCGAACGCAATGGCGTTCTCGGAGTGCCGCTTGATCCGCAGCGGCAGTGTCTCGAGTCCCTGCAGGAAGAGAAAGGCATTGAACGGTGAAAGCGCCGGCCCCAAGTCGCGCAGCAACTGCACCCGCAGCTTGATGATGAAGGCCAGGTTCGCGAACGCCTCGGTGTAGACCAGTCCGTGGTACGACGGGTCGGGAGAGGAGAATTCCGGGAACCGGACCTTCGCGGTCTTGCGCTGGTCCAGTCGAAGGTGCCGGCATCCACCACGACCCCGCCGATCGCGGTGCCGTGGCCGCCGATCCACTTGGTGGCCGAGTGAACCACGATATCCGCGCCGTACTTGATGGGCCGCGACAGCGTTGCCGCGCCGAAGGTATTGTCCACCACCAGCGGCACGCCCGCCGCGTGAGCGATCTCGGCGAGGGCGGCGAAGTCCGGCACGTCCAGTCGCGGGTTGCCGATGGTCTCGACATACAGCGCGCGGGTGCCGTCGTCGATCGCCTTCTTGACCGCCTCGAGGTTGTGGATGTCCACGAACTTGGTGGTGATACCCCACTTGGGGAGCGTGTATGCGAAGAGATTGTAGGTCCCGCCATAGAGCGTCTGGGAGGAGACGATGTTGTCCCCCGCCCGCGCCAGGTTCAGAATCGTGAGCGTCTCCGCGGCCTGACCGCTCGCCACGGCCGAGAGCCGCGACGCCTCCCTCGAGCTCAGCGATTCGCTTTTCGAACACATCGGTGGTCGGGTTCATGATGCGGGTGTAGATGTTTCCGAATTCCCGCAGCCCGAAGAGATTCGCGGCGTGTTCGGTGCCGTTGAAGACGTAGCTCGTCGTGGCGTAAATCGGCACCGCGCGCGCGTTGGTCGTCGGGTCGGGGACCTGCCCGGCGTGGATGGCGAGGGTGTCGGGGTGGTACGTCATGGTACTTCTCCTGGTCAACGGTGGTTGGGCTGTGTTCGCGAAAGCGAAACGGCCCGGTTCACGTTGGGTGAACCGGGCCGGGCAGTGATCTCGGAAGGTGCGGCGTTGCCTACTAACTGAACGCCCGACCGGGACGTGCGCTGGCACAGTCCACCCCGCAGGGGGTGCACTTGCGCATACAGCGACACATAATCGGGCAGCGCTTCATGGTCGAAACGTTCCCTCGGGTCGCGCGGCGGTGTGCAACAAAAAACCCCCGCGGCCACGAGCGCGGGGGTGATCCCACGGCTCTTTAGCTATTTGGTTCGGGGCTCGCCCCAGGCGGTAGCAAGTGGCCTCTAAATCCATCCGCCGAATACCAAGCTAAGAATTGGGACTTATCGCGTCAAGTGGGGACGGCAGCCCCATACCTGCTAGAAATCATCCAGGTCGTCGACGTCCTCCCCTGAATCAATCTCGCTGGTGGGGTACATCGCGATGCTAATGTAGGAAGAAGGATGTTGGCGGGCCCAAGCTCGGAAGGCCAGGTGCTGTTGCAGGCCGGCTTCAAGCTCGGCGAGGGCATACTCCGGCAGTGGGGAATTCCCCGCCTCCCGCTGCCGGTGCATTTCCTGGATGCTGGCCGAGAGGAGCGTGATCAGCAGTTCTCTGCTGATACAGAGCTCCACCGGCATCAGCATGTTGATCCCCCTCGGCAGGGGGTATCTGGTTGGGGCACGACCCACCGGCCGCGCTTCGGTGATCCCGGGCCGCAGCTCGGGGTTCCAGTCCTTGAGCACGTGGGTGATGCGGTTCTTCATCCGCTGATCCTTACGGGGCTACCCCATTCAATCACATGGGGCTACTCCATTCATCGGATGGGACGGGTGAAAACTTTAAGGTCTGGGCTTACATTGCTCCCCGTCGTCTCCCGTTCTCCCGTTCTCCCGTTCTCCCGTTCTCCCGTCTCCCGTTCTCCCGTTCCCCGAGCCATGGCCAGTAACCAGTCCTTTGATATTTCGACCGGCGCCGACCTGCAGGAGGTCGACAATGCCGTCAACCAGGCAATCAAAGAGGTTGCCCAGCGGTACGACTTCAAAGGCACCAGCTGTACCATCGAATTCGATCGGGACAAGGCCGAGATTCGGCTCGCCGCAGACGACGAGTTTCGCATGGAGCAGCTGCTGGACATCCTGCGCGGTCGCTTGGTCAAGCGGGGCATCCCCGTGAGAAACCTGGAGATCGGCGACTCGATCCCCGCTGCCGGGACTTCGGTTCGACGCGTCGTCGGGCTCACGCAGGGCATATCGTCTGAAATTGCGAAAAAGATCGTGAAAGCGGTCAAGGATGGGGGTTTCAAAAAGGTGCAGACTCAGATTCAGGGGGAGGAAGTCCGGGTGACTGCCCCCTCTAGAGATGAGCTTCAGACCGTCATCGCCTTTCTGCGTGGTCAGGATTTCGGGATCGAACTCAAGTTCGGGAACTACCGCGGTTGAGGGCTTGGGCTCGCTACTCGGCGGTGGGTCGGCTTGGCCGTTTGGCATTGATTGCGCTGCTCGCTACCTGCACTCCGCAAGAAGGTCCTGAGGTCGCTCCCGCTCCCGCGGTGCGGTCGCCCGAGATCCGGATCGGCCTGGTGGTCGGAAGCCCCCGCCTTGAGGTGATGGGCGACAGCGGGCTGAGCATCGTCGATGCCGATGGCGCCGTCACCGGAGCCGCGGGACCCGGCGACGTCTGGCAGGCCCGGACCGATGGCCCCCGAGTGAGCGCAACGGGGACGGCCGGCGTGAAGCTGGCTGGCCAGGTGTCGCTCACTTTCGATCCGCGGGGCGGCATGCTCTCCCTCAACGGCCATTGGTACCGTGGTCGCCTCTCGGTCGTCCGAGACCGCTCAGGCCTAACCGCCATCAACCTCGTCAACCTCGAGGACTACCTCGTCGGAGTGGTTGCGGCGGAAATGGGGCGCAGAGACTCGAGCGATGCCGAAGCACTCGCGGCCCAGGCGATTGTCGCTCGGACTTTCGCGATGCGAAATCTGGGCAAGCGGGCGAGCGATGGATTTGATCTGCTCCCGACTGTGGTCGACCAGGCCTACAGCGGCGTGGGCGCGGAGTACCCGCTGGCCCGCTGGGCTGTCGAGCGGACTGCTGGTCAGGTGGTGACCTGGCAGGGTGTGCCAATTGACGCGTTCTTTTTCTCGACCTGCGGCGGGCGTACCGCGGCGGGTACGGAGGTCTTCGTCGCGGCAGACCGCCCTTATCTGCGTTCGATCCGGGATGTCGATGGCGACGGTCAAGCCTATTGCCGCATCTCGCCCCGTTTTCGCTGGCGCGAGGAGTGGACAGCAGCCCAGCTTCGCGACGTGCTGCGCCAGTCGTTGCCCTCGGCGACTGGAATCTCCACCGATCAGGTAGCCACAGTTCAGGGCGTCGCGGTGACTCGTCGAACCGATTCCGATCGGGTTTCACGCGTCACTGTTCAGTTGGACCGCACTTCCGTGAGTGTGGACGGGCCCGCAGTGCGACAGGTGCTGCATCCGGTCGGGGAGACCTTCCTGCGGAGCGCGCTGTTCCAGCTGACGGAGACCCGGGAGGGAGATCGGCTGACCCACTTGGTCGCGGACGGCTCCGGGGCCGGGCACGGCGTCGGGTTCTGTCAGTGGGGGGCGGTAGGGCGCGCCCGAACCGGACAGGATGCGGCGACGATCTTGGCTGCCTACTTTCCGGGCACCGAAATCAGCCGAGCGTACTGAGTCTCGCATCAGGAGAGTGAGCATGTCCGAGTCGCTCAAGATCGGCATCATTGGGGCCGGCGCGATTACTCAGGTGGCGCACCTTCCGGTGCTTCGCAAGCTCAAGGGCGTCGAGGTGAGCGCCATCTGCGACAGCGACCTCCCTAAGGCCCGCGCCCTCGCGGAGCGTTTCCAGGTGCGGGATGCCTTCAGCGATATCGAAGAGCTGCTCGAATACGAGAAGCTGGATGCTATCGCGATCTGCACGCCGAACCATCTCCACGAACCGCACGTCATAGCGGCGCTGAGCCGCGGCGTCCACGTGCTCGTGGAGCGCCCCCTCTCGCTCACCGCCGCGGGCGCCCAGCGGATCCTCGGGCAGGCGGCCAAACACAACCTCATTCTCATGGTGGGGATGAATCATCGCTACCGGGCTGATGTGCAGATTGTCCGAAGCTTCGTGCAGAGCGGAGAGCTAGGCCAGGTGGAGAGCATTCGGGGGAGTTGGCATGTCTTTCGGCCGAGCCGGGCGCAGTTGGGCTGGCGGCAGCGCCGGGACGAGGCTGGCGGCGGTGCCATGCTCGACTTGGGAGAGACTGTGCTGGACCTTGGCCTCTGGCTTGCCAACAACCCCGCGCCAATCCGGGTCAGCGCCAGTCTGCATGGAGGTGAGGGAAACCGTGCGGTCGAACACTCTGGTAGTGCGCTCGTCATCTGTGAAGGGCCGGTTTCCATCTTCCTGGACGTCACCTGGAACCACATTGGCGAGGGAGAGCGGTTCGGTCTCGGGCTCCGGGGGACCAAGGGAACCGCCGGTATCAATCCGTTGCATGTCTGGAAGGAGCTTCACGGAATGCCAACGGACGTAGCTCCGACCGGCGCCATCGGGCGAGAAAACGCCTTTTCTGCCTCCTACCGCGCTCAGTGGGCCCATTTCCTGGCGGTGGTTCGCGGCGAAGCCAAGCCGTTCGACAACCAGGAACAAGTGGTGATCCACCGAGTGCTCGACGCGATCTACCGGTCGGCGGCCGAGGGCAAGGACGTGAGTCTGTGATGTTCGGCGGGTCGGCGGCCAGGCGGTTGGGCGGTTTGGCCGTTTGGCGGTTAGTCGCTGCAGTCGCATGCCTGGCTCTTCTCCTCTCAGATGGCTCCGCCGTGGCTCAGACGCCTGCCCACCAACCGACCAACCGCCCAAGTGCCGTACAGCCGCCCGGAAGCGAACTCACCATCTCCATCATGACCATGGGTGTCGGCGCAGAGGTCTGGGAACGCTTCGGGCACGACGCGATCGTCGTCGAAGATCGGCGGCTCGGCAGCAGCGTCGCCTACAACTACGGCATGTTCAGCTTCCGGCAGGAGAATTTTCTGCTTCGTTTCCTGCAGGGGCGAATGCTGTACTGGATGCAGGGAGATGACGCCGAAACCGAGTTGCCCAAGTACCGCTACTTGCAGCGCTCGGTGTGGCAGCAGGAGTTGAACCTCACTCCGGCACAACGCCTGGCCATGCGGGACTTTCTCGAATGGAACGCCCGGAAGGAAAACCGGTTCTATCGCTACGACTACTATCGTGACAATTGCGCCACCAGGGTCCGCGACGCCATTGACCGGGTGCTTGGCGGTTCCCTCCATAGCCAGATGCTTGGGCCGGGCGCCGGCAGCTACCGCTTCCACACTCAGCGACTCGTTTCCAATGCCATCCCGCTGTACACCGGGCTCCTGCTCATCTTGGGGCGCGGGGTCGACGCGCCGATCACCAAGTGGGACGAGATGTTTCTGCCGCTCGAGCTCCGGAAGTACCTGGAGGAAGCACGAGTGCCTGACAGTACCGGGGCGATGGTCCCCCTGGTGAAGGAGGAACGGACTCTGTTTGAAAGTCATGCGTTCTCCGTACCTGACACACCCCCTGCATGGGGCGCAGGCTACCTGGTGGGGGGCGTATTGCTGGGCAGTATTTTTGGGTGGGGTGGGGTGGCGGGCCGACGTTCTCGTGCGGCCCGCTGGGGCCTCTTTGGCGCCGGGGGCGTTTGGGCGGCCGTGACCGGTGTGGCTGGGGCCATTATGGTCGGGCTCTGGGCCTTCACTGACCACGTCGCCTCGGCCCGTAACGAGAACGTACTGCAGGCCTCGTTGTTCGCGCTGGCCTTGGCCGTCGTGCTCCCATTCGCTGCCCGCGGCGGCCCAGCCGCCCTGCGGACGGCGCGCCTACTGGCGTTGATCGTTGGGGGGCTCTCGCTGCTAGGGCTCCTGCTCAAGGTCCTGGCGTCGTTCAATCAGATGAACGGGCAGATCCTCGCCCTCTTCGTTCCAGCAAATGTGGGGTTGATGCTGGGGGTCGCGGCCTGGACGAGAAGGCCGGTGAGGTGAAAAGGGGGAAAGGGGAAAGGCTACACTAGACTCGTTTCAACGCTCACCTCTCAACTTCTCACTCCTCACTTCTCACTTCTCGCTTCCTACCGCTTACCTTTCCGCCCGTCCGCCCGTCACGGCCTATTCACCATGATGCTATCCCGGCGCCGTTCCGGCCGGTCTTCCCAGATGCGAGCCTCTACAAACACCCGGAACAGGCTCTCATCCAGTTGGCCGTGCTCCACCTCATCGGTCAGGATGTCCAGCGCGCGGGTGGCCGGCAGGGCCCGTTTGTAGGGGCGGTCCTGGGCGGTGAGCGCGTCGAAGATGTCCGCGATCGTCATCATCCGGGTCTGCAGCGGAATCGCCTCGCCCTGAACCTTCCTCGGATAGCCCGTGCCGTTCAGCTTCTCGTGGTGGCCTAGGGCAATGTCGGGTACGTGGGCGAGGCCTCGGGTCCACGGGATCTTTCGCAGGAACGCGAAGGTGTGGTTGACGTGGCTCTCTATCTCCAGCCGCTCCCGGTCATCGAGGCTGCCCTTTCTGATCGAGAGATGCTTCTGCTCCGTCGGGCTCAGGTAGGGTAGTGCGGCGCCCTCGATGTCCTGATACGACATCGCCGCGAACTCTCCGAGTTGCTCGAAATCTCCTTCCGCGAGCACGGTTGGCTCGTTCGAGGCGAGGACGACCTTCAGGAAGCGGTCCGCGGTCTCGATGGCTTCTCGCTGTTGTTCGATCAACTCCTGGTGGAACTTGTCATAGCCATCTCGTCCGTTGCGGAGCAGGTAATCGGCTCGCGCCTTTTCGAAGGCCCATTCCGCGCTCCGTCGGATGAATGCGTGGCGCTGCTGGATCAAACCAAGCTCACTCTCGTACAGCTTCTTGGCCTTGACCAGTACCTGCTCGCGGACTCCAACCTTCCCGAAGTCGTGCAGCAGGCCCGCGTATCGCAACTCCCGGATCTGTTCGGGGGAGTACTTGACCAGGCGGAAGGGCCCGTCCTGGGCCGAGTCCACAGCCTCGGCGAGCGCTACCGTGCGGATCGCGACCCGCTCGGAGTGCCCCGAAGTGGTCGGGTCGCGCTGCTCGATCGCGTGCACCGCGGCCTTCACGAATCCCTCGAAGAGCCGCTCAATCGCTTCGTACAGCTGGCTGTTTTCAATCGACACCGCGGCCTGACTCGCCAGCGCCTTGACGATCTTCACCGTATGGGGGCTGTACGCGATGATCTGCCGGCCCGCATCCTCGGGCGATGTGAGTCGGCCCGCAAGGTCACGCTTGCGATTGATAAGCTGGAGGACGCCGATCACTTCGCCGTGATGGTTCTGCATCGGGATCACGAGCATGCTCTTGGTGCGGTACCCGTAGCGCTCATCAAAGGAGCGGTTGAACGAGTACTCGACATCCGGCGGCAGCATATAGACATCCTCGATCACCAGGGGATCGCCCTCGGTCGCTGCGTACCCCGCCAGGGAGCTGTGGTCGATCGGGATGGTGAACTCGACGAACGGAATGTCCGGGCGGCTGTCGTTCTGACTCAGCTTGAAGCGCAGTCTGCGGGTGGCCGGCTCCTCGGTCTCGACGATGTAGAGGCTCCCCGCGTCTGACTGCGTCACCCGGCGAGCCTGCGTCAGGATCAGGCCAAGCAGGGTGTCCAGATTCTTCTCGGTGGTGAGCTGAACCCCGATCTCTGCCAGCTCGGTCAGCTCGTGCAGTCGGGCAGCGCTCTCCGCCCGGGTCCGGGTCTGCTCGCGATGCGCCGCCGACACCCGGAAGGCTGCCCGCAGCGCCACTAGCAGCTGGCGCGGGCCCACTGGGGCTTGCACGAATCCACCCAGCACATCGGCCGGGAGATCCTCCGGCACATCCGTCTCTCCGGGCTCGCCGACGGCGAGAATGGCGATGCCGGCGTCGCGCAGGCCCGCGAGGAGCTGGGGGGTCACTTGGCGACGGGTCGCGCTGTCGAGGAGATAGGCCGCGGGCCGCTCATCACCGTGCACGTCGGCCGGTGTCGCGACCTCGCGGATCTCTACCTGCTCGCTGGCCAGAGCTTCCGCCACAGGCGCGGGAGACCACGTGGGCGGGTGGAGCAACAAATACTTCATTGCTCTGTCTCGAGAATCGAATCCCGCGGCGGCTGATGGACCCCGGTAACCAGGCGGTGCGGGCGGCGGCTCACCTGATCGACGAACCGCTCCAGCTTGGCGCTCACCACGTACATGTTGGTGATGGTCTTTTTTATGTCCGGCGCAAGGTCGCTGGTGAGCCCGGTGACGGTGTTGGTGAGAGTGTCGGCGTCGTTGATGAGTCGCCGGGTGTCGGCGAGCAGCGTCGTGAGCGAATCGTGCAGGGTACCCATGCGGGAATCAGCCGACTGAATCATGGGTTCCATGCGCTCCAGCACCTGTCGGGCGCTGCTGAGCGTGGCCCTTAGCTCCGGGGCCGTCGCCGCCAGCTCGGTTTGCGCGGTGGTCGCGGTGCGGTCGATCGTGGTGAGCAGCGATCGGGTCTCGCGCAGAACATCCGAGACCTGGGTCTTGAGGGAATCAATCACTTCCTTGAGTCCCTCGGACCATCCCTGCGTCACGTCTCCCGGAATGGTGTCTCCCGGGGCGAGCGCGGAGCCATAGGTGTCCTTGGGGACCGCGAGCGAGATGGATGCAGCGCCGATGAGCCCGCTCGACGAGATGAGGCCCCGTGTCCCGACCGGGAGCTGGATTGGCACGCCGTTGGCATACCGTTCCCGCAGTCGGAGAGCCACCAGGAATTGCGGCGGCCCCATCCGGCCGCTGTCCACCTGGGGCGAGATTGATGCGACCTCACCGATCGCCAGTCCCTGCAGGTAGACCGGCGTGTCCTGTTTCAGGTCCTGGACGGTGGGGCTCAGCATGTAGAGCGTGATCCGCCGTTCGGTCCAGCCCCGGGTCAGCACGATCGCGACGATCGTGGTCAGAATTGCCCCGAGCACCAGTACGCCGATCAGCGCGTCCGCCGTCCGAGTGCGCATGCTAGTGCCCGGTCTCCAGCCGCCCGCGTACCAGGCGAAGATGGCGATCCACCCGGGGCCGAAGTAGCGCCGGGAGACTCGCTCCGGTCACCAGGACCGTGCGGCGCCCGCCGGCTGCTGTCTCACCCCCGCGTGCGGTCTCCAGCAGTTCGCCGGCGACACGGTCGGTCAGACCGTCAAACGGTTCTTCCATTACCACAAGCTCCGGGTCGAATGCCAATGCTCTCGCGAGGGCCGCGCGCCGCCGATCCTCGGCGTTGGTCTGCGCCGGGCGGAGATCCGCCACGCGGGTCAGCCGGAGCTGAGCCACGATGACGTCCACACGCCCCTCGATGTCCTTGGGACGAAAGTTGCTGCCGAATCGGAGCGGCAACCTGATGTTCTCTCGCAACGTGAGGTTTTGCAGCAGGCCATCACCGGCGGGAAGGTATCCGACCTTCCGGCGGAAGGCGAGTTGCGCGACGCGATCAAGCGTAGCGATCTCCGTGCCGAGGGTCAGCACCTGGCCGGTCGGCGGTCGGTCGAGGCCCAACGCGAGTCCGGCGAGCGTATCCACACCGCTCATCTCATCCCCCAGGACCGCCACCGTCTGGTGTTCCGCGACCGCGAGCGAGAACGGGCCTTCGATCTCGGACATTTCGGTTGGAAGTCCGCCGAGTGTAGTGCGCCTGACCCGGCCCAACGGTACCTCAGCGAATACCAGCGGGGCCGTCATCCCTGCAGCGTGCCCACGATGATCGCGGCGAGGATGAAGATCAGCGCCAGCGAATTCACGGTCCCGCGGATCACGGCTTGGGGGATTTCGGTCGGCCCGCGCCGCACCGACAGCCCCTCGTAGCTCGGGATGATTCCGACGACCAGTCCAAACAGGATCCCCTTCACCACGGTCAGCACCACGTCCTGGGTGGTCAGCTTCGCGAGTACGATGCCGAGGTACCGCGCTCCGCTCATGCCCCCAATGATGCCCGCCGCGAGGTAGCCACCGAAAACCGCGACCACGTCAAACAGGACCATAAGACAGCCCATTGACACGATGCAGCCGAAGAGTCTCGGCAGCACCAGATAGTGATAGGGGTCAATGCCCATGGCTTCCAGCGCCCGAACCTCACCCAGCACGGTATTGGTGGCAAGCTCGGCGGTGATGGCCGTCCCGCTCCGTCCCACGATGGCGATGGCAGTCAACAACGGACCGAGCTGTCGGACGATCGCCACCACCATCAGCTGTCCGATCAGCTCGGAAGCTCCAATCTTGTCCAGTTGGGCCAGGGTCGTGGCGATGGTGAGGTAGCTGAGCACTCCTGACAGGAGGACGATGAGCCCCACGGCTTCCAGCGCGGTGAAGCGGAGCTGGTTGAGCAGGACTCGCGCTGCTACGCGGCGTCCTGCTCCGGGCAGGCTGGGAAGCGACGATACGGCATCAAACGTGAAGCGCGCCAGCGCGCCCACCTGGGCGAGCCAGCGCGCTGTCCCGCGCCCGATGGCGGCGAGGGCGCCAACCACGACTCAGGCGCCGCCGACCTTCTTCAAGGCCTCGTTCGCCTCGGCGTAGCTCGGGAAGGCGTCCAGCGCCTTCCGGAAGAATTCAGCCGCCTTCCCCTTGTCGCCGCGATCCTGGTACAGCAGTCCTTTGCTGTAATAGGTCAGGGCCTCGGTCGGGACATTGCGGGCCTTCACGGCCCGGCTCAGCTCGGGCGACAGGGGCGGGAGCTTGGTTTCGGCCATCAGTTTCTCGCTCAGACCCTGGATCAGCTTGAACAGCTCCTCGCGCTTGCCTTCGCTCTTGACCGTCTTGATGATCTCGCCGGTCTCGACGTCGATGATCCGTGCGTCGGTACGGAAGTGGCCATACATGTCCACGAAAGTCCCCGTGATCATGTAGCGGGCTCCGACGAGCTTCCCGACCTTCGCGGCGGTGGCGGCGTCCACTCGACCGTCCTTGCCGAGGTCCTGCTCGCCCAGGATGGCTGCGATATTGTCCCGGTCGACGACCCGAGCAGCCGGATTCTGGCCGAGCTCGCTGATCATCATGCCGGGAATACCCCGCTGCAGGGCCTCGAAGTTTTCCTTGTCCTGTCCGTAGGAGCCGCCATTTTCGAACGGCAGCACCGCGATACCCGGCCGCGTGTCCTGCGCGACGAGCGCGGGAGCAAGGGTCAGGGCGGCCAGTGAGTAGACCAGAAACGAACGGCGTCGCATAGTGTCAGACCTCGCTAAAGAGTCAGGGACATGCCTTCCATCGCGGCGTCGACTACGAGGCCCCGAGCTTGGGCGGCCGCGTGATTGCGCGCCCCTCGCAGGAGCGCATCGATATCGGCGTCGGTGTGTTCCGGTTCGTGGTGGAACAGGACCAGTCGCCGACATCCGGCGTCGCGGGCCAGCCCCACCGCCTGCTCCGGAGTCGAATGACCCCAGCCGGAGCGGGCTTCGATCATCGCCTCCGAGTACATCCCGTCATGAATCAACGTGTCCACCCCGCCAAGGAACCGCACCAGCTGTCGCCGCCAGTCCCGGGGAACGTCGTAACTGCCTCCGGTCCCGAGCTCGTTGTCGGTCACATAGGCGATGGTCTTGCCTCCCTTCGCCGGGACCAGCTTGTAACCCAGCGTCGTGCCGGGGTGACGCAGCCGAAACGCTTCCACGAGGAACCCGTCGATCTCAAAGGACCCATGGCTGACTTCGGTGATGGTCAGATCGGCCGCGACTGCCTTGAGCGGCACCGGAAAGACCACCGGGTCCATCTGTCGATCCAGAATCTCCTCGAGCGGCACGCCGGCCTGTGCCGCGCCGTAGATCCGTACCGTGTTGCCCTTGGTGTTCAGCGGCTGAAAGAACGGCAGCCCCTGAATGTGATCCCAATGTGTATGCGAGAGCAGGATGTCGAGGTTCATCGGCCCGCTGGAAAACCGCGACAACTCACGGCCCAACGGACGGATGCCACTTCCGGCATCGAGGATCACGAGCTGGTCTGTCGCGCCCGAAACGGCGACGCAGGAGGTGTTGCCACCATAGCGTGCCGTGTGGGCCCCAGGTGTCGGTATGGAGCCCCGCGTCCCCCAGAACGTGACCGTGTACGCCACATCTCCTCTCATGGACATCCGCTTAGCGGTGCAAGGAACCTGCCACCGCCATAGGCGCCTGGGGTCACGCTACCGGTGTGTCCGGCGTCACGAACGGCCGGCGGCACGCTCAAGCAGGGGGCGGTTGGTGATGTCGATATCCTTGCGGGTAACCTGTATCAGGCCGCGCTCTACGAAATCCCGCATGGTCCGAGACACCGTCTCGCGGCTGGATCCGATCATCTGCGCGATGACGTGATGGGTGATCTTCTTGGTGATCTTCTCGCCGCCCTCCTCCTCGGCCAGGCGGAGCAACAGGTCCGCAACCCGGCCATTCACGTCGAGCAGCACCAGGCTGCCAATCTTCTCGTCCGCGCGGCGGAGGCGGCGGGAGAGTTCCCGGAGCAGCGCGATCGCCACCTCCGGGGTGCTGCGCAGTCGTGACTGAAAGTCCTCCCGCCGCAGCACCAGCACGGCGGCGTCGGTCATGGCAATCACCGTCGCCGACCGCGGCTGGTCATCGATGAGCGCCATTTCGCCGAAGAAGCTGCCCTCGCCAAGCACCGAGAGGATCACCTCGCGGCCGTCCTCGCCGATCAGCACGACTTTGACCTGGCCCGCGGCCACGAGGTACAGGGCGTCCCCCGGATCGTCCTCAAAGACGATGACGCTCCCCTTTGGGTAGGTCCGCTCACGGACGAGCTCCGCGAAGGCGTTGATGTCCCCCTCACGCATTGTTGCGAAAAGGGGCACCTTCTTCAGGACCTCTACGGGACTGAGGGGCACAGGGTCCTCGATGTTGTGGAAGTGACGGTGTTTACGATAGTTATGCCACCGGCCTCGTGTCAAACCCGAGGGGGTTCTGGCCGATTGCCCGGGCTGTCACATGGCAGTAGGGCCGGTTGATCGACCTCCGGGCATAGGAGTATATTTTCAGGCTTGTCCAGTCCGGCATCACAACGCACCCCCGAACCCCGGGGGGTCAGGAGACGATCGTGAAGGCGAACATCCACCCGATGTACAAGAAGGTCACGGTGCAGTGCGCTTGCGGGAATACATTCGAGACCCGCTCGACCAGCGCGAACGTGCACGTGGAAATTTGCGCGAAGTGTCATCCGTACTTTACTGGTAAGCAGCGCCTGATTGATACCCAGGGTCGCGTTGATCGCTTCCGGAAGAAGTACGCCACGGACAAGGCCGCCCCCGGCACCACCCAGGGCTGAACCGTGGAGGCCCGACTCCGCCAGGCGCTCGCCCGGGCGGAGGAGGTCGCCAAGGCGCTGGCTGACCCCTCGACCACGGGCGATCCTGCAAAGCTCAGGTCGCTCGGGCGGGAACTCACCCGGCTGGCGCCGCTGGTCCAAGTCGCAGAACGACTCCAGAAACTCAAAGGGGAGCTCGAGCAGGCGCGGGAGATGGCTCAAGAGGCCGATCCCGAGTTGGCTGCCATGGCGCAGGCTGACATCGCTCGGCTCCCGTCCGAGATCGCTCCGCTCGAGGCGGAGCTCTACGAGCTGCTGCTCCCACGCGATCCGCTCGATGACCGTGATGCCATCATGGAAATCAGGGCCGGTACCGGCGGCGACGAGGCTGCCCTCTTCGCGTCGGATCTCTATCGCATGTACCAGCGCTTCCTGCAGCGGAAGGGACTGGTATTGGAGGTCATCTCGCTGAGTGACGGCGTGTCGGGCGGAATAAAAGAGGCCATCTTCGCGGTGCGAGGGGACGACGCCTTCGGGTTGCTGCGACGGGAAGCAGGGGTCCATCGGGTCCAGCGGGTGCCCACGACCGAATCGGCGGGCAGGATCCACACGTCCGCCGCGACAGTGGCGGTGCTCCCCGAGGCGGAGGAGGTCGACGTGGTCATCAACCCGAACGATCTCAAGATTGATGTTTTCCGGTCTTCCGGCCCCGGGGGCCAGAGTGTGAACACCACGGACAGTGCCGTACGCATCACCCATCTGCCGACCGGCCTCGTCGTCTCGCAGCAGGACCAGAAATCCCAGCTGCAGAACAAGCTGAAAGGGATGGAAGTGCTGCGGGCCCGGCTGCTCGACCGGATGATCGCGGAGCAGGAGGCGGCCCGGTCGCGCGACCGTCGGGCCATGGTCGGTACCGGGGATCGTTCCGCAAAGATCCGGACCTACAACTACCCGCAGAGCCGCGTCACCGACCACCGGATCAACCTCTCGGTGCACAATCTTCCGGAGGTGCTGGACGGCAAGTTGGACGAGTTTGTGACCGCCCTCCGGATCGCGAGCCGGCAAGAGCAGCTCAGTGCCTGAGCCGGATGTCACCCTGGACCGGTTGGTGACCCACGCCGGCGGGCGCCTCAATGCTGCAGGCATCCTTGAGGGGCGTCGGGAGGCGTGGCGGATCTGGTGCGATCTGCAGGGTCTCCCGACTTACGCGGGGTCGGTGTTCTCCGACGCCGTGGTTCCTCCCGAGGACGCCGAGCGATTTCGGAACGCCGTAGATCGCCGAGCCCGCGGCGAACCGCTCCCCTACGTGACCGGGATCGCCGGCTTTCGGCAACTCACCCTCCGGTGCGATCGGCGCGCCCTCATCCCGCGTCCCGAGACCGAGGGGCTGGTCGAGCTGGTGCTGCGAAAGGTCACTGCCGGAGCGGTCGCGGACATCGGGACCGGTTCGGGCTGTATCGCGTTGGCGCTCGCCGAAGAGGGGAATTACGACCTCGTCGTAGGAGTCGATTGCTATGCCGGGGCGCTCGAGCTCGCGCGGGAGAATCGCCGGGCCACTGGTATCGGGATCGACTTGATGGCGGGAGACTTGGTGAGCGCGCTCGGGAACGAGACCGTCGACGCGATCGTCTCGAATCCGCCGTATCTTACCGAAGCTGAGTACGAAAGCCTCGACCCGTCGGTGCGGGCGTGGGAGCCCCGTGAAGCGCTGGTAGCGGGGCAGGATGGCCTTGAGGAACTCCGACTGCTGGTCGTGGATGCCCTTCGGGTCGTGCGACAGGGCGGTTGGTTGGCGCTCGAGGTCGACGCGAGCCGGGCGCATGAAACCGCCCGCCTCGCCGAGCAGGCGGGTTGGAGCGAGCTGGCAATTCTTGATGACCTTTTCGGCCGCGCGCGGTATCTGCTCGCGCGGAGGAGCGAGGCGGTGTGATCTGGGACAAGGCGGAGGAGCTGGGCCGGCACATCGGGCAGACGCCGGAGTACAAAGCGTTGCGGCGCGCAGAGGCAAGCCTGCGGGAGGACGCCGAGGCGCAAGCCAAGGTTGACCTGATCCAGAAACTCGCCCGGCAAATGGACGAGTTGGTGACGACCGGGCAGATGCCCGATCAGGCGACCGCCGAACAATACGAGAACGCCGTGCGCGATCTCGAGGTGAGTCCCAGCGGCCAGGCCTATGCGGTGGCCCGGGCAAACTTCGAGAAGGTCATGATCAAGGTGAACCAGCTCATTGCCCAGGGCATGGAAAAGGGGGCGGCGAGCAGCATCATCACGCTCGGATGACCCGCGGGTTCTTTCTCGTCATCGAGGGGACCGAAGGGGCCGGGAAGACCTCGCTCGCCAGAAGTCTCGCCGACCGGTTTCGGGCGCTGGGCACCGAACCGGTGATGGTGCGGGAGCCTGGAGGCACCGCGGTTGCCGAGCGGGTCCGGGCGGTCCTGCTCGACCCCGAGGCAGAGATCGAACCGGCAAGCGAGCTCTTCCTGTTTCTCGCCGCGCGCAGCGATCTCGTTGCCAAGGTGATCCGCCCGGAGCTCCGCGCTGGACGCACCGTCCTCGCGGACCGGTTCCAGCTCTCCACCGAGGCATACCAGTGCGGGGGCCGCGGAATTGACGTGGCGCTCTTCCGCGCTGCCAATCACGCGGCGACGGGCGGCCTCGATCCCGATCTCACCCTTGTGCTGGACCTTCCCACAGAGCTCGGCTTCGAGCGTATTAAGAAGACCGGCCAGCTCCTGGACCGTATTGAACGGGCGGGCCCCGAGTTTCACGCTCGGGTTGCAGCGGTGTTTCGTCGTGCGACTGGTCCCGGGATCGTGCATCTGGACGCGACGTTGCCATCGGAACAGGTCTTGCTGAAGGCATGGGAGGAGATTCAGACACGCCTGCCGGAAGCGCGCGCGGCCAGTGGCGATTAGCTTTGCAGGCGTAGGGTCGAGACTCAGCGGGGGCTGAGGTGACCCGCGATTAGGAGGCAACATGCGGCAACGTTGGGGTTTGATCGCGCTGGTCGCGGTCCTGTCGTTCTTCACCGGGGGCTGGCTGCTCCAGCGCGGCGCGGCCCGGGATGGAGATGTCTACCAGCAGGCGCGCTTGTTCGACGATGTGCTCTCGCACGTCAGCGCCTACTACGTGGACTCGATTCCCCAGAGCGACCTCTACCAGAAAGCGACGACCGGCCTCCTTGAGCAGCTCAAGGACCCTTATTCGGTCTTGCTGCAGGACGATGACTACAAGCAGCTCACCGAGACCACCACGGGCAACTACGGCGGTCTGGGCATCCAGATCGATGTCCGCGATGGCTGGATCACCGTCGTAGCGCCCCTCCCGGAAACCCCCGCGGAACGTGCCGGCATCGAGACTGGCGACCAGATCATCTCGGTGGATGCGAAAACGACCGAGGGCTGGAGTAGCGACCAGGCGGTCAAGGCGCTGCGTGGTACGCCGGGCAGCGAGGTCGAGCTTCGGATTCGTCGGGCTGGAATTCCCCAACCCATCGTGTATCGGCTGACCCGCTCGACCATCCACGTCCGTTCGGTGCCGCCGGGAAGTCTCTTTTCGGGAGGGATCGGCTACATCTCGCTAAGCCCGGTTGCCGAAAGCTCCACCCAGGAACTCCGGAACGAGATTACTGCCCTGCTGGGCAAAGGGATGAAGAGTCTTGTGCTCGACCTGCGGGGCAACCCTGGTGGCCTCTTGGATCAGGGTGTGAAGGTGGCGGATCTCTTCCTCGACAAGGAGCAGGAGATCGTTGCTACCCGGGGACGGGCCCGCGGGTCCACGAAGACCTTCCAGGATGCCGCCAAGCAGGAGTGGCCGAACCTTCCCATCGTGGTTCTCGTCAACGATGGCACGGCCAGCGCTGCAGAGATCATTTCCGGGGCCCTGCAGGACCATGATCGGGCCGTGGTTGTGGGCGTGCCGACGTTTGGGAAGGGGCTGGTCCAGACGTTGTTCCCATTCTCCGACAATACCGCGCTCAAGCTGACGACGGGGCGCTGGTATACGCCGAGCGGTCGGACCATTCAGCGTGCCGCGCGCAACGAAGAAGATCAGCTTCGCCAGGCGGCCAATGACGCAGATGGCGTCCGTGACTCGACGCGGGCCGATACCACTACGCGCCCCACCTACAAGACCGATAGCGGGCGGTTGGTGCGGGGCGGCGGCGGGATCGTGCCGGACCTGATCGTTCGCCAGGACAGCTTGAGTGAGGGCGAACGTGCCTTCGCGACCTCGTTAGCGGCCAAGTTCGCGGAATATCGTGACGCGCTCACCGCGACCGCATTGCAGATCAAGACTGACAAGTCCGTCACCACGGAAGAATTTAGTATCACTCCGGCGATGCGGGCGGAGGTGTTGCGGCGGTTGCGGGGCAAGGGCGTTCAGGTTCCCGATACGCTGTTTGCCAAGGGCTCCACGCTCCTGGACGAACAGCTGGGATACGAGGTCGCCCGCTATGTATTTGGCCGGCCGGCGGAGTTCCGCCGGCGCGCTCGGGACGACCGGCAGATGCAGACGGCTGTCGATCTGCTGCACCGAGCCCAGTCGCCCAAGGACCTGCTGAGTCTCGCGATGGCGCAGGCCTTGGTCGCGCCCGCAAAGAGGAAGTAGCCGATCGCGCCAGCCGTCGAGATTCCCGCCGCATTCGCCACCGGACTCGCGGTTGGCGTCCTCTCCGCGGTGGCGGGGATCGGTGGCGGGGCGCTCATGGTGCCGTTTCTGTATCTCGTTTACGCTTCCAGCGAAGCGAGTCTCTCCGCCCAGACTGTTGTGGCACACGCCACCAGTCTGGGCGTCGCTTTTGTCACGTCCGCAATCGGTACCTGGCGATACGAGAGGGCCCAGGCCATCGCTTGGCGACCGGCGCTTGTCTACGCGTTGCCCGGGATTGTGACTGCATTCCTGGTCGCGCGCGTTCTTGCCCGGGTAGAAGGCGCCCACTGGGTCCGTGCCGCGTTCGGTGTCTTCCTGTTGGGCTCCGCTTGGGACATGGCGCGGCGGGCGCGCCAGGCTCCTGACGCCGATGCCATTGCCCGACACCCGCATTCCTGGTTCTGGCTTGCCGGGATCGGGGCAATAGGAGGCGGGCTTGCGGCCACTCTTGGCATTGGCGGGGGGCTGATTGCCGTGCCGGTTCTTCTCTACATCGGCAGGCTTCCCATTAGGGCTGTCGCTCCCACCGCCCTCGCGGGCGTGTGCCTTACTACGCTGGCGGGCGCGTTGGGCTACCTCACTGCGGGCGCCGGACCTCGGGTCTCGCCGACCATGGCTGGGTTCATCGACCTCCGGATGGCCTTGCCGCTCTGCTTGGGTGCGGCGGCGACAGTGCCGCTTGGGGTCCGAGTCAACCGCCAGGCCAGGGCGCCGACGCTCTACCGCATTTTCACCGTAGTCCTAACCGCTATTGGACTGTCCGTTCTCTGGTCCTGGTCTCGCTCCGCGCAATGATCACCATCGTGGGTGCCGGACGGATGGGGCGTGGCTTGGCCCAGGCGCTGAGTGAGACGGGTGAGCAGGTCGTCCTTTGGTCGCGGCGGGAAGCGACGGGTGCGGTTGACGACGCGGTATCGGGCGCGACGACTATCCTGCTCGCCATTCCGGACGACGCGATTACAGAGGTCGCGAGCCAACTCGCCACGCGGCACGTCATCGAGGCCTCGCAAATCGTCCTCCACCTTTCTGGGTTGCTGGATGCCCGTGCTCTGCGGCCGCTGGAGGGTTCCGGTGCGGCCCTCGGATCATTGCATCCCCTCCAGGCGATATCTGATCCCGCAACGGCGGCGCGCCTCTTTCGCGGCGCTATCGCAGCGGTGGAAGGGGATGCCCGTGCTATGGCGGAGGGTGAGCGGCTTGCCCGCTTGCTCGGGCTCCAACCCGTGCGATTGGCGGCGACGGCGAAGCCGGCGTATCACGCGGGCGCAGTAATGGCCTCCAATTACGTGGTGGTACTCGCGACGATCGCGGCTCGTCTGGCGCAGCGGGCGGGCATATCACACGATCTGGCAGGGCGGATGTACCTGCCGCTCCTACTCGGGGCGGCGGAAAGTCTCACCCGTCAACGCCCGGAGCAGGCGCTCACCGGCCCGGTGCGAAGAGGTGACGTGGCGACCCTCAAGGCCCATCTGGAGGCACTGACGGATGGCGATCGCGAACTGTATGCGATGCTTGGACTGGAAGCGCTGGCCTTGGCTCGCGAGGCGGGACTGGACGTAGCGACCGCGGCGGAGGTGGAGCGGGTACTCCGAGACTACTGATCGACGATGCGGACGCCCGGCGGCACGTCGAACCGGAAGGTATCTGACGTTACTCGTCGGTTGGTCTCGACGCCCGAGAGCGCGAGCATACGGCGCTGCCCGCTCCGTTCACGGATCTCCAACCTGCGGGGCAGGTTGTCGTACTGATCCAGCCAGACCACCGCATCCGTGAACGGCAGCGAGCGATCCGTGGGCGTGAGCTGTACCACGTCGACCGCGCGACCGCCAATCGCGTCGGAGCGGATGTAGCGGGCGCGATAGCGTTGTGCGGGGTTCGTCAGGATCCACGCCAGCACATTGGGACCGTAGGTCGGATCGCTCGGCACCTTGAGCCGAATCACCTGACCAGGCGTCGTGCTCGGTGTGTAGACCCAGATGTGCTCTCCGTCCATCACGATGGCCTCTCCCTTGGGATCGGTAAAGCGCATCGCCAGCTTGGATTCCCCCGACTGCACCAGCACGCCGCGGCTTTCGTAGGTGCCGATCATCGAATCGGCGATGACCTGCTGGAAGTCGGCCTTGAACGAGGAAATCCGCTGGTATTTGTCCGCGGCCCGGGCGATGATCGTGTCGGGATCGGCCCCCTGGAGCAGCGCCAACATCATCAGCGGGATCATCATGCGCTGGCTCCGGCCGGTGCGGCGATTCTGCGGCCAATCGCTTCCGCGATGAGCCGCGTCTCTTTCATCAGCCGGGCAAACTGCTCCGGATAGAGGCTCTGTGCCCCATCGGAGAGTGCCCGGTCCGGATTCGGATGCACCTCCACCAGCAGCCCATCCGCGCCCGCGGCCACCGCGGCCCGTGCCATCGGCGTCACCATGTCCCGGTGACCGGTTCCATGGCTCGGATCCGCCACGATCGGCAGGTGCGATGCGGCCTTCACTACTGGTATTGCCGACAAGTCGAAAAGATTGCGGGTCGCCGAGTCAAACCCACGCACTCCGCGCTCACAGAGTATCACGTTGGCGTTGCCCTCGGCGAGGATGTACTCGGCAGACAGGAGCAGCTCCTGAATGGTCGCCGACAGGCCGCGCTTGAGGAGCACCGGCTTGTTGAGGCGACCAACCTTCTTGAGCAAGGAATAGTTCTGCATGTTCCTCGCGCCGACCTGGATAATATCGGCGACTTCGGCGACCAACTCCGCTTCTTCCGCATCCATCGCCTCCGTCACTATCAGCAAGCCGGTCTCGGCCCGGGCGCGCGCCAGCAGTCGAAGCCCCTCGATCCCCAAGCCTTGAAACGAGTAGGGAGAGGACCGCGGCTTGAAGGCGCCGGCGCGAAGGATTGTTGCTCCGGCGTCACGAACCTGAGTGGCTGCCGTGATGATCTGTTGTTCGCTTTCCACCGAGCACGGACCCGCCATGACGACGACTTCTTCGCCGCCAATAGCGAGGCCACCGGCCAACCGGACAATCGTCGGCTCGGCCTTCCACTCCCGCGACACCTGCTTGTACGGCTTGGAGACGTGGATCACTTCCTGCACGCCGGGGAGGGCCTCGAGCTGAGAGCCGTCCACGCGTCCATCGTTCCCCACGAGTCCAACGGTCGTCCGCTGCTTGCCCGGCATCGGACGGGCGGTATAGCCCATCTCCTGGATGGTATCGCAAACGCGGCGGATCTGATCCGCGCTTGCCTCGGTGTGCATTACGATCAGCATGGCCGCGTACCAACTGGTGCTGTTGCGCGCTGCGCGCTGAACGCTGAACCCTGAGGCGTCATACCCGCTCTAACTCTCCCAGGCGCACGCCCACGATCGTCGAAACCCCCGGCTCCTGCATGGTGACGCCGTAGACGGCCTCGGCCGCCTGCATCGTGCGGGGATTGTGGGTGATCACGATGAACTGGGTAGACTGCTTGAATTCATCGAGCAGCCGGATGAACCGACCGACGTTCGCGTCGTCCAGCGGGGCGTCCACTTCGTCCATGAGGCAGAACGGACTGGGCTTGGTGAGGTAGATGCTGAACAGGAGAGACACCGCGACCAAGTAGCGTTCGCCGGTGGACAGCAGGTGGATCCGCTGCACCCGCTTGCCTCGCGGGGCAGCGTGGATGTCGATCTCACTGTCGAGCGGATCATCGGCGTTGGTCAGCCGAAGGTCGCACTCGCCGCCGCCGAACAGCGTCTGAAAGACATTGAGGAAATTCTCGCGAATAGCGGTGAAAGTCTCCATGAACATCGTCCGCGCGGTGCCGTCAATCTCGCGAATTGCCTGCTGGAGCGAGCCGCGCGCCGCGACCAGGTCATCCCGCTGGGCAGTGAGAAACTCCAGTCGCTTGGCCTCCTCGGCGTGCTCCTCTACCGCCAGCGCATTGACTGGTCCGATGCCCTCCAGGGCCTCGACGATACGCTGCGACTCGTGCTCCAGCGTCTCGAGATCCAGCTCCAGCATCGGAGCCTCGGCCAGCAGCGTGTCCAGCGGCTTCTTCCATTCCGCCTCGACCCGCTCTACAATCGAACGCCGCTGGCCGGCGGCCTCGGTCATCTCGATCTCCAGCCGATGGTACTCCTCGGTCAGCTGTTCGACGCGTTCCCGAGCCGAGTGAAGGCTCTGCTCCGCCTCGGCCAGGGAGTGCTCGGCCCGCAGGGCGGCCGCGTCGGCCTCGAGTGCCGTGGCCTCCAGCTCGTCCACTGCGACACGACGCTCAGCCCTGGCCTCTATCCACTGGGCCTGCTGAGCTACTAGGGATGCTGTGTCGGTTTCTATCTGTACCAGCTCGCCCGCCAAGTTCAAGGCCAGTTGTTCGGTCTCGTCGCCGAGGCGCGCCGCCCGGTCGAGCGCCGCATGTGCCGACTCCAGTCGCGCCGCCAGCTGCGCCTCCTGCACCTGCCAATGGACTCGGGCATCACGCGCTGCCTCCTGCTGCGACTCCAAATCGGCGAGAAGTGCCCGGGCCAAGCCGAGTTGCTCGTCCTGCCGGGCTCGGGTCAGGTCTCCCTCGGTGAGCCCGGCATCAATCTCCTGCAACCTGCGCTCGGATCGTTCGATTCGTTCCATGAGCGAGCGGAGCTGCGTTTCGGCCTCTCCCAGCTCGCGGTCCACGGTATTCGAGAGGCGGATCGCGTCCTCCCGGGCTGCGACTGCGATGCGCTCCGCCTCCCGGGCGTGGTCGGCGGCGTGGCCGGCAACATCCACCTCGATCTCTACTTCGGCCAGCCGCGCGACCGTGGCGCCCAGAGCCAGATCCGTCCGGTGCAGCGAGGCTTGGGCCTCGCTCACGTCACTGGCCAGGCTCTCCAGCTCCGCCCGTCGGCGGAGCGGCCCGGAGGGACTGGGCGCGCCGGCAAGCAGCACGGCCCCGTTGGGACGACGAAGCGCCCGGCCAGTGGGCTCAAGGACCTCTGAGCCTGCCAGAAGCGACCGGACCCAGGCCTCCGCGGGGCCCTGGGCGTATAGCCGGTCGCGGAGCGGGCCATCGGCGGCGACCGAGGGGGGGCTCCGGTCCACGGGCAGCAGTACAATCGCGCCGGGATGTTCGCTCCCGTGCCACGCCTGGATCGCCGCAATGGCCGAGCTGTCCCGAACGAGGACGGCGTGCACCCACTCGCCCAGGAGGCGTTCCGCCAGCTCCGCGTCTTCCCGTCCAGTGCGCAGGTAATCAGACAAGGGACCCAGGATCGCCTCACCGAACTGTTCCCTGACGGCGAGCAGGGCTGCGGCGCCGGGGGCGAGCCCCACGCGATCGCGCTCCAACTCTTCGAGGGCCTGGCGTCGCGCGGTCACCTGGGCAAGCGTCTCCTCAGCCGAGCGCCGGTCGGCGCGTTCCAGCGCCTCGCGGCGACGCAGCTCGGCTACCAGGTGGCGTGCGCGCTCGGCTTCGGTCGCGAGGCGCTTGGCCTCGAGGCCCAGTCGTTCGGCCTGATCCACGGTTTCGGCGCGGCGGCGCCCGGCGAGTTCCTGCTCCGCGTGGGCGGCTTGCCGTCGTGCGTGAGCCGACGTGGCCTGTTCCCGCAGCGAAGCCAGGTCACTCTCGAGTGAATGCCGCTCTCCCTCGAGGGAGCGCAGGGTCTGGGCCCGCTTCTGGATATCCTCTTCCATCTGGCGCACTAGTTGGCGCTGCTCGCCGAGCCGGAGTCGCACTTCCTGCTCGGCCTTGGAACGCACGTCCAGCTCGTGCTGGATGCGCTCCCGCTCGGCGACGGAGGCGAGGTGTTCCGCTTCGGCAGCCCCCCGCTCTCGCGCGGCCTGTTGGCGGCGGCTCTCGGTGTGGCCCCGCTCCTCCGAGGCACGAAGTTTCCGCGCGGCCGCGTGGGCGAGTCGTTCTGCAGCGAGAGCGAGATCACCGTCCAGACGCCCGAGCTCCAGCTTTACGTCCCCCAGCTGGCGGGCGATGTCAGTTCGCTGACTTTCGTTCCGGGTGCGAGTGCGCGCGGCTTCGTCCCGCCGCTCCTCGAGTTGTCCCAAGCCCTCTCGAGAGGCGGGGAGGTCTCGTTCCAGCTCGGCATGGCGTCGCTCCGAGCTCTCCATGTGGTCGCCAAGATCGCCGAGTTGCCGCTTCGCGAGAGTAAGCTGAACCGCGAACTTCTCTTCCATGAGGCGAACGTGCCGCTCAGCCTTGCCTTTCTGGCGGGCGAGGCTCCGGAGCTGGCTCTGTACTTCTCCAATGAGATCCTCGACCCGCTGCAGGTCGCCGGCCGTTTCCTCCAGGCGGCGCTCCGTCGTCTGGCGACGATCGCGGTAGAGCCCGATTCCCGCCGCCTCCTCGAAGAGCGCCCGCCGGTCTTCCGCCCGGTCCGACAGCAGCCACTCGATCATCTTCGCTTCGATGACTACGCCGGCGTCAGTTCCGAGTCCAGTGCCGCGCAACAGGTCCTGGATATCACGGAGGCGGACGACTGTGCCGTTGAGCAGGTAGTCCGACTGGCCGCTGCGCGAGAGGCGGCGGGTGATCTGAACCTCGCGATACGCGATCGGCAGGTCGCCGCTGGTATTGTCGAGGAAGAGCGACACTTCCGTCACATTCACCGGCCGGCGTGCGGCGGAGCCCTGAAAAATCACGTCTTCCATCTTGCCGCCGCGGAGGGTGCGAGCCGACTGCTCACCGAGGACCCAGCGTACGGCGTCGGACACATTCGACTTGCCGCAGCCGTTCGGTCCCACGATACCGGTTACGCCGTCCTGAAAGGACAGCGTGACCGTGTCCGCGAAGGACTTGAAGCCGGAGAGTTCCAGTTTCGTCAGCTTCATGCGTGCGGTCCTTGCTCAACGACCGGGTTGATAGATGAAATAGGGCCGCCCCAGCCGGCGGCCCGTGGCTTCAGCAGCCTCGCGGCTGGAGTACGGTCCGAGTACCACACGGAAACCGTCTTCGCCGGTGCGGGGGTCGAGCACCTTCGCCGGTAAACCCTGCTGTTCGAGCTGACGCGCCAACTCAGCTGACCAACTGCGGTTCTGCGAGCTCGAGACCTGCAGGTACACGCCGGCGGTGGTGCTGTCCGAGGCGCTGGCCTCGGGCGTCGTGTCTGCCACCGCCGTCGGCAGCGAAGTTGCGGTGCCGGTCTCCGGGGTCCAGGCGAGGGGCAACCAGGCGTCCTCGGCGCCGCCGCGCACCCGTCCGGTTTCAGGATAGTCTGGTTTGGTCAGGTCATAGGCGACTACGTCCCGACCGGCCTTGACCAGCAGCGTCTGTTGATTGGTAACGGTCGGCAGATCCGCTGCCCAATCGGTGGCGAAGCCCCCGACGTACTGGTTCTTCGCGAGGTCCACCAACCACAGTGAATCGGCCCCGGGCGGATGCACCAGCAGCCAGCGTCCGTAGGGATCTGCGCGGAGCGAGCCGGCGGTACCGGGAAGCTTGATCTCGCCGATCTGGCGGCGATTGAAACGATTGTAGACCTGGACCGATCCCTCGCGCCGCGCGACGTAGAAGCGATGCCCGGAAGGGGAGAACAGCACGGCGCGGGCATGGCCGATGACCGGCAAATCCACCGGCGTCTCAGGCGCATCGGGGTTTACCAGGATCACCGAGGTGTCCGCCGCGATTGCGATGAGATCGCCCCACAGGGTGGCGGCGGCATCGCCGTTGGGGAGCGAGGCGCGCACCGGCGGCTCCTCGGCCTTGAGGACGGTCAGGGCATTCGTGGTTCCGGCAGAAATCGCGAGCAGGGCCGATCCGCTTGCGCCAGAGCGGCTGCCGAACAGATCCCGTGGTCGGGTGGGGAGCTTGGCTGGAAAACGCACCGGGTTGCGGCGGACGAACTGTACGACCCTGAGGCTATCGTCCACCGTAAACAGGCTACCGTCGGGACCGATCGCCACGTCCCGCGCTGTGGCCAACGGCTGAGGGCGGGGGCGGGCAGCCTGCAGATCGAGCGCAATGATCTCGTTCTTGGCCCCCAGCGCATAGACCATCCCGACATCCAGGTCCGCACCGATGGCCCGGCGGATCGGGGGCAGAGGGGTGCTGGTGCGCCAACCCCAGTTGTTCAATCGGGGCAAGTGGTACAACTCGGCAGGTCCCCCGGCCACCGGCAGCCGAAGCAAGCTCGATGGCGGAGTCGTCGAGGCGACGGAAAGACCGCGAGTGTGGGTTGGGGGGCCAGACCGGCAGGCGAGAGCGAGGACCGCCGCCAAGGCCAGCGAGGGACGGGTTTGCACGGCGGGAATCTACCTAGGCGGGCTGGGGCAGAGAAGCCGAAGACAATCGCAACCGGCCTATGGAGCGGAGCAAAGGGGGACAGTGGGGCCCCCGCGCAAGGCCCAAGGCACGCGTCGCGTGCCTTGGGCCCGGTTTGCGGTCTCTCGCTGGCTAGAAGACCGGGCCCAGGCTCAGGGTCCAGTAGCCGCCAATTGCCGGGCGGTTCTGCGGGATGGAGTAGTCGAGACGGAGAATCACGAAGTTGAAGAGATTCATCCGTGCCCCGATGCCGATGGTCTGCAGGGGTGTGCGGACCCGGATCGGGTCGTCCCCGGCTTTGCGACTCCAGCGCAGCTGATCCCCTTCATTCCACGCAATCCCGACATCGTAGAAGAGCGCGCCCTCGATTGGGGGGAAGCCGATCGGTACGAAGTGCATCTGCGGAGTGAGGATCGGGAAGCGCAATTCGGCATTGCCGACCGCCAGTTGGGTGCCGACCAGCCGGTCCAATTCGACGCATCCGGTGTAGGTCCCGGGATCCGAAATCCGACATTCGTTGCGGTAGTAACTGCCTGACGTGTTGCCGCGGATCAGGTCCGTGTTCCCCAGAAAAACCCGGAATCGATCCGCGTCGCGACCGATACGCCCGAAGTAGAGCGCCCGCGTCGCGAGCGTGAGCGGGCCGAGGAGGTGATCGTAGCGGCGATAGTCGGCAAGTCCCTCAAAAAAGCGCCAACCGCCGATCGACTGGGATGCCTGCAGGCGGAACCGCCTGCCGTAGAACGGTCCGACGTATCCAGGCAGCGAATTGTCAAACACGAAGGCGGTCGTCGGTTCGAGGAAACTCGCGTTGCCCAGGCTGGTTTCGCGGGAGGTGGGGTTCTCGGTCCCGAAACCGGTCTGCGGATCGTATGGCTCGAAGATTTGTTGCAGGCGGTCGCTGATGGTCGCAGCGGTCAGGCCAAACTCGAACCGATAGAAACGGCTGAGCGGGTAGAGCCCCTGTCCGCTCACCGAGCGTACCACGATGCGCCGCAGGTTGGTGACGAAGATCCGCTCTCCCGGCGTGTCGCTCAGCGTGTCGATGCTGGGCTCCAGGAAGTAGTATGGCTCCTGCCCGATGCTGGCCGCCCAGTTGAGGCGATGCGAGGAATTGACATAGGTCGCATTCACCAGCGCCTCCGTGATGCGCCCATTGACGTAGGCCGCGAACAGGAGCTGGTGGTCGCCCAGGAGGTCTGAGAGGGCAATGGCGCTTCCGCCGTAGAAGCCGCGCCCAAAGTTGTCGCGGGTGTAGCCGATGGTGGGGCGGGCCACGTAGTCCGGCTGGAAGGACACCTTGTACCGGGTGACTCTGAATTCCGCCGTATCCGGCAGGGGGATTTCCACCGAGTCCATGAGCGAGGTAATCGTCACTGGGCGCAGGGTGGAGTCCGTGACCTCCGGCGTCGCGTCCGCCGGGCGGAATCCGCCGGGGCCCACATAGATCGAACCGCTCGATTCGACCGGGCGCGCAGCCGTATCGCGTGGGGCGATGACGGTCGTGTCCCGCGATGGTATCACGGTCGGCGGATGATCCAGACCGACTGAGTCTCGCATCGCCACGATCGGGGCGGGCTGCCAGGGCGCCTTCTTGAGCGACAGCGGGTGATCGATCCCGTAGACATCGTACCTGTCGCGAGAATAGTAGACGAAGGCCAGCCGGTCGGCGCCGTGCGACCAGGACAGCACCGGAGAAAGCGGGGTGATGCCCTGTGCCCCGGTAAACAGATCCGTCAGTTGATACACCTTCTGATCGGTCCGGTCGAACACGTAGATATTGCTGACACCGGTCCGGTCGGAGATGAACGCGATGTCGTTGCCATCGGGAGACCACTGTGGACTGACGTTCTTCCCCTCGTCCATCCCGGGCAGGAGGTCGATGCGGCCAGCCGCCAGATCGTAGGTCGCGATCCGCATCTTGCCGATGTGCAGCGTCTGGAAATTGGTCTCGGGGCCACGATCGGTCGCAAAGGCGAGCGTCTTGCCGTCAGGCGACCAAACGGGGTGAAGCTCGGCGTAACGGTCATTGGTCAGGCGACGCAGGTTGCTGCCGTCGGCGTTGACGAGGTACAGATCGGAGAGGCCGCCCTCGTAGCCGGTGAACACCAGTTGCTTCCCGTCGGGACTCCACGACGGGGTGGTGACGCCGTTCAGCTTGAGCCGGATACGTCGCAGCTCACGGTTCTTGGCCACATCGATGATCAGGATATCGTCGCGGGGGCCGCGCTTGGCGGCCACTGTGAGGTACTTGCCATCGGGGGACCAGGCCGCCGCGGAGTTGATGAAGCGGAAGGTCTCGTAGTTGCTGCTGTAGGATGACTTGAGCAGGCGATGCTTGACCTTACCAGTCGCGACATCCGCCAGGTACAGATCGACGAAGTAGAAGTTCTTCTCGCTGAAGTAGGCGACCTGGGTGCCGTCCGGCGACAGGGCAGGGGCGAGGTGCAGCGTTCCCTCGGAACGGCTCTCGGTGAGCATCGCAGTGGCGATGTCCCGAGCGCGCTGCCTGGAGGCGACCTCCGGCAGATAGGTGCTCTGGACGTGCTGCTTCCACAGCTCCGACAGGCCCTTGTAGTCGACGCCGAGCACGCGGCGGATGGAGCCCTCCAGCCCGCCGCCACCGGCGAGCGTGCCCTGGATGATGGCGCCGATGGATTCGTCACCCCAGCGTTGGCCGATGAACGCAAGCAGCGCCTGGCCGTATCGATAGGGGAAGATCCGGTAGTCGTTCTCCAGCTGGTTGATCGTGGGGATCTTGCCTTCGATCGCGGCGTCTCGCAGCCACATCGCGGTGTTGGGATCCACCCCGCCGAGCGAGAAGTACTCCGCCATGCCCTCAACAAACCACAACGGCGGGTTCACGTTGATGATCGTAGCCAGCCCCGCACCAGCACGGCCCCGGCTCCAGATGTCATACTGGAACTGGTGCACCATCTCGTGCTGCAGCACGTGTTCCAGCTCCTCATAAGAGCCGGTAAAGGGCAGGATGATCCGCTGCTTGTAGAAGTCGGTGACGCCGCCGGTCCCCTCGCTCGGCGATTCGCCGCCCAGCGCGTTGGTCTGCTGGAAATCGGAGTGGGAGGCGTACAGAATGATGGGCTTCCGCTCCTTGTACTCGTGCCGAAGCAGCTTGGACAGACGCTGATAGGAGCGCTCGGCCATGCGCCCGGCATCCAGCGCGGCGGTGCGTGCCTCGGGATAGAAATGAATGTCGAAGTGCTCGGTCTTGAGCACCTGGAAATTGAAGGCGCGGTACTGGACTTTGTTCTGGCCGAAGTAGTACTGCGCGTGGAGTGCGGCGGGAACGCTGCCGAGCAGAACCAGGGCGAGCGCGAAACGACGAATCATGAACATACCCCCGGTTCTAGGCGCCGGGTTTGATCTCCGGCGCATCGCTCCAGAGCCGCTCGAGCTGATAGAAGCTCCGGGTCTCCGGATGGAACAGGTGGACCACAAAGTCCACGAAGTCCAGTAACACCCACCGCCCACCCGGTAACCCCTCGACGTGATGGGCACGAACGCCGCGTCGATGCAGCTTTTCCAGCACGGATTCCGCGATGCCGCGGACATGGGCGTCCGACGTGCCGGACGCAACCACAAAGTAATCGGTCGCCTCGCTCAACCCACGCAGATCCAGGACCAGGATGTTGCGGCCCTTCAGGTCGTCGATCGCCTGGACCGCCGTGGACAGCTCCTCGTCCTGCTCTCATGCGGCCTCGCCCTCGGCGGGCGCGCCGTCTTCGATCTGCCAAAAGACCGCCCAAGCTCCGAACCCGACGTGGGCGCCCAAGACGCCGGTCGCCAATGTGACGAAGCAGTCCTTGGGCTGATACGCGGCCACGAGGGCGGCCCGCACCCGCTCCGCAGTCTCCGGCGCTTCGGCGTGAACCACCCCGAAACGAAGCGCAGCCGGCCTAGGCGACAGCCGTCGCTCGATCAGACTCAGCACCCGCGGAACCAGGTTCGCCCGGCCCCGGACCCGGTCCACCGGGACAATGGCTCCCGTCGTCGTCGAGCGAGAGAATCGGCTTCACGTCCAGCATCCCGGCGATCCACGCCTTGCCGCGGGTCACTCGACCGGACCGAAGCAGGTTATCGAACCGATCCACAGTCAGGAAGCACCCGGACTGCTTCCGGAGCCGCTGCAATTCCGCCACGATCTCCGGGGCGGCCCAACCTGCCTCCGCCAGTTCGGCGGCGCGGAGCGCCAAGAGGCCAAGTCCTAGCGATGCCGAGGCGCTGTCCACGAGGTAGACGTCCTTGACATTCCGCCGCTTTCACTGCAGACGCCGCCGACTGGTATGTTCCCGAGAGCCGGGCCGCGAGCAACACGACGACGACCTGTTCCGCCGCTGCTTTGGCCTCTCGGAACACCTGCACGAACTCGCCCGGAGTAGGCTGGGAGGTCGTGGGGTGGGCCTTGGAGGCCCGCATCTTCCGGTAGAAGTCCTCGGGTTTGAGTTCAACCCGGTCCCGGAAGGTTTCGTCTCCGAACATCACCTGCAGCGGTACCAGCGCGATGTGATGCCGGTCCAACACGCCGTCGGGGAGGTCCGCCGAGGAGTCGGCCACAATCGCCACGGGGCGACGGTCGCCATGGGCCAGCTTGCGATGCTGTGCCCGCATGTCCTCAGCCTTGGTCGATTCGATCCTTCCCCAACGTGTCGCGAAGGTAAAGACGGCATCCGGGGTGTCCGTGTGCACATGGATCTTCAAGATGTCGGCTACGAGTACGACCTGTACGGACCCTCCAAAGTTACGAATTTGTACCCGTACATCGTTGGCGGCCGGCAGTTGCTCCCCCCGGACCATCACCTCGGTGCAATACTGGAAGTCGCGTTCTGCGGCGACCTCAATCAGGGCGGCGGGGACAGCCGCAAGCTCGACTGGGCTCATCGGTGCCAGCGGGAGTATCGGGTCCCCTTCGATATAGCGGACGACACCCTCCAGCATCCGGACGAAGCCCATGCCGCCCGCATCGACCACTCCCGCTTCCTTGAGCACCGCCAGTAATTCCGGCGTATGTGCCAGGGCAACCTCGCCTTCTTTGAGCAGGCGAGTCATGAAGAGTGAGATGTCGGGGGAGTCGGCGGCAGCCCGGCTGGCGGCTTGAGCCGCCTCGCGCGCTACGGTGAGGATGGTGCCTTCACGAGGGTCGTCCAGGGAATCCTGTAACCGGTGGGCTCCGCGGTGGAACGCCTCCGCGATGTCGCGGGCGGTGGCCTGTTCCTTGTCCCCCATGACTTCCGCGAAGCCCAGGAGGAAGTGGGCCAGCATCATGCCCGAATTGCCCCGGGCGCCCAGAACGGCGCCGCGCGCGGCGGTCTGTGCCGTCACCGCGAGCGGGGCGTCGCCGAGCGCCCGAAGCGCATCGGCAACGGAGCGGAGAGTCAGGCTGAAATTCGTGCCGGTGTCCCCGTCGGGCACCGGAAAAACGTTGATCCGATTGATCTCGTCGCGACCGGCGGCGACCCAGTCCGCCGCGGCCAGAAGCGACCGGGTCAGTCGGGGCCCATCGACATACCGGATGGCGACCGTCATCAGGGAAAGGCTACTCCGCCACCACGTTCACGCGAAGTTCTGCCTGGACCTCGTGATGCAGCCGGACCGGGACGCTGTGAAATCCGAGAGTCTTGATCGGGTGCTCCAGCTCGATCTTTCGCTTGTCGAGAATCTGGCCCTGCGCTGCGAGGGCGTCGGCGAGGTCCTGGGCGGTGATGGACCCGAAGAGCCGATCTCCCTCGCCGACCTTGCGGGCCAGGGTCAGCTTCACCCCGGCCAAGGCTGCCGCGAAGGTCTCGGCCGCACTCCGTTCCTCGGTTGCGCGCGCGGTCCGGGCCTTGCCCTCGGACTCGATGCGCTTGCGATTGCCCTCGGTGGCTTCGTACGCGAGGCCCTTGGGGAGCAGGTAGTTCCGCGCGTAGCCCGGCTTGACCTTCACCAGCTCTCCCGCTTTGCCCAGTGACTTCACGTCCTCCCTCAGAATCACTTCCATGGATCACTCCTCCTCGAAGCAGCAGGCGGAAACCGCCGCCGGAAATCCACCCACGTGTCTGCCAGCCCCAGGGCGAAGCAACCGCCCAGCGCCACCGGCAAGATGAACAGCGCGCCCACCAGGATTACGAGCAACAGGCCGAAGTGGAACGATTCGATATTCCCCCAGAGTACCGCCGCTCCGCGCGCCGCGTAGAGCGCGCTGGCGACGAACGCGAGGTTTCCCATCACGCCGCGGATCTCCGGGGGAATGGGCAGTACGAAAGCCGCCGAGCACACCACGACCAGCCATACCAGGTGATCGTTGAACCGAAAGTCGGCGAATTGGCCCGCAGGCACTCCCGTGGGATGTGAGGAGAGCCGGTGGTACCAGCTCCACGCCAAAGCCAGGCCCGGTAACGCCGTGAGAACCAGCAGGCCAGGCAGAAGCCGAGCCCCGATGCCCACCGCGGCTCCGAGCGTGTCCACATAGGATCGGAGTTCCTCCAACCGATCCGCTCCTAGCGAACTCTGCTGCAGCAGTTGGCGACAGAATTCCCAACCTGCGTGAGCCGCGGCCAGCTGGATGTCCTGCCATCTGCTGCCGAGCAACCAAGCCCAGACTGTGGCCGCCCCGAGCCCGAACACGGTCGCGAGCAGTGCTCCTGAAACGACCGACCTCTTGCCCGGCAACATGAGCACGACGAAGGCCCCAGTTACAAACAGCGCCCACGCGCGCAGCATTTGGGGAGCAAGGCCGCCGGGCTGTGCCAGCGAAACTCCCAGCCACAGCCCCGCCGCGCCGATCCAGGCCCACTCCCGGACGGTAGCGGGCCGGGAGGCCACGAGCAGCCCGGCGAGCGGCCCGAGCACAAACATGGGCGGGAACAACAGAACGTAGGCGGCAAGCGTGGCGAGCGCCCGCCACGTCACCGCCGGACGCTGGCGAACTGCGTCGGTCAGCTGGTGCCCCGTTTGATGTACGGAAGCAGGGCGAGGAAGCGTGCCCGCTTGATGGCGACGCCGAGCTGGCGCTGGTGCCTTGCCGTGATGCCGGAGAGCCGCGAAGGCAGAATCTTGCCGCGCTCGGTGAGAAAACGCTGCAGCAGCTTTTCGTCCTTGTAGTCGATGTAGCGAATCCCGGTTTCGGCCAGGGGATCGCCTTTGCGAGTGCGCTTCATTCGTCGTCCTCCTCGAACTTGCGGTCCGTCGCGTCGCGGACGGGGGCATAGTCGTGCTCGCTGACCACGACGAGATGGCGGAGCACGCCGTCGTCCAGCTTGATGGCGCGTTCAAACTCCGGCAGCTGGGCCGGCGTGGCGGAGAAGTTGGCTATGACGTAGTAGCCGGTTTCGCGCTTCTTGATGGGATAGGCGAGGGTACGCTTGCCCCAGTGGTTGACCTTGATGGCTTCGCCATCTCCCTGGGGAACGAGCGCGTGGAACCGATTGAGCTTTTCGGTGATGGCGGGCTCTTCGAGGGCGCTATCGAAGATATAGACCGCCTCGTACTGACGGGGCATGTCACCTTCCTTTGGTCTGGGCGCCCCGGCCCTGGTGCGGAGTCCGGGGAGGATCATTTGTGAGCGGCAAAACTAGTCGGGAGAAGGGGCTAACGGTAGGGGCGGAGCTGTAGTTCCGCCCCAATGTGTTGCTACCGTCGGCGCCCGAAAAGCCGCAGCAGGAACAGGAACAAGTTGATGAAATCGAGGTACAGGGAGAGCGCTCCGACGATCGCGTAGGAGCCGAGCCTGCCATCCGGCAAGGCCAGGGCCATCGCCTTGAGCTTCTGGGCATCCCAGGCGGTCAGCGCCGTGAACACGACGACACCGCACACCGAAAGAATGAACTGGAACATGTCGTTCTGCCAGAAAATACCGACGATCGAGGCAATCACCACGCCGATCAGTCCCATGAAGGCGAACTGCCCAACGCCGGCGAGATTGCGCTTGGTGATCGATCCGTAGAGCGCCAGCGCCCCGAACATCGCGGAGGTCGTAAGGAAGGTGCTGGCGATCGACGCGCCGGTGTACGCCAGGAGCACAAACGCAAAGGTGATTCCGTTTAGCCCGGCGTACACCGAAAACAGGGTGGCGGCCGTCGTCGGCGACAGACTGTCCACCTTCGCGCTGATGTACCAGACGAATCCGATCGGGGCGAGCAGGACCACCCAGAAGAGCAGCCTATTCGCAGCGAGGGTCTGGACTATGGCGGGGCTGGTGGCCACGGCGTAGGCAACCACCGCGGTAATCGCCAGGCCGATGCACATCCAGCCGTAGACCTTTTGGAGGAAGCTCCCAACCCGGACGGCTTCCGCCTGAGATGTGGCGAGAGTCTGGGGGGCGCCAAGCGGGGCGGTCATTCAATACTCACCGGGTTGATGGACGGCGGGGAATATAAGCGCTCGGAGGGTAGGGGCGGGGCTTACCAGTCCTTGTCTCCTCCGGCGGTCGACTTGGGTCGCTTGCCGTCATGGGTTGACAGTTGCTGACGCTCGACCGCCTCCAGCAGGGAGCGCGCCTGTTCGGGGTCCATCTCCTCCACCGACTCCCCTTCATCTCCCCCTTGGCCGCCCCCCGCCATCGCGCCGACGGCGGCCTCGCGGTTTCCTTCATAGCCTTCCTGGTGGCCGCCCTGGCCGTAGTCGGCCCGGCCGCGCCCGCGTGAGCCTTCCTCGCCGGGGTCGCCGCGCCGGAGCAAGGCTATCTCGAGATTCCACTTGGCATCCTGATCGCCGGGATTGAGTCGGAGCGCCTCTTCGTAGGCGTCAACCGCCCGCTCGAGATACCCGCTCAAAGCGTTGGCGTCCTCGGCGGCTCGGACGAACGCGTTGCCCATGTTGTAGAAGGACTCCTGCTTCAGCTTGTCCGACGCACCGCCCATTGCCTCCCGCCAGCTCTTCGACGCTTCCGAATACTGCTTCAGGCGGTAGAGCGCATTGCCGGCGTTGTAGCGGAGCTCCGATCCGCCCTGCTGTCGTAGCACCGTCTGGTAAGCCTCGTACGCCTCCAGATACTTGCCCTGCTCATAGAGCTGCCGCCCGCGTACGGCCTCCCGCGTCTTACCCGAACAGGAGAGCAACAGCATGACCGCGACCATGGCGACGACTCGAGCCGCCTGTCGGTGCGACTGAATCAGCCCTGAGGTTCTCGCCCCGGCCCGAGCGACGGCTGGGATGGGGACCGACCGAGCGCCGATGAAGATCTCGAGGAACAGGAGAAGCACCGCGGCCACCAGCGGCCATTGGTACCGCTCGGTCGGTTCCTCTGCCGGCTGTGAGGCGAGTACCCGCGCCTGGAGAGTCGTGAGGGCCTTCGTGGTGACTTCCAGTGCGGCGGGATCATCCCATCGGGCGTAGGCTCCCCCCGACTCCTGGGCGATTCTGCGGAGGGCGACCTCATCGAGCTTGGAGATCACCGGTCTGCCGATGTTGTCCAGATGCCAGGGACCCGTGGGCGAGCCGGAGTCGCCTGGCACACGCGCTCCCGTCGCGGTGCCCACGCCGACGGCGAAGACCGGGAGCTTGGCCTTCTGGTACAGCTCCAGAATCGGGTCCAACGGTCCCTCGGAGCGTTCCCCGTCCGACAACAGCAGCACGGCCCGTGACTCGATCGCTGTTCCTTCACGGCGGAGCACCCGCTCGGCCACCTTGAGTCCGGCCGCGAGGTCGGTCGCCGGATCGCCGATGTCATCGAAGGAGGCCTGGTCGAGAAACAGCTGAAAGGTCGACAGGTCGGACGTGGGCGGAAGCTGGAGAAATCCTGCGCCCCCGAAGATTACGAGCCCGATTCGGTCGCCCGGGCGGGCTGCCGCGAGTTGCCAGGCGAGTCGTTTGGCCGCGCTGAGGCGCGACCCACCCACATCGGTGGCGCGCATCGAGCGGGACAGATCGAGCGCCACGATCAGGTCGCGACCAGTGCGCGCGAGCGTTCGCGGTTCCCGGCCCCACTCCGGGCGGGCCAGCGCTGCGACCAAAGCGCAAAGCGCGAGCATGCGGACGAGGGAGAGCAGGCGGCTGGCGGGGCGCCCCGCGAGGTTCGAGCTCTTGGCGAGCAGAGCCGGGTCCCCGAAGCGTCGCAGGGATTCCGCGCGCTGCCGAAGCGCATGCCGGCCGATGAGCCACAGCGCTGGCAGCACCAACAGCAGCACGAAGGCCTGAGGTTCGGCGAAGACGCTCACGGGAGCCCCCTTAGCCATGTGGCCTCGAGCAGCATCGCGAGCAGGAGGAGGGCGAGGCCCGTACCCACCAACAGTGGGAAGACTTCGTGCCATTCGCGGGTCTCGCTCACCTGCACTTCGATCCGCTCCAGCGGATCGATCTCTTTCATTACTTCTCCGAGCATGTCTGGATCGGTGGCCTTGTAGAACTGGCCGCCGGTTCGCGTGGCAATGTCTTTGAGGACCGCTTCGTCCTTCGCTCCGAGCCTGGCATTGATGTTCCGGACGCTCCAAACCCCGTTGAGCGCCACCTGAAAGGTGTCCGGGGAACTCAGCCCGACCGTGTGCACTCTCACCCCCAGCGCTCGCGCCGCCTCTGCCGCCTGCACCGGAGAGATTTCCCCGGCGTTATTGGCGCCGTCGGTGATGAGGACGATGACACTGGCACTCCGTGGGAGATTCTTGAGCTGATTCAGGCTTAGGGTCAGCGCGGTTCCGATCGCGGTGCCGTCGGGAAGGAGGCCGATGTCCATCTGTTCCGCGAGCCGATCGAGCACATTCAGATCTGTGGTGAGCGGAGCCTGCAGAAAGGCCCGGCCGGCAAAGATTACCAGGCCCATCAGATCGCCGTCGCGCCGCTTGATGAACTCGCGCAGAATATTTCGGGCCACTGCCAGCCGGTTTCCGGGCTGGAAGTCGGTCGCCTTCATGCTGCTGGAGATGTCGAGGGCGACGATGATGTTGCGGGAACGGACCCGGGTCGGCTCCGACTCTCCTGGTACTTGAGGCCGGCCGAGGGCGGAGACCAGGATGATGAGAGCCAGCACGCCGATGGTGGCCGGCAACCGATAGAGGCGAGCCCTAAGTGTCGGCCGCGCGTGCCGGATGAAGCGGAGCGCTGGGAACACAAGCCGTTCCGTTGGAGCCGAGCGCCGCTCCCGCCACCAGCGCCACAGCAGGTGCAGTGGTACCACCAGCAGCATGAGGAACCATGGGGTCGCGAAGCGCATTACTTGGCGGCTCCGCGGCTCGATTCGAGTTCCCGCCACGATTCCACGAGTGCACGGGCTCCCGCGAGGTGTCGCTCTGCGGCGACCAGATCCGGACTCACTTTCGCAAACTTCACCAGGTCTGCATCGCCGAGCACGGTCGCACAGCGCGCTCCGAGGCCATCCAAGGAGTAGGGAGCCGGCAGCAATTCGCCCACCTCGCGCGTTGTAAGGCCGGTGTGGGGCAGGGCCCCGACCTCGAGCAGGCAAGAGCGCACCACCTCCGCAACGTCGGCGTAAAGCGGCACGACTCCGTTTCCGCTCGCGCGGGCAACACGCTCGATCTCTGCTAGCCGCGCGAGGGCGACGTCGAAGGCCCCAGGTGGAGCAGGCAGGTCGAGTCGCCGAGCCGCCGAGTCGCCGAGCCGACTCTTGCGTCTGAGCCACCAGAAACCGGCGCCGATCAGTGCCGCAAGCAGTACGAGCGGGGCCCAGAGGGGGCCGCCGATCGCCGCGAGTGGTCGAATGTCTCGGAGCGGCGGGTTTCCTGCCGGCAGGATCCCGGTGATTTCGACCGAGACGGGCAAGTGGACCAGCGTGTCCGGGGGACTTCCCGGCGCCGTGCGATACAGCAGTGCCAGTGTGGGTACCGGCTGCGGTCCGATCCGGTAGAATGCCACGCGCGCGTTCCCGGTCAGCTCCCCGCTACCAACTCTGCGCAGGCTGTCGGTGGAGAGAACCCGAATACCACGTGGCGGGGGAACCAGGGGGTGAGGCACTGCATCGATCAACTCCATTCCGGGGGGCAGGCGTACGGTGATGCGCAGGGTTATGGGATCGCCCAGCCCTGCCCGCGTCTGCTCGGGGCGCACTTCCAGACTTTGTGCGCGAGCGTCACTGACAGCAACGGTTGCCAGCAGCGCGAGAACGAGCGAGCGAAGCCCCATCAGGCCCGCCTGGACTCCCGCCGACTGAAAAAGGCCGCCAGCCGCTCACCATAGGGCTGGTCAGTCTCCAAGCGGAGCAGATCAACCCCAAGGCCGGCGCAGTGCACTGCGAACGCTTCGTCGAACGCATGCCGTTCGGCCTGAAAGTGAGCTCGGAGGGCCGGGTCGTCGGCGTCGGCAACCAGCCAGTCGCCCGATTCGGGATCCCAGAGGGTGACGAGCCCGACGGGTGGGAGAACTCGCTCTCGCGGGTCGCTGAGCTGCATGGCGATCACGTCGTGCCGGCCGGCAAGTCGATCCAGCGCGACCCACTCTGTGCGCTCCAGAAAGTCCGACAGCACGACTACCGCGCTCCGCCGCCGGAGCAGGGGGTCCAGGAACTCGAGTGCGTGTGCCAGATTGGTGCCGCGGCCTTCCGGCTGGTAGTCGAGAACCTGGCTCACAACCGACAGCGCCTGGCGACGTCCGCTTCGAGGTGGCAGGAACCACTCGACGCGATCCGAATAGAACGCGGCGCCCACCCGGTCACGGTGTCGCGTGGCGGCCAGCGACAGCACCGCGGCCACCTCCGCCGCGAGTTGTCGCTTGGTGCGTTGCGCGCTGCCGAAGCCGCCGCTTGCGCTCACATCAACCAGCACGAGCAGAGTGAGCTGGCGCTCTTCCTGGAACCGCTTCACGAATGGCGTCCCCATCCGTGCTGTCACGTTCCAATCGATGCCGCGTACATCGTCACCAGGGAGGTATTCCCGCACTTCCGCGAATTCCACGCCCCGGCCACGGAAGATGCTGGCGTAGTCGCCGGCGACGAGGTCCCGGACCAATTCTCGGGTGGTGATCTCGATCCGGCGAACTTCCCGGAGCAGGTCGGCGGTGATCACGGGACCGGCACAGAGGCCAGAATGCGGTCCAGCATCTGGTCCGCCGTCACGCCGTCCACCTCGGCCTGATACGTGGCGATCATCCGGTGGCGCAGCGTGTCATGAACCATGGCCTTTACGTCCTCAGGCAGTACATAGGCCCGTCCGGCCAGGAAAGCGTGCGCCTTCGCGGCCTTGACCAGGTTGATTCCACCTCTGGGTGAGGCCCCGAACTGCACCAGCGGGACCAAGTCCTTGAGGTTGAGCTTGCCGGGATCGCGAGTGGCCGCCACGATATCGAGCACGTATTCCTTGATCTTCTCGTCCACGTACAGCCCGCGCACGATTTCCCGGGCCCGCAGCACTCGGTCGGGATGGATCACGACGCTGGTCGTGGGTTCCGCGCCGTCGGTCATCCGGTCGATGATCTCCCGTTCCTCGGAGCGGCTGGGATAGGTCACCAGGAGTTTGAACAGAAAGCGGTCCACTTGGGCTTCCGGGAGCGGATAGGTCCCTTCGTGCTCGAGGGGGTTCTGGGTCGCGAGGACGAGAAACAGCTCGGGGAGCCGATGGGTCTCGCCACCAATGGTCACCTGTCGCTCCTGCATGCACTCGAGCAGGGCGCTCTGCACCTTCGCCGGGGCGCGATTGACCTCGTCCGCGAGCAGAATATTCGTGAAGATCGGTCCGCGCTGAACCGTGAAGTCGCCCGACCGCTGGTTGTAGATCAGGGTGCCGATCAGGTCCGCGGGAAGCAGGTCCGGTGTGAACTGCACCCGGCGGCAGTCGCAGTCGATCGTCTCCGCGAGAGAGCGCACCGCCAGGGTCTTGGCCAGCCCTGGGAGGCCTTCGAGCAGGAGGTGCCCGTCGGCGAGCAGGCCGATGAGGAGACGCTCAAGCAGGACCTGCTGGCCCACGATGACGCGGCCGATCTCGGTCAGGACATCCCGAAAAGTGGCGCTTTCCGCAGCGATCTCGGGCGCCCGAGCCAGGGCCGAATCGGGACTGAACTGCGCCAGCGTGCCGGTCATGGTCGGTCGTCGGTGAGGGTGTCAGGAACGGGCGCGGCGCCAGCCGGTGGCGCCGCGGACGAAACAGAGGGTCAACGTTCCGAATAAGTATGCGCGCCGAGTGAGGAGCGGAAGGGCTTGGACATCGGGTCGATACGGCGGCACCTTCCCCGGGTCAGAAACTTTCCACCCGCAGTACCCGTGAGGCCCATGTTTCCAGCCACCAATCTGTCGATCGTCCAGGCAGTGAACGCATCCGACGAGGCGGTGCGCCGCCGGGCATTCGGGGCGCTGGTCGAGGTGTACTGGAAGCCTGTCTACTTCCACTTGCGACGACGCTGGCAGGTAGAAGTCGAGTCGGCCGAGGATCTGACGCAGGAGTTCTTCGCCGCGGCGATGAGTCACGGTTTCTTCGACGGGTTCGACCCGGCACGGGCGCGGTTCCGAACCTTCCTGAAGAGCTGCCTCGACCACTTCGCGGCCAACGTCCGTCGTGCCGAGCGACGGCTCAAACGCGGCGGTGGCCAGGCGCTGCTTCCGCTGGACTTCGTCGGGGCAGAGCGGGAATTCCTCCGTGCCGGGCAGGTGACGGAGGGCGACCCTGACGCCGGGTTCCACCGGGAGTGGGTCCGCGCCCTCTTCACCGTCGCGGTGGAGGCACTCCGGTCCGAAGCTGAGCAGGGGGGACACACGGTGCGGTTTCAGATCTTCGAGCGGTACGATCTCGCCGCGGTGGACGGTGGTGATCGCGCGTCATATCGTGATCTTGCGACCGAGTATGGCCTCCCGGTGACCCAGGTGACCAACCACCTGGCGTGGGCCCGGCGCGAGTTCCGGCGTCTGATCCTCGAACGTCTTCGGGAGCTGTCGGCGAGTGACGCCGAGTTCCGGTCGGAAGCGAGAGAACTGCTCGGAGTGGAGCTGGAATGAGCCGTTTGTCTGACGCCACGCTTGAACACCTGAGACGGGTGCTCGAATGGCCCGAGGTGCCCGGCGATCGCTACGAGGCGGTCGCTGTCTTGGGGCAGGGTGGCATGGCGACTGTCTATCGGGCCCACGACCGGGGGCTCGGCAGGGAGGTCGCGCTCAAGGTGCTTCGACCCGAGACCTCTACACCGGCTTTGGCCGATCGGCTGCGGCGCGAAGCCCGCATTCTCGCCCGGCTCGAGCATCCGGGCATTGTCCCGCTGCACGACGCCGGGACGCTGGCCGATGGGCGGGTCTACTACATCATGAAACTAGTGCGCGGCGTGCGGCTCGATTTGTACGCCGGGTCGGCCCCCAGGAGTGAAGCACTCAGGGTCTTTCTCAGAGTGTGTGACGCAGTCGGCTTTGCGCACGCGCAGGGGATCATCCACCGCGACCTCAAGCCCGCAAACATCATGGTGGGCGCGTTCGGCGAGGTCCTGGTTCTGGATTGGGGGATCGCGCGGGTGCTGGACGAATCAGAGCCGCCGCGGGCGGACATCCGGGCCGTCGCTCCGGCGGAAATGTCGGGCGACACGGCGGTTGGCATGGTGCTCGGTACACCGGGCTTCATGGCGCCCGAGCAGGCCCAGGGGGAAGTGCATCATGTGGACGCGCGGACAGACATCTATGCACTGGGCGCAATCCTCAAGGGGATCGTCGGAGTGGACGAGGCGCCCAAGCCGCTCCGGGCGATCTGGGAGCGGGCGTCCGCTCCGGTACCGGACCAGCGATATCAGAACGCTGCGGAGCTGGCTGGGGACATCGAGAGGCACCTCGAGGGGCTTCCCGTGACCGCGTACCGCGAGAATATCTTCGAACGAGTGGGTCGCATCTATGCCCGTTACCAAACCCCGATCATCCTGGTGCTGACATACCTCGCCCTGCGGCTGCTCTTCCTCGCGACTCAGCGACATTAAAGGCCGGTGGCCCTGGCGGGTAACAGGATTCAAGCAACCCGGACGCTTCCCGGGCATCCCCACCCATGCATGGAGGCTTTTTTCGATGAGTAAACCCCTTCTCGGTCTCATCCTCGGCGGAGTCCTGGGGGCCCTCGACGGCCTCACGGCCTTGGTCTCGGCGCCGGAGGTGGCGCCTCAGATCATGGCCATTGTGATCGGTTCGATGGGTAAGGGGCTCGTCGCCGGTATCCTCATCGGCTGGATCGCCCGAAAGGTCAACAGCCTGCCACTTGGGATCCTGATTGGTCTGGTGATCGCCGCGCTGTTCGCGCTCCCATTCGCCTTGGGGAAGGATCCGGAAACCGGGAAGGTGTACTTCTGGGAGATCATGATCCCCGGGTCGATCGTAGGCCTCATCGTGGGCTACGCCACACAGAAGTTCGGAAGACCGGCGACCCAGCGGGCTTGACCGCACCGGCTTGCCGGCTCGGCGGCTCCGAACTGGCCTCTCTTCGCATCTGTCAATACAAGGAGCGTTTCATGATATCGCGACCGATTCACTTCGAGATTCCGGCAGATGACCCCGAGCGCGCGATCGGGTTCTACAAGAAGGTGTTCGACTGGCAGTTCCAGAAGTGGGACGGACCGATACCGTATTGGTTGGTGACCACGGGGACCGGAGATCGAGGAATTGACGGTGGCCTCCATCCGCGGGCGTTTCCGGGGCAGGGTCCGGTGAACACGATCGGAGTGGATTCCTGCGACGCTGCGGTCAAGAAGGTCGAGGCTGCCGGTGGGAAGGTCGCCATGGCGAAGATGGCCATTCCCGGCATAGGCTGGCTGGCTTACTGCACCGATCCGGAGGGAAACACGTTCGGCGTCCTGCAGCCGGATGAGGCGGCGAAGTAGGCGATTGGGCGATTGGGCGATTGGGCGGTTGGTGTGCAGGGAGGCTGCCAACGGCCCTACCGCCTAATCGCCCAACCGCCCAATCGCCTAAGTAAACCGAAACAGCATCACGTCGCCGTCCTGCACCGCATACTCCTTACCCTCGGCGCGCGCGAGCCCCTGCTCGCGCGCGTTCTTCCAGCCACCCACTCGCACGAAGTCCTGGTAGGCGACGGTCTCCGCCCGGATGAAGCCCTTCTCGAAATCGGAGTGAATCACACCCGCGGCCTGGGGAGCGCGATCGCCCCGGTGAATGGTCCAGGCGCGGACCTCCTTCTCACCCGCCGTGAAATAGCTCTGTAGGCCTAACAGGTGGTATGCGGCGTGTGCCAGCCGGTCGAGACCGGATTCCGTGGCGCCGAGGGAGGCCAGAAACTCGCCACGGTCCTCCGGCGGAAGTTCGGCCAGCTCGGCCTCTACCTTTCCAGAAAAGATCACGATGTCAGCCTGTTCGGCATCAGCCTGCACCGCGGCCCTGAGCGCTTCGACGTGGCGGTTTCCGGCGGCGAGTTCGCTTTCGAGCACGTTGGCGGCGTAGAGCACCGGCTTTGCGGTCAGGAGATTGAAGGCTTGATAGGTGGGGCGTTCCTCGTCGGTAGGCTTCACACTCCTGGCGGGCTTACCGGTCGCGAGTGCGTCCCGGAGCGCCGTGAGGAGTCGACTCTCTAGGCGAGCCTGGGGATCGCCTGACTTCGCGGTGCGCGCGGTCTTGTCCAGCCGCTTTTCCACGACGGAGAGATCGGCGAGTTGCAACTCGATGTTGATGACTTCGCGATCGCGGGCCGGGTCCACCGGACCCATCACGTGCTGTACGTCGGCATCCTCGAAACAGCGGATCACATGCACGACCGCGTCTACCTCGCGGATATTGGCGAGGAACTGGTTACCGAGCCCCTCGCCCTGGCTCGCGCCCTTGACCAGGCCGGCGATGTCCAGGAACTCCACCGCCGCGGGCACGGTTCGCTCGGGTTTGACGATTCCCGCCAGAGCGGCCAGCCGTGGGTCCGGGACGGTGACCACGCCGGTGTTCGGTTCAATCGTGGCGAAGGGATAGTTGGCCACCAACGCGCCCGCGGACGTGAGCGCGTTGAACAGGGTGGACTTGCCCACGTTTGGAAGGCCAACAATGCCGAGGCGGAGCATAGACCAATCGGGGAACGGGGAACGGGGGAACGGGGGTCTAGGGCCGACTCTGCCGCTCTCCCCACTTCTCACTTCTCACTGCTTACGTCTCACTTGTCTCGCTTGTCCCCGTTTCCCGTTCGCCCTTTTTGTTGAACCGACTCATCGCCACTTCAATCCCTTCGCCGAGCCAGCACTCCACCGCTTCCGCCATGGGATCGAGCAGGGCGTCCAGCTCGGCGCGCTCTTCCCGGGTGAATCCGTCGAGGACGAAGTCGGCGCTGTCGCCGGTGCCGGTGGGCAGCGGGCCAATCCCGATGCGGAGTCGGGGGTAGTCCTGGCGGCGGAGCGCGCCCTCGATACTCTTGAGGCCGTTGTGGCCGCCCGCCGAGCCGGCGCCGCGGAGCCGAAACCGGCCGTGCGGGAGAGCGAAATCGTCCAGCAGGACGAGCAGGTCGTTGGCGGGGTCGAAGTCCGGAAGCGAACGGAGCGAGGCCAGCGCGGCCCCGCTCCGATTCATGTAGGTCTGCGGCTTGAGTAGCACTACATCGTGACCCTGGACCTTGCCGCGGGATTCTCGGGCGGCCGGTACGCGGCGAAAGGTCGGCAATTTCCAACGGCGGGCCAGGTGATCGGCCAAGAGAAACCCGGCGTTGTGCCGGGTGTTCTCGTACTCCGGGCCCGGATTGCCCAGGCCGACGATCGTGCGCAGCACTTAGTCCTTCTCTTCGCCCTCGGCTTCCTCTTCCGCCTTCGCCTTGCGGATGAGCTCCGGCTCGGCCACTGCCTCAACGGCGGCGACCGGCGTGGCGACTTCTTCGGTACGGGGCGCGACCACCGAGCAGATCGGGAGAGTCGGGTCGTTGAGAATCTCGACCTTGTCGAGCTTCACGTCGCGGACAAACAGCGACTTGCCGATTGCGAGATTGGTTACGTCCAAGTCCACGCTGGCCGGGATGTCTGCCGGGAAGACCTTGATCTCCAGGCGATGCAGCACCTGGTCCAGCACGCCGCCAAAGTTGCGGACGCCATCCGCGGTGCCGGAAAGGTGCACCGGGACTTCAAGGGTGATCTTCTCGTCGGCGCGCACCTCATACAGGTCGAGGTGCAGCACCTCGGTGTTACGAAGCGGGTTGCGCTGCAGTTCACGGATCAGCGCCTTGACGGGAGCCTCCCCGTCCACCGCGACGTCGAGAATGGTGCTCCCCGCGTTGATGCCGGAGAGCATCTTGTGGAATCCAGCCTTGTCCACCACCAGGGCCTCTGGTGCCCGCTTGTGTCCGTAGATGACCGCCGGGATCTTGCCGTCGCGGCGCAGGGTCCGGGCGGCGCCCTTGCCGGTACCGGTACGACGTGCCGCTTCGAGGAGAACTTTGTTTGCCATGGTTCGGTCCTTACTTCAGTCGAACAGCGAGCTGACGGACTGGTCGCTGTGGGTATAGCCAATCGCCTTCGCGAGGAGCGGGGCGATGGACAGGATCTTGAGTTTGTCGAACTTCCGTTCCGGTGGCAGGGCGACCGTGTTCGTCACCGCGACCTCCGTCACCGGACTATTCATCAGGCGATCCACCGCCGGTCCGGAGAACAGTCCGTGGGTGGCGCAGCAGTAGATGTCCTCAGCGCCGAGCCGCTTCAGCGCGTGAATCGCCTCTGACATGGTGCCGCCGGTATCGATCATGTCGTCGGGGATGATGCAGTCCTTCCCCTTGACCTCGCCCACGACGTTCACCACCTCGGCGACGTTCGCCGACGGGCGGCGCTTATCGATGATCGCCAGCGACGCATTCAGCCGCTTGGCAAACCCGCGTGCCATCTTGGCGCCCCCGACATCCGAGGCGACCACCACGAGGTCCCGGAGTGATTTCTGCCGGTAGTGGTTGACGAACACCGGCGCGGCATACAGATGGTCCACCGGCAGGTCAAAGAACCCCTGCATCTGGTGCGAGTGGAAATCCATCGCGAGCACCCGGTCGGCTCCCGCCACCGGAATCATGTTCGCCATCAGCTTGGCACTGATCGCCACCCGCGGCTGGTCTTTGCGATCCTGCCGCGCGTATCCGAAATAGGGGATCACCGCGGTGACCCGGGCCGCGCTCGCCCGCCGTGCCGCATCGATGAGCAACAGCAGTTCGATCAGGTTCTCGGCGGGCGGATTCGTGGGCTGGATGACGAAGACATCCCGTCCCCGCACATTCTCGTCGATCTTGACGAAGATCTCCCCATCCGAGAACCGCTTGACCGTCACCTGACAGAGCGGCTGACCCAAGTGCGCCGCAACTTCTTCCGAGAGCGGCCGGTTGGCCGAACCGGACAGCAGAAGCATCTGGCTGCGCTGCAGGAGTTCGCTCATGGCAAGCCGACAACTATAGCTGGCTGAGAGGGTTAGGTCAACTCGGGACGAGTGGAATTGCTGATTGTCGATTGCTGATTGCTGATTGTTACCTGCCAGCTAGTCCGGCATCGGCAGCGGCGTCCTGCACTCGTCAATCGGCAATCGGCATGCAGCAATTCAACCATTGGCCCCGGTGGATTCGAACCACCATTCGCAGATCCAAAGTCTGCTGTCCTGCCATTGGACGAGGGGCCAGTATGCCGAAAAGTAAGGCGGTGTGGTGGGGGCGGTAAGCGGGGTGGCCCAATCGATTTGCTCAGGCCTCGGTGAGTCCTACTGGAGGGGTCGCGAGCGTTTCCACTGAGAGCAGTTCGCCGTGTTTCCGTCCCAGCGCCATTCTCGCGTCGTCCCGGTCCCCAGCGGCGCGATACACCGCGAAGAGCGTCGACCCCGACCCGCTCATGCGGCACAGCAGGGGATGGGTGGCGGCCAGCGCCTCGAAGGCCCGTTTGAGCTCGGGGTGACGACCGAACAACGCTGACTCAAAGTCGTTGCCGGCGAGACGCCCGATGCTCCCCCAGCCGCTCAGCGCGTCAAGGTCGAGCGCCACCGCACCGCGCAGCCCCACACCGTGGCGCGCCGCGTCCACCAATTGGTACGCCTCCGGCGTTGTCACACCAATGGGAGGGACCACCAACAGCGCAGGGGCGACTGGCAGGGGCGGCAGGCGGAACATTCGCTCGCCATGTCCCCAGGCCAGCGCCAGCGGAGCCCCCGCCAGGAAAAATGGCACGTCACTGCCGAGACGGGCCGCGAACTGGAGCAGCTCGTGTCGGGGCACTGCCCGGCCAGCCACCTGATTGACCGAGAGCAGGGCGGCGGCCGCGTCGCTCGATCCGCCGCCCAGGCCACCTCTGACCGGGATCCGCTTTTCGAGCCGAAGGTGCACTCCAAAGCGAGCCCCGGTCGCCGCCAAGACCATCTCGGCGGCCCGCACCGCGAGGTTCTGCTCGGGGGGGCCACAGTCCGCGCCAACGGTTTCGATGGTAACGCCGGGCCGTTCGCGTATCTCGGTATGGAGCGTGTCGGCCAGGCTCACGAGCGAAAACAGGGTCTCGATGCCATGGTAGCCATCCGCCTCTCGCGCCAGCACTCTCAGGAACAGGTTCAGTTTGGCGTGAGCGGTCGAGACCACCGTCGTCATCCGAGGCCCCGTCGGAGCGAACTGAGGCCCAGGTTGGTCTGGAGCACGGACCAGGCACCGAGCAGGGTGATGGGGAGGAAAGTCGTCACGTGGTACGTTAGGGCATAAGCGGCAGCAAGATTCCGATCGACCTCGTAGAGGGCCAGCACAGTGATGATCGGAAGCTCGAACGCGCCGACGTAGCCCGGTGTCGAGGGCAAGGCGATTCCAAACATGATGAGACCCTGCATGAGCAGGGCGCCGGAGAAGTCAACCGGGATTCCAAAGGCGGCGAACATCACGTGAAAGGAAAGCGCGGAGATTCCCCACAGGGCCACCGACCAGAGCGCGGCCCCGGCTACCCGCACCGGCGAGCCGAGTGCTGAGAGTCCGTGCCGGATGCCTTCGATGAAGGTGATGATGCGGGTGGCCAGCTTTTCCGCCGGGATGACCTTCCGCACCACTCGCTCCGCGGCCAGCGGAAACGCCACCACCAGGGCAGCGAGGACCAGTCCCGAGAGCGCGGCCGCGCCGCCGATGGTCACGATGCGAGCGACCTTCATGGACAAGGCAGTGTGGGGCAGGTCAGCCGTGAAGAGCCCAACCGCGAGCAGACCCACGACCGTGATCGCGTCGAAAAGCCGTTCCACCGCGACCGAGGCGAGCACGGAGGTAAAGCGGGTCTGGGTGAGGCTGGCGGCGGCGTATGTCCGTACGACTTCCCCCGCCCGAAGCGGAAGGACGTTGTTGGCCATGAACCCCATCGCGATGGCATGCCACAGCGGAGCGGGCCGAAGCCGGCGACCGTCGTCGCCGTGCAGGAGCAACTGCCAGCGGAACAGCCGGAGCACGAAGGTCAGGGTTGCGAGACAGACCGCCAGCAGCATGGGGGCGAGGCGGGCGCTCCGAACGTGCTCCAGGACTTCGGTAAAATGGATACCACGGAGGGAGAAGTAGAGCAGGGCCGCGGAAATGACGACGCCAAGCAGGACTTGCCAGACCGGCGCCCGCCGCCGGGGAACGGGAGACGTCAAGGCGGAATCAGTCTGCGATTGCTAGCCCGACCAGGTCGAGCAGCTCGTCCACGAGGGGGCGGATATCGCTCATGGGCTGGTCCGAATAGACCGCGGTCCGGATGACATGGCGAAGCTGATCTGCCCGTTGCAGGGCGGAGCGCCCCCGATAGAGCAGGTCGCCAATCTCCACAATCGGCAATTCGGCCGCCGGACTCGGTGGCGCGGCCTTCACGGCCTCCCTCGGGCCCGAGTCGCGTTCCCGTGCGACCAGCGCTGGCCGGGGAGCGGAGGTCAGATGGCTCGGGGCGCGAGAGACCGCCGCTCCACCGGCGACGAGCGATTCATAGCTCGTGTAGCTGGCGGCCAGGTCCCAGCTGTTGCCCGCGACCGGAACGGCGACGGGAGCCCTGACTTCATCGGGAGCGAGGCTCTCGATCGGCACGACGTCGATTTCGGGCTCCGGCGCCGGCCGACGGGCCGGAACCGGTGGTTGTCCGACCGGCTCCGCGCCGAGGGCCTCGATCGACCGGACCAATCCGTGGAACCCCTCACCGAACGCCGCGGGCTGGGTGACGTCGGTGAAATTGCGGAGCCGGCCTCCGGCATCGCGAATCAGCTCGGTGAACTGCGCCGCGTGCGCGGCCGCTACGCCGCGGTAGACTGCGGCTTCGGCTGCGGCTGCGAACGACGCGACGGCGACATCGAGCCCAGTCGGGAGGCCGGTCTTCAGAGTTCGCAGGTCGTCCACCAGCAGATGCAGTCGCAGGTTCTGTGGGGTACCGGGAGCCGCCTCGTCAATCTCGTCGGCCGCCTGACAAAGATGCTCCCCCCGACTCACGACGGCTGCGGCGCTCATCGAGGCGCCGACCTGGCTCCGCGGGGCTGAGCCGCGATGGACGATGCCCTCTTCTCCGGCGAAAAACAGGGTTTCGATCGGAACGATGGCCGTCTCTTCCGGCGTGGTCAGGAGCAGCCCGGCGAAGCGGCGAAACTCCTCCGCGTCGGGGTCGGGCCGGCCGTGGTCGGCGATATCTCGCGCGGCCCGTCCCATGCCCGCGGCTGCCGCATCAAGCCGGGCCGCCCCGTCTCGGGCGGAGATCTCGAGGCGGCTGACTCCGGTGACCGTGCGTTCAATGCCGTCTAGCAGGTCGGGCATCGGCGGGTAGTCGGCCAGTGCGGCGAGTCCGCGCAGGGGCTGCATCCGGCGCACTACTCCCAGAATCGCCTCGACCGATGCGCTGCCTCCATGCAAACCCCTCGCGGCCTGGTCCAGCACGCTGCCGAGTGCCGCTGCCTCGCGGGCGAGAAAGGCGCGTACTCCAGTTTCGGTATGGGCGGGGACCGGCGCGGTGACGGGCCGCGAGGCCCCGCCGGCGGACCGCTCCAGATGAAGGGCGAGCCGCTCGGCCCGTACCCCGTCTTCCGGTGTCCAGGTGCGCGCGCGCTCCACCAGGGTGCGCAAGACATCAATGGCTTCACGAAACGTGGTGGACAGGTCCGCATCCCAGCTGCGGCGCCCGTCGCGATAACCGCGTACCAGCTGTTCCAGGCTCCCCGCCGCGCGGGCAATGGCCTGCTGATTCGCCATGAGTGCGCTGCCGCGAAGCGCCCGCGTGAAGCGTACCAGCTCTTCAGCGTTCGGAGGACCCGAGCCGCCTGCCAGACTGCCCAGGCGATCGAGGTACTCGCCGGCTTCCAGCGCAAAGAAATCGTCAACCCCGAGTGGTTGCGTCATGGCTTTCCGGAGATGGTTGCATCTAGTGTAGGGATTCCGGGAGCGTGGGTCAAATCGAGGCGCGTGCGGAGTCCATCAGCCTGCGCATCTCCGCAACTGCCGCACCCATGCCTACCATGATGGAGCGACTCACGATGCTGTGGCCGATGTTCAACTCTTCGATTGCGCTGATCGCCGCCACCGCGGCAACGTTGCGATAGGTGAGGCCATGGCCTGCGTGCACGGCGAGACCAATCCGACGGGCGTGGGTCGCTACATCCCGCAGTTCCGCCAGCGGCCGCTCCGCCCCGGGCCAGGCGTGGGCGAAGCGCCCGGTGTGCAACTCGATCGCGGGCGCTCCCAATGCGTGGGACCGGTCGACGCTCTCCCGGGTCGGATCGATGAACAGGCTGACCCGGATGCCTGCCTCAGTGAGTCGCCCAATCGTGGCGCGCAGCCGATCGACATTGCTGGTCAGATCGAGGCCCCCCTCCGTGGTGATCTCCTCGCGGCGCTCGGGGACCAGCGTGGCCTGGAACGGGCGGAGTCGACAGGCAAAGGCGATGATTTCCTCGTTGCTCGCGAGTTCGAGATTGAGCACGGTCCGGATCCGTGGCGCCAGGCGTTCAACGTCGGCGTCCTGAATGTGGCGCCGATCCTCCCGCAAGTGCACCGTGATCCCATCGGCCCCGTTGGCCTCCGCGAGCGCCGCGGCCTCGGTGGGATCGGGCTCGTCAGTGCGTCGTGCCTGGCGAACGGTCGCGACGTGATCAACGTTGACATACAGGCGCATGGAACTCATTGCCGGCTCTTGGGGGTCCGTTTATGTTGCGCCATTCTTCTCGCTCGCCGGAGGAACGTGTGTCTCGCACACTGGTCGCCGCACTGATGTTGCTCGTGCTGGCTTGCGGCGGCGGAACCGCAAACCCCGCGCCCAATGACACCGCAACCACGCCGGAAGGCGCGGTCAGGAACTTCATGCAGGCGGTGGCGGACAGCAATATCGGGCGGATGTCGCGATACTGGGGCGGCGCGAAGGGTCCAGCGTCCGAGACCCGGCAACCGTCTGACTACATTCAGCGCCTCGCCGTGACTCAGTCGTTTCTTCGCGATTCGCCGTTCCGGGTGCTGCGAACTGACCCGAGTCCGACTGACGCGAACCGGCAGACGGTGCAGGTCGAGTTCGACCGCGCCGATCTCGACGGCAAGCGGTGCGTGCGAAACGTACCCTTCGTCGTCATGAATGTCGGGAAAGCCGGCTGGATCGTCAACGCGATCGATCTGACGACGGCGGGAACACCCGGGCGGCCCTGCAGCCCGCCATCCAAGGGCTAGTCGAGACAATCCCGGCAAGGTCAATCGGTGAGCTCGATGAGAATGCCAGCAGTGCTCTTGGGATGGATGAAGGCGATACGATGGCCGCCGGCGCCGAGACGGGGCTCCTCGTCCACGAGCCGATAGCCGAGAGCGCGGCAAGTCGCGAGGGCCCGGTCGAGATCCGGGACGCGGTAGCAGATATGATGAATGCCGGGCCCTCGCCGGGCCAGGAATCGGGCGATGGGGCTCTGGTCGGATCGGGGCTCGAGCAGTTCGATCTGGATGTCGCCAAGGCGGAGCGAGACGATGGATGCACCATCCGCGTCCTCGTGCGGGCCCGGCTGGATTCCTAGTACGTCGCGATAGAAGGCCAGTGCGCCCTCGATGCTTTCGACCGCGACGCCGATGTGGGCGATAGCAGGCTGATCAGTCACTGGTGGGCCGTTGGGTCGGATGGATTCAAGGGTGCGCCGAAAAAGTAATGGGAAAGGATTGGAGACGCATGGCCAGCAGCAACGTCTTGAATGTGACCGACACCAACTTTGTCGCGGAAATCGAACAGGCGAAGGGGCTCGCCTTGGTGGACTTTTGGGCCGTCTGGTGTGGCCCGTGTCAGGTGATCGCGCCGGTGATTGAACAGCTCGCCGAACAGTTGGCGGGCAAGGTGAAGTTTGCCAAGCTCGATACCGACACCAACCAGAACACCGCGGTGCGCTTCAACGTCCGCTCGATTCCCACCATCATGTTCTTCAAGGATGGCAAGCACGTGGATACGGTGATCGGCGCCGATCCGCGGATCAAGGCGATTCTGGAAGGAAAGATTCAGCAGCACTCTTCCTGACGGTCGAAGGTGGGAGAAGGCAGGAGTGAGAGTAAGAGGTGAGGAGTGAGGAGTGAGAAGTACGGGGAGTGAAACCAACGGCATCGTCGGCGCCGCGGCCGCTTCTCACCTCTCACCTCTCACTCCTCACTTCTTACTTCTTACTCTTACTTCTCACTTCTCGGGGGCTCTCCGCTTACATTCAACAAATGGCCACGCTGTTCGTCGTCGCGACGCCGCTGGGCAACCTCGGAGACCTGTCGCACCGGGCGACCGACACGCTCCGCCAGGTCCCGGTGGTGGCGGCCGAGGATACCCGACGCATTCGCGGCCTGCTGACCCACCTCGACGCCCATCCGAAGGTCCTGAGCTTCCACGCGCACTCTCCCGATCGCCGACTGGAACTGCTGCTTGAGATCCTCGCGGATGGTCGCGACATCGCTCTGGTCACCGATGCCGGCACGCCCGGCGTGAGCGACCCGGGGGAACACCTCGTCAAGGCGGTTCGGGCGTCGGGGTTCGACGTGGTGCCCATCCCGGGGCCCTCTGCCGTCAGCACTGCGCTCTCGGCGTCGGGACTCTCCGCGGACCGCTTCCTGTTCCTCGGCTTTCTACCCCGCAAGGGTGTCGCGCGGGAACGCTTGCTCCGGAGCGTCGCCGAGTCGGAGTGGACGGTCGTGCTGTACGAGGCAGCGCCCAGGCTGGCCGGTTTGCTCGGTGATCTGGCGGAGATCGCGGGCACTGAACGCGAGGCCGTGGTAGCTCGGGAACTGACCAAACTGCACGAGGAGTTCCGCCCCGGAACCCTCGGCGAGCTGGCCTCGTATTACTCGGAAACGGCGCCGCGCGGTGAGATCACCCTGGTTGTGGCCGGATGCGGGGAACGCGCGTCTCCCGAGATGAGCAGCGCGGCTGTCAGCGATCACGCGGTGGCGCTTCTCTCCGACGGACTCACTCGGAAGGCCGTGGTTCAGCGTTTGGTGGCCGAGCTTGGGGTTCCCCGCAATGAGGCGTACCGAATTGTGACGTCTCTCCCGTGACTGCGCGCCCTCTCTACCTGTATCTGACGCCGATGGTGTTGTTGCTCGGCCCTCCAGCGCTCTGGGGCCAGGCGAGCGACGCGCCGGCGACCATGACGATCGGTCGGCTGCACTACGATGGCGGTGGCGATTGGTACGCCAATCCTTCGAGTTTGCCCAACCTGCTTCAGGCGGTTCAGACTCGGACTCACTTGCGGGTGGCTGCCCGGGAGAAGGTCGTGCGCCTGCTTGACGACGAGCTCTGGACGGTGCCTTACCTGCACATGACCGGACACGGCAATCTGCATTTCGCTGATGCCGAGCTTCCGATCCTCCGCCGTTGGCTCTTGTCGGGGGGCTTCCTGCACGCAAGCGACAACTACGGCATGGATGAATCGTTCCGACGGGAGATGGCGCGGCTGTTTCCTGATCATCCGCTGGTCGAGGTGCCCCTCGCTCATCCCGTCTACCATCTGGTGTACGATTTTCCGAAGGGCATTCCCAAGATCCACGAGCATGACGGCAAACCGGCGCAGGGTTTCGGGATCTTTCTCGACGGGCGGTTGGCGGTGTTCTACGACTACCAATGCGATCTGGGTGACGGCTGGGAGGACTTCGATGTCCACAAGGACCCGCCAGAGAAGCATGAAGCGGCCCTTCGGATGGGCGTGAATCTGTTCGCGTACGCGGTCGGCTATTCCGGTGCGGCTCGATGAGCAGAACCGGCTCCGTACTCGTCGCCATGGTGCGCGGCTTCCGCCAGCTCTCGCTCGCCGGATGGGCAGCAGCGACCGGCGGGGGCGTGGCGTTGTTGCTCGGCATCGCGGCCTGGGGGGCTCGACTGGGCTGGTTCGGGCAGCCATGGTGGGTATTGGCGGCTTGGAGTGGCTCGCTCCTCCTTGTTTTGGTACTTGCCACCTTGACGGTCTACCAGACCCGTCGCCTGTCTCCGGGCTGGATGGCGGGCCGACTCGAGCCTCTGGGATTCCGGAATGGCGCACTTAGCGGTCACCTGGAACCAGCTGCCGCGGGTACGAGCGCAGCGTTGCTCGACGCGGCAGATGCGCGCCAAGCGGAGGAGTTATCCGCGCGAGCCCCGGACCTCATCGCACGACTCCGGCAACCGTTTCTGCGCCGGGCGTTGCAGGCGGGCGCCATGCTCCTTGGGGGAATGCTGCTGCTGGTTTCGGCGAAGCCCAACCACGGTCGCGCCGCGCTTCTGTGGCGACCGGGTGAGGCGTGGGCCGCCACCGTGGCTCCGCTGGTCATCACACTGGACCGGAATGAAGTTGACCGCGGCGAAACGGTGAGCGTTTCGGTCCTGGCGCGCGGTCGCGAACACGCGATCCTCTGGGTTCGGGCGCCGGGCGTGGCGTGGCAGGGGAAGGGTGTGGCGCTCGACTCCGTTGGTCGCGCCGCGCTCACGCTCGGACCGCTTGAAACCGACCTCTTTGTCCGCCTAACCAGTGGGGGCCGGAATTCCGATACGCTCCAGGTGAAGGTGCGGCTCCCGGCATTTCTGGGGACCCTGAGCGTAATGGCGCGGTACCCGCGCTACCTCGGGCTGGAAGACGAGCCGATCCCCACCCGTGGCGACACGGTGATCGTTCCCGAGGGGACTCGGCTCGAGACTCTGGGAGAGGCAACGGCGTCGCTCGCCAGCGCCGGGTGGAAGAGCGTCGGCGGCAGCACGGCACTGACGGTTGACGGCGCACGATTCCACGGCTCATTCGTGCCGGTCGGGATACGGGTCTGGGAGCTCGCACTGGCCACCTCGACAGGTCAGGCGCTGGCCGGCGACACGATCCGCATTCCGATTCTCACGGTGCCGGACAGCGCCCCGCGGGTCGAGGTTCCGGTACCCGGCGTCGACACGATGGCTCCGCTCACGCTTCGGGTCCCCCTCGTCATCGACGCCCAGGATGATCACGGCCTGACCCGGATCGTGGTTGAGAGCCGGCGCATCAGCCGGCTCGGCTTCGAGGATCCCGCCCGGCTGGAGACCGTTGCCCTGCCGGATGGTGTGCGCGACCGTGCGATTCTTCCGTTTCAGTTCGACCTCAATCAGCGTGGCCTCCTTCCCGGTGACACGGTGCGGTTCTTCGTCCGGGCGAGCGACAATGCGCCCGTCGCGCACGTGACCACGTCGAGGGAGTTCGTGCTGCGCCTGCCGACATTGAGCGAGGTGCGGGAGGCCGCTCGGGAAGCCACATCCGCGGTGGGACGCCGGCTCGACAGCATCGCGCAGGCCAGTCGGCAGCTCGAGCGTCAGACCGAGGACTTGTCCCAGGAGCGGCCACGTGCGGCCAAGGACGCCAATGGCAACGTCGATGAATCGCTCAGCTTCGAGAACGCGAAGCGGGCCGAAAACGTCGCCCAGGCAGAGCAGGAGCTGCTGAAACAGGCGGAGCAGATCAAGGAGGCGGTCGAAGCGCTTCGACAGAGCGCGGAGGCTGCCGGTCTCAATGATCCGGCCTGGCAAGAGCGGCTGCGAGAAATCCAGGAACAGCTCGACCGTGCCATCACCCCCGAACTCCGACAACGACTCGCCGAGCTGCAGCAGGCGTTGAAAGACCTGGACCCTGAGCGCAGTCGGGAGGCGCTTGAACGGCTCGCCGAGGCTCAGAAGGAACTCCGGGAGGCGCTGGAGCGGAGCAAGGAGCTCTTCAGGCGGGCCGCGATCGAAGGCGACATGGCTAACCTCACTGCCGAGGCGAAGGACTTGGCGGCCCAACAGAAGCAATGGGCCCAGCAGGTTCCGGCGCTCGATTCGGCGCGCGCCTCGCGGGAAGAGGAGGCCCTCGCGGGCCGGGCCGACTCCCTCGGCTCCGCACTCGAGCACCTGGCTCAGGAAATGGCGGCGGAGAACGCGACGCGGCAGGAAGCGCTGCAGCAGTCAGCCGAACGGGCCCAACAAGCCGCGCAGCAGATGCAGCAGGCCGGGAAATCGGCCAGCCAGGGCAAGAAGCCGCAGGCGAAGCAACAGGGTGAGCAGGCCGCGGAACAACTCAAGCCGCTCGGTGATGAGTTGGCCGAGCAGCGCCAGCAGATGCAACAGGAATGGCGGAACGAAGTTGTCGAGGCACTCGACCGGGCGCTGGGCGACGTCAGCCGACTGGCCGAACGGCAGCTGGAAGTCGCCGACGCGCTCCGGCGGGGGGACACGTCACCCCATGTGCGCTCGGAGCAGGGCGCGATCGAAGAGGGCGTGGAACGACTGTTGGAGCAGGTGAAGGAAGTCGCGGGCAAGAACGCCATGGTCTCGCAGCAGTCGAGCATCGCGCTTTCGGCCGGCCGCGACGACATGCGCCGCGCGCGCGAGGCGCTCTCCAATGCGGCACCCAACTCCCGTGAGGCGACGCGCCGCTCCGAGGAAGCCGTGGATGCTCTCAATGCCGCAGCGCACACCTTGCTGCGGAGTCGGGGTGCCGTGGAGGGCGCCGGCTCCGGGTCCGGCTTGCAGGAGGCCATGGAGCAGATGGCCCAGATGGCGCAGCAGCAGGGCCAGCTCGGTCAGCAGTCTGGCGGGATGTTGCCGCAGATGGGCAAGGGTGGGGGGCAGATGCAAGAACAGCTGCGGGCCCTAGGCGCGCAGCAGCGCGCGCTCGCTGAACGCCTCGAACGCATGCGGGCCGGTGGCCAGATGCCTGGCGCGGCCGACCTGGCCCAGGAAGCCAAGGAACTCGCCCGCACGCTTGAGGCTGGGCGGCTCGACCGGCAGACGGTTGAACGCCAGGAGAAGTTGTTCCGGCGCATGCTGGATGCCGGACGGACGCTGCAGGGCGAGCAAAAGGACGAGAAGCAGGAACGTCAGAGCACCGCCGCCAAGGACGACAGTGTTCGCCTTCCGCCGGCATTGCAGACGCGGCTGCGAGATGATGCCGGATTCCGCATCCCATCCTGGGAGGAGCTGCAGCAACTCTCGCCAGCTGAACGGCGTCGAGCCGTCGAGTATTTTCGCAAGTTGAGCGAGTCGACTGCGGTAGAACGGGAGAACGGGGGAACGGGGGAACGGGAACAGAAGCCATGATCTTCCGTCCTCCCGTCCTCCCGGTCTGCCGTTCTGCCGTGAAAGTCGCCATGATTTCCCGTTCTCCCGTTCTCCCGTTCTCCCGTTCTACCTTCGTAGCTCTGGCCTTGGTGTGCGCGCCGGGCCTCGTCTCCGCGCAAGACACGATGTCCCGCGCGTTCGACCTGGAAAGGCGCGGGAGCTACGCGCAGGCTGCAGAGGTCTACAAGAGCATCCTCAAGAGCAAGCCCGCAGAAGTCTCGGCCTTGCTCGGGTTGGAACGGGCACTCACCCCGATCAATCGGCTCCAGGAGTTGCTGCCCGCCGTGCAGGCGGCGATCGAAGCCGACCCCGCATCTCCCGGAGTCTTCGGAGTGGGTATGCGCGCGTTCGCCGCGGCGAACCTGCTCGACAGCCTGCCGCGTCTGGTCGAGTTGTGGGCCCGCGCGGCACCGGGAGACGAGACGCCATATCGCGAATGGGCCGCTGCCGCGCTGCAGCGCCGCGACCGCCCGATGGCCCGGCGAGCCTATCAGCTCGGGCGCGAGCGACTCGGCAAACCCGAAGTGCTGGCCGCGGAGATCGCCCAGCTCGCGAGCCTGGAAGAGGATTGGCCCACGGCGGTACGGGAGTGGACCCGGGCCGTGCGTCAGTTGCCGGGCTACCGCACGTCCGCGATTACCGCGCTGGGGCAGGCACCTGAACGCACCCACCAGGAGATCCTGAAGGCGCTCGATAAGGAACCCGGCATCGAGCTCACCCGCATCAGTGTGGATCTCAGGGCCCGCTGGGGCGACCCCGTCGGGGCCTTTGATGCGCTTATGAAGAGCCTGCCACCGGGCAATCCGCAGCAGATAGACGCGCTCCAGGCCTTTCTCGAAGAAACCCGAGTAGAATCGACCCGACCATATCTCATCACCCAGGCGAGAACACTGGAAGCCATCGCAGAGCGGTGGATCAGTCCCACACAGCGTTCCCGGTTCTTGCTGGATGCTGCCCGGGCCTATGCTGCCTCCGGGGACCCGACCGCCGCTCGGCGGATGCTCAGTCGGATTGCGAGCGACACGACGAGCGGGCCAGCGGTTGCTGCGGGAGCCACGGCAACCTTGATCGACCTGCTCGTGAAGGAGAACAAGGCCGATGAGGCCTCGACCCAGTTAGAGAAGTATCGGAACACGATTTCCGTGGATGACTATCTGCGTCTCCGTCGGGCGATCGCTGCCCGCTGGGCTCAGGCAGGTGAGATCACTCGCGGGGAGGGGCTGCTCGCCTCCGACAGCTCGGTGGAGGCATTGGCACTACGGGGGCGATTCCGGCTCTATGCGGGCGATCTCAAGGGCGTCGCTGATCTCTGGAAACAGGCCGGCCCGTTCGCTGGAACCCGGGAGGAATCCACGGATCGGTCGGCGATCCTGGCGATGATCCAGCCTATCGCGCCGGATACTCTGGTTGGGCTCGGACTCGCCTTCCGGTCGCTTGACGCCGGCGATACCCTCGCCGCCGCTCGCACCATGGAACAGGCGGGGAAGGACATTCCCGTGGATGGCGGACGAGCGGAAGTCACGCTTTACGCCGGCCGACTGTACGCCGCTGCCGGGCAAGCGGGCAAGGCGGAATCTGACTTCCGTGCCGCGGTCCTCAAAGATGCGCCTAACACCTCCGCGGCGGCTCTCCTGGAGCTGGGACGGCTCTTTGTCGCGCAGGATCGTCGTCCCGAGGCGACCCAGGTCTTGGAGCAAATGATCCTCGACTATCCCACGAGTGCGCTACTACCACAGGCCAGGCGTTTGCTGGATCAGATACGTGGGGGAGTACCGAAGACATGAGTAGCGCCTCCGTGCGACGCCGTGATTTCAACTTGATGAAACGTCGCGAGTTTCTCGACCTGGCCGGGGCATCGCTGGCCGTTGGTTTCGGAAGTCTGCCCATCCTCCGATTGGTACGGAACGCGCCTTGGTTGCTCGTCCCGATGGATGACGCCCAGGCTGATCACCTCAAGGCCTATGGGCTCACCTTTCGCGTGCTGGAGCGCGGTGGACGGGCAGAGTGGTTCCTCAACTATCGCGGCGGATCGTTCCTGATCCCGGCCGATCAGGCCACGACCCGCGACGCCGCCCTGTCGGGCGTCACCTGCGAGCCGATGAGCGATGGGCAGGTCACGGACGTGAAGGCCCAGATCCAGCAGGAGAACATGGACGCGGTCCCGCTCGAGAAGCCGCCGAAGGTGGCGGTTTACGCGCCACCCAACGCGTCACCCTGGGATGACGCGGTGACCATGGTGCTCAACTATGCCGGGATCTCGTTCCAGAAAATCTGGGACGCCGAAGTGGTGGGCAAAGGTCTCATCAAGTACGACTGGCTGCACCTGCACCACGAAGACTTCACCGGACAGTACTCAAAATTCTATCTCAATTACGCCGGGGCTCCGTGGCTCGCGGAGATGGTCCAGAGCAACCAGTCGATGGCAAAACAGCTGGGCTTTCCCAATGTGCCGGCGGAGAAGCGCGCCGTTGCCAGGGAGATCCGTGGGTTTGTGGAGCGGGGCGGGTTCCTCTTCGCGATGTGCACCGCGACCGAGACTCTGGACCTCGCCCTGGCGAGCGAAAACACCGACATCGCCGCGGCGTACGCGGATGGCTCGCCGATGGACCCGGACGCCTCCCGCAAGATGGATTGGAGCCGGTCGCTCGCCTTTCAGGGCGCCCAACTCGAGCTATCGCCCAACGTGCCGTCGTTCTCGGATATTGACGGTCACCAGGTCAACAGCCTCGACCGCCGGCAACCGCTGGGCGCGTTCAAGCTGTTCAACTTCAGCGCCAAGATCGATCCCGTCCCCACTATGCTGGTGCAGGACCATCGGGATATCATCCCCGATTTCTACGGCCTCACGACCTCCTTCACCAAGCGCACACTCAAGCCCTCAGTCACGCTCCTGGCCGACGAGCCAAGCGCAGCGTGGGCCAAGTACATCCACGGCGAGTTGGGCCAGGGCACCTGGACCTTCTATGGTGGGCATGACCCGGAAGATCCTCAGCACCAGATCGGCGATCCCCCGACCGACCTGTCGCTGCACCCGCATTCGCCGGGTTACCGACTGATCCTCAATAACGTCCTGTTCCCAGCGGCGAAGAAGCGGGAGCTCAAAACGTAGGAAGGGCAGGCGAGGAGGCGGCAAAAGGCGAGAAGGCCAGGAGGCGAAAAGGCGAGAGAGCGCACCCGTCGCCGCTTCGCCTCCTTCGCCTTCTCGCCTTCTCGCCTTTTGCCGCCTTCTCGCCTCATTAACTTCCACGCATGGTCTCCCCCGCATCCCGCATCATCCCCGATGTCCAGCGCTTCCTCGCTGGTGAGATCGCGGCCGCCGGTGGGCGGGAGGTCTCGTTCGTGGCATCGGTGAGCACGGATGGATGCATTGCCGCCGCCCGAACGGTGGCGCGGGGGACTGTGGATCGGGTGCTCGCGCTGCCGGGTGTGGCGGGGCGGGGGGACATGCTGTTGCACAACCATCCGAGTGGTAACCTCGAGCCGTCGATGGCGGATCTCTCGGTCGCGGCGCGACTGCATGATGAAGGAGTCGGCTTCGGGATCATCGACAACGATGGTGGGGCTCTCTATGTCGTGGTCGAGGTCCCCCGGAGCGAGGCACAAAAGCCCGTCGATGCCCTGGATGTGGTCGACCAGCTCGGGGAACACGGCCCCGTAGCCCGTGCCTTGGGGCAGTACGAGGATCGGCCCAGTCAGCGGGACATGGCGGCGTACATTGCCGACGGGTACAACGATGGCGGCGTCCTGCTGCTCGAGGCGGGGACCGGGGTCGGCAAGTCGTTCGCGTATCTGATCCCGGCCCTGGCCTGGGCACGCGCCAACGGCGAGCGCACCGTTATCAGTACCAACACCATCAATCTGCAGGAACAACTCGTCGGCAAGGACCTGCCGCTGCTCCGAGATGCCCTCGCCACCGAGGAACGGGCGCCGACCTTCGCGCTCCTCAAGGGATGGCGGAACTATCTCTGCCTCGCTCGGCTGCACCACGCCGTGGGATCGCAACGTTCGCTGCTCGAGCCCGACAAGTACGATGAACTGCAGTCGCTGTTTCAGTGGGCGGCAGTGACCTCGGACGGCACCCTGGCGGACCTGCCGGTTTCACCGAGCAGCGAAGTGTGGGACGAGATCAGCGCGGAGGCGGATCTCTGTCCTCGGCTCCAATGTTCGCACTTCGACGCCTGCTTCCTCTTCCGGGCCAGGCGGAAGGCGGCGGAGGCGGATGTGGTGGTGGTCAACCATCACCTGTTCGCCGCGGACCTTGCGGTCCGCCGATCATCGGACAACTGGCGTGAAGCGGCGGTCTTGCCACCGTACGATCGCCTGATCATCGACGAAGCCCATCACCTCGAGGACGTGGCCGCGTCCCACCTCGGGGCGCAGGTCACCAGTCGCGGCCTCCGACGACTGCTCGGCCGATTTGAGCGCAGCGGCAAGGGCCTGCTGCCCGCGCTGGCGCAGGATTTGACCGCCGCCGGCGACCTGCTGTCCCGGGCGAGTCTCGACCTGCTCCATGGACGGCTGCTGCCCGCAGTGCTCGATGCGCGTCGAGCCGCGGATCAGCTGATCCTCCGTCTGCACGCGCGGGTGGATCTGGAGCACGGTGGGGTGTTGCGGCTGACGGAGGAGTTCGCCCGGGATCCGGTGTGGGCGGAGGGCCTGCAACGCGAGCTCGATGCGACACTCTTGGCGTTCCGGGCGATTCGAGAGTGCGTCGAGACCATCGCGGATCGCATGGCCGGCGCCGAGTTGACCGAGCGGCGCGGGCAACTGCTGGGTGAACTCCGCGGTGTGATGCGTCGCCTGGAATCGGTATCGGACGCGCTCAACCAGTCGCTCAGGCCGGCCCCGGGCGGGGCGCCCACCGTGCGGTGGCTCGAGAAGACCGGACCCAAGGGCCAGCAGATTGCCCTCGCGGCGGTGCCGCTCGATCTCGCCCCGATTCTGCGGGAGGCGGTGTTCGACCGGGTGAAGACTGTAACACTCACCAGCGCCACCCTCGCAGCCGGCGGCGAATTCGACTTTCTGGAGTCCCGGCTGGGCCTGAGTATCGAGCCTAATCCGGTCACCACCAAGGCGATTCTCCCGTCGCCGTTTGATTTCCCGTCGCAGTGCCTGTTCGGAATCCCCAACGATATTCCGGACCCGCGCGAAGACGAAGCCGGGCACTCGGGCGCCGTCCTTCAGGTGGTACACGATCTGGCTCTGGCCTCGGACGGCGGCATGTTCGTGTTGTTTACCAGTCATGCGATGCTTCGGCGGGTCGCGGTCGAGCTCCGCGCAGCAGCGGGCGAGCGTTGGCCGATTCTGGTCCAGGGGGAAGCGCCGCGGGACGTACTTCTCCGGCGATTCCGGGAACTGGGCCGGGCGATTCTGCTCGGCACCGACTCGTTCTGGGAAGGTGTTGACGTGCCGGGGCGTGCGCTTCGCTCGCTGGTCATCACGAAGCTGCCCTTCAAGGTGCCATCCGAGCCAATCACCGCCGCTCGGCTGGAACGCTTGGCGGAGCAGGGCGAAGATGGCTTCATGGGCTATCTGCTGCCCCATGCGGCACTCAAGCTCAAGCAGGGGTTCGGCCGACTGATCCGAACCCGACAGGATGTGGGCACCGTCGTACTCCTTGATAAGCGGGTGGTGACCAAGCGCTATGGTCCGCTGGTGCTCGGTGGGCTCCCCAGAGCTGATCGAGTGATCGGGCCGTGGGTGGAGGTACGGACCCGCATCGAAGACTTCTTCGCTCGCCACGGAATCGGAGCCAGCGTATGATCCCGGTGAAGCCCTCCAAGATCGTGTGCGTCGGGCGCAACTATCTCGCCCACGCGCAGGAGCTTGGCAACACGGTGCCGCCTCAGCCGATGATCTTCCTCAAGCCGCCGTCGGCACTGCTCGCCTCCGGCGATCCCATCGTGCTCACCTCGCAGTCCAACCAGGTCGAGTATGAGGGAGAAATCGGCGTCGTCCTGCTGGAACGGCTTCGCGACATCAGTGTTGCGGCTGCCGGGAACGCCCGAATCGGGATCACCTGTGTGAACGACGTGACCGCACGCGATCTCCAGAAGACCGACGGCCAGTGGGGCCGCGCGAAAGGCTTCGACACTTTCTGCCCGGTGGGCCCGTTGGTCGTCGAAGGGCTCGACTGGCGGACCCTCGAGGTCACGACCCGGCTCAACGGGACAGTCCGCCAGCACGGCAAGGTCTCCGAAATGGCATACAACATTCCGGCGATCATCTCCTTCATCTCGAGCGTCATGACCCTCGAACCAGGCGACCTCATCGCCACTGGCACACCCGCGGGAGTCGGGCCCCTCGCCTCGGGTGACATTGTCGAGGTCGAAGTCTCGGGCGTTGGCGTGCTGAGGAATCCGGTCACGTGAATCCGTCTGACCGACTTGGTCGCCTGCCGGGCTACCCCATGGCCGATCTGCCCGCGCGGAAGCGCCAGCTCATCGCGCAGGGCGTGGATCTGATCGACTTGGGCGCTGGGGACGCGGACTATCCCCCTCCGATCGAGGTGGTCGAGGCGCTGCGACGAGCGGTGGGAGAGACCGCGCTCAACAAGTATGGATTCCAGCAGGGGCACGCCGGGTTCCGCCGCGCGGCAGTCGACTGGATGGCTCGACGCTTCGGCATTCACTTCGATGCGGCGACCGAGATTCTGCCGCTCATCGGGTCGAAGGAAGGGCTCGCGCACTTGCCGCTGGCCGTGCTGAATCCGGGCGACCTCGCGGTGGTGCCCGAACCCGGGTACCAGGCCTATCTGGGCGGCACCGTGCTCGCGGGTGGAACGCCCGTGATCTATCCGTTGACAGCGCGGACCCGGTACTTGGTCGAGCTGGAGGAACTGGGCGATGCAACGCTCAAGCGGGTCCGGCTCGTCTTCCTCAACTATCCGAACAACCCAACCGCCGCCATCGCACCGCGCGATTACCTCGAGCGCATGGTCGCGTTGTGCCGGCGCTATGGGATCGTGCTGGCGTACGACAATCCGTATTGTGATGTGACCTTCGACGGGTACGTGGCGCCGAGCATTTTCGAGATCCCGGGGGCGCGCGACATCGCCGTCGAGTTTTTCTCGCTCAGCAAGAGCTTCTCGATGACCGGCTGGCGGTTGGGCTGGGTAGCGGGGGAACGCGGCTTCATCGGCGCACTCACCCGGGTCAAGTCGTATGTGGATACCGGACCATGGCTCGCGGTACAGCAGGCGGGGGCATTCGCGCTGGACAACGCGGAGCGGCTGATGCCGGTCAACATCGTGGAATTGGCGAAGCGGCGAGATGCCGGCATTCTCGCCCTCAGTGAGGCAGGCTTCCAATGCGAGTCGCCCCGAGCCACGATGTACCTCTGGGTTCCGCTGCCGGCGGGCATCCCCTCGCAGGAGTTCGCGCGACGGGCGCTCGATGATCAGGGTGTGATCGTGCTGCCCGGCAGCGCGTTTGGCGAAGGTGGCGAAGGTTACTTCCGGATCGCGCTAACCGTCGCTGCCGAACGACTCCGCGAGGGAGTGCTGCGGCTGGGCCAGGCGCTGCGGAGTGGGCGTGCTGCCTGAACCCACGGTGAGTCAACGGCGACGCCGTGCCCTTGCGCTCGGCGTGAGTGTGGCCGTCCACAGCCTGCTCTTCTTTGTGGTCATTCACGGTCGCTTGCCGCAGGTCCCCGACCGGGCGCCCCAGCTCATCGCGCTGCCCGATCCGGGTCCGGAACAGGAGCGGACGTCGCCGGTGCGCTACTACGTGCCGCGCCTGGAGCAGGGTCAGGGAACCCGGCCGCGGCCGCTACCGCCGGTTCGCCCGCTCCCTCCCGATACGGCGAGGAGTCCTCTCAACATCGCCGAAACGCCACCACCGGATAGCGCCGCGATTCCGCGCACTCCGGCGGGCCGGATCGGGCCGGCTCTGGGCGACGGGCGCTTGTGGGTCCGACCACTGCCGCTTCCCCCCAAGGCGCTGGCCCAGCGGTTGCAACAGACCCATGAGGAGCTGGTGGACAGCGCCGTCAACGCGATTGTGCAACAGTACTTAGATTCCATCGCCCGGGAGCCCGGTGCCGACCGGGTGCGCCTGCCGGACTGGACCGCCACCGTTGCCGGAACCAAGTTCGGGCTCGATTCGCGCAACATCTACATCGCGGGTCTCAAGATCCCGGCGGCGGTACTCGCGCTGCTTCCGATCCCCGCATCCGGCAACCAGCAGAATGCGCTGAATCACAATGGCGAATGGATCGCCGAGGACCTGCGCAGGGCGGCGGTCCGCTCGACGAGCCTGGATGATTTCAAACGTGCCGTGCGCGCGCTCCGGATCGAGAAACAGCGGCAGAAGGACCTCGAGCGTGCCCAGCGGGAGCAGCCGGATTCAGGATCCGGACACGATCACTAAGCACGGTTAGCTAGGACTCTCGCTCCAGAGGCAATATTCTCCGACCCGACTGCAAACGGCCGACGGCCGTCGCCCGTTTGTGATGAAACTCATCGATTCCAACGAGACGATCGTCATCGTCACCGGCTCTGACCCCCGAGCGGAGGAGCGTGACCGGCCCACCGCCTATCGGCTCAAGGCGGAGATCGATCGCCGCAGCGACGGGCAGGCGTTCCGGAGAGCGGTGGTGGTCGGCGACGCATGGTTCCTGGAACACCGCACCCTCGACCTCAACCCGGCCATCGCCGTGGGGGGGCCGGGAGTCAACGGGCTCTCAACTGAACTGTTGCAACAAGTCCCCATTGTGTGGAGCCAGGACCAGCGGTCGTTCGTCCAGGCCGAGTTTGAGGCAACCCCCAAGCGGGTGGCATTGTGGGGGGTAGATGCTGAGGCCACGATGGTGGCCGTGCAGGCATTCATTTCGCAGGGATTTCTCGAGGATCTGCTTCGGCGTATCTGGCGATTCCGGACTGAGGTGTACGTATGAGTGTTGGCCGAAGGCTGCTCGTCCTCTCCGTCCCGGCCCTGCTGGCCGCCTGCGCGGATACTCCGGCCAGCCCCGGACCGGGCATGACCTCGCTCGTGCTTCGGGCAGTTGCTCCTCCATCGCTGGCCAGCTTCGGGCTCAATCCCACGGTGGATCGAGTCCACGCGAGCCTGCTCAAGTTCTTCCCCGATGAATCCGTGGACACGATAGCTACCAGGACAGTGTCCTGGAATGCCAACGCCACCACCCTCAACCTGTCATTCAACCTGGTGCTATCTGCCGCTGCCGAGACGTTGAGTGTCGAACTCGACTACCAGACTGCCGCCGGCCGCACCCTGTGGGTTGCCTCCCAGCAGGTGATCGCGGTAGCGGGTCAGCCGACCACGCCCCCGCCGCTGGTGCCGTCGTACTTCGGACCGGGGTTGAACGTCGCGGCGCTTTCCATCCTGCCGCGTAGTGCCACCGTGGTCGCCGGCGGGACGTTGAACTTCTCGGCGGACGCATTTGATATTCAGGGTGCCCCTATTGTGCCGGACAGCGTGTACCTGTCCTGGGGTGCCTCCAGCGGGCAGATCAACGCGCTGGGCACGTTTACCGCTCCGGCTTCTCCCGGAGCGGTGAAGATCACCGTGGCCACTCCAAGTCTGTCCGGCAACGCCGACAGCGTGACCATAAACGTCCTCGCTGCGGGGGCCGGGGCGCTAGCCGGTCAGGTCATCGACGGCGCCAGCGGCGCCGGGCTCGCCAACGTCACCCTGACGGTCTTCGACGCTCAGGATGTGCAGGTCACCACGGTGCAGACCGCCTCGGACGGCAGCTACTCGACCATAACGCTGTCCCCGGGTCTCTATCGAATCGTGGCGACGCTGAATGGGTTTCTGGGCGCGACTCTGTTCGACGCCACGCTCAGTGGCGGTGGCGCCAGCACGGTGCCGACGATCCCGCTGGTGCCCAGTACGACCTCGCCGGGCTTCATGAGCGGCGTCGTGAAGGATGCCACCAACAACCTGCCCATCCCCGGCGCCACGGTGGAGCTCAGGGACGGCGTCAACGCCACCACATCCACGCCAGTCGCCACGACCACCACCGACAGCGTGGGCGGGTATTCGTTTCAGGGACCCGCCGGGACGTACACGGTGGGCGCCGCTGCGACCGGGTTCAGCGCCGGCTACCGGACCTCGGTGCTGCTGGGGGATGGCACAAGCAGCAATCAGGATGTCGTGCTCTCGCCGATCGGTTCGGGAATCGTGCGGATCGTCCTGCAGTGGGGTGCGGTTCCCTTCGACCTTGATTCGCACCTGACCGGCCCGGATAGCACGACCGGCTCCCGTTTTCATGTCTTCTTTGGCGACCTGGGGAGCCTGACGGCTCGGCCATACGCAAGCCAGGATGTCGACGACACGGATCAGTTCGGGCCTGAGACGATCACTCTGTCACAGCAATTCCCCGGGGTCTACCGTTACTCGGTGCACGACTACTCCGACTTGAGTAGTACGACCAGTGACACACTGGCCAATTCCGGGGCACGCGTGGATCTCTACATCACCGGGCAACCGGTACGGAGCTTCTTTGTGCCCCGCTCGGCCGGGACGCTGTGGACGGTGTTTGAGCTGAACGGCACCACCGTAACGCCTATTAATACCATGACGTTCAATGATGGATCGACCATCAATGTGCGGGGGAATGGCGGCGGGAATGACGCGGCGGTGATTGCGAGGGATTTGAGGGCGAAAAAGCACTAGGGTGTCGGCGGACGGGCGGACGGGCGACGGTCAGGACGGTCGGGACGGTCGGACGGGCGGACGGTCAGGACGGTCGGACGGTCAAGACGGTCGGTGCGAGCTTGGCGAAGAATGCCGCGATGGCGCGGATCAGCATTGCGAGGGGTTCCCATAGTCGCACGCGAGGACCAAACAGCAGTGCGAGCGGACCAATCAGGACCGCGTCTGGATTCGCGGGCTGTGCGTCGTTCCAAGAAACCCATGCGTTCTGGTTCGCGGGGTGCGCGTCAGAGTTCGCGCGGGGTGCGTCTGGGTTCGTGAGGCGTGCGTCAGGGTTCACGACCAGTGCGTCGGTCCAAGATACAGGCGCGTCGGGGTTCGCGGGGAACGCGAGGGGATTCCTCAGGGCCGCGATTCGATTCTGGGCGAGCGCGACGGGGGCTCGACGGGACCGCGAGGGGATTCGCGGGGAACGCGAGGGACTCCGCTGGGAGTGCGAGGGGATTCGCGATGAGCGCGTCCGGGTCCGCGAGGCATGCGTCAGGCCTTTTTCCTCCGTCGATACGCGATTTACCTCCCCTTAGTTTCCTTGGCACGGCTATACGCGATCCGGGGGCGGCGCGCCCTGGGGGATGGCTGCCTTTCGATTGCCGACAGCTGACTAAACCGTCCTTGCCGACGGCACTCACTTGTTACTTGGTACTCCGTGCTCGGTACCGCTTCGTTTGACCGTCCTGACCGTCCTGACCGTCCTGACCGTCCGACCGTCCGACCGTCTTGACCGTCTTGACCGTCCGCCCCGTCCGCCCGTCAGCCCGTCAGCCTACGGAGGACTAATCACCCCGTCCGGCCCAAACACCGCCCCCGTCGTGGGAAAATCCAGCTTGGTGATCCGCCGGAGCAGCTTGAGGGCGCGGCCGGTGGAGTCGGCAACCGGGCCGACCTGCGGTACTTGAACGAGCGGCGGCATGCGTGGCGCTGAGGAAGTGCCCATCGGAATCCAGCTCCAACTGCAGCACCGTGGTGAGGCCGAGCGGCCCGTCGAGGTTGAAGCCGCGATAGGTCAGGAAATTCCCCAGCGAGTAGAAGATCGGCTTGCCCTGGTAGAACTCCACCCCTCGTAGCACATGGGGGCCGTGGCCGACGACGGCGTCGGCGCCGGCGTCGAGAACGATGCGGGCCCAGCGCCGCAGGTTGCCGCGCGGCTCCTTCCCCAGGAATTCCGCTCCTTTCGGCACCCGCACCGCCCCGGTCCCCTCCGCTCCCCCGTGGAACGTCACAACCAGCACATCCACCAGCGGGCGCACCGCGCTCACGATGGCGGCGCTCCCGGCGAGGTCGAGAAGGTTGTAGGCGTGGGGGTAGGTCGCGAAGCCGACGATGCCGACCAGGGTCATCCGCTCGTCCCGCCAGACCGGCGTGATCGCCACTTCCTCCAGTGGACCGTACGGGGTGAGACCCAGCGCCCGGATCGTCTCCTCGGAATGGCGCGCGCGCGTCGAGCCCGTAATCGTTGGCGTGGTTGTTGGCGAAGTTGAGGTGGGTGAACCCCGCCTCCCGGAGCCGAGCGGCTAGCCAGGTTGGCGTTGCGAATGCGTAGCAGCGGGTGGACTTGGGGGCGCACTTGTCGGACTGGCCTGAATCGGAGAGTACCCCCTCGAAGTTGCCCACGACCAGATCCCCAGTCAGCAGCGGCTGCACCCCCGCGAACAGCCCACGACCGCTGTCAGGCGGGATGCCGTCGTCGAGGGTGCGGGTGCCGAGGTTGATGTCGCCGGTGAATGAGAAGCGGATGGGGAAGGGGTCGTGGACCACTCCGCCTTGGGCGGACAGGCGGACGAGCGGACAAGCGGACAGGGCGGTCAAGACGGTCAGGACGGTCAGGACGGTCGGGTAGACGGGCGGACGGGCGGACGGGCCGACGGGCCGCCTCACGAGGCCGCCGCATCGATTCGTGCTAGGCTCTCTTCGCGCCCGACCACCGCGAGCAACTCGTTGACCGGCTCCGACACTGTGCCGCCGGTGAGCGCCACCCGGACCGGCTGCATGATGTCGCCCAGCTTCTTTCCCTCTTTCTCGGCCAGGGCCTTGAGCTCTGCCTCGAGATTGGGCGGGGTCCAGTCGTTGGTAGTCAGCGCGCTCAGGGCCGAGTGGGCCTGCCGTAGATGGGCGCTGAACGCATCGCCCAGCTTCTGCTTCAATGCTGCGCCCTTGGGATCAAGAACGACACCGCGGCCACTCATCGCGATCGGCAAACGCATCGCGACCTGACCCGCGACATCGAGCAGCGTCCGCGACCGCGCTTTCACCGCGTCGATGAGTTTACGAAGTTTGTCATCATCCACCGGTTCATTGAGGAGCCGCCTCACGGGAGCCAACAGGTCCTCGACTGGCACAATCGAGAGGTACTGTCCGTTCATCCATTCCAGTTTGGTGACGTCGAAGACCGCCGCCTTCTTCTGGATCCCCTCCAGCGAAAAGAGCTGGATCATCTCCGCCTCAGGCATGATCTCGCGATCACCGCCGGGCGACCAGCCGAGCAGGGCTAGGAAGTTCCGCATGGCGAGGGGGAGGATGCCCTGGTCCTGGTAGTCGCCCACGGCGGTGGCGCCGTGACGCTTCGACAGCTTCTTGCCATCGTTGCCAAGGATCATCGGCACATGGGCGAATACGGGGATCGGCTTCGCGAGCGCCCGATAGATTGCGATCTGCTTCGGCGTGTTCGAGATATGGTCGTCGCCCCGGATTACGTGGGTGATCTTCATCTCCACGTCGTCGGAGACCACCGCCAGGTTGTAGATCGGGCTGGCGTCGCTTCGGAGCAGGATGAAGTCGTCGAGGTCTCGACCCTGAAAGCTGATCCTGCCGTGCACCGCGTCGTCCCACGCGATCTCCTCGTCCGGCATCCGCAGGCGGATGCTGAACGGATCTCCCTTGGTCAGACGCGCCTTGATTTCCGCCTCGCCCAGCAGTCCACAGCGCCCATCGTAGCGGAAGCCCATGCTGGTCTTCTCGGCAGTGGCCCGCATGGCGTCTAGTTCCTCACGGGTACAAAAGCAGCGATAGGCCTTGTTCTCCGCGAGGAGTCGCTTCGCGTCGTCGCGGTGCCGGTCCCCGTAGCCCCCCTGAAAGACCGGCCCTTCGTCCCAGGTGATGCCGAGCCAACCGAGCCCGTCGAGGATCACCTGGGTGTGCGACTCGGTGCTCCGTTCCTTGTCGGTGTCCTCGATTCTGAGGATGAAGGTGCCGCCGGTCTTCCGGGCATAGAGCCAGTTGAATAGGGCAGTGCGGGCGCCGCCGACATGCAGGTAGCCGGTGGGAGAGGGGGCGAAGCGAACTCTGGGAGGCATGGGTCGATGTAGCGAAGGGAGCGTTCAGCGTTCAGCGTGCAGCGTTCAGCGTTAGACCTGCGCGTAAAAGCACGCTGCAAATCGGCATTCAACCCTGAACGCTGAACGCTGTACGCTGTACGCTGATACGGAGTCGGAGGGATTCGAACCCTCGATAGAGCTTTTGACCCTATAACGGTTTAGCAAACCGCCGCCTTCAGCCACTCGGCCACGACTCCAGCGGGCCTACAAAGTAACCTACCGGCAAAGACTTGGTGAAGGGAGACCAGGCGGTTGGGCGATTAGGCGGTTGGGCGGTTAGATGGGCGGACGGGCGGACCGGCGGACGGTCAGACGACCAAGTACAAAGTACCAAGTACCAAGTACTAAGTACTAAGTACAGTGCGTATTAGATCAATTTGGACTCCCGACCGACATTGCTGTGTGGGCTGCATTACAGCGGTGCGGCCCTCGGGGGACGAGGTTGTCAGCATACCAGGAGCCTCAGTGAACCGATCTGCACCGTTGGTCTGGGCCGTCAGCCTCGTGCTGTTGGCGTGCGCGCCGGGCCAGGACCCGGGAGCCCCGACAAACCCGGGGAACCCGTCGAACCCAAACAATCCGACCTTCGGACCGGGGCTGGGTCCGAATGCTAGTCTGTCCGGACGCCGGCCATTTCCTGCGAACAACGCCTGGAACACTCCTATCGACCAGGCGCCGGTGGACCCGAACTCTGACCAACTGATCGCGAGCATCGGGGCAGGCACCGCGCTGCATCCCGATTTTGGGGCTGACTACAACGGGGGCCCCTTCGGAATCCCCTACATCGTGGTGGACAGTACGACTCCGACAGTGCCGGTGAGCTTCGACTACAGCGATGAGAGCGATCCGGGTCCCTATCCCATTCCGCCCAACGCCCCGATCGAGGGTGGCGCGGGGAGCTCGGGCGACCGCCACGTGCTGGTCATCGATCGGGATCGCTGGATGCTCTACGAACTCTTCAGCTCCTACCCCTCCGGCGGCAGCTGGAATGCCGGCTCCGGGGCGATCTTCGACCTCGGCAGCAATGCGGTCCGGCCGGCGGGCTGGACCTCCGCCGATGCCGCGGGGCTGCCGATCTTTCCCGGGATTGGTGCGCTACGATGAGGTGGTGGAGCAGGGGGAGATCCGTCACGCGCTGCGCTTCACCGTTCATGATTCACGGCGCGGCTACATCGCACCGGCGCGACACTTCGCCAGCGACGACACCAGCCCGACCCGGCCACCCATGGGAATGCGGGTGAGACTCAAGGCGAGCTTCGACATGAGCAGCTACCCGCCCAGCGCGCGGGTCATTCTGCAGGCGCTCAAGACCTACGGGATGATCGTCGCGGACAACGGCGGGAACTGGTTCGTGTCGGGTACGCCGGATGCCCGCTGGAACGATGATGAGCTGAATACCCTGAAGCGAGTGAGGGGGAGTGATTTTGAGGTGGTGGAGATGGGGGATGTCGTTGTAGACTGAGCCGGTCGAGTGTCGAGTGTCATGGGTCATGGGTCATGGGTTCGTAGGGAGTGTTCGCCTATAGGACCCACGACTCATGACCCAAGACTCACGTCTCACGACCCACGACCCATGACTCACGACCCATGACACTAAACCGCCACTTCCACTTGCAAGGTCTCCAGAACCCGATCCAGCCCCAGCGACAGATCCTCGATCAGATCTTCCACCGCCTCGATCCCGACAGACAGACGCAGCAGGCCATCGGTGATACCCGCGGCAGCCTGCTGCTCGGGGGTCATCGAGGCATGGGTCATGGTTGCCGGGTGGGCGACCAGAGACTCCACGCCGCCAAGTGACTCGGCGAGGGTGAAGTAGCGAAGTCCGTGCAGGAACGCCGGCACCGCGGCTTCTCCGCCCTCAAGCTCGAAGCTTACCATCGCCCCGAAGCCGGCCTGTTGGCGCGAGGCGACCGTGTGACCCGGATGATCAGGAAGGCCGGGGTAGTGGACCTTCGCCACGGCGGGATGGCGGGCGAGCAGCTTTACGACCGCCGTGGCGTTTTCGAGATGGGTACGGATTCGCGGATGCAGCGTGCGCAGGCCGCGGAGCGTCATGTAGCTGTCGAAGGGCGCGCCGGTCACTCCGATCACGTTGGCCCACCAGGCGAGCTGCTCCACCAACGCGGGATCTCGCGCGACAACAGCCCCGCCAACCACATCGCTGTGCCCATTCAGGTACTTGGTGGTCGAGTGCACGACCAGGTCCGCTCCCAGCGTCAGGGGGCGCTGCAGGGCGGGCGAAAGGAAGGTGTTGTCCACCACCAGCAGCGCGCCGGCTCGCCGCGCGAGGGTTGCGGCATGCGCAACATCGGTAATCCGCAGCAACGGATTGCTGGGCGTCTCCACCCACACCATCCGCGCGGGGCGGGCCAGCGCTGCCTCCAGCTCCTCGGGGTCGCTCTGATCCAGGTATTCCACGTTGAAATGCCCACGTTCGGCCAGGCTGTCGAGCAGCCGCCGAGTCCCGCCGTAACAGTCGTGCGGAGCAACCAGCCGGTCACCGGGACGGAGCAACTGGAGCACGAGAAGTACGGCCGCCAGACCGGTCGACGTCACGACGGCTCCCGCTCCCTCTTCCAAATCGGCCAGCGCTGCCCCGAGCGTATCGCGGGTGGGATTCGCCGTGCGGGTGTAGTCGTAGGTCCGCTTCTCTTTGAAGCCGGCAAAGGCGTAGGTCGAGGAGAGGTAGATCGGCGGAATGACCGCACCATGGTTGCGATCAGTCGCGACGCCGGCGCGGACAACGCGGGTCTCAGGGCTCGACGCGGGGGAAGTCATGAGGCAGCCTCGGACAGGTCAAGCGGGGTGATACAGCGCATGGGGCATGGGCTCCGGAAAACAAAAAGACCCGACGGATGAAGGCCGCCAGGCGCTCGCGTTTTAGCATTTGTTTAACGTGGCTGCAATAGGCGGCAAATGACCACGATCGAGCGATTGTGGAAGCAAGACTACCGCACGGACGCCCTTTCGTCAAGAAGGGCAGCCAGTCGCTCAGGCCTGCCGTAGGTATCCAGCCCCAGATCCAGGAAGCGCGCCGGGAAGCTGGCGGCAAGGCTCAGGACCTCCAGTGCGGCCTTTGCCGACCCAGGCTCGGCCATGATCCAGGTGCACTGCCTGATGAGGACTTCCATGGCGCCGGTGCCGGGGGCCGGCCGAGTCGCCGAAGGCGACTCCAGGTTCACCAGTGGCAGCAGACTCCCCGCGAGGGCCCCTCGCGCCGCCCAAGGGAGGGACCTGACCAACTCCGCATTTGCGTCGCGCGATTCCCCGGTGTTTTCGCGGCGGCCGTACCCGGCATCAACGCGAGGGTGCCGCGCCCATGCGAGAACTTCCACCCCATTGTCGGTACCCGGTGCGAGGATCACCTGGTCGTCGGAGAGCCACGCCCAGCCGGGCGCGCGGGCGAGGGTCACCGCGGTCGTGGACTTTCCGGTCCCGGTGTCCCCGGCCAGAAGCAACACCCCGCCATCGGGCCGGCGTACCGCGGCCGCCTGCAGGAGGACCCGCCTTCGCCCGGCCAGCAGAAAGCCGGCCGCCATGGTCAGCATGCTGCATGCGTCGTCGATTGAACCCCGCGGGTCTATGACCGCGTCCGCGGCCGCCAGATCTACGAATCCCTTTGCGACTCGACCCGACATCCCGACCCGCCAGACGTTGCGGTCCAACCAGGCGCCGACTGAACCAGTCGAGAAGGTACTGGGTCGGCTGATCAGTGCGCTGAGCCAACCGCGATCGGCGGGGTCGAGGGCGGCCAGGCGGACAACCACTTCTGGAGGGCCGGGTTCAGGGTGTGGCCGGGGCAGCCAGGCATCGAGCAGCGGAGCGTCCTCGTCCCGGGACTCGAGACTGAGCGCCCCGTCCGAGACAGGGACGAGGGTTGTCACGGAGCAGCGAGGACGTTTCGAGGAATGGGCGGCACTGTCGTAAGGATCTTCGTCGGGCGACAATCGGAGGGCGACGCACAGACGGCGTGGGTGAGATTCGAACTCACGGAACCCTTACGGGTTCGGCGGTTTTCAAGACCGCTGCATTCGACCGCTCTGCCACCACGCCCGAAGGCCTAGAAGCTAACGGTCCCGCGGCGCTACTTGAAGTTCGATCAACTCCGCTGGGGGTGGCCCTACCGTCTCGGCGGCAGAAGCCCCATCTGCTCGAAATCGGCTGTCGGCTGACGGCTGACGGCTGCCATCCGTCCAAACTGCACACCATTTGTTGCTGTTGACATGACGGTAAACCGAAATCATGTGCTGATAGCCGATAGCCGATAGCCTAACGATCCGTGTAGTTCGCTTCGACCGCAGTAGCAACCGATTCTGCCCGGCCCGCAAGCGCGCTGTCGCCGCTGGCGAGGAACGAAGAGGATACCGTGCCGTAGACCACGCTATACAGCGAAAGGATCGACTGCGATGGCCGATCCACCCAGCCGCGGGGCCGGACTCGGCTCGCGGCCTGATAGTTGTAGGTCTCGAAGAGCAGACGGCGGGTCCTGAGGGTGTCCACGAATCCCAGGCCCCGGTTGAGCACGATGTCGCCCTTGGCCTCGACCGGACTCGGGTTGAGGCGACGCGCCAGACCCCTCCGTCACCAGGTACCCGTTGCTCCGAGCAGCTGGTCGGGGTAGCCGCCATCACTCCAGGAGAAATAGATCGGGCGCTTGCCGAGGTTGTACTTGATCAGGAAGACGCTGACCAGGTCTGACAGCATCAGCGTATCGCGTCCGAACGCGACCTGCAACTCGCCGAACTTCACTCCGGAGTTGTGCGGCAGCAGCTGGGCCTCTGGCAGGTCGTTGATGTCCTGTTCGCTCAGGGGCAGCGCGGACTCAGTCGGCTTCTCGCCCTTCCAGTCCTTCCAGATCGGCGCCGCCTTTGCCGGGTCGAAGTCCGGCGTCTGGCGTCGGCGGATCTGCTGCAGGTGCCAGCGGGTGTTCATGAGCGACAGGTTCGCCAGCGTCACGTCGCGGCGGATCCCCTCCACTTCCTGGGCGTACCAAAGGGGGAAGGTGTCGTTGTCCCCCGCGGTAATCAGAACGCCATACGGCTCCACGGTCTCGAGAATGTCACGGGCAAAGTCACGGGCGAGGGTCTCGTGGGCCCGGCTCGCCGTGAGATGATTGCCGAAAACCGGGATCAACCCGAAGAGCAGGAGCGGGGAAGCGACGGCCCAGCGGCGCGACTCGGTCCACCGGTCCCGAAGCGACTCGGCGATGCCCTGCATCAGCGCCCCGAAGCCCACGGCGACCCACAGCGAGAACGCCGCGAACCCGACGACGAAGAAGTAGTCCCGCTCGCGCACCTCTCTGGCGACGGCGCCGCGGCTCGGATCGACGTCGTAGGAGAAGCCGTACTTGAAATTGAGGTAGAAGATCAACGCAAACGTGAGCGTGAACATCAACGTGGCCGAGGCCCAGAAGGCGCGACGATCGCGCTGCCACAAGGCGCCCGCACCGGTGAGCCCGACGAGGGTAAACAGCGCCATCGCCGCGCGGCTGCCGATGTTGCCCCAGTCGCGCGCGAACTGCCAGCCGAAATACTGCAGGTAGTTGCCCATCTGCGACACGAAATCCGCCTGCCGGTAGGTCACCGGAGGTTTGCCGTACTGGGCGCGATCCAGCACCTGGATGAGCGCGTTCCACGTCGTGGGTTCACCCTCATTGATGGCCGGATACTGGGCGGCGCGGATGGGCAGGAAGATGTAGTTGAGCGAGACGCCAACCACGACGGCGAGCACCGCGAGGTAGAGGATGGGCCGGCGGAACTCTCCCGGGTCGCGCCAGAGGGTATAGGCCAGTAGCAGCGCCAGCAGCACCCCAAGGATCACCTGCTTCTCGACTGGCCCATTCACCAGGGACGTCCACTCTCCGCTCACGGCGAGCGCAAGCAACAGGCCCAGCCAGAGAACCCAGGGCTTGAGCAGCATGGACGGTTCCGTCAGCAGCACGTAGATCGCCACCGCCGGTCCCGCGAGTACGCCCATCATATGATTGGTGGAACTGAGCGCCAGGATATACGCGACCAGCACCAGCCAGCGGTCACGATGCTGGCCCGGCTCGTCGTCGGCCCAGTGGACGCCGAGCCACATGACGAGGGCGGTGGAGAGCAGCGAGACAGTGTAGACCTTCTCGTTCACGGTGGACTGGTTCCACACGGTCCACGCTGTCGCCCCAACCAGCACGCCCGCGAAGGCGGCGGCGAGGCGCGCCCAGCGCACCGGAACCACATCTCGCATCCAGCGGTCGGCCACGAGGAACCAGAGTCCGGCGGATGCCGCGCTCGTGAATGCCGCGAACAGATTGATGCGCACGGCGTAAGTCGAGGCCAGCGGCAGTGCCCCCCAGACGTGGGCCAGCACGATGAACAGCGGATTGCCGGGAGGGTGGGGAATGCCCAGGACGTAGGCTGCGGCGATGTACTCGGAGGTATCCCAGAACGCCGTCGTCGGCGCCAGGGTGAGGATGTAAATCACGAATACCAGGGCGCCGGTGAGGGCCGCCCAGCGGTACGGAGGGGGTTCGCGTGAAATTACGGCAGAGTTGGTCATTTGGATCGGTTGAACGGTTGAACGGGGGAACGGTAGGGAACGGGACAACGGGACAACGGGACAACGGTTGAACGGCGGACCGGGGATCACGAGGGAAGCAACCCGTTCTCCCGTTCTCCCGTTCTACTGTTCCACCGAAATCAATGCCTGAACTGTCGCTTCCCCGTCAGCACCATCGCGATGCGGTGACGGTCCGCTGCTGCGATGACTTCGGCGTCTTTCACCGAGCCACCCGGCTGGATGATGGCGGTGACGCCGGCGGCCGCCGCTTCTTCCACACCATCCGGGAAGGGGAAGAACGCATCGGAGGCGAGCACGCTGCCGCGGGGATCGTGCCCCTGCTGCCGAGCCTTGTGGACCGCCATGAATGAGCTGTCCACTCGGCTCATCTGTCCCGCGCCGATGCCGATCGTCATTTCGTTCTTTGCCAGGAGCACCGCATTCGACTTTACCGCCGCGACCGCGAGCCAGGCAAACCGGAGATCGGTCCACTCCTGCTCGGTGGGATGACGACTGGTGGGCGCCTGCCACTCCGCATCCGAAAGGTCAGGCACGAAGCGCTCCTGCACGAGGAGGCCGCCCCGCACCCGCTTGAAGTCGAGACCGGCTTGGCCGCGGCCAACGGGCAGCTCGACGGCGCGCAGATTCTTCTTGACCGCGAGGACCTTGAGGGCCTCGTCATGGAAAGAGGGCGCGACGATCACTTCGAAGAAATGCCCGGTGAGAGCCTCCGCGGTGCGCCGGTCCACCACGGTATTGAACGCGACCACCCCGCCGAAGGCCGACTGGGGATCCGAGGCGAGCGCTTTCTCGAAAGCTTCGATCGCGGTCGCGGCGACCGCCACCCCGCATGGCGTGTTGTGTTTGACGATGGTGCACACCGGTCGAGTGGGCCACTGCGAGGCCGTCCACATGGCGGCGTCGAGGTCCAGGATGTTGTTGAACGAGAGTTCCTTCCCCTGTCGCTGCTTCAGGTCGCGGAGTCCGCGCGGTTCCTGGTCCACATAGAGTCCGGCGCGCTGCCCGGGGTTCTCGCCGTAACGGAGTTCGCTCAGGCGCTCGAACGAGAACTGGATCCGCTGCGGAAGCCCGTCCTCACTCGGTGTCAGGTATCTGGCGATGGCACCGTCGTAGTCGGCGGTATGGCTGAAGACCTTGGCGGCGAGTGCCCGGCGCGTCGCCTGATCCGGTCCGCCGGCCCGGATCTTCTCCAAGACCGGCATGTAGTCGATCGGATCGACCACGACGATGACCGACTCATGGTTCTTCGCCGCGGACCGCAACATCGAAGGGCCGCCGATATCGATGTTCTCGATTGCGTCGTCGAAGTTGACCTGGGGTTTGGCGACGGTTTCGCGGAAGGGGTACAGGTTCACGGCGAGCAGATCAATCGGCACGATCTTGTGGGCGCTGAGCGCCGCCGTGTGTTGCGGGACATCGCGCCGGGCGAGCAGGGCACCGTGGATCGCCGGATGAAGGGTCTTGACCCGACCGTCGAGGATCTCCGGAAAACCGGTCACCGTTTCCACCGGGGTCGCCGGCACCCCAGCCTGCCGGAGTGCCGCGTGGGTGCCGCCGGTGGAGATCACCTCCCAGCCGAGGTCGACCAGGCCCTGGGCAAATGGCACGATCCCGCGCTTGTCACTCACCGAGATCAGGGCACGTGGCACTAGGCATTCCTCAATGTTGGCAGGGGAACAACACGACCGGCCTCGGCGGCCTTGAGCACCACCGCCGGGAGTAGCCGATGTTCGGCCTGGAGCACGCGGACAGCGAGCGTCTCGGGAGTATCACCAGGCATGACCGGGACCCGAGCCTGGGCGAGAATGGCGCCCCGATCGTACTGCTCGTCCACCAAGTGGACCGTTGCGCCCGTCACCGGGACCCCGCTCTGGAGCACCGCTTCGTGCACATGCCGGCCATACATGCCGGGTCCACCGAATGCGGGTAGCAGAGCCGGATGAATGTTGATGATCCGATCGCGGTAGGCCGCGATGACCTCGACCGGCACCAGTTTCAGATATCCCGCGAGGACAATCAGGTCCACCTGCGCTTCGGACAGGTAGCGGAGCCACTCCGCTCCGTCCCGGTAGTCTGTCAGGCTGACCGCCCGGACGCCTCGAGCCCGGGCCCGTTCCAGGGCAGGCGCATCCGGCTTGTTACTCAGTACGAGGGCCACTTCCGCCCGGTCCGAGCCGGCCAAGGCGTCCAGCAGGGCCAGCATGTTGGAGCCCCGGCCGGAAACGCATACGGCAAGCCTGATCGGCATGGCGCAAGAAGTTAGCGGCCCCGGGCACCCCATTGAAGGGGCCAGTCGCCCCCGCGAGTCGGGGGTGAGGGGGTTCCAGTCGGACTTGAACTGCGTCGACAATCCCATGTGTGGCATGGAGTTAGAGCGCGGTCGAGAGATCGGAACTAGGACATGCCCCCCCCAAGTGGCCTCCGGTTTGCCGGATATGCAGCGAACCCGGCACTTGAATGGCCTCAGCGAATAGGAGCGGGACGATGGCGACCCAGTGGCGTAGGGCGGGAAGGCTGGTGGGGCTGGCCGCGTTGGCCACCTTGATGGCCGGATGCGAATCTCAACTGAAGCCCTCGGGCTCCAGAATCGAAGAGTTCATCACCAGCATTACCAACGGCGCGGGCACAATCAGCGCGACCCTCCAGCAGGGCGAGGCGCCGGCGGTCACCGGCGCCACCAACAACACCGTTGCCGGGTTTGCGGCGATGGTCACGGGCGGCAGCTCGCAACAGACCGTGACGGGCGATGCGGCATTCACTCGCGTAGTCATCTCGGTTCCCGGCATCGACAACTACTACGAAATCACGCTGCCTTCGGGCACCAGCGCGCCCCTCATCCTGCGGGCGAACACGACGCTCTACAACATGACCCTCCCAGTAGCATATGCGGTCGGGGATGCGAGCACGATCGGCCCCTACAGCAGCCAGAACGTGCGGATCATCTCGGTCGGCAGCGGCGATGTTCAGGTCAGCGTGTCCTGGAGTGATTCGAGCGACGTGGACCTCCACGTCATCGATCCGGACGGGGAGGAGATCTACTACGGACACAAGACCTCCGCGAGCGGTGGGACGCTGGACCTGGATTCGAACGCGGCGTGCCACCGCAACAGCGACAACACCTTCAAGAGCAATGAGAACGTGGTCTGGCCCACGAACGGTGGCCTGGCGGGCACCTACACGGTCAAACTCGACTACTGGAGTCGGCTGCGGCATGGACGATTCCGACTGACTATGTCGTAACCGTGGCCACCGTGGGTGGCACACCGCAGATCTTCACCGGGCAGTTCACCGGTGCGGGAGACGGCGGTGGCTCGGGATCGGGGACGCTGATTACGACGTTCGCCTTTTAGTCAGGCGAGAAGGCGAGAAGGCGAGGAGACGAGGAAACGAGGAGGTTTCTTCGTCTCTTCGTCTCTTCGTCTCTTCGCCTCCTAGCCTATCACCGCCCTTAGCGCCCGCACGACCGCCTCAACATCCCCCGCCTGCAGCGTCCTCGAATCCAACAGCACCCGTTCCTCCTCCACCCGTGCCACGACAGCCGGATCACCGAGTCGGAGACGCAGGGCCAAACCGTTAGCCCCCAGGGGTCCCGGGTCGAGGACGACCAGAGTTGTTGGGAGCGTGGCGCCGGGGAACGAACCGCCGCCGACTGCCGACTCGCCGGCCTTGAGTTCCGCGCGATAGGCCGACGGCGCCAACTTCGCCAGCTCCGCTGCTTGGGTGTGAAGGGCTTCGGCGGATCGGGTGAGCATTGCCAGCACGGGGACTTCCCGCAGGGCCGCGCCAGGGTCGCGGTACAGCGCCAGGGTGGCCTCGAGGCCCGCGAGGCTGAATTTGTCCGCCCTCAGCGCCCGGGCGAGTGGATTGCCGCGGCAGCGAGCGATCGCCGCCGCGGACCCGACCAGACATCCGGCCTGGGGACCGCCTAACAGCTTGTCGCCGGAGAAGAGCACAAGGTCTGCCCCCGCTCCGACGGCTTCGGGTACCCGCGGCTCGCCCGTGAGTCCAAACGGACTCAGGTCCGCAAGCAACCCGCTCCCAACATCGAACAGGAACGGAATCCCCGCCCGCCGAGCGAGCCCGGCCAATTCTCCCGCCGTCGGGCTGGTCACGTAACCCCGTTGCTCAAAATTCGAGCGATGGACCATGAGGATCGCCGCAGCGCCGGGGAGCGCCCGCGCGTAGTCGTCAAGATGGGTCCGGTTGGTGGTGCCGACTTCCTCGAGTCGTGCGCCGCTCTTCCCGATGATGTCCGGAATCCGGAACGACCCGCCGATCTCGATCAGCTCCCCGCGCGAGATCAGGACCTTCGCTCCTTCGGCGAAAGCATTGAGCGCCAGTACCAGTGCGCCGGCAGCGTTGTTAACCGCCAGGCCATCTTCAGCTCCGCTCAGCTCGGCGAGCAACCGCCGGCAATGATCCGCGCGGTGGCCGCGGCTGCCGGTGGCAAGATCAAACTCCAGGTTACTGTAGCCGAGGGCGATGGCGCGCATCGCCTCCATGGCGGACTGGGCGAGGGGGGCGCGTCCAAGATTGGTGTGCAGGACAACGCCGGTCGCGTTGATGACGGGTCGGAGCGAGCGGGTCGTCGCCCGGAGCAGGTGCTCCCGGACCTCCTCGCCCCAATCGACCGGTGGCCCCGCGCGATTCCCCCGCACGGCGTCCAGTGCGGAGCGGACCGCCGCGACGACCGCATTGCGTGGGGCGGTCTCGAGCATCGCCGCCACCGCGGGCTCCCGGAGCAGCCGGTCAACGGAGGGGAGCTGGCGGCGACTGTCGTTCATCGCCGGGGCTTCGGGACCGGTGCCGGAGTGGTGGGAGGGGCGGCCGGCTTGGTGCTGTCGGCGCGCTGGGCCATGGTGTCAGCCGGAGCCGGTGGGGGCTTGGGTTTGGGGATCACGAACCCGGACTTCGCGTCGCCGGCAACTCCCGCCGCGCTCCGAATGCCGAGGACTTCCAGTTGGTACCGCGCCTCGGGGACGAAGGCGGTGTCGACCCTGAGAACCATCTTGTCGAACAGCGTCGGCCGGGTCTTGAGGATCGAGTCGGCTTCGCTATCGACCTTGGGCTGCACCGCGCCCGGTCTGGGGCGCGGTGCTGGGGGGGCGGGCTTGGCTTTCAACGAATCGAGACGTGTTGTATCGGCCGCGAGGCGGAGCGAATCCGCTCGGGCCAGGGCCTGCTTCTGCAGGCTGTCGTCTGCCGGCTTGGGGAGCAGCGAGCGAAACGGGACCGGGGTCGAGTCCTGCTGCAGGACCAGGTGTACTCGCAGGCTGTCGAAGCGTTGCGCAGGATCCAGCGGCTGCGAAAACGAAACGGTGGCGCTCACGCTGTCGTTGAGCGTGATGGTCTGAATGCGCGGTCCCACCGTATCCCGCGGGATGAGCCATAGTGGAGGCACTCGCAGTGCTCCGGGCGCCACAGCCACCGAGTCGTAGTTCTCCCGCCGCTCGCGTTGCAGGTTGCGGTTCTGATCCACCGCGCCAAACACCATCCACTGGCCCCGCGGCAGCGGCCCGATCACGAATCGTCCGCCGCTGTCGGTGAGGGTTCGGTAGATGAGGCTGTCGGGGGCGAGCACCAGCTCCACGAGCGCCCGTTGTGCCATCTTGCCCTGGACCCAGTCAATGACGAGGCCGCTCAGGGTGTCGGTTGGCGGCGGGCCCCCGGTGCTGAAGGCGATGACGGTGCTGGTATCGGCCCTGTTCCGGCGCAGGTCCTGGATGCCGGGCAGAAGCTGGACGCGATAGACGCGGTTGGGGCGCCACCCTTCGCGCGGGTGCACGGTGATGCGGTCGCGCTTCCAGCGGACGACCGGCACACCTCGCGAGGGGGACAGGAGAATCAGCTTCTCCAGATCGCCAGTGCCGGTGCCCTGGTTCGAGCTTCCGCCTTCCGAGATGATTTCGTCGAAACGGAACTCGACGTCGTTGTGCCAGTTGGGAAAGACACCCAGGGACTCGGGGATGGTGCCGATCAACTTGGGCGGGACCTTGTCGTCGGGGCCGCCCGGCGGCGGCCCCATGCGGGCGCAGGCCAGGACCCAGAGCAGGGCGGCGGCGGTGATCGCAACTCGACCTTGAAGGAGTCCCTCACTCCCGGGTCGCACTCTTGGCGCGCGCCCATGCGTCGCCCGGTCGCAGCTCGGCGGCTCGACGACTGGCGTCATGAGCAACCGAGGATTTCGCGTTTGTGGCTCACGGCGTGGAGCTGCTGGTCCATGTCGTGGGCCTTCTGCTTTTCCTTCTCCACAATCTGCTCGGGAGCCCGCGAGACGAACTGCTCGTTCCCGAGCTTGGCCCACTGGGCCTCGAGCAGGCGCTGAAGGCGCTGCTCCTCCTTGCCGAGTCGGTCGCACTCGCGACCCACGTCGATCGCGTCGCCGAGCGCCACGAAGACGGTTCCGCCGTTGGAAATCGTCTCGTATGCGCCGATCTCTCCACCGGCTTCAGCGAATTCCACCTCACTGGCCTTGGCCAACCGCTTGATCGTCCCGAGTTCGGCCCGGCATGGGTTCTGGCCCGGCCCCAAGTTCGACAGCTTCACCCGGACCTGCTTCCCTGGCTCAACGCCATACTCACCTCGAAGGGTGCGGATCGCCGTCACCACCTCCTGCACGAACCCGAAGCCGGTTTCGGCCTCGGCATCAACGGCCCGGCGATCCGGCTTCGGCCAGGCTGCGCGCATGATGCTCGCACCCTGCGGGCGAGCAGGAAAGCGCTGCCACAGCGTCTCGGAAATGAAAGGCATGATCGGATGCAGCATCATGAGCGCGACCTCGAAGGTTCGCCCCACCACCGCACGGGCCACGTCTCCGCCCGGCTCGGTGCCATACAGGCGGGGTTTGATCTGCTCGAGGTACCAGTCCGCGAGGTCACTCCACAGAAAATGGTAGATGTCGGAGGCGGCCTCGTTGAGGCGGTATTTCTCGTAGTTGGCGGTGGCTGCGCGGACCATGCGGTCACAGCGCGCGATGATCCAGCGGTCGGCAAGCCCCAGTTCCTCGGGCCGGATCGCGCCGGGGTATTCCCCCGCCAAGGGTCGGATGAAGGGGCGACCCGTTGGGTCGCCCGTACCATTCTCGCCGAGGTTAGCGAAGACAAACCGCCCCGCGTTCCAAATCTTGTTCGCGAAGTTCCGGCCCGGCGCGAACGAGGTTTCAAGATCATTCGGATCCAGAATCACGTCCGTGCCCACCGCCATTCCCGCGATCACGGTATAGCGGAGTGCGTCGGCGCCGAATCGCTGCACCACTTCCAGCGGATCGATGCCGTTGCCGAGCGACTTGGACATCTTGCGATGCTGAGTGTCCCGCACGGTACCGTGGAGGTACACGGTATGGAACGGGATCTCGCCCATGAACTCCGAGCCCGCCATCACCATCCGCGCCACCCAGAAGAACAGGATCTCCGGCGCCGTCACCAGGACCGACCCCGGGTAGTAGCGCCTCAGGTCCTCGGTCTTCTCCGGCCACCCGAGCGAAGAGAAGGGCACCAGCCAGCTGGAGAACCAGGTGTCCAGCACGTCCTCGTCCTGTCGGACGGCCCCGCGGCAGTGGGGGCAGGTGTCGAGGTCAGTCCGGCTGACTGTTGTGTCCCCACAGGCGTCGCAGTACCAGACCGGAATCCGGTGTCCCCACCACAACTGCCGGGAGATGCACCAGTCCCGGATGGTCTCCATCCAGTGGGCGTACTCATCACCGCGCCGCTCGGGAATGAAGCGAAGTCGGCCGTCGCGATAGGCCTGGAGCGCGGGCTTGGCGAGCGGCGCCATCTTCACGAACCACTGATCAGACAACCGCGGCTCGATCACCGTGTCGCAGCGGTAGCAGTGGCCCACCGCATGGCGATGGTCTTCCACCCGGTCGAGCAAGCCCAGGGCCTCGAACTCCGCCACGACCCGCTTGCGCGCCTCAAACCGGTCCAGACCCCGGAGGCGCTCGGGCACGGCGTCGTTCAGATGGGCATCGGGCGTGAAGATGTCGATGGAGTCCAGCCGATGACGCTGTCCGATCTCGAAGTCCAGCGGATCATGGGCGGGCGTGACCTTCACCGCTCCGGTGCCGAAGTCCTTGTCCACCGCCGAGTCCGCCACGATCGGAATCTCCCGCTCGGCAAGCGGGAGCCGGACCAATTTGCCGATGAGGGGAACGTATCTGGCGTCATCCGGGTGGACCGCGACAGCGGTATCACCAAGGATCGTCTCTGGCCGGGTGGTAGCGACGGTGATGTGTCCCGAGCCATCGGCCAGGGGATAGCGGAAGCGCCAGATCCGCCCATTGGTCTCCTCTTTCTCCACCTCTTCATTAGATAGGGCGGTGAGACAGCGCGGGCACCAGTTGATGATGTACTTCCCGCGGTAGATCAACCCCTTCTCGTACAGCCGCACGAAGACTTCCCGCACCGCGCGGGAAAGGTCTTCATCCAGAGTGAAGTAGGTCCGGGACCAGTCGGCGCTAGCCCCGATCGCCTTCAGCTGATCGAGGATGACGCTGCCGGTTTCGGTCACAAAGGCCCACACCCGGCGCACGAATTCCTCGCGCCCAAGGTCGAACCGGGTCTTGCCCTCGAGTGCGACCAACTTCTCGACCACGTTCTGGGTGGCGATGCCGGCGTGATCGGTCCCCGGGATCCACAGCGCCGCCCGACCGCGCATGCGCTCGAAGCGGACGAGTACGTCTTGCACGGTGTTGTTGAGTCCGTGTCCCATGTGGAGCACCGCCGTGACGTTCGGCGGCGGCATGACTACCACGTACGGCTCGGCGGCCTTGTAGGGGCGGAGCTGTAGCTCCGCCCCTACGTTCGTCGGGCCGTCGGGAGCGAAGCACCCGTGCTCCACCCAGAACCGGTAGAGGTCCGCTTCGATTTCTGAGGGATTGTACTGCGGTGGAAGCGGCTCGGTCATGCGGGCTGGTCGGTCACGTCCAAAAAAGGGGCCGGGGCGTCGTCCTCGCCACGCACAAGGATGCAGTTCACCAGGGTGTCGATGCCTTCGGTCGCAGTCACGACGCGCGCGGCGCGAGCGCGAATAGCCCGGCTCGGCACCCATCCGTGGAGCTCGACCACACCCGGGCGGACGGCGAGGGGCTGGAGCCCAAGCCCGCGCAACTCGCTATCCCGTTCCAGAGCCAGTCGGGCGGCACCGGCTGTCTCCGCAGTCTTGAGGCGGGGACTTTCTTCGTCCTCATCTCGCTTTCGGGCAAGCCGGCTTCGAGCGCTGTCCAAAGTCACGGGTCCGAGCCATTCGCCGAGGGCGAAACCGGCCACCAGGCCTACGGCTCCGCCGACGAGGGTCCACGCGAACAGTTCAGAAGCCGAAGGACGGCGCATGCGGTTGGCTCACTCTTACGCGGTTGATCGATGCGCGGTTAAGTTAACACCATGGCTGACGAAAATCCGCGTATGTCAGGCCCGGAAATCTGGCGATGGGTCCTCTTTGGAGCCCTCATAGTGGCCTGCCTCGCGGCCTACTTCCTGTACTCTCCCAAGGTGCCCCCGGTCATCTTCCCCCCGGTCCAGAACTCCACCCCGCAATGAGCGCGATCCGTCTCACGCTGCCGGACGGCAGTGTGCGAGAGGTTCCTCCGGGGACCACCAGCCGTCAGGTCGCCCAATCGATCGGCGCCGGACTCGCCAGGGCGGCACTCGCGGCCCGGGTCGACGGCCAAGTCCGCGACCTGGATCGTCCGCTCCATCAGGACGCCAGCTTTCAGATTCTCACCGACAAAGATCCCGCGGCCCTGGATGTGCTCAGGCATTCGGCGGCGCATGTCCTCGCCACGGCGGTGCGCGAACTGTTCCCCAAGGCGGCTATCGGTTTCGGTCCGCCGATCGAGGATGGTTTCTACTACGACTTCGATGTTGGGCGGACCTTCACGCCGGAAGACCTGGAGGCCATCGAGAAGAAGATGGCCGAGGTCACGTCCAAGGACTACCCGTTCACGCGCGAGGAAGTGAGCCGGGCCGAGGCCAACCAGCGATTCAAGGATGACCCTCTAAAACTAGAGCGGATCAGCGACCTGGGCGACGACGAGACCATCTCGGTGTATACCGATGGGCCGTTCGTGGATCTGTGTCGCGGGCCGCACGTACCGAGCACGGGCCGGCTCAAGCACTTCAAGCTGCTGTCGGCCGCGGGGGCGTACTGGCGGGGGGACTCACGCCGCCAGATGCTGCAGCGGATCTACGGCACCGCCTGGTTCAAGAAAGAGGATCTCGAGGCCTATACTCACCGCCTCGAGGAGGCGAAGAAACGAGATCACCGGAAGCTTGGGAAGGAACTGGATCTCTTCATCTTCCACCCCTTCGCGCCGGGTGCACCGTTCTGGACTGATCGCGGGACGGCGCTCTACAACATTCTCAACAGCTACATGCGGGAGCTGCAGCGCGACGGCTATCAGGAGATCAAGACGCCGCTCCTCTACAACAAGGCGCTGTGGGAAGTCTCCGGTCACTGGGGCAAGTACCGCGAAAACATGTTCCTCGTCCACAACAACGAGACGGGCGAGCAGGACATGGGCCTCAAGCCCATGAACTGTCCGTCGCACTACCTGCTCTACGGGTCGGCGAAGCACTCTTATAAGGAACTGCCGATCCGCTACAGCACCTACGATGTGCTGCATCGGAACGAGGTAAGCGGCGCCCTCTCCGGCCTCACCCGGGTGCGCCAGTTCCAGCAGGACGATTGCCACATCTTCCTGATGGAGCGGCAGATCGCCGAGGAGGTCCGTGGCCTGACCCGGTTTATCCTCGACTACTACAAGACCTTCGGGCTCACGGCGTCGCTCAAGTTTGCTACCCGACCCGAACAGCGGATCGGCGACGACGCGATGTGGGATCGGGCCGAGGGGTCACTGCGTGCCGCGCTGGAGGCGACGGGACTCCCGTACGAACTCAAGGAAGGTGACGGCGCCTTCTATGGTCCGAAGATCGACTTCGACGTCGCCGATTCCATCGGCCGGACCTGGCAGCTCGGCACGATTCAGCTCGACTATGCGGCCCCGGAGCGTTTCGACCTGAGCTTTGTCGGGGAGGACAACCACGAGCATCGGCCGGTGGTCATTCATCGGGCGGTGAATGGTTCCTTCGAACGGTTTATCGCGATCCTGATCGAGCACTTTGCCGGAGCGTTCCCGCTGTGGCTGGCGCCGGAGCAGGTCCGGGTGCTGCCGATTTCGGACGAGCAGGAGGCCGCTGCCCGCAAGGTCCACGCGACGTTGCGTGCGGCGGATATCCGGGCCACGCTCGACGCCGGCAGCTCCACGCTGAACTATCGGATCCGCGAAGGCGAGATGCAGAAGGTGCCGTACATGGCCGTGGTGGGGCAGCGCGAGGCGGATGGAGGATCGGTGGCGATCCGCATTCGAGGAGCGGGGAACAAGCAGGAGATCCTTCCCGTGGATGCGTTTGTCGGCCGGCTCAAGGCGGACATCGCTGACCGGGCATTAGTCCCTTAGGCCTCGCTTGCGGGGTCCCTCGGGGCGCTCGGCTTTGCGTGGTGTCTTGGCTCGAGGAAGGTTGGGTACGCACGCGCCCTGCAGACCTCCGCAGCGCTCGCAAGGTCTCCCGCGATCTCTCGCGCGCGCTAGCTTTCCTGTTGTCCCATCGCACTTTCCAACCGGAGTCCCCCGCTGCCCGAGTCTCAGGCGCTGCACCAGGCGTTGGCTGACCGCTACCGGATCGAGCGGGAGCTTGGTCGCGGTGGGATGGCCACGGTCTATCTCGCGCAGGACGTCCGGCACGAGCGACCGGTGGCGCTGAAGGTCCTGCATCCCCAACTCGCCGTCACTCTTGGTCCCGAACGGTTCCAGCGCGAGATCAGGCTGGTCGCCCGGCTGCAGCATCCCCACATCCTCACGGTGCACGACTCGGGGGAAACGGCGGGTCAGTTGTGGTTTACGATGCCGTATGTCGAGGGCGAGAGCCTCCGCGACCGGCTCACCCGAGAGAAACAGCTGCCGGTTGAGGATGCGTTGCGCATCGTGCGGGAGGCGGCGTTGGCCCTCGAGTACGCCCACCAGCATGGCGTCGTCCACCGCGACATCAAGCCCGAGAACATCCTGCTGACCAGCGATGGTAGCACCCTGGTCGCCGATTTCGGGATCGCCCGTGCGATCGGCGGAGGCGGGGAGTCCCTGACCGAGACGGGGATGGCGGTGGGGACGCCGGCCTATATGAGTCCCGAGCAGGCTACCGGAGAACGGGATCTGGATGCCCGGTCGGATATCTACGCCCTCGGCTGCGTGCTCTACGAGATGCTGGCGGGTGAGCCGCCCTTCACCGGGCCGACCCCGCAGGCGGTACTCAGGCGGGTGCTGACCGAGATGCCGCGTCCGATTCATACTGCCCGGGACGGTGTGAGCCCGGTGGTGGATGCCGTTATCGCCCGAGCCATGGCACGGACGCCGGCGGACCGCTTTCCCTCGATGGCGGAACTGGTACGGGCGCTGCCGCGGGGTACCGGTGCGATGACGGCCGCGGCCCCCTTGGTTCACGGGTCGACGGTCCCGCCCTCCGGCGCGGTGAACACGCTCGTCCGCCGGCCCTTGTTCGCGATGCTGATACTGGGTGTCATGATCGGGGTCGGAGTCCTCTTTGCATGGCGGCGGGGACGCGACGGCTCGGCTTCCGATGCCTCGGTGAAACGGCTCGCAGTGCTTCCTTTCGAAAACCTTGGCGACTCCGCCGATGGTTATTTCGCCGACGGGATGACCGACGAGATCCGCGGCAAGCTGGCGATGTTGCCCGGGCTGCAGGTCATCGCCAGCTCCAGCGTGGGCCAGTATCGTGGCACCAGCAAGTCCCCGCAGGAGATTGGCCGGGAGCTTGAGGTCGGGTACCTACTCGTGGGAAAGGTGCGGTGGGAGAGGAGTGGCGGTCAGGGCAGAGTGCGCGTAAGCCCTGAGCTCATCGAAGTGAATCGCGGCGCGCCAACGATCCGCTGGCAGCAGCCCTTCGATGCGCCGCTCACCGATCTGTTCCAGATGCAGGGCGACATCGCCGGCCGCGTGGTCCAGGCCCTCAACGTGGCCATCGCACCGGTCGAGCAGCAACAGCTCGCCGCCCGCCCGACCGACAATGTCGCGGCCTACGACGCCTACCTGAAAGCCAGCGAGTTACTCGGCGATCTCGGCGCCACTCCCCAGGGCAACATCCGCCCAGCGATCACGCTGCTCGAGCGAGCGGTCGCCCTCGACTCCAATTTCGCTGTTGCGTGGGCGTTGCTCTCTCGCGCCCATGGGACTTCGTTCTACCTGCTGGCGCCCACTCCCCAGGACTCCGCCGCCGCCGATGATGCCGCCCGCCGTGCGCAGCGCCTGAATCCCCGCGAGCCGATGGCCTACATGGCCCTCGGGTCGCTGTACACCAATGTGATCCGCGATGCCCCCCGCGCGCTGGCACAGTTCGCTGAAGGCCGGCGGCTCGCCCCGCAGAACGCCGAGCTGCTGACCCAGGCGGCCTTGTCCCAGATGACGTTGGGCCAGTACGACTCAGCCATGGCGGCGCTGCAGCAGGCGGAGCGACTCGACCCCCGCTCCCTGTCCACGGTTCGGCGGCTTTCCTATACCTTGGCTCGACTGCGGCGTTTTCCGGAGGCGATCGAGGCTGCCGACCGGGCCATTGCGATCGATCCCAACGCCATGGAAGCGGTGCAGAACAAAATGGTGATTCTGCTCAGCCAGGGGGACCTGACCAGCGCCCGTGCCGTCCTATCTCAGGCCATCGGACGGTTCGATCCCACTGCGGTACTTGCCTACGTCGCCACCTATTTCGACCTGGTCTGGGTTCCCGACAGCGCCCAGCAGCGGCTGCTCGTCAGGCTTCCACCCTCCGCCTTTGCCGGCATCCGGGCCGACTGGGCTCTGGCGCTGGCCCAGACATTTGATCTCCTCGGGGACAAGACACGATCGCGGGCCTACGCCGATAGCGCTCGGATCGAGTACGCCATGCAACTAGAGGACTCACCCGGTGACGCGCAGGTTCACGCCTTGATGGGCGTGGCACTCGGCTACGCCGGCCGCCTTACAGAGGCGGTTCTCGAAGGTCAGAAAGGTGTCGCTCTCGGATCCATTGCGACTGACCATTTCAATGGCCCGTACTACAACCAGCAGCTCGCCCGGATCTACGTTATGGCTGGACAGCCCGAGAAGGCGCTCGACCAGATCGACATCCTGCTGAAAGCCCACTACATCATCACCCCGGCTTGGCTCAAGATCGATCCCAACTTCGATCCGCTGCGGCAGAATCCCAGGTTCCAGAAGCTCGTCGCCGGCGGGTGACCACGCTCGAGCGGGTCATCGGCGTCCGGGCCCTCACGCTCAATGCCATCAACATCATGGTCGGGGCGAGCATCTTTGCCGTCCCCGCCATCGTCGCGGAAGAGCTTGGGGCGGCCGGCTGGATCGCGTTCCTGCTCTGCGGTGCGATGATGGGGCTGGTCATGTTCTGTTTCGCCGCCGCCGCGAGCCGAGTCACCGCGGATGGCGGCCTCTACGCCTACGCCGATCGCGCGTTTGGGCCGTTCGCAGGCTCGCTGGTGGGTGTCATGCTCTGGCTGCCTAACGGCGCCATCGCCACCTCGGCGGTCTGCAACCTCTTCGTGGATACGTTGGGCCAGGTCTGGCTCACGGCCGGGACGGGCGGCGGGCGGGTCGTGGCAATCCTGCTCGTTTACGCAATTTTCGTGACGATCAACGTGCTGGGCGTGAAACCCGGCGTGCGAGTGTCGGAGGTGTTGACGGCCGTTAAGGTGACGCCGCTGATTCTGATCGCCGTGATCGGTGTCTTCGCGGTGAGTGCCGCCAACCTGCGGTGGACCGGTGCTCTGAGCTTCTCGGCTCTGGCTCAGATGATCGTACTCCTCAACTTCACTTTTCAGGGTACCGAGGGGGCCTTGAGCGCCAGCGGCGAGGTGCACGACGCCGCGCGAGCCGTGCCACTCTCGATCCTGTTATCGCTCGGAACGGTCACGTTGCTCTATATCGCGCTTCAGGTCGTTACCCAAGGGGTCCTCGGCGCGGAGCTGCCGCAGCACAAGGCCGCGCCGCTGGCCGAAACCGCAGGCGCCATTGTGGGGCAGTGGGGACGGCGCGCCATCGTACTTACAGCACTGCTCTCGACCCTGGGCTATTTCGCCGCGGATACCCTCAGCACTCCGCGCGCCATTTATGCCCAGGCCAGGAACGGGCTCCTGCCGAGTGGATTGGCAGCGGTGCACCCGCGCTGGCGCACCCCGTATGTGGCGATCATCGCATACGTCGTTCTCTCTGCTACTCTGGCGCTCTCGGGGTCCTTCCGCTCGCTTGCCATCCTGACAGCTGCAGGCAGCCTGACGATGTACCTGATCGTGTGCGCGGCGGCGGCGGTGCTTGATCGTCGCGACGTGCGGGCGGACCGCGCACCGCTCCGCCTCCCCGGCGGCCCCACCATCCCGGTGCTCTCCTGCGCCATCATCGTGGCCCTCCTGTCGACACTGGGTCGAAGAGAACTTGTCGCCACCGCCGTCATGGTGGCCCTGGCGAGTCTGCCCTACTGGTTTCAGCGACTCCGATCACGATCCACTGCATAGCTATGCAGCAAGGGGGTGGCTCTGCCCCCTAAGCCCCACTCCTCACTATACTTCCGGTGGAGCTTGGGACTCGCCGTGAGTCCTGGCAGACTCTTTTCTCAGACAACTGTGTCCGACGCAACCACACCGGTCATCCTCGCTGCCTGCCGAACCCCGATCGGCAAGTACCTCGGTGGCCTTGCTAGCTTCACCGCCCCCCAGCTCGGCGCCATCGCAATCCGGGAGGCGATCCGCCGTTCGGGCATCGATGCAGCGCTGATCAACGAAGTGATCATGGGTCAGGTAATCCAGGGTGGCTCAGGACAGGCGCCGGGGCGACAGGCAGCGATTCATGGCGGCGTGCCCCCGGTTGTGCCGGCGATGACTATCAACAAGGTGTGCGGTTCGGGGCTCAAGGCCGTGATGCTGGCGGCGCAGAGCATCAAGGCTGGCGACGCCCAGTGTGTCGTTGCGGGCGGACAGGAGGCCATGTCCGCTGCGCCGCACTACGTGTACGGCTATCGCACCGGCATCAAGGCTGGCAACCAAACCCTGGTCGACGGAATGATCCACGATGGTCTGTGGGACTCCTTCGGCAATAACCACATGGGGGAATACGCCGAGTACACCGCGAAGAAGGCAGGTGTAACACGGGCGGAGCAGGATGAGCTTGCCTACCAGAGCCACCAGAAGGCCGTCGCGGCCATGGAAGCCTGCCGATTCTCAGAGGAGATCGTGGCGGTGGAGGTCAAGGCCAAGAGCGGCACGACCAAGATCGAGAAAGACGAAGGGCCCCGGAAAGACACCAGTCTCGAGGCCCTCGGGAAGCTCAAGCCGGCCTTCTTGAAGGATGGATCGGTCACGGCCGGAAACGCCCCGGGTCTCAACGACGGGGCCAGCGCGCTGGTGGTGGCCTCATTGGCCTTCGCCAAGGCGCACGGGCTCAAACCGCTGGCGCGGGTGGCGGCATACGCCACGGGAGGCGGTGAGCCGAAGGACCTGTTCTTCGCTCCCATTTTCGCCGTGCAGAACCTGATGAAGCAGGCCGGGACAACGATCGGCCAGTATGACCTGATCGAAGCCAATGAGGCGTTCGCAGTGCAGGCCATCGCGGACGGCCGGGCCTTGGGATGGGAGTGGGACCGGGTGAACGTGAACGGGGGCGCCATTGCGCTGGGTCACCCGATCGGCGCAAGCGGTGCTCGCGTCCTGACCACGCTGCTGTACGCCATGAAGGATCGCCATAAGGCCACTGGGCTCGCGACGCTGTGTCTGGGCGGCGGGAACGCCGTGGCACTCTCCGTCGAACGGATCTGACAATGACGAACGTGCCCCTGCCCAATCGCCGCTCGAGCGCGACCCATGTCGCTCCCGTCGCCGCCCGGCGGAGCCGCATTCCACTTGCGTGGCCTCTCGCCCTCGTGGCCGGAGCCGCGATTGTCGCGCTGGCGGCTCAGGTGGCGATACCGGTTCCTCCCTCTCCCGTGCCGATCACACTGCAGGGTCTGGCCGTGCTGCTGGTGGGCGGACTCTTCGGGTCGGCCCTGGGAGCTGGTGCCCTGGTTCTTTACCTGGTCGTAGGCGCATTCGGGGCGCCGATCTTCGCCCCGATCGGCGCCCCTGGTCTGGCCCGGATATTCGGCCCCACCGGCGGCTATCTGCTCGCCTTCCCGGTTGCAGCGGCGATAGCCGGCCGTTACGCGGCCCGAGGCCGGTTTGTTCGCTGCCTGATCGGCGCCGCCGCAGGCATGCTGGTGATTTATCTCGGCGGCTGGGCCCAGCTCACAGTGTTGACCGGTGAGTCGGCGCGGGCCTTCAGCGTGGGCGTCGCTCCCTTTGTCCTTCAGGATTTGCTTAAGGTGCTCCTCGCGGCCGTGGTGATGTGGCGCGGGCATCACGCCTTCCGACTGGGCGCATGACAGCTGCCGCAGTCATGGAGCGGCCGTCCACCCTCAAGGCCCTGGGGTGGACGGTGCTGTATCTGGGACTGGGCCTTGGCCTGATGATCGGTCTTGCGTTGGGAGTGCGCGCGCTCACCGGCGGACTCGCCGTCGCGGCAGGCTCACCCAAGACCTTGGTCATTCAAACGCTTTGTGGCTTCCTCGCCTTCGGCTTTGCGACTTGGGCAATTGGAATCAACGCCCTCGGGCTGACACTCGACGATCTCCGTTGGCTGCCGCTGGCTGGGGCCGGGCGCGGTTTCGGACTCGGGCTGATTCTCGGTGTGGCGCCAGCGATGCTGGCGGTTGGACTTTCAGTCGTGGTCGGTCACGCGGGCTTTCTGCGGGATCAGGGCGGGATTACTGAATACTTGGCGCAACTGGGCAAGACTGTACTGCTCCTAGCACCTGCGGCGCTCCTCGAGGAAATCATGTTCCGTGGGGTGGGGCAGGTGGTGCTGGCCCGAGCCGTCGGTCGCCTCCCTGCGCTCCTCACACTGTCGGTGCTCTTCGCCTGTGCCCATCTCCTCAATCCAAACCCCACCGTTCTGGGCCTCGTCAATATCGCGCTGGCGGGGGTCTTTCTGGGGATCGCGTTTTATGCCCCCGGCGGAATCTGGACCGCTTGGGGTGCTCATCTCGGCTGGAATGGGACGCTTGCGGCGCTGGATGCACCGGTGAGTGGCCTGCCGTTTCGCATTCCCATGATTGACTTTGCGCCCGGGGGACCTGGCTGGCTGACCGGTGGCAACTTCGGTCCGGAGGGCGGACTGCTCGCCACCGTGACCATCACCCTGGCGACCGTCGTGATCTGGCGCTGGAGCGCGAAGGAGTCGACATGAAGGTGACCGTCGTCGGGGCAGGCACCATGGGGAATGGCATCGCCCAGGTATTCGCCACCAGCGGACACCAGGTCGTGATGGTCGACGTCTCGGCCGCGGCGCTGGAACGGGGCCTAGGCAGCATCAACGCCAGCCTCGGTCGTCTGGTAAAGAAGGGCGCGCTGACCCAGGAGGCATCGGATCAAGCCGCCGGCCGGATCGCGGTTGCCACCACGGTCGAAGATGCGCGCAACGCCGAGCTGGCCGTGGAAGCCGCCACCGAGAACCCCGCGCTGAAATTCCAGATCTTCGAGCAGTTGGATAGGGCCTGCCCCGCGGGGACGATCCTCGCGACGAATACAAGTTCGATTTCGATCACCGAAATCGCCGCGAAGACAAAGCGCCCCGAGCTGGTGATCGGCATGCACTTCATGAATCCGGTACCGGTGATGCAGCTGGTGGAGGTCATTCGAGGTCAGGCCACCAGCGACGCGACCACTCGGACTGTCATGGATCTGGCCATCGCGCTTGGCAAGACACCGGTCGAGGTCAATGACTATCCCGGCTTCGTGTCCAACCGGGTGCTCATGCCGATGATTAACGAGGCGATGTTCTGTGTGATGGAGGGTGTGGCCGCGCCCGAAGCCATCGACACCGTGATGAAGCTCGGCATGGCCCACCCGATGGGGCCCCTCATGCTCGCGGACCTGATCGGGCTCGACACCTGTCTCGCCATTCTCGAGGTGTTGCACCGCGGGCTGGGCGACGACAAATACCGCCCGTGTCCGCTGCTGCGAAGGATGGTGGCGGCCGGGCAGTTGGGGAGGAAGGCGGGGAAGGGATTTTACGCCTACGGTGAAAAGTGAGAAGTGAGAAGTGAAAGTCGTCGCGAGTAAGGGCCTACGGCGTTCGGTCCGCCCGTCCGCCTGTCCGCCCATCCGCCCCTGCATTAATATTCAAACCGTACATATACTCTGCTATCATGCCTGAGGTCATTCCGATCGGCGCCGATCACGCCGGGTTCGAGCTCAAGGAACGCCTGAAGCGGGAACTCAAGGCGTTGGGCTACGAGCCGCTCGATCTCGGGACAAATTCGACTGATTCCACCGACTATCCGGACTACGCCCACCCGGTGGCTTCGCGGGTGGAGAAGGGCGAGGCGGCCCGCGGGGTTCTGCTCTGCGGGACGGGGCTCGGGATGGCCTACGCCGCCAATCGGCACCACGGAGTGAGAGCCGCGGTGGCGTGGACGCCGGAGATTGCCCGCTTGGCGCGGGCCCACAACAACGCCAATGTTCTGGTTCTTCCGGCCCGGTTTGTCACGGAACAGGATGCGCTCGCGATCCTGCGGGCATGGCTGGACGCGCCGTTCGAAGGCGGTCGTCACGAGCGCCGGGTGGAGAAGATCGAACCCTGAAGGGAGAACCCATGTCGCTGGACCACAACGCTTCGCTCCGCCAGGCTGATCCCGCCATCGCCGATCTTATCGACGCCGAACTGCACCGTCAGCAGCACGGTTTGGAGCTGATTGCGAGCGAGAATTTCGCCAGCCGGGCGGTCATTGATGCGATGGGGACTCCACTGACCAACAAGTACGCCGAAGGCTACCCTGGCAAGCGCTATTACGGGGGTTGCGAGGTAGTGGACAAGGTAGAACAGCTGGCCATCGATCGCGCGAAGCAGCTTTTCGGGGCCGACCACGCCAATGTCCAGCCCCACTCCGGCGCGCAGGCCAATTTTGCCGCGTTCATGGCCATCGCCAAGCCGGGCGAGACCATCATGGGCCTGGCGCTGCCACACGGTGGTCACCTCTCCCATGGCTCCCCCGTCAACCATAGCGGGACCATCTGGCGGGCGGTGCAGTACGGGGTGAACCCGGCGACGGGACGTATCGACTACGACACGGTGCGAGACCTCGCCCGCAAGGAGCGGCCGAAGATCCTCATCGCCGGCGGCAGCGCCTATGCCAGAATCATCGATTTCGCCGCGATGCGCTCCATCGCCGATGAGGTAGGCGGCTACCTGCTGGTGGACATGGCGCATTTCGCCGGGCTGGTGGCCGGCGGGGTGCATCCGTCCCCCGTTCCGCACGCGCAGGTCGTCACCAGTACCACCCACAAGACTCTCCGTGGTCCTCGCGCCGGGATCATCCTGTGCATCCAGGAGTTGGCCCAGGCGGTCAACAAGTCGGTTTTCCCAGGGACTCAGGGTGGCCCGCTGGAGCATGTCATCGCATCCAAGGCGGTTGCGTTCGGCGAAGCGCTGACACCCGACTTCAAGCTGTACGCGAGGCGGGTGGTCGAGAATGCCAAGGAGCTGGCGCAGGCGATGATCGATTGCGGATTCGCGATTGTCTCCGGGGGAACGGATACCCACGTGATGCTGGTGGATCTCCGTCCCAAAGGCCTCACGGGCAAGGAAGCAGAAGCGCTTCTCGGTCGCGCCGAAATCACCGTAAACAAGAATACGATTCCGGATGATCCGCAGTCACCCTTTGTCACCAGCGGGATTCGGCTCGGTTCGCCGGCCCTCACGACTCGGGGAATGGGGAAGGCCGAGTTCCGGCAGATTGCCCGGCTCATTGACGACGTGCTCACCCGGCGCGATGATCAGACCATCGCCCGGGTGAAAGATGAAGTGATCGAGCTCACGCGCGCCTTTCCGCTGTACCAGGCGCGCGGCGCTTGATTCCGGGGACGCCGGGTCCTAGCTTCGCTCAGTCCTGACCCGGGCTCCTCAATCGCTATGCATGATCTGCAGTTCTCGACCGATATCCTGAAGCGCCTGCGCGCCGAGGAAGGCCGCTATGACGAGCGGGCCTTCCTGTTTGTGCTCGCGGCGATCGAGTTCCTCCAGTCGCGCCTCGAGGCGCGCCGGCACGTGACCGGGCCGGAGCTCTCCTGGGCCTGCCGCGACTTTGCCGTACGGCAGTTCGGGCTGCTCGCCCCTGAGGTGCTGAACTACTGGGGGGTCCGGCGTACTGAGGACCTTGGGCGGATCGTCTTCATACTGGTGCGATCCGGGCTGCTCTCCACTCAGCCTGCCGATCGGGAAGAGGACTTTGCCGGCGTCTACGATTTCGGCTCGGCGTTCAGTGAACCGTACCCCTGGGAAGGGGTAGCTGCCCTCTGCGCCGGCGGCATGTGGGAGGATCAGGTGTAGGAGGCCATCCGCCATCCGCCATCCGACTTCCGCAGATATCCGACAGCAGGCATACAGACGGCGGACGGCGGATGGCGAATCACCGACACCCGCCCCGCCTCCGCAACTACCTTCCCCCCATGCTCCTCCCGGTCCTCTCTCCAGAACAAGCTTCCGAATGGGATCGCCGCGCCGAAGCAGCGGGGATTGCGCTCGTGACCCTGATGGATGCGGCGGGCCGGGCCGCGGCCAACGTGATCGCGGCGCGATTTCCCGATCGGCTCGCTGGCGGAGTGCTGGTGACAGCCGGCCCCGGCAACAACGGCGGCGACGGTTGGGTCATCGCGCGGGCGCTGCACCAGCTCGACGTTCCGGTCTTCGTGGCCCCCGTGGCGGCGGAAGGATCGCCCCTCAACCGCGAAATGGCGGCGCGCGCCAGCGCGGAAGGGGTACGCGCGGTGGAGCCCGACGGGCCTTGGCCGGCGGTGACGCTTGCGGTCGATGCGTTGCTCGGCACGGGCGCCAAGGGGGCACTCCGTCCCACGATCCTGGCCCTCGTCGACCGGCTCAACGAACTCGAAGTGCCGCTCGTCGCGGTGGACGGTCCCACCGGGGTCGATCTCGCGACGGGCACGACCCACGGTGCCTCGGTAGTCGCGAAACTGTCGATCACCTTTGGTGGGCTCCGTCGCGGCCACCTGCTCGCCCGCGATGAGTGCGGTGACGTGGTGGTAGTCGACATCGGACATCCCGCGGCCGATCCGGATTGGCCCAACTTCCTGACGGACATCGAGGCTGCGCGGGTACAGGGGCGGTTCGCCTCCCGAGATCACAAGGGAACTCGAGGTCGGCTGGCGGTCATCGGCGGAGAGCCCGGAATGAGCGGCGCACTCCGGCTCGCGGCCCGTTCGGCGTTTGCGGCAGGCGCGGGCCTGGTGCACGCGGTCGCTCCTGCGGCGACCATCGACGTCCTGGTTACGGCCGAACCCGATCTGCAGACGCTGAAGCACGAGTTCACGGCTCCGTTGTCTCCCGCGTTGATAGAACTGCTCGACCGAAGCCACGCCGTTGTGGTGGGCCCGGGGCTGGGCCGGGGTGACGCGCGGCGCGAGTTCGTGGCCGCCGTGATGCGGCGCTCTCGTTGCGTTGTCCTCGACGCGGATGCCCTCAACGCCTTTGTCGGGTCCGTATCCGAGCTTCGAGAGCTGACGGCGGGCCGCATGGTGGTCCTCACTCCGCACGCCGGGGAGTTCCGGCGGCTCTTCTCCGCCCAGGCCGATGGGGCGGAGTGCGACCCCTGGTCGGCGGCGGCCCGTGCCGCGGAGGCATCCGGCTGTACCGTCCTGCTCAAAGGTGTGCCGACGGTAGTGGCGAGTCAGGTCGGCCCGCTGTTCACCGTGGCCGCCGGTAACCCGGGGCTGGCAACTGGAGGCAGCGGTGACGTGTTGAGCGGGTTAGTGGGCACTTTTCTGGCGCAACTGCAACATCCCGGATCATCCGCCGCCGTTGCCGCGCAGGCGCTGGGGCGGGCGGCTGATCTCGCGGCCAGGCGGGTTACCGCGCGAGCGATGCGACCGATGGACGTGATCGGAGCACTCCCGGACCTGTGGCGCACGTGGGAGACCATGCGTTTGGTGCGCGCCCCCTCACGCCCGCCCGTGCTGCTCGAGCTCGAAGCGCCGCAACGATGGTAAGGACAGGTCTCGCTGGGCTCCTGTGGATATCACTGGCGACGCTGACCTCACCAAGCCTGGTCGCGCAGGGTCGAGACTGGTCCCCGGAGGATCGCACCGTGATCGGGGATTTCACCACCATTTCGGCGCTGGCGGTCTCCCGCGAACGGGTCTTTGTCGTAACCCCCTCGTCGGTACTCGCCTGGGATCCCTTGGCGCATCAGTGGAATGGACCGTGGCAGCCACCAGATCCGTCTCAGCTTCGCGATGTCTCCTTGGCTCTTGCCGACCCCGTCGACGGCGGCCTCTGGCTGGTACGCCGCGGTGGTTGGCTCCGGTTTGATCCGGGAATTCGCCTGTGGGAGCAGGGGACGATACCCGGAGGCGTCGCGGATGCCGCGTTGGATGAGAACGCACCCGCTGCCGGCCTATTCCTGCGTACCGCGGGGGGCTGGTACGTCGCGCAACGCGGCGGGATTGCTCTCCCAAGCGCCGCGCCTGGGCGTCCGGTCCGCCCCCAAACCATCAACCAGGCGATTCGGGACAATCCCGCTATCTCGGCCAACAGCGCCGCGCTCCTGTTCAACAATCGGCTTCGGAACGTCCGCTACACCGCCGCCGCCCGGGCGCAGGGTTTTGGAGGCCAGGGATGGTTCCTCGGGACCGCTGGTGCGGGGCTGGTCTTCCTCCAGGATGGCGCTGGGATCCCCGAGCCGCTGACGTTCGGGCTGCCGAGCGACGTGGTAGACGCAGTATTCGCCGGTACCGGTGGAGTATGGGTGGTCACCGAGCGCACCCCGACCACCGATCCGGGCGTGAGCTTCGTCTCGGCGAAGTTCGACAAGTTCACCTGGCTTCGCGGTCCGCGCGCAACCGGACTCCCCTTCGTGCAGGCGCGACGTCTCGTCGGGCGCGAATCGGATCTCTGGATCGCCACCGATGGCGGCGTTGTTCGGATCACACCCAAGTCCGACGACTATGTCCGCTACGACGAGGGTCGCGGTCTTCCGGATCCGCGGGTGCTGGCGCTGGCACAACGGCGCGGTCGGATCGTGGCGGCCACTGCGCACGGCCTTGCGAGCTTCTCCGATTCCAATGGGTTTCAGCGGCTCGCCCCCAACTTTTCCGACGCCGCTCTTGCGGTAGCCATCGGTGGTGACACCGTGTGGGTTGGGACCCGACTCGGCCTGTTCGCTTCCGTGCCCGGCGAAGCCGATCTGCTGCAGCCTGAGGCGCTCCGCCAGAGCGTGGCGATGCAGGCCACCGTGGTGGACATCACCTGGCGAGCCGACACCCTGATCGCGCTGCTCCAGGACCGGTTGCTATGGCGCAATCCTGCGACTGGTCTGTTCGTCCTTGGCCCGCTGCTCGGCAATGCGCTCGGACGACTGCACACGATCGTCAACGGCCGCGCCGGGCTGTACCTGGCCGGGGAACAGGGCGTCGGGTTTGCGAGTCTCAACACCCCACTGCGTCGCCCCTTTCGGGTGCCGGACGAGGTGCCTGCCAGGGTGACCGATATCGCCGTCGATGATACCTACCTCTGGGTGGCCACTCTGCAGGGTCTGGTGCGCTTTCGCCTCGACCTCGTCGGACAATGAGTAATCTGGGTCTCGGGCCTGGGCGCGAATTCGACCGGCTCCGGGGCATCCTTGCTCGCCTTGGGAATGCTGCCCGGGACATCGGCGACGACTGCGCCCTCATTCCCGATGGACCGGGCCGACTGGTTGTCAGCGTGGACCTGGCGGTGGAGGAGATTCACTTCCGCCGCGATTGGCTCACGCTGGAAGAAATCGGCTGGCGGGCCGCGAGCGCGGCCCTGTCCGACCTCGCAGCCGAAGGGGCGGAAGTCGTCGCGGTGCTGACCGGGGTGGCCGTCCCTTCCGCCGCCACGGACGAAGATCTCTACGCGCTCATGGCAGGCATCGGCGCCGCAGCCGTGGCGGCTGGTGGCGTGGTGTCAGGCGGCGATCTCTCCGCCGGCGAGCGTTGGGTGGTGAACCTGACGGTCATCGGCCGTGCCCGGCGCCCAGTGACGCGCGGCGGCGCGATGGTGGGTGACGGAATCTGGGTGACCGGTGCCCTCGGCGGCGCGCGCGCTGCCCTGGTAGAGTGGCGAGCGGGCAGGATCCCGTCGGCGCAGGCCAGAGCGGCGTTTGCCCATCCCATCCCCCGGATCGCCGCCGGCGTCGCACTGGCGGACGCCGGCGCCCACGCGATGCTCGACCTGAGCGACGGCCTGGGTGGCGACGCCGAGCATCTCGCCGCCGCCTCTGGCGTGAGACTGGAGATCGATCTGGATCTGCTGCCGATCCATCCGGCGGTGCCGGACGTGGTCAAGGCGGCCGCTCTTGCGCCAGCGATGTTTGCGGCTGTCGGGGGAGAGGACTACGAACTGCTCGTTGCGCTTCCCCCAAGGTTCAGGGACGAGGATGCCGCCAGCTTCACGCAGCTCGTCGGGCTGCCGCTCACCCGGATCGGCGCAGGTGGGGCAGGGAAGCGGGACGCACTTCGTGTTGGCCGGGAAACCGATGGCCCTGCGAGGCTACGACCACTTCGCCTGAGCGGGCGGACAGGCGGACAAGGCTGACAGGGCGAGCGCTGCCCCTCCCGTTCCCCTGTTCCCCCGTTCTCCCGTTCCCCCGCGACCGAGCACTCTTGGGCGCGCCCTATGAACGCTAGCGCGCCCCGCTGCGAGGAAGCCCTTCAGGGTTACCCTCTCCCCGTTTACGTTCCCCCAATCTTCGGATCACCTCCTCAACCCCTGACTTCATGTCCACCATCATCGAAGTGCATGGTCGCGAGATCATCGACAGCCGCGGCAACCCGACGGTCGAAACGGAGGTCGTGCTGTCCAGCGGCGCGACCGGACGGGCCGCCGTGCCGAGCGGCGCCTCAACCGGCGAACACGAGGCGGTTGAGTTGCGCGACGGTGATCCCAAACGCTACCTGGGGAAGGGCGTGCTGGAGGCCGTGCGAAATGTGAATGAGGTCATCGGGCCGAGGCTCGAAGGGATGGCCGCCGAGGATCAGGTGTCGATCGACCAGGAGATGCTGGATACCGATGCAACGCCCAACAAGAGCAAGCTGGGCGCCAACGCGATGCTGTCGGTGTCGCTCGCCATCGCCCGGGCAGCGGCGCAGGATGCGGGACTGCCACTCTACCGCTACCTCGGCGGTCCCCTCGCGCGGGTGCTGCCGGTACCGATGATGAACATCCTGAACGGCGGTGCCCATGCCTCGAACAACGTGGACGCTCAGGAGTTCATGGTCGTGCCGATCGGTGCGGACAGCTTTCCGGAAGGACTCCGCATGGGGATCGAGGTCTTCCACGCCCTCAAGAAGGTCCTGACTCGGATGAAGCTGTCGACGGCCGTCGGGGACGAAGGTGGGTTCGCGCCGATGCTGCCGTCCAACGAGGCAGCACTCGACGTTGTCATGGAAGCGATCCAGGCCGCTGGTTACGAACCCGGACGCGACATCGCGATCGCGCTTGATCCGGCTGCGTCGGAGTTCTATCAGGACGGCGAGTATGTCTTCAAGAAAGGCGACGGGAGCCGGCGCCCGGCATCGGGCATGGTGGACCTGTACAGTGCCTGGGTGGACCGCTATCCCATCGTATCCATCGAGGACGGCCTCGCCGAGGACGACTGGGAAGGCTGGAAGCTGCTCACAACGCGGCTCGGTGACCGCTGCCAGCTGGTGGGTGACGACCTCTTTGTGACCAACGTGGATCGGCTGGGGAGAGGAATTGAGCAGGGGATCGCCAACGCGGTGCTCATCAAGGTGAACCAGATCGGAACTCTCACCGAGACACTCGAGTGTATCGAGATGGCGAAGACCGCAGGCTATGGCGCGGTCATCTCGCACCGCTCCGGTGAGACCGAAGACACCTTCATCGCCGATCTGGCCGTTGGATCCGGCGTGGGGCAGATCAAGACGGGCAGCGCGAGCCGCACCGACCGGGTTGCCAAGTACAACCAGCTGCTCCGCATCGCGGAGGAGCTCGGTGAGATCGCCCAGTACCCTGGCCGGGACCTCTACGCCCTGTGAGCCGGCAGAAGCTCCTCACGATCGCGGTACTGACGGGGGCGGCCGTCTTCGCGCTCTTCGGCGGGGAGTACGGCACGTTCGACTGGCTGGAGCTCAAGCGGCAGGAGCGGGAGGAGCGCGCCACGATCGAGCGCCTGACGGTGGAGGTGGATTCGCTCACCCGCTACGCCAAGCAGGTGCAGACGGATCGGAGACTGCTCGAGCAGCTCGCCCGCGACAACTTCGGCATGATCCGCAAGGGTGAGTACGTCTATCGAATCGTGATCGATAGCCTTGACGGGGAATAGGCCGGACTACTAGGATAGGCCGCTCGAGAGGCCAATTGCTGATTGATTGCTGATTGGTAACCGTACACCGTCAGCTAATCAGCAATTGGCAATCAGCAATTGTCTTCTGGCTGGGTAGCTCAGGTGGTTAGAGCACGGCACTCATAATGCCGGGGTCGGCGGTTCGAATCCGCCCCCAGCTATGGTCTGAACCCTCGCGCTCCGACGGAGTAGCGGGGGTTCTGTCGTTCGGAACCGACGCGGCCGTACCGTTCGGCGCAGAATGATTCGCAGCGTCAGCTATCCTGCGCCGCCGACGCTGGCTGGACCCGGATCTGGGTGCCCCATGGGTCACGAGTCATGAACCCGGATCCAATGCCTGCGCTGCTCAGCGGCTCAGCCGAAAATCCCGACCGGACGAGACTCGCCGCGGTGGCCTCGAGACTCGTGGCGTCGGACAGTTCGATCGTCCACTCCAACAAGCGGGCCTCTCCCTCTATCGGCGGCGTCGCGCCACTGCCAGCCCACGTGTTCGCGCCAAGGTGATGGTGATAACCTCCCGCACCCATAAACAACGCCCCCGGGTACTGCCACACCGTGCGATCGAAGCCGAGCGCCTCGGAGTAGAAGGCCGACGCGGCGGGGATCGCGCCGACATGCAGATGGACATGGCCCATGACCGTCCCCGCCGGCATGCCCTGCCATGAAGCGCTGCCTGCGGCCCGCAGCAGTCCGGCAGCGTCCACAGGATCGGTGGCCATCATGAGCTGCCGCCCGATTCGCTGCCAGGTGTTTCGCGGCCGATCCACATAGACCTCGATGCCGAGGTTGTCCGGGTCCTGCAGGTAGAACGCCTCGCTCACCAGATGGTCTGCGGCTCCGGCGCGCGCGCCGACCTCGCTCAGGTGGCGTACGAACGTCCCAAGCGACGCCCGATCAGGCACTAGAATGGCAAAGTGGTAGAGGCCGATGCGTCCGCGGGGCGGCACCGGACTCGCCCCGGCCAGCTCGTAGAGTTCGACCAGTGCCGCGTCCCCGGCCATCGCGCCGAGCGCGGCGTAACCCGCCCCTTGGCGCAGCACCCGCATACCCAAAGTCGTCTGGTAGTACTCAAGCGATCGGGCGAGGTCGCCTACCTGCAGCCTCACAGCGCCGAGGCGTAGCGTTCCGGGAAGGCGGTGCCCGCTCGGCGCCTGACCATAGCTTTCCGGTGTGGCCGGCTGGGCTCCTTCCCCCTCGCCGAAGATGTCCTGCTTCGATACGCCCATGGAATTCCCCCTCAGCCGGTCGTGGGCATGATCAACCTTCCAGGCTGTGCCGGAGTGCGGGTCGATCTCAAACAGGGTGATGGTATGGCTACTGGCCAGGAGCCGGGTGACGACCCCACGTCCCATTTGGCCGCACCCCATAACGAAATCCCGCATAGTCTGCTACCGGGGATGGTGCCGTGTCCATGGTGGGAGCCCTTCCGAGGGTGGCCGGCGCCCATGTCGGACACCGGCCAGCACACTCGACTTCCGCCTGCCGGCGACTACTCCGTGGTCTGTCCGACGAAGTGCTCCGTCGACGCCTCGGCCTCCGCCCTGGTCACGTGCACGGTGCCATCGACATGGTGAGGGGGCGCATACAGCGTATACAGCTTGAGCGCCTCTTCGCCCGTATTCCTGATGTTGTGCTTCGCACCCGCAGGGACGACAATTGCCGTGTCGCTCTCGATCTTCGTCTTGTGTCCCTCGATCCAGACCTCGCCCTTCCCCTTCTCCACGCGGAAGAACTGGTCAGTATCCTTATGGATCTCCTCACCGATCTCCTCGCCTGGTTCGAGGGCCATCAGCACCAGCTGCATGTTCGGGCCGGTGTAGAGAACGTGGCGAAAGTCATTGTTCGCCTCGGTCAGGTCTTCGATGTCCGCGATGTAGCCTCTCATTGGGAACCTCCTTGTTGTTCCCTTCCCTCCCGGGAAGGAACCATGATGAACTGACCGCTGTCACTCCCCCCGGCGGAGAGTCACCCCATGAGCGTGCAGGACGGACGGCTCGGTGCGTCGCCGGAGCCTTTGGAAGCCTAGCATCGAGGGACTAAAAGTCCTGTGAAGCTGCGGTGAACGCCTGCCGCGATTCACGCGGCTCCGCATGATCCCCTGTGGTCGAACGGTAGCACTCGAGGTCGATACGCGAGAGCCACTCCCACCCACAGGGCGCTCCAGATCGCTGCCGCGCGCACCGTGGGCGGTTCCGGCCGGCGGCTCGAGACCAGCAGCCCGGCGCCGGCGTGGCGATTTAGGCCAAAGAAAAAGGGCCACCGCGAAGGTGACCCTTCTCCTCCCGCTGGCCGCCGAGCTTATGTGTTCAGGAACTTGATGAACTGGGTGACCGTGTTCCGGTACAGCCTGATCCAGGTCTTGATAGTGGCGTCCGTTACCCCTCCCGCAAAATCCAGGTCGTTCTCGAGCGCGGGGTTGCTGTCATCGTCCGCATAGGCCCGGCTAAAGCGCTTGCTCTTGTTCCATTCATTCATCTTGCTGGGACTGACAGTCTTGTCGCTGAAGGCGATGTAGAGCTGGGCGTCGGTATTATCGTTGGCCAGAAACAACAGGACCTTGTGGCCGTCAAGCGTCAGTTTCCACGTATGGTCCTTGGACTTGGTGAAGTCGATGTCCATATCGGACAGGATTGTCTCCATGTGCTTGTCCGACACCGTAGTCATCTGGTCCTGGGCAACAGCGGCCCCGGGCAGGGATATCCCGAGCATGGCGAGCGAGAGGGCCAGCGTGGCAGTGGGCGCAGCACGCCGCGGTGCGGACCTGGGCATCAGCGGTCTCCAGATTGAGAATGTGAGTGAGAAGCCGGGAAACAAGATCGATTCATGCCGCCGGAGGATCAACCCCTCCCAATCGAGGCGGAACCAGCCGCCGTCGGTCTGATGGCATGTCCGGACGACATGCAAGTCGCACGCCCGTCGGTCTAATGACTTCGGACCGCCGAATCCGACTCAAAGGCGTCACGCCTCCCAGGGCCTGGCCCGGTGGCCTGTTCGACTTCCCGCCCCCGGCGTAATTTTCAGGTATGTCGGCTTCACCTTTCTACTATCGTCTCACCGAGGGCATCCGGATCAGCGTTCGGCCCGCGTACCTCCCGGAGCGCTCGCATCCGCTCCGGCAGCACTTCGTGTTCGCCTACTTTGTCCGGATCGAGAATATCGGCACGGCCACCGCCCAGCTGCGCAGCCGCCGGTGGCTCATTCACGATTCCATGGGCGAGGAAACCGTGGTGGAAGGCGAGGGCGTGGTCGGCGAGCAGCCGACGCTGCTGCAGGGACAAGTGCACGAGTACCAGAGCTTCTGCGTTCTCAAGTCCCCCTCAGGTTATATGGAAGGCGAGTACTACTTCGTGCGGGACGATGGGACCACTTTCGCGGCGGAAATCCCTCGCTTCCAATTGGAAGTGAACGAATCCGCGGAACCCTCCCACTAGCATGCGCCTCCTCGAGCGTTTCGCGGCGGGTGTTGCGGCGCTCATCCCGCGCCCGGGAACCGTGCTCGTGGCGGTCTCCGGCGGGCGTGATTCCGTAGTCCTTTTGGACCTGCTGTCGAAGACCCGGGACCGGCACGGCTTGGACCTGGTGGTCGCGCACGTGGACCATGGTATCCATCCTGATAGCGCGCTGGTCGCATCGCAGGTCGAGGCGCTCGCCCGGTCGCTCGGGCTGCGGTGTATCACGGGACGCCTCGTGTTGGGTGGCGACACCAGGGAGACGCGGGCGCGGATCGCTCGATATCGCTGGCTACGCCAGAAGCGCCGGGAGCTGGGGGCCCGCTGGATTGTGACCGCCCATCACGCCGACGATCAGCGCGAGACAATCCTGATGCGAATGCTCCGCGGCTCCGGTCCCGCCGGCCTCGCTGGAATGCAGGCGCGCAGTCGCGACATCGTCCGACCTTTGCTGCCGTTCTCCCGCGCGACAATCACCGGCTACGCAGAGCGCCACGGCCTGACCTGGTGGGAGGATCCGTCGAATCACCAGCCGTGTCACCTGCGCGGCTGGATCCGTTCTGAGTTGTATCCGCACCTCGAAGCCAGACTCCCCGACCTCAACGCGAAACTCGCCGAGACTCGCCGTCATGCGGCGCGCAATCGTCAGGCCTGGGACGCCGCTCTCAAGGGATGGCCGGGTCTCGATTTCCACCTCGCCAAGGGAAGGGCTTCCATCCGTCTGTCGGCCATCCGAGCACTGCCCGAGGCGCTCGCCGGCACGCTGACGGAGGCCATGATTCGCCGCGCCGGTGGTCCCGCGGGTAGCACGCGCGTCCGTCGAGCTCTCGCCGCACTCAAGGATGCCCCGAGCGGCTCCAGATCTGATGTGGGCCAAGGTTGGCTTCTCACTCTCGACTTCGATCGCTTGACGGCCGTCCGGGCGAGCCGCCGAGTCGTCAAATCGCCGAATCGCCAAGTCGGCGAATCAACGCTCATCATCAATGACGGGGCCGGGGTCGAAACTTGGGGTGGGTGGAAGGTTCGCTGGCGCACCGAACCTGCACCCGCGCGGCAGTCCCGCGACGGCTCGACCGCGTGGTTCATCCCGGAGGCACTGGCACTCAGGCACTGGCGCCCGGGCGATCGGCTGGCGCCCTTGGGCGGACGGGGCCATCGGCTGGCGGTGCGCTGCTTTCAGGACGCCAAAATTCCGCGCAGCGAGAGGAGCCATTGGCCGATGATCGAAGGGCAGGGAAGTCTGGCGTGGATTCCCGGCGTCTGTCGCTCGACCGTGCTGTTGCCGCCGGCCGGAGCGCCTGCGCTACGAATCGATGTCGAGTCTGGCCGCTGAGCCCCGCGCCGGGGGGCGGTCTCTCGGCGCAGTGGTATTCGGGCGGGACGCCATTGCTCGACGGGTGATGGAGCTCGGCAAGGAGATCACCGCCGCCTATCCGGACGGTGAACTGCTCCTGATCGGGCTTCTCAAAGGGAGCTTCATTTTCCTCGCCGACCTTGTCCGGGCGATTGAGCGACCGCTCACCGTGGACTTCCTGGTGGCGAGCTCCTACGGGGCCGATACGGTCTCGAGCGGGGAGGTCCGGCTGCTCTACGAGCCGGCCGCCCACTTGGCGGACAGGCATATCCTGGTCGTTGAGGATATTATTGATAGCGGTCGAACCGTGGCCTCCCTGATAGACCGGTTGCGCTCCAGGGGACCTCGGAGCCTTGCGATCTGTGCTCTGCTGGATAAGCGTATCGCACCCCCGTTGCCGGACCTCCGGTTCGCGGGGTTCGTGGCCCCACCGACGTTTCTGGTGGGTTACGGCCTGGATCACGCGGAGGATTTCCGGCACCTCCCGTACATCGCGGAATTGTCTTGAATGGCCGAACGCATGCCCCCTTCGCCGCCGCGTCCCGACTGGCGGAGTCTGAGTAAGAACCTCGCCCTGTGGCTGCTCGTGGCACTGGTGGCGATGGCCCTGTTCCAGCTGATGAACAGTCAGCGGAGCACGGTGCAGGAATTCACCTATACCTCGTTCAAGCAGCAGCTGTCGCTGGGCAACGTGAAGAACGTCACGGTGTACGACGGCAAGCAGCTCGAAGGCGAGTTCGTCAACCCCGTCCCGCAGGACGGGCGAAAGGCCAAGGCCTTCGTAGTGCTCCTGCCCATCAAGGACAGCGAAGCGCTGCTGACGGAGTTGGAGCGCGCGAACGTGCCGATTTCGGCCAAGGAACCGAAGATTGGAGTGGCCAACTTCCTCTTGGCTGCGCTGCCGTGGATTGTCATCATCGGGCTGTGGGTGTTTCTGCTCCGCCAGTTGCAAGCCGGCGGTAGCCGCGCCTTCAGCTTTGGAAAGAGCAAGGCCAAACTGCTCTCCGGGGACACGCCCAAGCTCACCTTCGCCGACGTCGCCGGTGCGGACGAAGCCAAGGTCGAACTCCAGGAAATCATCGAGTTCCTGAAGGATCCCGGGAAGTTCACCCGGCTCGGCGGCCGGCTCCCCAAAGGTGCGCTTCTGGTTGGGCCGCCGGGCACCGGTAAGACCCTGCTCGCCAAGGCGGTCGCCGGCGAGGCCGGCCGGCCGTTCTTCTCGATGTCCGGGTCGGATTTCGTGGAAATGTTCGTGGGCGTCGGTGCCTCCCGCGTCCGGGACCTCTTCGAGCAGGGCAAGGCGCACGCACCATGCATCATTTTCATTGATGAGATCGATGCCGTCGGCCGGCATCGCGGGGCGGGATTGGGCGGCGGTCACGACGAGCGGGAGCAGACGCTCAATCAGCTGCTGGTCGAAATGGATGGGTTCGAGTCGAACGATGGCGTCATCCTGATCGCTGCGACCAACCGGCCGGATGTGCTCGATCCCGCGCTGCTCCGCCCGGGGCGCTTCGATCGCCAGATCGTGGTGGACGCGCCGGATGTACGGGGTCGGGAAGGAATCCTGCGGGTGCACACGCGCAAGATCCCGCTTGCTGCCGACGTGAGCCTCGAAATCATCGCCAAGGGAACCCCAGGGATGGCAGGGGCAGACCTGGCCAACCTGGTCAACGAAGCCGCGTTGCTCGCCGCCCGTCGCAACAAGCCGCTGGTCGATATGCAGGATTTCGAGGACGCCAAGGACAAGGTGATGCTTGGGGTCGAGCGAAAGAGCCTCGTGCTTTCAGAGGACGAGCGCCGCCTGACCGCCTATCATGAGGCGGGGCATACCGTGGTGTCGCTCAAGACCGAAGGCAGTGATCCGATCCACAAGGTGACCATCGTGCCGCGTGGCCGGGCCCTGGGTTTGATGATGTCGCTGCCGGAGAAGGACCGCTACGGGCATACCAAGCAGTTCCTCATCGGCCGACTCACGATTGCCTTCGGTGGCCGGGTCGCCGAGGAGCTGGTCTTCGGCCCCAACATGGTGACGACTGGCGCTGGCAGCGACATCGAGCAGGCGACGGCGATCGCGCGCCGGATGGTGACCCAGTTCGGAATGAGTGAGAAGATCGGGATGATGGCCATCGGCGACCGGGAGCAGGAGATCTTCCTCGGCCGGGAATTCGGCCAGCGGCGCGAGGTCTCCGAGCGCACCGCCCAGGTCGTGGACGATGAAGTCAAGCTCTTCCTCGACGAGGCCCACGAGAACGCTCGACGGATCCTCAACCAACACCGGACCTTGCTGGACAAGATCGCGGCAGAGCTGCTCGAACGGGAAACCATTGACCGCGAGGATCTTGACCTCATCGCCCAGGGCAAGCCGCTGCAGCCGCTGCTGCCCTCCTCGACGCCGATCTCTCCCGCCGCCGCCCAGGCGCCCAAGGCAGATGCGGCGCCGCAGCGGAAGCCCATTCTCGGGGCGCCGCCCGCGGAGCCGATGGGCGCGTGATCGCCCGCGGTCTCCCGTGCCATTCCCCGCGCGCCGTTATCGAAGCGCTGCGCGCGCGGGGGGTGGACGAGGCCCGAGCCGACGCCGCGGCTGGTGGAATGGCCGCCTTGGCGATCGAGCTATCGGGCCTCGATGATTCCACCATCCTCGCACTGGTTCACTACGCGGGTCAGCTAGGCGTTGAAGTCATCACCGGTCCGGACTGGGCCATCGTGGGAGGGCCCGAAGCCAGACTCGGGGCACTGGCGCGACCGTGGACGGTGCCACCGCCACTCGCGGATGTGGCGACTGCCGTCGGTCTGCTGCTGACTCCGGAACCACCTGCGAGCTGGGTGACCGCCCGGGGCTCCATCCGCCTCGATCGCCCCGTGATCCTCGGCATTCTGAATCTCACCCCCGATTCCTTCAGCGATGGTGGCCGATTTCTGGCGCCGGACGCCGCGGTGGCCCAGGCTGACCGGCTCGTGGCGGACGGGGCGGCCGTGCTCGACCTCGGCGGCGAATCCACGCGGCCGGGCAGCGAGCCGGTCCCGGAGCCCGACGAACTCTCCCGGGTCATGCCGGTGCTTGAAGCGTTGGTGAAACGCCACCCCGGCGTCCCAATCTCAGTGGACACCGTCAAAGCTGGCGTCGCGCGCGCGGCGGTCGAGGCCGGAGCCGCGATCGTGAACGACGTCTCCGCATTCCGACTGGACCCCGCCATGGCCCGGACGGCGGCACAGGCCGGCGCGGGGGTGATCCTGATGCATAGCCGGGGAACGGTGAGCACCATGGCACGGCTGGATGACGCCGAGTACGACCCGGATGTGGTGACCGGGGTGCGGACGGAGCTGGGTGCGGCGTTCGATCGAGCCCTCACCGCGGGTGTGCCGGCAGAGCGCATCGTGCTCGACCCCGGTTTCGGATTCTCCAAGACCGCGGAGCAGAATCTGCTGCTGTGCGACCGCTTGGCGGCCCTTCGTTCCCTGGGACGTCCCATCCTCGTCGGACCGTCTCGAAAGCGGTTCCTCGGGAGCGTGACGGGTCGGGAGCTCGGCGATCGCGACGTCGCCACAGCTGCGGCCTGCGTGGTTGCCTACGAACGGGGCGCACGGCTCTTTCGAGTGCACAACGTGGCCATGGCCCGGGATGCGCTGTCGGTCGCTGCGGCGGTCGGAGGTGAGCGGTGAACGACTCAAGACGCGTAAGGTGGAACGTCGAGGGTGTAAGGCAGCGGATCCCCTTTCCACTCTTCACGTTTCCTTTCTGACTCCTCACTCCTCACTCCTCACTCCTCACTTCCTACTTCTCACTCCTCACACCCACCGCCTGAATGACCACCCGCCGCCCTCCCTACCTCTTGGCTGTCCTCGCCACGGCGCTTGTTCTGACCGGATACGTCATCACGCTCGCGCCGACTGTGACATTCTGGGACGCGGGAGAGTTCATCGCCGCGGCGAAGAACCTGGGTATCCCGCATCCGCCTGGCACACCGCTGTTCGTGCTGATTGGGCATGTGTGGGGTGCATTGGTGCCGCTTTCTGAGTACGCTCAGCGGACCAATCTGCTCAGCGCGACGCTGAGTGCCTGCGCCGCCGGGTTCTTGTTTCTCGTCGTCCATGAGACCCTCGCGCGCTACGCCGCCGACCTGCCGGAACCGGGTGCCCGGCTCTTGCGGGTCGGGGGGAGCCTTGCCGCGGTGCTCATCTCGGCATTCACATTCACAAATTGGCAGAACTCCAATGAGACCGAGGTGTACGCCGCCGCCACCTTCACCATAGCGGCGATCACCTGGCTCTGCCTGGTCTGGCGCGCGAACCGTGGGACGGTGCGCGCGTCGCACGTCCTGCTCCTCATCCTGTATCTGGCGGGGCTGTCCATCGGGAACCACCTGCTGGCCTTGCTGGTGGGCCCGGCCGTGGTCGGGTTCCTCGCGGCTGTCCTGCTCCAGGATCCCGCAGCGACGCCGCGCGAACGCTCCATGGAATGGGCTCAGGTGGCGGTCGTCGCGGGAAGCTGGGCGCTCCTCATCGGGTGCGGCCTCGGGAGTACCATACTCGTCGTGCTCGGTGGAGCCTGCTTTCTGGCGGCCGCGGCATTCGCGGCCACCGCATCCGCCCTGCCATTCGCGCTGGTGGCGTTGGCGGTCTCGGCCATCGGAGTCACCAGCTACCTCTTCCTCTATATCCGCGCGGGCCAGCACCCGATCATCAACGAGGCCCAGCCTGACAACTGGACGGCCCTGCTCGCGGTGATCCGGCGGGAGCAATACCCCGTCCGGACACCGCTTGACGACCCCACCATTGCGCACGGTCTCGACAACCCTGGGCGAAGCGTCAAGATCATCGCCCTGCAACTGGCGAACTACGTCCAGTACTTCGACTGGCAATGGGCCAACGGCCTCCGGGCCGTGATGGACCTGGCCATCGTGAAACTGCCAGCCCGACTACTCCCGACCCTGTTCTTCGCCTGGCTCGGCATCCGCGGATTGTTCCTGCAGCGGCGCGCCGATCGGGCGGGTTGGTGGTTGCTCTTCCTGTTGTGGCTGGTGACTGGGCTAGGGCTGGTGGTCTACATGAATTTCAAGCCGGGCTTCAGCATGGCGTACGACAACTACCCCGATGGCAGCGATCATGAAGTCCGCGATCGCGACTACTTCTTTGTGGTGAGTTTCCTGGTATGGGGCCTGTGGGCGGGGATGGGATTGACCTCCTTGATCCGCTCGGCGATGGAGAGGTGGCGTCGGTTGGCTCCAGGACTCGCGGCGGTTCCGCTCGGGCTCGTAGCGCTGGCTCCATTCGTGGGCAACTTCAGCGCCGCCACGAGGCGGCACGGCGCCGATGCCACACTGGCGGCCGACTTTGCCTACGACCTGCTCAATTCGGTACCGCCTTACGGCATTCTGTTTACCTACGGTGACAACGACACCTTCCCACTGTGGTGGGCCCAGGAAGTGAACGGGGTGCGCCAGGATGTGCTGGTGGTCTGTCTCGCGTTGACGGAGACCGACTGGTACAAGCGACAACTCCGAGACAACCCGATCCGCCCGTTCGACGAGGTGGCCGCGCCTGACATCTGGAAGGGTGGCGCACGCGGTGCTGCCCACCTGGAAGCCACATAGCCTCAGCGACGCGCAGATCGCCCAGGCCGAGGGCCAGCTGCTTCCCCGGGACTTTACCCTGCAGATCGGCCCCATCAGCCACGTGCTGAGGAAGGGGACACCGATCTACAGCCGGGATTTCGCGGTGCTCCGCATCCTCCAGGACAATCACGGGCGCCGTCCAATCGCGTGGTCGATGACGACGGGTGGCGAGTTCTACGGACTGGAACGCTACCTGCTGCAGCAAGGACTCGTGATGCGGCTGCAGACCGGCGCCGTGGATACGACGCGGGCGGACGTCGACAATCACAGGATCCTCGGCGTGTCTCTAGACGTGCCGACTACCGACCGACTCGCCTGGGGGACGTACCGGTACGCTGGTCTCCTGCGCGACAAGCCGAACCAGCTTGAGCCGACCGCGGCGGGCGTGGCAAACAACCTGTCGCTTCCGTTCTCTCAGCTGGCCTACGCCTATGAGGTCCGTAGCGACCGGGACGCCGCCATCAACAATCTCAACCGAGCAGCCCAGCTCTCCACCAACCCGGCGCTCAAACGGGCGCTCATGTCCATGCTGGTCCAGCCCCGGGGCGATTCGCCGCCGGGCGACTCCGCCCCCTACAAATAACCCTAACCGCTGCTTAGATTTACCTCCCATGCCGTATCCCGGACTGGCTGAGCGCGTGGCCGAGGTCCGGGCCCGGATCGCCGAGCATCAGGCGCGGAGCGAATGGACCCACCCGGTTACGATCGTTGCAGTCACCAAGACCCATCCGCCTGAGGCCGTTCGGGCGGCAGTCGCCGTGGGGCTCACCGCGGTGGGCGAAAACCGGGTGCAGGAGGCTATCGCCAAGCAGGAGCAGCTCGCCGATGTGGAGGTCGACTGGCACTTGATCGGCAGCCTCCAGCGCAATAAGGCGAAACACGCTGTCGGTCGTTTTGCGCTCATTCATTCGGTGGACAGCGTCGGGCTCGCCGAGGATCTCGCTCGGCGGGCCAGCCCCGGCAGCCGGCAGCCGATCTTGGTGCAGGTGAACTGCTCCGACGAATCGCAGAAGGGCGGGGTCCTTCCGGCCGAGCTGCCGGTCGTCCTGGACCAGATACAGCCGCACTCGCGCCTCGAGATTCGCGGATTGATGACGATGGCGGCGTTGACCGAGAATGTCGATCAGCAGCGCGACGCCTTCCGGACACTCCGCCAGCTCCGCGACGTCGAAGAGCGGCGGGGCATCCGGTTACCAGAGTTGTCGATGGGGATGTCGGGAGACTATCTCGTGGCAGTAGAAGAGGGCGCCACGATCGTGCGGTTGGGGACCCTTCTGTTTGGAGAGCGCGGCTCATGAGCAACGACGCGTTTCACCTGACCCCGAGCGATGTTCGGGCACAGGAGTTCCAGCGCATCTTTCGCGGATACGATCCCGCGCAGGTGGAAGAGTTCAAGACCAGGGTCGCGGAAGAGCTCGACCGTCTGGTCCGGGAACGGATGAAGCTGGACGAGCGGCTGCAGGGCTTTCAGGAACAGCTCCGGGCTTTCCGCGAGCGGGAGCGCGCAATGAACGAAGCACTGCTCGCGGCGCAGCAGCTGCGGGTGGCCGCGCAGGAGCAGGCCGATCGTGATTCCGAGGCCATCCTGCGCGAGGCCAAGACCGACGCGCTTCGCCTGGTTGGCCAGGCTCAAGAAGAGGAAAAGCAGGTGCGGGAGCGGCATGAGATGCTGCAGCGGCAGTTCGCGGCCTATCTCGCCAACTTCCGCGCCTTGCTCGAGCGCCAGTTAGGCGAGATCGAGGGCTTGCAAACCCACGCGCAGCTTTCCCATCAAGTCCAGACGGAGCTGCTGCTCAAGCGCCACGCATGACCCTCCCCGATCTTTACGAACGGATTCAGCAGGCGGCCGCCGTGGTACGCGGCCGCAGCGCTTTTACGCCCGATATCGCGATCATCCTCGGCACTGGCCTCGGCGGTCTTGCCAAGGAGATCGTCACCGAAGCGGTGATCCCCTATGAGGAAATCCCCGGATTCCCGCTTTCTACCGTCGAAAGCCATGCGGGGCGGCTGCTGTTGGGTCGGCTCTCGGGTCGCAAGGTCGTCGCGATGCAGGGACGCTTCCACCGCTACGAGGGTTACACCCTGCAGGAGGTCACCTTTCCGCTCCGGGTGATGCACGCCCTCGGCGCGAACACCTTGGTCGTGACCAACGTCTCCGGTGGTATGCACCCCCTGTGGGCGCCGGGGGATCTGGTACTCATCAGCGACCATATCAACTTTCTCGGCGACAATCCGCTCATCGGCCGGAACGACGATCGGCTTGGTCCCAGGTTTCCGGATATGTCGGATCCCTACGACGCCGGGCTCCGGGCCCGCGCGCGGGCGCTCGCGCTGGAGCAGGGAATCACCCTCCGTGAAGGGGTGTATGTCGCCGTTCCCGGTCCGTGTCTCGAAACCAGGGCCGAGTACCGGATGCTTCGGGGCATGGGCGCGGACATCGTCGGCATGTCCACCGTGCCCGAGGTGATCGTCGCCGTCCATCAGGGAATGAAGACGGTGGGGATATCCATCATCACCGATCAGTGCCTTCCAGATGCGCTCACCCCAGCCAAGATCGAACACATCATCGCGATCGCGATGGGCGCCGAACCCAAGCTGACCCGATTGGTCTCGAGCCTGGTCGAACAGATCGCCTCATGAGCTATCGGCCCTGGCCGGACGGCGGCGCCGACCGGATGGAACAGGAGCTGCTCGGCCGATGGAAGGAAGAGCGGCTCTTCGAACAGACCCTCGATGCCACTCGCTCGGGGCCTCCGTTTGTGTTTTTCGAGGGCCCGCCAACCGCGAACGGCAAACCCGGCATCCACCACGTCTTCGCCCGGACCATCAAGGACCTCATCTGCCGTTTCCAAACGATGCAGGGGAAATCGGTCACGCGGATCGCGGGATGGGACACCCATGGGCTGCCGGTGGAGATCGAGGTGGAGAAGCAACTCAATCTCAACGGCAAGAAAGCCATCGAGGCGTTTGGCGTGGAGGAGTTCAATCGCCTCTGTCGGAAGAGTGTATTCACCTACAAGGCCGACTGGGAAGAGCTTTCCAACCGGATCGGCTATTGGCTGGACTACGAACACGCCTACGTCACCTACACCAACGAGTACATCGAGTCGGTCTGGTGGCTGCTACATCGGCTGTTTGAAAAGAACCTGCTGTCCCGCGGGCATCGAGTCTTGCCGTACTGCCCCCGCTGCGGCACCGTGCTCTCGAGCCACGAGCTTTCGCTGGGATACGACAAGATCAAGGATCGGTCGATCTACGTCACTTTTCCCCTGGCGGATGATTCCGGACGGGAGCTCGTGATCTGGACCACCACGCCGTGGACGCTGCCCTCGAACGTGGCCGCGGCGGTTCATCCGGATCTCGAGTACGGACTCTATCGGAGCACGAAGCACCCGGGCCGGATCTTCGTCATGGCGATTGCCCAGGAAGAAAAACTGCGGGAAGTCCTCGGGGGCGAGGTCGTTCTCGAATCGGCCGTAAAAGGGCGCGAGCTGGCGGGGCTGCGTTACATCAAGCCTTTCAATGTCGTCGCGATGCCGGCCGACAAGGACCACTCGGTGGTCATCCCTGGTGAATTCGTCACCGCCGAGGACGGATCGGGCATCGTGCATATGGCGCCGGCCTTTGGCGCGGATGACTACGCCGCCGGCCAAAAGTTCAACCTCGCGCTTGTGCGTCCGGTCGGCCCCGATGGGACGTTTCAGGGCACCATTTGGCCCGAGATCGAAGGCAAGCTCGTCACGGCTGACGAAACCAACGAGGCGATCATCCGGCAGCTCAAGGCTGACGGTCGTTGGCTGCGGACCGAGCAGTATGAGCATGACTACCCTTTCTGCTGGCGCTGTTCCAGCAAGCTCATCTACTACGCCCGCGACAGCTGGTTCGTCCGCACCTCGATGGTGAAGGAGCGGATGGTCGAGTTCAACCGGCAGGTGAACTGGCAGCCTCTCGCCGTGGGCGAAGGCCGGTTCGGTGGTTGGCTGGAAAACAACGTCGACTGGGCTCTCTCCAGGGATCGCTACTGGGGGACACCTCTTCCAGTCTGGGTCTGTGACCAGGAGCCGGAGCACGTCGAAGTAGTCGGGAGCTATGCCCGCCTGGCGGAGCGCTGGGGCCAGGTGCTGCCGGCGAATTTTGACCCCCACAAGCCCTACATCGACAGCTACACGTGGTCCTGCCGCTGCGGCGGAACCATGAAACGGACGCCAGAGGTGATCGACACCTGGTTTGATTCGGGTTCGATGCCCTATGCCCAGTGGCACTACCCGTTCGAACACGAAGCCGAGTTCCGAGCACATTTCCCCGCCGACTATATCTGCGAAGGTGTGGACCAGACCCGCGGCTGGTTCTATTCCCTGCTGGCGATTGCCACTACGGCATTCGACAGCCCGGCGTACCGCAACGTCATTGTGAACGGGCTGCTGCAGGACGCCGATGGCCGCAAGATGTCCAAACGGCTCGGGAACGTCGTGGATCCTTGGGAGATGGTGGGGGAATTCGGGGCCGACACCGTTCGGCTGTACCTGTTGGCGTCGAGCCAGGTGTGGAACGAGAAGCCATTCGACCCCCGGCAGATCCCGCAGGTGACCGGCGATTTTCTTCGGGCCCTCAAGAACACCTATGAGTTCTTTCGGCGCTACGCCGGCGGCGCCCAGCGGGCCTTGCCCAGAGGCGAGCGGCCTCTGTCCGACCAATGGGTCCTCGGCCGTCTCGAGGCTACTGTCGGCGCCGTCACCGCGGCTTGGTCAAGCTACGAGCCCACGGCGGGGATTCGCGCCCTCATGGACTTTGTGGTTGATGATCTTTCCAACTGGTACGTACGAATCAGTCGTGACCGATTCTGGGCGCCGGATGGCGAAGCAGATGCCGATGCCACCGCCACGCTTTGGGAATGTCTGGTGGTGGTCAGCCGGCTCCTCGCTCCGGGAGCCCCGTTTGCGAGTGACTGGCTGCATCGGTCTCTGGCGGGTACTGCGGTCCACCTTGGTGGGTGGCCCAAGCCGCGACCCGGCGCCGATGTTCTCGGGAGAGGCGAGCCGGTCGGGTCAGGGGATGTTGCCCAGCTTTCGATTGCCATGGACGCGATCCGACGTCTTGCCTCGCTTGCGCGCTCGGCCCGCGAGGCGGCGAAGCTGAAGGTGCGGCAGCCGCTGGCCCGGATGCAGGTCGCGGTCCCAGGCGGTGTGCGAGGTCCAGTCTTCGAGCGGCTTCTGGGAATCCTCCAGAGCGAGGTGAACGTCAAACTGATTTCGATAGCGGAATCGGATACCGACTTGGTGCGCCTCAAGGGCAAGGCAAACTTCCGTTCCCTTGGCAAGCGCTATGGGAAGGAAACCCCGGCGGCGGCCAAGGCGGTCGAGACCCTCAGCCAGGATCAGCTTCGGGCCCTGGAATCCGGGCAGGTGGTCTCCGTGCATGAAAACGGCATGCAATTCGCTTATTCTTCTGAGGATGTAGTCGTGGAGCGGGAGGTGGCGACCTCCTGGCTTGTGGCCAGTGATGGGCCCTACGTCGCGGCTCTTGATCCAACTCTTGATGTCATGCTGAGCCGGGAAGGCCTCGCCCGGGAGCTGGTGCACCACATCCAGCGCCTCCGGCGTGACGCCGACTATCAAGTCAGCGACAGGATCGAATTGGGGGTCGAGGGCCCGGAGCCGGTGCTGACCGCGGCAGAGGAACACCGGGGATTTATCATGACCGAGACGCTGGCGCGGCGACTCGAGTTGGGACGGACGATTGCGGAGGCCGACCTCCGACAGCCGGTGGACGTCGAAGGGTTCCAGGTCACTCTCAGTGTGCGTCGGCATCGCGCCGGCGCCTGAACGCCCGCTGGTTTGAGTGCGGGCAGGGAACGAAGGCATGAATAAGAAGCAGCTGACGCATTTCGAAAAACGGCTCATGGAAGAGCGCGCCCGAGTCATGAAGGAACTGGGCTACTACGACGAGTCCTTCAACGCCACCCTGCAGAACTCGGACGGCGACCTGTCGTCGTATTCGTTCCATATGGCGGACCAGGGCACCGACGCCATGGAGCGTGAAAAACAGTTCCTGTTCGCGTCGCAGGAGGGCCGTTATCTGTGGCACGTGAACGAGGCACTTCGCCGGCTCTACAAGACGCCGGACCGCTTCGGCCTGTGCCACAACTGTGGTAAGGAGATCAACTTCGAGCGCTTGGACGCGCTCCCGCACGCCCGGCTCTGCATCGAGTGCAAGGAAAAAGAAGAGAATGGAAAACGGCGCTGAACGGCGGCTGTATTGGGGCGCCGGGCTCACGATCCTCGCCCTCGACATCCTGACAAAGAACCTGGCCGAACGCTTTCTCCTGCGTTCGGCGGGGCGGTCGGTGTTCGGGGACTGGTTCCAGCTTCGGCTGGTCTATAACCCCGGCGCTGCGTTTGGTCTGGATCTGGGACCGCTCTCGCGCTGGATCTTCATGGCTATCGCCGTCGGCGCGGTCGCGCTCCTCTACCGCTATCATCGTTCGGCGCAGCCTGGCGACTGGTTCCGCCAGTTGGCCCTGGGCCTGGTGACGGGCGGGGCCATCGGCAATCTGGTGGACCGCATCCGCTCCAGTCTGGGTGTCGTGGACTTTCTGGATCTCGGCGTGGGTGTGTGGCGCTGGCCAACTTTCAACGTGGCGGACATGGCGGTGAGCTGCGGAGCCATCGCTCTCGCCATCTCGCTCTGGCAGGAGGATGCCCGGCGGGATCGTTCCGCCGCGTCGTTAGGTCTGCCATTGCCCCCGGAAAACACTCCCCCCGAGCCAGCCAGCGCAGTTCGAAGTAAGGAATGAGGAGTCCTTGGAGCGACCAGACCTCCTGACTCCTCCCTTCGTACTGACCTTTTCGGTTCTCTCCCCTACTACCGAACGGCTCGACCGCTTCCTCGCCGATCAGCTTGAACTGTCCCGCACTCAGGCCGCCAGGCTGGTGGCCGAGGGGGGCGTCTCGGTGAATGCTGTGGTCGCGCGGTCCTCCCGCACCCTGGTCCGGGGGGAGCAGGTGACCGTGACGTTTCCGGATTCCGAGCCCCCCCGACAGCTCGTCCCCACGCCAATGCACCTCGAGATCGTCTTCGAGGACGAGCACCTGGCGGTCATCAACAAGCCGGCAGGGCTCGTGGTGCATCCCGCACCGGGGCACTGGCAGGACACCTTGGTGAATGCGCTGGTCGCCCGAGGCACGACGCTCTCCGGGGGGGCTGCGGGGCGCCCGGGTATTGTGCACCGGCTGGACCGAGACACCTCCGGCCTCATGGTGATCGCTAAGACCGATCAGGCGCATCGCCGACTCGGCGCGATGCTCGCCGCGAGGCGGATCGCTCGCCGTTACGCCGCGCTCTGCTGGGGCCATCTCGATCAGAGTCCAACGGTGATCGAAGCCGCGCTTGGCCCGACATCCACGGGATCGCAAGCGGATGACGGTCTCCGATGCAGGCCGCCCGTCGCGCACCGACGCCTATGTGGTGGCTCGACTGGGATTGGTGGACCTGCTGCGTCTCGAGCTGCACACCGGTCGTACCCACCAGATCCGCGTGCACCTTGCTCACATCGGCCACCCGATCGTCGGGGACCCTGTCTATGGTGGCGGCGGGAGTCGCCGAATGACCGGGCCCCAGCGCACTCCCGCGGAGGTCCTAGAACGGCTCGCTCCTCGGCAGGCGCTGCACGCCGCCTGGCTCCAGTTCCGACATCCGGTGACGAATGACGTGCTTGATTTCAGGGCGGAATGGCCGGTCGATCTGGCAGCCTCTGCTGGAGCTCGCAGTGGGTCCCCAGGACGCCGTTGCTCCGGCCGAAGCGCTTCGGTATCTTCGTTTCTTTGAAGCACATGGGTGATTCCGGGGCTGTTAGATTGGTGCTGTTTCGGCTGGGGTCGGTCCTCTGGGCCATCCCCGCCACAGTGGTGCGTGAAGTCACCAATGCGGAGCGTCCGACCCGGATTCCGGGCAGTGATCGGATCGTGGCCGGTCTGATCAACCTGCGGGGTACACTCCTCACGGTATTAGACGGCAGGCGCGGGGTCGGACTGACCGATAGTGGGGTCGAGGCCGGGTCCATTCTGGTTGTGGAACAGGGAGGCCGTTCCTACGGGCTTTCCATCGATGAGGTTCTGGATCTCATCGACGTACGGTCTGAGGACCTCACCGAAGGGGGAGCACCGCCGGGCCTGGACGCGCGATTGGTCCGGGCGCAGGGACATCATGGCGGTCGGGCATTCGCAGTACTGAACACGGAAGCGCTGTTCGCACCGGTGCTGGGTTGACCCGACCCTGACCGCAACTGTACCACGGAGGACTGCGTGAGCCACACGGTACTGGTCTGCGACGATGCGATCTTCATGCGCACCATGATCTCGGACATCCTTGCGCAGGCTGGTTTCGAAGTTGTCGGCGAAGCGGAGACGGGGCGTGAAGCGGTCGAGAAATACCGTCAGCTCAAACCCGACCTGGTCACCATGGACATTGTCATGCCGGATATGGGGGGCATCGAGGCGGTACGGGAGATCTGCAAGGACGATCCCGCAGCCCGGATTCTGATGTGTAGCGCGATGGGTCAGCAGGCGCTGGTGGTGGAGGCGATACAGGCTGGCGCCAAGGATTTTGTCGTCAAACCCTTCCAGCCTTCCCGGGTTCTCGAAGCGGTTCAGCGCGTGCTCGGCTGAGGCCGGGATGGACCTCTCTCGGTACGCCGCCCTCTTTGCCACCGAGAGTCGGGAGCAGCTTGCGACCTGTGTCCAGTCGTTGCTCGACTGGGAGCGCAACCCCGCAGCGGCGGAGCCGGTCCTGGTACTGTTCCGCGCCATGCACAGCTTCAAGGGCATGGCAGCGGCGATGGGCTACAGCAACCTGACGGAACTGGCGCATCGCAGCGAGACGCTGCTGGGCCAGCTTCGGGAAGCCCCCGCGTCAGGCCGGGAGCTGATCGACCTGTTCCTCCGCGTGGTAGATGCCCTCGAACGTGGTGCTCCTCAGGCGAATGAGGGCGGAGATAGCCGGCTCGACTACTCGACGCTGCTCCACGAGCTCGACGAGGCCTCGGAGGCGCGTTCGGGGGGCAAGCAGTCGCCCGTGCCGACGCCCACCGAGCGGAGCGAGGCCGGCGATGGCAGTGTGGGTCGCGAGGTTCAGGTCACGATCCGTGCCGGCGCCGCGATGCGGGGGGCCCGCGCGGTCCTGGCGCTGAGGAAGGCGGAGTCGCTCGGGCGGGTGACGGCGGTGCAACCGCCGATCGGCATTCTCGAGCAGGATGGATTCGACGGCAAGTTCAGTTTCCAGCTGGCCTCGCCGTTGGACGATGCCGCGGTCGCGGCTGCCCTGGTTGCGGTTGGCGAAGTCGCGGCCGTCGGATTCGGCGAACCGCAGGCGGAGCGGGCCGGCGAGATCGGCGGCCGGGCGCGGCAGATCCGGATTGATGTCCGCCGGCTCGACGCGATCATGAACCTGGTCGGTGAGCTGGTGGTCGCGAAGGGGCGATTGGGGACGCTTGCCGATCGCGGCGATCCGGAATTGCAGGCGGTCACGACGCGGATGAGCCGCATTGCGAACGACCTGTACGGCGAGGTGATGCAGGTCCGGTTGACCCCGGTCTGGCAGGTATTCGATCGGTTTCCGCGCGTGGTGCGGGATCTCGCTCGCCAACTCGGTCGGCGGGTTCGGTTCGAAGTGGAAGGAGAGGACACGCAGCTCGACCGCGCGATTCTGGACGAAGTCGGTGAGCCGCTGCTGCATATCCTCCGCAACGCCGTGGATCACGGCATCGAGCCGCCATCCGATCGGCGGCGGGCCAGGAAGCCGGAAGAAGGCGTCATCCGGTTGAGCGCCGCCGGCGATCGGACCACCGTTGTGATCCGGGTGAGTGACGATGGCGCGGGCATAGACCGGCAACGGGTGTTGGCTCGCGCGATTCGAGATGCACTGGTCCCCGCCGGGACGACGGAGCTGGCGGACGACATGCTACTCCGGGTGTTGAGTCGGCCGGGTTTTTCGACGGCCAAGCGGGTGACTGATGTGTCCGGGCGGGGAATGGGGATGGATGCCGCCATGTCCCGATTGCGGGTGCTCGGAGGCTCGATCGAGCTCGCCTCGACGGCGGGAGAAGGCAGTGTCTTCACCCTGCGGCTTCCCATGACGCTCGCCATTATCCGGGCGCTGCTGGCGCGGGTCGGCGATGAGCAGTACGCCATTCCGCTTTCGGGAATCGCAGAGACGGTCGAGTTCCGGCCCGACCGGCTGGCGTCCCTCAACGGGAATGAAGCGCTGATTCTCCGCGAGGAACTGGTGCCGACGGTGCGACTGCGTGAGCGGCTTGGAGTCGAAGGGCCGCGCCCACCGGGGCGCCAGCCGGCCGTGATCCTCGAAGTAGGGGACCGTCGGGCCGCCCTGGTGGTGGATATGCTCATGGGGCAGCAGGAGATCGTGGTAGAGCCCTTCGATGCTCCAAAGGGAACGCTCCCTGTCTTCAGTGGGGCGACGATCCTGGGTGACGGGGCCCCCGCATTGATTGTAGACCCCGCGGCGCTGGTCTGAGGAGGCCCGCATGGACGACGTGAGGGAACTCCACGCGCTGCAGCGCGACGCGCTGCGCGAGGTGGCCAACATCGGGGCCGGCCACGCCGCGACCGCACTGTCGCAGCTGACCAATCGCCGGATCATGATCTCGGTCCCCGAGGTGAACATCACCCGGTTGGAGGAGGTCCCGGAGATCCTCGGGAAGGCCGACGAGGTGGTCGCCGCAGTGCTGATGCACATGATGGGCGATCTCACGGGGCGGACGCTGGTGCTGTTCCCCGAGGACTGCGCCCGCACTCTCTGCGACATCCTGCTGCGCCGTCCGAAGGGGACTACCAAAGAGTTCGGTGAGATGGAGCAGTCGGGACTCAAGGAAGTCGGCAACATCCTTTCGAGCGCTTACATGAACGCGCTCTCCGATTTCATGGGGATGATGCTGGTGCCCTCCGTCCCAAGCCTCGCCATTGATCTGATCGGCGCGGTGCTGACCTCGATCTATATGAACTTCGGGTACGACCGGGACTATGTGTTCTGCGTGGAAACCCGGTTCCTGTTCGACGATCCGGAACTCAAGCTGCGCGGGCACTTCCTGCTGCTCCCCGATCTCGCGAGCCTCCGGGCAATCTTCGACGCCATCCGGCTCATCTGAGGATCCCGTGACCGGGTCGGCCCTCTCGGAACGCGATCTCACGGTCCTTCGCTCGTTCGCCCGCCGCATCGATTCCGCCGATGCGGGGGCGCACAACAACCTCGGCGTTCTCTACTATCAGAAGGGCCTCGTCCCCGAAGCGATCGAGGAGTTTCTCCGTGCCTTGGAACTCGACTCGCGCATGCAGGTCGCCAAGGAAAACCTCGAAATCGCCTACCACGCCACCGGCTACTACGACCGCCGGGTGGCAGAGCTGCGCGAGCGCCTGCGTCGTGAGCCATATGATGCGGCGGCTCGCTGGGAACTCGGGCGAACCAGCGCTGCCCTGGGACAGTGGGACGAAGCTGTCACCGAGTTCCAGCTGCTCCTCGCCCGCAAGCCGGACGACGTGGCAGCCCTGCTGCAGCTCGGACTGGCCGAGCGAGGGCGCGGCAACCTGGAGATGGCGACCGCCGCCTTCGAGCGTGCCAAGGAGCTGGATCCGCAGAGCTCGATCACACTCTTCCACTACGGTGAGGCGCTCTACAATCGCGGCCTCTCCGATCAAGCGCGGCAGGCGCTGGAATCCGCCGTCCAGCGCAACCCGGACAATGCCGATGCCTACTACCTGCTCGCCTTCGTCTACGGCGATCTGGGTGAGCATGAGCGGGCCCGGGCCGCGTCTACCCGTGCGACCCAGCTCAATCCAACACTCGCCCGGGCACAGAGCAATCTCAGTCTGACCCGATACGAGGGCCTGGGCCATCTCGCACGACTCCCCGGTGGGCGTCCCGCGTCCCCGCGGCCAGCGGTCGCGGAGGGCGCGAATCTCGCCCACTACAATCTCGGCCTCGCGTTTCGACAGAAGGGCTACTACGTCGAGGCGTTGCGGGAGTACCGCATGGCGCTCGAGGCCAGCGAAGATCCGAGACTAGTACGTCAGGCCATGGCGGAGGTTCATCTGCTCCGTCGCGATCTGGCCGCGGCGCTCGAACTCTACGATGCGCTTCTCGCCGAGGAGCCAGGCTCGCCCAAGCTGTGGAATGAGCGCGGTGTCTGTCTGCAGCAGTCCGGCCGCCGGGATGAAGCCGTGAGCGCCTGCGAGCAGGCCCTCGCCGCTGACCCGGCGTACGCCCTCGGGTGGAATAACCTCGGTGTGTTGCAGAGCCAGTTGCCGGACGGCGATCAGGCCTTGGACTCCTTCCAGGAAGCGCTTCGGCTGAACCCCACCCTCACCGCGGCCCGGCTCAACCTGGCGCTCGCCTTGTTCCAACGGCGCCGGTTACAGCTTTCGCTGGAGGCGTATCGCCAGGTGTTGGCCGAGCACCCCCAGAACGCTGTGGCCTGGAATGGGGTCGGCCTGGTCCTGGTGGAGCTCAAGCGTTTCGAGGATGCGAAGCACGCGTTCTCCCGTGCCGTCGAGGCCGATCCGGCGAACGCCTCCGCCCACTACAACCTCAGCTTCACGCTGAGTCACCTCGGCGATTTCGACGGTGCGCTTCGCGCCACCAAGCGCGCTCTTGAGCTGGAACCGTTCTACGTTCCCCAGAAGTTTGCGCTCACGATCGACCTGCAATACGAGCACCCCGAGATCACCGTCGCACCCGAGATCTCCGCCGATATCACCGCGGACGCTGTGGGTGAAGACTTCCATTTCGACGAACGTCTGCTGGACCGGATCTTCGACGAGCTGCAGCCAGAGGACCGGGGCGCGATTCAGTCGGCGGAAGACCCGCTGGCGCTGGCAACCGACTATATCCAGAAGGGCTTCCTGGAGCACGCCACGGTACAGATCGAGCGCGCGCTTGCTCTGGGGACCGAGCCCGGCCGGGCAACCACTTTGCTGGGGGAGGTCTTCGCCCGGCGCGGGCTGCACGGGGAAGCACTGGACCGCTTCCGGACTGCGCTCTCGCTGCTACCGCAGCAGCCGCGTGCCATCCTGGGGGAGGTTCGTGCGCTGCTCGCGCTTGGTCGCGGCATGGATGCGGTGGACCAGGCTGAACAACTGCTCCTGCTGACTCCGGGCGATGTGGAGGCGCTGCTTGCGGCGGCCCGCGTACGGCTCGCCGCGGGACTCCCGGACAAGGCTCGCCTCGCGCTGCGTCAGGCGCGGGCCATCGAACCGGGGCGTGCCGACCTGCTGCAGCTGGAGGCAGGGATCTCCCAGCAACTCGGCGACCTGGAAGGCGCGGTCGAGGCGTGTCACGCCGCATTGCAGTTGGACCCGGCGGTGCCGCAGGTCTGGCGTGATCTGGGTCGGCTCGAGGAGTACCGAGAGAACTGGGTCGGAGCCCGGGTTGCCTACCAACGCGCGCTCGACCTCCTTCCCACCTACCTCGATGCCGCCCTGGCGCTGGGCGACCTGATCCGCCGCACCGACTCCCCCGCGGCGGCGGTCGAATATGTCGTGGACCTGCTGTTGCTCGAGCCGTGGGATCTCGACGCGCTGCTGCTGCTCGCCCGAGCGCTTCTGGACGACGCCCGCGCCGACCGCGCCCTCGAAGCGATCGACCTGGTGCTCAAGTTCGACCCGGACCACGATGCGGGGTTGTTCCATCGCGGCATCGCGCTGGCGCGGCTTCGCCGCTATGGCGAGGCAGTCCAGGCTTGGGAGCGGGTCGTCATGGTGGAACCGTCCGGGCCGTACGCCCAAGCCGCCCGGGCCCACGCGCGATCCGCCCGGGACTTGGCGCACATTTTTGCAGGAGCGGCCTGAGTCATGGCCATCGAGGGGCCGCTCAAGGAGCTCAGCATCCATGATGTCTTCCAGCTGCTGGATTTGAGTCGGAAGACAGGAACGCTGCGGGTGGCATCCGATCTCCGTCAGAATGCCGGTACGGTGTTCTTCGAAGATGGGGTTGTGGTCGGTGCCGAGATCCGCAGCAATCCCCACCCGCTCGGTCGCCTGCTTGTGCGGGCAGGCCGAGTTGGGGAGCAGGACTTGATGCGCGCCCGGGCCCTGCAGGCTGCGGGGGATTCCCGTCGTCTGGGTGAGATCCTGGTGGCGCAGGGACTCATCGTGGCGCGGGACCTCAACCGGGTCGTGCGCCTGCAAATCGAGGAAGTGGTGTTCGAGCTGGTGGGGTGGTCCGAGGGATACTTCGCCTTCGAGGACGGGAAACAGGCCGACTGGCCAATGGAAGCGGAGACTCGAGTTCCCACTGGACTTCTCCTGATGGAAGCCGCCCGCCGCACCGACGAGTGGTCCCGCATCGAAAAGAAGATCACCCATCTCGGGCTGGTACCGCGACTCGCGCCGGTGATTGACACCGCCGGGCCACTGGACCTCCTCCCGGTCGAGTGGGAGGTACTCGCGGTCATCGACGGTGAACGCTCGGTTAGGGACTTGGCCGTCGTGCTTGGCCGCCCTGAGTTTGAGGTGGCCCGGACGCTGTTCGGCCTCGCCACGGCGGGCATCGTCCTGCTGGAGGATCCGCAACGCCGCGCCATGGAGGCGATCGGGGGCGCGGACCTGCCGATCCTTCTCGGTGAGGTGGACCAGCTGCTCGGTGCTGGGGATCCGGACTCCGCTCGTCAGGCCGCGGAGCAGGCGGTCGCGAGCCACCCGCAGCAGCCGCTTGCGCATCTGGCGTACGGTCGTGCGCTCCTCGCCGCCGGACATCCTGCGGAGGCGGCGGAAGCGCTGTGGCAGGCGGTGCAACTGGATCCGCAGAATGGACCCGCCCACCGCTTGTTTGGGCTGGCGCTGTCCGCGGTCGGGAGATTCCGCGAGGCCGCGCAGGTCTGGGAGCAATGGCGGCGGCTCTCGGGCAAGGCCCCCGAGGAGGATGCCCACCAGACGGTCATTGAGCGCGTGCGGCAGGCTGCACTGACGTTGGACCTGGCGGTCCGGGGTTCCCGTGACTGAGGACATCCGGGCGCTATCGGCGCAATACGCTGCCGACCCGTCGAGCCTGGTCTTCCTGCGCCTGGGAGAGGCCCTGCGACAACGCGCCCAGTTGGACGCGGCGCTCAAGGTCTCGCTCGGCGGGCTGTCGCGCTATCCGCACCTCCCGGATGCCCACGACCTGTACGCCAGAATCCTCACCGATCGCTACGACTACGCCAGCGCATTCGATGAGTGGGACACGGTGCTCCGGCTTGCCCCGAATCACCTCGGGGCGCACAAGGGCATCGGCTTCCTGTATTTCCGGGCCGGGGAGCCTGAGCACGCGCTCTATCACCTGCGGATGGCCGCCCAGCTGGATCCAGGGGATGCCGGGCTTCGCCGCGCGGTAGAACGTGTGGCTGGCGGACAGGAAATCTGGGACACGCCGCTGCCCGAGGCGCCCCCCCCTGACATTGCGGAAGCGCGGGCGGCAACGGTAAACGCCGGTGATCCCTTCGCTGGGCTGGAAGGCGCCCGGGACCGGCTGCTGCTCGTGGATCAGGATGGGCTTCGTCTCGGAGGCGGGCTCGCCGACCGGGAGAGTCGTAATGTGAGCGACGAGGCCGCGGCCATTCTCGCGGCCGCGACTCGGGAGGCGGGGCGGGCAGCTCGCCTCCTTGAGTTGGGAGAATGGACCCACCTCACCGTGGAAGGCGGCGACGTCAGCGCCTGCCTGCTGAATCCCACCAACGATACAAGTCTGCTCGCGGCCATGGATGCCGGCTTGCCGGCAGGTCAGCTTACGTTCTTCGCGGAGCGGGCCGCGAAGGCCGCACGCGCCTGGCTGGAGCGGGTCCGATGAGCGCGGGCTACGGACCGTTACTCGAAACGCTCACCCGCCTGCGTGGCATTCGCGGGGCGATGGTCGTGGATCGGCAGGACGGTCTGGTCGTCGCCGAGACCCTGATGTCCGGGGTCAAGGGGACGGCACTCGCCGCCATGGCCGCGAATCTGGCGGCCAATGTGGTCGAGCTCTCGACCAAGGCCGGGTTCGGAACCGCGCGCTTTCTGCACCTGCAGGCCGCCGACGGGTCGCTGCTCGTGGCGCCGGCGGGGCAGGACGTGATCCTCGTGGCGGTCGCCGGGCGGGATGTCCCGCTCGGACTGCTCCGACTGGAGATGCTGCGGATGGCGGAGCGACTAAGCTGATGCGGGCCATCGAGCCGTGGGTCGTCGGCCCGCTTCACACCTTCGTGGCCGAATCCTCGGCTCGGCTCGCGCTCTTGATGACCACGTCGGGGCAGGTGGTGGCGCAACATGGGTTTGGCGGCGCGATGGACCTCATGGCGGCGGCCGCCCTCGGCGCCGGCATCGTGGCCTCGAGCAGCGAGATCGCGGCCCAGATGGATTGGCCACCGTTCAGGGTTGTTGCCCATCGGGGCGCCAAGCAGAGCCACCTGCTCGCCTGGTTCGACACGCCGCGGGGCCGCTGGGTCGCCCTGATCGTCTTCGGCAGTGAGACCAAGCTTGGGCTGGTGCAGGTGTTCTTTGATCAGCTGGTTGAGGAACTTGTGGCCGCGGCCCCGCAGGAAGTCATCCAGAAACGGGAGGTCCTTGCCGCGGATTTCGAGCAGGAACTCAACGCCAGTCTCCGGTCCCTCTTCGGGCGCTAGACCATGTCCCTCGTCAACTTCACCACGCGTGAGATCACCTGCAAGATCGTATACTATGGGCCGGGGCGCTCGGGTAAGACCTCGAACCTGCAGTACATCTACGGCCGGGTGCCCGAATCGCGGCGCGGCCGAATGGTGAGCCTCGCCACCCAGACAGATCGCACCCTCTTCTTCGATTTTCTCCCCTTGGATCTCGGGGTCATCAGCGGCTTCACCACCCGCTTTCAACTCTATACCGTGCCGGGCCAGGTCTACTACAACGCCACCCGGAAGCTGGTGCTGCAAGGGGCGGACGGAGTGGTCTTCGTGGCTGACAGTCAGGCGCGGCGGCTGGACGACAACATCGAGAGTCTGCAGAACCTGCAGGCCAACCTGCTGGCGCAGGGTATCGATGTCCGGGGCTTTCCCTTGGTGATGCAGTACAACAAGCAGGACCTCCCCGCCGATCTCATCCTCAGCGGGAGCGACCTCGATGAGGCGCTCAACTTCCGCGGTTATCGGAGCTTTCCCGGCGATGCGCTGCGGGGTGCGGGAGTCTTCGAAACGCTCAAGGGCATTTCCGAGCTGGTCCTCAAGCGGCTGGCGGCCACCGGGAGCGGGGCCGCCTGATGACCCGGCTCAACCCGCGTTACAGCTTCGGCTCGTACATCGTCGGCTCGGCGAATCGACTCGCCGTGACGGCGGCCCGTGCGGTAGCCGAGTCGCCTGGTTCGGTCTACAACCCGCTCTTCGTGTATGCTGGATCGGGGCTCGGCAAGACCCACCTGCTGATGGCCATCGGTCATCACGCCGTCGAGGTGAATCCGCAGATCTCCGCCGAGTATCTCACCCTTGACGAGTTCATCGAGGCGTTTCACGCGGCGATTGCCGCGGGGCAGGGAGAGGCCTATCGCCGGCGCTATACCGACGTCGGGGTTCTGCTGGTGGACGACGTGCAGTTCCTGACCCATCGGCGGGAGATGCAGGCCGAATTGCTCCGCCTCACCAATACCATGCTCACCTCCGGTCGCCAGATCGTGTTGTCGAGCGATCGACCACCGAACGAGATCGAGGCGCTCGACGAGCGACTCATACAGCGATTCGCGGGTGGTCTGGTAATCGACATTTCCGCGCCGGACTACGAGACGCGGGTCGCGATCCTGAACCGCCAGGCGCAGGAGCGGAAGGCCCAGTTCGACCCCAGCGTGATCGAAGCGGTGGCCGCCCTCCCGATCGGAAGCATCCGCGAGCTCATTGGGGCTCTCAACCGCCTCATCGCCTACCAGGCGGTGAACGCCACACCCATCTCCTCGAGCGAGGCTCGGACGGTGCTGGCGAAGTCGCAGCCCGTTGCCGCGCTGTCGACACCGAGTCCCCCGTTATCTACACCCTGACGGACGGCCCCGCGGAACCCGAGCGCCCCGCGAAGGAACCCTCCTCCCACGCCAGCCTCACGACCGACGAGTTCAGCTCCTTCCTGTCGGAGATTTCCTCGGCGGTGGCGCGCCAGGTGGATGCGTGGCGCGGCCGGGTCGCGGAGTCGGTCCTCCGCTGGCAGGGGGAAGGGTACCACACGGATCGGCTGGAACGCCTGCTTGAGGGTGAGGCGCCAGTCGATCCCGATGCCGCCATCCATGATTATGAGGAAGACATCGCCAGACTCAAGGAACTGGCGGCGGAGGCCCAAGAACTGGACACGGCGGTCGCCGGTCTCGCGGTATTTCGCGATCCCAACCGGGTAGAGGAGGCACGCGCCGAGGTCTCCCGCGCCCGGGAAGGGTTGAGTCCGCTGCCGGGGCCGTCGCCGCTCTGGCGGGTCGAGGAATTTGTCGAGTCCGGGTCCAATCGAATGGTTACGAACGCAGCCCGAATGGTGCTGGAGAAACCAGGCCACCGGTACAACCCGCTCGTGGTCTTCGGGCCGGGTAGCTCGGGGAAGACCCACCTCCTGCATGCGATCGGGAACGTCCTCGCGGCCGCGCCGGGTAGCTTGGTCGCTTGCCTTCGGGCCCAGGACTTCGTGGATGATCTCATTAGTGCCATCGACCGCGACCGGGTGGCCTGGTGGCGGGCACGCTATCGCCGCATCACCGCGCTGCTGCTCGACGACATTCACGTGATCGGCGGAAAGGATCGGACCCAGGAGGAGTTGTTCTGGCTGTATAACCTGCTGGTCGAGAACAACCGGCAGATGGTCTTCACTTCCGCCGTGCCGCCGCAGGAAATAGAGGGGATCGAATCACGCCTCCGCACCAGGCTGGAAGGCGGCCTGGTTGTGGAGCTGCCTCAGCCCGACCGTGAAGTCCGCGAGGCGATCGTCGCGCGCTTACTGAAGGAAAAGATCGGTGAGTCGGAGCCGGAACTTGCCGCATACCTCGCCGCTCGCCCGGTGGAGACTGTGCGCGGATTGCAGGGACTGGTGCAGCGGGTCATCGCCGCGGCGGAGACCGAGCAGGAGCATCTGACGCCGGGGCTCGCCCGCGAAGTCTTGGAGGGGAGTCCGGTCGGGCCCGCGAGGCGGTCGACCGGGATGCGGACGAGCGGACTGGTCTCCCCGACCGGAAGCCTCCGCAGCCGCGAAAAGATGGTCTGGGATTGGCCCGATATCGCTGATCGGCTGATCGAGGAGCTGCGCTAGATGGCGATCAAGGGCAGTCTGAAGGAAGCCAGCCTCACCGACGTACTCCAGCTGTTGGCCCTGGGGAAAAAGACCGGCTGTCTGGCGGTCGCTGACCGACAGAACTTCGGCTACATCTACTTCGAAGAAGGCAGGATATGCTACGCCTCGATCGTCAATCGTCGTGACCGCATCGGCGATCTCCTCCGCAAGAACCAGCTGATCACCAACGAACAACTCGACGAAGGCATTCACCTTCAAGAAGTCCACCGCGAACGCCGGTTGGGGGACATCCTGATCGAGCTCGGCTTCGTGGGCCGGGAACAGCTCGAGCGCCTGTTGTTCCTGCAAATCGAAGAGGCCGTCTATCATCTGTTCGCCTGGACCCAGGGCACATTCAACTTCGAGCCCGGTGTCAAGCCAGAACCGCAGGTATACAAGGTCTCGATCAATCCCGAGAGTCTGTTGCTGGAAGGCGCGCGGCGGGTGGACGAGTGGAGCCAGATCGAAAAGAAGATCCCCAGTTTCGATCTGATCTTCTCGGTGGACCCGGGGCATGCGCCCGGTGAGGATGTCGGACTCTCTGCTGCCCAGCGGAGGATCCTGCCCCTGCTCGACGGAACTCGGGATGTGCGTCAGGTCATCGACGAGTGCTCGCTGGTCGAGTTTGACGCGGCCGCCGCGCTGTTCGGTCTGATCAGCGCGGGGTACGTGCGCAGGGTAGGCACTTCCGCCAAGGTCGCTACGCCGCGCGCCAACGACACCCGGGTCCACGAACACCAGAACCTCGGTATCGCGTTCTTCAAGACTGGAATGCTGGACGAAGCCCAGCGGGAGTTCCGCCGGGTAGCTGATCTTCGCCCGGACGAACCGGGGGCGCATTACTTCCTTGGCCTGATCGCCCTGAAACAGGCCCGTTGGCTCGAGGCCGTGGATGTGCTGCAGCATGCGGTGGAGCGAGGTGGCCGGCGGGCCAGCGCGTTGCACAATCTCGCCTTCGCGTTCGAGCAACTCGGGCGGCTGCCCGAAGCCGAGGCGGCTTACGCGGAGGCGGCCTCCAAGGCCCGCGACGATGCCCGCATCATGATTGGTTGGGGTGTTGCTGCGCTCAAGCGTAACGATACCGAGGTGGCGCTAAACCGGCTGCAACGGGCCGGGGAGCTCTTTGGCGATCGGCCGCGGCCCCCTACCTGGTACTGGGCCATGGCGCTGGCCACGGCCTGCGAGGGCGATGCGATGGCGTCCATGGAGATCGCGCAAAACGGGGTGGGCGCCCATCCTAACAGCGCGCCCCTTCGCAACAATCTCGCAGTACTGCAGGAACTCGGTGGCGATCTGGCCAGTGCGGAGATGATGCTCCGGACGGCCCTCGCGGAGAGCCCCACCCTCGCGCAGGTCTCGAAGAATCTGGGTGACCTGCTTTACCGCGCTGGTCGTTACGACGATGCCTTCGAGGCCTACGAGCGCGCCGCCAAGCTCAGCCCGGACCTGGGCGACGATCTCTATTTCAAGATGGGCAACATCGCCTACAAGCGTCGGGATCGGGAGCGGGCGCGTGCCTGCTGGAAACGGGTGACCGAGTTGAATCCCGGCCACCAACTTGCGCGGGCCAATCTTGACACCTTGGACGCCACCGCATGAGCCCGACGGAGGACCCGGCGTTCATCGCCCTCGCGGAGCGAATCGCGGGGCGCAACGGGCTCGACATGGGGGCCTACAAGGACCGCTGTCTCCGTCGGCGTATCGCGGCACGGATGCGCGCCTGTGGGGTCCACAACTACGAGGAGTACGTACGGCTCCTCGATCAGCGCCCCGAAGAAATGGAATTGTTGCTCGATGCCCTCACGATCAATGTCACGAAATTCTTCCGCAACCCGGAGACCTGGACCTGGCTCGGTGCCCATCTCTTGCCGGAGTTGCTCACCGCCCGCGCTGGCCGGCTCAGAATCTGGAGTGCCGGTTGCGCGTCCGGCGAGGAGCCGTACACGATCCTGATGCTCATCGCAATGGTGCTGGAACGCCTTGGCCATCCCACCTGGCTCGACCGCTGCCACGTGGACGCCACCGACATCGACCGCGCCTCGCTGGATCGAGCTCGCAGCGGCCGCTATGACCTCCGTGCCTTCTCTGAGGCAGACCCCGCGGTCCTCGCCCGGTTCTGCCGGCCGGTGGAGAACGGTGAAGTCGAGGTGCTCCCCGCGCTGCGTGCCCAGGTCGAAGTACGGCGGATGGATCTGACCAGCGAATCGGCCCCCGCCGGCCAGTACGATCTGATCCTGTGTCGCAACGTGGTGATCTACTTCGACCGACCCACCCAAGAACGCCTGATGCACCTGTTCGCTGACGCCCTGGCCCCGGATGGCATCCTGGTGTTGGGCAAGGTCGAGACCATCCTGGGTGGGGCCCGATCCAGATTTGATCTGGTCGAGCCGCGGGAGCGGATCTACCGGAAGGCAGCCTGATGCCGACGGAGATTCTGGTACGGGTTGCCGACCTGCAGTCGGCCAGCGGTGATGCCGTGCTCTCGACGGTCGGTCTGGGCAGTTGTGTGGCTATTGCCCTCCATGATCCGCGAAGCGCCGTCGGCGGATTGGCGCACATCCTTCTGCCCTCGTGCTCGCTCACGCGCAGCGGGGATCACCCCGGTCGCTTTCCGCAAACAGCGTGTCCGGCGCTGGTGGAAGCGATGCTGGCGCTGGGAGCGGATCGACGCCGGCTGATAGCGCGGTTGGTCGGCGGGGCAAGCATGTTCGCGAACCTGGTTCCGGCGGGCTCGATCCAGATGGGAGACCGCAACGTCATCGCGGTTCGGGAAACCCTGCACCAGCTGGCCATACCCATTGTGGGGGAATCGGTGGGAGGCTATTGCGGCCGGTCAGTCTGGTTCTACGTCGAGGATGGGCGCGTCGTTGTCCGCACGGTCGGGAAGCGTGAAGAAGTCCTCTGAGCTTCCCGGTGTCCTGGTGGTGGACGACAGTCCCTTCTTCCGCAGGTTGGTGAGCGAGTTGGTCGCGGGGTCAGGCGAATTCCGTGTAGTAGGGTCCGCTTCGAACGGTCTACAGGCCTTGGAGCAAGTGCACGCCCTGCAGCCCGACGTGATCACGATGGACCTGGAGATGCCGGAGCTGGGGGGGCTCGACGCGATTGGCTACATCATGTCGGAGTCACCGCGCCCAATTGTGGTCGTCAGCACTCACGCGGGCGCGGGCTCGCCCAGCGCGATTCGGGCGCTGGAGCTGGGCGCGGTCGAGCTGGTCCGCAAGGACGACAGCGAGGGAAGGGTCTCGGCGCTCCGCATCGCGCCCCGGCTGCTGGCCGCGCTTCGCGCGGCACTCGCCGCCGATGTCCGCCGAGTTCCGGTCCTCGCCCGGCCGCGGACCAGCGGTGGCCACGCCTCGTTCGCACGGCCTGAAGGCGAAGCCCGTCGCTGTGTCGCCATCGCCGCGTCCACCGGCGGTCCCCGGGCACTTGCCGAACTGGTGCCGGGTCTCCCGGTCGGGCTTGAGGCGGGTGTGCTGGTCGTCCAGCATATGCCGGCCGGGTTTACCAGGAGTCTGGCTGATCGGTTGGACGGTTTGAGCGCACACCGTGTGGTGGAGGCGGAAGACGGCATGACAGTGCAAGCGGACACCGCTTACATCGCGCCCGGAGATTATCATATGCGCGTCGTGATGGCGCCGGGCGGTCTCCGTCTTGTACTCGATCAGGAGGCCTCGGTGTGGGGCGTACGCCCGGCTGCGGATCCCCTGTTCCATTCAGTGGCCGCCGCCTTCGGACCGTCAGCGCTGGGAGTGGTGCTCACCGGCCTCGGCCGCGACGGCGCGGCTGGGCTGCGGGCTGTACATGACGCCGGTGGAGTAGGAGTCGCCCAGGATCGGAGCACCTCGACGGTCTATGGCATGCCTGGCGCCGCGCTCGAGACCGGTGGAGCGGACCTGGTGCTGCCCCTCGGGGCGATCGCCGAACGGGTCGGTGCGCTGCTCCGGGAGATTCCGCGGCGATGAGCCGGCGCGCGGTGCCCACTGGGGATGAGCTGCAGTTCGTGGTGTTCCGACTCGGAGATCGGGAGCTCGCTTTCAGCATCACCCAGGTTGAACGGATTCTCAAACACGAGCAGCCTGCGCCGTGGCCAAAGGGTCCTCGGTTCGTTGAGGGGCTCCTCTCCTTCGGAGGCGGAACGGTCCCCCTGCTCGATCTGCGGCGGCGGACGGGTCTGGACGCTGCCAGCCGAGAGGAAACTCGTACCATGGTGCTGGTGGCCGAGGCGCTCCCACTGGCCGTGGTAGTGGACCAGGTAACGGAAGTGCTGCGGGTCGATACCCGGATCATCCGGCAGGCGACGAGTGAGGTTGCGGGCTTGCCGGGTGACGTCGCGGGCGGGCTCATCGAGTCGGTCTGGCCGCACCATCATGATTCTCAATGCCGCCCGGCTGCTGCCCAGCGCCGAGCGGCAGGCTCTCACGGAGGCGTTGCGGTGAGTGAGATGACTAACTTGGATCCGCTGATCGCGGGATGCCGCCAGCAGTATCAGGAGATCGGGGGCCGACTCGACCGGGCGACCTCGTCGGCCGAGCGCGAGGCGGTCAAGCGGGAGATCATCACCTTCTTCAAACAAGTGGACGTGGCGCTCACGGAGCTGACTCAGGTCAAGGAAGAGATTCGCGAACTGGTCGAGCGGTACAAGCAGGTCGCGGCTACCGCGGAGACGGCTCAGGCCCCGCAGTTCACCGGTGCCCGGCCCGTCGTGCAGCAGGACCACATCGGCGCGTCGACCTACATCGAGAAGGGCTGGAGTCTGATTTCGCTGGGCGACTACGCGGGAGCGATTCAGGCGCTCACCAAGGCCCTGTCCCTCGCGCCATCGGAGACCCAGGCGCAGTCGCTGCTGGGCTGGGCGCAGATGCTGCATGAGGACTACGACGATGCGCTGGCAACGTTCAGCCGGGTGCTGATGAAAGAACCCGCCAATTCGCTCGCCCGGATCAACGTGGGCTACATCTGTCTCAAGAAGCGGATCTTCGGGGAGGCCATCGAACACCTTTCCAAGGCCATCCGCCTCGACAACGATCGGAAGGCCACGCTGTACGCACACTATTATCTGGGCCTGGTCTATCTGGAAAGGGAGATGTTCGAAGACGCGGTGACGTTCTTCCAAAAGACCGTGCAGCTCGGGCCGAATCTGATCGAGGCGTACTACGAGCTGGGCCGGGCCAGTTGGTTCTTGGGCGACAAGGACGCCGCCAAGACCACCTGGAGCGATGGCTTCAAGGCCAACAAGTTCAATCCGTGGGGCAAGCGCTGCAAGGAAATGCTGGACCTTACCGCCGGTGGTGGGGAGCCCCCGCGCGGCTCTTCCTAACCCTGTTCCTGGTCGGCTGGCAGACGCCTCCTGGCGCCGTGCAGGTCGGGCAGGTGACGGTAGTGGCGTCGCCGGCCCATCAGGGTGTCGCGGTGGCGCTGGCGGAGCGCGCCGAGCGGCCGTTGGAATGGCCCGGCCTGGGTCGACGGGTACCGCCTCCCTTCCTGCTGGTCTTGGCCGATGATTCCGCCGCACTCGCCAGGCTCTCGCATGGGCGGGCGCCAGGCTGGGGAGCGGGCGTGGCCTTCCCCGGCGCACGCACCATCCTCCTCCGCGCTGACCTGCCGGATCTCGATCAGACTCTGCGGCATGAGCTGGGGCATCTGATCCTCAGGGTGGCGGTATCCGGCCGACTCCCCCTATGGTTTGATGAGGGCTACGCGGCATGGGGCTCGGGCGAGTTGGGCCGAATGGAAGGATTGGAGCTCAACCTGGCGGTCGCTTCAGGGAGGGTTCCGACCCTTGCCGAGCTGGACGAGATGCTCAGGGGATCCGCCGCAGCGGCCGATCTCGCATACGCCCTTGCCGCATCGGCGGTGGCCGAAATCGCCCGGCGCCCGCCACCGGGCGGGCTTGAACCGCTTCTGGCCCGGCTCTCGAACGGGTGAGCCTTTTGATAGCGCGCTGGAATCCGCGACGGGACTCTCCCCCGATCGGTTTGAGGACACCTGGCAGCACGCTCTGCGGCGTCGGTACAGCGTCCTCACTTGGCTGGCCGCAGGGGGAATGTGGGGAGTCATCGCCTTCAGCCTGGGTGGACTGCTTTGGTACCGTCGGCAAAGGGATCGTCCTCGCCGAGCCGCGCTGGATGACGGCTGGGTGGTGCAACAGGAGCCGGAGGTCACCCCGGAACGGGAGGCCGATCCCCGCCCCGTTGACCGGGACGGCCCGACACAGTAAGCTCAACCCCCATGCCAAGTTCCGACTCCACCGCACCGGGCGCCAAGCTCCGGTTTGGCCGGCGAAATGTCCTGCTTTTGACCGCAGCAGTCGTCTCCCTCATTGTAGGATACGTCTGGCTGCACGCCGGCGGGACGACGGGTGCTGCAGCGCTGCTGGTCTTGGGCTACTGTGTGCTGTTCCCGCTCGGGATCGCGCTGTAGCGAGCGCCTCTTGCCATGGCAGTGTCCGAACGCGCTCTGGCCGGAGCGCGTCGGCTTTTCCGGGCGAATAGCTCAGCTGGTTCAGAGCGCCTGCCTTACACGCAGGATGTCGGGGGTTCGAATCCCTCTTCGCCCACTGCTGCCTTGATTTCCGGTACGCCTGTTGCATTGCACCGGTAATGACTCTCATCAGGAGACCGCGGATGCGCGTGGCTCGTCTGTTCACACTAGTGTCATTTGCCAGCGGAATCTGGGCCGGACTGTCCGCCCAGATTCCGACTCGTCGACCGTCCAGCCAGACCGCCACCTCGAGCGCGCCGCGATTGCTGGTGGGGAACCCCCATTCGTTTACTCCTCAGGACTCGGCGCCCTCCGTTGCCATGGGTGAGGGGATTCGCTCCCGGCTGGACAAAGTGGTTAATACCCAATTTCGGGTGGTGACTCGAGCGGAGATGAATGAGGCCCTGAAGCAATTCGGTTATCCACCGGATGCAATTCTGGGTCAGCTGCCACTCCGGGCGCTGGCGCAGTCGCTGAATGCGAAGGTCCTGGTGGTCTCGACGATTTCGAAGGACGCGGGAGGCAAGTACAGCATCACGTCGCGGATGGCAGGTCTCAACGACGATGCCGGCAATGTGGTGACGCTCTCGCAGGCGCCCGGGCAGGCCGCAGGCGATCTCGGTGCGAAGGTCGCAGACAGTTTCACCACGGCCGTCAAAGCGTGGCCTGACGCGAAGGCTTGTGTAGACCAGTCGAAATTGGCGCCCGAAAAGGCGATTGCATCGGCCAAGAAGGCGCTGGCCGCGATGCCCACCAACGGATTGGCCAACTTCTGCCTCGGTAGCATCACGCTGGCACGCGGCAAGAAGGCCGATAGCGCCGAGGCGATGACGTACTTCCAGGCCGCCGTGAAGGGCGATCCGCTGACCCTGCCGGCGTGGACCAACCTCGCCGCGGGTTACGAGGCCGCCGGGGACACGACCCGGACGATCGACGCGCTGAAACAGATGCTGCTCATTGCGCCGACGAATCAGCCGTTGCGCGAGTTGGCGTTCAAGAAGTTCCTCAGCTACGGCCGTCCGGAGGTGGCCGAGGGCGTGGCCGACGACGGCCTGAAACTGGACCCGAACAACGTGGATCTCCTCGAACTCCGGGCCAACGCCCGCGCCTTCCGGGAGAACTACTCCGGAGCGCTGGACGACCTCGAGCAGATCGTGGCGCTGGATTCGGCGCGCGCCGACAGCAGCTTCTACGTCAAGTACCTGGTGTTCGCGAGCCAGCGGCCGGACACGGCGCGGCTGGTGAAGTTTTCCTCGGCGGCGCTCCGGAAGTTCCCGCAGAATCTCTCCCTGCAGAAGCAGGTGGTCGGCGCCTACGCGCAAGTGGGACTCAACGATAGCTTGCTCGTTGCCTTGAGCGCACTCGTTAACAGGGATACCGCGTCAGCCGTGGGGTTCGCGTTGCAGCAGGCAAAGGCATTGCAGGACGCGAAGAACTACAAGGGGTCGGATCCTTTCGTCGCCCTCGTGGCCCGCTATGGTGACGCGCAAGCCAAGGATGGCGCCGCGGCCTTCATGCTCCAGGGCGTCACCCCCATGCTGCAGCCGCCGCAGAACTGGCAGGGGCTCGCCGATAGCACGCGCGCAATCCTCAGGCTTGCCAACCCGACCGGCAAGGTGGCTCCCATCGCCAGCCATTTCCTCGGTTTGGCGCTGGTGAACCTGATCGCGGTTAGCGACAAGCAAGCCGAATCCCAGAAATCCTGTGATCTCGCCAAACAGATCGACAGTATGACCGGAGAGGCCGAATCGGCATTCTCGGCCGCGGAATCCTACGCGGCCCAGAAGCAGGCTCGGGACCAGATGGTGCGATACCTTTCCGGTCTCAAGCAGCGGACCGGCTCGATGTTGCGAGTCTATTGCAAGTAGCCGGTTGGTGAGACGGAGAATCGGTGTGCGGTGGTCGTCGACCCACTACCATCCCCGCTGGCCGGAGCCTATATTCTCGGCCCGCTACTGGGGGCTGTAGCTCAGCTTGGTTAGAGTGCCGCACTGTCACTGCGGAGGTCGCGGGTTCGAGCCCCGTCAGCCCCGTCACCCGATTCTTCGGCACCCCGTCCGCGCGCGCGGGCGGGGTGCGCTGCTTTAGGCAGGAGCGGAGCGCAGTCGTGACCGAAGTCAGCTCGACCTACCATGCGCCTGTGCTCGGCAACGAGCTTGTGGCGGCCGCCGCTGGAGCTCAACGCGTGGTGGATGGAACCTTGGGTGGAGGTGGCCACGCCGCTCTGTTCCGGCAAACCGGTGCAGAGGTCCTCGGCATCGATCGGGATCCTGACGCCCTCGCCGCGGCCCGGAAGCGCCTGGGAGAGCCCGGCATGCGGTATCTCCAGACCTCCTATGCCTCCGATGAAGCGCTTGAGGCGATCCGGCAGTTCAGCCCGGAGTTTATTCTGCTGGACCTCGGCGTCTCGTCCCATCAGCTGGATCAGGACGAGCGCGGATTCAGCTTCCGGCTTGGTGCGCCGCTCGACATGCGAATGAGCCAGAGCGGCCCCACTGCGGCCGACTTGCTGAACCGGGCTCCGGAATCGGAGCTCCGAGAGATTTTCGCCGAATATGGTGACGAGCCGCGCGCTGCGCGACTGGCCCGAGAGATCGTCCGGCGCCGCGGCAACGAGGCCTTTGCAATCAGCGACCACCTGGTCAACGCCATCCGCGCGGTTCGCGGTCCGCAAAGCGGGCCCGGCGACTTCGCCCGGCTGTTTCAGGCCGTGCGGATCGCGCTCAACGGTGAGCTCTTGGCCCTTGCGAAGGCCCTCCCCGAAATGCGGGACGCCCTGCGGACCGGCGGGCGGCTTGCCGTGATCAGTTATCATTCCGGTGAGGATCGGATCGTCAAGCACACCTTTCAGGACTGGGCCCGCCAGTGTATCTGTCCGCCCGAGGCGCCGCTCTGTACCTGCCGGGGCCGACCGCTGGGACGGATCGAGCCCAGGAAAGCGATTCGACCTGGGGATACCGAGACCTCCACCAACCCGAGGGCCCGGAGTGCCACCCTCCGCATCTTCCGCAAAATCGAAGTTTAGGGGTCGCCACTGGGTAATGCTGTGGCTGCTCGTGTTCCTGGCAGTCGCCGTGGGCATTCAGGCCCGGCAGGCCTCCGCTGTATTGGCTGCGACCCGGGTGGGCAAGCTGCGTGAGCAGCGCGCGGCTCTGGAGGCAGAGCGCGCCGCGCTGGAGCGCCAGATTCGCCTTGCGACCGGTCGAAAAGTGCTGGGCGATCGGGCCGAAAAGGAGCTGGATCTGCATTTCCCGCAGAATGGAGAGTTTCAAGTGCTCAAGCTGCGCTCCCTCCACCGGTAGTCCATGGCCAAGCCGATCGCGCGCATCGGACTCATCGAGGCCGTTCTAGTGCTGGGTGCGCTGGCGGTGCTCGGCCGGGCCGCGCAGCTCCAGCTGGTCCAAGGCGCGAAGTGGCAGGCGGAGGCGGAGCGCGTTCGCCGGGAAAAGCTGGTGCTTCCGGCTCGCCGGGGCGGAATCTTCGATCGCAACGGCGTCGCACTCGCACTCACCCAGGAGTACTTCGAAGTTGGCGTTGCCCCCAACGAGCTTCGCGAGCGCGCCCGGGACGCCAGGACGATCGCGCGGGGGTTAGGGCTGTCGCTGAGCCAGGTGCAGCGCGATCTGGCTACCCGAAAATGGGCGGCGTATCGCGGACCGTACAACGGATTAGAGGTGCAGGACCTGCGCCCGCTCAAGGGAGTGTACCTCGATGGCCAATACTCCCGGCACTATCCGGCGGGGCCTCTGGCGCGCGGCGTAATCGGAGCGCTCATACCGGACAGCGGGGTCGGGGCGAGCGGAGTCGAGCTCGCGCTGGATTCGCTGCTCACCGGAGTTCCGGGTGAGGCGGTCGTCCTCAAGGACATGAGAGGAAGGACCTACCAGTCCCCCTCCCGCCTTGGCCGGGAGCCCACCGCGGGGCGTGACGTCTTCCTCACCTTGGACGCGGAGCTGCAGGAGATCGCCGAGCGGGCCCTCGAGGACGCCATGACGGAATTCGAGGCGATTGGGGGCGATATCGTGGTCCTCGATCCCCGGACCGGCGAGCTGCTTGCACTCGCCTCACGTCAGACTGTGGAGGGCAAGCGGGTCGCGAGCAAGGCGTCGTTCTTCACCGACCCATTCGAACCCGGATCCACCGCGAAGCTGTTCACTGCCGGTGCACTGCTCTCCCTCAAGCGCGTGAAGTCGACGGATCAGGTCTACGCCGAGAACGGGCTGTGGCAGATGCAGGTCAACTCGCGCGGCGAAACCCGATCGATCCATGATGCCCACCCGACCAATGGCAACCTGACGCTGGCCGACGCGATCAAGGTCTCTAGCAACATTGCGATGGGGAAGTTCTCCGATCGACTCACGGCGATCGAGCAGTACGAGGCCCTTCGGGACTTCGGTTTCGGGAGCCCGACGGGTGTTGAGTTCCCATCCGAGTCGCGCGGAAGCCTGCGGCTCCCTGACCAATGGAACATGTTCAGCAAGCCCAGCATCGCGATGGGTTATGAGTTCGAGGTTACCCCGGTACAGCTCGCCGCGGCCTACGCCACGATCGCGAACCGCGGGATTCTGCTCACGCCGACTCTGGTGCGCGAGATTCGCGATGAAAAGGGCAGGGTCATCTATCGGCACCGCCCGGAACCGGTGCGACGGGCGGTCCCTCCCGAGGTCGCAGACACGCTGCTCGCCTACTTGCACCGGGTTGTCGGGCGCGGCGGCACGGCCGAGGCCGCTCAGCTCGCCAATTGGGTGCTGGTCGGCAAAACCGGCACGGCGATCAGGCATGACGGGGGATCGTACCAGGCGGGCCACTATAACGCGTCCTTCGCTTCGATCTTCCCGTTGGAGGACCCGCAGTTGGTCGTGGTGGTGAAGATCGATGATCCGAGAAGCCGGAAGGTTTATGGTGGCGAAACCGCGGCACCGCTCACCCGGGGGATGCTCGAAGAAGCGTTGTCGGCCAGGCGCAGCGCCCTCGACCGTAGTCGCCTGGCAGGCCCTGCCGCAGAGCCTATCGAGCCCGAGGCTGGCGGTCAGCCGGAAGTGCCTGAGCCGACTCGAGTGGTGCTTGATCTGCCGCTTGGGGGTGATAGCGCCGCCAAGCCGGGTCGACGTCCGGTGCCTAACGTGGCTGGAGCATCACTCCGCCGCGCGGCCAGCGCGCTCCACCGACGCGGATTCGAAGTGGCGGTGCACGGTAGCGGTCGTGTGCGGCGGACCACGCCTGCGGCGGGTGATTCGGTGGGCTACGGCGCGGTCGTGACAGTGTGGGCCGAATGACAACCCGCTCCATCGTGGAGTTGGCTGCGGCCCTTCGGCGGGAAGGATTGCTGGTCGGGGCCCCCCCGACGGATCTGCCGGTTGCGGGGGTAACTGCGGATAGCCGCGCCACCACCGCCGGCATGGTCTACGTCGCTGTCCGCGGCTCCCAGTCCGACGGGCACCGCTTCGTGGCTGACGCCGCCCGACGCGGGGCCGTCGCGGCAGTTGTGGAGCAGCCCGCGGGCTCGGGGATTCCTGAACTGATAGTGGCGGACGGCCGCCGTGCCGCCATTGTGCTGGGTCGTGCCTGGTTCCGCGACCCGGCCACCAGGCTGAAGCTTGTCGGCGTGACTGGGACGAACGGCAAGACCACCACGACCGCTCTGACCCGGCATCTGCTTAATGGAAGTGGTACCGCCGGCAGCATCGGAACGCTGGGCGCCTTTGACGGTGCCGGTCGGTCGGTCGACTCTACGGCCGGTTCTCTCACTACTCCGGGGCCAATCGACCTGCAGGCGACCCTCGCCCAGCTGGTGGTCCGAGGCGTGACGCATGTGGCGATGGAAACCTCGTCCCACAGCCTCGATCAGGGCCGGCTGGATGGACTCAGCTTCGCCGCCGGGATCTTCACCAACCTGACTCGGGATCACCTGGATTATCACGGTACGATGGAGAGCTACCTTGCCGCCAAGCTCAAACTGGATGGGCTACTGGCTGCGGACGGCGTGCAGGTGGTCAACGCCGACGATTCGGCCTGGCAGGTGCTCCCCGCCCGTCAACGTCGGATCGTGTACGGCCTGAGTGGCACCGCCGAAGTGCGAGCAGAGGAGCTGCAACTCGGTAACGCGGGGACCACGTTTCGGCTGGTCACGCCTGCCGGGCGCGCCATCGTGCACCTGCCCCTGTTAGGCGACTTCAACGTGTCGAACGCGCTTGCCGCCGCCGCTGCGGCCAATGCGCTTGGCGTTCCGTTGGAAGTCATCGCGGAGCGCCTGGCGAACGTCCCCCAGGTCCCGGGACGGATGGAGCGCATTGCCGAACGACCAGCGGTCATCCTGCGTGACTATGCCCATACCCCCGACGCGCTGGAACGGGCGCTCATGGCGCTCCGCCCACTCACGCCCGGTCGTCTGCTCGTGGTTTTCGGGTGCGGAGGCGATCGCGACCGCGGAAAGCGCGCGGTGATGGGGAGAATCGCGGCTACGCTCGCCGACAGGGCCATCGTCACCTCGGACAACCCGCGCACCGAAGATCCGGATCGAATCATTGATGAAGTGGAGCAGGGCATGGGCGAAGTTCCCCATGAACGCCACGCCGACCGCCACGCAGCCATCGCGGCCGCGCTCCAGGCCGCGCGGGAGGGCGACACGGTGCTGCTCGCGGGCAAGGGACATGAGACCTATCAGGTCATCGGCACCGTGAAGGTGCCGTTCGATGAGCGTGAGATCGTGATCGGGCTGGGCGCCCGGTGATCGTCTGGACTCCGGCGGCGATTCGGCAAGTTCTTGGCGATGGATCCGAAGTCCAGGTTTCCGGTGATGGCCGGCAGCCCGATGCGTATGCGGAGATCTCCACCGACACCCGCACGATCAAGCCCGATGCGCTGTTCGTGGCGCTCAAGGGGGACCGATTCGACGGGCACGAGCATCTCGCGGCCGCACAGGCGGCTGGCGCGGTCGGCGCGGTCGTGCGTGCAGGGACTCCTGAGGTCCCGGGGCTCACGCTCTATCGAGTCGGCGATACGCTTGGCGCCTACGGCCTCCTGGCGCGAGCCAAGCGAAGGACGATCGCGGGGCCGGTGATCGCGATCGGCGGAGCCAACGGCAAGACCAGCACAAAGGAGATGTGTGCCGCGATTCTGGCCACCCGGTATCGAGTCCACGCGACCCCAGCCAACGACAACAACCTGGTCGGCATCCCCAAGACGATCCTCTCGGCACCACTCGGCACCGAGGCCCTCGTCATCGAGGCCGGCGCCAGCGTGCGAGGAGAGTTGGCCCGCGCGAGGTCTATCATCGAGCCGACCATCGCGGTGACGACCAATGTTCTTGTGTCCCACTTGGACGGGTTCGGCACGCTCGAAGGAGTCCTGGAGGAAGAGCTGGATCTGCTTGACGAGGTACCGTTGTCCATCGTGGGCACCGATCCACCCGCACTGGCCGAGGGCGCGCGCAAGCGAGCGCAGCGGGTGCTCACGGCAGGCTTGGCCCGTGCCGACCTGGTTCCGCAATCGGCGACGGTGGACTCGACCGGTCGGGCCACCCTTGCGGTGGATGGACAACGGATCCGCCTGCCTCTCTTGGGCCTGCATCAGGCCGCCAATGCGATGTTGGCCTGGGCGCTCGGTCAGGAGTTGGGTATCGATCCGGCGCGTGCCGCGGAGGCCCTCCGAAGCCTGAGGATCCCCGGTGGGCGGGGAGAGGTCATCGACGCGGCTGGCCTCACGATTGTCAACGATGCATACAATGCGAACCCCGCCTCGTTCATGGCGGCCATCGGTACCGCCCGGGCGATGCGGGGAGGTCGGCGGCTCGTGTTCGTCGCGGGCACCATGCGCGAACTTGGGAGCGAATCCAGTCGGCATCATGCGGCCATCGCCAACGCGCTTGTGGGGCTTGCCCCCGACCTGATCGCGGCTGTGGGGGAGTTTGTCCCTGTCCTGCAACTCTACGCCGCCAAGCTGGGAGATCGACTGCTGACGGCGCCGGATGCTGATGCAATGGGACCGCTGCTCAAGGGGCGACTGCACGGCGACGAACTCGTGTTCCTGAAAGCATCCCGCGGCGCGGCGTTGGAGCGTATACTTCCCTACCTCACCGGTCAGGATCACCCGACACACTGAGGGCCCGTGTTCTATCACCTGCTCTCGCCGCTGGGCAAGAAGTTTCTGCTGTTCAATCTTCTCAATTACATCAGCTTCCGCGCAGCGGCGGCCACGGTCACCGCCATCCTGCTGGCGTTCCTGGTGGGGCCGGCGATCATCGGGCGGCTCCGGGCAAAGAAGATCGGGCAGGTGATCCGGGTGGAAGGGCCAACCACCCACCAGGGGAAGCGTGGAACCCCGACCATGGGCGGGGTGATCATCCTGTTTTCGACGGTGATGGCGACGCTGCTCTGGGCGCCGCTCACCAATCGGTTCGTGCTGTTCGCCCTCCTGTCCATGCTCTGGATGGGCGGCATCGGGTTTATCGACGACTACCTCAAGATCGTCGAAGGAAAGTCCCGGGGACTCGTCGCAAAATGGAAACTGGTGGGGCAGGTGAGCTTCGGAGTGATTCTGGGTACGCTGTTGCTGTACTTCCCGGTGGTGCCGGCCGACACGATACCTGCGGAGGCCACAACGGTTCCGTTCTTCAAGTTCGTCATCGTGCAGTTCGCGTCCTGGGCTTACGTGGCTTTCGTGACAACGGTGATCACCGGGAGTAGCAACGCGGTCAATCTCACCGACGGGCTGGATGGACTGGCTACCGGGCTCTCCGCGATCGCCGCCGGCGCCTTTGCGCTGTTCGCTTACATCCTGGGACGCGTGGACGCCACCGCCTACCTCAACCTCTTCTATCTGCCGGGGGCCGGCGAGCTATCGGTCTTCTGTGGGGCGCTGCTCGGCGGCTGCATAGGTTTCCTCTGGTTCAACGCCCACCCTGCTCAGGTGTTCATGGGCGACACCGGGAGCTTGGCGCTGGGAGGTGCCTTCGGCACTGTGGCCATCCTGCTAAAGGCCGAGTTTCTGCTGCTCATTATCGGTGGAGTCTTCGCGGCGGAGGCCGTCTCGGTGATGCTGCAGACCGGGGTGTACAAGTGGTTCAAGCGCACCCGAGGGAAGGAATACGCGGACGCCCACCGAGTATTCCGAATGGCGCCGCTGCATCACCACTTCGAGAAACTGGGTTGGCATGAGAGTACGGTCGTGACCCGGTTCTACATCCTCGGCATCTTCTGCGCGATGGTTGCGCTCGCTACCCTCAAGCTCCGATGAGCTTCGCGCGCTGGCGCGCCAGCGGAGAGGCCGCGGTCATCGGACTCGCGAGGAGCGGAGTGGCCGCTGGTCTGTTGCTCAGGAGAGAGGGGGTGCGGGTCTACGCTTCCGACCGCGCCACCAAGCCGGACAAGTCGGTAGGTGATGAAGGGCTCGCCGCCCTGCGACGCGCCGGCGCGGAAGTCGCCCTCGGCGGGCATGATCTGGCGCGTATCGCGCACGCGGGTCTGTGTGTTGTGTCTCCGGGCGTGCCACCGGATGCCCAGCCGGTGGCGGCGGCGCGCGGCGCGGGCGTCGCGGTCGTCTCCGAGGTCGATGTGGGATACGCGGCGCTTCCGGGAGTGAACTTCGCGGTCGTCACTGGGACCAATGGCAAGACGACGACCACCGCACTCGCCGGCCACCTGCTCAAGGCTGGAGGCTTCCGGGCGCTCGAAGCCGGCAATATCGGTCGCCCGCTGGCACAGGTGGCGATGGACGGCGAGCGCCCGCAGTGGATCGCCCTTGAGATCTCTTCGTTCCAGCTTCATGACACTCACGATCTCGTTCCGACGATCGGCGCCATGACTAATCTCGCGCCCGACCACCTCGACCGGTACGCAACGCTCGCAGAGTACTACGGCGATAAGGACAGGCTTTACCTGCATGCCACGCCCGCCTCTTCGTGGGTTATCAACGAGGATGACCCGGAAGTGGAGCGCCGGGCCGATGGGAAAGCCGGGGAACGGTTGCGATTCAGTGTGCGGCGAAAGGCGGATGGGTGGTATGATCGCGAGGCCAGGGCATTGATGCTTGCCGGGGATCAGCTTGTCGCCAGGGATGATCTCACCCTGTTCGGCGATCACAACGTCGCGAACGCCTTGTGCGCGTCGTTGATTGCCAGGCGGGCGGGGGCCCCCCTGGATCGGATTCGCGAGGGGCTGCGGTCCTTCCGAGCCTTGCCACACCGGATGGAACCGATCCGGACCGTGAACGGGGTGCTCTGGATCAACGACTCCAAGGCGACCAATGTCGCCTCCACACTGGTGGCGATGCAGGCGATGGATCGGCCGTTCGTACTCCTGCTCGGCGGCCGCCACAAAGGGGAACCCTACACCGCGCTCGCCGAGGCGGGGTCGCGCTGCCGCGGGGTGATCGCATATGGTGAATCGCGCGAACTGATCGTTCGCGACCTCGGAAAGGCACTCCGGGTAGTGGACGCAGGGACCGACTTTGGCCAGGTCCTGGCCGAGGCGCGCCGGTTGGCGCAGCCGGGCGATGCCGTGCTCCTTTCACCCGCCTGTTCCAGCTATGACATGTTTCAGAACTATGAAGATCGCGGGTCGCAGTTCCGCGCGGCGGTAGAGGCCGCTTGATTCAAGCATGACCGCGCCTCCCATTCAGCATCCCGCCGAGCTGCGCTGGGAGACCCGGCTGCTGGCAGTCGTAACGGCAACCCTGGTCGCGTTTGGTATCGCGACGATCTACGGCGCGTCGAGCCTCATTCCCACCAAGGATGGCGTCGTGGGGGGGGCGTACGCCCTGATTCAGTTCACGGGCGCCCTGGCCGGCGGCTTCATGATGCTCGTGTTTTCTCATCTCGATTATCGCAAGCTCCGCCCGTTGGCCTGGCCGATCATGCTGGGCGCGCTTTTTCTGGTGCTGCTGACCGTGCTGCCGTTCACGCACAGTATCGCCCCGAAACTGAATGGTGCCCGGCGATGGGTCCGCATCGGCCCGGTCAGTTTCCAGACTTCGGAGCTAGCGCGCCTGGCGGTCATCATCTGGTGCGCCATGCTTGCGACCAAGAAGGGAGAACAGGTCCGGCAATTCAAGAAAGGCGTGGTCCCGTTCGTCCTCATCCTTGGCTTCACCTCGTTGCTGATCCTGCTGCAGCCTAACATGTCCATGGCCGTGCTCGTGGCCCTCTTGGGTGGCATCGTGCTGTTCACCGCTGGCGCGAAGATCGGGCACTTCTTGCTCCTGGGCACGGGTACCGTCATCGGAGGGCTGCAACTCATTCAGCTCGCTGGATACCGCGCTGATCGGATCGACAAATTCCTCAATGGCGCCGAGGCCACGAGCCAGATTCATCAATCTCTCGTTGGCATCGGATCCGGGCGACTCCTCGGCGTGGGCTTCGGACAAGGGCAGCAGAAATTCGGCTACCTGCCGTACGCGTACTCCGACTTCATCTTCAGCGCCATCGGGGAGGAGTGGGGGTTTCTGGGAATTGTGCTGATGCTGCTCCTGTTTGGAGTCTTTTGCTGGCTCGGGTTCAGAATCGCGCGCACCGCCGCGGACCCATTCGGACAGTACCTCGCCACCGGCCTCACCGCCGCCGTCGGCGTAACCGCCCTCATGCACATGGCGGTCAGCCTGAGCCTCATGCCGACGACGGGCCTCACGCTGCCGTTTGTCTCCTCCGGCCGCTCGAGCCTGGTGGTCTCACTGCTGGGCGTGGGGATTCTCATCAACATCGGGCGGATGCGAGAGCGCCGGCTCGGGAGCTCAGCGGCTCGCCGACCCGGCAGTTCGATCCCAGGCGCCTGACCCGCGCCGCGGATGCCGAACGTTTCGAGCCGACCTGCCGCTGCGTCGCCGCGTCGTCGCGTCGTGCTCATTGCGGGCGGTGGCACCGGCGGCCACCTGATGCCGGCACTCGCCATCGCGAGCCGGCTCCGCGACCGGCGTCCGGACATCGAGCCAGTGCTGGTCGGTGCCGAGCGTGGGATTGAGGCCACGCTACTGCCGGGGCGCGACTTCCGTTTTCATCTCCTGCCAGTAGAACCGCTCTACCGTCGTCAGTGGTGGAAGAACCTGCGTTGGCCCGTTACTGCCGCCAGGCTGGCCGGTCGGCTCGCCGAGGTCTTCTCCGCCGAGCATCCTGTTGGGGTGCTTGGTACCGGTGGCTATGCCTCGGCACCGGCGGTCTGGTTTGCCAGAAGGCGAGGCATTCCCACCGCTATCCAGGAGCAGAACGCGTTTCCCGGATTGGCCACTCGCTTGTTTTCCCGCCGGGTGGGCCAGGTTTACCTCGGCCTGCCGGAGGCGCGTCCCAGGCTGAAGTTTGGTCCAAGCACCGAAGTCTTCGATACCGGCAATCCAATTCCCCCGCCAGACCCAGCGCGACGAGCCGCGGCTCTTGCCCGCTTCGGCCTGGACGGGGCTGAGCTGGCGATCAGGGCAGTTGTACTGATCACCGGCGGAAGTCAGGGCGCGCTCGCGATCAACGACGCCGTGGCTGGCTGGCTCGATGCGAGAGCACCCGGGGAGGTCGGGATCACCATCTTGTGGGCCACGGGGCGGGGGAGTTACGCGCGGTTCGCGCGTTACCATCGACCGCCAACCGTCCAGGTGTTCGACTTCCTTGATCCCATCGCGGATGGGTACTCGGTCGCGGACCTCGCGATTGGACGGGCTGGGATGATGACGGGTGCAGAGCTCTGCGCGTGGGGGATTCCATCAGTGCTGATTCCGCTGCCCACGGCCGCCGAGGATCATCAGCGCTTCAATGCCGAGGCGTTGGCCGCCGCTGGGGCCTCGGTGATGATTCTGCAGCGGGATCTGTCGCCGGCGAGGCTGGGAGAAGTCGTCGGCAGCCTGCTCGGCGATCGCGATCGGCTGCGCGGGATGGCGGAAGTGGCTCGAAGTCGTGGAAGGCCGGCTGCGGCGGACGAAATCGTGGCCCATTTCCTCGCGCTTCTGGGGGTCTGAAGGGTTTCGCAACTCACGGTGGGGGTTTAGATTAGCCCACCAATGGAGCTGTTCGACCCCGCCGACCCCCGCCCAGTGCACTTCGTGGGCGTTGGGGGCGCTGGCATGAGCGCACTGGCGCTCGTGGCGCGCCGCCGAGGGGTGGCAGTCAGCGGGTGCGACCCCGATCCTTCCGGTGCCGCGGACGTCGCAGCACTCGGCGCCCAGATCTTCACCGGTCACGATCCCGCCCACGTCGAGGGCGCGCGCGCCCTGATTGTCACCGCTGCGGTCCCCGCCGATCATCCCGAACTCGCGCGAGCCCGAGCCTTGGGTGTGCCGGTCGTCGCGCGGAAACAGGCCCTCGCCGATCTCGTCAACGACGCGCGCTTGGCCGCGCTCGCCGGCACCCACGGCAAGTCCACCACGACGGTGATGGCGACCGAGGCTCTTTCGGCCGCCGGCCTCGATCCCACCGGGCTCGCCGGCGGCCGGGTGGCTGATTGGGGCGGCAATGCCAAACTCGGCGGCGATCGCCTGTTTGTGGTTGAGGCTGACGAATACGACCAGGCCTTTCTTACTCTCCGGCCGAGTGTTGCGGTGGTGAATAACATCGAAGCCGATCACCTCGAATGCTATGGCAGCCTCGACGCGCTGGAGGAGGCATTCGCGCTATTCGCTGGACGAGCGGAATACGCTCTGCTTGGCGCCGATGATCCCGGGGCTCGCCGCCTGGCCCGGCGCCTAGGTGAGTCGGCGGCTCGGCTCGCGGAGAACGTCTGGACCTTCGGATTTGAAGGGAATGATCTGAAATTGAGCGACGTGGAACTGGGGCCGGATGGGAGTCGGGCAAACCTGACCCTGCCGGATCGGCGGCGTGTCGTGCTCCGGCTCGTGGTGCCGGGACTCCACAATCTCCGCAACGCCACCGGGGCGCTGGGCGTCGTCCTCGCTCTCGGGGGACCAGTGGAGCCCGCTCTCGAGGCACTCGCGAGGTACCGAGGGCTCGGCCGGCGCTTCGAGAGACTGGGCGAAGTGCGGGGCATTGGTTTCGTGGATGACTATGCGCATCACCCCTCGGAGTTGGTCGCCACACTCGCCGCGGCCCGACAGGCCTTCCCGGGACGACGCATCATCGCGGTGTTCCAGCCGCACCTGTTCTCCCGGACGGCGGAACATGGTGAGGCCATGGGGCGGGCGCTGGCGGCTGCGGATGTCGCCATCGTGACGGAGATCTACGCCGCCCGGGAACAGCCGATGCCCGGTGTAAGCGGACGATCTGTTGCGGCGGCAGCAGAGCGAGCCGGAGCCACGGTGGTATTCGAAGCCGACAAGGCCCGCCTCCGAGATCGGATTCTCGAGGTTGCCCAGCCCGGTGACGTCGTGATTACTCTTGGCGCCGGCGACGTTACCCGTGTCGGTCGGGAGTTGGTACAGTGGCTTCAAGCCGCCTGAGCCGCCCCGGCTGGAAGATCCTCGGCGGCGCTCTCGCCGCAGTGCTGATGTGGGTTGCGGTGCCGCGGCTGTTACGGGGGATGGAGTTCTTCCGGGTGAGGAAGATCGACGTCCGCGGCACGAGGAACATGAGCGCCGAGGCAATCGCCCGTGCGCTGCCGATCGAAGACGGGCAGAGTCTGTTCGACGATCTCGGCCCCCTCCGCGCCGCGACAGACTCCATCGGTGGGCTCGAAGAGGTCGAGGTGACTCGGCGGCTTCCCGGGACGATTGTGATCAGTGTGCGGGAAACCGAGCCGGTGGCGCTGGTAATGCGGCGCGGCAGGCTACGGATGGTGGGCGAACGGGGCGAGGTGCTCCCCTTTGATCCGACCGTTTCCGGACCCGATCTGCCGGTCATGCGTGAGGCCGATTCGCTCGTGGCGGGATTCCTCGCTCGCATTCGGGCGACTGATGCCACGTACTATGCCCGCATCGTTTCGGCCTGGGGGAGTGGGGGCGACGTGATCGTGGCTGTTGATGGACAACGCTACTGGTTCCGGCCTGACGCCGGCGCGGAGGTTATTCGGGCGGTGCTGTCGGTCGAGCAGGACCTCGAGCGTAACGGACGCCACTGGGCAGAGTTGGACGCGCGCTTTGCCGGGCAGATCGTGGTCCGTCAGGAGGCCGCATGAGCGTCGCCCCCACCCGGCTGATCGCGGCGCTCGATCTCGGCACTACCAAGGTCGCCGCCGTCATCGCCGAGGTCCAGGGCGACCAGCGGTCGCCCCTCACCCGCATACTGGGCGTCGGATTCGAGCGCTGCGCGGGAGTCCGGCGGGGCGTGGTGCGGGGTATCGAGGAGACTACCCGGGCCATCCAGAAGGCGATGAAGGATGCCGAGCGGATCGCGGGCGTCGAGGTTGGCACGGTCTATTGTGGCATCGGCGGTGAGCACGTGGCGGGGCAGACCTCGACCGGTGTCGTGTCGGTGACGGGAGGCGAGATCCGCACGGGGGACGTCGCCCGCGTCAACGATGTCGCCTCCAGCGTGCCACTCGGCAAGGAGCACGAGCTGCTGCACGCCATTCCCCAGGACTATCTGGTGGACATGCAGCCCGGGATCAGCGAGCCGATCGGGATGACGGGCTCGCGGCTCGACGCGCAGGTCTATCTGGTGACGGTGCTCTCGAGCGTGCCGCAGAACCTGCGGAAGTGCGTGGAGGGCGCGGGCTACCACGTGGCGGAATTCGTGCTGGAGCCCCTGGCGGCCAGCCTCGCGGTCCTCACTGCGGACGAGCGGGAGCTGGGTTGCGCCCTGGTAGAGTTGGGCGGAGGGTCCACCAACGTGGCTATCTTCCAAGGCGGAAAGATTCGGCATACTGGCTCGCTGCTGATCTCGGGGAGCCATGTAACCAACGATATCGTACACGGGTTGCAGGTGACCCAGCAGGACGCGGAGCGGCTGAAGGAACGGAGCGGCGCAGCCTGGGAGGCCTTAGTACCCGAGTCAGACATTGTTGAGCTGCCGGGAACATCCGGACAAGGTGGCCGTTCAGCCCACCGGCAGGTGCTTGCCCACATTATGCGGATGCGACTCCAGGAAACGCTGGAGTTCGCCCTCGATGAGATCACGCGGGCGGGGTATCACCAGCGATTGCCCGCCGGAGTCGTCCTCACGGGGGGTGGGTCCCAGGTTCCGGGCATCGTCGAGTTGGGCCGGGAGGTGTTCGCGATGCCGGTCCGGGTCGGAAAGCCAGGTCAGGGCCTCACCGGACTCACCGACAGCGTGGAGTCTCCCCGATCGACGGTCGTGGCGGGTCTGGCGCTCTACGGCACCAGACAGTTGGTACGAGGTGTGAGTTTCGGATCCGGCAAGCGCCGGTCGCAGGCGGTCGAGAAGTGGGTGATGCCGGTACGGCAGTGGCTGCAGGACTTCTTTTGATACCCAGGCGGGCCGGAGAGGACATCCCATGATCTTCGAGCTGGAAGAGACCGGGGCGCAGAGCGCTCGCATGAAGGTGATCGGCGTGGGAGGCGGAGGTGGCAACGCCGTGAACCGAATGATCGAGGAACAGCTCCAGGGCGTGGAGTTCATCTCGGTCAACACCGACAGTCAGGCGCTCACCTCCTCTCGGGCCGATATCAAGATCCAGATCGGCCGAAAGCTCACCCGCGGGCTCGGTGCCGGTGCCCGGCCGGAGATCGGCCGGCAGGCGATCGAGGAAAACCGCGAGGACGTGGTGGGCATCCTTCAGGGAGCCGACATGGTCTTCGTGACCTGCGGCATGGGCGGCGGCACGGGGACTGGCGCGGCGCCGATCATCGCCCAAATGGCGCGCGATATGGGCGCGCTGACGGTCGGTATCGTGACCAAGCCCTTCCTGTTCGAGGGCAAGAAGCGGATGCGCCAGGCCGAGATGGGCATCGCCGAGATGCGCAACTCGGTGGATACCATGATCGTCGTTCCGAACGAGCGGCTGCTTGCGGTGGTGGGAAAGGGCATCCCGTTTCAGGATTCGCTCAAGAAGGCGGATGAGGTCCTGTTGCAGGCCACGCAGGGAATCGCCGACCTGATCACCAAGACCGGCATCATCAACGTGGACTTCGCCGACGTACGCACGATCATGCAGAACGGCGGTTCCGCGCTCATGGGGACTGGTATTGGCCGGGGAGACAATCGGGCTATGGAGGCGGCGCAGCAGGCAATTTCGAGCCCGCTGCTCGATAACGTTTCCGTCGCGGGTGCCAGCGGCGTACTGATCAACATCACCGGTGGCAACGACCTCACGCTTGGCGAGGCGACCACCATCAATGACATCATCCATGATGCGGTAGGCGACGAGGCGGAAATCATCTTCGGGGCAGCGACCGATCCCTCCATGCAGGGGGAGGTGAGGGTGACGGTCATCGCCACCGGCTTTGACCGGGTCGACATGTCGGCGACCGCCCCGGTCGGTACTGCCAAGCCGGCGCCAGGCGTCATCAATTTCCCCTCAGGCAAGCGCATGGCCCCGCCTCCGGCACCGGTCAACGCACCTCCGGTGCAGGCGCCGGCGCGCCCCGATCCGCGGCGCAGCGGGGCGCCGGGCGACGTGCCGGAGATGGAAATCCCGACCTTCATTCGCCGCCAGATGGATTGACCGGTCGCTTCATGAGCTCTGATCGGTCGGCGGGTGCGCGAGCACTACTCGGTCTCGTTGCCGCCGCGGGGATTCTCGCGGCGGCAGGCGTTTATGCCGCCCGCGACCAGTGGCCCGGCCCCAAAGTCGTGGCGGTAACGCCGCGCATCGTGCGGCTGTTGGACGAGCGAGTCGACACCCTGCGCTACGGCGAATCGGTGTCCGATGTGTTCTTCCGGCAAGGCTATCCCGGCTTCGCGTTGAGTCAGACCTCATCCCTCGCGCTCTTCGATCCCCGCCGCCTTCGTCCCGGTCTTGTCCTCAGCTTTCAACACCGCGATTCGGACAGTCTCCCCACGGAGGTCTCGTTCCGCGCTGGAGCACGGCAGCGGGTGATTCTCCGACTGACCCCGGAGGGATGGGTCGCAGGGACGGAACCGGTCCAATGGTGGCCCGCGCCGGTGGTGCTGCAGGGCTCGATTACCAGCTCGCTATACGCTGCACTCGATTCAGAGGGCAACGATACGCTCCTGAGTTCGGAAGACCGGGTCCGGGCGGCTTGGGATATTGCCGATGTCTTCGCCTGGCAGGTGGACTTTACGCGTGACATCCGGCCCGGCGACAGCTTTCGCGTGTTGATCGAGCGCGAAACCTCGGAGTACGGAGAGACAAGATACGGCCGGGTGTTGGCCGGCGATCTGGTCATCGGGGGCTCGCCATATACCGCGTTCCGGTGGACGGCTCCGGATAGCTCGACCGGCTTCTATGACGCGGAGGGACGAGCCCTACGACGCGCTTTCCTGCTCGCTCCGGTTCCCTTTCGACGCATCAGCTCTTCCTTCAGTTCCTCCCGACTCCACCCGATTCTCGGCTTGTTGCGAAAGCATGAAGGGACGGACTACGCGGCTGATCTCGGCACTCCGGTCCTGGCCGCAGGTGCGGGAGTGGTCGTCCGCAGCGAGTGGAGTGGCGGCTACGGGAACCTCATCGAGATTCGCCATCCGAAGGGCATCGTCACTCGCTATGGGCACCTGCAGGCGTTCGCCAATGGCATCGAGCCCGGAGTGCAGGTCACGCAGGGTGATGTCATCGGCTATGTGGGTGAGACCGGGCTCGCGACCGGGCCGCATCTCCACTACGAGTTTCGGGTGAACGGGGTCGCACGCGATCCGCGGGGGTTCGATCCTGGGAGCGGCGATCCGGTCGCCCTGGCCCAACTCCGTGAATTTGAGCGCGAGCGCTCCTTCCTGACCGCGCTGTTGAACGGTGGAGGGACCGAGTTCGCGACCAACCCTGACGGCCGGTCCGTCACCGGCGTCAGCTTCTAGCCGCCGACCCGGGCGGCCAGCCCGTGGAATTATTTCCCGCCATCGATCTGAGAGCCGGCCGTGTCGTCCGGCTCAGTCAAGGCGAGTCCAGCCGCGAAACAACCTACCATCTCGATCCCGTAGCACAGGCAGACCGGTTCGTGGCCGCTGGGGCCCGATGGCTGCATGTCGTTGACCTGGACCGGGCGTTCGGAACTGGCGAAAACCTGGAGCTCGTCGGCCGAATCGCGAAGCGGGTCGGCGACGGGGCTCGCGTCCAAGTCGGAGGGGGCATTCGATCCATCGATGCCTTGCGAGCCGTGCTCGACCTCGGGGTCGCCCGCGCAGTGCTTGGAACGGCGGCAGTCATCGAGCCGGCGCTCGTCCCCCAGGCACTCGCGCTCGCGGGCGCGGAGCGGCTGGCGATCGGGCTCGACGCCCGGGGCAATCATGTGGCGATCCGCGGCTGGGTAGAAACGACTGACCTGGTAGTGGATGATGTCTGCAGGCGGATTCTGACCGCGGGAGCGCGAACCGTGATCTACACCGATGTCACGCGGGACGGCATGCTCACTGGCCCGGATCTGGAGGGTGCCAAGCGACTCATGCACCTGGGGGCCGAGGTGATCGCCAGCGGTGGGGTTTCCACGCTGGCAGATCTGCGTGCCGCCGGAGTAGCCCGTCTCCACGGCGCCATCGTGGGCCGGGCGCTGTACGAAGGCAAATTTACGCTCGAAGAGGCACTCGAAGCCGCGAAATGATGCGCCTGCTTATTGTCGCAGTGCTCGCCGCGGCTGGGGCGTGGTTCACCTATTGGCGTCTCGAGCGGCTGGGCTCGCGCGCTTGGGTGGCGGCGTCCGCCCGAGGAATCGCTTGGGCCGCACTGGGACTGCTCATCCTCAATCTGACCTGCGCTGCCCCCTCTCCCCAGTCGAAACGCCCGCTGATTCTCCTCGACGGCAGTCTCAGCATGACAGCGGCCGGCGGGCACTGGCGTGAGGCGCTGGACTCGGCAAGGGCGTGGGGAGAGGTCCGCCTCTTCGGCGACGCCGGCGTGACGCCAGACTCACTCCCGATGTTCGGTCGATCCGATCTCGGTCCCGCACTGGCCGCGGCCGCGGCATCGGACCGCCGAGCGATCGTCGTGACCGACGGCGAAATCACCGACCAACCGAACCTCACACCTGAGGCACTGGGGCGGGTGGGCATTCGCACCTTTCCTCGGACGCCTCAAACCGACCTCGCCATTCTCAGGGTTTCCGGACCAGCCCGAGTTACGGTGGGAGACACGATCCGGCTCGAGTTGGAGGTTCGCGGGTTCGGGTCGACCACGGACAGCGCACGGCTGGAGGTGAGAAGCGGGGATCGGGTTCTGGCGCGCCGGTCGGTGCGGCTGGGCAAGGATGGTCAGGCGCTCGTCAGCGCAGCGTTCCCGAGCGTGGGTTTCTCGGGGGATGCCCTTTTCACGGTGGCGCTGGTCAACCCCGGCGACGCTGAGCCACGCGACGATGTTCGACTGTGGCTGGTCACCGTGACCCCCACGCCCGGCATCGTGATGCTCGCCAGTCCGAGCGACTGGGACGGCAGATTCCTCTTCCGAACCCTGCGCGACGTGGCGGACCTTCCCATCCGGGGATACACCAGGTTTGAAGCGGGTCGGTGGCGATCGATGGAAACCCTGGCGCCGGTCAGCGCAGGCGCAATCGCGCAGGCGGCGCGCCGTGCGGATGTGTTGGTGATCAAGGGGGCGGCCCGGGACTTCGTCAGGGAGTCGCGGGCGCGGGGTGTCTGGGACTGGCCCAGCGGAGAGGGTGGCGAGACCGAGATCGCAGGGGAGTGGTACGTCACGGCCCCGGCTGCCTCGCCGCTGGGCAGTGCCTTCCTCGGCATGCCGGTGGACTCCTTCCCGCCGCTCATTGAGATCACGCCGATCGAGCCGGCGCAAGGGGATTGGGTCGGCCTTACGGCGCAGCTCGCGCGACGCGGCGCGGACCGACCGGTTTTCACCGGCCATGTGCTCGGAGGTCGCCGCCGGGTGACGACGGCCGCGGACGGACTATGGCGCTGGGCGTTCCGGGGCGGCGCCAGCGAGCAGGCCTATCGCGCCCTTGTGGCCGCCACGCTCTCCTGGTTGCTCGGCGCCAGCGATAGCACTCAGGCCCGGGCCCGCCCCGTACGCCCCGTTGTACCTAACGGCCGGCCAGTCGTGTTCGAGTGGGCCGGGGCCGGGGCCGCCGTGCCAATCGGCATCACCCTGACGGGTGAGGGAGCTGTCCTCCGAGACACGCTGCGTTTTGATGGATCGGGTCGCGCGATAGTGAGTGTTCCCGCTGGGCGCTATGGCTACACGTTGGATGGCGGCGGTGGCGGAGTTGTGGCGGTAGAGGTCTGGTCGGATGAATGGCTGCCAAGACTGGCAACGCTCGCAAGCCGGGAGGCCCCGGCGGTTTCCCTTGCGGGCGTGACGAGCACGCGGGGCTGGGTCTGGCTGTTCGGGCTGGCCATAGTGGCCCTTGCGACCGAATGGCTTGCACGGAGGAGGCTGGGGCTGCGGTAACGGAAGGCCGTTAGCCGTTAGCAATTGGCCATTAGCGAAAAGCACTGGACTCCTTGACGCGTCGCGCATCCCTGTATTCGGCGGCCGACGGCCGACGGCCGACGGCAGACGGCTGACGGCTGACAGCCAACGCCAACTAGGTTCCTCCCATGACTTCCGGCCGCATCGGCGACGCACCCAGACTCTCCCTCTGGCAACGGCTCAAGCGGGTCGCGCTGACCGACGTGGGCGCGTTGTCTCGTCGCTTGAACGCGGCGGATCTCGAATCCCTCGAGCGCACCCTCATCGAGGCCGATTTCGGCGTCCAAGCCACCGTCGATCTGGTTCAAGCGGTGGAAGATGAGGTCCGCAAGGGCAAGCTGAAGACCGAGGAGGATCTCAAGCTTGCCGTGGAACAGCGGCTGGTTGCGATTCTGGATCTGCCGGGAACCGATCCCGGAAGGCTCGCGCGCGCGGCGGAGGGTGTGACAGTCATGCTGTTTGTGGGTGTGAACGGCGTCGGCAAGACGACCACCGTGGCGAAAGTCGCCCGGCGGCTCCAGCTGGAGGGGCGCCAAGTGCTCCTCGCCGCTGCCGACACTTATCGCGCTGGGGCCATTCAACAGCTGCAGGTGTGGGCGGGGAGGCTCGGGATGCATTGTGTCGCTGGCGCTCCTGGCGGCGACCCGGCTGCGGTCGCCTTCGATGCGATCGAAGCGGCCTCCACTCGGGGAGCCGACACCGTGCTTGTGGATACCGCGGGCCGGTTGCACACCCAGGAAGGGTTGATGGAGGAACTTCGCAAGGTAGTTCGGGTGATCACCAGAAAGATCCCTGGGGCTCCGCACGAGACCCTCCTGGTGCTCGACGGCACCGTGGGTCAGAACGCGATCCAACAAGGCAAGCTATTCTCTCACGCGGTTCAGCCGACGGGTATCGTGGTGACCAAGCTCGACGGCAGCGCCCGCGGCGGCGCGGTCGTGGCGCTTCGCAAGGAACTTGGGCTGCCCATCAGGTTTCTCGGCCTGGGTGAGGGGCTGGACGATCTGCAGCCATTTGACGCCCCTGGCTATGCGGCACGGTTGTTGGATGCCTGACATGGCAGTTGGTTGCTCAGAATCGTCATGCCGCCAGCCGACGGCTGACGGCTGATGGTCGTACGTATGCCCCCGCTTCGCCCCGATACGCAGGTCAAGTTCCTCAAAGGCATCGGCGAGCGCAGGGCCGAGGCCTTCGGGCGACTGGGCGTACGGACGGCGCAGGACCTGCTGTGGCATATCCCCTTTCGCTACCTCGATGCGTCCAGCGTCACTCCGGTTGCGCGCGCGCGCGTGGGTGAAGAGGTCGCGTGCGTGGGCAAGGTCGTCTCCAAGCGGCTGATGCCCACCCGCAGCGGGCTCCGCATCTTCACCGCCGTGCTGCGCGATGAGAGCGGCATGCTTGAATGCGCCTGGCCGGGGCAGGGCTTTCTCGACCGAACCATCGATGTCGGGCAGACGCTACTCGTGGCCGGACCGGTGCGCTTCTACCATGGACGGCAACTGAATCCGCGGGAATTCATTGTCCTGGCTGAAGCGGGTGGCGAGGGTGACGGACCGTCGCCGGGCCGCGTTCTGCCGGTATACCGGGCGACCGAAGGACTCTCGCACAAGGTGATTCGCAGTCTCATCGACCAACATCTCGATCAGATGGTCGCCTTCTCCCGCGACCCGCTGCCGGAGTCGGTCCCCAGCACCTTGGGATTCCCGCCACTGCCTGCCGCGCTCCGGGCGGTTCACCGCCCCAGCTCGGTTGCGGAGGCGGAGGCGGGTCGGCGCCGGCTCGCCTTTGATGAATTGCTCGACCTGCAGCTCATGCTGGCGAGAGCTCGACTACTCGCCAAGCGCCGCCGTGGGGGAGTGCCGTTCGAAGTTCGGCATACCTTCACCCGGCGCCTCGCCGAAACGCTGCCTTGGCCCCTCACCGGAGACCAGAAGCGCGCTATCCGTGAGATCACCGCCGACATGACCGCCCCGGAACGAATGCATCGGCTCCTGATGGGGGATGTGGGGACAGGTAAGACGGTGGTCGCGCTCTTCGCGATGCTGCTGGCCCTCGAAAACGACTACCAGGCCGCGCTCATGGCGCCCACCGAGCTGCTAGCCGAACAGCACGAGGCTACGCTGAGGCGCTTGCTGGAGCCGCTGGAGATCCGGCCCGAACTCCTGGTCGGACGCCTTACCGCCACCGAGAAGGCCGCCCGGCGGAAGAAGTTGTCCGGCGGATTGGCCCGACTGGTCGTCGGAACCCACGCCCTGCTTGAAGACAGCGTCGCGTTCAGTCGGCTGGGGCTGGTGGTGATCGATGAACAGCATCGCTTCGGTGTCGAGCAGCGGAGCCAGCTCGTCGCCAAGGGCGATGCCCCCGACGTACTCCTGCTCACCGCCACTCCAATTCCCCGCTCGCTCGCCCTCACTCGATTTGGCGATCTCGATGTATCGACGCTCAGGGAGCGCCCACCGGGTCGAGGCGAGGTGAAGACCGGCGTGCGCACCCAGGCGCAGCGTGACCGTGCGCTGGCATTCGTACATGAACAGTGCGTGGCCGGGCGGCAGGCCTACGTGGTCCTCCCGGTGATCGAAGAGTCCGAGCGGGCGGATCTGCGAGCCGCTTCGACGATGGCCGAGCAACTCCAGGCTCTGTGGCCGGACCTGGTGGTCAGTTTGGTGCATGGGAAGCTCAAGGCGCCGGAGCGCGATGAACGGATGCGGCGCTTCCGCGCCGGCGAGGTCCACGTGCTGGTCGCAACCACGGTGATCGAGGTCGGCATTGACGTCCCCAACGCCAGCGTGATGCTGATCGAGCACCCGGAGCGGTTCGGGCTGGCGCAGCTGCACCAGCTGCGGGGAAGAATCGGACGGGGGGAGAGCGAGAGTTACTGCATCCTGCTCGCGGATGATCCCATCCCTTCGCGCCTGCGAGAATTCGCCGCGACGAACGATGGGTTCCGGATTGCCGAGCTGGATCTCGAGGAACGCAAGATGGGAGACCTGATTGGCGAGCGGCAGGCAGGCGATTTCGAGCTCCGGCTGGCCCGCCTCCCGGACGACACCGATCTGCTCGCCACGGCACGTGAGGTCGCCCTCGGCATCCTCGATGAAGATCCGCTACTCACCCGGCCTCGTCACTTGGGTCTCAAAGAACGCGCCGTGAACCGGTATCCGAGGGCCGTGGAACTGTTCCGGACGGGCTGAGCGTCCGACGAAGCTCACCACTCGGGCGCGGATCGAGACGAGCGGTCGACAGACACGGAGCCAGATGCCGGTCAGAAGGCGGCACGAACCCCGAACTGAGTTGCTTGGGGCGTGACGGTGATGGTGGGTTCGAAAGGAATATTCCGGGACGGGTGCTTCGGTCGGGTGAGTTCCCACACAAAGAGCCCAGCCGTTCCCACCAGGGTGATCTCCCCACCCAGAAGCCACCGCCGGGCACGGCGATCGTGGCGGAGCGAACTCTGGTAGTACCCCTCCGCAACCGGATCGACGTAACTGCCCGAAGGCTGCTGGTCACAGCGGGCCGCATTGCCACTACAGTATTGCGTCAGGCGTGCGAAGGCCCGATCCGCGTCGTCATGTGCGTTCGCGGCCTTGATGCCCATCCCGACCGCACCAGCCAGCGTCAGCCACTTGCCGTACTTGATGAGAATCGGTGAGCTCCGCACCATGATGGAATCGGCCCGCTGAGCGGCGAGTGGCGTGGCACTCAAGATGACCGTCAGCCCGATGAGCGCGGCGGTCGCGAAGCCGATGATGACCCGCGGGTGGAGGTGGGTCACAAGCGCATCCGGTGAAGGTCACCCCGGCCGCCGAGGGCAATGAACCCGCTGTCCCCTAGAATGAGCGGCGCCAGCTCGAGCGGGCGGCCCAAGGGCATCGACCACGCCTCGTCCCCATCGGAGATGCGGAAGGCGCGGAGGCTCCCGTTCGAGCTGCCGACGAGGACCCAAGGGCCGAACACCGCAGGGGCACCAGTCGCCGCCCAGCGCTCGTTACGGAGCCGGGTGAGTTCCGGTGTCGGGCCGGGGACCACACGGTACAGCGAGCCAAGCTGAGTGACGCAGTACACCGTGTCGGCGCGGGCGGTGGGAGAGGCGAGCAGGGGGCCGTCGAGCCGTACCTTCCAGCGCAGGATCAGGCTGTCAGGATCGATCGCGACCACCGTGGAGTCGCCCGTCCCCGCGACCAGATTCCTTCCCAGCCGAACCCACGGTGCGGTGACCGCCCCTGGCGCCCGTTGCCGGACCGCGACTTTGCCGTCGCTCACCCTGACCAGGTAAAGGCTGTCGAACGAGCTGACCAGCACGAGGCTATCACTGAGGACGAGTGGGCCGATACGCTGGGATGCAAGGGGACGGCGCCATAGAATCCGACCGGTCGAGGTATCCAGGGCCAGTATCTGCCCCTGACGATTGAGCACGATCAATCGCCCCGCCGCCAGCGCGATCGGTGCTTCCACGTATCCGGTGCCAGTGGACCAGAGCTGATTGCCGCTGACCGTGAGGAAGGCACGCACCCGCCCATCAGGCCTGTCAGTGGCGCTGTAGACGACATCGCCGGAGCGCAGCACCCCACCGACGAGTGGGCCGGAGACCCGATGGGCCCAGCGGGTCTTGCCGCTGGCGAGGTCCACCGACACGACACGTCGGTCAGAGCCACCGATATAGGCCGTCGTGCCATCGAGCGCGATCGGAGCGCTCGGGCCACGGACCGGGCGGCTCTGCCACACGCGGGTGAGGGGTGTGCCGGGGATCGCGACCGCCGGCTGCAGTTGCCCGGTATCGAATTCCGGGACAGGGCGATATCCTCCGCACCCCGCGTTGACGGTCATCAGCAGGCCGGCTAGACTCAACGCCCCACGTCGTCGCACCCCACGCCCACGCCAACTTCGCGCATGAGCTTCGTTCGCATCTCCGAACTGCCCGAGAATACGGGCGCCACCGTCACCGTCCAGGGATGGGTCACGCACACCCGTTCGAGCGGGAAGATCGCGTTCATCGTACTGCGTGACGGCACCGGGTTTCTGCAGGCGGTGCTGTCCCGAAAGGATGTTTCTCCCGAAGCCTGGGAACGGTTCGCCACGCTGACCCAGGAGACCAGCGTCGCACTGACCGGGACGGTGCGGGTTGAGGCTCGCGCTCCCGGTGGCTACGAAATGCACCTGAGCGACCTCGTCGTGCTCGGCCCCAGTCCCGATTTTCCGATCCAGCCGAAGGAGCACGGGACTCAGTACCTCTTCGAGCACCGGCACCTGTGGCTTCGCAGCAGGGGCCAGATGGCGATCGCGAGAGTGCGTCATGAGGTCGTGCAGGCGATCCGGGATTTCTTCTTTGAACGGAATTTCATCCTGGTCGACACGCCGATCCTGACCGGAGCCATCGGAGAGCAGGCAGGCGAACTGTTCAGCACCGAGTATTTCGATCTGGGCAAGGCCTACCTCGCGCAAACGGGACAGCTCTACGTGGAGGCCGCGGCCGCGGCCCTGGGCAAAGTGTACTGCTTTGGCCCGACCTTTCGTGCCGAGAAGTCCAAGACTCGCCGGCACCTCACCGAGTTCTGGATGGTCGAGCCCGAGGTCGCCTTCAACGACTCCGCCGACAACATGCGGCTCCAGGAACAATTCGTCAGCTACGTCGTAGGCCGGACCATTGAAAAGCGCCGAGAGGAGCTGAAGGAGCTGGAGCGGGACACGTCGGTCCTGGAGAAGGTCCAACCGCCATTCCACCGGATCTCCTACTCGGATGCCGTCACTCGGCTCAATGCGCTTGGTTCGGACCTCGTCTGGGGCAAGGATCTCGGTGGCGACGACGAGACGCTGCTGGCGAATCAGTATGACCGTCCGGTATTCGTCTACAACTATCCCAAGGGCATCAAGGCCTTCTATATGAAGCGACAACCCGGACGACCCGCGGACAGTGCTCAATAACGACTGCCTGGCGCCCGAGGGCTACGGCGAAATCATCGGCGGCTCGCAGCGGGAAGATGACTACGACCGGCTGCTGGCCCGAATCGAGGAGCAGGGGCTCGATCCCGAGGCATACCGCTGGTACCTCGACCTCCGGAAATACGGGACCTTCGTGCACTCCGGTTTCGGTCTCGGAGTGGAACGGACGGTTGCCTGGATCTGTGGGTTGGCGCACATCAGGGAGACGATCGCCTTCCCGAGGCAGATACATCGGCTGTATCCCTAGGCCCGGGTTCGGCAGCCGTGAATTGGCGATTGCTGATTGCTAATTGCCGATTGAGAGTCCTTGCCCAATCGGCAATCAGCAATCGTCAATCAGCAATCGCCTTCACCTCCTCCCACAGCCCATCCAGCACGTCCAGCCCTGCCGTCGCCAACTCGATGCCACGCGCATTCGCCATGCGCTCCAGCGCCGTAAACCGACTCTGGAATTTTCGATTGGCCCGATCGAGTGCGATGGCCGGTTGCACTCGGGCCTTGCGAGCCAGGTTTACCACCGCGAAAAGCAGGTCTCCGATTTCATCGGTGACCTCGTCTCCGGCATGCGGCGGTACCGGCTCGCCTGAGGTCACCGCAATGGGTGGTGCTGGAGGGGCGGACGCGAGCGACTCTTCGACTTCCGCGAGTTCCTCGCGCACCTTGGTTGCTGGACCCGAAGTGTCCGGCCAATCGAAGCCAACTCCGGCGGCGCGCTCCTGAAGCCGGTAGGCCATGAGCAGGCTGGGCAGGGCGGGGGGCAGGCCATCGAGCACGGTGCCGGTCTTTTCCCGCTGCTTCAGCCGGCCCCACTGCTCCGCGGGCCCGAGATTGAAGAGATGGGGGTGTCGCCGACGCATCTTTCGCTCGAGGTCCTGCACGACATCCTCGGCGGTGAACTCGCCTGCCTCCTCGGCCAAGACCAGCTGCCAGGCCAAGTGAAGCAGAAGATCCGCGACCTCTTCGCGGATAGCGGCCGGATTACCTTGCGCGATGGCATGGTCCAGCTCGAACACCTCCTCAAGCAGGTACGGACGGATGGTCTCGCGCGTCTGGACCCGGTCCCAAGGGCAGCGCTGGCGGAGATCTCGGACCATCACCTGAGCGCGTCCAAGCGCTGATTTCTCTTGCATTTATCCTCCTCGATCCCTATCATACCCGCCGCCCGACCATGACGTCAATTCCGGATGAGACGGCGCGCGCCTGGGCCGAGGTGGATCTGGCTGCCCTAGTGGCCAACGCACGCACCGTGGCCAGGATTTCGGGCGCGCGGCTCCTGCCTATGGTTAAGGCGAACGGTTACGGTCTCGGCGCCGTGGCGTGTGTGCGCGCGCTGGAAGCGCTCGATCCCTGGGGCTTCGGCGTGGCGACTCTGGAAGAAGGTGCGGCGCTCCGAGCCGCACGGATCAGCCGACCCATCCTGGTTTTTACCCCCCTTTCGCCCGCTCAGATCACCGATCACCTCGCGAACGACCTTCGTCCAGTGATTGGCGATGAAGCCGCTCTCCGCGCCTGGCTTGCGGCGGGGCCGCATCCGTTTCACATCGAGGTGGATACCGGGATGTCACGCACGGGGTTCTCCTGGCGTGCGGACTCCGCGTGGTGCGAACTGCTCAAGGGAGCGAAAGGATGGGAGGGGGTGTTCACTCACTTCCACTCCGCCGAGAGCGACCTTGGGTCGGTCGAACGCCAGTGGGAGCGCTTCAGCGCCGTGCTGCAGATCCTGCCGGGCAGGCCTCCGCTGGTCCACGCCGCCAACAGTGCGGCCGCGCTGCTGGGAACGACCTACGCTTGCGATCTGGTTCGACCCGGAATTTTCCTGTATGGCGGTGATGTGGGCCGCTTCCGAGCTGAGGCGGTGGTGCGACTGCGGGCACGTGTGCTGGCGCACCGTGACATCGGCCCTGGGGACGGTGTGAGTTACGGCGCGACCTGGACCGCGCAACGCGACACCCGAATCGTCACACTCGGGATTGGCTACGCGGACGGGGTGTTTCGCTCCCTCAGCAATCAGGGCGCAGTGGAGCTCAACGGACAGGTCGTCCCAATCGTGGGGCGGGTCACGATGGATTTCACGATGCTTTCGGTGGAACACCCCTGTGCGGTGGGGGACGTCGCAACCCTGTTCGGTGGACTCGTCTCATTGGATGAATTCGCCAAACGAGCGGGCACGATCAACTATGAGCTGCTCACGGCGATGGGACCACGTGTCGTGCGGAGATACTCATGAGTGGCCTGTTCACGTCACTTGTTCTCGGGCTGGCCCACCAGGCGGACCAGGCGCTCGCGGGCTCGTTGCCGCCGGGCACGCCGAGCACCACGGTTCCGCGGGAGGTCGCGCGGGCCATGATCGACACCCTCGGCATGCTGGAACAGAAGACCGCCGGTCATCTTGAGGCGGAGGAACAGCAGCTCCTGACCGAAGTACTGACCGCGCTGCGCTTCCGCTTCGTCTCGACGGAGAAATCGTAGCCTGCGTCGCGCGGCCCTGATAGTGCTCGACGGCATGGGCATTGGTCCTGCCCCGGACACCGACGCCTATGGCGACGGCGGAAGCGACACACTCGGGAATGTTGCCCGCGCCGTCGGGGGGCTCCATGCGCCCAACCTGGAGCGCCTGGGGCTGGGTCGTTGCGCGCCGTTGGCGGGCGTCGTGCCTGTGGTTGAGCCGGCCGCCGCGTGGGGCACCGCGATTCCCGCGAGCGCCGGAAAGGACAGTACGACGGGTCACTGGGAGCTCTGCGGCCTCACGCTCGCCCACCCGTTTCGCACCTACCCCAATGGGTTTCCCGCCACTTTTATCCAAGCGCTCACGGCCGCGACGGGTCGGGGCGTTCTCGGTAACTGCACGGCCTCCGGCACCGAGATCCTGAAAGAGCTTGGTCCTGAGCATCTCACCACCGGCAAGTGGATCCTCTATACCTCGGCGGATAGCGTGTGCCAGCTGGCGGCTCACGAAGACATCGTCCCATTGGCCGAGTTGTATCGCGCATGCGAGACGGCGCGGGGGCTCCTGAACGGCGCCGACCAGGTGTTGCGGGTCATCGCCCGGCCGTTCAGCGGCGCACCGGGATCGTGGACGCGCACCAATCGGCGCCGGGATTTCAGCGTAGAACCGCCCGGCGCCACGCTTCTTGATCGGCTGGCCGAGCGCCATGTCCCCAGGCTGGGGGTTGGGAAGGTGGACGACCTCTTCGCGCGACGGGGCATCACCAGCCTGCATCCGGCCAACAATGCGGAAACCTACCAGGCGATCACGAGCGCGCTTCGTACGATGCAGCGCGGGCTTCTGTTCGCCAACGTGATCGAGTTCGATCAGACCTGGGGGCATCGCAACGATGTGACCGGATACCATCAGGGGCTCCTCGCGTTGGACGCCGCCCTCCCGGCCGTCTTCGCGCCGGTCCGCAACGAGGATCTGGTTATAATTACCGCCGACCACGGAAACGACCCGACCACCCCTTCCACGGACCATTCGCGGGAACGGGTGCCGGTGCTCGCCTTCGGCCCCCGCGTCCGGCCCACCGCGCTCGGTGAGCGGCCGACCTTCGCGGATGTCGGTCAGACTCTGGCCCAGTTCTTCGGCGTCGAACCGCTCGCCTCGGGCCAGTCTTTCCTGGCGGAGATTTGGAATGACTGATGCGCTGGTGGATGCCGCCCGCGCCGCGATGGAGCGTGCCTATTGCCCCTATTCCCACTTTGCGGTGGGGGCGGCGCTAGAGGCGGAGGGCGGCAGGGTTTTCATTGGCTGTAACGTGGAGAACGCTTCCCTGGGCCTCACGGTTTGCGCCGAACGTGCGGCGGTGGCGGCCGCAGTAGTCGCCGGTGTGCGGCGCTTCACACGGCTGGTCGTCGTAGCGGAAGCGGAGCCGCCGGTTTCGCCCTGTGGCGCCTGCCGGCAGGTGTTGGCGGAATTCGGGCCGGACCTGGTCGTGGAATCGGTTGGGCCTCGCGGGCGGCGACGCTGGACGGTCCAAGAGCTCTTGCCAGACCACTTTGGCCCCGAGTTGCAGCGCTAGGCTACACGACCGGCAATGACCGAAACGATACGAGAGGAATGACACTGTCAAACCCATTGCACAGGGTGATCGCGGGGGCTGTGGTCCCGATGCTGGGTACCGTGTTCCTCCTGGCCTGCCAGGAGCGGCTCGCGGCCCCGGCCGACTGTCCCAATCTCTGTCCGGGGAAGTACGAGATCCGGGACACGGTGATCGACCCACTCCAGGACCAGGACAGCAGCTTTGAGGGCTACCTGATCCCCGGCCAGGGCTCATCGCTCCGGACTTCATATCAATTCCCGGTTAGTGAGGACCGGACCGTGTTCCGGTTCGTCGCGCGTCCTGATTCCTACACGGTGAAGCTGGACAGTCTGGTCCCCTATACGATTGACTCGGTTTCCCTATCCGTGTCTGTTGTCTATCGCGATACCAGCGTCAAGCACTTCCGGGTCTTTCTCTACCGCATGCCCGCCACGGTGGATTCCGGTGTGACCTTCCAGGATGCCGAGACGGCCTTCACCCCCGCGAATTTCATCGATAGCCTCCTGGTAGACGACACGACCACTGCAATTCGGCTGGAGACCATCCTCAAAGACACGACGCTCGGACGGGTCGCCATCGCGCCCGCGGATTCGGGCAAGCTGGCGATAGGCGTCCAGATTCGCGCGGACCAGGGCACCGGCGCCCGGATCGGCAGTACCGGCACTCTGGCACCCTCCTTCATCACTTACGTCAGAATTCCAAGCGGCGACACCACCCTCCCGGGCACCCCCCTGACACGGGGCATCAGCTTCCAGACCTTTGTTTCTCAGACGCTGCCGGTGGCGGATCCGTCGCTGCTCGCGATAGGTGGGGCACCCAGCGCGCGCAGCCTGATCCGGTTCCCGTGGTCGCCATTCATGCGCGACTCCGCGCGGCTGGTGCGAGTTTCGCTCGAACTGGTGCCGACGGCGCCGTTCACGGGACTCAAGGGAGACACGGCCTTCGTGCAGGCGCGCCCCCTGCTCGCGGATTTCGGAGGGAAGAGCCCAGCCTCCCCCGATCCCTTCTTTGCCGCGACGGCGCCGCTGGCCTTGGGACAGAGCGATACGGTGCGGCTCGAGGTGCGGCGCGCGGCCACCCTGTGGCAGGCCGAACAGCCCACGCCGGCGGCTTTCATGCTGAACCTCATCCCCGAGGTCAGCAATTTCACCCGTGCCACCTTCGGCTCGACTCGCACACCCGGATTCGCTCCACGGCTCCGGGTGACGTATGCACTCAAATTTCCGTTCGAGGCCCCCTAAGTGCGGCTGATTCGCCTCCTGGCACTCGCCGCCCTGCTTGCGGCCCCGCTCTTCGCGCCGGCGAAGCTGCCGGCCCAGTCATCGTTGTTCGGCGTGCGGGGCCTGGGTCTGCCCGGGCGGCCGTTTTCGCCCCGCACCCGCGCGACCGGAGGCAGCTTCGCGCTGTTCGATGGTGAGAGCGCGTTGAACCCGGCGGCATTGCCAAACCTCAAGGCGGTGTCCTCGGGCTTCGTGATTTCCCCCACCTGGCGGCATTGGGAAACCCCCGCCGGGACGGCGTCGCTGCGGGACACCAGGTTCCCACTGCTGTACGTAGGCGGGCCAGTACCTGGGACCAGGCTCGGGCTTGGCGTCTCCTTTGGGAGCTACGCCGACCGTGACTTCAAACTGGCTACCGTTGACACGATCGTGCTCCGCGGTCAGCCGGTCGGGATCAACGACACCCTCACCTCGCTCGGCGGCCTCAACGAGATTCGGTTGGCGGCCGGGTACGCAGTCTCGGAACGCACCTCGCTCGGTCTGGCCGTGTTCTGGATTACGGGTTCCAGTCGGCTCTCGGCGCACCGCAGCTTCAGTGATTCGACTTTTCTCTCGTTCACCCAATCCGCCGAGCTGTCCTATCAGGGCGTTGGCGTCTCGGTTGGCCTGACGCACCAGCTCACGCCCGGTATCCAGCTCGCGGCGATGGTGCGGAGCGACGGGAAGGCAACGGTGGATCGGGATTCCGCCAAGGCCTACACGGTGGACCTGCCCTACAGCTTCGCAGCCGGGGCCCGAGTGCGCGCGGGGCCGCGGATGATCCTGGCGCTCGCCGGGAACTACCGGACCTGGTCCGGCGCCAACAGCGACCTGCTGGCGCAAGGGGCGGTGGGATCGCACAACACGCTCGATCTATCGCTTGGTGGTGAGATGGTCCGCAGCACACGGCGGCCCGGCGTGCTCCCGATTCGCCTCGGCATTCGGTACACAGATCTGCCGTTCCCGGTAGTCGCCGGGCAACACCCGCATGAATTCGCGCTGAGCGCTGGTACCGGCACCCGCTTCGCCGCGGACCGGGCGGGCGTAGATGTGTCAATCGAACATGCGTGGCGAAGCGAGGGATCGCCTTACAAGGAGCGAGCCCTCACGATAGCTTTCGGGCTCTCGATCCGTCCGTACGGTGGAGCCAAGTAACAACTCCGATGAAGCGTCTCTACATCGAAACTTACGGCTGCCAGATGAACGTCGCGGACACCGAGCTGCTGCTTGGAGTCTTCGGTCGGGAGGGGTACGTCCAGGTTGAGTGTCCCGATGGCGCGGATGTCATGCTCGTCAACACCTGCGCTGTCCGCGACAACGCGGAGCAGCGGGTGATCGGACGCCTGGGAGAGCTGCAGCACTACAAGCGCGCTGGCACTGTCCTGGGGGTGGTGGGATGCATGGCGCAGCGACTGGGGCCGACGCTGCTCGAACGGGTGCCCAAGGTGGACCTGGTGGCCGGGCCGGATGCATATCGCAACATGGCGATTCTGGTAGCCCAGGCGGGATCCGGGGAGCGGGTGAGCGATACCGAGTTTCGCTCCTGGGAGCACTACGAGGATGTGCCTGCCGTTCGGGAGACTTCGGCTTCGGCCTTCGTAACCGTGCAGCGCGGCTGCGATTATAAGTGCACCTTCTGCATCGTTCCGTATACCCGGGGACCGGAGCGGAGTCGTAAGCTCGAGGACGTGGTGCGCGAGGTTCGCGTGCTCGCGGAACGGGGTACCACTGAGGTGACCCTCCTTGGGCAGACAGTCAACAGCTATCACGACGGAACTCACGACTTCGCCGCTCTCCTGCAGGCGGTGGGCAGCGTGCCGGGTATCCGACGACTCCGGTTCACGAGTCCGTATCCAACCGATTTCACCGATGCGGTCATCGCGGCGATGGCCGCAGTCCCGGCCGTGTGCGAGCACGTCCATCTTCCGGTACAGAGCGGCTCCGACGTCGTGCTCAAACGGATGCTCAGACGCTACACTCGGGAGCAGTATTTGGATGTGGTGGGCCGGCTGCGGTCGGCGATCCCGGGCATCACGTTCTCGACCGACATCATCGTGGGCTTCCCCGGCGAGAGCGAGGCGCAATTCGCCGAGACGCTCACGCTGGTCGCGGAAGCCGGCTTTGACGACGCTTACACCTTCAAGTATTCGGTGCGCGAGGGCACCCCAGCGGTGCGTCTCAAGGATCACGTCGCGGCGGAGATCGCCGGCGAGCGGCTCGAGCGGCTCATCGAGCTGGTTCGTGATCAGGCTCGGCGAAAGAACATGGCTCGGGTCGGGACCACCGTGGAGGTGCTGGTGGAAAGGCCGGCCCGCCGCGGCGACATGGTTCTGGGCCGTACCCGCACCAACCTGCTCGCGCTGCTCGACCTGCCTCGAACCGCGATCGGCGAGTATCACGAGGTACAGCTCACTGGCACGACCGGGTCGACGTTTACGGGCCAGGTGGTACACCCCCAGCTCCTGGTGCTCGCATGAGCAAGCAAGCCATTCGCAATGCAGTCGAAGACCACGCCACCGAAGCCTACGGATTACTGGTCAAGCACTTCCCGGACTTCTGTGGCTGCGACACCTGCCGGCTCGACGTGCTGGTGTACGCGCTGAATCGCCTGCCACCTCGTTATGTGATCGGGCTGGAAGGCTCCGTGGTAACCGATGTGAATCTCGACAAGGACCAGAATCGCACCGCGATCGAAGTGGCCATTATGGAGGGTATCCGCAAAGTGAATCTTGCCCCGCGGCACGAACGGCGGCCGCTGAAATAGCTCCACACTCTGAGGCCGTCCCCGGGTCTGCCGGACGCGGGGAACGGGATTGGGGTTGAAGCCCGCGGTGCTTCTGCTGCTTTCGTATGGGGCCGGTCTCGCGACCGGCCTCTTGCGTTTCGGGGATCCGGCGCTCGTCGCTGCGATACTGGCGATCTCCGGCCTCTGGTGTTGGCGGCGGCTCGAGGCGTTGTGGGCCTCTGGCGCTGTTGCTCGGCCGGCTCGCCGCGCTTCTGGTGCTTCACTCTGAAGGCTGGCAATGCAGCGCTCGGCTCCCGGCCGGGTTGGTGACGCTCGAGGCCAAGGTCCTGGAACCCGTCTCCGCGAATGCCCCGCTTGGGCGGATCGCGCCGCGCGGCGCCGGTTGTCGAGGCGAGATCGACGCCCGCTGGCCCAAGGGCGCCGAGGCGGTGGCTGGAACGCGAATGCGTCTCTCCGGCCGCTGGATACAGCACGCTGGAGCGAGCGGTCGGGCAGGGGGACTGCTTGTGGTAGGCGACGCCGATTCCCTTGGAGCTGATCCGAGTCCGGTTGACCAGCTGAGAAACTGGCTCGCGCGAAGCACGCGCGAACTCTACGGCACCCGCACCGGGACAGTGGAAGCCTTGGTGCTCAACCGTCGCGGTGGCATGTCCCCCGAACTTCGCGACCGCTACGCCCGGGCAGGTCTAGTTCACATTCTGTCGATCTCTGGATTCCACGTTGGCGTGATAGTCGGCTGGGTGGTGCTGGTTGGGCGGATGCTGGGCGTGCCGCGCAACCGAGCTGCCCTTCTCGCCGCCGGGCTCGCCTTCGGGTACGTGTTCTTCCTGGGATGGCCGCCGCCAGCGGCTCGCGCGGCATTGCTAGCCGGGCTCGCGGCCCAATTTCATCTTCGACAGCGTAACCCTCAAGCCATCTCTCTCCTCGCCATCACCGCCCTCCTGGTGGTACTCGTGGACCCCTGGGCTGTGCTGGATGCCGGCGCGTGGCTGTCGGTCGCGGCGCTCAGCGGTGCGCTCATCGTTTCCCGGTGGAGCGATCGCGCGCTCGGGACGGGGTGGGGATACCGTACCCTATCGGCTTCGGTGGGTGCCACGTTGGCCACGGCCCCAATCACCGCCACCATGTTCGGGATGGTCTCGATTGCCGGAATCGTGCTCAACTTTGTAGCCATTCCGATCGCGGCCATCGCGGTGCCGGGGCTCCTGCTGAGTCTGCTCCTCGCGGCCATCTCCCCGGCTGCAGCGGGCCCGGTCGCCGCAGGTTCTGGCGCGCTCCTGGGCGTGCTCGATCAGGTCGCCTGGTGGGGCGGGCGCTGGGACGGCGCGGCGGTGATTCAACCGACGGGAATCGAATCCGCGCTTCCGTGGCTCATCGTGCTGGGCCTCGCGGGGTGGAGCATCGCGGGTGGGACGACCAGATCGGTCGCATTGCGCCGCGCGGCACTGGGCCTCGCGGGGTGTGTATGGCTGTTGCTCGGTGCAGAGTCCTGGCAGGACGTCCGTGACGCCGGCTCCGGTCTTACGTTACATTTTCTCGACGTTGGCCAGGGCGACGCCGCGCTGTTGCGCACTCCGGCGGGGCGCTGGGTCCTGGTGGACGCGGGACCACGGGGCGACCGCGACGACGCCGGACGCAGAGTAGTGGCGCCGTTTCTCGCGCGGCATCATGCCGGTGGCATCGCGGTGGCGGTGGTGTCGCACGCCCACGCCGATCATCTCGGGGGCGTCCCCTCAGTCCTGGATCGTTACCCGGCAGCGCGGGTCCTTGAGCCGGCCGAATTGGTGGCGGATCCGCTGTACACCGGGTTTCTGGACGAACTTGACCTGCTCGGTCTGCCTTGGCATGCGGCCCGCGACGGACTTCGGTTCGAGCTTGATAGTGTGCGCTTCACGGTGCTCCACCCGGATACCACCTGGGCGGAATGGCAACTGGATCTGAACGAGGATTCGGTGGTGCTGCTGGTGGAGTACGGTGACTTCCGTGCACTCCTCGGAGGCGACGCAGGCCTCCACGCCGAGTCACGGCTGACGGGCCGGGTCGGACACGTCGACGTGCTGAAGGTGGGCCATCACGGGTCGCGGTCCGCGACCGGTGAGCCTTGGTTAACCGAACTCGAACCGCTGGCCGCGGTGATCAGTTGCGGCACAGGGAACCGGTACGGTCACCCGCATCCGGAGATCCTCGCGCGGCTGGCGGGGCGCGGAATCGGCACGTGGCGCACGGACCTTCTGGGTACTATCACGGTCACGACCGACGGACGATCGTTCACCATCGCCGGCGGTGGCCGACGCGAGACGTTTCAGACGAGAGGACCATCTGGTGCCACCCGATAGCCGCGTGATCACAATCGAGCGCTTCATCCTGGACCAGGAAGACAAGTACCCTGAGGCAACGGGTGAACTGTCCAACCTGCTCTACGATATCGCGCTGGCCGCCAAGATTATCGGAGCCAGCATCCGGCGTGCCGGTCTGGTGAACATCCTCGGCAGTGCCGGGGCGACCAACGTCCAGGGGGAAGAGCAGCAGAAACTGGATGTGTTCGCCAACGAGACCATGACCAACGCGCTCAACCACACCGGGCGGGTATGCGTGATGGCCTCGGAAGAGGACGAGACCATCATTGCCGTGCCCGAGCAGTTTGCCGCCGGGAAGTACGCCGTGCTTTACGATCCGCTGGACGGCTCCAGCAACATCGATGTGAACGGGGCGGTGGGGACCATCTTCAGCGTCTATCGGCGAATAAGCGGTAGCGGTGACGGACGGGGCAGCCTGGCGGACGTGCTGCAGCCCGGATGCAAGCAGGTTGCGGCAGGATACGTGATCTACGGCTCAAGCACCATGCTCATCTATTCCACTGGGCAGGGCGTCGCCGGGTTCACACTGGATCCTTCTATCGGGGAATTCCTGCTTTCCCATCCCAGGATTGTCACTCCTCGGGTCGGCATGTACTACAGCGTCAATGAGTCCAATTTCGCCCGCTGGAACAAGGGTACCCAGTGGGCGGTGCGCGGCTTCCACGGCGACCGGCCGGACGAGATCAAGGGCAAGAACAGCAGGTATATCGGCTCACTCGTTGCCGATTTCCACCGCAATCTGCTCGCCGGCGGCATCTTCATGTATCCGGCCGACACCAAGAACAAGAACGGAAAGTTACGGCTTCTGTACGAGTGCTCGCCCATGGCGTTCATCGCCGAACAGAGCGGCGGCTCCGCGACGGACGGCATTCGTCGCATCCTTGATATCGTACCCAAGGACCTGCATGAACGGACGCCCCTCGTTATCGGCTCGCGGGAAGACGTGGGATACGTTGCCGATACACTGCGGAGGATGGGGGAGCAGTGAGAACTGAGAAGTGTGAAGTAAGCAGCCGGAAGTGACCGGGCCCGCATTCCTTCACTTCTCACGCCTCACGCCTCACTCCTACTCGCCTATGCCCCACGATAAGAAAGTCTACGGTCCATCGGATTGGCCCGGCGAGCTCGCCGCGAGCCTCGGCGCTCCTGGCGAGTTCCCATTCACTCGCGGAGTGTACCCGGGCATGTACACCGAGCGGTTGTGGACCATGCGCCAGTACGCGGGCTTCGGTACGGCGGAGGAGACCAACGCTCGATTCCGACTCCTGCTTGCAGCCGGTCAGAGCGGGCTATCCACCGCCTTCGATCTTCCCACCCAGATGGGATATGACTCCGACCATCCGATGGCCCAGGGCGAGGTGGGACGGGTGGGTGTGGCGATCGACACCGTCGAAGATCTGCACGACCTGTTCCGGGGCATACCGCTCGACAAGGTCTCCACCTCGATGACGATCAACGCGACCGCGGCGGTGCTGCTCGCCATGTACGTGGTTGTCGGAGAAGAGCAGGGGGTGCCGCGGAACAAACTGCAGGGGACAGTCCAGAACGATGTGTTGAAGGAGTACATCGCGCGCGGGACCTATATCTACCCAGCCGAGCCCTCCCTCCGTCTTGTCACGGACCTGTTCCGCTTTGTTGACGAGGCGGAGATGAACTTCAACCCCATTTCGATCAGCGGCTACCACATGCGGGAGGCGGGCGCGACGGCAGCGCAGGAAGTGGGTTTCACTCTCGCGAACGCGCTGGAGTATCTCAGTCGGGCCGTGGCCGCCGGGCTCGACGTGAAGCGGGTGGGACCTCGGCTCTCATTCTTCTTCGCCTCCCACAACGATCTGTTTGAAGAAGTCGCCAAGTTCCGGGCCGCGCGCCGCCTGTGGGCTCGGCTTGCGCGCGAGCGCTTCGACGCGGACGACCAGACCTGCCGCCTTCGCTTCCACACCCAGACCGGCGGAGTCACGCTGCAGGCCCAGCAGCCGCTCAACAACGTCGTGCGGGTCACGGTGCAGGCGCTCGCCGCCACTCTGGGCGGGACGCAATCGCTTCATACCAACGGCTACGACGAGGCCCTCGCGCTTCCCACCGCGGAGTCAGCGACGCTCGCGCTCCGAACCCAGCAGGTGATCGGCCATGAGAGCGGCCTCGATCGGGTGGTGGATCCCCTCGCAGGCAGCTGGTACGTGGAATCGCTCACCGATCGAATTGAATCTGAGGCCCGCGCCCTGATTGTGGAGGTCGATGCGCTGGGCGGCGCGGCTGCAGCCATCAACCGGGGGTATTTCCAGGAGGCTATCGCCCAAAGCGCCTGGGAGCTGCAACAGGCCCAGGAGTCAGGCCGACAGGTTGTGGTTGGTGTCAACCGGTTCGCCGACGGCTCGCCGGTCCCCGACATCCCGCGCCCGGACTACTCGGCGCTCGCCGCGCGACAGCAGGAGAGGCTGTCCCGGGTGAAGTCGAGTCGCGAGCCCGGCGCCGTCGCGCGGACTTTAGGCGTAGTGAGTATGGCCGCGCGAGGCGTAGAACCGTTGCTGCCACCAATCATCGAGGCGGTCCGGGCGCGAGCTTCGTTGGGAGAAATCAGCGATGTCTTGCGCGCGGCCTGGGGCGTTTTCCGCACTCGCGGCTGAATAGCGGGGTGTCGGCGCCTGAATGATCGCGACTCCCGGTGGAGCCAGACAATTCCCTATATGCCGATCTGCACCCCAAGATGGGCGACCAGCAGGTCGGTCTTGCTTTGAATCGGTGTGAACGAAACTCCACCGCCAGGCTGAGGCCTGATGCTGCCCTCCCGCAGGTAGTTGGTCTCCCCGTGGCTCTGATACCTGAGCCCCAGGTCCAGCGCGACCGGCCGGCGACCGTGGGAAACGAGATACTGCACGCCGCCTCCTCCGAACCATGCGAAGGTCCAGTCGTTGAAATTGGTACTGCTCGCAAACGGGCTCGAGTTGTTGGTGCCCTCCGCACTCGTAGTGGTTGCAAAGTTGGAAGTGCCGATTGCCCCTATGACGTATGGGCGGAAATCGCCGGTCCCGAGCTGGAACTCCGGGCCGACGCCGAAGCTGTAGATGTCGTTGGCGGTCGTCAGGTCCACGAATAGGCCCGGCAAGGTTGGGCTCAGGGGGAGGCGCTCGGTTGTCCGGCCGTACTCGATCCAGGAAAAGAAGATCCGGATCCCCGCCCGATTTGCCCGATCGAGGAAGAAGGTGAAGTTCCCGCCTAGCCCAAACCCCGTGCCCACGAACTGCTTGAACTCGCCCTGCGGGAAGGCTCCCTGCACATTGATCCCGAACAGGGTGCGCGGAAGCGCGCGGGTATCCTTCACTTCTCGATAGTTCTGCGCCGCGAGGGGTGGGGCCGCGATGACTAGCAGTGCGGCGAGGGGCAGGGCGCCATGCTTCACGGGGACTCCAACGTGAGAGGTTGAGGGTCGCAACGTAACCGCCACCGGCAGCGGGTCGTCAAGGGTGACGCCGCGTTGTGGCCTGGCCTGTGTTGGGCCGACCCCGGTTACGTTGGCCGCGGCTTGAATCGCAGCATCGGCCTAGCTAAGATATTGTGCCCGTTCCTCTTAGGACGTTGGAGCCGAATGCCGACATACGAGTACACGTGCCCCAACGGGCACGAGTTTGAGTTGATTCAGAAGATGTCGGTCAAACCGCGCGCCAGGTGCCCTGTCTGCGGAAAACCGGCGACGCGGATGATGTCCGGCGGCGCGGGACTCGTGTTCAAGGGGAGCGGGTTCTACATCACCGACTATGGCAAGGACGGGAAGGGTCCCGCGAAGGATCCTTCCGCGAAAGATCCTTCCAAGAAAGAGGGCGGGGACAAGGTCGAAGCCAAGTCGGAGCCCGCCAGCGATACGAAGCCAGTAAAGGCTGACAAGCCGGTCGCGAAGGATGCCTCATCGAAGGGCGAGGGGAAGGGCAAGAAGTGAGCGATGTGATCCGCGCCAGCCTGGCGCGTGTCGCGGCCGCCTTGGGACATCCCGAGGCGGCTTTCGTGCTTGAGCGGCCGCGGGATGCCGGGCATGGAGACCTCAGCACCAATCTCGCGATGGTGCTCGCCAAGGCGGAAAAGACTAATCCTCGAAAACTCGCTGAGCGGATCGTTGCCGATCTTGCGCTCCCGTCCTCGGTGATTGCGAAGACTGAAATCGCCGGCGCCGGCTTCATCAATTTCTGGCTGGCTCAGGACGCATTGTCCAGCCTCCTCAAGACTATCATCGAGGCTGGGCCGAGCTACGGTCGTCTCGACTTCGGTACGGGGCAACGGGTGAATGTGGAATTCGTCTCCGCCAATCCCACCGGCCCCCTCCACGTTGGACACGGCCGCGGCGCGGCCATCGGCGATGCTCTCGCGGCGTTGTTCGAATGGACCGGGCACAGCGTCTCGCGCGAGTTCTACATCAACGATGCTGGTGTCCAGATTGAGAAAGTGATCCTGAGCCTGGTGGCGCGGGTGAAGCAGGAACTGGGGCGGCCGGCCGAGATTCCGGAAGGCGGCTACCACGGTCAGTATTTGGTTGAACTGGCCCAGACACTGCTGCGTGAGCGCCCGGCGCTGGCCAGCGCGTCCGATGCGGAGTTGCTCACTGCCTGCCGGGTCGCGCCTGCGCTGATACGCCGGGAGCAGGAGGAGTTGCTGCGGGATCTCCGGGTGGTGTTCGAAGTATGGTCGTCCGAGCAGGCGATTCGCGACGCGGGCAGGGTCGACGCGGCGATGGCACTCCTGGCCCAGCGCGGCCTCACGTACGAGCGGGACGGCGCACTCTTTCTGCGAACCACCGACTTGGGCGATGACAAAGACCGGGTGCTCAGGAAGAGCGACGGGTCGTTCACCTACTTCCTTCCGGATATCGCCTACCATATCGACAAGCATGAGCGTGGCTTCCACCGCGTTATCGACGTGTGGGGCGCCGATCACCACGGCTACATCCCGCGGGTACGAGCAGTGCTCAAGGCGCTCGGCTATGGGGACGATTACTTCGAAGTCGCGCTGGTTCAGCTGGTCAAAGTGGTGAAGGACGGCGAGGAAGTCCGCATGTCGAAGCGCTCCGGGGAGTTCGTTGCCCTGCGGGAGCTGCTGGAATGGGTGGGTGTCGACGCGACCCGCTACTTCTTTCTAATGCGTCCGGGTCAATCACCGTTCACATTCGACGTGGACCTGGCGCGCAAGCAGACTGACGAGAATCCCATTTTCTATGTGCAGATGGCGCATGCCCGCATGAGCGGCATCTTTCGGGTGGCGGGGCGCGCGCCGGAGTCTGCCTCGGGCGAGGTGGAGATCGACGCGCTCCCCGTCCCGGAGGACCTCGAGCTGCTCAAGAAGCTCGCCGTGTTCCCGGATCTGGTCGGAAAGGCCACCCGCGCCCGTGAACCGCACCGGATCACCGACTATCTCGAAGATCTGGCCGGCGTGGCCCACGGCTGGTATCACAAATGCCGGGTGCTTGGCGAGCCTCCCGCGATCGAGTCGGCACGTCTCGCGCTCGCCCGCGCCGCTCGTATCGTGCTCGCGAACGGGCTCAGCCTCCTCGGCCTTTCGGCCCCAGACCGGATGTAATGCATGAGCCTGCTCGTCGTGGGTAGTGTAGCTCTCGATTCGATTCATACCCCCTTCGGCGAGGCGGAAGACGTCCTGGGCGGGTCTGCCGTGTATTTCAGCGTCGCGGCATCGCTCTTGGCGCGGGTCCAAGTCGTGGGGGTGGTCGGCGACGACTACCCCATGCACAAGCTCCAGGCGCTGGCTGGGCGCGGAGTGGATCTCGCGGGGGTGGAGCGCGCCGCCGGAGAGAGCTTTCGCTGGAAGGGGAAATACTCGTTCGACTTGGCGAGTCGGGAGACCCTCGAAACGAGGCTTGGAGTGTTCGCGGACTTTCGCCCCAAGATCCCGGTGGCATTCCAGGACTCCGCGTTCGTCTTTCTCGGCAACATCCACCCCGACTTGCAGCTTGCCGTCCTGGACCAGATTCGCTCGCCCAAGCTCGTCGCCTGCGATACCATGAACTTCTGGATCGAGTCGGCCCGTGACCGCCTGCTCGAAGTGCTGAAGCGCGTGGATCTGCTCGTCGTCAACGACGAAGAGATCCGCCAGCTCAGCGGCGACTGGAACGTGCATCGGGCGGCGCGCTGGGTGCTCGCCCGCGGTCCCAAGCGGGTAGTGGTGAAACGGGGTGAGCACGGAGCCATGCTTGTCGAGGGCGGGCGAACCTTCTTCTGTCCGGCGTTCCCACTGGAAGAGGTGTTCGATCCCACCGGCGCCGGTGACTCCTTCGCCGGCGGGTTTCTCGGTTACCTTGCCCGAAGCAGCGACCTCTCGAGCGATGCGTTGCGGCGTGCCATGGTGTACGGGGCGACGATGGGATCCTTTGCGGTGGCCCAGTTCAGCATCGGTGGGTTCGACGCGGTCACACCTGCGGTGCTGCACGCGCGGGTGCACAGCTTCAAGGACCTGACGCACTTCGAGATCGCGGAGGCGATTGGATGAGCGGGCGGCAGTACGCCGCGGCCGGCGTGGATCTCGAGAGCGCCGAAGCCGCCAAGACTCGGATCGGTGAGCTGGTCGCCAGTACGCGGACCGAGCTCTCTGTCGGCCAGGTCGGGGCCTTCGGAGGCATGGTCCGCGTGCCCGTGGGTATGCGAAAGCCTGTGCTGGTCCTGAGCACCGACGGGGTGGGGACCAAGGTTCTGGTGGCAGTCGAGGCCGGACGATTCGATACCGTCGGAGAAGATCTGGTCAATCACAGCGTCAATGACATCCTGGTCCACGGCGCGGGCCCGCTCGCCTTTATGGATTACGTGGCTGGGGCAGGACTGACGATCCAGCAGATCGCGGGCGTGGTGAGCGGGGTTGCGCGCGGGTGCATCAACCATGGCATGGCACTGGCGGGCGGCGAGACCGCGCAGATGCCGGGCCTGTACCAGGTGGGTCATTTCGATCTAGCCGGAACGATTGTGGGCATCGTGGAGGAAGACGATGCGCTTCACGGTGATCGGGTCAGCCCAGGAGATGTGTTACTTGGCTACGAGTCGACCGGACTCCACACCAACGGTTACACCCTGGCACGGCGCATCGTGTTCGAAACGGCGAAGCTGCAACTTGCTGATCCACTTGTCGATACCGGATTGAGCGTGGCCGATGCCCTGCTCGCGGTGCACCGGAGTTACGCCACGGCCGTGATTCCGGTCATCTCGCGGCTGCACGCGATCGCACATATCACTGGTGGCGGCATTCCTGGAAATCTGGTCCGTGTCTTGCCAGATCAGTGCGAGGCACTCATTGATGAAGGCAGCTGGAACTGGCCGCCGCTCTTCCGATTCCTGCAGGAGGCCGGGCGGGTCAGCACCGAGGAAATGCGGGATGTCTTCAACCTCGGGATCGGACTAATCGCGGTCGTACCGAAGGATGCCGTGTCCGCGGCGCAAGCCGAGGCTCGGTCACAAGGCGTGCCGACCTGGGTGCTCGGCGAGATCCGCCGGGGACCCATGGGCGTCCGCTTCACGAAGTAGCCCTTTCGACTGGAGCACAAGATGCGACGAGTCGCCGTACTTTCCTTGGCCGCTGTGCTGGCAATCCCCGCGGTGCTGTCTGCTCAAAGCACACCATACCCGCAATGCCCTGTGACCGCCGTCGATCAGCAGAGCATCAATCTGTGTAACGCCGCGATCGACGGAGCGCAGGTCTTCCACCCAGTGCTGGGACTTCTGGTGAGCGGCGGCAACTCAGTGCTCGGTGGCATCGGAACCCTCGGCGGATTCCCGCACTTCGCGCTTACCGCGCGGGTGAATGCAACCAAGCTCAAGACTCCGGACGTCAATTTCGACGGCACGAGCACTACGGTCGGCAAGGATCAGGACTTTCTTGCCCCCGCGCCACTGATTGAGGCCGCGGTCGGAGTGCTCCCCGGATTCGGCCCGGCCAAGTTCCTCTCGGCTGACGTGCTTGCCTCGGCGCAGCTGCTGCCGACCAATCAGGTCGACAACCTCACAGTCGACAAGGACGCCCGGCACATCGGCAGCATCGCCCTGGGGCTCGGATATGGGGCACGGGTAGGTGTCATCCAGGGCAAGGCCATCATTCCATCAGTCGCCGTATCCGCGATGTTTCGAAGCATCCCGACGATCACCTTCGGTGATGTGACCGGCGGAGACCGATACAGCTTCAGCACCAACCTGCACGCGACCAACCTCCGTGCCGTCGCGGGCTACCGGCTCGCGTTGCTGGCCGTGGGCGCAGGTCTGGGGTGGGACAAGTACACTGGCAACCTGAAGGCGACCTTTCAGCCGACAGTCGGCCCGGCACAGTCCATTCAGACCGTCAAGCTGGACAACACCCGCACAATGGCGTTTCTCACCGCGGCCTTGGACCTGCCCATAGTGAAGATCGGCGCCGAGATCGGCTATCAGTTTGGCAAGGATGAGAACCTGAAAACCACTTTTGCTGGCAACGATCCCGCGGACAAACGGTTGTTCGCCGGCGCCGGCCTTCGCTTCACGTTTTGAGCGACGAGACGACGCGACGAGATGAGGAGGCAGGAGGCGAGGGAGGCGAGGGCGCCGCCCTCGCCTCCTGTCTTTTCGCCCCATGGTTGACACAGCTAAATTCCCCAGCGTGAACCACTTCGAGGCCATGGACAGAGCCCTAGCCTTGGCTTGGCGAGGTTGGGGACGAGTGGCACCCAACCCGCTGGTCGGTGCGGTGGTCCTGCAAGGTGACCTCCTCGTCGGCGAAGGGTGGCATGCTGAGTATGGCGGCCCCCACGCGGAACCGATCGCCCTGGCCGCGGCCGGTGCAGCTGCTCGGGGAGCCACCATCGTTGTCACGCTGGAGCCCTGTAATCATCAAGGCAAACAGCCGCCCTGCGTCGATGCGCTCATCGCGGCTGGGGTGTCGCGCGTCATCGCCGCCACCGAAGATCCCAATCCTGAGGCGCAGGGTGGTGCCGATCGGCTCCGAGCGGTGGGTATTGCCCTTGAAGTGGGACTCAAGGCCGATGCCGCTCGAGCCCAGAACGCGGTGTTCTTTCATCGCTGGAGCGGGCTGAACCGGCCGTTTGTGGCCCTCAAGCTCGCGACCACACTCGACGGGCGAATCGCGGATCACACCGGACGCTCTCGCTGGATTTCCGGGGAAGAAGCGCGGGATTACGTGCACTGGCTGCGCGCGGGCTTCGACGCCATCGGGGTCGGTGGACACACGGCCCGTACCGACGATGCCTCGCTCACGGTGCGTGGCGAAGTGCAACCCCGCAGGCCACCCACGCGGGTGGTCTTCGATCGCCGGGGCGACCTTCCCGCAACCCATCCACTCGTCAAGACCGCCCATGAGGTTCCCACTATCCTGGTGACCGAGGCTACGAGGCCCTCAAGCCGTTTCACAGAGCTGGACGAGGCCGGGGTCGACCTGCTTCGAACCCAGAGTCTCACCCAGGCTCTGCACGGGCTCTACAATCGCGGTATCGGGTCGATCCTGATCGAAGGCGGGGGCAGGCTCGCGGGCGCATTGCTCGGCGCCGGGCTGGTTGACCGATACTACTGGATCCAATCACCCGTCTGGCTCGGCGAATCGGGCATACCCGCCGTCGCCGATCTTCCCGGAACGACGCTGGTCGAGGCGGAACGCTGGCGGGTGGTCGAGCGGAAGGCGTTGGGCCAGGACACTCTCCTCATTGCCGACCGGGAGCCATGTTTACCGGCATCGTGAGCGCAGTGGGGACCGTGCGGCAGGCGGGCCGTTCCGATGACGGCCTGACGCTCAAGATCGGGGCCCCCTATCGTGGAGTTCGCCGCGGCGAAAGCCTCGCGGTGGACGGCGCCTGCCTGACAGTTACTCATGTTGGCAAGGGCTGGTTTGCCGCTCACGTCATCGAAACGACGCTCGGGCGCACCCTCTTTGGTGATTATGTGCGCGGACGGAAGGTGAATCTCGAGCGGGCGCTCCGGGTTGGCGACCGGCTGGGGGGCCACATCGTCCAGGGCCATGTGGACAGTATCGGCCGAGTACGAAGGGTGCATCGTCAGGGCGATGCCTGGCTTGTCGATATCGAAGTTCCCATCGGCATCGAGAGGGTGTCGGTCCCGTTCGGGTCGATTGCGGTGGACGGGGTCAGTTTGACGATAAACGCCATGCCGGGGCCGGGCCTGATCCAGGTCTCGCTCATTCCGTTTACATTTGAGCATACCACCCTCGGCTCGAAGTCCCCCGGTGACGCGGTGCATATCGAGGGTGATGCCATTGGGAAGTACGTGGAGCAGTTGTTGAGGGTAAGAAACTCTTAGGGGCTATCGGCTATCAGCTATCGGCTATCGGACTTCAGCGCGGCTTGACACGCGGAACAAATTGTTCGGTAGAATGTCGTCCACGGATAGCCGATAGCCGATAGCCGATAGCCGATAGCCGATAGCCGATAGCCAACAGCCGATAGCCGATAGCCAATAGCCGATAGCCGATAGCCAATCGAAGACGGCGACCAACCATGACGTTCGGCACCATCGAACAAGCGATCGAAGACCTTCGCAACGGCAAACTCGTCATTGTTGCCGATGACGAGGACCGTGAGAACGAGGGCGACCTCATTTGCGCGGCGGAGTTGGTCACGCCCGAAATGGTCAACTTCATGATCACCCACGCCCGCGGCTGGGTATGTCTTGCCCTGACCCCGGAGCGATGCGACCAGCTTGGGCTGCCACAGATGCAGGCCCAGAACACCGAATCCCAGCGGACCGCCTTCACCGTGACCATTGATGCCGATGCGAGGTTTGGCGTCGGCACCGGCATCTCCGCCTCCGACCGCGCCAAGACCATCCACGTTGCAATCAACCCGGCGACGGCCTCACCCGATCTGCGTCGCCCCGGGCACATCCAGCCGGTACGCGCTCAGCCGGGCGGGGTGTTGCAGCGGGTGGGCCACACCGAGGCGGCTGTGGACCTCGCCCGACTCGCCGGGTTGTATCCGGCCGGCGTCATTTGTGAGATCCTGCAGGCTGACGGATCGGCCGCGCGGCGATCGCAGCTGGAGGTGTTTGCGCAGGAGCACGGACTGACCTTCGTGACGATCGCCCAGCTGGTGGCGTACCGGCTGCGAATCGAACAGTTAGTGCATCGGGCGGCAGAAGCGCGCTTGCCGACGGAGTTCGGCGAGTTCAAAATCGTCGCTTACACCAATGATGTTGACCGCGCCCAGCATGTGGCGCTGGTGATGGGAGAGGTCGAGGGTCAGAAGAACGTGCTCGTACGGATGCACTCCAAGTGCCTTACCGGTGACGTGTTCGGTTCGCAGCGTTGCGACTGTGGCCCTCAACTTGACGCCGCGATGCGACTGATCGGAGATGAGGGTCGGGGAGTGATCGTCTATCTGGATCAGGAAGGGCGCGGCATCGGCCTGGTCAACAAGATCCGTGCCTATTCGCTTCAGGATGAAGGTGCCGACACCGTGCAGGCCAACCAGCGGCTCGGCTTTGCCCCCGATCTCCGGGACTACGGCATCGGCGCCCAGATCCTTCGCGATCTGGGTCTTTCGGCGATCCGGGTCATGACCAACAACCCGCGGAAGCTGGTTGGCCTCGAAGGTTACGGGCTCGAGATCGTCGAGCGCGTGCCGCTCGTCGCCGATCCCCATGCTGAGAACCGCGCCTATCTGGACGCCAAGCGCGACAAGCTCGGTCACCTGCTCGCGCACTAACTGCATGCCCGAAATTCGCGGTCAACTTCGCGCCACCGGCCGAGTGGCCATCCTCGTCAGCCAATACAACGAGCGCGTTACCTCCCGCCTGCTTGAGGGGGCGCTCGCCTGTTGCCGGGCCGCTGGCATGCCAGCTCAGGATGTGGATGTGGTCTGGCTCTCGGGTGCCTTCGAGCTGGGCGTGGCCGCGGCTGCGGCAGCCGACTCGGGTCGATATGGGGCGCTAGTCGCGCTGGGATGCGTGGTTCGCGGGGAGACGCCACACTTCGAGTATGTGGCAGGAGAGACCGCCCGGGCCTTGAGCGAGGTGGCTGTACGGCTCCTCATTCCAGTTGGCTTCGGCGTCCTGACCACGGACACCATGGAGCAGGCGCTGGATCGTGCTGGTGGTGCCGCCGGGAACAAGGGCTACGAGGCGGCAGAGGCCGCGCTCCGCGCCGCGGACGTCCTCGGCCGGCTGCGGGGCGCCAATGCTCCGGCCTGAGACCAAGGCCCGGGCCCGCGCGCTCCAGGTGCTCTATTCCATGGAAGTAGGCAGTGGCCTTGAGTTAGTAGACGCGGTCACCCGGATGGCACACCTCACCGGACCGGACCCGAAGGTGTACGATCGCGCCGAGTCGCTGGCGCGTGCGGTGCTGGCGGATCGGGAGCGGCTCGATCAGCGAGCGGCAGACGCGGCCGACAATTGGCGCCTCGACCGGATCGCGGCGGTGGAGCGCAACATCCTCCGGATCGGCATCTACGAACTGCTGACCGAGGAGGTCCCACCCAAGGTGGCGATCGACGAGGCTGTGCAGCTGGCACACTGGTTCGGTGGCGCCAAGGCGCCGGCGTTCGTGAACGGCGTGCTGGATCGGGTCGCTCACTCGCTCGGGCGCCTGTGAACATCCTGATTGTGAACTGGCAGGACCGGGAAAATCCAATGGCCGGCGGCGCCGAGATCCACCTGCATGAGATCTTCGGTCGGCTGGCGTCGCGCGGCCACCGGGTCCGGCTGATCTGTTCGGGGTGGAAAGGTGGAGCATCGCAGGCGGTGGTGGATGGGATTGAAGTGCGGCGATTTGGCGATCGAACCTCCTTTGCGTTGAAGGGCCGGGCCGCTGTGCGTCGGGCGCTTGCGTCCGAGGAGCCTGACATCGTCATCGAGGATGTCAACAAGATTCCGCTGTTCGTCGCGGGCCTCACGCGGCGCCCGGTTGGGGTCCTGGTCCCACACCTGTTCGGTGCGACCATATTTCAGGAGGCTGCCTTGCCGGTTGCAGCCCTGGTGTGGCTGCTGGAGCGGCCGATCCCGTGGGCCTACCGCAGGGCCAGCTTCCACGCGATCAGCCAAAGCACGAAAGACGACCTCGTGGCACGAGGTGTGCCAATGGACAGGATTGTGGTCATTCACCCCGGGATTGATACGCGCGCATTTTTCCCTGATCCAGCCAGTCGCAGAACGGCCGAACCGGCGTTCCTTTACATAGGGAGGCTCCGGCGATACAAAGGAGTGGAGTATGCTGTCCGGGCGCTCGCCCGGGCCGGAGCCAGGCGCCCCGACATCCGTCTCGATATTGCCGGCTCGGGCGATGACCGCCCTCGGCTCGAAGAGCTAGCCCGCTCTCTCGGGGTAGAGTCCCGGGTCCGGTTTCACGGACGGGTAAGCGAAGCCGTGAAGCTGAATCTGCTCAGAACTCGGTGGGCGAACGTATTCCCCTCCTGTAAGGAAGGGTGGGGGATAACTAACGTCGAGGCGGCGGCGTGTGGCACACCGTCGCTTGCATCCGACAGTCCGGGGCTCCGAGACTCCGTGCGCCACGGGACAACCGGGTACCTGGTACCGCACGGCGATGTACCGGCCCTTGCCGACCGTATGGTGGAGTTGGCTGGGGATCTGGGGCTGGTTGAGCGACTGGGCCAGCAGGCTCGGCGGTTCGCCGAAGGGCTGAGCTGGGACAGGGCCGCGGAGGAGACGGAACGATGGATGCAGGGAATCCTGAAATGAGGCGGCCGGTCATCAGTTGATGGCCACGGACCGCTGAACCATGACTGAAAACCGACATCTGACCGGGAGCTTCGAAATGATCACCAACATCACCGCCCGTCACTGTGAAATTTCCGAGGAGCTTCGTCAACGTGCGGCAACCGTACTGGGGCGCTTAGGTGGCTTGGTGAATCGGGCCGTGGAGGGCGCGGTTATTTTTGACGTCGCCGCGGGAATGTCCACGGCTGAAATCCGACTGACAGGTGGTGGTGTGGCCTTCGTGGCAAAAGGGGAGGAAAAGGACCATCGCACCGCCCTCGACCGAGCCGAGGACAAGGTTCGACGCCAATTCGATAAGACGGTACAGATACGGCGCGGCAGGAGCGCGAAAGGGGCGGCGTGACCCTGACGCTGCGGGACCTCCTGTCACGGCGGGGGGACCCGCTCCAGCTGGTCCCGATGACCGGCGAAGTTGGACTGGACCGACCCATTCCCGATCCGGAGGTCGCTTCGCCGGGGCTTGCACTGGCCGGTTACACTGGCCGGTTCATGCCCCGGCGGTTGCATGTGCTGGGCGAGACCGAAATCACCTACCTCAATGGTCTCCCCGCCCCTGAACGTCTGGCGCGACTCACCACTTTCTTCGAATTCGACCTGCCCGTTGTCTTCGTCACCAAGAACCAGGAAGTCCCCGTCGAGCTCATCGACCTTGCCCGAGTGCGGGGAACCCCGCTGATCAAGAGCAAGCTCAAGACGGCGGAATTCTACCGCCGAATCAAACCGATCCTCGAGGCGGCGTTCGCGCCGAGGACCACGCTCCACGGCTCGCTTGCCGATGTATACGGGGTGGGGCTTCTGTTCATCGGACAGTCGGGGATCGGGAAGAGCGAATGCGTCCTCGACCTGGTCGAGCGCGGGCATCGGTTGGTCGCGGATGATATCGTTCAGGTCACCCGGCGGAGCAGCGACATCCTGATTGGGCAGGGACACGAACTCGCAGCCCACCACATGGAAATCCGGGGGGTCGGACTCATCGACATTCCGGCGCTGTTCGGGATCCGGGCTGTGCGGCAGCAGAAGCGGATCGAGGTCGTGGTGCAACTGGAGGCGTGGGAGACGGCGCAGGATGCAGAACGGACCGGGCTCCAGACCCTGGAGACAACGATTCTCGAAGTCAGCTTGCCGCGAGTGATTGTGCCACTCAACCCGGGCAAGAACATCACCGTGGTGGCGGAGGTTGTCGCGATGATGCACCTGCTCCGTTACTCAGGGGTGGACGTCGCGGCGGTGTTCAATGAGAGGCTCATCCGGAAGATGAAAGAGAAGCAGGGCGTGCGCGAATACCTGGCCGAAGACTATGAGTGAACTCGTCAGGGGAGTCGTGGTCGCGCACGGGGCGCTCGCGTCCGCACTGGTGCTGGAGGCTGAACGCATCAGCGGCCAGGTCGGCGTACTGAGCGCGGTATCCAATTCGAACTGCGGCCGCGAAGATATCGAGCAGCGAGTCGCCGAGGCGACCGCCGAAGGGCCGGCCGTGGTCTTTGTCGACATGCCGTGCGGCTCGTGTTTCTTCGCCGCAATGCGGGTGGCGCGGACGCGACCCGATATCCGGGTGGTCACGGGCGTGAACCTGCCCATGCTGCTCGACTTCGTCCACAATCGGACTCTTCCCCCCGTTGAGGGCGCTGCGCGCGCCGCGGGGAAGGGGACCGACGCAATCCGGCAGGCTTGATGCCGGTGGTGCTGTACCGCGTGGACGACCGCCTGGTCCACGGTCAGGTTGTGATCGGCTGGGGCAAACCCCGCAATGTTGAGTTCATCGCCTTGGTGGACGACTCGGTCGCCGCAAGCGACTGGGAGCGGGACCTCTACCGCATGGGAGTGCCGGCCGAGATCGAACTGATCTTTGCAAGCGTTGCGGAGGCGGTGGTGCGGGCGCCGGCGTGGCGCGCCGATCCTCGCAACGGAATCGTCCTCACCGCGGATATCCCTACTATGGCTGCCCTGTGTCAATCGGCGCCACCGGTAGAGGAGATCAATCTCGGGGGGGTTCATCATAAGCCCGGGCGCACTGCCCGGCTTCCCTACGTCTACCTCACGGACGAAGAGTTCCGTACGCTGGAGAATCTCGCGGCCCACGGGACGCATGTGACGGCGCGGGACCTCCCGACGACACTCCCCGTGGAGTTGGAACAGCTGCGATGAACCTCGAACCGGGTACTATCGCCGCGCTCATCGGTTGGGGCACCCTGGTCGCGGTGGACCTGGTGAGCTTTCCCCAGGCCCTGCTCGCTCGCCCCCTAGTGGCGGGTGCCGGCGCCGGATTGATCCTCGGCGATCCGGCGCTCGGGCTCCGCGTCGGGCTGGTACTGGAGCTGTTCGCTCTGGATGTGCTTCCGGTCGGTGCTTCCCGGTATCCCGACCACGGGCCCGCGGCGGTAGGCGCGGTGGTCCTCGCCTCCGGTGGAACGTGGACCGTTACCCTCGGGCTCGCGGTGCTGTTCGCCCTCACGCTGGCGGCTATTGGCGGGTGGAGCTTGCTGGTGCTACGCCAGTCCAACGGTCGGATGATCCAACACTACTCGGCGAGACTCGCAGCCGGTGATCCCGCCGCGATGGCCGCAGTGCAGTATCGCGGCCTTGCCGCCGACCTGGTGCGGGGCGCGGTGCTCACGGTAGCCGCGTTGGGATCGGCGCTCCTGCTGCGCCCGTGGCTTCCGGGTCACGCGCGATACGAGTTGGTGAGCGCGGTGGCTATCGGCGCCGCGGTCGCGGCGGCAACTTCGGGCGCCATTCGCAATGCCGGCCGCGGAGCCCGACTTCGGTGGCTGGCCGTTGGTGCGGGCTTGGGACTGCTCCTGGTGGTCCTGCAGTGAGCAGCGGTTTTCTACGGGCCTCGCTGCGGCTCCTCGTTGTTCAAGGGGCCTGGACCTACGAGCGGATGACCGGTGTCGGTCTCGGCTACGCCGCCGAGCCTTTGCTCGAAGATCTCAAGTCGGCCGATCCCATGCGACATGCGGAGGCGTCGGTCCGTTCGGCGGAGTATTTCAACTCGCATCCCTACCTCGCCGGCCTCGCGGTAGGCGCGCTGGTACGGGCCGAGTACGATCAAGTACCGGGAGCCCAGATTTCGCGGCTCCGGGCGGCGTTGACGAGCCCGCTAGGCGCGCTGGGCGACCAGGTGTTCTGGGCCGGATTGGTTCCTGCCACCATGAGCATCGCGATGCTCGGTGTGGTCGCCGGGGCGGCCATCTGGATGGTGCCGCTGGCCCTGCTGCTTTACAACGTCGCGCGGGTTGGCACCGGCGTCTGGGCGCTGCGAACGGGGCTCGCCAACGGGGCGCGCATCGGGACGGCGATCGGAGAATCGTGGCTGCCTCGCTGGGCGCCGGTGATTGGTCTTGCCGGGGGGCTGCTCGTTGGAGTCGCCGTGCCCCTCGCGGCGGACTGGCTGCTCGTGGGCCAGAAGCGTGAGGGTGTGCTGCTTGCGATGGGAACAGTGGTCGCGGGACTTCTGGCAGCATGGAGGCTGGGACCGCACATCACCTCGGTGCGTTTCGGCCTGGCTGTCATCGGACTCGCTGCCCTCATCGCCTGGGGACTGCCATGATCGAGCGAACCGCGACGATCGTGAATGAAGACGGTCTGCACGCCCGCCCCGCGTCCAAGATCGTGAAGATCGCCACCGGCTTTCAGGCGGACGTGGAAATCGTGAAGGACGGCATGGCGGTAAACGGCAAGAGCATCATGGGGGTGCTGATGCTCCAGGCTGAGTGCGGTAGCGAGATACTGTTGCGGGTGAACGGACCGGATGAGGTCGCGGCGGTAGAGGCCTTGATTGCACTGATCGCTCAGGGATTCGGGGAGAAGATCGGGGAGAAGAAATGACCGATCGAGTGGTGCGCGGGATAGGAGTCTCGCCCGGGGTGGGGCTAGGACAGGCGGTCATCGCCCGGTTCGACGTCCCCGACGTGCCCAACCGATTCATCGGGGATGAAGACAAAGAAGCCGAGCTGACCCGACTGCAGCTCGCGGTGACTGGCGTGGTGGAGACCCTCAGCGTGCTGCGCGACCGGGTTCGGGAGCGCGCTGGGGTGGAAGAATCGCACATCTTCGACGCCCAGATGCTGATGGTGCAGGATCCGGACTTCCTCCGCCAGGTGGAAGCCTGCATCCGGGATGGCATGAGCGCCGAAACAGCCTACGAGTTCAAGGCCTTGGAGGTCCGCAACACCTGGAGCGCCTCCGGCAGTGCCATGCTGCGGGATCGACTGGCCGATCTCTCGGCTATCCACAACCGGATGCTGCATCGCCTGCTGGGCCGCACGCTGGAGGAGCTCTGGTCGCTTCCCGGCACCGATCAGGTCGTCATCGTGGCGAAGGAGATCTCGCCCGGATTGGCCGTCCAGCTCGACCGCGAGCACGTGGTGGGAATGGTGAGCGAGGAAGGCACTCGGACCTCCCACGCGGCGATCCTCGCTCATTCGCTCGGGATTCCGGCCGTGATGGGCGCGGTCGGCGCGCTGGACCGCATTCGACAAGGCACGCTGGTCCTGGTTGATGGGCAGACCGGCACCGTCCTGCTGGACCCGACCCGGGCCGAACTGGACCTGGCGCGCGCCCAGATCACCCGACGGCAGAAGCTGGAGATGGAGCTTGAGGCTGCGGTCACCCAGGCGGCCATTACGCCGGACGGGGTGCAGCTGACGGTGATGGGCAACGTGGACTTGCCGGATGAGATCATTCCCGCCGTTCGGTACGACGCCCAGGGCGTGGGACTGCTGCGTACGGAGTTCCTGGTCACCGGCCGAACCGCGATTCCCACTGAAGACGAGCAGTTGGACTATTTTCGCCGGGTAAGCGACGCCTTTCCCGGGCTGCCTGTGATCATCCGCTCCTTCGACCTGGGCGGTGACAAGTTCCCGGCCGCTTTCCGGGCGCCACCGGAGGCGAACCCCTTTCTGGGCTGGCGGTCGATCCGGGTCTGCCTCGACCAGCCGGAGATCTTCCGTCCCCAGCTGCGGGCGGTCCTCCGTGCGGCGGCGGACCGACCGCTGCAGCTCATGCTTCCGCTGGTGACCCGGCTGGAAGAGGTGCTGGAGTCCCGCGCACTCATGCTGGAGGAAGCACTCGACCTCTCGCGCAGCGGGATCCGCGCGGCTGCCTCGGTGCCGATCGGGGTCATGATCGAGACACCGGCCGCGGCTGTGCTCGCCGATGAGCTGGCCAAGCACAGTTCGTTTTTCAGCGTGGGCACTAACGATCTGGTGCAGTACACGCTCGCAGTGGATCGGGGCAACGCGCGACTCGCCGATCGCTTTGCACCCCACCATCCGGCGATCGTGAGAGAGCTCAAGACCATCGTGGAGGCGGGTAACCGCGCCGGAATCGGCGTCAGCGTCTGCGGCGAGATGGCGGCCGATCCGCTCTCGATCGTCTTGCTCCTCGGACTTGGGTATCGCACGCTCAGCGTGGGCCCGCCGGCGATTCCGCTGGTGAAGTGGGTGATTCGGGGCGTGCCCATCGCGGTGGCGGAGCGCGCCGCGCAGGCGGCGCTCGCCGCCGACCGACAGGCCGATGTAACACGAGCGCTTCGTGAAGTGGTCAAGGCCCATGTCGATCCCCGCCTGTTTGAATCACTTGCAGCGTTGCCGCGCCTGACCGGGGCCGCTACTTTGCCGTCATAGAATTCGGGCCTCCGGCTCGCACCGTTCCCCATTCCAATTACTCAATGGCCAAGCCTCATCGCCACGTCTTCACCTCCGAATCCGTCACCGAAGGCCATCCCGACAAGGTCGCGGACCAGATCTCAGACGCCGTGCTCGACGCCATCCTGACCGAGGATGCTCGCGGGCGAGTCGCGTGTGAAACGCTCGTGACCACCGGCATGGCCGTGGTGGCCGGGGAGATCACCACCAACACCTACGTTCACATTCCAGAGATCGTCCGGAAGACGATTCGGGGCATCGGGTACACCGATGCCAACTACGGCATCGATGGATCCACCTGCGCGGTCTTGAGCTCGATCGACAACCAGTCACCGGACATCGCGCAGGGAGTCGACACTGGAGGCGCCGGGGATCAGGGGATGATGTTCGGTTACGCCTCGGACGAAACCCGGGAGCTGATGCCGCTGCCGATCCAACTCGCGCACCGCCTCGCCGAGCGGCTGGCGGCGGTCCGCCGCGGTGATGCGGGGACTCATCGGCTCGAGTGGCTCCGTCCCGACGGCAAGAGTCAGGTGTCGGTCGAGTACGAGGGAGATCGCCCCATTGGCATTCGGACCGTCGTGGTCTCCACCCAACATGCGGCGACTTGGAAAGGCCGAGAGCTTGGTCAGCGGAAGATCCGGGATGGTGTGATTGAGGAGGTTATCAGGCCGGTCCTCGCCAAAACGGGGCTCGAATCGCGGCGGACCACGATTCACATCAACCCGACCGGGCGCTTCGTGATCGGTGGCCCGCACGGCGACGCGGGCCTCACCGGTCGGAAGATCATCGTCGATACCTACGGCGGCATGGCCCGTCATGGCGGCGGCGCCTTCAGCGGCAAGGACCCATCGAAGGTCGATCGGAGCGCCGCTTACGCGATGCGATGGGTTGCGAAGAACATCGTGGCCGCGAAGCTTGCCCGGCGCTGCGAAGTCCAGGTGGCCTACGCCATCGGAGTGCGGGACCCCGTGTCGGTCATGGTGCAGACCTTCGGTACCGGTGCTGTGCCGGACAGCCAGATCGAGAAAGCGGTGCGCGAGGTCTTCGACCTGACCCCGGCCGGCATCATCAGGGCGCTCGACCTCCGCAAGCCGATCTATTCGCCAACCGCGGCCTATGGCCACTTCGGACGCAAGCCGTACCGGAAGGGGGGGCACCAGTTCTTCCCCTGGGAGTTGACCGACCGCACCGAGGCAATCCTCAAGCGGGTCTGATTTGATCGAAGTGACGGTGGCCCAGCTCGGGCTCGATCGCACCACCAATTCACCGGTAGTGATCCTGCGGGAAAAGGATGGCGCGCGTGTCCTCCCGATCTGGATCGGTCCGGCGGAAGCGAGCGCCATTGCCATGGAGCTGCAGGGCATCAAGCCGCCCAGGCCGATGACGCATGACCTCCTCAAGACCGTCATCACCGGCCTGGGCGCGAGCGTGCGCCGTATCCTCATCAGCACCCTGAAAGACAAGACCTACTTCGCGGAGTTGTTGCTGGCCCGGGATGACCATCTCTTCCAGCTGGATGCGCGCCCCTCGGACAGCATTGCCCTGGCACTCAGGGTGAATGCGCCGATCTTCACCGAGGCCGATCTGCTGGAGCAGGCAACGGAAGAGAGCGCCACCCCGGCGCCGGACCCTTCGCTCGAGGCAGAGAAACTGCGCGAATGGCTGGAGAAGATGGATCCCGAGGATTTCGGAAAGTTCCAGCCGTGATGCCGGGAGGCACCGGACGAGGGATTCCTGGCCCTGTTGGGGCGAAGGGATCCCTCGTGGCGTTCGCGGGGTTGTTGTTCGGGGCACTGCTGCTCGCTGCTCCGGCTCGGGTGGCGGCCCAGCGCGCCGCCGTAGCGTCGGGGAGAGTCATTCGACTCGGGGAAGCCGATACCATCTCAGTCACCGGCGCAAAGGTGATGCTGCATAAGGTGGCCCGAGCGGTGCAGGGACCGGTGGACTCGGTCACCGCCGGTCCCCGCGGCGAGTTCCGATTTCGGTTCCTGCCGGATACGGCGGCGGTGTATCTCCTCAGTTCCGGGTACGCGGGCATCGAGTACTTCTCCACGCCGGTGCACGCCGATCCCGCCGCGCCTGACACCGGGCTGCTGCTCGTCGTCTCCGATACGTCCTCCAGCGCTCCCCTCCGCATCCTTTCTCGCCACATCGTCATCGGGCGGCCGCAGAAAGACGGCAGCCGGCCCGCGCTTGAAATCGTGGTTCTCGCCAACAATGGCCCCGACACCAGGGTGGCGACCGAGACGCAGCCGAGCTGGGCGGCTCGCCTCCCGAAGGGTGTGCGCAACTTCGAGGTTGGCTCCGGTGACGTCTCTGGCGATGCGATGATCGCCCGCAATGATAGCGTTGTGCTGGAAGCGCCCGTGGCGCCCGGCGAGAAGCAGCTGCTCTTCACCTACCAGGTCCCGCCGGGTGTGGGCACGATGCGGATTCCGGTAGGGGACTCGGTAGACGTGATGAACGTCTTGCTTGAGGAGTTCGATCGAACGGTGACGGGCGGAGGCATTGCCAAGGCGGACAGCCAGAGCATCGAGGGCAGGTCGTTCCGGCAATGGAACGGGCCGGTGCCTGCCGGCAGTGTGGTGAGCATTGATTTTCCGGGTGCCCGCCTGACCTGGCTCTTGCCGCTCCTGGTTGGAAGCGTGGCCGTGAGCCTGCTGGTCCTCGCGCTTCGGACCCTCAGGCGGCAGCCCGCGATGGCGCCTGTCAGCGGGCGGCATTCGTCACTGGACGAGCTTGCCCGGCTCGACGCACGGTATGCCGGACGCGAAGCACAGGTCACCGCCGCGGAATGGTCGGAGTATCAGCGGGAACGGGCTCGCCTCAAACAAGAGCTCACAACTGAGCTTGCCGGGAAGAAGCCGGCGACTTAGGTTAGCGCCGCAATCACAATTGATCCGAACGCGAGTCGGGACCTCGGAAGCCGGTTTGAATCCGGCGCGGCCCCGCCACTGTAACGGGCAGCGGTACCCCGCTTCACACGCCACTGGGAAACCGGGAAGGCGAGCGGGAGGCCCGGAGTCAGGAGACCTCTCGACTCGTGCCACCACCACACCCTCGGGGGAGGGACGGGTGCCGATACCAGCCACGGCAACACGGCTTTGTTCCGCCCATCTCCGCACACCCGGGGATGGGCGTTCTCGTTGAAGCCTTCCCTTCCGCTTCTCGCCGCCCTCCTCGGAGCGTGTACCACGCCGGCCGCAAGGTCGACGGGTCCGCTGGTCGCCGTCGACGATGTCGGCGATACCGTACGGCTCGTTGCATCGGCCAGCCGGGTCGTTTCGTTGAGCCCCGCCACGACCGAGTTGCTCTTCGCACTCGGCGCGGGCGATCGCGTGGTGGGGCGGACCCGGTGGTGTGACTACCCGCCAGCTGCCCTGGCTGTGCCAAGCGTCGGCGATGGACTTCCTCCCAACATCGAGGCGGTGCTTGCGGCCCGGCCCGATCTGGTGCTGCTCTACCTCTCGCCGCAGAACGCCGAGGCCGAACGTCGCTTCAAGGCCGCTGGGATTGCGGTCCTGCAGCTCGCGTTTGATCACCTGGCCGACGTTTCCCGGATCGCGAGGCTGGTGGGTCCCCTGGTCGGGCGTGGTACCGCAGCGGACTCGCTCGCCGCCAGCCTCACGGGTGCGCTGGATCGGGCTCGGGTGCGGGCGGAGTCGCTGCCGGAGGCTGCTCGCCCGCGGGTCCTGATTCTCGCCTGGGACCAGCCGCCGATCGCGATTGGCGCGGGAAGTTTCCAGAGTGAGATCCTGACGCTCGCCGGTGGGAAGAATCTCTTTCAGGACCTCCGGGCTCCCTCCGCGACCGTCAGCATCGAGGCGATCGCCGCCCGAGATCCGGAGCTGATCCTCATTAGTGACACAGGCGCACCGAAGTTCGCAGACCGGCCGGAATGGCGCGTGGTCCCCTCGGTGCGCGCGAAGCGATTCGTCCGCCTCGTCAGCACGGCTTTCGGCCGACCGAGCCCACGAGCCCCGGAGTTGATCGACCAGTTGCGTGCGGCGCTCGCCGGAGCCCAAAGATGAGCGTCAAACGGTGGCCTTGGCTTCTCGGTCTCTCGCTTGTCGCCGGCTTGGCTGGCCTGGGACTGGGCGCGGTCAGGCTGACGCCCGCGGCCGTCTGGGCCGGTCTCACGGATGTCGCGGCTCCCGCGGGCACGATCATCCGTGACATCCGGGCGCCTCGCGCCCTGCTGGGCTTCATGGTCGGCGGGAGCCTCGCAGTATCCGGCGCCGTGTTGCAGGCCCTGATCCACAACCCACTCGCTGATCCCTACCTGCTCGGTATTTCCGGCGGCGCGGCCATCGCCGCAGTGATAGTGATTGCGCTGGGCGTCGGGGGCGCATGGACCCTGCCGTTTGCAGCCTTCGGAGGAGCCCTATTGGCTCTGGCACTCGTGTACCGGCTGAGCCTGGTGCGGGGTCGGCGGCTCGATCCTCACGTGCTCCTGCTGGCCGGAGTAGTTGTGAGCTCGTTCACCAGCGCCGTGGTAGGCGCGATTCTCACCCTGTCGCAGGCGGCGGAACTCCGCAACGCCTTTCTCTGGATGCTCGGCGGTCTCGGCAGCGCGTCGTGGCAGAGCCTTGGGATCATGGTGGCCTACAGCCTGATTCCGCTCGCGGTTCTTGCCTGGAACAGCCGGGGCTTTGACCTGCTCGCGTTGGGGGACGATTCAGCCCGTCATCTGGGCGTTGATCCGGAGCGACTCCGCCGCATTGCCTACGTTGCCACCGGCGCGCTCACGGCGCTCGCCGTCGCTACCTGCGGGATGATCGGGTTCGTGGGACTCGTCGTGCCGCACGCGATCCGACGGCTGTGGGGGCCACTTCACGCGAGCCTTCTGCCATCAGCGTTCGTGGCCGGGGGAGCCTTCCTCGTGCTCGCTGACGCGGTGGCCAGGTCCATCGCGCCACCGATCGAGCTGCCGGTTGGAGTCGTCACCGCACTGGTCGGTGTCCCGCTCTTTGCGACATTGCTCCGCAGGACCACCGCATGATCCTCGAAGCGACCGGCCTGGAGGTCCGATACCCCGGCGCCAGGCGAAGCGCTTTGCGCGGAGTCAACGTCCGGCTCGGGGAGGGAGAGCTGGTGGCCGTGGTGGGGCCCAACGGCAGTGGGAAGACCACGCTGCTGCGCGCCCTGCTGGGAGGTGTGCCGCTGGTCGCCGGTCGAGTGGGGCTCCTCGGCAAACCGCTCGCCGCGTGGGGGGCGCGCGATCAGGCTCGGGTGATCGGCGTGGTGACCCAGCGCGAGGAGACGCTGTTTCCGCTGACCGTCCGGGAGACCGTCGCGCTCGGACGGTACCCCCACCTCGCTCCGCTCGGCGCCGAGAGCGATGTAGATCGGTATCGGGTGAGCGAGGCGATGGATCGGGCGGATGTCGGCGTCCTGGCGGCGCGGCGCACGGATACGCTCTCAGGAGGGGAGTGGCAGCGGGTGCGTATCGCCCGGGCGCTCGCCCAGGAGCCGCGACTCCTGGTACTGGATGAGCCCACCACTTCGCTCGATGTACGACATGAAATGGAAGTCTTCGAGCTGGTGCGCCGACTCGCGGGGCAGGGGATTGCGACCCTGCTCGTGACGCATCACCTCAACCTCGCAGCGCGATACGCCGACCGGTTGTTGTTACTCTCCGCGGGCGAGCCGGTGGTGGAAGGATCCCCCTCCGCCGTGCTCGAGGCCGATGTCGTCGCCCGGGTGTTCGAGTGGCCGGTCGCGATCACAGCCTGGCGCGATGGGGCGCCGCAAGTTGTTCCGCTCAAACCCGGCGAATAGCCGAGGCCTCCGCCGGTGGGCAAGCCACTTCAGGCGACCAGGTCCGCGACTGGCGGACCATCTCGAGATCCTGGCCGGTTTCCTCCACCCGGAACTGTTCCCACCGGCTCCCGGTCGCGTCCCAGCCGCGACTCTGGCATCTTTCAGTGCATGAGGACTCGGCTTACCTGGTTTGTCCTGGTCACAGCGCTTGCTGTTTCGCTGGCCTGCGCCAGGGCTTCCGAGCCGTTGCCGCCGGCGGAAGAAGTGCTCCTGGTAGTCAATCGCGACGATGCGACGTTGCAGGTGGTCAGTGTGGACGCACCGGCCTCGTCAACGGCGATTCCGCTGGGCGGAATCGCTCCGACCCCGACCGGCGTGAGCGCCCGCGATGGTTGGGCCCTGGTTCCACTCGGCGACGACAACGCAGTGCGGGTAGTCGACCTTCATACCCTGAGTCCGACGCTCCTCATCCCACTCCCCGCCGGCTCGGGCGCCACCGGTTCCGCAATCGTGGACGACTCGATTGGCTACGTGGCCAATCCCAACCTGAATACCGTCACCCGGGTCAACTACCAGACGGGCGATACATCCAGCGTCGCGGTTGGTGTGCATCCGCAAGCCGTGATCTTCACCCGGGGTAAGGTGTTTGTCCTCAACGGCAACCTGGTGAGCAATGTGCCGGCGGGACCAAGCTGGGTTTCGATCGTGGATCCGCTCACCAACCATCTGGCCACCGGAGTGGATTCGGTCCTGATGCCCGGTCCCGGCAACGCCGCGTTCGCGGCGGTGGCGCAGGATGGCGTGCTCTACGTAATGAATCGAGGGCCATTCGACACTACGACCGCGGGGCGGTTGACCCTGGTGGACCCGGTGGGACGCACCGAGCTCGCGAACTTCGGTGGGTTCGGCAATTTCCCGGGCGAGGTGACGGTCAATGGCGCGGCGGACCTGCTCTACATCAGTTCAGCCTCCGAAGGGCTCATGCTCTTCGATGTCGTGGACCGGAAGGTCCTGCGCGGTGCGGGTAACGGCGTCGCGATTCCAGGGAACACCGGCGTCGCGGTTGATTCCCGTGGGCTCGTGTATGCCCTGGAGTCCGGTTCCTGCAGCGGCGGTACGGCGGGCAAGGTCCACATCCTGCGCTCCAATCTCACGGAAATCAGCACTGTGGCCGTCGGACGGTGCGCGTCGGGGGCGTTGATTACGGCGATACCGCCTGAATAGCGGGGGCGCTCGCTGCGCGAGCGCGGCGGGGGTTCGCTCCGCGAACGGCGGGGGTGCTCGCCTCGCGAGCACGGCGCGGAGGGATTCTGGGCTCTAACGCTGACCAACTCAGGACCTCTGGGTATACCCGCCGTGGTGGAGCCACCCGCGCCGTTCGCGAAGCGAACCCCCGCCAGTGGCGTAGCCACTCCCGCCAGCGAGCGTAGCGAGCAAAGCAATGCCCCTAATCTCCACCCCGGCCATCATCCTCTCCACGCTGCGCTACCGGGAGACCTCGAAGATCGTCCGGCTCGCGACGCGCGATCATGGGGTGCAGAGCGCCATCGCGAAGGGCGCGTTACGGCCGCGAAGCCGCTTCGGGGCGGCGTTGCAGGTACTGAGTGGGGGACAGGCACAGGTGCTGCTCTCGGATCGGCGCGATCTCCATACACTCACGGCGTTCGACCTGGTGACCCTGCCGGTCGGGCTCGCCGAGGATGTAGGGCGATACGCTACGGCGACGGCACTCGCGGAAGTCATGCTGCGGGTCGCTCCCGCGGAGCCGCACCCCGAGGGGTATGACGTGCTCGAGGAGGCCCTGCGGGTGCTCGCGAACGCGAGTGGCGCAGTGCTCTCCGCGCTGGCCATCAAGGTCCTCTGGCGGCTGGTGGCCGCGCTGGGATTCGCGCCCGCGCTGGAGAACTGTATTCGGGATGGGCGGCAGCTCGATCCGGGCCCGATGTCATTCAGTGCCCCGGACGGGGGCGCCCTCTGCGGCCGCTGCTCCCGTGAGTCGGAATGCACGGCCCTTCCAACTGACGCCCGCGCCGCGCTTGAAGTTCTCACGGCCAGGTCGGACGATCTTCCGATGCTCGATCCTAGAAACGCCGCGGCGCACCGTCGGTTGCTGGCGCGCTACATCCGCTATCACCTCGCGGAGGGAGCGACCCTCAGCGCGCTCGCGTTCTGGCAGGACCGAGCCTGGAATCCGGCGTGATCATCGGGACCGCAGGGCACATCGATCACGGGAAATCCGCACTGGTAGAAGCGCTCACTGGCACCCGGATGGATCCGCTGCCGGAGGAGCGCCGGCGAGGCGTCACCGTAGACCTGCACTTCGCTGCCCTGACACTCCCCGGGATCGGCACCGCCGGAGTCGTGGATGTGCCAGGGCACGAGGACCTCGTCCGAACAATGGTTGCTGGCGCAACGGGAATCGATCTGGTGCTGCTCGTGATCGCCGCGGACGAGGGGATCATGCCCCAGACCCGTGAGCATCTGGCGGTCGTGGAGCAGCTCCGTATTCGGCGCGGTGTTCCCGTGATCACCAAGGCGGACTTGGTGGAATCGGCCTGGCTCTCGCTCGTGACGGAAGAGGTGACGGCCTGGCTCGGCAACAGCCCCGTCGCATTCGCTGCGCCGATCGCGACGTCAGTGCCCTCCGGCAGCGGTATTGGGGAGCTTCGGGCGGAGATCGGGCGGGCCTTGTCGGAGGTGGCAAGCGTTCGAGTCCCTGACGATCTGGCGCGGCTCCCAATCGATCGAGCCTTCTCGCTGGCCGGTGTGGGCACGGTGGTGACGGGAACTGCGTGGTCCGGCGTGTTCCGCATCGGCGACGCCGTGACGGTGCTGCCGAGCGGGCAGAACGGCCGCGTTCGCTCGCTTGAGCGCCATGGCGAGCCGGTGGAGGAGAGCGCGCCCGGGGAGCGAGTGGCGGTCGGGCTGGTGGGAATCGCCCGCGAAGAGCTTGGGCGTGGCCAGGTGCTGTTGCGTGCCGATGATCCGTGGGAAGTCACGAGTGTACTTGACGCCCGCGTCGCATTGCTATCGAACGCACCGCGTCCACTCACGCATCACACCCGGATCAGGGTCCACCTCGGTACGCTTGAGGTCATGGCCCGGTTGAACCTCAAGGAGCCGATCGCGCCGGGCTCGAATGGATACGCCCGGCTCGTGCTCGAGGAGCCTACCGTCGCGCGGGGCGGCGACCGGCTGGTGCTGCGGAGTTATAGCCCGGTTGTGGTGATCGGCGGAGGCGAGGTGGTTGACCCGTTGCCACCTCCCGGGCGCCCGGACTGGTCGCCCGGACTCGACAGCCCGAACCCCAGCGAGCGCTTTGCGGCGCTCCTCGCGCGGAGGCACAGTGGTATCATCGAGCGACAACTGCCGATACTGCTGGGTGTGTCCCCGACCCGGGTGGCCGAGGTACTGAGTAGAGCGGAGGTCGTCGGGGCCGGCCTGGTTGTCGTTTCTACCAGTCAGGTTCTGAGCGCTCAGGAAGTGGCGCTCGGAGCGGTCCGGGCCTATCAGGAGCGCCACCCGGCGGAATCCGGTATGCCGGTCCAGACGCTCCGTCAGTCAGTACGCCGTTGCGGACCGGCCGGAGTGATGGGAATCGCGCGTCTGCTGGAGACGGGGCGGCTGGTGGCCGGGGAACGAGGTGTCGTGCATGAGGCCGGCTTCATGCCGGTGGGTGGAGACGCAATGACGGACCGCCTCGTGGATTTGATCACCGCGGCAGGTATGGCACCCCCAACCGTTTCGGAGATCGAATCGGTGGTCAAGCAGAATGGGGTGGCGGAGGCACTACGATTGGCAGCGAGAGCCGGGCGAATCATCCAGATTGACCGGGACCGGTACTTCGGATTGGCGGCGCTGGCTGAGTTCACCGCCGCGCTCGTCCGGGTGGCGGCGGCCGGGCCCATCACGCCGGCGGCGGTCCGCGACGAGACGGGAATTACCCGGAAGTTCCTGATCCCGCTACTGGAGTGGGCCGACCGGTCTGCCCTGACAATTCGGCGCGGGGATGCGCGGGTCCCGGGGCCGGCTTTGCCCAAGGCGGAGGCGAGGAGGCCGGAAGGCTAGGAGGCGAGGTAATGATGTGGGGAGGAACGCCCCTGCGACGCCCTCCCCGGCTCATCGTGAGGTCCCACACATAATAGAACGCATCGGGTGGCGGCTCGTCACGTTCGCCTTTTCGCCTCCTCGCCTTTCTCGAGCGGAGCGAGGCCCCGGAGTCTTTCCAGCCACAATTCGCCCCTAATTCCTTGCGCTCGCCGCGGGCGGAGACGATCTTCACTATCCCATTTTGAGAGCGAGGCAGTGGGCCGCTGACACCCTGACAGGAGACACCCATGGTCGGAGGACCGAGTCCTGGGTGGGCGCTCGCGCTGCTCCTGGGTCTTGCGGGCACCGCCTCCGCGCAGGAGCGACCGCCCCCCAGAGTTGAGTTTCGCGAGAACTACCCGAACCCATTCTTTCCATCGACGACGATTCCGTTCGTCCTCAATCTGGAACTCTGCGAGAGAGGTCATCAGCCACTGGTTAGTCTGAAAGTCTACAACGTCCTGGCGCAGATCGTGGCTGCTCCGATCCTGCTCAACTCGAACGGCGAGCGCCTGGATGGTCTCAAGCTCCGCTGCGGCCCCCATGAGGCCTACTGGGACGGCAAGTTGATCGACAGTAATCGGGAAGTCACGCCGGGGGTCTACTACGCCCAGCTGGTCGTGGACGGAGAGCGCTACACGCTTAAGATGATTGCGCGCAAGCCGGAAGTGAAAAGTGAAAAGTGAGACGTAAGAAGTGAGAAGTGAGAAGTCGGAGGTGGTGAGTTCCGAGGAGGACCTCGGATCTGACCGGTCCTCCCCTTCCTACTTCTCACTTCTCACTACTTCATACTTTTTACTTCTCACTCCTCACTTCTTACTTCCTACTTCTTACTTCTTACTTCTCACTTTCGGGCCTTCCGTCCGTATATTCTCCGACACCCATGATCCGCCCAGAACGACTCACCATCAAGGCACAGGAAGCCTTCCGAGATGCTGCCGCGGAGGCGAACCGGCGCGGCAACCCCGTTGTCAACGACGCGCACCTGTTCCACGCCCTACTGGCCCAGGAAGAGGGCGTCGTGCGCCCGCTCCTCCAGAAGGCTGGCCTCAACGTCACCGAACTGCAGCAGGAAACCAATCGCGAGTTGGATAGGCTGCCGAGGCAGGAGGGGGGCGCGGAGCCGACGCTTTCCCGCGAGCTGCACAAGGTATTTGACCGCGCGGAAGCCGAGGCCAAGACTCTGGGCGATGCCTATGTGTCCACAGAGCATCTGGTCGTGGCGCTCGCCGAGGAGAAGGGCACCACCGCCAAGCAGCTGCTCGGCGCCCACAAGGTGGGGCCGAAGGATCTGCGGACCTCGATGGCGGATGTCCGTGGTGGGCATCGGGTCACCGACGACTCTCCGGAAAACCAGTACCAGGCACTCCAGCGGTATACCAGGAACCTCACCGACCAGGCCCGGGCAGGGAAACTCGACCCGGTTATCGGGCGGGACGAGGAAGTTCGCCGGGTCATGCAAGTGCTCTCCCGCCGGACCAAGAACAATCCCGTGCTCATCGGCGAGCCGGGTGTGGGCAAGACTGCCATCGTCGAGGGGCTGGCGCAGCGGATTGTAAACGGCGACGTACCGGAATCACTTCGGAACAAGGAAATCGTCGGGCTCGACATCGGGCTCCTGCTCGCGGGGGCCAAGTACCGGGGCGAGTTCGAGGAGCGGCTCAAGGCCGTCGTGAAGGAACTGGTCGAGGCGGAAGGCCGTTTCGTCGTGTTCATCGACGAGCTGCACACCCTGGTCGGGGCCGGTGCGGCGGAGGGCGCCGTCGACGCCAGCAATCTGCTCAAGCCGGCGCTGGCCCGCGGCGAGCTGCACGTCGTGGGTGCTACCACCCTCGACGAGTACCGCAAACACATCGAGAAGGACGCGGCACTCGAGCGCCGGTTCCAACCGGTAATGGTGGGGGAGCCGAGTGTGGCCGATACGATCGCGATCCTGCGGGGACTCAAGGAGAAGTACGAGGTCCATCACGGGGTCCGGATTACCGACAATGCGCTGGTGGCCGCGGCCACCCTTTCCGACCGCTATATCGGCGATCGCTTTCTTCCCGACAAGGCGATCGATCTGGTGGACGAGGCGGCAAGCCGGCTCCGAATCGAAATCGACAGTCTGCCTCAGGAAATCGACGAGGTGGAGCGGAAACTGGTGCAGCTGGAGATCGAGCGGCAGGCGCTTCTTAAGGAGAAGGACAAGGTGGGGGTTGAGCGTCGCAAGGCGGTGGAGCAGGAGATTTCCGAACTCAAGGAGAAGTCCTCCTCGATGAAGGCGCAGTGGCAGGCGGAGAAGGTCGCCATCACCGAGATCCAGAATATGCGGACGGAAGTTGAGGGGCTGCGGGCCGAGATGGACCAGGCGACCCGCCGCGGCGACCTCCAGAAGGCTGCGGAACTGCAGTACGGGCGGATCCCGCAGCTGGAACAGAAGCTGGCGGAGAAAGAGAAGCGACTTTCCCAAATCCAGGCGACGACCAAGTACCTGAAGGAAGAGGTGGACGCCGAGGACATCGCCGAGGTGGTCGCGAAGTGGACCGGCATCCCGGTTACCAAGATGCTGGAATCCGATCGCGAGCGGCTCACGCGGCTCGAGGCGGAACTCGAGCAACGGGTCATCGGGCAGCATCCGGCCGTTCAGGCCGTGTCCAACGCCGTGCGCCGGAGCCGGGCTGGGTTATCCGATCCCAATCGACCCACTGGATCCTTCATTTTTCTCGGCCCCACGGGCGTGGGGAAGACTGAGACGGCACGGGCCCTGGCGGAATTCCTCTTTGATGACGAGCGCGCCATGGTGCGGCTCGACATGTCGGAGTACATGGAGAAACACTCGGTGGCCCGGATGATCGGTGCTCCACCGGGCTACGTCGGTTACGATGAGGGCGGCCAGTTGACGGAAGCGGTGCGTCGTCGGCCCTACAGCGTCGTGCTCTTTGACGAGATAGAGAAGGCGCACCCCGACGTCTTCAATGTGCTGCTGCAGATCCTGGACGATGGGCGGCTGACCGACAGCCAGGGCCGGGTGGTGGACTTCCGCAACACGGTCATCATCATGACCTCGAACATCGGGAGCCACCTGATCCTCGAGTCCGGCGCACCGGACGAAAAGGGCTGGGCGCAGGTGGAGGCCCAGGTGCGCGATCAGCTCCGGGTCCATTTCCGTCCTGAATTCCTGAATCGGGTGGACGATATCATCGTCTTCCGGCAATTGGCCAAGGAGGACATTGCCAAGATCGTGGACCTCCAGCTCGAACGTCTCCGAAAGCAGCTCGCCGATCGCCGTATGACGCTCAGGATCACCCCGGAGGCGCGGGATCTTCTGGCCACCGAGGGATACGACCCTTCATTCGGCGCCCGGCCGCTCAAGCGGGTAATTCAGCGGCGGCTGCAGAACCCCATTGCCATGGAGCTGCTGGAAGGGAAGTATCATGAAGGCGATCTCATCGCGGTGCGACGCAAGGGTGACGAGCTGGTGTTCGAGCGGGCCACGTAGCGGCGGATGCCACCGGTTTCGGAAGCGGACAGGCGTGGAATGGTGGCCGCAATCGCGGAAGCGAGGGCGGCCGCGTCCCTTGGTGAAGTGCCGATAGGCGCGGTGGTCAAGCAGGCCGGAGAAGTGCTCGCCCGCGCCCACAATCGGAGGACGCCCCTCGGCCACGCGGAGTTACTGGCGCTCACAGAGAGCCTGGAACGGGCCGGCTCCGATCGTCTGACCGACGCGACGCTCTACGTCACCCTCGAGCCCTGCGCGATGTGCGCCGGCGCCATCGTCCTGGCCAAGGTGGGTCGCGTCGTCTTCGGCGCCTGGGATGAGAAAGCGGGCATGGCGGGGTCGGTGGGCGATCTGTTGCGGCACCAGCGGCTCAATCATCGGGTGGAGGTGTTGGGCGGTGTGATGGCGGACGAGTGCGGGGAGTTGCTCAAACTGTTTTTTGAAGCGCGGCGATAGGTATTGGGAGGGTCGAGCACAGCGCACACAGCGTTCAGGTAATTTCCTCAGGCTAGGCGAGACATCCCGAGCCCCGAACCCCAAGCCCCGTGCGCTGAGCCCTGCAGGCCAGCAGCAGTCAAGCAACTCTCCTGACCACCCCTCAACGCGCCTGAATTCCGGACCCTCGGCTGGCGCTCACGCCCGCGCGACTGTGGCTGACGGCGCTTGCCGCGTTTCGTGGGCGAAAGCCTTACGGCCGCGCTCGACCAAGGTCTTGACAGCAGCTCAAATTGAGTGAATCACTGTGGCAGGGTCCGGTTTCCCTCGAACCGCCGATGCAGGCCATCGGGAGGGTGACACCACGACAGCAATCAGCCCGGGACATTCCCACCCTGGTGGTAGTGTCTTCGGTCCCCACGGCAGCCTGTTGTACTTCGCCGACTCCACGCTCAGCCTGCCGGCTGCCCTCCCGGACATCCCGACAGCATTAGTTGCAATACCTCGACCATTCGTCCCGCCATTGTCGCAGCACTTCGTCGAAGCATGCATATCGCTGGCCCCCGATTCATCTGACCCGTGCCACAGCACCCAGGAGGTGGTATGATCGACTGGCCTGTGAAGGGCGTGAGGGCGCACCAGTCCTGGTGGAGACAAGCACTGCTAGTCTGCGGGTGCCTCTGCCTGATGCTGGTCCCGAAGGTTGCGGTCGCCTCAGGCGGGGATGGCGACATTGCGTCGTTTGTCCGCGCGGTGCGCGCCACGTTGCCGGGCTCGGCCCACGTCCGAATCGCCGAGCATCGCGCCGCTGCGATCCCGGCGTTCGCGAGAAAGTACAATCTGGCGTGTTCGGCGTGTCACACGGCGTGGCCCGAGCTCAACGTGTTCGGGCAGACTTTCAAGGACAACGGCTATCAGCTCGGCAACGATCGCGACTCGCCCATCTGGGTCAATCCCTCCTACATCCCCTTCGCGATCCGGACGACGCCGGGCTGGCGCCTAGAGCGCACCACTCACCAGCCGGTGGACGACGGGCTCGGCGGGACCAACAACGTCGAAAAGACCATCACCCAGTCCGGCTTCGACATCTCCGGCGCCGACCTCCTCATGATGGGGACGCTCTACAAGGACATCACGTTCGGGTTCGTGCCGACGGTTGCGGATGGGGAAGGGGTCGGGATCGAGGCCGCGTTCGTCCGGTTCGACAACCTGTTCAAGTCGCCGCTGGGTCAACCTCAAGGTCGGCAAGTTCGAGATGGACAACATGCTCTCCGAGAAGCGGGGCATGATGCTCTCCAGCAACGGCGCCTTCTACCAGAGCTACCATTTCGTGCCGGCAGGAGACGGCACCGACTTCGGGCTGGGGGATAACCAGATCGGCGCGGAGTGGCTGGGCCATTCGGTGAACAGCTACACTCGCGTCAGCGTCGCCGTCCTGGCGCGGCACCGATGGCGTCCCGGGCCTCCCCTCCGGCAAGAGCTACGACGGAACGGTGACGCTCAGCCAGGCCTTCGATGTCGGCCGGCTCGGCGTGGAGCGGATCGGCGTGTACGGCTACGTCGGCCGGCGGCCCACGGTGTTCGAGACCATCGGCGGGGGCGAGCCGGTGCCCGGCACCGGTACCGACAACAAGACGTTCTACCGGGTCGGCGCGGTGGGCGACTTCTTCCTCGGGAAGTTCGAGATTCATGCCGTTCTTCATGCACGGCTCCGACGACAAGGATCTCGCCGGCGGGACCCGGGATGCGACGTGGAACAGCGGACTGGTCGAAATCCACTACTACGTCAGCCCGCAGCTGGTCTTCACCCAGCGTGACGAGATCATCCGGATGTCGCACCAGTCGGATCCAGCCACGCCGAAGACCCTGGGCAATATCGATGCGTTCACATTCGGTTATCGCTGGTATCCGATCATGTTCAGCCGGGCCGGGCTGGCGATGGTCGGGGAGCTTTCCTTCACCAAGACGATCGGCACCGTCCCCCTGAGCGGGGACGGAGTGGGGCTCGATCCGCTCGCGCCTGGCACCGCGGTACGGAGCACCAGCGTGCTTCTTGCTCTCGACTTCGACTTCTGACCGAGGAGGCCTCGAATGAGGATGAGAACTCCTCTGCTGGCCTTCGCCGCCGGGTCTGTTCCTGCTCGCGGCGGCCGGGGTCGGCGCCGCCCGGGCCCAGGACCTCGACCAAGGTCGGCAACCTGCACGGCAACGCCGCGGCGGGCAAGCAGGACTATCGCCGCTTCTGCGTCGGCTGTCACGGTGCCAACGGCGACGGGCCTGGGCGAAAATGCGCAGTGGATCGATCCCAAGCCGCGGGACTTCACCGCCGCGGTCTTCAAGTGCCGGTCCACACCGACGGGGACACTGCCGACCGACGAGGACCTGTTCCACTCCGTCTACTCGAGGATTCGTAACCACCAACATGCCCTCGTGGATGCCCCTCGCCCGGCAGATGCGAGTGGACCTGGTGGCCTACATCAAGACCTTCTCCTCTCGCGCTGGAAGGCGCAGGGTGCCGGGACCCCGATCACCGTGCCGCCGGAAACGCCCGGCGAACATTGGAGAGCATCCTCCACGGGCGGGAGCTGTTCCAGAAGATGGAATGCTGGAAGTGCCACGGGCCCGCCGGTCACGGCGACGGTCCCTCGGCGTCCACGCTGACCGACAGCAAGGACAACCCGATCCGGCCGTACAATTTCGCGAGCGGGTCGCGCTTCAAGTGCGGAGAGACCAACGAGGACCTCTACCGCATCTTCATGACCGGTGTGGACGGCACGCCGATGCCCTCCTTCGCCGACAACATCCAGCCGGAGGATGCGTGGGACCTGGTGCATTTCCTCCGGACGCTGCAGCCACTCCAGACACCCGAGGCCATGGCTTGGCAGGCCTGGCTGCCGGCGCATGCCGGCGAGCTCAAGCCGATCGGTCCGGAACTGGGCGGCAGTGACACCAGTGACTCACTCTCGCGAGGCCGGTTTTCCGATGCACTACCAAGATATGCTTCTTCGTTCACCCTGGTTCTGGCTCGCATCCGCCGTGATGGGAGCGGGGCCACCGCAGATGCATGCCGCCGGGGCGAGTCAGCGGCACCGTGACCTTTACCGGCACGCCGCCGAAGATGCGGCCGATCGACATGGCCAAGGAACCCAGCTGTGCCGAGCAGCACCCGACGCCGGTGATGACCGAGATCGGTCGTCACCGGAGCCCGGCAACACCGTGGCGAATGTGGTGGTGTACGTCTCGGCGGGGATCAGCCGCGCGCCGGCGCCCGCGGACGGCTGTCCGCTACGACCAGAAGGGCTGCGAGTACCTGCCCCACGTGGCCGCGCTCCAGGGTGGGCCAGTCGCTGGAGATCTACAACGACGATCAGACCTCGCACAACATCCACCCGCTGGCGAAGGTGAACCCCGAGTGGAACAAGTCGCAGCCGCCGGGCACGCCGCCGATCAAGGCGACCTACGACAAGCCCGAGTTCATCGCGGTCAAGTGCAACGTGCATCCCTGGATGCACGGCTACTTCGCGGTGCTGAGCACCTCGCACTTTGCGGTGACGGGCAACGACGGGAAGTTCACGCTCAAGGACCTGCCGCCGGGCAAGTACACGATCACGGCCTGGCATGAGCAGTTCGGCACCCAGAGCCAGGAGGTGACCGTCGGGGCCGAAACGGCCACTGCGAATTTCGTGTTCAAGGCGCTGCCCTACTGAACCAGGCGGGTAACACGCGCGACCCGGGTCGTCCGCCACGCGGAGGGGCGACCCAGCAATCCCTGCTTCATTCCCCGTCGGAGGCGAAGCACCGTGGGCAAACTCTTCGCAGTGATCGTGGCGGTCATCACGTTCGTTTCGACCGCCATTTTCGTCGCGCGCATCTGGTGGCTCCCGCCCGACATCTCGGTGCTCGGCGTCGGCATCGACCATCAGTTGACGAGAGACGATGGTCGCCTCGGGAGTCCTGTTCGTCCTCTCCCAGCTGGTCCTGGCCCTGTTCGCGTGGCAGTACGGCGACACCGGTGACGGGCGGCCGATCAAGATCTTCCCCGGCGGGGCTACCCCGATGGTGGTCGATCGCCTCGATCCTGGTCGGGGCCGAGATCCTGGTGCTGACGCTGGTGGGTACCAGGGTCTGGGGCGGGATCTTCCTTACGCCGCCCGATCCGAATGCGCTGCAGATCGACGTCCAGGCGGAGCAGTTCGCCTACTACTTCCGGTATCCCGGCCCGGACGGCAAGTTCGGCGCGGTGCATCCGGACCTGATCGACGACGGCAACGGCAACTTCTTCGGACTCGATCCCGGCCAACGACACGACGGCTCGGGACGACATCGTCTCCGCCACGCTGGCCGTGCCGGTCAACCGGCCGATCCTGCTCACGCTGCACGCCAAGGATGTCGGGCACGCGTTCTTCGTGCCGGAGCTGCGGATCCAGCAGGATTTCGTCCCCGGCCTGGTCATTCCGCTCCACTTCACTGCCACCCAGGTCGCGAAGAAGGAGATCGTGTGCACCCAGCTGTGCGGGCTGGGGCACTTCAACATGCGGGCCTACCTCGAGGTGATGGCACAGGACCAGTTCGACCAGTGGATGAAGGACCAGGAGGCGCAACAGTAAGGCCGGTCCAATCCGCGTCGTGCGTACGCACGGCGCTCCTCTTTCCCCTGCAGAGGCAGGGCACATGCCAGACAGTCTGGCGGCTCCCGGCGCTCATCGCCGAGAACACCCCGAGAAGCATCGCCGCGCCGAAGCACGCTCCGCCGCAGGGCTTTCTGCGGAAGCACGTCTTCAGCCTCGACCACAAGGTCATCGGGAAGCAGTACCTCGATCTCGCGCTGGTCGCGGTCGTGACGGGGATGGTGCTCTCCTGGCTGATGCGCTTCCATCTGGCCTACCCGACGACGCCCGTACCCGGGCTCGGCAAGCTGGCGCCCGACGCGCGCGCCGGGCGGCGTCATGACACCGGAGCTGTACCTCTCGCTGATGACGATGCACGGCACGATCATGGTGTTCTTCGTGCTGACCACCGCTCCCTTCGCCGGCTTCGGCAACTTCGTGCTGCCCATTCAGGTCGGGGCGGAAGACATGGCGTTCCCGCGCTTCAACATGATGTCGTTCTGGGTGACCTTCGTGGCGTTCCTGGTGCTGATCGCGGCGTTCTTCGTCCCGGAGGGGCCGCCGATCTCCGGGTGGACGGCCTATGCCCCGCTCAGCGCCGTGGGCAAGGACGCCGGGCCGGGGCAGGGCACTGGGCAGACGCTGTGGGCGGTCTCCATCGCCCTCTTCTGCGTCGGCCAGCTGCTGGGCTCGCTCAACTTCATCGCGACCACGCTCGATCTCCGCACCAAGGGCATGACCCTGACGCGCATGCCGTTCTCCACCTGGGCCTGGTTCATCACTTCGGTGATCGGTCTCATCGCGTTCTCGGTGCTGCTGCCGGCCTGCATTCTGCTCATCCTCGACCGGGTGGCCGGCACCAGCTTCTTCATTCCCGGCGGGCTCGTCATCAGCGACCGGCTGCAGCCGCATTCCGGCGGCTCGCCGCTGCTCTGGCAGCACCTGTTCTGGTTCTTCGGGCACCCCGAGGTGTACATCGCGATCCTGCCGGGATTCGGCATCGTCTCCCACATCCTTCCGGCCTTCGCGCGGAAGCCGCTGCTGGGGCCCAAGGTCCTGATCGCCTGCATGATCGCGATCGGCTTCCTGAGCTACACCGTCTGGGGGCACCACATGTTCCTCAGCGGCATGAACCCGCTCTCGGCGACGCTGTTCTCGGTCCCCACCCTGATCATCACCATTCCGGCCACGATCATCACGCTGCTGTGGATCGGCACGCTGTACGGCTCGCGAATGCGCTTCACCACCGCGGCGCTGTTCTGTCTCGGGTTCGTCTCGGTGTTCGTGAGCGGCGGCATCAGCGGCTTCTTCCTGGCCCAGCCGTCCATCGATACCTACCTGCACGGCACCTACTTCGTGGTGGGTCACTTCCATTTCGTGATGGGCGTGGCGGCGATGTTCGGCATCTTCGCCGGCACCTACTTCTGGTTCCCGAAGATGTACGGCCGGATGATGAACGAGACGCTGGGCAAGATGCACTTCACGCTGACGCTGATCGGCGTCTACTGCATCTTCATGCCGATGCACTATCTCGGCCTGGCCGGCAACGTGCGCCGGTACTCCGCATTCACCGATGACTACATGAAGGGATCGCTGCCCCTGCATCGCTTCATCACGATGGCGGCGCTGTTCACCGGCGCCGTGCAGCTCATCTTTCTCTTCAACCTGATCTGGAGCCGATTGCGCGGCGCCAAGGCGCCGGACAATCCCTGGCAGGCGACGTCGCTCGAGTGGACCGTCCGCTCGCCGCCGCCGTTCGACAATTTCGGTGGGCACCACCCGGTCGTTCACCACGGACCCAACGAGTACGGAGTGGCCGGCCCGGCGGGCGACTACGTCATGCAGACCGCTCCTGCTCAACCCGGTGGCGCGCTGACATGGCCACCCTGCAGAATGACCTCGCCGGCAGCGCCGGCCCGGACCGGTGTCTGGATCGGCATCGCGGCCATCACGATGTCGTTCGCGGCCTACACCAGCGCACTGATGGTGCGGCAGGGCGCCGCGGCGGACTGGCAGCACTTCCGGCTGCCTCGGATTCTCTTCCTCAATACGCTGATGCTGCTGGCGAGCAGCGCGACGCTCGCACGGGGACGCCGGCTGATCCTGACCGCCTGGGGAAGGGCGGGGCAGGAGCCGTTGCCGGAGACCCCGTCGCCGGCGACTGGTGTCGTCTGGCTCTCCGCGACGCTGGGGCTCGGAGTGCTGTTCCTCGCGGGACAGGTGCTGGCCTGGCGGGATCTCGCCGGCCAGGGACTGTTCCTCGCCACCAATCCCAGCAGCGCGTTCTTCTATGTGTTCACCGCGCTTCATGCGCTCCACCTCCTCGGTGGGATCGCGGCGCTGGCGTACCTGGTGCACCGGGTGAACCGTCCGGACGGCCGTCAGCCGGACGGAGCGCTCGGCGCGGCCTCGCTCTACTGGCATTTCATGGACGTGCTCTGGCTCTATCTCCTGCTGGTCCTCGCACTGCGGCTGTAGCGGCCGCTGGAGGTGACGTGAGCGAATCCGAGCTGGCCCTGGCCCCCGGAGGCAGTGCTGGAGGAATCTCCCTTCGGGATCCAGTCCAAGAAGCTGGTGATGTGGCTGTTCATCATCGCCGACGCTGCCACCTTCGGCGTCGATCCTCTTCGGCTATGGCTACCTGCGGGTGGGCAGCGCCGACTGGTCCCGGCCGTTCGCCTTCATGCCCACCATCCTTAACGGGATGGTCATGACCGCTGGTCCTGCTGACCAGCAGCCTGACCATGCTGGTGGCCGTGAGGGCCGCGCACATGGGGCAGCGCGAGGTCTGTGTCCGGTGGCTCGGCGTCACGACGATGCTGGGAATCGTGTTCGCGGCGCTTCACCTGCGGGAATGGTTCAGCATGTTCGCCGAAGGCTGGAGTCCATCGGCCAATCCGCTGGGCGGATCAGTCCTATTCGGCGCCACCTTCTTCAGCATCACCGGCCTTCATCTGCTCCACGTGATCGGCGGCGTCATCGCCATTACCGTCGTCGCTCTGAGCTTCCGGCGCGGACGACTGAACGCCGGACATGTGGAGACGACCGGTCTGTACTGGCACTTCGTGGATCTGGTATGGATGTTCGTCTTTCCGCTGGTTTACCTCATGAACGCCCGCTGAGCTCCAGCGGTGAAAGGTCCGGACATGGCTGCCATGGAATCGCACGCTCGGTCCCGGAATGAAGCTGTACGTCGTGGTCTGGATCGGTCTGATGCTGATCGTAGCGGTCGAGGTGGCCCTGACCTACGCGGGGTCTGCCGGCGGGGACTCTGCTGGCCGCGCTGCTCGCGCTCGCCATTGCTTGAGGCGGGGCTCGGCGTCATGTACTTCATGCACCTCAGGTACGAGCGTCCGAGCCTCTTCTGGAGCCTGATTCCGGGGCTGATCTTCGTGCTCCTCATGATGAATCATCTCTGGCGAGATGCCCACCGCCTGATCTCGTTACATCCGTGACTACCCGCGCAACCGACGCCGGCGCTGGGCCCGCGGGGCCGGACCTCTACCTGGGGCCGAGGTAGCGTAACCATGCCCGGAATGCTCCCCACGGTTCATTCCATGCTGCCAGCGATGGTAGTCATGGTGCTGCCCGCATTTTTCGTCTGCGCCGGCATCGCGGCGATGGCCTACCGCCGTCGGGACAAGTCCGCGGGAGAATGACCCGGCGGGCGGCAATCGCTGGACACCCCCCCCTAGTTCACCGCCAGCAGCACGATGATGACCACTACGAGCACCAGCGCCAGCGTCGAAAGGACGATGGTATGGTTTCCGCTGCTCGCGTTCGACTTGGTCGTTGCGCTGGTGCCCGGCATGCTGGGCTCGTAGCTCTCAAACCGGGGCGCAACCCGTGGGCCAGCCTGGGCCGTGCCCGCCACCGAGGTGCTTGACTGCGGCACGGTGGCCGTCGAGGCGCTCGGCTCGACCGCGCTAACCGACGGTGCGCTCGCCTGCGCGGTGCTGATGCCGGCGGTGCCTGTCTGGTCCGGAGACTGTTGGGCGGCAACGGAGGTTGCCGCGGCGCCGCACAGGACGGCGGTCAGGATCAAGGCCCGCCAACGGCTCATGGGATAATCTCGCATATGCAAGGTGGACTCCTCGGGTTCTGTTGACTTCTCGCTGACGCATGCTGCGTTGCACAGGTCCAGAAATCTCCGACCTTCGGGCTAGGTCCACAATCGCTCGATAGGCTGCATGGGCACTCGCTCGAAAGAGCGAGGGATGGCGGGCAGGCGACAGGCAACAGGCGACAGGCAGTCAGCAATTCATCGGTCCGCCCTGTCCGCCCTGTCCGCCCCGTCCGCCCCGTCCGCTTCCTCCGACAACCGTGGGTTCCCGTAGGAGGCCAGGTACCCACAGTCGGGGCAGCGCTCAGTACTCACCAGTACTTCGGGTCCGACCGGTTCGCGGAGGCCGCCGAACCACGACTCCACCGCGGGCTCCGGTATCCAGATGGGGCGCGTGTTGGAGCCGGAGATACGGTCGATGATCACGCCCGCCTGCATCGCGGTGTGGCAAAAGGGGCAGGAATGAGCCACCGGGACATCGCGCTCCTCGGCGACGGGAGAGGTCGTTTCCATGGGCATCCCGGAGCGCCAAGCCGCGAGGGCTTAGCGAGAACCCAGATAGAGGGCGCCGGCACCGAGCACTACCAGGGCTCCGAGAGCGACCATGAGGAGTTGTCTGGATGTCATGTGGCGGCGCGACGCCCAAGCTCCCTCATCCAGAAAAAAGCGATCGGGGCCGGCTTTGCGAATCACCGAGGAGGAAATCATCCCGCGAAACACGCGCGTGTCCTTGAGCCCCAGGCTCGGCAGCCGCTGGGCACTGGGCCCCGATACTGCGTTCGCCGCGCGAAAGGCAGTGATGATCTGCAGCTCGTACTGAGAAACCAGAGCTACTCCAGCAGTAGTCGCCATTAGCCGTCGTGGTGAGAGACCCCGCAAGATAACCCTGCGGACGAGCGCGGGCTGAGGTGACTGGTTACCGCCTCCTCGTTCCCGACGAAATCTCCACCGAACGAGCGAGCGGCAGGCTGATGACGAGGCGGGGCATCACAGAGCGGGTGGAAATCGCCTAGGAAGGCCGCGAGAGTAGCGGTGCCACCTAACGAGGGCCGGGCGGTCTCGAGGGAACGCCGAGTAGAAGCGAGCCCTGCCTAGAAGCGCCAGCCGACCTGCAACGGCAACAGCCGGGATCTGGTCGAGGAGCCGACGAACTGAATCAGGGTGGCCTCCACAAATGCACCGGTAGTTACTCCATGACCCAGACGAAAGCCGGCGCTGGCCAAAGCGGCGGGCCGCACCTGGTCTTCGTTGGTGGCGGGAGCCCCCAGCGTCTGCTCGGTCTGGCGGGTGGAGTAGAAGCTGAATCCGCCGCCGATGTAGGGGCGGAAGAAGCCGCTCTGGCGCAGGGAATACTGAGCCAGGGTCTCGAGCCCATAGGCGTGATAGGACAGACTTTCCTGGCATGGCCCCCCGGCGGTGCACGCGACCGTGGGGGAATAGGACCGCCACAGCCCCGTGATCCGAATGCCGCCACTCCAGGCGCTCTGGGGAGTGCCGACGGAGATGCCAAGGGCCAGGCGGTACCCGGGGGAGAAGGAGCGCAAGCCGCGCATGGTTCCGGCCGGGTAGTCATGGGCCATCAGTGGTTCCAGGCCGACGGCCACGACGGGGCGGACGATGCGCTGTGCTTGTGCGACACCAAGGGGAGTTACCGCGAGGGCCAGGATAATCGGCAGGACCCTAGTTGATTGAGTGCGCATGGCGTCCTCCCGGTTCGAGCAGTGCCTGACGCTCCCCGACAACATGCTGAGCGGGGCTCGGCCCGGCAAGATCCCGTTACGGCATCCGGCGCACTGCTACCTGCATATGATAGACGCCAGCCGCTCCCGAGAGCTCCACGACTCCGGCCGCAGGCCTTGGCGAGGCCGCCTGGAGCTCCGCAGCGGGGTTGCCTGCCGGCGCTGGGGACTGCAATACCGTGCACGTCGCTACGCAGTCGAGACTGTTCCAGTACGTTGTGCCGCCGTCGTTCGTCAGGAGCAGTGAGGCCGAGCCGAGCCAATGCGCCCCGCGAGTGGTGAGCGGGGTGAGGGTAGGGGAGACCAAGGTGGTCTGTGGTGGACTCAGCGGAGATTGCTGATCCGCCATCGTAGTAGTCGCCGCAGTGGCGATCTGGAGTTCCTGCGGTGAGATGACGCGGTCTTCCAGAACGGTGAGCAGGACCCGAACGCTGTCCCCAGGCTGGAGGCTGATAGTGGTAATCGGGGTCTTCCCGATCGCCTCATCTTGGCGGACCGCCCAGTGTCCCGACTTGGGCAGCTCGTCGGTTTCCGTCTGGCCGCCGGTGCCGACGATGGAGACGAGGAGGTACGGGGCGTCCGAGGAGTCGGCTGGGTTCCGGGCGGTGCTCAGGGCGGCGGCGTGTAAGGTGGCGAGGTCCAGGGTGAGCTGAGCCGGGGCGCGGGTGTCGGCGGCCCCGCCGAGCCCGAGCGCGACAAGACAGCCCAGCGAGGCGCGGAATACCCGAACGGACTTGGTTGACATGTTCTGGTGGCTTGATTGAGGAAGAGTAGAGTGACGCCTGACGCTCACGATGGCTGGCAAGGTAGTGCGTCCGATGCCTGGGGTGCCAGCGCTCCTGGAGAGCGTAGCAGGTGTGGACGGCCCACCGGGGTCTCCATGCGTCCTGCGCCGCCGGGTGCCGTCGCACTTGAGTGATCTCTTGACGTATGCTTATATGGGAATATATTGGACCCATGGCACGAGCAGCAACGACCTCAGACGTCTTCAACGCCGTCGCGGAACCGCGGCGCCGCCAGATCCTTGGCCTGTTGCAGAGTCGAGAACGCTCGGTCAACGACCTCGCGCGCTCATTGCGTGTCCGGCAGCCACAGGCGTCCAAGCACCTTCGGGTGCTGAGGCAGGTCGGCCTGGTCAAGGTGCGCGGGGCGGGGCAGCAGCGGCTCTACACACTGAATAGCGAAAGACTCAAGCCCATTCACGACTGGGTGATGACGTTCGCCCGATTCCGGTCGGAGAGTTTCGAGCGCCTAGACCAGTATCTCCAGGACCTTCAAGCGAGGAAACCGGGACCATGATGATCGAAACCATTGGCGCGATGACGATGTCGGTCCCGTCTGACCGGGAGATCGTCTTGACGCGCGACTTCGAGGCCCCGCGCAGCCTGGTCTTCGAGGCGTTCACGCAGCCGGAGCACCTGAAGCGCTGGTGGGGCCGGCGCGGTTCCACGCTCTCGGTATGTGAAGTCGATCTGCGGCCCGGGGGGGAGTGGCGCTTCGTGACGCGGGGACCCAAAGGACACGAAAACCCCTTCCGGGGCGAGTATCGCGAGATCACGCCGCCCGAGCGGCTGGTTTACACCTTTGTGTATGACGTGGAGGGAGCCCGGGAGCACCCGGGGCTGGTCACGGACGTGTTCAACGAGCAAAGCCGTCGGACGACGACGCTCGTGGAGACGATGCTGTTCCCCTCGCGCGAAGAGCGCGACGGAGTGTTGCAGTCGGGAATGAAGGAGGGCGCGGCGGAGACCTTGGACCGGCTCGCAGAGCTGCTCGCCACCCTGGTGGTGACAAGGAAGTAGCGGCTGGTTGAGTGGAGAGGTGTAGTAGAGGGCAAGCCCTGCAAGCTGCCTGACGATCCCGCCCAGCTGCTGCCGCCGCCGCCCGGATCGCACAAGCCGGTCCGCATGCGATGTGTCGTGCATAGGCTGTGGCAAGCGATGGCCGCCGCCGGTCGGGCTGAACCGTGCGCCAACGCTTGCTAGTGCGCGCATCAGCCGCTCTGCAGCTCAAGCTGACGCATCGAGTGGGATGGCAACGCCGTTCGCCCGGAGGAAGGGCAGGAGTCGAGGCCGCACCGACAGGGTGGTGACGCCGCCAAGATCGAGCACGTGCCAACGGCTCCACAGAAACTGATGCGAATCGACGTAACGCACCTTGGCCCAGGGAACGAGCACTGGTGGTCGGCGAAAGCGAAACACCGCCATGGCGTACAGGTAGAGTCCGCTGGGGGAGGGGATGAGGCAGGTCACGTTGTTCTCTCGAACCTTGCCGATCCCGAGGACCTGGCCCCATAGCCCCTTCCCATCGGGCCGGGCTCCAGCGGGAAAGGTGGCCGCGAGCGTAGGCCAGCCGGAGAGGCTGCTCAGCAGGCCGGTGATCACCAGCCAGAAGCCGGCGAAGGCGCCGAAGGCGGTGACGAAAATGAGGGCGGAGGCGAGGACAGAAGGGGACAAGGGCCGGGGTCCGAGAGTTGTGAACAGTGAGGAGTGAGGAGTGAGGAGTAAGAAGTGAGAAGTTAAGTGAGGAGTGAGGAGTGAGAAGTGAGAGGTAAGTGGTAAGTGGTAAGTGGTCAGAAGTCTGCAATGTGTAATGCAGGAAGGAAATATATCACGCACTTCTCACTTCTCACTTCTCACTCCTCACTCCTCACTCCTTACTCCTCACTCCTTACTCCTCACTCTCAACGTCCGAGCTCCCCACAACATCGCACACCACAATCTCCGGGATGGGACCGAGCCTGATCGGGAGACCTGAGTTACCGAGTCCGACGCTGACGAGCAGGTGGCAATCCTCATCGAGTGGATAGCGGCCGGCCAGGTATCGGCGAGATAGCGCCCCCTTCGGGACAACCGGCGCGAAGCCGCCGGGAAGCGTGATCTGTCCGCCATGAGTATGCCCGGCGAGTGCCAAGTCAAATCCATGCCCTCCGGTGTCCAGCAGTCCCGAGGGTTGATGGATGAGAAGGATGGTGGCGCATGCCGGATCCCAATCGGGGCCGGTCGGGTCGGGGTGACCGGAGAGGTGATCGTCCAGTCCGACCAGCAGGGTACGGTCGAAGGGGGGCGGGAGTCGATGGCTGCGGTTGGTCAGGACAGTGATGCCTGACTCTTCCAGCACGGCGCAGATGGCCGCAGAGCCGGCCCAGTGATCGTGATTGCCGAGGACCGCAAAGACGCCGAGCGGCGCCGTGAGGGAGCCCAAGGACTCACGCAGCCTCGCCGCATGGCGGGGCGCCAGGGAGACGAAGTCGCCACCGAGGAGGATGAGGTCGGGTCGTTCGGCGGTAAGCGCCTGACACGCGGCCGCGATTGAAGCGATGGGAGTTAGCGGCCCGGCATGGAAATCTGAGGCAAACGCAATGCGGAGCCGGTCGGCGGCGCCTAGCCGCTTCCGCAGGGCGACGGCCTCACGCCAGACTCGAAGCTCGGGCGACCAGATGCTGCTGGCCAGGTCGGCGGGCCAGGTCTCGCCGAAAACGAGGGACTGGATATGCTCGGAGGCCCGGCGCCACCAGGAGTAGTTACGGATCAAGATAGGAAGTACCGAGTACCGAGTACCGAAGTGCCAAGTACCGGGAGCTTGGTGCCGTTCAATCACCATTGGCAATAGCAATCAACAATTCGAAGTGGCGAGTACTGCTCAGGGAAGCGGCCTGGGCCGAGGGACCGACATGACGAGTGGTGCGTGGTGGTGACCTGAAAAGCCTTGGTACAAGGTTCCGCGGAGAGTAATGGTGCGCCCAAGGGAAGAACGCAGCACGGCGAAACCGGCCGGGTCGAGGTTGAGTTGGATCAGGGTCACCGCGTTTAACGCAGCGTTGATCGAGGAGTCGCTCCCAGCAAGAGTACATATCGGAGTGGCCAGGACCAGGTAGAAATATGTCTCGGCCTTGTCCCCGTTGGTGATGCTCTCATAGTTGGGCGGGCCCGGGTCGGTGCGCCGAATGAGGCGTCCGCTCAGCTGGACAGAGTCCGGCTCGTAGGGAAGGCACGGCGCCTGGCGCTGCAGCTGCGTACCTGCCAAGAGCCAGGTGGTACCCAAGGCAATGCCGAACGATCGCATCTCTCCCAATCTCCCTCGGTTCTAGCGGGCGGCGTGTCGGTTGGGCCCGACTCGTTTGCCCTCAATGAATCATAACTGAGGGTCCCGGAGCCTGACCGGTGTGCCTGCAAAGAGCTGCGAGCAGGCAAAAGTCGCCAAGAGTGCGCGGTTAGGCCGGGAATACTGCCGTTTAGGTGGAAACCTCGTCCGGTGAGGGCGCCGCAGCTCGTCTTCAGGACGCCGCAGCGACCGCTGAGGGCTCCGCAGCTTGTCTTCAGCACGCCGTAGCGTCCGCTGAGGGCGCCGGAGTTCGTGGTCAGGACGCCGCAGCTCGCCCTCAGCACGCCGCCGCGTCCGGTGAGGGCGCCGCAGCTCGCCGTTAGCACGCCGCGGCGTCCGGTGAGGGCGCCCGGAGGCGCCGATGCGGTCAGCATAACGCATCGACTGGTGAGGGCGCCGGAGCTCGCAGTCAGCACGGACCTACGACCCGTCAGAACTTGACTACGACCGGTCAGAACTTGACTACGACCGCTCAGAATTCGAGTACGTCGGATCAGGACCGGAGTACCAGCCGTCAGCGGACGGCTCGTTGCCCCTAAGACAGGACTGCGCGTTGTTGGGGCATCGGCACGCTCCTGATACCTGGTAACGATTACCGAGTACAACTGCATCCGGGACTTGACACCCGCACGATGACCCTGAACCGTGAACCCCAGACCCTGAAACGCTGAACTCCAACCCCTGTTCGCCATACCCTGTACCCTGACCCCCGCCCATTCTAGATTCCCGCCGCCAAGCTCGCGTTTCTGGACAGGTGTCCGAGTGGCTGAAGGAGCCGGTCTCGAAAACCGGTAAACCCGCAAGGGTTTCGAGGGTTCGAATCCCTCCCTGTCCGTTCAGGCGGACGATTCGGACGAGCGGACGGGCGGATGGGCGGACGGCTAATTGCTAATTGCTGATTGCCGAGTGGTTGTCACGACCTTCGCCCGTCCCCGTTCCCCCGTCCCCGTTCCCCTGTCCCCATTCCCCCGTTCTCCCGTGGGCGGAGCGCACCTCCGCCCCTACCATCGTGGGGCCATGCGCCTTCCTACGGCGGACCAACTCACCGGCTCCTTGCTCGGCCTCGCGCTGGGCGACGCCTTGGGCGCGGTCGTAGAGGCGTGTCCCCCCGAAGATGCCCGCCACCTCGTAGAAGGCCTGCGGCGCGGTGAGATCCCGGCGCGCGGGCCGGCTCATTACGACTTTGGCCAGGTGACCGACGATACCCAGCTCGCCCGCGAGCTGCTGCAGAGTATCGTGGATGCCGGCGGGTTCGAACCGGCGGGGTTCGCGACGCGCCTGCTCAACCTGGTGGCTTCGGGGCGGATCATCGGGGCGGGCCCAGCTCCCAATGCGGCGGCGCGGCAGCTGGCGCTGGGCACCAAATGGTACGACGCCGGCATGCCCGCCCCCTACGCCGGCAACGGCGCCGCGATGCGGGCCGGGCCGCTCGGGCTCCTGTTCGGGAGCGATCCGCGGGTGCTGGCCCGCGTCGTCGTCGATCAGAGCCGAGTGACACACCAGGACCCTCGTTGCAGCGCGGGGGCGATGGCGATTGCGGGCGCCGCCGCGATCGCCGCACGCCGCGAAGAGGTGCGTGACAGCGAGCTGTTGGAGGAGTTGAGCGAGTGGGTGGCGCCGCTCGAGCCGGAGGTCGCCAAGATCGTCGGAGATATGGTCGACTGGGTTGAGCTGCCGCCGAACGAGGCGATCGAGGTGCTCAGTGATTCGGGGCTCGACCCCGATTCGCCACGGCAATGGATGGGCATCTCTTCGTTTGTGACCGGGAGCGTCTGCTGGAGCTTGTACGCCTTCCTGCGTTTTCCGGACAGCTACTGGGAAGCAGTCTGCACGGCGATCGCCGTTGGTGGGGATACGGATAGTCTTGGCGCAATGACCGGCTCTATCCTCGGCGGCCGACTGGGCGCGGCGGCCGTCCCGCCCCCGTACTGCGAGTGCCTGACAGATCTTGGGGCGTGGCGGGCGGAGGAGTTGGCGCAGCTCGCGCGGGCATGTCATGCCAAGGTGTTCGGGCCTTAGCTAGGCGGGGCGCTCGCTCGCTACGCTCGCTGGCGGGGCGCTCGCTGCGCGAGCGCTGCGGGGTCGCTTCGCTCCTGCGGGGGGCGCCTTCGGCGCCCTGCGGGAACATCCCTACGACTTGACGCTCATCGACCGGGCCAGCAGCCAGGTCAATCTTGCAGCCGTGTCTCGTTGGGTCTGGAGTTCCTCCCAGAGCTGCGTTTCCAGCATTCCTGCGTCTCTCGCGAAGCGGAGGAGGTAACCCACCTCCGACAGCGAACCCAGCGAAATATCAAGAAAGCGACGGAACTCCGCCTTGCCCCGCTTCGCGGAGCCTTCTGCGATGTTAGTCGGGGCCGACAGGACGGCGCGTCTCACCTGGGCTGTCAACCCGTATTGCTCCGCCCGAGGCCACTCGCGGGTGGCTGCGTAAACCGCCAGCGCCAAGGCGTGCGTCGCCTTCCAGGCTTCAAACCGCTCATAGGGCATCGGACTCGGCATGGCATATCCTAGGCCACATGCTCAACCCAGCGTCAAACGACTGGTAAGTTCCCGCAGGCTCGCGCAGCGAGCCCCCGCCAGCCAGCCTCCTCAAGTAAATTCCGAGCCCAACCTCAACACACCGGAGTTCTCCCATGGGCAAGCTCGTTTTCGGCGGCGTTCTGCTGCTGGTTGCTTTCTTCCTTATGGTGGCGCGCTCCGGCGCGACCGGGGGCAAGAGCCCAGGACTGCTCCGTCTCTTCGCCCTGGTGTTCAGCACCCTTGGCGCCCTGGTCGTGCTGACGGCGCTGATCGTGGTCATCGAGCCGGGCGAGGTCGGCGTCAAACACGCCTTCGGCACGGTGGACATGCAGCCCCTGATGCCGGGCATTCACATCGTCGCCCCGTGGTCGTCGGTGGAGCGCTACTCGACTCGCGAGGAACAGTTTCCCCAGGCTGGTGACGAGGCGGAGACGATCGCGGCGCTCTCCAGCGAACAGATGGGGATGACGGTGGACGCGGGGCTGCGCTGGCAGATCAACCCGATGGAAGCACCGCACATCTTCAAAGAGATCGGCACTGAAGACCAGATCCACTCCATCGTGCTGAACGCCGTTCGCAAGGGGGTGCGCGACGGGATGGTGCGGTTCTCCATCAACGACATCTCGAAGCGCACCGAGATCGCGACCTTCATGCAGTCGCTGGTGGACTCGGCGCTAATCACCCAGCCGCGCGCCGGGGGAGAGCCGTTCCGCATCGCGGAAGTGACCGCGTTCTTCCTGCGCGACCTGCAGCCCCCGGAACAGGTGGTCCAGGCGATCAACGGCAAAATCGCGCAGGAGCAGCAGATCCAAACCGAGCGTCACCGGGTCGAGGTCGCGCGGCTGCAGAGCGATCAGCAGCGGCTGCTCAACCAGACGCTGACGGCCGAAGCGCTGACCAAGCAGTACCTGGAAGTGCTGCACGATATGAAGGGGTCGAACAACCTGGTCATCCTGGTGCCAACCGAGGGCGGGATTCCGATGCTGGATATCGCGAAGCTGCGGGCGAATCTGAAACAATAGGCGAGCGGCTGGCGGGGGCGCCTGCGGCGCGGCGGGGGTTCGCTTCGCGAACGGCGGGGGTGGCTTCGCCACGGCGCGAACCGCACCGCGGTTCAAGGTTCGGTAGCTATCCTAGCCTTGGCTCCGGGTGCCCGCGCCGCGCTCGCGTAGCGAGCGCCCCGCCGTTCGCGAAGCGAACCCGCGCCGTGGCGGAGCCACCCCCGCCGCTCCTAGGTGAACTTCAATCTGGCCACCATCAACCCGCCGAACACCCCCGCAAACACCAGCCCCTCCCGAATATCCAGCTTCTGCACCATCAGGTAATGCAGGATTCCGAGCGCCGCAGCGAAATAGACCAGCTTGTGCAGCTTACCCCAGCGTTTCCCGAGGCGCCGGACCATCGCATCCGTCGAGGTCACGGCGAGGGGGATAAGCAGCAGAAACGCCACAAAGCCCACCGCGATACGCGGGTGCTTGACGGTGTCCTCCCAGATGAGCCGGGGATCCAGTGACTGGTCAAAGACAAAGTAGGTGACGGCATGGAGCAGGGCATAGAAGAAAGCGAACAGACCCAGCATCCGGCGGATGCGGATCAGCTCACTGTAGTGGAAGTAGCGGCGGATCGGCGTGACCGCGAGCGTGAGCAGGAGGAGGACGAGAACCGTAAGACCGGTCGTGACCTGAATGGTCTTGACGGGATCGGCACCGAGCGCGTTGCCGACCGGATTCCGCGAGAGCAGCCAGCCGTGCCAGGCGAGCCACACGAGCGGCCCCAGCGCGGCCAGGAAGCCGAGGGGCTTGAGGATGCGCGTGGTGAAGTACAGTCGAGTCATCGGCGAGAGCCGTCAGCCGTCAGCCGTCAGAAAACGCACTTGCCTTCTCCTCAGCGCCTGGCCACGGCCAGGCGCTCGGCTGACGGCTGACGGCTGACGGCCGACGACGGCTTCTGGCCAACGGCCTCAGAAATTCTTCCTCAGATCCATCCCTGCGTACATCCCCGCCACCTGATCCGCGTACCCATTGAAGGGGAGGGTCTTGCGCTTGAAGAACTCTCCCAGCCGCCGCTCGCGGGCCTGGCTCCAGCGCGGGTGATCGACGTCGGGATTTACGTTGGCGTAGAAGCCGTATTCGTCCGGCGCCGCGATGTTCCAGGTGGTCGCCGGCTGATCGTGGGTGAAGCGGATGCGAACGATCGACTTGCCGCCCTTGAAGCCGTACTTCCAGGGCGTCACCAGGCGAAGCGGTGCGCCGTTCTGATTAGGGAGCGGCTTGCCGTACACGCCGGTGACCATGAGGGCGAGCGGGTGCATCGCCTCGTCCATCCGCAGGGCTTCGACATACGGCCAGGGGAGAATGCGGCTCCGCTGCCCCGGCATCTGTATCGGATCCATCAGGGTCGTGAACTCCACGAACCTGGCTCGGCCCGTCGGCTCCACGCGACCTATCAGATCCTTGAGTGGAAAGCCCTGCCACGGGACCACCATGCTCCAGGCCTCGACACAGCGATGCCGGTAGATCCGCTCCTCGAGCTTGTACGGCTTGACCAGGTCGTCGAACTCATAGCTGCCCGGCTTGTCGACCTCTCCTTCGATTTTCACGGTCCAGGGACGGATCCGGAAGTTCTTGGCATTCGCCGCAGGGTCATCCTTGCTCGTCCCGAACTCGTAGAAATTGTTGTAGCCGGTGACCGCCTCGTAGGGCGTCAGCGGATCATCGTCTCGCGCGAGCCGAGCCGCCGCTTCCCGGGCCAGGCCCTGTGCCAGGGCCGCCCGTTCACCTATGGAAAGCAGGACGCCAGCGCCGGCCAGCCCGGCCAGAAAGGCGCGTCGGTTCACATAGTTCCGCTCCTCGGTGATGTCGGCGGTCTTGAGGTCGGGAGCGCGGCGGATCAGCATGAGGACTCTCGGGAATCGAGTGGCGCCGGAACAGCGCTGTCCTCAAGATACGTCGTGGGAGGGAGGGCGGTTTGGTGGGCCCGGGTTGCTCGCCCGGCGGGGTGCTCCTGCTGGCGGGGGCGCCTTCGGCGCGGCGGGGGTTCGCCACGCGAACGGCGGGGGTGGCTCTGCCACGGCGGGAACACTCCGGCTTTTGTAGGTTCGAGTGCCTCTCCCCGACTCTACAATGCCGCGCCACGCTCGCGCAGCGAGCGTCCGCGCCGTTCGCGAAGCGAACCCCGCCGTGCTCGCAAAGCGAGCACCCCCGCCGCGAAGCCAACGGACAGAGAGGGATTCGAACCCTCGATACCCTTGTGAGGTATACACGCTCTCCAGGCGTGCGCCTTAAACCACTCGGCCATCTGTCCTTGCAGCGTCAGCCGGTGAACGCGATTTTGTCACCGGCGCCGAACAGTCTCACCCCGCAAGGGCCGTGATGTCAATGCCGCGACAGCTGCACATCCTCAATGGAGACTCGACGGCCGCGTCCTTCCGCCGCGCAGGCATCCCGGGCGACCTCACGGTGTGGGCCGATGTACTCTGGGAGGGGCCGTTGCATGCGGCCGCCAGTGCGGCGGAATGGCGTCGGACACGGGCCGAGTATCTCGCCCACGCCGGTTACACGAGCTACGCCGAGGCCCTCTCGACTGGCGAGCGGTGGGATGCGGCAATCGAGCGCTGGCCGGAGTACGACGAAGTCATCCTTTGGTTCGAACATGATCTCTTCGACCAGCTCCTGCTGGTGCACCACCTGGAGTGGTTCGGGCGCCGGCCGCTGGGCCGCACCATTCTCTCGCTCATCGAAATCGATCGTTTTCCCGGCATTACACCCTTCCACGGACTGGGCCAGCTGGAGCCCGAGCAACTCGCCACACTGCTCCCCTTCCGTCAACCGGTCACTGCGGCACAGCTCGCGCTGGGGGAGCGGGCCTGGTCGGGGTTTACCGGGAGCGATCCGCTCCGGTTGCAGCAGCTGATCGACCAGGCGACCGCCACCCTGCCTTTCCTGTCCGCAGCGATCCAGCGTTTTCTGGAAGAGTATCCGGATCAGGACGGCGGTCTCTCCCGCACCGAGCGTTCGATACTGGAGGTCCTGGCCGAGGGTCGTCGCTCGCCGATCGAGCTCTTTCTTGCGCTGCAGCGCATGGAGGAGTCGGTGTTCATGGGCGACACGTCCTACTGGCGCATCGTCCGGGGTCTCGACCGGGGTCAGTCACCGCTCGTCAGGATCAACGCGGTGGCGGGTCGGCGCACGCTTCCCGAGGGAAGCATCGAGATCACCGAGGCCGGTCGGAACGTGCTGGCCGGGAAGGCGGACTGGGTGAATCTGGTCGGCGTGGACCGGTGGCATGGCGGGGTCCATCTTATGGGTCACACTGTGCCGTGGAGGTGGGATCGGGAGCGCGGGCGCATAGTCGCGGTGGCAGGGTAGAGCCGGCGGGGCGGCTTCGCCGCGGCGGGGTCGCTGCGCTCCTGCGGGGGGCGCCTTCGGCGCCCTGCGGGAACTCCTTTACGGTTTTACGCTCATCGACGGGGCCAAACTGCGGTGAGTTCCTGCAGGAGCGCAGCGACCCCGCAGGCCGCCGCAGGCGGCCCCCGCAGCGCTCGCGCAGCCAGCGCCCCGCCGGCGAGCATAGCGAGCCAGCCCGTTCCCCTTTTCCCCCCTTCCCGCTAGCTTCCGGCCTTAACATGCCTTCCCGCTCGACCCTGCTCGACGAACGGGCCGTCGCCCGCGCGCTCACCCGCATGGCTTCCGAACTTCTAGAACTCTGCCACGGCACCACTGATGTCGTCCTCGTGGGCATTCAGCGCCGCGGGGTGGAGCTGGGGCAGCGGCTGGCGCGGCAGATCGAAGCCAGTGAAGGACGCCCTGTGCCCTGCGGCAAGCTCGATATCACCCTCTACCGCGACGATCTCCAAGCCATCGGCCCGCTTCCGGTGATCGGCGAGACCGATCTTCCCGATCTCGACGGCCGCACGGTGGTGATCGTGGACGACGTGCTCTATACCGGCCGAACCATCCGGGCCGCACTCGACGAACTCGCCGATTTCGGCCGGCCGCAGCGGATACTGCTCTGCGTGCTGGTGGATCGCGGTGGACGGGAACTGCCGATTCAGCCGGACATCGTCGGCCTGCGGCGAACGGTCGGCGCGGATGAGCGGGTGGATGTCCTGGTAAAGGAACTCGACGGTCGAGACGCGGTGGAATTGGTTAGGACGGCCACGTGAGCGGCCTGGCCCTCGGGAAGGATCTGATCGGACTGGAGCACCTCTCCGCGGCGCAGCTCAATTTGATTCTCGACACCGCCGAGCGATTCAAGGAAGTGAGCGAGCGGCCGATCAAGAAGGTGCCGGCGCTCCGCGGCAAGACCATCGTCAATCTCTTCTACGAACCCTCCACCCGCACCCGCATTTCCTTCGAATTCGCCGAGAAGCGGCTCTCCGCCGACACGGTCAATGTGGCCTCGAGCGTGAGTTCGGTGAGCAAGGGCGAGACGCTGGTGGACACGGCTCGCAATCTCGAAGCGATGCGGATCGACATGGTGGTAATCCGGCATCACTCGTCGGGCTCCGCCGAATTCCTGGGCAACCGCATCCGCAGCAACGTGGTCAACGCGGGCGACGGCAAGCACGAGCATCCGACCCAAGGCCTGCTCGACATCCTCACCCTGCGCGACCGGTTCGGCAAAATCGCAGGGCTCAAGGTTGCCATCTGCGGCGATGTACTCCACAGTCGGGTGGCGCGGAGCAATATCTGGGGCCTCAAGAAGCTGGGAGCCGAAGTGGCCGTATGCGGCCCGGCCAGCCTGGTCCCCCGCGATATCGGCGCGCTCGGTGTCGAGGTGATCCCCCGCATCGAGGATGCGATTGCCTGGGCCGACGCGCTCAACGTGCTCCGGCTCCAACTGGAGCGCATGACCGGTGGCTTTATCCCCTCGCTGCGCGAGTACAACCGGGTCTTCGGGGTAACCAGTGAGCGCCTGGCACGGGCGCGGAAGGACATCGTGATCATGCACCCTGGGCCGATGAATCGCGGAGTAGAGATCGACAGCGATGTGGCCGACGGTCCGGCCAGCGTGATCCTGCCGCAGGTGACCAACGGGGTGGCGGTCCGGATGGCGGTGCTCTACTTGCTGGCTGGTGGCAGTGCCGACTGGCAGCAGGGGGCGAGCGAATAATGCGCCCGATCCTCATCAAGGGTGGCCGGGTGATCGATCCGTCCCGCCGGAGCGACGGGGTGGCCGATGTATACCTGGCCGAGGGCAGGGTGGCCTCGGTCGGCCTCAACATCACCGGCGAGGATGGCTGCCTCGTGTTCGACGCCCGGGGCAAGGTCGTAACGCCGGGGCTGATCGATCTGCACGTGCATCTACGGGAACCAGGCTTCGAGGACCTGGAGACGATCGCCACCGGCGCGATGGCGGCGGCGGCGGGCGGGTTCACCGCGGTCTGCGCGATGCCCAACACCGACCCGCCGCTCGACAACCAGGGCGCCATCGGCTTCGTCATCAGCAAGGCGCAGAAGGCGGGGAAGGCGCGAGTGTACCCGATCGGCACCATTTCGGTCGGGCAGAAGGGCGAGACCCTCTCCGAGTTCGGCGAGTTGCTGGGCGCGGGGGCGGTGGCGGTGAGCGACGACGGGAAGCCGGTGATGTCGAGCCACCTGATGCGGACTGCGCTGGAGTACGCCAAGACCTTCGGCATACCGGTGGCGGACCACTGCGAGGAGCTCACGCTGGCGCAGGGCGGGGCGATGCACGACGGCATCATCGCCACCCGGCTCGGCTTGCAGGGGATTCCCGCGGCGGCGGAGGAAATCCACGTTGCCCGCGACGTGATCCTGTCGGAGCTGACCGGCGGGCACATTCACCTGTGTCACATGAGCACCCGTGGTTCCACCGAGATCATCCGTCGGGCCAAGGAAAAGGGGCTCAAAGTGACGGCGGAGGTGACACCGCATCACTTCACCCTGACCCACGCGGCCTGCGAGGGCTACAACACCAACGCCAAGATGAACCCGCCACTCAGGGAGGAGGCGGACGTCGAGGCGCTGCGTGAGGCGCTCAAGGACGGAACTGTCGATGTGATCGCGACTGACCACGCGCCGCACCATTACGATGCCAAGGAGCGCGAATTTGACGACGCGCCCAACGGAATCCTCGGCTTGGAGACGGCGTTCGGCTTGGCCATGACGGAGCTGGTGAAGCCGGGAATCATCTCGCTGCCCGATCTGCTGTACCGGATGAGCACCCGTCCGGCACAGATCTTTCGGTTGCCCGGGGGATCGCTCGCGGTGGGGGCGCCAGCCGACGTTACAATTCTGGATCCGGAGGCCGAGTGGACGGTGGATCCGGCGGCATTCCACTCCAAGAGCCGAAATACCCCCTTTGGGGGGCGGCGGCTGAGCGGGCGGGCGGATGTGACGATCGTCCGGGGGAGGGTGGTTTACGAGCGGAGGCCGGCCTGAACCCGGCCGGAAGGTTTTCGTAAAGCCACTAGCGAGTTACATTTGCATCAGTAGGTGGGGCGCAAGACCGGTCAGGCCCTGCGGTCGCGCTGAGAACCCTTGGTGGAAACTGGCGTACTACTGGAATGAGCGATTACGGAACGGCTTCACGCAGGCACGGCCCAGAGGGACAAGCGGAAATGAACAAGCCGACGCCCGACAGCAGTAACCCGATCGAGAGGCTGCTGCAGGACCGGGCACAGTTCGTCAGTTGGCTGACACGCCTCAACAGTTCCGGCGATGCCGGACAGGCGGTGCCGGAAGCGGTGCGCGGGCGGGTGCGCGCCGATTACGAGCGCCGGCTGGAGGCTGTCCTGGACGAACTCCGAGGCCACACCTCGGCGCTGGAGGAGCAGGTAGACGTGCTCTCCGCTCGCGCCAAGGAACTGGCCTACCGGGAGAGCCAGCACAAAGAACAGCTCGCCGAGGCGGAAGTCCGCCATGTGGTGGGCGAGTACGACGACGTGAAGTGGGAGGGGATCCGGGCCGAGCTGCTCAAGCTCGTGAGCCACATCCGGGACGAACTGAACCACACCATCGCCGAGATCGATCGGCTGAACGAAGTGCTCGGGACCATCCGCGCTCCACTCGTGGCTCCGGCCGAAGCGCCCGAGCCACCGTCACTCGCCATTTCCGCACCGCGTCCCGCGCTGAATACCCCGGCGCCGGCGGAACTCAACATCACGCACACCGCGCCCGCCCCGGCCCTTGCCCCGGAGCGGAACCATCCGCCTCCGCAGGTAGTGGCCCCGAGCGAACTGCAGTTCCGGACCGCTTCGAACACTCGGTCACCAGCGAAACCCCCCGCGGTGCCGCCGCCGCCGGCGGCTAAGAAGGAAGACTCGTCGGGGCGGACATTGTGGTTCCCCACCGGGAAACCGGATCAGGCGGGGGGCGGCACCTCGGGCAAGCTGGACGAGCTGGCGTTCCTCAAGTCGGTTACCGGGGGTGAAGCGACGCCGCCTTCGGCTCCGGCAGCACCGGCGTCACCGCCGCAGCGCGCGCGCCCGAGTGGCGGTTTCAAAGCGACCGAGGTCCCGGCGGCTCCGCCTAACCACCCGCCCGCTCCCGCTCCAGTTGCGGGACCGGCGCATGCTCCCGCCCCCGCCTCGCCGCCCGAACCGGTGGCGGTGCGGCCGGCGGAGCCGGTGAAGGATCGCCCCAGCCAGGGTCAGAAGACCCTCAAGTGCGGTGAATGCGGGACGCTCAACCGGCCGACGGAGTGGTATTGCGAGCGCTGTGGGGCGGAACTCGCCGCCTTGTAGAGCTGGCAGAGCGTTCGGACGGTCGCGACGGTCAGGACGGTCAGGACGGTCGCGACGGTCAACAACTCTAGAAATCGAAACCCTCCGGCAGGACTCACCGGAGGGTTCTCTTTTGTTAGTTGTTGACCGTCCTGACCGTCCTGACCGTCCTACTTCTTTCCCGCCACCATCTTCGCCAGGCGACTCTTGGTGCGGCTGGCGGTGTTGCGGTGGACCAGGTTCTTCCGTCCCGCCCGATCCAGGAGCCGCTCGGCCTCGAGGTAAGCGGCCTGCGCTTCCTTCGCGGTCTCGGCGCTGCGGACCTTCTTGAGAGCCGTGCGGAGCTGACTGCGACGGGCGCGGTTCCGCTCGTTGGCGGCCAGCGACTTCCGCATGGCCTTCTTCGAGGACTTGAGACGGGGCACGGCGTACCTCTGCTCGGGAGCACAGAACCGGCCCATTTCAGGCCGGTTGAGAAGCCGAGAAGCTAGACGGCCACGCGCGCAAGGTCAAGCCGCAACGGGTTTTCCTTCCATGAACCCGCCGTTAGATTGGGCCCCCAAGGTAGGCGGTGAGCAGCTTGCGGTGAGCCGTGAGCGGTGGGCGGCATGAAGGCTTTCACCCCCTGCATGCCGCTTACCGCTTCACCGCTGACCGGTTACCGCCTACCGTCCACCGCTGACCGAAGTGATCTCCTGAGCGACTTCATTCTCGCCCTGCCCATTCTGGTCTTTTCGCTCGTGGCCCACGAATACGCCCACGCGCGCACGGCACTTTGGCAGGGCGACGACACCGCCTACATGCTGGGCCGAGTGACGCTCAACCCGCTGCCGCACATCGATCCGTGGATGACGATCCTGATGCCGGCGTTACTATGGTTCGCGTCGGGTGGGCGGTTTGCCTTCGGCGGCGCCAAGCCGGTGCCGGTGGTGCCAAGGAAGTATCGCAAGTATGTGCAGGGTGACCTCATTGTCTCTTCGGCCGGGGTGATCACCAATCTCATCCTCGCTCTGGTGTGCGCGGCCGTGTTTGTGGCGCTGGCGCTCCTCGCCGGACTGGTGCCTGGAATAGCTGGCGGGCTGGCGATCCTGCAGCGGATGATGAGCTGGGGCATCTGGCTCAACCTGATCCTGTGCTTTTTCAATCTTATCCCCATTCCGCCGCTGGACGGGTCCCACCTCATCTACCACGCCTTACCTCCGGCTTGGGGCGCTCGATATCGTCAGCTAGGGCAGTTCGGCTACCTGCCGCTGATGGTTCTCCTCCTCTTCTTGCAGCCGGTGAAGAACCTGTTCCTCGCGCCCGCTTATTGGGGAGCCTCCTGGCTGTTCTATGCCATCGCTCCGTACGGTATCGGGGATACGTGGAGAATCCTCGGCGGATGATCACTCCCACCGGCCCGACCAGCGCGCTCGGCGTGGAGCCGGCCTTCGTCGTCCAGCTGGACGCATTCTCGGGGCCGCTCGATCTGCTCCTGCATCTGCTTCGGGAGGAGCAGATCGAGATCGCCGACATCCCGATCGCGCGGATCGCCGACCAGTTCCTTAAGGCCATCCACCACCTCGGGCTGAACCAGGCGGCGGATTATCTGGAGATGGCGGGCCGGCTGCTCCGACTCAAGGTGCAGATGCTGTTGCCGCGCCACGATGGTGAGGAGGGGTGGGAGGATCCGCGGCACGAGCTGGTGCGCCGGCTGCTCGAGTATCAACTGATCCGCGAGGTGGCGAACTGGCTGGAGCGGTCGGCAGCACGGCGGGCCGAGCAGCATCCGCGTGGCTATCTGCCTCCTCCGCCCGAGTTGCCGCCAGCGCCGCTGACCCTCGACCTGATCGAGCTGCTCAAGGCGGTGGAGAAGGTCGTGGCGGAGATCCCCTCGCCGATCCTCCATCGGGTGGTGGCCCGGCCGCTGGACACCGAGGGAGCCACCGCGCGGCTGGTGGCGATGCTGCGCGAGCGGGCGGAGTTCAGCTGGCTCGAGGCGCTGGGACCCCGTCCGACCATCGTGGATGTGCTCTCGACTCTGCTCTCATTGCTGGAACTCGCCCGGCGCGGAATTATCAGTCTGGCGCAGTCCGAGGCTTTTCAGTCGTTCGTGATCCGGCGGGAGAGGTCCCCCGACGAGTCCACAGACCCCATAGTGGAAGCTGCCGATGCCGCTCAAGCCCCTCACTCAGCTGATTGAGGCCGCACTCTTCGCCGGGAATCGTCCGATTACGGTCGAGGAGCTGCAAACGCTGGAACCCGAGGCCTCCCTCGCCGATGTGCGTACCGCACTCGACGAGCTCCGCGAGCACTACGATTTCGATGGCCATTCGGTTGAGGTGGTGGAGCTGGCGGGCGGGTATCAGATCCTGACGCGTCGCGCCTACGCCGAGGCCATCGAGCGGGCCCAGATCGCGGTGCGGACACCGCGGCTCACTTCCGCCGCCATGGAGACGCTGGCGGTGATTTCCTATCGCCAGCCGGTGGGGCGGGCGGAAATCGAGGAGATCCGGGGCGTGTCGGCTGGGGGCGTATTGCGGAGCCTGCAGGAGCGCGGGCTGATCGAGGTGGTCGGCCGGAGCGAAGCGCTGGGGCGGCCGTTGCTGTACGGGACGACGGCGATGTTCCTGGAGCTGCTTGGTCTGCGCGACCTGGGCGAGCTGCCGCGCACCGAAGAGTTCACGGTGGCGCTGCAACCGCACAAACCTGAGGCGGCCGATTCCGCCGAGGCCGCGGCCTCCGTTCCGGCGGAATCATGAGCGAGATGCGGCTGCAGCGCGCCCTGGCGCGGGCCGGGATCGCGAGCCGGCGCGCCGCCGAGGACCTGATCGAGGCGGGCAAGGTGCGGGTTGATGGCCAAGTGGCCACGATCGGCATGAAGGTGGATCCCGACCATCAGAAGATCACGGTCGCGGGGCGGGCGATCCCCCGGCATGCCACGCGCTGGCTCGCCTTCCACAAGCCGATGGGCGTGGTGACCACCGCGGATGACGAAGCGGGCCGCCGCACGGTGTTCGATTTCATCAAGGACGCCCGTGGGCTCACCTACGTGGGCCGGCTCGACGTCAACACGACGGGGCTTCTGCTGCTCACCTCCGATGGCGAAGCGGTGCATCGGCTGACCCATCCCAAGTATCGGCTGCAACGGAGCTACACCGCGCTGGTACACGGGCGGCCCACGAGTGAAATCGAAGGCCTGACTAAGAAGCGCGTGGTCATCGACGGTCGGGCCGTAGAGCCCATTCGGGTGCGGGTGCGGCCGGGTAAGGAAGGCCGCAGCATCGTCGACGTCACTGTGACTGAAGGGCGCAACCGCATCGTGCGGCGCTGGTGTGAGGCAATGGGGCTCAAGGTGGATCGTCTGGCGCGGCTCAGTTACGGCCCGATCCGCCTGGGCGATCTGCCGGTCGGTGTCACCCGCCCCCTCACACCGGCGGAAGAGACGGCCATCTACAAGGCTATCTCGATGGCCGAGAAGGATGCCGGCAAGTGAGCGGAGTCACACCCGGTCTCCGGGGCTGACAACCGGCGCTGAGCCCGCTATCCTCACTGGCAACCGCGAGTTACTCACCTCTCAAGGCAAACCGCCCATGACCGCACGTCCTTCCGGTTCGACCCGCACCGTGGATGCAAGCCCGATCCAGCTGGTGGTGACTGAGGTTGGCCGGCGGATCGTGGGGCAGGAGATGATGATCGAGCGGCTGCTCGTCGGGCTGCTCACCGGTGGTCATATCCTGCTGGAAGGAGTACCGGGTCTGGCCAAGACCCTCGCCGTCAAAACGCTGGCCGAAATCGTCGATGCCAGCTTCTCCCGCATCCAGTTCACTCCCGATCTGCTGCCCGCCGATCTGATCGGCACCATGATCTTCGACCCGAAGAGCTCGGAGTTCCGGGTGAAGCAGGGGCCGATCTTCGCGCAGATCATCCTGGCAGACGAGATCAACCGCGCTCCGGCCAAGGTGCAGGCGGCGCTGCTCGAGGCGATGCAGGAACACCAGGTCACGATCGGCGGGACGACTTTCAAGCTCGAAGAACCCTTCCTGGTGCTCGCGACCCAGAATCCGATCGAGAGTGAGGGCACCTACCCACTGCCCGAAGCGCAGCTCGACCGGTTCATGCTGAAGGTGAAGATCTCCTATCCGACCCGCGACCAGGAGAAGGAAGTTCTGCTGCGGCGGAGTGGGACCGGCGAGGCGCCGGTGCGGCAGCTGCTCGACCCGGCCGGCATCCTGGCCATACGTGAAACGATCAGCAACACCTACACCGACCAGAAGGTGGTGGACTATATCGTGGACCTGGTGCGTGCCACCCGCGATCCCTCGGTGGTCGGCCTCGCGAATCTCAAGCCGCTGGTGGCCTTTGGCGCCTCGCCCCGCGCGTCCATCGCACTTGCCCATGCGGCCCGGGCGCACGCCTACCTTCGTGGCCGGGGGTATGTGATTCCCGAGGACGTTCGCGCGATGGCACTCGACGTCATGCGGCACCGCGTGCTCCTCACCTTCGAGGCGGAGGCCGAGGAAATTGATGCGGATCAGGTTGTGACCCGGATCTTGGATGCGGTTCCAATTCCGTAGCCCGAGTACCGAGTACCGGGTACCGTGTACCGGGTACCATTGCCGGTCCACCGCACTCGGTACCCGGTACTAGGTACTCGGTACTTCCCTCCAATGCCTGCCATCTCCCCCGAAATCCTCAAACAGGTCAAGGCGATCGAGCTCCGCTCCCGCGGAATCGTGTCTTCGTTGTTTGGCGGCGCATATCGCTCGGTGTTCCGCGGGCAGGGGATGGAATTCGCCGAGGTGCGCCAGTACGAGCACGGCGACGATTTCCGCGCCATCGACTGGAACGTCTCAGCCCGCTTCGGGCATCCCTTCGTCAAGACATTTATTGAAGAGCGGGAGATCACCCTGCTGCTGGTGGTGGACCAGTCGGGTTCCACCCATTTCGGCATTCCCCGTTCCAAGGCCGCGCTGGCCATCGAGGTCGCATCGATCCTGGCCCTGGCCGCCGCGAACACCAATGACCGAGCTGGGGCGCTGCTGTTCTCCGACAAGGTCGAGCGAGTGATCCCGCCCAAGAAGGGCCGCCGCCACGCGCTCCGGGTGATCCGCGATCTGGTGGCGTTTCGCCCGACGGGGCGCCGGACCAATCTCGCCGCGGCGCTGCACTACGCGACCGAGCTGCTCAAGCACAGAAGCATCGTGGTCGTGCTCTCCGATTTCCTGGCGGAGGGATGGGAGCAGCCTTTGCGCCAGCTCGGCGTGCGGCACGACGTCGTGGCCGTCGCCGTGGAGGATCCGCGGGAAAGCGAGCTGCCTGACGCCGGATGGCTCGATCTTGAGGATGCGGAAACCGGCGCCCGGCGTCTGGTGGACACCGGAGACCGTCAGGTGCGCGGTCGGCTGCGGGCGCTGGCGGAGCGACGGAGGGAAGATCGGGGACGGGCGTTCGCCGCCGCCAATGTAGACCAGGTCGTGATCGCCACCAACGCGGACTACGCGCCCGTGCTGCGTCGTGCCTTTGCCCAGCGCGCCCGGCGAATCCATCGATGATGTGGCCGTCGCTCTTGTTCCTGCTGCAAGGCTCGCTGCCCAGCGTGGGTGATACCATCTGGCTGGAGCGATCCGTCGAGGTGCCGTTGGGCGCCGAAGTCCGCGCAGCTCCCTGGGATCCGGAAGGGGACATCGCGCTGCTGGGACACGCTATCGTCCGGCGCGAGGGAAACATTGCCACGGTCTCGTATCCCGCCGTGGCCTGGAGCGCGGGGCTCCATACCATCCTCGTCCCGGGCCCGGTGATTATCGGTCGGGATGGCATCACCGACTCGCTCGCGGCCCAGGCGCAGAGCATCCAGGTCGCGAGCGTGCTCCCACCGGGTCAGGCGCCGGAACAACTCCAGATTCAGCCCTTGGCGGGACTCGTGTCGGAGCGAGTGACGTCGCCGTTTCCCCTCTTGGCGGCGCTGGTCATCGCCGGGGTGCTCTTCGCACCCCTCTGGTGGTGGTGGCGGCGGCGTGGCCCTGCGGTGGTGATCGGGCGGCCGGCTCCCGCGAAGACACCGCTGCCGCTCGCGGAATGGGCCGAGGCCGGAGAAGGGCGGGCAGTGGCGGCGGCGGCAGCGCGGGCGCTGCGCGCCACGATTCAGGGGCTGCTCCCGGGCAGTCCGCCCGGGGTGGTCACCTCGCGGCTCATTCGCATCGTGCAGGAGCAGCGCACGTCGTGGCCCACGGATGAGATCGCCATGGTGCTCAAGTCGCTGGACGCCGCCCAGTATTCGGAGGCCACGGTCACGGAGGTCGTGACCCTGGCGGAGCGGGCCGGCGCCGTCCGACGCCGGCTGGAGGGGGCGGCATGAGCTTCGCCCGTCCGGTGTTTCTCCTGTTACTGCTGCTGCCACTCGCGTGGTGGTGGTGGCGGCGCGCCCGTCACAAACCGGGCACCACCTACAGCGACCTGCGGTTGGTGAGCCTGGTACGCGAGGCAGAGTGGCTCGGCCGCCTGCCGCTCTGGTGCCGGGCTTTCACGTTCGGGGCATGGATCATCGCCGCAGCAGGCCCCCGACTCGGGGGCTCGCAGGTCGAGGTGAAGAAGGAAGGAATCGCGATCGTGATCGCGGTGGACATCTCCAGCAGCATGCTGGCCGAGGACTTCGCCCCGTCGAACCGGATGGAGGTGGCCAAGCAGCAGGCTATTTCCTTCATCAAGGGTCGCAGTGCGGACCGGATCGGGGTGGTGGCGTTCGCGGGGGAGGCGCTCACCCAAGTGCCCATCACGGTGGACTACCCGGTGCTCGAGAAGGCCGTCTCCGACCTCAAGATCGGCCTCTTGGAGGACGGCACCGCCATCGGCACGGGTCTCGCGACGGCGATCAACCGGTTACGCGAGGCGCCTGGCAAGTCGAAGGTCATCCTGCTCCTCACCGACGGCGAGAACAACCGCGGAACGGTGGACCCGCGAACCGCGGCTGCGGCCGCGGCGTCGCTCGGCATTCGGGTATATCCCATTGGAGTGGGAACCGAAGGAGAGGCACCGATCCCAACCGGCCGCGGCCTCTCGGGATTCCGCTATGAAATGCTACCGGTGAAGATCGACGAGCCGTTGCTCCGGGATATCGCCGCGACGACCGGCGGTCGCTACTTCCGCGCCAAGGACAGCGAGGCGTTGAGTCGGATCTTCAAGCAGATCGACGGCCTGGAGAAGACCCCGATTCACGTCACCCGGTATGTGAAATACGACGAGATCGCGAAGCCGCTGGTGCTGCTCGGTCTGCTCGCGCTGGCGCTGGAACTCCTGTTGAACGCCACACTGGTGGTGCGGACGCCATGACCAAGTGCTTCGGCGGTTTGGCGGTTTGGCGGTTGAGCGGTTGGACTCCGCCCTTATGACATTCGACTCGCCCTTGCTTGTCGTTGCGGCTCCCTTGGTCGCGGGGGCGATCGGGGCGGTCGCGGTGCTTGCGCGGCGTCGACGCATCGCGCGGAGCCGCGCCTGGTCCGACGAGCTCGCCACCCGGGCCCGCGGAACCGGGCGGTGGGCGCCGGTGTTGTTGGCCTTGGCGGGACTCGCCGCGGCGATCGGCCTCGCCGGCCCTCGGGGTGGGCGCACGAATGTGAAAATGCAGAGCCAGGCACTGTCCGTCGTGTTCGTGATGGACATCAGCCGTTCGATGCTGGCGGAAGACACGAAGCCGAGCCGGCTGCAGCGAGCGGTTCGCGAGGCCCGGCGCCTGGTGCAGGACCTCGGTCAGGATCGACTCGGCCTCGTGGCATTCGCGGGGCGAAGTTACATCCTGAGTCCGCTGACGCTCGACGGCGGTGCGGTCACTCTCTTTCTCGATGCACTATCTCCCGAGCTTGCCACCCAGGGTGGAACGGGGCTCGCCTATGCGCTGGTCCAGGGAGGCGAGCTACTCAACGCTTCGCGCGAGGCCGGTGATCGCGTGCTGCTCATCTTTACCGACGGAGAGACGCACGATTCGCTGCCCGAGGTGCTGGCGGCGGCTCGCGCGCTCAAGGAACAGCAAATCCGCCTGGTGCTGGTGGCGGAGGGGGGCACGAAACCGGTGCCCATCCCGCTGCGGGACAGCAGCGGTGTGGTAGCCGAGTACAAGACCGACGAAGCGGGCCAACCGGTTCAAACCTGGCGCCGCGACGACGTGCTGCAGCAAGTCGCGGACGCGGCCGAAGGGGCGCTGGTCCCGGCCGAGCTGCCCGATCAGGCCGGCGCGGTCCGGGACCTGCTCTCGGCCTTTCAACGTGCACCGCTCACCCAGTCCAGCATCCAGGACCTGTTGCCCCTGGTGTGGATCCCCGCGCTGCTCGCGGCGATCCTGCTGGCGGCGCAGACGGTGACCCGTCGTACGGCGGCACTGGTTGGGCTCGGAGCGATTCTCTGCACCGCGACGGCGATGGCTCAGCGACCGGCTCCCGGTGCTCGCGAGTTCGAGGCCGGGAACGTCAAGGCCGCGGCCCGGCGGTTGAGCGCACGCCTGTCTCCCGGCGCGTCCGATACCGCCTGGTACAACGCCGGGACCGCCCTGCTCGCCGCGGAAGACTATGCCGGCGCGGGCGCCGCGCTGGCGCACGCATCGCGGAGCCTGGATCCCGATTTGCGCTATCGCGCGCTCTACAATCAGGGTGTGGCCGCGCTCGCCGCCGCTGGAAAGGATTCCACCAAGAAGGACTCACTGCTCTCCCTCGCGGCGGATCAACTCAAGCAGGCGCTCACCCTGTCACCCACCAGCGCGCGAGCGAAATGGAATCTCGAGCTGGCTGAGCGGCGCCGGACGCCACCGCCGAGTGGCGGAGGGGGCCGGAATCCGCGGCAACCTCCGCCAGGCGGGGGGCAACAGAATCCGGATCCCGGTCAGGGTCGCCCCCAGCCGCCGCAGGGAATGCCGAACCTTTCCCAGTCACAGGCGGAACAGATCCTCAATTCTGTTTCCCGGGAGGAGTTAGAGACCAGGGCACGCCGGCTCGGGCGCTCGCGCACCGCGATCAGTGGAGCGAAGGACTGGTGATCGCGAGCCTGCTGTTTCTCCTGGCGCTGCAGCAGCATGCAGCGGGGCCCACAGTGATGGTCTCGGTGGACCGGGATCGGGTCGCGCCCGGCGACATGCTGCGCTACACCATCCGGGTCTCGAGCGATCTCCCCGACCAGATCCGGGTCGACTTGCCGAGCCTCGGTGGCTTCGAGCTGGAATCGCGAGCGGAACGGAGCGACGTGGCGAAGGGCGGGGGCGGCCGCACCACCTGGATTCAACTGGATCTGCGCGCGACCACGCCGGGTGAATGGCGGCTAGGCCCGGTGAACGTCCGCCAAGGCATCGCGACTGCGCAGGCGGACCCGGTGACGGTGACGATCGACGGCGGCATGGCTGTTCCCGTCAACGCCAGCCTCTCTTCCCGGGTTGCCAAGATCATTCAGCGGGCGCCTCCCCCCGGCGTGCTGGGTCCTGCCGGCATCACGGTCGCCATCTCCGAGTGGAATGTCCCGGTCGGGCAACAGGTGGACGTGATCACGATCGCGTGGTTCGAGCGCGGTCTCAGGCAGCAGCTCCGGCGCGCTCCAACTGTGGAGTCTCCGCGCATTGAAGGCGTATGGAGCTATCCGCAGCCGGTGCCCGGGGGCATCGCCGCCACGCGCCAGGTGGGCGGAAAGTGGTACGATCTGTTCGTCTTGCATCAGGTCGTGTTTCCGCTGACACCAGGCCGGGTGGCGGTATCGCCGGCGCGGCTGCAGTACAGCGTCCCACTCGCGTATCAGTTCTTCAGCCAGGAAGAGGCGTACAAACTGGAAAGCGAGAGCAGCAGCTTCACGGCTGAAGCGCTCCCCGCAGCCGGGCGTGACCCCGGCTTCAGCGGGGCCGTGGGACACGATCTGACTTTGAGTCAGACACTGACCCCGACCGCGGGCAAGCAGGGTGAGGCGTTCGCCGCGGAGATCTCGGTGCGGGGCGAGGGAAATGTGGCTCTGTGGCCGCAGCCGGACGTGCGGTGGCCACCGGGATTCCGGGTGTATCCGGAGGCGGCCCGGGAAGAGCTGGCCATGCGCGAAGGCCGCCTGACTGGAGCCAAGACCTTCAAGTTCATGCTGGTGGCGGACTCGGCGGGGGCGATGGCGCTCCCGACGCTGCGCTATCCCTACTACGATCTCGACGATCAGCGCTATCGGCTTGCGAGCGGACCGTCCGCCATGGTGATCGTGGCGCCACGGGGCGAGTCTGTGGCATCGCGGGCGGAACCGCCGCCGATCCGACTTGAACGGCGGTTGCCGGTGGCGCGGGCACTGCAGGAGTCATTACCCGCCCCGGTCTGGTGGTTGATCGCCATAGCGCCGGTGCTGGCCTTCGTGATGATGCGGCGCCCGCGTCGCGCGCGGACCGAGGCCGCCGCGGAGCCCACCGGCGATCCGCTCGCCCTCGCGGAGCACCGGCTCTCGGTACTCCTGGCGCAGGGAAATCTCGCCCCACCCGATACGGACACAGTGCGCGGCTTGCTTGAACGGGTCCAGTCCGCGAGGTATGGCGGACAGGGACGGGGGGGCTCCCGCGAGTTGACGCTGCTGGTCGAGCAGGCACTGGGCCGAGTGACAACGCGGGGCGTGGCAGGTCGGCGGCGGGCGCGGGAACGAGCGGGACTGGTCACCATGCTGCTCGTGACCGCCGCGGCTCAAGGTGTTGCCCAGACGCAGCCGGAGGAGTTTTACAACGCGGGCGCCTACCGTGGGGCGGAGGAAGGTTTTCGCCGCCGCGCACTGCTCGAACCGGACATCCCGACCCATTGGTTCAACCTCGGTGACGCCGCGTATCGGGCCGGAGATGACGCCGAAGCGCTCGCCGCCTGGGTGCGCGCGGCGCGGCTGAGCCCGCGCGATGGCGGGATTCGCCGAGCCCTGCTGCTGGTCGCTCCTGCGGATCAGAACGCCACCGACGAGTTGTGGGTCTCGCCGATCACGCCGCCGGAACTCTGGCTGCTTGGCCTTGTCGCGTGGATCGGAGGATGGGCAGGCATCCTCTGGTCGCGCCAGATCCGTGGCCGGTGGACCGTGTTGCTCGCCGGTGGCGCGGTGCTCGCCGGTCTGGGCGCCGGCTTGAGCCATTGGTACCGGGCACCGGTCGCCATCGCCGGCGTTAACGAGCAACTCCGCCTGTCCCCGCACGAACTGGCACCGGCAGTGGGCGAGGTCGCCCGACTGGGCACGGTAAGACTCGGGCCGGCGCGGGGCGTATGGGTGCAGGTGGAAGTGGGGGGACAGCGGGGTTGGATGCCGCGGGAGCGGCTCGAGCCTCTCGCCGGGACCTTCGCCCGCTGACTCACGCCTCGCTTTATCTTCCTGCATGGCCCGCCGCATCGCGATTCTCCCAGACGCAGTCGCCGATCAGATCGCCGCCGGGGAGGTCGTGGAGCGACCCGCGTCCGCGGTGAAGGAGCTGGCCGAAAACGCACTGGATGCCGGCGCGACGCGGGTACGGATCGAGCTGGAGCAGGGCGGTAAGACCCTCATCGAAGTCAGCGACGACGGCATCGGGATGGCGCGGGAGGACACGGTGCTCGCTCTTGACCGGCACGCTACCAGCAAGATCACCAGCGCAGCGGACCTCGTCGGCGTCACGACCTTCGGTTTTCGGGGAGAAGCGCTGCCGGCGATCGCCTCTGTATCGCGACTGCGGCTGACAACGTCGGACGGCGAGGGCGAAGGCACGGTGATCGAGGTGAGCGGCGGCCGGGTGGATCAGGTGGCGCCAATCGCGCGGCAGCGCGGGACCACGGTTACGGTGCGAGGCCTCTTCTTCAACACTCCTGCACGACGCAAGTTCCTCCGTTCCGCCTCCAGCGAATCCCGTGCGTCCTGGGAGACCGTCGCCACTCTCGCGTTGGCCCATCCCGAGGTGGGGATCGAGCTCTATCTGGACGGCCGTGCCCGGCTTGCGGTCCCCGCCGGGCAGAGCGCCAGCGAGCGTCTCGAGGCGGTCTGGGGGGCGGATATCGCGCGGACCCTGGTGCCGGTCGAGTACGCCGCGGGGAGTTTCCGGGTCGCCGGATTCGTGCAGCGTCCTGCCGACGCACAGCCGACCGGTCGCCGCACGCAACTGTTCATCAACGGCCGACCCTTCCGGGACAATTTCCTGGTGCGGGCCGCGGAGGCCGGCTATCGCTCTGCCATCCATCCCGGGGACAGGCCGTCGCTGTATCTGATGATTGAGACTGCCGGCGAAGACGTTGACGTGAATGTCCACCCGGCCAAGCTCGAGGTGCGCTTCCGGGATCGCATAGGCGTCGAGCGGGTCGTCGAGGAGGCGGTACGGGATGCGCTAGGTCGGCTGGAGGCGGCCGCGGTCGTCCGCTCGGCGACGGCGCTCGGCGGCTCGCTCCGGCCACCATGGCTGAGTGGTCCGGGAGGTTCGCAGGAGGACTCCGGTCTCGTCCTGTTTGGCTCCGAGGCTGGAGACGAGGGGGCGGATACCGAGACGGAGTTGCCCGAAGCTCAGGCGCTCCCCGGGGAAGTCATCCAGATCCTCAATACCTACCTCGTTTATGAGGGCCCCGAAGGGGTGGTCTTTGTGGACCAGCATTCCGCCCACGAGCGGGTGCTGTATGAAGGGGTAATGGCGGGCTTCGCTCGGGGCGAGCTGGTCGGTCAGCGGCTGCTCCTCCCCATCACGCTCGAACTCACCGACGAGGAACTGGACGCGGTCGAAGGACACAAGGACGCGCTGAGCCGGATCGGGTTCGAAGTGGAGCCGTTCGGCGGCCGCACGGTGGCGTTGCACTCAGTCCCGTCCCCGCACCCGCGCTTCGATGCGGGCCGCTGCTTCCGCGAGCTGATCGGCGATCTGGCGCGCGGGCGCTTTGGTGGCTGGGCCAATCGGCTGGAGCGCTTCGTGGCGACCTACGCCTGCCGAGCGGCCGTGAAGGGCGGCGACCCGCTGGATGAGCGGGAGCGGCGCGAGCTGCTGGCGCGGCTGTTCGCCTGCACCCTCGCTCCGCACGACGTGCACGGTCGTTCGACCATCGTGCAGTTGCCACGCGAGGAGTTGGAGCGTCGGTTTGGCCGGCGTTAGCACGCCCGTCATTCTAGGCCCGACCGGTATCGGCAAGACTGCGGTAGCGCACGCGCTGGCCGTCCACTGGCCGCTTGAAGTGGTGTCGGCCGACTCCCGCCAGGTCTATCGACTTCTCGATATCTCCACCGCCAAGCCGCCCCGCAAGTGGCTCGCCCGCGTACCGCATCACGGACTCGACCTGGTGTCTCCTGGGGAGCGGTATAGCGCCGGTCGATTCGCGCAGGCCGCTCCCGGCTGGATCGCGAGCATTGTGGTGCGCGACCGGATGCCGGTCGTGGTAGGCGGGACGGGACTCTACGTAAAGGCGCTGGCTGACGGGCTCTTCGCCGAGCCGCCCTTCGAACCCGCCACCCGCAAGGCGCTCGAGCGCTGGATTCGCACGCTGGAGCCGGTCGAACTGGTGCGCTGGGCGGCGCGGCTCGACCCGAGCTTCCGCGGTGGCGGACGGCAACGCGCGAGTCGCGCGCTCGAAGTGGCGCTGCTCACCGGGCACTCGCTCAGCTATTGGCAGGCGAGTGCGCGCGCCCAGGGGGCGATCACTCCCTGGTACGTCGTGCTCACCGCGCCGCGCGCCATCCTGCACCAGCGTATCCTGGTACGGGCGGAGGAAATGGTTCGCCGGGGCATGATCGAGGAGGTCGCGGCCGTCCTCGCGGAAGGAGTGCCGCCGGATGCCCCGGGGCTCGACGCCATCGGTCCCCGCGAGGCCGTCGAATATCTGCACGGCCTGAGGCCGCGGGAGAGTGTGGCGCCCGCCGTGGCCACCGCGAGCCGACAATACGCCAAGCGACAGGAGACCTGGTTCCGGCATCAGCTCGACGGGCCGGTCATCACTCTGGATGCCACTCGGCCGCCGGAGGAGGTGGCGGGGGAGATCGCGAAAAGGTGGGGAGAACGGTAGAACGGGGGAACGGGAGAACGGGTTCTGTCATTGCGGGGCCGCCCTCCTCGCACTGACACAACGCCTTCCTTTCTCCCGTTCTCCCGTTCCCCCGTTCTCCCGTTTCCCCATTCCCCCGTTCTCCCTTCTCTCGTCTGGCGCCTCCCCCTAACTTCCTCGCATGGATTTCCGCGCCGAGCTTTCCGACGCCGCCCAGACTGGCAATGTCGCCCGCCTGCATGAGCTACTCGATCAGAATCGCGAACTTGTCAACATGCCGGACGACGGGGGGTACACGCCGCTCCACTACGCCGCCTATTTCGGGCATCTCGATGCGGCGTGCTATCTGATCGAGATCGGTGCCGACATCGCATCGGTGTCGATGGACCCGCTGCGCAACCAGCCACTGCATGCCGCCTCAACCAGCGGCTATACCGAGATCGTTCGACTGCTGCTGGACGGGGGAGCCGACCCGAAAGCCGAACAGAGTGGCCAATGGACCGCACTCCACGGCGCGGCCGAGCGCGGACACCGGGCGGTAGTGGAACTGCTGTTGGAGCGGGGGGCCGATCCCAACGCGGCCAGCTACTCCGGGGCGACGCCGCTCTCCCTCGCGCGGACCAAGGGGCATGAGGCTGTCGTCGCCCTGCTCGAGTCCCGGGATACCACCGGCGGCGCCCCATGAGGATCGGTATCACCTGCTATCCGACCTATGGGGGTTCGGGGGCGGTTGCCACCGAACTAGGTCTCGCACTGGCGCGGCGGGGACACCACATCCATTTCATTTCCTACGCATCTCCCTTCCGGCTGCGCGGATTCGCGGAGCGAGTGTTCTTCCACGAGGTGGACACTACCATCTCACGCTATCCTCTGTTCGACCACTTTCCTTATACTCTCGCGCTGGCCTCCAAACAGTATGAAGTCGCCCGCCGGGAGCAGCTCGATCTGCTGCACGTGCACTACGCGATCCCGCATGCGACCACGGCATGGCTCGCGCGGGAGATGATAAAGGCGGAGCGCCCGATACGGGTCATCACGACTCTGCATGGGACCGACATCACGCTGGTCGGGCAGGAGGCGAGCTTTTACGAGATCACCAAGTTCTCGATCGAGCGGTCTGATCAGGTCAGCGCAGTGTCGGCGTTCCTCCGGGACGAAACCTACCGGACGTTCGGCTGCGTCAGCTGCGATCTGAAGGTGATTCCCAACTTTGTGAACCTGGAGGAGTACCGTCCCGACCCCGAGGCGTCGCGGGAGGCGCTGGCGCCCCCCGGCCACCGCGTGATCACCCACATTTCCAATTTCCGGGAAGTGAAACGGGTGAAAGATGTGGTGCGAATCTTCGCCCGAATTCGCCGCGCGATGCCGGCCATCCTTCTCATGGTTGGGGATGGGCCCGATCGACGCGACGCCGAGCTGGAGGCCACGGAACTCGGAGTCGCGGACAGTGTGCGGTTCTTGGGGCGACTCGATCGTGTCGCTTCCATCCTTCAGGCCAGCGATCTGTTTCTGCTCCCGTCACAGTCGGAATCGTTTGGGCTGGCGGCACTGGAAGCCATGGCGTGCGGCGCGCCTGCCGTGGCGAGTCGCGCCGGCGGCCTTCCCGAAGTGATCGACGACGGGATATCCGGCATTCTCGAGCCACCGGGATCGGTGGAGGCGATGGCGCGGCGTGCCGTGGATCTGCTGCAGGACGAGGCCCGGTATTCGGCGATGCGCGCCGCCGCGGTCACCAAGGCCCAAACGTTCTCGGCCGAGCGCATTGTGCCGATGTACGAGGCGCTCTACGCCGAGACCGTGCCGTGAACCCGGGAGACCTGGTGGTCGCTGGCGTCTTGGGTGTAGTGGAGGGCGTAACCGAATTCATCCCGGTCTCCTCGACCGGGCATCTCATCGTGGCGGGCCACTGGCTTGGCTTTACCGGGGAGCGCGCCAAGACCTTCGAGATCTTCATTCAGCTCGGCGCCATCCTCGCCATTGTCTGGCTGTACCGCCAGCGATTCCTCGCAATGCTGCGTGGCCTGAGGACCGAGCCGGTCAGCCAGCGCCTCGCTCTCAACCTGCTGGTGGCATTCCTCCCCGCGGCGATCATCGGACTGCTCACGCACCATTGGATCAAGGCGCACCTGCTCACTCCCGTCGTGGTTGCCATCGGGTTCATCGTCGGCGGGATCCTGATTCTGATCATTGAACGCTGGAAACCGGTGGAGCGGGTGAGCGACACGGCGGACATCAGCCCGCGAACCGCGCTCGGCATCGGGGTGGCCCAGGTGCTGGCGCTTCTGCTGCCGGGGTTTTCGCGTTCCGGCGCAACGATCATGGGTGGCTATGCGCTGGGCCTCTCGCGCACCGCCGCAACGGAATTCTCGTTCTTCCTCGCGGTCCCGGTGATCGCTGCTGCGGCGATTTTCGACCTCCTCAAGAGTCTTGGCGACCTGTCGACAGGGGACTTCCCACTTTTCGCCGTCGGATTCGTGGTGGCGTTCGCCTCGGCATTCGTGGTGGTCAAGGCATTCCTGCGCTACGTGGCGCACCACAGTTTCTCGGCCTTTGCGTGGTACCGCATCGGGTTCGGCATTCTGCTGTTCTGGCTGTATTCACGGGGCGGATTCCCGGTTGCCTAGATTCATGCCACCACCGGTTCATCGGGTCGAGTCCACTCCGTCTACTCAGGACCTCCTGCACGAGCTGGCGGCCTCCGGGGCTCCCGCCGGCACCGCCGTGGTGGCGCGGGCGCAAACACTCGGACGGGGTAGTCGCGGGCGCAGCTGGGAATCGCCGGTCGGCGGATTGTGGCTCAGCGTTCTGCTACGCCCATTGGTGGAACCGGCGCTCGAGGTGCTGAGTGTCCGGGTAGCGCTGGCGGTTGCGGGAGCCATCGAAAGCGCCACGGCCGCCAGAGTGACGATTGGGCTCAAGTGGCCGAACGACCTGATGCTGGCGGGGCGAAAGCTGGGCGGGATCTTGTGTGAGGCCCGCTGGCAGGGCGGTGCCCTGGGCTGGGTGGCGGTCGGGGTCGGCGTGAACGTGCGCAATACCATCCCCGCCTCGCTGGCCGACTCTGCGATCGCGCTCGCCTCGGTGCTGGACGATGTCGAGCCGGAGCGGTTGATCGAACCGGTGGTGACCGCCGTGGCTGCCATCGGCGGCCGTCAGGGGCACCTGGGAGCCGAGGAAGCTGCGGACTTCGCCGTGCGAGACTGGCTCCGGGGCAGGCGGCTGCGGGAGCCGGGAGCGGGCACGGCCGAGGGAGTCTCCCCCGATGGCGCGCTCATCCTCCGCCGAGACGATGGATCAGTGCAGGAAGTGCGCAGCGGCTCGATCCTGCTGGCCCACGGTTGAGTCCTTAACTTCGTCCACACATGCTGCTCGCCCTGGACATCGGCAACACCGAAATCACGGTCGGTCTCTTCAATCGAGATGAGATCGCCGGCCATTGGCGTCTGACCACCAATCCGGACCGCACCCCAGACGAGTGGGGGACAGCCCTCGGGGCGTTCCTGCTGCACGCCGGCCACTCGCCGAATGAGGTTCGGGCCGCGCTGGTCGCGTCGGTCGCTCCCACCGTTACCGAGAGCCTGCTCGAGGGGATCCGGGCCCTGACCGGGGCGGTGACCCATGTCGTCGATGCGACCTCACTGCTGCCCATCACGCTGGATGTGGACGAGCCGCTGAGTGTCGGAGCAGATCGCATCATCAATTCGCTTGCGGCGGTGGAGCGCTACCAGGCGGACACGATCGTGGTGGATTTCGGGACCGCCACGACCTTCGATTGCATTACGGCCGATGGCCGCTTCATCGGCGGCGTCATCATGCCGGGCCTTCGTACCTCGGCGGATCAGCTCACCAGGCGCGCCGCCAAGCTGCCCGCCACCGAGCTGCGACCTCCCGAACGGGTGATCGGCCGGCGGACCGAGGAGTGCATTCGCTCCGGTATCCTGCTGGGGACGGCCGACGCAGTCGATGGCATCGTTCGCCGGATCATGCGTGAATGGCCCACCGGCAACCGGCCCCGCGTGGTTGCGACCGGAGGGCTCGCGGGCACCATCGTCCCGCTCACCACGACCATCGAGCACGTCGACCCCGACCTGACCCTGCACGGCCTCCGCATTGCGGCCCGGCACCTCGGCATCCGCTGGTGAGCGGATCCGCCAGGCGGATCGGGTATCGGATCTTCGGGCGCGGTTTCGACTACATCCTGCATCTTCGCCCTGCTGAGTGGCCCATCATGGCGGCGCATACGGCGGTTGGCTATGTGCTCGCGGTTGGGGTATCCGGTGCCCTCAACGGGGCGCACCTCGGTGCGGCACTCGTCGCGACTCTTCCTCTGGGTCGTCCTGCTCAATGGCGGTACCCTGGCCATCAACTCGGCCTTCGACCGGGACGAGGGCGATATCGGGTACCTCAAGGCGCCGCCGCCGGTGCCGCGACATCTGGCCGGCGTCGCGTTCGGGCTTATGGCCATCGGGCAGCTGGTGGCGCTCAGGTTGCCGGTGGGGTTCGCCCTGGCCTATGCCATCTGTTTCGCTATGTCGCTGGCGTACTCGGTGCCGCCACTCAGGCTCAAGGCCGTCGCGGGTGTGGATTGGGTCATCAACATGTGGGGATTCGGGACCCTCACCCCCTACGCCGGCTACGCGGCCACGGGACTCCCGCTGGATCGGGCACACACACTTGTCCTGCTAGCATTTTGTCCCCTGTTCGCGTGCCTCTATCCGCTGACACAGTTGTATCAGCTCGAGGAGGATCGTCAACGCGGCGATCGGACTCTCGCCTTGATCCTCGGCATGCGACGGAGCCTTTTGGTCGCGTGCGTGGCGGCCGGGCTGGCGTTCCTGACGTTCGTGCTGGCCGGACTCGAGGCGGACTGGGGATGGGATCGAAGCGCAATAGTGCGTTGGGCAGGCGTGGCGCTGGCGGCAGGCGCTTGGGGTCGAGTGCTCGGGCCGTGGCTGGTCCGCCACCGGACGATGACCCCGGATCAGCACCAGGCGGGAATGTATGCCGCGCTGGGTGCCTGGGCGCTCACCGACGTGGTGGTCATCCTTGGGTGGGGTGTTTATAGTTAACCCGTTCACTCACCTTGCCTTCCGGAGCATTCATGAGTGCCGCAGTCCACCCCCAAAACGTCGCCGACCAGACCGATCTCCCCTACGTGCTTCGCGCCGGGCTCAAGCTCGGAGTCTTCGAGTCCCTCGCCGTCCTGGTGATCGGCCTCGTCTCCAAGTACGTGGATGGCCCGGTCGAACCACTCGTCGCTCCTGCTGCTGGTCACTGGGGTCACGCTGGTAGTGTGCTTCATTCCCGGCATCTGGACCAGGGCCGCACCATCGAGGGCATCGCGGGGGCGGCCGGTATCGGTCTGGCTGCGACCGTGGTCTTCCTTGTGGTGGACGTCTCGTTCTTTCAGCCGTTCAGCCTCTACACGCATCGGTGGCGGGACATCGGTGGTGGGAGCAACTGGTGGTATCACCCGATCTGGTGGATGGTCGGAACCTACCTGCCGTGGCTCGGTGCCTGGATCCTGGCGAACCAGACGGCGAAGGGCGGAGCCCCAAGCCTTCCCGCCGTCGCCGGTTCGGTGCTGGTGCTCACCGCGGTCGTCACGGTACTCGCCGTGCTGTTCCACTTCCCCGGCGCCGGTTGGAATGTCGGCACCTTTGGCGTGGCGCTCCTGCCGGGCCTTGCGCTCGCCACGGTGGTGTCGTGCATGGGAGCGCGCCGGCAAGTAGAAGTGGATGCGCTGGCTTGGCATCCTAGCCCGGATCGTTGGCTGGCTGCTCACGCCGTTGGTGGCGTGGGCAGCTTCGTTTTATGGAGCCTGGCTGCTGTTGGAGTTTCAGGGGCGATTCGAGAACCCACGCCATGCCGTTTACACCGCGTTCGGAGTGGCCCTCGTCGCAGCGGTGGCGCTGATGTTTGGCTGGATTCAGCTGCTCAGGCGCTCGCCACGGCTGCGACACTCGCTGCACGTGGATCGAGAAGGCCTGCCCGTTCTCGACGAAGCGGAAATCGAGCGCTCGGAAGCCAAAGAAGCGGCCGCCGGAACGGAGGACGACACATGACGGCCCGGTGGCTTCTTCCGCTCGTTGCCCTGTCCGCCGCCGCAGGGTGTGGCTCCTCCCGGGAGACGGAGGGGAGGCACCCGGTGGTGGATGCCCCGGTCACCGGTCCGGCCGATTCGCTGGTGCTTACGTCTCCCTCCGGCACGGAAGTGTGGTTCACCGCGTCGCGGCCGGCGCAGGATTCGGCTGGCCACGCCTGCGTGGAACGGGTGATGGAAATCCGCCGAGGGGAAAAGCGGATTGCAATTCCCCTCCTGTATACCGGCGGCCCGCCGCGGCTGGTCAATGACTCCACCATTGAAGCCGCGATCTGGCTCAAGTGCCGCCCGGGGAATGTCTACCGGGTGAGTCTTTCGACGGGTCTGCCGGTGAGGGTGCGATGAGAGTTCAGGCGACACTGCAGGCGATAGGCGATAGGCGACAGGCGACAAAGTGCACTTCTCGTACGGCCTGTCGCCTGTCGCCTATCGCCTATGGCCTTTCTTCTCGCCTGTCGCCTATCGCCTGTCGCCTTCTTTGTCGCCTGTCGCCTCCCGCCTGTCACCTCGTCGTTGTTCTCTGCCTTACCTCCTCCCTCTCGGCGCAGGGCCCGGGTTTCCAGATGGGGCACATGTTCACCGATCCGCCGGCAACGAGCTACCGACTGGGCTCCGGCACAAGTGTCTTCGGGCCGTTGGGGTTCGGCATGCACGCTGCCGTCATCGATGGGCGGCAGCCGATGGGGAATCTGTGGGGTGCCGGGGTGGATCTCTCGCTGTTCAGGAGCGGCCGGCCGGGGGTCTACCTGCTCGGGGGTGTCGAGGGTGGAGTGGTCACCAGCGGCTCGCACAACCTCTGGAGCTCATGGTCGGCGGGCCTGGGCTACGAGGTCATTCCGTTCAGCGGGCTTTCGCTGGCCGCAGAAGGGAGATATCGAAAGATCGAGGCGGGGGGCTACGGCGGGATGGAGATCAGTTTCCGGCTGGGACTCGATCGTGGCAGTCGGGGCGGATCGTCCCGGGATCTTCCCGGCACGGGCTCGACAGAATCCGCATCCACGGGCCCCCCAGAGCCGGTGGAGATCCGCACTGAACTCGATCGGAGCGGCGTTCCCGAGGATCGGGCCGTCCTGATCGGCGGGGTGGTGCAGACCGCCCTCGACGTGATGGGCATGCCGTATCGCTGGGGAGATCAAGGCGAACAGGGATTCGATTGCTCCGGACTCATCCGATACGCCTTCGGCAAGCACGGGATCACACTACCCCGGCGAAGCGCCGATCAGGCGAGAGAAGGGGCCGAGGTCGGGACGGGACCTGGATGCGCTGCACGCCGGGGACGTGCTCACCTTCGCGACCAGCGGGAACCAGATCACCCACGTGGGGCTCTACCTCGGAAACGGCCGATTCATCCACAGCGCCACGAGCGGTGTGCAGATCAGCATCCTGAGCCCGGACGATCCCGCCGGGCGATGGTGGTTTGTGCGGTGGGTGGGGGCCCGGCGGATTATCGGCTGACGTTGGCAGGGGAGAGAAGAGCGACAGGCCACAGGCGAAAGGCGACAGATTGTGCGACCTTGTGCCGTCGCCTGTCGCCTGTCGCCTTCTATTCACCTCTTGTTGTTATGCTCGTCCATGTGGTCATGCATCCCATGCTCGTCGTCACCCGTGCCCATGATCTCGAGTGAAGCGAGGTCCTTCTGGTACTCGGGGTCGGCTTCGTTCACGCCGGGCCACTTCGAGAAATCATCAGGTGAGAAGATGCCGGTGATGTGTGCCATGGCACCGTTGACCAGGGTATCGCCGGTGATGTTGTCGTACACGCCGACGACCCGATAGCGGCGACCCGCCTTGAGTTTGAGGCCCGCCCCGCCCACACCTGGGAGCTTCCGCGAAACGCCGCTGACCTTGCCGTCCTTGTCGCGCTTGGCATCCACCCGGGCGAGCACCTTTCCGGTCTCGACGTCCTCGAGTCTGACCAGCAGGCCGTAGTCGTGCAGATGGCCACCGTAGCCGAGCAGCCGGCCGCTGAGCGGCATGGTGAACTCCCAGGCCTTCTCGGTGTGCCCCGGGGGGAGGTCGAACATGTTGCTCCCCCCCACCGTGAGGTTCACGTCCAGGTATAGCGGCAAGACGTCCACGGGGCGCGGGTTCTGGTTCCGCGGCATGTATTGCAGGGACATCGTCATGTAGACGCTGTCCAGGTCCGCCCCGGTCTCGTTGTGCCACATGATATAGAAGCCGAGGTCCATTCCCGGCGTCATGGGCACACCAATCGTGGCCGGCACGGTCACGTCGGCGGTTTCCTGGCCGGCGCCGAAGAGTCGCTCGGCGGCGGGGTAGATCGCCTGCCTGCGGCTGTAGTTCACCCCGATCATGTGATGCATGAGGTCCTTCGGGAGCGGGCGGCCCTGGCCATCCTCCACGCCGCTCTTGAATCCGCGCATCCAGCCCTCGATCGGCCAGGCGAAATGATAGACGGGTGTGGTATGCCCCATCCCCATGTCCATCATCGCGTGGTGATCCATCTTCGGCATGTTGGGCAGGAAGAACGGGCCCGCCCGCACCTTGACCTCATGGCGGGCGGAATCCACGGTCACGGTGACGGTCACGTCGTCGTCACGGTGAGGAGCCGGAGTGCTCGGCGGCGCGATCAGGCCGGTGAGCAGGGCGAACGAGAGCAGCATGCGAAGGATCTCCTCAAACGGGTCTGTCCGGGGAGGTGCGCTCCCCAAGCCGGCGCGTAATGTAGCTAGTCGTGATGGTGCTCGTGCATGCCGCTCATCGAGTCCGCCGGGGCCGAGGCCTCATGCTGCATCGGCGCGGTGGGCCGGTGCATCTGCATGGACCTGGCGCCCCGCCGAGCGAGGAACTTGAGGTCGCGCTGGAACGTGGTATCGGCCTGTTCGATCGCGGGCCACTGCTTGATGTCCTTGGGGGCGATGATCCCGGCCAGGCTACCCATCGCGCCCTTCACCAGCGTCTCATCGGTTGGGTTGTCATAGACCGCTACCACGCGGTAGCGGTGCCCGGCTTTGAGCTTCAGTCCCTCGCCGGTGACGCCGAAGAGCCGCCGCTCCAGGCGGCGCAGGGTTCCATCCGGACGGGTCTTGGCGAGCACCCGGATGAGGACCTTGCCATTTTCTGCATCCTCCAGCCGAACCTCGCGACCGTAATCGTGAAGATGTCCGGTCACGCCCAGGATCCGCCCCTCCGTCGGGATGACGAATTCGTGGGACTTCTCGGAGCGCCCCGGCGGAACGTCAAACTCGTTGGGCCCGCCCACCGTCAGATTCACGTCGAGATAGAGCGGCAGCACATCCACCGGACGGGGATTCTGGTTCTTGGGCGTCCACTCCATGACGATCTGCATCCGGACGCCCTGCAGGTCTCGCCCGAGGCTGTTGTGCCAGGCGATATACATTCCCAGCGGAGTGCCGGGGGCGAGCGGCACGCCGATTGTCTTCGGCAGCGAGAAATTCCCGGTTTCGACCCCGGCGCCCCACAACCGCTCCGCGGCGGGGTAGACCAGCTGGCGACGGTCGTAGTTGATCATGATCAGGTGGTGCATCAGTCGCCGGGGCAAGTCGGTGCCGTCGGCGCCGATCACCCGGATCCGGAAACCGCGGAACCAGCCTTCCACGGGCCAGATGAATTTGTAGACCGGGGTATCGTGGCTCATTGAGTGATCGTGCATCTCACTCATGTCCGGCAGATCGAATGGCCGGGTGGTGATGGTCACGACGTGATGAGAGGAGTCGATCTGGACGGCCAGGGACTCCACCGAGTCGGGTTCGGCGCCCGGGACCATCAGGGCGAGGACGAGAGGCAGGAACATGGCTTCGGTTCTGAAGGGTTTAGGGGGGATCGGGCGGGTCCGCAGCTTCTACCCCGGGGCGAATCCCCAAGTCCGTGCGCCACAATCCTAAACTGACTGCCCCGATGGTGTTACCCCACGCGTTGCGGTTCTAGCACTCTCACTTGACAAGTGCCAGCGGGGGCTTATCTTACGGCCCGATAGCAGTCGGCACAGATGAGTGCCAATCCGTTGGACAACAATGACTTACAAGACATCAACCGAGGTGGAGAGCAACTATGGCTACTAGTACCAAGGCCAAGCCCAAGGTCAAGATCCAGCCGCTCGAAGACCGAGTCGTGATCTGGCCGGATGACGAGGCGGAGACCATGCGCGGCGGGCTGTACATCCCCGATACCGCCAAGGAAAAGCCGACCCAGGGCGAGATCGTCGCGGTCGGGCCGGGGCGGGTTGAGAAGGGCGCAGCGGATTCCGATGGATGTGAAGGTCGGGGACAAGGTGCTGTACGGGAAGTACAGCGGCACCAACATCACGCTGGACGGCGACGAAGTCGTCATCGTCAAGTCGGCCGACATTCTGGCAAAGCTCAGCTGAGGACATCGGTCGCAGGCCGATGACCGGCGGCTTTGGCCGCCTCCTCACTGAAGATTACGACTCACGGAGAATCAACTACCATGGCTGCAAAAGAATTGATGTTCAACACCGAGGCGCGCGCCAAGCTCAAGCGGGGCGTGGATGCGTTGGCGGATGCGGTGAAGGTGACCCTCGGCCCCAAGGGCCGGAATGTGGTCATCGACAAGAAGTTCGGGTCGCCCACCGTCACCAAGGACGGCGTGACCGTGGCGAAGGAAGTCGAGCTCGCCGATCCGGTCGAGAACATGGGCGCGCAGATGGTGAAGGAAGTCGCCACCAAGACCAGCGACCTGGCCGGTGACGGCACCACCACCGCCACCGTGCTGGCGCAGGCGATCTTCCGCGAAGGCCTGAAGAACGTCACCGCCGGCGCCAACCCGATGGAGCTCAAGCGCGGGATCGACAGGCGGTCGAAGCCGTGATCGAGGAGCTCAAGCAGCTCTCCACCCCGTCGGCTGGCAAGAAGGAAATCGCCCAGGTCGGCACCATCTCCGCCAATAACGACCATGAGATCGGCAAGCTCATCGCCGATGCGATGGAAAAGGTCGGCAAGGACGGCGTGATCACCGTCGAAGAGGCCAAGGGTCTCGAGACCACGCTGGAGACCGTGGACGGCATGCAGTTCGACCGCGGCTACCTGTCGCCGTACTTCGTGACGGATCCGGAGAAGATGGAAGCCGTGCTCGAGGATGCCTACCTCCTCATTCACGACAAGAAGATCGCTGCGATGAAGGAGCTGCTCCCGGTGCTCGAGAAGATCGCGCAGACCGGCAAGCCCCTGCTCATCATCGCCGAGGATATTGAGGGCGAGGCGCTGGCGACCCTGGTGGTCAACAAGCTGCGCGGCACCCTCAAGGTCTGCGGCGTCAAGGCGCCCGGCTTCGGTGATCGTCGCAAGGAAATGCTGGTCGATATCGCGAAGCTCACCGGCGGCAAGGTGATCTCCGAGGAAATCGGCTTCAAGCTGGAGAACGCGGTGCTCGCCGACCTCGGCCGGGCCAAGCGGGTGGTGATCGACAAGGACAACACCACGATTGTCGATGGCAAGGGCAAGGAAGACGATATCCAGGGCCGCATCTCCGAGATCAAGGTGGCCATCGAGAAGTCCACCAGCGACTACGATCGTGAGAAGCTGCAGGAGCGGCTGGCCAAGCTCTCCGGTGGCGTCGCCGTGATCCACGTCGGGGCTGCGACTGAGACCGAAATGAAGGAGAAGAAGGCCCGAGTCGAAGATGCGCTGCACGCGACCCGCGCGGCCATCGAAGAGGGCATCGTGCCGGGCGGCGGTGTTGCGCTGCTCCGCGCGCAGCCCGCGCTCGACAAGGTCAAGGGCACGGACGACGAGAAGATCGGCGTGGAGATCGTGCGCCGTTCGCTCGAAGAGCCGATCCGCATGATCGCCCAGAACGCGGGCGCCGAAGGCTCGATCATCGTGGCCAAGGTCAAGGAGTCGAAGGACAAGAACTTCGGCTACAACGCCGCGACCGATGTCTACGAGGATCTGGTGAAGGCTGGCGTGATCGACCCGACCAAGGTGACCCGGACCGCGCTGCAGAATGCGGCCTCGATCGCCGGACTCCTCCTCACGACCGAGTGTGTGGTCGTCGAGCGCAAGGAAGAGAAGCCCGCTCCGGCAGCTCCGGGCGGCGGCATGGGCGGGATGTACTAAGCCCGACACCGCAGCATCGACCCGGCCCACCGGGTCTCACAACAGCCTCGGCATGTCGCCGGGGCTGTTGGCGTTTCAGGCCGTCACCGTGTTGTGAGCCCGGTCACGAGATTAGATTGGCGCGGTTAGTGCAGGGAACGGGGAGAACGGGAGAACGGGAGAGATCTGTGAAAATAATTCGTTTGGGTTGGGCGTTGTTGGCTCTGGTGGGGTTTGCTGTGCGTGCGGAAGCACAGGCGCCGGCGCCCATCCTCGGCACCTGGAAGGCTGAACTGCGTGATCAGGAACGGAAGGACGGGCCCCGCGAGGTGATCGTGCGGGCCGATTCGAGCGCGAGTTGGGCCAAGGAGACGGTCCGCTGGCGGCTCAAGCCGGACAGCATCATGATCGCGTTGGGTGGGGAGTGGGTGACCTATCGGCTGCAGGTGAAATCGACTCGGATGACCCTGTCCGGGGGTGATCTCGCCAAGCCGATCAGCCTCACCAAGGTCGGCCCGCCGACGGCGAGACCCGACAGCGTCCCAGTACCTCCGGATCCGAACGGCTCTCCCTAGCCGTCGGGTCCTGTCGGCTTCACTCCCCGCGCAAGCCGTTCCACGATCTGAGTGCCTCGCGCACGACTCCGCGCTTCCCTGCTGCACCTTCTCAGTTCCTGCTCCCCTCCCTGCCTTGACCGGCCTCTTCGAAGGGCAAGACACCCTGAACCTCGACGGGCCCCAGGTCAAAGGGCTCAAGCGGACAACTCTGGAGCGCGACATGCAGCGTCGCGCGATGGCCGGAAAGCACTGGCGCCAATTGGGCGCGAGCGTGCTCGGTGGAGTTGCAACGTTCGCTCAGGTGCGCCAGAACGACGGTAGACAGTGCCGGATGCAGCAATTCGGTGAGCAGCTCGGCGGCGGCGCGGTTGGAGAGGTGGCCACCGGAACCGGCGATCCGCTCCTGGACCGACGCCGGGTAGTCGCTAGTGCGAAGCAGGACCTCGTCGTAATTCGCCTCGAGCACGATCAAGTGCGACTCGCGCAGCATGTAGCGCAGCCCGGCCGTCGGCCGGCCGAGGTCGTAGGCGATTCCGATGCGATTGCCGTCGGGGGTGGACACCGCGAGCGCCACCGACTCTGCGGCGTCGTGACTGGTGGGACAGGCTTCGATCACGAAACAGCCATGACTGATCCGGCCCATCAGGACAAGCGGCACGAACGACGCCTTGGGCATCCGGGGCCGCAACCGGTTCCACGTCCCGGAGGTGGCGATTACCGGCACGTGAAGGGAGTAAGCGAGTCTTCTGGCGCCCGCGGTATGGTCGCCGTGTTCGTGGGTCAGGACCAGTCCCACCACCCGGTCCAGATCGAGTCCCACGTGGGCGGCCCGCTTGCCGATCTCTCGCGCACTGAACCCCGCGTCGATGAGCAGGACTTCGTTGCCAGCGGCGAGGGCGAAGGCGTTGCCGCCCGACCCCGAGCCGAGTACGTAGACGGTGGTCATGTCGCTGTGAGGCGGCGGTAGGTGGCGCTGAGCGACGCCTGACGTTCCGGAGTAAAGGCCACCTCCCGCCGGGGCATCACCCGCGCGGCCACCTTGAGAAAGCCGTCCTCCGTGACCCGAGTGTCACCCTCGCTCCCCCACGCCATGGGTGGGACGTACTTGGGCGGCTGCACCGCTCCGAAGACATTCGCTCCGGCGCCTACGACCGTGCCGGTCGACAGGAGTGTGCCGATGGCGGTCTTGGCGTGATCGCCGATGAGGCTGCCGAGGAACTGTCGCCCCGTCGCAAGGCGCTGGCCCGCCACCTCCAGGCTCACTTCCCCGTAGGTGTTCTTGAGATTGGACGTTGTCGTGCCCGCTCCGAGATTGACCCAGTGTCCGAGTACGCTGTGACCCAGGAAGCCGTCGTGCGCCTTGTTGGCGTAGCCCAGGAAGATCGCGTTGGAGACCTCACCGTTCACGTTTGACCGAGGACCGAACACCGACAGCCGACTGTGCCCGCCGAGAATGCGGGAGCGCTCACCCACGTAGAGCGGCCCTTCCAGGCGGGTACCGTGACGAACCTCCACGCCGGCTTCGAGGACCACTGCGCCGCCGCGGGTATCGAACACAACCCCAGGTTCAACCATGGCGCGGCGGCACATCACCAGCGCCGGATCCCCCAACACGGTGCTGCCGGCCGGTACTGGGTCCACTTCCCCCGCTGCGAAGCCGAGGCAGTCCGCGGGGAGGAAGCGATCAAGCGCGGCCAGCAGATCGAATGTGCCATGGAGCGGCAAGCCATCGATTTCCTGGCCGGCGCCAGTCTCGAAGGGGCCCTTCCACTCCGCCGCGGAGTCCACCAGCCACGCCACGGACCGACCCTTGTGCGTTAGGCGGCGGCCGGCGGGATCGAGCGTAATTGGTGCGCCGGTCGGGGCGAAGGTCGAAGAAGCGATGATGAGCGGGCCGGACGTGGCAAGCTTGGCAGGGCAGGGTGGTTCGAGCCCTTCATGGAACCCGGCAACATGCGCGGCCAGGATCGCTGCGGTATCCAGATCGAGGGCTGCCTCCCATCGCTCCCGGATCTTCCACACTCCGGCGCGAAGCTCCGCGAGCGGACGCACGCCGGTGAAGGGAGCCCACAGGGCCCCGACGTCGGGCGGATCCAGCAGCACGAGCGTCCGGTTCATTCGCTCGAGCGCGCCGGCACAGGGTTGCGATTCAGGGGAGGTCCTTCACGTCTGGTGGCAGGCGATCGAGCAGGAGCTTGAGATCCGCCGCCTGGCTCCGCGGCATGACCAGCACACGGTTGTTGGCGTGGATGACGACGAGATCCTTTGCGCCGCTCACCACGATTGGATCTCCCGCAGACCAAACTACGCAGTCCTCGGAATCGAACAGGTACACCGGGCCTTGAGTGACGTTGCCGTCAACGTCGGCCTGCCGAATGCGCGGCAAGGCATCCCAGGTGCCAATGTCGTCCCAGGTGAATCGCCCGGGAATGACCGCAACCGCCTGACTGCGCTCCAGCAGGCCCACATCGATAGAAACCGGAGTAACGGCATCGAAGAACCCGGCGACGTCGCCCTTTTCCAGCATCGGGAGATGGGGAGCGATCTCTGGGGTATGCCGTCGCACTTCCTCCAACAGGGTCTCGGCCGACCAGGCGAAGAGCCCGCTGTTCCAGAGCGCTCCCGACGCCATAAGGTCGAGGGCGGTAGCTGCGTCGGGTTTCTCCGCGAAGCGCGCTACGCTCCGCGCGACATCATCGAGTGAGTTGCCCGGAACGATGTAGCCGAAGCCGGTGTCGGGCCGACTGGGAAGGATGCCCACCGTCACGAGGCGCCGATGCCGGATTGCGGTGGCCAGGGCTTGGGCGGCGGTATGGCGGAACGCCGTCTCTTCCCGGATCGCCCAGTCGGCGTGAAGCGAGAGCACTTCGGCGTCAGGGTCGCGGCGCCGGGCTTCGTAACTGGCCCAGATCAGCGCAGGGCCGGTGGAGGCGGCGCGGGGCTCAAGCAGCAGGTTCTCATCCCGGAGGCCGAGCGCTTCCTTGAGAATCGGGGCCAGGGCGGCACCCGCTACGATCAGCACCCGCTCGCGGGGAATCAGCCCTTCCAGCCGGGCCAGCGCCTGCTCGGCAGTGGACTGGGTGCCGATCAGGGGCAATACCTGTTTGGGCGCGGTGGGCGTGCTCAGCGGCCAGAACCGGCTGCCGGAGCCACCCGCGAGGATCACCGCCCAGCGCATGGGGATTCTGCGGGGTTAAAGAATCGTCGCGAGGTCGGAGGCCTGGCTCCTGAGTTCGAAGAGCAGCGGCCCTACATTGGTGGTGCGGGTGCCGAGGATGAAGAGGTGCCCTTCAGTCCCGAGGGTGCGGACCACTACGAGACGGTCGCCGAACTCGAGCAGGCCCGTACTCAGTCCGTCGCAGTCGGCGGCTTGCCCCAATCGACGGGCGCCATTGGCAAAACTCGCGGCGAGGGCGGCGACGGCTTCGGCGTCCAGTCTGGCTCGTCCCGCGAAATCGATCGGAAGCCCGTCCGTGCTCACCACGACGACGGCGTCCACATCCTCCCTTGCCGCGAGGCCCCGTACCATGTCGCGCAAGCCGGCCATTGGTATTCTCCGGGTGACATGAAATTGTGAGCGGATTGTAGGGGGTTGAACCGTGCGAAGTCAAGCAATTACTGTGGGTTGACCCGCTTTTTCCCCTCCCCTAGGTTCCCCTCATGCTGCGCACCCTCCGGACCCCCGCCCTCGTCGCATTCGCCGCCGTGATCGCCTGCAGCGATCCCAACGCCAGGCTGCCCGCGAGTTTTGAGAACGTCATCGACACGCTCACGCTCTTCTCCCTGACCACGGGACCGCTGAGCGAGCCTTCGGCGTACTCCATCAACGCGCACAGCGGGGTCCGCACCTGGGAGGCCGGCACGGCCTTCGAGTTTGCGTTCGCAATGGACAGCAACGATCGGGCGCTGTTCCTCACGCTCGATGTGTTGGGTCTCGCGGCGACGAACTCCGTCAAGCCCGGACTCAAGTCCGCGACCGTGACCTTCGACGCGATGACCCGGGCGCCCTCGAACGGTTACGTGACCTCCGACACGATCGTGGTGGCCGAAGGCGATCGCTTCTTCGTCCGGACCGGCGTCAACAGTTGTGCGGCTCTGGGCGTCCCGCTCTATGCGAAGCTCGAGGTGCTCGACGTAGACACGGCCGCGCAGACCGTGCAGATCAGGGTCCTTGCCAATCAGAACTGCGGCTACAAAGGGCTCAAGCTCGGCTTTCCCAAAGACTGACCAACCGTGATTGACATCAAGCTGTTCCGCCAGGACGCCGCCGGCGTCCGCGCGGCGCTTGCCCGACGACAGGACCGCGCGCTCGACGAACAGGTCGAGCGTCTGGCTCCGCTGGACCAGCGACGCCGCGACGTCCTGACTCGGAGCGAGGCCCTCAAGGCCAGGCGGAACACGGCCTCGGAAGAGGTCGCCCGTCGAAAGAAGGAGCAGCAGCCGACCGACGACCTGCTTGCCGAGCTCAAGCGTTCGGGGGAAGAGGCGAAGGCCCTCGACGCGGAAGTCGCCGGCATCGAGGCGGAGTTGGAGCAGGTGCTGCTGCGGGTGCCCAACCTGCTGCTGCCCGAAGTGCCTGCGGGTGACGCCGCCGCGAACACGATTCTCAAGGAAGTCGGGCGAAAGCCGGAACTGACCTTCCCGCCGAAAGCCCACTGGGATCTGGGGACAGCGCTGGGGCTCTTTGATCTCCCGCGCGGCACCAAGGTGGCCGGGTCGGGCTTCCCGTTGTTCACCGGTCCCGGGGCGCGCATGGTGCGGGCGCTCAAGAACTTCCTGCTCGATCTGCACGCTCGCGACCACGGCTACGAGGAGATCGCTCCCCCGGTTCTCGTTAACCGTGCGAGCATGACAGGCACCGGCCAACTGCCGAAGTTCGAAGAGGAGCTCTACCTGATCCCGTCGGATGATCTGTTCCTGATCCCGACCGCGGAGGTTCCGGTCACCAACATGTACCGGGACGAGATCCTCGATGCGACTCAGCTGCCATTGGCCCTGTGCGCCTTCACGCCTTGCTTCCGCCGGGAAGCGGGCGCCGCGGGCAAAGATACCCGGGGCCTGATTCGGGTTCATCAGTTCGACAAAGTCGAGTTGGTGCGCCTGTGCCGGCCGGAGGACAGTCCGGCGGAGCACGAAACGATCACGCGCCACGCCGAGACGGCGCTGGAACGGCTGGAGATACCGTATCGTCGCGTGGCGCTGGCGGCGGGAGACACCGGGTTTGCCAGCGCCAAGACCTTCGATCTGGAAGTCTGGGCGGCCGGTGTGGGGACGTGGCTCGAGGCGTCGAGCTCGAGCACCTTCACCGACTTCCAGGCGCGGCGCGCGAATATCCGGTTTCGACGTGAGGTTGGGGCGAAGCCTGAGTTCGTGCACACGCTCAACGCGTCCGGCGTCGCCTTCCCCCGCACGATTATCGCCCTCCTCGAGAACAATCAGCAGGCGGACGGCTCGGTGCGCATTCCGCCTGCGCTCGCCCCGTACCTCGGCACCGACCGGCTCGTGCCGCGTGCGTAAGCGCGACCTGCGCCGGCTTGTGCCGGTGCTGGTGGTGCTCCTGGTGGCGCTGCTCGCCGGGCTCTCCATCGGCTCCGGCTGGATCGTGCTCCGCCACTTCCGCCGGGACGCCACGGCCATGAGCCGGCTGTACTCCGGAGTATTCGCAGGACTCAACGATCCCCGGCCGGGCGCCGCGGTGGACGCACTACTGCGATTGGGCGAGCAGGTCCGTCTGGGCGGGATTCCCCTGGTGGTGACCGACACCGCGGGGCGGGTGACCGCCGCGGCGAACCTGCCGTTCGATGCCGCACTCGACGATCCCCGAATCGCGGCCTACGCGATCCGCCTCGACCGGGAAAACCCTCCCATCATCGATCCCGCGCTCGGTGGCGTGCTCCACTACGGTGGCGTGCCGGCCAAGCGCCAGCTCACCGCCCTGTCGGTGCTGCAGGGACTCATCCTCGTCACCATCGTCGCGGTGGGGTTCGCGGCCTATCGCAACGCGATGGCAGCCCAGCGCGACCGCCTGTGGGTGGCGATGGCGCGCGAAGCCGCACACCAGATGGGCACCCCCCTCATGAGTCTCCAAGGGTGGATCGAGCAGTTGCGTTCACGCGCCGCACCGCCGCCCGGGCTGGCTGAGCACCTCGCGGCTGACGCCGAACGGCTCGAGCGTGTGGCCCAGCGCTTTGAACGCATCGGGCACGAGATCCGGCGCGAGCCGGTTCCGCTGACGAGTCTGGCGGGAAAGATCGCCGAGTACTTCCGGCCCCGACTGCCCTCCCGCGTCAACCGCATCGAGATCCGGGTGGAGGCCCCACCGGATGGACCGGTCGTCCTGGGCGATCCGATCCTGCTGGAGTGGGCGCTCGAATCCCTGGTCAAGAACGCGATCGATGCCCTGCAGGGCCGGGAGGGAACCATCACCCTACGGGTCGGCCAGGAGCTCGATGCCGCAACCATGCGGGTGGCCGATGACGGGCCCGGAATTCCTGGTGAGATCCGCCGGGCGATCTTCCAACCGGGGATCACCACGAAATCCAGCGGGTGGGGCATCGGCCTGGCCCTTGCTCGCCGCGTCGTCGAGGACTCCCACGGCGGTGAATTGGTGCTGGAGCACAGCGAGCCGGGTGCAACGTTCCTGATCCGGATCCCGATGCATGAGCGCTGACACCCCGGTCCTGATCGGCCTAGACAGCCTGAACCCGCCGCAACGGGAGGCGGTCGAGCACGTGCACGGACCACTCCTGGTGGTGGCCGGGGCGGGGTCGGGGAAGACCCGGGTGCTCACCATGCGTATCGCCCGGCTCATCGACCAGGCGGGTGTCCCGGCCAGCCGCATCTTTGCCGTGACGTTCACCAATAAGGCGGCGGGCGAGATGAAGGAGCGGGTGGGACGCCAGCTCGGTCAGGACCCATCGGGCCTCTGGATCGGGACGTTCCATTCGCTCTCCGCGCGGTTGCTGCGGCGGGAGGCGGAGGCGCTGGGTTTCACCCGCCAGTTCACCATCTTTGACGAGGACGATCGGCTCTCGCTGATCCGGCGGTTGATGGAGCAGCGCGGTCACCCGACCAAGCTGTTCCCGCCGAAGCTGATTCAGTCACTCATCTCCGGAGCCAAGAACCGCATGGTCGGCCCGGACGAGCTGGCCGGCGGGTCGCCGTTCGACCGGCCGGCGCAGGTGGCGGCGGATGTGCTCCGCGCCCTCGGTCCCGCCCTCAAGGCCCAGAATGCGATGGACTTCGACGACCTGATGCTGCATCCGCTGACCTTGTTCCGGGAACGCCCCGACCGGCTGCAGTATTACTCCGAGCGCTTTGCCTTTCTGCTGGTGGATGAGTTCCAGGATACCAACAGCGCCCAGTACCAGCTGGTGAAGCTGCTGGGTCGGCACGGGAATGTTTCGGCCGTTGGCGACGACGATCAATCGATTTACGGCTGGCGCGGTGCTGATGTCCGGAACATGCAGTCCTTCCTGCAGGACTTCCCCGGCGCCAAGTTGGTGCGGCTGGAGGACAACTACCGCTCGACCCAGGTCGTTCTCGATACGGCCAACGCAGTGATCGAAGAGAACAAGGATCGCATCGGGAAGACCCTGAGGACCCGCCGGAAGGGCGGCGAGGTCGTCACCGTCGTCGCCGCCGCCGACGAGCGGGACGAGGCCGAGTGGATCGTCAAGGAGTTCCGGGCTCGGAGCGCGAAGGGCGACTGGGTCTATGACGAGATGGCGGTTCTCTATCGCACCAATTCTCAGTCTCGTGCCATGGAGGAAGCCTTTCGGCGGGCTGGCATTCCGTACCGGATTGTGGGAGCGATCAGTTTCTACGACCGGCGCGAGGTGAAGGACCTGCTGGCCTATCTTCGCCTGGTCGCCAATCCGGCGGACGACGAGGCGTTTCTCCGTGCGGTCGGGGTTCCCAAGCGCGGGCTCGGCGAATCGAGTCTCGCCACCGTGGGCGAGGCTGCCGCGCGCCGCGGCCAGCCGCTGCTGGAGACCGCTCGTGGCGCGGGCTCAATCCAGGGCCTGCGGCCGAACGTGCGGGAGGCACTCACCGGTTTCGCCTCCCTGATCGACGATCTCAGGGAGAACGCGCTCACCTGGGCTCCGGCGCAGGTCCTGGAGCAGCTCATCCAGGCCATTGACTACGAGAAGGTGCTCGCCGCGGAAGGGCAGGAGGGGATCGACCGCTGGGAGAACGTCAGAGAGCTGGTCGCGAGCGCGGCGGAATGGTCTGAGGTTGTCGAGCCTGCGGAGGACGACGCCACCACGCCGCTGGAGCGCTTCCTCTCCGAGGCAGCGCTCATGTCGGCTAATGACAACATCAAGGGTACTCGGGAAGGCGTCACGTTGATGACCCTCCACACCGCGAAGGGGCTTGAATGGCCGGTCGTCGCCATGACCGGGATGGAGGACGGCCTCTTCCCACTCGCTCGGGCGGAAGAGCAGGACAAAGGCCTGGAGGAGGAACGCCGGCTGTGCTACGTGGGTATCACACGGGCCAAGGACAAGCTGTATATGAGCTGGGCCCGGGCGCGGCGGCGTGGCGGTGAGTTGCGTCCGGGTCGGGCCTCGCGCTTTCTCCAGTCGTTGCCCCCCGGGGTCATCGAAGAGAAGCGTACCAGCAGCATGTGGGCGCCGGACTGGTCGGGCGGACGGGCGGAAAGGCGCACCGGCGGACGGTTTGGCGGGGGTCGCTCCGAGGATTGGGACGATACGATGGGTCCGCTCGTCCGCCCGTCCCACAATCCGCCCGAAGAAGCTTCCCAGGACACCCCCCGTTACGTCAAAGGCGAGCGAGTGCGGCACCGGCGGTTTGGCAGCGGGACCATCCAGGGGCTGAACGGGTCGGGGAAGGACCTGAAGGTTTCGGTGAAGTTCGACGACGACGAGCACGGCGTGAAGCAGTTGCTCGTGGCCTACGCCGGGCTGGAACGGGAATGGGAGAGCGCATGACGATTCGCAAGGACGATGTGCTGCATGTCGCGAAGCTGGCCGAGCTGGACGTCGCCGAAGAGGATCTGGCGAAGCTAGTCGAGCAGATGGGCCGGATCGTGGAGTTCGTCGCGCAGCTCAACGAGGTGCCCGCAGGGGAGGAAGCGCCACCGTTTCTGGCCGGCCCGCCGAAGGTCGCGCTGCGGCCCGACGAAGTGCATCCCGCGGTTCTTGCCCGCTCGCCGGCCCAAATGGCTCCGGAGTTCCGTCACGGCTTCTTTGTCGTGCCGAAGCTCGGCGCCATGGAGGGGGCCGAATGAGCGGCGTCGGCTTCATAGCGGCAGCGGTCCGGAACGGCAGGACGTCAGCCGCTTCGGTCGCGCGGGAAGTCGGCCGGCGGTTGCATGCTGCCGCGCCGCTGAACGCCACGCTCCACTGGAGCCAATCGCTGCTCGATCGGGATGCGGCAAGACTGGATGAGCTGTCGGGTGCCGCGCGGGACTCGCTGCCGCTCGCAGGTGTGCCCGTGGCACTCAAGGACAACATCGTCACCACCGATGAGCCTACCACGTGCGCCTCGAAGATACTCGAGGGCTACGTCTCGCCCTACGACGCCACGGTTGTCACACGGTTGCGGGAGGCCGGCGCGATCGTCGCGAGCAAGACCAACCTCGACGAATTTGCGATGGGCTCATCGACTGAGCACTCCGCCTTCGGGAGGGTGAAGCATCCGCTTGATCCCGCGCGGGTTCCGGGCGGCTCCTCTGGCGGCTCCGCGACGCTGGTCGCCGCGGGGGTCGTGCCCGCGGCGCTCGGTTCGGAGACTGGTGGCTCGGTGCGGCAACCCGCCAGCTTCTGCGGCGTGGTCGGCGTGAAGCCGACCTATGGCCGGGTGAGTCGTTACGGGCTGGTCGCATTCGGCTCCTCGCTCGACCAGGTGAGTGTCTTCGGCAGGACGGTGGATGACGCGGCGCGTGTACTCGCCGTCATAAGTGGCCACGACCATCACGATGCTACTTCCGCGGCGCTGCCACCGCTGGTCCTCGAGCCGGCACGCGAGGACTTACGCGGACTCACGTTCGGCCTGCCGCGGGAGTATTTCCCGGCCGATCTGGACAAGGCGGTGGGCAAGGCACTCGCGCGGACCGCGGCGCTGATCCGGGAGCTTGGGGGCACGGTGAAGGACGTATCGCTCCCGCACACGAAGTACGCGGTGCCGACCTACTACATCGTCGCGCCGGCCGAGGCCGCGGCCAACCTCGCCCGATTCGATGGCGTGCGCTACGGTCCGCGGCACATCGGTCCCGAAGGGGACATCCGTTCGCTCTATCGGGCGACGCGCGGCCGGGGCTTTGGACCGGAGGTCCGCCGGCGGATCCTGATCGGAACCTACGTGCTCAGTTCCGGCTATTACGACGCTTACTATCGCAAGGCACAACAGGTACGTGCGTTGCTCGCCGAGGACTTCCGCCAGGTGTTCGAGGAGCAGGGCATCGACCTGCTGCTTACACCCACGACTCCCACTCCGGCCTTCAAAGCGGGGGAGAAGACGGCGGACCCGGTGGCGATGTATCTGGCCGACATCTTCACTTGTTCGCAGAATCTGGCCTCCGTGCCGGCGATGAATCTGCCCGTGGGACGCTCGGGCGGCCTCCCGATCGGCGGCCAGCTCGTTGCTCCGATGTTCGGGGAGGCGCGCATGCTCAGCGTGGCGGCGCTGCTCGAGTCCGGGATCGACGCGACCGGGGAGGTACGCTGATGCGCTGGGAGACGGTCATCGGGCTCGAGGTACACGTGCAGCTGCTGACCCGATCCAAGATGTTCTGTGCCTGCGCCACCAGCTTCGGCGCGCCGCCCAACACCCATGTGTGCCCGGTTTGTCTGGGGCTTCCCGGTGCGCTGCCGGTCCCCAATGAGCAGGCGATCCGGCTGGCCACTCGCGCCGCCCGCGCGCTCAACTGCACCGTGCACGAGACCAGCGTCTTTGCCCGGAAGAACTACTTCTACCCGGATCTGCCGAAGGGGTACCAGATCTCCCAGTTCGACCAGCCGCTGGCGACCGGGGGTGCGGTAACCATCGAGTCGCCTGACCGAGGCCGGATTGACGATCGGCGTCACTCGCCTGCACGTGGAAGAAGACGCCGGCAAGTCGCTGCACGACCGGCTCCCGGGGCAGACCGCGGTGGACCTCAACCGGGCCGGCACACCGCTCGCCGAGATCGTGAGCGAGCCTGACATGCGGAGCCCGGCGGAGGCGCGGGCCTACCTCACCGACGCTCAAGCAGATCCTGCTGTACTGCGCCAGATCAGCGACGGCAACATGGAGGAGGGCTCCCTGCGGGTGGATGCCAACATCTCGATCCGGCGCCGGGCGAGACCCGCCTCGGTACCAAGACCGAAGTGAAGAACATGAACAGCTTCGCCAACGTCGAGCGGGCCCTGATGGTCGAGCGAGACCGGCAGATCGCGCTGGTCGAGTCCGGCGGTCGCGTGCAGCAGGTGACCATGCTGTTCAACGCCGGCTGCGGACGAAGTGCGGCCGATGCGCTCCAAGGAGGAGAGCCACGACTACCGCTATTTCCCCGATCCGGACCTGCCGCCGCTGGTGCTCACCCGGCTCTGGATCGGAGCAGCAGCACGCGGCGCTGCCGGAACTGCCCGAGGCCAAACGCGACCGATTCATGACCGTGCTGGGCCTGTCGCCCTACGACGCCGGGCGTGCTCGCGGCCGAACGACCGATCGCGGACTACTTCGAGGCGGTCGTGGGGCAGGGAGTCGAGCCCAAGACGGCGGCCAACTGGGTGATGACCGAAGTGCGCCGGGACCACAACGAGACGGGCGAATTCGCAGTGAGTGCCGAGTGGCTCGCCGACTTGCTTGCCGCGGTGAAAGACGGCACGGTCAGCAATCAGGCGGCAAAGCAGGTCTTTGCCGCCGCGCGCGCGCCGGCCTTGGGTCGCTCTCGGTCACGTTGGAAATGGCCGGTACCAGCGGATGACACCCAAGGCCCTGGCCGCGCAGCTCGGGTCTGGTGCAGGTACGGTGACGCCGACGCGCTGGGCGGCTGGGTAGACGAGGTACTCGCAGCCAACCCGAAGGAGGTTGAGCGCTACAAGGCCGGGGAGACCAAGCTGCTCGGCTTCTTTACCGGACAGGTGATGAAGAAGAGCGGTGGGAAGGCGGACCCGAAGAAGCTAGGGGCAGTGCTGCAAGACAAGCTCAAATAGAAGCGGTTAGGAGTGAGGAGTGAGGAGTGAGAAGTGAGGAGTAAGAAGGGTAAGAAGTAAGAAGTAAGAAGTAAGAAGTAAGAAGTAAGAAGTAAGAAGTAAGAAGTAAGAAGTAAGAAGTAGTGGCCTGACCGACGTCGCTCTTGCCTGAGCCTTTCGTGTTTCTCACTCATGGCTCACTTCTCACTTCTCACTTCTCACTTCTCACTTCTCACTTCTCACTTCTCACTCCTCACTTCTCTCTCCCAGCAAGGCCATCACGCTCATCGGGTCAACTGTCGTCCCGCCGTAGCGCATGACCCAGTGCAGGTGGGGACCGGTCACCCGCCCGCTCTGACCCACCCTTCCGATCAGCTGGCCGCGCTCCACGGTCTCACCCAGCTTCACCAGCGCCTTGCTCAAGTGGAAGTACGCGGAGACGATCCCATCGCCATGGTTCAGGTAGACGACTCTGCCGGCGAGATAGAAGTTGTCCACCAGCACGACAGTGCCGCGATTGGTGGCTCGCACCGGCGCACCGACGGTACCTGCGAAGTCGGTGCCGAGATGGCGGCTCAGGATCTTCCCGTTGTATTCCCGCCCGGTACCATACTCACTCGTGATGCGGTCGTCGCGAGGCAGTTCAAACGGCTCGGTCCAGAGCCGTTCGGTGGTATGCGCGGCACGGCTGGCCGCCCGGGCGCGCCGGGTCTCCCGCGCAATTCGTCGGCGCGCGGCACTATCCGGCTCGGCCATACGGGGTGCGACGCGCAAGCGCTCCGAGGGATAGTCCGCTTTGATCACGGCGATCGACGCCTGAATCGTGTCCCGTATGTCGCCCCGCACCACAATCACGGGGAACGACAGCGAGTCGTCGCCAGCGATCGGGATGCCCGCGAGCGAGGTCCAGGTCACTCCGTCGGTCGACCGGAAATGCAACGGCTCTTCGGCGATTTCTCCCAGCAATTCGGTCACGGTCTCCGGCGCGGTGGGTGCGACCGTGAGCCGTACCAAGGTTCCCCGTCGGGGAAGTGCCGGATCGACGGCGATGGCGGTCTGGGCTCCCGCTTGCGAGGCGAGGAGGAGCCCAAGGATGACAAGCAGGGACGGCGTGGGGCGTGCCCGGGAGAGAATCATACGCCAAACTTCGCCGGGGCTGGTCTCAAGGTGAAGTGCCGTCGTCATCCCCCAACGGCCGTTCGCCGTTGGGGGCGTATCAGGACTCCGACGGCGGGTGGAGCAGGTCGTTGGCCTCGGCTTCGGCGGAGGCGACAAGGCCAAGTCTTTCCTTGAGCTCGCGTGCCGCGTGCAGATCGTCGGTGAGACTTTCGGGTACCGGGTGCCCAGCGTGCAGCTTCAGCAGCCCGAGTCGCAGCGATTCGAGCAGGCTCACGGTCTCCCGAAGCCGTGAATCCCACAGGTCCCGCGCTTCGGTGAGCTGGGCGGCCCCGCCGTCACCTGCCGTGGTCAGGCCCTCGCCAAACAGCGTCGTGGGCGCGGCGGCGGCGATCAGGTCATTCAGCTCCTCGACCTTGCCGCGCATGGCCTTGGCCTGGTCGGCGAGCTGCTGAATCTCGTCCGGCAGTTGCCTGAAGCTCCGGCGGTGGGTCTCCGGCAGCGCCCGGAACAGGGCCTGTGCCGCCTCGCCGAGCGCGACTTCGGTGGGCCGGTGGAGAATCTGCTCCGGGATGCTGGTCCGCCCGAGGCGCCATCCGGCGATGCGTGCAAGCAGGGTCCCAAGTCCTCCCTTCCAGACTTTTCGCGAGACGTCCACAAACACATCCCGTGGACCCACCAGGGCCCCCGGCACTACCCGGCGCACGAACTGCAGTCCCACCGCGCTGGCCAAAGCGAACGCGGCCGTGGTCATGAATGTCCTCGGACCGAACAGCAGGCCGAGCCCGATGCTGCCGATCCCGACACCTATCGCAATCCTCTGAATGATCGAGAGCAGGCGCCCTGTCGCGCTCCGTTGAGTCCCGAACTGGAAGGCCATCTCCTCGCGCCGCCGTTCGGCATGGAGGGTCAGGGCTTGCTGGATGTCTTGGACTGTGTATCCGGCCTTGAACAGTCGCCGGGTCTGGTAGAGGCGCGCGCTACCGAATATCGCCCAAGGCAGAACCGCGATCGCCGCGGAAAACAGCAACGCGATCCCCATCCCGGGGGTCCCGCTCCTGATTGCGACCACCATGGTCCCCAACAGAGGCAGTCCCCAGACCGCCGTGACGAGCAGGAGCGCGCTTCTGGGTCGCTCACCTCCCGCCAGCCACACCCGGAGCGGTGCCGGCAGGTCGGTAGAGGCGCCGCCCAGCTGCTCCAGCGCACCCGCCAACTCGTCCGCGGTCTGGAAGCGCGCGCTCGGCAGGGGAGCGAGGCAGCGATCGATCGCGCGGCAAAGTGCTCGTGGCACGTCCGGCGCGACGGTATGCAACGGCGGGGGTGCCCCAGCCAGCTGTCGTTCGGCCAGGGCGGCCAGGGTGGTTACCGGGTACGGCAGGCGCGACGAGAGGGCATAGTAGCCGGTTACCCCCAGTCCATAGATGTCGCTGCGGTGGTCCACCCGCTCGCCGTGAGCCTGCTCCGGGCTGAGATACGCGACGGTACCCACGACCGCAGCGCTCCGCGCCTCGTTGAGCGGGGCGGCGATGCCGAAATCGGCGATCAGCGCCCGGCGACCGCCCGCTTCCAGCAGAATGTTGTCCGGCTTCACATCGCGGTGCACGACGTCCTGGCCGTGCGCGTACGCCAAGAGCCCAGGCCACGTCTCGCAGGACGCGGATGACCTCGCTGGCCGGAAGCGCTCCGCGAATCCGCAGGCGCTCGCCGAGGCTCTCGTCCTGGCACGAATGCCATGACGAACCACACCAGGCGGCCGTGCTCTTCGACGGCGTGGATCGGAACGATGTTGGGGTGGGAGAGCCGTGCGGCCAGACGCGCTTCAGTGAGAAAACGCTCGACGAAGGTCCGGTCTCTCCGCCAACTCGGGGGGCAACAACTTGATGGCGATCGGACGATCGAGCGAGACGTCCCGGGCCAGGATAGACGATTCCCATGCCCCCGCGACCCAGTTCCCGCTCCAGCGAATAGCGGCCCGCGACGGCGGTCTGTAATTCGACGAAGAGCGGGTCTAGGCCGCCCACGGCTTCTTCAGGGCCGCTGCGCGCCAGAAGGGGAGCTTCCGCTCTGGCAACCCGAAGTGCTCTTCGGCCACCGCCTTGAGCCGTTCCGGATCGCGCCAACCACCGGCCAGCAGGGCTTCCCGCCGCATGCGCTTGGCGATGCGAAGCGGACGATCGCCCGATGGGTCCAGTCCGCGCGGCTCCGCGATGGGATCCGCCAGCATATCCATGATGAAATCGAACGACAGGCCCATGTGTCGTTCCACGTCGTCAACGGGCAGATCCCAACGGCTGCGCTTCTCCGCGACTTGAAAGGCCCGTTGCCAACCCTGGCTTTCGGTCAGGTGCACCATTCCGCGGAACAGGCGGCGGTTGGTCTTCACGCTGAAAATGGTCGGGGCGATGATTCGATCGAGATGGGCATCTGCGCTCGCGTGGTCCAGCAGAATGACCTCTTTCGCGGTTCGGGCGAACTGGTCCCCGAACGGGGTCTCGAACCGGCTCTCCCAGTACGAGTGTCCGAACCCGGTGGTGCTGCTGGTCAACACCAGCTGGCGAGGCACGAAATAGTTGTGCGCGACGACGTCCGCCGCGAGGTGCGAGAGATATCCCAGCCCGAAGGCCCGGAGCGCATCGCTGCGCGCGAGGTCGTGGATCTCCTGGCCCACATGCCACGAGTGGCAATGGCGACCGACCGGCGCGTACTTCTTGGCGATGGAGCTATCCGCCGCGATGTTGCCGTAGAGGAAGTCGAATGGGAAGGCGCGCAACAGGTCGGCGACGGCGGCTGGGAGCGTGCCGAGGTTGGCCAGCACCGATTCGCCGAGATAGATGTGGGTCCCCGGGGTCCACGCATGGAGCGGCACGGGAAAGAGCAGGGCCACGACGACCAAGAGTGCCAGCGCCGCCAGTGCGCGACGAGCCATCAGTGGCGTCGCCCGCCACCGAGCAGTCGGCGTAGTCGGCGGAACCAGCCAGATCCCGTGCGTATGCGCCGCAGGGTTACCGCAATGTCCAGCGCAGTCTCCTCGACCTCTTCGGCGACGACTTCATAGATCGCCTCGAGGTTCGCTACCCGCTCGCGGACCCCTTCACGCAGTCTCCGGCTGGCGTCCACCAGCTCGTCGGTTTCGCCGCCGATAAGCGCGGCCAGGCGATGGCCTTCGTTGGACACAGCCTGCACGGCGCCAAGGGCGGGGGCGAGATCGGTGCGGAGGGATTCGATGACTTGCGACAATTGCCGCATCTCACTGCACCGCCTGCCGGGCGATCAGCGCGATTGCAGCCGCGATCAGCACGAACGCCAATGCGATGATGACGAGGGCAATCGCCATCGTGGGGCCCACCCAGCCTGAGTTGACTGCGTCCTGCAAGAACAAGAGCATGGTGGCTCCGTAGACTCGGCGGCGCGGCGGCGCGAGTGTTCGGCAGAAGTGGTTCGCCAGAGGGTCAGCACAATTCAGTTTGGCGCCTGGCCCGACCGGGCGAGCAAGTCATGAGTCGCCGAGCTGCCGAACCGCCGAGTGAAGATAATCCCGCGCTTGACGCTTGCACCATGCGTCGTGACCTTACGCCATGCCTCCGCGCTACCTCGTCCAGGGCGGTCGCCCGCTCAACGGAACCATCCGGCCCGCGGGCAACAAGAACGCCGCCCTCCCCGCCATCGCCGCGACGATCCTCGCCGACGGGCCGGTGGAACTCGGCAACATGCCCCGGATTCGGGACGTGGAGACGATGCTCGCCCTGGCGGCGGACCTGGGCGCCGAGGTGACATGGACTGACGGCAACACCGTGCGGGTGGACGCGCGGCCAGTTACGCTCAAGCCGCTCGACCCCGAACTCTGCTCGAGGATCCGCGCCTCAATTCTCTTTGCGGGCCCGCTGCTGGCGCGCTTCGGCCGAGTGACGTTGCCACCGCCGGGCGGTGACGTGATCGGCCGGCGCCGGGTGGATACCCACTTCCTGGCGCTGGAACAGCTGGGCGCTTCGCTCCGCCTCGGCGACAGCTACCAGATCGAAGCGAAGCAGCTCATCGGTACCGAGATCTTCCTCGACGAACCCAGCGTCACCGGCACCGAGAACGCCCTCATGGCGGCCGTGGCGGCCAAAGGCCGGAGTGTCCTCCGCAACGCCGCCGGTGAGCCCCATGTGCAGGATGTGGCTCGACTCCTGGTGGCCATGGGCGCGAGGATCGAAGGCATCGGCACGAACGTCTATACCATCGAGGGCGGGTTGCCCCTCACAGGGACTTCCTACGAAATCGGTCCCGATCACATTGAGATTGCGAGCTTCATTGGATTGGCAGCCGTCACCAATGGCCAGTTGGTCATCGACGGGGTTCGCGCCGACGACCTCCGCAGTACCCTGCTGGGCTTCGATCGGCTCGGCGTCCGCCCTCGCGTGGATGGCTCGCGGCTGATTGTGGATGCGGGACAGGAGCGCCGGGTCCGCCCGGATTTGGGTGGCCATGTGCCGAAGCTGGAAGACGGGCCGTGGCCGGCCTTCCCCGCCGACGCCATGTCGATCGCGCTGGTAACCGCGACCCAGTGCGAGGGCATGGTGCTGATTTTCGAGAAGATGTTCGAGTCGCGGCTCTTCTTCGTGGACAAGTTGATTGGTATGGGCGCGAGGATCGTCCTGTGCGACCCGCACCGGGTGGTCGTTTCCGGGCCCTCGAGTCTGCGAGGCGGACCGGTTGAGTCCCCGGATATCCGCGCTGGCATGGCCATGCTGCTGGCCGCGCTCGCCGCGGAAGGGCAGAGCACCATCTACAACGTTGGCCAGATCGAACGGGGCTACGAGCGGATCGATTCCCGGCTCCGGGCTCTGGGCGCCAGTATCGAGCGGTTGGAGTAGGGCGCCTGTCCGCCTTCGCATGACCCCCGCCCAACCCCAAGCGCTTCGTGAGGAGCCAGTCTCGGGCCAGGTTCCGCGCTTCGAGATTCCGGGCTGGCGGTCCCGTTACGGCATTGTTGCCGGGATCACCGGGAGGGGACCCGGCGAAGGGCGAGGGTTCGATCTCGGCCTCTGGACCGACGCACCCGTCCGTGAGGTCATGACCCGTTGGCGGGCATTTCGTCAGGCGGAACCCGGGTTTCATGCCGTGATCCTCGGGAATCAGGTACACCAGACCAGGGTCGCCTGGCACAGCGACGGGGCCGGCTGGACCCAGCTGGAGGGGGTCGATGGCCATGGAACCGCGACCCGCGGGATACTGCTGACTGTCACAGTGGCGGACTGTATCCCGGTGTACATCATCGACCCTGTCCGCGGAGCCATTGGGCTGCTGCACAGCGGTTGGCGGGGTACCAGCGAGCGCATTCTTTCGGTCGGAGTTAAGACTCTGGTCGAGGCTGTTGGGTCGGTACCAACTGATCTCGTAATACATTGTGGTGTAGGTATTTGTAGCGACTGCTATGAAGTTGGATATGAGGTTATGGCGGGGTGCGGAATAGCGCATTCAGGGGTTGGGCCGTGGCACGCAGATCTGCGCGCGGTTCTAGCCCGCCAAGCGCATGAATTGGGCGTGGAAAACATTTCCACATCACAATGGTGCTCCAGCCATGACAGGCCGAGGTTCTATAGTCATCGAGCGTCCAAGGGACACGACGGACGGATGGTGGCGTATCTGGGGATGCCGGCTTGAAAGAGCGGATGGCCGATAGCGCAAGAGGCGACAGGCTACAGGCGACGAAACAGCAGGGCGACAGGCGATAGGCGACAGGCGACAACAGCAGGCGATAGGCGACAGGCGACAACAGCAGGCGACAGGCAACAGGCGATAGGCGATAGGCGACAGCCAGGGGGAGGGAAGTTTGTCGCCTGTCGCCTATCGCCTGTCGCCTCCTCCCCCTTCCACCCTTCCACCCGTCCGCCCGTCCGCCCGATTGACGAACCCCTGCCTCATACCTATACTTTCCCCGCTGTAAGGGGATCTCCAGCCGGGGCTTGTGATGATGTGGGGGAGTTCCCCCACATTTTTTTTGGTTTGTGCCGATGGGTGCCGACTCGCTGCTTGAGGCTGTACGACGCCACGTCGTTGACCTGGGGTTCGAGCTCATCGAATTCCGGAAGGCCGGCCCGCCGCCCTGTCCCTCCATCAAGGTCCGGATCGACCGCCCCGGCAGCCGGCCGGGACACGGCGTCACCGCAGACGATTGCGCCCGGGTGAGTCGAGTCCTCGAAGCCTGGTTCGAGGGTGAGGGCGGGGTCGGCGATCGTTACCTGCTGCAGGTTTCTTCGCCCGGGCTGGAGCGGCCGGTGCGTTTCCCCGAGCACTGGCGGCAGTACGTGGGACGGACCGTGCGGATTACCGCCCGGCGGTTGGGCGGGCATCCGCGAGCCGTGATCCTGGAGGTCCCTGACGAGGAGCATGTCCGACTGCGGCTTCCGGACGGTCAGGAGACGGTAGTGGCATTCGACGATGTGAAGGACGCGCTGCTGCAGGACGCCGACGATACGGCGGCCCCTGGCCGCCGCGAGCCATAAAGGGTAGGAGACGAAGGATGTCCGGTTCCCCAGAGGTGCTGAGCGCCATCAAGGAGCTCACCACCACCAAACAACTCGATCGTGCCGAACTGCTCGACCTGCTTCGGGACGGGATCCACGCCGCGCTCGCGCGGCGCTACGGGCCCAACGTCCGGTTCGAGCTTGAGTTCGACGAACTGAAGGGAAGCCTCCGCATTGTCCGGCTCCGCCAGGTGGTGGAGGTGGTGGAGGATCCGAGCAGCCAGATCGCGCTCGAGGAAGCCCAGTACGAGGACCCCGAGTTCGCGCCCGGTGACATGCTCGAGGAGGAAGTTCCCTTTGCCGAATTCGGCCGGCTGGCAGTACAGGCGGCCAAGCAGCGAATCATCCAGCGGGTCCGCGAGGGTGAGCGCACCCGGATCCGGGACGAGTTCGCCAGCAAGGTCGGCGAACTCCTCTCCGGCGAAGTGCAGCAGATCGAACGCGGCAAACTGGTCATCATGCTGAACAAGTTCCGCGAGGCGGAAGCGATCATTCCGTACCGGGAGCAGAATCACCGCGAGAAGTTCCACCAGGGCGATACCATCCGCGCGGTGCTCAAGCGGCTGGAGGAGACACCCAAGGGTCCACGGCTCATCCTGTCCCGGGGCGATCCCCTCTTCGTGAAGGCGCTGTTCAAGCTCGAGGTGCCCGAGATCCAGCAGGGCATCGTGGACATCCGCGCGTGGGCTCGCGAGGTCGGCAGCCGTACCAAGATCGCGGTGATCTCCCGGGATGACGCGATCGACCCGGTGGGCGCCTGTGTGGGTCTCAAGGGCTCGCGGGTGCAGGCGGTGGTGAACGAACTGGGCGGTGAACGGATCGACATCGTGCCGTGGTCGCCGGATCCCGAGCGCTTCGCCCGACTCGCCCTGGCTCCGGCCCGGGTGGCGAAGGTCTTCTCCGATCCGGCGAGCAAGACGATTCAGGCCGTGGTGGATGAGGATCAGCTCTCTCTGGCGATCGGACGCAACGGCCAGAATGTGCGTCTGGCGTCGGAGCTGACCGGCTGGAAGATCGATCTGTATTCGAGCCGGGAGTGGCTGGAGCGGGGCGGCGAAGGGCCGCTGTTCGCACCGCTGCCTCCGGAAGACGAGGCGGTCATGCAGTTGCCGCTCGCCGAGCTCAAGGGCCTGTCGCCGGAACTGCTTGCAATCCTCAACGGGGCAGGATACGAGAAGCTCAAGGACGTGCTCGATCTGGAGCGCGAGGACATTGAACGCATCGCGGGCATGACTCCGGAACGGAGCGAGCAACTCGTGGCGTTCCTGGCTGAATTGACGGAAGAAGGCGGCGACGAAAGCGGATCAGCAGGCTGAGCGCGTGCTCCGCCTGCTCGGCCTGGGGTTCAGGGCAAGGCAGGTGGTGATTGGCGTGGACCGGGTTCGGGCCGCGCTTCAGGCGGGTTCGGTCGCCTGCGTTGTCGTGGCAGCGGACGTGAGTCCTCGTGCGGCGGAAAAGGTGGTGCGGCTGGCGGCCGGAAGAGGCATTCCGCGCTTCCAGGGCCCCACAGCGGAGGCGATCGGTGCCCGGCTAGGACGGCCGGGTGTCATGGTCGCCGGTGTGTTGGACAGGGCGCTGGCCCAGGGGCTCGCAGACGCGGTCCGGGGTGGTGCTCAACTGGAGGCGTGAGTGGTCAAGACCAGAGTTCATGATTTGGCAGCAGAGTTCGGCGTGTCGGCGGAGCACCTTATGGGGTTGCTCAAGGACATGAACATCTTCGTGCGGAGCCACATGTCTCCGCTCGAGGATGGGCAGGTGTCCGCGGTCCGGGTACGCTGGGAGCGCGAAAAGCGGAAAGCGGCGCTGGCCACCGAAGAGCCGCCACCGAAGAAGCGCGCCAAGAAGGCGACCAAGACCGCCAAGGCGGCGGCCGCGGAACCGGAGCCCGTCTCGGACGCGGCAAAGCCCGCCAAGCGGCGCCGCACAGCCGCGGAGGTCGCCCAGGTCGAGGCCCAGGCCGAAGCCGAGCGGGTCGCGGAGGCGCTCCGAGTGGAAGCGCTGGAACTGGCCCGTCCGATCGAGAAGCGTGAAGAGCCCATGCTGACGGCCTCGATCGAGGAGCGCGCCAGGGCCCTCTTCAAGGACCTGCCGCCCATGCCGGCCGAGGAGCAGGCAGTGGAAGGCACTGCCGGCGAGCCGGGCCGGGAAGAGCGGCCAGCTGCGTCTGCGGCGCCGACCGAGTCACCGGTCTTCACTTCGCGGCCCTCGATTCCGCACGGGCCGAGCGGACTTCCGCGGATCCCCACTCGCATCCCACGGCCGGTGGAGCGTCCCGGTGGCGAAGTCCCGCGCTTCAACCGACCCAAGCCGGTGTTCAGTTCCAGCTCGCCAGCGGGACCGGGCACACGTCCCGGTAGTGGACCGCGCACGGGCCCCGGGGGGCGCCCAGGTGGCCCAAGTGGTCCGGGACGGCCCGGCGGGGCTGCACCGGGCGCGCCAGTCACGGGTGAGCGCCCGCGGACCTTCGGACCAGATGCGGAGAAGGGAGCCGCGCGGAAGAAGGGGAAGAAGGGCCGCAAGTCCTCGGTGGACCAGGAAGCGGTGCTGGCGAACATCGAGAAGACTCTCGCCGGCATGCATCGCGGGACTGTAAAGAAGGGCGTCCGTCGCGACTCGAGCGGTTACCAGGAGGCGATGGCGCGGGCCAAGGAGGAGCGGGAGGCCGAGAAGACCCGAATCCGGGTCAACGAGTTCATCTCGGTGGCGGAGCTTGCCGACCTGATGAAGGTCCCGGCGACCCAGATCGTCCAGCTGGCGTTCAAGGAGCTGGGCCTGATGGTCACGGTCAATCAGCGCCTGGACTTCGACCAGATCGAGTTGATCGCCTCGGAGTTCGGATACCAGGCGATGAAGGAAGAAGAGTACGCGGCCCCCACCGATTCGCCCGAGGCCGAAGAGGCCGACGAGGGGCAGCAGGTGCCGCGGCCGCCGGTGGTCACGATCATGGGCCACGTCGACCACGGCAAGACCTCACTGCTCGACTACATCCGCAAGGCGAATGTCGTGGCCGGTGAGGCGGGCGGAATTACGCAGCACATCGGCGCCTATCACGTCACGCTGCCGAACGGGAAGACCATCACCTTCCTCGACACCCCTGGCCACCAGGCGTTCACCGCCATGCGCGCCCGTGGCGCGCAGGTGACGGACATCGTGGTGCTGGTTGTTTCGGCGGAAGACGCGGTAATGCCGCAGACGGTCGAGGCGATCAGCCACGCCAAGAATGCCGGCGTGCCGATGATCGTTGCGATCAACAAGATCGATCTGCCCAACGCCAATCCGCAGAAGGTGAAGCAGGACCTGCTCGCGCATAACGTCGTGCTGGAGGAGTTCGGCGGACAGGTGCTGTCCACCATGATCTCCGCCAAGAAGGGCACCAACGTCGAAAAGTTGCTGGAGCAGATCCTGCTTCAGGCAGAAATCCTGGACCTCAAGGCGAACCCCGAGCGCTCAGCCAGCGGCACGGTGGTGGAAGCGACGCTGGACCCCGGCAAGGGGCCGGTCGCGACCATCCTGGTGCAGAAGGGGACGCTGCACGTCGGAGACAACTTCATCTGCGGCAAGTTCTCCGGCCGCGTCCGCGCGCTGTACGACGAGCGCGGCAAGAACGTCAAGGAAGTGGGCCCGTCCCTCCCGGTGCAGATCCTGGGATTCGAAGGGACCCCATCGCCCGGCGACAACTTCGTGGTGACGTTGGACGCCGTGGAGGCACGGGAGATTGCCCAGAAGCGGCAACGGCTCGAACGGGAAGCCCAGAACCGGCGCACCGCGCGAGGCGGCTCGCTCGAGGACATCTCGCGGGCGTTGGCCCAGGGACAGATGGGCGCGCTGCGCCTCATCATCAAGGCCGACCAGGGCGGGCCGGCGGAAGCGCTCGCGGACGCGCTGGGCCAGCTGTCGACCGGGGAAGTGCGGGTGGACATCGTGCACCGCGGCGTGGGCTCGATTAGCGAAAGCGACGTGCTGCTCGCCAAGGCCTCGGGCGCAATCATCATCGGATTTCACGTGCGGCCCGACGCCGGCGCTCGCGCCGCAGCCGAACGGGAACAAGTCGATGTGCGCAGCTACCGCATCATCTACGAGGCGGTGGACGAGGTGCGCTCCGCGCTGGAAGGGTTGCTCAAGCCGGAATCGAAAGAAACTGTGCTGGGCGACGCGACCGTGCTGCAGCTGTTCAAGGTCAGCAAGGTTGGCACCATCGCCGGCTGCCAGGTGAGGAACGGGACGCTCTCCCGGACCGCCAAGGCGCGGGTGCTGCGCGATGGCGTGCAGGTCTACGACGGGACGTTCTCCAGCCTCAAGCGGTTCAAGGACGACGTGAAGGAAGTGAAAGAAGGGATGGAGTGCGGCATCGGCATCGAGAACTTCAACGACATCAAGGTTGGGGATGTGATCGAAGCCTACCGGGTGGAAGAGGTGAAGCGGACGTTGGCGGGGTCGGCGAACTGAATTGCTGATTGCTAATTGCTGATTGCTAATTGAACGACACTTGGCACTCTTGGCACTGTTGCACCCGGCACTCTGAATGCCCGTCCTCGTCCAGACCTGGGACCTCCACCTCGAGGGTTGCCAGTCGCTGAAGGACAAGCGCGCCATCCTGCAGTCGCTCAAGGCGGAGTTGCGGCGCAAGCTGAACGTCGCGGTCGCCGAGGTGGAGCACCAGGATCTCTGGCAACGGGCCGGACTGGCCTGCGCCACGGTCGGTGACCGGCGTGTAGCTGAAGAAACCCTCCGTGCGGCCGACCGGGTAGTCGAACAGACCGACGGCGTGCGGATCATCGATACGGTGGTGACGTCAGGATGAAGGGATCAAAGCGGCGCCCGGACCAGGTGGCGGAAACGGTGCGTCATGTCATTGCAGATGCGCTGCTCACCGAGCTGCGCGATCCGCGGATCGGCTTCGTGACGGTGACCGAGGTTCAGGTCACCAACGACCTCTCGGTCGCGACGGTGCGGGTGAGCGTGATGGGAACCGAGGACGAGCGCACGGCAGCCCTCGAAGGTCTCGGGAGCGCGGCGGGCTTCCTGCGCAGCCGGGTCGGCAAGGTGTTGACGACGCGGATTCTGCCGGAGATCCGCTTCGAGCTCGACCGCGGCCTGGAGCACGCGGCCAGGATCAACAAGGTTCTGGGCGAGCTCCGACAGGAGAAGCCGAGCTGAACGGCGCCTTGCTGGTTGATAAACCGGCGGGTCCGACCAGCCATGATGTCGTTGCCCGGGTACGGCGCGTCCTCAAGACCCGGGCTGCGGGGCACACCGGGACGCTCGACCCCTTCGCAACGGGCCTGCTGATAGTCCTGGTGGGCCGAGCGACCAGGCTGGCGCGATTCATCAGCGAGCAGCCAAAGACTTATCTCGCGACGGCTCGGCTGGGCGTCGCGACGACGACCGACGATCTGGAAGGGCAGCCAGTCCCGGGGCCGGTTGGGGAGCCGCCGAGTCGCCGAGCCGTCGAGGACGCCTTGAACAGCCTTCGCGGCCCGCAGAAGCAACGGCCACCCGCGTTCTCTGCCAAGCGGGTGGGAGGCGAACGGAGCTACGCGCGAGCGCGGCGCGGCGAGCCGGTCGAGCTGGCGAAGGTGGACATTCACGTCTACGCGGCGGAGCTCGAGGAGTACAGCTATCCCGACCTCCGCTTTCGGACCACGGTGAGTGCCGGGACCTACGTTCGGGCGATCGGTCGGGACCTTGGACTTCGGCTTGGCACCGGGGGTCACCTGACGGCGTTGCGGCGTGAGGCCATCGGCGCCCTCCGAGTGGAGGACGCGATACCGCTCGAGGCCATCACCGCGGCGGCGCTGCGTCCGCCGCTCGAAGTGCTCGGGCACCTGCCGCGGGTCGCGGTGGGTGAGCCCGACGCACTGGCCGTCGGGTTCGGTAAGGCGATTCGCCCGGCGACGGCGGAGCTGGTAGAAGGGCTTTGCGCTGTCGTCTGTGACAGCAGACTGATCGCGGTCGGCGCGGCGCACGAGGGGACAGTGCAGCCGGAAGTGGTGCTCGAGGCGGCAGGATGATTCCGCTCCTTCCCGCGCACCCGGAAGGCACCGTGGTCACCGTCGGAACCTTCGACGGGGTGCACCTCGGTCACATGGCGGTGCTGCGCGAGATCGCGAATCGGGCCGCGGCCGCGGGACGGAAGAGCGTGCTGGTGACCTTCGAGCCGCATCCGCTCGAGGTGGTCAATCCGCTCGCGGCACCTCCACTGCTCACGAGTGGACCGGAACGGCGCGAGATTCTGGCGCTCAGCGGACTCGATTACGCGGTCTTCCTGCGGTTCGATCGCGAACTGGCGAATTACCCGCCGGAGCGGTTTGTCCGCGAGGTCCTGATCGGACGCTGCGGGATGCGCGAACTGGTGATCGGCCACGATCATGGCTTCGGGCGGGGTCGGAGCGGCGACGTGGAGACCTTGAGACGGCTCGGTGCCAGCGATGGCTTCGCGGTGGACGTGGTCGGGGCAGTCGAACTTGGTGGACACGCGGTCTCCAGCACCGCGATCCGCCGGGCGGTAGCCGGGGGCGATCTCGGGAGTGCTGCGCGGCTCCTCGGGCGACCCTACACCCTGAGTGGGCGGGTCGTGAAGGGGGAGGGTCGCGGCCGTACCATCGGCGTCCCCACGATCAACGTGGCCGAGTTCCCCGATCGCAAGTTGCTCCCGCCGGATGGGGTGTATGCCGCCCGAGTGGAGTGGGCGGGAGGGCAGGCGGGCGGCATGCTCAACCAGGGCCCGCGGCCCACGTTCGGCGAAACCCGGCGGGGCGTGGAAGTGCACCTGTTCGAGGTCGACGCCGACCTCTATGGCGCATGGGTTCGGGTGGAATGGGTGGAGCGGCTACGGGATGTGCAGCGCTTCGCCTCGATTGAGCAGTTGCAGCTTCAACTCAAGCAGGACCGTGCCGCGGCCCTCGACGCGCTCGCCCGGCACGCGTCTTCGATGGCCCAGAGTCGCGCGTTACAGATCCAGGCTGAATGATCGTCCATTCTCTCAAGACCCGTGTTGGTCTCATCGTCGCGATGATTCTCATCTCCATCATTGCGCTAGTCCCGCGCAGCGTGACCCTGCGCAGTCCCGGCGCGGATGGAGTCCTCCGGGACACGACGTTCAAACAGGTGCCCCTCAAACGCGGACTCGACCTCCAGGGTGGCATGCACCTGGGGCTCGAGCTGGACCAGTCCAAGCGGGTATCGGCTGATCCCGCCAAGGATATCGATCTGGCGCTCACCGTGCTGCGCAAGCGGATCGACGAGTTCGGGGTGACCGAACCGCTGATCCAGAAGCAGGGCGATGACCGCATCGTGGTGGAGCTGGCGGGGATCTCCGACCCGGCCCGCGCCAGATCGATCGTGCAGAAGAGCGCCTTCCTGGAATTCCGTATCACCGACCGCTCCGGTGCCCTGGAGAAGGCGCTCCCGGCCATGGACCGCGCGCTGGCCCGCCTGGGCGTCAAAGCCGCCTCGGGTGGCGCCGCGCCCGTGACGCCGAGTGCGGTGACGGAGCTTCTCAAGGGCGATACCACCCGCAGCGACAGCACCCACAAAGACAGCGCTGCGGCCGACTCCACTCCAGTGATTGGGGGCGTCCTCTCGAGTCTCATCGAGACCTCAAACACCGCCCAATACCAACTGTTTCCGGGCGAATACCTGGTAGAGGATGGTGCGGTGGCGCGGGTGGATAGTCTGCTCAACATCCCGGACGTGAAGACGCTGTTTCCCCGACGGTTCGGGTACCGCTGGGGTTCGGCGCCGATTTCGGTAAACGCGAAGAGCTATCGGCCGCTCTACGTCCTCGAAGACCGGCCGATCGCCACCGGCGCGAATCTGGTCGATGCCAAGGGAGACATCGATCCGCTCACCAGCGGGCCGATTGTCACCTTCGAGCTGGATCGCAAGGGCGCACGTGATTTCGGCGAAGGAACGGGCAAGAACGTCGGCAATTACATGGCGATCCTGTTGGACGACAAGGTGCAGGGCAGGCCGCCCGTGATTCAGGAACGCATCGAGCGCCGCGGGCAGATCACGCTTTCCGGCAAGACTTTCCAGGAGGCGCAGGACCTGGCGCTGACTCTGCGGGCCGGCGCGCTGCCGGTGCCACTGAAGATTGTCGAGCAGGGGGAGGTAGGGGCCAGCCTGGGTGCCGATTCGATCCATGGCGCCATTGTGGCCGGGCTGGTCGGTACCCTGATGGTGGTCCTGATCATGATTGGCATCTACCGCATGAGCGGCGTTCTGGCGGTGGGGGCACTGGGTCTCTATGTCCTGTTCTCGCTAGGCGTCCTGGCCATGCTGGGCGCAACCCTCACACTCCCAGGCCTCGCGGGCCTTATCCTCTCGGTGGGAATCGCGGTAGACGCCAACGTGCTGATCTTCGAGCGAATACGCGAGGAGCTGGAACTAGGCAAGACGGTGCGACTCTCGATCGACGAAGGCTTCAAGCATGCGATGAACGCGATTGTGGACTCCAACGTGACCACCGTGATGACGGCCTTGTTCCTGTTCCAGTTCGGCACCGGGCCGATCAAGGGCTTCGCGGTGACGCTGACCATCGGCATCATCGCGTCCATGGTGACGGCGGTATTCGTCACCCGGACCTTTTTCATGATCTGGCTGGACAAGCGCCCGGCCATGCAAACGCTGAGCATCTGACATGATTCGTTTCTTTGCCCACGCCAAGTACGACTTCATCGGCGCCCGCCGATACGCCTACGTGGTCACCGGCGTGCTGTTCGCGATCAGCCTGTTCGCCCTGGCGGTCTGGCACCTGAACTACAGCATCGAGTTTACTGGCGGGACCCTGATCCACTTCAAGGTGAACACCCCGGCTGCGGTTGATGTCGCCAAGATCCGCACGGCGCTCGATGAGGCTGGCGTACCGGGCTCCGAGATCCAGACCTTCGGCTCGGCGGGCACCTACACCATTCGGGCTCGCACCGCGAAAGAGGGCGCCGACGCCGACAACACTGAGGTGACTGCGGCCGCGGTGACCAGCGCGCTGGATCAGGCGATTGGCTCGGGCAAGTACCGGATCGAATCGAGCGGCGCCGTCGGCCCCAAGGTTGGTGGGGAGCTCCGTACCAAGGCCTTGTTGGCGATCCTCTACAGCTTTCTTGCGGTACTGGCGTACCTCGCCTACCGATTCGAGTGGCGGTTCGGCCTCGCGGCTATTGCGGCCACGGCGCACGACATCATCCTGACGATCGGATTCATCGCCCTGATGCGCCTCGAGGTGAGTCTGGTCGTGGTCGGCGCGGTGCTCTCGATGGTGGGTTATTCGCTCAACGATACGATCATCATCTTCGACCGGGTGCGGGAAAACCTGCACAAGTACAAGCGCGATCACTTCAGCGACGTGCTGAACCGCTCGATCAACGAAACCCTGCCGCGAAGCATCCTCACCCACGGGACTGCGCTCGCGACCCTGACGGCCCTGGCGGTTTTCGGGGGTGAGGTCATTCGTCCATTCGCACTGGTGATGTTCTTCGGCGTGTTCACCGGAACGTTCTCCTCGATCTACATCGCGAGCCCTGTGCTCATGGCCGTCGAGCACAAGTGGCCGGGTGCGGACGCCCGCGGCGTCAAGACCATTGCTGGCAAACCCGCGACGGCGAAGGAGCCGGTGGGGGCGAAGGGGTAGGCCGCCGTCCGCCATCCGCCGTCCGCCACCAGGTAGGTGCCGACGACCGACGGCGGAAGGCGGACGGCGAATGCTCATCGACACCCACTGCCACCTCGGCGCCGAGCAGCTCACTCCTGACATCGAGGCGGTCCTTGCCCGGGCCTGGGCGGCGGGCGTAGGGCACATCGTGGTGATAGGGGAGTCGCCGACCGCCGCGACCCGGGCGCTCGAGCTCGTCTCGGGTGAGCGGAGGTTGTCCAGCACCGCTGGTGTCCACCCCCATGAGGCCGCGATCTGGAGCGACGCTACCGAGGCCTGGCTCGTTGCGGCGCTGCGTGACGAGCGGGTCGTGGCGGTCGGGGAGATGGGGCTGGATTACCATTACGATCACGCCCCGCGAACAGTTCAACGCGAGGTCTTTGAACGCCAGCTCACCCTGGCGACGAGGGCCGGCAAGCCTGCGGTGATTCATGCCCGCGAGGCCGACCGAGACATCGTTGCCGTCCTCGCCAATCATCCGACGGCCACAATCGTCCTGCACAGCTTCTCGAGCGGCCCTGACCTCTTGCGGGCGGCGCTGGAGCATGGCCACTATGTCTCCTTCAGCGGCATGGTGACATTCAAGAACTGGGACCTCGACGCTGCGGTGCGGGCGGTTCCGGCGGAGCGGCTCCTGCTGGAGACTGACGCGCCCTACCTCGCCCCGGTGCCGCATCGAGGGAAGCGCAATGAGCCGGCCTTCGTCCGAGCCACCGCCGAGCGGATCGCTACGGTGCGTGGAGTGCCGGTGGATCAGTTGATTGCCCAGACCGGTGCCAACGCCGCTCGGGCCTTTGGCCCGCGACTCTCCGAGGCGTCCGTCGCTTAAGTCCTCCACCCTTCTCTCAGGGGAAGCACGCCGTCATGTCGAAAGTCCCAACGGATATCGAGATCGCCCAAGCGGCGAAGCTGCGCCCCATCGCGGAGGTCGCAGCGGAGATTGGCCTGGGTCCGGAGGAGATCCTGCCCTACGGGCGATACAAGGCCAAGATCACCCCGGAAGCCATCGCCAAGCGCAAACCCAAGGGCCGCCTCGTGCTAGTCACGGGTATCAACCCCACGCCGGCGGGCGAGGGCAAGTCGACGGTGACCGTGGGTCTGGCACAGGCGCTCCGGAAACTCGGCAAGAAGGTCGTAGTGGCCATCCGAGAGCCGTCGCTCGGTCCGGTGTTCGGCGTCAAAGGCGGTGCCGCCGGAGGCGGCTACGCGCAGGTGGTGCCGATGGACGAGATCAACCTGCACTTCACCGGCGACTTTCACGCGATTACCTCGGCGCACAACCTGCTATCCGCGATGCTGGACAACCATATCCACCACGGCAATGCGCTGGGGCTCGATACTCGGCGGATCGCCTGGCCGCGAACCATCGACATGAATGACCGGGCGCTGCGCTCGATCATCACTCGGACTCGGCGGGTTGAACGGCGGTCCGGCCCGCGAAGAGCGGTTTGTGATCGTGCCAGGCAGCGAGATCATGGCCATCCTGTGCCTGGCCACCGACCTGCCGGATCTGGAAGCACGGCTGGCGCGGATCATCGTCGGCCTGACCCGGGACAAGAAGCCGGTTCGCGCCGGCGACCTCAAGGCGAGCGGGGCAATGACCTTGCTTCTCAAGGATGCCTTGCTGCCTAACCTCGTGCAGACGCTCGAAGGAGGGCCGGCCCTGGTGCATGGCGGACCGTTCGGCAACATCGCCCACGGCTGCAATTCCATCGTCGCGACGAAGCTGGGCCTCTCGCTCGGCGACATCGTCCTCACCGAGGCGGGCTTCGGCGCGGATCTCGGCGCCGAAAAGTTCTTTGATATCAAGTGTCGCTTCGGCGGCCTCAAGCCGGAGGCGGCGGTGGTCGTGGCGACGGTGCGGGCGCTCAAGATGCACGGCGGCGTGAAGAAGGACAGCCTGGGGACGCCGGACGTTGCGGCCTTGAAGCGCGGGATCGTCAACCTCGAAGCGCACGTCAAGAATGTGCAGAAGTTCGGGGTGCCGGTGATAGTCGCGCTCAACCGCTTCCTGTCTGATACCGAAGATGAACAGAATGCGGTGATCGAGGCCGCCCGGTCCTGGGGTGCCCGCGCCGCGCTGTCCGACGTATGGGCCCGCGGCGGCGAGGGGGGAGTGGCCGTCGGCAACGAGGTACTGGCTGCACTGGCAGAGGGCAAGGCGGACTTCAAGCCCCTGTACGACGCACACCTCCCGATCAAGCAGAAGATCGAAACCATCGCGACCCAGATCTACGGCGCGGATGGCGTCGTGTTCTCCGCGACTGCGGAAAAGTCCATCGTCCAGTGTGAGGAGATGGGGCTCGGCGCCACCCCGGTGTGCATCGCCAAGACCCAGTATTCCTTCAGCGACGATCCGACCAAACTGGGTCGCCCGAAGGGTTTCAAGATCAACATCAAGGATGTCTACGCCTCGGCCGGCGCGGGCTTCGTGGTGGCCCTCGCCGGTGAGATCATGACAATGCCCGGGCTCAGCAAGACACCCTCGGCGGAGGCCATTCGGGTGCATGCGGATGGGAGGATCGAGGGGTTGTTCTAAGGGATTGTTCTGGAGGTTCACAGAGAGTTCCAAAAGTTCCAAGAGTGCCGGTGCGTTGTGGCTCTTCGGCACTCTTGGCACTCTGACACTCTGGCACTCTTGGCACTTTTGGAACTCTTGCACTGAACACCGCCCACCGGAGGTAAGACCTCGTGCCAATTCAGTTCGTCACTTCCGACAAGGCCCCCAAGGCCATCGGCCCCTACAGCCAGGCCACGGTCGCCAACGGCTTCATCTTCTCTGCAGGGCAGATCGCTTTCAACCCCGCGACGATGGAAGTCGTGGGCGGCGGCATCAAAGAGCAGACCGAACGGGTGCTCGCCAATCTTCAGGCGGTCCTCGAAGGCGCGGGTTCCAGCCTCTCCAAAGTGGTCAAGACGACTGTCTACCTCGTGGACATGGCCGATTTCTCCGCCATGAACGAGGTCTACTCCAAGGCCTTCGGCGCTCACAAGCCGGCCCGATCCACGGTGGCGGTGGCAGGGTTGCCGAGGGGAGTGAGGGTGGAGATCGATGTGGTGGCGGTGGTAGGCTGAGGGCTGAGAGAATTGCTGATTGCTAATTGCTGATTGCTGATTGGACGCGGTCGAGAGTTGGTGGCGAGGGCCGAGCAACAGGAGGCTGTCTCTTGCAATGCCGAATGGCGCACGGGGGTTGGCTAACGACCCAATCACCAACTGGCAATTGGCTAATTAGCAATCAGCAATTAGCAATCAGCAATTGACCATCTGGGGGCGGATCGGGCCTGGTGGTCTGGCCGGTCTTCAAAACCGCGACGGAGGCGCCCTCGGCGGCTCCGGTGGGTTCGATTCCCACACGCTCCCGCCACCTATTCGAGGTCCAGTCTTCAATCTTCTCCACTGTGCTCCGTGTCTCCGTGGTTAGTAGGTTGGGCAAACAGCCGCTATCGGCTGATGGCTGCCAACCTCTCCGCAGGTCTGGCGCCCTAAACTTCTTACCACGGAAACACGGAAAACTACGGAAGACACGGAATACTTCTTTGCAGTGACAGGCATCCCCCCAGACTGACCCTAAACGGTCATGATCAGAGCACTGAGAACCAGATCAGATGTTTCCTGTCTCTCTCCCATTCCGTGCGTCTTCCGTTGTTTTCCGTGTTTCCGTGGTAAGCAGTCGCGTAGACCAACCTTCCGCAATGCCAAAGATCCGCAGTAGACCTTGGTGCATCTTTCTCCGCTGTTCTCCGTGTCTCCGGGGTTAGCAGTTTGGGCAAACAGACGGCTATCGGCTATTGGCTGATGGCTGCCAATATCCGCAGGTCTGGCCCCCAAACTTCCTACCACGGAAACACGGAAAACTACGGAAGCCACACGGAATACTTCTTGGCAGTGTCAGGCACCCAGCCATGCTGATCCTCGGCCGCTATTGTCACAGCACTGAGAACCAGACAGAGTGTTTCCTATCTCATTCTTATTCCGTGCGTCTTCCGTTGTTTTCCGTGTTTCCGTGGTAAGCAGTCGCGTAGACCAACCTTCCGCAATGCCAAAGATCCGCAGTAGACCTTGGTGCATCTTTCTCCGCCGTTCTCCGTGTTTCCGTGGTAAGCAATTGCGTAGACCGACTTTCCCGCAATGCCAAAGATCTGCCGGATGGCGGACGGCCTACGGCTGGCGTCTGACGGCGCCCCCCACATTCCGCCCCCTGTACGCTGAACCCTGTTCACTGTACCCTATGTCACCTTGACCACCATCCTTCTCGTCAATCCGACGGCTGGCCACGGGCGGGCCGGCCGATTGGCGGTCGCGGCGGAGACCGCGGCCCGGCGAGCATTTGCGCCGGTTGAGCGGATCGATACGACGGCGCCAGGCGCGGCCGTGGCGATCGTGCGCCAAGCGGTGGAGCAGGGGGCCGCTCGAATCCTGGTGCTCGGCGGAGACGGAACCTTGCATGAGGCGGCCAACGGACTCCTGCAGGCCAAGGTGGCGGAACGACCGCCGCTCGGGATCATTCCCGCTGGCACGGGCAACGACTTCGCCAAGTTGTGCGGGACGGCCACTCACTCACCGGAGGTCGCCGTCGATCGGCTGGCCCGGGGGCGCATCGTGCACCTCGACGTGGGTGAGGGCTGGGGGGAGTACTTCCTCAATTCGATTGGCGTGGGATTCGATGCCGAGGTCGCCCATCGGCTGGCGCGCATGAAGCACGGCCGCGGGCTCCCGGCGTACCTGCTGACGGTGTTCCGCACCCTTGCCAGCCGGGAGACGTTCGAAGCGGAGGTAGAGGCGGGAGCCGACAGTTTCCGCGACCGGCTTCTGCTGCTCGAAGTCGGCAACGGACCGATCGTAGGGGGCGGCTTCCGCATCACACCGCACGCCCGGCCCGACGACGGTCAGCTCGATATCTGCGCCATCCAGGACATGCCCATCCCGATGATTCTCCTCAAGCTGCCCCTCGTCATGCTGGGACGACACTTGGGCCTCCGGCAGGTGCGGCATTTCCGCTGCGGCCAGCTGGTGATCCGGAGCGCGGCCGGCCCGCTCCGCGCGCAGTTCGACGGAGAGATCAGGAGCCAACCCGGCCCGCTCGACATTCGAGTTCTTCCCGGCGCCCTGCCCATGATGTTCGCCCAATGACCGGCCAGCGCGGCTTTGCCAGCGACAACAATGCCGGGATCCACCCCGAGGTACTGGAGGCGATCACCCAGGCCAACGTCGGCCATGCGCGGAGCTACGGCCAGGACCCCTACACTGAGCAGGCCCACGCGGTCTTTCGAGAGCATTTCGGCGAGCAGGCGCGGCCGTGGCTGGTCTTCAACGGGACCGCCGCGAACGTTCTGGGCTTGCAGGCGGTGACCCGCTCGTACCACGCAGTGATCTGTGCGGCGGGAGCCCACATTCAGGTGGACGAATGCGGCGCCCCGGAGCGATTTGCCGGCTGCAAGCTGATTCCAGTGGCCACTCCGGATGGCAAATTGCGCCCGGACGATATCCCCCGTCAGCTTCACAGCGTCGGCGATGAGCACCGGGCACAGCCGCGGGTCGTCTCGATCACGCAGGCCACGGAACTCGGGACGGTCTATTCTCCCGAGGAGGTTGAGGCCCTCGCGGTCGCCGCACATCGACATGGGTTGCTGCTGCATATGGACGGGGCGCGGATCGCCAACGCGGCGCTCTTTCTGGACTGCCCGCTGGCGCGATTCACGACTGAGGCGGGAGTGGATATGCTCTCGTTCGGAGGCACGAAGAACGGCCTCATGGGCGTCGAGGCGGTCGTCTTCCTGAATGGGCTGGATCCGGCGGACATGGTGTTCCTCCGGAAACAGGGTATGCAGCTCGCCAGCAAGATGCGCTTTCTGGCGGTGCAATTCATCGCTCTGCTGGGTACCGATCTCTGGCGTCGCAATGCGGCCCATGCCAACCGGATGGCGCAGCTGCTCGCGGCGCGTATCCGTGACGTGCCCAAGATCACCATCACTCAGCCGGTCCAGGCCAACGGGGTGTTCGCACTGGTTCCCCCCCACCATATTGCGGCGTTACAGGAGCACGCCTTGTTCTATGTGTGGAACCCGGAGACTTCGGAGGTACGGTTGATGACGTCCTGGGACACGACGGAGGAGGATGTGGAACGCTTCGCGGCCGCGGTGAGGAGCATCGTCCGATGACCGGATCGCGGCGGTGCCTGTTGCTGCTCCTGGCCTTCGGTGGAGCCGGCGGTTTGGTGACCTCAGACTTGTGGGCGCAGGACTCGGCCGCGGTAATACCCGACTCCGTCATTCGGCCAGCGCGGGCCGATAGCGCCGCCGATTCGGTCTACTTCAAGGCGCCGGTTTCCCCGATGGGCGGCCTGTGGCGCTCCCTCCTGATCCCGGGCTGGGGCCAGGCCAAGCTCAATCGCAAGCTGACCGGGGCGCTTTTCGTCATGTGGGAAGGGGTCACGCTGGGCATGAGCATCAAGACCAGCCACGAGCTTAGCTATCTCCGCCGGACGAGGTCGGGCAGCATCCATTCGAAAGAGAAAGAACGGCAGGACTGGCTGGTGCTCCTGGGGTTCAACCATCTCTTCTCGGCCATCGAAGCCTACGTCTCCGCTCACCTCTGGGACTTCCCCCAGGATCTCGAGATTCGCGCCGCTCCTATGCCAGGAGGCGGCATCGGCGGAAGCGTCCAGATTCCTTTCCGCATTCCGTGAACTCCGCCCCGATCGGTATCTTCGATTCGGGGATTGGCGGCCTCACCGTCGCCCGGGCGATCTACGAACGCCTCCCCGCAGAGTCCACGATCTATTTCGGTGACACGGCACGGCTGCCGTATGGCCCGAAGAGCCCGGACACCGTTCGCCGCTACAGCCGGGAGATCCTGCAGTGGCTCCTCGGCCAGGGCGTGAAGCTGGTCGTGATCGCCTGCAACACCAGCACGGCTCACGCACTGACAACGCTCCAGAACGAATCCCCGGTACCAGTGATCGGTGTCATCGAGCCCGGAGCCCGGGCCGCCGTGGCCGCCACGCGAGGCGGGCCCGTTGGGGTCATTGGGACGGCAGGGACTATCGCCAGCAACGCGTACCCTCGTGCCATACACGCCCTGGCCCCCGCGCTCACGGTGGCGCAGGTGGCGTGCCCACTGTTCGTGCCGTTGGTCGAGGAGGGATGGTTTTCACACCCTGCCGCGGTGCTCATCGCGCAGGAGTACCTGGGCGCACTCAGTCAGGCGCGGGTCGATACGCTCGTGCTGGGCTGCACTCACTACCCGCTGTTGAAGCCACTGCTCGGCCGAGTGATGGGGGACGACGTCAGGCTGATCGATAGCGCCGAGGAGACAGCGAAGGCCGTCGCGCAAACGCTGGTCGAGCAGGGCCTGGAAGCGCCGCCGGGTGAGCCCGTCTACCACCGCTTTGTGGTCAGCGACGACGAACCAAGGTTCAGGCAGGTGGGCGCGCGGTTCATCGGGGAGAAGTTGACGGCGGCGGAGGTCGTGGCGTTGGGGTAGTGTGAGTGAGGAGTAATAAAAAGTACCGAGTACCGCGTACCGAGTACCGAGTACCGAGTACAAAAGCTCCTGCTCTGCATGAGATGGCATCCTAGCACCCGCGCAAGGTTCGGGGTGGTTGTACCCGGTACTCGGTACACGGTACTCGGTACCTGTCTCACTCCTCACTTCTCACCCAACTCCTCCCAGCAGCTGGGCCGCCTCAGTCACCTCTCGCTCCACATCCTCCGGCGTGCCGATCCGGCTCTTCACCCGGACTAGGGCGAGGCGAACGTTCTCGAGCCCGCCGAGGAGCGCCGCCCTGCGATCGGCCACCTGCCGACGGGCACGCTCGAGATCATCCAGCAGCGACTGTTGCCGCTCGCTGCTACCCGGCAGGGAGGGGGCATTGGCCTTGGCCTCTGTCGCGGCGCTTTCCAGCTCCCGCTCCCGCCGTTCGAGCCGTTCCAGTTCTCCCTCCAACCGCTCCACTGTTACGCGCGCCTTGCCCAGGCGCCGCTTGGCATCGCTCGGGAGGCCCTCGAGGAGCGTGAGTGCCCCGCGACCACCCGGAGATGTGGAGGCCGTCGACTCCTCTGTCGATAGCCGCCAGGATCCCAGACGAAACAGCAGCTTGCCGACTCTGCCGGTCCAGAGCGCGTGGAGTTTGCGGTCCATGCGCCCGGAAGAGGCCAACGTCGCCGCGGCAAACACAATGCAGATCATTGCGACACACAAGCCGACGAACAGGACGACCAGTGCGGGCGCGGAGACTTTGTAGGAGTTGGGCCCATCGGCCCGCCTGCCGCTGAACGCCACAATCATCGCCAGAACCGCTCCCAGGAATCCACCGAGGAGCATCAACAGTTTGCGTCTGCGCCGACGGACGTGGCGTGGATCGGCGTTCAGGGCGGCGATGACCCCCTCACGTTCGGTATCGATGGCAAGGATGGCGTTGCGGAGATCGCCGTAGGCAAAGCCCTGCCGGGCCAGCTCCCGCATGCTGAGCGGGATCTGTCCCCACAGCGAAGGCACCACCACGGCGAAGATGACCGAGCTGAAGATCGCCTGCGCCCCCTGGGCACTGAACCGCACGAACTGCGGCATGATCAGAGCCAGGAGGAAGCCATTGCGGAAGAAAGTGTCGGCTCGCACCGTCCACACCCTGATGGCCGGCGGAACATCCACCTGCCGACTCCGCCCCTGCTCCAAGGCTTCCACCATCGCTTCCCCAGTCGGAAAGCGATCTTCCGGTGACTTGGCGAGGCATCGGTCAATCGCGTTGGCCAGCGGAGCGGGGAGATCCGGCCGAAAGCGGGAGACGGGGGTGGCGGTCTGACTGATATGGGCGACCATCACGGCCTGGGCGGTCGCAGCATCGAAGGGCAGTCGGCCTGTGGTGGCGTAGTAGCCCACTACCCCGAGCGAGTACAAGTCGCTCCGTTGGTCGACCTTGTCACCCGCAGCCTGCTCAGGGCTCATGAAGTGCGGGGTTCCCACCGTTTCTCCCATCTGCGTCAGTCCGGAGGCCGCCACCGAACGGGCGATGCCAAAGTCCATGACCAGGGCCCGGCCGGTGGAACGCTCCAGCAGGATGTTGTCCGGCTTGATGTCCCGGTGAACCACCCCGCGGCCATGGGCGTACGAGAGCGCCCATGCCACCTCCTGCAACAGCCGCAGCGCCTCCGGCACCGGGAGGGGACCCTGTCGGTTCACCCGCTGGCTCAGGGTCTCGCCTTCGACGTAGCTCATCACGAAGAAGAGCAGCCCGGGAGCCTCTTCGACCGCATGCACTGCTACGATGTTGGGATGGGAGAAGGAAGCGGCGGTGCGAGTCTCGCGCAGAAACCGTTCGCGCAGCTCCGGGCGGACGGCGAGTTCGGGCGGGAGCAGCTTGATCGCGACCAGCCGATCCAACCGGAGGTCGCGCGCCAGAAATACGGTGCCCATGCCCCCCCGGCCCAGCTCCCGCTCGAGGGTGTAACGCCCGGCGAGCGCGGTGGCGAGCTCGCTGATCAGGGGGTCGTTGGGAGCGAGTTCAGCCATGGCCTAGGGAGAAAAGTGGGCGAGCGTCGCGTTGCCTTCGGTGACCACGGCGTACCGGAATCCATCGAACCAGGCGCCGGGGTTCACGTAGAGCTGGCCAGACGGCGTGGCGACGACCGCGGTTCGGTGGGTATGTCCCATGACGAGCAGTGCCAGACTTGGTTCCAGATCCAGCCGGCTGCGCGCCCAGCCATGCTGACGGGTTGCCGAGGCATTGATCTCCTCCGGCGTGCGGTTGCGATCCCCAAGGTAGCCGCTCAAACGATCCACCAGCCACAGGCCGAGATCGGGGTGGATCCCCTGGTACAGCGCGACGGTGGAGCGATGCCGGAGCAGTCGATGGAGCACTCCAGCCGACCAATGGGTCTCGGTGATCCCATCGCCGTGTACCACCAGCGCCGGCCGGCCGCCCAAATCGAATCGCGCTTCCAGCGCCGCGAACTCGATGCCCAGCTCGTCCTGCCAGAAGCTGCCGGCCCAGCGATCGTGATTCCCCCCCACCAGCAGCACCGGAATCAGCCGCCTTAAGTGGGCAAGCGCCGCCACCACCCGGGCGCCGCGGCGCGGCACGACCCGGCTGTAGCTGAACCAGAACTCGAACAGGTCTCCAGTGATGACCAGCCCGTCACCCAGGGCGGGGACGGCATCGAGAAAGGCGAGGAAGGCCGACTCGGCCTCTGGGGAGCCACGGCCGAGGTGGGCGTCCCCGACCAGCACGACACGCTGGCATTGCACGGAAGTGAAGATACGGGTCGAGGTAAGGGCGCGGTAGGATGGTGGAACGGTTGAACGGGGGAACGGGGCAACGGGGGAATTGTATGAACGGTCGGGCGGTCCGACGGGCCGACGGTCAGACGGTCAGACGGTCGCGAGCATGCGGCTTGCGACCGAGTAGCCTAGCTGCCACCTTCCGTCGTCCCCGTTCTCCCGTTCTCCTGTTCTCCCGTTCTCCCGTTCTCCCGTTCTCCCATTCTCCCATTCTCCCGTTCTCCCGTTCCCCTCCCACTGTGCACCAGCCCCTCGCCGAATCCGTCACCACGGTCCGAGTGAACTACTCCGAAACCGATCAGATGGGCGTGGTCTACCACGCTCGACATGTGGTTTGGCTGGATATCGCGCGAACGGAGCATCTCCGTAAGGCGGGCTACAGCTATCGGGAACTGGAAGAGCAGGGGGTCCGTCTGGTGGTGACCGACCTGAAGATCAGTTATCGGGCGGCGGTACGATACGATGACATCGTAAACATCCGTTGCAGAGTCAAGGAGATCGCTTCCAGGAGGGTCATCTTTACGTACCTGCTCGAAGAGGCCACATCCGGTACCCCTGTCGCAGAGGCAGAGACGACGCTGTTGTGCCTGGATCACCAGCACAAGCTGTCGCGGCTGCCCGACCCGGTGGTGCGCGCGCTGGGAGGCGCGCCGCGCGCGTGAGGGCGTGGGTCACGCTGGCCGTGCTCGGCGCACTGAGTTCCGGCGCGAGCGCAGCGCTCGCAGGTCAGAGTGAAGCCAACGTGGAGGTGCTGGCGAGTCTCTTGGCGGCCACCGATGCCCGGAATCTGGACGAGCCGCTCTTCCGCCGCGCACTCGCCGATCCCGACAGCACGGTCCGGCGTGAGGCCGCGCTCGATCTGGGGCGGCTCCGCGATACCCGCGGTATCGCACTGCTCACACCGCTGCTGCTGGATCGCGACTCTCTGGTACAGACCACCGTGATGTTCTCGCTAGGGCTCATCGGCGACACCACGGCCGTCCCGCTGCTGATTGCGCGGACCCGCGATCCGGCCCTTCTGTCAGTACTCGCAGCGCCGGAGCTGCTCACCGCGCTATCGCGCCTTGGGGGCGCAGAAGCCGCGCGATTCGTCACCTCGGTACTCACGAGTTCCTTCTGGCAGGACCGCGCCGACTCCCTCTACCTCGTGCAGCGGGCCGCACTCGAAGCATGGCGGTTAGGCCCGAACGCCCCGATCTCGAGTCTGCTCGGCCTGGTGCGCGCGCCGAAGGACGACACCCGCTACTCTGCGGTGTACTCGCTCGCGCGGCTCAGGGTCAACGCCGCCGGCGCGCAACTCGTGGACGCGGCGGGCGACCGGGCCCCCATCGTCCGTGCCGCGGCGGTCCGCGCGCTCACCCGCGCGTATGCCGATTCCGCCCGGCTCGATCCGGCCGCCATCGGTGAACTACTGGTTCGCGGGTCCAATGACGCCGACGCGGGTGTGCGGGTGCAGGCGCTGCGCTCCCTATCCACGTACCACGCACCGGCCCTCGCGCGAAAGATCGTGCCACTGCTGGAGGATCCGGTTCCGGCCATCCAGGTGCAGGCCGCGACCACCCTCGGCGAGCTCGGTGGCGGCGCGGCGATCCCTGACCTGCTGCGGATCGCCGGAGGAACCAAGGGCAGCTTTGCCATCCGGCGTGAGGCGCTGCTGAGCCTGGCCCGTCTCGATACTACGGCGTTCGCCGGGCTCGTCGGCCGCTGGAGTGGCGCCGCCGATTGGCGCGCGCGGGCGGCCGCGGCGGAGGGGTGGACGATCGCGAATCCGAGCGCGGTAGCGGCTTTCCTCAAGGACGTCGACCCGCGGGTGATCGCCGCGGCGCTGCTAGGGTGGGGGGAGCGGGTGCCCGGTCCCGATCCCGCATACCTGGCGGCCTGCCGGCAGCTGGCGCGGAATCGCGACGCGGCGGTTCGAAGCATCGCCGCGGATGGCATCGCTCGGGGTCAGAGCGCCGCGGATGTGCCGCTCTTACTGGAGATGTACAAGGCCGCCGCCCGGGACTCCTTCCCGGATGCGGCCCTGTCGGCGCTCGCAGGAGTACTCGCAGCCACGAAGTCAGCCCCCGGGTCCTCACAGGAGGCCGAGCGCCTGGCGCTGACGCAGCTCCGAGCCCCGGAGAACTACGTCATCCTGCGCTGGGCCGAGGAGAACTGGCCGCTGGCATCGGCGGCCTGGGGTAGCCCATACCCGCTGCAGACCGGGCGCAGCATGGACGACTATCGCAACATCGTGCGACGGTTTCAGACCGGCTTCGACACCGAGCGCTATCCCACGGTGACGGTCGAGGTGGACCAGCTCGGCTCGTTCGAGATGCAGCTGTTCGGGGCGGAGGCGCCGACGACGGTCGCCAGCTTCATGCGACTCATGGAGGCGCACTACTTTGACGGCCAGCGCTATCACCGCGTCGTGCCGAACTTCGTGGTGCAGACTGGTGATCCGCGAGGCGATGGCTGGGGCGGTCCGGGAGAGACCATTCGCGATGAGCTCAACCTGCGTCGCTACGGCACCTACTACGTGGGGATGGCGCTCTCCGGTCCCGATACCGGCGGCAGCCAGTGGTTCATCACCCTGAGTCCACAGCCACACCTGGACGGTGGCTACACCATCTTCGGCCGGGTGACGAGCGGCATGGCCGTCCTGCAGAAGATCACAGCGGGCGACCGCATTCGGCGCATCCACCGATGATACGGGTATCGCGGCTAGTCCTGTGGATCGCGCTGGCGGCCGTCCCGGTTCGGGCGGTCTCGGCGCAGTACTACCTCCTGAGCGAAAACAAGGTCCAGTACCGGCGCCTCGACTGGCAGGTGCTGCATGGGACCCGGGTGGATGTCTACTACTATCCGGAGGAGGCGGCGCTGGCGCCGGTGGCGCTGGCCTACGCCGAAGAGACCTACGACGTGCTCGCGCCCAAGTTCGGGCACACCGTCACCTCCCGCATTCCGCTCATCGTCTACGCTTCGCACTCCGACTTCGAGCAGACCAACATTCTCCCCTTCAGTCCACCCGAGGGGTTGCTGGGCGTCACCGACTTTCTGAAGCGGCGGGTGACGCTCCCGTTCCGCGGCAACATGGCGGAGTTCCGGCATACACTGCGGCACGAGATGGTGCACGTCTTCCAGATCAGCCTGCTCTACGATCGTTACGACAAGTCACCGCGCTCGACCCAGATCCCCATTCCGTTGTGGTGGACCGAAGGCCTGGCGGAGTTGTGGTCGGGTGGGGAAGACGCACGCGACGAGATGATTCTCCGCGACCTGGTGATTGGCGGGAGTCTGCCGCGCCTGCAGGACCTCAACTACGTGAGCGGCGGGATCGTCTACCCGCTGGGCGGCCGCATCCATCGCTGGCTGGCGGATACCTATGGCGACTGGCGGGTGTCGAGCTTCTATCGGGAGATGTGGCGCTACGACACCTTCGAGTCCGCCATCAAGGGCACCTACGGCCGCTCGCTGGCGCAGTTGAACGAAGAGTTTCAGGTCGCCATGCGGCGGCAATACTATCCCGCCGCCGAGGGGAGAAACTCGCTGCCGGCGATCGCGCGGCTGGTGGCATCCGCGGCCATCAAGCCCAGCTTCTCTCCCAGCGACTCCGATGGTGGAACCGTAGTCTATTCGGCCGGGGGCAACGGGCTCATCACCGTGCAGGAGCGGCCGCTGGACGGCGGTCACGCCACCTCGCTGATTACCTCAGGGCGGAGCAGCGGATTCGAGAATCTCCATTCATTCGACTCGCGTATCGATGCATCGCGTCCTGGGCTGCTGTTGCTCAGCTCCCGTTACCGGGATCGGGATGCGCTGATCGTCTTCGATCGAGTGCGCCGGAAGGTCGTGGGTCGATACCAGTTCCCCAACCTCGTCTCCATCATCTCGCCGGTATGGGGTCCAGACGGCGAGTCGGTGATCTTCAGCGGCCTCGCCGAGAGTGGCGTCTCCGACCTGTACCGAGTGCAGCTGCCGAGCGGGCAGCTCGAGCATCTGACCGACGACGTGTATCAGGACCTCGACCCGAGCCTCAGCCCGGACGGGACCAGGATCGTATTCGCCTCCGACCGGACCGCCGGGGGACTGGACGATGCGGTCAACCTGTTCGTCCTCGACCTGGCGACCCGGAACATCCATCAGATCACCTATGGCGCCTGGGTAGACGAGACGCCGCGGTGGCTCGCCGATGGCCGGATCCTGTTCAGCTCCGGCCGGGACGGCGTGCTCAACGTCTTCTCGATGGACACGCTGGGAAATGGGCGACGCGAAACCGCGGCGTGGACCGGTGCATTCGATGCCGCTCCCGCCGGCGATCGGGATGCGTTCCTCGTGGGAGGATTCCACGATCTTTCCCTCGGCATCTATCTCTATCCCGGCGATTCCACCGCCCGACAGGAAAGCTTCGCGCTGACCGAACCGCCTGAGCACAGTCGCTGGGAGTGGCCGGCGGGAGAGACGGGGGATGTGGCTCGGATGAAGGGCCAGCCCTACCACCGGAAGTACACGCTCGACTTCGCAGCCGGAGAGTTCGCCTACGTGCCCCGGGTTGGGACCGGTCAAGGCGCGACCTTCCTGGTGAGCGACCTGCTCAGTGACAATCTCTTCTACTTCAACCTCTCGACCTTTCAGGGGCGCAGGTTCGGAAGCCTGTTCGAGAACATCAGCGTCCTGGGTCTGTACCTGAATCAGACCCGTCGGCTGAACTGGGGTGTGGGACTGTTCCGGTTCAAGGGCAACCAGTACGAGGGCGATTTCTTCCCGGCCTACACCGAGAACACCGCGGGCGGCTTCGGGCTGCTGCGCTACCCGCTATCAAAGTTTGCGCGGGTCGAGGGGCAGTTCTCGGTGGAGCACTCCGATCGGGTCGATTTCACCTTGCCGGTTGCCGATCCCCGGCGGGTGGGATGGATCGCGTCGCAGTACATCTCGTACATCCACGACAACACCCTCTGGACCGCCACCGGCCCGATCGATGGCCACCTGCTGGCAGTCTCGACTGGGGTCGCGAGCGATTTCAGCAACGCGCGGTTCGATAGCCATACCACCGTCGCGGATGCCCGGCAGTATTTCCGCCTCGGCCGGCGGAGCGCCCTCGCGTTCCGCGCCATGGGCTTCTACAGCGGGGGAGACCGGCCGCAGCGGGTGAACATCGGTGGAACCCTCGGCATCCGAGGCTATCCGAACTACGGGTATATCATCGGATCGCGCGCGTGGATGCTCAATTCCGAGCTGCGCTATCCCCTGCTCGATTACTTTACACTCGGCACTCCGGTCGGGCCGTTCCGATTTCCTGAGATCCAGGGAGCGTTCTTTGTCGACGTGGGCCGGGCCTGGCTGTTCAGTGAGGAGGAGCGCGCGGTGATCGGCTCCTGGGGCGTCGGGTTCCGCATGCCGCTGGTGCCTGGATTGGTGCTCCGGTTCGATTGGGGCCGGCGCTTTACCGATGCCAACTTCCGCGGCTACGGGCTGACCGACGAACAAAAGCGGCGCAGTTTCGTCCAGTTCTTCATCGGGTATAACTACTGATGCCGCAATGGTTTCGGCTTGACCATGCCAGCCGGTTGGCCTATCTTGCGCTCGGCATCTCAGGTTGTCGTGGGAGTGTGCCATCGCTCGCCCCGCAGGGGATGCGGACCGCGAGTCCCGAGCAGGTGAGTGCTTGGGTGGCTGCGACTCAGCCAAAGCATTCGGCGTTGCACCGATTCACCTGGCTGTATCAGGATGAACAGGCCAGCAAGGGCGGACGCGGCAGCGCGAGGATTGCGTCACCGGATTCCCTCCGGTTCGACTTCGCAGGCTCGCTGGGAATCGGCAAGGGTTCGGCGATGGTGATCGGCGATTCCGCCGTCTGGGTAGTTCCCGATCGTTCGGTGGACGAACTGGTACCCGGCATTGCATTACTCTGGTCGGTGCTGGGAGTGGCGCGCGGGCCGAGTCCGGGATCCCGGCTGAATGGCCTCGACCAGTCGGGGAAGGCGGCTTGGCAGTATATCGACGGCCCCGATACGACGAACTACCTGCGCGTGGCCGCGCAACCCGCCATGTTCTACGCGGAGATTCGTCACGCGGGCAAGGTTGTCGGGCGGAGCGAGATGACGTTACGGGCTGATGGGTCGCCGACCAAGGCTCGGTTGACGGCGCCCACAGTGCCTTCCAAACTGGAGATCAACTTTTACGCGACAGTGGACACGGTTGCCTTCCCGCCTGAAACCTGGACTCGTCCTCCCGAGCCTTAGCGTACTCGCCTTCGCCGGCTGCCTGTACGGGTTCAAGGGCGGCGGCCTTCCGCCAGAGATCAAGACTGTCGCCATCCTGCCGTTCGACAATCTCACGGCAGAGCCCACCCTCACCCAGGAAGTGTCCGATTCGGTCCGCGCCGCGGTACAAGGCCGCCTGGGTCTCCGACAGTCGGGTGAAGCGAGCGCTGACGCTGTGGTGCGGGGGAGTATCAGCCGTTACGATCCCGACGTACCGGTGGCGTTCCAGGGCGGCAGCAACAGTCAGGTGACCGTGACCAAGCGGCTGGTACAGGTCACCCTGTCGGTGGAGATCGTCAACAAGGAAGGGAAGAGCCTCTGGCAGCGATCTGGGATGACGCTCGAAGGGGACTATGAGCCGGGCAGAGATACCGAGGCGCAGGCGCGCGGCCGCGCCCTCAGCAAGCTGGTGACCAACATCGTGGACGGAGCACAGTCACAATGGTGACGAGGGCCCTCAGGTCACGGCGCGGTGCTAGCACAGCCGGCTGCCTGGTTTCACTGCTCATCTTCGTGGCGCTGGTCTACTACGGGATCCACTTCGGTGAACCATGGCTGCGCTACTACCAGCTGGTCGACGAAATGCGTTCCTCTGCCCGGTTGGCCCCCACCCTGAGCGACGCGGTGATCCGTCGGCGGCTCGAGGCCAAGGCGGATGAGCTGGGGCTTCCGGACGAGGCCCGTAAGTTCGAGATCACCCGGAGCGGCAAGCCGAGGAAGATCGTCATCACGTCGCACTACACCGAGACGGTGGTTGTCCCGCTCTTCACCCGCACCCTCATCTTCACGCCGACGGCGGAAGAACCGCTATGAGCCTCGGCGGCCGGCGCCGGCCGCGACCCTGGCAGCTCGTCCTGCTCGCGCTCCTGTGTCCCTCCGCCCTGTGGGCGCTCGCGGGACAGGGTGATCTCCCCAATCTTCTCCTGATCGTCGCCGCAATGCTGGTCGCGGGCAAGTCGCTCGGCGAAATCGCCGAACGGCTGGGACTGCCGTCCGTGCTGGGCGAGCTCACTGCCGGCCTGCTGCTGGGACCGAGTCTGCTCGCGATCGTCCCCGCGGCCACGGCGCCCGGGGGCGATTTCATCGGGTTCCTGGCGGAACTGGGCGTCATCCTGCTGCTGTTCGAGGTGGGCCTGGAGACCGATCTCAAGGCGCTGTTGCGGGTGGGGCCGGCCGCCACGGCCGTTGCGATGGTCGGAGTAGCATTGCCGTTCGCGCTGGGCTACAGCTATTGGGCGGGAGCCCCGCATCCGATGATGGGGGACGGCGGCGACCTCAATACGGTAGCCATATTCATCGGAGCCGCGCTGACTGCTACCTCCGTCGGCATCACGGCCCGGGTCCTGGGCGATCTGGGACGCATGGAAACGCCCGAGGCGCGTATCATCCTCGGCGCCGCCGTGCTGGACGACGTGATCGGGCTGGTCATTCTGAGCGTGGTCTCCGGCCTCGCCGCAGGCGGAGCGATCAGCGCGCTGGGCATTGCGACCACCTTCGCGGTTGCCGCCGGATTTCTGATCGCGGCGGTGTTCGCTGGCAAGATGCTGATGCCGAGGCTGGCCGACGGAGTCACCCGAATGCGGGCCCGGGGAGTGGTGGTCGTGTTTTCGCTGGCATTCGCGCTGGCGCTTGCAGCCTTCGCCGCGAAGGCGGGATCGGCGCTGATCATCGGTGCGTTCGCGGCTGGCCTGATTCTCAAAGGGACCAGTCATCACCAGGTAGTTGACGAGCAGATCAAACCGGTGGCGGCGGTGCTGGCCCCGATCTTCTTTGTCAACGTCGGCGCGGCCGCTGATCTGACCCTCCTCGACCCGCGCAATGCCGGCGCCGGTGAACTCCTGATGGTCGCAGGCGCGCTGACGCTGCTTGCCATGGTGGGGAAGGTGGCGGCGGGATGGGCCGCGCCCTGGATACCCTTCAATCGCCTTACGGTCGGTGTCGGGATGATCCCGCGAGGCGAGGTGGGCCTGATCTTCGCGGACATCGGGCGACGATCGGGCCTCCTGAGTGAGGCCACGTTCAGCGCAGTACTGCTCATGGTGATGGCGACGACCTTCCTTGCGCCATTGGCCCTCAAGCTCATCGTCGGTCGCGGCGAGGCGCCCGGATGAACCAGTCAACGGAACAAAAGATCCGGTCGCGACACGACGCCGTGATCTGGCGCGGGGAACAACCGGGAATCGTCGTGTTCACCAATGGGGTCTTCGACCTGGTGCACCCCGGCCACGTCGCGCTGCTCGAAACCGCCCGGGCGGAAGGCGACGCCCTGGTCGTGGGGGTCAACAGCGACAATTCGGCTCGACGCCTGGGGAAAGGTCCCGATCGCCCGTTTGTCCCGGACCGGGCCAGGGCCCGGGTCGTGGCTGCGTTCGAGGCGGTCGAGTGCGTGGTCATCTTCGAGGAAGACACCCCGCTGGAACTCATCCAGGCGCTCGAGCCCGATGTGCTGGTGAAGGGGAACGATTACCTGCCGGAGACCACCATCGGTGCCGACATCGTTCAGGCGCGTGGTGGACGGGTCAAGCATGTGGAGCTGACCAGCGGCTTTTCAACAACTGCAATCGTGGAGAAACTTCGTGGCCCGACCTGACGGACGCCGTAACGACCAGCTCCGCCCCGTAGTCCTGGAGCGGAACGCGAATCCCTACGCCGAAGGCTCCTGCCTGATCCGGATGGGCGGCACGCTGGTGCATTGCACCGCGACCGTCGAGTCGGGCGCCCCCGGCTGGAAGAAGGGAAGCGGCGAAGGCTGGGTTACCGCGGAGTACGCGATGCTGCCCCGGGCCACGCTCGAACGCACCGATCGGGAGCGCCGCGGCCCCGGCGGTCGCACCCAGGAGATCCAGCGGCTCATCGGCCGCTCGCTTCGGGCGGCGATGAAGACCATGGCCTTCGGCGAGTGGACCATCAAGGTGGACTGCGATGTCCTGACGGCGGACGGCGGCACCCGCACGGCGAGCATTACCGGCGGGTGCGTGGCGCTGGCCGACGCCTGCGCCTGGCTCGCTCAGCGCGCCGGCGTTCCCAATCCCTTCGGGCAACTCGTCGCCGCCGTGTCGGTCGGGATCCTCGAAGGCGAGCCGCGTCTCGACCTCGCCTATCTCGAGGACAAGGACGCCGGAGTGGACGCCAACATCGTGATGGTGCACCCCGACAGCTACGTCGAGGTACAGGGGACGGGAGAGCAGGGCACCTTCAACCGTGGCGAGCTGGACAACCTCCTGGGCATGGCGGAGGCGGGGATCCGCGAGCTGTTCGCGGCACAGCGGAAGGTGCTCGGCGCGTGAGGCTGCTGTTCGCCACCCGCAGCGCCGGCAAGCAGAAGGAGGTTCGCCGAGTCCTGGAGGCGGCCGGGCATCAAGTCGCCTTTCCTGACGATGTTGGCGTACCCGAGGACGCGCTCGAAGGCGGGTTGGAGGTGTCCGACAGCTTCGAGACCAATGCCCGCCTCAAGGCCGAATACTTCCTCAAGAAGACCGGACTCCCCACCGTCGCCGATGATTCCGGGCTCGAGGTTCTCTCGCTCGGCGGGCTGCCGGGTGTTCGCTCCAAGCGCTGGGCCAACGCAAGTGGCAGCCCGAAAGAGGTAGACCAGGCCAACAACGCCGAGCTGCTCAGGAGGCTCCGCGGTGCGCCGGAGAGCCGGCGGCGAGCCAGGTATCGTTGCGTGCTGGTTCTCCTCCGCACCTCCGGCGCGATCCCTGAGGTGTTCGAAGGGAGCTGCAATGGGATCATTCTCGAAGAGCCGCGCGGCACCGGCGGCTTCGGCTACGATCCGCTGTTTCTGAGCGATGAGCTGGGCAAGACCTTCGGCGAAGCCGACCCTGGCGAGAAGGACGCGATAAGCCATCGGGGCAGGGCCCTCGCCGCGCTCCTCGCACGACTGGTCTCGCAGGGCTGATTGCTGATTGCTAATTGCTGATTGCTAATTGATTGTGACCGTCCTGACCGCCGCGACCGCCATGACCGTCCTGACCGCCTCGACCGCCATGACCGCTGCTGTTATCAATCGGCAATTAGCAATTAGCAATCAGCAATTAGCGGCGACAGCCCTCGCCCTCCTCCTCTCCTGCAGTGGAGAGCACCGCAAGTCGGCAGGGGCACATGTGGGCTGGAACCCCGGCCCGACACCACTCGAGTGGCATCACGGTGAAGTCCTCTTCAACACCTATTGCCTCTCCTGCCACGGCAGACACGGAACGGGTGAGGGGCTGGGGCCGCCACTCCTGGATACGCTGTACCGTGTAGGCAAGCTGAGTGACGAATCGATCTACACCGCCGTCGCGCAGGGTGTGAGGCAACACCACTGGTACTACGGGGCCATGCCGCCCGTCGCTAGAATGTCCCGAGACGAGACCCGCGAGGTCATCGGCTACCTTCGCTGGGTGCAGGAGCGCGCCGGGCTCAACGATGCAATGTCCCCAACGCCGGATGTGAAATGACCTTAGGACGCCGCATGGCCATCGCCCTGCTCAGCCTGGTCGCCGGGCTGTCGGCGGTCTACCTGCACCTCTACAAGCTCGGCGTCATCGGCAACCTTAGCTGCAGCACGGGCGGCTGCGAGCGCGCCATGTACAGCCGTTGGGGCTGGTTCCTCGGCGTGGACGTGGCGCTCATCGGGGCCGTGGGCTACGCCCTCCTCCTGGCAACCAGCCTCGCCAGCCTGCAACCGAAGCTGCAATCGGCCCGCTGGCCGGTCTGGACCCTGCTGATCCTCGCGGTGGGGGGCTTTCTGTTCACCCTCCGACTCAAGTACGCCGAGTTCGTCATTCTGCAGACGTTCTGTCCCTGGTGCGCGATCTCCGCGGTCTCGATCACGGCGATTACGGTGCTGGCGGTGATTGAAGCGGGGCGCGTGAGGTCGAGGGGGTAAGCACTGGACGGTCCGACGGTCAGGGCGGTCGCGGCGGTCAGGGCGGTCGCGGCGGTCAAGGCGGTCGGGACGGTCGGGACGGTCGGGGCGGTCGGGGCGGTCGGGGCGGTCGCAAGGCTATCATAACAATCAGCAATCAGCAATTAGCAATCAGTAATCCCCTCCCGAGCCCTCGCGCATTTCGCAGCGGGACAGTGTGCGGGCGGAATTGGCGGAGGTGGGGGATGTGGAGGGGAGAGGCAAGTGCCAAGTACTTGGTACCTAGTACTTAGTACTTGGAAGTTAGGATTCAGTACCAAGTACCAAGTACTCGGTATTTTGTACTCAGTTCGCCTTCCTCGCTCCGATCATCTCCACGGGTACGCTTCCGCCTTCCAGGCCTGAAAGATCGAGATGCCGGCTCGCCCGATCGATGTCGATCCCGACCAACTCCCCCGCGGCATCGAAGTCCAGGACCACCCCCGGCGTGACTTCCCTCGAATCGACAGCCGGGCGTTTGGCCAAGTCGATGTAAAGCGAATCGGTCTCAGGGTAGTAGAGGAGTTTCATCTGGACGGTGCCTTGAAGTCCCGGTCCGGGAATGCGTTGTGGACGGTTTGGCCGTCCCGGAGGGTAACGACGCGGAGCCATCGCCCCAGCGAAGCAATATACGCCCAGTGCCGGATTCGACCATCGGGCTGGGACTGACTGAACGCCGGCTTCCTGAGGACCGCTTCGATCCACTCACGACGGAGGTAGGGGCGTTTGCGCATCACCTGCTCCTCGAAATTCCGCGTCGTCCTCATCCGGCAACGGTATCTGTCGGACTGTGATAGCTCGTACCCGGAAATGGCGGCCGTGAGCGTTTCGACGCGAACCACGATCTCAGAGGGAGGCGCAGTTCTCAAACAGCCCTTCGCTGGCAGTTGGACGCTAAGTGCTCTTATCTGTGGCATCGGTGTCGTCCGTGGATGAAAGACGACTGACCACGACGGCGCGAAGAGCGCGAGGGATTTGCCTCTGCTCGCTGTCCCTCATCAACGCCTGCAGGTCCTCGGGCGCGAGTCTTCCATTGGCCGAAGCGGTTCATCCCATCAAAGTTGCGGACCTGCCCGGCTACTCCGAAGGCGTCGTGGTCGACTCGTCGAATACGATATACCTCTCCGTCGGCCGGGACTCGCTCAAGCCGCAGGGGGTCTATCGTCTCGCAGTCGATGGCACACTGACTCCGTGGTTCGCACTGCAGATGCCGAACGGTCACAAGATCCTTGCCGATGGGTCACATGTGATCGCGGGACTCGGCACCGTGGTGCATCTCTCCTCCGACGCCTCAACGGTGCTCGACTCTCTCGTCACTGCGCCTGATGGATCGCCCCTGGGCCGTCCAAACGACATCGCCCTCGATGGACACGCGGGTTTCTACTTCACTTCGCCCGGCCTGACGGACGACGATGCCACTCATTACCGAGGGCGGGTGTTCCACGCCGACTCGCTGCTCCGGTTGACGCTCGTCGCCGACAGCATCTGCTATCCCAATGGCGTGGTGGTGCACCCGGACGGACGATCCCTGTACGTCGATGACAGCTGCGAGGGCCGGGTGTATCGCTTTCCGATCGGCGCACTCGGCCATCTCGGGCCACGCGAAGCGTTCGCCGTCGTTCCGGACAGCAATCCGTCTCTCGATGGGATGACCTTCGATGCGAACGGTCGTTTGTACATCGCGCATTTCGGGGCAGGGTTAGTCGAGGTGATCGACCAGCACGGGAGGCTCATCCGACGTTACTCGGCAGGGCAGGAGCTGGCGAGCAATGTGACCTTCGGCGGACCGGGCGATACCGACCTCTACGTCTCCGGCGCCGGGGGCGACAAGCTGGGGCCGGGTGCGCTGTACCGACTGCACCTCGGTGTGCGAGGACGTCCGAGTAGCGCACGGCCGGCGCCGTAGGCGCGCCGCCGCGCTGGCGCCTCGCGGCTTCCAGCCGCAAATTGGAGCATTCCCGCCATTTGTCAGGTGCCATGGGCTCCGCCCCGCTTGGCCTGATCACCGCGCTCCAGGACCGCTACCGCCTCGACCGGGAACTCGGGGCTGGTGGCATGGCCACGGTCTATCTCGCGCACGACCTGACGCACAACCGCGAGGTCGCGCTCAAGGTCCTGCGCCCCGAACTGGCCGCCGTCCTCGGTCGGCGAGCGATTCCTCACCGAGATCCGGCTCACCGCCCGGCTGGATCACCCCCACATCCTCACCCTGATCGACTCCGGCGAGAGCGACGGCCTTCCTCTGGTACGTCATGCCGTTCATCCGGGGCGAATCGCTGCGCAGAGGCTGGAACGCGAGAAGCAACTCGGCATCGAGGACGCGCTGCGGCATCACGAGCAGGTCGCCGGGGCGCTGGAGTACGCCCACCAGCACGGGGTCATCCACCGCGACATCAAGCCCGAGAACATTCTGCTGCATGAAGGGGAGGCGATGCTGGCCGACTTCGGGATCGCGCTGGCGGTGAGGAGGCCGGTGGCGACCGGCTCACCGAGACCGGCCTCTCGCTCGGCACGCCGCCGTACATGAGTCCCGAGCAGGCGCTGGCCGAAACCGATCTCGACGGACGAACCGATCTGTACAGTCTTGCCCGTGTCTCTACGAGATGGTGGCCGGAGAGCCGCCGTACACCGGGCCGACGGTGCAGGCGATCATTGCCAAGCGGCTGCGGGAGCCGGTGCCCCATCTCAGCACGGTGCGGGATGTGCCTGCCGCCGTGGAGCAGGCAGTGACCCGGGCGCTGGCGAAGGCCAAGGCGGATCGGTTCGCAACTCTGGGTGACTTCTCGCGAGGGCTGGCGGCGCCTCAAACGCGCTGGGAAACGCCGTGGTGGCGGCACCGCTGGCCTCAGCTCGGTGTTCTCTTCGGCACCCTCACCATCGCGGCGTACTTGGCGGTGCGGATCACCTCCTCGCCGGATGAGCCATCCACCAGCGTTCGGCCCTTCACATTCTCCGGCAGGGCCGGCGCACCGGCGATCTCCCCTGACGGGCGCATGGTCGCCTACGTGGTCGGCAACAAGGCGCTGGTCCTTCAGGCGGTCACCGGTGGAGAGCCGTTGGTTCTGGTGCCGACATCCCGACTCCTGTTCGCGCCCCGCTGGACCCGGGATGGATCGGCGATTCTGTTCGTGATGATGCGGGACAGCATGCACCTGGCCGGAACGTGGATGGTGCCGGCATCCGGTGGGACTCCCCGCCAGGTGACCGACGACATGGACACGTTCGATGCCGGCCTCGACTCTACCACGGCGGTGCAATTCTCCTACGACACTCACGCGGCCCGGTTCATCGCTCTTGGCACGGGGAAGACGACGCGCGAGGTGACGGTCCCCGATTCGGTGGGGTATTCCAATTCCTTTGCGTGGTCACGCGATGGTCGCTTGCTCGCCCTGATCTCCGACAAGGAGCAGGTTTGGGTCCTGAACCTCGTCGACTCTACGTTTCATCGCGTCGGAAATGGCAACAACGCCGTGCGTTGGGGACATGGGGATGACCGGCTCTTCTATCTGCGCCGCGTGCAGGGGGTGGCGTGGCTCATGCGGAGCGACATCGATCTCAATAGCGGCAAGCCACGCGGAGCATCACGCGCGCTGCTGAGTGTCCCTCATGCAGTGGCATTCGATGTGAGTCCCTCGGGTACCGTGGTCCTGTCCGAGGAGGTGACAGCCAGCCAGGCTCATGCGCTCACGCTGGCGCCGGGCGTGCCAAGCAGGGTCGTCGAGGATCGAGCCCTGACCGAAGGTTCGGCCGACGTCTCTTGGGTGTCGATCTCACCGGACGGCCAGTCCGTTGCCTATGTGCGGAACGCCGGCGGACGCTCGGCCGTGGAACTGGCTCCGTTCAGTGGCGGGTCCGCCCGGGTGGTTGGCCAAACGGGTGCCGACCAGTTGTCTCCAACCTTCGCCCCTGATGGCCGGACTTTGAGTCTCATCCAGAAAGATTCAACCAGGGCGTCCCTTGCTTTGGTCGATCTGGCCGGCGGGACCTTCAGGCGCGTCGGGGACCACGTGCCGACCAGTTGGGCAGGCTGGTCCGCGGACGACCGGCACTTGGTCTATGCGACAGACAACGGGCGCGAGGTCGCCGTCACCGACCTGGCAAGCCAGACAGAGAGTGTTGTTCGCGTGCCCGACTCGGTGGGGAAGGTCTACAACGGACAGATGCCCTCCCCCGGAGGCGGCCAGCTGCTGATCAGTACCTTGCGGCGGCAGACTAACTGGGGGGAACTCTGGCTCGTCGATCGCGCAACCTCGAAGTGGAGTCGAGTGGCAGAGCCCTTTGGCGAGTCCTACCCGATCAAGTGGCTTTCAGATGGAACGGTGTACGTTGCCAACCACCGCGCCTTGGTGGGCGAATGGGGGACCGTCAGGATCGAGATCTGGCGGCTCAAGCTGGCGCAAGGGAAATTTGATTTCGTCGCCTCCCTTCCTGATGGCTGTTTCTGGCCGGCGATCTCGGACGACGGGAGACGAGCCGCCTGCGTCTACACCAAGTCGCAGTCGGATCTTCTCATCGTCTCCGGCGCGGATTCTCGCGGGCGTTGAGTCGCGACATGGTGACCCGATCACACAACAATCAGACCATTGTGTCGCGGCGCTGCCGACCGCGAAGGCACGAAGAGCGCAAAGCGCCTGCCGGTGCCCTTCGCGTTCTTCGCGCCTTGGCGGTGAATTCCGTGGTGGGTGAATCATGAACCCTGCTCCAGATCGCCTCGCCACCGCTCTCTCTGACCGCTACCGCCTCGACCGGGAACTCGGCCCGGGCGGCATGGCCACGGTCTATCTCGCCCACGACTTGAAGCTTGGCCGCGACGTCGCGCTCAAGGTGCTGCGGCCCGAGCTGGCCGCGGTGCTGGGTCCCGAGCGATTCCTCCGGGAGATCCGCCTCACGGCCCGTCTGCAACATCCCCACATCCTGCCGGTCTTCGATTCCGGCGACGACGCGGGCCAGCTCTGGTACACCATGCCGTTCGTAGTGGGGGAGTCGCTGCGCCAGCGGCTGAGTCGGGAGCACCGGCTGGCGCTCGATGAGGCGTTCCGCATCGCCCGGGAGGTGGCCGACGCCTTGGGGCACGCCCATGCTCAGGGCGTCGTACACCGGGACATCAAGCCCGAGAACATCCTGCTATCCGCCCACCACGCCCTGGTCGCTGACTTCGGCATCGCCAAGCCGACCCGCAGCGCCGGGGAGCAGCTGACGGAGGCCGGGCTCTCGGTCGGAACTGCGGCGTACATGAGCCCGGAGCAGGCGGCGGGCGAAGCGGACCTGGATGGGCGCAGTGATCTCTACTCGCTGGGCTGCGTGCTCTACGAGATGCTGACCGGTGAGCCTCCCCACGGCGGCCCCACGGCGCAGGCAATTATCGCCAAGCGAATGACGCTGCCGCCGCCCACCGCCCGGACCCTGAGGCCGAACCTGCCGGAAACGGTGGACCGGGCGCTGCAACGGGTGCTGGCCACGGTGCCCGGCGATCGCTTCGGAGCGGCGGAGGAGTTTGCGGCGGCGCTGGGGGTGACGGAGACAGGGAACCCTTCGAGCCCGACCGGCTCCGGTTCTATCGCGGCCGCACTAGCCTCGGCGGCTCCGGGCCGGCGTCGTTCGATCGTCGCGGCGGCGATAATCCTGTTGCTGGTCGCCGGGCTGGCGACGACCTGGAAGCTCTGCTGTCCCCGACCCGGCTCGAGCCTCACGAACTCCGTTGCCACCTTCCCCTTCCGGGTGCCGGATCCGACGCTCGGCGTCTACAAGGAAGGACTGGTGGACCTGTTGGCCGGCGCGATGGACGGCGCCGGTGGCATCCGCGCCATCGGGGCCCGGACGAGTCTCAAGCGCTGGTACGCCGATGTGGGGAAGGAGGGCGAGGGTGACGACAAGGCTGTTAGCCGAGTGGCCCACGGGCTCGGCGCCCGGTACGCCCTCACCGGGGCGGTGATCCCCATTGGGGGCGGGCGAGTCCGCCTCGCCGCCGAACTCTCCGACCTCGTCGCCGACTCCATCCTGCACGCCGCCGCGGAAGGTCCTCCGGACAGCCTCGCGCTGCTGGCGCAGCGAGTGGCGACGGAACTGGTCCGCCGGATTGCGGGGCCGAGTGCGCGGTTGGTAAGCGGCGGGCCGTTCGCGACCCGGTCGCTCGAGGCCCTCAAAGCCTACCTGGAAGGCGAGCGGGCGTTTCGGGAGGCGCGCTACCCCGAAGCGATCAAGGCCTTCGATCATGCGGTAGCAGCGGATTCCGGGTTCGCGCTGGCGCAGTTCCGGCGGCGGGCGGCGGTGGGCTGGACTCGCTCGCCGCATTCCCCCGGTGGTGTGCCGGACGTGGCCTTGAACGCTCTGCCGCGGCTGGGGCGCCACGACTCACTCTTGGTACGGGGAAGTTGGGAGCTCAGCAAGGGGCTGGGTGCTGGTCTACGGTCGCTCGAGACCCTGACGCGAGAGTATCCGGACGACCCCGAGGGATGGTACCTGCTAGGTGATGCCTACTACCACCTGGGGTTGATGCACGGGATCGATCGGAGCGCGTCGACTCGGCATTTCGCCGAGCGATCGGCCTCGACTCCACATTCGCGCCGGCGTACCTGCATCTGATCGAGGATGCGTTCCAGCGAACCGACTCAGGCGAGTCGGGACAATTGAACAGGGCCCTGACGCGGTTTGACTCGACCAGCCCGAAGACCAGCGGCCTTCGACTGGCCTGGGCGCTGGCCTTTGGTACCGAGCTGGAGCGCCAGAGCGCCAGGGGCCGGCTTCCTGCCCTTCTTTCTGATGCGCTGCTGCCCGCCAAGCATGCCCTCAACCTCAATCCCGATTTCGCTGAATGGACCGAGCTGGTGGGACGTTCCGTCGCAGGCAATACGAAGAACGATGTGTCGATGCGTGCCCTCGGCATCTCGGGCGCCGGTGAATCATTCGAATTGCGCGGGCGCTTCAGCCGATCCTGGCCACTCCTCATCGAGGCAGACTCATTCTTTGGCAATACCGGTTTCACGTTCTGGGCCGACCTGGCACCCGGCCCCTACAAGCTCGAAGGCTTACCCGTCCCCCCTGGGTGGGAGGAGAGGCATATCCCCGAGGGGTACCGCAGCGGTGCAGTGCTCGATTCGCTGGATCCTGGCATGACCTATCTAGTCGGGGTCTGGTGGATCGCGCACAAACGGTGGGACTTGGTGGATCGCCATGTCCGGGCCCTTCGCGCCATCGCCGACACCTTCGGCCGAGGCCCTTCACTAGCCGACTCGCTCAACCGCTCCGAGGACCGTCCCTGGATCCGCTACCTGGGACAGCAGCTCGCCAGCTGGAGCGAGTGGACCCGGAATCCTACTGAGACGTCGTTGCGACGATTTGCCGATGCCACTGACAGTTTGCGGAGTTTCGACAGTGGCCTTCCTGCAATGGCGGACTTCATTCTCGGGAAGACCTACCTCGCACAGGGGAACCTCGCAGAGGCGGAGAGGCACATGCTGGTGCCGCAGCGATGGAGTTCGGGAGTGGGTACTGAGGGACTCGTCCCCCGCGAGTACTACCTCGGCCGCATCGCCGAGGAGAAGGGGAACCGGGCCGCAGCGAGGGAACACTACGCCCGCTTCGTCCGCTGGTGGCGGGATTGTGATCCCGAGCTCAAGCCGATGTGGGAGGACGGCCGGCGGCGCCTGGCGAGCGTGAGCGGGGAGCCACGGTAGCGGTCAGACGGTCAGACGGGCTGGTGTTGTACTAAGTACCAAGTACTAAGTACTAAGTACTGAGTACTTAGTACTGCCGCCCCCTTTCTCAGCGGCGCGTCCCCGTTCTCAGCGGGGCGAGTCCCAATCGCCGGGGATCAATCCGCAATCAATGGTGAGTCTCCCGCAGCGGAGCGGGACGAGTCCGCAATCAGCGGGGAGAGATCCCAGTGAGTTAACCCGACACTAACAATGAGAGTGAACGACAGTAACAAGACACTAAAACCAGTTCCCAGTCAGCGGGGACGAGTCACCAGGCAGGGTGGGGCACTTCCCAGGCAGCGGGGACGGGATCCCAATGAGTTGAGGCCGCGGTACCGGGTCATTCAGACGCGTCGGAAGTGAGTAGGGACGCTCCCGCAGTCCATCCGGGCGCGTCCGTTCTCAGCGGGGCGAGCCCGCAGTGAGTTCACTGTCGTCAGTAAGTGAGTGGGAACGCGTCCGCAGTGAGGGAGGACGCGTCTGCAGTGAGGGGGGACGCGTCTGCAGTGAGGCGGGACGCGCCCGCAGTGAGGCGGGACGCGTCCGCAGTGAGACGGGACGCGGCTGCAGTGAGGCGGGATGCGTCGGCGGTCGGAGGGGAGGCGTCTGCGGACTGTTAGGTAGTGCCAAGAGTGCCAAGAGTGCCGGGTGCAGAGAGGAGGGTCGAGCTCGCAGGGGCGACCCGTCGAGTCGTCCGTCTCGGCGCTGAGGCTTCGCGGAGGTGCTGTGACGGCGCGGAGGACGAGCTTCAACCGCCCAAGGGTACGACATCCGACAACGCCTGATAAGCAACTATGTGGCAAGCTGTTCGGTCATGATCGCCAGGCCGATATATCAGGTACAAGGCGTATGAAGAAAACATCATTGTTGCCTAATGACAGGCTGGAGCGCTGGTAGTATTCTCCTACTGTCCTCGAGGACCCCCCCACGCCTCGTCGGCGAGCTTTGCGACGAGGCACCGCTGCAAATGAGCCCCAAGATCCAGCCGTCAGGCAGGGCGCCAGACTTGGCTGGCGCAGCGCTGGCGCCTGCCAGCCGCAATTCCCTGTTCGGGGCGCTGACCGCGCCCATCGGGGATCTGGTCCTCCTCCTCGACGCGGCTGGGGTCGTCCTGGATGTCAACCCTGCGGTGACTCCCGTTACCGGGTATGGCATCGGTGAATTGGTAGGAATCCCCGTCGCGGATCTGCTTCATCCAGAAGATCACCGCTATTGGCTCACGAGCCTGCTCGGTGTCGTCCAGGCGGGTGGATCCACCCACCTTCTCGAATTCCGAATCCGCCACAAGTCCGGGTCGTGGCTCCCCATGAAGGCGCTCTGTGGGAGTCATCTGATGGACCCAACGATCGGCGCGGTGGTGGTTCACTGCCGCGGAGCCAGCGAGACCGATCGCCTCGGAGAGGAACTGCTACGGACGCGCGACCTGCTTGAGGACAGCGAGAGGCGCTACCGCACTCTCTTGAACCAGACTCCGGACATGATCCTGGTGGTTGATCCGGACGGCCAGGTGGTCGACGCCAACTCGGCGGCCTGTGCCTTGATCGGGTACACCCGAGCCGAGCTGCTGCAGCTCAGCATTGCGGATACGTATCTGCCCGAAGACCGGCAGGCCGGGATGGACCGGCTCCGCTCTCTCGCGCACGGAGAACAGCGGCTGGCCGAACGCAAGCTCCTGCGTAAGGACGGGTCGATCGTCCTCGTGGAGATCAATCTCAGCCGCCTGCCTTGCGGACGGGTACAGGGGATTCTCCGTGATGTCACCGCGCCTCGGGAGGTGGAGGAACACGTTCGGTGGCTCACCCTCGCCATGGAGCAGAGCCCTGCCGCGGTGATCATGACCAACACCGAAGGCGTGATCGAGTATGTGAACCCGGGGTTCACCAGCATGTCGGGATACCCGGCGGCGGAAGTACTGGGGAAGTCCCCGCGGATACTCCAGTCTGGCCTGACCCAAGCGGAGGCTTACAAAGAACTCTGGGCTACGATTACCGCCGGCGGGACATGGCGTGGAGAGCTGTGCAACCGGCGCAAGGACGGCAGGCTGTACTGGCACTCCGCCTCGATCGCACCGATCCGAAACGCCGAGGGCGAGACTATCCACTACCTCGGGGTGCAGCAGGACATCACGCCCCGGGTGGAAGCCGAGGCGGCTCTGCGGGAGCGGGAAAGCCGGCTGAGAGGCCTGATCGACTCCAATATCCTGGGAATCGGGTTTTGGGAGACGAGTGGTGTCATCTCGGACGCTAACGACGAATACCTCCGGATCGTCGGCTACACCCGGGAAGATCTGGCCGCCGGCGGCGTGAATTTCCTGACAATGACCCCGCCCGAGTACCTTCACTTGAACCAGCGGGCGCTGGAACAGATGGCGGAAGGGGCGACGGTCGCGCCCTGGGAGAAGGAACTCATCCGCAAAGACGGTCGAAACGTACCGGTTCTGGTTGGTGTGGCTCCGCTGAACGATCGCCGGGATCAGGGTGTGGTCTTTCTGTTGGACCTCACCGAGCGACGCACCCTCGAGCGGCAACTCCGTCAAGCCCAGAAGATGGAAGCCATCGGACAGCTCGCCAGCGGGGTGGCGCATGACTTCAACAACATTCTCACCGCAATCACGGGATACGCCGACCTGCTGCGGGAGGATCTGACGCCCGGCCACCCGGGACTCGAGGACGTCGGCGAGATCCGGACCGCGGCGGACCGCGCCGCCGGCCTGACCCGACAGCTGCTCGCGTTCAGCCGACAACAGATACTGGAGCCGCGGATTCTCGACCTCAACGATCTGGTGCGCAATATGGAGAAGATGCTCCGGCGGCTGATCGGGGAGGATGTCACCCTCGAGGTTCGGCTGGAGCCCTCGCTGGGGTCGGTGAAGGCCGATCCCGGCCAGCTCGAGCAGGTGCTCATGAACCTGGCGGTGAACAGCCGCGATGCCATGTCCGAAGGTGGTTCGCTCATCATTACAACCGCGAACGTCGAGATCGATACAGGGTACGCCGCTCGACACCCCGGTATGGTCACCGGCCCGCAGGTGCTCCTGTCGGTGCGGGACACCGGGGAGGGCATGGACCACGCGACCAAGGCGCGGCTGTTCGAGCCTTTCTTCACGACCAAGGAGAAGGGGAAGGGGACGGGGCTGGGGCTGTCGACGGTATACGGCATCGTCAAGCAGAGCGGCGGGTTCATCGGGGTCGAGAGCGAGCCGGGGCAGGGCACGACGATGATGGTGTACTTCCCGCGGCTCAATGAAGCCGCGGAAGAGTTGCGTGTCGCCGAGGCCCGGCCGGCCTCGCGGGGCGCTGATGAAACAGTGCTGGTCGCGGAGGACGACGTAGGCGTGCGCCGGATTGTCCGCGAAACGCTGGAGCGTGAAGGTTACCACGTCCTCGAGGCGACGGACGGTCTTCGTGCCGCGCGGAAGGCCTCAGCCCACATCGGGCCCATCCACCTGCTGCTGACCGATCTGGTCATGCCCGGCCTCAGTGGCCGGGAGGCCGCGGCCCGGGTTCTCAGCGCGCGCCCGGAAATCCGGGTGCTGTACATGTCGGGTTACACCGACGATACCGTGCTCCGGCGCGGGATTCTCGAGCGCGGGAGCGCCTACCTCCAGAAGCCCTTCAGCCCCGAAGTCTTGTTGCGGAAGATCCGGCTGGTGCTGGACAGCCCCGCATGAGCGGTCAACCGGCGCCGGCGGATAGGACGACCGTGCCGGACCACGCGGGCAATCGAATCTCCATTCTCATCGTGGATGACGACCCTGTCATCGCCGCGACCCTCAAGGCCCTGACCTCCGCGGCGGGGTACACGGTGAGGGTGGCGGGGAATGGCCAGGAGGCCTGGGAATCGCACCAGCGCGCCCCCGCGGCGGTGGTGATTTCGGACTGGCACATGCCCGAGATGGACGGACTGGAGTTGTGTCGCCGAATCCGGGCTCGGCCCAATGAACCCTACGTCTATTTCATCCTGATCACCGCCTATGGCGGCAAACAGCAGTACGCGCTCGGAATGGAGGCGGGGGCTGATGACTTCATCACCAAACCGCCTGATATGGAAGAATTGCGCGCGCGACTCCGGGTCGCCGAGCGCATTCTAGGATTGCGCCAGGACCTGCAGCGGCTCGAGGGCTTGCTGCCGATCTGCGCGTACTGCAAGCGCATTCGAGATGAAGCCGGGAGTTGGGAATCAATCGAGCTCTACATCCAGGACCGCTCGAAGGCGCAGTTCAGCCACGGTATCTGCGCCGACTGTTACGCTCGCGTCGTCGAACCCCAACTCGACCGGCGAGTGGGACCGGCATGAGTCTCCTGCCCTCGTCCTCATCGAGCGATGCGATTGAAGCCCAGGTGCACCACGATCTCGCAGGGGCCTTTCGAGCCCGATTGCACAGCGATAGCACGCTGGTACTTCTGGGCCACCTGTTTCTGGTTCTGTTGGTCACCCTTGCGTTTCAGGACGCGAGCCTGGGGACGGGGCCGATCGTCTGGCTGGTCGTGGTCGTCCTGGTCACGGTGGCCAGGGCCGCCTGGCAGCGTTCGGTGGCGGGCTTTGCGCACGGCGAGCGGTGGATGTTCACGCGGGACCCGAGCGTTGGTCCTCCTGCACGGACTGTCCTGGGGTGTTGGGGCGGCGGTGCTGCTCCCAGCAATGGAGCCGAATGACCGGCTGATCGTACTCGTCGGGATTGCCGGAATCGTCGCCAGCGCCATCGGCACTCTTGTGGCCGACCAGGCAAGCTTCAGGTGCTTTGTCGCCGGCATGCTCGGACCCGTGGTGATCCGGCTGCTCACCTCGGGAGGGCAGCGGCACGACCTCATGACCGCCGCGTTGGTCGTAGCGTACGCCGTGTCGGTGCTGCTGCTGCACAGCCGCTCCCATCGTGCTCTTGCCGAAAGCCTGCGAACCACGGTGCGACTTACGCTGAGCCACCAGGAGACGGCTCGCGAGCACGCCTACTTGTTCAGCCTGCTCCAGACTGCGCCCGTGGCGATCGCTGTGCTTGACAATGCGAAACGGATCCGCTCTGTGAATGCGCGGTTCGAGGCGCTGTTCGGGTACACCGCTCAGGAAGCGGTGGGCCGGCAGCTGGACGACCTTCTGGTTCCGGCCGAAGGGCTGGACGAGCACAGTCGCCTGACGGGCTGTGTGAGGCAGGGCGGGATCGTGGAAGCGGAGGTACAGCGGCGCACCAAGAACGGCGAGACCATCAGGGTCCGGTTATCAGCCGCAGCGGTGGCTGATCCTACCATGCCGGGGATGGTGGTCATGTATGAGGATGTCACCCAGCAGCGGCTAGCGGAGGAGGCCCGGCGGGAACGGGAAGCGCGGCTCAGCAGGCTGGTGGATTCGAACATCATGGGCATTGGGTTCTGGGAGGCCAGCGGTTGCATCACGGAGGCCAACGACGAATACCTTCGCATCATCGGCTATGATCGGGAAGATCTGAATGCCGGGCGGGTGAACTTCCGGGCTTTCAGCCCACCCGAATACGCGGTGGTCAACCAGCGCGCGCTGGTGCAGATGGCTCAGGGAACCACGGTCCCTCCGTGGGAGGCTGAGGTCATCCGCAAGGATGGGCGGCAGATCCCGATTGTGGTCGGCGTCGCTCCGTTGAACGATCGCAGGGACCGGGGTGTGGTATTCCTGCTCGACATCACCGATCGGAAGGGGGCAGAGGAACAGGCGAAGTACCGGGCGGCCATGCTCGAGGCCCAGGTCAACACCTCGATCGACGGGATCCTCATCGTGGACGCGCAGGGGAAGACTGTTCTCACGAACCAGCGTATGGCAGAGATCTGGGGAATTCCGCCGGCAATTGCCCAGGACGAGGACGATAGCAAACGGCTGCAGTTTGTGGTGCAGCAGGCCAAGCATCCTGACACGTTTCTCGCAAAGGTGGAGTATCTCTATGCCCACCCCGGCGAAGCCAGCAAGGATGAGGTCGAACTGAACAATGGCACCGTCCTGGACCGCTACTCCGCTCCCGTGATCGGTGAGGGTGGGGGACACTACGGCCGGATCTGGACCTTTCATGACGTGACCGAGTCGAAGCGAGCCCAGCAGGCCATGAGTGATGCCCGGGATCTGGCCGAACGGGCCGCCGAGAGCCGCGCGATGTTCCTCGCCAACATGAGTCACGAAATCCGCACCCCGATGAACGCGGTCCTCGGCATGATCGAGATCGTGCTCGATACCGACCTGACCGCCGAGCAGAGGCATTTCCTCGGGCTGGCGAGTTCCTCGGCCGAGTCCTTGCTTGGCACCCTCAATGATGTGCTCGATTTCTCCAAGATCGAGGCGGGCCGCCTGGATGTCGAGGCGATTCCCGTTCGACCTCCAGCGACTGGTTCAGTCCATCGCGAGCCTGCTCGCCCTGCGAGCGGCGCAAAAGGACCTGGAACTGATCACCGACGTGGCGCCGGAGGTCCCCGGCATGGTGCGCGGCGATCCCTCCCGCCTGCGACAGATTCTCACCAACCTGATCGGCAACGCAATCAAGTTCACCGACCGGGGTGAGATCATCATTGGGGTTCGCCCCGAGGCAATGGCTGATGGCCGGCCGGGCGTGCTGTTCTCGGTGCGTGACACGGGGGTCGGGATCGTGGCCGAGAAGCTGGCGGACATCTTCGAGGAGTTCACCCAGGCGGACGGCTCGACCAGTCGCCGCTTTGGCGGGACCGGACTTGGGCTCACGATTTCGCAGCGGCTAGCCTGGCTGATGGGCGGGCGCATCACGGTCACCAGTGAGGTGGGGCGCGGGAGCGAGTTCAGGTTTACGCTGCCGCTCGTCGCCGAGCCCGTGCCGATGCCGGCTGTCTCTGCGAAGTCGGACTCGCTGACGGGCCGGTTCATTCTGGTGGTGGACGATCGCCCCATCAATCGCCGGATCTGCGAAGAGATGCTTATGGCCGCAGGTGCCCGCGTCGAGGGGGCGGAGGACGCGGCCTCCGCCCTCGCGCGGCTGCGCGCCGCCTGTGACGCCGGAAGCCCTGCGTCGCTGGCCATTGTGGACGTCCAGATGCCCGGACAGGACGGCTACGAGCTTGCGAGACAGATCAGGGGGGACCCGACTCTCGCCGCCACGCCCCTACTCATGCTCACCTCCGCCGGGCGACGAGGCGACGCTGCCCGTTGCCGCGAACTTGGCGTCGCTGGTTACCTCACCAAGCCCGTCTCGCGGAGCGACCTGCTCGAGACGGTCGCCGCGATCCTTGAAGGCGGGGGGGCTTGGAGTCCGCAGGGGTCCATCATTACCCGCCACAGCCTGGCGGAGGCCCGTGAGTCGGTTCGGATTCTGGTTGCGGAGGACAACCCGGTGAATCAGGACGTGGCCGCCACGATGCTCCGCAGGCGCGGACATCGGGTAGATCTCGCCGGAAACGGGCGCGAAGCAATCGCGGCGGTTCGGGACACCCGATACGATGTGGTCCTGATGGATATCCAGATGCCCGAGGTGGATGGCTTCGAGGCGACGGCCGCGATCCGGCAGCTGCCCGGATGTCAGGACCTTCCAATCATCGCTCTGACCGCCCACGCCTTCAGCGCTGAGCGTGAGCGGTGCCTCGCAGCGGGCATGAATGGCTTTCTGTCCAAGCCATTCCGAGCCCAGGAACTGTTCGCGGTTGTCGAAGGCCGGGGCGCCGGCTCGAGTCGGGCTCCCGCAGAATCACCTCGCGTTGTGGGCCCGGTTCCCGTTGACCTGGACACCCTTCGCCGGCAACTGCATGAGGCGGGCGCCGAGGCCGCGCTCGATGGGATCGTGGACACGTTCCTGGAGAGCGTTCCCGAACGCGTCACGACGCTGCACAGGGCCCTCACCAGGGGCTCCCCGGCCGAAGTCGCCACCGCGGCGCACGCGCTCAAGTCCAGCGCCGGGGTCATCGGCGCCGTGCCTCTCGCTGAGCTCCTGGCGGAAATCGAAGCGGCGGGCCGAGCCGATACCCTGTCCGACACGGGGGCGCTGGCGGAGCGGGTGCAGCGTGCTGCCAGCGCGGTCTTGACGGACCTGCGCTCCTACCGCGGGATTGCGCTAGATAGTTAGCGCGCTCGGGATGGCGTTGTGCCTGGATCCGAGCCGGGTGCGGGCGGCGGGTCCAGCAAACGGTGAAGCAGGTCGCGGAGGTCAGCGAACTGCACCGGCTTGGGAAGGAAGGCCTCGGCGCCGCTCGCCAGCACCTGGGCAGGGAGGCTGGCGTCCCGCGAGGTACTGATCGCGATTACCGGAATCAGTTGGGTCTCGCTCGATGCCTTGAGTTTCTTGAGTACATCCAGACCGCCACCACCGGGCATCATCACATCGAGGATGATCGCGTCCGGGCCGCTCCGGTGGGCCGCCATCACCACCTGCATCCCATCCATGGCCGTCAACACCCGATAGCCCTCGCGACCCAAACTCGCCCCGAGAACACTCAGCGTTACCTTGTCGTCATCGGCCAGGAGAATCTTGGCTGTAGGCATGTCGCTTGGGACAAATATGGCCTCGTTTCGACCCTGCACCAGCCCATGGTTCGAGATCGGGTGGAACTCGTTTGACTGAAGTAACAGTCGAGGTCACGCTGACACCTGCCAATCCGCCTACCTGACCTGCTTCGGGGCGCGGTTCTTCCATGCTTCCAACAACGCCTCGCGCACCAAGGCCTTGCGCGCCAGCCGCAAGCGTACCGGGACGGGAGAACGGGGAACGGGAGAACGGGAGAACGGGGAGTAGGGACAAAGTGAGAAGTGAGAAGTCCCCTTAACGCGCCCGAAGACCACCGGCCTTCCCATCCGCGGACGAGATGTTACTCACCAGCCGCTCCAGAACCCGCACCGCAGTAGCGAACTCCTCTGGTGCGATGCCGTCAGCGACCTGATGCTGGATCTCTTCCTGGCGTTTCAGGATCGCCGCGTGCTGAGCATGCCCGGCCTCAGAGAGCTGAAACACCTGGATTGCGCGTGGACCGCGGGTGGTTATCTCGAGCCAGCCCATCTCACCGAACCGGTCGAGGATCTCGGTGATCTCGTCCAGCGGGGCCAGCGGCTTGATCCGTCCCAGCAGCACAGGAAGATCCAGCGGGCCGGCCTTCTCCATGAATTGAAATGCTTGCCACTCGAGGTGGGAAACCCCGTGCTCTCCTGGGGCGACATCGATGGCGCGCGTGAGCGCATCATCAGCGGCCTTGACCCAGTAGCCGATGGGGCGGGAGGGCGGGGCAGGCGTTTGCTCGTCCGGCACTAGGCTGTTGGGATAGAGGATTGGGGGATTGGAGGATCCTCACCCCTTGGCGCGAAGCCGAGGCGACGCCGCCAGGACATCCAGCAAGGGTACCTGGGCAGCCAGAATGCGACGCCGCGCCTCCGGCAGGTCGAACCACTCGGCCCGGTCAACCTCGGGATAGTCGCGCATGCGGCCCGAGCCCTTTGGCCATTCGACCGAAAAGGTATTGCTCTTGAGCGATGTTGGCTCGAAGTCCCCCTCGAGTGCCCATGCGTGGACAACTTTGCCACCTTGCTGTTTGACCTGCCCGAGCGCGAAGGGTGTTCCGGGGGGTGCTACCCCGGTTTCTTCGCGGAACTCTCGTTGCGCGGCTGCGAGTGGGTCTTCACCCGGTTGGATCTCCCCTTTGGGAAGGGACCAGGCACCGAGGTCCTTGCCCGCCCAGAAGGGGCCGCCAAGGTGGACCAGCAAGACCTCGGGTCCATTCGATGTACGGCGGTAGAGGAGCAGGCCGGCTGCTGTCTTCGACATAGTGTGATCCGAGGTCGGCCCGCCGGTCAGCGCTAATTACGCCTTCCCGTTTCCAAGGTGTACCCGCTCGGCGAGATAACGCGTAACCGTCTCGGTGTCCAGACGAGTTCCGGCCAGTCCGACATAGCCATCCGGGCGTAACAGGTAGAATGCCGGCTGGGGAACGTCGAGTCGGGCGAACTCTTGTTCATTGGCGGAATCGCTGGGAACCGCGAGAATGCTGACCAAGTCGCCCAACCCAGACGCGACGGCCGGTGGGGTGGACTGACCGATCACCAACAGAGTAAACCGAGTGTCGTCGAGCCGTTGGTACAAATCCTCGACCGAGCTGTTCGGGGAGAGCTTGAGCTTGAGCCAGGGAAATCGGTCGCCCGCACGCGGCGCGGCTTCCGGCATGCCGGGCAGTGTCTCTGATAAAGGGCTGTCAGGGTACCGAATGCCGGTCTGCGAGATGGTACGAAAGGCAAGCCGTTGAACCCGCTCCAATCTCATCGCAAGCGCCATGACCTTTGCCAGAACTTGAGTACGAAACAACCCGGCAAGCCTGGAATCGGATACCACGAGCGAGAACGCCCGGTCGGTTGTGCTCAGGAGCCGCTGGGCAACAGGGACGCGCTCGGCTTCGTAGGAATCAAGCAAGGCCGGAGTGGCCCTACCCGAGGCGACGAGGGCCAGCTTCCAAGCCAGGTTGTAAGCGTCCTGCAGCCCGGTATTCATGCCCTGTGCACCGACCGGACTGTGGATATGCGCCGCATCGCCCACCAGAAAACAGCGGCGTTCGCGGAAGCGTTGGGCGCGGCGGTGCTGAATGCGATAGGTGGAAAACCAGCTGCAATTCTGCAGGGCTACCCCGACCCCCGCTTCCTCGCGGATCGACGGAATGACGTCGTCGAGGGCCAGAGCCTCGCGCCGGCGCAATTCCGCCGGCACGATGCCCACAATCCGCCAATGATCTGTTCCCCGCATCGGGAAGAACAGGTGGAATCCGTCGCGCCAGAGATAGATGTTGAGCTCGTCCGGGACCATCGGTCCCGTCATCTGAGTATCGGCGACAAAGAAGACGTGCTCGTACGGGGCACCCTGAAACTCGATCCCGTTGAGCTCGCGCACCGCGCTGCGGGCACCGTCACAGCCGGCGACCCACCTGGCTCGGACGTCCTGAACCGCGCCGTCGGGTTGCCTGAGCTTCGCGGCGACACCATCGGCGTCCTGCGTCAGGGCGACGAGCTCGGTGTTCCATTCTACGGAGATGTTCCACTTGGAAAGCAACTCGCCCAGCAGTCGTTCGTTGTCGTCCTGGCCCAGGATCAGGAGAAAGGGATACGGGCTCACGCTGCGCCCGATGTCACCCAGTGGGACCCGGGCAGTCCGGCGTCCGCCCGCCCACATGTTGGCGCCCGTGGCACGCCTCCCGAGCTTGAGAGCCTGCTCGACGATGCCTAGATGGGAGTAGATCTCCAGCGTGCGTGCTTGCACGCCAAGGGCTCTGGTCTGGATCGAGGGAGAAGAGTGCCGGTCAATGATCCGCGGCCGCAGGCCGCGCCGACCGAGTTGGTTCGCGAGCATGAGCCCGGTGGGGCCCGCCCCGACGATGAGGACATCCGCATCCATGTGCGCCTCGAGCAAATGGGGTAGCAATGCCTTGGTCTGAAGCAGCCTCGACCTGGACCCCACGTTGCGCCGGCTGGGCCCGTCTGTCAATAACGACAGTCATGGCGAATTGCCGCGACTCAACCGCCACATCAGATTGCGGCGGACACCCGACCACTCTTCCGCCAGGATGCTGTACATCACGCTATCCCGCACCGTTCCGTCCCGGCGAGCGAAGTGATGCCGCAACACACCATCCTTCTTCGCGCCGAGGGCCTCAATGGCCCGCTGGGAGCGGAAGTTGAAGTTGTCGGTTCGAAAGCCCACCAGTTGGCAGCCGAGAGCATCAAAGGCGTGGGACAACAGCAGGAGTTTGCAGGCGGAATTGACGCTGCTCCGTTGGCGGCTCGCCGAGTACCAGGTGTAACCGATTTCGACCCGGTCGACGCTCGTGACGATGTCGTGATAGCGGGTCGATCCCACGATGGTGCCAGTCGAGAGATCCCGGACGGCCCACGGAAGCATGTGGCCCTTGAGCTGCCCGGCCAACGCGTCGGCGATGTAGCCGGCGGTCTCCTCCGCGGTCGGCACGGAGGTGAACCAGAGTTCCCAGAGCTTGCCATCGGCGGCCGCCGCGATCAGGCCGTCCTTGTGACCGGTGTTCAGCGGTTCGAGCCGAACACCTTGGCCCTCGAGGGTCACCGGTTCTGGGGTTTTCACGACGGTGCTCCATTCAACGGTGAAGGACGGCAGGCGTTCGGTCAGTGGGGCAGGCGATGGGGTTCAAGGGGCGGTGAGCGAGTGGCTTTCAGCTATCGGCTATCAGCTATCGGCTATCGGCTATCAGCTATCGGCTAATGGCTAACGGCTAACGGCTAACGGCTAACGGCCATAGCCTGGTCGTCAGGCCTGCCTACGGTCGCGTCATTGCCCACAGACCCGCCAAACAGAGCCCGACTCCCGAGAGCCGGGTGAGGGAAAGCGGTTCGTGGAATACCAGCACACCCAGCCCCAACAACATGACCGCAACGGTCGCGTTCGCGGTAATTGAGGCGTTGCTAAGCCCCCAGCCCGCACGGTACGCGAGCAGAAACCCGATCTCGACCGCGACGATCCCGATACCCACGAGCACCGTGCTGCCGTTCAGGGTGCGCCAAGCCGACCCAAGCGGCACGCCGCGGGCCAGAACCGGAATTGTGGCCACAGTGGCCACGAGCGCGACCAGATATGCGGCGAGCGTAGCCACGACCGGGTTGGCCTCACGAGGGATGGCGCGTTGCCCAAGATGGTAGACGACGTTTCCGAGCACGACGAGTGCGATCGACAGCCAGGCCATGGAGGGCGCTCAGTGAAGGGGGGAGGGGACAACAATCGGGTCGTGCGGAAACGCTCAACCCTCAAATGGTCGAGAAGTGCGGGGCGCGCCGCCTGCTCGTCGACGCTGCTTCCGGACTTCGTCCATGAGCTGTTGGCGTGACGTCCCCGTCAGGCCCTCGTCCATGCGCACCTCCGGCTGCCAGCCAAGTGCTCACGCGCGCTCGGTACGGAAGCCCTTGACCGCGGCTCGCCCAAGGACGACGAACAGCCCGAGAACGAGGAGCTGCGTCACGATGAACGCCGGAGCCTGCTGGGTCGGAGCAACGGCTATCAGGAACGGGAACTTGGCAAAGAGCTGCACCACCAGGACAAAGACATTGAAGTACAGCGCGACTACCGAGGTGACGACGAACACCTGGCGCCAGCCCCCGGCGAGGTGCTTCCAGTAGCGAGCGGCGATGGTAACGGGCAGGATGACGAGCGAAAGGCCCCCCAGGATGTGCGACGGCAGGAGCTTCACGAAGGGAAAGCCAAACCCCGTGGCATTGGTGAGTACCGTGGTCACCAGGAAGAGCCCGACCCAGCCGTCGAGCCGTTTCCCTGACATGAACCCACCGACCACCACCAGGCCGGCGATAATCCCCAGCAGACTCAACACCACGTGAATCAGCGCGAAGGTCGGTAAGCCGAAGATCACGGATTTGTCCTTTCCAAAGGAGACCATGGTGCAGGGACGACCGGTGGGACGGGGACGCCCACCCCGCGCAACGTGCGCGGTCAAGGCAACGATCCGAGAACCTACTCCGCGACGCAGGGTGGTGCCAGCCTTGAAGCGCCGATGGATCACTTCGGGTCGGAAGTGTACTACGAGCAATAGAACGGCAGCGAGTCGGTGAAGATCTCACCTGCCGTGAGGGTGACGATCGTATCTGGCCACACGTAGCCGGCCAGGACCTGGGCGCCAAGCGAGTGTGAGCCGGGAGATATCGGGAACCCGCGCGAATGGGTGTGTTCGGGACTCAGATGTACGAGGAACGTGTCCGTACCGACTATCAGGCCATCGATGAAGAACTGAACCGGAATTGTGGAACTGCAGAGCGGCGCGTCGATGACGAAGTACACCGTTGCGCGCGGCGCCTCCGACTCCTCGGTACTGCACCCGGCGAGCAGGGCGAGTCCCAAGACGATCAGGCGCAATGGCCGGATTCGCACAAGTCGCGGAGTCAGTACAGCGCCAAGTCGGTTGATGGAGTCCACGGAACGTGCCTACGACTGGCGCGCGGCCTTGTCCTGCGCGTCTCTCAGTTGACCATAGACCTTTCGCACGTCCGGAATGAGATCGAAGGCGGGGGGAAGATTGCCGGCCATGCCCGGAAAGGGCATACCGTCATAGAACGCCATGCCAAATGCGGGGCCGCCGAAGCGGATGCTGCCGCTGTGATCGGCCCGCTCCCGAAGCTCGACCTGCGGCAGATGGCGGAGGTCCAGGCTGCGCACAACGCGGGACAGCAAGCCTGAAACGATCAGGACCCGGCGGTCCGTGAGCCCGTAGTAGGTCTTGGCTCGCGCCTGGGCATCGACCCAGAATCGGCCGACAATCATATAGAGGCCGATCAGGACGAACGGGATGCCCCAGAGTCCGAAGAAGCCCGGGGCCCCTCCGGTTAGAACGCTGAATTCCCAGAAGATGGCGAACCCGCCCCAGAGCAGGCTGAAAGGAATGAGAAACACATCGTTCGGTCGGAACCGCACGCCCTGAGTGGGCTGGCCACTCCAAAGCAGCCGTTCCCCGGCCAGGAGTTCGCCATCAAATGCATGTAAGGCGGCAGGCGAAGTCATAGCCATGTCTCGATTGTGGGGCACCTGGCTAACGACTCGCAGAAGATTGCGGGCCTGTGGCTCGGCCGGCAAGCCTTGCCGGGTACCACCGGCCTGTAGCAGGACCTCATAACGCAACGGTCTGCCCGTGTCAGCTTTCTGTAGCCAGGCCGTGCCGCCCCGCCAGCTGCTCGCAGTCAGCCACGCCTAGGTCCGGCCCGCAGGGACCCGCCACCGCTTCAGGCGGGGCAGGACGTCGGCCAAGAGCGCGCGGGCCTGCGGCGCGGGCATGATGCCTTGGGCGTCCATCACGCGCACACACCGCTCAAGCATCGCCGCCATCGGGATACTCGGCTCCGTGAACGTGCCATTGGCATAGCAGTGTCGGCAGAAGTCGTTGACCCGGTAGCCGGCCTGGTCGGTTCCGAAGTCCTCTGGCTTCCCCATCGGCATGGAACAGCTCTGACAGAAGGGTCCCTTGGGTTCCTGTGACGGCATATGGTCCTCCTTGCCCGATGGTAGGGGTGAGCGCTTTCGCCACCTCAGAGCTTGGAGTGGAGATGGGTAAGGGAGAATGAAGGTGACGTGAGAATGCAGTAGCGGAAACCTCGAGGCCATCTTGGCGGCGACAGCCCGAGCTACTCCAGCCGCCATTCCAGCAGCCTGTGAGTCAGGTAGGCGAGGGGCCAGAGTGCCAGAAGGAACAGGGTGGTTCCCCAGAGCACGGCGAGTATCGACTCACTCGTTGCCGCTCCGAGTCGGTGGTTGTCGCCCAACAGCCTCAGATCTTCCGCAATGCCGATGGGGACGGCGAACAGGACGGCACCGAAATACAAGCTGAGGAGGACCCAGAGTGCTCGCCCAAGCCCTGAACTGACCACGAACCGGGGCTGGATCAGACGGCCGACCAGGAGGCCAATGATCGGAGCGGCCAGGACACCTGGCCAGATGCTCGGCCCGAATGAGCGCCCGCCGAGGAGATAGGCGACGCCGCCCCAACAGGCGCCAGCCACCAAGGACCAGAGGGACAATTCCACGAATTGGCACCTCACTCAGGGCGAGGCATGCCCGCCAAGCACCTCGTCGAGTCCCTTGAGCGTGGTATTGACAACGTCCTCGTACACTGCAGTTGGGTTACTGGCCACCCGCATGCCGTAGAGGTTCTTGTAGGTGAGGCATGAGGTAGCTCCCGACGTCGCCTGCGAGCCGGTCCGGAGCCGGAGCACGGCGCTCATTACGATGCAGTCCTCGGGCTTCATGCCATGCCACGCGCTGTCAGGGTAGGTGAGCTTGATCCGAAGCGCGTTGGGCGCACCCGTATCCACAGCAATGCCAGCCTCGGTCAGAATCGAGCGCACTGCGTGATCAACTTCAGTGAGCATGGTGTCGCTGTTCGCGGGCCGCGGGCGACGTTCATCCGAGAGAGCCAGAATGACCTGACGAGGCACGACCGAGTCCAGGCGCACGTGCACCAGGCGCTCAGGGCGCAGGTGGGGCGAGCCGCTGCCACTGCCGCCGGCGCAGGCGGTGAGAAGCACCAGGGCAAGAGTGCGCGTAGCGGCAGCTGGAGAGTTGCGGGGCATTGTACCCTCTGGATCACGGGACAAGGCAACAACACGCTTCGCCTAACGATCCCGCATAAGCTGCAGGGCGAGGCTCACGGATGCCAGCCCCGGGGCAATGGGGCGGCCGCTCAGGCGGCCGCCGGCGACCAGCGGTAGCCAGCCACCCCGTGAACTCGGATGAACAGGACTGCCGCTGCGAACACGAGTAGGTCGAAGTTGGGGTGGCCGCCGGCGAGATGCAGGCCAAAGGCCAGGGCAAAGATGACGAGGAGTCCAGCCGCGCCCCAGCGCATGGTCTGGGGAATGAGAAACAGGATCGCAGCCGCCGCCTCGAGGGCTCCCAGAACGAGGGCATGGGGCCGGTCGTGAGCGGAAAAGCCGCCGCGAAGGGCGGCACGGACTGTCTGCACACTCTCAAGGCAGACGATGATCCCAACGGTGACGTAGAGCGTGAGGAAGGCGCGAACCAGGGAGCGGGGCGGCATGTGAGGCTTCCTTTCTCTGGGCTGACGACTTAGTCAGCTGGGCATGCGAAGCAGGATTTCTTCGATGCGATAAGCATGCAGATGGTCGTGCAGCACCATATGCCGGCACATCAGGCGCAGGGAATAGCGCCCATGAGCGGTGTGAGTGGCCGGCCGGTCCCAGGCAACCTCGGGCACCGCGCCGAGCCGGGCGCGGAGGGCCGCTCGGCCCCGACTGTAGGAATCCAGGCTGGCCGCGAGGTCGTCCCCAAGGAGGGCGTCCGGCGGCTCATCCGAATCGGGCTCGTAGGAGCGGATGGTCGGGTGATTCTCGGTGAGGATCCGCTGCGCGCGTTCTGCCCACATCGGCTCCATCCGTGCGAGGTGCGCGGCGTGCTCATGGGCCGACCACTTCCCGGGGCGAGGGCGCCGGGTCCGTTCGGCCGACGGCAGCTCGCTGATCAGAGCCGCGACGAGAGGCGGGCCAGCGCCGAGGGCGGCCAGGATGTCGCTGGAAGACTGCATAAGCCTTTTGGGAGAAGTGACCGGAGTCTAACGCGAGGCTCAGCTGCGAGCCACTGATACGAGAGTCGAAGCACAGCCAGGTGGGTCCGCCCGTCAGGAGTAACGCAGTAGCACATACCTGAGCAGCACCAACACGACTGCCAGGACAACGCCGATTACGATCCCCAGCGCGATCTGCAGCCTGCGACCGCGCGCGATTGCCTCACGCTGGGCGCGAATTGCTTCTTCCTGATTCCGTAGCGCCTGCTGGTGGGAGCCTAGCAACTGGCGCTGAAGGTCGCGTATCTCTTCCAGCAGCTGGGTTACGCGGTCAGCCTCCATATCCCTCCCCACAATCGGCCGAATGGGCACCGAACGACCGTGCATCGTTTGAGCTAGGGCTGCGCGCCATGACTGCGCAGGGGCGGGAGCCGATGGGTCGTCGCACCACTAGCTCGAGGCCACCGGTCGCGGCATGAAAGTAGGACTGCGAGGAGTTTCTGAAAAGGAAGTAGAGGATAGGGGCGAAGATAGCAATGTGGGTCAGGAGTTCCGGCAGGGAATGGAAGAGGCTCAGTCCAACGTGGAAGGCCATCCAAACCACGAGCAGCCAGCGGGCCCAGTTGCGGCCGCGGAGCAACCCCGCGCCGCCGACGACGGCGAGCGCTCGGGTGGTCCAGGCCGGGCCCAGGTCGGCCAACCCATCGGCCTTCAGTTTGGCGAGTTGTTGGGCGGCCTCCGATGTGAGCAGCGGCCACAGGTCTTTGAGCAGTCCCGCGATGCCAACGATGATGAACAGCCAACCAATGGCGGTGATTGCGAGCGGGCGTCGCATCATGGATTCCTGCTGGCTCAGAGGCCCGGGCACGGGAAGTGAGTCATGGTCGCCTGCCGGCTTGCTGCGGCCCCTAGCGCTGCGGGTCCGCTCGACGCGGATCGTGTCCCTGCGCCAGGAGCCGTTCGGTGAAGTCCAGACGCTCCTGCGCCTCGCTCAGCTCCTGCCGCAACTTGCTCACCTCGAGTTCGAGCGCGTCGAGCCCCTCTTCGAGCCCCGCTTGGAGCTCGCTTCCGCCGGTTCGCTGCCGCTGGCGCAGGCGCTGGGCCCACAACCCGAACGCCACAGCCAGCGCCGCGTGGGTCGTGGCATGTAGCGGCTCGGCTGGCACGGCCGCGAACCAGACGGCGCCAACGTTGACGGCGCTCAGCACGACGGCGATTGGATACCAAATCCGGGGATTGAAGGTCATGGCACATCCTGTTGCGAGCTACCGAACCTGCGAGTCATCGAACCAGCCATACCCACTTCGCCCATGCGGGGCTTGGATACCTGTCCTAGGCGCGCCGACCCCGGGCGCTCACCCGGCGCCGCGGTGGAGCCTCCACAACCAGCAGTTCCTTCGGTGCCTGGCAACGCCACGCTTCCGTGATCAGCGGCCTGAGCTCGCGGGCGGTCACGGCAGGCAGGCGAACCAGGACGGCCGGGAAGCCCTCATAGTGCGGCTCCGTGAAGAACTTCTCCGGGTCCAGGCGGAGCAGGAACTCCTTGTCATCCAGGCTCGCGACCCGGACCGCCAGGACCTTCGGCTGGGCCACGCGAGGCTTCTTGGGCGTGATACGCTCCATCCAGACCCAAACGAAACCCTTCAGCTTTCCCTTATTACGGACCTCGAAGGCGAAGTGATTCGATTTTTCCTCCGTCCCCGGCAACGACAGCGCAATGCGGCGGACGTCAGCTTGAGTTGCCATCCGAACCGCCCAGTCCGTAGCAGGAGTCGCGTGGCACCGTCGGGCTACTACAGCCTAACGACTTGTGCCTGATCTCTGGCGCTGGGCCGTCCAAGGAACCTATCTGGCGCCGTCTGGCCGTGCCAGCCTGGGCCAACCGCAGGGCCGCGCGCCTGGCGCCGCAGCCACGCCGTGACATCCTATCCGGTGGCAGCGATCGACGGCGAACGGCAGCGGAGGCGAGATTACTACCTGGCGTCAATCGACGATGAAGAGCCGAGCACCGGTTGGCGTCGAGGAACGATGCGGCGCGGCGCCATCGGCCACCTGATAGCTCATGCCGGGAGCCAGCACGACGTTCCGTCCATCCGATAGCTCCGTGTGCAGGGTCCCTTCAAGGCAGAGAAGAATGTGGCCCTTCTCGCACCAGTGATCCGCCCGGTAACCGGCTGAGTACTCGACCATGCGGACCCGGATTGATCCGAGCTGCCGGGTGCGCCACCTGGCGACCCCGGTCGCCCCGGGGTGCTCTGTCGCGGGCAATTGCGCCCAGTCCGTGGTCTCGAAAGGGATGTCCTGAATGTGCAAAGAAGGTGTCCTCCGAAAACGCCTGACTACGATTCCCCACCAGACGCCGCCCGGCGTGCCTGGGCCAGGTATCCCGGCTCCAGGTTGAGCAGATTCGCCAGCTTCCGCACCAGGTAGGCCTCGTGCTCCGCGATGCTCCCATCCGCCAGAATCACCCCCCACATCACTTCGGCGAGGACCATCTTCTGACCAAGGTCGTACTGATCGTTGATGAGCCGGGTGAACTGGAAATGATCGACCGACTGCTGCCGCTGTGTGGCGGCGAGCGTCAGCAGTTCCTGGCTCGTCGCCTCGTCCAAGGCGAAGTGCCGGCGGAGCGCTTCCTCTATATGGATGCGTTCCGACTCGGAAAACTCTCCATCCGCATGCGCCAGCTCGAGGAGCAGGGCACAGGCGGCCACCTGCACACCGGGGAGCCGATCGGCCGGCGACGATGGCGCTGAGGCCGGGCCGGTGATCTTCCTGGCGACAAAGCTGCGAATCGAATCGAGCATGAGGGATTACCTCGCTTGGTCACTGGATGTATCGCGCCATGCCCATGGCGACCGTCGCCAGAAACACCAGCACCGTGGTAATCCGGCTGCCGAGCGTGAGCTTCGCCTGGAGGCGGGAGAGTTCGGCCGTCTCTTCCGGTGTAGGCGCGCGACCAGCGGCCTTCAGGCTTCCCGCCAGCGCTCCCATGCGCTTGGCCGCGGGCGAGCTGATCGTCAGTCCGAACACGACCGTGACGATGCCCAGCAGACCGCCAACCCCGAACATCATGCCCGACGGGGTCCTCGGCCAAACACCGGCGGAGGCGGCCGTGTCATGCCAATAGAGAAACAGACCGGTGAGAACGGTCAGAATGGCGACCCCCATCATATATGCCGGCAATCGCCGCACCTGCGCCAAGTGCTGCATCAGCTGCCCTCCGGCGGGGCCGATGGCCTGGATGCCAGGAAGGAGAAAGCGCCCAATGAAGAACACGCCGCCGACCCATGCCGCGCCGGCAAGGATGTGAAACGCCCGCACCAAGGTGAAGAGAGTGAGGCTTTGCATGAACCGGTGCCCTCAGGGGTTGGAACCAGGATTCGAGCTGTAGCAGCGTAAGACCGGGGGAGTAAGCTGACGGACCCAGGGAGAGCCGGCAAGCCCGAGGGGTAGCGGCGAGGTTTTGGGCGCTGCTGCGCTCCGCCGTCCCGAGAACCAGGACAGCACCCGCGCGAAGAACTCACGTCCGACCTTCTTGCCTGGTGCGGGGTGCCTTGCTGGAGTTGGCCGACGCCATTAAGCCTGCAGGGCTGAACGCTGAACGCTGAACGCTGAACGCTGAACGCTAACGCTTGCGAAGCCGCCAACTTTGATCCAAGGGCAATCGCCGCTAACTTCCTGCCCCACACGGGGTGTGGCGCAGTCCGGTAGCGCGCCTGCTTTGGGAGCAGGAGGTCCCGGGTTCGAATCCCGGCGCCCCGATCATCCAACCGAAAGCCCCACCGTCAATTCCGACGCGTGGGGTTTCGTTGTCTCCACAAAGACCTCCGACAGCTTACAGAGCTCTTCCGGCCCCTTTATCGCGGATGCCGCTCACGTCTTACTTCTCACTTCTCTCTTCTCACGTCTCACACTGCCTACGTCCCGCGACGTGCGGGACGTCCCCCATGAAACCGACCCTCGCTCCGACCACTCAGGTAGGCGTGGACTTCGTCGATGTGCTCGGGCGCGAGCCCCAGCGTCTCCGCGGAGCCCATCCCCTTGTCGGGGCGGCCACTCAGGAGCAAGGCCACGAAGGCCTCGCGAGTCGGCACCGAGCCATCCGGACGCAGCGAGATGAGCAGGTTGGGACCGAACGACGTGCCCTGGGCTTCCTCGCCGTGGCAGCGGGCGCAGGCGAGACTGTACTGCTTCCAGCCTTCGTACGTGGCAGCGTCGAGGGTATCTCGAGGCACCGGCGCTTGGGCCTGGGCACCCAGCGGAGCGGCCGTGAGGAGGCTGGCCGCAAGAAAATGGGGGACGCGGAGCACAGGCACCTCCTGATCGAAATGGCGGGCCCGCGAGGCGAGAACAGGCCGCCAGGAGATTGACTCCCGCACTTCAGCTATCGACATCAACGCTGGTAAATAAGTGTGAGGGCGGCCCACCGGGAGGGTGTGGCGTGGATCACCCGAAAGTCCTCTGGTGAGGGATTGCGCCGACCTCTACCTTAGGAAGCAGGTGGTCCGGGCCGGAAACTCCGGCGCACTGAGTCTCGCGTCTTCCTCGATATCCGAAGGCCCCATGCGACGCGCGCTCGTGCGCCCCACGGCACTCCTCTGCCTCCTGACCGCACCACTCGCGGCGCAGGGGCTCGCGCCTGACTCGGTCACGCCTCCACACACGCTGACCCGCGCCGATGCGGAGCTGCCGGTGGATCGCATCGCCGATCTCCTCGCGCTCCTGCCCGGAGTCGGCAGCCTCAATCACGGCGAGCTGAGTGTTCGCGGAGCCGGTGCCACAGCGAACTCGACCTACCTCGACGGCATTCCCATCACTCCCGGCCACCGCAACCTCTCGGGACCGCTCCTCGGCGGCAGCTGGCTGGGTGCAACCGGCGTCGGCGTCGGGATCGGCACCAACGCATTCGAAACGTTGAGCCTCACCCCAGCGATCGGAGGAGGCGAGTTCGGCGGGGCCCGCGGCGGAATCGTGAGAGTAGAGAGTCGGCGGGGGACGATCACCACCGATCGAGCCGTGCGTCTCCACGCCGCATGGGGCAGCGACGCCGTGTTGGGGAATAGCGGTCTCGACTTCAATCGCCTGAACCTGAACGGTGACGGCGGCTTCGGCCGGCTCTCCGCCAGCTTCGCCGCCGTCGTCGAGGGGCAGGGCACCGCGCGCCTCGGCCTGGAGCAGAACGCCTCCCCGATCTACCTCGCGAACGGGCTAGACACGACCGTTTCCATTATCAACTCAGCCGGCGACCCGGCGACTGTGAACATCTACAAGTTCACACCGGCGCCGGGAGTCAGAATCCCTGCCAGCGCGGCCTCGAACTATTCCCTGCTGGGGCGGGCAAGCTACCAGGTAGGCGAACACCAGCGGGTGCAGTTCACCGCGCTTGCCAGCCAGCAGCAGGCCCGTGAGTTCGATTACTTCAACCTCTACAACTCGGCCCAACAATGGGCGAACCGCGACTGGAGCCGGGCCTTCAGCATGAGCTGGTTCGGCGATCTGAAGCGGCGCGAAGGACTGGGGTTGAGTGGGGAGGCACATCTCTCCTACCAGACCGACGAGTCCACCGAGGGTCCGCTTACGACATCGGGCGATCTTGGCTCGCGGAGTCCGTGGGGTGGCTTCCTCATTGCGCCGCTCGATTTCCGGTTCGATGCAAGATCCTTCCCGGTCAACGACGAGCTGGTGCACAACTTCGTCACCAACACCGGGCGGCGCACACCGTACGACCTCGATCAGACCTCACAGTACGCTCTCGTCGATGAGTACCGAAACAACGCCTACGGGGTAACGGGCTTCTCGGAGGGCGGCGGACCGGTGGGCCGGATGGCGCTGCACCAGGAACATCGGGTGGTCGGCAAGGCCGTGCTCGATCTGAGCCTGGGCAGTCGTCACCACCTGCGAGCCGGCACCGAGATGACCTGGTACGATCTCAAGCACTATGAATCGAACCTCACCAATCTCGCCTTCGCCGATGCCTACATAGAATCGCCGAGCCGCCAGGCCCTGTTCTCCGACTATCAACTCGGGCTGTCGGAAATCCGGTTGGAGGCGGGTCTCCGCTACGACCGATACAGCAGTGGCGCCGAGCGGCCGTACTATACCGATCCCACCAGCGGGAAGCGGACCTACTTCCCGGAGATCTCGTCGCTGCGGCCAGTGGTTACTCCCGCATTCCTGGATTCAATTCTGGTTGAAGACCCGAGCCATAGCGCTTTGAGCGGGAGGATCCGCGCCAACTGGGATCTCTCCCCCACACTGACGCTATGGGGTGCGATTGGCTCGGCTGCCCAACTCCCCGATTTCGCGGCAGTGTATCAGGGCATCAACACCGACCTAGCGGTGACAAACATCAACCAGGTTTACGGCTCGAGCCTCGACTTCGAGCGCGCCAGCGTCGGAGAGATCGGCGGTTGGCATCGTCTCACTCACCAGGTCGACGTGACTGCATCGCTCTGGATTCGCGAGGAGAGGGATCTGACCGCAGGTCAACTGATCAGCTTGTATCGACCGTCGAAAGGCCAGAACCAGGATATCCGGCAGTTCGCGAGCGTTGGGAAGCGCAACAGCCGAGGCCTGGATTCGCGGGTTGGGCTGAGCCTCGGCCCTCGGGGCAGAGCCTGGGTGAGCTATAGCTACATCGACGCCAAGCTCACTCCGATTGGGGTGGTTTCGAGTGGCGACGCCCCGAGCGCAGATGCCCGTCCGCATACCGTCGCTGCAGCCATCCTGTTTGCGGCTCCCGGGGATAGTCGAACCTTGGGCGGCTTGCTCGCCCGTAGCGGTATCTATGCCGATCTGCGGATTGCCACCGGGACTGCCTACACCCCCTGTCCGACTACCGACCCCAGTGATGCCTCGGTTCTTTCGGGAGAGCTCTGCACCCTCGCCGTTGGCGGCGGATTCAACAGCGAACGACTGCCGACGGTAAAGCTCGTTGATCTCCGTGTGACCAAGGGCATCGCTTTTGGCAGCATCACCATCACCGCCTTCGCGGATGTCCGCAACTTGCTCAATGCCCGCAACGTTCAGCAGGTATTCACGCAGACCGGAAAAACCTCGAACGCCATCGAACGGAACGCCAACCGGCAGGCGGACCTCAACAGCTACGCCGGCGAAGCGCAACTGAATAGCCTGCGGCAAACCGACGGGACCATCGATCTCACCTTCGGCGGCGGACCGGATCCCCGCGGTGGGTGCGATGTCTGGATGACCAGCGATGGAAAGTCAGGTGCACCCAACTGTGTCTACCTGATCGGGGCGGAGCAGCGCTTCGGAAACGGCGATCACCTCTTCACCTTGGCCGAGCAGACCCGGGCATCCGACGCCTTCTATTACACCTTCCGCGGCCTCCAGAATTTCACTGGGCCGGGCCGCCGAGTCCGACTCGGAGTGGCAATCGACTTCTGATGGAGAAGAGTTCAGGTGGTAGGAAGCGTTCAGCGTTCAGCGTTCAGCGTACAGCGTACAGGGCATGCACGATGGTCGTAGTACCATCTCTGAAGTTGCACCCCTGAACGCTGGACGCTGGACGCTTCTCGCCTACCCCCAAAGCCTCCACCACGCGACCCCCGAAACCCTCCCCCTCTCCCGCCGTAGGGGTGGCCGTCCATGGGCTCTGAAATCCTCACGTACCTTCGTCTCGGCATGCACCATATCGCCGATCTGCGGGGGTACGACCACATACTCTTCGTTGCTGCACTCACCGTCGCCTATCGACCTGGCGACTGGCGCCGGCTGCTCTGGCTGGTGACGGCGTTCACGGTGGGGCACTCGATCACCCTCGCCCTAGCCACCCTGAATGTGGTGCGGGTGAATTCCCGGCTGGTGGAAATCGGCATCGCCGTCACGATTGTCATCACCAGCCTTATGGCGATCGCCGTCGCGGCGAGATCGGACCCCGGTGCGCTTACTCCGGTCTCGGAACGCGGCCAACGAGTCCGCTACCTTATGGCCGGAGCGTTCGGCTTGATTCATGGCCTCGGGTTCTCGACCTTCCTGCGGAGCCTCCTGGGAGAAGAGTCGTCGATCTTCGTGCCGCTCCTCTCCTTTAATGTGGGGTTGGAACTGGGGCAGCTGAGTATCGTCCTCGCAGTCCTGGCACTCGGCTTCGTGGTCGAGCAAGGTGTCCGGCTCGCACGGCGGGATTGGGTACTGGTCGCCTCGGGTGCGATTGCGGCGATCGGTACGACGATGGTTGTGGAGCGGATCTGGTCGTAGTTGGGCGGTCGGGACGGTCGGGGCGGTCGCGACGGTCAGGACGGTCGGGACGGTCGGGGCGGTCGGGGCGGTCAAGGCGGTCGGGGCGGTCAAGGCGGTCGGGACGGTCGGGACGGTCGGGACGGTCGGGGCGGTCGCGACGGTCGCGACGGTCAGGACGGCCAAGGCGGTCAGGGCGGCCAAGCGAGCGGCGCGGGTCCCGGAGGGCGCGTGCGTTCGCGGGCATACCTGCGTCGGGAAACCCGCAGGAACGCCGAGCGCCCGGAGGGACCGCGCCGCGAGCCCATCTCAATCGAGGGGCAGGCGTAGGTCTAGGTCGGAGCAGGGCGGAGCGATAGCTCCGCCCCTACGAGTACTCCCTCTTCGAGGTTTTCTAATGTTCAGGTTCGTCCCGCTGCTCGCCTTGTCTGCCTTGTCCGCTCTGCCCGCCTCGGCCGGTGCCCAACAATGGCTCAACGCCGAGCCGAATCCCAAGACCAACAAGTCGAACTTCCGGGCGCTGGAGGAGTGGGTCGCACCCAACGAGTATCGCAATGCGGCGGGGAAGCCGGGTCCCAAGTACTGGCAGCAGCGGGTGGACTACGCAATCAAGGCCTCGCTCGACACCACCAGTCACACCGTCACCGGAACCGAGCGAGTCACCTACCATAACAATTCCCCCGATCGGCTCGACTACCTCTGGTTCCAGTTGGACCAGAACATCGACGATTCGACCGTCAGCCGCACCATAAAGGACTCTCCCGCACTTCCCAAGCAACTGTCCGCGCAAGCCCGCCGCTTTCTGCTTCCCGATCCGTTCGACGGCGGGCACAAGATCACCCGAGTCCAGATCGTGACCGCCAACGGCAAACTGGTGCAGCGCGCGGACGCGGCGTACGTGATCAACGGCACGGAGATGAAGGTCCAACTCGCGACACCACTGGCCTCGGGGGAGAAGGCGGTGCTCGAGATCGACTGGCATTTCATCGTTCCCGAGAACAGCCGCAACGGACGCGGGGTGCGGGAAAAGGTCACCGATGGCTGGCTCTACGAGGTGGCCCAGTGGTTTCCCCGGGCGTCGGTCTACGACGACATCAACGGCTGGCAGACCGACCAGTTCTTCGGCCAGGGCGAGTTCTACCTCAACTTCGGCAACTATGATGTCGAGCTGACCGTCCCGCACGACCACATCGTCCAGGCCACCGGAGTCCTGCTCAACCCGCTCCAGGTTCTCACCGCAACCCAGCGGCAGCGGTTGGCGCAGGCGCTGACCTCCGAGACCCCCAGGTTCATCATCAAGAAGGACGAGGTGATGACCCCCGGCACTCGTCCGGCCGGAAACGCCCCGCTCACCTGGAAGTTCCACGCCGACAGCGTGCGGGACTTTGCCTGGGTTTCCTCCAAGACGCTTGTGTGGGACGCAGCTGGCTTCCGGTATCGCCCGGGTGGGCGAGTCATCGAAATGCATTCGCTCTATCCCCGCGACGCGATGCCGCTCTGGGACAGCGTCTCCACCAAGGCGATCGCCCAGACGATGCGGACCTATGGGCGTCTGGCGTTCGAGTTCCCCTATCCAAAGGCCTCGAATATCCACGGCCCGGTCTTTGGGATGGAGTATCCCATGATCGCCTTCTGCGGGGCTCGACCCGCCGCGGACGGCAGCTACACGCCGCAGCTGGCTCGCGCGCTGATCAGTGTGACGATCCACGAAGTCGGCCACAACTGGTTCCCCATGATCGTGGCCTCGGATGAGCGGAAATGGACCTGGATGGACGAGGGGATCAACAGCTTCCTGCAGTATTACGCCGAGAAGGACTGGGACCCGAACTATCCGAGCAACCGTGGGCCGGCGAAGAACATCGTGCCCTACATGAAGGACCCGGATCAAGTGCCGATCATGACCGAGTCGGACATGATCCATCGGCAGTTCGGCAACAACGGGTACGGCAAACCGGCCGCGGGGCTCGTCATGCTCCGCGAACAGGTGCTCGGGCCCAAGCTCTTCGACCAGGCCTTTGGGGAATACGCCAAGCGCTGGGCCTTCAAGCACCCGCAGCCCACCGATTTCTTTCGCACGTTGGAGGACGGGGGCGGGGAACAGCTCAACTGGTTCTGGCGAGGGTGGTTCTACTCGACGTATGCGAACGATCAGGCCATCACCAGTGTCGAGGGCCAGCCGGCGGATTCGCTCACCGGAGATACCAGCCGCGGCAAGACCTACTACCGGATCACGGCGGAGAACAAGGGCGGCCTCGTCATGCCGCTGCAGCTCGACATCACCTTCGACGACGGCTCGACCCAGAAAGTCCGGCTGGATGCCGATGTCTGGCGCCGGAACGAGCTCAAGTTCATCTACGGATTCTTCACCGATAAGACCGTCGTCCGCGTGGTCGCGGACCCGGACGAGCGCTTCGCGGATGTGAATCGGGACAATAATGTTTGGACGTCTGCGCCGGCTCCGAGTTCGTGAGGCTGACGGGTCTGGTCGCGCTCGCCCGGAGTGCCAAGAGTGCCAAGAGTGCCGGAAGTGCCAGAAGTGGCTGGCATCGAGGTGCAGCGGTACCGGTGCTGATCCCGGCACTGTTGGCACTTTTGGCACGGCCGGGCATACCGACAGGTCCTGTCGCTACCACCCGGCACTCTCACGACACCCACGTCAGCCACACCCGCCTCGTCCTCGAGGGCAACACCATCGCATTGCGAGTGAGGCTGTTTCACGACGACCTCACCCTCGCGCTCAAGGCCTTTAGCCACCTGTCCGACCTCACCCTCACCCCGGAGACGCGGGGCGACTCGGTCTTCAGCTCCTACTACGCTCAGCACGTGAAGCTGGAAGTGAACGGTGAACCCGTGAGCCTCCGGGTCACCGCATCGGGAATGGAACGGGATGACGCCGCGCAGGAGGTGGTCTGGTACGTCCTCGAAGCCTCCCTCGAGCAGCCTGCAACCAAGCTCGTCATGCTTAATGGCCTGCTGTTTGACGCCTTCAAGGACCAGCAGAACATCGTGCAGTTACTGAGGCTCCCCGGCGACGCTCGGCGGACGCTGTATTTCACGGCGGTGGATCCCCGAGCTCAGACCGTGGCGTTCTGAGGCAGCGTTCAGCGTACAGCGTTCAGCGTTGACAGGCCCTCGCGTGAGACCTGCGCTGCCGCTTTCACCTTACCCTTTTCCCCTTCCCTTTTCCCTTCCCATGATCTCACCCCTTCCGACCGTCCTGACCGTCCTGACCGTCCTGACCGTCTCGACCGTCTCGACCGTCTCGACCGTCCCTTCCGTCTTACCGTCTTTCCGTCTTTCCGACAGCCCGACCGACGGCGCCGCTCTCATCACAACGATGCACTCGCGGTACGTCGGGAAGTGGTACACGACCCTCACCTTCGTCCAGACCACCACGATGACCCGGCCTGCGCCGCGCAAGGAGACCTGGTACGAAGCCGCGCGGATCCCGGGTTTTCTCCGGATTGACATCGCGCCGCTCGACAGCGGTAGCGCGATTCTGTTCCGGAAGGACTCCCTCTACCGCTTCTCGCACGGTCAGATGGTCCGCAGCCGGGCGTTTGTGCACCCGTTGATGGTGCTCGGTTTCGATGTGTACGCCGATCCGCCTGAGCAGACCATCGCGAAGCTCAAGGACCTGCACTTTGACCTGAGCAAGATCCACGAGACCACCTGGCAGGGTCGTCCGACCTACGTTGTCGGCGCGGAAGAGGGAGACACCACTTCGCCGCAGTTCTGGGTGGACCGCGAACGGCTGCTGTTCGTGCGCATGCTCGAGCCCGCGCCCGACGGCTCCGGCAGCATTGCTGAGACCCAGTTCAATCGTTATGAGAAGCTGGGGAAGGGGTGGATCGCGATCGAGGTGGTGTTCAGCGTGAATGGCGACCTGGTGACGAAAGAGGAGTATGCCGACGTCAAGCGGGACGTGAAACTGCCCGATGCGCTGTTCGACCCGGCCGCGTACGCGAAACCGGAGTGGGTCAAATAGAGAGGGAACGGGGAACGGGGAAAGGGGAACGGAAAGGGAAGGGGGAACGGGGGAGGGGAGGGGTGTACTGTGGTGGGGCTCACACAGCGAGCCCCGGGGAGATTGCTGATCGCCGAGAGCTGACTATCATGTCCCAAGTCCGCCTGGTCCGCCCCGTCCGCCAGCGAGCGAAGCGAGCAATGCCCGAATCCATCGCCGACTACTATCTGGCCCAATTTGATTCACCGGCCGATGCTGAAACCGTCGCCCAGCAAATCGGCGACTTTGTCGCTTACCAAGGGGGAGACGGCTGGCGCTCTGGGGCGCTCCGCGCCGTGGTCTGGACCGGCTCGCCCCTGGCAGCGAAGGGCACCCTTTATCTCTCGGTCGGCGCGTTGGATGCCGCAGCTGCGGCCGGCCTGACCATCGTTCCATCCCGTCGGGTGCCCCGCGAAGAACTTCCGGCCCACTGCACCCTTCTGGTCGGTGACCGGACGTCGGATCGTTACCCCACCGAAAGCTAGATGACGTATCTCCCCGCGGCCTCCCGGTATGATCATCCAGACTTTTATCGGCGTTGCGGTCGCTCGGGGGTCACGCTCCCGCTGATTTCGCTGGGACTGTGGCATAACTTCGGCGCCAATGATTCCTACGACAACGCCCGCGCGATCATTCGCGCGGCCTTCGATGCGGGCATCACCCACTTTGACCTGGCAAACAACTATGGTCCGCCTGAGGGGTCGGCGGAGGAGACCTTCGGGCGCATCCTGCATGAGGATCTGGGCAGGTGGCGGGACGAACTGATCATTACCACAAAGGCGGGTTACTACATGTGGCCCGGTCCCTACGGCGAATGGGGCTCTCGCAAGAGCATGCTGGCCTCGCTCGATCAATCACTCAAGCGATTGCGACTCTCCTACGTCGACATCTTCTACTCCCACCGTCCCGACCCCAAGACGCCGCTGGAAGAAACGATGGGGGCGCTCGCGCATGCCGTCCAATCCGGCAAGGCGCTCTACGTGGGCCTTTCGAACTATTCAGCGGCCGATACCACAAAGGCGGCTCAGCTCCTGCGAACCCTGGGGACGCCGTGCCTGGTTCATCAACCCCGCTATAGCATGCTGGATCGCCAGCTCGAATCGGAGTTACTCGCCACCCTCGAGCGAGAACAGGTCGGGGCGGTTGTGTTCTCGCCCCTCGCCAAGGGATTGCTGACCGACCGATACTTCAATGGGATTCCCGCCGATGCTCGGGCGAGTCGAGATCCCCGGTTCCTGAGCGCCTCGGATGTCACCCAACAAGTCGTCGCGAAAGCGAAGCGGCTCAACGAAGTCGCCCGCTCACGCGGGCAAACGCTGGCTCAGATGGCGCTGGCGTGGGTGTTACGCAATCCGGTGGTGACGAGCGCGATCATTGGCGCGAGCCGTGTGAGCCAGGTAGATGACTGCGTTGGTGCGACCCGCCGGCTCCTGTTCGCCAGCGAGGAGCTGGCACTGATCGATCAGATCCTCGGATCGTAATCGGCCGTCAGGGCTCAAGCGCGATCGGCTGCGTTTCCTGTGGCGTCATGGCCCGTTTACGGTCGCCCGACCCGAGTTGCCCCTGGCTGTTAGCGCCCCAACAGAAGACCTCGCCAGCCGCAGCGAGGCCGCAGGTATGGCTGTACCCGGCGGCGATCCCGGCGAACTGGACCGGTGCGGAAACCCGCTGGGGCTTGTTCGTCCAGGTGTCGGGGGTCGCTTCCAGGTCGGGATCGTCCTCCGCCCCCAGGATGTCCCCGAGCAGCTCAATCGCTTCACCCCAGTTGGGGAATTTCTTGTCGCCGACGCCCAACTGTCCACGGCTGTGATCTCCCCAGCAGTAGACGATCCCGTCATCGTTGAGGGCGCAGATGTGGTGTGCTCCCACGCCGAGCATCGTGATGCGAAATCCGCTGCGCGGCCCCTTGACTTCGCTGACATCATCTTCGCCATCGTCTGGGAAGGGGGTGCTCCACCAGTAGGCCGTCCCTTTGGCTGTGACCCCCAGGCCCCAGTTGAGTCCGACGGCGAGCAGACTGAATCTCTTGCGGTCAGGTACCAAAACCGGAGTCCTCGTTGCGTGACCCCATGAGCCCCAGCACAACACCGTCCCCTCCGGCTTCAGCCCGCAGGTTCGATCGCCTCCAGCCGCCAGGGCGGTCAGGGATTCGGCAGGAACCCGTAGCGGCATTCGGCTGCAGCGCTGATTCTTCGCGCAATAGGACTGCGGGGTCGCCCGGCCGAGCTGTCCCCTGTTGTTGCCGCCCCAGCAGTACACCGCCCCGTTGACTGTCAGCCCGCAGGTGTGATAAGCACCCGCGGTGAGTGTGCTGAACAGGAGTTTGCCCTGGACCTGGAGCGGTGCGGCGCTGCAGGGAAGAACCAAGTCCTTATTCGCGGGATCGACGCAGTTCCCCCCGGCAGAGTCGCTGCCCAACTGTCCAACATAGTTGTTGCCCCAGCACCAGGCTTCGCCGGTCAGGGTGAGCCCACACGTGTGACCTTCACCCGCAACCAGTCGAGTGAAGCGGAGCGCAGATTCAACTGGGAGTGGCACCGGGCCGCAGGGTGAGGTCACCTTCTTCGCCACTTTGCAGGTTTCGGCCGACTCTCGGCCCAGCTGTCCGGCGAAGTTGGAACCCCAGCAATGCGCCTGACCGGTGGCGGTAAGCAGGCAACTGTGCCACGCACCGGCCACGACCGTGGCAGGGCCGGGCGCTGCTTGCCCGCGGGCAGGCCCGCCGGCGCTCGAGAGAAGAAAGAGAACCAGGTGGCAGGGACGAACTCGCATGGAATATTCCTCGGCGGGACGGAGCCGGACCGGGGGATTGCCTGACTAGGCGAAGGTAGCGGCAGGGACTTCGCGCGTCGAGCAGCTCCGCCGGCGATCGGGCTGGAGAGCGAGAGTCGTGAAACCCAGTAATTGTCGGCCCCTCGCGGTCCGCCTGTCCACCGCGCCCTGAACTTCACCGTACGCGGTTCTCAAGGCAGGCGCCCGGACCTCATCTGGAGGAAATGGTAGGGTGGGCCGGCAAAGTCGTTCCCTCCTTCCGTCTTTCCACCTTTCCGTCCTTCCGTCCGCCCATCCGCCCCTCAGACGTCACACACCGCCACCGCCTCTCGCAACGACGTCAACGGGTCTCGTGTCGGCACGAACTCATGCGCGACGAAGCCGGTGAACCCGGCATCGGCGATCGTCATGGCAACGGCCCGCCAGTTGAGTTCCTGGGTGCCATCCAGCTCATGCCTTCCCGGCACTCCACCGGTGTGGAAATGCGCGATGAACTGCAGGTTGTCTCGAATGGTGCGGATGACGTCCCCTTCCATGATCTGCATGTGATAGATGTCGTACAGCAGCTTCACTGCGGGTGACCCAATCCCTTTGATGACTTCGACCCCGAATGCGGTGTGGTCGCCCATGTAATCGTGGTGGTCGACCTTGCTGTTCAAGAGTTCCACACAGACCGTAATCCGGTGCTGCTCTGCCAGGGGCGCGATTCGCCGGAGACCTGCGATGCAGTTCTTGATTCCTTCGGCGTCGCTCCGCCCCCGGCGATTGCCGAACATGGCGATGACGTTGGGTACTCCGGCGCGGGCCGCGAGCGGGATGGTCTCCTCCAGTTCCCGGAGCAGCATGGCGTGTTGCCGCGGGTCATTGAAGCCGGTGGCGATGAAATCATCGCGCCGAGTCGGATAGCCCATGGAGCAGGCCAACCCGGCCTCGGCCACGACCGGCCATTCGTCGGGCTGGAGCAGATCGATGGCCTCGAGGCCCATCGCCTTGGCTGCCCGAGCAAACTCGGGCAACGGAATCTTGGAGTACGGCCAGCGGGAGACTGACTGCTTGAGGCGGCCCCGGACGGTCCGACGGTCCGACGGTCCGACGGTCGGAGCGTCAATCCAAGACAGGCCTACGGCTCCGAGGCCCATTGATAGCATTTCTCGCCTAGTCAGCATAGACATTCCAGAACCCCTCCATAATATCGACCGCCTTGACCGCCTTGACCGCCTTGACCGCCTTGACCGCCTTGACCGTCCTGACCGTCGGCCCGTCCGCCTACAGCTCCCTCCGCTTCATCGCCTCCACCGCATAGGCGCTCGCCCGCGCCGTCAGTGCCATATAGGTGATCGAAGGATTCTGGCACCCGCTGGAGGCCATGCAGGCGCCATCGGTCACGAACACGTTGGGGGAATCCCAGAGTTGATTCCACTGGTTGAGCACCGACGTCCGACTGTCGCGCCCCATCCGCGCGGTGCCCATCTCGTGGATGCACAGCCCCGGAGTGGACTTGTCATTGAACGTCTTGATGTCCTTCGCGCCCGCGGCGTCGAGGATCTCGGACGCGGCGACCTGCATGTCGCTCGTCATTGCCAGTTCGTTGGGGCCCCAGGTGCATTGGATCTTGAGCGCCGGAACGCCCCACGCATCCTTCACCTCCGGATCGAGCGCGACGAAGTTGTCCTCCCGGGGTAGGCACTCGCCCCATCCGCCGAGCCACATGCTCCAAGGGCCTTGCTCCTTGATCAGGTGCTGCTTGAACTCGGCGCCGAAGCCTGCCATCTCGTTACCGCGTCCCCACCCCGAGCGCCTCGCGCTACCCTGCATGCCATAACCACGCACGAAGCTCGGGTGCTTGTCCTGGACGTTCCGGAACCGGGGCACGTAGATACCGTTGGGCCGCCTGCCGAAGGTCGTCCCTTGTTCATGGCCGGGGATGGTCCCGGTGGCGCCGGCGAGGAAGATGTGGTCCATCACGTTCCGGCCCAGTTGCCCGCTGGAGCTGCCCAGTCCCTCGGGGAATTGCGGACTCTTCGAGTTGAGCAGGATGCGAGCAGACTCGAGCGTAGAGGCGCAGAGGAAGATGATACGACCGGTGATCTCTATGCTCTCCCGGCTCATTGCATCAATGACTCGAACGCCCTTCGCCTTTCCCTTGTTGGGATCGAAGAGGATCTCCGCCACGACACTGTGCGGCCGGAAGGTGAGGCGCCCGGTGCTGCGGGCGCGGGGGAGGGTACTGTTGATCGAATTGAAATAGGATCGGGTGATGCAACCCCGCTCGCAGGGCCCGCAGTAGTGACAGGCCTTCCGGCCGTTGTGATCCCGGGTGAGCACCGCGCATCGGCCGATGGTGAGTATCCGTTCCCGCCCCCAGGTTCGCGCCATCGCATCCCTGACGCGCTGCTCGGCGCAGTTCATCTCCATCGGTGGCAGGAACTCGCCGTCGGGGAGCTGCGCAAGACCTTCCGGCCGCCCGCTCACTCCGATGAATCGCTCCACGTGCGAGTACCACGGCGCGATGTCCGCGTAGCGGATGGGCCAGTCCACCCCGACCCCTTCCTTGGCATTGGCTTCGAAGTCGAGGTCACTCCAGCGGTAGACCTGGCGGCCCCACGTGATGGAGCGCCCGCCTTCTTGGCGCCCGCGGATCCAGGTAAAGGCAGTCTCCGGGTCGGTGGTGTAGGGGTTCTCGAGGTCGTTCACGAAGAACTTGCTGGACCACTCGTCGCAGGCGTAACACTGCCGCTGAACCGCCTGATCCCGCTCCAGCCGCTTGCGGTCACCCCAGCCGCGGAAGTGCGTCTCCCACGGCTGGACGTGCTCGACGTAATCCGCCTCGGGCGTGATCGGACGCCCGGCCTCCAGGCAGATCACCCTGAGCCCGTGCTCAGTGAGTTCCTTGGCTGCCCAGCCACCGGATATACCCGAGCCGATCACTATGGCGTCGTATGTCCGCATCGCAACGCTCCGCTCGGAACGACGAGCCTTCGGGCTAAATCGTCACGCATCCGTCAAACCTGCCGGGCTTGATCACCGTCCTCAGGACCTCGGTCTGCACCAGTTCAGAGGTGAAGTAGCCATACAGCGTGAGGCTCTTGATCGTCGGCCAGAAGGGCTGGCCGGAACTCTCGCCTGCGTGGTCCCGGGCCGTGACCTGGGCTTCGAGCCCGCGGAGTACCGCCTGCTGCTGGTCGGCGCTCGCCTCGAGAAAATCGCTGCCGAAGAGTCCGTGGCTTCGCTGGTCCACATCGAGGAGCCCATCCAGGAACCGGGCGCGCTCTGCGTCGTCGTACCACTCGCCCACGATCACCGCGATGAACTCGTTGACCCGCGCGTCCCGAGCGCCCGGGGTATCGGTGCGCGGCAGGATGTGCTCGGCGATGGTGAGGATCTTCTCGTTCTCCACTGCGGAGAACGGGCCGAGGGGGCCGGAAGGCGTTGGAGCGGTGCGGGCGAGCGGTCGTTGACGCCGGTCCCGAGCCGCCACAGATCCTCGAGTGGCCGGCCCAGGAGAGGACCTGTGGCCAAGGTGGCGCCGAGGTTGCGGAGGAGGTCGCGGCGATGCATAGGAGTGATGCCAACATTACCGCAGAACCGAGAGAGCGCTAGAAGTGGCGTGACCGCCGTGACCGCCGTGACCGCCGTGACCGCCCCGACCGTCCCGACCGTCTCTGACCGCCCCGACCGTCTTGACCGCCGTGACCGCCGTGACCGCTCCCGACCGTCTTGACCGTCTTGACCGTCCCGCCCTTGCCTCCATCGCCTCCCCCCGCCAGCGTTTCAGCATGCCATTCACTTGGGTCGTCGCCGCCCTCACTCTGGCGGCCGGTCGTACTCTGCCTCTTCCCGCTACCGGCTTTCCGTCTTTCCGTCGTTCCGTCGTTCCACCGTCTCAATTTGTTCCAAACGAATGTCCTCGCCTCGCCGCCAGTGGCGGCAGCACCGATCTCTATTGCATTCACCTGATCGGTGCACCGGGATTCGCAGCGGCCGGCTCAGTAGAACTGAGCTGGACTGGCGGACCATTCACCGTCGGCGTGGCGGCGGACGGCACCCAGCAGTGGCAACTGCGGTTCTCGCTCCAAGATCTTCCCGACTCGCTGCTCCGCGGCCGGCGTTCTGGGCTCGTGGCCTGGGCGGCGCCTCCGTCCATGGCGAAGGTGATTCGCCTCGGAGTGGTGAAGTCCGGTGAGACGGATCTTGGTCCGGTGGCCTTGGACCGATTCCTCATCCTTATTAGTGCGGAGGCCGACACCACGGTTCGTGAGTGGCGCGGCCGCATCGTCCTTCGGGGCGAGTCCGCCAGTAATCGGCTGCGGCCGGCGGACAACTACCAGTTCTTCCTCGGCGTCGCTGGTGACCGCACCCAGATTCCGATGCACGACCATCACGGATCGCATCCCGACGGAATGGGCTGGACCGGAATCCCGATGTTTCCCGGGCTCGACATGCTCCCAGCGGAGATGGCGCTCCGGCCGGCGCAGCAACCGTACCTGCCCGACTATGCCGATGTTCCGCCGTCACGTCCGCACGAGGTGATTCGCCTCCACACCGGCGATACTCTCCAGCTGGTTGCAGGACCGGTGCGTCGCAGCATCGCCGGTCGGGAATACACCATGCTTGGATTCAACGGCCAGTCTCCCGGGCCGCTGATCCAGGCTGAACGCGGCGCCGAGGTGATGGTGCGGTTGGTGAATCACCTCGACGCACCTACCACCGTGCATTGGCACGGTATCAGGCTGGAGAACCGGTTCGACGGTGTGCCGGACCAGACTCAGCCGGCGGTTGAACCGGGAGGTGAGTTCCTCTACCGGGTAAGATTCCCGGACGCCGGCATCTTCTGGTATCACCCGCACGTGCGCGAGGACCTGCAGCAGGACCTCGGTCTCTACGGCAACCTCTTCGTGACGGCCGCGCCGGGGACAGCTCCTCCGGGTCCCATTCACGAGGAGTTTCTGGTTCTCGACGATCTGCTGATCGGTGAGGATGGCCTGGTGCCGTACGGTCGCGACCTGCCCACGCACGCGGCCATGGGACGTTTCGGGAACATCATGCTGGTGAATGGCGAATCGAGCTGGCGGGATACGGTGCGGGGGGGCGAAGTGGTGCGGTTCTACCTGACCAACGTCGCCAACACCCGGACCTTCAATCTCTCCTTCGGCGCCGGAACCCGGATCAAGGTCGTGGGATCGGATCAAGGGTCATTCGCTCGCGAGATGTGGACCGAGAGCGTGGTCATAGCTCCGGCCGAGCGCTATGTGGTCGACGTCAGCTTCCCGGCCAGCGGGACGTGGCCCTGGTGAACCGGGTTCAGGCTATCGACCACCTCTATGGCAGATTCTTCAGCGTCACCGACACTCTGGGAACGATCGCGCTCAGGGGATCGGCTCCGCCGGCGCCTGAATTCACCCGGCTGCGGAGTTCGGCCGAGTCTGCGGGTCTCGATTCCCTGGTGGCCGCGAATGCCGGGCTGCCGCCCGACCACACACTGGAGCTCCGGGTCGCCTTTATCGGTCTCCCGTTCGTGAGCGAACAACTCATGCGGCTCGATTCCATCTACTTCAACCCGGTGGAATGGGAAGGAACGATGCCTGGGATGAACTGGGCGACGACCGGAACCGACACCCGGTGGATTCTCCGGGACCTTGCCACCGGCCAGGAGAACATGGACATCCACTGGCGCTTCCGGCGTGGCAGCCTGTCGCGAATCCGGCTGATCGGGGCCCGGAATACCCTGCACGGAATGCAGCACCCGATCCACCTGCACGGGCAGAGGTTCCTGGTGCTGGCCGTGAATGGAAAACAGAACCAGAATCCGGTCTGGAAGGACACGGTACTGGTGCCGGCGGGCGGGTCGGTAGACATTCTGGCCGACATGTCCAACCCGGGAAGCTGGATGCTGCACTGCCATATCGCGGAGCACCTGCAATCCCAAATGATGCTGCACTTCGACGTGGAGGAGTAAATGAAGCTGGCCCGTGCGATTGCGTGCGCAACCCTGGTGGTCGCGGGACCCCTGGCGGCGCAGCGCCCTGTCCTCTCGGATCAGGTAAAGCAACGCTATGTCTCGATCGACACCGGCACCATCGCCGTCACCGGTGTCACCCTGATCGACGGGCGGGGCGGGGCGGCTAAACGGGGTCAGACAGTGGTGATCAAGGATGGGAGGATCGCAGAGGTCGGGGCGGGGGCCACAGCGCCGGCGGGCGCCATCCTGATCGACGGCGCCGGGATGACGCTGATTCCCGGAATCGTTGGCATGCACGACCACATGTTCTACACCGCGGCCGGCGGCCATGCCAACCAGATGAGCTTTACCGCTCCTCGGCTCTATCTCGCCAGTGGCGTGACCACGATTCGGACCACCGGCAGTCGGTCGCCTTACGCCGATATCAACCTGAAGAAGGCGGTTGACTCCGGGTTCGTCCCCGGCCCCCGCATCCACGTCACCACGCCCTATCTCACCGGCGGCGCGGGCGGTGGATCGATGTTCGCCACCGACGACCCCGCGGCGGCTCGGCGCTTCGTGGCATACTGGGCCAGCGAGGGAGTGAGTTGGGTCAAGTTCTACACCGATATTTCCCGGGCCTCGATGAAGGCGGCCATCGACGAGGCACACAGGCACCACATGAAGGCCGTCGGCCACCTCTGCTCGGTCACCTTTTCCGAGGCGATCGATCTGGGGCTCGATGATTTCGCCCACGGGGTCCTGACTGCGACCGACTTTCTCAGCGATAAGCAGCCCGACAAGTGCCCCACCAACGTCTACAAGCTGACCGACTCGCTGGCCAGTGGCGACAGTCCGGCGGCGAAGGCGCTGATCGCCAAGATGGTGAAGAAGGGCGTGTCGATGACCACCACCATGGCGATCTACGAGGCGCTCTATCCTCATCGACCCGTCACTGACGAACGCTCCCTCGAGTTGATGGAACCGGCGGTGCGCGTCGCCTACGTGGCCAACCGCCAATACATCGACTCGGTACCCAATTACCTCTTCACCAAGGACGGATTTGCCCGGGCGCTCGCCTTCGACAAAGCGTTCTACGACGCCGGGGGGCTGCTGGGCAACGGTGTCGATCCCACTGGAAACGGCGGAGCGCTCCCCGGCTTCGGAGACCAGCGCGGCTACGAGCTGCTCCGTGAGGCGGGCCTCACCGCGGAACAGGCGGTGCAGGTGGTGAGCTACAACGGCGCCAGGATCCTCGGCGTGGCTGACAAGGTCGGCTCGGTGGAGAAGGGGAAGCTGGCCGACCTGGTCTTGCTGCAGGGGGATCTCACCTCCGACCCGTCGGTGATCCGGAACGTGGTGACCGTGTTCAAGGACGGCTACGGGTATGACCCGAAGAAGCTGATTGACGCGGTGCGGGGGAGGGTGGGGATCGATTGAGGGCTAGACGGTCCGACGAGTTCGACGGTCAGACGGTCCGGACTCGCTCCGCGCCGTCGCGAGCGACCCCAGCCGTGGCGACGCCACCCCCGCCGCGAGCGAAGCGAGCCCGCGCCAGATTCACCGTCCGCACCTCGACCGCCTTGTCCGCCCGTCCGGCCGGCGGCCGGGTTCTGGACAGGCCCGTCGCTGAGCGTACTTTTTCTATCCCCCCGAGAACCCTGAAGCATTCGGCCCCTGTTGCCCGGCCGCAACGGAACCAATGAGCACTTCTTTGCCCGACTGGGCGCCCCATCTTGACCATGAGCTGTCACAGCTTATCCGGCTCCAGCAGATCATGGACCGGCCAGATTACGTAGCGGCACATGCGGAGCCCATCCGCCGCGCAATCGATGTCGCATACGCATCGCACTTTCGGGCGCTGATCGAGTTCTTCTACGACGGTCGTCCCACGTCCGATCCAATGGGGACAGACCTCACATACCGGGACATCGCCGGGTCGCCGAGCCCGTTCCGGCCATACAGTGAGTATGCGAAGCGGCGACTCACAGATGCCGACCAGCTCGTCGGGCATCTGACCAAGGTGAGGAGTGACCGAACCTCCGATTGGGGCAGTGAGCAAGACTGGTCCTTCATGTGGCCCATGATTCACAGCCTTCTTGGCATAAGCGAGTTGGCGGGAATTCTCCCCGAAACAGTTGCGGCCGTTATGGAGGCCGGCCTCACGAGCTGACCGTTCCCTCTGCGAGCGCCGCGACCTGTCCGCCCGTCCGCTCGTCCGCCTTGTCCATCCGTCCGCCCGTCCGCCTTGTCCGTCTCGTCCGCCGCTCGCTAAACTTCACGCCACGCTGTACACTCCATCACAGGCGCCCGTAGCTCAGCTGGATAGAGCAACAGCCTTCTAAGCTGTGGGTCGGTGGTTCGAGTCCACCCGGGCGCACTCTCCCCGCCGCTAGCCCTCAGAAGGTGGCCAACGCCGGAGGTTGTCGCATGGTCGTGCGTTGAGGCGACGAATCCCGGTGGCGCCTTTCACCGACGGTTCATGGTGTCCTCAGGGACCTGTGGGCAGGTTGAAAGGGTTCCGCAGTCGGGGGCTTCGCGGGAGGGGGTGGCGAAATGAGATACCTGTTCTCTGTACTCCTTGGCGCTGTGGTGCTCGCGACCCCGGCGTCCGGTCAGGTCACGCCGCGGGAGCGCCCCGCCGGGGTCACCGATTCCGCCATCGCCTGGGGGAAGGCGCTCTTTCAAGGCTCGGCCAACTGCAGCCGGTGTCATGGCAAGGACGCTCGCGGCACGGAGTATGGTCCCGATCTCGCCGACGTCATCTGGTGGCACGGTCCCGGGACCTACGAATGGCTGGTAAGAGAGGTCACCCACGGGATCCCGGAGAATCTCACCGTGACCGGTGGCATCATGCCGGCGCGCGGAACGGTTCCGATGAACGAGCTCGACACCCGCGCCGTTGCCGCCTATGTCTGGGCGATCAGTCACCCGCCGAAGCCGCCGCGGCCAGAGCCACCCCGCTCCCAATAGTTCCATGGAAAACGCGGAGGTCGCCCGGGTTCTTCCCCGGCCCAGGGCGCGCTGACGTGGACTCCTCAGGGGGACCGCTCGTAGATGATGCCGTCAGGTGTCACCGCCACCTGGTGGTAGCGTGTCGCCACGAGCTGGGCAAGGAAGGGATACCGCTGCAGCGGGTAGCGCGTCCCGGGAGTGGTAGCCTCGGCGTCGATGACGAACCTCGGCGGGTGCGCCGCGAAATCCAACTGCAGACTGTCCCATGCGCCGGGCAACGCATGCTGATCCTCATACCGGTCGCCCCACTGGGCGGGGTAACCGCCGAAGACATGGCCGGTGAGCGGGAATGGGGCAATGAAGCGTGAGGCCGGTCGGCGGTCCGCGTCGAGATACATCGACGTCTTGCGACCTCCCTGTCCCCAGACGTACAGCCGATCCGCCGGGTCGGAGTTGTTCCGGATCCATGTGCCCGCAGCCGTCGGTCTGCGATGCTGCCAAAGCCCGACGGTGTCCACTGTGCTGAACGCGGCCAGGGTCAGGGCAAGCCATCCCACCAGCATCGGTCGGCTTGGCAGCGCGACATGTCGAAAGTTCTCCGTCAACACGAGCCGAAGGCCCGGTGCTGCAAGCAGGCAGAGCGGCGGCAGCAGCTGCAGGTAGTAGTGAAAGAGAAACTGACCGTTGACACCGACCCCGAAGAGCGAGACGGCCAGCAGCACACGGAGTGCTCCGCGCTCGGCGGGGAAACGACCCCAGGTTCTTTCTGCAATACCGGGAACAAAACTCGCGGCGCTGGCCAGCCAGAGCGGGGCCGTCTCCAGCAGGAAGTAAGGAGTGTTGGAGAGCGCCTTGTCCCAGTAGTGCCAAGTCGAGGGTCCAACTGGATCCCGGTGCGCCAGAATGGACCAATAGAGCGCCTCTCCCAGAATGCCGATTCGGGCGAGCACCACTCCCGCCAGCGCCAGTCCGCCAGCGAACCCCAGCACCAGTTGGCTGCCGTGCCACAGGCTCTCACCAAGCTGCAGGCCGCGCGTCCGACGGTACGACGGACTCAGCACATACAGCCCGAGTGGTACGCCTGCGATTCCCGCTGGCTGCTTGAGGAGAACCGCAATTGCGATCAGGGCCCCGCTCAACAGCAACTCGGGCCGACGGTGACGGTGCTCCGGCGCCAAGGTGAGGAGCACCGCGAGAACAATCGGCAGGTTCATCAGCAACTCGCCATTGAAGGCGAGATTGCGATAGTCTCCCCACATCAGGTACAGGGCGTACAACATTGCGCCGATGGCGCCCGTCTCCCGGCCGAACCGCGTTCGCAGGGTGAAGAAGAGCCCCGCCATGGTGGCCAAGGTCCAGGCGATAGAGGTCAGGTGTAGAGCGGGCCAGTTGCGGGAACCGGTGACACCGAGAACAGCGGCATAGACCGCGAAGAGCAGCGGCGGCTTTCGCTCGACCGCATCGAGGTAGGGGCGGCCGCCGTGGAGCATTTCGCGGGCGACCACGGCGTAGACTTGTTCGTCGTCGATCGCACGCGGGTGGAACAGCGCCGGCAGCCGTGTGACCGTCACCAGCAGCACCAGTGCGAGCCACAACCGGGGTCCAACAAGTACCATTGGCCCGGAAATGCGTGTCATTGCGGGCGCAAATGTCTACGCCCGGTGTGACCACAGGGTGACAGCACGGGCACTCGGCTCGACTCACCGCTGTAATCTTCCGGTCACCTCTTCGGCGTAATCTTCTTTGGTTCAGGCCGAACGGCGCTGCATGCGCTAAGCTTCGAGTCAGAGTTCCAAGCCCTTATCAGATCAATTGTGCAGCCTGGGAGTTTGCGCTATGCGCTCCAATTCGTTGTTCCTGCTGGCCGCGCTGGCGGCAGTCCCGCTCCGCGGTCAGGCCCAGGCGACCGCGACGCCCCTTGTGGAAGTGAAGCTCAAAGAGGAGAGGCCCGGGCTCTTGGCCCAGGCCAAGGTCACCGATGCAGCCGCCCGGCAGGCGGCCTTGGCCAAGGTGCCCGGAGGATCGATTGTTCAGGCCGAGATCGAGATGGAGAAGGGGACGCTGATCTACTCTTATGATGTCAGGGTGATGGGAAAGGCTGGCATCGAGGAGGTCGCGGTTGACGCCCGCACCGGAGCCATCCTCTCGGTCGAGCACGAGTCCGCCGCGGACGAAGCCGCGGAGAAGGCGGATAGCGCCCAGACGAAGCACCCCTGAAGCCAGCTCAGGCGCACCATGCGAGTCCTGGTCGTTGAGGATGAGCCGGAGGTCGCCGACCTTCTCTGCCGGACCCTGCGTGACGCCGCCTGGGCGGCCGATCTGGCGATCACGGGTCCAGCCGCGCTGACGCAGCTTGCCATCAGCGAATATGACCTTGCCATTCTCGATATCGGCCTTCCCGGCCTCGATGGCTTCAAGGTCTGTCGGGAATTTCGCGCCCGAGGCGGACATACTCCGATCCTGATGCTCACCGCCCGAGACGCACTTGCCGATCGGGTTGCCGGGTTGGATGCCGGCGCCGACGACTATCTGGCCAAGCCATTCGCGGTCGAGGAGCTGCTGGCACGATGCCGGGCCCTCACCCGCCGGCCGCGGCCCACTCTCGAGGTGACTCTGCAGATCGCTGACCTTGAACTCGACACCGTCGCGCGGGTCGCGCGGCGGGGCGGGGAACCGCTGCGCCTCTCGCGTCGAGAGTATTCCCTGCTCGAGTTCTTGCTACGGCACCCGCGCCGGGTGCAGAGCCGCAAGCGAATCCTGGAACATGTGTGGGACGACAACTTTGATCCGGTGGCCAATGTGATCGAGGTGTTGATCGCCAGACTGCGGCGCAAGGTGGACCGTCCCAATCGCGCCCCACTCCTCCATACGATTCGCGGGGTGGGGTACGTCCTCACCGACTCGCCTCCACCCGATGCTCTTTAGCCGCCTCCGCCTGCGACTGGCGGGCTGGTTCGCGCTTGGCATGCTGCTCGGGCTCGCAGCGCTCGACCTGAGCATGTTTGCGCTGCTGCGCCGCCGCGCCGATGAGCGGCTCACCGAGCAGGTGATCGGCGCTGCACGTGACTTCCGGGCGGCGGTGGCGCGGGAAGCAGCGGATCTTCCGGCTCCTACCTTGGCGAAAGCGGTGCAGGACGCGCTGTTCGAATGGCCTTCTGGCCCGGCGGCGCTCGCCGTGTATGACCCCAGCGGAACGCCACTCGGCCAGGACGGCGCTACAGTCCTGCTCGGGGTGATCCCCCCGCTAGCTGAACTTCCACAGCCAGGCCACACTGCGGACCGCCCGGTGGACGAGGAAGGCGCCGCGCGGATCGCGGTCGACCGGGAGGGGGGCGCACAGGGGTTCACGGTCGTCGCCGTCGAATCGACGGCGGGCCTCATTGAGGACCTCGAAACCCTTGCGGCCTGGCTGGTCGCCAGCGTCCCGCTGGTCCTGCTGATCTCGCTTCCGGCGGGCTACTTTCTCGCGAGTCGGGCCCTGGCACCCTTCGGCTCGCTGGCCGCTCAGCTCGAGGGAATGTCGCCGGACGCGCTCGATCAGCGATTGCCGATCGCGACGCCGCCCGACGAGCTCGATCGGCTCGCGGACCAGGTGAACGGGCTACTGGAGCGGCTGGCGGGGTCCCAGCGACAGACCCGTCGCTTTCTCGCCCAGGCAGCGCATCAGCTGCGCACCCCGCTCACGCTGATTCGCGGCGAGAGTGATCTCGCAATCGAACGGCCGCGGGAAGCGGCGGACTATCGCGCCACACTCGACCGGATCAGCCGCGCGGCCGGGCAGATGAGCCGCCGGGTCGACGAGCTATTCCTGCTCGCGCGGGCGGAGGCGGGGGAGCAGGTTCCTCGCACAGAGGCCGTGGAACTGGACGCCATCGCCCTCGAGGCCCTGGACCTGATGCGAGGTCGGGCGCAGGCAATCGGGCACCACCTGGAGCTCGGCGAGATGGACGGCGTCGAGGTCCTCGGCGACGAAGGGTTGCTCCGCGAGGCGGCACTCGAGTTGTTGGAGAACGCCTGTCGACACGCATCGACCGATGCGCCCATCCGGGTCATGGTTCGATCGAGCGAAAACGAGGCGCGGCTGGAGGTAGTCAGCACCGGGGACGCTGTGGCCCCCGAGGAAGGCGTAGGCCAGGGCCTCGCGATCGTGCGATGGATCGCCAATGCCCACGGCGGGAGCCTGCAGTACACCCATCAAGGTCGGACCAACCTGTTCAGCCTCTCGGTGCCGGTGATGCACAGCTCCACGCATGGAAGGACGGAAGGGTGGAAGGGTGGAGCGACGTAAGGCAGCGCACTTCTGTCATTGCGACGCCGCCTGAGCGCAGATGCAAGGACGACGATGATCGCACTGCTGGTCACATCTCTCCTTATGGTCCAGGCCCCTCGGGACTCGCTCTCGATCGGGGCCGCGCTTGCGTGGGCTCGGGCTCATCGCGGGCAGCTGCGAACGCCTCGGCGGCGATGGTGAATGCCGCGCGCGCCGGGGTACGGGTCGCGGGGACGATCCCCAATCCCATCGCCAGCTACAGTCACACCGACGATCCCCCCCGGCAGCACGCGACCCTGGATCAGTCGTTCTCATGGCTGCTCACCCGAGGTGCCGATCGCGCCGCGGCCCAAGCCGGTGTGCGCCGCGCGGCGGCGGATTCGACCCAGCTCGGGGCGGATTTCGCGGCCGAGGTCCGGTCTGCCTTTTATGGAGTCCTGGCTGCTACGGAGTTGGAGCGGGTCGCGGTAGCCCAAGGCATCGTGGCCGACTCGCTCGCTACCCTCGCTGCCCGCCGAGTGGAGATCGGCGACATCGCCGAATTCGAGCGAGACCAGCTCACCCTGGAAGCGTCCCGAGCGGGTCAGCGTCGGTCCCGCGCCCGAGAGGTCGCGGAAGTGGCCTGGGCCCGGCTGGTGCGAACACTCGGCTGGGACCAGCGAGTGGAACGCCCCGTCCTGCTCGGTGGTCTGGATGACGAACTGTCTACCGCCAACTCCGAGCGGCTCTTGGCCGAGGGGCAGGATGCCACCCCGCCGCTGTTGGCGGCCGCGATCGCGGATTCAGTGCACGGCACGGAGCGGGCGCACCGCGCAGCGCTCTCCCGAGTGCCACTCCCAAGCGTTGTAGCCGGTGCCGACTGGGATGATCCAGAAAACCGACGCGGCGCGCTCGCGGTGCTGGGGTTCTCGCTGCCGCTTCCTCTGTGGCAGCGTGGGAATGGTGAGTTGGCGCTGGCCCAGGCGGAGGCCGCTCAGTTGGCTGCCGCGACCGGCGAAACCCGCCTCGAAATCAAGCGGCAACTCACCGTGGGGGCGGTTCGGGTGGCAGAAGCGGCTGGCCGCGCGCAGACCGCGCGGGATTCCCTCATCCCCATCGCCCGGCGCCTCCGGGAGCGGGCAACAGTGGCCTATCGAGCCGGGGAGACCGGAGTGATCCCGTTGCTCGAGGCCCTCCGGGCCGAACGGGAGGTCAGCGCCGAGGCAGTGGACGATCTGCTGGCATTTCAGGAGGCGTTGGCAGCCTGGAAACAGACTCTGGGTGAGGCCGAATGAACGCCAGACACCTGACGTTGGTTGTGCTGTCGCTGCTCGCCTGCCGGTCTGGTTCGCCGGACCCGGGAGCAGCGAGGACTGCCGTGGCAGTTGGCATCGGTGTGGTCACCCGGGATACGATCACGGAAACAATGGAACTGGTCGGGAGGCTCACACCAATCCCTGGGGCGAGCGCGCAGCTCGTCGCGCCCACTGACGCGGTGGTGCGGGCCGTGCCCGTGCAGGTGGGACAACGGGTCAGGGCAGGGACGCTTCTGGTTGGACTCGATGCCCCGGAGCTGGTAACCCAGGCTCGTTCACTCCGGGCCGCGGCGGACGCCGCGGAGTCCGATGTCGCGAGGCAACGCGAGCTCTTCCAGCAGGGCATCACCGCTCGGCGCCAGCTTGAGGAACGTGAGGCGACCGCCACCAGCAGTCGCTCGGCAGCTGAAGCGGCGGAGCGGCTGCTTGCGCGGACCAGGGTCACCAGTCCTCTCGTGGGCGCCATCCAGCGGGTGTTGGTGCAGCCGGGAGAGAGAGTGAGTGCGGGCCAACCGCTGGTAGAGGTCGTCAATCGAAGCAGCCTGGATTTGGTGGTCAGCGCGCCTGCAACCGACCTGGCGCGGCTAGCCGTGGGACAGCGGGCGATGATCACCGGCGACGGATCCGGCCCACCCCAAATCGGCCGGGTGCATGCGATCGCGCCCGGGGTGGACTCTCTGACCGGCGCCGGAACCGTGGTAATCCGGCTCCCCGCGGCGGGCCAAGCGCTCCGACCGGGGGGTGCGGCCACCGCCCAAGTCGCCCTCCCGGTAGTGCATGATGCCTTGCTCGTCCCCGACTCGGCCCTGGTCCTGGTGGCCGGGACGATGACGGTGTTCGTAGTCGGCACTGACTCCCTCGCTCACGCGCGCGCGGTCGAGGTGGGTGCGCGCAGCGGGGGCCGGGCCGTCATCCATGGACAGCTCCGTCCCGGCGATCGAGTCGCAACCACGGGCGCCTATGGATTGGTGGACGGAATGCACGTCGTGCCCGGCCGCGGCCCCGTCGAGTGAGTCTCACCCGATTCGCGGCGCGCCATCGCGCGCCGATCCTGCTCGGCACCGTGCTGTTCACCGCGGCCGGAGGCTACGCCCTTTTCACTCTCCCCGCAGGCATCTATCCCGAAGCGACGTTTCCACGCATCGCGGTGGTGGTGCAGGGGGGCACCTTCGAGCCTCGGGACATGGTGGTCGCGGTGACCCGCCCGCTGGAGGAGGCGGTCAGCGGGGTGATCGACCTGCGGCAGATCCGGAGTCGCAGCGTGCGGGGCGGCGCCGAGCTGAGCCTCAATTTCCGGCCAGGCGCAGACATGCCGTTCGCGTTACAGCAGGTCCAGGGTCGGATCGCGGCCCTGCAGCCTTCGCTTCCGGCAGACCTCCAGATCATTGCGGAGCGACTGACGCCGTCGGTGTTTCCGATGCTGCAGTTCGAACTCACCGGCGGTGATCCGGTGCTGCTGCGCGACATCGCCCAGTACACCATCCGTCCCCGGCTGTCGCGGCTGCCGGATGTGGGTGGGGTCGAAGTCCAGGGCGGGCTGGTCCGTGAGGTATCGGTGGAGCTCGATCCCGCACGGCTCGCTGCGCGGCAGGTGAGCGTGCGCGAGGTCGCGGATCGGATTGCCGCCACCAATGTGGTGACCGCGGCGGGCCGGGTCGATCGGGCCTATCGGCAGTACAGCATCCTGGTCTCCGGGCTGGTGGCGACCCCGGAGGCGGTGGCCGGGACCATAGTGCGTCGTGAGGGAGACGCCCTGCTGCGGGTCGGGGACCTCGGTCGGGTGAGCTACGGGGTCGAGGATCGCTTCCAGCTGACGACCGGCAACGGGGCGCCCGCCGCCCTCATCAACGTGTCACGCCAGCCGCGCGGGAACCTGTTGCAGGTGGCCAAGGCGGTACGGGCGACCGTGGATTCGCTGCGCCCCCTGCTTCCGGCCGGGGTGCGGCTCGAGTCGGTCTACGACCAGGGCGAATTGGTCCGCGCCTCGATCGCGAGCGTGCTTGAAGCAATCCTGATCGGGAGCGCACTGGCGGTGGCGGTGCTTTTCGTCTTTCTCGGGCGGCTCGATCTGACCTTGACCGCCGCCCTCACCTTGCCCCTGGCCGTCGTCGGAACTTTCATTGGGCTGGCGGCCGCCAACGATTCGCTCAACCTGATGTCGCTGGGCGGGCTCGCGGTCGCGATCGGCTTGGTGATTGACGACGCGGTCGTGGTGGTGGAGAACATCGCGCGAAGAGCAGCGGGACACCTCCGCGACGCGGAGAGCGTCTTCGCTGCCACCGACGAGATCTTCGGTCCGGTGGCCGGCTCGACCCTGACCACCGTGGTGGTGTTCGCGCCGCTGGCCCTGCTCGAAGGGGTGGTGGGACGGTTCTTCCAGTCCTTCTCGCTCGCGCTCGCGGTGGCGGTGCTGCTTTCGCTGTTCTACGCGATCACCCTGATTCCAATCCTCGCGGCCCGGTCGGGGACGCGCGCCGGCCCCGGAGATCGTGGCTTCTCGCTCGCGCGCGTAGAGGCTTGGTACACCCGCCTCTTGGGCCGGGTGCTTGGCGGGCGGATCCTGGCGCTGGGGCTGGCGGCGGGGATGGTGGCCCTGGCATTCGTCGCCTGGCGTTCGATCGGAACCGGCTTCCTGCCTCAGATGGACGAAGGTGGGTTCATCCTCGACTACTGGACCCCGACGGGCACTTCGCTCTCAGAGACCGATCGCGAGCTCACTCACCTGGAACAGGTGCTGCGCGAGGACCCGGCTGTTGCCGCCTTCACCCGGCGCACGGGCGCGGAGCTCGGTTTCTTCGCCACCGCTCCGAATCAGGGAGACATGACCGTCCTGCTCAAGCCCCGGAGCGAACGGAAGCTCTCCGTCTACGGGGTCATGAACCGGCTCCGCGACCGGCTGGATCGCGAACTACCCTCAGTTCGGGTCGAGTACCACCAGATTCTCGAGGACCTCCTCGGCGATCTCACCGGCGCGCCGGAACCAATCGAGGTCAAGCTCTTCCATCCACAGGTGGCCGTCGCCGCACAAGCCGCCAAGCAAGTCGCCGCGGCGGTCGAGCAGGTGCCGGGCCTCGAGGATCTGTTCGATGGCGATCCCGGGCAGTTGCCCGAGCTCAAGGTGCAGCTGGATCCCGCGCGGCTCGCGCGGCTCGGCCTTTCCGCGGACGACGCGGCGCTGCAGGCGCGTTCCGCCCTCTTCGGTGCCGATGCCGGTGCGATCCGCGAGGCCGACCGCCTGGTGCCGATCCGGGTCCGACTGCCTGACAGCGTGCGATACACGGGGTCGATCGTGAGCCGCCTGCCGATCATCGGTGCCGGCGGCTGGGCCCCGCTGGGGAGCCTGGGGACCGTGCAGGAGACCAGCGATGCAAGCGAGCTGCTCCGGGAAAACCAGCGGCCGGTCGTGATGGTTACGGGCGTGGTCGACCCGGAACTCGCGAGTCTCGGTGGCGTCATGGCCCAGATCCGTGATCGCCTCGCGCGGACAGCCCTTCCACCGGGAGTGACCCTCGAATACGGGGGTCAGTACGTCGGGCAGCGGGAAGCCTTCCGCCAACTGCTGCTCGTCCTGGCGCTCGCCACCGCCGCCGTGCTGCTCGTGATGGTGGCACAGTTCGGGAGTTTCCGGGGACCGCTGGTGATTCTGCTGGCGGCCTCGATCGGACTGACCGGCGCACTCGGAGCGCTCGCCCTCACTGGCGTACAGTTCAACGTCTCGAGCTTCATGGGGTTGATCCTGCTGGTGGGACTGGTGGTGAAGAATGGCATCATCCTGCTCGATGCCGCTCGCGGATTCCGCGCCACAGGCCTGTCCGTGCATGCCGCGCTTATTGAGGCGGGACGGATCCGCCTCCGGCCCATCGTGATGACGACTCTCTGCACCCTGGCGGGACTGATGCCCTTGGCGTTCGGTCTGGGCGCCGGTTCGGAGCTGCAGCGTCCGCTCGCCATCGCGGTGATCGGCGGGCTGACCCTGTCGACCCTGGTGACGCTGGTTCTCCTCCCCGTCGGGCTCGATGTGGCTGGCGCACTGCGCGCACCTGCCGCGTAGCGCGCGCCAGGCATAACACACCATCCCAATCCTGCCGAGGTTCCGATGTTCCGACCTCTCTTCTACACACTCGCCCTGCTGGCCACAACTCCGCTCCGCCCTGCTGCTGCCCAGGATGCCGGCGGTTATCACCTGACCAAGAAGCTTCCCGTCGGGGGCGAGGGTGGCTGGGACTACCTGTTCGTCGATCCCGGCGCCCATCGGCTGTATGTGTCGCACGCAACCCGGGCGGTGGTGCTCGACCTCACGACCGACAGCGTCATCGGCGAGGTGGCTCCGGCCAATGGCATTCACGGGATCGCGGTGGCACCTGAATTCAATCGGGGCTTCACCAGCAATGGACGGGACACGACGGTTACCATCTTCGACCTCAAGACCCTGGCCACCATCGGCACCGTCACCGTCACCGGCGCCAACCCCGACGCGATCGTCTATGACCCGGTCTCGAAGCGGGTGTTCACCTTCAACGGCCGAGGCAGCAATGCGACGGCCATCGACGCCGCCACCGGGCAGGTCCAGGGCACGATTGCCCTGCCCGGCAAGCCGGAGTTTGCCCAGACCAACGGCAAGGGGCTGGTGTACGTGAACATCGAAAGCGACACCGGGCAGATCGTGGTGATCGACACCCGCGCCATGAAGGAGGTGAAGCGCTACTGGCTGACCGGGTGCTCCGAGCCGTCCGGCTTAGCATATGACCGTGCCAACGCGCGCCTGTTCTCAGTCTGCGACAACGAGGTGATGGCGATCTCCGATCCCGCGGCGGGAACGGTGATTGCTACCCTGCCCATCGGCCCGGGAGTCGATGCCGCGGCGTTTGATCCGAAGACTCGACTGGCCTTCGCCTCCAATGGCGGGGATGGCACCCTGACCGTGGTCCAGCAGGAGAGCGCTAACAAGTACACGGTGCTCGGGAATGCGCCCACCCAGCGGGGTTCCCGCACCATGGTGCTCGACCCCACCACCCACAAGGTCTACCTCTCGGCGGCAGAGTTCGGTGCCGCCCCTCCACCCTCGACGCCCGGCGGCCGCCCCGGCCGACCACCGATCGTGCCGGGGTCGTTCGCGGTGTTGGTGCTCGAGCGGCAATAGCGGGACGGCTCTTGATGTTCCACAGATGAGATAGCGTTCAGCGTCCAGCGTCCAGGGTCGGCACTTCAATATCGTAACTGGACCAACCCTTCACCCCTGAACGCTGCACGCTGCACGCTGGACGCTACTGCGTCACCGAAGACCCCGCACTCGCCCCTTCCGGCGTCGTCTCCGGCACCCTCCCCTTCTTCGGACCGAAGACATTCCTGGCGCTCTTCCAGGCCCCCATCTTCTCGGCATCACTACGGAAGCGATACCGGTGGAGTCCGTCGAGCAGGTGAATGAACTCCATGATTTCACCCATCACCTCGACCAATTCGGCCCGGGCACCCGTGTGAGCCCGCCTCCCCGCATGGGCCTCTTCCTGCCAGGCCTCGAACTGATCCAGCGCCTTTGCCAGATCCGCGAGCAAGGTCGGCTCCAGTCCATGCTTGAGAAACAGCTCTTCGTGTGCCTTGGCCTCCGCGACCATTCCTCGGGTCGCGGTCAGGAATGCCAGCTTGCCTGAGTTGATGTGAGGGATACGGAACCCACCGGTGAGACTGGGCTCCTCCTTGGCCACATTTCCAGCCACCTCGATCAGGGCGGGGAGGAGATGGTCCTGCACATCTTGCCGAATCGCGTTCCTGTTGCTGTTGGCAGTCTGTTCCGTCAGTTCCCCCGCCCGCTGCTGGGCCATGAGAATCTCGGCCCGCGAGATTCGACCCTCGAACCGCGTCAGGATCGGCGGGATGCTCGGGTTGTCCGAAGGGTTGGCCCGGGAGAAGTCCCAGGTCCGCTTCGCTGTCTCTAGTTTCCTGCCAAACTCGTTGTTCATACCGTCCTCCTTCCAGGGTTGTCTACGGCCGACGCCTCACAGGGCAGAGATTGTGCCAAACTGAAAACGCACCCGTGTCAGGCACGTTTTGGAAGGCGCAACGTCGTTCGCAGGCGTCAAGAATCCGGACGCATGCTTCAGGAATCATTTCGCGATGCGTTCCGGCGGGTTCGCAGCGAGTTACGGTCCGGACCCGCCGCCAACTTGGGTGTTCGCGGGAGTCGGGAACGCGTTCGCGCCTATGTTTTTGAAGGACGCATAGTTAGGGAATGCGGACGCAAGGCCGAGGAATCGGTTCGCAGGAGCGTGGAATCAATTCGCGGTCCCGTTTTGTCGGTTCGCGCCTCCTGGGAATGCGTTCGCGGTCCCGTCGGCCGCGTTCGCACAGCCCTTTGACACGTTCGCACGGCCTTCGAAGGGGAGGGGAATTCACGTGCATTGGCGGGAGGCCGAGAATCCAGAAAACGTCCTCCAGAGTGGACACGGCAGCCCTGCGGGGGTCTGCTCGCGGGTGTCGCTGGTGATGAGATGGTGTCGGTTGTAGCGCTCGCTGCGCGAGCTTGGCGGAACTCGTACGCTCGCGACGGCGTGCTCGCTCGCGAGCACGGCGCGGGTGGCTCCGCCACGGCGTGGACTCACAGTCCGATCGCTCTCGATTGGGCCCGTGCCTCGAGGTGCCGTCGCGAAGCGAATCCCTGCCTCGCGACGCCACCCCCACGACGCTCAGACCCACCCGCCGCAGCGAGTTCCAACCCCCACCTGCAACCAAAGGTCCAATTCGTACGTCTACTCCAGCAACGTTTCCCGTTTGAACGCGGTACGGGCGACCGGCAGTACGGGCGACCCAACGGGTCGCCCCTGAGTCGCCCCCGACTCTTGGCACTTTTGGAACTCTTGGCACCCAGAGTCTCACGACCCACGACCCCGAACCCGCATGCCCAACCTCAAGCTTGCCCTACGGGCGCTCTTCAAGACGCCTTTTGTTACGACCGTGGCTTGCGTGTCCTTGGCACTTGGGATTGGTGCCAACGCGGCTATCTACTCCCTCTTCAACCAGATTCTGCTCCGCCCCCTCCCGGTACAAGAACCTGGGAAGCTGGTAGATCTGAGCGCCCCCGGCCCCAAGCCCGGTTCCCAGTCCTGTAACCAGGCCGGTGACTGCGACGCCGTATTCAGCTATGCCATGTTCCGCGACCTTGAGCGGGTGCAGGATGTCTTCACCGGGATCGCCGGGCATCGACTTTTCGGGGCCAACCTGGCCCTGCGCGGCCAAACCCCCCTCAACGGCGAGGGCACGCTGGTCTCCGGGTCGTACTTCACGGTCCTCGGCCTCACTCCGGCGCTCGGCCGCCTGCTCGGACCGAGCGATGATCAGACCATCGGCGCCAACTTCGTGGCGGTCCTGAGCTACGGCTACTGGCAAACTCAGCTCGGCAGCGACCCGGCGGTCCTTAATCAGACCATCATCGTCAACGGACAGCCGCTCACCATCGTCGGCGTGGCACCGCGCGGCTTCGAGGGCACCACGCTCGGAAGCCAGCCGAAGGTCTTTGTGCCGATCTCGATGCGCGGATTGATGAGCCCCGGGTTTACCCAGTTCGACAATCGGCAGAGCTACTGGGTCTACCTGTTCGGTCGGCTCAAGCCCGGCGTCCCGCTGGCGCAGGCGCAGACCCGGCTCAACATCCCGTACCATTCCATTATCAATGACGTGGAAGCGCCGCTGCAGAAGGGAATGAGCGACGCGACCATGGCGCGCTTCAAGGCGCGGACCGTCACCCTCGAAGATGGCCGCCGGGGCCAGAGCTCGATCCACAAGCAGTCCCGCACGCCCCTGCTGTTTCTCTTGAGCATCACCGGTCTGGTGCTGCTGATCGCATGTGCCAACATCGCCAACCTGCTGTTGGCGCGCGGCGCGCAGCGGAGCGGGGAAGTCGCGGTACGCCTCGCGCTGGGCGCCACCCGCGGGCAGCTCCTGCTCCAGCTCCTGACGGAATCCTGCCTGCTCGCGCTGCTCGGCGGTGTGGCGAGCCTGCTTGTCGCCCGGTGGACGCTCTGGGGCGTCGGGGCGATGCTTCCGCCGGACAATGGCGGGATACTGCACCTGCAGCTCGATAGCTCCGTCGTACTGTTCACCCTGCTGGTTTCGCTGGGGACCGGCCTGCTCTTCGGGATGTTCCCGGCGCTGCATAGCACTCGTCCCGACCTGATCGGGACCATCCGCGCCAACGCCGGCCAGGTCGCGGGCGCCCGTGCCGCGGCGCGGTTCAGGACCGGGCTGGTCACGGCCCAGATCGCCCTCGCGATGGCGCTGCTCATCACCGCGGGGCTCTTCCTCAAGAGCCTGATCAACGTGAGCCGAGTGGACCTCGGGCTGAATACCGACAACGTGATCACCTTCGGGGTGTCGCCCGAGCTCAACGGATACAACGCGGAGCGCTCCCGGGTTTTCTTTGAGCGGCTCACGCAGGAACTCGCCGCGGTGCCCGGGGTGACGAGCGTGAGCTCGGCACTGGTGGCGGTACTGAGCGGGAACAACTGGGGCAGTGACGTCAGCGTCGAGGGATTCAAGAAGGACGCCGACACCGACGATAACTCCCGCTTCAACGAGGTGGGGTCGGGCTACTTCGGGTTGCTGCAGATCCCGCTGATCGCCGGCCGGGAATTCACGGACGCCGACGGACCCGGAGCGCCGAAGGTGGCCATCGTCAACGAGACCTTTGCCAAGAAGTTCGGTCTCGGGCGGGACGCCGTCGGGAAGCGCATGGCCACCGGCGACAGCACCCTCGACCTTGAGATCGTTGGGCTCGTGACCGACGCCAAGTACAGCGAGGTGAAGGACGAGATTCCGCCGCTCTTCTTCCTCCCGTACCGCCAGGACACGACGGTCGGCTCGATCAATTTCTACCTGCGGACGGCCGTGGCATCCGAGGGCATCCTCCGCGCCATCCCCAAGGTCATCGCGAGCCTCGATCCCAACCTGCCGGTGGAGGACCTCAAGACCCTCCCGCAGCAGGTGAAGGAGAACTTCTTCCTCGACCGGATGATCAGTACGCTATCCGCGGCATTCGCCGTGCTGGCGACTCTGCTGGCGGCGGTCGGCGTCTACGGTGTCCTCGCGTACAGCGTGGCGCTTCGCACCCGGGAGATCGGGGTCAGGATGGCGCTCGGCGCCGACGAGGGCCGGGTGCGCGCGCTGGTCATGCGGCAGGTCGTCCAGATCACCGCCATCGGCGGGGTCATCGGCCTGGCCGCGGCCTTCGGGCTCGGCCGCGCCATTCGATCCCTCCTGTACGGGCTCACCGGCAACGACCCCGTGGTCATGACCCTTGCGACCTCGGCCCTGGTGGCGTGTCGCACTGCTCGCCGGGTATCTGCCGGCGCTGCGGGCGTCGCGGGTGGCGCCGGTGCAGGCGCTGAGATACGAATAGACGGAGTGCCGGTGTAGGAGTGCCAAGAGTGCCAAAGAGTTCCATGAGTGCCGAAGGAGCGGAGGCGCTTTGGCACTTTTGGCACTTTTGGAACTCTTGGCACTATTGCCGCTTCTGGCACTCTTGACACTTCTAGTCCGGCACATTCTTCCAGTCCTCACCACGCTGTACCCTGAACGCTGAACGCAGTATTCTACACGCCGGACCCCTCCTGGAGAGAACGTGCCCACGAAAAGCTCGTCGAAGGCTGCTTCGCGTGACCCGGCAGACGACAATGTGACCCGTGAAGAGCTGATCGCGTTACTGAATGAGGATCTCGCCCGGGAATATCAAGCCATTATCGCCTATGTCATCTACTCTCAGGTGCTCAAGGGCGCCGAATACATGGCGATCGCGAAGGAGCTGGAGGTGCACGCCGCGGAGGAATTGGCCCATGCGCTGATCATTTCCAAACAGATCGACTACCTCGGTGGTGTGCCGACGGTCACCCCGAAGCTGGTGAAGCTGTCGGACAAGCCGAGGGATCTCCTGCGGTTCGATCTGGAGAACGAGCGCGACACCATCAAGCACTACCGCGCGCGAGTGCGCCAGTGTGAATTGCTGGGCGAGTTCGCCATGGGCGAGCACATCCGCGAGATCCTCATACAGGAGCAGGAACACCTGATCGATCTGGCCACCGCCCTCGGCGAGGACGTGCCGAACATGAGCGGGTGAGGGGAAGATTGCTGATTGCCGATTGCTAATTGCTGATTGAACAGCATTCACCCCGAGGGCGCTCGTACCCGGTACGAGTCAGGGCCGTCAAGGCATCAAGACCGCCCTTGTGTAGTTCAATCAGCAATTAGCAATCAGCAATTGCTCGCCTGCCCACTATCTTGCACGTCCAACTCCATGCCCTTCCGTCCCCCTCCCGCCGCCGCGCTGCGTGCGCTGCTGACTCTCGCCCTGCCCGTCATCGTGGTGCAGGTCGGGCTGATGACCATGGGTGTGGTCGACACCGTCATGGTCGGCCACCTCTCGGAAGCGGCGCTGGCCGCGGTCGCGCTGGGCAACGTCTACTATTTCGGCGCCTCGATCTTCGGCATCGGCACGCTGATGGCGCTGGACCCGGTCATCTCCCACGCGGTTGGGGCGGGGGACACCGAGGGGGTCGCCCGCGGCGTCCAGCGCGGCATTCTGCTGAGTCTGCTCCTCACCATCCCCACGACGCTGATCCTGCTGCCTGCCCCCAGCATCCTGATGGCGTTCAAGCAGCCACCGGAAGTCGTCCCCATTGCAGGCGCCTACGCCCGCGCCTGCATCCCCGGGACCATCGGCCTCTTCGCCTTCACGGTGCTCCGCCAGAGCCTGCAGGCGCTCCATCGGATGCGCCCACTGGTGGTGACCGTAGTGGCCGCGAACTTCATTAATCTGCTGCTCAACTGGGTGCTGATCTATGGGCACCTCGGTTCGCCCGCGCTCGGCGCTGTAGGTTCCGCGTGGGCGTCCACCATCGCTCGGCTCCTGATGGTGCCGATCCTCTTGGGCGTGGCCTGGCCGGCTTTGCGGCCGTACCTCCAACCGCTGCACATCGCATCGCTCGAGCTGGCACCTATGGGCCGGCTGGTTTGGATTGGCGCTCCAATCGGGATGCAGCACCAGTTGGAGTACGGCGTCTTCGCCGTGGTGGCATTCCTGATGGGCACGATGGGGACGAGCCAGGTGGCCGGCCACCAGGTCGCGCTCAACCTCGCCTCGCTCACCTTCATGGTCCCACTCGGCTTGTCTGCGTCGGCGGCGGTTGTTGTCGGGTATGCCGTGGGGAGAAATGACGCAATAGGGGCGTCGGAAGCCGCGCGCGCGGCGCTCTACACCGCCTGCGCGTTTATGGGCACGACGGCCGTCATATTCCTGGCATTCCCCGGGACGCTCGCGCGGCTCTACACCCACGCGCCCGGAGTGGTGTCGATCGCGGTGGTATTGATCCCCCTCGCCGGGGTGTTTCAGGTGTTTGACGGCATCCAGGTCACTTCGATTGGAATCCTCCGAGGGCTGGGTGACACGCACACCCCGATGCTTGTGGGCATACTCGGGTTCTGGATCCTTGGCCTCCCGGTGAGTCTGCTCCTCGGATTCGGAATGGGCTACGGCCCCGCGGGGCTTTGGTGGGGACTCGTGCTGGGACTGGTCGCCGTCGCGACCTTCCTGCTGATGCGCGTGCGACAGAGGCTGCGGCAGCCACTGAGCCGGGTGAGACTGGACCTGCCGCCAGAGGCCGCAGCGTTGTGAGTTCTCGGTTCCGCACTGTCATCTTCGATTGCGATTCCACCCTCTCGGGTCTGGAGGGTGTGGAGGAATTGGCGCGTGACCATAGGCAGGAGGTCGCCCGCCTGACGGACCTCGCCATGACCGGCGTGCTGCCATTGGAGGAAGTGTACGGGCACCGATTGGCGTTGATCCGGCCCACCCGAGAACAGGTGGAATCGGTAGGCCAGCGGTACATCGAGACTGTCGTGACAGGTGCCCAGGAGACTGTGAAGGCGCTTCAGAATGATGGGGTCACTGTCCAGGTCCTCAGCGGCGGCCTGGCGCCCGCGGTCCGGATCCTCGCTCGGTACCTCGGCATCGCTGATGATCGGGTCGCCGCCGTGGACGTGTGGTTCGCCATGGGTGGGGCGTACATGGGATTTGATACTGACTCCCCGCTCGCGCGTTCGGGCGGCAAACGTCAATGGATCGAAACGGTGGGACACGATTTGCCGAGACCGATCCTGCTGGTCGGCGACGGCGCGACGGATCTGGAAGCGCGCCCGGCGGTCGACGCATTTGCGGCGTTTACGGGCGTGGTGACACGGGACGACATTATTCGTGAGGCGGATGTGGTCCTGGCGGGGCCATCGCTGGCGAGCGTACTCGAGTACTGCGGGGTGAGGTGAGGCGCAGGTTCGCTCCGCGAACGGCGCGGGTGCCTGCGCCACGGGGGGGTGCCTGCGCCACGGCGGGGGTTCGCTTCGCGAACGGCGGGAACTACATTCGACCGTCTTGACCGTCTTGACCGTCTTGACCGTCTTGACCGTCTTGACCGTCTTGACCGTCTCGGCCCTTGGCACTCTTGGCACTCTTGGCACTCTTGGCACTGAGACAACCATGCCCCAACTAGCAACCACCACCAAACAGTTCGGCCGCTTCTTCCTTCCGGGCCCGACGGAGGTCTTGCCCGAAGTGCTGGCTGCACAGGCGCGGCCGATGATTGGACACCGCGGCAAGGGTATGGAGCAGCTCATCGCCCAGATGATGCCGGGGCTGCAGCGGATTTTTCGCACCGCCCGGCCAGTCTATCTCTCCGCCTCCTCGGCCACCGGATTGATGGAGGCGTCGGTGCGGAACTGCGGCGGCCGGCGGGTATTGGCGCTGGTCAACGGGGCGTTCAGCGACCGGTTCTTCAAGATCTCGCAGAAGAACGGAATCGAGACGGAGTCGCTCGAGGTCCCCATGGGGCAGGTGCACCTGCCGGAGATCGTGGCGGCGGAACTTCGCCGGCGGCCGTACGACGCCGTCACGGTGGTGCATTCCGAGACCTCGACGGGCGCGCTTAACCCGATCAGGGAACTCGCCGAGGTGGTGCACAAGTCGGGTGACACGCTGCTGCTGGTGGATAGTGTGAGTGGCATCGCGGGCACTCCGGTCGAGACCGATGGCTGGAACCTCGACTTTGTACTCACGGGATCGCAGAAGGCCTTCGCGCTGCCGCCCGGGCTGGCGTTCGGCGTCGCCAACGAGCGCGCGCTCGAGCGGGCCAAGCACACCCAGCATCGCGGCATCTACTTCGACCTGCTGGAGTTCGAGAGCTATATAAGGAAAAACCAGACCCCGAATACGCCCGCCTTGTCGCTCCTGTACGCGCTCGCGTATCAGGTAGACCGGATCTCCGCGGAAACGATCGAAGTACGCTGGGCTCGGCATCAGGCGATGGCCGAACGAACCTGGCGTTTCGCGGACGAGATGCGCGCCAAGGGCCTCGCGATGAATGTCCTCGCGCCGGAAGGTTATCGGTCGCCGACGGTCACTTGCCTCACCGTGCCGTCAGGAATGATGGGCTCCGGGATCAACGAGAAGATGAAGGCCCGCGGCTACACGATTTCGCCCGGCTACGGTACGCTCAAGGACTCGACCATCCGAATCGGGCACATGGGGGACCATACCGTGGCCGAGCTGGAGGAGTTGCTCGGCGTGCTCGCGGAAGTCCTCGCCGAATGACCACCTATCGCATTCTGGTGGCGGACAAGATTGCCCGTGAAGGCCTGGCGCCCCTGTCCAGTGATCCGCGCTTCGAATTGGTGGAGCGCTCCGGGCTCAAGGGCGAGGCGCTGGCGGCCGCGATCAGCGAAGCCGACGCGGTCCTGGTGCGAAGCGCGACCAAGATCACGCGCGAGTCGCTCGCGCGTGCCACCCATCTCAAGGTGATTGGGCGGGCGGGTGTGGGCGTGGACACCATCGACGTCGAGGCCGCCACAGAGCGGGGAGTCGCGGTGATGAACGCACCCGCCGGCAACACGATTTCCGCCGCGGAGCTGGCGTTCGCGCTGTTGCTGTCGCTCATTCGCAACATCCCCGCCGCCGATCGCTCGATGAAGGACGGCCAATGGGATCGGAGCAGTTTCGGCGGCACCGAACTGTACCGAAAGGTCCTTGGGCTGGTCGGTGCGGGACGGGTCGGCGGGGAGGTGGCGCGTCGGGCGCGCGCGTTCGGCATGCGGGTGCTGGCCTATGATCCGTTTCTGAGTCCCGATGCTGCCCGGGAGATGGGCGCCGAACTCGCGCCGCTCGAGCAGGTGCTCCGAGAGGCGGATGTCATCTCGCTCCACGTGCCGCTCACTGACAAGACGCGTGGCATGCTGGGCGACGCTGAGCTGGCGCTGCTCAAGCCCTCGGCGGTGATCATCAATGCCGCGCGAGGCGGCGTGATGGATGAGGCGGCATTGTTCCGGCGACTCTCGGAAGGGAAGATCGCGGGGGCCGCGCTCGATGTGTTCGATCCCGAGCCGCTGCCCCCCGATCATCCCCTGCGCGGCCTCCCCAACGTGGTGCTGACTCCGCACCTCGGCGCCTCCACCGATGAGGCGCAGCTCAACGTGGCCATCGAGATCGCCGAATCGGTGCGGGCCGCGCTGCTGGAGGGAGACTTCTCTCACGCGGTCAACGCCGCACTGGTCGGGGGCGATCGCCTGAAACGCCTCAAGCCGCTCCTCGATCTCGCGACCAGGCTTGGTCGTCTGGGTGCGGCGTTGGTGGACGGCCCGGTCACGGCGGTTGACGTCCGGTTCGCGGGTGAGGGAGACGATCTGCTCCGCCCGCTCGCCGCCGGTGCGCTGATTGGCATACTCGAGGCCGCCGTCGATGCCATGGCAATCAACGTTGTGAACGCACTCCATCTGGCGAAGCAGCGGGGCATCCAGGTCGATCGCACCCGGGTGGAGACCCCGCAGGACTATTCCGACCTCATCGAGGTTCGGCTCACGTCCAAGTCTCGAAGAGTCAGCGTCGCCGGTGCCATGCTCGCTGAAGGGCACTCTCGGGTGGTTCGGATCGACGACTTCCGGGTGGATGTCGTGCCGCGCGGGGTTGTCCTCGTGCTGCGGAATCACGACGTCCCCGGCGTCATCGGCCGGGTGGGCACCCTGCTCGGTAATGCCGGGATCAACATCGCGGAGTACTATCAGGCGCGACTCACGGCCGGGGGCGATGCCTTGGCGGTTGTGAGCATGGATACCGCCTTGCCGCGTAATATTGGTGAGGCTCTACAGGCCCTGCCTGAGATTCGTTCAGTGGCACAGGTCGTATTCGATTGATCTCGTTTGCCGAGCGAGACCGCCCGACCTACATTCTCGCAATCCCTTGGCGCTCCTGAGGTTTTCATGTCGCGACCAGCGTTTCTGCTTGTATCCGGGCTCCTCCTCGCAGCCTGCGGCGGCGGTGAGCCTACCTCGACCACGACCACCGTGGTCTACGGTGGAGTCTTCGCCGGTCAGGACGGGACGGAGGCCGGCAACTTCACGATCAATGTCGTCCTCGAGACCGGCGGCGGGAGCGGCACCTTTCTCGTGAACGGAGCCAGCCACACCCTGACCGCCGTCACCTACGACGCAATAACGGGAGCCTTCACGGGCACCGGGTCGGGCGGCTACAGCTTCGACGGCACCGCCGATGACTCGATCATCTCGGGCACTTACGCGAGCCTCGCCGGCGGGGGGCTGTTCACAGGCTTGAAAAAGACCGCGGCCGTCTCACCGGTGAGCTACTGCGGCACCCATATCGGCCGACACATCGGGGACCCGATCGCCGGAGCCTTTGCCTTCGTGCAGGGCGGGGGAACTCGCCGCGGAGTCTTTACCTCGGTAATGGAAGACCCGTTCCATGGCGAGCTGCGCTCGACCAGCGCGGCGAGTGTGATCACGCTCGATACCCTGACCGGAGACGCGAGCCTGGCCGTCACCGGCGGTGGTTTTACCGGCATCTACGAGATGGCGGCGGGCGATACCGGGCAGATGGCCGGGATTCCGTGCCGGAGCAGCGTCACCTCACCGATCATATCAGTCTTCGATGGAGTCCTGGGCAGCTACGACGGGAACGAGTTGGGCAGCCTCGCCTTCAACCTGTCTTCGACGGGCCTGGGCAGCACCGGCACATACAAGATCGGCAGCGTCGTTACGCCGTTCCTGGCGGTGATATCGGGGGTCAACAGTGAGGTGGCCGCGTTCGACACGGACTTCCGAATCATTGCCTCGCTGGACACGGCCCGAATCGGCGGGACCTATCACCGGACCGGCTCAGTTGCCGGGCGGGTTGCAGGCCTGGCGCGGGGAACCAGCACCACCGTCTCCTATTGCGGAACCAACAGCGGGGCGGTGCCTTCTCGTTTCTGCTCCGCTCCGATAATACCATCTGGGGACTCTACACCGGTGGCATGGATCGGACCTTCGAGGGCAACCTGTCACCGGACAACCAGGAACGACGGCCTCCACCCTGAGCAGCACTGGCACCGCGGCCACCGTGCTCCCCGATCCGGGCTGCTTCGGCGGGGTTCATCACTTCCCCGACGGCGGTTCGGGACGATCACGGGAACCGAGTGTCCGTGATTGAGGAATCGCCATTGGTCGTGGGCCGACGGCCTAGCAGGTTGGCTGCCTAAACTGCAAACCACGGAAACACGGAGATCACGGAGACAGCCACGGAATGAAATCATCAACGTACGATTTTTTCCGTGAATCCTTCGTTGTCTTCCGTGTCTCCGTGGTGAAAACGATGATTGCAGGTGCAAGCGTAATCGCCGCGGTCCTGAGGAAGACTGAATCAGCTGTGACCCTTACCCGTGACCCTCGCTCTTCCGTGCGACCACGCTCCTCCTGATTGCGAGCCTCGCCGCCTGCGACTCCGGCAGTTCCGGGCCGCGGACACCCACGACCACCTTCGGCAGCTCCTCGACGCCGCGCAGGTGCAGGCGCTGGAGCCGCCCATTCCCGCGCTCCGGCCGTTGTTCAGCTCGGTCAGGCGCTCTTCTTTGACAAGATCCTGAGCGGCAACAAGGACATAGGCTGCAGCACCTGCCACAATCCAGTCTACCACACCACCGACAAGCTCATGCTGGCGATCGGGACTGGCGGCCACCGGCCCGGCGGCGGCCGGCAGCTCGGTACCGGGAGCTTCACGGTGCGGCACACCACCGACCTCTTCGGCGTCGGGCAGCCGGGGTGGCGCACGCTCATGTGGGACGGGCGGATCGAGAGATCCGGTGCGGGCTTCGCAACGCCCCTCGGGTCGGCGCTCCCGGAGGGGCTGAGCGGCGTGCTCGCCGCCCAAGCCCTCCTGCCACTGACGACACGCATCGAGATGCGAGGGCAGGGGACCGATGATCTCGGTTCACTGCCGGACGATGCTCCCGGACTCGTCTTGGCCGCGATCCTCGCGCGCCTCCGGGCGATTCCGGGATACGACACGCTGTTCGCGGCGGCCTATCCCACCGTTCCGCGCGATTCGATCACCATGGCCCACGTCGCGAATGCCATCGCGGCCTTCATCGCCGACCGCTGGAGTGCGACGGACACCCCGTTTGACAGTTACTTGAGGGGAGATACCACGGCACTCACGGAGAATGCGCTGAATGGGGCGATGCTCTTCTTTGGCTCGGCTGGGTGCGCCGCGTGCCACAGGGGTGCGTTGCTCACCGATCAGTTGTTTCATAACACCGGCGTCCCGGTGCTCGGGCCTGGTTTGGCTCCGGGCCAGCCCGACATCGGCCGAGCCGCTGTTACCCATGATCCGACGGATCAGTTTGGGTTCCGCACTCCGTCGCTGCGAAACGTATTCCTCACCGCGCCATACATGCACAACGGGTCGTTTCCGACTCTCGAGTCGGTCGTCCGCCACTATCGCGACGCCCGGCAGTCGCTGCGATCGTTTGACGGGATCGGGCTCGACCCGCGCCTGGCCCCGACGCTCGACCTGAGGCCCGCCACCATCGATGCGGTGCTCGCGACCCTCGATGTCCGCCTGAATCACGGCCCGTCGCTTTCGGAGCGCGACGTCGCTGATCTGGTCGCCTTCCTGAAATCACTGACGGACCCGGCCTCGGGCATCTTGCTCGATGACGTTCCGGCGAGTGTGCCGAGCGGCTTGCCGGTCTTCGACGAGTAGCGGTCAAGGCGTCAAGACGGTCAGGATGGTCAGGCGGTCAGGACGGTCAGGACGGTCAGGACGGTCAGGACGGTCAGGACGGTCAGGACGGGGAAGATTTCGCCCGGGCCACCGATTTGTAAAGAAGCCATGTCATCTTGCTAGCGCTCTCGCGGACCTGATTCAGGTCGTCGCGTTCTTGATCCTGCATCAACCCCAAGTCGGCGGCGAGGCGGAGCAAGCAGGCCAATTCCGATAATGACCCGAGGGATATGTCGAGATATCGCCGAAATTCGGCGGGACCACGCTTGGCGGATCCCTCGGCGATGTTGGCCTCCACTGAAACAGCTGCGCGGCGCACTTGTGAAGTGAGCCCAAACCGCTCGTGGTTCGGCCACTTTCCTGTGACTCGATACACCGCCAAGGAGAGTTCATGGCAACGGTGCCAGGCGTCGAGTCGTTCGAAGGCGAACATGGAGGGGAAGATGTCGCAGCACTATCAACCGACTATCAACCGCTCTCTTGACCTTCAGGCGCGTCTTCGGAACCTTTACACAGCCAATCTCGTCTGGACCGTCTGGACCGTCTGGACCGTCTGGACCGCCTGGACCGCCTGGACCGTCTGACCGTCTTGACCGTCCTGACCGTCCTGACCGTCTTGACCGTCCCGACCGTCCCGACCGCCCGACCAGCCCAACCTCCACCCAAAGATTCCCACATGCTCGCGTTCGGCCTCTTCCTCCTTGTCCAGCAGCCAGCTCCTCAGCCACAGGCCCAGGCACCGTCCCCGATCGCGAGGGTCGCCATTCTGCCAGAGGTTCGTAACCTCACGGCAGGCGACACGGTGCGGCTCTCGGCCCAAGCGTACGATTCCGCCGGAAAGGCGATGCCGGGCGCGCTGATCCGCTTCGTCGGTTCCGGCGGTCGATTCGAGGGGCGGGTGGATTCCGCGGGCTTGGTGACCGCTGGCTCGACCGGTACGCTCGGCGTGAGCGCGATCGCCAGTGTTCCCGGAACCCGGCCGGTCGTGGAGCGAATTGAGGTCCGGATGCTTCCGGGGGCGCCGGCCAAGGTGGTGATCGCTCCGGAGACGGCTCGGCTGGTCGTCGGCCAGAGCATCATCCTGGAAGCACGTGCCTACAGTGCAGTCGGTGACGTCCGCGCGGATCCCCCCAAGTGGCGGAGTGGGGCGCCACGGGTCGCGTCAATCTCCTCGGAAGGGCTGTTGAGCGCGGTTGCACCGGGTCGCGCCACGATCACGGCCAAGATAGAAGGAGTGCAGAAGGCCATCACGGTGGAGGTGAGGCCAAACAACATCGCCTCGTTCGAGTTGACGCCGAGCTGGTCCACTGCCCGCCAGGGCGATGTGGTTCACCTCAAGCTGGTGGCGCGGGATGCCGCGGGCCGAGCCATCTCCGGGCTCACGCCTGCATGGAGCTTCTCTCCCGGTGAGGGGATGATCGAGTCTGATGGTGCGTTCGTCGGGTATGAGGCGGGCAAGTACGTCATCACCGCCACGCTCGGCAACCGCGCCGCGAAGGCGGTCGTTTCGCTCTCCTGGCGGGACGTGCGCCGACCCGCCACAGTCGTGGGCCGCCTGGCGCGGAGCCTCTTCACTACCGAAGAAGTCTGGGTTCATCCCAACGGCAAGATCGCCTACCTCGGCACCGGCAGCGGCGGGGACCGCATGTATGTCATCGACATCAGCGATCCGGCCAACCCGGTCGTCACCGATTCGCTGATGGCCAACACGCGGCGGGTCAACGACATCATGACCACGCCGGATGGGAAATACCTGGTGCACAGCCGCGAGGGCGCCTCCGACCGGAAGAACGGCATCGTAATCGCCTCGCTGGAGGATCCCGCGCATCCGAAGAAGATTGCGGAGTTCACCGATGGGGTGAGCGGCGGGGTGCACTCGACCTTTGTCTACCAGCAGCCCAAGTACGGGACGCATATCTACCTGACCAATGACGCGACCGGCTACATGCACGTCATTGATATCAACGATCCCTATCACCCGAAGGAAGTTTCCCGCTGGAGCACTCGCCCGGATCAGATGGGCAACTACGTCCACGACATCGCAATCGAGGATGGGTTGGCGTACCTGAGCTACTGGAATGACGGGCTGGTGATCGTGGATATCGGCAACGGCATCAAGGGCGGGAGCCCGTCGAATCCGCAGTTCGTCTCCCAGTACAAGTACGACCTGAACGCCCTCTATCGCGACGTGGAGGCGAGTGGCGGCCCCGGATTCATCCGCGGCACCCACACGGCGTGGCGCCATGGGCAGTATGTCTTCATCGCCGATGAGGTCTTCCCGGCGTCACCGGTGAAGGGCGCAAAGGACGCCGCCTCGTTCCGCGCCTATGGCCGCATGCAAGTCATCGACGTGAGCGACATTTTCAACCCCAAGTCGGTCGCCTGGTACGAGCCGGAGTACGGCGGCGTTCACAATGTGTGGGTCGCGGGCGACACGCTGTACATGGGCGCATACAATGCCGGCTTCCGGGCGTTCGATATCTCAGGGGAACTGCGCGGAGACCTGCGGGCGCAGGGCCGCGAAATGGTACACGTGAACACCGCCGACATGGGCGGCCATGTGCAGAACTCGGCGATGACCTGGGGAGTGGTGGTGAAAGACGGGCTGGCCTATGTGAACGACGACAACAACGGCCTGTGGATCATCCGCATGGAGCCGAAACGGGAGAACCTTACTCCCTGACGCTGCTCGGCACCGACTCCAGGAGTACTTCAGCAGCCAGGGCTTCGGATAACGGTTGACCGGCTTCGAGCTTCTTGTCGAACGCCTCAAGCGACTCTTCCGCGGCCCAGTAGAGCAACCGGCACGCAGTCAAGTCGGCGGGATGGTCGTCGCCGAGGTCGTGGGCGGCCTCTCGCATGGCCTCCTGCTCGACCAAGAGCCGAGCGATGAGGGCCAGATCGCGACAGCGCGCCTCCGCCAAGGTCACGTCTCGATAGCCTGCCGTCCCCTGATGCTGCGCAACCGACAGGTCGCGCAGTGCAGCCTGTTGCAGCAGCGCGAGCATGGTGAAGCGCCGCCCATGGGCACGACGGATCTCGTCGCGTTGCGCCGCGAACGCCAGATGCATCGCCTCCTGCAGTCCCGGATACCCCGCCACTTCGAACGGCAATTGCTGCCACACCCCTGGCACCGGACGGCCGAGCTGTCCCCGCACCATTTCCTGTACCGCGAAGATGGTGTCACCGGTCATCGTGGCGTAGCGCCAGCATGCGCGCCCTAGCGAGCCCTCCCGCCCCCAAAGGGTGCGAAGGTACTCGTGGCGCTCTTGCTCGTTCGGCACGGCTGGTTTCATCGGGCCTGTTCTCGCATTCTTCTGGCGGTCCTACCGACCCGCCGTTGTTTTCTGGACTGTCCCGCGTCAGGGGGGAAGGAAAGCAGCAAACATGCCGGATTCCGGGGCCGAATTATCAACATCGCAACCCATTGTGGCCGAAACGGATAGCCGTGGTATCCTTCCGGACGCCGGCCGGGTGCGGCAATTGGTGAGGCCGGCGTCGCCGGGGATTCTGCCGTACCCCGGCTACCCTGCACGAGGAGAATTGCTTGCCTGAGACGCTTGAACGGGGCCGACCGGGGTGGGCGCTTCCGATTGCCGTAGCCGCCGTGGCCCTTGCCGCCTCCCTGTCTGGTATCGGCAATCAGTACGCCTACGACGATGTCCATGGGGTAGCCCAAAACGAACGGCTCCACAGCCTTGCCGAACCGTGGCGGTTCTTCACTCAGACCTACTGGCCCCCGGGCAAGTTCCAAGGTGGGGCGACGCTCTACCGCCCCCTGACCTCTCTGGTGTTCGCGGTCGAGTGGGCGATCGGTGGCGGGCATCCGCTGCTGTTTCACGTCGTCAACATCCTTCTATATGTCCTGGTCTCGGTGGCCTTCTTCTGGGTCGCCTGGCAACTTCTCCCCTCAATCGGGGCGGCGCTGGCCGCCGGGTTGTATGCCGCGCATCCGGTGCATGTTGAGGCGGTGGCCAACGTGGTGGGGCAGGGAGAGCTGTGGGTGAATCTCTTCGCCCTTCTGGCGGTGGGGTTCTTCCTTCGAGGTCGGCTTCGAGCCGGGGAGAATGGCCTGGCGCACAACGACCGGCTGGCGATCTACGGCTGTTATGCCCTGGCCTGCCTTGCGAAGGACAACGGACTCATCCTGCCCGGGATTCTCGTGGCGGCTGAGCTGACTGTAGTGGGCGATGCTCGCCCGCTCCGGACCCGCCTCCAGGCGCTGGCCAGCTTCTGGGTGGTGCTTGCCGGTGTGGGCATTCTCTACCTCGCTCTCCGGACGACGGTCACCGGGACGCTGGCAGGGGACTATCCTCATATACTGATCGGGACCGCGAGCTACCCCGAACGGGTGTTTACGATGCTGCGGGTCGCGCTGGAATGGCCCCGGTTGCTCCTATGGCCGGCTCACCTCCAGGCCGACTACTCCCCACTCGATTTCAACCGGGCGCTGAGCTTCGGGCCGGAGCAGTTGGCCGGCCTGGCGATGCTCCTCGCCTTTGTCTGGCTCACGGTGTGGGCGTGGCGGCGTCGGTCCGTGGTTTCGTTTGGGATGTTGTGGGCAGCTATCGCGATCTTTCCGGTGAGCAACCTGCTCCTCAAGGCGGGGATCGTGCTTGCGGAGCGTACGTTGTTCCTCGCGAGCGCCGGCGCGATGCTGGTGGTGGCAGCGGGTGCTGTGGCCCTTGCGGAATACGGCCCGCGAGTTCGGCAGGCAGTCCTCGGTGTGGGCGCGGTGCTGGTGCTACTCGGGTGCATTAGAAGCGCGCTTCGTCAGCCGGTGTGGAAGGACAACGCGACCCTCTTTGCCCAGACGGTAGTTGACGCTCCTTACAACTACCGGGCGCATTGGACCTACTCCCTCTACCTTTTTGAGCACGACCAGCGCGAGGCGGCCTTCCTGGAGATCGCGACGGCCATGGGCCTCTACCCGGCGGACCCCACGCTCTACTCCGATGCCGGGGACCTTTATCGAACCGCAGGTCAGTGCGAGCGCTCGATCCCGCTCTACCAACGCGCGCTGGACCTCACGCCGCAGCTCAAGTACACTCGCTCGCGGCTGGCTTCGTGTTACATGCGACTTGGTTTCTACGAGGCGGCTCGAAACGAGCTCCGCCGCCTCGTAGCCGACGGGTACCCCGAGTATGGCGAGCTCATCCATGCCGTGGACAGCGCCGCCGCGGCATCAGGCAAGTTCCGGTGAGGATACCTTGACCGACACCCTGCGCATGGCTTCGGATACCTACGATATCGAGGCGGTTCGCCGCGAGTTCCCGGCCCTGAATCGGAAGCATGGTGGGCACCAGGTGGCGTACTTCGACGGGCCCGGCGGCACTCAGGTGCCCCGCGCGGTCGGTGAGGCGATGCTGGACTACCTCTATAATCACAACGCGAACAGCCACTGGGCGTACCCCTCAAGCGAAGAGACCGATGCCATGCTGGCCTCCTCCCGGGGCGCGATGGCTGATTTTCTGGGCTGTCGCTCGACGGAGGTCTCCTTCGGCGCCAACATGACGACCCTCACCTTCCACCTCGCCCGGGCGCTGGGCCGCCGCCTGGGCAAGGACGATGAGATCGTCGTCACCGAGCTCGACCATCACGCGAACATCGCCCCCTGGCAGGCAGTAGTGCGCGAGCGAGGGGTGACTCTGCGGGTTGTTCGTTTCGATCCAGCCACCGGCGAACTCGACTGGGACGCGTTCACCAAGGCCGTAACGCCCAAGACTCGCCTGGTCGCCGTGGGCGCCGCGTCCAACGCGTTGGGGACGATCAACGACGTCCGCCGAGCGGTGGAACTGGCCCAGACAGCTGGTGCGCGCTGTTTCGTGGACGCGGTGCACTTCGCGGCCCACGGGCGAGTGGATGTTGCCAGTATTGGCTGTGACTTCCTGGCCTGCTCCCCGTACAAGTTCTACGGCCCGCACCTCGGTGTACTCTACGGACGCTACGAGCTCGTCTCGGAACTCGACGTGCCCAAGCTCATTCCCGCCCCCGAAGCGCCGCCAGAACGGCTGGAGACAGGGACCCAGAATCACGAGGGTATCATCGGCGCCCGCGCGGCGGTGGACTTCCTGGCCACGCTTGGGGAGGGGGGCTCCCGTCGCCTGCGCCTCGACGAGGCCGCACGCCGGTTGCACCAGCATGGGCAACGGTTGGTGGAGCGGCTCTGGGAAGGCCTCTCGCGGATTGACGGGGTCCAACTCTACGGCCCGCCGCCAGAGCGGCCCCGGACCCCAACAGTGGCGTTCACGCTCAAGAGCCAGCCGCCGGTCAACGTCGCCCGCCACCTTGCCCTGCGTGGCGTCTTCGTTTCCCACGGCGACTTCTACGCCACCACGGCAATAGAGCGTATTGGACAATCGGCCGAAGGCGTGGTGCGCGCCGGGTGCGCGTGCTACACCACAGCAGAGGAAGTGGATCGGCTGATGGAGGGCGTCGCGGAACTCGCTCGACAATCCTGAACCGGTGGCTGGCGCAGCGACCATCCTCCACTCAGTTTTCCCTCTGCGCTCACCCGGTCCCTTTCCCCTTTCCCATTTGTGGTTCGCACCATGGCCACGCTTTCAGAGCCCCGCACCATTCGCGCTCCCCGGGGCACGCAGCTGAGCTGCAAGGGCTGGCATCAGGAAGCCGCCTTGCGAATGCTCATGAACAACCTCGACCCCGAGGTCGCGGAACGTCCCGAGGAGCTGATCGTCTACGGCGGGAGCGGCAAGGCCGCGCGGAACTGGGAATGCTTCGATCGAATCGTCAGCACCCTGCAGCGCCTGAATAACGACGAGACGCTCCTGGTACAGAGCGGCAAGCCCGTCGGCGTCTTTCGCACTCACGAAGAGGCCCCGCGCGTTCTGATCGCGAATGCGCATCTCGTACCGCGCTGGGCCACCTGGGACGAGTTCCGCCGGCTGGAGGCTCTCGGCCTCACGATGTACGGCCAGATGACCGCCGGATCGTGGATCTACATCGGGACGCAGGGCATCCTCCAAGGGACCTACGAGACCTTCGCGGAGTGCGCTCGGCAACACTTCGGCGGCACGCTCGCCGGACGCCTGGTCGTCACCGGCGGACTTGGCGGCATGGGGGGCGCGCAGCCACTCGCCGCAACACTGAACGGCGCCGCCTTCCTCGGCGTGGATGTGGACCAGACGCGCATCCAGCGTCGGGTCGACACCGGCTACTGTGACCGGTTGGAGACTTCGCTCGATGCAGCACTCGGCCTGGTCCTGGATGCGCGCTCACGCGGCCAAGCGCTGTCGGTGGGGCTCGTCGGCAACATCGCCGAGGTACTTCCCGAGCTGGCACGTCGTGGCATCGTGCCTGACGTGCTCACTGATCAGACCTCCGCGCACGATCTCCACTTGGGCTATATCCCCGTAGGGTGCTCGCTCGAGCAGGCCGCTACTATGCGTGAAGCGGATCCCAAAGGCTATGAAGCGCGCGTGTTGGACTCGATGGTCGTGCATGTTCAGGCGATGCTGGATTTGCGGCGGCAGGGAGCCACGACTTTCGACTATGGCAATAACCTGCGGGGACAGGTGGCCGATCGTCGCGGTCTCCAGGATGCCTTCAAGATCCCGGGCTTCGTTCCCGAGTTCATCCGACCACTCTTCTGCCGTGGGGCAGGGCCCTTCCGCTGGGCAGCGCTGTCCGGCAATCCGCGCGATATCGCGGTGACCGATGAGGCCGTGCTCCAGACCTTTCCCGAGAACGAGGCCCTTGCCCGCTGGATCAAGAGTGCTCGGGAGAAGGTTCACTTCCAAGGCCTTCCCGCGCGGATCTGCTGGCTGGAATACGGCGAGCGGGCCGAGATGGGGCTTCGCTTCAACTGGCTGGTGAAGCACGGCAAGGTCGAGGCACCAATCGTCATCGGCCGGGACCATCTCGACACCGGGTCGGTGGCCTCACCCAACCGCGAGACCGAGGGCATGAAGGATGGATCCGACGCAATCGCCGACTGGCCCCTGCTCAACGCCATGTTGAACACCGCCTGCGGAGCGAGTTGGGTTTCGCTTCACCACGGCGGGGGGGTCGGGATCGGTTATTCCATCCACGCCGGGATGGTTGCGGTCGCCGACGGCACCGAGCAGGGAGATCGCCGGCTTGAACGCGTGCTCACCGCCGACCCCGGCACAGGGGTCATGCGCCACGCCGACGCGGGCTATGATCTCGCCATCGAAACCGCTCGGGAGCGCGGCGTCGACTTGCCGATGCTCGAGGAATAGGGGAGCGCCACTCATGCCCGTGCTGCGCGACATCGGCACACTGGTTACCTGCGCACCCGCGGGCGGCCAAGATGAAATCCACCCCATCTTCGATGCCGCGTTGGTGTGGGAAGGGGAGTTCATCCGGTGGGTCGGGCTTGCGGCCGAATTGCCAGCAGAATTCGCCCGTTGGGAAACGCGGGCTGCTGGGGGGGCACTGGTCATCCCGGGCCTGGTGGACTGCCATACCCACCTCGCCTTCGGCGGGTGGCGGGCGGAGGAGTTCGAGCAGCGGATTCGGGGCAAGAGTTATCTGGATATCGCCGCCTCCGGCGGCGGGATCGCTTCCACCGTTGCGAAGACTCGCGCCGCGACCACCGGCGAACTAAAGCGGCGCTGTGAGGCCCACCTGACCGCGATGGCCGAGCTGGGGATCACGACCGTCGAGGCCAAGAGCGGCTACGGTCTCTCGACCGAACACGAACTTCGGTTACTCGAGGTCTACCGGGATCTTGCCGACAAGGGGCATCGTATCGTGCCAACGCTGTTGGCCGCGCATGTAGTCCCACCCGACTTTCGCGATCATCGCGAGATGTACCTGAGGCTGGTCACCGATGAAATCATTCCCCAGGCGGCAGCGCGTGGGCTGGCGCGCTTCTGTGATGTCTTCGTGGAGGAGCGGGCCTTCACGGTCGAGGAGGGCAGGCGGGTGTTGAAAGCCGGGCTCGCTGTGGGTCTCCGACCCAAGGTACACGCCGATCAACTGACCTGGACCGGCGGTGCCGAGCTTGCCGCGGACGTTGCTGCCGTCTCCGCGGACCACCTCGAGAAGATTTCCACCGAGGGCATTCGGCGACTTCGCGAAGCGGGAACGGTCGCAGTAAGCCTGCCGTTCGCCTCGCTGTATCTCAATAGCCCTCCGCTCCCCGCACGGGAACTCATCGAAGCCGGTGTCCCGGTGGCAGTCGCGACCGATTTCAACCCGGGGTCAGCGCCCTCCTACCATTTGCCGATGGCGCTGACCCTCGCGTGCAACACCCAGCGGATGACACCGGCGGAGGCCATCAAAGGGGCGACCAGCATTGCGGCCCGCGCCATTGGACTCGAGCGGGAGGTGGGCTCGCTGGAGGCGGGCAAGTCTGCCGACTTCGCCGTCATCGACGCGCCGAGCGTGGAACACTGGCTCTACCACTTGCGGCCCAACGCGTGCGTGCGGACGGTGGCGAGGGGGAAGGAGACGTGGAGGAGTGAGCAGTGAGCGGTTGAGCAGTGAGCAGTGAGAAGTGAGAGGTGAGAAGTGAGAAGTGAGAGGTGAGAGAGGTGAGAGGTGAGAGGTGAGAGGTGAGAGGTGAGAGGTGAGAGGTGAGAGGTGAGAGGTGAGAGGTGAGAGGTGAGAGGTGAGAGGTGAGAGGTGAGAGGTGAGAGGTGAGAGGTGAGAGGTGAGAGGTGAGAAGTGACCGAACAGGCTGCGGGGTGAAAAGTCAAGTTGTGTTACTTCTTACATCTCACTTCTCACTTCTCACTTGATCTTCGATTCCACCACGGCCAAAACCGCACGCTCCCGCCTCTCGGCCTCGTCGACCAGTTTTTGCCCCTCTGCGATGAACGCGGCGCTCTTCGCCTTGTCAGGGAGCCCTGGCAGATTGATTCGGACGTTGAGCCAGGCGCCCCGCACCGCGGCGCGCAGGCATAGCCCCCCAACCCCAGCGTCGGAGACTGAGGCGGGATTACCCTTCGCGGCCATTGCCTCCAACAAGTCGTACGCACCGATGGCGGTTCGCATCACCTGGAGCGGTACCTCGATCGCCTCCAGGTTCGACCGCTCGAGTGCGGCCTTGCGCACCACCTGTTCCTCGGGCGTGCCGCGGGGAAGGGCAAGCGCGCTCATGACTTTATTGAACGCTCGGGTGTCCTCATCCAGCAAGCGGACCAGTTCGGTCTTGAGCGCCTGGCCCTTCTCCGCCCAAGTGGAGAATTCCTCC
>CAVVHO010000005.1:0-870000 GCA_963748035.1 uncultured Gemmatimonadales bacterium | reverse complement strand
GTCGAGTGGCGATGCCGAAGGGACCGCAAGGTTCCGCAAAGAGTGGCCGACGCGCGCTGCCAAGAAAAGCTTCGCGAACCAGGACAATTGTTGACCGTACCGTAATCCGACACAGGTAGGCGAGGCGAGCAGCCTCAGGTGCTCGAGTGATTTACGGAGAAGGAACTCGGCAAAATGACCCCGTAACTTCGGGATAAGGGGTGCCCACGCAAGTGGGCCGCAGAGAATCGTGTCAAGCGACTGTTTAACAAAAACACAGGTGTCTGCTAAGGCATTTTCCAAGCCGACGTATAGACACTGACGCCTGCCCGGTGCCGGAAGGTTAAGGCAAGTTGTCAGCCGCAAGGCGAAGCGACGAACCGAAGCCCCGGTAAACGGCGGCCGTAACTATAACGGTCCTAAGGTAGCGAAATTCCTTGTCGGGTAAGTTCCGACCTGCACGAATGGCGTAACGACTTGACAGCTGTCTCCTCCGTAAGCTCGGCGAAATAGCAGTATCGGTGAGGATTCCGATTTCCCGCGACAGGACAAAAAGACCCCATGCACCTTTACTACAACCTGTCATTGATCGTCGGTATCAGCTGCGTAGCATAGGTGGGAGCCGTTGATCTCCAGGTTTCGGCTTGGAGGGAGGCATCAGTGAAATACCACCCTTCTTTTACTAACGATCTCACTCAGGCGGCAACACCGCCGAGGACCGTGACTGGTGGGTAGTTTGACTGGGGCGGTCGCCTCCCAAAAAGTACCGGAGGCGCGCGATGGTGCCCTCAGTGCGGTCGGTAATCGCACGTTGAGTGTATAAGCAAAAGGGCGCCTGACTGCGAGCGCGACAGCGCAAGCAGGGACGAAAGTCGGCTTAAGTGATCCGGTGATCCCGTGTGGACGGGTCATCGCTCATCGGATAAAAGGTACGCTGGGGATAACAGGCTTATCGCGCCCGAGAGTTCACATCGACGGCGCGGTTTGGCACCTCGATGTCGGCTTGTCACATCCTGGGGCTGGAGAAGGTCCCAAGGGTCCGGCTGTTCGCCGGTTAAAGTGGCACATGAGCTGGGTTCAGAACGTCGTGAGACAGTTCGGTCTGTATCCGTCGTGGGCGTGGGAGTGTTGAGGGACGTCGTCTCTAGTACGAGAGGACCGAGACGAAGCGACCGCTCGTGTACGGGCTGTCCCGCCAGGGGCAGCGCCCGGTAGCGATGTCGCGCGGAGATAACCGCTGAATGCATCTAAGTGGGAAACTCTTCCCAAGATGAACACTCCTGGAGCTTAAGCTCCCTCAAGGGCCCTGGAAGACTACCAGGTACATAGGCGGCAGGTGTACGGAGAGTGATCTCTTTAGCCGAGCCGTACTAATCGCCCGTGAAGTTTGATCTCTCCCAGTTTCACTATGGGATTCCCAAACACTATCCGTTCCTTCGGTTGGCTCTTCTTCAGTAAGGGCGGAGCAGCGCTCCCAGCCCTTACGCTCGAAAAGGCTGACGACTAGCGCGCAGGGGCCACACCCGGTCCCATTCCGAACCCGGCAGTTAAGCCCTGCAGCGCCGATGGTACTACGATCGCGAGATCGTGGGAGAGTAGGCCGTCGCCAGCCTCCCCTTCGAAGCCCGGTCCGCCAACGCGAACCGGGCTTCGTCTTTTTGACCAACGTCCCGCTAGGTTTCGCCCCCCATGGAGTCGCAGACCCGTTCCGGCCACGTCGCCCTTGCCGGCGCCCCCAACGCCGGGAAGTCCTCGCTCCTCAATCGCCTCGTGGGCACCCACCTCGCGATCGTAAGCCCCAAAGCCCAGACCACCCGATTGCCCATCACGGGTCTGCTCACCACCGCAGAAACCCAGTTCGTCTTCCATGATCTCCCCGGCCTCCTGAATCCGAGTTATGCGCTCCACCACCGCATGCTCGCCACAGCCCGCGCCGCCCTTCGGCGGGTTCACGTGATACTTCACCTCCACCCTGCCACCGAGGCGCCGGCTCCGCCGTTCTGGCCCCTGACTGGACTTGAGACTCCACTGGAAGTCCCTGTCCTCACCCTCTACACCAAGGGCGATCTGCTCCAGGAGAAACGCCTCCCAACCGACGGACTCGTCGTCTCCTCGCTGACCGGCCAGGGAATTCCCGAACTGCTCAACACGCTCGCTCCGCTGCTCCCGGAGGGGCCTTTCGAGCACAATCCCGACGATGTAGGAACCCAGCCGCTCCGGTTGTTCGCGACCGAGTACGTCCGCGAGGCTGCCTTCGAGCTGCTCTCCGACGAGGTCCCATACGCACTGGCGGCGGAGGTGGAGGAGTTTCGCGAGCACACACGGCCGATGTACATTCGAGTCACGCTCCTGGTCGAGCGTGAATCCCAGAAGGGCATCGTGATCGGACACGGTGGGCGTACGCTAAAGGCCATCGGGATGCACGCCCGAATGCGATTGGAAGCACTTCTGGGAGAACAGGTGTATCTGGATTGTTGGGTGAAGGTGCTCCGTGATTGGCGTCGAGACGCGGGCGCCCTGAGCCGGCTCGGCTTCCCCGAACCCCGAGATTGATTCATGCCCGTCGCTCCCGAATTGCTCGAAATCCTCGTCTGTCCCAGGTGCAAGGGCGACCTGGAGTATCGCCAGGAGCCGGAGTCACTGGTGTGCCATGCCTGCCGCCTCGCCTATGCGGTTGAGGACGGAATCCCCATCATGCTGATAGACGAGGCCAAGCCGCTTTGAGCGACCTTCTCGCGGCGGCCCGGGCCGAGGCGGTCCGCCTTCGGCACGATTACATCGGTACCGAACACCTCTTTCTGGCCCTCCTCCAGGGTGCGGATCCATCCCTCACCACCATCCTGGGCGCGTTCTCCGTGGCGCCGGACGCTCTCCGCGAGCGACTTGAGAAGCGAAGCCCGCAGGGCAGAGGCTCGCCGGAGAATCCGGAGGAGCTTCCCCTGCGGTCCGGGGCGAAGCGTGCCCTCGAAGTCGCGCGGACCGCCGCGGACGGGGCGGACCCCACACCGCACCACCTGCTTGGGGCGCTGCTCGCCGACGGCAAGGGCGTCGTCTCCGCCAGCCTGGCTGATCTCGGAGTCCCCGTCGCCAAGGTTCGGGAGGCACTTGGTGTTCCGGGCGAACCGGAGATGCCGCGCAAGACCCCGGAGCGCTCTGAACGCCCCCCAAGGAGCGATCGGCCGGAGCGTGGCGGGCGGGCGGTGACGGCTTCTCCTACCGCGCCGCGTGCCGAAAAGAATGACCGTGGCGAGCGAGCGGACTCCGAGGAGCGGCGGGAGCGAGACCCGCGCCGGCGTGAGCGAGGTGAGCGGCGCGAACGGGAACAAAAGGAGCAGAAACCCGAGCGGGAGCCGCGCGGGCGAGACGCGAGGGACCCCCGTCCGAACTCGGGGCCGCCAAGAATCGCCCCGGTGCACCAGCCGTTTCTTACCTGGCGCAAGCTGCCGTTGCTGGCGGTCGTTGCGAGCCCCATCCTGGCCTACAGCGGCATGGACGTCTCACCCGTGGTGGTCTTCGTCGTCGCGTGCATAGCGGTGCTGCCCCTCGCCGGATACATGGGCGAGGCGACAGAGCACCTGGCCGCGCGGACCGGGCCGACCTTCGGTGGTTTCCTGAATGCCACCTTCGGCAACGCCGCGGAACTCATCATCGCGATTGTGGCACTCCGGTCCGGGTTGATCGACCTCGTCAAGGCCTCCATCACGGGCAGTATCCTCGGCAACCTGCTTCTCATCCTCGGTCTGTCCCTGATTGCGGGGAGCCTCAAGAAGCCGCTGATTCACTTCAACCGCACCACGGCGGGCATGAGTGCGGGAATGATGGCCTTGGCCGTGACCGGCCTCATCTTTCCTACCATGTTTCACGGTCTCCACGTGGCAGAGAACGCGGTGGTGCCCGAGTTGCACCTGTCCGAAGCGGTCGCTGTCGTCCTCGCCATCACCTACGGATTCTCGCTCCTGTATTCGCTCAAGACCCATCGGCCGATCCTCAGCGGGGACCCCCACCCCACTGAGGGAACCCTGTGGGGGGTTCCTACCGCGATCGGGGTGCTCGCCGTGGCAACGATCGGAGTGGCAATCGAGTCCGAGATCCTGGTGCATGCCGTGGAGCACCTCAGCACTGGGAGCAGCTGGTTGTCGCAGACGTTTCTGGGGCTGATCGTCATTCCGATCATCGGCAACGCCGCGGAACATGCGACCGCCGTCGTAGTGGCCCGGAAGGGGAAAGTGGACCTCGCCTTGCAGATCGCGCTGGGGTCAAGCGCACAGGTCGCGCTGCTGGTCGCCCCGCTCCTCGTGTTCATCGGAGTCTTGGTAGGCCCCAATGCGGCGGGGCAGTACATGAATCTGGTCTTCAGTCCCTTCGAGGTGGTCGCGATGGGTCTGTCGACGTTGCTGGCGGCCATTGTGACGCTGGATGGCGAGTCGCACTGGTTCGAGGGAGTTCAGCTGCTCGCGCTCTACGCCATGGTGGCGATCGCCGTCTTCTTCATCTGAGGCTTTTGCCACGGACGACGGTGAGCCCGGCTCTTGCTGGGGGAGAGCGGAGGGAGGATAATTCACGGGTCGGGGCCGGGCGCAGTTGACGGCCATCGAAGAAGCCCGTAAGTTGATTTCTCTGAACCTCTTACGTCTCGCCCTGGAGCCCCTGGCTGCGCACACGACCGACGGTCCTGTACCACGCGCCGGCCGCTCGTGCGGTGCCAGACTTGGTGCGGCAATGGGCGGAGGGTCGTGACTTCCCGCTGCTGGTGCTGCCGGACCCGGACGAGGTACACTCGATCATTTTGCGCGGGTTCCCGGGATTTCTGTTCGTGGATGCGGACGGGACGGGAGCCGGGGGCGTGGAGTTGGTGCGCCGTCTCAAGCGCGATGCCTTCACGGCGATCGTACCGGTCGTGATGTTGGCGGACCGCCACGACCCACGCGAGGTCGAGAGCTGGTTTGCGGCTGGGTCGGACGAGGTCGTGACCACGCTCTTCTCGCCCGCGGAACAGCGCGCCAGGATCGACGCGATCCTGACCCGGACGGAGCGCGATGTCTCGGTGCATCCGTCCACCCGGCTGCCGGGGACCACGGAGATTGAACGCGAGATCCGTCGCCATCTCGACTCGGGCGTCGAGTTCGCGGTCTGCTACGCCGACTTGGACCATTTCAAGGAATTCAACGATCGCTACAGCTACTACGACGGCGACCGGGTCATCTATATCCTCTCCCGCATCCTGCATGATGTGGTCAAGGGGCTGTTGGGCATCAACGGGTTCGTCGGGCACATCGGCGGGGACGATTTCATCTTCGTGATTCCGCTCGCCGAGGTGAGTGAGGTATGTACCGAGATCATCTCGGTGTTCGACACGTTGGTCCCGCTGCAATACAACGATCAGGATCGGCGGGCGGGCTATTTCTTCGGGAAGGACCGACGTGGCCAGTTGCATCGCGTGCCGCTCATGACGCTTTCGATCGGCATCGTCAGCAACCGCAGCCGGAAGTTCACGCATCCGGCGCAGGTGAGTGAGCTTGCGACGGAAATGAAGAGCTACGCCAAGACGTTGCCCGGATCGGTATTCGTGGTGGATCGCCGGCAGGTGTCCGAATCAGAGGACCCGGCCGACCGCCATCCAGGTGACGACCGCCAGGGGGGCGCATGAACGTCACTTGTCCTTCCTGCACGACCATCTACCGGGTTGACCCTGCCAAAGTACCGGCCGCCGGCGTTCGCGCTCGCTGCAAGGTGTGCTCGGCCGTCTTTCCGGTGACCCGGGGCGACCTCTCCCACTCGCCCGGCGTCGCGGCAACACCCGCCGTGCAACCGGCGGCGGGGATGCAGCCAACCACCCGATCAGTGCCCACCACAGCACCCACGCCTGCCGTCGCCCCTCCGGCGAGACCTGCCGCGGCGGCGCCTCCAGCACCTCCGCCCCTGAAGGAACCGGAAATCACCGTTCCTCGACCGTCAATTCAGCCGCCCGCAGCGCCGCCTCCCGTTGCGGCCGATGCGGATGCGACGATCAGGCGCCCGGCCCACCCGGCCACGCCGGCGCCGCGAGATCCGGATCTGACGGTCAAGCGACCCAGCTTGCCGATGCCTCCGTCGAGCCCAGGCGTCGAAGTGACGTTCAAGCGGCCGGCGCATTCCGCCGAACCGTCGGCGCCGGCGCCGACACCAACGCTCCCGCCGGATTCGGATGCAGCCATGCAGCGGCCGGCAGCCCCCTCGGTGCCACCTGCGGCACCTCCGCCGACGCCAGTCAATCGACCGGCGGCGGCGCCTCCGGCCGTGCCCGGGCCGCCGCGCCCGACCGCTCCCAGGCAGTTCCCGCCGACCGGGCCCTCTCCCAAGGTGGGGGGCATGATGCCTCCCCCAGCGGTGCGTACCTCGGGTGTGCAGCCGGCAATACCCGCCACTATGCAGCCACCCCGTGCTCCTGCGGCGCCTGCGGCGGGCGCGCCACCCGTCGTCCCCGGCGGAGCGCCTCCGGTGCGAATGCCGCCGTCCCGCCCGGCAGGCCGCCCGGTCAATCCATTCCTGGCTCAGGATCCGGCACAGAAGGCGCGTCGACTGGCGCGAGCGCTGATTTCGGACTTGGCCGTTTACTACCCCGACCGCCGGAAGGAGGGGCTGACGAACGGCACGCTGAAGCAACTCTTCCAAGAAGAGATCCAGAAGAGCTGGGAGGAGTACACCGAACAGGTTGGGAAAGAGGTGGCAGAGTCGACCAGTTACTTCAACGACGCGCTAAACGAGATCCTGGCCGGGGGTCAGAAGGTCTTCTAGGTCGGATCCTCACCACGTTTCGGGCGGGGTCACTTGGACCCGCCCTCCCGCACGTCGACCGCAGCCCTCCCAGGGCAGTGCCTCAGCCGACTTTTCCCGCTATGTGTCCTCTCCGCGAAGCCAAGCGCTTATCTTTGGTCGCAGTACGCCCTATTCACCTGTCTCCTCAATAAGAGCTTATGCGCGACCTGATCGAACATCTGGATGACCTGGAGCGGCGAGTCACCCAGATCCGGGGTTTTCTTTGACCTCCCTCACAAGGAACAGCGCCTCGCCGAGTTAGAGGTCAAGCAGGCCGATCCGTTGTTCTGGTCACGGGCCGACGAAGCTCGGCTCGTAGTCCAAGAGATGAAGGGACTGAAGACCTGGCTGACGCCCGAGGCGGATCTCGTGCGCCGGTTTGGTGACGCCCGGGCGATGGTCGAGTTGCTCGAAAGCGAGCCCGACCCCGAGCTGTCCGCGGAGCTGAGCCAGGAGGTTGCAGCGCTCGCCAAGGCGGTGGAGACGTTCGAGTTGCAGGCGATGTTGCAGGGTCCAGACGACGCTGGCGACGCCATCGTCACGATCCATCCGGGTGCGGGTGGCACGGAATCGCAGGACTGGGCCGAAATGCTCATGCGCATGTATGTGCGCTGGGCGGAGCGGCACGGTTTCGAGGTAAGTATCCTCGATCGGGTGGACGGCGAGGAAGCGGGTATCAAGTCCGCGTCCATCGAGATCAAGGGCCAGTACGCCTACGGGTTTCTCAAAGCCGAGAAGGGCGTTCACCGGCTGGTGCGGATCTCCCCCTTCGACTCCCAGGCACGGCGCCATACTTCGTTCGCCTCGGTCTTTGTATACCCTGACATTGACGACACGATCGAGGTTGACCTGCGGGAGGAGGACATCCGCATGGATGTTTACCGCGCGTCAGGAGCCGGGGGTCAGCACGTCAACAAGACATCTTCCGCGGTGCGCTTGACTCACATTCCCACCGGACTGGTAGTCGCCTGCCAACAGGAGCGCAGCCAGGGGAAGAACAAGGCCACGGCGATGAAGATGCTGCGTGCGGCCATCTATCAGAAGAAGCTCGAGGAACAGGAGGCAGAGCGGGCCAAGTTGGAAGCCACCAAGACCGACAACTCCTGGGGCAATCAGATCCGCTCCTACGTCTTCCAGCCCTATACGATGGTCAACGACCACCGCACCGAGGTCAAGGTTGGCGATGTCCAGCGCGTCATGGACGGGGATCTCGATCAGTTCATCGAGGCCTACCTCAAGCAGTATGGGGGCCAGGCCGCGTGACCGACGAGCTGAGCCAGCCGGAACGGCACCGTCGCGAAAAACTGGCTGCGCTGGCGGCGCTCGGGGTCCGGCCGTTCGCATACGGATATCCGCGCACGCACACCACCGCCCAGGCCCTCGCCCTGTACACGGACGAGTCCGGGGAGCAGGGCCCGGAGGTCGCGATCGCGGGACGGATCCAGGCCTGGCGACCGAAGGGTAAGGTCGTTTTCGGTCACCTCGAAGATGCGGCCGGGCGCATCCAGATCTACCTCCGAGGCGACGACCTGGGAGACGCGTTCGCGGTCGTGAAGCTGCTCGATCTTGATGACTACGTCGGCATACGCGGCCAGTTGATGAAGACCAAGTCCGGTGAGGTGACCGTCAAGGCCCGCGAACTCACCCTTCTCGCGAAGTCGCTCAGGCCTCTGCCGAGACCAAAGGTCGAAGTACTTGAGGATGGCAGCAGCCGCAGCTACGGCGGCGTGGCGGATCCGGAATTCCGCTATCGGCAGCGCTACGCGGACCTGGCGGTGCATCAGGACGTGCGAGCGGTATTCCGACTTCGGAGCCGCATCGTCACTCGGATGCGGGCCTTTCTGGACGGGCGTGGCTTCCTCGAGGTGGAAACGCCGATCCTGCAAACCCTGTACGGCGGCGCGGCCGCCCGGCCGTTTGTGACCCATCACAACACGCTCGGCCTGCAGCTGTATCTGCGAATCGCCGACGAGTTGTACCTGAAACGCCTGATCGTGGCCGGTTTGGACCGGGTGTACGAGATTGGACACGACTTCCGCAACGAAGGCATGGACCGAGCGCACAACCCCGAATTCACGATGCTTGAGTTGTATCAGGCCTATGCGGATTACGGAGACATGATGGAGCTGGCGGAAGCCCTCATGGCGGAATTGGTGAGGGAAGTCTCGGAGGGCCCGTTGCAGCTGACACGGGGCGGGGTGAATCTGGATTTCACCCCTCCCTTTGCACGGGTAGGCTTTGTCGCCGGCATTCGCGAGCGCAGCGGTGTGGACGTGCTGACCGCCACGGATGACGAGATGCGGGCACGGCTTCGGGCCGCTGGGCATCCGGGCGACGCCGTGGCCTCCTTCAGTGGCGGAAAACTGCTCGACGAGATGTTCACGGCCTTTGTCGAGCCACACCTGGTGCAGCCGACTTTCGTGGTCGACTACCCCAAGGCAATTTCGCCGCTGGCCAAAGAGCACCGGAGTGATCCCCGGCTCACCGAACGTTTTGAGCTGTTCATCCAGGGCCGGGAGTATGCTAACGCGTACAGCGAACTCAACGATCCGGACGATCAGCGCGCGCGGTTTGAAGATCAGGTCCGACAGCGGGCTGCCGGCAACGAGGAGGCCCAACCGTACGACGCCGATTTCATCCGAGCCCTGGAGTACGGCATGCCGCCAACGGGGGGCATGGGGGTCGGCGTGGACCGAGTGGTAATGCTGCTCGCGGATCAGCCATCCATCCGTGATGTGATCCTCTTTCCCGCGATGCGGCCGGAGGACTGATGGCCGACGGAGTCAGGCAGAAACAGTCGCCCGATTCTCGCGGGCCTGGGGCCACGTTCGCTCAGTTGCTGCGCTGGCCATCCCGGCTGGAGCGGGAGATCGCGAAGCGCTACCTCCGAAGCCGACGCGCCTCTGGGCGGGTCTCCTTGATCACGACAATCGCAACCGGGGGCGTGGCCGTCGGTGTGTGCGCGTTGATCGTGGTGCTGGGGGTGATGAACGGGCTGCGCGATGACCTGCGTGAGCGCATCCTCGTCGCCAATCCGCACCTCAGGATTCTTACATACGGGAACGGCCTCCGCCTGGAGGACTGGCGGAACATCATCAAGCAGGTACAGAAGGAACCGGGTGTGATCGCGGTAGCGCCCGAGGTGCTGAGTCAGTCGGTAATCTCGGCGGGGGCCGACTACGCCGAGGGTGTCAACGTCCTCGGCTTCGATCCGGACACCGGCAACATGGCCGTCACCACCTTGCCTCACGCGCTGACGCGGGGCGACCTCAGCTTCCGCCCCACCCGGGACAGCGTGGACGGCGCAATCATCCTTGGTGCTAGGCTCGCCGAGCGCATGACCGTGTACCCGGGAGACATCGTCACCCTGGTCCCAGCCAAGCCGCCACCAGTGAACCGCGCCTTGGGCATCGGGGTACCCAGATACTGGAGGTTTGAGGTAACCGGCACATTCGACACCGGAATGTTCCTCTACGACAACCAGTTCGTGGTAATTTCGCGCGAACTGGCTCAGCGCTTCACCGGCCTCGGCGATGCGGTCTCCGGCATCCAAGTGAGGCTTGCAGACCCGTGGCAAGCGCCGGAAATCGGGCGGCGGATCGAAGCACGCTTGGGCTACCCATACCGCACCCTGGATTGGCAAGCTCAGAACGCGACTCTCTTCAGCGCCCTCAAGCTCGAGAAGCTCGCCATGGGTCTGATCATCTTCTTTATCATGGTGGTCGCGGCCTTCAACATCGTGGCAACGCTTACGATGGTCGTCAGCGAGAAGACTCGCGAAATCGGGATCCTCAAGGCGATGGGTCTGAGTTCAGGGTCCATCGGCCGGATCTTCCTCGCTCAGGGGGCGATTATCGGCCTCACAGGGGTCGTCGCGGGCCTTGCGGCCGGTCTATTGCTATCGTTAGCTGTGGATCAGGGGCGCCTGATCCGGATCGACCCGAGTGTCTATTTCATAGACCACCTGCCGATCCGGACCGAACCGGGAGATCTGCTCGTGGTCATCGTCGGAAGCTTTCTACTCGCGGTAGGGGCTACGCTCTACCCCTCCCGCTCGGCCTCCCGGCTGCTGCCGGTGGAAGCGATCCGTTACGAATGAACTCGGTGCTTTCGGCGCGCGGACTGCGCAAGGTCTTTCTTGGCGGGGACGGGCAGCCACTAGAGGTGCTCAGTGGCGTCGACCTCGATGTGGGGCGGGGTGAGTTCGTAGCGATCGTCGGTGAGAGCGGCTCCGGAAAGAGCACCCTGCTGCACCTGCTGGGTGCGTTGGATCGGCCGTCAGAGGGAAGCATCAGTCTCGAGGGGCTCGCCTACGAGGACGCTTCGACAGATGAGCTGGACGCGCTGCGCAACCGACGGATCGGGTTTGTGTTCCAATTCCATCACCTGTTGCGGGATTTCACTGCTCTGGAGAATGTGATTCTGCCGCTGCGCATCGCCGGGGTATCAGCCAAACAGGCCCAGGCTCGAGCGGGGGCGTTGCTGCAACAGGTCGGGCTGACTCCGCGGGCGTTGCATCGGCCGCAGCAGCTCTCCGGGGGAGAACAACAGCGCGTGGCGGTCGCGCGCGCCCTCGCCAACGATCCGAGGTTGATTCTCGCTGACGAGCCCTCGGGAAACCTCGATGCGATGCAGGCCGATCGGCTCCACGAACTCCTGGGAACATTGGCGCGCGACTTCGAGACCGCCCTGGTGGTTGTGACCCATAACCGGCAGCTGGCCGCCCGTGCGGACCGCATTCTCACAATGGAAGCAGGCAGGTTGGTACCGGCAAGCAGGGTCGAGGTGGGGGGCTGATGCAGTGCAGCCAGTGTCATGAGCGCGAGGCCGTGGTATTCCTGACGCAGATTGCGCAGGATCAGGTCATCAAGCTGCACCTGTGCGAGCGGTGCGCCGCGGAGAAGGGCGTGGAAACCACTGCCAGCCTCGGCAAGACCCCCGTGGGGACGTTTCTGGCAACCATGAGCAAAGGGCTCGAGGCGGCGGCCGCTCTGCCTGCTGGCGTCAATTCGCTTGGAGCCTGCTCCTCGTGCGGTGCGACCCTCAACGACTTTCGGGAGACCGGCCGGCTCGGGTGCGCCGAATGTTACCGGACCTTTGAACAACCCCTCCGCGATCTGCTCCGCCGATTGCACGGGTCGAGCCGTCATTTCGGGGAGCGCTACACCCCTCCGGGCGGTTCTGCGGCCGAATCGGACATACCGACGGTGCTGCAGCTTCGTACCCAGCTCAAGCTGGCGGTGGAAACTGAGAACTTCGAGTTGGCTGCCGAGTTGCGTGATCAGCTCCGCGTCCTGGGAGGGGATGGGTGATCGATCTCAGTCTGCTGCCGGATGGTGGCATGGCTTGGCTCGACGCGAGCGGCCCCAGTAGCCACCTGGTCCTCTCGACCCGGATCCGCTTGGCCCGAAACCTGGCCAATCACCCCTTCGCGACCCGGACAAACCTGGCGGACCGCGAGGCCATCCTGAGCGAGGTGTTTGCCGCGGCCCGCGAGACCGTCTCCCTGCGCAACGCGCTGAGCTTTCGACTGGATCGGCTGGAACGGGGGGACCGGCAACTCTTGCATGAGCGGCACCTGGTCAGCAAGGAGTTGGCGGGGGTAGACGAACAGGCCGTGGTGCGGCCGGGGGCCGCCCTGCTGGTGCAGGACCGGGTTGGAGTCATGCTAAACGAGGAGGACCATCTACGCCTGCAGGGGCTACGGTCCGGGTTCGATCTGGACGCGGTGTATCAGGAGGTGGACCGGCTGGACGGTGAACTGGGACAACGACTTCCCTTCGCATTTCACCCGGAGTTTGGTTACCTTACCTCGTGTCCGACCAATGTTGGAACTGGACTCCGAGCCTCGGTACTTATCCACTTGCCGGGCTTGGTGTTGACCAAGGAGTTCTCCAAGGTTCAACAGGGGCTGGCGCAGGTCGGTTTGACCTTTAGGGGGCTCTACGGCGAGGGAAGTGAAGTCGTCGGGAACTTCTTTCAGCTCTCCAACCAGACGACGCTGGGCAAGTCCGAAAAAGAGCTGCTGGACCACCTCGGGAAGATGGTACGGCAGGTGATCGAGTACGAGGAGCAGGCACGAGAAGTGCTCCTCCGTGACGTGACGACGATCATCGAAGACAAGGTTTGGCGGGCCTACGGCCTGCTGCGACATGCCCGCAGCTTGTCCTTCGAAGAAACGATGAATCTGCTGTCCGGAGTGCGGTTGGGCGTCGGGCTGGGGCTGGTCGACCGGTGCGGGATGTACGCGCTCAACAAGCTGCTGGTTCACTCCCAACCCGCCCACCTTGCAGCGTCGGAGGGGGTGCGGCCCGATGACCCCGATCTCAGTGTTCGCCGCGCGCGCTATGTGCGTGCGCTGCTGGATGACGAAGCAGGACGCCGAGGGTAATTCGCCATGAACGGGTACAACTTCACCGACCGTGTGCGGAAGGTCTTGCAGATGGCTCGCGAGGAAGCGGCCCGACTGCACCACGAATACGTCGGAACCGAGCACATCCTCCTGGGTCTCATCCGCGAAGGTGAGGGCGTCGCCGCGGCGGTGCTCCAGAACCTGAACGTGGATCTGGAGGAAATCCAGCAGAAGATCGAAGAGACGGTCAAGAAGGGCAAAGCTGCCGCCGCGACAGGTCCCGACCTGCCGTACACGTCGCGCGCGAAGAAAGTGCTGGAGCTCGCCATGACCGAGGCCCGGGAGCTGAATCACAGCTACGTCGGCACCGAGCATCTCCTCCTAGGACTCCTCCGGGAAGAGAAGGGGATCGCCGCCCAGGTGCTGACCGACGCGGGCGTGAACTTGGAGCAGAGTCGCGCGGAAACACTCCGCCTGCTGGGCAGTGACATGCCGCAGACGCAGCAGCCGGGGAGTTCTCCAACCCCCGCCGCGGCGCCCAAGTCCGAGAAGAAATCCAAGACCCCGGCTCTCGATCACTTCTGCCGTGATCTCACCCAGCTTGCCGCCGAGGGACAGCTCGATCCCACAATCGGGCGGGCCAAGGAGATCGAGCGAGTGATGGAGATCCTGGCCCGGCGCAAGAAGAACAACCCGGTGCTCATCGGTGAACCCGGCGTTGGCAAGACCGCGATCGTCGAGGGCCTCGCCCTGATGATCGCCAACGGCATGTGCCCCGATGTCCTCAAGGATCATCGGGTGCTCTCGCTCGATATGGCGGCCGTGATCGCGGGCACCAAGTACCGGGGCCAGTTCGAGGAGCGTCTGAAAGCGGTCATGAACGAGATCGCCCAGAACAAGCAGATCATCCTGTTCATCGACGAGCTGCACACGCTCGTCGGAGCCGGCGCGGCCGAGGGGGCAATCGACGCCTCCAACATGCTCAAGCCCGCGCTGGCGCGGGGTGAGCTGCAATGCGTGGGCGCCTCGACCCTGAACGAGTACCGCAAGTACATCGAGAAGGATGGCGCGCTGGAGCGGCGTTTTCAAACGGTCATGGTCGACCCGCCGAGCATCGACGAGACGATCGAAATTCTCAAGGGCCTGCGGAAGAAGTACGAGGACCACCACCGGGTGGTCATCCCCGACGGGACCCTGGATGCGGCGGCCAAGCTTTCCGAGCGGTACATCACCGATCGGTTCCTCCCGGATAAGGCCATCGACGTCATCGATGAAGCCGGCGCGCGTGCCCGATTGGCGTCCCAGGTCCCGCCCGCCGAGGTGGCGAACCTCAAGGCCGATCTCGAAAAGGTGAACATCGAGAAGGAGGATGCGGTCCGCGATCAGAACTTCGAGCGCGCTGCGGCACTCCGTGACAAGGAGCGCGACCTCCAGAATCAGATCCGGCTCAAGCAGGAGGAATGGGAGAAGGAGCGGCAGACCCGCCGGCCGGTGATCAGCGAAGAGGATATCGCGTTCATCGTGTCACGCTGGACCGGTATTCCGGTCACTCGACTGCAGGAGCAGGAGACGGCACGGCTTCTCCGGATGGAAGATGAGTTGCATCTGAGCGTGGTTGGCCAGGATGAAGCCATCAAGGCCATCTCTCGCGCGATTCGTCGCTCGCGTGCCGGACTCAAGGATCCAAAGCACCCGATCGGTTCCTTCATCTTCTGCGGACCCACGGGCGTCGGGAAGACGGAGCTTGCGAGGGCGCTGGCCAAGTTTCTGTTCGCCGACCCGTCCGCGCTGATTCGCGTGGATATGTCGGAGTACATGGAGAAGTTCTCGGTGAGCCGCCTGATCGGCGCCCCTCCGGGCTACGTCGGTTACGAAGACAGCGGCACGCTCACCAAGGCGATTCGGCGCAAGCCCTACTCGGTCGTTCTGCTCGACGAGATCGAGAAGGCCCACCCGGATGTATTCAACATCCTGCTGCAGGTCCTCGACGAAGGCCACCTGACCGACAACTACGGCCGGATGATCGACTTCAAGAACACGGTCGTCATCATGACCTCCAACGTCGGCGCCCGCGACATCATGCAGGGGAAGACGTTGGGCTTCCACGGCCAGGACTTCAAGACGTCCTTTGCCAAGATGCAGGAGAAGATCCGCGACGAAATCCAGAAGGTATTCAACCCGGAATTTCTCAATCGGATCGACGACACTATCGTGTTCCATCCGCTGGATAAGGAGCACATCGCCCAGATCGTCGGCATCCTGGTGCGGGAAGTACAAAAGCGGGTGGGCGACGAGATCATTCGCCTGACCCCCGCGGCTACGGATTTCCTGGTGGAGCACGGCTACGACCAGAACTATGGGGCCCGACCGCTCAAGCGCGCCATTCAGAAGTACATCGAGGATCCGCTCAGCGAGAAGATCCTGCTGGGAGAGTTTACCCGGACAGATGAGATCGAAGTCGATGTCGCGCCGGACGGCGAGCAACTCGCCTTCCGGGCCCTGAGCGGCTCCAAGGCCTGATCCCGCCACGTGAACCGGCGGTCCCCAGGGGCCGCCGGTCCTCTTTCCCAATGCAGCGTTCCCATTTCCTTCTCCTGACCCTGTCGCTGGCCGCCACCGCCGTGGCAGCCCCTCTGCGAGGGCAGGAGCCCGTCCAGCTGCCTGCCACCCCGAAGCTCGACAGCATCGCCGTCGAGGGGAATGTCCGGCTCACGATCCCCCAGGTGATCGGCAGCTCCGGATTGCTGGTGGGGCAGCCGACCAACTACCGCGATATCCAGCGGGCCATCGTGACGCTCTTCAAGACCGGGCAGTTCGACGAGGTCTCGGTCCTGCAGGGTGACGATCCGGGTGGGAAAGTGGTGTTGGTGATTCGGGTCAAAGAGCGCCCGATCCTCACCCGCTGGGTCGTGAAGGGCGTAGACCAGCTGTCAGAGCGAAGCGTCAAAGACCGTGTCAAGCTCTCCGACGGCCGGCCCCTCGATCGGGCCGCTGTCGAACGGGGCCGGGGGAGCATCGATTCGATGTACCACGCTCGCGGGTATTATGCCGCCCGGGTCAAGGTCATTCAGACGGAGCCCGGACCCGGACAGGTCGGCATCGTGTTTGACGTCGACGAAGGAAACCGCGTAGCGATCAGCCAGGTCCGGGTGGACGGCAACAAACGATTCACGGACAAGGCCGTGGTCAAGCACATGGCAACCAGGCCTGAAGGATTCTTCTGGTGGCAGAAGGGGCAGTACGACGACGACAAGCTGCAGGCGGATATCCGTGAGCGGCTCCCGGAGTACTATGGCAGCCATGGCTATGTGGACTTTCAGGTGACGAGCGACTCCATCGCCGTGGATTCCGTGAATGGAAAGGCCGTGCTCCACCTCGCGGTTGAGGAGGGAGATCCCTACAAGATCGGCAGCTTCGAGATCAGCGGGAACCGGCGTTTCAGCACCGAAGACCTGACGACGCTCTATCCCTTCGGTGCGAATGGCGGTGCGGGGCAGCCCTTCAACCGCACGGAGTGGAGTTCAGCGACGGAGAATATTTCCACTCTCTACAGCAACAACGGTTACATCTACGCCCAGGTCGATCCGGAGGAGACCCGGCGGACCGGGCCTAACGGAGAATCCCTGCTCGACCTCAAGTGGACCATCCGCGAAGGTCAGCCGGCAACGATCAACAAGATCAACATTGTCGGGAACGACGTTACGCACGAGCGGGTGATCCGTGAGGCAATCGTGCTGGCCCCGGGCGAGCTCTTCAGTCGCGAGCGCTTGATCCAGAGCTACCGCAATGTTTCCAATCTCGGCTTCTTCCAACAGCCGATGGCACCGCCTGACGTGAAGCCGACCGACAACGGGGTGGACGTCGACGTCACGTTCCGGGTGGAGGAGAAGCGGACCGGCAATATCAACTTCGGGGCATCGCTGGGGCAGGGCACGGGACTGGGCGGTTTCCTCGGCCTCGAGGAGCCCAATCTCTTTGGGCGCGGCAAGCGCGGTCGCCTGATGTGGCAGTTCGGCAAGAACATCAACGACTTTACTCTGAGTTACACTGATCCCGCGATCCGCGAGACCCGCACTTCGGGTACGCTCACACTGTTCAATTCGCGTCAGCGGTTTACGGTCGGTGATCTCGGACGGCGGCGTCAGATCGGTGGGAGCCTGCAGTTGGGTTTTCCCTTCCTCGGGTCACGCTATACCCGGATCTACGGCTCCTACGGATTACAGCAGGTCAAGTTCACGGACGGCTCGAGCGACCTGCGATCCCAATTCCGCTGTTCCAACTGCACCCGCTCCACCGTGGGCGGCACTATCGCCCGGGATACCCGCTTCGGCCTCCCGTTCGCGACCGGGGGCGCCTTGACCAATGTGTCGCTGGAGTTCAACGGTGGGGTCCTCGGAGGGACCGGGAACTATCGCAAGCTGGACCTCGAGGCGCGCTACTACGCTCCGCTCGGATCGGCTGGGGGGAATGCCCAGCTGGGGAGTGGCGTGCAGTTCGTGCTCGGCTTGACAGCGAAGAGCGGCTTCATCTTCGGTGACGCCGGTCCGTTCTTCACCGAGCTCTACTCGATGGGCGGAACCCAGTATGGGCGTTCCGCTTCGCGGGTACGAAGAATTTTCGATTACCCCGAATGGCTTTGACCCCAGTGCAGGCGGCTCATCCGCTGCAGGGGTAAACTCCTTCGGCAAGTCTTACGCGTCGGTTACGGTGGAAGCGGGTGCGCGGGTAAGCCAGTCGCTGTACTTCAGCACCTTCCTGGACGCCGGCAACGTCTACCGCTCGGCCCGGCAGTACGACCCAAGCAGGATGTTCCGTGGCGCCGGATTCGGCGTGGCCGTGCTGTCCCCGCTTGGTCCCATCGGGATCGACCTCGGATACGGCTTCGACCGGGTCGCCGCGAACGGCCGCCCCGACCCGGGCTGGAAGCTCCACTTCAAGCTTGGCAACTTCTTCTAATCGGCATTTTACACTCAGCAGGGAGCACGCGATGGTTCGTCGTTCCTTCGTCCGGTGGGTCTTGGTCGCCTTGGCGCTGGTCACGGCGCCGGGGGCGCTTGTCGCACAGGGCGGCAAGATTGCCTTCATCAATGCCCGGGCGGTGCTGCTTGCGACCCCTGGCTACGCCGCAGCCGAATCGCTGTATAACCGCGAGTTGACGGGCTTTCGCGCGGAAATGGAACGGCTGCAGACCACGCTCGATAGTGCTGCCGCGGATTTCGAGCAGAAATCCGTGATGCTCTCCGCCACGGCCAAGACGGCCAAGCGGAAGGACCTCGAGGCCCAGCGCACGCGCCTCGAGCAGCGGGCCAACGAGTTGCGGGACAAGGCCGCTCAGCGTGAACAGGAACTCCTCGCCCCGCTGCATGGCAAGGTGAACGACGCGATCGAGAGCGTGCGGGCCGAGGGGGGGTATGCTCTCATCCTGGACGTCAGCGCCAATGAAGGACTGATTGTCGCGGTCGACAAGTCCCTCGAGGTGACGGACAAGGTCATCGACAAGATCAAGGCCAAGACCTGACCAACGCCCCCGTCCCCCATTTTCTGACCGCGCGCGCCGCAGCCGAGCTGGTTGGCGGGCGCCTCGAAGGCGACGGGGGCCTTCTGCTCAAGCGACTGGCTCCGCTCGATCGGGCAGGGCCGGATGCACTGAGTTTTCTGTACTCCACTCGATACCTTCCCGCCTTCCGTGCCACCCGCGCCGGCGCGGTCCTCCTCCCGGCGGAGCTCGCTTCCGAGGCCGGCGGCCCTCCCATCAAGATCACTGTGCAGCATGTGGATCGAGCCCTCGCGCAGCTGGCGGAAGCCTTCGCGCCAGCTGAGGTGCACTCAAGCGGGATTGACGCGTCCGCGAGGATCGCTCCGGATGCGATCATCCCAGCCGACGCCTTCGTGGGGCCGTTCGCTGTGATCGGCAAGGGAGTGCAGATCGGGGCACGCACTGTAGTGGACGCGGGCGCGCAGCTCGGAGCCCACGTGGTGGCCGGCGATGACTGCTACATCGGATCGAACGCCGTATGTTACCCGGGCGCCCGCTTGGGAAACCGGGTAGTGCTCAAGGCTGGCGCCGTCATCGGTGGCCCGGGGTTCGGGTTTCTGAGAGGAACGGATGGACACAAGAGAGTGCCGCATCTCGGTGCCTGTGTACTGGAGGATGATGTGGAGATCGGCTCGGGCAGTTGTGTGGACCGCGGCAGCTTCGAGGACACCATCGTCGGCCGCGGAACGAAGATCGACAACCTGGTCCAGGTGGGGCATAACGTGCGCCTCGGAGAACGCTGCCTGGTGATGGCCACCACGGGGATCGCGGGCAGTTGCCGGATCGGCAACGACGTGGTGATCGCGGGTGGCGTGGGGGTCGCGGACCACGTGGTGATCGGCGACGGCGCCGTGGTGGGAGCCAAGAGCGTCGTGTTCGGGCCCGGTCAGGTCCCCGCGTCCGCAGTGGTCAGCGGCTACCCCGCACGGCCCCATCGCGCCTTCCTGAGGGCTCAGGCTGCCCTGTACCGACTCGCCCCGCTGGTGGACCAGCTGGTGAGCCTCGCTGAGGAGCGTCGCACGGGTGCCCCGGCGGACCATCGCTCGAACAGTTGAGGTCGTCGGGACGGGCCTCCACACCGGCGCGGCGGTCGGCCTTCGACTGGAGCCCGCAAGCCCTGGTCAAGGAATCGTCTTCGAGCGACGAGATCTTGGCGTCGGCCGACCGATATCGGCTCACCTTGACCAGGTGGCCGCCACCGAACGGCGGACGGCGCTTCGCAACGGCGCGCACCGGGCGGATACCGTCGAGCATCTTCTTGCGACGCTTTACGCCCTCGGCATCGACGACCTCGTGGTGGCACTTAATGGCCCGGAGGTCCCCATCTTCGATGGCTCTTTCGCTCCTTTCGTATCTATCGTGGACCAGGCCGGACGAGTGGACCGCCCAGGGCTGGTGAGTCGCGCCCGGATTACTTCACCGCTGAGGGTTACGGAAGGAGACTCGCAGTACCTGATCCGGCCCTGCGTGGACCTCGAATTGTGCGTGACACTTGATTACACCGAGCCGGTGATCGGGCATCAGGTCGTCGAGCTGACGGTGACGTCCGACAATTTCAGACGCGAAGTACAGGGGGCCCGCACCTACGGATTCTTGCAGGAGGCCGAGCCCCTTCGGGCTCGTGGCCTCATCGGCGGAGCCACCAGTGATTGCGCGATCGTGCTGGATGAAGTCTCGGTCGTCAATACCACCCTGCGCTGGCCCGACGAGTTTGCGCGACACAAGGCGGGGGACCTGATCGGGGATCTGGCGCTCATCGGCGCGCGTCTGGGCGCCCGGGTGGAAGCGTTCCGCCCCGGCCATCGGGGCAACCTGGCCTGTGCTCGTGCCATCGCGCGCGCCGCTCGATTCACGGAGGAAGGATGATGGATATCCGGCAGATTCTTGAGACGCTCCCGCACCGGTATCCCTTCCTGCTGGTCGATCGGATCCTGGAGGTACAGGGAACCCAGCGGATCGTGGGCCTCAAGAACGTCACGATCAACGAACCGTTCTTCCAGGGGCATTTCCCGGGTCATCCGATCATGCCCGGCGTGCTCATTGTTGAGGCAATGGCGCAGACCGGCGGGATGCTCCTCATGGCCCAGGTTCCCGATCGGGAGAACAAGGTGGTCTACTTCATGTCCCTGGACAACGTGAAGTTCCGCAAGCCCGTGGTGCCCGGCGACCAGCTTCGATTGGAGGTCGAGCTGGTTCAATTCCGCGGGAAGGTCGCGCGAATGAAAGGGATCGCTACCGTGGACGGGCAGGTCACGACCGAAGCCGAGATGATGGCGTGCGTGGTGGACAAATGACCGTTGCGGTTCATGCCACGGCCGTGGTGGACCCCGGTGCAACCATCGGCACGGACGTCGAGATCGGGCCGTACGCGGTCCTCGGCCCCGCGGTGGAGGTGGGGGACGGTTGCCGGATCGGGCCGCATGTGGTGCTCGAACAGAATGTGCGCCTTGCGGCCGAGGTTGTGCTGGGTGCCGGGGTGGTCATCGGAGGTCCGCCGCAGGACCTGAAGTACCAGGGTGAGGTGACGTGGGTCGAGATCGGGCCCCGCACGGTCATCCGAGAGCACAGCACGGTCAACCGGGCCACGGCCGCGACGGGGGTGACCCGCGTTGGGTCCGATTGCTTTCTGATGACCTATGTCCACGTCGCCCACGATTGCTGGATCGGCGACGGCGTCACCATCGCCAATGCAACTCAGCTTTCCGGACATGTAACCATCGAGGACCAGGCCTCCCTCAGCGGCCTCATCGCTGTGCATCAATTCGTCACGATTGGCACTCATGCGTTCGTGGGTGGCGCTTCCCGCGTGCCTCAGGACATCCCGCCTTATGTGAAGGCCGTCGGCAATCCGGTGAAGCTGTTCGGCCTCAACACCGTCGGACTGCAGCGCGCAGGCTTTTCCTCCGACATACTCGTCGCGCTCAAACGCGCCTACCGCCTGCTTTTCAATTCGGCGCTGCCCCGCGCGGAAGCCCTTGCCCAGCTCGCCCCGGAAGCCCAGAGCTTCCTCGAGGTCCGCCGCCTGATCGACTTTGTGAGTGCGGCTAGCCGGGGTGTGCCGGCATGAGCGCGCGGGTGCCGATCGGCGTAATCGGAGTAGGCGTACTCGGCCGGCATCATGCCCGACATCTCGCCTCAATGCCGGACGCCGAGCTCGTGGGAGTATATGACATCCGGCAGGACCGAGCGGAGCAGGTGGCAAGTGCCCTCGGTACCCGTGCCTGCACCTCGCGCGAGGACCTGATCAGCCGAGCCAGGGCGGTTACGATTGCAGTTCCGACCCTGGTGCACGCCGAGGTGGGTCTCGCCGCGCTTGAAGCTGGTTTACCGGTCCTGATGGAAAAGCCGCTCGCCGCCACGATGGCTGGGGCTGATGCCCTGGTGGAAGCGGCCGCCCGGCGCGGCCTCCCGCTGCAGGTAGGGCACATCGAGCGATTCAACCGCGCTATCAGGGCTGCCGAAGGCTATCTCGACCAACCGTTGTTCATTGAGGGGGAGCGACTCGCGCCCTTTCAGCTTCGCGGCACTGACGTGCCGGTGGTCCTCGACCTCATGATTCACGATCTGGATCTGATCCTGTACCTCGCCGGCGGAACGGAAACAATCGATGTCCGGGCCAACGGGGCGGCCGTCCTGTCCGGCTTGTTCGACGTCGCTCATGCGCGGGTCGAGTTTCAGACCGGCCTCGTCGCCAGCGTCACAGCCTCCCGGATCGCGAATGAGCGGGTGCGCCGGCTCCGAATCTACCAGGAGAACGGATACCTCGCCCTGGACCTCGCAACCGGGATGGGAGAGTTCCTTCGTCTCAAGAACCGCTGGGCTCCCGGCGAAGCCCGTGGGCTGGACGATGTCGTCGAACGAATCCCGCTCGAAGCGCCACCAGCCGATGCCCTGGAACTCGAGCTGGCCAACTTCCTTCATGCGGTGCAGGGCAGGCGGGAACCGGTGGTCACTGGCCGCGACGGCCGCTCTGCGCTGGAACTCGCCCTCAAGGTGACCGAAGCGGTTCAGCTCACCGCCTCAACCTCCCATACCGAACCGTGACACCCGCGGCTCCGCCACGAATCCTCCTCTCAGCCGGGGAGGCATCTGGCGACCTCCACGGAGCCGGGGTCGTCGCAAGCCTGCTCGCACAGCGCCCAGAGCTTCTGCTCGAGGGCTGCGGAGGAGCACGAATGGCGGCCGCCGGACTCACAGTTCGATGCGACATCAGCCAACTCGGCACCGTAGGGTTCCTGGACGCGGTCCGCGCGATGCCACGTCACCTCCACCTGTTGCGACAGTTGGTCACGGACGCTCGCAAAGGCCGGTTCGCCATGGCAGTTCTCATCGACTACCCCGGCTTCCATATGCGCCTGGGAGCACGGTTGCGCGCCGCTGGTGTCCCGGTGCTTCAATACGTCGCCCCACAGCTGTGGGCCTGGCGGGGTGAGCGTATCCATCGTTTCCGACATGCTGCCGATCGGCTTGCGGTCATCCTGCCGTTTGAGGAGGATTGGTTCGCCAGCCGGGGGATTCCGTGCACCTTCGTCGGCCATCCGCTGATGGATAGATCCTGGCCGAGCCAGGCCGCCGCGCGAGCGCGGCTGGGCCTCCCACCCAACGAGTCCGTTCTGGCTATCTTTCCGGGCAGTCGAGAAGCCGAAATCACGCTGAATTGGCCGCTGTTCCGCGATGTCGCACGCCGGATGCTGGCGGAAGGCCTCTGTCGGCGCGTGATCGTCGCGGGAACTGCGGAGGGTTATTACCCTGATGCCGAGATGATGGTCGTCCATCGTCAAGGGTCTGAAGCGGTGCTCGCGGCCGCGACCGCGGCGCTGGTGAAGTCTGGCACCACTACGCTCGAGGCTGCGTGTACCGGGACCCCGATTGTCGTGGCGTACCGGACAAGCCGGATCACCTACGAAGTGGCTCGCCGCGCAATGACCGTAAAATGGATCAGCCTGGTCAATCTGATCCTGGGCGAGTCGCTGGTACCGGAGTTCTGGCGATTACCGGTCCGTGCGGCATCCGTGGCCGACGCCCTTCGACCCCTGCTGACCCCGGCTGATGCCGCGGCAGGGGTACAGCGGGCCGGGTTGGCGAAGGTGCGCTCCCAGTTGGGGAGCGCCGGAGCGGCTGATCGGGTGGCCGCCCTCGCTCTCGGTCTCCTCCCGTGCTGAGGATGGTACGCTCGTTGACCGAGCGAGCCGGCCCACTGGTGGCTCGCGCGGTGGCGCGGTCCTGGCGGATTGAGGTTGTGGGACCTGAATCCTGGACCCAAGTCGCGGCGACCGACCGACCCTACGTGCTGTTGTGCTGGCACGACGCGCTGCTTCCCGTCATGTGGCATCATCGTCATCGCGGCATTCGTGCCGTGGTGAGCGAAGCGCGAGACGGCCAGCATCTCGCGGCCTTCGCCACCTCACTTGGTTACGGACTCATTCGAGGCTCCAGCACGCGTGGCGGTCGGCGTGCGCTGCTGGGAGTGATCAGCGCCCTTCGGCAAGGCGTGCCGGTCGGCATTACCCCCGACGGGCCACGGGGACCACGCAGGATCCTCAAACGAGGCGCCTTGGCGGCTGCTGCGCGGACCGGAGCGATGGTGTTGCCGGTGCATGCAGATGCCCGGCCGAGCTGGCGGGCGGGCTCCTGGGATCGATTCCTGGTACCGCCGCCCCTGGCTCGGGTACGGGTAGCCTATGGCGCCCCGTTCGAGGTGGGCTCGGGGCCCGGAGCGGAGCAGGTGGCACTCCACAGGGCAGTACAGGAACTGGACGACGCAGCGAGGTTGGCAGCATGGCCCGACGGCGCGGCAACAGCCACCGGCTGATCCGGTGGCTGTGGACCAGCCGCCGAATCGATGCCCGACTGGCCAGAACGGCACTGCTACCGGTGTCGGCCCTGTGGCGAACGTGGATGGAAACCCGGGCGATGGCCTATCGCCGAGGTTGGCTGCCTGTGAGCGACCTCCCGCTGCCCTCCGTGGCCGTTGGCAACCTCACGGTAGGCGGGTCGGGGAAGACGCCGATCGCGATGTGGATCGCCCGCTACTATGCCGAGCGTGGTCTGGTCCCGGGTATTCTCCTGCGCGGATACCGTGGCGGGGACGAAGCCAGAGTGCACAGCCGCGCATTGCCGTCTGCCCACGTGGTTGCTGATCCCGACCGAGTCTCGGGTGCGGAGCGTGCACTCGCCCGGGGGGCCACTGTGCTGGTGCTGGACGACGCCTACCAACGGCTCGATGTCCGACGAGACCTCAATGTCCTGGTCGTGAGCGCGGAAACCAGCCGCGCGGTCCGATGGCCGCTTCCGGCCGGACCGTGGCGCGAGCGGCTGAACGCAGTCGATCGCGCCGACCTGGTGGTAGTGACGCGCAAACGAGCCAGTCGTGAGATCGCCGAGGCGCTGGGGGCAGAGCTGCGGGCGAAGGTGACCTGCCCAGTGGTCTTCGCGCACCTCGGCCTCTCGCGGCTGGAAGGACTAGTCACCGGACGAGTGGTAACCCCCGCCACTTTGGCCGGCCGCCGGGTCGTCGCTGCCTCGGCAATAGGCGATCCCGAGTCGTTTGTCACTCAGACCAAGGCTACCGGCGCCGCGGTGCAGGTGGCGACCTGGAAGGATCATCACGAGTACAGCCCCGAAGACATCACTTGGCTGGCGCATGCGGCCCGTCGGGCAGACCACCTGGTGATCACGGAGAAGGACGCCGTGAAGCTCCGTGACCGGTGGCCCTCCGACGCACCCGAGCCGCTGGTGGCAGTGCTGGATCTCACGTGGGAAGAAGGCGGCGATGCGATCGCCGTGGCCTTGGACGCCGTCGTTACGTCGGCCGAGGGTCTGTAACGCTCAACGGAGAGGTTATGACGTCGACTAGTTCGCGCCCCGCCCAAACTGTGATGCGCCCTGACAAGGACCGCTTCCTCGCCGCGGAGAATCCGTTCGAGGAGATGATGTCTCGCTTCGACGACGCTGCCAAACGGCTCGACCTCGAAACCGGCCTCTACCGGATCCTGCGGATGCCGGAGAAGCAGATCATCGTCTCGGTGCCCGTGCTCAGGGAAAGCGGCGAGGTGGAGGTCTATACCGGCTACCGGGTGATTTACAACACCTCGCGGGGACCCGCGAAGGGCGGCATCCGGTTCGACCTGCAGGTGAATCTGGACGAGGTCAAAGCGCTGGCTGCCTGGATGACCTGGAAGTGCGCGGTGGTCAACCTTCCGTTTGGGGGCGCGAAGGGCGGCGTAATCTGCGATCCACCCACGATGAGCAACGCCGAGATCGAGCGGCTGACTCGCCGCTATACCTCCGCGATCATCGAGACGCTTGGCCCGGACTCAGACGTGCCGGCTCCCGATGTAAACACCAACGAGCGGGTGATGGCCTGGGTGATGGACACCTATTCGATGCACAAACGCCACACGGTGACGGCCGTTGTCACCGGCAAGCCGATCGAAATGGGCGGCTCGCTCGGACGCAGGGAGGCGACGGGGCGCGGATGTATGTTCGTGACCCGCGAGGCCCTGAAGAAGCTGAAGCTGCCACTCAAGGGAACTCGCGTCGCGGTACAGGGGTTCGGAAACGTGGGATCGGTTGCAGCGGACTTGATGGCCAAGGAAGGAATGACGATCGTCGCCGTAAGCGACAAGTCGGGTGGGCTTTACAATAGCAAGGGCCTGAACATCCCCGATATCCTCAAGCACATCCAGGGCAAGAAGCTGCTCCACGATTACAAGAACGCCGAGTCGGTAACCAACTCGCAGCTGCTCACGCTCGACTGCGACGTTCTCCTTCCAGCGGCACTCGAAAACGTCATCACCCACGAGAATGCGGGCCAAATCAAGGCCAAGATCATCTGCGAGGGTGCCAACGGTCCCACGACCGCGGCGGCAGACAAGATTCTGAACGAAAACGGCGTCTTCGTCATCCCGGACATCCTGGCGAACGCCGGTGGGGTAACGGTCAGCTACTTCGAGTGGGTCCAGGACCGTGGCGGCTACTTCTGGGACGAGGAGACGGTGAACAATCGGTTGGAGAAGATCATGGTTCATTCCTTCGAGGAAGTGACGGCCATGTCGGAACGCCACAAGCTCGACAACCGAATCGGTGCCTATATGCTCGCCATCGAGCGGGTTGCGGCTGTCCATCGGTTGCGCGGAATGTACGCTTAGCGAATTGACCGGTGCACGACTCCGGTCGGTCCCTGGCGTCATCGAGAATCCGCAATCGCCATGCAATTCACCCTCCTGGCAGTGGGCCGGCTTCGCCCCATCTTCCGGGCACCGGCCGACGAGTACCTTCGTCGCCTTCGCCGTTACGCTCCCGTGGCGGAAGTCGAAGTGCGTGAGGCCGGTAAGGCCGCTACCGCAGCCGAGGGGCTGCGGCAGGAGGCAGCCCGGCTCCGTGAGCGCGTTCCGGTCGCGGGCCATGTGGTCGTGCTCGATCGGGGAGGCAAGGGCTGGTCGAGCGAACAACTGGCCGTACGCCTCGACGGTTGGCGCCTCGCCAGCCGCCCTGTGGCCCTCATGCTCGGCGGTTCCCACGGACTCGAGCCTGGGTTGATCCAGGAGGCCGCGGAAGGCTGGAGCCTCGGGCCTATCACTCTCCCCCACGAACTCGCTCGCGTCGTCGTGCTTGAACAACTGTATCGCGCCTGGACGATTCTGCGAGGCGAACCGTACCACAAATAAAGGAACGTCAGCAGGCTGCTGACGACCGATGGCCATGGCCGAGTGGTTCGAGGAATGGTTCGGAGAGGAATACCTGCATCTGTACCCGCACCGCAACGAGGCCGACGCGGAGCGGGTGGTGCGGCTCCTGATCCGCGCGCTCCCTTGGCGGAAAGGCTGGCGCGTCTTGGACGTGGCATGTGGCGCCGGACGCCACATGGCCGCGCTGGAGCGCGCCGGTGCGATACCATTCGGCTTTGACCTCTCCCGCTCGCTCCTGACGAAGGCCCGGGAGGTAACCCGCCGCCCGCTGGTTCGCGCCGACATGCGCGCGCTTCCGTTCGGACCTGGCACGATGGACTTGACCGTGAACCTTTTCACGAGCTTCGGCTATTTCGCCGCGGACGAGGAGCACACCGATGCCATTGGGCAGATGCTGTCGACCGTAGCCCCCGGGGGATGGTTCGTGATCGATTTCCTGAACGCGGAACACGTGCGAACGGCCCTGGTCCCCACGGAAACGGCCAGGTATGGCGACGCAATGATCAACATCCGTCGCGCGCTCACGCCGGACGGGCGGTTCGTCCGCAAGAGTATCATCCTGCCGGACGGCCGACGCTTTCACGAGCGGGTGCGGTTGCTGGAGGCGGCCGACCTGGAGCGGATGATCACCGCGCACGGCGCGGAGGTTCGGGGGCGGTACGGTGACTATACTGGAGCCGCCCTTGAAGGGGGAAATCGCACTATTCTGACCGCGCAGGTGCCGGCGTGAGCCTTCGTATCCTCACCACCCCGATCGACGCGCCGCTCACCTGGCCCGAGCAGCGGAACGGTGGCATCGAGCCAGCACTCCTGGATGCCTTCATCTGCGCGGAAGGATCGGCCCAGAGCTTCGATCGACTCAGCAACAAGGACGCCCTCGTCGTAACAACCGGCCAGCAGCCCGGTCTGCTCACGGGCCCGCTGTACACAATCCACAAGGCCCTCTCGGCGGTGGCGGTGGCTCGCATTTGTGAGGCGCGCTGGCGTCGTCCGGTCGTACCGGTCTTCTGGGCCGCTGGCGGAGACCACGACTTCGCGGAAGGCAACCATACCGCCTGGACCGCTGCGGACGGTTCCACGGTCACCGTCACTCTCAGAGAGCGACCCGCCGACGCTCCCCTCACGCCCCTCTACCGCGAGCCCGTCGGCCCCGAGATCGGACCCGTCCTTGACCGCCTGGCAAGCGATCTGCCCCCGTCTGAGTTTCGCGACCAGGTTCTTGAGCTGTTTCGTCGCTGGTATCGCCCCGAGGCCAACCTCGCCGAGGCTTGTGCGAAGACCCTGGCGGATGTGCTGGCGCCCTTTGGTGTCGTTGTGTTCGATGCGACCCACCCGGCGGTCAAGCGCGCCCAGATGCCCTATCTGCTCGCCGCGCTGCAACACCATGACAGGCTTGATCAGGCCTTGGTAGAGCGGGACAAGGCCCTGAAAGCGGCAGGTCGCGATCCAGGAGTGACCGTGGGCGACGGTGCGACACTGGTGATGTTCGAGGGTCGGCTTGGTCGTGATCGGCTCGCGGTGGGGGCCGCCGGGTTCCTCACCCGCCGCGGTCACGAGGAGCTGTCACTCGCGGAAGTCAAACGCTTCGCGAAGGAGGACCCTGGGCGGTTCTCTCCCAACGTGCTCCTGCGGCCGGCGATCGAGAGCGCGATCCTGCCGACGTCCGCGTACATGGCCGGGCCGGGGGAGTTGCGCTACCTGATGCTGGCGGAGTCGATCTACGCTCCGCTGGGCCTGGTGCGACAGCCGGCCCTCCCGCGCTGGTCGGGAATCCTGATCGATGCCCGCACTGATCGGGTGCTCGAGAAATTCGGCGCAACCCTGCCGGAACTGGTCGAGCCGGGTCAGAAACTCGAGGCCCGCGTGGTTCGCCAACAGCTGCCGGCGGAGGCCGTGACGGCACTCGAGCATCTGCGGAACTCGATTCAGACGGACTATGAAGCGATCGCCCATGCGGCTCTCGCCGTCGATCCAACCATTGAGCGGCCGATTCGGAATCTGGCTCAGCAGGCTCTTCAGGGAACCGAAGATGCCGAGAAGCGCCTTGTTAGCCACCTCAAGAAGCGCCAGGTCACGGAGGTCCAGCAGATTGCCCGCGCCCGCGAACTTGTCCTGCCCCTAGGCAAGCCGCAGGAGCGTGTGCTAACCCTGGCTCCCTGGCTGGCTCGTTACGGCCCCAGCCTGCTCACCGACATGCTCGATGTGATTGAAGCGTGGTACCGCGTGGGGCTTGAAGCGACTCCCCCCCCTCGGTAGACTCGATCCATGGCTTTCCTCGGCCTCCTCCTCTTGCTGGCGCTGATGATCCCGATCGTCGGCATCGTGATCGACTCTCCGATCGGCAAGGCCCTCGCCCGCCGGCTCGAAGGGGTTGAACCTGTGCCGCCGAACCTGTCGGAGCTGGCGCGCGAGGTCGAGGTTCTGCGAGGCGAGGTCGACGATTTGCAGCGATCCGTACAGACTCTTCAAGAGGAAAACCAGTTCCTGCAGCGCCTGATCGAGGAGCATCCTGCTCGCTCGACTCTGCCAAGGCCCAAGCCCTGACCCCAGCCGTCGTGGATCCCTCGGGCGCCGGGGCGGGGCCCGGACCTATTCCATCGAGCCGCAAGCACGCCGTCCTCGTGGCAGCCGGCATCTTTCTGAGTCGGATTTTTGGCCTGGTGCGGCAGCGCGTGTTGGCGCACTACCTCGGGCTCTCAGAAAGCGCGGACGCCTTCGGAGCTGCATTCCGGATCCCGAATTTCCTGCAAAACCTGCTCGGTGAAGGGGTGCTCTCCGCTTCCTTCATCCCGGTCTATGCTCGGCTGCAGGCCGAAGGAAAAGCCGAAGAGGCGAACCGGCTGGCCAACGCCGTGCTCGGTCTTTTGGCGCTGATCACCTCTCTGATCGTCCTTGGTGGCATTCTCCTCGCGGGGCCGCTCACCGATCTCATCGCAGGTGGATTCGACGGCGCAAAACGGGATCTCACCGTTCGCTTGGTGCGAATCCTCTTTCCAGGCGCCGGCCTGCTGGTCATGTCCGCCTGGTGCCTTGGCGTGCTCAACAGTCACCGACGGTTCTTGTTGTCGTACTCGGCACCAGTGATATGGAACCTGGCCATCATTCTGGCCGTGATTCTCTCGCCGGCCCGGGCAAACGAGACCGGCGCAGCGGTTGCGGCCGCCGCGGGCTCCGTGATCGGGAGCGCGCTGCAGTTCCTGGTGCAGTTGCCTACCGTGTTGACCCTGCTTCGCGGTTTGCGACCCTCGCTCGACACCATGTCGACTCCCGTCCGACAAGTGCTGCGGAATTTCGGGCCAGTGTTCCTGAGCCGTGGAGTGTCCCAGATCAGCGCCTTTGTCGACACAATCCTGGCGAGCTTCCTCGGTAAGGGGCCGGTCGCGGCGCTGGCAATGGCACAAGCGCTTTACATGCTCCCGGTGAGCCTGTTCGGGATGTCGGTCTCTGCGGCCGAGCTGCCGGCCATGTCGAGCACGACCGGGACCAACGAGGCGGTCGCGGCGGCACTGCGGGCGCGACTGGAGGACGGACTTCGGCGCATTGCCTTCTTTGTGGTGCCATCCGCAGCGGCCTTCCTCGCATTCGGCGGCGTCATCGCCGGTGCACTGTATGAGACGGGACGATTCAGCGCGGCCGATAGCGAATACGTCTGGGCGATCCTCGCCGGCTCAGCCATCGGCCTCCTCGCCGCGACACTGGGGCGTCTGTACAGCTCGGCCTATTACGCGTTGAACGACACTCGCACGCCGCTGCGCTACGCGGTTATCCGCGTCGTCCTGACCACAATTCTCGGGTTTCTCTGTGCCATCCCCTTACCACCGCTCCTTGGGCTCGAACCGCGGTGGGGGGCCGCCGGATTGACGGCCTCCGCGGGACTGGCCGGCTGGGTCGAGTTCATTCTGCTCGGACGGGGGCTGCGGGCGCGAATTGGGATTGTGGGTCTCGCCACCCGCCACCTCGTTCGCCTTTGGAGCGCGGCCGCAATCGCCGCGGGCCTCGCCTTTGGCGTCCGGCTCCTCTTGCCGCCTACTCTGTCTCCGGTGGTTCGGGCTGGGTTGATCCTCTCGCCTTTTGGCGTGGGCTACCTTGCCCTGAGCGCGGCCTTGGGGTTTCCCGAGGCCCAACGGCTGCTTCGCCGAGTCACCCGGAGTGGCAGCCGGTAACCCTCGGGCCTGCTCCCCAGAGACTGACGGGGGGTAGACGCGGTTTCTATCTTGCTACAGATGTCCGAACTCACCGACGCGCTCCAGCGCAAACTCGAAACCGTCACCGATCAGCCCGGCGTCTACCTGTGGAAGGACGCCGAGGGCAACGTCTTGTACGTCGGTAAGGCGAAGCGACTCAGGAGCCGGGTGCGGAGTTATTTCGCGGCTGATCACTCCGCCAGTCTCAAGCACCAGTATCTCCTGCGATACATCTCGGACGTCGAAACCATTGTCACTTCTAACGAGGCACAGTCGCTGCTGCTGGAGAACAACCTGATCAAGGAGTACCAGCCCAGATTCAACGTCCGTCTCAAGGATGACAAGAGCTATCCATCCATCGCCGTCACCCTGGGAGAGCCATTCCCCCGCGTGCTTGTGACCCGTCGCCGGGACATTCCCGGAGCGCGTTACTTCGGCCCGTACACCGACGTGACCCTGCTTCGGAAGACCCTCGCAATCGTCCGTCGCCTCTATACCGTTCGGAGCTGTGCCGACGACCTTCCGAGGGAGCGGCGTGATCGTCCCTGTCTCGACTACCACATTGGCAGATGCCGCGCCCCCTGCGTGGGGTGGCAGGGTCAGGAGGACTATCGGGCGATGATCGAGGAGGTCGTCGATTTCCTCTCCGGCCACACTGGCGACGTCCGAGGACGGGTCCGCGACGCGATGCTTTTGGCCAGCGAACGGCAGGACTACGAGCGCGCCGGACGCCTGCGGGACCAGCTCAAATGGCTGGAGCAGGTGGAGTCCCCAGCTTCAGTCGAGGTCATCGGGACCGGTGACGCGGACGTCGTGGGATATGCCCGGGATGGGGATGACTCCGTTGGCGTCTTCCTGCGGGTCAGGGAAGGACGGGTAGTGTCACGAGAGCATGCCTTCCTTGAAAACCTCGGCGATGAGCCGGATGACCAGATCCTGAGTTTCCTGCTGGTTCGTTCCTACGTGTCCATGGCGGGCCGGGTCCGCCGCCTAATCCTGCCGTTTCCTCCCGCCGATGTGGAGTTGCTGCAAGAATTGCTACCCGAGACAGAGTGGCACGTGCCGCACCGCGGCACCGCCCACAGGTGGCTCGGTCTCGCCGACCAGAATGCCCAACATCTGATGGAGAGCCTTCGGATAGAGACATTCGAAACGGATGAACGATCCGGTGATCCCGTCTACGCCCTGGGACGAGACTTGGGGATGAGCAGCGTCCCGCGAAGCATGATCTGTGTGGACATTTCAACCAATCAGGGACGGGACACGGTGGGGTCGCTCGTGTGGTTCGAGGCCGGACGTCCCAAGAAGAGCGAATATCGGAAGTTCCGTATCAAGGGAATCGGGCAGCAGGACGACTACGCCGCGATCCACGAAGTTATCACGCGGTATTTTGCCCGGCGCCTCGATGAAAAGAAGCCCCTGCCGGATCTGGTTGTGATCGATGGCGGAAAGGGCCAGCTGGCTGCCGCGCTGGAAGCCACCACGGCCCTCGGATTGCCTCAGCTCCCCATGGTGAGTCTCGCCAAGAAGGAGGAGGAGGTGTTCTTCCCGAGCCGCCCTGATAGCCTGCGACTCCCGCGGCGCAGTCCATCCCTGAGGCTACTCCAGCGCATACGGGATGAGACACATCGCTTCGGTGTCACCTACAACCGACAACGCCGGAAAGCGCGTACGATCACCTCGGCGCTGCTCGACATTCCCGGGGTCGGCCCGGGCCGCAGACGCCTCCTCCTGGAGAGATTCGGCAGCCTTGCGGGGGTGAGGTCAGCGACTCCTACCGAGATCGCGACCCTCCCCGGATTCTCTACCAAGCTTGCGGAGAGGATTCTCACTACTCTCGCCGAGAGTCGCTGACGCCTCCTCCGAGGCAGGTGCTTATCTTACGGCCATGTCCCGCGCATTCGTCAAGGAAGACCAGGATGAGGTGCCGATTCGCTACGAGCTTCCCCCTCGTGGTGATCCCGGCTATCCCCAAGCTGCCGCGTGGGTTTTGCTCGAGGGCGCGAACCACGGAGACTCACTCGGGGCAGAACAGGCGACTGGTTATCGCTGGGGCGATCCGGCGTTAAAAGCATCCGTGGAACAGATCCTCGAATACGCCCGCAAACGTAGCGACGACCGCTTGGAACAACTCGCCGAGCGGTTCCTGCGCGCCTGACATCCGCGCGCCACTCTCTGTCCATGGATTGGCATCTCGAGTGCTCGGGCTGCGGCACCCTCCGAGGCCCTGACGGCCTCCCCTCCGTTTGCGAAGCGTGCGGTCAGCCTTGGCTGGTACGGTATCCGAATCGCCCCGCACCGAGTCTCAAAGAACGGGCGGAGACTCGGCGTGGAAGGGGAATGTGGCGATTCCGCCCCTTTCTTCCGCTCGCCGCCGGCGAGGAACCGATCACCCTCGGTGAGGGGGACACCCCACTCCTCCATAGTCACCGAACCGGTCACCGACTCGACTTGACCAACCTGTGGATCAAGGACGAAGCCGCGAACCCCACCGGTTCCTTCAAAGCCCGGGGACTCAGTGCCGCCCTCACTCGAGCCGTTGTGGCCGGTGCGACCCGATTTGTGATCCCGACTGCGGGAAACGCGGGCGTGGCGGCGGCGGCGTATTGCGCCAGGGCCGGTCTTGAGCTGCGAGTCTACGCCCCGCGCACAACCCCACAGATGATCCTGAGTCAGATCGGTACGTTTGCGGCCGAGTTACTGCTGCTCGACGGGCACATCGGGGATTGTGGGAAGGCAGCCCGTGCGTGGGCCGCCGAGACCGGGGCGTTCGACCTGTCGACTCTTCGCGAACCGTATCGGATTGAGGGCAAGAAGACTCTAGGACTCGAATTGGCCCTGCAACTCGACTGGTCGCTCCCCGATGCGATCATCTATCCCACCGGTGGTGGCACCGGGCTCATTGGGATGTGGAAGGCGTTCGCAGAGCTTCGCGCGGCTGGATGGGTCACGGATAAGCCACCACGGATGTACAGCGTTCAGTCCACTGGCTGCGCGCCGATGGTTCGAGCTGTACTGCAAGGAGCGGATCACGCCACGCCGTGGGACAATCCCTGGACAGCCGCCAGCGGCCTTCGCGTACCGGCACCACTTGGGGATCGCCTAATGTTGAGCGCGCTAAGAGCGAGCGATGGCGGGGCCGTCGCGGTAACCGACGACGACCTCCTGGGCGAGGCCACGCTGAGCGCAGCCGAGGAGGGAATCGATTTCTCCCCGGAGGGCGGAGCCGGGCTGGCGGCGGCGCGCATTCTTCGCGAGCAGGGAGTGCTCGGGAAGACCGAGCGAATTGTCGTGTTCAATACTGGGGCAGGATGGCTGTATCGCTCGCCGGAGGAATTGCCCCCGGCGTCAACGAGGGGCGATATTTCGAGCCGATGACTGGAACCCGTATCGCCATCCTCGATCCCGCCGCTGGCATCAGCGGGGACATGCTGCTGGGGGCGCTGCTGGATGTGGGGGCGCCGCCCGAGTGGCTCCGAGGCCTTCCCGAGCGTCTGGGGCTCCCGCACGTCGAGATTCAGATCACCCGCGCCATGCGCTGCGGAATCGCATGCACCCTCGCCAAGGTGCGACTCGCTGACGGCAGGTCCGAAACGCCAAGTCCTGCCTTCGTCGAATCCCATCAACACGAGCATTCTGGTCCCGATCATGCAGTAGCATTGCACCAACATGCTTCACACGAGCTCGGGCAGCATCGCCATCTCCCGGAGTTGCTCTCGATTCTCGAGCGGGCAGCACTTTCCGACTGGACCCGTGAGCGTGCGGTGCGGGCATTTCGGATGCTTTGCGAGGCGGAGGGAAGGGTGCATGGGGTATCAGCCGAGGCCGTGGCACTGCACGAACTGGGTGCCATGGATGCGATGATCGACATCGTCGGTGGCATCGAAGGATTCGAACGGCTCGGGGTTCAGCAAGTGCACACCCGGCCAACGGCTGTCGGCAACGGCTGGATCCGCGCGGCCCACGGCGTGCTGGCCGTGCCAGCCCCGGTGACAACTTGGCTGTTGCAGGGTATTGAGATCGGTCCCGACGGTCCGGTCGTTGGCGAGGCGACAACTCCCACCGGAGCCGTCTTGCTCCGGACCTTGACCAGTGATAGTGGTCCACCGCCCGCCCGTTGGCGCCCGCTCGCAACCGGCTGGGGAGCGGGTGGGCGAGACCCGGAGCACTATCCCAACGCCTTGCGTCTGATCCTCGCCGAGCCTGTCGCGGAGGCCGGCGAAGTGGTGACACTGTCCGCCGACATGGACGACTTGAGCCCGGAATACCTTGAGCCTTTGCGTGAAGCGCTGGTGGCGGCTGGGGCGCTCGACGTGCAGGTTTGGTCGACGCAAATGAAGAAGGGGCGAGTCGGATTCCGGGTCGAAGTGATATGCGCCACACCGGCGGTGCAAGAGGTCACCGAGGCACTCTTCATGCACAGTACGACTGCCGGCGTTCGCCGCGCCGTCGCGGAGCGGGTGACATTGCCCCGGCGTCAGATTGAGGTGGTCGCCCCCGACGGCTCTCCGGTGTCGGTGAAGGTGTTGGAAACGCCAAGTGGACCACGAGTCAAGGCGGAATACGAAGACGTGCGTCGCGCAGCCAGCCGCCTCGGGCGGCCGGCACACGAGCTGGCTCGCGAAATCGAGACGGAAGCGCGCGCGCTGGTAGCCGCAGCGGCTGCTGGCGCTTCACGATCACCGAAGGAGCAGGCATGATGAAGGCCCTTGTTGGTGCAGTGCTGTTCGGTCTCGTGGCCATTCCGGTGGCAGCCGGGGCGCAAGATGCCGTGGCCTCCAGGGTCCAAGCCGGGCTGGATTCCCGAATGCAGCAGCCGGAGTGCAAGGTGACCGGCGGCGACTTCCGCGTCAGCAGCGGCAAGACCTATCTCAAGACCGGGATCGAAGGCACGGGCGACGTTTCGAACCGCGTCAATGCGCTCAAGAACGGCGTGCGTGTGCTTACCGAGGCGATTACGAGTTCGGGGCAGGGCAACAGCTCCGCAGCCTGGTACTGGCTGGGGCGAACCTATCTCCAGCAAGGCAACCTGATCGGCGCCGATAGTGCCTTCACAAAGACGCTGGCGCTCGCTCCAGCCTGCAAGGAAGAGATTGGGAAGCTTCGGTACCGCGCCTGGGCAGCCCTCGTCAACGCCGGTGGCGGCTTTCGTCAGGCACAGCGGAATGACTCTGCGCTGATCATGTATCGGGCGGCGAACGTGATCTACCAAGATGCCCCGCTCGCCTTCGTTAACGTCGCTGACATCTTCCACTCGATGAATCAGGACGATAGCGCCCTGGTCTATTTCGGTCGGGCGGCGATGACACAGCCGACGGACTCCGCGCAAGTCAACTTGCGTGACCAGTCCCTGTTCAATTATTCGGTAATGCTCCTCAACGCTGGACGGCCCAAGGACGCGATCGACGCCCTGCATCGAGTGCTCGCGGTGAACCCGAGGGATGCAACCGCCCAGAAGGCCCTGGCACAGGCCTTCCGAGCTGCGGGGATGGCGGACAGCGCCCAGGCGATCGAACGCGAAGTGGTAGCCGCGGCCGGCGGGACGCCAGGCGCCGAGGGGGATGAAAGCATCTCCGAAGCGGATCTGATGGATATCGCGGTCAAGCAGTTCAACGATAAGAACTATGCGGATGCGGCCGCCACCTTTGGGCGCCTGATCAGCATCAACCCGTGGAATCGCGATGCCATCTTCAATCAGGCGAACGCGTACCTCGCACTGAAGGACGGCGCAAAGCTATCTGCCACGGCCGAAAAGCTGATCGGAATAGAGCCGTTATCGGAGTACGCGTACAGCCTGCGAGCTCAAGGCTACAAGCTGGCCGGCAAACAGGATGACCTGCTCAAAGTCATTGTGGCTCGTGAAGCGCTTCCGGTAAACCTGGAGGTGGAAGCGATTCGGGTCACGGCGGACGGTGCGACGCTTGATGCCAAGGTGACGGGCCGAGAAGCGCGTAACGAAAACAACAAGCTGATCCCAGCTAAGGCGCAGATTGTCGTCGTCGAATTCATCACCGTGGACGGGTCGGTGGTTGCCAGTCAGAACGTGCCGGTCGCCGCGCTGAAGCCAGGAGAGTCCGCGCCATTCAAGGCGGAAGGCAAAGGGGCTGGAATCAAGAGCTGGCGCTATCGTGTGCAATAAGCGAATTGGTGAGTTGCGGCGACCCTGAACGGCAGCGGGGGTAAGTCGCCCCGCGATCGAGCCTCGGCATTGACAAGCCAACACCACGCCGGGCACAATTAGGCTTGGAACGCGGGCGTAATTCAGTTGGTAGAATGCCAGCTTCCCAAGCTGGACGTCGCCGGTTCGAGTCCGGTCGCCCGCTCTCGCTTCCGCCCCCGCGCTGCCGTGGGGGCGGTCGCTTTCGCCCGGCGGGACCTTCCCGCCAAGCCCCGGCGGCCGTGTGTCCTTGATCGAACCGGGTGGGCTGCCCGAAAGTCGGTCCGCACCGAAACCTGCGACCAAGTGTTGACCTGTAAGTGCCGTAGTACCAATAGTTTCCGTAGTAGGTTGACGACCGGGCAAGGGCTCTCTGTTCGGCCCACCTCTTGCTTCGTTCCCCTGAATGTGGGTCTGTTGGTTCAACCTCTGACTGGAGTCTGGAATGAACCGGCTTCTTCGTGCGACCTTCGCACTCGGCGCACTCTTGGTCATCGGTTCGGTGTCGGCTGAAGCCCAGGGCCTGCCGGAGGGCGTCACCCAAGCAATGGTCGACAAGGGTAACGAGATCTTCCACAAGCAAGGGCTCTGCTACGCCTGTCACGGTCAGGACGCCAAGGGATTGGTCGGCCCGAACCTCACCGATGACGTCTGGCTGCACAGCAAGGGCACCTTCGATGAAATCGTAAAACAGGTCGCCATCGGCGTGACCAAAGAGCAGTCAAAGAGCGGTGTTCCCATGCCGGCCAAAGGCGGCTCCAGCATCAGCGATGACGAAGTGAAGGCGGTCGCGGCCTATGTGTACTCCCTAAGCCATAAGTAGCTGGCAAAAGAGGCCCGTCAAACACACAACGCCGCCCCCAGAGGGGCGGCGTTGTTCGTCTCGCAGGACGCGGAGGATTCTACTCTATCCCTCATATGGCCGGATCTCAGTCAATTGCTAACATATTATCTGGCAATGGTTTAACACTTCACAATGACCATGGCACACGTGTTGCCCCCTCAGACGGGAAATGCATTCGCCACCACTGTCAGGGGGCGCCATTCCTGAGCCGGGAGCGGCTATGTCCAAGCGGGGCTTCACTCTCATCGAACTGCTGATCGTCGTGGTCATCATTGGGATTCTTGCGGCCATCGCCATCCCGAAGTTCGCCAATACGAAAGAGAAGGCGGTCTTGGCGTCTATGAAGACCGACCTGCGAAACCTCGTGACCTCGCAGGAAGGCTTCTATTTCGACAACAACGACTACGCCGGCGGCACGACCAGTGGGGCCCAGGTCAATGGCCTCGGTGGGGCAGGGCGGGTGGCGCTCAAGCCATCGACGGGCAATGTCCTCAATCTGACCTACGTCTCAAACACCGGCTATTCGGCCATCATCACGAATCCCGTGCTGGTTGCGGGGCTCCTGAACTGCGGAGTCTTCGTTGGTGCCAGTGCCAACAGCCCCAATGCCGCTGTAACCTTCGAGGGTGCCCCCGCCTGCTGGTAGCCGAAGCCACCAGCTTGACGTAGTCCGCGGGGCGGGTCTCAGACCCGCCCCGCTGTTTTTTTGTGATGCGGGCCCCTCCCGCCTATTATCACCGCCTGTCTATGCTCAAAGTAACCGCCGTCGCGCCTGAGTCCCTGGGGGCCGAACTGGGTCTCCAGGTCGGCACCGAGTTGCTCGCGATCAACGGTCGGGAAGTGGAGGATTTTCTCGATTGGGAATTCCTGACGGCCGATGACCAGTTCCTGCTCCATGTGCGCCAGCCGGGGGGGGAGGAACTGGAATACGACATCGAGCGCCCGGATGACCTGGCGATGGGCGTCTCGGTGGAACCTCCAAGAATCCGACGCTGCGCGAACCGCTGCGATTTCTGCTTCGTGGACGGCCTGCCGGAGGGACTGCGAGAGACGCTGTACATCCGGGACGATGACTATCGGCTTTCCTTCAAGTACGGCAATTTCGCCACCCTCACGAATCTCAAGCCGCGTGACGTGGCCCGGATCATAGAGTACCGCCTCTCACCCCTGTACGTGTCAGTACATGCAACCGACCCGGTGGTCCGACGCTGGCTGCTCCGTAACCCGCTCGCACCGGACATCCTCGAACAGCTGAAGGAGTTCTCGGCTCACGGGCTCGAGTTCCATACACAGGTAGTCATGTCGCCTGGGGTGAACGACGGCGGAGTCCTGGAGCAAACACTCTCGGATCTGTGGGCCCTGGGGCCCGCTGTCCTGAGCGTTTCCCTGGTGCCCGTTGGACTGACCACGTTCAGCAAACACCACTTGGTCCGGGAGCCGACTCAGGAGGAGTGCCGGGAAGCCGTTGCTCGGTTAGAGCGCTGGGCTACTCGCGCGCGGAAGGAGCGGGGCTCTAGCTGGGCGTTGGGGGCCGACGAACTGTACCTGCGAGCTGGACTGCCGCTACCCGGCACGGAGTGGTACGACGACTTCGGCCAAGTGGAGAACGGCGTCGGTGCTGTCCGATACTTGCAGCGACGCATCGAGGAGGAACACGAGGCCTTGGCGCCCTGGAGCGGTCGACGAATTGCGGTCCTCACGGGGATGTCAATGGCGTCACTGATGCCCCAAGTGCTCGCGCCCCTTGCCGCAGCGACTGGTGCGCACTTCGAACTTCTTCCGCTCACCAATACGTTGTTCGGGGAGACCGTCACGTGCGCGGGTCTGCTTCCCGGATCCGCATTCCGACAGGCGCTCAGGGGAAGGGGCGACCTGGATCTCGCCCTGATTCCGGGTGAATCTCTGAATGAAGACCAGATCTTCATGGATGATCTGAGCCTCGAAGAGCTCCGTGCTTCGGCCCCGGTCGAGGTGCGCCCCTCTTACCACTTTACCGACGCGCTCGTCACTCCCAAGGGCTCGTGAGCAAACCAACCGTCGCAATCGTAGGCCGCCCCAACGTAGGGAAGTCGACCTTGTTCAACCGGATCCTGGGCGGCCGGGACGCCATCGTCTCCGATCAGGCCGGAACCACCCGTGATCGTCACTTCGGAGAAGGCGAATGGGGCGGCCGTCGTTTCTGGCTGGTGGACACAGGCGGGTTAGTCCCCGGGTCGACGGATTCCATGGACGTGGCGGTTCGGGAGCAGGTTGAGCTAGCCGTCGAGGAGGCAGATCTCATCGTCCTTGTCGTAGATGGTAAAGAAGGCCTCAACCCGGTCGACCGAGAAATCGCTACGCGGCTGCGGCAATCGGATAGGCCAGTGATCGTTGCTGTCAACAAGCTCGACGACCTTCCGGAAACGTCGGCCCAGTACGCGTTCTATGAGCTGGGGCTGGGCGACCCGCTGCCTGTCTCTGCGGCCGTCGGCAAGGCCAGCGGGGACCTCTTGGATGAAATCGTCAAACGCCTTCCCGAACGGACCCCCGGTGAAGACGAGCAAGCCATCCAGGTCGCGGTGGTGGGACGCCCCAACGCGGGTAAGTCCTCCCTCATCAATCGGCTCCTCGGGGAACCCAGATTGGTGGTGACACCAGAACCGGGCACTACACGCGATGCGATCGACACCCCCTTGCGATATCATGGCAAGACGCTCAACTTCATTGATACAGCGGGTTTACGGCGCAGATCTAAAGTAGAAGATGACATCGAGTTCTATTCGACTCTCAGGACACATCGCGCGATCGAGCGCGCGGACGTCTGCGTGCTCGTAGTCGATGCCGAGGGCGGGATGCATGCGCAGGACCTGCGCATTGCTACCGAGGCGTGGGACCGAGGGGCGGGCCTCATCATCGCGGTCAACAAGTGGGATTTGATCCCGGAGAAGGATCCCAACACCGCGAAGCGGGGCCAGGACCTGCTGGGAGAGAAGGCTCCGTTCCTTCGCTTCACACCGTTCGTCTACATCTCGGCCAAGCTGGGGCAGAGGGTCACACGACTGCCTGACCTGATCCTGGAAGTGGCAGAGGCGCGGGAGCGCCGAATTCCGACCGCCGAAGTCAACCGAGTGCTACAGGAGCTGCTGTCGCGGAGTGCGCCGCCGCAGGAGCAGGGTGACGAGGTCAGGCTTTTTTACGCATCGCAGATCGGGACTCGACCGCCCACCATTGCCATCGTGAGCAATCGGCCGGACGATGTCATGGAATCGTACCAGCGTTACTTGCACAACGGCTTTCGGGATGCGTGGGGGTTCACTGGTGCGCCGCTCCGATTGAAGTTCACGTCACGTGGGGCGAGTCAACATCGCCGCAAGGACGACGGACGACGCCCCCGGCGAGGTTGACGCGAGAGGCTCGATGATCGAATCAGTGCCGTGGCTGGTTGCCTCCTACCTCCTCGGGGCCATTCCGACCAGCTACCTGGCCGGGAAGTGGTTTCGAGGCATCGACCTTCGGGAGCAGGGAAGCCGAAACCTCGGCGCCACCAACCTGTATCGCCTCATGGGGTGGAAGTTCGCCATCCCGGTGGGCCTGTTCGATATCGCCAAGGGTGCCGCCGCGGTGCTGCTGTTCGGGCCCCAGGCTCCGCAGGTGCCGTATTTCCCGATCTGGTGTGGAGCACTAGCGGTCATTGGGCACGTCTTCTCGGTCTTCGTGCGATTCCGAGGAGGGAAGGGGGTCGCCACGGCCGCAGGGGTGGTGATTGCCCTCGCGCCACTCGCCTTTCCGGTGGTGGTGATCACGTGGGGCTTGGTGGTTTGGTTGACGGGCTACGTCTCCCTCGGATCGATCATCGCTGCAGCGCTGTTCCCACTGGCGGACTACGTCCTGCATCCGGCGCGGCGATCCTGGATCACTCTGGGCTTTGACGTCGGAATCGCCGCCTTCATCGTCTGGAAGCACCGAGCCAACATCGCCCGGTTGCTCGCGGGTACCGAAAACCGATTTGGGCGGCGGGAGCCGACGCGGCCAGCATGACCGTCATTGGGGTCCTTGGCGCCGGCGGCTGGGGCACCACCCTCGCCGACTTGTTGGCGCGCAAGGGGCACTCAGTTCGGCTCTGGGCCTTTGAGCAAGAGGTGGTCGAGGCGATCAATGCCCGCCACGAAAACCCGGTCTTCCTGCCAGGGTGCGCGCTGGATCAGTCGCTCAGCGCCACTCAGGACGCCTTGGCGGCGGTCCGCGATGCCGAAGTGGTTGTCACCGTGGCCCCAAGTCATGTCCTTCGGCGGGTGGTGGAGCTGGCACGCACGGGCATCCCCGTAGGGGCGGTCCTGGTGAGCGCCACCAAAGGGATTGAACCGGGCACGCTGGCACTGATGTCCCAGGTACTGGAGGAGGCCGTCCCTGGCCATCCGGTTTGCGCGTTGTCCGGCCCGAGCTTCGCCCTGGAAGTGTTCCAACAGCAGCCGACGGCCGTTGTCGCAGCGGCATCTCGGTATGAAACTGCGGAGACGGTTCAGGCCGTCTTCGCGACGCCGCGCTTCCGGGTGTATTCCAGCCGCGATATGGTTGGGGCCGAGCTCGGTGGTGCGCTCAAGAACGTGATTGCGATCGCAGCGGGAATTCTCGAAGGTCTGGGTTTGGGCAACAATCCGCGCGCGGCACTGATCACCCGGGGGCTCGCGGAGATGACCAGGCTCGGTGTCGCAATGGGGGCCGATCCGCTGACCTTTGCCGGCCTGGCAGGCATGGGAGATCTGATCCTCACGACCACAGGTGCGCTCAGCCGCAATCGCGCCCTGGGCATGGCGCTCGCGGCAGGCCAGACGCTCGAACAGTACGCGGCAGCCCACCGCACGATCGCCGAGGGTGCCAACACCGCCAAGGCCGCCATCGAGCTCGCGACCCGCCAATCCGTCGAGCTTCCGATCTGCGAGCAGGTCGCTGGCATCCTTTTCGATGGCAAGCCGGCCCGGCAGGCGGTGGTCGATCTGATGGAACGCACCCTCAAGTCGGAGCAGTGGCGTTGACTATGGCGCGGCCGGTTCAGGAGTTCTTCTCCATCGGGGAGGTGTGCGCCCTCACCGACCTCAAGCCGCACGTCCTCCGCTACTGGGAGAGCCAGTTTCGGTTTCTGAATCCTGCCAAAAATCGCTCGGGCAACCGGGTGTACAAGAGCCGGGAAGTCGAGCTGATCATGCTCGTGAAGCACCTCCTGTACACGGAGAAATACACCATCGAGGGCGCTCGGCAGCGCATCGAGCACTATCGCCGGACCGGCGAGTTGCGCGGCGCGGCGCGCACGGCGATTGAGCGCGAGACACTCAGAGAACTGCGTGAAGCGGTAGAGGAGATTGTGGCTATTCTGGACGGGAAGGTTCTGCCGCCCAAGCCGGAGCCAGTGACCGAGTAGTGACCTCGTCCACCACATGAACATCCTGGTTTCAAACGACGACGGGATCCTGGCCCCGGGCCTGGCTCTGTTGGCAGATGTGTGCCTGACGGTGGGCAAGGTCACGGTGGTCGCGCCGGACCGCGAGCAGAGCGGCACTTCGCACAGCCTCACCATGCACCGTCCCCTCAGGCCCGGACGACGGCCCGACGGCTCTTTTCAGGTGGACGGAACGCCGACTGATTGCGTATTGCTGGCGATCGGTACCCTCATGCCCGAGCGACCTGATTTCCTCTTCTCGGGAGTCAACCATGGTCCGAACATGGGCGAAGACGTACTGTATTCGGGCACCGTGGCAGCGGCGATGGAAGGTGTCACACTGGGAGTCCCCAGTGTCGCGATCTCCTTCGCCGGACCTGGGAGCGACCTGGATACCCTGCAGAGCTATCGGGACACCCTTACGCGCCTGGTTCAGCGCATCGTTGCCGTGAAGGAATTCCCGCCGGAAACGTTGCTGAACATCAACCTGCCTCCCTGCGGAGCCGCTGGCGTGCGGGGCGTGCGTGTCACCGCTCTGGGCAGCCGCTATTTCAGCGAGTCCCTCACCCGAATGAAGGATCCCTGGGGGCGGGAGATGTTCTGGATTGGGGGCGGCTCGATTCACTGGACGGGCGGGGCCCAGTCGGACCATCACGCGGTGGCGGAGGACTTCATCTCGATCACGCCGCTGCACATGGACCTGACAAACTACGACCTCCTAGAGGCGGTGCGGGGATGGTCCCTCGAGAGTTAGGCGCCGACAGTTACGGCGGTTATCGGAGCCAGCTTGTCGCCGAGCTGAGTAGCAAGGGGATCCGGGACCTCGCAGTGCTCCGGGCCATTTCCCAAGTACCACGCCATCTCTTCGTGCCCGAGAGCATTCGACATCGGGCGTATGAGGATACGGCGTTGCCTATTGCCGCGGGGCAGACGATCTCGCAACCCTGGGTCCAGGCTCGGTCGCTGGAGCTTGCTCAACTTCAGGGTCGGGAGCGAGTCTTGGAAGTCGGGACCGGCTCGGGTTACCAGACGGCACTTTTGGCCCTCTGCGCTGATCAAGTGTTCAGCGTCGAGCGCATCCCGGCACTCGCGAAGTCCGCACGCAGCGTCCTGGAACAGGTTGGGGTCCGAAACGTCTCAATCCTTGTAGGTGATGGCACGTTGGGATGGCGTCCCTACGCGCCGTACGATGTGATCCTTGTAGCGGCTGCGTCTCCCGAGGTGCCTCAACCCCTGGTGGAGCAACTTGGCCCGGGCGGCAGACTCATACTGCCCGCTGGGGGATCGGAACAACCAGACCCTCACGCTACTGACACGGGAGGGGGACGGCGATGTGAAGCGCAGGACCGTGAGTGACGTTCGCTTCGTACCGCTGATCGGTCAATTCGGATTTACCGGTGACCCCATTTCCTGACAGAACTCAATGGATCTCCTGAAAGATTTGTTGGACCTGTTCCTGCACCTTGACGTCCACCTGGCAGAGCTGATAGCCCGATACGGAGTATGGACGTATGGCATTCTGTTTCTGATCGTCTTCTGCGAAACCGGCCTCGTGGTAACCCCGTTTCTACCCGGCGACTCACTGTTGTTTGCCGCCGGGACTTTTTCCGGGATGGGATCGTTTCACTTGGCGGTGTTGTTCCCGGTCCTCTTTTGCGCGTCCGTAGTCGGCGATTCCACCAACTATTGGGTTGGCCGGTACATTGGCCCCCGGGCCTTCGGTGGGTCAATTCGCTTCCTGCGCCAGGATTACTTGGACCGAACGAGGACCTTTTATCACCGGCACGGGGGGAAGACCGTAATTCTGGCCCGGTTTCTCCCGATCCTCAGGACGTTCGCCCCGTTCGTCGCCGGGGTCGGCCAGCTGCCCTACCCCCGTTTCCTCGCCTTCAGCCTGGCCGGTAGCCTTGCGTGGGTTGGGCTGTTTGTCGGTGTGGGGCACTTCTTCGGCAACCTTCCCGTCGTCCGCGAGAACTTCAGCCTCGTCGTCATGGGGATCATCGCCGTATCGCTGCTCCCGATGGCGGTGGAGGTCACTCGAGCATGGTTGAACAACCGGTCGAAGTGACAGTCAAGTACTTGGTGAAGGGGTTGGTGCAGGGGGTTGGGTTTCGATATTTCGTCCTCCGATGCGCTGCTGACCTGGGAATCCGGGGCTGGGCTCGGAACCTGCCCGATGGGCGGGTCGAAGTAGTAGCCAAGGGCCCTCGAGGAGCCCAGCGCTCTCTGGAGGCGGCCCTGCGAGCGGGGCCTCCCCATGCGCGAGTGGCTGATGTGGAAAACTCAGAGATTTCGGATGAGTTGGATGGTGTAAGCACGTTTAATATCAAGTAGTTAGATCAATTACCCGAACCGAATCCGATACCCACATGGCCGTCAATCTGACCGAACCCCTCCGGAGTGCACTGCGGGTCATTCCCGACTATCCCAAGCCTGGAATCCAGTTCCAGGACATCACCCCGATGCTCCAAGATGGCCAGCTTTTCCGACAGGTTCGCGAAGAACTCGCCGCCCCTTTCCGCAGATCGGGTATTACGCACGTCGTCGGAATCGAGGCCCGGGGATTCATCCTGGCGGCACCTGTCGCGGTGACACTTGGGGCCGGCTTCATCCCCCTTCGGAAGCCTGGAAAGCTCCCGTGGAGGACGGTGCGGCACGAGTATGAACTGGAGTATGGAACGGACGCTCTTGAGGCCCATGCGGACGCCTGTCCCCCCGGCGCCAACGTCCTGATTGTGGACGACGTGCTGGCGACCGGGGGAACTGCGGCCGCCGCCGGGGCATTGGTTCGCCGACTGTCTGGCAAGGTAGCCGGTTGGTCATTTCTGCTGGCGATCAAGGGACTGAACGGCCAGGCTCGACTGGAAACCGGGCCGGTGCACGTCGTTCTGAACGTCTAGCACAAGGCTAAGTCCGTTGACGGTCTGGGGTTCAGGAGGGTAGCTTGACTGGCTTTGCCCCCGTAGCTCAGCTGGATAGAGCAGCGGTTTCCTAAACCGTTGGTCGGACGTTCGAATCGTCTCGGGGGCACCTCTGTGACGGCACCCACAACGGGCGCCGCGGATTCCTTGGATGGGGTAAGATGGCAGCCACGATCGAAGCAGCTCCGCAGGCAGGCGGCCTCGGTAAGGGACTCGGAAACGCACCACGCTGGCTGGCGGACCGACAAACCCGCTATTTGGTGCTCGGAGGGGTGGCCTTGCTTGCCGTCCTGGTCACGTGGCTCGTGATCATGAGCGGAAGGCGGAAGGAGGCGTTCGCGTCCCGGGCCTTGGACCAGGCCACCGGCATGGCTGAGTCAGGCAACCTGCCGCTGGCCGCCAGCGAGCTCCAAAAGGTCATCACGACCTATGCGGGCACCAAGGCGGCACAGGAAGCGATCATCCGCCTCAATCAAGTGCGCCTGGTCAATGGCCAACATGAACTAGCCGCTGTGGGGCTCCAGGACTTTATCAAGTCCGGGCCGGCCCCCGCATATCGGGCGATCGCCAACGGCCTTCTGGGCCGGGCCCTGGAGAATTCCAAGCGACCCGCCGAGGCCGCCGCAGCCTATTTGAGCGCCGCCGAGGCCACCGATCTGGATTACATGAAGGCGGAGTACCTCGTGGACGCCGGACGGGCCTACACTGGGGCTGGAGACAAAACGAAGGCGATTGAGGCATACCGCCGCGTGCTCAAGGATTACCCGGAGTCGACCGCCAAGACTGAGGCCGAAGTTCGACTCTCGGAGCTGACTGCAGGAGCGATGTAGCGGCTTCGGTGCAGAGCGGTTCGATGGCCATCGGGGGCCCATTTCCTGAGGGCATTGCTGCGACTGGAACATGGGCTTATGTCGTATAATATGTATTATGTTAACTTCATTAGTGGATAAGTGGGGATAACTTCGAGGCACCCCCCCTTCCGTTGGCTTCAAAATATTGTGGGGTTTGACCTTACGTTGGCAACCCGCCCTACGACAGGATCCCGCTGAACACCGAACGACCCTCTCCGGCCAGCCAGACGTTGGTCACCCGGTTGCCTGACACTGTCGCCGTGATGCTCAGGCAGCGCTGACTCCTTGTGAGCAGCGAAATCGGCACCCTGACCCGTCCAGTTTGGGCTAGAGCGGCAGCCACAGCCACGGCGCCCGTACCGCATGCCAAGGTCTCCCCCTCGACACCCCGTTCATAGGTGCGCATACACCACTGGTCCGCCGCGCGGTCCAGTGCCACGAAGTTCACGTTCGCGCCTGCGGGGCCAAGGCTCGGGTGGAAGCGGAGGACCCGCCCACGCGCCATCAGATCGCTCCGCTCGAGGTCAGAGACCTCGATGACGAGGTGTGGCACGCCGACCGTTGTGACCGCCAGGATCGCTTCACCTTCCGAATCGACCAGCCCGGCTTGCGGCATCTCGAGGTGGAAATCCGGCAAGTTGAGCTCGGCTTCGTGCGCGCTTCCCGGCCGGCATCGGGTCGGAAAGGACCCGGCTCGGGTGACGAGCAGCATCGAGTCTGCTGGGGCCAGCTCCAGGAAGGCGGCGAGTCTGGTACTGCAGAGAGCAGCGTTGCCACACATATCGGCGCGCGAGCCGTCGCAGTTCCAGAAGTCCATTCGAACCCGGCCACCCCCCTCCGGGGTGAGAATGACCATACCGTCTGCCCCGACTCCCATCCGGCGGTCGCACAGGTCCTTGATCCGTTCTGCCGGCCAATCGGCTTCCGAAGTCCCTCGGCCGTCGAACACGACGAAGTCGTTGCCCGAACCGGACATCTTGTGAAAGGCGAGCCCGCTCATTAGATGCGGCCGATCAGGGATTGAAGCCGAAGCCACCAGACCATCCAAATAGCCTCCCGCACGATCCGTTTGCTCATCTTGCTCTGCCCTTCCACCCGGTCATGAAAAATGATCGGAATTTCCTGCAACCTGAACCCCTTCTTCCATGCGCGGAAGCTCATTTCGATCTGGAAAGCGTAGCCGTTGGAGCGCACCTGATCGAGATCGATCGCCTCAAGCACCGCCCTGCGAAAGCACTTGAAGCCGCCAGTCAGGTCGGTGAGCGGGAGTCCAGTGATAATCCTGGCATACAGGTTGGCCCCCAGGGAAAGCAGCAGGCGGGAAATGGGCCAGTTGATGACATTGACGCCGGTCGCGTATCGCGAACCCAGGACCAGGTCGGTTTCCTCGATCGCCTTCAGAAACCGTGGAATGAACGCGGGATCATGTGAGAAGTCGGCGTCCATTTCGAACATTGCCTCATATCCCTCCGCCAGCCCCCACTTGAAGCCCGCAAGGTAAGCCCGACCGAGGCCTTCCTTCGCCGGCCGGTGCATGACGTGCACGCGCGGTTCCTCTTGCGCCATCGCGTCTCCGATATCACCGGTTCCATCGGGTGAATTGTCATCGACAACGAGCAGCTCCAGGCGTGAATCCTGATTCAGGATCGCCGGGATGATTTGCGGCAGGTTCCGAGCTTCGTTGTACGTCGGGATGATGATCAGGATCCGTTCAAGCACCCGCCGCCCTCCGGGTCCGGAGCACTGGGATGACCGTCAAGCAGAGGGCCAACAGCAGCGCAATCAGACTCACCTGCTTTCCCCGATGGTAGGCCTCGGACTGAAACCGTAGAGTGACTTCCCTTGCTCCGGGAGGAAGTACGACGCTCAGCAGACTGCGATCCGCCTGGTAGGCTCTTGCCGGCTGGCCATCCACTGTGACCTGCCAAGCCGGATACCAGTTCTCGGAGACGAGGAGATAGGAGGGTCCCGGGTTTTCCCCGCTGACCGTGATACGCATTGCTCCGGGCGACCATTCGGCAATCGCGGCCGAAGCCGCCGAGGCGGGCAGCGGCTGTGCGAGCCGGGTCACTTCCAGGCTCACTGTGTCGGAATAGAGTACGACCTGGCCCGCCGGGAAGCGTGGATTGATGACCGTGGGCACTACCTGAGCCTCCGGAACCTTTGCGGCGGAAGCAAGCACTCTGGCATACGCGGGCGTGCTATCTCGTTCATACAGAACGGCTGTATCGCCGAAGGTGGAAGCGATTGGGCCAAGGACCTGATGGAACCCCGGCACAGCTTGTGGCTGCGGCAGCGTCACAAACCGTACGGCCAGCAGGTCGAGAAGGTTTGGCGAAAACAAGTTGCGCCAGTCGGCGTCCTTGCCGCCGAGCTCCTGGTACGAGCGCAATTCATTGCCATGGTAGCCCAGTGGCGTGGCGATCCGGTACGCCATCAGGGTCGACTGTGGATACGTGCCGGCGTTCAGCACCCGGAACGGCCCGCGCTGGCGCTTGAGATAGGTGATGATCTCGTCGTCGCGGAATAGAACCGACGCCCGCGGAGAAAACACAAAGAACTGTCGATCAATACTCCACAGGTCTGCGGCTATCACGCCGAGGGTGAGCGCGGTGGCCATCAGGACACCCAGTTTCGCTCTCGCAACCGCCCAAAGCACGCCCCCTCCGAGCGCGACAACGATCAGCAAGCGCATCGCTCCGACTCGAAGGGCCGGCGAATTCGCCTGTGCGGCAGCCATTCGTTCGGGAATCGCGAGCGAATCGGCGACGAGCTGGAGCACCCCAACCACACCGAGCAGCGCGAAGAGGGCGAGCCCACCCAGGAGGTAGAGCAGGCGTCGGGGTGCCACCTGTCGAGTCAGGACCCGCTCGAACCCGATGCCCGCGAGGATCGCCACCTGAAAGGCCACAAGGAAGAAAACCATGCCCACGGCTCGCATCTTCTTCAGCATGGGCAGAAACTCGAAGAACGGGCGGTAAAACGGCGTGTGCCCCGCGAACGCGAAGAACTGGAAGACCACGGCGCCGACCAGGAAGGCGACCACCAGGCGGCGCCGGTCCCGATCACCCCACGCTAGACAGGCCAGTGCAATCGGCAACACACCCAGATACTCGGTGTGGAACTTGATGGGGTTGCTTCCCCAGTAGCGATCCAGCACGCCATTGAATTCGGGAAGAATCGTCGTGAAGACTTCCGAGGGTGGCATCGCGTAGCTGTTAACCCAGGCCCACCCGGTATTCGGGCCGCCAGCAGCGCGTGGCGAGTACTTGATGTACTCGAGGAACGGCAGCGCCTGGAGGCCAGTGATCCCGATCCCAAGGGCCACCGCTGCCGTCGCCATCAGTAGGACACCCCAGGGCTTCCGGTGGCGAGGACCCTCGCTGTCCCAGAACGTGAGGTAGAGCGCCCAGAGCCCAAGGGCGAGGAGCAGGAAGTAGCACATCTGATAGTGGCCGAGCACGAGCAGGGCAACCACGACGCTGAACGCCCCAAAGGCCCAGCGACGGCCCTCTCGGATGGCAAGGAGGAGTACCCAGAAGGCGAGAGGTGTCAGAGCCGAAACGAACAGCTTGCCGTCGTGACCGGGGCTCATTTGGGAGGCAACGATGCCGGTAAGCTCGTACGCGACGCCTGCCGTCAGGGCCGCAGACCAGCTGAGCTTAAGTGCCCGCGCGAATCCGAAGGTCAGCCATCCTGCAAGGACGAAATGGAGTGCCATCCCCCACGTGATGGCGAGGTCCACCGGCAGGAACCAGCGAAGCCAGGCGGTGGGGTAGAAGATGTCGCCATGCATCGCGCCGATATAGGGTAATCCCCCAAAGAGATACGGATTCCACTGGGGGATGCTGCCCGTCGCCTTGAACACTTCGGCGCCGAACAGCCGGAAAGAGTAACCGGCGATGAACATGTCCGATCGCATCCCGCCAAACAGGATATGCCCCGTGAGCAAGGGCCAAAGCAGGGTCAGGGCCGCGAGCACGCAGACCAGGAAGGCGAAGGTCCGAGGCCAGCGAGGCTGCCAGGAAAGGGATTCAGACTGCACTCGGACTCCGGCGGCGAAGGACGAGGAATGGGACGGCGGCACCCAGTTCCGTGATGGTGAGCAGGACGCGTGACGCGACTGCAAGCGCCGTTGCCGGGCCAAGACCGAGGTTGGGCCTCAATATGGCGATCAACAGCAACTCCCGAACAACCAGGCCGCCGGGCATGAAGACTGCGATCAGCCCCGCCACATACGACGCCGCGAAGCCTGCGATTGCTGGCGTCAATGCCAATGGCTTGCCAGGCAACACCGCACTCCCCAGGAGCCAGAGCGCCACTCCGTAGCCCACCCAGGCAACCACGTTAGCCATCAGCCCGAGCAGTACCGGCGCCGCGCTCGGCGAGGGAGTTGCCGGATCCACCCCGGCCAGCGCAAGGAGCCGTTTCGCCACCGGCGCGTAAAGCAATGCGGACGCGCCCAGCCCGGCGATCCCACCTACAAGCCAGAGTGCCGTGAGCGCCCCAGGGTGTTCGGCTTCGATGGCAGCAGCGCCGAAAAGTGCCGCAACCGCCGCCCCGGTTCCGATTGCGAGGGCTTGGAGGATGATGGCCGAGGCCGTGGCCGCCCACGGAGCGACCCCCGCTTCCTTCGCCATCAGTGCCATCCCTGCGATCGCCCAGACCTTCCCGGGGATGTACTTGCCGAGGCTTGAGAGCACCCAGATCCGTGCCGCCGGCCCAGGTGGCAAGCGCTGCCCCCATCCTGCGAGCATCCGTCGCCATGCCTCGATCAGCATGGCATACATCGCCCATACGACGAGAACGCTGGCAAGCGCAGGAACGGGTCGAAATGTCCAGGCAACGGGCTGGGCCTGGAGGTCGGACCAGCTTCGAGCAACCGATCGCACGACGAATGCGACGATGAGGACCGCGAAGGTCCAGCGGGCGATCCGGACGTTTTGCTCACGCACCGAGCGCCTCACGGTACCATCCTTCACAGATCTCGGCTGCATGGTCGGGGCTCAGTCGTTCGCGCCACTTGGTGCCCTGCAGACGCGCATCGTCGCGACTTGTCGGATCGCGCGTGAGCGCCTCGATCGCCGCTGCAATGGCGCTCGGGTCGGGGGGCACGACACGCCCTGCCCCACTAGTGGGGGCCACACTCAATACTCCCCCGCCGTCCTGACACGCCACCACCGGTACACCTGCCATCAGTGCTTCGGCGGCGGCTAGGCCGAACCCTTCGTTGTATGCAGGAAAGAGCGCCAGATCAGCGGTACCGAGAATCTCCGCGACGCGGGTGGGCGAGACGGCACCGAGGAAGTCGACTCTTCCGCTGACTCCAAGAGTGCCCGCGAGCGCCGCGAGCGCAGGCCGTTCCGGCCCGTCCCCCACGACCGTGAGGCGAAGGTCCCGACCGAGCAGGGGCAGCGCTCGCAACGCGAGGTCGACGCGCTTCTGGGTGGTGAGCCGGGCCACCACGACGAGGCCACCGCCTCCAGGGCTCCACGAGTGGTATCGAGAGGTATCCACCGGCATTGGTTGCTGGTGGGCCGGATCTATCCGGCGCCCCATGGTGCGCTCGATGGTCTCGGCGATGGCGGGTGATACCCCGGTCACCACCTGGGCCCTGCGGAACAGCGGGCGAGCCAGCGCGCGTGCGAGCAGTGAGCGTTGCAGCAACCTGGCGTCAGTACCGTGCACAGTCACCACGAGCGGAAACCGGGCAGGAGCCGCTAGGCCGCCCGGAATCCACCAGTGGGCATGGATCAGATCGGCACCGCGATCCATCTCGTCCTGGGCAGCACGTCGCAAGGACCGAATGAGAGCCCACGCGGCCATAGCACCGCTGGGTGTTCGGGCCGCGTCGGCCATCGTACCGCGATAGGCCAAGGTCTCCCGAATTGCGGACGCGTAGCGTACTCGCCGAACTGGAATCCCACCGCAGTGGTCTGGCCCGATGTCCCCGCCATCGCTCGGCGCGATTACCTGGACCACGATACCTCGCGTCCGGAGTCCTTGGGCCAGGGTGGCGAGGAACGCTCCGGAGACATCCCCATCGAATCGCGGGAAGTTGTGGGTGACGAACACGACCCTAAGGGCGGTGCGGGTCACCGTCGGCAAGAGGGCGCCCAGACGGCCATCAGAGTCATCGGCGACAGGCGATTCACTCAGTGAACGACGGTGACGAAATCGGCCTCATTGGTGATGATCGCAGTCTCGCCCTTCGTGTCGAAGGCGACGTTGCGGGTGATCCCGCCCACGGTGAGTGTCGTATCCACACTCCGGTCGGCACGGTTCACGATGGTGATGAGTCCTCCCGGCCCGCTCGTCACATACACTTTCTCACCATCCGGGCTGAGCGCCAGCCCGTAAGCCGCCATCCCCACGGTGGTGTCTCTCACCCCAGTCTCGAGGTTCCAGATGTCCAAGCCGAGGGTTTCGTTGGCAATGAGAAGCTCTCGGCCGTTCGGAGAAACCGCCAGGCGCTGCGGCAGGCCCCCAGTCGTGAAGGTCCGGGCAACCTGATTGCTCGTGGTGCTCACCTCGGACACGGTGGCCCCATCTCGAGAGCTGATGTAGATCAGATTCTTCTTCGGATGGCGCGCGAACCCGTTGACCGCCGGTCCGAGGATGATGGAATCGACGATCTGGTTAGTCCCTGCGTTCACCACATAGACCTGCCCAGTGGCCACGGACACGAAGACTTTCTGGCCATCGGCCGAGGTGATGAGATTGAACCCGTCCGCTGTGAGCGGGACGGTGGTCAGAACTGTGTTGCCCGGAACGTCAATGACGCTCATGCTCTGCCCGGTTTGATTGGTCACGTAGGCGCGGGAGCCGGCGGGATTGAATACCACGTGAGGTGGCGTGAGACCCACGGCGATGGGGCTGGCGAAGTCGTCCGCCGGCAACGCTGAATCATTTACGACCGAGTTCAAGGAAAGCCGCGTCACGTAGCTTCGACCCTCCCTCGAAATCGCAACGCCATAAGGTCGCCCGACAACCGGTACGGAGTCCACCGACACCAGGGAGGGATGGCTCTTATCGCTGCTCGGACCACTTTCCCCGCAGGCGGAAAGCGAACCGATTGCAAGAAAACTCATTCCTAACAGATGCAAGGCCCCGGTGTTCATGAAGCTGGCTCCTCCTGGCTGGTCAGTCTGGGTTATGCCGATCGAGACGGCGGAGTGTTTCCCGGGTCTCTTCGCGCTGGCCAGCAATCATTTCGCCCAAGAAACCGAAACCGAAGAGCGCAACTCCGGTGATTACCATCGTCTCCACGAGATTGAGAAATGGCCGGAAGCCGATACCGTAGCCGAATCGGAGCACCAGCGCGAAGACCCCGGCCAGAAAGCCGATGAGGAAGAGCAGCGCCCCGGCAACTCCGAAGAACAGCATCGGCTTCCTGCCGAAACGCAATTGGAACCAGACCGACAGTAGATCCAACACTCCTACCGGGATCCGCCGCCAACTGAACTTGGACTTTCCGCCCCGACGGGGATACAAAGGCACGGGCCGACTGGTAAGCCGAAAGCCGTCCACCGCGGCGATCACGACCATGTAGCGGTGCCAATCTGGGCGGAGCGGAACACTCTGCATGACCTCTCTCCGATACGCCTTCACGGAGTTGAGATCGGTGACTTGCACACCGAATAGCATGCGGCAAAGTCCGTTGTAGATCCTGGAGACGAAAGCCTTCTCGTACTTCCCCTGCTTGGTCCCGGTGACCACGTCTACCTCCCCGGCTAGGATCGGACTGACGAGCGTCGGAATGTCCTCAGGCAGATACTGGAGATCGGCGGGGTAGAAGACGAAAATGTCGCCCTGTGCAGCGTCCCCAGCGGAGCGCAGCGCGTCCGCGATACCTCGCTGGCGCCGGTGGGTGACTGCCTGCAAGAATGGATACCGGTCCTTCAGCCGCTGTAGCACCTCTGCCGTGGTGTCGCGGGATCCGTCGTCCACCACGATGACTTCAAAGGAGAACGGGGCCGGTCCCAGCGCCTCGGCGCAGAGGCGTACGAATTCGGGGAGGTTTTCCGCCTCGTCCTTGGCCGGGACGAGGACGCTTACATCGACCGGCGCCGGGGTCATACCCGCTTCCGCATCCGGGCTGGAAGGATGCCGAGCTGATCGCGGTACTTCGCGACCGTCCGTCGGGCGATCTTGATCCCCTGCTCCTGGAAGAGATGCACGATCTGCTGGTCGGTTAGGGGATCCGTCGGACTCTCCTCGGCCACCATCTTCTGCAACTTCGCGCGAATAGATCTTGCGCTCGCGTCCTCGCCGGAAGCGGTGGATAGGGCACTGGAGAAAAAGAACTTGAGCGGCAGCACACCGCGCGGAGTCTGCACGTACTTCTCATTGGTCACTCGGCTGACCGTCGACTCGTGCATGTTGATCACTTCCGCCACCTCACGGAGCGTGAGCGGCTTGAGATACTCGATCCCTTTCTCGAAGAAGTCACGCTGCCGGTCCACAATGAAGTTCATCACCTTGAGCATCGTCTGACGCCGCTGCTCGATGGCCTGGATGAGCCAGTTCGCGCTGTTCATCCGGGTCGCGATGAACTCGCGGTGCTCGGTGGTGAGTTTCTTCTTGTCGCGGGTGAGTTCCCGATAGGAGCGCGAAAGCCGCAGGCGCGGCACACCGTTGTCATTCAGGAATACCCGGTACTGCCCGTCGATCTTGTCGACGATCAGATCCGGAATGACATATCCGTCTCCGCTGTTGCTGTGCTTGAGTCCGGGTTTGGGGTCCAGCCGTGACAGCAGATCGGCGGCGGCCTGAACCTTGGCTGGCTCAGTCCCGAAGCGGCGGCCCAGATCATTCCAGCGATGCGCGATCAGGTCCGGAAACGCCTCCTTCACCAGTCGATAGGTGAGCGAGTCCACCTCGTTGCGATCCTCGAGTTGAATCAACAGGCACTCACGCAGATCGCGCGAGCAAACACCCGGCGGGTCCAGGCGCTGCAGAATCCGCAGCATTTCCTCGACTTCGGCCATGGTGAAGTAGGGAATGCCGGGTCGAGGGACCTTCGGCGCGGGCTGCACCGGCAGACCCGGGTCTGCCGCGTGAGTGGAACCCATGAGCAGGGCACCACCTTCCGGAACACCGATCATCATCGGCGCCTCTCCGACCTGTGGCCGGTGTGAATCGCCGCCCTCGTCGTCGTCGTCGAATACCTCGTGGTATCCGTCATCCTCATCGGGTTCCGGCCTGGCGGCCGGGCGCTTCCCGGCAGCGCGATCGGCATGGTCCTCCAGCAGCTGGTTGACCTGGTCCATGATCTCCACGAGCGAGGCCGCGAGATACCCGTCCTCTTTGATGTTGCCGAGGAACTCCTCGACCAGCAGCTTCTGGCGAGGTGAGAGGTCGAGCAGCATCAGCTGCTCCCGCAGGTGGTCCATAAGGTCATGCGTCTCCACCGTGACCGGCTCGGTGTACTCCTTTTCCTCGTACTCCTCGCGGACACCTCCCTGAACCTCGAAACCATTCAGCAGGATTTCCTCCCAATCGGTTTCGTTCTCTTCCTTGATCTTCTCCTTCTCCTCCTCCTTCGTGGGCGTCTGATCGCCCTGGGTCACATCATCTTCCTCGGGGTCGATCAGGTCGAGGAACGGATTGGTCAGGAGTTCCTGCTTGAGGTGCTGTTGCAGGTCCATCATGGGCATGTACAGCATGTCCATGGCCTGATACAGCCGTGGATTGATGCGCAGGTCCTGGCGCAGCGAGGTGTGCTGCGAGAGACCGGTCCTCATGCGACCTGCTCCAGCCGCGCCCGGAGTCGAGCGGTCAGGGTCGGCCCGAGGTAGAGTTGCGCGACGCGGTCGTCGAACACCAGATCCCGCACCGGCCCCGAGACCTGGACCTTGCCTTCGAACATGATGTACGCCCGGTCCACGATATCCAGCGTTTGCTCGACGTTGTGATCAGTGATGAGAACGCCGATGCCCCGGTGGCGAAGCCCGGCGACGATGGTCTGGATGTCGTGGACCGCGATCGGGTCCACACCCGCGAAGGGCTCATCCAGCAGCATGAATTTGGGCCGAGTCACGAGCGCCCGGGTGATTTCGAGGCGCCGGCGTTCTCCGCCGGAGAGACTGTACGCCTTGTTCTTGCGCAGATGCTTGATGGACAACTCATCGAGCAGCGTCTCAAGCCGCTCGCGCCGCTCCTCCCGGGTCAGCTGGAGCGTCTCGAGAATCGCGAGGATGTTCTCCTCAACCGTGAGCTTGCGGAAGACACTGGGTTCCTGCGCCAGGTAGCCAATGCCCCGCCGGGCACGCTGGTACATGGGCGCATTGGTGAGGTTGGCCCCGTCGAGGGAGACCTCACCGGCGTCCGGGCGGATCAGCCCGGTAATCAGGTAGAAGGTTGTCGTCTTCCCCGCTCCGTTAGGCCCGAGTAAGCCGACGATTTCTCCTTGTTCGAGGTGGACGCTGACGTTGTCCACGACCTGGCGACGCCGGAAGCTCTTGCAGAGCCCCTGCCCTTCGAGCACGCTCCCCCCGGGGAGCGGACCGTGGGCGACCTGTGCGAGACTTGCCCGCCGGCGCAAGCCGGCAATGGCTGCGTCAAGAAGTCGCGCACGGGTGCTGGTGCGGTCGACGCGCGCGGCCTCCCACCACGGTCCGACGGCGGCGATGTGCGACCAGTGGTCCCCCTGGGCGGGCGCGATCCACCCCTCATCGGCAAGGCGAGGCAGCACCGAGCGAGTAAGGTTCTCATGCACCTCATCGCTCGTCAGTTCCGGCCCAGGCTCGTCGGCGGCGTCCCGCGCGGCGACCACCGTCTCGCGATACGAGATCCCCAACGTCGGCAGATCGAGCGCACCGTCATCCCCGGCATCACGCACCAGTGCCGCCAGCGCGAGGGGTACCGAGGGATCCCGGTCGGCGAGTCGCGAAATCAGATCACTCATCGCCCCCTCTGGCTTGGTTTGGGACGTTGAGTCGTGTCCGCGGGGGGGGGCGGCGCTGGTACGAGATGCACACCATCGACATGTCCGTCGATCTTCACCCGGTCGACACCCCGCGGACCGACGGTCTTCATGCGGATAGTGATCCGGTCGCCGCGGGCATAGTTGATGGACGGCAGACCGCTGTTCTTCTTGGCGTCCGACACCCGGTAGTAGGACTTGGCACTCCCGGAGGAGGCGAGTTGCGTCAGGGTCGTCCGGGGGGTGCCCGCCGAGTCAGTGGTGGCGAACGTCGCGACGACGGAGTCCCCGGACATCCAGTCGCGCTCGCGCGAGAGGCTGTCGATTCTGCCCCCCACCCAGGCCTTCGTGAACGCGCGGATCTCCTTCAATTGTTGCCCGGGTGTGTCGAACGCGACCGAGTCACCCCGGATCTCATAATCGGCGGCGAGCGCCAGCGGCTTCAGACTGTCCCCCCAGGCGATGGTTTGAACCAGCTTCTGGTTTTCCAGATCCAGACCGATCGTATCGGCAACGAGATCGACATCCTTGCTGATGGCGTGACCCTCGCGCAGCGCCTTGACGTAGGTGATCGCCTGATGATCGAGGGTCAGGTCGATCTGACGCCCGTGGAGTTCGAACGAGTCTCGCCCAAGTCCTTTCATCATCGGGGTCCCGAGCAGTCGGCCCTCGCTGCCGACGCCGCTATCGAGGTACAGAGAATCTCCCCGGGCGGTGAAGTCGCTCCGGTCGATCGTCACGTGGCCGCCAGCCCAGGTGCGGTCGTTGCCCTTCATGCGAACCCGATCGGCAACGATCAAGTATGGCTCGGACTTTACCGCGGCCGTGTCCCGTGGAAACGACTTGATCGTCGGCCGACCAATTGCGTAGAGCTCGAGGGTGTCACGCGTTCCCGGCACGGCACGGAAGTAGTCAAGCGACGGCCCCGTAATCGTCGAGCTGTCTTTGCGATTCTGGGTCACTACGTTGCCGCGGGCCTCCCACCGGTCACCGTTGCGGTAATAGGTGCCACGATTGGCCGTCTGGGTGGTGATGGAATCTTCGTACCGCACTCGGCCTATGAACTCAACCATGGTGTTGCGACCTCTCCCGAAGAGCGCGACACTGTCACTCGTGATCTTCGCGCTGGAGTCGGAACACATGAGCACCACGCCGCCGTTGGCGTAGTAATTGGTATCTGCACCGGACACCATCTGCGTCCCGACTCCGCCGGTGGAAACCAGCCTGAACACGCAGCCGGCCGCTGGCTGGCGTGCCGGGACCGCGGGTCGGCCCTGTGCAGCCAGCCCGGGGGCCGTGAGGGCCACCAACAGCGCCGCGCAGACCGTGTGTCTCATTGCCCGGGCAGCGCGCCGCCGCCCCCTGCTCCGGGTGTCTGCCCGCCCCGCGGTTGCTGGGTCACAACGTTCCTGAAGTCTGGGTCACTGGTGAATCCGTTCCCCTCGAGATGCTGGTCGCCGCGATCGTAGACGAATCGCTTGTCGGACGAGATCTTCTTCTCGCGGGCGTCGTACCTGAGTTCCTCGCTCTTCAAGCGCCGATTGTCAGGGGTGACCGCGACGACGTGTCCCCAGGCGATCATGGATCCGTCGCGCATCTGATACAGTCCCGAATCAGAGGTCACTGTAGAGGTCTCGTTTCCGTTCGCGTCGTAGAAGGTCACCGTTACCACCTTGAGCCGGGACTGCTGAGTCGGCTCGTAGACGTACGCCGTATCAGCGATGACGCGGGTGCGGCGGACCCCGTCGACGGTGATCAGATGCTCCATGCTGTCGAGCACCTGGTCGGCCGTGTCGGCGGCAACCATCGTGACGGGTGGGCGAATCGCGTCGTCCTTGCAGGCGCCGGCGAGCCCGACTGAGACCGCTATCCAGACCAGCCACGGCTGCCTATCGGCCATCCGTCGTTTCTCCCCGATCCTCGAGATAGACCCGCACCGCCTCATCCCAGCGGCCCTGGGCCTGCAGCAGGGCTTCGACCGCCTCACGCACCGCTCCGCTGCCACCCGTGGCCCGCGTGGTGTAAGCGGCGAGCCGCTTTACTTCGTCGACGGCGTTGGCGACCGCCATCGGCAACCCCACCCTCCTGAGCAACGGGATATCCGCCAAGTCGTCTCCCAGAAAGGCGACCTCCTCCCAACCGAGCCCCCGCCGCAGCAGCATCTCCGTCATCGCGGGGACCTTGCGCGCCCCGCGGTCCTGGACGAGCTCATCGACGTTGATCTCCGTCGCTCGCAGGGTGGTGGCGTCGGAATAGCGTCCGCTTACCCAGGCCACGATCAATCCCATCCGCCGCGCCAGACCCATCGCGAGGCCGTCCTGGATGTCGAATTGTTTGAATTCGACCCTCTGGCCATCGACCAGCCCCAGATAGACGGAGTTGTTGGTGACAACCCCATCGACATCCAACCCGAGCAATTTGATCCGTCCTGCGACTGCGGCGTCAATCACCTGAACCTCGGTGACTCGCGTGCCAGACATCGAGGGTGCGCATCAGCAGGGCTTCGAGCGTGTCGAGCGGCCATTGGGTGTCCCCGTCACTCAGCGCCAGGTCCGGATTGGGATGCGTTTCCAGGAAGAACCCGTCCGCTCCCGCCGCGGCCGCCGCCAGGAGCAAGGCCGGCACGTGCTGGCGCTCCCCGCCACTCCCGCCGTTGGTGCCTCGGCCCGGCTGCTGCACCGAATGAGTCGCGTCGAACAGCACCCTCGCCTGCGTCGCCTCGCGGAGTCGAGAGAAGCTGCGCATGTCCACGATCAGGTCACCATATCCGAATGCGGTGCCCCGTTCGGTCACCGCGACATCCCGGCACCCGCCACTCCTGACCTTCTCGACCGCTCCGCGCATGACCTCCGGGGCCATCCACTGTCCCTTCTTGACGTTGACGGGGAGCCCCGTGCTCCCGGCGGCGACGAGAAGATCCGTTTGCCGAGACAGGAAGGCCGGTACCTGCAGGGCATCCACTACCTGGGCGGCGAGCGCCGCATGTGCGACCTCATGGATATCGGTAAGGATCGGAAGCCCCGAGGATCGTTTCACCCTCGCCAGTGCTTCCAGTCCGGCTTCGAGCCCTGGTCCCCGTGGAGAACCCAGTCGGGCCCGATTGGCCTTGTCGAAGCTTGCCTTGAGACAGACAGGGATGCCGAGCCGAGCGCGGATCGCCGCGATTCGGTCGGCGACCCGCGCCAGAACGTCACCCTCCTCGACCACACACGGGCCGGCGACCAGAAGCGGGGCCGCGCGGAACGACCAGGTCAATGTCAGCTCGCGGTCGTCGCGAGCACCCCAGTTGGCGCCCCGGTTCCGGCCTGCCTCCGCCTCAAGGCCGCGGCGATGAACGCCGCAAAAAGCGGGTGCGGGCGGGTCGGGCGGGACTTGAGCTCCGGATGAAACTGGCAGCCCAGAAACCATGGGTGATCCGGGAGCTCGATGATCTCCACCAGGCCGCCATCAGGAGACTGTCCCGACAAACGCAGCCCGTGCTCCGCGAGCAGATCCCGATACGCGTTGTTCACTTCCCAACGGTGTCGGTGCCGCTCGCTGATCTGTAGTGTGCCGTAGGCTTGAGCGGCCTTAGAATCCTTTCGGAGTCGCGCGGCGTACGCCCCGAGCCGCATGGTACCCCCGACATCCTTTATTTCGCGCTGATTCGCCATGAGGGCGATGACCGGTGTCTCGCACTCGGGCTCGAACTCGGTGCTGGTGGTCTCCGACATACCACACACATTCCGGGCGAATTCGATGACCGCTACCTGCAGACCGAGGCAGATCCCCAGGAACGGCAGCTGATGCTCCCGGGCCCAGCGGATCGCTTCGATCATTCCCTCGATACCGCGAATCCCAAATCCGCCCGGGACAAGGAGGCCGTCGTAGTCGCGGAGCAGCCGGCCAGCAGCCTCCTGACTGGTAAATTGATCGCTCGAAAGCCAGTTGATTTCGACTCCGGCGTCGCTCGATATGCCCCCATGGATGAGGGCCTCCTGTACCGACTTGTAGGCATCGTGCAGGTCTGTGTACTTGCCCACGACCGCGATCCGTACCCTGTGGTGCGGGTGCAGGATGCGCTCGACCATCGCCTTCCACGGACCCAGATCGGGCTCGGGCGTTTCGAGCCGCAGCCGCTCGCAGACCACGCGATCAAACCCTTGTTCCCGGAACCGCAATGGAATCTCATAAATGGACGCTACGTCGGGGCTCTCGATCACGCACTCAAAATCGACGTTGCAGAATCCCGCGATCTTCCGCTTGATCTCCACCGAAATGGGCTGCTCGCTCCGGCATACCAGAACGTCGGGCTGAATCCCGATCTCCATGAGCTCCCGGACCGAGTGTTGCGTCGGCTTGGTCTTGAGCTCGCCGGCAGCCGAGATGTAGGGTACCAAGGTGAGGTGAATGAACAGGGCGTTATCGCGCCCCACCTCCTGACGGAACTGACGAATGGCCTCCAGGAACGGGAGCGATTCGATGTCGCCTACCGTCCCGCCGATTTCGGTGATCACGACGTCATGCCCCGGCGCGGGGCGCCGGATGGCATTCTTGATTTCGTCAGTGATGTGGGGAATGACCTGGACGGTGCTGCCGAGATACTCGCCGCGTCGTTCTTTTCCGATGACGTTCTGGTAGATGCGGCCTGTCGTAATGTTGTTCTGCTGGGAGAGGGAGCGATCGATGAAGCGTTCGTAGTGGCCGAGGTCGAGGTCCGTTTCGGCGCCGTCGTCGGTGACGTAGACCTCGCCGTGCTGAAAGGGGGACATGGTCCCCGGATCCACATTGATGTAGGGGTCGAACTTCTGCATCGTCACGGAAAGGCCCCGCTCAACCAGCAGCCGCCCGAGCGATGCGGAGGCAATTCCCTTGCCGAGGGAAGAGACCACCCCGCCGGTGACGAAGATGTACTTGGTTGTGTTCGCGCCGTGGGTCATCAATGCTCCTCCTGTGCGAGCCAGTGCGCCTCCGCACGGCGCAGGTCGTCGGGGGTGTCTACGCCGGGTTGCGCGGGATCATTCAGCCACGCCACGCCGACGTGCATGCCGTAATGCAGCGCCCGAAGCTGCTCCAATCGTTCGGCCTGCTCTGCGGGCACCGGTGGAAGACTGGTCCAGCGAGCGAGGGCCTCGCGGCGATAGGCGTAGACGCCCACGTGCTGCCAATAAAGATTGGGCGGAGGCACGGAACGCTCCCGCCGATATGGGATAACCGCCCGGGAGAAGTAGAGCGCGCGGCCGCGCAGATCGGCGACGACCTTCACTCGATCCGGGTCCTCGGCATCCTCCGGGGCGAGTGGGGCCGCGGCGGTTCCGACATCGTCGCCCTGAGCAACGCGTTCCAAGGCCCCTGCCAGCGCCGTCGCGGGCAGAAACGGCTCATCACCCTGGATGTTCGCGACCACGTCGCAACCGGCGAACTCGGCCTGGGCGGCGATCTCTGCCACTCGTTCTGTTCCACTGTTATGCGACACCCGCGTCAGCATCACCCGCACGCCTGCCAGCTCGGCGACCCTGGCCACCATCGTCGAATCGGTCGCCACGATCAGTTCGTCGACCAACCCGATGGACCGCACGCGCTGCACCACCCGGGTCACCAAGGGCTCGCCGGCCAGGAGCTGAAGCGGTTTGTGAGGGAGTCGGGTAGAGCCCAGCCGAGCCGGGATGACGCCGAGGACGCGCATTTCCGAACGTAATAGGACCGGGAGGTCCTGTCAAAAGTCGTGCCGGGATTGATCGGGGGCGAGGCGGATCGGCTATCAGCCGCGACTTCAATGGTTTAGGCGACCGCAGCCTGCCGGTCCGTACGGGCCGCAGCAGCCACCCGCAGAAAGTTCTGGAGGAGGTTCTTGCCGCCGTCGGTGGCGATGGATTCGGGATGGAACTGCACCCCAAAGATCGGATGGCTCCGATGACGGAGCGCCATGATTTCCTGGCCCCGTGGCCGATCGATGGACCAGGCGGTCATTTCCAGCTCCTCCGGAAAATCCTCGGCGGCGACCACCAGGGAGTGATACCGCATCACCGTGAGCGGATTGGGCAGACCTGCAAACAAGCCATCCCCCTGATGACTCACCTGGGTGGTCTTTCCGTGCATGAGCCGGCCAGCGCGGATCACCTGACCTCCGAAGGCTTCGCCGATCGCCTGGTGGCCCAGGCAGACGCCGAGGACGGGGATATTGCCGCCCACAGCTCGGATGAGTGGGATGGAGATCCCGGCGTCTCGTGGGACACCCGGTCCCGGCGAGATGATGATCGCTTCCGGCGCGAGGGCGAGAGCTTCGGCAACGTCGAGGGCGTCGTTCCGGTATACCACCGGATCGGCGCCCAATTCACCAACGAATTGGACGAGATTGTAGGTGAAGCTGTCGTAGTTGTCGAGAACCAGCAGCATGCAGAGAAACTACACCTCCGGGACGCCTGTACCAGCCCGGCCCCGTGCTATCGCGGCTTGACCGGTCGCACGGGAGGTGCCGGCGGAACAACTTCGGTGCGTCCGCGCGAGCGCTCAACCTCGACCTGAGCACGCTGTAGCTCCCGCGCGACGACTCGTCGCACCGAATCGCTGATGAGGCTACCCAGGTTGGATAGGGAATCGATTTCCGCTGGACTCAACCCTTGAAGGTCGTCGAAGGCCTTGAGCTTGGCCTCGTCCCCTTTCATGCGGTCGACCATGGCGCGCATCACCGTTCGGACTGAATCCGCCCGGTGCTGAACCTCACGACGTTTCACTGCTCCCAGGCTGGTCGCGGAATCTTCCAGCTCAGTCGCCTGGTCTTTGAGCTCGTCAACGGAGTCCGAGAGGGCCCCGATCCGATCGTCAAGCGCCTCACGTAGCGAATCGCGGCGCGCCTGCATCTCCACCGCCATGGCGTCGCCGGGGCTATCTACATGGAGTCCATTGTGGTCAAGCCGAATGCTGGTTTGGCGAAGCTGGTTAACCGTGCGACTGGGAAGGAGCAGTGGAAAGGAGTCCCCGATTCCCCTGACGATTACGACTCCAAACGGCATCAGCCCCCCCTGCGACGAGTCAGGGGATTGGCAACGGAAAGTCGTTTTCTCGTCGATATTGTCGACGTCGTCGAGGGCCAGCTGACAGGCATGGAGGCGATCGGGAGAGACCGAGTCCGCGAGCTTGATGACCACCCTTACGCCAGATACGTGCTCAGGGTCGGAACGGAGAAACTCTACCGTCCTAATGCTGCCCAGCTTCGCACTGTCCAATCGAAACGGGACCAGCCCGATGAGCGGAATGGGGATGGGGTCACTGCTGTCGATAGCACTGGTTACCTTGGTCTTCAGACTTCTGAAGCCGGTGACCAGCACCATGCCAACGGCGAAAATACCGACAGCGCTCGCGATGATCTTGATCCAATAAGTCCGCATAGTCCGCTCCGGGCCGGCCCGGGATAGGGGAGCGTTCCACTCAGAGACGTCCAAAGCCTCCAGAAGGTTTCAAGAGGTCGGGGCGACAGGGGAAGGATGATCCAAGTCGACAGCCTTACGAAGCTGTACGGGTCGCTGGTGGCGGTGCAAGACCTGTCCTTCGCCGTGGGACCCGCCGAGATCCTGGGGCTGGTGGGACCCAACGGCGCCGGAAAGACCACGACGCTGCGTTGCCTTGCGGGCATCATTCCCCCCTCCGCCGGCAAGATTCGGATCGCCGGCCATGCCCTGGACACGGACCCAATCTCCGCCAAGGCCGCGCTCGCGTTCGTACCGGACGAACCTCAACTGTTCGAGTATCTCACCGTAGCGGAGCACTTGCAGTTCACGGCGAGACTGTACCGCCAACCCGCCGCCTTGCCGCAAATTGGGCAGTTGCTCGAGGAAATGGAGCTCGCTGGGAAGCAGGACGCGCTGGCGAGTGAGCTTTCTCGCGGAATGAAACAGAAACTGGCCATCGCATGCGGCCTGGTGCACGAGCCGCGAGTGCTGATGCTCGACGAGCCGTTGACTGGGCTCGACCCGGTCGGGATCCGACGCATGAAGCGCACGATCGCCGCTCGAGCCCAGACGGGCGCAGCGGTGATCCTGAGCTCGCACCTGCTGCAACTGGTCGAAGAGTTGTGCACCCGGGTGCTGATCCTTCAGGCAGGCCGCCTCGTCGCGATCGGCAGCATGCGGGAAATCGTGGCCGGCCGACCCGAGCTTACCGGGCTGGGACTCGAAGAAATCTTCCTTTCCCTGACTGGCCACGCCGACGAACCGCTTCGGTGAGAGACGCCGCCGTCTTCCTGTTCCTCCGCTCGTCACAGAACTGGGCGCGTCGGCTGCTGCGTCGTCTCAGGAGCCCGCGATACGCTGCCGCTGTCATCATTGGGGGCGGCTACCTCGCGCTTATCCTGCTCGGTCAGCACCGAGGGACTGCGGCGGCGTTCCCGTCACGAGCCGTCGGGGTCGGAGGAGCGCTGCTCCTCATGGCACTGGTCGCGAAATGGTGGCTCTTCGGCGCCGATCGGCTTGCCCTCGCCTTTACCCCAGCAGAGATCCAGTTCTTCTTTCCGGCGCCGGTAAGGCGTTCTGCGCTCCTGGCCTACAAGCTCGCCCGGGCCCAGCGAATCGTCCTGCCCAATGTGCTCATCTGGACTTTCATCCTCCGGCGGGGCGGCGGAACAACCCTTGGTGCCCTGCCCTATGCCCTCACCATGTGGGCCTTCTTTTCGACGATCTCCCTGCATCGACTCGGCGCCGCGTTGACCCGGGACAGTATCATCGAGCATGGCGGTGCCGGCATCAAGCGCTTCTGGCCTGCGGCGCTCGCGCTCATCGCGGTATCCGCAATTGTATGGCTCAGTATCTCGCGCCTGCCGGAGGGTCTGGCCGACGCTGGTTCGGAGGACTCACTCGGGCCGGTTGGAGCCCTGGTTTCCGTTCCTCCCCTGTCCTGGCTTGTCTGGGTCTTCCGGATTCCCTTGTGGCCACTGGAGGCGCAAGATCTCGGGGCCTGGCTGCCCCGCTTTCTGCTCGGGGTGGTTCTGGTTGGGCTCCATGCCGTATGGGTCATTCGCTCAGACCGCGCATTCGAGGAAGCGGCAATCGAGGCTAGTTCCCGACGCGCCGAGTTGATGGAACGACTGCGGAAGCAGGGTGCTCGCGGTGCGGGCAGGCCGCGCCGGGCTCGTCGCTGGATTGGGCTCGGCGAACACGGACACCCGGTTGGAGCCATCATCTGGAAGAACCTCACACGCCTGATCCGCACGATGAGCTTGGCGGTTCCTGTCCTGGTGCTCGTGATGCTGGTGGGAAGCGTCGGTCTCGCCCTGAGTCAGAGCCAACGAGGATCCGACGCGCTCACTCTGATCGGGACCCTGGCGCTGGCGTGGACCGCAGTGTTGGGAATCTTCGGACCGAACTGGGTCCGCATCGATCTCAGAGGTGAACTGGACCACCTGGCCCTGCTTCGCACCTGGCCGATGTCCGGCACCGCCCTGATGACCGCGCAGGTCCTCTCGTCGGCGCTAGTACTGACCTTGTCGGAGGTCCTCCTCGGCGGGAGCGGTCTCATCGCACTTCGGCTAGGAGGCGAGGCTTTGCCTCTGAGCGGGCGGTTGTTTGTGCTCGCCCCGGTCGCCGTACTGGTCCTGCTCGGACTCAACCTGATCGCTCTCTGCATTCAGAACGCGGCCGCTCTGCTCTTTCCTTCGTGGATTCGCACTGAAATCCGCCCTGGCGGAATCGAACAGACCGGCCAGCATCTCCTGACGGCCGGAGCGTCGCTTCTGTTGCTGGTCGTAGCCACGCTTGGTCCGGGGCTTGTCGGGGTCGCGATCGGTTATGTGTTCTGGAAGCCGTTAGGCGACTGGGCCCTCGTCCCTGCGGGCGCGGCGGCGGCGGCGGGCCTAGCGCTCGAAGCCGTGCTGCTTCTGGATTGGCTCGGGAGTCGGTTTGAACGCACCGATCCAACAGCGCCTTAACAACCGGCCGTGCGAGACGTGCTCACCCGCGCCGGAAGCGGAGGTAACGGAGCGCAAGGGTGGGAAGCACCAGCAGGCTCAAAGCCGTCGAGGTGAGAAGTCCGCCGAGAATTACAATCGCCATGGGTCCCTCGATCTCCCGGCCGGGATCCCCGCTACCCAGTGCGAGCGGCAGCAGCGCGAGCCCGGTGACCGTGGCCGTCATGAGGATTGGTCCCAGTCGCTCACCCGCACCGCGGAGGGCGGTCGCCGCCCCCCAGCCTTCTCCCTCGACGGTCACCAGGTAATCGTAGTGGGAGATCAGCATGACTGCATTGCGGGTTGCGATCCCGAACAGCGTCACAAATCCCACTAATGAACCCAGCGACAATACGCCGCCACTGAGCGCCACAGCAACGACACCCCCTACGAGTGCGAAGGGCAGATTCGCCAGGACCAAGAGCAGACGACCCGGCTCACCGAATGCCAGCCAGAGCAGCAGCACGATGACAGCCCCGGCCAGCAGGCTATGCAACAGCAGCTCACGCTCCGCCCCGCGTTGCGCGGTGGCCGTGCCAGCGAATTCCGCATAGATGCCGGCAGGAAGGGCGCCCGGTACCTCGAGTCGCTCCTCGAGTTCCTGAGCGAAGTCTGTCACATCTCGCCCACTCGCATTCGCGGTAACCGTCTGGACACGCCGAGTTCCCTGATGGCTGATCATGTAGCGGCCGGATGCGCGCCCTACATCCGCGACCTGACCCAGCAGCACCATCCGGCCGGTGGCGCTACGGAGAGGCAGGCGCTGAAGGTCCTCCGGCCGAGCCCTGGCCTCGGGTTGGAGCAGCACGACGACGTCGGTGGCTCGGCTTCCTTCAAACGTCTGCCCGACGCGGGTGCCCCTGGTCGCCGTCTCGATGTCCCGCAGCACATCGTCGCCAACCAGCCCCGCTTGGGCGAGGGCGTCCGGACGCAAGACGACCGTCACACCGGGCACCACAGGCGGTGGGTCGTACAGCACGTCGCTCGCCCCCGGAACCGACCGGGCAAGTCTGGCAACACGCCGCGCCGCGAGGTCGAGGCTGTCGAGGTCGTCGCCGTAGAGGCGGACGACCACCTCGGCAGTAGAGCCAGTCAGAGTCTCCTCGATGCGCTCGGTCAGAAACCCACGGATGGCGAAGCTCACCCCCGGGAAGCCTTCAAGGTGGGCACGCAGACTATCCTCAAAAGTGCGCGCAGCCTCGCCCTCAAGTGGGTTGAGTTCGACCTCGATCTCGCTGTAGTGGGTGCCCCAGGTGTCCTCCGAGAGCTCGGCCCGCCCCGCACGCTGGGCTACCGCGTGGACCCGGGGATCCTCCGCGATCGCTTTGCTCACGATCCGACCCAGCCTGACCGACTCCTCGAGCGAGGTCCCGGGGACCGCCGCCATGTGAACGACGTAGTGCCCTTCCCGGAAATCCGGGAGAAAGGCCGAACCGAAGAACGGGACGAGTCCGATCGCGGCCACACAGATCACACCCGTTCCGGCTGCGACCAGCCGGGGATGGCCGAGGAGCGCGTGCAGTCTGCGTTCAAAGCTGACCCGAATCGCCCGGAGTACAACGGATTCGTGACTCGCAGGTGGCCGGGCGCCGAGCAGAACCAGAGTCAACGCCGGGGTCACCGTCAGTGCCACGGCGAGTGATGCGAGCGTCGCCAGGATGTAGGCGATCCCCAGTGGCTGAAACAAAGCTCCCTGGAGTCCGCTCATTGTCAGGACCGGAGCGAATACGAGGGCAACAACGAACGTCGCGTATACCACGCTGTGGCGCACCTCGAGCGATGCGTCCAGCACGACGTCGAGCACTGGCCGGGGCCGTGGCAGGTTGCGGTTCTGTCGCAGGCGGCGGGTGATGTTCTCGACGTCGATGATCGCGTCGTCGACGACCTCGCCCAGAGCGATGGCGAGCCCACCCAGGGTGAGGGTGTTGATACTGAACCCGAACCCGTCGAGCACAATGATGGCCGCGAGCAGCGAGAGCGGGATGGCCGTCAGGGAAATGGCCGCGGCCCGCAGATCGAAGAGGAACAACAGCAGCACGCCAGCCACCAACACCGCCCCGACCAGCAGCGCAATGGTGATGTTGTGGATGGCGAGGTCAATAAAGGCCGAGGGGCGAAAGAGGTCAGGATGGAGTACCAGTCCCTCTGCGGAAATCGCAGGATCCAGTCCGTGGAGCACCTGTTCTACCGCCGACGCGACTTCCTTGGTATTGGACCCCAACTGGCCGGAGACCACGAGGACAATGCCCGGGCCTCCGTTGATGGACCCGTCGCCGAACTTGGTCTCCGGCCCCTCCCGCACAGTCGCTACGTCGCGCAGGCGAAGTACGCTTCCTGCGGCGGCTCGCAGCACACTTCCACCGAGCGCCGCAGGCGTATGTAACTGGCCTTCGCTCCGAACCACGATCCGTTGATTGGGGTCGTCCAGTACGCCGGCGCCGCGCACATTGGTGGCGCGGCCGGCAGCATCTGCCACGTCGGCCAGGGACAGACCGCGGGCGCGGAGCCGCAGCGGGTCAACCAGCACCTGGAGCTGACGGACTTCCCCTCCAAATACGGCGACCTTGGCCACACCGGGAGTGGCCAGGATGCGGGGCCGAACGACCCAATCCACGAACGTTCGCTGCTCCATCGGTGTGCGGGTCGCCGAAGTGAACCCAACCATCAAGACCGTACTGGATGACGAGGTCAGCGGCGAGAGAATCGGCGCTTCGACGGAAGCTGGAAGGCGGCGTACCATCTCGCCCAGTCGCTCGGCCAATTGCTGCCGGGCGTCACGGACGTCGACACCATCCATTAGGACCGCCGTAATCACCGACAACCCCTGAATGGACTGCGACCGGATGACCGCGACCCCGCTCACCCCATTGACGGCATCTTCGATCGGCTTGGTAACCAGGACTTCGACCTGCTCGGGAGAGAAACCCGGCGCCTCAGTCTGAATGGACACCTGCGGTGGGGCAAACTCGGGAAAGACATCAAGCTTGGCGCGTGCAAGGACGCTGGTACCGTAAGCAAGGAGAGTCGCGGCCAGCCCGATCACGATGCCAGGGCGACGGACCGCAAAGCGGACGATCCCCGTCAGCATGGCAGGTTCATTCGCCGACCTCTTCACCCACCACGATGCGTGCCCGGAACTCCTCCGAGAGCAGTTGGCCGCCGCCGCGGATGACTACCCGATCTCCCGGCATCAGGCCCTCGGTTACCCGCCATCCGCCCGGAAGTGGATGATCTGTCGGTACTCGTACCCGGACGAAGCGCCCAGGAGCACGCTCGACATATGCCCACGCGAGGGCTTCCCACTGCACCACGGCCGAGCCGGGGACTTCAATGCCGCCGGTCGCTGCGCGGGAATCCGGAAGGAAGGCGATCAGGGTCGCACCCGGCCGCAGCAGTCCCGCCCCTGTGAGGCGATAGAGATAGGTGGGCCCCCCAGTGAGCGGATCGGCCTCAGGGGCCGGCCCCTCGAGCCGCGCGGCGAGTCGAGTCCCACCCCCCAACGGCGCCAGCGAGAGTCGCGAAGGGGGGGCGGGAGCGTCAGGCACCCAAGCGACCCGCGCCACTGGAGCGGTATAGTCGGTGAGTTCGAGTAGCGCCTCTCCAGCCTGCACTAGTTCACCTGGCTGGGCAAGAATGCGTGTGACTGTGCCGCCACGCGGCACTGTGAGGGGCCGGGCATCCCCGACCCGCGCGACCTCGGCCCCCGCCTGAAGCCGTTCCCCGAGTCGAGGCCAAGGGTGGCCCTCTGCCTCCGTCACTCGGCCTCCAGTGCCGCTGCGGACAGTGCTGGTGGCGCCAAGGTCCTGGATGACCACTGCCGCCAGCTCCATCTCCGGTGGCTTCGTCGAGCGAGCCAGCGCCTGCGTCCTGACTCCGATCCGGATCAGTGCGGCGCTGTCCAGCACGATCGCGGCCTCCTCGCCCCCCTGCGCGGTTGGCCGCCTCTCCGCCTCTGGCTTCTGCCCAGCGCGCTCGACCTCGCCGCCACACCCCAGAAGCACAAGACTCATGGTTGCCACAGGGATGATCAGCCGTGGCTTCCTCTTCACACTCACAGGCCTCCCTTCGGCCCCGCCGGGGCCCCGGTCCAGATTCCCATAGCGTGTTCGAGAGCCAGTCCGGAAGCCCTCCAGCGGTTCTCGACCTCGAGGAGCCGGCGCGAGCCACGCGCAAGCTCGAGCCGGGCAAACATCACCTCAAGCCGCCCGACCTCTCCCCGCTCGTAGGCGGCCTCGGCCAACCGCATCCGCTCGCGAGTCGCACCCAGATCGATCGCCGCTTTTTCACCGGCAGTCGCTCGGCAGGTCAGGAGTGCCACGGTGATTTCTCCCAAGACCTGCTCCTGCACCTCCGCGACCCGGCGTGCCGCCAATTCCCGTCGGGCGTCCGCCTCCAAGATGGGGCCACGGTTCCGGTTGAGCGGCAGCGATGGCAGCCCCAGGGCCACAGTCCATTTCCCCACACCGTGGTCGAAGAACAGCCCCGGGCCGAATGCAAGATTTGGCCAACTATTGGCAACCTCGACCCGAAGATCGGCCTCGGCGACCTGGTATTCGGCAAGCACGCTCCGGAGGTCCCGCCGGGCGTCGAGGGCCACCTGCTCGAGTGAGTCTCGAGCCAGGACATCGGCGCAGTGGACTACGCTGTCGGGAACCAACGACAGCCGTTCGATCTCGCGGAGTGGAATCCCGACACGCTGCGCGAGACCGGCACGGCTGTTCTCGAGCTCTCTCTGTCTGGCCGCCACCTCTAGCGCCGATTCCTGGCGATCGGCGTCCATCCGCGCCAGCTCGATTCGTGATACGGACCCTTCATCGTAACGCGCGCGCATGAGAACAAGGAGCGAGTCCGTCAGGGCCAATTCGGCGGCGCTTGCCATCCACAGATGCTCGGCCCGTTCCAGATCGCCGATGGCCTCGCGAACCCGCCAGCGCACGTCCCAAGCCTCCTCTTGCGCCTTGGCCATCGCAACCAGAAGTCCGGCATTACCGCGATTCAGTCGTGCGCCTCGCTTGCCTCCGAGTTCCATGGTGAAGACGGTGCTGAGCGCGACACCCCAGCGGGATTCACCCCCCGTTCCGCTGAACGAGTACTCGGTCTCGGTCATCACCTCGGGCATGGGCCGGCCACCTGCGGCGACACGCGCTGCATCCGCCACGCGAACCGAAGCCTGCAGGCGGGCGCGCTCTGGCCTCAGGATCCACGCGGCCTCAGCCAACTCCCAGTCATGCCAGGTGTTAAGTCGCGGGGAAACGCCCCAGGACTCGAGCCCGACAGTTACGACGGAATCGTCCAACCGGCGCGTATGATATCGTTCGGCGATACGCCCAGTCTCCAGCGGGCGAGCCGAGTAGGTCGCGCACCCGGCTGCCAGAAGCGAAGTCAGAAGGAGCGTGGCTCTCACCTGTGTGGCTCAGCCTCGGGGATGGAACTTGCGATGCACGGAGCGGAGGTACTCCCGGTCAACATGGGTATAGATCTGAGTCGTGGATAGATCGGCGTGTCCCAGCATTTCCTGCACGGCACGGAGGTCTGCACCTCCCTCGAGGAGGTGTGTGGCGAACGTATGACGGAGAGTGTGGGTGGTGACCCGCTTGCGTATCCCGGCAGCCTTGGCGCAACGCTTCACGATGCCCCACGCCCCGACCCTTGAGAGAGGTCCACCTCGCCCGTTCAGCAGCAGTCGGTCCTGCGACGCGCCCCGATCCAGTTCTGAGCGCACCTGATGCAGATAGACCGAGACAGCGCCGATCACGCTGCGCCCAACCGGGACTAGGCGTTCCTTCGACCCCTTCCCGAGTACCCGTACCAGCCCTTCGGAAAGTCGGAGGTTGTTCAGGGTGAGCCCGCACAGCTCTGAAACCCGAAGCCCTGCACCGTATCCCAACTCCAGCAGGGCACGGTCCCGCCATGCGAGCGGCTGATCCGCCTGTGGGGCCGCCAACAGTTTCTCCATGTCCGCGACGGACAACACATCGGGGAGGCGGCGACCCCGCCTTGGCATTTCCAGCCGCTCGCTCGGATCTGACTCGGCCAGCCCCTCGGCGAGAAGAAACCCGAAGTAGGTGCGGATGGCCGAGACCTGACGGCGAATGGTGGCCGCAGAGAGGCCAAGGTCCTTGAGGGCGTACACAAATTCGCGGAGTTGATTCCGGCTTACGCTCCCAGGGCCTCTGATGGCCTTCAAGGTGAGCCAATCGACAAACCGGCGCAGATCGCGAAGATAGCTCTCCACGGTGTTCCTGCTATTCCCTGCTTCCAGAGCGAGGTAGTCCCGAAACTGCTCTAGGAAGAAGGCCCGCTCCGCCGCTTCTCGCGCGCTCACGACGTGGCCCGCCGTCTCGCCTCCGCCAGGTCTGCTTCCGAAAGGCATAACAAATCTCCGGCGCGGCGCATCAGGCGCTCCTCATGGAGACTCAGCGTCCCGTCGCTGGCCGCGATCCGGTACAGTCGCTCCGCCAAGGCGATACGATCCGGAAGTTCGTAGCGTTCCGTCACGATTGTTGCCAGCTCAGCCGTGTCCTTGATCAGCGTGCTGGCACTGGAGCTGGAGCGCCGCGGAGCCTCACCGATGCCCCAACGCTCCCTGAGGAATTCGGCGATGGCGTTCCGCTCTTCCAGCGAGAGACCGGGATCGGCGTGGGTGAGTTCGTGGAGGAGGGCAGCGGCCCCCTGCGTCGCGAGGTCGCCGCCGGGCACTTCGGATGGTCCTGCAGATTTGTCCCCCAGCGCGCGATGGATGACGGCCAGCAGACGACGGCGCCTTGGGCCGGCGGCCTTACCCCGACGCCAGAACCAGTAGCCCAGGGCTGCGGCGACGACCAAGCCCAGGATCGTGAGCGAGCGATTGAGGTGCCCGACAAAGCTGTTGATGGCCTCCCATCCGGCTCCGACCTGCGCGCCGGCCCACGTCAGCAACGCGTACCAAATCAGCGTCGCCGCGGCGATAGGTATGAAAGCTCTGGCCGGGCTGAGGTTGACCAACCCGGCAAACGGAGCGACGAAGGAACGGAATCCGGGAAGGAACCGGCCGAAGAAGATTCCGATAACTCCGAAGCGCAGGTAGTCCCGCTCCAGATCGAGTATCGCCTCGGCCGGGAGCAGGCGCCGGCCGACTCGGCTGGCAACGAATCCTCTACCGAAACGCTTCGCCCCCATGTAGACCAAGATGGTGCCGGCCATATTTGCCACCGACGCTATCAACCAGACGAGCTCCGGAGAAACGCCGGCGCGCTGCGAGAGGAAGCCGCCCAAGGCGACCACGACATCGGAGGGAGTCGGTGGAAAGAGGTTTTCGAGAAAGGTCGCAACGCCGACGATCAAGTAGACGGTGAGAGGCGAGAGCTCGCTGAGCCACGCCACGAAGCGCTCCATCAGGAGGCCTCGACGGTAGCAACCGCGATTACCGCGATGCCCTCCCCCCTCCCGATAAAGCCCATGCCTTCGTTGGTCTTGGCCTTGAGCCCCAGCGCCGAGACCGGAATCCCTGTCGCGAGGCTCAGCGCCTGCGCCATGGCGGCGAAATAGCCGCCCAACCGGGGGCGTTCGGCGATGATGGTGATATCGGCCTGCCGGGGCGCGAACCCACGATAGCGCACCAGCTCGCAGGCCTGTCGTAGCAGGCCAAGCGAGTTGGCGTCCTTCCACTCCGCATCGGTATCAGGAAAGAGGCTGCCGATATCACCCGCCGCAGCGGCACCAAGAATGGCGTCGGTGAGTGCGTGGGTGACGGCGTCCGCGTCGGAATGCCCCTCGAGCCCCTTTTCATGGGGGATTTTCTGTCCCCCAAGAATGAGGGGACGCCCGTCGACAAAACGATGGGAATCGAAACCAATACCGGTGCGGAACATGGCGGAGACGGCTGTTTACGCGCCCACGGCAGCGATGGCAGAGTCGGGGTCCTGGATGACCGAATAGTCCTGACGCCGCCTGCACGGCGTAAAGCCGGCGTCCCGAATGACTCGCTCGATCTCAGCAGTGGTGCTCCGGTGCGTCGTTCCGGCAGCGGAGACAACGTTCTCCTCCATCATCAGGCTGCCGTAGTCGTTGGCGCCGAAGCGGAGCGCCACCTGCCCGACCTTGTGCCCCATAGTCACCCAGGAGGACTGCAGGCTCGGCACGTCGTCAAGAATGATGCGGGCGATCGCCAGGGTACGAAGGTAGGTCACCGCGTCGGTCTTCTTGAGGTGGGCCAGTCTCCGGCGTCCCCTCGGGCTGCAACGGCCAGCAGATGAACGCCGTAAACCCTCCTGTGCGTCGCTGGACCGCGCGCACCCGCAACAGATGCTCAATCCTATCGGCGCCCGACTCGCCCATTCCATACATCATCGTTACTGAGGTCTTGAGGCCCTGGCGATGGGCCTCCTCCTGAACCCCAAGCCACTCGTCCGTCTGGGCCTTCTTGGCAGCGACCCGCCGGCGAATCTCGTCGACCAGGATCTCACCTCCGCCTCCGGGAATGCTATCCAGGCCCGCCGCGCGCAATTCCCGGATAACGTCGGCCACCGGCAGTCGAAAGCGCTGCGAAAAGAACACGACTTCCGACGGCGAGAACCCGTGGATGTGGATCGGATGATGCTCCTTGATGTAGCGGAGCAAATCGAGGTACCACTCGAACGGGATATAGGGGTTGTGGCCACCCTGAATCAGAATCTGCACACCACCGAGTTCGCGGCACTCGTCAATCTTCTTGCCGATTTGTTCGTAGCTCAGCACGTACCCTTCCGCATGCTTCGGTCTGCGGTAAAAGGCGCAGAAGCCGCAGTCCGCGACGCAGACGTTGGTGTAATTGATGTTGCGGTCGATGATGTACGTAACGATCGGATCGGGATGATGCCGCCAGCGCACGCGATCGGCCATGTCCCCGAGTTCGAGCAGGCTGGCACGCTCGTACAGCTGGAGGAAATCCCGAAACTCCTTCGCGGTACGGTCAACGATATCCATGGAGACCATCGATTACGCGGCTGTGATGAAGCTGAGGCTGCCGTCCGGCACCAGGCCATCCAGTGCCAACCGGCGGAAGAAATCTGTCAGGCCGGCGAGGTGCCGGTAGGAAAAACCGTAATCGAGGTCGTTGAGGTACGCCCGGCAGGTCGCGAGCGGGATCCCCGTCGTGGCCCACGCCTGATCGGCCAGGAGGTCCAGGTGGGCAAGGCCCCAGTCACGCGATTCAACCAGTCGTTGATGCACCTCTCGTACCGACTCCTGATTGACGGTCCGGCGAGCCGCCCACACAGCAAACACAAAGGGCAGCCCGGTCCACTCCTGCCATGCCTGACCCAAGTCTACCTGCACCGGATAGATATTGTTTGCGGCCAGCAGCAGGGCCGCATCCCCGATCACGAGAACCGCGTCGTGAGGCATTTGCGATAGACCGCCCAAGTCGGATGGCTCGGCCCGCACCGTGGCGAACCGGGGCGTCACCAACCACCGATGCCGACAAAGCAGCTCGAGCAGCAAGACCGAAGTCCGCGAGGAGGCAGTCCGGAGAACGGTCGCCCCGCCCAATTCCTGCACCGGGCGATGAGAGAACAACTTCACGCTGTGCACCGGTCCGTCACAGCTGATCGCGAGATCAGGGAGCAGGTGATACGCCGCGGCGTCACGGGCGTATTCAACGGCCGAAACCACACTCAAGTCCAATTGGCCCGCGGCCAGGAGATCGTTCAGGTCTGCGGCTGTGGCGGAGACGAGCTCCGCCGGCACGGACACCAAGCCCCGGTCTATCGCGCCGTAGACCGGGTAGCAGTTGATATAGGGTATGCGGCCCATTCTCATGCGGCGTGAACCCCGGGAGCACGCGCGCCTGGACCGAAGTCGGGATCCGACCCGAGATCGCTGAACTCCTCCCGCACCACCCGGTAGAGGCTGTCCCGTTCGACCGGGCGACGCCCGGCACCCTGGATCAGCCCGACGAGATCCAGATAGTGCATGTGCATCTCGGTCGTCGCGCCAGCCTCATGGTAGATGCGCTCGTACACCACGGTTCCCTCAACATCGTCGCAGCCGAAGGACAATGCGATCTGCGAGAGGAACGGCGTCACCATCGGCCAGTGCGTCTTTACGTGGGGGATGTTGTCCAGAAAGAGTCGCCCGACGGCGATGTTCTTGAGGTCCTCGTATCCCGTCGTGGCGGTGCCCACGCGACCCAGTTCTTCCCCCAGTTCGTTGTGGTCCGGGTGATAGGCCAGCGGGATGTAGGTGAGAAACCCACCGGTTTCGTCTTGGAGGGACCGGAGCATGCTGAGGTGCTCAATACGATCCTCAGCCGACTCCACATGCCCGTAGAGCATCGTGCAGTTGCTGGGAATGCCGAGCTGATGGGCCTCACGATGGACGGCGATCCATTCCTGCCCAGTCAGCTTTCGCTCCGCAATCGTTGCGCGCACGGCCGTGGAGAAGACTTCCGCCCCCCCGCCTGGAAGGCTGGTTAGGCCAGCATCCTTCATGGCGAGGAGAACCTCGCGGACACTGGTCTTTTCGATCCGTGCCAGATGAGCAATCTCAACCGCCGTAAGGGCCTTGATGTGGATGTCAGGGAAGCGGGCCTTAAGGCCCCGGATCATGTCCGTGTAGTACGAGAGGCTGAGCTTGGGATGCAGTCCGCCCACGATGTGGAACTCTCGCGTGGGACCCGGCCGGGCCTGTTCGGCCTCCTGGAACACCTCCTCCAACGAGCGAGTGTAGGCCCCTTCCTCCTTCGGCATCCTTGCAAAGGAGCAGAACACGCAGGTGTTCCGGAGAATGCAAACGTTCGTGGGATTGATATGCTGATTGGCGGAAAAGAAGACCCGGTCACCGTTCTTCCGCTGGTTCGCAAAATCGGAAATGTTTCCCAGTCCGATCAGATCCGAGGTAGCATAGAGCGCGGATGCGTCGGCAGCACTCAACCGGCGCTCGCTCAGCACCTTCTCGGCCACCGGGCGAAGCGCGGGATCGCGAAGCCGGGACGGGTCGAGGGAGACGGGCATCGTATGTCCTTAGCGGAAAGCCACTTACTCGCGGTGCCGAAATCTACCCCGACGTCCGCACGCGGGGCCAGTCCCTCTTAGGGAAGCAAATCGAAGGTCAGGACGGCTGCTGGCGGTCCTGGTCTCACGATATGGAGCGTATTTCGTGCGCGATCGACCGCCACCGCTCCTTCGAAGCAGAGAACCGAGCACGGGGGGCCATCAGCGGGAACCGTCAGCTCTCCCACTAGTGACAGCGTGCCCGTCTCGTACACCAGCACCGAGGGCAGACTATCCCGGAAGACCTGGAGGTACAACAATGGGCGGGTCGGATCCGCGGCCATACTCATCGCCGGATGCCCCGTGGGCAGCGCCACAGCGGCAAGCACCGCGCCGTCACTGGCACGAACCGAAAGTAGCGAATCGACCCCGAAATATAGACGGCCGCCCACGAAGTAGATCCGCGCGCCGTCACCTGAGAAGGCCGCCCATTGGCTGCTGACGAACCGCGGTCCGAGCGTGTAGGCCGTGTCGCCCGTCAAGCTGTTGAACACCGCCACGCCCGGCCGCCCGACGCTCACCGCCATGGTGGCCAGATCTCCTGCCGGCGACAGGATGATCGACCAGGGCGACTCGGTTGAGAGGACAGCGCCTGGGAAGACGAAGGTTGCGGTGGAGGAATTATAGGACGAGGTGTAATGATGACTGGTCGAGAGCCAGATGGAATCGCTGAGCCGGGCGAGATGGCGAAGGCTGGGAGCGATTGCCGGGGCGGCGGCGACCAGCGTCGGTGTGGGCCAGAGACTCCACACTCCAGCAGTGCCGGCGCCGCCAGCGGAATCCTTTGCTACGAACTCATCCGGCCGAAAGGTCGGGGAGACGCCGTAGTATTCCGCCGCGAACAGATCCGGCAGGCCGGTCACCTGCCCTGTCTCGAGGTCGATGATCTGTAACGAGTTATTGAAATCTGTCGCTGCGCCGATCGCAACCGGATCGCCTGCGCGTACCGAGGTGACGACCTCGCCGTAGAACCCAGGGGCGTGATCCCGCCGGCTGCGATATCCCACCCGCAAGACCACGCCGATCGAGTCCGAGAGCCCTCCTCGACGAGCCCGCAGTACCAGGGGGCCCGTGGGACCGAGGGGCAACACGACCGTCGCGGTGGAATCGTCAACTCGGCTGGCAATGACGGTGTCGTTACCGCTGACGATGAGGGGAAGAGCACCCCGCACGGCCAGAAACTCGGAGCGAATCGTCACTACCCCGCCGCTCCACTGCGTTGCGGGAGTCACGGAGAAGGTCGGGGGAATGCGCGGTGTGGTCGCGTCCCCGCAAGCCGATACCAGCGCGAGAGTCGCAGTCAAGCAGAGGTTCCGCACACCCTGCTCCGGTGGTGGGATAACCGAAGATGGGGAGCGGTTTAACGGCCGGCAAGCGGGGCCTCAGAACGCCTCAGTTGCCCCGATGCTGAGGCCACCGCTGCCGAAGCTCGTCAGCGTGAAATCAACGCGAATGTTCAGCGGATCCGACGGGTTCACGTCGAAGCGCAGTCCGGCGCCGTAGGTAAACTTCAGCTCATCAAACAGGTCGTTGCCGGGACTGCCGAAGACATTTCCGGAGGAGCCGAACACCACGTATCCAAATCGCCCCTTCAGGTGCCCGCGGTAGTCAGCCTGTGCCACCAACTCGTGCCGGTCGCGAAAGCGGCCGAGGTAGACACCCCGCATGATGAATTGAGAGGTGAAATTGGAGAGCAGCGCCATCGCCTGAATGGGAACCTGGGGCCCATTGAAATCACCGTACATAGCCAGGGCGATAACGTCCTTCCCTCGTCGAACCGGGACATAGGTGCGGGCATCGATCGCCAGGTGTGAGAAGCCGAAGTCGCTGCCGAGCAGCTTGGCGTCTCGCAGATAGTCCACTTGGAAATAGTGTCCCCGGGTCGGAGTAGTGATGGAGTTGCGGCGATCAAGCAGCAGGGTGAAGCCCAAGGCGGAGCTCGCTCCGCCGCTTCCCCCAGGCAGATCCGGCGCGATCCGCGCCGGGAATTGCCAACTCAGGTCGAACGTGGAGATCAGGCGGTAGTATGGTCCCAGATACAACTGGCCGGTCAGCCGACGCAGTGCCTTACCCTCGAGTCGCAGGAACCGGTGCGACATGAGGTTTGTGTCTGCCGCTTCGGTATGGGGACCGACACCGTAGAAGAACAACGGGAAGTATCCTGCCGCCGCTCGTCCGAAGAGCAGCCACCGGCTCTGAGGAGTAAGCAGGCTGGTTTCCCCGTAGGTAGTCCACTGGCCTTTGGTCGTATACGCGACATTGGCCGCGAAGTAGCTGGGTCGGGTCTCCGGATCGCGAGACATGCCGCCCCATTTGAACTGATAGCCGCCCGCCACACCGAATTGGACCTTGGTCTGTGGCGAATAACTGACGTAGGGCAGCGCAGTGAGTCGGTTGCGGTATGGTCGGACCGCGGAGTCGTTTATCGCGGTGGCGACGGAATCCTCCTGTGCTGCTACCGCCGCAGGGACAAGTATGACAAGACACGACCACAGAGCACTCCGCACCTAACCTCCAATCCTGCTCGCGCCGTCCTCACCCGTGCCCATACGAGCCGACGGAAGGTAGGCTGGGGGCCGCCGGTGTTTTGTTGCCTGCTCATAGGCATACGCCATTCCAATCAGGCCGGGCTCGGCCCAAGCCCGACCGAAAAACGAGAGTCCAACTGGCAATCCGAAGGCAAACCCAGCCGGAACCGTCACGTGGGGATACCCCGCCACGGCGGCTGGGGTAGTCACGGACCCCGTAAAGTGATCGCCATTGACCAGGTCGATCGTCCAAGCCGGGTTCCCGGTCGGTGCCACCAGGGCGTCGAGTCGGTGGAGAGTCATCAGTTGGTCGATTCCCTCCGTGCGCCAGAGGCGGCGACAGGTTGCCAGAGCTTTCCGGTAGGCTGGAGTTGTCAGAGGACCGTAGCTCTGTGCCTTGATGAGCGTCTCCTGTCCGAAGTACGGCATTACTCTGGCCCGCTCCCGGTCGTTGAAGGCAATCACATCTTCCAGGGTGCGGACCGGCGCATCGGGGCCGAGTGAACCGAGGTAGGCGTTGACCCCGGCCTTGAACTCGTAGAGCAGGACCTCGAATTCGGCGTCGCCCTTGTCGTCGGCGTGCCGCAGATCCGCAGGGTCCACCAGAATCGCACCGAGTGCGCGCAGGGTTTCGAGGGCAGCCTCGAATAGACGGTCGGTCTTGTCGTGATAACCGGTGAAGACCTTCCTGGTAACACCGAGCCGCTTCCCCCTTAGGGCGCCCGCATCGAGGAATTGGGTGAAGTCGGCCACTCCTCCACGGCCCCCCACGAGCGTGGCCGCGTCCCTCGGGTCGGGGCCGGCTATCGCACCCAGGAGGATGGCGGCATCCTCCACGGTGCGGCATAGGGGCCCCGCGGTGTCCTGTGTTGCCGAGATCGGGATGATCCCACTCCGGCTCACGAGCCCGACCGTCGGTTTGATTCCCACCAGACCGACGGTTGAGGCGGGACAGGTGATGGAACCATCGGTTTCAGTACCGATGCCGATCGGGGCGTAATTTGCCGCCACCCCACCGGCGGTGCCGGAGCTTGAGCCGCACGGCGTGCGGTCGAGGACATACGGATTCCTACCCTGGCCCCCGCGACTGCACCAGCCACTCGAGGAACGGGACGAACGAAAGTTTGCCCATTCGCTCATGCTGGTTTTCGCGAGTAAGACCGCCCCAGCCTTCCGGAGTCGCTCGGCCAGAAACGCATCCCGCCCCGCTCGAGACCCTTCGAGCGCCAAGGACCCCGCGGTCGTGGTCATCTGATCGGCCGTGTCGATGTTGTCCTTGAGCAGAATTGGAATGCCGTGGAGGGGGCCCCGGACGGCACCCGTTGCGCGCTCGCGGTCGAGCTCATCCGCCATGGCCAGCGCCTCCGGGTTGGTCTCGAGAATGTGACGGAGGGTGGGGCCGCGACGGTCCAATTCCGCAATTCTGGCAAGGCAACCCTCGACCAGCGTGCGCGCGGTCAACTCCCCCGAGGACATCGCGGTCTGGAGTTCACGCACGGAGAGCTCCGGGGCCTCGACAATTGGCGCTATGCCATTTGGGCGCGGTGTTGAAAAGTGACAAACGTCCGCCGCCCCGACTCGCGAAGCAGGAATGAAGGCCAATGCAGAGGCCCCGGCTGCAGACAGGAATCCGCGTCGGGATACCCCGGCCTCGCCGGCTAGGGAAGCTGGATCACGGAGCATTTCTACCCTCCGAGCAAAGGTTTCTCTCAACTTTCGATTTTGCTGGCATAGTGAGCCAGATGGCGCGGCGATGGCCTATAAACCAGGGTAGGGACTTCAAGTTGTTTGTAATTGTGACGACTTCCGTATCTCTTTTAATAGCAGTGATATACATGACTGTATATGAAGTAACTTCGATGCTTGACGCGAGCGCTGCATAAACATGGCGCGGCACTGGCTCTTCAGTGGGAGAGACGAGGGTCCCGAGAGGGCCTGAGGCGGCAAGACGGGACAACGGGGGGTCATGTACCGCATCAAATTGGGTTCGGGAGAAGAGGCTGTTTTCCGGTCTGCGGAGGAGCTTGCCATCGCCGTTCGAACCGGCGTGGTCAGTCCCATGTCAGAAGTTTTCCACAACGCTGGCAATCGATGGCTGCCGATCCACGTTCATCCGGACTACCGGGCGGTCGCGGCAGGGCACTTGCCAGGGGTCCCGGAGGACTTGCAGACACCCATTGCGGAAGCGGTTCCGAATGACCCAATCGCGGTGTCAGAGCACCAAACCCAACAGCCCGCCATCCTGAAGCAGAAAGAGCCTGAGTCGGCCGCACCACTACCAGCGACGGCAGAGTTGTGGGTCCCCTCGGTTTCAGCTAGTTCCTTGGACTCCGAAGCTGCCCAAGCGGTTGACCGCGAATATGGCCAGTCAACACCTCGGGCCAGTCGCGCTCATCAGCTGAGGGCCATTCTCGCGCTTGCCATGGGGCTCTCGGCGATTGGCCTGGTCGGCGGAGGTGGGTACGCCTTCTGGCGGTACGCATTGCCCCGGCTGGAGCAGCGCCACCCCAGCCCACGCCTCTCGGAGGGGATGTCGCCGGCTCCAGCCGAACCCCTCACCGCAAGGCGACCAGACTCGTTTCCCACTTCGTACCCTGCCCCGGCTCCGCCGTTGCCTCTCTCGGCGGGAGCGGTAATCCCGAGCGTCACGGCACCTGCCGCAGCGCGCGTCACGGTGGCCCCGGAGCGGACGCTTCGACCTCCACCCGCGCGCGAAAGGACCCCCAGCTACTACGAAGCCTACGCCGACGCGCGGGCTGAGATGGATGACGCCCTGAACTACGTCAGTTTTCAGCAAGTTTTCGAGCCGAGCCACTTTGCCAGCCCGGAGAGCATACGGGCGACTCGCCGAATGGTGGCCGCGGCCGGGAACATCGTCCGAGTCTACCGCGGTAAGGAAGTGATGCTCGAGCAGACCTACCGGCCCGACGACCCGGGAGGAAGGGGAACGCTCCGAGAGCCGTTCGAGGCCTCGGAAGCGGCCCGGTCATTGCTTTCGGATGTCGACAGCCTCTTCGGCATCCTGGTGTCACAGGAGGGTCGGATTAGGTGGACAGGTGAGTCGGTGAGCTTCGACGAGCCCCGGGCAGCGGATCTCTATGCCGCCCTCAGGCGCGACATCTCCACGGCGATTCGCACCTGGCGGGACTCGGCGGAGGCCCAGAACCGGGTGACCATTCCGCGACTGCTCCGGGCGCTTAATGGGGCCAGTCCCCCGCCCCTCCGGCGATGACCCTCAAGCTCGCCCGGACCCCGGGGGAGCGCTATACTCAACCTCTATGTTCCGAGTCAGGCTCGCATCTGGAAAGGAAGCTGTATTCGAGACGGTTGACGAGCTCGCGCTCGGCATCCAAGGGGGGTCCATTCCCGCCACCGCGGAAATCTTCCATAGCAAAACCCAGAAGTGGCTCCCCATTTCGGTCCACCCTGTCTTTGAACAGGCGGCGGTCCTGATTCCAGGCGGCGTCGGCTCCGCGGCCGTGGTCGAGTCGGACCTTATGCCATTAGAAGTGGTGAATCCGGCCGAACTTACTCCGGGCGGCACGGTACCGATCTACCACATGATTTCAAAGAGCGGGGTGGAACTGGCGGAGCGCCGGCGGCCCAAGTGGATCGCGCCCACGGCGGGGATGAGCGCTGGTGTGGTGATCGTAACCATCTTCGCCTGGCTCTTCGTTGCCGGCGGGCTTGGGAGCACTCAGGGCGCACCGTTGGCTGCAAGCCGCCAGCTCTCGATCCCGGTCGGCACCAGCCCGTTCGCTACTCAGGGCATTCGAAACTGGGACCGGGCGCCGGCGCGCCTGGCCAGTCGAATGGAGCAGTCGCTGGACAGCGTCGGGCAACGCCTCGCGAATGACGCCGGAGAACTCGGGCTTGGCAACCTGATGAATGCCAGTAGCATGGCAACGGCGGAGGCAATCCAGGCGTCGCATCACGCGCTGTTGCTGTTCCGGCCGCTACTCTACCGCTATCGTACCGCGCAGCGCGAGCTCAGCCGCGCCTACAGTGACACGGCGGGCGTCCTGGCATCGACCGGGGCTTGGACCCGCACCGACCTCGAGGAGTGGCGGGTTCGGAGCGCCCCGGTTGAGCCAGCCAGGGACGCCGCTCGGGGCGATTCCCTCGTGGCCGCGCTGGAGCGCCTATACACGCTGATGCAGGAGCAGCAGGGGAGCGTCCTAGTCACCAGCGAATGGGTACGTTTCTCGGTGCCGGGGGCCGGCGATGAATATGACGCGCTACGCACGAAGATCCAGCGGCTCACTATGACAAGTGTCCCCGGCGAGCATCACCGACTGTCCCCCACGCTACTCCTGCTCATCGCCGTCGCAGGTGACGGCACCCTGCCGCGCCGGAGTCCCGACTAGGCCTCAGAGGCGGCGGTCCCTTCCAGCCGCTGCGCCTTTCGGCCACTCCTCTCCATCGGCTTCTCCAGATCGGAGAAGTGCTGGCACAGGACGCGCCAGACATCCACGGCACGTTCGGCAAGCTCCGCCGCGGCAAGCGACAGGGCGGTACTGGCGCGGACCAATCGCACGTTGGTCTCCATGTCTTCCGCGTCCCAGCCTCGACTGTGGGCGATGAACGGAAACTGCGGGAACAGAAAACCCAGTTCGGACCAGAATGTCAGCATCTCGCCGGCCACGGCCTGGACGTTGTCCTGCCCGCCGGTGACAATGAACGCCGCAACCTTCCGGTGGATCAGTACGCGATTGTGAATCGTGACCTGGTTCTGGATGCAGTTGAGCCGCTCGGCCATTCGGTGATACAGGGAAGACGCCTGACCCCAGCGAATCGGTGTGGCGATGAGTACGACATCACACCACTGCACCAAGCCTTCATATACCGGGGTAAGCTGGTCCTCCGGATCCCGCTCCGTGATAGCACAGGGCCAGGTGCAGGCCTGCGCGGCCTTGGAATAGTTCCCTTCGCAGGCGCGAAACTGAAGGTCCCGCAACCGCAGCAGTCGCGTCTCCGCGCCCACTGACCCGCCCGCGTGAGCCAACGCCGACTCAAGCAGGTGGTCCGAGGTGGAGAACCGAGGATTGACCTCGTCCATCGCGGTGGTGGAAATCCCCAACACCCGCGGCGGGCCGGGCACACGATCCGACAACAGCGAGAGAGGATGGGGGTCGTGCTTGACCAGGCGCCGGGGCGTAACCGGCTCGGAATCAACATAGACCCCGTCTGCCCGCTCTTCCACGGCAAACGTTGGCACGGCCTCTTCATCGTATCCGGGCGGACCCTTGCCGGTCAGCACGCTGTATTCCCAAGCGTGCCACGGGCACATCACGAACTCGCCCCGCAGCCTTCCCTCACAGAGCGGTCCGCCCTTGTGATTGCAGCGATTGCCGATCGCACGGAAACGGCCTTCGTAGAAGAAGACCGCGATCTGCTGGCGATCGAGCTTCAAGGAAAACGGTCCCCGCTGGGCAAGTTCTTCGCGGGTCCCAATGCGATGCCAGGCAGACATGGAATCCTCGACGGCGAAGCCTCGAAGCTACTCGGCCCCCCGGGACCGTCCACCAGGGGGCCATCCGGAGAGTCACGCGATGAATCCTGACTAGTCCGTGAAGCGCTGGACCGCCAGGGTAACGTTGTGTCCGCCGAAACCGAACGAGTTCGAGAGTGCGACGGCAACATCGCGCTTGACCATCTTGTTGGGCGCGGAATCGAGATCGCAGCTGGGGTCGGGGGTAACCTGGTTGATCGTGGGAGGAATCTGGCCCGTCCGCACAACGAACAGGGAAACGATAAACTCCAGGGCTCCTGCCCCGCCGAGCAAATGCCCGGTCATCGACTTTGTTGAGCCGAAAACCAGCCTCTTGGCCTGATCGCCGAACACCGACTTGACTGCGCGGGTCTCGGCAACATCCCCCTGGGGGGTCGAGGTGCCATGCGCGTTGATGTAGCCGACCTGGTCAAGGACCACCTCACCGTCCTCAAGGCAGGCTTTCATTGCCCGAGCCGCACCGTTGCCGTCGTCGGGCGGACTGGTGATGTGATGGGCATCGCCGCTCATGCCATAGCCGACGATCTCTCCCAGAATTGTGGCGCCACGTGCACGCGCATGCTCCAGACTCTCGAGCACCACTACGCCGGCCCCATCACCCAACACGAATCCATCGCGATCACTGTCGAAGGGGCGGCTGGCCTGTTCCGGGGCGTCATTCCGCCGCGACAACGCCTTCATGTTGTCGAATGCCGCAACCGTCAATCCGGTGATCGCCGCTTCGGCGCCACCCGCCACCATCGCGACGGCCGAGCCGCGGGCGATGATCTTGTAGCTCTCACCAATCGCATGCGCGGATGAGGCGCAGGCCGACACGGTACAAAAGTTTGGTCCGCGGAGTCCGTACCGGATCGACACCAAGCCGGACGCAATGTCCGGGATATACATCGGCACAAAGAACGGGGAGACTCGATCCGGTCCTTTCAGGATGTACGCGGCGCAGTTGTCTTCGTAGGTCTGCATGCCGCCAATGCCACTGCCGATCACGACGCCAGTGTGGTCCGGATCGGGAAACTTTCCTTCGAGCCCGGCCTGCGTCACGGCCTGATGGGCCGCCCCCAGGGCGAACTGCGCAAACAAGTCGTAGCGCCTGGCTTCCTTCCGATCCATGTACTGGAGCGGCTCGAAGCCCTTCACCTCGCACGCAAAACGGACCCCCAGGCGGGCCGGATCGAACTTGGTGATCGGTCCCGCGCCGGACCGGCCAGCAAGCAGTCCGGCCCAGGTGCTATCGACGTCAGCGCCGAGGGGTGTCACCAACCCGGCGCCGGTGATGACGACGCGATGCCCCAAGTTACTTCCCGAGCTTTTCGTGGAGATACTTCAAGGCATCACCGACGGTACGAAGCTTTTCGGCCTCCTCGTCGGGAATATCGATGTCGAACTCTTTTTCAAACGCCATGACGAGTTCGACCGTATCGAGGCTGTCCGCGCCGAGGTCCTCCATGAAACTCGCTTCGCTCGTGAGCTTTTCGCGCTCGACACCGAGCTCCTCGACGATGATATCCTTGACCCGTTCTTCGACGTTGCTCATGACGTTCCTCGGGAGAGAGTAAAGAGTGAGAGCCCGTTAGACAGCTAGGCCGCCGTCAATGACGAGCACCTGTCCGGTAATGTATCCCGCAAGTTCGGAGGCGAGAAAGAGAACGGCACCGGCCACGTCCTCGGGGCGGCCGAACCGCCCCAAGGAAATCCCGCCCAACATGGCCGCTCGGGCCTCCTCGGGCAAGGCACCGGTCATGTCGGTCTCGATGAACCCGGGGGCAATGGCATTCACCAGAATGTTGCGACTGCCATACTCCTTGGCGACAGACTTCGTGAATCCAATCAGCCCCGCCTTGCTCGCAGCGTAGTTTGCCTGGCCCTTGTTGCCGGAGAGGCCAATCACGCTTGAAATATTGATGATTCTACCCGCCCGCCGCTTCATCATCCCTTTAAGTACGGACCGGGTGGTGTTGAAAGCGCCCTTGAGGTTTGCCTCGAGAACCTCGTCCCACTCCGTATCGCTCATGCGCAGCAGGAGATTGTCCCGGGTGATTCCGGCGTTATTCACCAGCACAGCGATCGGCCCGAGCGCCTTCTCCGCGGCAGCCACCGCTGTTTCGACCTGGGGCATCTTACCCACATCGCACGCCACACCCACTGCGCGTTCGCCCAGCTCCGCAGCGATCGCCTGCGCCTGAGCCAGATCTCGGCCCACCACCGCGACCTTTGCCCCCGCCGAGTATAACGCACCAGCCACCGCCCGCCCGATCCCTCGGGTCGACCCCGTGACGAATGCTGTCTTACCGGAGAGATCGATGGATGACACCATCAAACACCGGCGGTGTGCAGGTATTTCTCGATTTCGTCGGCGGTGCCCAGCGTGACCGTCTGCGCGTCTGGCACGCTGCGTTTCACCAGCCCGCTCAGCACACTGCCAGGCCCGATCTCGACGAATGAAGCTCCCGGGACCAGGGCCGCCGCGCGCCGCATGCAGCCAACCCAGCGTACTGGCGCCGTCAACTGGTCCCGGAGCAGCCGCGTGGCTTCCGCGGCAGATCGAACCGGCTCGGCCGTCGCATTGGCGATGACCGGGATGCCTGGGTCCCGGAAACCCGCGCCGGCCAACGCCTGTTCCAGCCCGGCGACGGCCGGCTGCATCAGGGGCGAATGGAACGCCCCACTCACCTTGAGGGCGACAACGCGCTTCGCACCCTTCGATTTGCACAGGCTACCAGCGCGCTCCACCGCCGCGGGGTCACCTGAGAGCACCGTCTGGTCCGGGGCATTGAGGTTGGCGGCGACGGCGATTTCGGTCGCGCTGGAGGCTTCGCGGCAGGCTGCCTCGACCGCGTCTGTATCCAAGCCGAGCACCGCCGCCATGGCCCCTGGACGAGCCGTCCCGGCCTCGAACATCAGTTCCCCACGCCGGCGAACGACCTTGGCCGCCGCCTCCGGGGTGAGGGCGCCGACGGTGACGTAGGCGCTGTATTCACCCAGACTGTGGCCGGCGGCCGCCTTGGCCGCGCCCATCAGGTGCTCGCCCACGATCGACCACACAGCGACGCTGTGGGCGAGGATGGCCGGCTGGGTGTTATGCGTGAGTGTGAGTTCGCTCTCCGGGCCCTCCCACATCAGCCGGGAGAGGGAGACACCGAGAGCCTCGTCAATCCGCTCAAAGGTCTCACGAGCCGCAGGGAACCGGTCGGCGAGGTCCTTTCCCATCCCGACCTTCTGGGCCCCCTGTCCTGGACACAGAAGGACGGCTACCACCGGATGACCGCCGCGCCCCAAGTGAAGCCTGCCCCAAAGGCCACGAGCAACACCACCATGCCGCGCTTCAGCCGGCCGGATGCCTCCGCCTCGCCGAGCGCCATTGGGATTGAGGCGGCGGAGGTATTCCCGTAGCGGTCGACCGTGATCAGGACCTTGTCCTGCGGAATACCCGCATGCTTCGCGGTCGCGTCGATAATCCGGATATTGGCCTGGTGGGGGACCAGCAGGTCGATTTCCTCGGGGCGAATGCCGGCCCGCTGGATGGCCACGTCACAGGCCTCGGCCATTGTCAGGACGGCGTGCTTGAACACCTCGCGACCCGCCATCTTCATGTAGTGCGACCGATCCCGGACGACCTTCTCGCTGATCGGGTCGACGGTCCCCCCGCCCGGGATGTACAGCAGGCTGGCCAGCCGGCCGTCGGACTTGATGAACGAGGACAGCAGACCACGGCCCTGGGGCGATCCCGCCGAGATTACCGCGGCTCCCGCGCCATCCCCAAACAGGATCGCGGTGGAGCGATCCTGCGAATCGGTAATCGAGCTGAGCTTCTCCCCGCCCACCACCAATACGTGCCGCGCCTGTCCACTGGCGATCAGCCCCTCGGCGATCGTGAGACCGTAGATGAACCCGGAGCACGCCGCCGAGAGGTCCAGGGCAGCCGCCTTCTCTGCTCCGATCAACGCCTGGAGATAACAGGCGGTGGACGGAATGATGCGGTCAGGGGTCGCGGTTGCGACCAGAACTGTGTCCAAGTCCAAGGCCGAAAGTCCCGCCCGGCCGAGGGCGGCGCAAGCCGCACTCTTCGACATGGTAGCCACGGTCTCGGCCACCCCCGCGAAGCGTCGCTCCCTGATGCCCGTTCGCTCGACAATCCACTGGTCGGAGGTCTCGAGGCGCGCCTCGAAGTCCCGGTTGCGCACGACCTGCGCTGGAACGAACACACCAAGCCCCGCGATATGCACAAAGGGCCGCTGCATCAAGCCTGGGACTCCGCGTCGCGGCGCGCAAAGTGTGCCCCGATATGCGCGCTGAGATTGTGGGCGACCGCCTGGGTGGCCACTCGGATGGCGTTCTTGAAGGCGTTTGGCGGGGAGGAGCCGTGGCAGATAATCGCGACCCCCTTCACTCCGAGGAGCGGTGCGCCCCCGTAGGTGGCATAGTCCAGCGTACGGAACACCCGCTGAATCTCCGGTTGCTCCAGCACGGCGGGGGCCTCCTTCCGGACCAGGCTCACGATCAGTCGGGCCACCGACTCATAGAACTTGAGGACGATATTGCCGACGAATCCATCGCAAACGACGACGTCTACCATGCCGTGCTTGTGATGTCCTGCGACGATGTCCCGGCCCTCGACGTTCCCTACATAGTTGAGCCCCTGCGCTTGTCCGAGCAGGCCGTGTGCTTCCTTGGCGGCCGCGTTTCCCTTCTCGTCTTCCTCACCCACGTTCAGCAGTCCAACCTTGGGGTTGGTCCGGCCCAGCACGTCCTGCATGTAGATGGTGCCCAGCCAGGCGAAACCGACCAGCTCGCGGGCCGAACAGTCTACCGTGGCACCAGCATCGAGAACCAGGACCGGAAGATCCGCCGTGGGAAAGAGGGTCGCCACCGTGGCGCGTTCCACACCTTCGTGGAGGCCGAGGAGCATGGTCGAACCCACGAGCACGGCCCCGGTGTTCCCGGCAGAGACGAAGGCGTCCGACGCACCGGCCTTCTGCAGGTTGAGGGCAATCGCAAGACTAGAGTTGGGCTTCCGGCGCACGGCCGCAAGCGGCTTCTCGTCCATCCCGATGACGTCCGCAGCATCATGAATCTCAAGCCGCGCGCGGTCTGCACCCGCGAAGCGGGCCAACTCGCGCTCAATGGCGTCCCGGCGGCCGACCAGTTGGATGAGAAAACCGGGCGGCAGTTCGGTCAGGGCCTGAAGCGCACCCTCGACTTCCGCACGCGGGGCCTGATCCCCCCCCATGGCGTCGAGAGCGATCCGGATCACGCTCAGGCGTCCTCGACCTCAACCATCTTCTTGCCGCGATAATAGCCGCAGGTCGGACAGACACGATGCGGCAGCTTCGGCGAACTGCAGCGCGGACAAGCTTGGGTGGGCATCGCCAAGGCCTTGTGATGTCCGCGACGGAGACGCTTGCGGGACTTGGAGAGTTTGCGCTTAGGAACAGCCATCGGAAGCCTCGGTCAGTCAGAAGGGGCCGTGCAATCGCACGGCCCTACGTTGAGATCCGCCCCGCACCGGGGACACAACCCGGCGCAATCCTCGCGGCACAGCGGATAGGCTGAGACGGCGAGTGCAACCTCCTCACGCACCGCCGGGCGGACGTCCACACGGGTCACTGGTTCCGCCAACGGATACACCGACGGATCGTCGGCAGCATCGGGATCGGCGCTAAAAAGCACCTCGACGTCCGCATCGAGGGGATAAACGATAGCCTTGAGGCAACGACGACAGGAACCGTGTAGCTTGGCGGCGAGCCGCGCTTGCCAGAAAAATTCGAGATCCCCGGTTTGAGACAGGCGACCGGCAACTTGCACCGGTCCATCGAGATCCAAGTCGAGCCCGGTGAAGGTTGGATCCCCGGGTTCAAGCTGAGCGACTGTCTCTCGCGGCCCTTGATGTAGGTCCCGAACGTCGACCTGAAGCATAGCCCCAAAAGCTAATAGCGAGAACGACTTACTTCAAGAGATTTGACGGCACTTTTGCTAGCCCCAGAGCCCAGCCATTTCGCTCTCAGGGAAGAAGAATCCCACCTCCCGTAGTCCGTTTTCCACGCTATCCGACCCGTGCACCGCGTTCTTCCCTTTGGACTCCGCATAGAGCTTCCGGATCGTCCCGGGGGCCGCTTCCGCGGGGTCGGTTGCGCCAATGATGGTACGGAAATGCGCCACGGCGTCAATTCGCTCGAGAGCCATGGGGAGAACCGGTCCGGAGGTCATGAACTCGACCAGCTCGCGATAAAATGGCCGATCTTTGTGGACCTCGTAGAACTTCCCCGCCTGGGCCGGGGTAAGCCGGGTCAGCTTGGCCGCACGAATAATGAATCCCTCCTTCTGGATCAGGGCCACGATCAGGCCAGCCTTGCCACTCGCGATGGCGTCGGGTTTGAGCATGCCGAGCGTCAACGTCGTCGTCACAACCACCTCTTCTCAGTTGAGTCGTGCCTTCACCAGCGGAACCACATCCGCCGGGCGTTTCATTACCGCAATCTTCGCTTCCTCGAACGCCGCGATCTTTTCCGCCGCAGTACCGGAGGAACCCGAAATGATCGCCCCGGCATGGCCCATGCGACGGCCCGGTGGTGCGGTCTGCCCGGCGATGAACCCAATGACCGGCTTGGTCACATGATCGCGCACGAAACGGGCGGCGTCCTGTTCATCCGTTCCCCCAATCTCGCCCAGCATGACGATCGCCTCGGTCCCCGGATCGGCCTGGAACGCGCGGAGGCAATCGATGAACGAGGTACCATTCAGCGGGTCTCCGCCGATCCCCACACAAGTGCTCTGGCCAATTCCCTGCCTCGTGAGGTGGTTGACCACCTCGTAGGTGAGGGTGCCGCTCCGAGATACCAACCCCACACGACCCTTGAGACAGATGTTCCCGGGGATGATGCCGACCTTCGATTCGCCGGGTGAGATGAGGCCGGGACAGTTCGGCCCGATGAGACGGGCGCCGCGCTCACGGACATAGGGAAGCACCTTGGTCATGTCCATCACCGGCACCCCCTCAGTGATGCATACGATCAAGCCAATGCCGGCGTCCGCCGCTTCGAACATCGCGCCTGCGGCACCGACCGGTGGTACATAGATCACCGCGGTATTGGCACCAGTCTCCCGAACGGCCTCCCGAACGGTGTTGAAGACCGGCACCGTCTTCTCGAAACGCTGCCCCCCCTTGCCCGGCGTGACGCCCGCCACGACCTGCGTCCCGTACTCGAGCATCTGCCGGCTGTGGAACGAACCGTCCCGGCCGGTGATGCCCTGCACAATCAGACGAGTGTCGCGGCCGATGAAGACGCTCACGCCGCGCCCCGCGCAAGCGCCACGACCTTTTCGACAGCTTCGTCCATGTCGGAGAGCGCGGTCATGCCGATCCCCTGCAGAATCTTCACTGCCTCCGCTTCGTTGGTCCCGGTCAGTCGAACCACGATCGGGACCTTCACCGGAAACTGCGCGAGCGCAGTCTTGATCCCGTTGGCGACATCATCAGTGCGGGTAATCCCGCCGAAGATGTTGAAGAGAATCGCCTTAACGTTGCGGTCGCTGGTGATGATGCGAAGCGCGTTGACCACTTTTTCCGGATTGGAGCTGCCGCCGATATCAAGAAAGTTGGCGGGATCTCCACCATAGAATTTCACCAGGTCCATGGTGGCCATCGCAAGGCCGGCGCCGTTGACGACACAACCGACATTGCCTTCCAGTTTGATGAACGTCAGGTTGGCGCGACGCGCTTGCACCTCGCTCGGCGCTTCGGCCGATTCGTCCCGCAGGAGCGCCAGATCGGGGCGCCGGTCCAGTTCGTTGTCGTCGACAGAGATCTTCGCATCGAGAGCGACGACTCGCCCATCCGGCGTAGTAACCAACGGATTGATCTCTGCGAGGGAGCAGCCGTTGGTCGTGAAGACCTGATAGAGCTGCTCCAGGATTCGCGCCGCGGCTCGGACTTGCGGAATATCGCGGTAGAGAAAGAACCCAAGTTCGGCGGCCTGGTGCGGCAGCAGGCCGTAACGCGGATCCACCCCTAAGCGCAGAATCTGCTCCGGCGTCTTCGCCGCGACCTCTTCGATATCGATGCCTCCCGCGGGACTCACCATGAATACCGGGCGCTGGGTTGCCCGATCCATGATTAGTCCAGCGTAGGCCTCACTGACGATGTCGGCGGCGGGAACGACAAGAACCCGCTGCACCACCAGTCCCTTGATGGTCATCCCCAGGATTCTCTCAGCCGCCTCTGCAGCTTCGCCGGGCGTCTTGGCGAGTTTCACGCCGCCTGCTTTGCCACGCCCGCCGGCGTGCACCTGGGCCTTCACGACCACCGTCCCCCCCACCCGCCTGGCGATGGACTCCGCCTCCGAAGGCGTGGAGGCGACATCGCCGTCCGGCATCGGAATGCCAGCCGCGCGGAACAGAACCCGGCCCTGGTATTCGTGGAGATTCACCCTGTCCTCGCCGGCGGTGGTGAGCCTAGTTCGGCCCGCCTCCAAGAGAAGGGACCGAATGCGGCGCGGAAGGTAAGTACTGACCTAAGCGAAAGCAAGATTGTGACTTAGGGGGCTCGGAGGGTGCGTCTCAGGGCCTCCCAAGCCCGTCCGAACGCCTCCAGGTCCCCGCGTTTGAGCGCCGCGTCAGCGGCTTGCAGATAGCGGCGGGCCTCGAGCAACTGACTTCCCCGCTCCCCCGCCGCGATGATGGGCGCTGACAGTCCAAGGAGATTCTGCCAGGCTTCTTCCAGATCGTGTCCCGCTCCGCGGCGGTCCCCTACGGCCAGACTTACCCAGGCTAGCGCCGGCTCCATATTCTCTCGCTGAGCGAACTGGGGCTGATATGCGCCGAGGCCAGCCGCGGTCGGCCAATAGCGAACGGGGCCGGGTTCGAGCCGGGCGCCGTTTCGTTCGACGGAATCCTTGATTTGCTGAAAGGTGGGGAACCGGCCCCACCGAGCCTGCAGGGTGGTCGGGTCGGGCAGAGAAAGAAGACTGTCGACCCGGAAGATCGACAGCGTCTCCCATCCATCTGCAACGTGGGCCCGCACGACCGCCGAGATCTGCCGCTGTTGGGGGCGAACGTAGGGGACGACGAGTTGCACACCGCTGGTATCCGGCTCCCACATCGCCTCTTCGCCTGGTCCGGTGACGCCGATCGACTCGCCCCGACCGATAACTTGACCGAGAGCCCAGTGAGCCTCGGAGAGGACCCGCACCTGAGCCTCCAGCAGCTCGGCCGGATACGGCAGCGCCCGCACGATATCCGGGGGCATCGCGGAAGAAGGTTGGATGAGGCTGTCAGTGATGACGCGCCACTGCTTGGCAACCTCATCAGCGGTGTGCCTGAGATAAATCGTCGTGGCGCCGTTCCCTGCATGGACCACGCCCACAAAACCAGCTCGCAGAGAGCCCACCCACTCACCTCGCCAGTGGACTCGGCTCGAGCCGGGGAAGGCCGGCCCGGACAAATAGCCGTCCACCAGCCAAACCAGTTCCCCTCCGATGAGACGGGGCGAGGGAGCGCCCCATTCGGCAAAGGGCGCGAGTCGCTTCAGCCGGTCCACGGGATCGAGATGCCAGAACGCCTCCTGATTCGGCAATGCGGGGCCGAGCAACCGACCCGATTGCAGTGCCCAGGCGAGGGCGAGGCGCCGAAAGCCGGAGCCGACCTTCACTCCGCCTGCCACGGTGTCCAGCACGCTCTGGGGTCCACGGGGCCAGATCGACCGGAGCGGGAGGCGCATCGCCGGCACGCCATTCGGGGTTCGCAGGCTGTCGGGATCATGAAATACGATGGGAAGCCCGAGGCCGCTCGTTTGGTCGTCGAGCAGGACGCTGATGGAAGCCCCCTGCCCTGCCTGGTCTCGTACGACGAGCCACGCGGGGCGCGGACGATGAGCGACCATCACAACGGCGCGGTCGGCGGCCACCACCCGTCCGGAATCGCCGGTGGTTGCCTCTACGGCAAGGGTGGGAGTCCACAGCGCTGGTGGTATCGGGGGATCCGGCGGGGAGTCGCGACGCTTGAGCGCAGAGTCCCGGATGGCGGTCATGCCGTAGGCGAGTTGATCGAGTTGTCGCCGAGTCGCCGGCTCGATAACCGAGACCGGGTTCGACCCGAGCAGCAGCGGGATCACATAGTGACCGAGCACCGAGGCGACACCGAGTAGCGCCCAAATCGCGAGCATGATGGTGTTACGGCCCCGAATCGCCCAGAGGATCGAAAGCAGGGCCGCTGTGAACGCCGTCCCGGTAAGCATGAGCGCGACGGTGCGATGGAACTCGAATAGACCCGAGTGTATGCTGCCGTGCAGTCCCCCGACCAATTCGTAGGGCTCAAGCAGGTATCCCCAGGCGAGGCACAGGGCCAGCAGCGCTCCGAGGGCGCCGAGGTGTCGCCGTGCGTGGTCGTTGATAGCCGGTCGCCGATCAACCCAACGCAACGCTCCGATGACGCCGTACAACACCGCCACGCCGCCGAGTGCCGCCAAGGTCAAGAGGAGGGCATACCCATGCATCAGGCGCCACAGGGGAAGCCGCGTCAGGTAGAAGCCAAACTCCCGCCCGAGCAGCGGGTCCACTTCCCCATATTGAAGCCCGGTCCACCCGACCAACATCTGGCCGGTCGATCCACCGAGTCCACGGCCCCCGAGCACGCCGAGCAGGAGGCCCCCGCCGATGCTGAGCCAGACGATGGCGCGCATGTTCACGGCCTCGCGGATCTCCAGGTTGCCCAGCCTGCGATGGACCTGAACGGAGCCGATCGCGCGGTAAACGAGCAGCAAGTGGGTGATAAACCACGTGCAGGCGAGGAGGATACCCGCGGACTCGAGCACCAGCGACAGGACAGCCCAGCGAGTGACGAAATGCGCCGCCGAGAGGGACACCTCCGCCGCCCACCATCGTTCGGCCAGGAGCCCCGCTGTCCAGCGCCCCGCGAAGAGGAGGGCGACCAGGACCAATACGACGATGGTGAGACGGAGCGCACGTGGGGACATGAGGGACAAACGTATCGGCGGACCGATGGGCCCGCCACCGTAGGAGCTCAGCTGGCTTGCTTCAATTGTGCGGCGGCAAGCCAGTCAGCTCTGCTGTTTGAGCCAGGCCATGACCTCGGTCTGATAGGCTTCGAGGGTCGGCTGGTCAGCGGCCTCGAAGCGCAGTACCAGAATTGGCTGGGTATTGGATGCCCGAATCAGGCCCCAGCCCTTGGGGAAGGTCATGCGGATCCCATCGATGGTGTTGACGGGATAAAGGGTCGCGAAGTGGCGGGCGGCCTTCTCGACGAGCTGAAACTTGCGGTCCTCATCGCAGTCCACGCGGATCTCGGGTGTGGTCGCCGTCTTGGGAATATCGCTGAGCAAGGTCGCGAGACCTCCCCGGCCCGTCGAGACAATTTCCAGTAGTCTTGCGGCCGCGAAGAGCGCGTCGTCAAACCCGAACCAGTCGCCTCCGAAGAACATGTGGCCACTCATCTCGCCCGCCAGCGGTGCGTTCAGCGCATGCATTCGCGCCTTGATCAGCGAGTGGCCAGTCTTCCACATCTCCGGACGGGCGCCAGCGGCCGCAAGCGCCTGGGGGAGAGTCTCGGAACACTTCACATCGAAGATGACCGGAATTCCGGGGCCGAAGCGACGAATCGCATCACGCCCGAAAACGATCAGCAGTTGATCACCATAGATGACCTCACCCTGCTCGTCCACGGCGCCGATCCGGTCGGCGTCCCCGTCGAATGCAATCCCCAGCTCGGCGCCCGTTCGCCGCACTTCGGCCCGAAGGACGTGGAGGTTTTCGATAACGGTGGGATCGGGATGATGGTTGGGGAAAGTGCCGTCCGACTGGCAGTAGAGGGGAATCACCTCCGCACCAAGAGCTTCAAGGGTGGAGACGGCAATCAGGCTGGCGACGCCGTTGCCGCAGTCCACCACAGCTCTTACCGGTCGCCGCATCCGGTGCCGGCTTACGATTGCGTCGCGGTACTTGGCGAGCACCGAGCCATTGGCGCTTTCGCTTCCTGCTCCTGAACGCCATGCCTCGCGCTCGATCATGTCGTGCAGCAGGACGATGTCCTCGCCATGCAGCGCCTCGCCGGCGAGCACCATCTTGAAACCGTTGAACTCCGGCGGATTGTGAGACCCGGTAACCTGCACGCCACCCTGGATGCCGAGCGCGTGCGTGGCGAAATAGAGCGCCGGGGTCGGGAGCTGGCCAACATCGATCGCCCGGCCCCCCGCTTCCACGATCCCGGCACGTACTCCGGCAGCAAGTGAGGCGCCTGAGGGCCGGTTATCCTGACCAACGGCGATGGTGGGCGCGCGGCTGAACCGGTCCCAACTCATGGATGCGACGGCGCGCCCGAGGCCTCGACCCAATTCCGGCGTCAGCTCGGTACCGACCAGCCCACGGACGTCATACTGGCGAAAAACGGATCTGGGAACGTGCACGTCAGCAGAATTGCCGCGGGGGGTCTGCCAAGGTCCGGAAGCGAGGCACGATCAAGGGCCGGTAGCGGCCTGCCCCGATGATTGGGCGAGCGAAAAGGCCGCGTTGTCGCTGAAGTGCAAGGCCGGGCTGGGCCAGATTCCGAAAAGCAGCACCAGCACCATGCATACCAGAACCGCAGCCCTGGCAGTGCCGGCCAGCCCACGGTCGAAGTAGGCGAGAGGCGCGCGGGCCGACCGCATGTACATCGTCATGATGACCGGCATATAGTAACCCGCAGAGATCAAGCTGGTCACGACCAGCACGACCGCGAGTAGGGGATTGCCGGCAGTGATGGTGGCCGAGAGGATGTACCACTTCCCGATGAAGCCGATAGTGCCGGGAAAGCCAAGCAAGGACAGCATGCAGACCGACAGGGCGAACGCCATCCAAGGTCGGCTTTGACTGAGCCCGGCGAGGTCAGCCAACGTCACGTCGCGCTCGCCGTCGCGGCCGAGCGCGCCGAGAATGGCGAATGCGGCCACCGAGGTGACCCCGTATCCGAGGAGGTAGAAAGTGAGCGCTGAAACGCCGAACGCACTGCCGGGCCACAGTGCGGCCAACAGATACCCGGCATGGGCAATCGAGCTGTAGGCGAGCATGCGCTTGATGGGCTTCTGCGCCAGTGCCACCAGGTTCCCGAGGACCATGGAGGCCACCGCAACGCCTAAGACAATAGGTTGCCACTGCGCCACCAGTCCCGTGAAGCCGGTGAAGAACACCCGAGCCAGCGCGATGAACGCCGCAGTCTTGACCGCGGTCGCCATGAAACCGGCAACCGGCGTCGGAGCCCCGTCATAGACGTCCGGAGCCCACATGTGAAACGGCACCGCCGCGACCTTGAAGCCGAATCCGATTATCAGCAGTCCCAAGCCGAGCCGAGCCATCAGGCTCGGGTTCTTGTCGGCGAATTGGGCGCCGATCAGCACCAGATTGGTGGAGCCCGAAGCCCCGTAGGTGAGCGCGATGCCGTACAGCAGGAATCCGGAGGCGAACGCTCCGATCAGAAAGTACTTGAGCCCGGCCTCCGCTGAGAAAGCGTTGCCCCGGTCGTAGCCAGCCAGCACGTAGACCGCGACGGACATTGTTTCCAGGCCGAGAAAGACGACGATGAGGTCCTCGGCATTCACCATGAACAGCATGCCGACGACGGCCAGCAGTATCAGGATATAGAACTCGGGCGCTAGCAGGCGCTCACGTTCGAGGTATCCGAGCGATGCCAGGATCGAGCCCGCCGTCACCAACAGGATCAGGGCCGAGCCCGCGTAGCGAAAACTGTCGAGCGCCATCATTTGCCCCAACCCGGGCTCCTCGGGCGAGTTGGCGCTGAGCCAGTACAGCGCGATCCCCGCCAGCGCGAGGCTGGCCAGGCTCAGCCAGCCGGCCAGACGACTGTCACGCGCGCCTTCGTGCCGCCAGCTGATCACCAGAAGAACGGCCAGGGCCGCCACCGAAAGCACGACTTCGGGAAGCAACGCCAGCGTCATACCCAGCGGAGTGGTTGGATCGATCGGCATGGTCAGGGGCGAGGGGCTTCGGGGCGCAGCAGTGCGGTCGCGGGCGCTCGTTCGCGGGCGGTTTCCACCATGCGGACGTAGGTCTTCGCCGCGGCGTCCATGCGGTCGAGCACCGGTTTCGGATAGAGGCCGAGCCACACCATTCCGGCGACGAGCGGGAGGACCACCCACAGCTCCCGGGCCGTGAGATCCGTCAGATGCTCGTTCTCCGGATGGTCGAGGCGGTTAAAGATGATGCGCTGCACCGCCCACAGCAGGTAGGCCGCCGCGAAGATTACGCCAGTCGTGGCGATACCAGTGGCCCAAGGATGACGCTGGAAGCTGCCGAGCAACACCAGAAACTCCCCAACGAACCCGTTCAAACCGGGCAATCCGATCGAGGCGAGGGAGGTCACGACAAGAATGAGCGAGAAGACCGGGATCACCTTCGCCAGACCACCATAGGCAGAGATCTCACGGGTGTGTCGTCGCTCGTAGAGCATGCCGATCAGGAGGAACAGCGCGCCGGTAGACAGTCCGTGCCCGATCATGATCATCAAGGCACCCTGGACGCTCTGCAGCGTCGCGGCCCAGATGCCAAGCATCACGAAGCCCAGGTGGCTCACCGAGGAATAGGCCACGAGCTTTTTCACGTCCGGTTGGACCATGGCTACGAGTGCGCCGTAGACCACGCCGATCACAGCCACCGTGACCACGATCGTCGTGACAACCGGAGAGAGCGCCACCTCGGGGAAGAACGGGACCGCGAACCGCAGGAACCCGTACGTACCCATCTTGAGGAGGATGCTTGCCAGGATCACCGACCCGGCGGTGGGCGCCTCGACGTGAGCATCCGGCAGCCACGTGTGGAACGGGAAGATCGGGACCTTGATCGCGAAGGCCAGCGCGAACGCAGCGAAGAGCCACGGCGCCAAGGGCCCCAGTTGCGGCCCCGCGCTCAGGAAGGCCTGGTAGCTGAAGCTCGGTGTCCCAGTGCTATCCGAGATGTGGAACATCATGACCAGAATAGCCACAAGCATCAGCAGCGAACCGGCCATGGTATAGATGAAGAACTTGATGGCAGCGTACAGTCGGTTTCTGCCCCCCCATATCCCGATGATGAAATACATCGGGATGAGCATGATCTCCCAGAACACGTAGAAGAGGAACATGTCGAGGGCGAGGAACACCCCGAGCATGCCCGTCAACAGGGTGAGCATGAGGGCGTAATAGAGCTTCTCGCGCTCAGTGATGTACTTGAAGCTGCTCAGCACGGCGAGCGGCATGATGACCGTCGTGAGCAGAACCATGAACAGGGAGATGCCGTCCAGCCCAAGGGTGTAGCCAATCCCCCACTGCGGCAGCCAGGGCGCGCTCACGCCGAACTGCATGGCGGTCGCAGTCGGATCGAACGCCCACCACAGGCCGAGCGAGGCCAGCAATTCGAGCAGCGTAACAAGGAGCGCCACCATCTTGGCGCGGGCGGGAGGCACAAGCGCGACCAGGAGTGCGCCGACCAGCGGCCATACGAGCAAGGCGTTCAGGATCCACTCGTTGTACCCGATGGAGGCGAGGAAATCAGTCATCGCCAAGTCACCATCCCGAGGACGTACAGCGCCCCGACCAGGAAGAGGACGACGTAGACGCCCACCTGACCGGTCTGCAGCCGGCTGCCGAGCCATCCCAGCGCACGGGAGAGATTCGCCGCACCGTTGACACCGCCTTCATCGATTGCGCCCTGGTCGATTGCTTTCCAGAGCACCCGGCGGGAGAACGCGACGAGCGGCTGCACGATGAAGCGATCGTACAGCTCGTCCACATAGTACTTGTTGTAGATCAGCTTCCAGATGCCCCGTTCGGCTGGGGCAGCACGCGCCGCGACAACTTGAGCCCGAAGCGTGGTGAACCAGCCAAGCGCAAGGCCTGCAACTGCAATGAGAATCGCGAGCACGACCAGGCCGGTTTCAAGGTTTCCGTGCGGGAGGACCGCGGCGGTACCCAGTCCTCCGGATACCGTGTTGCCTGGCGCGGTAACGGGCTCGAGCCAGTGGTGCAGCAACTCAGTCCGCCCGAGGCCATGGGCAAACTCGGGCAAATTGAGCCAGCCCCCGGCGATGCTGAGTACGGCAAGGAGTATGAGAGGCCCGGTCATGATCCAGGGCGATTCGTGCAGCTGCTTCCGCTCGTCCGCGCCCGTCCGGTTCTCCCCGAAGAACGTCATGGCGATGAGGCGCGCCATGTAGAATGCGGTGAGAAAGGCCGCCGTCGCTCCCATGGCCCAGAAGAGCCGAAAGACTGGCTGGGCCTCACCACGCCCGAAGGCGAAGGCGAGGATCTCATCTTTGGAGAAGAAGCCGGCGAAGGGCGGAATCCCGGCTATCGCGAGGGTCGCGACGATCATGACGCCAGCAGTGATGGGCATGTACTTCGCCAAGCCGCCCATGTTTCGCATGTCCTGTGCGTCCTCGTGGGCGTGGGTCTTGTGGTAGGCGTGATGCATGGCGTGAATCACGCTGCCAGCCCCGAGGAACAAGAGCGCCTTGAAGAAGGCGTGGGTCACCAGGTGAAAGATGCCGGCGGTAATCGCCCCAGTGCCGACGCCGAGAAACATGTAGCCGAGTTGGGAAACGGTGGAATACGCCAGAACCCGCTTGATGTCGTACTGGCGAAGGCCGATTGTCGCCGCGAAAAGCGCGGTCAGAGCCCCGATACCGGCGACCACTGCCTGGCTGGTCGGGGCCAGCGCGAACAGGACGTTGGTCCGGGCCACGAGATAGACGCCGGCGGTCACCATCGTGGCAGCATGGATCAGCGCGGAAACCGGCGTGGGTCCCGCCATTGCGTCCGGCAGCCAGGTATAGAGGGGGATCTGGGCCGATTTGCCAGTACATCCCAGAAAGAGGAACAGGGTGATCGCGGTGACCAGTGCGCCACCCGGCTGCAGCACCGACGGCGCCCGTTCAAGCACGTCCTTGAACCCCAGGCCGCCGAACGCCTGCCAGATCATGAACATCGCGATGAGGAAGCCGAAGTCGCCAATCCGGTTGACGATGAAGGCCTTCTTGCCCGCGTCGGCGTTGGCCTTTTCGGTGAACCAGAATCCGATCAGCAGGTAGGAACACAGCCCCACACCCTCCCACCCAATGAACATCATCGGGAAACTTGCCCCGAGCACGAGGACGAGCATGAAGGCCACGAACAGATTGAGGTAGGCGAAATACCGCGCGTACCCCTCGTCCTCCTTCATGTAGCCGACGCTGAACAGGTGGATCAGGCTTCCTACGCCCGTGACGACGAGGAGCATGACCATCGAGAGCTGATCAAGCTGAAACCCGAAATCCACCTGGAGTTCGCCAACTGGGAGCCAGGACCAGAAGCTGATGACCGGGGCGTTGTCCGGAGCGGCGCGCCACACTTCGGAAAGCGCGCCGAACAGCAGCAGGCTCACGCCGAAAGCCGCGAGGAGGACCGCGCACCCGATGACGGATATCGCCAGCTTGGCGCGGGGTCGCCACAGGGCGATCGCGCCATTCACCAGAAAGCCCAGGAGGGGAAGCCCGACGATGAGGGCCACCGGCCGGCGGAGATCGGATTCCACCAATTCCTGAAGGCCGGCCTGGCCCTGCCCCAGCGCAGCGAGGACCGCAAACGAGAGATGCATCAGCCCCTGAGCAGGTTGATGTTCTGCAGGTCCACCGACTTGTGGTGCCGGAAGATCGCCAGGATGATCGCGAGGCCCACCGCGGCCTCCGCGGCGGCCACCGTCATCACGAAGAACACGAAGATCTGCCCCGACAGGCCGAACGCCCCGGACAGGGCGACGAACGTGAGGTTCACGGCATTGAGCATCAACTCAACGCACATGAAAATCACAATGACGTTTCGGCGCAGGAGCACGCCCAGCACTCCGATGGTGAACAGAACCGCCGAGACACCAAGCGCCGGAGCAATGAGGGACATCACAGCCTCCGCTTTGCCAGCACCACCGCCCCGACGATCGCTGTGAGCAGGAGGATGGAGGTCAGCTCGAAGGGGACGAGATACTGCTGGAACAATGGCAGGGCGATATCGCCCGGCACGCCACGCTCCTGGGTGGCGGTGGCCGGGTTGAGGGCGGATGTGTTCATCGTGGAGTCGAACACGACGGCCGGTTCGGCGAGCGAGGTGGACCGGCTGTATTCGAGCGCGAGACGCTCCCGGGTGTACCCGCCGAGCGGGCCGAGCTGGCTCGCCAGCACGCCGGCCAGGACGATGCCGACGAACCAGGCCGGCGCGCCGCGCAGATCGCTCTCACCCCGCCCGAGATTGAGCAGCATGATGACAAACAGGAAGAGCACCATGACGGCGCCCGCATAGACGAGAATCTGGATTATCCCGATGAATTGCGCGTTGAGCATGAAGAAGATCGCGGCCAGCGAAAGCATGGTCACGACGAGGCAGAACGCGGAAGCGATCGGATTTCGAAGAGTGACGACCAGGATCGCGGCTGCGATCGCCATCCCCGCAAAGAACCAGAAGAGCTGCTCCTGCATCATTCGCCTTTCGGGTCGGTCGGATCCCAGAGCGTCGAGACGGGGTGGGTCTGCCCCGACAACCGCTCCAGGTCGTAAACGAACCGGTCTCTGCTGTACTCCGCATTCTCGTAGTGGACCCCGACGTGGATCGCCTCCTCGGGGCACACTTCCTGACAGTAGCCACAAAAGACGCAGCGGAACTCGTCGATCTCATAGATCAGCGGGTAGCGATTGCCATCCTCGTCTTCCCCGGGCACGAGCTTGATACAATTCGCCGGGCAGATCTGGGGACAGAGCCCGCAGGCGACACACTTGGATCGGCCCTGCTCGTCAGTGAGCATCCGGTGGGTACCGCGCCATCGCGGCGAGATGGTCCACCCGCCGCGTTCCGCTTCAGGAGCGCTCTTCTCCTCCGGGTACTGCATGGTCACCTTCGGCTCCAGCATCTTCTTGAAGGTGATCGCCATGCCCTTGAGGGTGGCCCGGACGTAGCTCACGTCCTTCCCCGGCCGCTTCATGACCTTCACGCCAATTGCCATGGGCTCCTCACGCTACCCGACCGAATTGACCCGCCGCGGGTGGCCGGCTCCGAGATCCGCTGATGAGAAGGCCCCGGTCCATCACGACAAACACGATGTAGCCCAGCGCGACGTTGATGACGGTCAACACGCCCATCCGAGCGACCCAACCCGTCAGCCCGACCACATCCAGGATGTACAGCGCCAACGCGATGAGCATCACGTAGGCGAGGCCGATGGGCATGAGGACCTTCCACCCCAACGCCATGAGTTGATCATATCGGAATCGCGGTAGGGTCCAGCGAATCCACATGAAGAAGAACAGCCAGAAGAACACCTTCAGGAACATCACGCCGCCGGTCGCCAAGGTCTGCAACACACCGGGGACCTCGTCCCAGTGGGTAAACGGAATGTCCCAGCCACCCAGAAAGAGCGTAGTCACCATTGCGGACACGGTCACCATGTTCGCATACTCGGCTATGAAGAACATCGAGAACTTCATCGCGGAATACTCGGTGTGGTAGCCGGCAATCAGCTCGGACTCGGCCTCTGGCATGTCGAAGGGCAGCCGATTTGTCTCCGCGAACCCCGATACAAGGAAGTTGTGGAATGCGAGAAAGAGGGGCAGCACAAACCAGCCGAATGGTCCCTGCTGCTGCGCCTGGATAATCGATCCAAATGCGACATTCCCCGTGAGGAGCAGGACCGGTACCACCGCCAGCCCCATCGCCACCTCGTAGGACACCATCTGCGCGCTGGCGCGGAGGCCGCCCAGCAGCGCGTACTTGCTGTTCGACGACCACCCCGCCAGCGCGATCCCGTAGACCCCGGTCGAACTGACCGCGAGGACGAACAGCATGCCGATGGGGAGATCGGCCACTGCCATGGGCATGAGGGCGTCATAACTGAATCGGCCGACGAGCGGAAGCGTGAAATCGAATGCGATCGGCAGCGGCGCGGCCCATGGAATCACCGACCCGAGGACCAGCGCGGGAATAAAGGCCAGGACGGGCGCCAGCATGAACAACCCGCGGTTCGCGGTGCCAGGGAAGGTCTCTTCCTTGAGAATGTTCTTCACACCGTCGGCGGCGGGCTGCAAGAGCCCGCCGAACCCGACCCGGTTCGGTCCCAGCCGATACTGCATCCAGGCCGAGACCTTCCGCTCCATCAAGGTGAGCAGCGCGACACCGACCAACGTGATCGTGAATACCACGATCAGCTTGAGCGCGGAGACCAGAATCAGGCCTTTGATCTCGGGCGTCATGATCAGGCTCCGGCGGGTGCGGGCATTGACGTTGGGACCACTCGACCGGTACCGCCGAGGTCCGCGTATGTCAGGCCCGCCATGGCCGGAATCGTCGCGGCGATGGCCGCAAAGGCCTCGGCGGTGGTTGCAGGCTGAGGGGATCCCGGTTGAGCGGAGCGGGTGGCGCTCAGTACCCACCACGCGGGCCGGGCCATGCCGGGCCCCGAGCGGGCCTGGTGATAGCGCTGGACCCGGTAGTCGCGATTGACGAAGGTGCCGCTCTCTTCGACGACAGTGGTAACGGGAAGGACGAGTTGCGCGGCCGGCAGAGCCTGCGGTTCCAGGGTCCCCAGCACTACCACCGCGCCGGCGCTGCCAATCACCGATGCCTCGGCCTCGGTCAGCGTGACGTCCAGCAACACGACAAGTTGGGCAGATCCGGCCGCCTGCACCCCGGCGTTCCAGTCGGTCGAATAGCCCAGGAGGCGGGCCCCCGATCCGTTGGGTACCCGTTCCTTCCGGAGCGCGAGACCCGGCACTCCCTGAAGCGGCTCCTCTTGCTCCGCCACCGGGGCCTGTACCGCCGCGGTGAGGGTGGTCCCGGCGAGCAAGGCTTTCGCTGTTCCGAGCGATTCGAACGAGGCGCCACCCGAAGCGAGCAGGACGGCCCGCCCGCCCTTCCCGATGAGTGCGGCGAATCGGCTCAGTGCCTCGTCCCAGCTGGTGGCGGTGTGGCGCGAGCCATCACGCATCAGCGGTGCTTCAATTCGATCTCCACGATTCATCCAGCGGTAGTTCATGCGCCCATGATCGCAGATGAAGTGCCGATTCACTTCCAGGTTTGGGCGCGGACGCAGCCGCACTACCGTGTTGTCCCGAGTATCGATCGTGGTGTTGCATCCCTGGGAGCAGCCGGTACAGATGCCGGCAGTCTTGTCCAGGTCCCAGGCACGCGCCTTGTGCAGGAAGTCCTTGGAGATGAGCGACCCGACCGGGCAGAGATCCACGACGTTGCCGGCCCACGGGTGGTCCAGCAGCTGCTCCTCCTCGATGCCGATGAAGGCCCGGTCGCCGCGCTCGGATACGTTCAGGACCGCATTCCCCGCGACGTCCTCCATGAACCGCACGCAGCGGGTGCACAGGATGCAGCGGTTGGTGACATAGAGAATGTCGGGACCAAAGTCCTCCACCGGATTGTAGCGCTTGGCGTACTCCGAGTAGCGAGTACCTGACCGGCCCTCGCGGAACACATAGTTCTGCAGCTCGCACTCGCCGGCCTGATCGCAGATCGGGCAATCCAGCGGATGGTTGATGAGCAGGAACTCGAGTACGCTTTCGCGTGCCTTGCGCGCCTGCTCGCTGTCGGTGTGAACTACCTGCCCTTCGGCCACCGTCGTTACGCACGCCGGCATGAGCTTGGGAGCCTTCTCGACCTCCACCAGGCACATACGGCAAACCGCGGGTGACGGGAGCGACGGGTGATAGCAGTAGTGCGGCACGAGGACACCAGCCTGTTTGGCGGCCTCGATGATGCTGGTGCCCTTCGGCACCTGCACGGACATCCCATCTATGGTCACGCTGACAAGGTCGCTCATGATTCCGTAGGCTCGAAGCCGATACTGTGGCCGTCGGCCATCGGCCGTCGGTCATTTGGCACAGCCAGCAATCGCCAGGCGACGACGATCATGCCCCAACCATCACGGAAGCCTTCGTCCGGTTCAGGTATGCTGCGAACTCCTCCGGGAACTTCTTGATCGCACTCACCACCGGGGCCGCGCACGAGTCGCTGAGCACGCAGATGGTCTTGCCAGTCATGTTCTCCGCGAGGTCCAGGAGAAGATCGAGATCTTCAGGCTTCCCTTTTCCGGCCAGAATCCGCTCCAGTATCCTGGTGGTCCACGCGGTACCTTCCCGGCATTGGGTGCATTGGGCGCAGGATTCGTGGGCGTAGAAGCGCGCGAGGCGCATCACCTGGTACACGATATCGGTCGAATCATCCATGACGATCATGCCGCCGGATCCCAGCATCGAGCCCTTCGCAACGATGCCCTCGTAATCCATGGCACAATCCTCGATCTCCGCCGCCGACATGATCGGCACAGAGGATCCACCCGGAATCACCGCCTTCAGAGTGCGCCCCGGACGCATGCCGCCGCACATGTCGAAGACGAGGTCGCGCATCGGCGTCCCCATGACGACCTCGTAGTTCCCGGGACGCTGTACATGTCCGCAGACCGAGAACAGCTTGGTACCCGTGCTCTTGGGATTGCCCCGACAGAGGCCTTTGTACCAGTCGGCGCCGCGATTGATGATGTGCGGCGTGGCAGCGAGCGTCTCGACGTTATTGATCGTCGTCGGGCAGGCCCACAGTCCGGCCGCCGCAGGGAACGGCGGCTTGATGCGGGGATTGCCACGTTTTCCTTCGAGTGAATTCATCATCGCGGTTTCTTCACCGCAGATGTAGGCGCCCGCCCCGCGGTGCACCACCATGTCGATCCGCCGGCCGGAGCCCAGCGCGTCTCCGCCGAGTGCCCCGGCCTTGTACGCATCGTCCACGGCTGTCTGCAGGATCCGGTACTCGACGGTGAACTCACCACGAACGTAGATGTAGGTCCGCTCGGCTCCGATGGCGTGGGCCGCAATGGCGCAACCCTCGATCAACTGGTGCGGTGTCCAGCGGAGGATCTCCCGATCCTTGAAGGTGCCGGGCTCTGACTCGTCCGCGTTGCAGACGAGGTAGTGCGGCTTGGTCACCTCCTTCGGCATGAAAGACCACTTCATCCCGGTGGGGAACCCGGCCCCACCGCGGCCGCGCAGCCCGGAAGCCTTGATCTGGTCGATGACTTCGTCGCGGGTCATCCCCAGGGCTTTCTTCAATCCTTCGTACCCGCCCCGGGAAACCCAGCCGTCGTACGACCGAGCGCCCGCATCCCCGAAGTGCTTCGAGAGGATGGGCTCTTCCTTGGGATGAATCGGATGCGGAAAGCCCATCAGCGGTACCCCTGCAGGATGCCCGCGACTCGCTCGGGTGTGACTCCCTCGATGAAATCATCGTCGATGAGGGCCGGCGTGGCGAAGCCGCACGCGCCCAGACACTCCACCTCGATGACCGTAAAGCGCCCATCTGGGCTGGTCGCCCCGAGCTCCAGGCATCCGGTGTGTTTCAGAAAGGCCTTGGTGACCTCCTCCGCGCCGCAGATGTTGCAGGGAGATGTAGTGCAGACTTGAATGAAGTGGCGGCCGACCGGGTGAGTGTGGTACATGGTGTAGAACGTCACTACACCCCGCACGTACGCCGGTGTCAGTCCCAGCACGTCCGCGACCTCCGCCACCGCGCCGTCCGAAATCCAGCCGCGCTCCTGCTGCACGATCCACAGCGCCGGTAACAGGCACGCCTGCTTCGTCGGATATTTTGGGAAGAGGGCCTCGAGCCGCGCCTTCGCTGCCCCGACAAAGACTGCCTGATGGTTCTTGACGGCGTCGGTCATCGGTCGATCTCTCCCATCACGATGTCCACGCTGGCATTAATGGCGATCACGTCGGACAGGAGCACACCCTCACAGAGCTTGGGCAGGCAGGCAAGGTTGATGAAAGAAGGCGGGCGGATGCGCCAACGAACCGGCTTCGCGGTACCGTCTGAGACGAAGTAATAGCCCAACTCACCTTTCGGGTTCTCGATGCCGAGATAGGCCTCTCCCACCGGGACCGTGACCCCTTCCATCACCTGTTTGAAGTGAAAAATCATCGCTTCCATGTCGCTCATCGCCCGATGTTTGGGCGGCAGGATCACCCGCGGATCGCTGACGTTGATGGGGGCGCCCTTCAGCAACGCCAGGTGGTCGAGTGCCTGCTCCAGAATTCGGTTGGACTGGTACATCTCCTCGAGGCGCACCCGGTAGCGATCGTAGATGTCCCCGTACTCTCCCACCGGCACGTCGAAGGAGTAGCCGTCGTAGCCGAGGTAGGGGCGATCCTTGCGAACGTCGTAGTCCACGCCGCTGGCGCGGAGCATCGGTCCGGACAGCGAATAGTTGGTCGCCTCGGCTCCGCTCATGACTCCAACGCCCTGGGTACGCCCGCACCAGATCGCGTTGCGGGTGAACATCGCGTCCACTTCGTTCAGCGTCTTGGGGAAGGTACGGCAGAAATCACGCAGGCCGTCCTCAAACCCGTCGGGAATGTCGGCCATGAGGCCGCCCACCCGGGTGAGACTCGTGGTGAGCCGGGCGCCGGTCCAAGCCTCCTGCAGGTTGTACAACCGTTCCCGTTGGTAGAAGCACCAGAGAAATGGGGTGAACGCTCCCAAGTCGATGCCGGTCGTGCCCAGCCAGACGAGGTGTGAAATAATCCTGCTGATCTCGCAGGCAATGACCCGGAGCACTTGGCAGCGCTCGGTGATCTCGATGCCCATGAGCTTTTCGACCGCGAGCGCGAGGCACACGTTGTTGGCCATCGGACTCAGGTAGTCGGTGCGGTCGGTCAGCGGGACGATCTGATTGTAGTGCCGGTATTCACCCAGCTTCTCGAAACCGGAGTGCAGATAGCCGATGTGTGGCACGACGCGGATGACCGTTTCGCCGTCCAGCTCGATCACCAGCCTGAGCACCCCGTGGGTAGCGGGGTGCTGGGGACCGATATTGATGAGCATGTGCTCGCCGGTTTCGTCCTCCGCGTGGTACGCCGGCAGTTTGACACCGAGCGGAACGGTGGTCGGGTTACCCTGTGCGTCGAGACCCGGAGTGCTGAGGGAGACCTCGAGCGTGCGAGTGCTCATTCGACCTTCCCCCGTTCGCCGTGCGCAAGGCGATCCTTCATATCCTCCGGCAACTCATCGTATGCGGCGGCGATAGAAAGCTCGGCCAGGGAGTAGTGCGCCTCGGGATTCGCAGCCAGCGCCTGCCGGGTCTGCTCCGCCCGGCTGAAATGCCCGCGTAGGGGAAAGTCCTTGCGCAGCGGGTAGCCTTCCGCGTAGGTCTCCCACATGAGGATCCGGCGCAGATCGGGGTGACCGCGGAAACTCACGCCGAACATGTCGAACACCTCCCGCTCCAGCCAATCCGCGCCCTTCCATAGATCCCAGACCGAGTCGACCACGAGCGGCTGGCGTTTGTCCAGCTCCACCTTGACCCGCAGATCGGCACGGCGCCCCAACGAACGGAGCTGCCACACGACTTCGAGCGGACGCTCGGCGTCGCGGTATTCGACCGCCGTGATATCGGTGAGGTAGTTGAACTGCTGGCCGGGGTCGTCCCGAAGCCAAGCGAAGACCTCGTGGGCGCGCTCGGCGCCGACATAGACGATCGTGTCTCCACACGACACCTGATGCCGCTGGAACGCGGCGCCAAAGCGTGAGCGGAGTCCGTCTACGGAGGGAGAGACGGTCGTCACAATATTTCCCCGGTCAGCGTGGGGCCAAATGGGCTCACGCCGACCTCGTCTGATGCACGGAGTTACCAAAGGGCTCGGAGACTTCGTCAATCTTCCGTGCCGGGAGGAACAGCCCATCGGGACCCACCAGGTGCTCCTGGCGCAGGTCTGCATCGAGGAAGGTTTCGCCCTTGATCTTCTTCTGGAGCAACATGATGCCGTACATCAGCCCTTCGGGGCGCGGCGGGCAGCCCGGCACATACACGTCGACGGGGATGATGGTGTCGATGCCCTGCACCATGGTGTACGTATCGAAGATCCCGCCGGAAGAAGCACAGGCGCCCATCGAGATGGCCCACTTGGGCTGGGGCATCTGGTCCCAGATCTTACGGATCACCGGGGCCAGCTTGAACGGTAGCCGCCCCGCGCAGATGAGCACATCCGCCTGCCTGGGCGAGAAACTCATCCGTTCCATGCCGAAGCGGGCCAGATCGAAACGGCTCGCGGCGGTGGCCATAAACTCGATGGCGCAGCACGCCGTGCCAAATGGCATCGGCCAGAGCGAATTGGCCCGGGCCCAGTTTGACAGAAAGTCCAGCTTCGTCGTTACCCAGTTGGGCGAAATGGTGGAAACTTCGGTTCCCTGTCCCTCGGACGGCGTCAATCCCATTGCAGCGCCCCACGCTTCCAGATGTAGATGTAGCCCACCGCGAGGATTGCCACGAAGACGAACATCTCCACGAGGAGCAGCCCACGCATCTCAACTAGATGATGAAAGGCGGCCGCCCAGGGCAGCATAAATACGGTTTCAATGTCGAAGATGATGAACAGCATCGCCACCAGATAGAACTTGATGCTGAAGCGCTCCCGCGCATCGCCGAGCACCGGCATGCCAGACTCATAGGGCGCAAGCTTGACCGCGGTAAGACGATAGGACGAGAGGATGTGTGAAACCCCAAGCATCAAGAGGGCGTTGGCCACCACGAAGCCCACGACCAGCAACACTGGGATGTACGCCTGCAACATGGAGGGGGCCTCGCTCGTGAATTCCTTCACTTAGGGGCGTGGTCAAGGTAACGCGGGTCGGGGTTGTACGGTAGCGGGCGGATTCAGGGGTTGGGTAACATCGCAGCGGGTGCTTTGGGAGTAGGGTATTCGGAAATCGGATGGGGGTCAGAAGTCGGGTCGCCCGCGATGCCGCTGCCGGTTAGATTCGGCCCCGTTACCCGGCAATGGGCGATCGCCAAGAGGCGATTTCCAACGCACTGTCCCCACTTCCAGCCCAGACTCCCCCTCATGTCCATCAAATCAGACCGCTGGATCCGCCGGTTGGCGAAGGAGACCGGCATGATCGACCCCTACACCGAGGCGCAAGTCCGGCAAGTGGACTCGGCGGGCAGGAGGGTGATCTCGTATGGGGTGTCCTCCTACGGCTACGACATGCGGGTGGCACCCGAATTCAAGATCTTCACCAACGCCCTCTCGGCCATTGTAGACCCGAAGGAATTCGACAGCCGGAGCTTCGTCGAGTTCGAGGGAGACGTCTGCATCGTGCCGCCAAACAGCTTCGCGCTGGCGCGCTCGGTCGAATACTTCCGGATACCCCGAAACGTCCTGACGATCTGTGTGGGAAAGTCCACCTACGCCCGGTGCGGGATCATCACTAACGTGACGCCGTTCGAGCCGGAGTGGGAAGGACACGTCACACTCGAGATCTCGAATACAACGCCCCTGCCGGCCAAGATCTATGCCAATGAGGGGATCTGTCAGGTGCTATTTTTCGAGGCGGACGACGACGACATCTGTGAGGTGAGCTACAAGGACAAGAAAGGGAAGTATCAGCGGCAGACGGGGGTAACCCTGCCCCGGTTGTAGTCCTCACTCCTTCCGTTCGAGATCGGTTGCGGTTGTCCGCCGTGCCCGATCCCGCGGACGGTCCGCACCCCGTGCGAGTCGCCACTCGTAGATGCTGAGTACGGGCCCGTAGAACACCACATCGGCGGCCAGCTTGCCAGCGAGCGCTCCCGTCTTTCCCCCAAGCCATCGCAGTCCTGCAGCCATCAGCACCGGTCGAATGACCAGCAGGTCCAGCAGTTCGGCGACTCCGAATTCAAGCAACAGGCTCCGGACGACAAGCCACTGCGCCGAGCCGTCGAAAGGCTGACCCTGCGCGCCGGCCAAGTGAGCCTCACGCACACTTTCCCTGAGCAACATGATGCCATAGAAGACCGTGGCTTCGGCCAGGGTACCCCCGTACGCCCCTGCAATGATGTTGCCGGTCAACCCTTGCACGGTGACTGCCGCAGCCACCGCGGCGACGGTCCCCAGGACCTCGGAGAGCCCATAGCGGCAGATCCACCGACGGATCCGCGACCCACTCCACATGAGCGTGGGCTCGAGAACCGCGCGGGGCACGGTGAGGACGGTGTAGGTCGCCGGGCCGATAGCGATCTCATCGCCCGACGCCAGAAGTGAAGGGGCCCGAACGATGTTCCCGTTGATCAGCGTGCCGTGGCGACCTCGGTCCACCAGCACCGGGCCTTCACGGGTAGGCACAATCCAGGCGTGAATCCGAGACACCCCATCGCCGAGAACGACAACATCGCATTCGGGGAGTCGGCCCAGCTGAAGGGGACGCTGCTGAATGGGCCACTGCTTCGGCCCGTGCGCCAGGACGAAGCCCGGTCCCTCGCCGGACTGGCTCTGGAAAGCACCGGAAACTCGCTCGACGATTCCCATGCCCACCCCGGAAACCCTGTGTTGGTCGCGAATTGATCCGTGATAGAAACGCAATGAGTTCCAGACGGTTCTCAGCGCACAACCCCGAGGGGCGCGAATTCCTCCAGCCGACGTCGGCCGATTAGATTGGGGCGTCCTTTGAGCCTGGCTCAAGCCCTCAGTCTGTATCGACAAGGCACCCGGTGATGCGCACTCTCTTTGCTACGCTCCTTCTGGCCGTTCCTCTCTCGGCCCAGAACCCGCCCGCCCCGCCGACGCCCGCTCCGCCGGGTGGACCGCGCGCGCCCGCCCAGCGCGAACTTCGAGCGCCGAGCGCCGACACCGGGATCTTCAGCCCGATCGACTTGCCGGCCGCCAACGAGCTCCGCGGCCCCACAGGGGCTCCGGGACCACGCTACTGGCAGCAACGGGCGGACTACACTATCCGGGCGACGCTCGACACCTCCGCCAAGCGGTTGGATGGCCGAGTCACCATTCGATACACCAACAACTCCCCGGACACCTTGTCGCACGTCTGGATGCAGCTCGACCAGAACCTGTTTCGCAAGGGGAGCGTCGGGTCCTATCTCAACGACCAAGACACCCGATTCGGTGCAGCGGGCTTCGACGGCGGCTTTGATATCAAGAGCATCACCCAGACCCAAGAGCCTCGGCCGGGCCGGGTGCGGGCTCCACTGATGGAGGGAAAACCAGTCCCGGTCAGGACGCGTGTGGACGATACGATGATGGACGTCCGCCTGGCCTTCGCGCTGCCTCCGGGGGCCACCACGACCTTCGAGATTGTATATGGATTCCTCATACCGGAGCATGGCGCGGACCGCATGGGCCGCGACGGTGCGCTCTACGAGTTGGCGCAGTGGTACCCGCGGATGTGCGTCTACGATGACGTGCACGGCTGGAACACGCTCCAGTACCTTGGGCAGGGCGAGTTCTACCTCGAGTACGGGACCATCGTGTATGAGGTCACCGTCCCCGCCGGTTACATCGTGGCGGGTAGCGGGACACTGCAGAACCCGCTCGAGGTGCTGACGGCGACCCAGCGGGCGCGACTGGCGGCGGCGATCAAGTCCGACTCGATCACCCGGATCGTCACCAGCGAGGATCTCTCCTCCGGCGCCGCTCGACCCAAGAAGGTCGGGACACTCACCTGGAAGTTCCGGGCCGACAACGTCAGAGACGTGGCGTGGGCAGCGAGCCCCGAGTACCTGTGGGATGCCAGCGGATGGCAGGGGATCGTGGCACAGGCGTACTATCGGCCCTCGGCAAGGAATACCTGGAAGGACGCGGCCGACATGAGCCGGTACTCGATACAAGAGTACAGCACACGCTGGATGTCGTACCCCTATCCCCAGATCTCCGCTGTCGAGGGACCGGTCTCGGGGATGGAGTATCCCATGGTGGCCATGGAGGCCAAGGACAACACCAAGGAAGGGCTCTATTCCGTCGTGACCCATGAGATCGGGCACATGTGGTACCCGATGGCCGTCGGCTCCGACGAGCGGCGTTACGCCTGGATGGACGAAGGGTTCAACACTTTCATCAACATCTTCTCCGAAGAAGGTTACTTCAAGCGCGATGACATGCGCCGCCGCAAAGGTGAAGCGATGTTTGCGCTTGGGAACGATCAGGTGCCGACGGCGCAACCGATCATGACGTACGCCAATCGCTACCGGACGGACGGCAACCTCGGATCATTGGCCTACATCAAACCGGCCCTGGCCCTATACACGCTGCGCAGCAAGGTGCTCGGCCCCGAGGTGTTCGACGAGGCCTTCCGGGAGTACACCCGGCGGTGGGCCTTCAAGCATCCGCAGCCGGCGGACTTCTTCCGGACGATCGAGGATGTCACTGGGCGCGATCTCGACTGGTTCTGGCGCGAGTGGTTCTACACCACGGCCGCCCTCGACCAGGCAATCGAATCAGTCTCGCAGACCCAAGGTGGGGGGAGTAACCAAGTTGAGGTCGTCATTCGGAACGCGGGCCAGCAGGTGATGCCGGTGGAGTTGCAGCTCACCTTCAAGGATGGCAGCACTCGGGTATACAAGTATCCGGTTGAGATCTGGTACAAAGGAGACAGGTACACGGCCGAAATCACAGCCGAGCAGCCTGTGACGGCCGCGACCGTCAATCCGGACGGTCAGTTTCCGGACCTCGTGGCCGGCAACAATGCCTGGAAGGCTCCCTGACCGTTGTGAGGATCCGGGTGAGATCGGTCTAGGGCACGGTGAGCTGCCACAGGCCGCTCAACATGTCCAGGGCGTAGAGTGAGCCTCCGGAGAGCATCACACCCCACATGTAGGTGTTCCCGGCGCCGCCGGGACTAATCCGCGCGATCTCCCGATTGGCGAGGTTGCCGCTTAGCGTCCCGGAGATGTCCAGCGCGACGACGCCTCCGTTGTAGTATGCGGCATACAGCCGTTCATTGGCCTCGTCCAGCCAGAAGTTGTGGGTGCCGGCCCCAGCCATGGAATAGGTGGCGACCTCCACCGGGGCTGTAAGGTCGGAGACGTCCACAACGTGGATGTCACCCGATGACCCGGAGCCGATGACCCCCGGCCCCTCCTGGCCAACAAACAGATACTTCTTATCTCCCGTCGGGCTCCAGTACCACCAGCCGTTGTGAGCTTCTCCACCGACCGTCCTGAGTCCTCCGAGCTTCACGGGATTTGTCGGGCTACCGCCCTGGACGCCATTCCCCACATCGTAGATGTACACGCCCTCGTTCCAGACGAAGGCGAAGCAGATGCCATCACGAATGAAGGTGTCGTGGATGCCGTAGTTGGGCGGTATCGGCGTGGTGCTCGCAACCGCGATGTTGTTGTTGGCGGCATCGGAGAGATCGAAGATGATCAACGCAGGACTGGCCGGGTTCTTGGCGGTGAAGGCATAGAGCTTTCCGCCAATGACCGACAGTGAGCCCGTGTGGAGCCCAGTATTGACTGGAGTGAATGCGATTTGTGCCGGCTGGGCTGGATTTGCCAGACTGTACACGTAGAGGCCCTGGCCCGTTCCGCCCTCGGCGGTCGCGACCAGCCATTGGCCGTCGGGAGACACTTCGAGGTCACTCACGGTATTGACGTTCGCGAGATTGACTGAATCAACCAGCGTCGGCGTCCCCGCCCCGTCGAGTTGAAAGACCTTGATGACTCCGGCCACGCTCGCTGTACGGGGGAAATGGTTCCACGTCCCGGTGTACACGTAGCCTCCAGCTACCCACAAGTCCGAGCTGTAGCGCTCAGCGACATTGTTTCCGGCGAGACTCGCGCCAAAGGGCGCTGTTCCAGTGGCATGAAACGTCACTGAATCAGTGCCGACCCAGACAGCCTTCAACGACTGTCCTCCAACCAGCGGCCCCAGTGTCCAGGAGACTTCCGTAGTGCCATCCGCAGCAGAGACCGTGGTGTCCGCACTAACCTGTCCACCACCAGCGCTGACCGTCCATGCCACCTGTTCACCTGCCGCGGAGGCACCGGCAGTGGTCAGCCCGACTCGGGCCGCAATGCCGAGCGCCACGCCGGACCTCCCTTGCTGTTCGTTCCCCGAAAGCGGCGCAATTCCATTGGCCGGCGGCGGGGGAGGAGAGCCGCCGTTGCTGCCACCGCACGCAAGCACCGCGGAGGCGATGAGAACGAGCCCGCAAAGCTTGAGCATCATCTGAATAGTTCCATTCTAGTGACCTTGACCCTCGTGACGGGCCTCACATTGAGTGATGCTCGGAGCCCAACGAAGCGCCATCGTCGAGCAGGTCCCCGTATCGCCCCATCCGATGGCCCGCCATTCGCCACTCGAGGCGCACTCCAACGGACAGCGCCGCCAAGTTGCTCTTTCCATAGAAGACGTCGGGACTGAATACCCCGCCGCCGATGCTTCGCATCTTCCCCACGGTTCCTTCGGCGAACGGACGGATCGCAAGTCTGCCGCCGGCTCCGCTGAACGTGAAACTGTAGCCGAGCGTATGCAGCGTGAAGCGCGTCACTCCGGTAATAGAGTTCTCGAGATGTGGCCGTACAGAGCGGAACGGATCCTGGGTCCGGATGTCCTCCGGCCGATCCGTCCGTTCGAATCGGTAATAGGGACCATGCGGTCCATGTTCATACCTTGCCTCGAACAGGAGGCTCTTGAACACGAAGAAATCGCGAGCCTCCGCGGTGCGGGCCCATTCGAACAGCGCATAGCCTCGGCCACCCCATACCGGCCGGTCGAGACGCAGCCCAGTGTGCCAGCGCCACGCATCCGTGCCCGCCCCAGGGCGGTGCTCGGGTGAATGGACCTTGGCTCGCGAGGCAGACACTTCGATCCCCCGCTTTGGCAGCAGCGTAACCCGCGCCGACCACGAATCGCCGAACCTCTCGAGTAATGGCCACTGCCCCGGCCGCTCCGGTTCATCGCCGTTGAAGAGACCTCCCTCCAGCGCGAGCGGCCCCGCCCGGATCCCTACCATTGCAACCGCCCGCTCGAGTATCTGGGCAAGGTGATGATTGACCGGATAGCGATACACCGGCCGGCTCATCGGGTCGTCGGAGCCGTATGGCGCGAACCCCTTCCCGATGCTCGCCGAAACACGCACCGGCCCATCCAGGCGCCCGAGCAGATCCAGCCCCGAGAGCATGATCTCGTGCATGTAGGTGTGTGGATGCCGTCGATCATTGAATCCCTCGCCCCAGCCCCCCGGCAGGAGCTCACCGTCGGGAATCGTCTGTCCCTCGAGATTCACCGTACCCGCGAAGGCCAGGTGACCAGCGAACGTGCCGGCGCGCAGCATCACCACCGGCTGCACCAGTCGGACCTCCGTGAGTCCTCCCCCACCGGGGATGGGATCGACGTGGGAAGCTGCCACGATGCCCTGCCCCATGACCATGATCCACGGGGCTGACTGCGCGACCAGCGGCGTGGTGCTCCCTGCGAATGCCGCCAACGCCAGGGAAACGTCGAGTCGATGGGCTCTCAAACGATCACGGTCATGGGAATCAGGCAGGTACGATCAGACTGGGGAGGAGACGTCCGGATCCCTGAAGCGGCGCACCGGGGGACTCACATCGCCGCTTCCGCGGCTGACGCTTCCCGGCGGGTGATGCTGGCCCGGATGAAGTCCCGATAGAGCCGCGCGATCCAATCGATGGAGATTTCCTTGGGGCATGCCTCCTGGCACTCCCCATGCCACGTGCACGCGCCGAACTGTTCGGCGTCCATCTGTTCCACCATGCCGAGCACGCGCCGCATCCTCTCCGGTTGGCCCTGGGGCAGCACCCCGAGGTGACCCGACTTGGCGGAGGTAAACAGCATGGCCGACGCGTTGGGGCACGCGGCCACACAGGCACCACAGCCGATGCACTGCGCCGCATCCATCGCGAGGTCTGCGTCGGTCTTGGGTATGGGAATCGCGTTGCCGTCCTGAGCACTCCCGGTGGAGACGCCCACAAACCCGCCGGCCGCGATGATCCGGTCGAAGGCGCTGCGGTCCACGATGAGGTCCGTCACGACCGGGAACGCGCGCGCGCGCCACGGTTCGATGTAAATGCTGTCGCCATCGCGGAAACTTCGCATGTGGAGCTGGCAGGTGGCGGTTCCCTTCATCGGGCCGTGCGCGACGCCGTTGATCATCATACCGCACGAGCCGCAGATCCCCTCCCGGCAATCGTGATCGAAAGCGATAGGCTGATCGCCCTTGAGAATCAGACGCTCATTCACCTCATCCAGCATCTCGAGAAATGACGTGTCGGGACTGACATTGGGCGCCTCGTAACGCACGAGCTTTCCGGTGGAGCTGCCGGATGGTTGGCGCCAAACGAAGAGGGTGAGGTTCATGGCAATCAGGCTAGGAGGCGAAGAGGCGAAGAGGCGAAGGCGAGCCCTTGCCTCCTGGCCTCTCGCCTCGTCGCCTACTTATAGCTCCGGGTTGAAAGATGCACATTCTCAAACTCCAGCGGCTCCTGGTGCAGAACCGGGGCGTTGTCCGCCCCCCGATATTCCCACGCTGCGACATAGCAGAAGTTCTCATCATCCCGCAGCGCTTCGCCCTCGGGGGTCTGGTGCTCCACCCGGAAGTGCCCTCCGCACGACTCCTCCCGATGCAGCGCGTCCTGGCACACCAGCTCGGCGAATTCCAGGAAGTCCGCCACCCGACCGGCCTTCTCCAGCGACTGGTTCAGTTCCTCACCGCTACCCGGTACGTTCACATTCTGCCAAAACTCCTGCCGCAGCGCGGGGATTCTCACCAGGTTGTTCCTGAGACCCGCTGCACTTCGGGCCATGCCGCAGTTTTCCCACATGAGCTGGCCAAGCTCCCGGTGGAACGAGTCCACCGTCCGGGTGCCCCTGATGGAGAGGAACTTCCGCGTCCGCTCGCCGACTTCCAATTCGGCGGCACGCACGGCGGGATGGCTTGCGTCCACTTTCTCGAGTCGCGCGCTCGCGAGGTAGTCGCCGATGGTATACGGGATAACGAAGTAGCCGTCGGCCAGGCCCTGCATGAGCGCGCTCGCGCCCAGGCGGTTCGCACCGTGGTCCGAGAAGTTCGCCTCGCCCAGCACATGCAGGCCGGGAATGGTGCTCATGAGGTTGTAGTCCACCCACAGCCCACCCATGGTGTAGTGCACCGCCGGGAAGATTCGCATCGGCGTCTGATAGGGATCGTCATCGGTAATCCGCTGGTACATCTGGAACAGATTGCCGTAGCGCTCCCTCACCTTCTGCTCCCCGACCCGCTGGATAGCTTCGGCGAAATCCAGATAGACGCCGAGTCCACCAGGGCCGACTCCGCGTCCTTCGTCACAGACTTCCTTGGCGGCGCGACTCGCGATGTCACGCGGGCTGAGGTTGCCGAAGCTCGGGTACTTGCGCTCGAGATAGTAATCCCGCTCGTTCTCAGGAATCTCCTCCGGTAGGCGCTTGTCGCCCGCGGCCTTCGGCACCCAGACCCGTCCGTCGTTGCGAAGCGATTCGCTCATCAGCGTAAGCTTGGACTGGTACTCGCCACTCACGGGGATGCAAGTGGGGTGAATCTGGGTGAAACAGGGGTTCGCGAAGGCGGCGCCTCGCCGGTAGGCACGGTAGCTGGCGGTGACATTGCAGCCCTTGGCGTTGGTCGAGAGGTAGAAGACGTTCCCGTAGCCTCCAGTAGCCAGAATCACCGCATCGGCCAGGAAGGATTCGATCTTCCCGGTCACCATGTTCCGGATCACGATCCCGCGCGCGACGCCGTTGACCACGATCAGGTCAAGCATCTCCATCCGGGGGAACATGCGCACCGTACCGGCCGCGACCTGTCGCTCGAGCGCCTGGTAGCAGCCCAACAGGAGCTGTTGGCCGGTCTGCCCCCGTGCGTAGAACGTGCGCGATACCTGGGCCCCGCCAAACGAGCGATTGGCCAGCAGTCCGCCATACTCCCGCGCAAACGGGACGCCTTGTGCCACGCATTGATCGATGATGTTCACGCTGACCTGCGCCAGCCGATAGACGTTGGCCTCGCGCGCGCGGAAGTCCCCGCCCTTGATCGTGTCGTAGAACAACCGCCAGATCGAGTCGCCGTCATTCTGATAGTTCTTGGCCGCATTGATTCCACCCTGCGCGGCGATCGAGTGCGCCCGGCGAGGTGAGTCCTGGAAGCAGAAACAGCTGACGTTATAGCCGAGCTCGCCCAGCGTTGCCGCTGCAGCCCCACCTGCCAGTCCGGAGCCGACCACAATCACCGAGTGTTTCCGCTTGTTGGCCGGATTGACCAGCTTCATCTCGAAGCGATGGCGGTCCCATTTCTCAGCCAGCGGCCCGGAGGGGATCCTGGAATTCAATTCCATCGGCGAGGCCGCCTTTGTGGTTTGATCACCGAAGCCACCCGAGCAATACGGCCACCGGTATGAACGAAAAGCCCAGCCACAGCACCACTGCCACCGCGGTCGCGACCGGCCGATGAAGCGGGTTGGCTCTTGGGAGCGCGGCGCCCAAGGACCGGAAACTGCTCCAGGCCCCGTGGTAGAGGTGCAGCCCGATCGCCGCCATGCAAACCAGGTAGAACGCCGCCACCACCGGCCTCCGAAGACCGGTGACCAGATTGTGATACACGTCCCCCGGAATGAAGTCCTGGTGAAGCTGGCCGGTCGTGAAGTGCAGCAGATGGAAGACGATGAAGACCAGCAACAGCACGCCCCCCACTCGAAGGGTACGGCTCGCGGTGGTGGCAGCCTGGGGGACCTTGCGGGCGTAGCCCAGTGGACGGGCCGCGCGGTCCAGAAGCGTCAGCTGCGCCGCCGCCACTACGTGGAGCACCAGGCTTACCAGCAGCACTGCGCGCAGCACCAGGGTTACTTCATGCAGCGGCCCATGCAACATGGCACCGTAGCCGTTGAGCCTCTCGGGGCCTTGGAATGCCTGAAGGTTGCCCAGCATATGGACGACCAGAAAGCCGATCATAACCAGGCCAGTCACGCCCATCACGACTTTCTTGCCGGCGGTGGAGCGCCAGAAGGCGAGGATCTGCTTCACGCCGTCTCCTCAGCCTAGCGCCGTCATCGTCTCCCGCACCGCTGCCGCGCTCTTGTGAAGATCCGTCCGCTCCTGATCCGTCAGCGTCACCTGCACGATCTGCTCAAGCCCTCGCCGCCCCAGCTTGCATGGCACACCACAGAAGACATCCTTGAGCCCATACTCACCCTGCAGCCAGGCGGCGCATGGCAGGATTCGCTTCTTGTCGAGTACGATGGCCTCGGCCATCTGGACCGCGGCGGCGCTCGGGGCGTAGTAGGCCGACCCCGTCTTGAGAAAGTTCACGATCTCGGCACCACCGCTACGAGTGCGCTGTACGATCGCGTCGAGTTTGTCCTGGGCCAGCAACTGGGTCACCGGGATACCCGAGACAGTCGTGTAAGACACCAGTGGTACCATGGTGTCGCCGTGGCCACCAAGGACCATGGCTTGAATGTCCTCGACGGAGACGTCCATGGCTTCGGCGAGAAAGGCGCGATATCGCGCGGTGTCGAGCACGCCTGCCATCCCCAGGACCCGTTCCCGCAAGAACCCCGTTGCCTTGAGGGCGACATAGCACATCACGTCGAGGGGATTGGAGACAACAATGACGATACTGTTGGGTGCGACACGCTTGATCTCCTGCGACACCGATGTCACGATGCCCGCGTTGGTTTTCACCAGATCGTCACGGCTCATCCCCGGTTTGCGGGCGATGCCCGCCGTCACGATGAACAGCTCCGATCCCGCCGCCGCATCGTACCCATTACTCCCGATGATCCGGGTGTCAAATCCCTCGACCGGCGCGGACTGCCACTGGTCCAGTCCCTTGCCCTGCGGAACGCCCTCGATCACGTCCACCATGACCACGGTGCGCGCGAGATTCTTTTCAGCAACGCGCTGGGCGGCGGTGGCTCCGACGTTACCCGCGCCGACAACGGTGATCTTGTTCAGCATGTTCGTGTCGTGAAGGAGTGAGGTGTAAGCTACCGGGCGCCCGATTGCGGGCAAACCCTCGATCAAAGACCCTTGCGGCGGCTGCCACCGCGCCGACCGCGCCGAGCACCGGTGCGCCGCGGCTTGGTGGTGGCCTTGGGGGTTTCCGTTTCCGTTGCCGCTGGCGGCGCGCCATCCCCGACGCCGAGTTGCCTGAGCCCCTCGTACAGAACGACGCTGACCGCATTCGCCAGGTTCAGGCTGCGCGCATCGCCGGGCATCGGGATCCGGAAGCACCGCTCCGGGTGCTTCTCGAGAATCTTGGTGGGCAGCCCGTCGGCTTCGTTTCCGAAGACCAGGACGCTGTTCGCGGTGAATGGTGCTCGGCGGTAGTCTCGCTCGGCATTGGCTGAGAAATACAGGCACCGCTCCCGGCTGATCGCGTCCCGAAAGCGAAACCAGTTGGGGTGGAGCCAGAGATCCACCTCGTTCCAGTACTCAAGTCCCGCCCGCTTCACCTCGCGATCTTCGAGGCTGAAGCCCAGCGGTTCGATGAGGTGGAGCGGAGTGTCAGTCGCCACGCAGAGACGGGCGATGTTGCCCGTGTTGGGCGGAATCCTGGGCTCAATCAGCGCAACGTGCAGGGCCATGGTCCTCGGCAATGCGGCGATCAGCCGCCCCGGGTGTGCATTTCGCGATGCGGATCGGCGCGCAGCGCCGACAGTTGGTACAGCGCGCCGCGGCTCTCCGCCGCAACGCGCGCTTCCGCACCGCGGTCGGTCCTGTTCGTCCACGCATGACGGATGAGATGGGCCAGCTCGTCGTCGTTCGCTCCATCCCGCAGCGGGGCTCTCAGGTCCAATCCGGCCTCGGCGTACAGACACAAGAGCAACTGGCCATCCGCCGTCAACCGGGCGCGGTCGCAGGTACTGCAAAACGGCTCGGTCGTGGAGGCGATGACCCCGAAGACGGTTCCGTCGGGGAGTCGGAACCGCTCCGCGGGGGCGGAACTGGTCAGGTTCTCGGGCGAAGGCTCGACGCGTCCATAGTGCGCCGCCACACGTTCCAGGATCTCCGCACGCGAGACCACCGCGTCCATCTGCCAGTCGGTGGCACCCCCGACATCCATGTACTCGATAAACCGGACTTCGGCCTGTTGCATCCGGGCAAATTCAATCAGATCAACCAGCTCGTCGTCGTTGTAGCCCCGGATGACGACGCTGTTGAGTTTGAGACTCTTGAAGCCCGTGGCTTGCGCCGCGGCGAAGCCGGCCAGAACGTCGGCGTGACGGTCGCTGCGGGCGAAGGCCTTCATTCGCTCCGGGCGGAGCGTGTCGAGGCTCAGGGTAATGCGCCGAAGCCCCGCGCGGTGCAGCGCCGCGGCGTGTGCCGCGAGCAGAATTCCATTGGTCGTGAGGGCCAGGTCCCGGATCCGCGGGAGTCGGCCGAGCAGCCCCACGAGCACCGGGAGGTCATGGCGGAGCAATGGTTCGCCCCCCGTGAGCCGCAGTTTCTTCACGCCCAGCTCGACGAAGACCCCGGCGAGCCGACCGATTTCCTCGAAGGTCAACAGCGATTCGCGAGGCAACCAGGCGTACTCGTCGGCAGGCATGCAGTATCCGCACCGCATGTTGCAGCGGTCGGTCACAGAGATACGGAGACTCTGGAGCGGGCGTGCGAACTGGTCCACGATTGGCGACTCGCCCGGGCCGCCAGCCAATGGCCGCTCGGAACGCGCGGACATTACTTGAAGGTCTCCGAAGGCACCCGAGCGGCGGAACCGCCGGGCCGACGTGCCGTCGGATCGACCCACGCCACAGTCCCGTCTGCGTAGAACTCTTTCTTCCAGATGGGCACTCGTTGCTTCATCTCCTCCACCACAAATCGGCAGGCCTCGAAGGCCTGGACTCGGTGCGCCGCGGCAACCGCGACGCCGATCGCCACGTCACCAATCGCGAGCTCACCGAGCCGGTGCAACAGAGCCACTCTCACAGGCCAGCGGCCCTCAGCCTCGGAAACTATCCGCTCGGATTCTGCATCGGCCATGGTCTCGTAGGCGGAGTACTCCAGCCTGAGTACGCCCCGCCCGTCCTGGTGGTCGCGCACCAATCCGAGGAACGTCGCGATCCCGCCCCGCGACGGTTCGCTAACCGCGCGGACCAATGTTCCGATCTCGATGGGTGTGCGGGTGAGTCTACTCGCCACTGACTCAGCCTCCAGCCATGGGAGGGAGAACCGCCAGCTCGTCCCCATCCGATACACGGGAATCGAGTCGCGCATGCATCTGGTTGACGGCCACAAGTGGGCGCTCGGGTAGCCGGTCCGCTCCGGGCAACAGGGCGCGAAGTTGACGGAGAACATCGCCGACCGTTGCCTCGGATTCGACCGGGACCTCCACCGAGTGAACACCGGCGAGATCTGCGTAAGTCGCGAACAGGAGAACCCGAACAGACATATGGGTAAAGATAACGGCGACGGGAGGGTAGACGCGTCGGGGCGGGTCCGCAGACCCGCCCCGCTGAATACTCCGCTGCCGGATGACCCTGATTAGTCGTCGCTGCCGTCGTCCGTTGCCGGATCGAAAGGCTCGTCGGCCACCAAAGCACGCAACTCCTTGCTGGGCTTGAAGACCGGCACAGGCCGCGCCGCGACTTCCACCGGATCGCCAGTGCGGGGATTTCGGGCCATCCGGGTCTTCCGACGTCGGATCTTGAAGGTACCGAAACCTCGTACCTCGATGTTGTGCTGGTTCTTAAGCGCTTCCTTGACCGCCTCCAGGAACGCATCCACCACCCGTGCGCAGTCCTTCTTGGAGATCATGGGACCGGCGGTTCGGGCGATCGACTCGGTCACCCGTTCGACGAGATCGGCCTTGGTCATGCTTCCCCCGAGGGTCTTCGCGCCCGGCGCCCCACGGATGGGGCGCCAGAATGGTTGAGAGAGTAGGGCCTTACCCGTTGACTGTCAAGGGGTTGGCCCACCCCACAGGGTCACGCGTTCAGCAAACGCAGGAATTCTTGGAAGTGAGGGTGGGCATCGTGGGGCCCCGGAGAGGCCTCCGGATGGTACTGCACTGCGAACACCGGAAGTTCTTTGTGGCGAATGCCTTCCACCGTTCCGTCGTTCAGGTTTACGTGGGTAACCTCCAGCCCGGGAGCGCCGGGAACTCCCCTATCTTCACCCTTTACCGCGAAGCCGTGGTTTTGTGATGTGATAAGTACTTGCCCTGTAGCAAGATCGCGAACGGGGTGGTTGCCACCCCGGTGACCATAGGGAAGTTTGACGGTCTCGCCACCGAAGGCGAGGCCCAATAACTGGTGTCCGAGACAGATCCCAAATGTCGGAATCCCTGCATTCACGAGCGTTTGGATGTTCTTCACCGCGTAGCCCACCGCAGCTGGGTCGCCGGGCCCATTGGAGAGGAAAAGGCCATCCGGTTTCAGCGCCATTACCTTGGCGGCCGGAGTCGCCGCCGGCACCACCGTGACTCGGCACCCGGAGGCCCCCAACATTCGGATGATGTTCCGCTTGAGGCCGTAGTCATAGGCGACGACGTGAGGTCCACGCTTCCCTTCGGTGTAGGATTTCTCGGTCGTGGCCCGGGAGGCGAGGTCGAGACCTTCCATCGACGGGGACTCCATCAGGGCGAGCGTCAGCTGCGGAGTGGGCTCCCGACCTTCGGCGATCACGCCGCGCATCGCCCCCCGCTCGCGAATGTGGCGGGTAAGCCTGCGGGTATCGACGCCCTCAAGCACCGGAATACGGGACTCCGCCAGCCAGTCGTCGAGGGGGCGGGTCGATCGCCAGTTGGAGGGCCGCCGGGCCATTTCTCGTACGACTACGCCCGACACCTTTGGTCCGGCGCTCTCCATATCTTCTGAATTTGCGCCGTAATTCCCGATCATCGGGGCGGTCATCACAACGATCTGCCCCAGATAACTCGGGTCGGTGAAGACCTCCTGATAGCCGCTCAGGTTTGTGGTAAAGACCACCTCGCCGTACGCGGCCTCGAGCGGGCGATCCGTGGTCCCAGGGTACCAGGTGCCGTCCTCCAATAACACAAACGCGGGGCGACCGGTCATGCCGGTCCCCCGCGTCGCAACCGAGAGATCATCTTCGCCAGTTACCTTGGCTTGGCCGGGGCGGCCGGCGCCTTTGTGCCGGACTCGGCGGGCACAGTCTGCAATGGAAGCGTGGTCGAGGAATTGGGCGCCTGCGAGCCGCCCGACTCAGCCGGGACAGTCTCAAGCGGGAGGTCTCCGGACTGCGAGGCTGGTGCGGTCTGTCGCAGGCGCTCCAGCACTTCGCTGCTCGGTCCACCACCGCTCGGCGCAACCAGGGAGATCAGCAACGCGAGCACGAGGAATGCCGCGCCGCAGATCCAGCTCATCTTAGTCAGGAGTGTGGCAGCTTGCCGGCCACCAACCACCAAGTCGGTCGTTCCACCGCCCAGTGAGGCCAGTCCGCCGCCCTGCCCCGCCTGGAGCAGCACGACCGCCCCGAGCAGCAGCCCGTCGAGGATCAGCAGAGTGAGAAGAAAGGCGTACATAATTGGTCCGGAAGAAGCCGGACAAGTCTAACGGGAGCGCGAGGTTGTCGGTAGTGGCCCGGAGAGAATCAAGCGCTGTTGACTATTGCCGCCCAGCCAGATGGATCGAGGCTCGCTCCACCTACGAGAACCCCGTCGACTTCCCGCTCTGCCAAGAGGCCGGTCACATTGCCCTGGTTGACGCTGCCGCCGTAAAGTACCGGTGTTCGCGCCGGGGCTCCCAAGCGAACGAGTTCAGCGCGAATGGCTCGGTGCACCTGCGCAGCATCGCTCGGCGTGGCGTTGCGGCCTGTGCCGATGGCCCACACCGGCTCGTATGCGATCACGACCTTCGGCCATGCCTCGGCCCCGATGCCCTCGAGGCCAGCCCGGAGTTGTCGCAGACATACGGCTTCAGTCTCCCCGGCCTCCCGTTGTTCCAGCTTCTCCCCGACACACAGCATGGCCGTCAGCCCAAGGCCGAGAAGGGCCCGCACCTTTCTTCCCGCTTCGGCCTCGGTCTCCCCGAACACATGGCGCCGCTCCGAATGCCCGACCAGAGCTCCGACCGCTCCGGCACCCTGAGCCAGAGCGGCCGCAGTCGCTCCGGTGAAGGCACCCTTCGGCTCCCAATAGATGTCCTGGGCGCCGACACGAATGTCGGGCCGTCCGCGGAAGGCGATTGCCGTGGCTTCGAGGGAGACTGCCGGCGGGAAAAACCACAGGGTCCGACCAGCAACTGGTGTGCTCCGCGCGAGGAACGCCTCCGCGAAGGCCCGGGCCTCGGCCGGCGCCAGGTGCATCTTCCAGTTAGCGGCGAAGATCAGAGGGCGATGCTCAGATGTCATCGAGAGCCGCAACGCCAGGCAGGAGCTTTCCTTCGAGGAACTCGAGAGAGGCTCCGCCTCCAGTCGAAACGTGACTCATTTTCTCCTCGAGACCCGCCTGCGCCACCGCAGCGGCGGAATCACCCCCACCCACGACGGTCACCGATCCACCGGCCGTCGCGTTGGCCATCGCCTGTGCGACAGCGAGAGTCCCGTGATCGAACGGCGGCGTCTCAAACACGCCCATGGGCCCGTTCCACGCGACGGTACCGGCGCGAGCGATTCGAGTCGCGAAATTCTGCTCGGTCTCCGGCGAGATGTCGAACATGGCCCATCCCGGAGGGATCTGCTCGCGACTCACCGTCCGAGTGGGTACCCCCGCGGCGAGCTTCTCCGCGATTACAGCGCCTTTGGGCAGAACGAGTTTCGATCCGGCCTTGGCAATCAGGCCTCGGGCCATCTCGATCCGATCTTCCTCGACGAGTGACTTCCCGGTTTCCAAGCCCATCGCCCTGAAGAACGTGCAGGCCATCGCTCCGCCGACCAGAATCTCGTCTACACGCGGAAGCAGGTTCTCGATCAGGTCGATCTTCCCTGACACCTTGGCTCCACCGAGCACGGCGACGAACGGGCGCTTGGGATTGTCCAGCGCCCCACCGAGGTACTGCAGCTCTTTCTCCATCAGGAAGCCGGAAACCGCCGGCTTCAGCAGCTGGGCAACCGCGGCAGTACTCGCGTGGGCGCGGTGTGCCGAGCCGAAGGCATCGTTTACGTAGAAATCGCCGAGCCCCGCGAAAACCCGCGCCAGGTCCACGTCGTTCTGTTCTTCACCCGGATAGAAGCGGGTGTTCTCGACGACGGCGACGCCGCCCCGCTGGAGCCGTTTGGTAGTCTGCACCGCATCGGCGCTGAGCGGATCCGGGATGAACGTGACGGGCGCACCCAGCAGCCTCTCCAGCTCGGCGGCGCAGGGCTTGAGACTCTGGCTGGGGTCCGGCCCCTTGGGCCGGCCAAGGTGAGAGAGCAGCACGACTCGCGCGCCCTTCTCTCTCAAGTATCTGATGGTTGGCAACGAAGCGCGGATGCGGGTGTTATCCGTGACCACACCATCCTTCAGCGGACAGTTGAAGTCGACCCGAACCAAGGCTCGGCGTCCGTCAAGTGCGGCCGCGTTCAGGGAGCGGAGAGAGCGTTTCATGGAAGGTGCTCAGTGACGCGGCGAAGCGTCACCTGCCCCCGATATACCGAATCAGATCCACGCAGCGTGCCGAGTAACCCATCTCGTTGTCATACCAGGACGAGATGTGCACCAGCCGGCCGTCTATGACGTTGGTGAGCGCGCTGTCCACCGTGCTCGAATTCAAATTGCCGATGTAGTCCACCGACACGAGTGGTTCATCGGATACACCGAGGACACCCTTGAGGGCCCCACGGGCGGCGGCGCGGAAGGCGTCGTTGACCGCCTGGATGGACGTGCTCTTTTCCACCGTACAGGTCAGGTCCACCACCGAAACGTCGACCGTGGGAACCCGGAGCGCCACGCCGTCGATCTTTCCCTTGACCTCGGGGATCACGAGGCTGGTCGCCTTCGCGGCACCGGTGGTTGTGGGAATGATTGATACCGCCGCGGCCCGGGCGCGCCGCAGGTCCTTGTGCGGCAGGTCCAGGATCTGCTGATCGTTGGTGTAGGAGTGGACCGTGGTCATGAAACCGTTCACGAACCCGAAGTTGTCCAGCACCACCTTAACGACGGGTACCAGGCAGTTCGTGGTGCAGCTGGCGTTGGAAATCACATGATGAGTCTTGGGATCGTACTTGGTGTGATTGACCCCATAAACGATCGTGATGTCTTCGTTCTTGCCGGGGGCGGAAATGACCACCTTCTTCGCACCGGCTTCGATATGCTTGGCCGCCTTCTCTCGATCGGTGAACAGGCCGGTCGACTCCAGTACGATATCGACCCCCAAATCCCGCCAAGGCAGCTGCCCCGGGTCCTTCTGCGCCAGCACCTTGATGCTGTCGCCATCGACGATCAGCGCATCGCCCTTCACCTCGACCGTGCCCGGGTAGCGCCCGTGTACCGAGTCGTACTTGAGCAGATGTGCCAGCGTCGCTGGGTCGGTGAGATCGTTCACCGCGACAAAGTCGAGTTCCTTGACGCCGAGGACCTTCGCGGCGCGCAGGACGTTGCGTCCGATTCGACCGAAGCCGTTGATCGCGACTTTCACCGGCATGTCGTCTCCAGTAAGAGGTTGGCTTCCAGGGCCTTCAGCGTCAGCTATCGGCCTTCCCCAACGGCGGTTGGGCTCGCGCAAAGGTAACCGCGTCCACGGTCAGCACTCCAGCCTCCAGCAAGGTGACAGCGGCTTCGACCAAGGTGGCGCCGGTCGTGAATACGTCATCGACTAGCACGATGTGTGCCCGCGATTCCAAGGCCCGGCACTCGAATGCATCGGCAATGTTCGCACGCCTAGCCTCAGGGGCCAGCGCCGTCTGGCTCGGAGTCTCACGGGCGCGCGACAGGAGACCGGCATCAACCGCAAGCCCGGCGTGCCGACCGAGCGCCATCGCGAGCTTCTCGGCCTGGTTATAGCCCCGGTTGCGGGCGCGTTTCGAACCGAGCGGAATCGGGACCAGAATGCTAGGCTGGAGCGGCGGATCCACCCGCGCCATCAGCCGCGCCATCGGATCGGCCACGCGCCACCACCCCGCATACTTGAGGAGGTGTACCGCTCCACGGGCGTTGGCGTCAAGCCACACCGCGCTCCGCGCTCGTATCAGGCCGTCCGGCCATGCAGCACAGACGCGACAGACGTCCGGGGCATTCAACACCGGTTGGCCGCAGCGCGGACACTGTGGTTCCGGCAGCCTGCGCCAACGTGATTGGCAAGGGGCGCAAATGAGGGGGTCGTCTGGTCCAACGGCGGAGTGACATTGGAGACACTCGCCGGGAAGGAGCCATTTCTCCGCCGGCCGGAGCGACGCCGCGAGCCTAGCGAAGGGCATCGTTGACCACGGCGCGCATCACCTCGACCGGTGGATCCTCGTCGGGAAACCAGTAGCGAAAGGCGGCGGCCCCTTGGGACACGAGCATGACCCGCCCATCAGCGCTCCGGAGCCCTTCCTGCCTCATCTGCCGGACCCAAGCCGTTTCCCCACGATGGTACACCAGATCCAGTGCCACGCGAGCTCCGGGAGCATCGTCGAGTGCAAGGGGCAAGTGATCCCCGGGGTTGAGACCGAGTGGGGTCGTATTGATCAGCACCTCGCACTCCGATGCAGCGGCCAGTCCCACGCCCTGCGCACTTGCCCACTCCTCGAACTCCTGGCGACGCAACCCGTCCCGAGACCGAATGGCGACCCGCGCGCCCCGCACCGCGGCAGCCGCGACCGTCGCCCGAGCGCCCCCACCCGTCCCGGCAATCAACCAACCGGTCGCCGGCGCCTCCAAGCGACTCAGCGCCTCGATCACACCGTCCACGTCGGTGTTCTCTCCCCGGGATTGGCCGGCCTCGGCCCAAAAGGTATTGCACGCCCCCAGAGACTGAACTCGGACGCTGGCCCGCTCGACCGCCTTCGCAGCGATCTCCTTGTGAGGAACGGTCACGTTACCGCCTCCGCCAGACCGGGCGAGCGCGCGAAGGAGATCCGGCAGGTCGGAAGACGCAGTACGCAGCGCGACGTAGACCGCGTCCAGGCCTAGGGCGAGGAAGGCCGCGTTGTGCATCGCGGGGGAAAGCGAATGGCCGATGGGGTCGCCGAGTATGGCGAAGACCCGTGTTCTACCGCCTATCACCGAGCCGCTCCCGTTCGAGGCGGACAACGATGGCATCGAGGACCCGATCCAATTCGTCGAAGGTCTCCCGGTAGCCGTCGAGGTCCCCACCGAAGGGATCGCGCACTTCGGCGGCGGGGCCCTCGCGGCCGCCATACTCGCCGAGGAGGTGCACCTTGCCCGCCGCACCGAGCTGTTCGACCCGAGCGAGGTGATGCCGTGCCATGGTCAGCACCAGATCCGCGGTCGCCGTGAGTTCGCGGGTGAGCAGCCGGGCACGGTGAGACGACAGGTCGAGTCCGTGCTCCAATGCCACGAGGTATGCACCTTCGCTCGCCGGTGCTCCGTCCCATGCCCCGGTCCCCGCTGATGCGACCGACACGCCATCCACCCCCCGTTCCTGCAGCTTCTGGCGGAGCATGGCCTCAGCCATCGGACTGCGACAGGTATTTCCGGTGCACACGAGCAGTATCTGGTTCACACGAGCCGCTCCGCGATCCGCCAATCGTCCTCGGTGGTCAATTTGAAGTTCCGGGAAGAACTTGGAACGATACGCACGGGCGCGCCCAAGTGCTCGACGAGCGCGGCATCATCGGTGGCCTTGAGCCCGTCGTGTCGCGCGCGACTGTGAGCCTCCTCCAACAGCGCTCGGGGGAAGCCCTGGGGTGTCTGAACGCGCCAGAGGTGCTCACGCGCCACGGTGCGGGAGACGCGCGGCAACTCGCCCGGCGCGCGGCCCTGAGGCGGTGGTTCAGCCGACTCCTTGAGGGTATCGCCCACTGGGACGGCGGGCACGGCCCCTTCTCCCCGGCGGGCGACGGCGATGACGTCGTCGATCGTCGTGCGCTCAACGAAAGGCCGTGCGGCGTCGTGCACCAGCACGGTGGTGCAGGTCCCGGGGAGAGCCGCCAGGGCTTGCGCCACCGAATCACTGCGCTCCGCCCCCCCGGCTACGACGCTCAGCGCTCCGCCGATCAGGTCCGCAAGCCAGCTGGGAGGCGCGGCCGCATCGGAAGGTGGCAGCGCCACGACCGTGTGCGCCACCTCCGGATGGGCCGTGAAGGGCCGCAGCGCCCGCAGCAGCAGGGGGATCCCACCCAGCTCGCGATACTGTTTGAGGACCGCCCCCCCAAGCCGGGTCCCCTGCCCTGCAGCCACGATGATCACACCGACGTCACGCGGCAAGCGCCTGCACCAGTTGGTCGACGTGCTCGAGACCCACCAGCTTCATGCCCGGTACCGATCCCGCCGTGCGGCCGGACACGAACACTCTGTGGAAACCGAGCCGGCTTGCTTCCGCCAGCCGGCGTTCCAGGCCGCCGACGGGACGAATCTCGCCACCCAGCCCCAGTTCGCCCAGGAAGACCGCGTCGGGAGGCGAAGGCCGGTTGAGCACGCTGGAAACGAGGGCCGCCGCCACAGCCAGATCGGAAGCGGGTTCCGTCAGCCTCAGGCCACCGGTGACCTGAACGAAAACATCCAGATCGGTGAATGCTGTCCCACCCCGGCGCTCGAGCACCGCGAGCAGAACAGCGAGTCGCTTTTGATCAAGCCCGGTCGCTACCCGCTGTGGAGTCCCAAACCCGCTTGGCGCTGCAAGCGCCTGGACTTCGACCAGCACTGGCCTGGTGCCTTCCATCAGGGCGGTGACCGCGCTGCCGCTGATGCCGACCGAGCGCGCGGCCAGGAACAGCGCCGACGGATTGGGCACCGGGACTAGCCCGTGGCCTGTCATGGTGAACACGCCGATCTCATCAACCGATCCGAAACGGTTCTTCGTGGCGCGCAGTAGCCGGTGGTCCAACGACGCCTCGCCCTCGAAATAGAGCACCGTGTCCACGATGTGCTCCAGGGTCTTGGGGCCCGCGATACCACCGCCCTTGGTCACGTGCCCGACTACTATGACCGCGGCACCCGATTCCTTGGCGAAACGCATGAGCCGCGCAGCGCACTCGCGGACCTGCCCGACGTTGCCAGGCGCGCCTTCAAGCAGATCGGTATAGACGGTCTGAATTGAATCCAGGATGAGCAGATCAGCGCCGAGCGAGCTGGACGCGTCCAGGATCGCCTCCAAGCGGGTTTCGCCCATGACATGCACCTTGCCGGCATCCTCTTCCAGCCGGCCAGCGCGAAGGCGGAGCTGCTCCGGAGACTCTTCGCCACTCGCGTAGAGCACCTTCTTTCCCAGCGCCTCGAGCCGGGCCGCTGCCTGCAGGAGCAGGGTCGACTTGCCGATCCCGGGCTCCCCTCCCACCAGGGTCATCGACCCGGGCACCAACCCGGAGCCCAGCACAAAGTCCAGCTCGGGCAGGCCGGTCTTCCAGCGCACCAGGCGTGATTCCGCAATATCCATGAGCCGGCTCGGGGCCTCACCCGTTCGGCGGCTGGCACGGCCGCCCCCAGTCGCCCGATGTGGCGCCGCGAGGACGATGGGCTCCTCCGCCACGGAGTTCCACGCCCCACATGCCTCACACTTCCCGACCCACTTGGGGTGGTCATGGCCGCACTCGGTGCAGCGGTAGACGGAACGCGGCTTAGCCACGGGCGGACCGGCGGCCGGGCGGACGGGCGGACAGTCCATGAGGGGACTGATTGTTCTGTAGAAACACGTTGAGGGATTGCCCCGGGTCGGTCGGTTCGCCGGTCCGCTCGTCCGCCCGTCCGCCTTTATGCATGCTCCGGCTCCTCCCGTTCACTCAGGCCCGAAAACCGCGTGATCTGCTTGTGGAAGTAGAGATCCAGATGCCCGGTCGGGCCATTGCGGTGCTTCGCGAGGATCAGCTCCGCCCGGCCTTCGTTGCTGTTGCCCTCCTTGTCCGTCGGCTCGTACATCTCCGGCCGATGGATGAACAGGACGAGATCCGCGTCCTGTTCGATCGCACCGGAATCACGGAGATCGGAGAGGATCGGCTTCCGCTCTCCGCCCCGCTGTTCGGACGCGCGGGACAATTGACTCAGGGCAATCACCGGCACTTCCAGTTCGCGAGCCAGCGCCTTGAGCGATCGGGAGATGTCGGAGATCTCCTGCACTCGATTCTCGGCGTAGGCCGGGCTCCGCATCAGCTGCAAATAGTCAACCACGATCAGCTTTACGTCATTCTCGAGTTTGAGCCGCCGCGCCTTGGAGCGCATTTCCAGCAGCGTCAGCGCTGGGCTGTCGTCGATCCAGACGGGGCAGCGCGAGAGGTCGCCGGCCGCGCGCGCCAGCATGGTGTAGTCGGAATCCCGGAGATCACCCTTCCGCACCCGCTGGCTGTCTACGCGAGCCTCCGCACACAACAGCCGCTGCACCAGGGATTCCTTCGACATTTCCAGCGAGAAGAGAGCGACCCCGTGATCGTGGAACGCGGCGTGCGCCGCGATGTTCAAGCAGAAAGCCGTCTTCCCCATCGAGGGCCTGGCGGCGACGATGATGAGGTCGGATGGCTGAAAGCCCGTCGTCAGATCATCCAAATCCCGGAAACCACTCGGAACACCGGTAATCGATTTGCCAAGCGAATGGAGCTTTTCTATGCGCTCCATCGTCGGCCACAACATCTCCTTGAGCCGGCTGAAGCCTTCCGCCTTGCGGTACTGGGAGATCTGGAAGATCCTCGACTCGGCGTCATCGAGCAGTTCGTTGGCAGGCAGAGCACCTTCGTAGGCCCGGGAGACAATCGCGGTGGAGGCCTCGATCAACTGGCGCAGGACGGCCTTTTCGCGGACAATCGCCGCGTGCGCCTCCAGGTTGGCGATGGTGACCGCGGCATCGATCAGTTCGGCGAGGTAGAGCTCGCCGCCCGCGGCCTCCAACTCACCCTTGCGCTGCAGTTCATCGCGCAGGGTGATGTGGTCGATGACCACCCGCCGCTCAACCAGCCGCCGCATGGCGCGAAACAGCCGCCGATGCCCTTCCCGGTAGAAGAGTCCGTCATCCAGGAGCTCGGCACCGCGGAGCGCCGCATCCTGGTCCAGCAGCATCGCGCCCAGAACCGCCTGCTCCGCCTCATTGCTCCACGGGGCGCCACGGACCGGAGCACGGCTCGGGTCGGGTGTATCCGTGGCGGAGAAATTGTCCGACGTTGCGTGCGTCATGTTGGAATTGAATAGGAATGCATTGCCGCCACCAGCAGCATATCGCAACTCTCTGAGCTCGGCAGCGCTCGGTACTCGTTGGATTCTCGGGGACACCCAATAACGGGACAATCCGGGCGTCACGTCAAGCGACGCGCGGGCGAATGTTCGATCGAAAGTTATCCCCGCAATGATTCACAGGAATCCAGACGCTCCACACTTTCCACATGGCGTTCACGCCGGACCCGCGCCTCCCAGTGTCGCAGCCTGCGCTGGGCACGATTCAGGTTCGATTTGTGACGTGGATAACTCGCCAAGCAGGTGAACTGTGATCAGGAGGCAACCAACAGCGGAGATGGACCGAGGTGGGCCGAGCTACTGCTCGAGAAGCAGCCGCGCAATGCGTACGTCATCCCACGTCGGTTTCTTCCAGTGTGGGTTCCGCAGCAGCGCCGCAGGATGGTAGGTCACAATCAACGGCGTCGTCCCGTACCGATGCACCTGTTCGCGCAGGCCGCCGAGACTTCGCTTCACTCCGAGGAGCCACTCCGCCGCCGTCCCGCCCAACGCCAGCAATACCTTCGGGCGGATCAGGGCGATCTGCCGGTGCAGATAGGGAAGGCATGCCATCGCTTCATCGGGAAGCGGCTTCCGGTTCTGCGGTGGGCGACACTTGACGATATTGGCGATGAACACCGATTCCCTGGGACACTCGATGGCGGAGAGAATCTGATCCAACAACTGCCCCGCCGCACCGACGAATGGGCGACCAGTCTCGTCCTCCTTCGCACCCGGCCCTTCACCGATGCACATGAGGCGTGCCTCGGGGTTCCCCTCCCCAGGGACCGTGTGAGCGCGACCTTCGCAGAGGCGACACTTCGTGCATTCCTGGATCAAGTTCGCGACACTGGCCAACGAACTGAGCTGCCCGACCTCGTCTCCGAGCAGTCGCAATTCTGGCGGCATGACCGTGATCCCCGGCCCCGGGATGGGCGGAGCATCCTTGCGCCATTTTGACGCCTCGCGCGGCTGGGCCCCTGTGCCGCTGGGCAGCCCGGCGGCCTGAACCTCTGGCGTAGTCACCTCAGTCGTTGTCCGCGCCATTTCCACCCCAACCGCGATGACCGGCGGACTCTCCGCGGGTTTCCCTGCGTCCGATCCGCCGAGCCGCCGAGCCACCGAGCCATTGAGGTACACCTCGCTCCCTCCCAACTCGGCCTGCTGCCGCAGGTACCGCGCCCGTTCATCGCCCAAGGCGCGCCTCTATCGCATCCAGAATGCGATCCGCGACTTCCCGTTTCGAGGCGAGCGGTACGACCTCCTGATGACCGGCCTTGTCTAGAATGATGACGCGATTGGTCTCGACTTCGAAACCTGCCCCCGGCTCAAGCGCGTCGTTAACAACGATCAGATCCAAGTGCTTCCGATCGAGCTTGGCCTTACCCCGCGCAACGGCTTCCTCGGTCTCCAGCGCAAACCCCACGATGAGGCTTCCCTGCTTCCGGAGCTTCAAGGTGCCTGAGAGGATGTCGTCGGTGGGAATCATCTCCACGGTAAGCTTGCCCGCCTCGCGGGGGCGCTTGGTCGCCGCCGGCGACGCGGGGCGATAATCCGCTGGGGCCGCGGCCATGATCAGGACATCCGCAGCAGGAAGCGAGGCTCGAATGCACGCCTCCATGTCGGCCGTGGTCTCGACCTGTTCGATCTCGACACCCACCGGCGCGGGCAGAACCACCGGCCCGGTCACGAGCAGTACCTCGGCGCCGCGCTCCCAGGCGGCTTCGGCGAGCCGGTAACCCATCTTGCCGCTTGAACGGTTGGTAACCACTCGAACCGGATCGAGCGCCTCGCGCGTCGGGCCTGCAGTCACGATGACTCGGCGCCCGGCGAGCGGACCGGTTGCGCAGACGAGTCGAGCCGCGTGAGCCAGAATGGTTTCTGGTTCGCTCATGCGGCCGGGGCGGTCGGATGGGCCCTCGGCAAGTGATCCGGTATCAGGGCCAACGAATCGGGCACCTCGCGCCGCCAGCAAAGCGATATTCGTCCGGGTGGCGGGGTGGGCAAACATCTCGTCGTTCATGGCGGGGGCGTACAGTACCGGCCCGACCCGCGCGAGGAGCAGGGTGGTGAGCAGGTCGTCACCCAATCCCTGCGCCGCACGGGCCAGCAGATTGGCTGTGGCGGGCGCCACGATAACCAGCTCCGCCTTCTGCGCGAGGCGAATGTGCTGGAGGGCGGCGTCGCTGGTCCAAAGGGAAGGGAGAGCCGGGCGACCCGACAGGGCCGCAAACGTCAGGGGCCGCACGAATTCCGCGGCCCCCTCGGTGAGGATCACGTCTACCCGCGCACCCGCGTCGGCAAGCCGTCGGACCAGGATGCAGCTCTTGTAGCTGGCAATCCCGCCCGACACGCCCACAACGACGTGGCGGCCGGCCCACACGGTCACGCCTCGGAGCGGCGCCGGCGGGAGATCTTGTATTGCAGGTCGCCGACAACCAGCGCTTCCAAAGCCTGGGTCGTCATTTTCTGAGTCTTCTCCAGGATCCGCTCGCGGGGCAACTCGTTGATATACCGCGCGAACTTCGCCGCGACCAGCACGCCCAGATACTTATTGCCCGCCTGTTTGGCGGCTTCGGTCGGGGTGTAAATCTTCATGGTCCGCTCCTCCCAATGTTTACCGCCGGAGCCTGCTCCGGCGTGTTCACGTTCAAGTCTGCTTGAGCCGCTTGGCTTCCGCGGCGATTTCGCGCCGGAGCTGCTGGATCCGACCGCTCACGTCCGGTTGCCGCTTCACGCGACGGGTCTCGGCGTCCAGAATCGCCGACACCTCTCGCACCGCGAGCTCGAGTTCGTCGTTCAGAATCACGTAGTCATACTCGTCTACGGCGCCCAGCTCCCGCTTCGCGATGGCCAGCCGGCTCTTGAGCACCGCCGGCGCTTCGGTGCGCCGGGCGGTGAGTCGGCGAATCAACTCCTGCCCCGACGGCGGAAGCAGAAACACCTGCACGGCTTTTCGGAACCGGCGACGAACCTGGCGCGCGCCGGAGACCTCGATGACCAGCAGCGCGTGGCGCCCGGTCTCGTGGATCCGAGCCACCTCCGACCGGAGCGTGCCGTAGCGGTTTCCACCGTACGTGGCCGACTCAAGGAACTCCCCGGCCTTGAAGCGCCGCGCGAACTCTGGTCGAGACAAGAAATAGTAGTCACGGCCATCGACTTCGCCGGCGCGAGGGGAGCGGGTCGTCGCGGAAATCGAACGACCTACATCCTCTCGCTGAGACAGCAGGCGCTCGGCGAGCGTCGTCTTCCCGACTCCTGACGGCGAAGACAGCACCACCAGCAGCGGAGTCACTCGAGATTCTCGAGCTGCTCCCGGAACTTCTCCAGCTCACCCTTCATGGCGATGACCTCCTGGAGAATCCCGGCGTCGTTCGCCTTCGAACCCATCGTGTTCACTTCGCGCCCCAGCTCCTGCGCGAGGAAGCCCAGCTGCTTGCCCACCGGCTGATCGCCACCCAGCGCCTGACGACAGGCCGCGAGGTGGGAGGAGAACCGGACCAACTCTTCGGTGATGTCGAGCTTGTCGGCGATCATGGCGATCTCTTGCGCCAGTCGCTGTTCGTCCACCGCATGGCCGTTCAGTAGCTCCGTCACCGACTTGCGCAACCGGTCCCGCTCTCTCACCAGCCGCTCCGGCGCCCGCTGGGCAATCACCCGACTCGCCGCCTCGAGCTGGTCGAGTCGGTGGCGGAGTTCCTCGGCGAGTACGCCGCCCTCTCGCCGTCGCATCGCCTTGCACTCGGTGATCGCCGCCGCCACGATCGGTTCGACCTCCGACCACGGGACCTCTGGGGCCTCCTCGTGCGACGAGGCAAGCACTTCTGGTTGCCTCACAATCATGCCCAGATCCACTTCACCGGAGACGCCGAGCGCCCGTTGCAGCTCCCCTAGCGCGCCGGCAATGGCGCGAGCCCGATCCAGGTTGACCGTGAAGCTGGCAGCTTTCCGTTCGGGGACCTCGGTCCACCGCGCCTGCGCCACGACGTGACCGCGATCGAAATCTTTCCGCAGCCGCTCGCGCAGTTCTCCCTCCAGGGCGATCAGCTCGGAAGGCAGCTTGAGGGACGGGTTGAAGTGCCGGTGGTTGACCGAGCGAATCTCCATCCGGAGGCGCCCGCCGGCAACCGCGCCGTCCGCAGCTCCGAATCCCGTCATGCTGTAGGGCAACAGAGCCTCCGTCCCCGGGTCCGGGAAAGGCGCGAAGTATAGTTGGGAGATGGAGTTAGGGCTAGGGGGTATTCGCCGTCCGCCAACCGCCTTCCGCTCTCCGCAGGATGGCTAGTGCGTACCGTCTGGCAGGCTAATGCCATTGGTTGGGCTGACGGTTGAGAACGGTGGGCGGTTGGCGGACGGCGGACGGCGGACGGCGGTGGCAACAAGCAATCAGCAATCAATTCAAGAACACCCACTTCACGCCAAACGTGCTCCCGAAATTGAGCAGCTTGAATCCCGGGACGTAGGTCTTCCTGCTCGCCTGCAGATTGTAGCGGTCCCAGTAGAGCAGAAAACTGTCCAGCCGAATCTCGATCGAGGTGCGCCAGAAGGATGCGCCGTCGAGGACGATCGGCTGATTCGCCAGGCTGCGCCCGATGACTCCGTCACCCCAGGACTCGAACCCCACCTGCGCCTTGAAATCGAAGATGCCGCTGCGGAAAGTGCGCCAGAACTTGGAGCGAATGGTGGCGGTGGTCAGCGAGTGCGTTGCGGGGATTCCGTCGGGTGTTGGCCCCCTTGGGTCGCTATACCACCCTTCGAAGGTGAGCCATTGTTTCGGGGCGAGGCGCCAGCCCACGGTCACCCATTCCGTGCCGGAGGCGGGCCCTAACGATGCCACGGTGGGGACGAACAAGCTGTAGGCCTGAGGCTGGAAGGCGTCCGTGTGGCCGTAGCCGACCTCCACCCCTATCCATTTCCGCTGCCAACCCAAGGTGGCCTGCCAATCGGTAGTCGACTGAGCCGTATCGGTCAGGATCGCCGGCGTAACCACGAAGGAACCGCTTCGAATCGAGGCGGTGGCCAGAAACCCGAGCGGCAGTTGAAGCCCTCCCCGGGCGCCAACCCACTGGCTCCGGCGATCCGCGTCATGTTTCTGGTATCCGACTTCCGCTGAAGCGGTGAGCACACCCAGCGGTGTCCAGCCGGCGCGCCCGAGAAAGTCCCACGGCGTGATCCGGGAGCGGTTGAAACCCTGGACCGACAGGCCGATCGTTGGGGTTCGAAAGCCGAGAACCAGTCCGCCCTGACGAATTTCATCATTGACGCCCGACCCACTCCACTTGGTGCGTCCCACTAATCCGTCGATCCGAAACCCAAGGTCATTTGGCTTTCCACGCCAGAAGATCCGGAATTCGGCATCGGTGCGCTTCCCGTTGGTACCGAGCTCGAGCGTATCCAGGTTCTGCACGTACGGCTTTCGGTCCGGATTGGAGCTGATCAGTTGCGCCTGCACCCCGAACCGGTCGCTCGGCACGTACCCCAACTGGAGCCAGATGTTGGTAATATCGAACCCACTTGATGTGCCGGTTGCGGTGGGAGCGACCATTCGTTCGCCGCCAAAGCCAAAACCGAGGCCGGACCTGTAGCGGCGTTCGAGCGCACCGATGTAGCGGGCGATCGCCTTGTCCCCTGAAGAGATTCCGACCCGCGAACTGGGCGACTTTCGATCGTGCCGGCGGGTGAAGAGATGCACCCGGAGGAACGCGGGCCAGCGCTCAATCTCTATTCGGTCGTACAGACTGAGGGAGAAGAAGGAGGGATCCACCCCGATCGAATCCGGCCCAATCGGGATATAGGGCAGTCCATCCACGAGATATTCGACCGAGGTCGGCCCACGCCCACGGTAGTTGGGATATTCGGTGCGACCGAGCCAGCCACCACGCCAGAGATACGTGCCGGGGACGCGCTGCAGCAGGTCGGAGACGGTTTCGGCGAGCGCCCATTCGATCGAGTCACGGGTGATCACCACCCGGCTCAACGGCGTGCTGGGGCCACCAACGCCGATGAGCGGAAGCACCGGCAGCCGCACCGAGTTCTCGGCTTGCGCCGCGAGGTACTTCTCGGTGGTGTTGACCGTATCCTTGGTGAGGGTATCCGCGGGAATGGAGTCGTAGGGAATTTGCGCAACCAGCGCAGGCGCCAGCGCGAGGAGAAGCATCGTCGCGACGGTGAAGCCAGTGCGGGGAACGGCGAACACACTCACCCGGCTACTACCGATCCGGGAGGAGAATAGCGTCACCGGCCCGGTCACTGTTCACCTTTCACCGTTTACCTACGCGCCTGCTCGCCCCAGAACGAACTCGGAGAACAGCCGCATGCAGATACCCGTCGGCCCTTTGACCCGGGTCGCGTCCTCCCGCTCGCTGTAAGCAGTACCGGCGATGTCGATGTGTGCCCAGGGATAGCCATCCACGAATTCCCTCAAGAACCATCCCGCGGAGATACTTCCCGCTGGACGGCCGCCGGAGTTCTTCACGTCGGCAATTTCGGACTTGATGAGGTCTCGATACTCGTCCCAGAGTGGCAGCTGCCACACCCGCTCGCCTGATCGCTCTCCCGCCTGACGAAGCTCTTCCACCAGCGCATCGTCCGTGCCCATGACGCCGGAGGCCGTGCTCCCCAGCGCGACCACCACGGCCCCGGTCAACGTCGCCGCGTCGACCACGCAGGCCGGCTTGAACCGGCGGGCGTATGAGAGGGCGTCGCAGAGAATGAGCCGCCCTTCGGCATCGGTATTGATGATCTCGATGGTCTTCCCGAAGTGACTCTTCACCACGTCGCCCGGTTTGACCGCGGTACCACTCGGCATGTTCTCCGTGGCAGGAATCAGTCCGACCACACGGATCTTCGGCTTCAGGCGGCCCAGCATCTCGAAGGTGCCCAAGACCGCAGCCGCGCCGGACATGTCGTACTTCATGTCCTCCATCTTGTCGGCCGGCTTGATGGAAATTCCACCGGTGTCGAAAGTGACCCCCTTCCCCACCAGCACCACGGGAGCGCCGGGCGCTCCTTCATACTCGAGGATGATGAACTTTGGCTCTTCGGCGCTGCCCTGCGCCACCGAGAGGAGCGCACCCATCTTTTCGGCTCGGATCGCGGCCAGGTCGAGGACTGTGCCTTTGAATCCATGGCGTCGCACCATCGCACCAGCCTCACCCGCCAGGTAGCTGGGGGTGCACACGTTTCCAGGAAGGACTTGGAGATTGCGGGTGTAGGCCTGTCCGGCCGCGATCGCGGCCCCTACCACGTGCCCCGCGGTGAACTCTGGCGTCTCAGTCGTCACCAGCAGTTCGGCACGTTCGAGCGTCGGCTTTGGCTCTTCGGGCGGCCGTTTGAGATCGTTGTAGTGCCACTCGCCGAAGCACAACCCTTCCGCGATTACCTGACCCGCTTCCCGAGCAGTGAGACCGCCACGTCCCTCCGGCGCCAGGAAGAATCCGAAGGATGGCACCCCGAGCGTGCGCGCGCGCTTGCCCGCGGCCGCCGCCACGCGGCGCAGCACGGTGCGCCCTGTCTCTTCGACCTTCCCGACACCGAGCAGCAACACCCTCGCGGCTGGGCCGCCGGGGTGGAAGAGCGCATGCTCATCCTTCTTGCCGGCGAAATCACCAGAAGCGTACAGGCGTCCGATGGCCCCCGAACTCTGGGCGTCCAACTCGGCCAGGGAAGAAGGCAGCGCCCCGGTGGGTACGGCAACGACGAGAAGCGGAGTCGTGTAGCCGGCGGGTTGGGCGGACTTGACGACCGTTATGAGGGCCATGTGTGCTAGCGGCGTTTCCGCACGGGGAGGTATTCGAGGCCGATGGGTCCAATATACTCCGCCCGGGGACGTAGCAGCTTCGCCTCTTCGTATTGTTCCAGGATATGCGCGACCCACCCACACATCCGGCTCACGGCGAAGACAGTCGTGAAGAGATCGGAGGGAATGCCAAGAGCGCGATGCAAAGGCGCAAGGTAGAAATCCACGATGGGATACTGCCCCGTCTCCCGTACGACAGCGATCTCCAGCTCCCGAGCCGTTCGGAACAGGGACCACATCCCGGCGCGCTGGCACTCGGCCTCAGCGAAAGCGCGTAGCTGACCGGTACGCGGATCTTCTCCCTTATAGACCACGTGCCCGAACCCCGGAAACTTCCGGTTCTGGGCCAGGCCTTCTCGAACCCAAGTTTCCACCCTCTCTGGCGCCCCAATCTCTTCCAGGGCGGCCAGGACGTTCCGGGTGTGCCAGCCGTGGCGTGGTCCTGCGAGCGCAGACAGCGCGGCGAGGACCGCTCCATATACATCGGCGCCGGTCGCGGCAGTCACCCGGGCCGCAAAAGTGGAAGGATTCAGCTCATTGTCCGCACGTAGGATCAGCGCGGTGTCGAACGCACGTACGGATTCCGCAGCGGGCGCCGTCCCGGTGATCATGGCGAGACAATTGGCGGCGAAGCTCAGGCTCTTCTTCGGTAGGAGCGGCCGCTGGCCGGTTCGCAGGCGATGCTGCGCGGCGACAATAGTCGGGGTGACCGCAACCAGCCTGACCCCCTGGGCCAGCGCATCCTCACGCGAGGGCGGTACCTTCACGGCGTGCTCCGCGGCCAATACCGCAAGAGTCGCGCGGAGTGCCGCCATCGGATCAGCCGTCGCCGGCATCGCCTTGAGAGTTCGCAGCCCCGCTGCCGGCAGCTTTTGGTTGGCGCGAAGCTCGGCGGAGAAGAGCCGAAGCTCGAGACTAGTGGGAAGGTGGCCGTGGATCAGGAGAAAGGCGGTCTCTTCGTAGTTCGACTTCTCGCCGAGCTCACGTACGTCATACCCGCGGTAGGACAGACCTCCGTCATCGGCGGCGAGCCGGCAGACGGAGGACTGAAGCGCGATGACGTTGTCGAGGCCGCGAATGGGTTCCGGATTCGTTCCGAGGCTCATGACCAGACGGTGAAGTTGCGCCGAACAGTACTTCCCTCCGTTCAGCGCGGGAAGAGCCGGGCGCTCCGGGGTTTCACAAACACCCGTTCCCCCTGCTGCAGGCCTAGCTCCTCGAATCGCCCCCGGGGAATCTCCGCCTCGATGACCTGGCCGTCGTCCACTCGGTCGAGTTCCAGCCGAACCACCGGCCCGAACCGCCGGACGTGACGCAGGACCGTCTCGATGGCCGGCTGGCCATCGGGCTCTCGAGCCAGGTCCACCTCGTATGTCCGGACATAGGCCACCGCCTCGCGGTCGGGGCCGCCGGACCAATCGGTGGCCGCCACCTCCGCACCCGCCACCTCCGCACGTCCACCCGTGACTCGCCCGTGGAAGAGATTGACGCTGCCCAGAAAGCTGTACACAAACGGCGTTGCCGGGTTCTCGTAAACATCCTCCGGATGGCCCACCTGCTCGATCCGCCCCTCGTTCATCACCACGATTCTGTCGGCGACCTCCATGGCTTCTTCCTGATCGTGGGTGACGAACACGGTCGTCACATGGACCTCCTGGTGCAGACGGCGAAGCCAGCGCCTGAGTTCTTTCCGGACCTTCGCGTCGAGCGCACCGAAGGGCTCATCGAGGAGCAACACCCTGGGCTTGACCGCGAGCGCGCGCGCGAGGGCCACGCGCTGGCGCTGTCCGCCGGAGAGCTGAGACGGGTAGCGGTCCGCCAGCCAGTCAAGCTGAATCAACTTGAGGAGCTCGGTCACTCGGCTCCGGATCGCGTCCTCGGGCGGACGCTCCTTGCGGGGGCGCACCCGCAGCCCGAAGGCGATGTTCTCGAACACACTCATATGCCGGAACAGCGCGTAATGCTGGAACACGAAGCCGACCTGCCGTTCGCGTACATCCCGTGAGGTCGCATCCTGGCCCTCGAACAGTACAGTCCCCTCGTCGGGCCCTTCCAGACCGGCGATGATGCGCAGCAGCGTCGTTTTCCCCGAGCCCGATGGCCCCAACAGTGCCACCAGCTCCCCGGAGGGCACCTCCAGGCTGACCCCGCGCAGCGCCTCAAAGGTGCCGAACCGTTTCGCCAGCCCCCGGACTTCGATGCTCATGCCGCCCTCCTGGGCTCCACAGGCGAGCCTGCGTCGGCCTGTTCCCGCTCCTGTTGCCACTCGACAAAGCGTTTCACCACCAGCGTCACCAGGGCCAGAAAGGTGAGCAAGGACGCCACGGCGAAGGAAGCGGCGAAACTGTACTCGTTATACAGGATCTCGATGTGCAGCGGCAGCGTGTTGGTGAGACCCCGAATGTGCCCGGACACAACCGACACGGCCCCGAATTCTCCCATCGCGCGCGCATTGCAGATGATCAGGCCGTAGAGCAGCCCCCACTTGATGTTCGGCAGGGTGACCCGACGGAAGATCTGCCAGCCGCTCGCACCGAGCACCCGAGCAGCCTCTTCCTCCTCCGGCCCCTGTTCCTGCATCAGCGGGATCAGCTCCCGGGCGACAAAGGGGGACGTCACAAAGATCGTCGCGAGCGCGATTCCCGGCACCGCAAAGATGATCCTGATGTCATGATCGAAGAGCCAGGCGCCGAACCATCCGTGCGCGCCGAACAGGAGCACGAAGATCATGCCGGAGATGACGGGGGACACGGCAAAGGGGAGGTCGATCAGCGTGATGAGCAGGTGCTTGCCGCGAAACTCGAACTTGGCGATCGCCCAGGCCGCCGCCAGCCCGAAGAGCGTGTTGAGGGGAACCGCGATGCCCGCGACGATCAGGGTCAGCTTGACCGCCGCGAGCGTGTCCGGATCGGCGATCGCGGCCGCATAGGCGGTCGCGCCCTTTCGAAACGCCTCTACGAATACCAGGGCCAGTGGCACAACCAGGAACAACCCCAGGAATACCACGGCCACCGCAATGAGCAGCCCGCGCACCAGCTTCGGCTCTGTCAGCGCCTTCGGGCGAGCCGGGCGGGTAACCATCGCGCGACCCTGCAACATGACGGTGCCGGCCATAGAACCTCTCGAATCAGGCGATACGCCTGCGGCTCCACCATTGGAGCAGATTGATGCCGAGGAGCAACAGGAACGACACTACCAGCATCACTAGCGCGATCGCAGTGGCGCCGGCGTAGTCGAACTGCTCCAGCTTCGTGATAATGAGAAGCGGCGCGATCTCCGTCCGCATAGGCATGTTGCCGGAGATGAACACTACCGATCCGTATTCGCCCACCGAGCGGGCAAACGCCAAGGTCGCACCGGTCAGCAGAGCCGGAGTGAGCGCCGGCAGCAATACTCGGCGAAACGTCTGCCACCGCGTGGCCCCCAAGCTCGCCGCCGCTTCCTCAAGCTCGGTCTCCAGATCCTGCAGCACCGGTTGGAGAGTCCGCACGACAAAGGGTAGCCCAATGAAGATCAGCGCGACCGTGATGCCCAGTGGCGTGTAGGCGACCTTGATGCCGAGCGGAGCCAGCAGACGCCCGATCCAGCCATGCTCCGCATACAGCGTCGTGAGCGCGATGCCGGCAACGGCCGTCGGCAGCGCGAACGGTAGGTCGACGATCGCGTCCAGCAGGCGTCGTCCCGGAAAGTGATACCGGGATAGAACCCAGGCGACCAGCAGGCCGAAGGGCACATTGACCAAGGCTGCGGCGAACGAGGTCAGGAGCGTCACCCGGTACGACGCGAGAACCCTCGGAGCCGTGGCGGCCGCCCAGAACCCCGCCCAGCCCAGCCCGGAAGTCCGAGTGAGAACCGTCGCCAGGGGGATGAGAACAATGAGGCTCAAATAGGCGAGCGTGATCCCCATCGAAAGCCGGAATCCGGGCAGCGCCGTATGTCTGGTACCGCTCATGGATCACTCCTGCCGTCCAGCCGCCAACGGCTGGATACCGGAAGGGCCGCTGTACTGACCGGCCCTCGGTTCATCGGCCCGCCAGGTAGATCTGATCGAACACTCCGCCATCCGCAAAGTGCGTGGCCTGCGCCTTCTGCCATCCGCCGAAGACCTCGTCAATCGTGACGAGCGGGACCTGCGGGAACTGTGCGGCGTACTTGGCCGCGATGGCCGCGGTGCGAGGCCGGTAGAAGTTGCGCGCCGCGATCTCCTGCCCGTCATCGCTATACAGATACTCGAGATAGGCCTTTGCCACGTCGAGCGTGCCATGCTTCCGCGCGACCTTTTCGACCACGGCCACTGGCGGCTCCGCCAGAATGCTGATCGACGGAGCGACGATCTCGAACCTGTCGGGTCCGAGTTCCCTCACGGCGAGGAGGGCCTCATTCTCCCAGGCGAGCAGCACGTCGCCAATGCCGCGTTCCACAAAGGTCGTGGTCGACCCGCGGGCCCCGGCGTCGAGAACCGGCACATTCTTGAACAACTTGCTCACGAAGTCCTTGGCTGTGGCGTCACTCCCTCCCGGCTGTCTGAGCGCCCAAGCCCACGCGGCGAGATAGTTCCAGCGGGCCCCACCGGACGTCTTTGGATTGGGCGAGATCACCGCGATGCCGGGTCGAATCAGATCAGGCCAGTCCTTGATCTTCTTCGGGTTCCCCTTGCGCACCAGAAACACGATGGTCGAGGTGTACGGCGAACTGTTGTGCGGCAGCTGTTTCTGCCAGTCGGCGCCCAGGACGCCCGCCTTCTGGGCGATCTCATCGATGTCATAGGCGAGGGCAAGGGTTACGACATCGGCACCGAGCCCGTCGATTACGGCCCGGGCCTGTTTGCCAGAGCCGCCATGTGACTGATTCACGGTGAGGACAGCCCCGGTCTTCGTCTTCCAGTAGGCCGCGAAGGCCTTGTTGAAGTCCTGGTACAGCTCCCTAGTCGGGTCGTAGGACACGTTGAGCAGCGTGACAGGCTTCTGCGCCACTGTCACACTGGGGATCCAGGCGACAAGGCCACCGATGGCAAGCAGGCGATGCATGCATGCGTGCATGGATATCGTTCTCAGAAGGAGGTTTGGAAGCGGGTCGCGACGTACTGCTCGTCAGGCCGGTGACCGGCCGCGGCGCCGCCCTCGAACTTCGTCTTCTCGAAGTCCAACGCGAACTGCCCCAGCGATATGATCTATATTGTCTATCTGTTTAGTAGACTATAGTACGACCTTGCTCTGCGCAAGAGGGAACTCACCGGCGCCGTCGACCCGCCGCACGCTGTCGCGCACGGAGCCCTGAGAGGCTCGTATGATCGAGGATCCGGGCCGTCGCATCCCGTACCTGCTTCATCGCCAGCCGCACGCCACAGGTCGCTTCGTCAGCGCAGTCCTCGCAAGGCACATAGGCGGTTTGGCTGGCGCACGGGACCGGTGCGAGGGGACCATCGAATAGTCGCACCACCTGCCCGAGCATGATTTGCTCCGGCGAGCGTGCCAGCAAGTACCCACCCCCCTTCCCTTTCCGACTCCGTACCACACCCGCATTGCGCAGCTCGAGCAGAATCAGCTCGAGGAACTTCCGCGGCAGCGATTCCTGCCGCGCGAGATCCTCGATCCGCATCGGCTCGTCCGACCGGTGCTCGGCGAGTGCAAGGAGTGCCTTGATCGCGTACTTGCCCTTCCGGGAGAGCATCGTGGCGACGACGGCGACTAGGTGGGGGGCCCGGTGACGGCAGCGTCCGCGGCGGCGGCCTGCCGCTCGGGGAGATACTCCTCCCGATACATCCGGATAAGCTCGAAGAAGTATGAAAGAGCCAATGGCCCGATGAGAATGCCCAGAAGCCCGAAATACCCGACCCCCGCAATGGCGCCAACCAACGTGACCAGCGGGTGAATCTGGGCAAAGCGCCGGAACACCGCCGGCCTGATGACTATGTCCACATTGCCGACCACGACGATTCCCAACAGCACCAGCGCCACGGCGGCTCCATACCGCCCGGTCAGCACGAGGCTGAGCGCCGCAGGGCCCCAGACCAAGCCGGAACCCACCACAGGCAGAACAGCGAAAACGACGGTGACCGCTCCCCAGAACAGAGCGTTCGACAGGCCGGTCATCCAGAAAGCCAGGGCTACAAAAGCCCCCTGAATCACAGCTACGAGACCGGTGCCGATCACGGTGGAGACCGTAACATCCCGAAATCGGTCACGCAGCAGGTCCGCGTTCGCGGGCGAGAACGGGATGTAAGGCCTGACTGCCGTCCACGCCACATTGGAGTGGAGCAGCAGGTAATAGAGCATGAAGAGGGCGATGGTGAGATTCAACCCGATGCGGGTTGCATGCCCGAGAAATCCGAATGCCGTCGCACCGAGCCATCCGACCACCTTCTCGCCCAGCCCGGCGAGTCGGGGCCCAATGGGCATGTCGCCAATTTGAAAGTTCCGGAGACGATCCAGCAGCGGTCCGTTCATCACACCGGAAGCGATGGATTGCGCCTGATCCAACAGCAGGCCAGCGAACGATAGGGTCGGCACCACCAGGAGCAGCAGCGCGAGCATTACCATCAGCAGCGCAGAAACCCCACCGGAAAGCTTGCGCTCCAGCCGGGCGTGGAGTGGGGCAAAGATGACGAACAGGACCAATCCGCCAATTAGTCCGCTCGCGTAGGGGGCCACGGCAAACAGGAGTCCGACACCGAGCAGGCCGATAAGCAGCGCGGCTCGCTGGCGACTGGAGAGGGTGGCATCCATGGCCCCGCAAGTTAGGGGAACCCGGGAGACGGGAACAGTCTGATACCATTGCTGACCCCCTTTGTAGCCCGGAGCCGGGATCTACCGTAGGGAGGGGACCCCACCAACCGGAGGCCTGATGCACCGCGCCCGCCCCGCACACCTGGTTCTGCTGGCCCTTCCTCTCCTACTTGGTGGATTCCTGCTCGGGCGGGCCTCGGCCGGGGACGGGTATCGGCTTTTTCAATCGGTGTTCAGCCTAGTGGCACGGGAGGCTGTCGACAGCCTGGATGTGGATGAGCTGTACGAGCAGGCGGCACGCGGGCTGGTGGCCAAGCTTGGTGATCCTTACGCCGACTTGCAGGACGCCGGCACGTACGAGCGCTTCAGCCGCAACACCCTGGGCAATCGGTATGGCGGAATCGGCCTCCGGATCGTGGAGTTCGCCGGCGCCCTTGCGGTGTTGCGGGTCATCCCCGGTGGGGCGGCAGAGGAGGCGAACATCCGCCCGGGCGATCGGATCATCGCGGTCAACGACAGTCTCACAACCGGGTGGTCGGTCGAGCGTGCCTCACGAACCCTCACCGGCCCGCCAGGAACGACTGTCAAGATCACCATTCAGCGAGGCGATCCCTCGATGCGGCTCGTTCGCTCCCTGACCAGACGGGTCATCACGCCCCACGCCATCCCTTTCACAACGCTGCTTCCAGGCGGCATCGGTTATATCCCGCTGGAACGTTTCAGCGATCACTCCGGTGGCGAGGTCGCGGAGTCCGCCGACCGGTTGGCAAAGGCCGGCGCGAAGGCGCTGCTCCTCGATCTTCGGGGCAATCCTGGGGGTGAATTGGACCAGGCCGTTGCAGTGGCGAGTGTCTTCCTCGACTCAGGCCAAACCGTGGTCAGGGTGCAGTATCGGCGATTCGCGGACACGCTCCGTGCCACGATCTCCCGGCTGGTGCCTCCCGACCTCCCGATCGCCGTCCTGGTTGACTCGCAATCCGCCTCCGCCTCCGAGATTGTGGCCGGCGCGCTCCAGGACTACGACCGCGCGTTGCTGGTGGGGACGGTTTCCTACGGCAAGGGCCTGGTCCAGGGCGTCTACCGGTTACCCGGCGATTGGCGCCTCAAGATCACCAACGGTCACTGGTACACGCCCAGTGGGAGACTGATCCAGCGCGCGCCGAACGACAGCCTCCGTCGATTACCCCGCCCCATCTTCCACTCTGCTGGTGGGCGTCGCCTGTGGGGAGGAGGAGGGATCGTTCCAGATGTGGCAGTTGATGCGACAAACCCCAGCGGCCCTGAACGTTCCCTTGCCGAGCTACTCGGCCAGCGAGCTGGCGTGGCCAACGCCATCCTCGACAGCCTGGGTATCGAACTGGAACCGGCAACCAAGCCTGGTTTCAGCATCCCCCCTGCGTGGCGCAGCCGCCTGCTCAGCCGCCTGCGTGCCGCTGGCTTCGTGGTTCCGGATTCCCTGGCAGATCAGGACGGAGGCTACCTGGAGCGACTGATTGAGAATCGTGCCGGCATCTTCGCGCTTAGCGATTCGGCCAGCTTCGTCCGGAATGCGGTACGAGATGCGCAACTGAATCGCGCCTTGGAGCTACTCACCAAGGCGCGGAATCAGCATGAACTTCTGGCGGAGGCTTCGGAACCGGGTCGTCAGGGTTGAGTCCCCGCGATGGGCTATCGATCAGGGCAACTCACCCTGCGATACGGGAAATCGATTCGCTGCACCTTACCATTTCGAATTCCCTCGATCCACGCCACGCCTGAGTCAGGCGTGAGGCCCCGGTAACCGACGCGCTGGGGAAAGTCGTGGCCCGGGTCCTCGAACATGACCTGGGTCGAATCCGAAGAGCTGGCCTCGGGAAAGGTGGCCATCGGTTGCCGCGAAGGATGCGCTTCATAGGTCAGGCGGTCGCCTTCCGCCCTCACTATCAGCAGTTCGTAGTCGAGGAGGCGGCCGTCCTTGGTGGTACGGCTCATCCCGACCATGGTACCACCTCGGGCGGCCATCCACTGCTCCTCGATCACAGTATTGCCGCGATGCAACGCCCAGCACCCGGTCACCCATGCGAAACGGTCAATTGGAGCAGTACTTTGCGCCGATGCTTGAATCGCCCCAGCGCCGATCAGGAAAGCGGCCATCCCCGTGCCGGCCGTAAGAGGATGCATGCGTCAGGCTCCAGGACAAGTTGAGGAGCTCCCACGGTAGTGTACTCGCGAGTGGTTGTCTTGTACCAACACGACATAGCAAGCGGAGCCCGCGAATGGAGTACGTCGAGATCAGGCCCCTGGGACAACTCGCCCAGATCGTGCGAAAAGTCTGGTCGCTACGAGCCGAACAACCTGCCGGAGCTTTCGCGCCCCCGCAGTTCGAACCTGTGTTCCCGGACGGGTGCATGGAGCTGGTGCTCAATCTCGGCGATTCGTTCGAGAGAGACAAAGGGAGTGAGGTCGAACGACAGCCCAATTCCCTCTTTGTAGGCCAGTTGCTCGGACCGGTTCACATCAGACCGACTGGCTTCGTCAATCTGATCGGCATCCGGTTCCAGCCGTGGGGAACCCAACCACTCCTCGAAAACCCAGCAGGAGAGCTGTTGGGCCGTCTGGTCACAACCGATGCCATCCGCTGGCGAATCCCAGGCTGGCTTCCTGGAGCCCTGTATGAGTGCGAGTCTCTCGAGGGACGCTGCCAAATGCTCACAGCCGAGTTCGGCGCGTGGTATGGTAGACAAGGGCCGCTTGGCGGGTCTGGGGCTTTGGAGGCACTTGCCACCGGCGCGATCGACTCGGTTACAAGAGCGGCGAGACTTACAGGCCGAAGTACCCGGCATCTCGAGCGATTGTGCGCCGAACGCACCGGGCTCACGCCACGGCAACTCATACGCCTCGCCCGCTTTCAGCGGGCACTCAGGCTGTTGGGAGGGGAGGAACGAAGACTGGTCGTGATCGCGGCCGAGGCCGGCTACTACGACCAGCCCCATTTCACTCGTGAATTCGGGACGTTCGCTGGAATGACGCCGCTCGCATATCGGCGGAGCCGTGGAGTACTTACCGCGGCGTTTGTGGAGGAAACCGGCGATCGTACCCAACGCCCTCCCGGGTAAGCGAAGGGCCCGATCACTCAGTCGGGCCCTTGTCGCAATCCACGGTGGGCGAAATGAACTCGCTCAGCCGCTTCGCGCGGCCGAGAGGGCCCGTTGCTCAGCTGGCACGGGCAGCAGCTCGGACATCAGGTGCGCGGTGCCGGGGGCGGCGCGGCGGCAGGCGGCATATCCGAATTCCAAGTGTCGCGGATGATCGGCCACTTCCCACTGACCCTGCGATAGATCGTCACGTACTTGCCCTTGTCGACCGTGGCCCCGGATGCATCCGTGATGACGTAGGTCCCGGTAATCCAGGCCATATCGCCCGCGACGCCAACATCAGTTATCTCGCTCCCCGTGTTAGTGAGTCCTGCGGCCTTGGAAGCTGCGATGTCCGACGCCAGGAAACTCTGAATCGCGGCGCGACCCACTGCTGCTGGCGCACCCGGAGCCAACACCATTCCGTCTTCCGCATACAACGCCGCAACGCCTGCGGCGTCACCCGCGTTGTAGAGCTTGAACCAAGTCGGTGCCTCGGCCTTGAGGGTCGCGACGTCAGCAGCAGTATCCGACGCTTTGGGCGCACAAGCGGTCAAGGCGCAGAGCGCCGTCGCAAAGAGCACATTTCTAAGCGTGTACATCGTTACTCCTTCTTGGTTTTTGCTGTGGGTCACAGTGCCCGTAAGCCAGGGAAATCCAGGTTTGCGGTAGTACGGAGTGCCCGAGGCGAGAGTCGAACTCGCACGGGGTTGCCCCCGACGGATTTTGAGTCCGTTGCGTCTGCCATTCCGCCACTCGGGCGCACGGAGAGTATCGTCGTGTCGGCTTTGGATGGCAAGATTGGGCTCGAGCGAGCGGGAAGCAGCGCAAGGCTGGGAAGTCACGTGACCCGGGCTGCACGAATGCGGATTGGCGGGCGCCACCCCGACGCCATTCGCCAAGTGCGATAGACCCCTCGGGCCAGCAGCGCCGAAATCCGGCGACGGAAGCGGACGACAGGGGAAGTCCCCCGCAAGCCGCCTTGCACCGGCCAGCCGATCTCAGCGCGGGTGCCCTCCTCCACAAGCTTTTCCACGGTGCGAGGAAATTTGGCCAGCCGACCGTGCACCGCCAGGCGCCAGCGCAGCGTTCGACTCAACTCGAATGGCGGCATTCCAGAGGCCTCTGGCGGCAACTCACGCCTGGTGAGTAACGCGGCAGCGCCCAGCCACGCCATGGCCTGGTTTCTCGATGGTACCTCGGCCGTGGCCAGCCTGTTGACAATCACGCCCCAGTTAATCGGAGCCGCACCCGCCAAGATCACGCTCGCATCCTGGATGTAGCGGAGCCGGAAGCCGACCGTCCCATGGTGCAGTCCGTGTGTCACGGCGTGCCATAAGAGTTCGGTGGCACTGGGAATAACGAAGCTCAAGCCTTCGCGCTTCACGGTCTCCGCGGAGGCCGTCGCGCGGCGCCACGCCTCCTCCGGCTGAACCCGCATGGATGTTGAGCGGTGCAACTCCACCGCCACTCCGTCCGTGCTGCACAATGGGAGCAGATGAAAGTGGTTGGGCGGCGTTAGATCGGGGGGGCAGGCCGGCGCGTAACCGGAGCGCTGCAGATGGGCCCAAGCGGCGTTCACCCGGTCATGCGGCAGGAGAAGGTCCACATCATTGGTAGTTCTGGCATCGGCATAGGGATACTTGGCGTTTCCCAGCCGACGGGCCACCCCTTTGATCCAAACATGCGGGTATTCGTTCTCAGTGAGCCACTGACTCAGCTGTGAAACGCGCGCATCAACCAGCAGATTTCTCGCGGCGTCATCCCGAGCCCGTTGAGATAGCCAGGAAGCAAAGGCTGATTGAGGAGCTTTCTCCGCCCCCGCGCTGCGAAGGCGGCGGTAGAGCCAGAGGATACAACCCTCTTCAAGGAGCAGTTCTGAGAGGCCGTCCGTCTTGAGCGCGCGCCAATGCGAATGGACCTCCCTCGGATTCAGCTCCTTGTCGAGTTGGAGGGTATCGAGGAGAACCGCGACCGGGTCCATCAGCAGCTCTCAGCTGGATGGTTCCCGACGCTCCGGGAACCTGGCGATCGGCGTGTGCGTCGCGCTTGGTGACGCCTCCCGCTCAAGGTAGGGCTCCCCATCGCGGATGAGCCAGGCATGGGCCGTGAGATCCCCGGCCGGCCCCCTGCGGACACCGATACAGAGCTCGATCGGCAGGCCAGCGCGGCGAAAGAGATGATAGAGAATTGCTGATCGCTTGAGACAGGAATGACGCCACGGCCCAGGCAGGGCGTAAAGGAGCCGGTCAACCCAGGCGGCAACTGCCGCCGGGTCGATGGGAGAAGACCCGGATGTAGGCGCACGTCGATCCAACCAGATGCATAGTCGTCCGAAGGAGACCGTGGATAAGAGAGGCGGTATGATGGTGGCGGCAACGCAGGCACGGACCCTCAGTGAGAGCGGCACCGGCGAACTCACCCTTCATCCTCGCACTCGGTGATCAAGTTGGCTTCACGACAGCGATCCAGAAAGCCGTGAACGCTGGCGGTGGCGTGCTCCACGGTGATCGTATACTTCTCGACCACCACCGCCACCAGCTCGTCGAGCGTCCGCGGACTCGACAGCGCCTCGAGGATCACGAGCCCGGTCTTGCTGACGGTAAAGTAGCGTCGGCTGCCGAGATGCAGCACGACCCCCTCTCCCTCGAGGGAGCTGAGACGGAGATCGGGATGGGGTCGGTAGCGAGCAGTCACCGGATCAGTTCCAAAAGGAGGTCGGGGTGCTGAAACAAGTCCCTGCCGAGGGACACTTGATAGGCCCTGCTCTGGGCCGCAAGCCGGGTGAGCAATGCGAGATGTTCATCCGCCAAGCCCGGCTCGACCACCACCCAGGCTGACCACCGCACCAGTTGGGCCAGTTTCTGCCCCGGGCCCAGCAGCTCGACACTGGTCTCGCCGCCCCCAACCGAGGTGAACAGCACGATCTCCGGTTTCACCTTTCCGACCCAGGATCCACCCAATTCGGCTGGCCAGTAGCCCACCTTGCGGCGGTCAGGTAGCGAGACACCGCCTGCCTGCATCAGCAAGTCCTGCCCTCCCGAACGGAGCGCTATGCGATTCCGAAACCCAAGGACCTCCACATGGTCTCCGGCGGACGCCAGAAAAGCGATGTCGTCCGTGCCCACCGCCCAACCGCGCGATGAGACCAAGGCGACGGTGGTTGACTTCCCCGCACCGGAGTCGCCCGCAAACAGCCAGCCTCGACCCTGAAGGTCTACCGCTGTCCCTCCGTGCACGTGGTGCCAGCCGGCCCGGCGGAGCAGAAAGATCAGCACGGTGAGAAAAAACGTCCGGGTGCTCTCCTCGATCCTCTCGATCGCCTTGGGCGATAAGCTCACCCGGGCGCAGGGATCGCCGGGAAGAAACTCTGCCACGGCTGGTGCGACGTCCCAGTTGATCGAGAGCCTGTCGTCGGGGGGAAGGAGACGGAACGAGATCCCGGGCTGTCGAAAGACGACGGGTGGGTCGGAATGATGCTTGGTCGGCTCCTGCAGGCGAACATCAATGCGAAGTGGGATCGGTGGGACGAGCCCACCTTCATCCAGCCAAGACTGGAGGTGGTGCCGAATAGCAGGATCCTGACAGTCGACGCGAATTCCAGGGGACATGGCCCTAAGATGTGTGCCCAATGCAGCCACGCGCCAGACTCGCTGAGCCTGGCGCGTGGCCGATCAGAGGGTCCTGCGTGACGCCGCTAGGCGGTCGTCAGCGTCCCGCCACCCCCATCGCCCCCACCCCCATCACTCGGGGAGATGAGCGTTACTGCCGTGAGTGAGCCCTGCTCTATTAGCGTTGGCTCCTCAAACTGCTGCCCGCGATCTTTTTCCATGTGGGGCATCCTCCGGAGGGTTGCCTGTGGGCGAACCACGCCCGATGAAAAGTGTTGCAAGATTCATCCCAGCACAACTGGCCCCCCCCTGCTTTGGTAAGTCATTGTCGGGCGTTGGTCCGCGCCACAAAGGTCTGTTTGCGCTCTCCAACGCTGTGGTCATGATGCCACATCACCTGGAGGAGTCACGGCCCTTGGGACGGGGTCGGGCCGGATTCTCCACGGCACGCGGCTCGAATTGGGAGTGGTGGACAGTACGGGAAGTCGACTTACGTTCTAGCGGTCCCTTGTCTTCTTGTTGCCTCGGGTCCCCACTCCCATGCCCCAGCGCCCGAGCCGGACTCCCGGCCTCCATCCTTGGCATGACATCCCGACCGGAGCTGACCCGCCCCGGCTGGTCAACGCCATCGTCGAGATTCCCACCAACGAGCGCAACAAATACGAGTTGGACAAGGAGCTTGGCATCTACCGGCTGGACCGCGTCCTCCATAGCGCCGTCCATTATCCGGGAGATTACGGGTTTCTGCCCCGCACGCTGGGCGACGATGGAGATCCCCTCGACATCCTCCTTATCAGCAAGATCCCGGTCTTTGTGGGTTGCCTAGTGGAGTGCCGACCCATCGGCCTCTTTCATCTCGTGGACCGGGGCAAGGCGGATGAGAAGGTGCTCGCTGTGCCCGTGAGCGACCCGTACGCCGATGGGATCAACGAGTTGGGCGACATCCCACAGCACACCCTCAAGGAGATTGAGCACTTCTTTCAGGTTTACAAGGATCTGGAGGGTGTCACAACGCGGACCCGCGGCTTCGAGGGAGCGGCAGAGGCGCAAGAGGCCATCGACTATGCTATCAGTCTGTACCGGAAGAAGTTCGGGCGGGCGAGGAAAAGCGGCAAGAAGTGAGAGGTGGCGAGAAGTGGGAAGTGCCCCCCCCCCGGAGAAAGTGAGAAGTCAGGAGCCAAGGTCGGATGTGAGATGTGAGAAATCTGTACTTCTCACTCCTCACTTCTCACTGCTTCGTCCTGTCCGCTCACGGCTTGGTTCTTCTACTCATCCAGCGCCTTGGGCGGCCCCAGGATCTCGCGCCAGATGAAGGCCTCCCTGAGTCGGTCATTGGTAAACCTGGGCGCCGGGATTGCTGCCGGCCCCCCTGCCCTGATCCCCTGGTCGAAGGCTCGGTGATCGGCAGCCTGATGCGGCTGGTTCCTGGCTTGAACGGCGCGAAGGCGCTCCTGGACGACGGCCTCAGCCTGTTCGTCGGCATCCACCCGCACCCGAGTCCGACGAGAGCGATCGGCATCGAATCCCTCGACCGTCTCTGTGTCTTCGAGCGATCTCCCCTCATCGAAGGTTGCTAGCTCCTCCACCTCCTCGGCGGAAGGAAGCCTCGTCTGGCTGTGCCGCCCGAGTGGACCACGATCGTCCTGCGCGACCTGCGGCCGTTTGGGGGGCGAGGGCCGCCGTGCGGGCAACCGCTTCGCGTCGGATCGAGCGTCGGAGAGCGGGCGGTAGGTCACATCCGGGCGTTGCATCTGATGCTGCTGCTGTTGCTGCTGCTTGACGCGTTCGATCTCCTTGAGAACCGTCTCGAGCGAGAGCCCCTCACGCTGCGTGGCGCTCGGCTGTCCTCCCGACGGCGGCGCCGGCGCTTGACGCGACAGGGTGGCCCGTTTCCCTGCCCGTTGCAACTGGCTCAACACGAAATAGATGATCGCGAGGACAATGAAGCCCTCGAAACCGGCCGCTTCCCGGAACTCCATCACTCAGGTGCTCCCGCCGGTGGACGTCTCGGTCTGCCCCGCGATCGCCTGCCGCATCGAGGTATCCGCCTGGATGTTTCGGTAGCGCTGGAAGTCCATCACTCCCAGGTTCCCTTTCCGAAACGCGTCCGCCATCGCCAAGGGGATCTGGGCCTCCGCAGCGATCACAGCCGCGCGCTGCTTTTGGGCCTCGGCCTTGAACTCCTGTTCCATCGCCACGGCCATCGCACGGCGCTCTTCCGCCTTCGCCTGCGCGATCCGCTTGTCCGCCTCAGCCTGATCCGTCTGTAACTCGGCCCCGATATTCTTGCCGACGTCCACATCGGCGATGTCGATCGAGAGGATCTCGAAGGCGGTGCCGGCGTCCAGGCCCTTCGCAAGCACGGTCTTGGAGATCATGTCCGGGTTCTGCAACACGGCATTGTGGGTGTCGGCGGAGCCGATCGCGCTGACGATACCTTCGCCCACGCGAGCCAGAATGGTTTCCTCGCCTGCCCCGCCAACCAGCCGATTGATATTGGCACGAACAGTCACACGGGCGATGGCGAGCAGCTGAATGCCGTTCTTCGCCATCGCCGCGACCTTGGGTGTGGTGATCACCTTCGGATTCACGCTCACCTGCACCGCCTCAAAGACATCCCGGCCCGCCAAGTCGATCGCTGTCGCCTGTTTGAGCGTGAGTGGAATGCCAGCCTTGTCCGCGGAGATGAGTGCGCGCACCACGCGCTCGACATTCCCCCCTGCGAGGTAGTGACCCTCAAGATCATTGATGGGGACCGTCAAGCCCGCCTTGTGGGCGTTGATGAGCGGGTTGACGATGTTGCTGGGGTTCACCTTTCGAAAACGCATCCCAAAGAGTGTCAGGAATGAGACTCGCACGCCCGAGGCCCAGGCGGTGATCCATAGTCCGATAGGGATAAACCGGAAGAAGATGATCAGAACGATTAGGCCAATGAACAGCAGGGCCAGGATAAGTCCCGGCGCTAGCGTACCGATATCATCCACGGTGGTTTCTCCCGTTCAGGTTTTTGCGGATCGGACGACGTGCCGGTAGCCCTCTGCGCGAAGCACCTCCACGCGGGCACCGCTCGCGATATACTCTCCGTCGGTCACGACGTCGATCTTCTCTCCATCAATCGTGGCGACCCCCGCCGGGCGGAGATCGGTGATCGCCACACCCAGCTTGCCGACCAGCTCCGCCCGCGGCAGGGCCGAGACGTACCCCTGAGCGGAGTGGGCGCTGTCCTGATGGATCAGCCCGCTGAAGCGTCGGCTGTTGGGCAGGTGCCGCAGCCATGCATACGCGATCGCCAGAGTAATGAAGACGCTCGCGCCCAGGACCAGGAGCGCTTGAATCACATCGCCATTGGTAGGGAAGCTTCCGAGCATCGCCAGCACGATGGCCGCGCCGATCAGCAGGGCTCCGAGCACCCCGGCGATACCGAACCCCGGCAGGATAAAGACCTCGACCGCCACCGCGAGAAGGCCCAGACCGAGCAGGATGACTTCCTCCATGCCCGCGAGGCCGAGGATCAGGCTCGAACCGAAAAACAGCCCCAGCGACGTGAAGCCGAGCAAGAGCCCCAACCCGTGCGCTCCGGCCTTGATCTCGGCGAGTAGCGCGAGCACTCCCAGCGATAGCAGCAGGGGCGAGACAATCGGGTTGGTCAGGAATCGCACCACCAACTCTGCCCAATTGATTTCGATCGCCCGAATCGTGGCGCCGGCCAGTCCGAGGTGAGCGAGCAACTCGGTCTCGTTGTTTACTTCGGCCTTGGCGTAGTGGACTCGAAGCGCCTCGCTCGTGCTCAGGGTCACCAATTGGCCCGGCTCGGCGAGACCGGGCGCACCCAGGCTCTCATCCACCATCGCTTCGGCGATACGAGGATCGAGGCCGCGCTGCTCAGCGAGGGCGCGGAACTCTCCACGCATGGCCGAGACGTACTTCTCGGGGGCCTTCGTGCCCTCGCCGTTCACCGGCGTCGCAGCCCCGAGTACGGCGCCGGGCCGCATGTAAATGGCGTTGGTCGCCAAGGCGATCAGCGCCCCGGCGCTATAGGCGCGCGGGTTGACGAACGCGTAGACCGGGACCTTGGAGCCCCGAAGGGCATCGGCGATCCGCTCCGCAGCGTCCACCCGGCCACCCGGGGTATCAATGTCGAGATAGATAGCGGCCGCACCGGCCTTGTTCGCTTCCCGGACGGCGCGAGCGACGTACGGCGCCAGCCCATTCTCGATCGTCCCGTGCACATCAAGGCGAAACACGACCGGTGGACGCTCTTGCGCGGGAAGGGCAGCAAGAGTTGAAAGGACGAGCGCACAACCGGGAAGGCCCAGCGGGAACCGCATCACTTGCTCCTGGGGAACTCGGAGAGAAGGTAGCGCCCGCGCTGAGATTTTGCAGGCTAGGGCCGGAGTCGTCGTCGGGGGAGAGCCTCGCGCTGGTCTCTCGCGTCCAATGCTTCGCGTATCCTGTCCAGCAGGCGCTCTCTCAGGATGAGGAATTGAGCGACCTGTACCGGGTCCAGGAATACGGAAAGGTCGCCGACTTCCTCCTTGTAGGTTTGGGCATACCGCACCTTGAGATCGAGCAATTGGCCAGTCGTCCGGGCCACATTGTCTTTGTTGGCGGCGACACCAGGACGAAGCTCTCCAGCCAGCGATTGCCGAAGCCGTCGTTCCTCGGCCTCCAACCGGCGGCGTTTCACGAAATAGCCGCCGACCACTTCCCGCATGCGCGATGTCTGCTGGTCGGTCAGTCCCAGTTCCTCCTGGACCCTCGCGGTGAAGCGATCCTCTATCTGTTGCCGTAGCTGGCCGGCGCGACCGGTCTCGTCGGGCTCGATGTCCTGAGCTCGGAGCGGCAGCGCAGCCACCAGGAAACAGCCGAGCCAGAGCAGTGTCTTCCGCATCACCCCTCCAGAGAGCGCAGCACGCGCTCCAGTTCGTAGTCTTTCAGCTCGCCAAGCCCCGCCCCCTCCGGCGATGAGCCTCCGCCGAGCGGCGCTTCGAAACCGTCCAGAACCGCCTGCAGCTGACCCGCGTCCAATCCATCGAGTTCCGCCAGCGGCAAGTGGAACTCGTTGCGAGCATTCGTCGCAGTGTCGGCGCCACGGCCGCCGGTTTGCCCTGCCCACACGATGATCGCCGCGGCGGCCGCAGCTGCGAGCAGACCCAGTCCGCGGGTCCAGCGACGCCGGCGGCGCTCCACTGCCAGCCGAGCGAGGACCATGCGACCGGTACGGACCGGATCGATCCGCTCGGCAGCGTCGTTGCCGGGCCGCGCCGCCTCCTGAACCACACGCCACTCGGTGGAACAGCCGGAGCAGGCAGCGAGATGGGCCTCTTCCTCAACACTCCATGTGGCGCGGCAGTGCGCCACGAGCGCCATCCGATCGGTCATGGTTTCGCAGTCGATCATTCTACCAGCTCCTTGAGCCGTTTCACCGCGTGGTGATAGTGCACCCGGGCGGCGCCCGGTGTCGTCTCCAGCGTTCGCGCGATCTCCTGATATTCCATTCCCTGCTGGGCCCGAAGGAGAAATACCTCCCGCTGCAGCCTGGGGAGACGGTCGAGACCCTCCTGAAGCCTTCGGCCCGTTTCGCTCGCGTCCAGGGTCGCCGCCGGATCGTCATGGGCCACCAGGTCCCGGTCCTCGATCGAAACGTGCGTCCTACCTTTTCTCCGCCGATGCTGATCCTTGAGCAGATTGCTACCGATGGCCATCAACCAACTGCGAAACGAGGCCTCTTCGCGCCACCCTTCCAGCGCCCGAAACGCACGAATGAACGTTTCCTGCACCAGATCGTCCAAATCCCCGGTGTGTCCACCGGCGCCGCTCAGGAACCTTGCGACGGCGAGGGTGTGCCGGCCGACCAACTCGGCGGCGCCCCGCTCGTCCCCGCCGCGGTAGGCGCGAACCAGATCGGCATCCGTGGCTGAAGCTGGGAGGTTGGCGGCCGGCACGCGCATTGTCGAGAGTGAGACGCTGCTCCGCGATCCTTGTTAAGTTGGCACCCGGACGGAGGATGGATACTCCACCAATCCTTCGCAAGCGGCGAGCCGCTAGATTCCTTCCACCTCTGAACCCCGAGTTTTTCGTGCGCGAAGCCGTCATCACCGCCGCGGTCCGCACTCCGGTCGGCAGGGCCGCCGGAGCCCTTCAGGACGTTCGCGCCGACGACCTTGCCGCCTTGGCGATAAAGGGACTGCTGGAGCGCTCCAGCCTTCCCGCTGAGCGGATCGAGGACGTGATCTTCGGATGTACCAACCAGGCAGGTGAAGACAACCGCAACGTCGCCCGTATGGCTTCCTTGCTGGCGGGCCTTCCCGTCGAAGTACCGGGGCAGACGGTAAACCGGCTGTGCGGCTCCGGGATGCAGGCGATCGCGAGCGCGACCCAGGCTGTGCGCGCCGGCGAGGGCGACGTGTTCTTCGCTGGCGGAGTAGAAAGCATGACCCGCGCGCCCTATGTCATGCTGAAGAGCGGGGCGCCATGGAGTCGCACTCCACCGCCCATGGCCGATACCACCGTCGGGTGGCGATTCACCAACCCAAAGATGCCCCGAGACTGGACCATCGCCCTCGGCGAGACCGCCGAGCGGGTCGCCATCCAGTACGCTATTGGACGGGAGGAGCAGGACGCCTTTGCGGTGGAAAGCCAGCGGCGCGCACAAGCCGCCTTGGCTGGCGGCGTGTTCGCCGACGAGCTCATTGCCGTACCGGTCCCGGACGGGAAGAGTGGCCAGGGTCTATACACGACAGATGAACATCCGCGGGCCGGTGTGACTCTCGAGGCGCTCTCCAAGATGAAGCCAGCCTTCGTGAAGGACGGTACGGTGACCGCGGGTACGTCGAGCGGCATCAACGACGGGGCCGCGGCAGTGAGCGTTCTGAGCAGCGACGTCGCCCGGGAGCTTGGGCAGAGGCCGCTGGTTCGAGTTCTCGCCAGCGCGGTGGCTGGAGTGGACCCCTCTGTAATGGGGCTTGGTCCCATTCCGGCCACGAGGAAGGCTCTCGCGCGGGCGGGACTGAAGGTGAGCCAGCTGGATCTGATTGAGTTGAACGAAGCCTTCGCCGCTCAGTCCATCGCCTGCATCCGCGAGTTGAAGCTGGATCCCGCGAAGGTCAACATCTATGGTGGCGCTATCGCCCTGGGTCACCCGCTGGGTGCAAGCGGCGCCAAGATTGTCGCCACCCTGGTGCACGCGCTGCACCGTACCGGCGGCCGCTATGGCCTCGCGACGATGTGCATCGGCGTAGGCCAGGGCATCGCGCTGATTGTGGAACGAGTTCCCGACGGAGGCTGACATGCCACTGGTGATCGCCCACCGAGGTGCTTCTGGGGACGCTTATGAAAACTCCGCCGCGGCCTTCCGCCGCGCAGTGGAGCTGCGGGCTGATGGAGTCGAACTCGACATTCACGCCACGCAAGACGGACACCTCCTGGTGCATCACGATCCCGAAGTGAAAGGGCTGGGTTCCATCGCGGCCCTTCCTGCCGCCTCGCTTGCGCGCCACCATCTCCCCAACGGCGAGCCCATCCCGACTCTCACCGAAGCCCTCTCGATCCTGACGGGCCTGGATGTCTGGATCGAGGTCAAGACCCTGCCGCCGACCTGCGATGAGCGATTGTTCGAGACACTCGATCAAGGCCCCACGCCAGACAGGTACGGCGTCCACGCGTTCGATCACCGTATCATCGACCGCCTGGGCAATCGGCGGCCGGACATGCGTCGGGGCGTTCTCCTCGCGTCCTACCTGTTGGACAATCTTTCGGTGCTGCGGGCCGTCGGCGCGGACACACTCTGGATGGAGACCCACCTCATTGACGAGGCGCTGGTCGAGGAGCTGCATTGCGACGGCCGCCGAATCATCGCGTGGACCGCGAACGACGACATCGAGGTCCGCCGACTCGGACGCCTTGGGGTGGATGGGATCTGCGGCAACTATCCCGATCGAATCCGCGCCGCCTTGGCCTGACCCCAAGCCGGGAGTCGCGAGCCCGGCGATGAGCCGCTAGCTTGTCCCCCCGTCCCGGTACCCCAGTAGCGAAACCGCCATTCTACTCTTGCCGTAGGCCCTGCGTGACGCACTGCATCGCACCGCGGCCCATCGAACGGGCCTCGTGGCTCCTCGCCCCAATCCTTGCCCTGCTTGCATTCATCGGTACTCCGCCTCTCTCGGCCCAGGAGACCGGCGCAGTCGTATTCGAGCGCTTTACCCTCGCGAACGGCCTCGAAGTGCTCTTGTCGCCGGACCACGGCTCTCAGGTGGCGGCCGTGTCCGTGTGGTACAATGCGGGATCACGCGATGAACCGCCGGCCAAGGGCGGCCTCGCCCGGCTGTTCGAGCGCCTGATGTTTGCGGGATCCGCGAATGTGCCCAGCGGCGGTCACGGGAACATCATCGAGAACGTGGGTGGCCACGTGACAGCCGAAGTGGACGAGGACATCGCGCGATTTGGGGAGAGCCTGCCTTCCAACTGGCTGAGCCTAGGGCTTTGGCTCGAAGCCGATCGGATGCGGTCACTCGCGATCAATGACACGACCGTCGGGCAAGCGCGGCTTGCGCTCTTGGAGGACCTCGGTCGGCGGGTATCGGAAGAGCCCTACAGCGCCGCGATCGTGGACGGTGTTGCGGGACTCTATGATTCAACAACCTGCAGTGGCTATTCCCACCCGACGATCGGCCGGGTCGGCAGCATAGCCGCCCTTACGGCGGCCGATGCTCAGGCATTCTTCCGCGAGCGCTTCACGCCCAACAATGCCCGCCTTGTCGTCGCCGGCGACTTCGATCCGGCAACCGCACGCCAGCTCGTCACAACCTATTTCGGGGACATCCCCAAGGGCCCCGAGCCGGCTCCCACCACCTGTACGGTGAATCGTGCCCCCGGCGCGAGTACCCGGAAGGTGAGCGATCGCCTCATCGGAGGAACGGCGGTGGGTTTGTTTTACCGTATTCCGGGCCACAGTAATGCCGACACGCCTGCACTCGAGCTGCTGGGCGTCATGCTCAGCCGCGGCTCAGGATCGCGGTTGGCGACCGCACTCTCGCGCGATGCCGGTGCGGCGGTCGGTACCCAAGGCGGCATCCTCGGCGACCGCCGCGGCCCGGGCGCGTTCGGCCTCTTCGCGATTGCGACGCCAGGGGTCGCAGCGGACTCTCTTGCCGGCCTGCTCGCCCTCCAAGCAGCCTGGGCGGCGAGCGAGCAGGTAACCGAGTCTGATCTTGCCCGGGCCAAGGAGATCTACCTCGCCACAATGGTCAGTACCCGCGAACGGCCCGCCGACGTGGCCGAACAGCTGCATCACGCGGCCACCTTTCATGGCTCTCTTGAGGCGGTGAATTCCGAGTCGGGACTTGTCAGAGCGGTTCGCCTCGCCGACATCAGGCGGGTCGCCAAGACGTGGCTCAACCCAGGCAACGCGTTGACGCTGGTAGTCACCTCGGCAGGGGCGTCATGAAGCGCTCCTCGCTGCTGCCGTTGGTGGCCCTGCTGATCGCCGCGCGACTCGACGCCCAACAGCCGGCGTCAGAACCGCCCGACCCTGCTCCGCTGACTGCGCCGCTGCTGCCGGTTGTGCAGGAAGTGCTCCTGCCGAATGGACTCAAGCTGGTGGTCCTTGAACAGCACCGTCAGCCGATTGTCTCGCTGACTTTGTCATTGCCTGCGGGAAGTGCCTACGAACCCGATCGCAAAGAAGGTCTGGCGGATATGCTGGCCGCTCTCATGACCCGCGGCGCGGGTCGCCGCTCCGGCGCAGAGGTCGCGGAGCTGGTCGAGTCCGTGGGTGGTTCGTTCAGCGCGGCGGCGGATCCGGACGCCATTACCATCCAGGCCGATCTCCTCTCGAGTCACACGGCCCTCGGATTCGAACTCATCAGTAATGCCGTACTGCGCCCGGCACTCGATTCCCAGGAGATCGCGCTGTTCAGCGCCCAGGCCGCTTCGAACCTCGCATCGTCGTTCGAAGACCCAGCGACGGTCGCTGGTCGCGTGTTCCTTACGACCAGTTACCGGGGGCACCCATACGGCCGGCGGGCTCTGCCACAATCGGTCGCGAGTGTCAGGCGCGGCGATATTGTGGCTTACTTGAAATCGCGGGTCCGACCTGCTGGAAGCGTTCTGGTGGTCGCCGGAGACGTCACGCTGGCCGAAGCCCGGAGACTGACCCTCGCGTCATTCGGTACCTGGACCGGCCTTCGCCCGGCGGCGCTTCCGCCCGTCACTCTGGCTCCGCCGCAGCCAGTCATCCTGCTGGTGCACGCCGGCGGGATCAGAAGCGCCAACATCGTCGTCGGCAATGTCACCTTCACCGGCGCCGATAGCGCCTACTATGCCGCAATGGTGTTGAGCCGGATTCTGGGCGACGATCGTCGCGGTCGCCTGGGGCGGGCGCTAAACATCGAGCACTCCTGGTCTACGCTGACCGGCGCCTCCTTTCTCCGCAGCGCCGGCCGCGGGCTATTCCAAGCGACTACAACGATAGCGACCGAGGACGCCGACTCTGCCGTGCGGGTGATCTACGACGAGTTGCGACGCCTGCGGACCGACACGGTCCCGCAACTCGAGTTGCAGCGTGCGCGCGAGAGTGTAAGCGGCGGCTTCGCGGTCCGGCTCCAGACTGTGGGTCAGCTCGGCAGGGCGTTCACCGAAACGCGCCAGCTGGGATTGCCTTCCAGCTACCTCACCACGTACCGCAAGCGGATTCTCGGCGTGTCGGCCACGCAAGTGCGGGCGCTCGCGCGCAGGATCTTTCCCGCAACTGGGACCATTACCGTGGTGGTGGGAGATGCCGCGCGGCTATATCAGCCGCTGAGTCGCATCGGGCCTGTGGCAATCTTCTCCGTGGACGGACGCCGCCTTACACCTGAGGCAATCCAGCCGCGCGCTGCTCCCTTGGTGTTCGACGTCTCCCGAGGAGTCACCGCGCGCAGCGATTCACTGGCAATTCTGACCGAGGGTAAGACGGTCGGGCTGCAGGTGACACGGCTCTCCCGGGACGGTGACAGCCTGACTTATGTCGAGGAGACTGCGCTGGGGAACGCGATCAGTCAGTCCACCCGGCTCACATTCGATACCGCCGGCCGCATGCGCGGGCTCGAGCAGGTAGGCAAGGTTCGGGGGCAGGACACCCGGATCCAGCTCTCCTACGGCCTGGGGCGGGTTCGCGGCAGTGCGACCACCGCCGGGCCAAACGGGCCGCGGACCGTCGCAGTCGACACGGCGGTGAGCGCGGCCATCATCGATGACAACGCCATCCCGGCGCTTCTTCCCCTGCTAAAGTGGGAGCTGAATATCCGGTGGACCCTGCAGGTATTCGCTTCGGGAGAGAATCGCATCCGCACCATGACACTCACAGCGGCGGATCTGACGCGCGTGGCGGTCCCGGCTGGAGAGTTTGAGTGTTTTCGTGCGGACCTCGACGGCGGCCCGCAGCGGGTGTCGTTCTACGTCACGTCCACGCCGCCACATCGGCTGATCCGGGTGGAGTTGCCCGGTTCGACATTCGAGTTCGTCGCCGTGAATCCCTGACCGTAAAGGATGCCACCCTGTGTCTCGCTCCATCCTCCTCGGTGCACTGCCGATTGCCCTCCTCGGCTGCGCGGCCAGCACGCAGAACGCCACCGGCCGTACGACACCTGCTGCCAGCTCGGCCGACTCTGACAGTTGGACACGATCGCAGTATCCCTCCACCTACCTTCGGCATCCCAATCCCCCGGTGTTCATCCGCAACGCGACCATTCTCACGGGCGCAGGGCCGGAGCAACAGGGAGCCTCAATCCTCTTCAAGGACGGCCGCATCGTCGCGGTGGGCACAACCCTCACGCCGCCGTTCGACGCGACGATCGTGGACGGAACGGGGAGGTTCGTCACACCCGGCGTGATCGACACGCATAGCCATCTCGGGGTCTATTCTGCGCCTGGCACCTTCGCCGAGAGTGATGGAAACGAAGCGACCAATCCGGTCACCGCCCAGGTTTGGGCGGAGCACAGCTTCTGGCCTCAGGATCCGCAGATTCCGCTGGCAATCGCCGGTGGTGTCACGGTCATTCAAGCGCTCCCAGGCTCCGCAAACCTTATCGGCGGGAGATCCGCGACCCTCCGACTGATCCCTGCTCGCACCGTCCAGGAGATGAAAATGCCGGGTGCCCCGTATGGCCTGAAGATGGCCTGCGGCGAGAATCCCAAGCGGGTGTACCAAAATCGGGGCCCTTCGACCCGCATGGGAAACATGGCGGGCTATCGCGAGGCGTTTATTCGAGCCGAGCGATATCGACAGAAGTGGGATGAATGGCTCAAGAATCGGAAGGGGGACGCGCCTGATCGTGACCTACAGCTGGAAACGCTGGCCGAAGTACTACGAGGGCACATCCTGGTGCACAATCACTGCTATCGTGCCGATGAAATGGCACAGATGCTTGACCTGGCCCACGAATTCAGTTTCAAGATCCGCTCATTTCACCACGCCGTCGAGGGCTACAAGGTCGCCGATCTGCTCGCGCGCGAGGGGGTCGCGGCTTCGGTGTGGTCCGACTGGTGCTGCTTCAAGATGGAATCGTTTGATGCCGTGCCACAAAATGCGGCCCTGATCGAGCAGGCAGGAGCCCGGGCCATCATCCACTCGGATGACCCGATCGGCATCCAGCGACTCAACCAGGAAGCAGCCAAGGCGATGTATGCGGGCCAGCAGGCCGGGATCCCGATTACCCGCGAGCAGGCCGTCCGCTGGTTCACGGCGAATCCAGCCTGGGCTCTAGGGATCGATTCCCTGACCGGGACACTGCAGCCCGGCAAGGCGGCGGATGTGGTCGTCTGGTCGGGGGATCCGTTCTCGATCTACAGCAAGGCGGATATGGTCTTCAACGATGGGTGGTTGGTCTACGATCGGCATGACCCGCATCACCAACCTTCGACAGATTTCAACCTTGGCATGACGGCGCCGGGGGTGGGCAAGTGAGGGCGGTCAGGCGGGGGGCAAAGGCGGACAGACGGACGGGCGGGCGGGCCAGCGGACAACGAAATGCCCTGGTTCTGGTTTTCGGGGGCATCGCGGAAATAGTCATCCTACTGTTCACTGGACCGCCTGCACGCCTGTGGGCCCAGAGCATCGCGATCGTCGGAGGAACTGTATATCCGGTGTCAGGTCCCAAGATTGAGCACGGCACGGTCCTCGTCCGGGACGGCCGTGTGGTAGCGGTCGGCTCTGACGTGACTATTCCCTCCGATGCAACTCGGATCGATGCCACCGGCCGGTGGGTAACACCGGGCCTGATTCACACCGGCAGCACGCTGGGACTAAGCGATGTTGGGTCGGTCAACACGACCAACGAGGCGAATCACGCCGGCGACATCAACGCCGCGTTCAATGTCGCGGAGGGGATTGATCCGGCAACGCCACTGATTCCGATCGCCCGGCTTGAAGGCGTGACGACCGCGGTCACCGGTCCGAGCCGCGGGTTGGTCTCCGGACAAGCGGTGCTCATTGATCTGATGGGAGACCGCATCGAAGCCATGGTCGCTCGGTCCCCCGTGGCTATGGTGATCAACCTGAGCGAGGCCAGCAAGAGCGCCGGTGGGGGAAGCCGGGCCGGGGTGCTGCAAGCATTCCGCCGGCTCCTCAATGACGCCCAGGAGTACGGCAGGCGAAAGGACGACTTCAAGCGCAACCAGATCCAGCCGCTCTCGGCCGACGCCGCGGAACTCGAAGCCCTTGCGCCGGTGCTCCGCGGAGAGCTGCCAGTGCTCGCGATCGCGAATCGACAGAGCGACATCGCAAGCGCCCTCCGCCTGGCGCGGGACTACCGCCTGAAGCTGCTCATTCTGGGCGGGGTCGAGGCCTGGAAACTCGCGCCCGACCTCGCCGCCGCGAGGGTATCTGTGATCATGAACCCGATCGATGACGTTCCGTCCTTTGACGGCCCGGGGGCGCGATTCGATGCCGCGGCTCTGCTGGACCAGGCAGGAGTCCGAGTGATCATCATTGAGAACGAGACGGGGGGGGCGAGGAATCTCCGCTGGGCGGCGGGCCATGCGGTGCGCTTCGGTATGCCGTGGGAACATGCCCTGGCGAGCATCACGCTGTCGCCGGCGAAAGCACTGGGCGTGGATGACCGCTACGGGTCACTCGAGATCGGCAAGGTGGCGAACGTGGTGGTCTGGACTGGTGACCCGCTCGATTTCTCAAGCCGGGCAGAACATGTCTTCATCCGTGGCGTGGAAGTGCCCCATACCAGTCGGCAGACCGAACTGCTCGAGCGGTATCGCAAGCTCCCGCCCGAGTTCTAGCGACGTGAGGGGCAATCGGACTGGGCCGATTGCCCGTGGTTACGAGGGTTGCACGACCTCCGCCTCACCGGTGGTTGCATTCACCGGAGGGGGTACTTCGCTGACCGTCACTGACTGCCCCTTCCGCGACGCGATCTCGCGCTCAACTCTGGCGATCTCGGCGTCCAGATTGTCCATGCGGACGAGCCAAGCATCAGTTTCCAGGGGATCGACCGTCCGTCCACGCTCCCGGCGATGAACCAGATAGCCGAGTCGTTTGGCGGCTTCGTCCCGCTCGCGCTGGAATCGGAACCGTTCGAGCTGGAGTTTGCCTTCGTCCAGCGCCTGCTGAGCCTTCCTGCCGAAGCTCTCGAGCTCCTGATTGAGCCGATCGAAGATTCGGGCCATCTTTGCCTCCTTCTACTGGTTCCGGCAATCTAACGGCACAGACCGGAATGGTGTTTCAGAATGGGCCAGATAGGCGAATGGGCGCCGCACGAATGCGGCGCCCATCGAGCTTCGGTGCTAACCCGGTTCAGCCGGCTGCTACAGCCTGCGGGTAGACCGATACCTTCATGCGCTTCTTGTCCTTGTGCTCGAACTTGACCACACCATCCACGAGGGCGAACAATGTGTCATCGTTGCCACGACCCACGTTCTTGCCCGGATGGAACTTCGTCCCACGCTGCCGTACCAGGATGTTCCCGGCGATGACCCGTTCCCCCCCGTAATGCTTCACCCCGAGGTACTGCGGATTGGAATCGCGCCCGTTGCGGCTGGAGCCTACGCCCTTCTTATGAGCCATGGATCCTCACCCGACCTTGACGTCGGTAATGCGCACTTCGGTGTAGTGCTGTCGATGTCCGGTCTTGCGGCGGTAGTTCTTCCGGCGCTTGAACTTCCAGACGTAGATCTTGGGGCCCCGAGCGGGCCCGACGATCTCTGCGGTGACCTTGGCACCCTTCACGAGCGGGGCCCCTGCATTGACCGTGGTGCCGTCCGAGGTGAGCAGTACTTCGCTGAAGGTCACCTTACTCCCGGCCTTCCCCTCCATGAGAGGAAGCTGGAGCGTGATGCCCTTCTCGACGCGGAACTGCTTCCCTGCGGTTTTGATGATGGCGTACATGATGGACTCGCGGTCAAAAAAACTGGGCCTTAAGAGGGCGGAAGTATAGATGGTGATTGGGGTTTGGGCAAGGGAATACGGAGGAACGGAGGGACCAGGGAACGGGCCGACGCGACGAGGTCGATCTCCACCTACTTGTACAAGGCCAGCCCCCACCCTGGAGGCCGGCCTATCCCGAAGCACCAGAGCTACGCGACCGCGTAAATGTCCGTCACGTCCCGGCCGCCTGGCCGGCTCATCAGGCGGAACTCGTCCACCCGCATCATGGGATCGTCCCGGAGCTCAAGCTCCAGCCCAGTCAACTTGCCGAGTGTTGGTATCAGTTTCGGCTCTTCCTCGAGCAGATAGAGGGCAACCTCGGGATGTAAGCGTACGGCGAGCTGCCGTTCCCTCCGCTCCCGACCGGCACGCTTCAGTGACCGCTCCAGTCGACGCGCAACGACTTCCGGGGTGAAGACCCGGCCGGTTCCCTTGCAATCGGGACACTCCGTGGTCATCGAGTGCCAGAGGGACGGCCGCACCCGCTGGCGGGTCATCTCCACCAAGCCGAGCTCGGACACGGCGAAGGCCTTGGTGCGGGCGCGGTCACGCCCCAGGTGAGTGCGGAGTTCCTGGATCACCTTCTCCCGGTTCTGCCGGCTCTCCATGTCGATGAAATCACAAACGATAATGCCGCCGATATCCCGGAGACGGATCTGCCGGGCGATTTCCCGTGCCGCCTCGAGGTTCGTCTTGAGGATGGTCTTCTCGGGATCTCGCTTCCCGGTGTATCGCCCGGTGTTCACGTCGATCGAAACCAGAGCTTCGGTGGGCTGGATGATGATGTAGCCCCCCGTCGGCAGATCGCAGCGTGCCTTGAAGAGGTCCCGAATCTCGTTCTCGATGTCGAACTTGTCGAAGACCGGGACGTTTTCGGAATAGAGATTTACCCGCTCCAACAGCTCAGGATCCACCTGTTTCAGGTACGCGTCGATTTCGTTGAACAGCTCCTTGGAATCCACGTTCAGCGCATCCACCTTCGCGCTGAACAGATCTCGAATAATGCCGCGGGTGAGCGAAGTCTCCCGTTGCACGAGCGCGGGAGCGCGGACGAAGGTCTTCTTGCGGTTGATCTTGCGCCAGAGATTGAGGAGGCCCTCAACCTCACGCTGAAAGTGCTCTTCGGTCACTCCCTCCGCGACCGTTCGGACGATCATCCCACCCGAATCCTTGGGAAGATGGATCGTCACCATCTCACGGAGCTTCGCACGAAGATCTTTGCTCTCGATCTTGCGGCTGACGCCCACCTTGGAGGCGTACGGCATGTAGACAAGGAAACGTCCGGGGAGGGAAATCTGCGCGGTGACCCGACAGCCCTTGGTTGAAATGGGCTCCTTGGTCACTTGCACAAGGAGGGTCTGCCCCTTCTTGAGGATGTCGGAAATGTCGGGCAGCTGGCGGCGTGAGCGGACTTCGCGCTGGCGCGGCTCGCTCTGGCCATTGCCGTCACCACCCTTGCGCCCGCGCTTCGGGTCCTCCCCATCAGCCTCGGCAGCTTCTTCGAAGGCCTCGTCTCCCTCTTCGCCGGTCGGTTCTTCGTCCTCTTCGGGTTCGAGGAGATCCGAGGCGTGGAGGAAGGCGCTCTTCTCCAGCCCTATGTCAACAAACGCCGCCTGGATCCCCGGGAGGACAGCCTCGACCCGGCCCAAGTAAATGTCGCCGACGGTGCGGCGATGGTCCGGGCGGTCCACCAGCAGTTCGACCAGACGGTCGTCCTCGAGGATAGCCACGCGGGTCTCCCGCTGGCTTCCGTTGATAAGAATTTCGCGCTTCACGCGGAGAAACCTCGATCGGCCACATGCTAAGTCTGCCGGTGCTACCCGGCGGGGGACTCGACTGTCCGATCATGAGAGTCAAAGACTCAGCCGGTAGACGGTGGCGGGCGATTGGCCCGCCCGACCTGTCCCCCGACCGAGACCGCCCTGGGACCAGCAAACTGGGGCTCCAGGGAGAGTGATGGGAAAAGGAGCCTACGGGGTGCCACTGATCCCCCCCCGGACGGACAGTCCCGTCCAGACCACGCGGGAGAACCCAGCGGCGAAGCTGACGAACTGCAAGCGGGACGGCCAGAGGAATCTGCCGCCCCGCGAGACCAGACTGGACCAGGAGCCCGCCCCAGTGAAGCGAGGGGGAGGCCAAATTCCTGTACCGAACGCCCAGCCATGTCGAAGGCATGGGCTAAATCTATGAATTTCTGTGGTTTAGAGCAACCTCAAGAGACTATATCCCCCAGGATCTCACGAGCAATGACGATTCGCTGGATTTCGCTGGTGCCTTCCCCGATCTCGCAGACCTTGGCGTCTCGCATCATCCGCTCTACCGGGTATTCCGTCGTGTAGCCGTAGCCTCCGAAGATCTGAACCGCCTTGGTCGTAGCCCGCATGGCGAGCTCGGAGCAGAACAGCTTGGCCATCGCAGCTTCCTTCTTGAAGGGCTTCCCGTTTTGCTTGAGCCATGCCGCGTGATAGAGGAGATGGGTCCCAGCCTCGATCTCCATCGCCATATCGGCCAATTGAAAATGCACCCCCTGAAAGCTGCCGATGGCCCGACCGAACTGCTTCCTGACACCTGCGTACTGGAGCGCCGCCTCATAGGCTCCCTCCGCTATGCCCAGCGAGAGGGCCGCAATGCCGATCCGTCCGCCGTCAAGCGTCTTGAGGAAATTCGTGAAGCCTTCGCCCCGAGTCCCCAACATGTTCTCCTTGGGGACGATGGCGTCCTCAAAGATCAGCTCGCGCGTGTCACTGGCCCGCCAGCCCATCTTGTCTTCCTTCTTGCCGGCCCTGAATCCCTTGGTCACTGGCAGGCTCCTATCATGCCCCACCCCGATCTTCAGACAGGTGTCCAAGTCACAGGTCTGTTTGGTCATGATGAAGCTCGTGATATCCCGCTTAGCGCCCTTCGGTTCGGTCCTCGCGGTTACAACAAAGATCTCCCCTACGCCGCCGTGGGTAATGAAGACCTTCGCCCCGTTCAGAACGAAGTGATCCCCCTTCTCCACCGCGGTAGTGGCCGTGCCACCGGCGTCGCTCCCGGCCCCCGCCTCGGTCAGTCCGAATCCCCCGAGGACCTTTCCCGACGCCAGCATGGGGACGTACCGCTGGCGCTGTTCGGGGGTGCCAAACTCCACGATCGGGGAGGTACCGAGGTTGGTATGGGCGCTGATGGTGAGTGCATGGCTCGCATCCACCTTGGCCAGTTCGTGAATGGTGATGTAATAGGAGAGCTGATCCATCCCCGCACCGCCCAGTTCCTCAGGCCAGGGGACGCCGAGGAGGCCAAGCTCGCCCATTCGGCGAATGTTCTGCCAAGGAAAGCTGGAAGTGCGATCCAGCTCTCGAGCGACCGGAGCGACATGCTGGGTGCCGAAATCGCGGACCATCTCGCGAACCTGGCTGTGCTGATCGCTGAAATAGAGATTCAGATCCATGGCGCAAAGAATAGCTACCCGGCGTCTCCGCCGCCGCCCCACCCCCTCTGCCAGCGCCGACGTGCAGCTACATTCCCCCCATGACGATTGGCGCCCTTGGTACCCGATTCGGGCTTACCCTCGCTGTCGCGGCAATCCTCGGCGGCTGCGGCGATTCGACCTCCTCATCGGCCGGGATTCCCGGCCTCGCCCTGGAACCGATCGACAGCGGGTTCGATTTCTCGGTCTTCGTTACGGCCCCGCCTGCCGATCGCTCTCGCCTCTTCATCGTCCAGCGGGACGGACGCATCCTCGTCCGCAAGAATGGCGTACGGCAGGACTCGGCCTTCCTCAATCTGAGCAGCCTCACCGGGCCGGCGTCCGGTGAATACGGGGTTTACGGCCTCGCCTTCCATCCCGATTATGCCACTAACCGGCGATTATTCGTCTACTATGCGGACCTGAACGGCGACAGCCAGTTAGCCGAGTTCCTGGCCGACCTAGACTTCGATCACGCAGATCCCGCGAGCATCACACCAATCCTCAGCCAAGCCCAGATCGCGGCCACCGTGCTGTACGGTGGAACCGTGGCATTCGGATCGGACCGCAAACTGTACCTCGGTCTGGGAGATGGCGGTACGAGTGCCAACGTGCTCCAAACGGCGCAGGACAGCGGATCCTTGCTCGGGAAGTTGATCCGAATTGATGTTGACGCAGCCGTGCCGTACGCCACTCCACCGGACAATCCCTACGTCGGCCGGCCTGGCTGGCGAGAGGAGATCTGGCAGTTGGGGTTCAGAAACCCGTGGCGCTGGAGCTTTGACCGCTCAACCGGCGACCTCTGGATTGGTGATGTGGGCGAGGACACATGGGAGGAACTGGACTACCTGCCCGGCCCGGTGGTCGGTGGCAACAATTTCGGATGGCCGTTCCTGGAGGGGAACCATTGCTTCGCCCCGGCCGTCGGATGCGACAGCACCGGGCTCGTGCCCCCGGTCTTCGAATACGCACACGGACCGGCGTGCGCGATCACCGGCGGTTATGTCTACCGGGGTCGAAAGTACCCTGCACTCAGAGGTACCTACCTCTATGGCGATTTCTGCAGTGGATTCATCCGCAGCCTGCGGCTTGAGGCGGGGACGCCGGTGACCGCCTATACACCCCTGTCGCCCCCGCTCATCAACGACAACGTGGTTTCGTTTGGCGAAGATGCGAATGGAGAGGTGTATGTGTCGATGGCGTCTGGACGGATCTATCGCATCGTTCTTGGCGATTGAGCAGGCAGTGGTCTCAGGCACCTGAACGCCGGAGGGCCTTCCTCATCCGGCGAAGGAGGGGACGCTTCGCCAGGCACACATCGCAGTCGGAACACTCCGCCTCGCTCTCGCCGAAATATCCCAGCAACGCCCGCCGACGGCACTTGGGGAGCGACGCATAGCGCTCCATCACCCGGATGCGCTCGAGCGCCGCGCCGCGTCTCTTGACGACCCGGCCCCAGTCGGCCCGGCCTGGTTCCGGGCCCAGCTCCGCCCGCAGGCGCTCAGCCGAGGCGACCACACCGTCGGGATGGCGCCGCTTCAGCGCCGGTTCGGCCCACAGCTGTTCCACCAGGCGCCGCGGCGGATACGTCACCTCCAACTGGCGGCGGTGGATCTCGGCATCGGCCGGATGGTGCAGGAGAACACAACGGGCAGGTTGTCCATCGCGACCGGCCCGGCCCGCTTCCTGGTAGTAGGCCTCCGGAGTCGGCGGCATTCCCCAATGCACTACGAGCCGGACTCGAGGTGCGTCGATCCCCATGCCGAAGGCCGAAGTCGCGACGACGACGTCAAGATCTTCCGCAATGAATCGACTGAGCACCTCTGCCCGACGCTCCCGGGTCAGCCCAGCATGATAGGCGGCCGAGCGGTGGCCGGAGAACCACAACGCCTGGGAAAGCGCATCGGCTGCATTGCGGGTCGGGACGTAGACGATGGAAAGGCCGGGGCGAGCAGCCAGCAACCGCCGGACGTGCGGGAGTCGTTCGGCAGGACCGCGTAAGTGCTCGACGAGAAACGAGAGATTGGGGCGATCGAACGAGCCAAGGTGAACATCGGCCCGCCTGAGGCCCAGGGACTGCACAATATCTCCGCGCACCTGCGCGGTCGCACTGCCAGTGAGCGCCACTGTAGGAGGCAGGCCAAGCTCGTCGCGCAGCAATGCGAGCATGCGGTAGGCAGGACGGAAGTCATGCCCCCATTCGCTGATGCAGTGCGCCTCGTCCACCGCGAGCAGTTGGGGCCTCTTGCCGAGGCGACAGAGATCGAGACCGAGCCGCGGCGCCCTCTCGGGGGAGACGTAGAGTAAATGAAGCTCGCCACTCGCGATGCGGGCCAGCGTACGGGTTTGGGCGTCGGGGCTGGTGAGTGAGTTGAGGGTATCGGCGGCAACACCACGCCGGCGGAGCGAGCCGACCTGGTCCTGCATCAACGCAAGCAGGGGTGAGATGACCACCGTCAGCCCGCCGATGACTAGAGCCGGGACCTGAAAACAGATCGACTTGCCGCCCCCGGTCGGGAGGACGGCAAGGGTATCATGTCCGGCCAGGACGGACTGCACAACCCGTCGCTGCAGCGGCCGGAAGTCCCGGAACCCGTAGTGGCCGTGTAGGAGGCGGCGAGCCTCGACGATACGCTCGGCGAGTGGGAGCATGACTCGAGTCTAGCGACCGAGTCATCTGCGGTGGGCGTCGATTCGACGCGGAACGGTACTTAACTACGCGGAGTCTTGCGAACCACGTGACAAGTGTCGTCGCAACCAGAGTCTGAATGCCAGGGACAAGGCGAGGATGGCCATTGCGGCCCACACCAGCGGTCGCTGGTCCAGCACAACGCCCGCGGCGGCGAGCAGAAATCCCAGCACGGCGAGAAACACCTTGAGTCGCATCATGCCTGCAGAAACGCGGCGACAGCCGTCTTGAAATCGGGGTGCACCCGTGCCAAGGCATTGATCCGCGCCCCGAGCGCGATGCCGTCCTCGAAAGTCCGGCCATCCAGTTCATAGAGGAGGCGTTTGGTCAAGGCAAGCGCCGATGCGCTCCGCGCGACGAGCTGCGCCAGCATCGCGGAAACCGCCGAGTCGAACTCGGAGTCTGGCATGATGCGCGACACGAGTCCTGCCTCCAAAGCCTCCTGCGCCGAGAGCAGTCGCCCCGTGGCAACCAGCTCGAACGCCTGACGCTCGCCGAGCTGACGGCGCAGGATCGTCATCACCATCGCCGGAACGAATCCGCGGCAGATCTCCGGATAGCCGAGCTGGGCGCTTTGGGCTGCCAGGACGATATCGCAGGCAGTCGCGAGGCCCGCGCCACCTGCCAGTGCGCGTCCCTGCACAACGGCCACCACGGGTTTGGGGAGTCCTCGTAGCCGTAGATACAACTTTCCGAGACGCAGTGCCGAACGCTCATTGTCTTCCGGAGAGTCATCCACGGACGCCAGCAGTTCTTCGAGATCGGCGCCGGCGCAGAAATCCTTCCCGGCCCCGCGTATCACCACCACGCGCACCTCAGCGTCAAGATCCGCGCCTTCGAGCGCCAGGTGGAGTGCGTCAATGGTGCGACCATCCAGGGCGTTTCGCTTCTCCGGACGGTTGAGCGTCAGGGAGAGAATCCCGTCCTCGCGCGAGACGAGCAAAGTCATTTTCTGGGGATCCGTCGAGCGAGGGCAGCGGGGACTGGGATCGCCATCCGGAGCAGTGCAGTCGAATAGACCTTGCCCTGTGCATCGGTCTTGAGCGAGATGGTGCCCCCGCCATCCAGCGCGCCGTGCAGGAGGAAATTGAGCGCGTTCAGATTCGGCAACTCGAATCGCTCCACGCTGCGGGCCATGCCGCGAAAATGCCGCTTCACTCGAGCCAAAGTCACCTCCTTCGCCAGGAGCGGGTAATACTCCGGTTCCAGGGCGATGAGACCCACGTTGGCCGTGTCGCCCTTGTCACCAGAACGCGCGTGTGCGAGCCAGCGGAGCTGAACTCGACGGCTCAGCGACTCGGCCTGGTGGCTCGGCTTCTGTTTCGGTTTTGTCTTCGTCTTGGGCATCGGCGTGCCATTTCCCCGTTCCCCGGTTATGCCTCCAGCACTTCGACTCGCACGAACGGCTCGATCTCGGTCCGGTCGATCAGCGCTGGCCAGTAGGCAACGACCTCCTGCACTTCCGGGCGTCCGCCAGCGAACCCGGTGACGCTCGGGGGTCCGGTCAGCACCAATGGGGCAATTTCGCGCGTGAACCGCTCGACCGCTGGCTTCTCGGGTGCGCGGACGCCAACCCGCAACTGGACCTCGGGGATGTCAGGCGATGCAGTCCCGGCGAGCGGTCCGTGGGTCGCGTCGACCCCGACGAACTCGGTGAGTATCTGCTCGAACTTCAGCCCCAGGTTCTCGAGCCGGCCGCGGAGGATTCGATCCGCGGCCCGGGCCTTTTCCCACGCGTCCGGCCAGCTGTAGACCAGCGTCCCGACCGCCTTGTAGCCGTAGAAATATGCGATCGACACTTTGAGCTTGTCGGTCCGCTCTCTCCCTCGGATGCCGCTCACGCGTACCCGGTCCTTGCCCACCTGTTTCAGCTGAATGGTGGTGAAATCGGCGACGCCATCCGGAGTGATATAGCTGTGCGGGTCGCCCATTTCGTACACAAGCTGTTCCGTCACGCTCGCGACGCTTACCACGCCACCGGTGCCGGGATGCTTGGTCACCACGAAACTGCCATCAGCATTCGCCTCGACGATGGGAAAACCGGGATTCTCCAATCCCCGCACCTTCCGCCACCCTTTGAGGAGGTTCCCGCCCGAGGACTGAGCTCCGCATTCGATGATATGCCCTGCCACGGTGCCCGCGGCGACCTTGTCCCAGTCGTCGCTGGCCCACCCGAACTCGTGAAAGAGGGGGCCGAGTGTAAGGCCGGTGTCCGTCACCCGCCCGGTGATGACGACTTGTCCGCCCTGGCGCAGTGCGGAGACCATCGGGGCCATGCCGAGATAGGCATTGGCCGAGAGTACGCGATCACGAATATCGACGAGTGCGCGGCCGGTATCGAGATCCCGCAGTTCGTGCCCCTTCGCCAGAATCTCATCGAGTCGGGGGAGGATGTCGTCACCGCTCACCAGCGCGATCCTCACCCGTTCCGAGAGCCCGAGTCTGCGGGCCGACTCCCGGACGGCCTCGGCACAGGCCCGCGGGTTCACCCCGCCCGCATTACTGGTAACCTTGATCCCCTTCGTCGCGAGATCCGGCAGGATGCGCTCCATCAGCGGCACGAAGTCACGGGCGTACCCGAGCCGTGGGTCACGCGACTTCTGCTTCTGCATGATGGACATGGTCACCTCGGCGAGGTAGTCCATCATCAAGTAGTCGATAGGCCCACCTTGCACCTGGCGGACCGGGGCTTCCAGCCAGTCACCCCAGAACCCCTGTCCGGCGGCGACCCGTACCGTGCGCTCGGTCATTGACTGAGCGGCGTGACGGGAGACGGCAGGGCCACGGTCCTGGTCCAGGTACGGTCTTCTTCGGGAACGACGACGATACCCAAGGGGACGAAGGCATCTCCCAACTTGAGTTGAGATTCCGGCATCGGGATGATCACGGTTGCGGACCTGCCGGGCTCCACCGTCACCGGCTTTGCGATCGTGCGGTAGACGTGAGCTGAATCGGCGTAGAGTCGGATGGACACCGTGGCGGTCCAGCGCTGATCGCCCCCCGCATCAGCGAACCCGGGGAACAGGGCGACCTCCGCCCCGGACGAACCGGCACGTTTGGGCAGATCGGCCTGCAGGCGTCCAAACGCGTAGTTGAGGGGCGACTTCCCGAGTTGCCGGCCGTCCTCTCCAAGCAGGGTCACCCCGAAATCCGTGAAGGCGGGCCACTCAGCCCTGTCCATCTGGACATCGACCGTGGCGTGCACGGCCCACTCGGGAATCTGAAATTGGATATGCTGGGTGTCTGAACCCCGCCCCACAAGCGTCGTGTTACGCTCCGCGCCGACCAGGGCCACGAACGGGTTGCTGGACACGGCCGTCGGGCTCACGCCCCCAAGCTGCACGACCAGCCCGTCGCGGTCCCGCTTCGCCTCGATGGTCACCGGACTCTGCTGCACCGCGATCGTGGCCGAGGCCCCGTCAAGGGGCGGGGCCACGGCAACGGCCTCATAGAACCCGGACACGACATCGCGACCGTCGACCAGATAGAGACCCGCGTCCTCGCCATAGCCTGCCCCGATACCATTCTCGTCACGATAAGGCTGACCGCCGGGCTCATGGAGATAGGCCAGCACCTGTTCACCCGCGGACTGGGTCGAATAGGTGACGGCAAAAGGCCGCCCGGCCTGGGCCTGAAAGAAGAGCCGGCCGTCCCCGCCAGCGGGGACCGCGCCGAGCTTGGCGAGGATGGCGCCGCCGGTGTCGGCGATGACCACGGTGTTTACCAGCCGGAAGAGTGGTCCCGCGAGCGTGTCCGGGGTCCACCCAGTCACCACTCCGGTGTACACTCCGGGCCGTCGGAGTGCTGAGGTCTGATAGGTGAGGCTGACGGTGTTCGCACCTGCTCTGAGCTGAACCTTGGCGGGGGCCCGGAGCCAAGGCATCGTGGAACGGAGCGAAACCTCCGTCTCCGGGGTACCGGATGGCAGCGACACTTCGAAGGACTGCACACTGTCGCTGATCGCCCCAAGGCGACGTTCCTGAAACGCTGCCGTGAGGCCGTGGCCGAGCGCGCGGACCGCCATCTCGGGCATCGGCTTGGCCCGGGCGAGCCAGCGCCACGCCGCGGCCACATCGGGTTGACCGGTGCCATCATCCAGGTAGGTACCGGTGGCGAGCGGGCGCGCGGTCACCATCAGCGCCTGCCGGATCTGCCGCGCGTCGATCGGGCGACGCTCCTGGCGAAGTCCCGAGACCAGCAACGCGGCCAACCCGGCGGCGTGCGGCGAGGCCATGCTCGTCCCACCCTTGCGTTCGTCGCCGATATTCCATCGCGGCACCGTGGAATAGGCCAGACCTGGCGTCACGATATCCGGTTTGGCCAGCTCGCCCCCGCGGGAGCTGAAATAGGCGACGGGATCCCCACCCTTGCCGCTTGCTCCGAGAAACACGCCTGGGAACGTCGCACCAACGGTGATCGCTCGCCCGGCGGAGCCCGGGAATCCCACTGTGGAGAGCCCCGGCCCATCGTTCCCCGCGCTGATCGCGAATACCACCTCGGGATTGGCCGCGAGGATCGAATCCACCACCGCGTCGATTCGCGCGCGCCCCTCGGTCTCGTTGCCGACCCCAAAGCTCATGTTCAGCACTAACGGGAGTTTGCGGTCCCGCGCGAAGCGAATGGCGTATTTGAGCGCGGCCACCATGCTCCCGCTGGTGGAGATGCCGCCCTGCGCATTGTTGGCGATCTTCAGTCCCAGAAGGTAGGCACCAGGTGCAACGCCATTGAAGCCAGTCACACCATACATGTCGTGCGCCGCCGCTATTCCGGCGACGTGTGATCCGTGGGCGCTGGTGTCAAACAGGAGGTTCAACCGGGGCTCCCCGTCCAGCTCGTCGAAGTTGGCGGCCACGGTTAGCCTGGGCGCTTGTTTGCCAGGGTGCCATCCGAACGTGTCCTTGGCCACCAGGTAGTCGTGCACCGGCTTCTCATTCAACAGCGAGCCATCGCCATCGGTGTCGGCGAACAGGACCCAGCCATCCCTTGCCCTGACCACCACAACCGCCAGGGTATCCACGTCGTTACCGTTGCCGTTCAGATCGGAGGCAGGCATCTCGCCGAGCGGGACTTCCGCCACCCCACCGCCATAGACGGTACCTCCGATCGCGAGTACCCGGAGCCGAGACACGCCGGAAAGCGTGCGCCCCGCGACGGTGACCTGGTCTCCCCTGACCTCGACCCGGGAAAGCGGAACAGCGCCCTCACCGGAAAAGTCGCGCAGGTCGAGGACCTTTCGTTCGCCGGAACTGGTGGTAACCAGGCCCGGAATGGAGGGATCTATCCCGCTGTCGAGTATCCCGATCAGGACTCCGCGTCCATCGTAGCTGGGGTGTGCTTTGAGGAACTCGTCCACCGCCGTCGACTTGAGTGGCATCCAACCACGAGCCCAAGCCTCCTTGGGAGGCAACAATGGCTCTGGCTCCGGGCCGGTGAGATGCACACCGGCAGACTCCGCGCTCGATCCCGAGCTCGCCGGAGGAACCAGCCTGGGCGTCGCCGGCGCGCAGGCCAGCGCGGTCACCACCGTCCCGAGCCGGGCAACTGAAGTCAGTCGCATTCCTGATGCTCCATCGCCCCGGGCTTCAAGCCCTGGGCGCATTGGTCACCTGGGGTATCGCACAACCATGCGGGCGTGATCACAGCGGGGGCAGCACGAACGGCCCGAGATGCGGGCCCGGAAAACCGCTTGTGACTCGGAGCAGGAACGCGAGCATGTCTCGAGTCTCTTCCACCGTGATAATCGCATCGACGAACCCGCGCGCAGCAGCGAACTTGGCGTCGAGCTGCTCCTCATATTCGGCGCGCATGCCATCGGAAGCGGCTTTCACCTCCGGGGCGGGATTGCGCTTCTCGGCGCGAGCCTTGGCTAGCTCCACTCCATGGACGGCTTCGACCGCTGATTCCCCTTCCATCACGGCCATGCGACCAGTGGGCCAGCTCAGGATGAAGTCAGGATCGAAACCCTGACCTGCCATCGCATAGTAACCGGCGCCTGACGCATGATTGAGGGTCAGCACAAGCTTGGGCACTACGGCGGTTGCCATCGCCTCGACGAACCGGGCGCCGGCTCGAATGATCCCGGACTCCTCGGCTTCGGTTCCCACCATGAATCCGCTCACATCCTGGAGAAACAGGAGCGGGATGCGTTCCCGGCTGGCATTTTCGATGAAGTAGGCTGCTTTTTCCGCGCTTTCGGTGTAGATGATGCCTCCGATGCGCGGCATCTGGCCGGGCTTCCCTTTGATCACCGTACGGGTGTTGGCCAGCACGGCGACCGATTCGCCTTCGATCCAGCCATGGCCACAGAGCAGTTCCCGCGCTACATCCGGCTGAAACTCCTCCAGCTTGCCTTCATCCAGGACGCAGCCGAGCAGCGCATGCATATCGTAGGACATGCGATGATCGGCGGGGAGGATGTCGTAGAGGTCGGTGGGAGGGCGGCGCGGCGGCTTGGCACCACGACGACTCGGCGGCGCCACGGCTCGACGATTCGGCAGGCGCGCCACATAGCCACGCACCATCCGGAGGCATTCCGCATCGGTGGCCGCGCGGTAGTGCGCCACCGCAGAGACGCTGGTATGCATTGTAGCGCCCCCGAGGGTCTCGGCATCCACGACCTGACCGGTTGCTCCCTTCACGAGGTTTGGTCCGCCGAGACCCATGAAGCTGGTGTCTTCAACCATGAAGATCACGTCTGACAATGCAGGCAGGTACGCGCCGCCAGCCACACAGCTTCCCATAACCGCGCTGATCTGCGGCACGTTCAGGTAGCGCCGCATGAGCGAGTTGTAGTAGAAGATTCGCGCCGCACCGTACTGCCCCGGGAACACTCCGCCCTGATAGGGCAGGTTCACCCCGGCAGAGTCCACCAAGTAGATGATCGGGATCCGCTGCCGCATCGCAATTTCCTGGGCGCGCAGGATCTTCTTAATCGTCTCCGGCCACCATGAGCCCGCTTTCACCGTCGCATCGTTGGCCACGACGACAGCGTCGTGCCCCTCCACGACGCCAACGCCGGTGATCACCCCCGCCCCAGGAGCCTGACCATTGTACTGGTCGTAGGCCACCAACAACCCGATTTCCAGCCAGGGTGACCCCGGATCGAGAAGACCGAGGACGCGTTCTCGGGGAGAGAGCTGCCCCTTCGCGTGCATCTTCGCCACTCGAGCGGCGCCCCCGCCCTCGCGCAACTTTGCAGCGAGGGCGAAGTACTCGTCCGAGAGTGCGCGGAGCCGGGGCGGCTTGGGGGGGGGTGAGGTGGCCAAGGGGTGAGCGGTCAGGACTTGATGTGTTCGGCGGCCCAGGATTCGATGTAGCCGATCAGGTCGGACGTGGGTGTGCCAGGCCCGAAGAGTCGGCCGATACCCTGCGCTTCCAGAGCGTCCATGTCTTCACGAGGAATGATTCCCCCGCCGGTGACCAGCATATCGGGCCGCCCGGCATCATCAAGCAGTTTCTTCACCCGGGGGAAAAGCGTCATGTGGGCGCCGGAGAGAATCGACAGCCCGACGACATCGACGTCCTCCTGAACTGCGGCGGCGGCGATCATCTCGGGCGTTTGGTGCAGGCCCGTGTAGACGACCTCCATCCCCGCATCGCGGAGCGCGGCGGCAACGACCTTCGCCCCGCGATCATGCCCATCAAGCCCGGGCTTGGCGACAAGCACGCGAATAGGGCGGGCGACGGGATTCTTTGCGATGGCAGCTGGCATGAGTGCGGACTGGGTTGATGGTCTGTGGGTTCAGTGTTCAACTACCGCCCGTATCAGTTCGGCGGTCGCCCTGTACGCTGTACGGGGCGCGCTGAACGCCCTCGAGGATCAGCTCGGCCACCTCAGCTAGGCTATTGGCCGTCCGCACATCCCGCCCGGTGTGATTCCCCAACGGATCGAGCAGGATCACGTCCATGCCTGCACCCCGGGCGCCAACCACGTCCACTTCATAGATGTCGCCGACATAGAGGGCTTCGGCTGGAGCCACGCCCATGCGCTCCAGCGCCGCCTCAAAGATGCGTGGATCGGGCTTCTCGAAGCCAACGAGCTGAGAATCGATCACCAACTCAAACCATTCCAGCAACCCGGCAGCGGCGAGCGCCTCCTCCGCACGTCCATCGCTGTTCGAGACTACGGCGAGACGCAATCCCGCCTGACGGAGCCGCTCAAGCGCTGCGCGGGTCCCGGACTTGAGCGTGGCCCACAGATGCCGCTCCCGATGGAGCTGCAACAGGGTGTCTCGAACGACCGCTCTGTCGGAGTCGGGCACGCCGGCCAGACGAAACAGCGTTTCCAGATAGTGCGACCCCCGCTCCCGGTCGGTGCTATCACCCCGCTCCAGCGCCAGGGCCGCTGGCCGCGCCTGGGCTTCGAGCGCGGCCCCCGTCAGGGCGACACCAGTCGCCCCGGAGATCGCCGGAGCGAGCCTCGCATAGTCCAGGAAGAGCAAGGTGTTCCCAGCGTCGAACAGCACCGCGCGAAGGCTCACCGGAACCGCAGCAGCCCTGCCAGACCCTTGATCGCACCGCGCGCCGCCGGGTCATACAGCACGTCGACCTCCACTCGTTGGCGCAAGGCTTCCTCGATCGCATCATCCACGACATCGAGCACGGGGAGGATATCCCCCTGGCCGCGGAGCTCATCCTCACCAGTCGCCAGTCGCCCGGTCTTGCCCGAGCGGAAGCCAGGGCCCTGAGTGTCGGCGTCCACCAGGAGGGTCCGCACTTGCCCGCGTCCGAGGGACCGCAGCGTTTCGTCAATCCCGTTCACTGCCCACCCCTCTCCCAAGGCATCATCCAGTCCATGGGTGATCGACCTTTCCGTGGCCCGCTCGAATTCGGCGCGCGTTGCCAGAGTCGCCTGATACACGACCGGCGCTTTGGCCTCCTTGGGGTTGAGGCTCACGACCCCCATGAGGCGCTCTGCGAGGTACGGGTGGAGAAACGCTGCCACAGCACCACCGTCCTTGCCCGGGCCGGCGAGGACCACGCCATGGACCGGGCGTTTGCGATGCAATTCGAACAGTCGCTCAGCGATCCGGGCAAAGTGACGATGCTTCTCTTCGCGGATTCGGTTGTGATAGGTGGATTCACCCTTCCCGGGCGCATCCCCCCGGTCGCTGTGATACCGGCCGCCCCGGGTGTTATCGGCGCGGAGGTCCTCCACCTCCACTGCGCCGAAGGCCGTTACCTCGAAGATGCGTGCCGAAGTGCGATCGAGGACGACCGTGAGGAGGGTGCCGATCTCATCCTCCAACGAAGCCAGTTCCCGAACCAGCGCCGTGCGGTCCACCGCGAGACGAGACCGATAGACACTCGGCAGCCCCACGAGTTCGAACAGTTTGAGCGGTCCACACGCGAACACGGCCAGGCCGTGGGTAGCGGGGAGGCGAGCGGGCTCGCGGAGTTCATCGTGGATCCGCCGGAGGTCAGCGGAGACCTCCTCGCGCACCGAGCGCGCCAGTCCCATTCCGTCCAGGGCGCGTTCGACCTCGCGAGTCCGGTTCTTGAGCTTGATGAGGTATTTGCCTCGCGCGCGATCGCGGGGCTCGATTTTGAGATAGCAGGTGACGATGCGATGATCGCCGGTACGGATCTTGGTGAGCTTGGAAAGGAGTTTCTGGATATTTGGGTTCATGACCAATTCGGCCATTAGCCATCAGCCGTCGGCCGTCGGAAAGGACGGCTGACGGCTGACGGCGGACGGCCCCTTGTTAGAAGAACACCGGTTCCCGATAAGTCCCGTACACCCGTTCGAGCACGTGCCGAATCTCGTAAAGCGTGGCGTAGGCACGGGCGCAGTCCAGCATGGCAGGCATGACGTTACGGCCCTCGGCAGCGGCTGCGCGCAAGACCTCCAGCCGGGTATCCACAACCTCCTGATCACGAGAGGCCCTGAGCGCGGTCATGCTCTCCCGCTGGGTTCGCTCGGCGTCGTCACCGATGCGGAGCGTATCCATCGCCGCGTCTTCGACCTCGACGAACTCGTTGAGGCCGACGATCAAGCGCCGGCGTTGCTCGACCTCAGCCTGAAAGCGAGCTGCCGACTGCGCGATCTGCCGTTGGAACCACCCCGACTCGATGGCGGGCACCACCCCGCCTTGAGCCTCGATCTCCGCGAAGAGGCCGGCCGCTTCCCGCTCCAGCCCGTCCGTGAGGGCCTCGACGTAGTATGACCCGCCGAGGGGATCGGCCACATTCGGCACACCTGTCTCGTAGGCGAGAATTTGCTGGGTGCGAAGCGCGATGCGCACTGACTCTTCCGTCGGCAGGGCCAGTGTCTCGTCGAGCGCGTTCGTGTGCAGCGACTGGGTACCACCCAACACGGCCGCAAGCGCCTGGTAGGCGACCCGAACGATGTTGTTGAAGGGCTGCTGAGCGGTCAGAGAAACGCCCGCCGTCTGAGAATGGAACCGCATCTGCCAGCTGCGGGGATTCTTCGCGCCGTATTTCTGCCGCATGGCCCGCGCCCAGATGCGCCGCGCCGCGCGCATCTTTGCGATTTCCTCGAAGAAATCGTTGTGCACGTCCCAGAAGAAGGAGAGCCGCGGCGCGAAACCATCCACGTCCAGCCCACGGGCAAGACCGTGTTCCACGTAGGAAAACCCGTTGGCCAGGGTAAAGGCCAACTCCTGGGCCGCGGTCGCGCCCGCTTCCCGGATGTGGTAGCCGGATATTGAGATCGTGTTCCACTTCGGTGTATGAGCCGAGGCCCACTCGAACAGGTCAACGATCACCTTGAGGGCCGGCTCCACTGGGAAGATCCAGGCATGCTGGGCCATGTACTCCTTCAGCATGTCGTTCTGGATGGTGCCCTGCAGCTTTCCGACATCGACACCCTGCCGCTCCGCCGTGGCGACATAGAAGCAGAAGAGCATGGCGGCCGGGCCGTTGATGGTCATGGAAGTGGAGACCCGATCGAGGGGAATCCCATCGAACAGGTCTTCCATGTCCTTCAGACTCGAGATGGCAACTCCGCACTTCCCGACCTCGCCTTCGGAGCGGGGGTGGTCCGAGTCGTAGCCCATCAGGGTCGGGAAATCGAAGGCGACGGACAAGCCCGTCTGACCGCGTGCCAGCAGAAACTTGTACCGGGCGTTCGTGTCCTTGGCCGTCCCGAAACCGGCGAACTGGCGCATCGTCCACAGCCGGCCGCGGTACATCGTGGGATGGATGCCGCGAAGGTACGGAAACTCGCCCGGTAGTCCGGCTCCCGCGACGGTGTCCGCCGGGAGGTCCAGCGGGGTGTACACCGGCTCAAGACCGCGCCCGGAGATGCTGGTGAAATCCACTTCGTCACGAAGCGGCAGTCCGGCCGCGTGCTTCCGCCAGCGCACGACCTCGGCACGCAGCTGCTCCAGCTCTTGTTCCTGCGCCTCGAGACGCTTGGCCAGCTTCCGGTTTCGCTCGGGTTTGGACAGCGTCATACGCGCGACCCCTGCTTGAGTCCTTCCAGCACCTCTACCGCGACGTCGTAGGGGCTGAGGCGGCCGGAGGCCACCTCGTCCAAACGCTCACGGATCACCTGCTCGGCGCCAGTCTCCCGCCAGACCCACTGCTGGGTCGCCCGATCCACCACCTCGCGGGTCCGCTCGTAGAGGCGCTGCCTACGGCGGCGGTCCAACTCTCCAGTCGCTTCCATCATCGCGGCGTGGCGCTCGAGGGCAGCGACCAGCTCCTCTACCCCCTCGCCCTTCTGCGCGACCGTCGTCAGCACGGGGTGTTTCCAACCCTCAACCGGGCGCTCCAGGCCACCGGTGGTGGGACGGCCGTGATGCGCCGGCACGTGGCGGAAGGCGTTCCCCGTCCGGATACCCAGAGTGATTTCGATCTCCTGACGAAGCCGGTCAGCGCCGGGACGATCCGCCTTGTTCACTACGAAAATGTCTCCGATTTCCATGATGCCCGACTTGAGCGCCTGGATCCCGTCACCGGACTCAGGCACCAGCACGAGCACGGTCGAATCGGCAGTGCGGGCCACGTCCAGCTCCGACTGGCCGACGCCCACGGTTTCAACCACGATGCGATCAAAGCCGCCGGCATCGAGGACATCACACACTTCGCGAGTTGTCGTGGCGAGACCTCCAAGCGACCCACGGGTTGCCATGGACCGGATGAAGACACCCGGATCCAACGCGACCGATTCCATCCGGATGCGATCACCGAGCAACGCCCCGCCGGTGAACGGACTGGTGGGATCGACTGCGACCACTGCCACGGTATGCCCCTGGGCGCGGAAGGCCTGTACCAGGCGCTCAGTCAGCGTTGACTTGCCGGCACCGGGCGGCCCCGTGATCCCGATCCGGCGTGCATGTCCGATGGTAGGGTGAATCTCGGAAAGCAACTCCTCGAAGCCTGGCCGCGCGTTCTCAACCAGCGAGATTGCGCGAGCCACCGCCGCGGTCTTACGGGCCTTCAGGTCGGCAAGGAGGGAGGCGGCAGCCATGCGTGTAACTTCGCATGGGGGAAGGGCCTAAGCAACTTTCAGCGGCTCAGCCATCGGACTAGTCCCCCAACTCCCGCCGCACAAGACGCGTGACCGCCCAGACCAATACCCCGCCGATCACGACGGCAAACAGGAGCCAGTGCTCAACTCGGCTCACCGCGTGGGTGAGGGCTTCCGTGCTGGAGCCAACCGCGTAGCCGAGAAGCGTGAAGCCAGTGGCGGCAAGGGCGCACCCGAGACTATCGATCAGCAGGAAGCGCAGCGTCGGCAAGCGCATCTGACCCCAGAAGAGCATGGAGACGTTCCGGGTGCCGTACACAACTCGAGCGGCGAGGAGCTGCCAGGAGCCGAGTTTCCAGGCGAGCCGCTCCACCCTTGGGCCGACGGCACGGTATAAACGTGAGGCGCGGATCCGCGCGCTATTCCGATGGCCAACGGCGAACCAGACGCAATCCCCGCCCAGGTTGCCAAGCGCACCCGCCAAGATCGCCCCGGGGAGCGGAAGGACCCCCACATGGGCGAGCACACCGGCCACGAGGAGGCTCACATCCCCTTCCACCGCCGCAATCAAGAAGAGTGCGACGAGCCCGTAGTGCGACAGGAATGCGCTGAGCCCGTTCACAACCCGACCAGGTCGCCAGCAGCGCCGCCACTCCGTACCAACATCCTCGCGTGTTCGGGGTACGCGTGGCGGGCGGTGGCCGGGTTAGGGGCGGGCATTGAAGGCTGTGCGGAGGATGAGCATTCAGCTATAAGTTTACACTCGCCGCCTCATGCGAAAGGTCTCCGGCGTGTCCTTCCCCCCGGTTTTCAGATTGGGTCTGCCCCGCCGGCTCGCCGCGATTACCGCCCTCCTCGCGCTGCTGCTCGTGGCCGGTGCCACCGAGTTGGCACTCTCCTTGGCGGAACGCTCCCGGCTCGCGGATCTCCGTGCGGAATCGGTGGACCTCGCCACAACCCTGGCTGCCTATCTCACCAGGATTGCCCCCACCGGGGAGCCGAGCGCGCTGGCGGTGGGGCTCGCCGGTTGGAGCCGGCGCCACCTGACCGAGACTACTGCCGCCGTCTTCGTGCTCGAGCCGGGCGGTCTGTTCCCCGCGGCCGCGAGCGACAGCAGCGTCACTCGGGTTGCGGACGACCTCGACGTGGAAGCCATGTCTCGCCGTGCGGTAGGGTACCGCTTTCGCGAGACCCCCCGGCCCGCGTGGCAAGTGGCAGTCCCGTTGGGCGGCATCCGGGTGTACGGGGTGTTGGATGTGCAGGTGGACACCGGGCGACTCGATGACTGGGCCCGTGAGGAACGTCGTAGGGCATACGCCCTCGCGCTCGCGGCCGCGCTCCTCCTCGGGCTCGGCGTCGCCATCCTCACCAGCCGATGGGTGGGCGTGCCGCTCCGTTCGCTGTCCCGGGCGATGGCCGGCGCCCACGGCGGCGCGGAAGGCGCGCCGCCGGCGCCCGAAGAGGGGCCGCCGGAGTTCCGCGCGCTTGCCCGTGGCTACAACGACTTGCGCTCCGCCCTGGAGACCCGGGAGCGGGAGAGCGAGGCCCACGCCGGGCTGCTGGCCTTAGAGGAACGAGCCCGCTTCCTGGATCGCCAGGCACAGGCGGAGGTGATTTCCGCCAGCTACGCGCATGAGATCGGGACCCCGCTCAACACGACCAATGGGCACCTCCAGCTGCTCAGAGACGATCTGCGGAGGGTGGGCGACGCCGCCGGCGTGGAGCGCGTCGAACTGGTCTTGGCACAGCTGGATCGCGTGGCAAAAATCGTCCGAGGCGGCCTGAGCCGGGGTGGCTGGCCAGAACCGCGGTCTTCGGCAACCGACTTGACGGTGCGCGCCGAGGGAATGCTGCGCTTTCTGGAGCCCTCGCTCGCCGCGGCGGGCGTCACGGCCAAGTTGTTACCTGCCAGTTCTAATGGCGCGGCAGTTGCTTGGACCGATCCAGAGCTGACCGACCAGATCGTGCTGAACCTGCTCAAGAACGCGATCGAGGCTCTCAAACCCGGCGGAGAGATTGTCCTGCGGAGCGGGGTCGAGGATGGCCAGGCGTTCCTGGAGATCTCGGACAATGGCCCAGGGCTCTCCCCGGATGCCAGGAGCCAGTTGTTTCAACCGTTCGTGACCTCAAAGGGACTCGGTGGAACCGGCCTCGGACTTGCCGTAAGTCGTCGCCTGGCTCGCGCCTTGGGGGGTGAGCTGGCCTACGTTCCTTCCGACAGGGGGACCCGGTGGAGACTGACTTTGCCCGCGCGGAACGAAGCATGAGCCACAGCGGTAGATCCGCCCGCTTGCTGCTGGTGGACGATGATGAGGAAGCATGCCGCATGCTCGCGGAAGTGCTTCAGCGTGAATCCTACGACGTACACCGCGCGCTCTCGGTGAAAGAAGGGCTTGCACTGTTCGAGCGCGAGGGCCCCTTCGCCGCCGTGCTCACGGACCTGCGAATGCCCGAGGCGAGCGGGCTCGACCTTCTCGCCCAGGTCCGCGAGCGAGACCCCGAGGCCCTGGTACTCGTCCTCACTGCTTTTGGCGACGCCAGCGCGGCCGCCGAAGCGATCCGCGCCGGTGCCTACGACTTCATCAGTAAGCCCTATGACCTGGCTGAGTTGCGCGGAACCCTGGCCCGCGCCCTGGAACGCCGTAAGCTGGCGACCGCCAAGCAGGAGCTGGTCGCGTCATCGCCGGCGGAGCCGGTTCTCGCGCGCGGGACGCTGGTTGGCCACAGTCCAGGAATCATCGGCGTGATGAAACAGGTGGCCCGGGTCGCGGCCACCCAAGCCTCGGTGCTTATCCTCGGGGAAACAGGAACCGGCAAGGAACTCGTCGCGCGTACGATTCACCGTTTCTCGGAACGCGCTGAGCGCCGCCTGGTTGCCGTCAACTGCTCCGCCCTGGCCGAGGGGTTGCTGGAGAGCGAGCTCTTCGGTCACGTGAAGGGCGCCTTCACTGGTGCAGTAGCGAATCGGCCCGGCATCTTCCGTGAAGCGGACCACGGCACTGTCTTCCTGGACGAGATCGGTGACATCTCGCCCGGTCTCCAGGCGCGTTTGCTGCGGGTACTGCAGGAGCAGGAAATCGTACCGGTCGGCTCGGAGATTCCCGTGGAGGTCGATGTGCGAGTCATCGCAGCGACCCACCGCGACCTCGGCGCGATGGTCCGGGAGCGTCAGTTTCGTGAAGACCTGTTTTACCGACTCAACGTGGTAACCATCGACCTGCCTCCACTCAGAGAGCGGCGGCAGGACGTGCCATTGCTCATCGATCACTTCCTCACGACCCTCGCAACGCGGCACGGGCGCGGCCCGGTCGCCATCGATCCCGCAGCACAAGCGCTGCTCCTTGCTTGGGATTGGCCCGGCAACGTTCGCGAACTGGAAAACGTGCTGGAGCGCGCGATGGTCCTGGCCGAGCTGGACGTCATCGGGCCGGAGCACTTGCCCGAGCTACTCCGCACGGCAAGCGGCCCCTTACCAGCCTCCGCGCCCACGGTCACGGTCCCCAGCGCCGAACCGGCGACCATATCGAACGAACTCGTGACCCTCGACGAGCTGGATCGTCGCCATGTGTTCCGGGTGCTGGCTGCGACCAAGGGAAGCCGAGAGGAGTCGGCCCGCATCCTCGGGATCTCGCGACGCACGCTAACTCGAATGATCCAGCGATGGCATTGGACGCCGGGGGCGAGCTAGCAACCGGCTCTCGCCATCCGGCCGCATGACAATTGGGCTCGCCACTTTGTCCCCACAGACGCCAGTCTGTCCCGAGGATGCCGCTCGAGAGCCGTCAATCCCCCGATTACGCGCCATTTCTCCTCCTCCGCCCGCGGCACGTCGATTGCCTCCTTGACCAGCAGTTGGAATTCGAAGGCATCGCGTCCACATGTTTCGGAGGAAGTCATGAAGCGCCCGCTCACCCTCGCCATGCTCGCTACCCTCGGCCTGCTCAGTGTCTCGGCACTTAGTGCCCAGACAACTGCGCCGGCACCGACCTCGAAGGCGAGCGCGCAGCAGCCGGCCGCCAAACCGGCCTCCTCGACGGCCAAGCCGGCCGCCGCCGCCAACAAGAAGATGGAGTTGCTGGATCTGAACACTGCGACCCGCGAACAGCTGGTCGCACTGCCCGGCATCGGCGAGACCTATGCCGATGCGATCATCAAGGCCCGTCCGTTCAAGTCGAAGGACGAGCTGGTGAGCAAGAAGGTCATCCCCGCGGCTACGTACAAGAAGGTCCGAACCCACGTGATCGCCAAGCACCAGAGCTGAACCGCCGTCGCTTCTTCCCGCGGAGCGCACACGGCTGCAGGTCCCTTCCAAGCTCCGCGATATAGCCGCCTGTCGGGTGCCCCCGGCAGGCGGCTCTCTTTGCCATACCCCTGCCTTCTTGACGCCTCCCATTTCGCGCCGTAAGCTCGCCTAGGCAGTTCCTGCCGCTAGCTCATCACCCGCGCGATTGAGGAGGATCGGATGCCACGTTTTGTGGTCCGGATCGTTGGCTTATCCCTGGGCTCCATTCTGGCTGTTGTGGCGAATGTGGGCGGACTCGCTGCGCAATCGAGCACCATACAAGGTCGGGTCCTGGACAGCGCCGGCGCGATAGTCGCGGGTGCCCAGGTAACCCTGGACAATACCGTCCTCCGGGCCGTAAGCGGGGGCAACGGCCGATACGTGCTGCGCGGCGTTTCCTCGGGCAGCCACACCCTCCGGGTGCGAGCGATCGGCTACACCCCGACGGCGGTTGACCTGGCGGTGCAGCCAGGCGACGTCATTGAGCAGGACGTGATCCTCGCCCGCTCGGCAGTGGAGCTGGCACCGATCGACGTCGTGATCGGTTCGCGCGGCCGGCACACAGCGGCCGAGGAGCTGGCGGTGCCGGTAGATGTCTATACCACGGAAGAAATCCAGCAGCAGGGCACCACCGAGACCAGCCAGATTCTCGCGGCCCTTTCCCCGTCAGTGAACTTCCCGCATCAGACCGTCACCGACGCGAATGACATCGTGCGTCCATTCACCCTGCGCGGGCTCTCGCCGGACCACACGCTGGTGCTGGTGAACGGCTGGCGCCGACACCAGACCGCCCTCCTCAACACCTTCCCGATCGGCTCGGCGGCGGGATCCAGTGGTGTGGACCTCAATGCCATCCCAGCAGGGGCGATCGACCGGATCGAGGTGCTGCGTGATGGCGCTTCAGCGCAGTACGGCTCCGACGCCATCGCCGGCGTGGTAAACATGGTGCTCAAGGAGGGGCAGTTCAGCCCGTTCTTGAACGCCAACGCGGGCCGTTACACTACCGGCCACGGCTACCGGGATGACGGAGACATGGTGGACATGAACGCCGGCTTCGGGCTCAAGCTCGGGCGCGGTTCGATCGGCGTGTTCGGGGAGTTCCAGCACCGGGACCCGACCAACCGGTCCTGGGCGGACCCCTCGCTGGTCGATGCGGCAGGCAACGCCGATTCAATCAACCCGAAGAACGGGCAAGTCGTCATCAAGCGGAACACGCTGACCCAGCCGAGTCACCACTATGGCGACGGGCTGGAGAAGGACGTAATGAGCTTCGCCAACTTGCGCATGCCTCTGAATGCGAGTGGGTCGACGGAGTTCTACGCCTTCGGCGGGTACAGCTACCGGATCGGCACCGGCAACGGGTTCTTCCGGTATCCCGACAGCCCCCGCAACTGGCCGGAGCTGTATCCCCAGGGGTTTCTGCCGGAGTTTCGCCCCACGGTCAAGGATTATTCCGGGGCGGGCGGCATCCGCACCAGCGCCGGCGGGTGGTCCATCGACCTCGGCGCATCGTATGGCCGGAACACCTTTGATTACAACCTGGAAAACACCAACAACGCATCGCTGGGGCCCTGCCTGGTCACCGCCTGCTCCCTCGGACCGGACTCGATCCCAAACAGCGGAGATGAGCTCCCCAATCAGACTTCCTTCTTCGCCGGCCGCCTGTACCGGGGCGAATTCGTCACCGGGCTCAACCTGTCGAAGGCGCTCCGTCTCGGGCTACCGAGCCCGGTCAACTTCGCGATTGGTGCCGCCTTTCGCCGAGAGAAGTATGAGGTCCTCCAAGGTGAGCGAGCCTCCTGGCTGAACGGCCGCCACCTTGCGCAGGACAGCGCCGGGACTGATGGGATATGGGGCACTACGGATGACGACAGCGTCCAGGCGCCGGCCGGTTCGTCGGTGTTCGGCGGCTTCCGCCCCCAAGACGAGAGCAGCAACAGCCGAACCAATTTCGGCGCCTATGTCGACCTTGAGTCCAACCTCAGCTCCGCCTTGCTGCTTAACGTGGCGAGCCGGTTCGAGACCTACAGTGACTTCGGGGAGCGGGTGACCGGGAAGGCGGCCATGCGGTTTCAGCCGAACAAACGCATGGTGCTCCGCGGAGCGGCCAGTACCGGATTCCGCGCCCCAGGATTGGCGCAAAGCTACTTCAGTCACATCACTACCAGTTCGATCGGCGGACAACTGGTTGAGGTCGGTAACTTCCCGGTGAACAACGCGGCTGCCAAGCTGCTGGGGGCCAAACCGCTCAAGGAAGAGACCTCGATCAACCTCAGCGCCGGAGCGGCGTTCAGTCCGACGGACAACCTGACGATCACCGTGGACGTCTTCCACATCAAGATCAACGACCGCATCCTGCTGGGCGCCACCTTCGATGACGACACCACGCTCGCCATCCTGGCTCGCAACTCGATTACGGGCGTCGGCGCCATCCAGTACTTCACCAATGGGCTCGATACCAAGACCCAGGGCATCGATGTCACCGCCAATCTTCGGGTCCCGGCCGGCGCCACGGGCACACTCGATTTCAACCTGAACGCCAACTACACCAAGAACTCGATCAGCCACATCGGCCCACTACCGGACAGCCTGGCCAATTCGACGGAACCCGGGTTGATCGACTCCGTCACCTACATCGGCATCACCGAAGAGCGCCCGGATTGGCGCGGGACTTTCACCACCCAATACAACCTTGGCGGCTTCCACGCGCTTGGGCGAGCACTCTACTACGGCAAGTTCAGCTCGGCGCAGCTTGGCTTCTGCGACCTCTGCCGTGAGCGCTATGGCTCCAAGACGCTCTTCGACGTCGAGATCGGGTATCGGTTCAACCAGGTGGCGCTGTCGCTCGGCGTTCGGAACCTGTTCGATACATATCCGGACAAGCCCAGCTCACAGGTCATCGTGGACTCCGACGGAGACACATCGGCACAGTTCAACAACAACTTCGGCACCTTCCCCTGGGCAGCGGCGTCGCCATTCGGCTACAATGGCCGGTTCGTCTACACGAGAGCGGAAGTAGTGCTCGGGTGGTGACGGGAGACTAGAAGGCGAAGAGGCGAGAAGGCGAGAAGGCGAAAAGGCGAGAGGGCGAGGGGCGATGATCCGTTCGCCTCCTCGCCTTCTCGCCTTTTTGCCTTCTCGCTCTCGCCTTCCTCCTCTCCCGCCTCACGCGCCAAGAATCCAGGCCGTCAAGCCAAACAACAGCAGAAACCCGCAGACGTCGGTGAAGGTCGTCACGAAGATGCTGGAGGCGACGGCCGGATCGACGCCGTACCTGGCGAGCAGCAGTGGGATCAACGCACCGGCGAAGCCGGCCACAAAGAGATTCCCGGTCATCGCGAGAAAGACTACCAGGCCGAGCTTGGCTCCATGGCCGAGTAGCAGGGCGACCAGCGTCGCGACGGCGCCCACCACCATCCCGTTCGCTATCCCGGCCAGCACTTCCTTTCCGATGACGCCCATTGCCTTTCCCACCGGGATCAGCCCCAAGGCGACCCGGCGCACCGTGACCGCCAGCGCCTGAGTTCCACCATTCCCACCCATTCCGGCGATGATCGGCATCCAGATGGTCAGAGTGATCACCCTCGCCAGCTCGCCCTGGAACAAGTAGACCACACCACCCGCGATAAAGGCCGTGCACAGGTTTAGCAGCAGCCATGGCAGTCGGCTTCGAACCGCGTCGGTCCAGGGAGCGGCGAGTTCCTCGTCCGCGGAGGTGCCACCGAACTTGAGCAGGTCCTCGGTCTGTTCGGCTTCGACCACGTCAATGACGTCGTCGAAGGTGACCTGACCCAGCAGCTTCCCACCGCCATCGACCACGGGTACCGCCGGTACATTGTAGCGGCTCATGATGCGCGCCACTTCCTCCTGATCCATCTCAGGGGCGACGCGGATCTCTGTGTCCTCCATGATGTCACGGATGAAGCGGCTGCCCGGGCTGGTGACCAGCCGCCGGATGGGAAGCACTCCGAGCAGGTGGTCATCTTCGTCGACCACGTAGACCTGTGAGAAGTCCTCGATCTCCTCGGCCTGCCGCCGAAGCGATTCAATCGCTTCCCCTGCCATATCGGTGGCCCGCACGGTGACGACCTGCGCGGTCATCAGACCGCCGGCGGTCTCCGGGTCGTAGCGGAGCAGTTCGTCGATGTCTTCGCGGTCCTCGACCTCGGCGAGGATCCGCTCCTGGTCCTCGGGATCGAGTCCACCAACGAGGTCGGCTGCTTCGTCGTCCGGCAACTCCTCGACGATCTCGCCCGCGGCCTCAGGAGCCTCGGCCGCGAGATGCTCCATGGTCTCCTCAGCCTGGCTTTCGTCCGGCATTTCCATCAGCGCGGCGCCGGAGAGCTTGGCGGGGAGCGCCTTCACGACGGCGAGCCGCTGATCATCATCCAACGACCCCAGAACATCGCCAAGGTCCGCCGGCTCCGCCTGTTCGGCCAAGGCAAGAAACCCGCGCAGGTTGCCCTTCCGTAGGAGGTCCAACATCGACCGGACGATGGTGATGGTCCGACTCACTCGCGGCCCTCGGGCTGCGGCGCGAGAACTACGGGAGCCGGCGGGCCCCGGCGGATAATGACCCGGTCCACCCGGGTGAGTGAGGCCTGCACAACTTCAAACTCGAGGCCCCGAATCAGGAAGCGTTCCCCCGCGAGCGGAATCCGGCCCGCAAGCTCCGCCAGCAGGCCGCCTGCCGTACTGGTGCGCGCAGTCGGTAACGCCCGTTCGAACCGCTCCTCGATAGCGGACACTGGCACAGAGCCATCGGCCTCGAAAATCATCGGGTCGCTGCCGCCACCCTGTGTGCCGCTCACGTCGTACTCGTCGAAGATCTCCCCCACCAATTCCTCGAGCAGGTCTTCGAGTGTGATAATGCCCAGAGTCCCACCAAACTCGTCCAACACCACGGCCAGGTGCCGCCGCTCCCGCTGCATGTCGAGCAGCAAGTCGCCACACGTGCGGCTGGCGGGAGCATTCGCAACCGGTCGGATTGGCAGGCGGTCGCCAGGTCGGAGCTTGAAGAGGTCGAAGGCGTGCAGCATCCCCACGATTTCATCAAGGGTTCCTCGATACACCGGCAGCCTGCTGTATCCGCTCTGGCCGAAGACGGCGGCGATATCCTCCAGCGCATCGTCTTCCGACACCGCAACGATATCCGTACGCGGCGTCATGGCCTCGCGCACGGGTCGCTCGGTGAAGGTCATCACGCCACCGACCATGATCAGTTCATCGTCATGGGCCAGCCCGGCGGCCGCTCCTTCGCGCCAGAAACTGCGCAACTCGTTGGCGCCAGGGACGGCGCGTGCCGGCAACAAGAATCCCACCACCCGCGTAAGCGGGCGCAGCACCGGAACGACAACATTGCGGAGCGCTTCGGCGCGCGGCCGCACCAACCAGCGGGGAATCAGGTAGCCGGCCAGGAGCACCATTGGCATGGCCACGAGAACCAGGACCATCGCAATGACGGTCGGCGCGAAGCCACCCAGGAATGCCGGGATCGCCGCCCCCACCACGATCACTCCCAGCGCCGTGAGCGTCGTCGTGACGCCCAGGTATTGCTCCATCTCCGCCAACCACGACAGGGACCCCGCTCCACCGCGGAGCTGTCCCGCCACCACGCGAGTCAGCTCAAGCCGGCTCAGCGAGACCAGCGCCGTGCCCGCCACGGCGCCAAAGATGGCAAGCGCGAGACCGACTCCGAGCACGACCCAGATCATACGCCCCCCTCGTCGGCGGGAGCCTCCGCGGGGGTCGGTCGAGTAACCATCACTCGACGCACCCGCCGGCGCACAACCTGCTCAACCTGAATCGAAATGCCATCCACCTCGGTCCGCTCTCCACTCCGCGGTACCCGACCGAAGGCATCCAGCACCAATCCACCAACCGTGGTCACGTCCTCGCGATTGAAGCTGTGCCCGAGCAGCGCCTCCAGCTCCGACAACGGCACACCACCCTCCACCGAAAGCCGGCCCTCACCATCGTCCACCACCGGCTTGGCCTCCTCGGTATCGTGCTCATCCTGGATCTCCCCCACGACCTCCTCGAGAATGTCCTCGAGAGTGATGATCCCCGCAGTGCCGCCAAACTCATCCACCACGACCGCCAAGTGACTTGGCCCGCGCTGGAAGTCGCGCAGCTGACGGTCCAGGGTCTTGCCTTCAGGAACGTAGGCTGCCGGTCGAATCAGCGTGTGCCAGTCTTCCGTTTCCTTCCCCTGAGGCAGTCCCGCCAGCATGTCCTTGGCGTGCAAAACGCCGACGACGGCGTCAGGGTGGTCATCATAGACGAGAATGCGCGCGTGCTCTGAGCGTCGGAGTGTCGCGACCACTCCGTCACGATCGGCAGCGCTGTCCACCGCCACGATGTCGATCCGGGGGGTCATGACCTCGGCCACCGTCATATCGGCCAGGGAGAAAAGGCCGAGCAGCATATCGCGTCTGACCACACCGTGCTCGCGATTGAGCGGGGGTGCGACGGGGCGGAAACGGCTATCGGCCCACGCGATCAGCCGAAGCAGCGGGCTCACGATCCAGAGCGTCTTCAAGGCCGCGGGTCGCGCCAGCGGTGGCAGATCGGGCGCAAGCGCGGCGAGCACTCGAGGCAGGATTCCTCCGACAATCCACACCAGCGAGACGGAGAGCAGCAGTCGCCCGCTAGCAGCGAAGGGCTCCCATGCCCACCAGGTGTCCGCGATGCCGGCGGCCGCGCCGGCCAGCACCAGCAACGCCAGGTGACCGACGTACAGGGCCCGCGCCGGCGGCAACCGTCGTCCGTCGCCTAACTGCTGGTCGGCTAGCACACGAGGCACTTCCGCGTCCGCTTCGGCGGCGAACGAGAGCCATGCAGCCCACAAGGAAAAGACGAGGGTCGCGAGGGGAGAGATGAGGCGGTGCAGTGTTTCGATCACGTGAGCGCTCTCATGTAGCCTTCCTGTCGCCGCCACATGGCCGAGCGAGTCCGGCCGAAACCCTCGGGATGATCGTAGCCCAGCGCATGCAGCGTACCGTGCACGACGAGCCGGGCCAGCTCCTCGGACAGCGACACGCGATGCTCCCGGGCGTGCAGTCGCGCCGCCGCGGGACAAATGTACACGTCTCCAGCCACGCCGCCTCCCGGCAAGCGGAGCGCAAATGACAACACGTCAGTGACCGCGTCGCAGCGTTTCCATTCCAGATTCAATTGACGCATTCGGCTGGGACCGACGAAGGTGATGGTCATGTCGGTTCGGCGACTCGGTGATTCGGCAGTTCTGCCTTCGGCGCGGAGCACCGTGCCGACTATCCGGCGAACCCGGGCGAGCGACAGGGGCACGCGCACCCGCTCACTCGCGACGCTAATCTCGACTCGTCGAGCAGCGGAGATGAGCCGCCGGGTGCTCGGTCGCTTACTCATGACCAATGGCCTCGGCAACCTCGGGGGCGCCCCAGGGCGTGATCCAGCCGACCACGAGAGTCCGGCGAGCCACGGGGGCGAATCCCACCACAATCGGATTCAGGAAGATACGTGCAGGAGGAGTCCAGCCAGGCAGGGATCTGACAACCCGGCGGCTACGGAGGGAACTGGGAGCAACGCCTAACGCGCAACGTGGCAGAGCGCGCGGCCGTCGGTAATCAGCCGTGCTGGTCCTCCGCATAGGCCTTGATGATCTCCCGCACCAGCTTATGGCGCACGACATCGGTTTCGTCCAGGTAGCAGAACGCGATTCCATCCACACCGGGCAGAATGCGCTCGATCTGAACCAGGCCCGAATCCTCCCGCTTGGGAAGGTCGATCTGAGTCTTGTCGCCCGTGACTACCACCTTGCTGTTCACTCCGAGCCGGGTGAGGAACATCTTCATCTGCGCGCCAGTCGCGTTCTGGGCCTCATCGAGAATGATGAAGGCGTCGGCGAGCGTTCGGCCACGCATGTAGGCGAGCGGCGCGATCTCGATGATCCGGGACTCGAGCGCCTTCTGCACCCGATCCTGAGGCATCATGTCTTCGAGTGCGTCGTAGAGCGGCCGGAGATAGGGGTCAACCTTCGCCTGCAGGTCACCGGGCAGGAAGCCGAGCGATTCGCCGGCCTCGACCGCCGGCCGGGCGAGAATGATCCGGCGGACTCGCTTACGGGCCAATGCCTCCACCGCCTTGGCGACGGCAAGATAGGTCTTGCCCGTTCCCGCCGGCCCGATGCCGACCACAATGTCGTGGATCGCGATAGCCTGGACGTAGTCGCGCTGCCCTTGGGTCTTGGGGGCGATCACTCGACGGAGACCCGGCAGGATGATCTTGTAGTCGACCGATCCAAGCGGCTCCTGCGATGGGCCCGCCGCCACCAATCGGGCAACATCCTCGGGCAAGACGTTCTCACCCATGCGGGCCAGTTCCAGCATTCCCTGAACGACGGGCGCTGCCCGCTCGACCTGCTCCAGCGAACCGCCCAAGGTGAGCGAGTCCCCACGAAGGGTCGCCCGGACTCCGGTCGCACGCGTCAGCTCGATCAGGTTGGCGTCGTTCACCCCCGTGAACAGCACCAGGTCCGCGCCCTCGGTCGACATGCGATGCTGGATATCGTCTGCCACCCGACCTCCTCTCACCGGAGCCAGAAGTGATTGCCAAAAAGTAAGAGGCACGAAGTGAGCAGTAGATTCACCTCTCGCCCTTTCCCTTCCCACCGTCCACCGCTCACTTCTCCTCGTTCACCACAATATGCAAAGCAGCCAGGTCCTCCGCCTTCACGGTGGTCGGGGCGCCTTCGAATAGCGCCCGTGCCGCCGTGGTCTTCGGGAAGGCGATGACATCCCGAAGGCTCGACGCGCCGGCCAGCAACATCGCGATTCGATCGAAGCCCAGCGCAAAGCCACCATGCGGTGGCGCGCCAGCGGCGAGCCCGTCGAGCAGGAAACCGAACCGACGGCGGACGTCTTCCAGCGGCACACCCAGGAGTTTGAAGATGGTGCGCTGTACATCCGGATTGGTGATCCGGATGGAGCCGCTGCCAAGCTCATTGCCGTTGTAGACAGCGTCGTAGTGCAGGGCGCGGCAGTGAAATGGATCGGTCTCGAGGCGCCCCACGTCCTCTGGATGAGGGGCCGTAAAGGGATGGTGCACGAAGATCCACTGCCCTGAAGCAGGATCATGCTCGAAGAGCGGAAAGTCCACGATCCAGCAGAAGGCGTGCTTGGTCCTAGCGACCGTATCAGGTCGCCGCGTCAATTCGGTCCGCACCGCGTGGAGCGCGGGATTCGTCACCTCGTCCTTCCCCACGACCGCCAAGAGCAGATCCCCCTCGGCTGTTTCAAGCGTGGCGAGCCCTTCGGCGCCGAACGCCTTGACCCCCTGCCCTTCCCACCCCGCTGCGGAGCGTCGTGCCCAAATGAGCCCGCCGGCCTTTGCGCTCTTGGCTGCGGCGGTCAAGACGTCGAGCTCCTTCCGACTTGCATGGCCTGCCCCGCGTGCGACAATGCCCCGCAACCGGCCTCCTTCCTGGAGCGCAGCCTTCACGAAATCCGCCGCGTCCGTCCGCAATGAACTCGAGAGGTCTCGAATCTCGAATCCGAAGCGCAGATCGGGCTTGTCGATGCCATAGTGCTCCATCGCCTCACGATGCGGAAGTCGGACGAATGGCGCCTGAACCGATTCGCCGGCCTCCTCCCAAAGCGCAACGAGCACCGCCTCGATGTAGGCCTGCACGTCCTCTTGCGTGACAAACGACGACTCAATGTCGATTTGAGTGAACTCCGGCTGCCGGTCAGCACGGAGATCCTCGTCGCGGAAGCAGCGCGCAATCTGGAAGTAACGGTCGAACCCCGCGACCATCAGCAATTGCTTGTAGATCTGGGGTGACTGCGGCAGGGCGTAGAACTCTCCCGGATGCACCCGACTCGGGACCAGGTAGTCGCGCGCGCCTTCGGGCGTGGGTTTGGTGAGAATCGGCGTTTCGATCTCCAGGAACTCAAGCTCGGTCAGCACGCTGCGGGCCCGCTGTAACAGCCGGTGCCGGAGAATCAGGTTCTGTTGCAGCTCGATTCTGCGCAGGTCCAGCACGCGATACTTGAGGCGCAGCTCCTCGGCTGGCAGGTCCTCGCCTTCCTTCCGCGCGACCGGTATCGCTGGGGTCTGGGCCGGACCGACGATCTCCAGCGCTCTTACCCTGACCTCCACCTCTCGGGAGTCCAAAGCCGAGTCGCGCGCAGATTCGGGCCGCAGCTCGACCATGCCCTCCACGAGTACGACCGTTTCCTGTCCAACAGTGCCGGCCAGCGCCAAGACCTCGCCCGGCGTCCACCGGGGATCGAACGAGAGCTGGACCAATCCATCCCGGTCGCGGAGATCCATGAACACCAACCCGCCGAGATCGCGGACTCGGTGCACCCAGCCACCGAGACGGACCGCGATTCCGGCGTGCTCGCGGCGCAGGCTTCCCGCCCGGTGGGTACGCAGGGACGTCCCGGCGCTCACCGCTCCTCTGCCTCGACCAGGATTTGGTGGAACTCCTCGGTCGTTTCTGCCGCAAGCAGAGCCTCGCGCACACTCTCTCGCCGAACCAGCCGCGCGATCCGCGAGAGCGCCTTTACGTGCGGACCGGCGGCGCTGTCGGGACCAATCAGTAGGAAAAAGAGGCTCACCGGCTCGCCGTCCAACGCATCAAACGGGATACCTATTCGGCTCTTCCCACACACCAGGGAGAGGTCAGTCACCAAGGGGGACTTGGCATGGGGGATGGCAATGCCGTGGCCAATACCGGTTGAGAGCACCTGCTCTCGCTCCAGCACGGCGGCGAGGAGCGGTTCGGCTTTCGTGCCCGCTCGCTCGGCGAGCAGCTCGGTCAATTCACGAAGCACGCCCGTCTTGTCGACGGCCGCGAGGGGCACCTTAATGCGATCGGGGGTGAGAAGCTCGGTGAGCAGCAATCCTGAGTCGGGACGAGGTGTTCGCAAACTTAACGCTGGATGCGAGGGGGGGCAACCGATTCAAGCAGAGGGGGTTAGGCGTCGCGGGCCATCCAGCCGGGATGATATCTTTGGCTCATGCGCGAGCCAGCCGTCCCCACCCCGTCGCTGCTGGACCTGCCCCCAGCCGTGGCAGAGGCCCGACTGGCGGCCTGGGTCAGCAGTCAAGGCTTGCCAGCATATCGCCTGCAGCAACTCATGCCCCGGTTGTGGCAGCGTCCGGTTGCGAGTTGGGGAGAGGTGAGCGACTTACCCGCGGCGATCAGAACCCAACTCGACACCGCGTGGCCGTTGCCGCGCCTTACATTGGCGACGGAACAGCAGTCCGCGGATGGGACCCGCAAGTATCTCTGGCGGCTCCATGATGGCGAGTTCGTCGAGTCGGTCCTCATTCCCTCCGGGGAGCGTCGCACCCTCTGCATCTCGTCACAGGCCGGTTGTGCACTCGGCTGCATCTTCTGCGCGACAGGCCGGATGGGCTTCCGTCGAAACCTGACGCCGTTCGAGATCGTGGGCCAGGTGCGTGAGCCGCTCCTGCAAGATCCCGGCGCCAAGCCAACCAATATCGTATTCATGGGCATGGGCGAGCCGCTGCTCAACTGGCCCGCGGTGGACGTGGCCCTGTCGATTCTCAACAGCCCGAAAGGTCTGGGTATCGGCGCTCGCCATATTACCGTTTCGACCGTTGGGATCATACCCGGGATGAGGGAACTCGCTGCCCGACCGGAGCAGTTTCGCCTGGCGATCTCGCTGCACGCTCCAAGTTCCCTGCGCCGACTCCCCTTGATGCCGGTAGAGAAGAAGTACTCGCTGGAAGAAGTGCTCATAGCGGCAGCGGCGTTTCGGAAGCGGATCACCTTCGAGTACGTCCTCATCGCTGGGAAGAACGATACCGATCGCGATGCGGATGAGCTGGTGAGCCTGGCCCGGAGAACCGGCGCCCTTGTGAACATCCTGCCTCTCCACCCGGGAGGCGCACCGGATCTCACCCCCACGCCACCGGAACGGATCCGGGCCTTCGCCGCCCGGCTCCGGCAGCGGGGGATCGAGGCGGTGGTCCGAAAGAGCCGCGGGCTCGATATCAGCGCGGCATGTGGGCAGCTCAGAGTAGAGGTGGAACACAAGGCGCGCAGGCGAAGAGGCGAGAAGGCCAGCAGGCACGAAGGCGAAGAGGTCATCTAGCCTTCCACCTCCTCGCCTCGCCTTCGCCTTCTCTCCTTCGACCCCTAACCCGTTGCCCCGAATCCGCTCGAGATGCAGTTGATGGAAAGTAGCAGTGCGGAAAGGTACGGCTGCCGTTCCGGTTCGCTCCCCGCTGCCCGGAAGCGGCGAATCAGTTCCACCTGTTGCCGACTCACCTGGTTGATCGTCGCCAGTCGCCGCACCAGACGCCGACGGAATCGTGGGAACCGCTCCGCCAGCTCCGTGCCGCCGCTGACCCTGAGCACCGCTTCCACCGTGCGCCGATATTCCGCCTCCACCATCCCGAAGATCTCGGCCCTTGTAGTTGCATCCGGCACCAGCCCGGCGTACAGGCGCGCGATGTCGAGATCCACGTAGGATAGGGTCTTCTCGACCTCGTCCAAGACCAGCTGAAATACCCGCGAGTCGCGCGACATCCGCTGCAGGAGCCGTTCCCCACGTTCGCCACGGATCTGCATGAAATTGAGCAGTCCGCTCCCCATCCCGAACCAGCCGGTGATGAAATGCCGGTTCTGCGACCAGGCGAAGACCCACGGAATCGCCCGCAGGTCGGCGAGCGTTCGTGCTCCAGTCCGGCGGGCAGGCCGCGAGCCGATGTTCAGCAGCGTCAGCTCCTCGAGTGGACTCGCGGCACTGAAATAGGCCAGCAGATCTGGCCGCTCGACGAACCGACGGTACGCCGCCTGAGCCGCACCGGAGAGCGCCTCCAACGCTTCGTCGTACTCGTTGGTCGGCGAGAGCGCCGCCTCGCGCTCCGAGCGAAGCGAGTGCTCTATCACGCCGGCCGCAAGCAGCTCCACCTGGTACTGCGCGGTCCCGCGGTTGGCATACTTGGAAGAGACGACCTCTCCCTGCTCCGTCAGCCGCATGCGCCCCCGCACCGAACCGGCCGGCTGGGCCGCGATGGCCCGGCCGAGCGGAGCGCCACCCCGGCTCACCGAACCGCCGCGGCCGTGGAAGAACGAGATCGCCACGCCCAGCTCCTCGCCCACCCGAGTGAGGCGCGCCTGGGCTTTCACGAGTTCCCAATTGGACGACAGGTACCCACCGTCCTTGTTGCTGTCGGAATAGCCAATCATCACTTCCTGGGTACCGCCCAGGGCCCGGACGGTTCGCCGCACGACGGGGATGCCAAGCAGTTCCCGCATCATCGCCGGGGCACGGTGGAGGTCCTCGAGGGTTTCAAACAGCGGCACGATCGCCAAGGTGCAGCTTTCAACCCCTGCCTCGTCAGCGAAGAGCCCCGCCTCCTTGGCAAGCAGATAGGCGCCGAGGACATCCGCGACATCCCGGGTCATGCTGAGCACGAAGCTGCCAAAAGCCTCGCGATCGAGTTCGGCCCGCATCTCGCGCACCAGTCGGAACATTCCGATCGTCTCCTGCACATCCGGCGGAAATGCGTCCGGGGACCGGTCGCCCCGCCGCGGGCGGGAAAGCTCGGCCAGCAGCCAAGCCTTCCACTCCTCGGATTGAGACCCAGGTGGCTCGCCTGTCTCCCCGGTGGTAACGCGCCACAACGCCGTGAGCGCCTGGGAGAGGCGCGCGGAATTCTCCCGCAGATCCAGCCGTACCGTGCTGAAGCGGAACGTCTCGACCTCTCGCCGTACTGGTCGAATCAGCTGATCCGCGAGGTTCCGGCTTCCGCTCTTCGTGAGTGCCGCCTCGATCGTGCGGAGGTCGTTGAGCAGCTCGTCGGCCGAGGCGTAGCCCTCCCGCGTCGGACAGGTGTGGCCTCGCTCGGCGTGGCGCAGCGCCCCCTCGAGCCGCACCATCATGCAGGCGAGGTACTGTCGGAAGACCTCGCCCGGATTCCTGCCTATGATGCCCGCCCCATCGCCACTCTCTTCGAGCGCCCGGCCCAACGCGGCTCGAAAGTCGGGTGAGATGTCGATGGCGCGCTCGGTAATGCTTAGGGTCTTGAGCAGTTCGCCCAGGCGCTGGCGATAACGGTGCAGGCTTGCCACGCGATTCTCGGCCAAGGTACGTCGGGTCACCTCATTGGTGACGAAGGGGTTTCCGTCGCGGTCCCCGCCGATCCAGGAACCGAACTGAAAGAACGGCGGAATCTCGAACCGTTCGCCTGGCCAGATTACGGCCAGGATCCGGTCGAGCTTCTCCAAAGTCTCGGTGGTCGCCTCGAACAAGGTCTCGCTGAAGAAGTGCAGGCCCCAGTACACCTCCTGAGGTACCGTGGGCTTCTCCAATCGCAGTTCGCCAGTCATCCACAGGAGCTCAATGTCCGTGCGGAGCGCGTCATAGAGTTGCGAGCGCTCGCGCGGCGTCCAGCGGGGCGATTCGAGGTCAACCAGTCTGCGGTAGATGCGCCGGTGCTTTTCCAGCACCGTGACCCGCTTCGCCTCGGTTGGATGGGCGGTTATGGTAGGGCGAATCCGCAGCTCACGAAGCAGACTGCGTACCGCGTCCGGCCCCGCGATCCCCTCCCGGGCCGTGTCGTGCAGCACCTGCGCCAGGGTACCCTTGACCTGCTCCTGACCGCGCTCCGTTTCAGTCTGCCGCCGGCGGCGCATGCCGGCGTTCTGTTCCGCGATGGTAAGCAGCTGAAACCAGATACCCTGCGCCCGGAGACAGGCCTCGAGTTGGTCCGTGGACCAACCCGGATCCATCGGGCCGCCTTCGAGCGCGGATTCGAGATAGGGGTGTCGGACCTTCACGACATCGAGGAGGAGTCGGAACAGCTGCTCCGCTACTTCGGTCGCGTACTGGGCGGCACTGGCCGCCAGCGGATCGGCGGAGACAGGTAGTGCGGTTGTGGAGAATGGCGCGACGTGCTCCTGCCTCACACAACCCTGTCGCGTACCGGCTGGCCGGAGAAAAACAGCGTCAAGTTCTCGATGGCCCGCAGTCCCATAGCCACGCGGGTCTCCACGGTGGCGCTCCCAAGATGCGGCAGCAGAACCACATTCTCCATCTCGAGGAGTTCCGATGACACCTGCGGTTCCTTCTCGAACACATCCAGCCCCGCGCCGGCGATGCGCTTGGCCTGGAGCGCCGCCACCAGTGCTGCCTCGTCCACTACGTCGCCGCGGGCGGTGTTGATCAGGAAGGCCTCTGGGCGCATCACCTTGAGGCGCTCCGCGTTGATCAGGTGCCGGGTATCCGGAGTGGCCGGACAGTGCAATGACACGAAGTCCGCTTCCCGCAGGACGTCTTCTACCGTCGCGCGCGATTCGGCGCCAAGCGCCTTCGCCTCTTCCGGCTTGGGGGGGAACGGATCGGTGTAGATGATCTTCATCCCGAACCCATGGTGCGCCCGACGGGCCACGGCCTTGGCGATCCGCCCGAATCCGATCAGGCCAAGGGTCTTGCCATTCACCTTGGTGCCAAGCATGTGAGTGGGGCGCCACCCGGTCCACTGCCGGCCGCGCACGTGCCGTTCCCCCTCACCGATGCGGCGCGCCACGTTCAAGAGGAGCGTGACGGCGATATCCGCGGTGTCATCCGTGAGCACGTCCGGCGTGTTGGTCACGGTGAGACCCTGGGACTTGGCGGCCTCAATGTCGATGTTGTTGAATCCCACCCCGAAGTTCGCGATGATTTTCGCCCGCCGTGGCGCCGCACTGAGCACATCCGCGTTCACCTTGTCGGTCACCGTCGGCAGCAGTCCGTCGGCGCTCTTGAGCGCTTCCTTCAACTGGTCCGGGGTCAGCGGAACATCGTCCCGATTGGTGATCACATCGAACCGCGCCTGTGCCTCCGTCTCGCAGGCGGCAGGGATCTTCCGCGTGATGATCACCTTCGGTTTGGCGCTCACCGGGTCACCACCCGCTTGCGGGGCGGTTTCTTGGCCAGGGCCTGGGCCACGGCCTCGCCCAGTTCGGCCGGACTGGGAGCCACGGTGAGGCCGAGGGACCGCATGATTTCTGCCTTCTCCGCCGCGGTGTCTCCGAACGCGGAGATGATCGCCCCGGCGTGGCCCATGCGACGGCCTTTCGGCGCCGTGAGCCCCGCGACATAGCCGATCACCGGCTTGGTCATGTGTTCCTTCACCCACATGGCGGCTTCAGCCTCCTGCGGACCGCCAATCTCGCCGATCATCATGACCGCCTCGGTCTCGGGGTCCTTTTCAAACAGGGCGAGGACATCGAGGAAACTCGACCCGTTGATCGGGTCGCCGCCGATCCCGATACTGGAGGAGACGCCAATGTCCAGCTCCTTCATCTGGCTGGCCGCCTCATAGCCCAGCGTGCCGGAGCGCGTCACCAGCCCGACCCTGCCCTCCTTATAGATGTGGCCCGGCATGATCCCCAGCATGCACTTGCCAGGACTGATGAGACCGGCACAGTTCGGACCCACCAGCGTCGTCCGCTTCTCCTTGGGATATCGGCGCAGGTACCGTTTCACCATCATCATGTCCTGCGCGGGAATCCCGTCAGTGATACAGCAGACCAGTTTGATCCCGGCGTCCGCCGCTTCCATGATCGCGTCGGCGCAGAACGCCGCCGGAACGAAGATGATGCTGGCATCGGGGTAGACCATGTCCACCGCTTCCTTCACGGTGTTGAACACCGGCAGACCGATGTGGGTCTGCCCGCCTTTCCCCGGTGTCACGCCCCCGACGACCTTCGACCCGTACTCAATCATCTTCTGAGCGTGGAAGGTCGCCTTTTCGCCGGTGAATCCCTGGACGATGATCCGACTCAACTCATTGATCATGATAGCCATGAGTATTGCCTCATTTCTTCCCGTTCTTCCAGGCCGCTACGACCTTCGCGGCCGCGTCCGCCAGCGAGTCCGCCGAAATGATAGGCAGGCCCGACTCCTGGATAATCTTCCGCCCCTCTTCGACGTTCGTGCCGGCGAGCCGGACCACCAGTGGGACGTTGACGCCAACCTCCTTCACGGCCTGGACCACGCCTTTGGCCACCCAATCGCAGCGATTGATACCGGCGAAAATGTTGACCAGCATCGCGCCGACCTTGCGGTCCTGCAGCACCAGCTTGAAGGCCATGGCCACCCGTTCCGGAGAGGCGCCGCCGCCCACGTCGAGGAAGTTGGCCGGTGATCCGCCAGCATGCTTGATCATGTCCATCGTCGCCATGGCGAGACCGGCGCCGTTGATGATGCAACCGATCTCGCCATCGAGCGCCACGTAGTTGAGCCCATATTCCGAGGCTTGTGCTTCCCGCGGATCTTCCTCAGCGTGATCGCGGAGCTCGCTCACGTTGGGCCGGCGGAACAGCGCATTGTCATCGAATCCCATCTTGGCGTCGAGCGCGAGCAGATGGCCGTCCTTGGTGAGCACCAGCGGGTTGATCTCGACCATCGTGGCATCGAGCTCCCGAAAGGCGCGGTGACACGCGATCAGGGTGCTCACCATGCGATTGACCGCCGTCGCCGGAATCCCCAGCCCGAAGGCGATCTCACGCGCCTGGAATGACTGCATTCCGACGGCCGGTTCCATGGTCTGCCGCAGAATGGTGTGGGGTTCACTCTTGGCGATTTCTTCGATTTCCACCCCGCCATGCGGGTGCGCCACCAGCATGATGCGTTCGCTCTTTCGGTCGAGCACGAGACCGATGTAGAGCTCCCGCTCAATCGGAACCGCCGCCTCGATGTACAGCCGATGCACCACCTTGCCCTCGGGCCCGGTCTGGTGGGTCACCAGCCGCCGGCCCAGGAGCTCCGTCGCGGCCTTCCGCACTTCGTCTTCCGTGGTGCACAGCTTGATGCCGCCGGCCTTGCCCCTGGCACCGGAGTGGATCTGCGCCTTCACCGCCCAGCGGGCGCCTCCGATTTCGGCGGCGCGGTACACGGCCTGTTCCGCGCTGTAGGCAACCCCGCCGCGCGGCACGGCGACGCCGAAGTTGGCTAGGAGTTCTTTGGCCTGATACTCGTGGATGTCCACGGGAATCTCCTGGGTGTGCGGGCCCACCTTGAGAGTGAGCAGCAAGTAAGAAGTAAGAAGTGAGATGTGGTCTCCTCACTCCCGTTGTTCCTCATGGCTCCAGCTTCTTACTCGTACTCTCCACGCTTCACGTTTCGCGTTTCACTTCTTCGCCCCAACTGCCTTGTCCATGTCGACCACGTTCTGCGCCATCCGGGCGCTCGCCGCATCAATCATCTTCCCATCCAACTGCGCAGCGCCCTTGCCTTCTCGCGCCGCCTGATTCAGCGCTTCGAGAATCCGCCGCGCCTTGGTGACCTCCGCTTCGGGCGGTGTGAACACTTCGTTCGCGAGCTCGATCTGGCTGGGGTGGATCGCCCACTTCCCCTCGATACCGAGTGCCGCACCACGGCGTGCAGCGGCCCGATACCCATCGGGATCCTTGAAATCTCCAAACGGGCCGTCGATGGGCCGGAGCCCATAGGCGCGACACGCGACGATCATCCGGGTGAGCGAGGCGTGCCACTGGTCTCCCGGGTAGTCGGGGTTGAGCCCACCAATCGAGACCGTGCGGGCCCGCATGCTCGCGGCATAGTCGGCGACGCCGAAGTGCATCGCCTCCAGGCGCTTTGAGCTGGTGGCAATGGCCTCGACATTCGCCATGCCGAGCGCGGTCTCGATGAGCACATCGATGCCGATCCGGTGCGGAATCCCCGTCGCCATCTCAATCTGGGTCAGCAAGGCGTCGGTCAGGTACACGTCACCCGGTACGCCTACCTTCGGCACCAGGACCACGTCAAGCCGGGCCCCCGCTTGCTCAACAACGTCCACCATGTCCCGGTAGAAATAGTGTGTGTCGATGCCGTTGACCCGTACGCAGATCGTCTTCCCATGACCGCGCCAGTCGTACTGGTTCAACGCCTGGATCACATTCAGCCGTGCCTGCTCCTTATCCGCCGGAGCCACCGCATCCTCAAGATCGAGAAAGACGTAATCCGCTTTACAGGTGAGGGCTTTCTCGAACAAGGCCGGATTCGAGCCCGGCACGGCCAGCTCGCTCCGCTGCAATCGCGGGCGAGCCGGCTCGTAGCGGGTGTGGCTCACGCCACTCCCACCGGCTTGCGGGCTACCGCCGCCTCGGCCGGACCGCCCACCGATTTGGGCGGCAGCGGCTTCTGCGTCTCGATCCAGTATTGCTGCGCGGCTCCAACGCCCTTCCCCAACTCCACCTTCACCCCGACGTCCCGCAATGCCATCTCGGCACCGCCAATGCCGGCGAGCAGGGTGATCTCGTTCAAGTCGCCCAGATGCCCGATGCGGAACAGCTTCCCGGCAACTTTGTTGAGCCCGGCGCCAAGGGCAAAGTTGTAGCGTCGGTAGGCCACGTCGATGACATCGGCGCCACTGATGCCCGCCGGCACCATGATGGCGCTCACAGTGTCGGAATGCCACTTGGGTGCGCGCGCACACAGCGTCAATCCCCACGCTGCCACCGCGCGACGGCACCCTTCGGCCAGGCGATGGTGCCGGGCGAACACGTTCTCGATCCCTTCTTCCAGCAACATGTTCAGCGCCTCGCGTAGCCCGTACAGCATCGGAATGGACGGCGTGTACGGGAAGTATCCTGTTGCGTTGGCCTTCACCATGTCCTCGAAGCTCCAGTAACACCTGGGCAGCGTCGCACCTTTGCCGAGTTCCAGCGCCCGGGGGCTCACGCACACGATGCCCGCGCCGGCAGGAAGCATGAACCCTTTCTGCGAGCCGGTCACGGCAATGTCGACCTTCCACTCGTCCATTCGGAAATCGATACTCGCCAATCCCGAGACACTGTCCACGAACAGCAGCGCAGGATGCTTCGCCGCATCCATCGCTTTCCGCACCGCGCCGATGTCGCTGGTCACCCCGGTCGCGGTCTCGTTGTGCACGATGCACAGCGCCTTGTACTCATGCTTGGTGTCTTTGCCGAGGAGGTCCTGAATCGTCTCCGGCGGCGCGCCCTCGCCCCATTCAACGTCGACCACCGTGACATTGAGGCCGAATCGCTGCATCATGTCGATCCACAGATGGCTGAATTGACCGTAGCGGAAGGACAGGACTTTGTCGCCGGGCGAGAGGGTGTTCACCAGCGCGGATTCCCAGCCACCCGTGCCAGTGCCCGGAAAGACGAAAGGGGTGCCGGTATCGGTCTTGAAGACACGACGAAGGTCGCGGAAGATCGGCGCCGTCAGATCCGGAAAGGACGAGGAGCGGTGATCCTCCATGGGGACGTGCATCGCGCGAAGGATTCGGTCAGGCACGTTGGTGGGACCGGGAACGAATAGGAAGTTGCGGCCTGGCATAGCTTCATCCTCTGCGCTGAAGACAACACTGAGCGAGGGCTGCGGACTCTCGCGCGAAGACTGGCGGTCGGTTGTATGTTCATACCGCTTCGACCGCGTCGCCAACTCTCGACCGACTCAATGACTCTTACTGCCCGGCCCGCCGATCCGCGAGCCCTGCTCGCGGATCTGTACTGGGCCGCCGTCGCTGCGGCGGCTCCCGGTCCTGCCTTGCGCGCCGCGCTGAGCAAGCCGGGGTTGAATCTGACCCGTCCGATTCATCTCATCGCCCTCGGCAAAGCGGCCTTGCCGATGGCGAGCGCAGCGGTGGCCGTGCTGGACGAGCGTGGCATCGTACCGGCAGGCGGCCTGCTGGTCGTTCCGGAGGTCGCCCAGTCGCCGCATCCACGACTCGTGGTCGCGGTGGGGGACCACCCCCAGCCTGGCCCCGGGTCCTTCGCCGCAGCGGACCGTCTCGGCGAAGTGGTTCAAGCAGTTCAACCCGGGGACGAAGTTTGGATCCTTCTCTCCGGGGGCACAACGAGCCTCATCGGAGCCCCTCTCCCTGGGCTTCGACAAGTCGACTTGACCGAACTCTACCGTCTCTTGTTGGGATCCGGACTCGATATTACCGCCATGAATCGGATCCGCAAACGTTTCACCCGGTGGACCGGAGGACGACTCGCTGCGGCCCTTCATCCCGCACACGTGAAAAATTTCACAATCTCCGACGTAATCGGTGACGACTTGGGGTCCATTGGATCAGGTCCCACGGTTCCCGATCCATCCACTGCCGTCGAGGTTCAGGCCGCGCTCCGTTCCGCGGGCTTATGGGACCGGGTCCCTTTGGGGCTTCGCCAGCATCTGGAAGCCGTCATTCAGGGCACCGCGCCCGAGACTCCAAAGGCCGACCATCCTGCATTCCGGACGACCGAGACTTCACTGATCGCCAGTAACCGGCTGGCCTTGGACGCCGCGGCCGCGAAGGCCCGCACGCTCGGGTTGGAATCTCGGGTTCTCGACGCTGCGCTCACCGGCGAAGCGGCCGACGTGGGCCGTCGGCTTGCAACCACCCTACTCGACTATGATGCAATAAACTCCCCGAGAGCGCAAGCCGGTCCGGTGAATAAAGATACAGTGCTCATCTGGGGCGGAGAAACAACGGTCTCCCTCACCCCGGGCGCAGGCTTGGGCGGGAGATCCCAGGAATTGGCACTCGCAGCTTCCGAGGTGTTCGCCGCAGCGGCTGCGCGCGGCGGTTCGGGGGCTCGCGAGGTCGTGCTGCTTGCTGCGGGCACCGATGGCCGGGATGGACCCACCGATGCGGCTGGCGGGTTCGCGGACGCGGAAACCTGGGCCGCCATCCGCCGCGCCGGTCGGAACCCGGCAGCCGACCTTCAAACCCATCATGGCTACGATGCCTTGGCGGCGGGCGGTGCGCTCTTCAAGACCGGAATGACCGGAACCAACGTGATGGACCTCGTCCTTGGATTCCAAAAGAGCTGATTGCCGCCCCACCCGCGAGCTATCGATCGCGGTCCGCCGGACCATCACGGCCGGCCGTCTTCATCGGGCCGGAAGTCCGGTCCTAAAATGACGGTGACGTCGACTCGCCGGAGAGTATCGCGACGGGTCGAGACAGCCCCGGCTCCGAGTGCATCCCGCACCCGTTTCGCCTGATCAGCCTCACCACGTCGCAACAGCACGCGCGTCGTATCTACCCGTGGTGGGTCCGCGTTCCCGAAGTAGACGACGTCGAAGCCCATTCGTCGGAGCCGTCGCGCCCCCAACCGCGCGAGTCCGGTCCTGTCACTCCCGTTCAGGACCTCCACCACGATGCGGTGATCCCCGGATGGGATATCGAAGGCGTGACCTTCCACCCTGTCATGGCGAAGGCCCCGGGCCAAGAGGAACAACAGAATAACGGCGAGAAGGGTGCCGCCGGCGATCAGACCGTGGCGCGTCCGAGGAGCGAGTTCCAAAAGCGTACCGTGGGATCAGGAAGCGGCCAGCCGGAGACGATGGTGTGTAGCACTCTTGCCTGCGCCACTTCGCGAAGCACTCCGCTCGAGTCCTTGGGGAAGCGCTGCGCCTGCACCGCGCGCTCGGCACGGAGGTGCTGCCGTTCCGGTTCCAGGTAGTCCGCGCAGTACAAGACCCGCCCCACCATGTCCCATTCGGCCAAACCAACGCTGTGATAGCGCACCGCGTCGAGTACGCCGCGATCAGTTTCACCCTCCGCCTTTGCGCGTGCGGCGGCAGCCGGTCCATGGCGCAACTCCACCGGGCCGGGGAGCGTCGGAGCCCAGCGCTCCAACTCATCCTGAGCGGCATCACGGAGCGCATCGTGCAGCCACACCGCCCGGAGCCAACGATTTCGTTCGCTGTCCGGGACCCCCATTTCCTCACCCCAGAGCGCGACCAGCTTCGCCACGCGCTCGATGTGCGCGAGGCGATCCGACGAGACGACGGCCCAACTGGGGAGCGTCGGTCTCAGGCCGGATGGCGCGGGACGTGCTTCATTGATGAGATTCAACGTAACTCCGTGCCAAGGACGTGGTTATCGAGTAATCGGGTCACCCCGACACGCCCAGCCACCGCGATGATCGTGCCACGGGTGGCATTGTTGACCGGGTCCAGATGTTCCGGATCGACAATCGCAATATAGTCCACGACGAGGTCCGGAAACGCGCGGATTTGCTCCCGCATGTGGCTTTCCAGCGCAGAACTGGTGTTCTCGCCGGTCCGCCAGAGCCGTTCAGCACCCCGTAGCGCGGTGCTGAGACCCAAGGCCTGGCTCCGCTGCGTTGAATCCAGGTAGGCGTTGCGGCTGCTCAACGCCAGTCCGTCGGATTCACGCACAGTCGGGGCAATGATCAGCTCCAGGCCGAAGTCCAGGTCACGCACCATGCGCCGGATGAGCGCGGCCTGCTGAATGTCCTTCTGCCCGAAAACGGCCACGTCGGGCTCGACCACATGAAACAGCTTGGTCACTACGGTGAGCACTCCGGTAAAGTGCCCTGGGCGCATAGCGCCTTCCCAGCGCTCCGCCATCGGCCCGGCGACAACTCGGACCTCTGACCCCGGCGGATACATCGCCTCGACCGACGGGGTGAAGATCGCCGTGACACCCCTGTCCATTGCCAACGCCTGATCCCGATTCAGGTCGCGGGGGTAACGCTGGAAATCTTCAGCGGGACCGAACTGCAGCGGATTGACAAAGACACTCATCACGACCGCATCGCTTCGCCGCCGAGCCAGGTCCACCAGCGACAGGTGACCCTCGTGCAGCGCGCCCATCGTCGGGACGAAGCCGATGCGGTGGCCAGCGAGCCGTTGCTCCGCAAGCCATACGCGCAGCGGGGGAATATCAGAGAAGTGGAGCATGAGTCAGCTGGCGTGAGGCTATCGGCGACCGCCGGGGCCGGAACCCTCACTCAAAGCTATGCTCCTTCCCGGGGTACGTCCCCGCACGCACATCTTCCGCGAACTGGCGTGCGGCCTCGCGCACGATACCGCTGAGCTCGGCATACTTCCGGAGGAACTTCGGTTCGAATCCCTCGTTGAGCCCCAGCATGTCGTGCAACACCAGCACCTGCCCGTCGCAACTCGGACCCGCACCGATGCCGATGGTTGGAATCGCGCTGACACGAGTCACCTCGGCGGCGAGTTTCGCGGGCACCAGTTCCAGCACAAACGCGCAGGCACCGGCCTCCTCCACGAATTTCGCATCGGAGCGGAGGCGATCGGCCGTGCCCCGCTCCCGTCCCTGGACCCGGTAGCCGCCGAGTTGATGCACCGACTGCGGCGTGAGGCCGATGTGGCCCATTACTGGAATGCCGATGCGGACCAGGGCACGAATGGTCTCGGCCATGACCTCGCCACCCTCAAGCTTGACGCCGTGCGCGCCGGTCTCCTTCATGACCCGCCCGGCATTGCGCAGCGCCTCCTCCACGGTGACCTGGTATGAGAGAAACGGGAGATCAACGAAGACCAGCGACTGCCGGCTCCCACGGCGCACGGCCTGGGCGTGGTAGATCATCTGGTCGAGCGTCGCACTTAGCGTGGTTTCGTGACCCACCAGAACCTGATTGAGGGAGTCCCCGACCAGGAGCACATCCACGATGCCGTCCAGCAACCGCGCGAACAGGGCATCGTAGCACGTGAGGACCGTGACCTTCCGCCCCGCAGCCTTGAGCTCACGGAGATCGGGGATGGTCAGCGGTCGAGGGACGTCGGTCATGTAGCGTTCCCGGTAAGTGCCAGGGCCGGCTTGTGACAGGCCCGGTGATCTCTAACTATCGTCCTTCTTCGCCGGTGCCAACCGGTCAAGCTCCTCGATCTCCCGCTGCCACCACTCCCGGTTCGGGAGCTCCGCGTGGGGGATGCGGAGGTCGGGGTCGCGCAGCCGACGGGTCCCGAAGCGGACAATGTCGAGGTCAAGGGTACGGGCCCCCCAGCGTTCCTCGCGCACGCGTCCATTATCGTCCTCGATCTTGTGGAGCAGCTTGAGAAACCGGCCCGGATCGAGGGATGTCTCCAGCAAGGCCATCTGATTCAGATATGGATCCTGCCCCGGCGGCCCGAGCGGTTCGGTTTCTTCGATGCTGGAGACCGCAAGGATAGTCGTGAGCGGCAGTTTGCCCAGCGCCTCCCGGGCACGCATGAGGTACGCGGCACGGTCGCCCAGATTGCTGCCCAGGGCCACATAGATACGTTCGCGGGGATTCATAGCTCGTGGGAGAAGTGTCGGGCTATCGTCTGAAGCCGATCGGCGACTCCCGACAGCTCCCGCACGGCGCGCTCCAGATCGGCATGGCTCCGTGCTGCTTCCGAAGCTCGTCGCGCTGTCGTGTTGGCGTCCTCGAGCGTTCGGGTGGATACCGCGGCCACTCGCTCCATTTGCTCACGGAGCCGGAGGGCCGCCTGCTCCTGTCGCGTCGCCGTTTCGGCGATGCGCTTGGCGTGGTCGCCGGCGTCGAGCGTCCCGTTGACAATGTGCTGGAGTGCCTTCGCGGCATCGGCCGACAGTTCCTCGACCCCCCGGACCGTTTCCGTGCCTCGGTCGATCTCCTCGGAAATCTGGGCAACCTGCCCGAGGATCGCGGCAACCAATCCGCCAGCCTCACGCGAAGCCTGGGCGCTCTGCGAGGCCAGCGCGCGTACTTCCTCCGCGACGACAGCGAAGCCACGCCCCTGCTGGCCCGCTCGCGCCGCCTCGATCGCAGCGTTGAGCGCGATGAGATTGGTCGCATCGGCAATTTCCCGGATCGAGCCAATGAACCCGATCAGGCGATTGGTGACCTGGTACAGTTCGGCGACCTGCAGCGAGGTGGCCCCCACGAACTGCTGCAGCTGAATCAGGCGCTGGATCGCGTCCTGGATCAGATCTCGATTCCGAGCCGCGGTCTCACCCGCCGTGGCAGAGGCCGTCGCCGCCGCCGCCCCGTCCGCCACCACCTCGCGCGCCTGCGTGGCGAGTCCCTCGGTCGCCTCCCGCCCCTGGGCGATCAGCTGCTCCTGCTCGGCCGCGCCGCCGCGGATCGCATGGGCCGTCTGAGCGACCGACCCCGCCGCCACGCGCAGACTGTCGGCCGTGGCCGCGAGCGACTTGACCAGCACTCCCACCCGCTCGACGGTTTCCACCAGGGGCCGGCGAAGGTCGGCGATGTGCATCGCCGTCGCGAGCTGGCTGCCGAAGGTTGCCGCGGCCGCGACCTCTTTCTTGCCGTACGTGTGCGGCTTGTGGTGGTCCAGTTCGAGGGTCCCGATCATCTCGCTGCCGAAGCGCAACGGCAACACCAGCATGCTCACCGCATGGGGACTCGGAGCCAGAATCTGCTCATCCTTCCGGGCATCCTCGATCACGATCGCCTCTCCGGTGTCCAGCGCCCGGGCCCGGAGATGCGGGCTGTCGAAGGGCGGATCACCGCGATCTGGGGCACCCAGTGCGCCGCGATACACCATGGTGCTGAGCGCCTCACTGAACCGGAAGATGCGGAAGTCGCTCCAGTCAAGCACCCGATTGGCCATCCGTTCCAGCTCGGTGAACGCGTCTTTGAGCGAGACGTTGCTGGTAACGATCCGTTCGCGGGCGTGGATCTTGTTGAGTTCCTCCGCCGCAATCGCTTCCTCGAGGATCCGGGTGGTGAGCAGTCCGAGAACTGCAAGTACCGCGAGGACCGTGACCCAGCCCTCCGGTGGGAGCGCGATCAGTGACGCGGCGGCCATCACCGCACCGAAAAGCGTAAGCCCGTAGGAAAGCACCTCGTAGCGGAGAATCATCAAGCGCTCGTGCGATTCCAGCTTCCCCCGGGCCAGGAGCGAGAAGTAGAACAACACCCGGGTGGAGAAGAAGTACATCCCCACGAGCGTCAGGCCCGCCGGCAGGAACTCCAGTGTGAGGCCGACGGGATCGGTGCGCAGGAACACCGCCGAGTACGCACCGTAGGCCGTGAGAAATCCGATTGTCTCCCGGCCCGCGTTCACCCAGGCCGCCCGCAGGAGTTTCCGCAGGCCAAACGCGTCCGCGATGAAGACCCCGAACGCGAGCGCAAACACGACGGTGCCTGGCCCGACGGTGATCGCCCCAACCAGTGCTACGATCCCCACTTGAGAGAGGTAGCTGAACTTGGAGAGCTGAATCTGACCGCGGCGGATAACCGCGACCAACAGCACCATGCCGAGCGATACCCAGGGGTGCTGGAGCCAGCGGCGATCCTCCACCAGTGCTGCCAGCGTGAGCAGGGTACCGCCCCACGCGATGCCCTGTGCGTAGGCCGTCAATAGGCTCTGCGGAACCAGTCTCACCGCCTCACCGGGCCCGCTCGCGATCCGCCTCATCCAGCGCGACTCGGAGATCGGCGAGCATGCGGCTCACAGCTGCGGGGCCGCCCAGTCCAAGGGCCTCGACCAGAGCGCTTCCCACCACCACCCCGTCCGCCAATCCTGCCACGGCCCGCGCCTGCGCTGGCGTGCTGATCCCGAAGCCGACCGCCAGCGGGAGCGGACTGGCGGTCCGGACCCGCTGTACATACTCCGCAAGACCGGACGCCAGATCGCGGCTCTTCCCGGTCACGCCCAGTCGCGCGACCAGATAGAGGAATCCTTGGGCATTGCGCACGACGTCATCGAGGCGGGACCCGGTAGTGGTCGGCGCGACCAATCGGATGAGGTCGAGCGGGCTCTGGCGCACTCTCTCCTCCAGATCGGGATCGCTGCCCGCGGGAAGATCGGTGAGCAGGAGTCCGGCCACCCGCAGATCGGCCGCAGCGCGCAGAAAGACGTCGAGGCCGTAGCGCCGCACAGGGTTGAGATAGCTGAACATCACCACCGGGCGGGTCAGCTTCGCTTCCGCAATGAGCTCGAGTGTCCGCGGCAGCGTCATGCCCTGTTGCAGCGCTTCAAATGTGGAGCGCTGGATAGTGGGCCCATCGGCGAGCGGGTCGCTGAATGCAACTCCCACCTCGAGAATATCCGCGCACTCCTCGGCCCGGCGGAGCGCCTCCAGGCTCGCGCGGCGATTGGGGTGGCCGGCGGTGAGGTAGGGGATCAGGGCGGTACGTCCTTGCCGCCGCAGGCCGCTCCATGCGGCCTCGAGTACCGATTCAGACGAAGTAGTCGCCGACAACGATACCGTACCGGTCGGGGTTGGTGACCTTCACAATGGAGCGCAGGTAAGCGCCACCCGCGTCCTGGGTCGCAAGATTCTCTTCGCGGCCGGGCGGCGCGTTCAGCGCCCCGTTCTGGTCAATGCAGATCCGCACGATGGGACGGTTGAGGAAGTTCTGGTCCGGATTGGCCTGAGCCACGACCGCTACCTCGAACGTGTCGAGGATGACGCAGGTCCCAACGGGATAGATCCCGATCAGGTTGATCATGGCCTTCACCAGCATCTTGTCGTAGCCGCGGCGGGGGTTCTCCCACATTTCCCGCAACACCTGGTCGGGTTGGATCGGGACCGTCTGATAACTGCGCCGGGTCGTGGCCGCGTCATACCCGTCGGCTACCGCGACAATACGAGAGAAGATACCGACTTCCCGCGGTCGAATGGCCTTCGGGTACCCGGTGAGGTCGATTTTCATGTGATGCTCCTGCGCCACCACGATCTGCCGATAGGGGATCTCCCCGTAGCCCCGCATGCTGAACAAGGTGATCGCCCCAAGCCACGGGTGTGTCTGCATCATCTTCCACTCGTCCTCGGTGAGGCCGGTGGCTTTGTTGAGCACGTCGACCGGTATGCGAGCCTTGCCCACGTCGTGAAGCAGCGCAGCCAGGCCCAAATCATAGAGCTGTAATCGGGTAAGGGCGAGCTTCTTGCCGATGGCCACCGACAGGATGCACACGTTCACCGAGTGCGTGAACGTGTACTCGTCATAGTCGCGGATGGTGGTCAGCCCGATGAGTGACGTTTCGTTGTTGAGCACCTGATCGACAATCGCCTGCACGGCGCGCTTGACCTTCGCCACCGACGTGGTGCGGCCGAGCCGAACGCTGTTGATCAGATCCTTGGTGACTGCAACCCCGTGCGAATAGGTGCGCTTGGCCACTTCCCGCGCCCGCTCGACCTCGGCGACCTTGTCTTCCGATTCAAGCGGCGGCGCCACGTCCAGCCGGGTCACCCCGGCCAGTGCGAGCTTCTCCCGAAAATCGAGTAGCACCTCGGGGTTGCGATCCGCCCCGCCCTTGTCCATTAGAGAAAGCAGCACACCCAGGAAGACCTGCCATTCCCGCCGCTCGATCCCGCCCTCCACCTTGAGCTCACCGATATCAACCGAGCGGAGCGCAGCGAGGATGTTGGAAAAGGCCGCGTAGTTGTCCAGCTCCAGCCGAAGCCGGGTACCGTTCACGAAGATGAAATCGCCGGACAGCCGAAGCTCGATCTCGCCCATCGGCGCGAGGATCGCCATCGCGGAAGCCTGCAGGTCGTCGAGCGACTTCTGTGCGGTGGCGTTCTCCAGCGGATAGAGCTTGAGACTCCGAAGTGCCGCGTACATCGAGAGCAGAAGGGTGCGTCCCGCGTGTCGCAGGAACGCGTCCCCCGCAACCTTCTCGCCGCTGCCCTGCGCGGTGAGATGGGCCTCGGACTCGCGGTTCACGGCCCGGTCTCCCGGAGCGCCCGGCTCACCGCGTTGCGCACCACGAGTTCCTTGTCATCCTTGTACTTCTGCAGCAGTTCCCGGGCCTCAGGCGTCCGGAGTCGTCCGATGGCCAGTGCCGCACAGGCGCGTACCTCGGGAGGTTCCTTTCGCTTGAAGAGTCCGCCAGCGGAGAGCATGGGCGACAGACTTTCCAGCGCACCGGCCCCCGCGATCTGGGCAAAGGCTTCGAAGAAACGCATTCGTTCGGTCAGATCGATGTCCCGGGGCACCTTCCCCTGTACCACCGGCTCGATCCGACGCAACGCCCCCTTGTATCCATGTCGTCCCATGGCCTGCACCCCAGCGATCCGCACTTCGCGGTCGGTGTCGTCCAACGCCCGCTCCAGACCCTGCAACGCCCCTGGCGTCCCGATGGCGTCAAGCGCCTGGACCCCTGCGAGCCGGACCGGCGCATGGGCGTGGCCGAGGGTCTCGGCGAGACCGGGAACGGCGGCTTGCAGTTTGAGCCGAGCGCAAAGATTGATCGCCGCCGGAAGCGCCTCGGATTCGGACAAGCGCAGCAGCCGGTGGATTTCCTGAGGACTGGTCTCGGCGAGGCGATCGGCGGCAGAGGCGAGCAGCTTGTGGATGGCGGAGCCCGACGGGAGGCGTGGCAGCCACACCAGGACAGTCTCCAGCCCTGTGGGGCGCAGCTCCCGGAACAGCTCGCCGAGATCCTCCTCACTGGGCGGAACCTGCGCCTCGCTCACCGACTGGAGGATCTGCTGCAGCACCGCCGGGTCGGAGAGCCTCCCGGTGAAGGCGTCGAGCCGCTCCCGCTCGTCAAGCGCGAAGAGCCCGGGCTGGCGCACCAGCAATCGCGTCTCCCTGAGGATCAAGGCGACCGACCGAAAATCCCCGGCGTTCAGAATGTGGGGGAGATAGCTCTCCAGCGTACCGAGCACGTCGGACCGGGCCCAGGGTTCGCTGCGCTGCTCGAGGATGTCGAAGACGATGTTGAGGACGTTGGCACGCAGGTCCTGCTGGTACTCCTTCTCGATCGCCTGGGAGATGATCCGCACCTCGTTCTCTTCGAGCCAGTAGAGTGTGGAGTCGAAGTCCTCGAGATCCAACACACCCGATCGCTTGGGCGGCGCCTCTTCCGCAACCTTGCCCTGGGTCTCCTGTTGCTGCTCTTCTACCACGTTGGGGTCCATGGGACCCGCTTGACTGTAGATCCCCTCGCCCGAAATCCCCGGAACGCCCGAGTCCTGGACGAACTCCGTGAAGTGATACTGGATCAGGGTGAAATCCTGCTCCCAGAGCAGGGTGAGGAGGTCGTCGCCCGCGTCGGCCGACAGGGTTCGGGCATGTTGCACGATCTCCAGGAACCGGATGATCTCCTCATCCTCAACTCCCGGCAGGAGCGTGAGCACCCGCATGCCGTCCTTGAACAGGCCCCACGCGAGGCTATCGGCCTTGGTCGGCTGGTGGTAGACGACCTGCTCCTCCCAGATGATATCCGTCTCCACTATCTGGAGGACGAGCCGATCCAGGCCGCCCGCCCAGATCGGCGCGAATCCGGCCCGCACGTTCTCAATGCCACGCTGATAGATGGGATTGTTCGGCAGGTACATCTGGAACGCTCGAAGGCCCTTGACCAGGGTCTTGAGCAGTTCCTCGATCTGGGTGGGCGGCGTGAGTACCGCCGCCGGCATGCCTTCCGTCACCTAGATGTTCCCAAGCAATTTGGCCACATGCGCCACGTCCTTGTCCCCCCGCCCGCTGAGGCAGACGAGTACGAGTTCATCCTGCCCCCAGCTTCCACGCTGGCTCTCACACCAGGCCAACGCGTGGGCCGTCTCGAGCGCGGGGATGATGCCCTCGAGCCGGCATAACGACTGAAAGCCCGCAAGAGCCTCCGCGTCGGTCACTGCCTCGTACCGCACCCTGCCCGTATCGTGCAGCCAGCTGTGTTCCGGCCCCACCCCCGGATAGTCAAGCCCCGCGGACACCGAATGCGCCGGCAGTACCTGGCCGTCATCGTCCTGAAGGAGGTAGCTCAGCGAGCCGTGTAACACCCCGGGTGATCCCGCTGAAAGCGTGGCGCTGTGATGCCCGGTCGCGATACCCTCCCCCGCTGCCTCCACGCCGACCAGGTGAACCTCGGGGTCGTCCAGGAAGCCGCTGAACATCCCGATCGCGTTCGACCCTCCGCCGACGCACGCGACCACCGTGGTGGGCAGCCGGCGCGCCTGCTCCAGCATCTGCGCTCGCGCCTCACGCCCAATCACGGATTGGAAGTCGCGCACCATCCTGGGATAGGGATCCGGTCCGACCACAGAGCCAATGATATAGTGGGTGGTCGTCACATTGGTGACCCAGTCGCGCAGCGCCTCGTTCGTCGCGTCCTTGAGGGTACGGGTGCCGGAGGTCACCGGCACCACGGTCGCACCGAGAAGTTGCATGCGATAGACGTTGAGTGCCTGCCGCTCGACATCCTCCGCACCCATGTAGACGAGGCAGTCGAGCCCAAATCGGGCACACACGGTGGCGGTCGCCACGCCATGTTGCCCGGCCCCCGTCTCCGCGATGATTCGCCGCTTTCCCATCCGCCGCGCAAGCAGCGCCTGACCGATGGTGTTGTTGATCTTGTGTGCGCCGGTGTGATTCAGATCTTCCCGCTTGAGCAGCACCGTCGCACCGACCCGCTCGGAGAAACGCGGGGCCGCGGTGATCGGGGTCGGTCGCCCGACGAACTCTCGGAGCAACCCATCGAATTCGGCCCAGAATGCCGGCTCCTGCCGTGCCGCATTGTAGAGCGTCTCGAGTTCGTCGAGTGCGGCCATGAGCGTCTCGGGGACGTATCGACCCCCATAAACGCCGAAGCGTCCGCCCACAGCGCGTTCGCGGGGCAACGTGACACTCACTCGAGTACCTCCAGGAATCGAGCCATGCGCGCCTGATCCTTCACGCCCGGAATCTGTTCCACCCCGGACGAAACGTCTACCGCATCAGGACGCACCGCGCGGACAGCGTCCGCAACGTTCTCAGGAGTGAGACCACCAGCCAGGAACATCGGGTGGTTCGCGAGGCGGGCCCGTGCTTCTCGGGCGAACTCCAGGGGAAGAGCCACTCCACTTCCCCCGAGCCGTCCGGTCACCTTAGGCTCAACGAGGATCGGGCAACCGAGCGATTTGAGCCGAACGAGATGCTCGAGATCAGCCCCGTCGGCGATCCGCGCCACAACGAGGACCATCAGGCCCTCGCGTGTCAGGTGCCGCACCAACTCCGGGCTGGCGCCGCCGTGAAGCTGGGCGCCCGCCAAACCGACCCGATCCCGCGTTCCTAATATCTCGTCACTGCCCTGCGATCCAAAGACCCCGATGACCGGAACCCCGCCCGCGGCCTGCACGATCCCCTTGGCGCGGCCGTCATCGATGTGCCTGGGTCCCCCCGCAAAAATGACCCCAAGGAAGCTGGCCCCCAGACGTGCCGCCTCCTGGGCGTCTGCGTTTCGAGTCAGACCGCAGATCTTCACTCTGGGGCGGCCCACTTCGGCCCCGAGAATCTGCGTCATCGTCCGGTGCGCCGTACTCCCGCGACGGCGCGGGCAAGACCTGACGGATCGGGCGCGGCGGACAGGGCTGTACCGATCAGGACGCCATCTGCCCCCGCTGCAGCCGCACGTCGAACGTCGGCCTCATTGGCCATACCGCTCTCGGCGATCGCGATACGATCCTTGGGAATCCGGCCCAGCAGCGGCCAGGTGGCGGTGACGTCGATAGCGAACGTGTCCAGATTGCGGCTGTTGACCCCAATAACCGGGGCATCTGCCGCGAGCGCCACATCCAGTTCCCGCTCGTCGTGCACTTCGACCAGCGTTGCGAGCTCCCAGTGGCGGGCGGCGCGCAGGAGTACGCTCAAGCGTTCGGGGGACAGCGCCCTGACGATGAGCAGGATCGCCGAGGCCCCCGCAGCTCGGGCCTCCGCCACCTGGAGTTCTTCGAGGATAAAGTCCTTCCTGAGGAGCGGAATCGTGACCCGGTGTGCCACCAGGCGCAGGTCCTCGAGCGAACCGCCAAAGAACGGCCCGTCCGTCAGCACTGAGATGGCGCTGGCCCCAGCTGCCGCGCAGGCGGAAGCGTGGGCGGCCGGATCGAGCCCGGCGCTAATAGTCCCCTGCGATGGCGACCGCCGCTTCACTTCTGCAATCAGCGCCATCCGAGAACGATCCCACCGGCGCAAGAATTCCGGGCGGGACGGCGCCGCCGCCGCCGCTCGCTCGACCTCAGCTCGGCGGGCGTGGAGCGCAGGAAGATTCTCTCGGGTTGTGGCCAGTATCCGGTCTAGCGTGGTGGGCATCTTGCCCTTCGGTCACTATTCGGGTAGCTTAGTTCGGAGTCCGTTCGGTCACAATCCGGAGGCGACATGCCCCTCACCAAGCGCCAGAGCGAGATCCTCAAGTACCTGCAGGAGCATATCCGCGAGCGGGGGTACGCGCCAAGCTTCGAAGAGATCGCAGAGAACTTCAGCTTCCAGTCCCTGGCCACGGTACATGAGCACCTGACCAATCTGGAGCGTAAGGGCTACATCCACCGCACGCACAACGAGAGTCGCGCCATCGAGGTGCTCCCGCCGAAAGGACAGTCAGGCGCTACCGAAATTCCCCTGCTTGGCAAGGTAGCGGCTGGCAGCCCAATCGAGTCCATCATGGGTGGCGAGACGATTGCCGTTCCGGACCAACTCCTGCCCCGCCGTGGCCCGAATTACGCGCTGAAGGTCCAGGGGGAGTCCATGATCGACGAACACATCATGGATGGAGACTTCGTCGTGGTGCATGGAAAGCAGGCGGCGGACAACGGAGAGATGGTCATCGCTTTGGTTAACGGTTCGGAGGCGACGGTGAAACGCTTCTACCGAGAGCAGGGGGGATGGATACGGCTACAACCCGCCAATCCCACCATGCAACCGATGCGATTCCAGGAGCGGGACGTCCTGATTCAGGGCGTGGTCGTAGGGGTTATTCGAAAGTACTGATTGGCCCCCGGGGCGACCCGGTCGCTCAGCCCTGCCGCAACCTTTCAAGAACGGCTGCCGCCTTCCCATCCGTCAGGGCGCGCTCAGCCACTGCCGCTGCCGACCCGAAGTCGTCCGCCAACCCAGCGACATAGATCGCAGCCGCAGCATTGAGTACCAAGGCCCGCCGGGCCCCCTCATCCGCCGAGCCGGCCAGCAGTCTCTCGATCCGTGCCGCGTTGTCCGCCGGCTCGCCGCCGGCCAGGTCTGCAACCTCCGGCCAGTCGAGTCCATGGTCAGCAGGATCGAGAGTCCATGTGGTGACCTCGCCCCCGTTAACCTCCCATACGGTCGTTACGCCCACCGGACTGATCTCGTCCATACCTACCTCGCCGTGCACGACCAGTGCGTGCTCCGCTCCCAGGCGGGCCAGTGCCTCTGCCATGAGAGGCGCGCGGGCGCGGTCCGCCACTCCGATTACCTGCCTCCGAACCCCCGCGGGGTTCGCCAGTGGACCCACCAGATTCATGATCGTGGCGACGCCCAGTTCTTTTCGAGTTGGACCAACGTGCCGCATTGCGGGGTGATAGTTCGGTGCAAAGAGGAAGACCATCCCTGCCCGGTCCAGCAACGCCGAGGCCTGCTCCGCGCTGGTGCCGATGTTCACCCCCATGGCCTCGAGAACATCGGCGCTGCCGCATTTGGAGGTGTAGCTCCTGTTGCCGTGCTTGGCGACACGAGCGCCAGCTCCTGCCACCACGAATCCCGCAGCGGTGGACAGGTTGAAGGTGCTAACGCCGCCCCCGCCGGTGCCGCAGGTATCCACAACGGGCAGACCCGCGGACGGCTGGATGGTCACCATCGCCGCGCGAAGTGCGATCGCGGCGCCAGCGATCTCGTCCGAGGTCTCGCCCTTGCCCCTCAGACCCAAGAGGAGGCCGGCTATGAGCGACGGGGTACCTTCACCGCGCATGATGACACCGAAGGCTGCCGCGGTCTGCTCGGCAGTGAGGTCCCTGCGGTCAGCGATAAGTCGAAGCGCGGTCTGGAGGGCGGCTGTCACGCCTGAAAAGTACCGACAATGGCCGATACGGCGATATGCCTTCAGGTCAGAGGTCGAGTTCCCAGGTCTGCCCGATGAGCCCGGATCCGAAGCGCTGGTGGGGTTCCTCCTGCACGAGGCGGAACCCGGTCGCCTCATAGATGCCGCGGGCAGCGAGTAGCAGACTGTTGGTCCAGAGAGAAATGCGTAGGTACCCCACCTGCCGCGCGAAACGGATACACTCCTCCACCAAACGCCGGCCGATTCCAAGACCCCGCGCGGAGGGCTCAACCAGCAGGAGTCGCAGCTTGGCCACGGTGTCGGATCCTCGGACAAGGAAGACGGACCCCACTGGCTCCCCCTCCTTTTCGGCGATCCAACAGCGCTCTCTCCTCGAGTCCGACTTCTGAAGGAACTCTGCTACGATGCTGGCGACGAGCGCCTCGAAGCGCGCATCCCAGCCATACTCTTCGAAGTACAGGACTCCATGTCGCTGCAGGACCCACCCCATGTCCCCCGGACCGTGCGGCCGCAGGACGAAGGAAGTGTGCCCCACAGGCGGGGCGCCCAATACATCTTCGATTGCTTCCATCGCCCCGATCAACCGATTGCGATCTCCGACACCCAGCGGATCCAGCAGGTCTCGAACCTCTTCGTTGGAGCGGGCGTCGAGCACCTGGAACGCCGCGCGGCCGCGCTGGGTAAGGTGGAGGTGCCGCCGACGGGCGTCGGCCACGGAAGCCCGCCGGCCAACCAGACCACGCCCCATGAGGTCCTTCAAGAGGCGACTCAGATATCCCCCATCGTATCCCAGCTCCCGAGCGATCTCCGCGGCAGTGGGGTCGGAGCGATGGGCGAGTTCATACATCACCCGGACCTCCGCCAGGGAGAACCGGCTGCGCAGCAGGCGATCCGTGAGGACGCCGATTCTGCGGGTGTAGAAGCGGTTGAATCGGCGAACCGTGGCGATTTGCTGGTCGGTTGGCATGCGCGTACCAGAAGGCGAGCGAACGGGGCGACATCCTAAACTTGCCACAATCATATATATAAGTGCCAAAGTCAAGTAATGTAAACGAGCCACCCGAACTCGCCTAGTCTCGCCCCACCCCACCCTTTCCGACCCCGCTATATTTCCCGCCTCATGAGCCGGACCTATCTGGCCGTCTTGCATTACGATGGACGCGAGTTCGCGGGTTGGCAGCGACAGCCGGGCGAGCGGACGGTCCAGGCGGAGGTAGAGCGAGTGCTGGAGCGACTGTGCGGCCGACGGATAGTGGCGCACGGCGCAGGCAGAACCGACAGAGGGGTCCACAGTCTGGGCTTGGGGGTGAGCTTCGCCGTACCGGAGAAATGGACAGCCGACCAACTCCGCCGAGCGCTCAACGCGCTCTTGCCGCAAGATTGCTGGGTGGAGAGCGTCACCCGGATGCGGGCAGGGTTTCACGCGCGGAAGAACGCCTCGGGCCGGCGCTACCGCTACGATGTCGGAACAGATGAGGCTGCAGCATCGCCCTTCCGTCGGCCCTATGAATGGGCGCTCGGACATGTCCTCGACCGGAGTCGTTTGGCCGCCACCGCAGAGGCGATCCTCGGAACCCACGAGTTTCACGCATTCGCCGTTCGAAGACCGGCTGCAGGCGATGGAGTGCCCTCCACCTCGGGGATCCACCCGGGGCGCCCCTATGAATGCACCATCAGAATGGCAGAGTGGGAGCCCCGGGACGGTGACCGGGGCTTCCGCTTTCACATCGCGGCTGACCGATTCCTGCATCACATGGTCCGGTTCCTGGTCGGAACCATGGTCGATATCGCCCTGGGGCGCCGACCCGGCGATGACATGACCACCCTTCTCCAGAGACCCGACAATCAGGCGACGAGCCCGCCGGCTCCCCCGCAGGGACTCTTCTTCGTGCGTGCGGAGTACCCGGCCGACTGGTTCGAGGGCGAAATGGCGAAGAGCCGACCAGGTGAAGTGGCGAGGAGGCCTTTGTGAGACTCACGTGGTCGCCTCGTCGCCTCCAGACCTTGTCTATGCTCGTCGGGCTGTTCGCATGTCGCAGCGGGGCCGATCGTGGCCCGCAGTTCGTCGAGACCCTCGAGGCACAGCGGCCGGCGCATACGGTTGCGGCTGACCCACTGGCCCAGTCGCGCCGCACAGCAATCGTCGAGGCCGCCGAGAAGGTGGCACCGACGGTGGTGTCCATTACGGTCACCAGCACCCGGCAAACCGCCCCCCAGACGCCATTCGACTTCTTTTTCGTTCCGCAGTCGCCGCGGGAGCAGCAAGGCTTCGGGACGGGCTTCATCATCCGGCAGGATGGAGTCATTCTCACCAACCAGCACGTGGTGAGTGGGGCCGAGAGGATCATCGTGAGCCTCGCGGACGGTAGCGACGTACCTGCGGAACTGCTGGGCGAGGACCCGCTCACCGACATTGCCGTGATCCGCATCGAACGAAAGGGCCTCCGCACTGCAACCACTGGCCACAGCACCGACCTCATGATCGGCGAGTGGCTGGTCGCGCTCGGCAATCCGTTCATTTATCTGTTGGGAAACCCCGAGCCCACGGTGACCGCGGGGGTCGTAAGCGCAGTCCATCGCAACATCCTGCCAGGGCGCGACCAGAGCGGCCTCTATCTGGACATGATCCAGACCGATGCATCGATCAACCCCGGCAACTCTGGCGGACCCCTGGCGAACGCGCTCGGAGAGGTCATCGGCGTCAACAGCTCGATCCTCTCCCAGAGTGGGGGTTCCATCGGCCTCGGCTTCGCGATTCCGATCGAGCGTGCGCTCCGAGTGGCCGAGGAGATCATCCGGACCGGCTCGGTGCGCCGGGCCTGGGTCGGTTTCGAAGTGGCGGGGGCGGAGAGCCTGCGCGACTGGAAGGCCGCGGGCGGCGTGCTCGTGACGGGCGTCGCGCCTGCTGGCCCCGGGGACCGGGCCGGCCTGCGTCGGGGCGATGTGCTCACCCGGGCAAACGATCGGGTGCTCCGGAACTACCTCGATTGGGAGTCAGTCAAGCTCGATCTGGGGGTGGGCGCGGTGGTGCGGCTCACGGTGAAACGAGATGGCCGCGAGCGGCCAATCGCGGTCGCAGCGGGCGACCTCCCGACCACTACGGCCGAGAAGGTGACGGTACTCAGCGATCTCCAGCTCGTCACCCTGACTGATCAGGTGCGCGCCGAGCGGAACGTCCAGGCAGACCGGGGTGCGTTGATCTTCCGGATTTCGCGTACTCTGTCCGCGTCGACGGGCCTGCAGACCGGCGATGTCATCGTGGGCATGAATCGCCAGCGGATCGCCGACGCTGACGATGTCCGCACCGTAATCGAGGGCCTCAAGCCGCGACAGGGCGTGCGGGTCTTTTTCGAACGGGACGGCACCATCGTTTACACGGACCTCGAGTTCCGATGAGCGACGATCGCTACCGGTCGCCACTGGGCACCCGCTATGCCTCCCCCGCCATGCAGCGGCTGTGGGGCGAGCGCTATCGCATCGCGCTGTGGCGTCGCGTGTGGCTGGCGCTGGCGGAGAGCCAGAAGGAACTGGGAGTCGACATTCCGGAGAGCGCCCTTGCCGAAATGCGGGCGCACCTGAATGACGCGGATCTTGCTCGGGCCGCGGAGTACGAAAAGCGATTCCGGCACGACGTGATGGCACACGTGCATCACTTCGGAGACCAGGCACCAGCGGCCAAACCGATCATCCACCTGGGCGCTACCAGCGCGTTCGTCACCGACAACGCCGATGTGCTCATTCAACGTGAGGGACTGCGCCTTCTGCTCGGCAGGCTGCTCGCGACGCTCGAGCCGCTTGCCCGCTTCGCGCATGAGCACATGGCTCTGCCCTGCCTTGCCTACACCCACTTCCAGCCGGCGCAGCTCACCACCGTCGGCAAGCGGGCGACCCTGTGGATGCAGGACTTCGCCCTGGATGTCGAAGAACTGGTTCACCGCCTGGAGACGATTCGGCTTCGCGGCTGCAAGGGGACAACCGGCACCCAGGCAAGCTTCCTGGAGCTGTTCAAAGGCGATCACGCGAAGGTCCGAGAGCTCGAGCGCCGGATCGCCGAAAAGCTCGGCCTGCCGAGGGTCTACTCGGTCACGGGACAGACGTACACCCGAAAGGGCGACAGCGTCGTCCTGGACGCTCTCTCCGGTATCGCGCAGTCAGCGTCAAAGCTGGCCGGGGATCTCAGGCTGTTGCAGCACGAGGGCGAGTTGCTCGAGCCGTTCGAGCCGGACCAGATCGGCTCCTCCGCGATGGCGTATAAGCGGAACCCCATGCGGGCGGAGCGGATCTCCGGCTTGGCCAGGTTTGTCATCAGCCTGCAGGCGAACACGGCGAACACCGCGGCGACTCAATGGCTCGAGCGGAGCCTTGATGATTCCGCCAACCGCCGCCTGACACTGCCGGAGGCCTTCCTCGGCACCGACGCGATTCTGCTGCTGGCCGGCAACATCGTTGCCGGGCTGGAAGTCCGGGAGGGCGAGATCCGTAAGCATGTGGACGAACAGATGCCCTTCATGGCCACCGAACGCTGGCTCATGCTCGGCGTGCAAGCCGGCGGTGACCGACAGCAGCTGCACGAGGTGATCCGACGGAGCAGCATGACCACTGCCGAGGAAGTCGGGCGCGGCGAGCCCAACCGGCTGCTGGAGCGCATCGCGGCGGACCACACCTTCGCGAATATCCCGACCCCGAAGCTCAAGGGCGAGTTGGACCCGATGCGTTACACCGGCCGCTCAAAGGAGCAGGTGCAGGAATTCCTCGACGAGTACTACAAACCGCTCGTTGCGCGGGCGGCACTATTGGCCGCGAAGCCGGAGCAGGCGGAGGTGGTCGTGTGAAGCGACTCAAAGTCACTACCCGAAAGCAGACGTCTCCAGACGACCTTCAGAGTGTGCCGCGGAGGCCAGACGCCGAGCCGCTGAGCCGCTTCCCATGACCGTCCTGACCGAAAGCCGGCTGCCGCTCCCCCTCGTCCGCCGCGGCAAGGTCCGCGAGGTCTATGAGGTGGACACGGATCATCTGCTCCTTGTGGCAAGCGACCGGGTGAGCGCGTTCGATGTCATCATGAAAGAGCCGATTCCGCGGAAAGGGGCGGTCCTTACCCAAATCAGCGCTTTCTGGTTCGAGAAGCTGGGCGCGGTGGTGCCCAACCACTTCGTGACCGCCCGGACCGCCGAGTTGCTCCGAAGGTTTCCGCTCCTAACCCCATTCCGAGACCAACTCGCCGGACGAGCGATGCTGGTGCGTCGCACCCAGCCGGTGCCTTTTGAATGCGTGGTTCGGGGCTACCTGTCGGGCTCCGCGTGGAAGGAATACCGTGAACACGGCACGCTGGCCGGAGAGCCGCTGCCGAGTGGGCTGGTTGAGAGCGCCCGGCTGGAGCCGCCGGTCTTTTCCCCGGCCACAAAAGAAGAGACCGGGCATGACATCAACGTTCCGTTCTCCGCGGTTGAATCGTCCTTGGGCGCGGCTGAGGCACGCCGGCTCCGTGAACTGAGCTTGGCGGTCTATGGCGCCGGTCGTGACCATGCCGCCACGCGCGGGATTATCATCGCGGACACCAAGTTCGAGTTCGGCACGGACGACCAGGGCGTCATGCGACTGATTGACGAAGTGCTGACCCCCGACTCGTCTCGGTTCTGGCCGGCGGACCGCTACCAGCCAGGTCGCAGTCAGGCAAGTTTCGACAAGCAGCCGCTGCGCGACTACCTCGCCGGTGTCCGTGAAGAAGGCAAATGGAACGGCGAAGCACCGCCACCACCGTTGCCGGCTCAGGTCGTGGAGGCGACCAGCCGGCGCTATCTCGACGCATTCCGGCTCCTCACCGGGTTCGACCTCCCGAAGGACACCTGATGCGTATCGCACCCGAGGGCTGGCCATTCATTATCGGAGCCTGGGTCGTGTGGGGGGTGCTGTGGTTTCTGGCACCGCCGTGGGCCTCCCTGCCATGGTTCCTGGTCGCGGTATGGGTGGTAGCGTTTTTTCGTGATCCGCTGCGAGATGGTCCCCGCGGCGACAATCTGGTCATCGCCCCCGCGGACGGCCTGGTGGTCGGTGTGAAGAACCTCGACGAGAGCGAGTTCCTCAAGCAGCGAGGCTCCCGCGTGTCGATCTTCATGAACATCTTCAACGTGCATGTGAATCGGTACCCGATGAGCGGCACGGTGGAGTATCGGCACTACAATCCTGGTGCCTTCGGCCACGCAGGAACGGAGAAGGCAAGCCTCGAAAACGAACAGAGCAGCGTTGGCCTCGCGACCGCGCGCGGCCGGCTGCTGGTGAAACAGATCGCAGGGCTGGTTGCCCGGCGGATTGTCACAGACCACCAGGTCGGAACGGCTGTGATCCAAGGCGAACGGATGGGGCTGATCCGTTTCGGCTCGCGCGTAGACGTCTTCGTGCCCGCCACGGCGAAGATCCTCGTGCACGAAGGCGACAAGACGGTGGCGGGAGAGACAGTGGTGGCACGATGGGATTGATGCCGACGCGGGCGGGACTCAGGCGGCCTGACATGCGCCAGGTGGTCGTGGTGATCCCGAGTGCATTCACGCTCGGAAACATGTTCTTTGGCGTCTGGGCCATCGTGAGTGCGTACCGCGGCAACTTCATGGCCGCGGCATGGTTCATCATGATCGCCGGCGTGATGGACATGCTGGACGGCCGGGTGGCCCGACTTTCCGGAACTGGGAGTCGCTTTGGGGCTGAGTTGGACAGCCTGGTGGACTGCGTGAGTTTCGGGGTTGCACCTGCGCTAATCATGTTCTTCCTGGAATTCCAGACCGCCGGGAGGTTCGGCTGGCTCATTTGCTACATGTACGTCGTTGCGGTCGCCGTCCGTCTGGCTCGCTACAACATTCAGCACGGCGTCGGGAAACCCGGCTGGTTCACCGGCCTTCCGTCGCCATCGGCGGGAATGACCTTGGCTGTGTACTATCCCTTCAGCCAGACGCCGTGGTATCGCCAGTCGCTCGCGTACCTCGACTTCCAGCGCGAAGGTCTCACCATCCTGATGGTGTTGCTTTCGCTGCTCATGGTCAGCACGGTCAAGTACCCGCGCTTCCCCGCGATCGGCTTTCGTACCGTTAAGGGACTCTTCGGGTTAGCGGTGCACCTGGTGATACTGCTGGGTGCCCTGTGGATCCCGAGTTACTTCCTCTTCCCGCTCGGGCTGACGTACATGGCATTCGGGCTCGCCCGCCACGCGATCCTGGGGGTCTTGGAGCGGCATGATGGCTCGCTGACGCCCCTGGACGAGGGAGAGTCCGAAGACGACATCCATCACACGGCGCCAAGGTTGCCGGGCATGCGGCGAAAGACAGAGGAGTAAGCGGTAAGCGCGAATGGAAGATGTGGTTGGCTAGCGACGAATGGCTAATGGCTAGCGGCTGACGGCTCGCGACAAACAGCGCACACGGAACCCAGCATGCCCTACAAAGTCCACGTCCGGATCGTCCCTCGTGCTGGCCTGCTCGATCCGCAGGGCCTGGCGGTGGAGCACGCGCTCACGGCACTCGGGTTCAGCGAAGCCTCCGAGGTGCGGATCGGCAAGGCGATCGAACTCGAGATCGACGCTCCGTCCGCCGACGAAGCCCGGGCGCGCGCACGAGCCATGTGCGACAAGTTGCTCGCCAACCCGGTGACCGAAGACTTCCTGGTGGAGGTTGAGGCCTGATGAAAAGGGTGGCAGTCGTCCGGTTCCCCGGCAGCAACTGTGATTTCGATACGCTTCACTCCGCCGTTCGGGCCGGAACCGATGCGTACTTCGTGTGGCACCGGGATACGGATCTCAAGGGCGCGGACTTCGTGCTCTTGCCCGGGGGCTTCAGCTACGGCGACTACCTCCGCTCGGGTGCGATCGCCCGCTTCAGCCCCGTCATGGCGGCGGTGCAGCGATTCGCGGAAGGTGGTGGCCCCGTTCTCGGGATCTGCAACGGCTTCCAGATTCTTTGCGAAGCTGGGCTGCTTCCAGGCGCCCTGGTGCGGAACTCCCGCCTGAGCTTCGTGTCGCGGCCAGTGGCCCTTCGATTGGAGCAGCCCGACACGGCCTTCACCAACGCCTACCAGGAGAGCGACGTCCTCCGCATGCCCGTGGCCCACGGCGACGGACGCTTCGTCGCGGAGGAGCGAACACTGCGGGAACTGGAAGCCACCGGGCGTGTGGTCGTGCGCTATGTGGAACTCAACGGCGAGGAGCTGGAGAGCCCGATCAATGGCTCGCTTCACGACATCGCCGGGATCTGTAACGCTGAAGGAACTGTGGTCGGGCTGATGCCTCACCCGGACCGGGCCGCCGATCCCGTCATTGGGAATACGGACGGCCTTGGGTTCTTCACCTCGATGCTTTCGTCGGCGGCACAACGGCCCGACGGTTCGCCCGTGTGAACCAGGGCTGGGCGGCTCCAGTGCCGCAAACCAGATCACCGTACCGCTAACCAAGTGACCGAGACCAATGACCACTGAGAACAAGCCCAGTCGGAACGAAGAAGAGTACTTCGCCAAGCTCGAGGCGGAGCGGCTCGAGCGAAAGCGCCAAGAGCAGGCTCGCCTCTCGAGTGATCAGGAGAAGAAGAGTCACTACATGCGCTGTCCCAAGTGTGGCGGGCATCTGGTGACCGAAGAGTTCCATCGAGTCCAGATCGACCGCTGCCCCGACTGCCATGGCCTGTGGCTCGACAACGGCGAGATCGATGCGGTTCTTGGGTACGACGACAAGGGAGCGCTGAGTCGGGCGCTCGGGGAGTTCATGGGGAGTTTGAAAGGGAAGAAGAAGTGAGAACAACCTGGGCGGGAACCGGGAGCGCGATGGCTGTGTCAGCGCCTGACAACGATGCGCGGCGCGCAACTCCCGGCTGACGGCTAGCCCGTGATGGATCAAACACTCACACCGGGGACTGACCCACCAGTGACGAAGAGCACCACCAGCGCCGCACCGAGTCAGCCAATGACCTCCGCCCAACCCTTTCCTGGCGAGCGACCCGTCACGCCTGAGGTGGTGAAGGAGCACAACCTCAACCATCTCGAATACCAGCGCATCCTCGCCATGCTCGGCCGTGAACCCACACTCACGGAACTCGGAATCTTCAGCGCGCTCTGGTCGGAGCACTGCTCCTACAAGCATTCGAAGCCGATCCTCAGGACCTTCCCAACCGAGGGTCCCCAGGTGCTGCAAGGGCCCGGAGAAAATGCGGGGGTCCTTCGCCTGCCTCAGGGCTGGGCAGTTGCCTTCAAGATCGAGTCACACAATCACCCATCTGCGGTCGAGCCCTATCAGGGAGCCGCTACCGGAGTGGGAGGCATTCTCCGGGACGTCTTCACGATGGGCGCCCGGCCCGTGGCCGTCCTCAACAGCCTGCGGTTTGGGCCGTTGGACCAGCCGCGCAATCGGTACCTCTTCGCCGGCGTGGTGAAGGGCGTGGGAGACTACGGCAACTGTGTCGGTGTCCCGACTCTGGGGGGAGAGGTGGACTTCGCACCCAGCTATACCGGGAACCCACTGGTGAATGCAATGTGTGTCGGACTCCTCCGGGAGAAAGACCTCACTCTCGCCAAGGCCCACGGGGTGGGCAACCTGCTCCTGGCCATGGGGTCTCGCACCGGGCGCGACGGCATTCACGGTGCGAGCTTCGCCTCCGAGGATCTCTCCGAACAGAGCGAGGCCCGTCGGCCGCAGGTACAGGTTGGTGATCCGTTTACCGAGAAACTCCTGCTGGAGGCGACGCTCGAACTGATCGAGCAACGGCTCGTGGTTGCAATCCAGGATATGGGTGCGGCTGGCCTCACCAGCTCGTCGGCCGAGATGGCCGCGAGGGGTGGCGTGGGTGTGGAGCTGGAGACCGACAAAGTGCCGATTCGCGAAGCAGGTATGGCGCCGTACGAAATCATGCTGAGCGAGTCGCAGGAGCGCATGCTGGTCGTCGCCGAGCCGCACCGGGTCCGCGAGATACAAGCGGTGTGCGAAAAGTGGGAGCTCACCGCTACCCCGATCGGCAGGGTAACGGACGATGGCATGTACCGCATTCGCCACAATGGCATCACTGTGGCGGAGATTCCGGGTCAGCGCCTGATAGAGGACGTGCCCATCTACAACCCGGAAGCGAAGGAATCCGCCGAGGCCGCGCGCCGCCGAACCGGCCGGCCCGCGCACTCGCCAAAGACGGACGTCCTCGGTTCGCTGGCTCTGCTGCTCGACGAGCCCAGCGTTGCTTCGAAACGTTGGGTGTTCGAGCAGTACGACTCCACCGTTCAGGCCTCCACGCTCATTGGCCCCGGGGGTGACTCGGGAGTGCTCCGGATTGCAGACACTGGTTTCGGCCTCGCCGTGACGGTGGATTGCAACAGCCGGCTGGTGTCGCTGGATCCGTATGAGGGTGGCAAGGCCACAGTGGCCGAAGCGGCGAGAAATATTGCCTGCGCGGGCGCCAGTCCACTGGGCATTACCGACTGCCTCAATTTCGGCAACCCGGAGCGCCCGGAGGTCTTCTTCCAATTCAAGGAAGCCTGCCGCGGCATCGCGGATGCATGTCGGGCATTCAACACGCCGGTCACCGGCGGCAATGTCAGCCTTTATAATGAAAGCCCGACCGGCGCCGTGGACCCGACGCCAGTGGTGGGGATGGTCGGTCTGCTCGAGCAAATAGAACATCGTGTCGGGAGTCATTTTCAGCAGCCCGGTGATCGGATCCTCCTCCTGGGTGGAGTGCCCGACAACCCGATCGGGGGCTCGGGACGACTCGGTGGCTCTGCCTACTGGACATATGTGCGAGATTTCATAGGCGGGGAGCAACCCATGGTCGACCTTGCGGCCGAGGCGACGCTCCAGAAGCTCCTGGTCGAAGCTGCGCGCCGGAGCCTGTTGCGTTCGGCACATGACTGCTCGACCGGCGGACTTGCCGTCACACTGGCCGAAGCCGCGATGGGCGGACCGTATTCAACCGAGGGATTAGGAGCTGAGGTGAGACTGGGCAGCCCCGCGACTCGGCCCAGCGACGCAGCGAGCAGACGCACAGGCGCCACTCGACGCAGTGACACGGACGACGACGAGGACGTGAAGGTCCTGTACGCCGAGGATCACGGTCGGATTGTTGCTTCGTGCAAACCCGAAGAAGAAGCCGCGCTGCTGGCGCTCGCGAAAGAGTTCGGCGTGCCGGCTGTCGCAATCGGGAAGGTCGGGGCCAGGGATGGTGAATTGGCGATCACCACACCGACCAGCCAGTATGCCTGGTCGGTCCCGAGACTACGGGAGACCTATTTTTCGGCCATCCCGAAACGGATGGTAGTCGGCTGAGACCTGAGTAACGTGCGAACAGCAAGCGGAGCTAAGGACTAGCTAATGTGCGGCATTTTCGGTGTCTCCGGCGTCCCCGATGCGGCGCGCCTCGCCTACCTTGGACTTTATGCCCTGCAGCACCGAGGGCAGGAATCGGCCGGCATCGTGTCGGTCGATGAGGAAGGCCATGCCCGGGCACACCGCGGAATGGGCCTCGTCGCAGAGAACTTTGGCGATGCTTCACTCGCGCGGTTGGTTGGGGACGTGTCCGTAGGCCACACCCGATACTCAACCGCGGGAAGCTCGGTCCTCGCAAACGCCCAGCCCCTCCTCAAGGATCTGCGCGGGACTCCCATCACCATCTCGCACAATGGCAACCTGACGAACGCTCCCGAGCTCCGCCGCGAACTGGAAGCCCAGGGCTCACTGTTCGATACCACCACGGATACCGAAGTGATGCTTCACCTGATCGCGCGCTCCCGCAAAGCGACGGTCGACGAGCAGATCCGGGATGCGCTCGAACGCTGTGAGGGCGCCTTCACCCTCGTTATCAGCTACGGCAAGACGATCTACGCGATTGTCGATTCTCGCGGCTTCCGTCCCATGGTCCTGGGGCGGCTGCAAGGCGGGGTGATCGTCGCCTCGGAAACCTGCGCGCTCGACCTGGTTGGCGCGTCGATGGTCTGCGAGCTCCAGCCGGGCCAGTTCCTGAAGATTGAAGACGGCCATATCACAGAGCTGCCCAGACTCAGGGCCCGCCCCGAGAGTCGGTGTGTATTCGAATTGGTGTACTTCGCCAGGCCAGACAGCAGGATCTTCGGTGAGTCCGTGGATCGCGTGCGCCGTGAGCTCGGGCGGCAGCTCGCGCGCGAGCACCCCAGCAACGGCGCCGAGGTGGTCTTCAGTGTCCCGGACAGCGCCAACGCCATGGCCTTGGGATTCGCCGAGGTTTCGGGAATCAAGCTCGAGAACGGACTGATTCGCAACCACTACGTGGGACGGACATTCATTAATCCTACCCAGGCGCTGCGCGTCGCCAAGGTGAAGATCAAGTTCAACCCCGTGCGCGGCGTGATTGACGGCAAGTCGGTGGTCATGGTCGATGACAGCTTGGTGCGGGGGACAACCAGCAAGGGCCTGGTCCAGATGATCCGCGCCGCTGGAGCCCGCGAAGTGCACCTGCGATTGAGCAGTCCACCGATCACCGGGCCGTGCCACTACGGCATCGATACGCCGACCAAGGAAGAGTTGATCGGCGCAACCCACTCGATCGAGGAGATCAGGGAATACCTGGGTGTTGATACGCTCGGCTACCTGTCTCTCGAAGGTATGCTCCGTGCCGCTGGCAAGCGGAGCCAATTCTGCCACGCATGTTTCTCGGGCGCCTATCCGACGGAAATCCCGGATGAGCTCGTATCCCTGCGGCACGCCGCGCCCCCGATCGCCACCACCGCATGACCGGAACCTACTCGCAGCCTTCCGTCTATTTCTTCGGGCAGGGCCGCGCCGACGGCACCGCCACCATGAAGGACGTGCTGGGCGGCAAGGGCGCCGGTCTCGCCGAGATGACCAATCTCGGCATTCCGGTCCCGCCCGGGTTCACCATCGCGGCCTCGCTCTGCCTCACGTACCTCGAAACCAAGCAATTCCCGCCGTGGCTCCGCTCCCAGGTCGAGACCAGTCTCCAACGGCTGGAGGCGGCGACCAATCGGCATTTCGGCGGCAAGGATCGGCCGTTGCTGCTTTCGGTGCGCTCCGGCGCGGCCGTCTCGATGCCGGGGATGATGGAGACCATCCTCAACCTCGGGCTCAACGAAACGACGGTAACGGGACTGACCAAGGAGAGCGGCAACGCGCAGTTCGCCTGGGACTCGTACCGCCGGTTCGTCGTGATGTACAGCATCGTGGTCTTGGATCTGTCCAAGGCACCCTTCGAGGACATGCTCGAGACGCGGAAAAAGAAGGCTGGCGTCACTCGGGACATCGACCTGCCGGCAGTCGAGATGCAGGCGCTGGTGAAGGAGTTCAAGGCTCACGCGGAGCAGGAGAGCGGCAGGCCCTTCCCGGACGATCCCATGGAACAGTTGTGGGGAGCCATCGCCGCGGTCTTCGAGAGCTGGAACACCCGCCGCGCGATTGACTACCGCAAGCTTCACGACATCCCCGACACCATGGGCACCGCCGTGAATGTGGTGACGATGGTCTTTGGCAACCTGGGAGACGATTCAGGGACCGGCGTAGCCTTCACCCGCGACCCGTCCACCGGCGAGCGGAGGCTGTACGGGGAGTATCTGATCAACGCCCAGGGCGAGGACGTGGTCTCCGGCTCACGAAACGTCGAGGACATCGCCCGGTTGAAGGACGACATGCCGCCGGCCTTCGCCGAGCTCGACCGGATCGCGCGCATTCTGGAGCGGCACTTCCGCGACCTGCAGGACATGGAGTTCACGATTGAACGCGGCAAACTCTTCATGCTTCAGACCCGCCGCGGCCAGCGCTCAGGCCATGCCGCCGTTCGGATCGCGTGCGAGATGGTTGCCGAGGGTCTGATCGATGAGAAAGAGGCCGTCGCCCGAATCCCTCCCAACGACCTAAATCAGTTGTTGCACCCCACCATCGACGGGGATAGCCAGGTCGACTTGCTTACTACCGGCCTTCCCGCGTCACCAGGGGCCGCCTCAGGGACGGTGGTCTTCGATGCCGATCTTGCCGAGCAACTCTCCCGAAAGGGTGAGGCGGTGATCCTGGTCCGGCGCGAGACCAGCCCCGAGGACTTTCACGGCATGGTTGCAGCCAAGGGCGTGCTCACGGCACGCGGCGGCATGACCAGCCACGCCGCAGTGGTCGCCCGAGGGCTGGGCAAGCCATGCGTGGCCAGCGCCCAATCGCTCGAGGTCAGCGAAGAGCATCGCAAATTTGCGGTCAACGGCCGCTCTATCAATCAGGGGGAGTGGATCACGATTGATGGCGGGAGCGGTAAGGTCTTTGCGGGCAAGGCCACACTCAAAGCGCCAGAGCTGTCCGGAAACTTCACTCAGTTGCTGGAGTGGGCAGACAAGGTCCGCAATCTGGGAGTTCGCGTAAATGCCGACACACCGGCTGATGCGCATCGCGGCCGGGACTTCGGCGCGGAGGGCATCGGCCTGTGCCGCACGGAACACATGTTTTTCGAGGGGAACCGGCTGACCGCAATGCGTGAAATGATCCTCGCGCAGGATACCGACGGCCGGAAACGTGCGCTGGCCAAGCTGCTGCCAATGCAGCGTGGAGACTTCGAGGCAATTTTCCGCGCGATGGAAGGCTACCCGGTCACCATTCGCCTGTTGGATCCGCCGCTGCACGAGTTCCTCCCGAAGGAGCCGGCCGAAGTCGATGAAATGGCGAAGGCGCTGGGCAAGCCAGCAGCAGAAGTGCAGCGGATCATCAATGGCATGGCGGAGGCCAACCCGATGCTTGGCCTTCGCGGCTGCCGACTCGGTATTATCTACCCCGAGATTACGGCTATGCAGGCCCGGGCGATCTTCGAGGCAGCCTGTGCCGTCGCGCTCCGCAAAGGGCGGGTCCAGCCCGAGGTGATGATCCCCCTCGTCGCGAATGTCGTAGAGTTCCGTAAGCAAGCCCTGATCGTGCGCCAGGTCGCCGAAGAAGTATTCCGTGAGAAGCAGATCACGGTTCCGTATCTGCTCGGCACGATGATCGAACTGCCCCGTGCCGCCCTCACCGCGGATGAGATAGCGCGAGAAGCCCAGTTCTTCTCCTTCGGCACCAATGATCTCACCCAGACCACTTGGGGGCTCTCCAGAGATGACGCCGGCCGGTTTCTCCCGTACTATCTCGAGCACGGCATCATCGAGGACGATCCCTTCCAGGTGCTGGATCAGAATGGGGTGGGCAAGCTCATCGAGATGGCCTGCCAGCTAGGGCGGAAGACCCGCCATGATCTCAAACTCGGCATCTGTGGCGAGCACGGCGGCGAACCGCGCTCAGTCGCCTTCTGCGACAGCCTGGGGATGAACTACGTGAGCTGCTCCCCCTTTCGGGTTCCTATCGCGCGGCTGGCTGCTGCTCAATCCGCGCTCGCGGAACGAGGTACAATGGACCGGACACGGGCCACGGTGTGATCGGGGTGGAGCAAGGAACTGTGGATCGTCGGATGGGAAGCGAGAAGCCGGTCCGGTAGCTACACCCTGAGCGAGCGAGGGATTCCTTGGTCACGCCAGGGGATCCCTCGCTTTGTTGGTTGCGCCCGCAGCCCGGCACACCGCAGCTGGGGTTTCTATTCTTTGAGGCGGACCGAATCCACCTGCGGTCTGGCAATTGGCTGGTCCAGCGGGTTCCAGCACCCCGAACGAACGGTTGGCATGCCCGGCCGCAGCTCCACCGGCAGGCGCATGGAATCCATGGGGTTGGGACGCGGGATCGTGGGCGGTGGCCCCTCAGGTTCGGGCGGAGTCAATGATGCCGGATCCCGGGGCCGCATGACCGGCATGGGACAGACCGGCCTGGATTCGTTGGCTGCCGATGCAGACAACGGGCGATCATGCGCCCCGAGCCATCGTCGGGCAATCTCGCCAGTATCGGCCTGGACCGTCGCGGGCGGGACGTTCCACTGCGCGAGCCGCGTTCCAGTCTGCATTCGGGTCCCCTCGCCCGCAGCGGCGACGAGCAGAGGAATCAGTAGCGAGGTCATCCGCATGGACCCTCCCGTGAGTCGGTACATCTCTCTATGATGCACTAGCCTGGGGTCGGGTCGCGGAGCTGTGCACGAGGCACCGAGAGATCCCTTTGAACACTTGTCACTTGAGGTGACAAATGCGGACACTTCGGACGGATACATCACTGGCGTTGCTGGCTGGCCTGGCGCTCACCCTCGCCTGTTCCGACTACGGATCGGGCACCAACTATGGCGGCGGCAGCGCCATTCTGCGAATCGTGCAGTCTGCTGCGGACCCGACGGCGGTACAGGTCCGTTGGAAGGGACAATCCATCGGGACGAGTCTGGCCCCTGGCGGCGTCTCAGCGCTGCTCAGTGTCTCGTCTGGCACAGCAGCACTTGAGTTGAACCCGACTGGGGGTGGCACCGCCAGCTCGCGGACCGTGACGTTCGCGGACGGAAAGCGCTACACGATCATCGCCCAAGACTCCGCCGGCGTCGTGGTTCCACAGGTGCTCGACGATACCAACGCCGTCGTCGCGGCGGGAAAGAGCAAACTCCGCGTCATCCATTCCGCCACGCAGGCCCCCGCAATCGACATCTGGCGCACCCAGCCGGATTTCCAGACCTTGATCCAGGTCATGTTCCCGTTCGCCTATCAGGCTGCGTCCCCCTACCTGGAGAGCGACCCGGGAGACTGGAGCATCGTCGTGACGCCGGAGGGGCAGACCGATACCCTGTATTCGTCAGGCCCGATCAATGTGGGAGTCGGCAAGTTGGTGACCGTCGTCATTATCGACAACACAGCAGCCGGTGGTATCAACGCTGTCGTGATTCCCGACAACTGACCTCCAGCCCTTTACGGCTGCAATCCGAGATACTGAATCAGGCGGGTAAGCAGACCGGGCCATCCGCCCTGGTATTCGTCACGCGCCTTGAGTGCGTTACCGAATCCTGAGTGGGTAAGCTTGAGTCTTGTGCCCTCCGTCGTCGGCTCAAGCAGGTATCGAACCAGGGTCCCTTTGAGGTGCTTCGCTTCGGAACGCTCGGACCAACTCAGCACCAGTGTCCAAGGGGGATCCAACTCGACGATTTCGCCACTCACGACCCAGTCGCCGCACGACTCGTCTCGACCTGTGGCTCGCCAGCACCCACCGACCCGCAGGTCCACTTCCCAGCGCACCGGCTGACCGGCTGTTCCCCACCATGCTGCCAATTGCACAGGATCCGTTAGTGCCTCGAAGACCTCTACCGGGCTGGCGGCGAGCTCTACATCGAGGCTGATGGCGTCGGTGCTTGAACGCATGGTGGTCATGAAGACCTCCCCCGTGGCCGGGATTCGACGAATTGTTTGAGTCCTGTGAGCTTCCTGGTCCAGAACAGCCGATACTCCTCCAGCCATTGATCCACTTCCTTGAGCGGCACGGCATTCAGCGCATACAGGCGTTCCCTGCCTCGCCGGGTTTCTGTGAGCAAGCGCGCCCGTCGCAGGACTCGGAGATGTCTCGAGATCGCCGGACGGCTCACTGAAAAGCGTGTGGCGATTTCTCCCGCGGGCTGTTGGCCACCGCGAAGCGTGTCGAGTATGGCGCGGCGGGTGGGATCCGCCAGCGCCCGGAAGATGTGGGCCGACGGGGCCGATCCCACTTCAGCAGCCGACGCCATGCTCGACATTCCACTTGCGCCGAGTCCGCCCGCAGGCCCGCTGGTCAGGGAAAGGATAATATGTAACCATTTAGTTACATAAATATGGCGCCGCCCGGGCTTCGTCAAGCCCCGGCTGCCGACATCCCCCACCGCACCCACGGTCAGCCCCCGAACGATTCGTGTGATTCGGAGACGTGAACCCTAGATTCCTCGACCATGGATCCAAAGGCATACGAGGCCGAAGCCGGCCTCCGAGATGGGATTGTTGTCCGGATCCGGGCGATTCGGCCCGGGGACAAGCAGGGGTTGAGATCGGGGTTCGCCCGGCTCTCCCAGCAGTCGGTGTACCATCGCTTCTTCCAGACCAAGCGTGGCCTTACTGACGAGGAACTCCGATATCTCACGGAGCTGGACTTCGTCGACCATGTGGCGTTGGTGGCCGAGGCGAACGTGGATGGAGTTGATCGACTCATTGGAGTCGGGCGTTTCGTCCGCAAAGCCGGAGAGGGTGGGCGTGAGCGAGCCGAGATCGCGTTCACCGTTAGCGACCAGTTCCAGGGACGTGGAGTGGCGACGCTGTTACTCGAGCACCTGGCGCGCATGGCGCCGACAGTCGGCATTCGCCGATTCGAGGCGGAGGTCCTTCCCGACAACCGACCGATGCTTGAAGTCTTCGAGCACAGTGGGCTGGAGGTCACGAGTCAAGTGCGGGAAGGTATCGTGCATGTTGAACTGGGGTTGCCCGATCGTCCGTGAACCCCGACCGTCAGACATTTGGCGCAGGCTCGTTCAACTTGCCGCCCTCTCCTGCGAAGATATCTTCTCCGCCTGAAGCTCCGGCAATCAACCCGTCAGGCCAACGCACTGGGAGGGTGCAGCATGCATGTGGCAAGACCCGGGCTGGGCCTTTGGCGTCGCGTTTATCATCCTTGCGTTCTCCTTGCGCAAGGCCCTGCCGCGACTGCTGCAGACCATCGCTGACCGACAGGCCACAGCCACTCCCGCAGAGGCCAACGCTGGGGAGCTCGTGGAAGTGATTGACGAGCTGAGGAGACGGATGGGTGAGCTTGAGGAACGCGTAGACTTCACCGAACGGATGCTGGCAACCTACCGTGACCGTGAGCGTTTGGCGCCGCCTGACCACGAAGGCTAAACCAATGCAGCTGGCGGATATAGAAGATTCAAAGCCCGCCATCGAAACGGCATCCGGAGGACCCCGATCCTGCCGCTTGGGTGGCGATTCGGTTATCTTACACATAGGCGCCTAGTTCCTCCCCGGCGTCCACTTCTCCGGCGGGCTACCCGCCCAGGGAGCTCTCATGGAGACGACCCAGGCGCAGAAGCGCCAGCGGGCAACCACATTTCCCTCTGCCACCGGTGCCGCACCGGCTTGCGGACTGCTCGAGGTTCATTGGGACAGCCCGTTTGACCGCCTCTGCTATCAGGTTTCGGCACCTGATCTGGCGGTCAAGAACAACCGGCGCTACACCGCTTTGCTGGCGGAACTGATCGCCGGCTCGGGATGCACGGAAGACGAAATCCTGGCCCACGGTAATAAGGTCCGGGCGTATCTCTTCTTTGCGCAGGATCGCCTCAAGAAGGAAGGGCAGCTCGAGGGCCTCACCGGCAAAGAGAAGCGCCCCTACCGACTCGCGCCGGTCAATCCCGCGTTCTAGGGAGTCGTCTCAGGGGGATAGCCTGGCGCCCCGCCTGCTCCTTTCCCCATCCCTGTGACCCGCCTGGCTAGCGAAATCGTCCCGCCGTCCCCGCGCGCGACACCGCGGTTGGCAATCGCGATGATCGCGGCGGGGTCTCTCATCGTCGCGTATGGCCTGTACGTACAGGCCCCATTGGGGCCATCTGCAATCTGGACCGGTATTCTCGACTCCGCGCAAACCCGCCCATCAGTAATGCCCGGGTCCCCCTCCCCGAGCACAATGGTCACCCTGTACTTCCGCAATGCTCCAGGGGGCCACCCCCTGCGCCTGTCTCCATCGTCAGCGGCTGCGGCGACCTCAATACGGTCGGGCGATACCCTTCAGGTCGTACTCGGTTGGGGAAAGCGACAGGAGACTCCGCTGGCACTGGGGATCATTCAGAATGGGTCGGTGTTGCTGGATACCGCGGTGGTGCTTCAAAGCCAACGGCTACGGAGTTCTCGGATCGCAATTGGGGGAGCCCTGCTCACCGCGCTTGGAATGATCGGCGTGCTACGTCGCAAGAAACCGTCCCCCCCCTCAGCACCGCCTGATCTGCGTTAGACCTCCCGCCCACCTGCACTGCAAATGTGGCTGACGAAAGTCAGCCCGGTTTTCCGGCGACTCAAACCCGCCCCCCACCTTCGGCATCTGAGCACTACGCCGGGCACTCTCGCGGCGGAACCACCCCTGCCACAAGGAGGGATCGTGCGCTCGACAATTCGCCGAGTCGTGCCGGTCGGCCTGTTGTTGGTGCCAGCCATCGCCGGAGCCTACGGTGGCTGGGCGACTATTACCGTCGAGGACTTGCCTGACTACGCCGTCACGGGGCGGCCGGTGAACCTGACTTTTACAGTGCGACAACACGGTGTGCACCCGCTCGCGGGGCTCAGGCCCCGAGTCGGGTCCCCGTCCACTCCGCGGCAGGATTCTGCTCCCGCGCGACCGGGATCGGTCGATGGGGAGTACATCGCAACAATAGCCCCGACAGACACGGGCGAGTGGACGATCACGATCCACAGCGGTTTCGGGACCAGCAGCACGACCCTCCTGCCCATCAGGGTGATCTCACGGGGGAACCAACCGCCCCCTCCTCTAGACAACACGGAGCGCGGAAGGAGGCTCTTCGTGGCCAAGGGCTGTGTCACTTGCCATCTCCACCGTGACTTCAACGCCCCAACCATCCCGGTGGGGCCGGAACTCACCGCGAGGGAGTTTCCGTCGGCCTATCTCTCCCAAGTGCTGACCAACCCGGCGGCCGTGGCCCGCTCCCTCCCGGCCAAGGCGACGATGCCCAACCTGCATCTCAAACCGGCGGAAATTGCGGCCCTCGTTGCTTTCCTCAACGGGCAATCGCGCGCAGCCAACAACTAGGAATCGGCAACTGGCGGTCGGTTCTCAATAGACCCGTCGAAAAGGTCGAGTGCACCACTCGCTCGCGCAGACTCGATCGAGAGAAGGCGCAGCTTCATCGCGATACCTCCACTCGCGGAGAACCCGCCAACCTTGCCGTGCGATGCGAGCACACGGTGGCAGGGCACAATGATGGCGAAAGGGTTCCGACCGAGCGCCTGGCCGACGGCGCGCGCGCCGCCGCGCGCGCCAAGATGTGTGGCGAGCTCGCCATAGGTCACGGTCTCGCCATAGGGGATCGTGCGCGCTGCATCGTAGACCTGGCGGTGAAACCGCGGCACACGCCCCATGTCGAGCGCGGCGGATGACAGGTCCATTGCCTCACCGCGAAGCATCGACCTGATGCCGTCCACCGCACGTTGTACATCGGGTGGCGGAGTGGCCTCACTCGCATCTTGTACCTGTTTGGCAAGACGGGCGAGGGTCTCGCCCTCGCTCGACTCGGGGAGCTGCACGCGAACGATACCCTGCCCACTCCAGGCGATGCCGCATCGGCCAATGGTTGTCTGGAAGAGTGCAAAGCCGCTGCTGATCATGCTCTCATCACGGGGCACTGGGTCGTCGGGACTGGACCACGAAGCCGCGCCACGGCCGTGCTGACGGACGGGCTGCCGAGCTGCCTTTGAACATCGTAACTTGTGAGTAGAAGCCCGGTACCGCCTGAATCCGGGCCGACTGAGCGAGCACCCAGGTCTCCATGACACGGAAGCCCCGAGCGTCCAAGCACACGCCCCCCACGGTCTCGGAGCTGTTGGTCAAGGCCTTCAGGCCCGTTCTCCGAGCGGCCAGTGACCTGCCTGGAGTCGAGGAGGGAACCTCCTACGGCACACCGGCGCTGCGAATCCGGGGCAAGTTTTTCGTACGCCTGCGCGAAGACGGGGATTCCCTGGTGTTGCGAACCGACTTTGACAGTCGTGATGCTATGCTCAAGGCGCAGCCCAGACTTTTCTACATCACGGACCACTATCGCGACTACCCTGCCGTCCTTGTTCGGCTCTCCGTTGTGACCCTCCCACAGCTTCGCGAGCTACTCGCGGATTCCTGGCATCAGGTTGCCCCTAAGACACTCGTGGCAAAACATACTGCCCCCCCTGAACGTCCCGACGGTCGACTGCGCGGAAAGCGCTAACCGGCTGACTCGGCACAGGGACCGCCGCTGCACCATCCTCCCAGAGCTTCCATGATCTTCCTCGAGCCCATCGCGCCCTCGCACGCCGTCGCCCTCCAGCCTCTGCTGGAAGACCCGGCGATCGCTGCGACAACTCCCTTTCCCTCGCCCTACCCGGTGGATGGGGCCCAGGCATTCATCGCGGAAGCAATCTCCCTCCGGGAAGCGGGAACGAAGTATGCCTTCGCGGTGTGCGAGCCCGACGGGCGCCCAGTAGGCGTATCGCTGCTGAAGGACGTCGATCGTGCCATCAAAGAGGCCGAGCTGGGCTACTGGATCGGATGCCCGTATTGGGGCCAAGGACGAGCCACTGCAGCCGCGGCGGCGACACTGGTCTTCGCGTTCGACACCCTGGAATTGCGGGCAGTGCGTGCCGTGTGCCTCGAGGCGAATCCAGCCTCCTTACGGGTCCTGGCAAAGCTGGGGTTCGTCGAGACGGGACGATTTGCTCAAGAGCTCGCCAAGTGGCCCGAGCCGCGTCCGAGCGTTCAGTTGCACCTTTCGCATGAGGCTTGGAGTCAGGCCCAATCCCTTTCACGCGGGGAGAACTGAATCGCTCTTATTCCCGAATCAATCCGGCGTTACGGCCTATGGTTCGCTTCCCGCGACGATCGGCAAGAGGCCGATCTCGATGCGCCGATTCTGACTACGTCCCTTGACTGTCGCGTTGCTCGCGATCGGATGGTATTCCGAGAGGCCCACTGCCGTGAGGCGACCAGGCTCGACACCTACGCTATCCTGGAGAAACCGGACGACGTTGGAGGCCCGCGCGGTGGAGAGCTCCCAATTCGTGGGAAACTTCTTCTTCAGCTGGGGACTGATCGCCACGTTGTCGGTGTGACCCTCCACCCGGATAGTTTTTCCCTCCGTCGCTTTCAGGACATTGCCGACGCGCTGGAGGATCTTGAAGCCCTCCGGCGTGATCTCCGCCTCTCCGGAGGGAAAGAGAATCCGGTCAACCAGGCTCACACTCAGGCGATCCGCCATCCGGGTAATCTGGATCTGCCCCTGTGAGATCTCCGCCTGCATGTCCTTCACCAATTCGTCGTAGGTAGTCTTCAGCCGTTCAATTTCCGCCTCCTTCGCCTGGGAGATGGCCGTCATCTGCGTGTCCAGCGCCGCGGCAAGCGCGGTGTTCCGGGTCTGCAGGCCCCCGACCTCGAGGGTGAGGGAATCGACCACCGTCGAGAGGGAGTCCGAGCGAAGGCGCTCGTTGGTGCCGCGCTGGTAGAGAAACAAGCTCGCGCCGGCTAGTGCTGCGGCGAGAATAATCGTAAATATCAGGACGCCCTTCATCGCTGTCCCTCCGGAGAGAAGTCGACGGTCGACACCTAGCCGCTCGTCAGGGAATTAGCACCCCGACTGCGGATCGTCAAACTGGTAGGGCCGCACACCGGCCCTCCTCCAGATCCTCCGGACTGGACTCGGGTGCCGCGACCGTCCAATATTGCGCTTACCAGCCGCCACACATGGTCAGTCATCACGGGCACCTGCATCACACGGACCTGCGCACAGCCTTTCGGCTCGTTCGAAGCCGGCAGGCGCGGGCAACCGTCGCCGCCGCGGTCACGGGAACGGCCGTGCTCCTGTTCGTCTCCGGCCAATCCGATTGGAAACTCCCGGCCCTGGTTGCCTTGACGGTCGGGTTCGGCCTGTTCAGTAACCGCAACTGGCGGTGCCCGCAGTGCCGGTCGTCCCTGCCCTATGGGCGCGTACCACCGACGCTGACCTGTCCCCGATGTGATGCAGTATTGGCCTGGCCGAGGCAGCACCTCTAGGTCACCCCGCGGTGTTGCGGTTCATCGCAGGGGAAGGTTTCCTTTCCTGCATACGACCTCGGGCCAGGTCGTGGTTCGACAAGACCGGAATGCCACCGGTCCCACTTGGGCACGGGAGACTCCATGGTCCTCGCCACGCCAGCTACCGAGGCCGCGTCAGGACGGGAGCGGAGGCAGGACATCCGTGCCAGCATCGCACCGCACCGCCGGCCACTCCTTCACCTGCCGGACGGGGCATTTCCCGTCCTCGATGTCTCGTCCCGAGGCCTCCGAATCCGGCACTTTGAACCCGTCCGGCCCGCCTTCGGTGACCGGATCGAAGGGATTCTGCGATTCGTCGATGAGCGTACACCACTGACCGTCCAGGGTCTCATCATGCGCGTTCAAGCGGCCGACGTTGTCATTCGGTGTGATGAAGGCGCCCTGCCGCTTACCTGGATACTCGAGGAGGCCGCACTGGCCACCCAAGAACCTGGGGGCCCTCACGCCCAATGAACCAGCGAATACCATGCTGACGTCCAATCGCCCCCTGACAACTGGGGAAGAACTCGCGAATGCGGTGACCCACGGCCTTGGTCTGATTGCCAGCCTGATCGGCGGGACCGTGCTCCTGCTCAGCGCCATGTCCCGCGGGGACGCCTGGCAGATTCTCGGATGTAGTGTCTTCACGGCGAGCTTGTTGGCCCTCTATACGGCCTCTACACTGTACCATGCCTGGCCCCAATCGCCGGCCAAGGCCACACTCCAGATCGTCGATCATTCCGCGATCTACCTCCTTATCGCAGGCACCTATACACCCTTCGCGCTTGGTGTCCTCCGCGGCGCATGGGGCTGGACGCTCTTCGGCCTTGTCTGGGGACTCGCGGCGTGCGGCATCCTTCTCAAGGGTCTCTTCGGGGTGCGGTTTCCGCGTGTCTCGACCGGATTCTACCTGGCGATGGGCTGGCTCGCCATTTTCGCCGTGCGACCTCTCATGGCGAGAATCCCCAGTGCCGGACTAGTACTGCTTCTCGGCGGGGGCCTGTTTTATACCGTGGGGGTAGTCTTCTTCGCCTGGGAGCGACCGCGGTACAATCACCTGGTGTGGCACTTATTCGTGTTAGGTGGCAGTACGCTGCATTTCCTGGCGGTCCTCTGGTATGCACTTCCTAAACCGGCCTGAGCCTGCCACTTGGAAGGCCTGCGCGCGGAAATGTGACGACCCGATTATCTTTGAATTCGGTCGCGCCGCCACAAAACGTGCGGCGTGGCCCTGTCCTCAACCGAGACGCTCATGTCTCCATCCGCTCCACGCCCGCGTCCGCGCCCTGCGACCACTTCGGGAGGGATCCCGTCGCTGTCGGATCGCGTCAAGCAACGCGTTGCCGAAGCAAGCAAGGCCTTGGATCGAACCCACCGTGCCCGTCGGCCAGCCCTGAAGCGGGGTACCCGGCCCCCAGTGCCGGCCAGCCCGGATCTCGAAATGGCTTCCCTGCGAGCGGTGTTTAGAGAACTGGGAGATGCGCACCGCCAGTATCGCATGCGGACCGGCCAGCCCGGGACGCCAGCACTCAGGGTCGCGGCGCATGCCTTCAAACGGACTCCGACCCTGGCCAGCCTGGTCACTGTCGCAGCCTTCTTCGACGAATTGGGTCTGCTGGCCTGGTAACACGCCCGCATCACTCGGCCGGCGAAGGGTGTCTGGCCACGGCCCGAGAACCTCCACCTCCCGTCGCGATCCAAGGCACCACCAGACCAGGGGCCAGCCGATCCGACGGGTATTTCATCTGAAACGCGACTTCTTGGACGCCTGACAACCGCGATCCGCCCCTGGCCATATTCGGCCCGCGGAACGTCGCAGGCAAGGATCCCAAGGATCCCGATGTCGAAGATCTTATGGTTCGTGGGTATGACCGCCGGCGGGTGGATCGGGTGGTGGCTGGGCAGTCTGGTGGGAACCTTCACCGCCTTCATGGTGAGCATCATTGGCACCGCCGCGGGAGTCTACTGGGCACGCTGGTACACGGCGAATCACTTCTGAGGCCGGATCTCCGCGAGCGCCTGGACGCCGAAGAACCGGTGCCGACCACTCCCCCTCCGCACCCCAAGTATCTGGGCCATCGCACTTCTAATCTCACCCCGATTTGACAGTCACTCCAGCACACTGTCACTGAGAATCTCCTACTACTCGAGGCAGATCGGCACCGCACAGTTCGTTCGACAGCCGGATCTTCACAGGGGAGCCAGGGAGCCGTGGCAGGACCGCCAGCACGACCTCCGCGGTAGCCACATGGGTCTCAGCACTCCGGACCTGAATCGTAGCGAAGTGCAGGTGCCGCTTGCGCCGGACTTCCGCCTGAAGCCTCAGGTGCGCGGAGGTCGGCCCGGCAGGGTTGTGGAACTCAGCACGGGCGCGCAGCAGACGGGGACGGCCACGCTGACCCGCGGCCCAGGCCCACAGAGCAACGAGCTGACCAGCCGCTTCGATCATGAGGGCCCCGGGGAAAATCGGATCGTCAGGAAAATGTTGTGGGAAGACCCAATGGGTGGGCCCGAGATCACACTTCGCCCTCGATCGTCTCCCCAACGAGCCGAGTGACCCGGGCTATTTGCCGCATCTGCCCAATGGGAAGGAAAGTCACGTCGATGTCGATGAGGTTCGGGGATGGAGAGTCAATGGCCGAGGCAGGCATGGAAGGCTCCAAGAGGGACCGTGGAAGCGTGGGTCGTAATTCTAGGGTTACGGCGCTCAGACGAGACCGGATTGGTAAGGACCCCCGGACGATCAGGCCGCCGTACTCCTTTGACGCCGGAAGGCCGGGTCACACTAAGGTCACGCCGACGCGCAACTGTCTCCATCATCCTGCCATGGAGACTCCCATGAACTACCACACCTCTCTTGTGCTCGCCATCATCCTGTTTCAGTCACCTGGGGGTACACTGGCAGGCCAGACGGCAGCGCTCCCGGATGCCTGGAGCCCGAAATACCGCACAGCGTCCTGATGCCCTCCGCGTCTATCCGCCCTCACGCCCTCCATCAACGCACTGTCGGTAGTAGTCCGAAACCCACCCATTGGCGCGAAGGCGGTATCGTGGGTGCAGTGGTCTTCGGACTCGCCCTTGCATCGCTGGGTGGTGGGCTTTGTGCGTATGGCGAGACGCATCATGATTGTACCGGCGCCACTATCCTCGGAGCCGTGGCTGGAGGTGGGATGGGATTTGTAATCGGCGCCCTTGTCGGTGGGCTCTTCCCGAAAGGGGCTTAGGGCTGTGCATCTGGCTATATCACGGACGTGGAGACCCGCCATTTCTCACAGGCGGGTTGCGATCGGACTCGGCGGCGGCTTCCTGCTCCTCGCTGTGCTGGCGATCGCCCAGCCCTTTCCAGAGCGTGCCGATGGACAGACTTACTGCGTACCCCTCCTCGGCCCACGCATCAGAATGAATCCCAAGCTTCCGGAAGGTCGGCGAGCCCAGACGCTCGCGCATGAGCAGGTTCATTCCGCGCAATGTCGGGCGCGTGGCGCCGTCGGACTGTATTGGGATCGCCTGAGAGATGTCACTCGCATGCGCCTTGAGGCTGAAGCGGGCTGTGCCGAGGCAGCCGTGAAGATTGCGGGGGGACTCCGTGCGGACTACGCGATGGACGAACTCATAGATGACCTGACCTATGCGGTGCCGCGCGGCGGCGGGCTGGGAGCTGGCCCGGCAGCAGAGATCGCGCGCACGGTGTGTACTGGATTGGCCGCTCAGGCCGACAGTTCTCGAACCCAGCGGCTTCGGGGAAGGACGCTGGCATATTGATTCCTTGCGAATTATCCTGACCAAGTTCCGACCGATTCTGCCGATCCGGTTTGCCCGGTGAGACCACTGTCCGATCACTTCCCGCCTTGCGACAGAAACAAGCTGACTTGGAGCCTCAATCATGGCCGCAAAGATCATCGCGGTTGTTGGTGCAACTGGCGCTCAGGGGGGCGGCCTGGTGCGCGCCATCCAGGCGGATCCGGAGAGCGGATTCAGGGCTCGCGCCCTCACCCGGAATCCCCAGTCGGAAAAGGCTAAAGCGCTCGCCGCACTCGGGGCCGAGGTTGTCGCCGCCGACGCCGACGTTCCTGCCACGCTCGATGGCGCGTTCAAGGGCGCTTACGGGGTCTTCTGCCTCACCAACTTCTGGGAGCACTTCTCGCCGGAGCGCGAACTCGCCCAGGCACAGGCCCAGGCGCGGGCAGCCAAGCAGGCTGGGATAGAGCACACCATCTGGTCTACGCTCGAGGACACCCGGCGGTGGGTGCCGCTTACCGACGACCGCATGCCGACGCTCATGGGGAAATACAAGGTGCCGCACTTCGACGCCAAGGGAGAGGCGGATCAGTTCTTCCGCGACCTGGCGGTACCGACGACGTTCCTCTTGACCTCATTCTACTGGGACAACTTCATCTACTTCGGATCCGGCCCGAAACCCGGCCCAGACGGGCGCCTTGCACTCACCTTACCGATGGGTGACCGTGCGTTGCCCGGTATCGCCGCGGAGGACATAGGCAAGTGTGCATATGCGATCTTCCGGCAAGGCAAGAGTTTTCTGAATCGGACGGTGGGGATAGCCGGTGAACACCTGACCGGCACCCAAATGGCGGCGGCGCTTACAAAGGCGCTGGGACGCCCCGTCCAGTACAATGCCGTCACTCCGGCGGTGTACCGCAGCTTCGGCTTTCCCGGCGCGGACGATCTTGGCAACATGTTCCAGTTCAACCACGACTTCAACGAGGATTTTCGACGCCCTCGAGACGTTCAGGCCGCTCGCGCCCTGAACCCCGAAATGCAGACGTTTGAAATGTGGCTGGCCAAATACGCGCGCCTTATCCCGCTCGAGTAGGACCTGGCGACCGCCTTACCCGTTTGGCCGCTCACCACAGTTTGTATACAAGAATCACCATGCCGCCAATGGCCACTAGGCCGATCAAGCCGAGCGCCAGCTTGACCGCGCCAGGGAGTTTCGACCACGCGGCGCGCCCCCAAATCACCAGCTGTCTGAGTCGTGGCTCCGTCCAGTCCAGAAAGCCGGCGACCGTACTGGACTCACGGGCGAGGAGCGCCCCGCCGACCGCAATCACTAGAAGTCCCGGGCCGGGAACCGCAAGTTCGACGAGCCCGATCGCGACTATGGCAATCCCGCCAACAAATCGCAGAACCCGCTGCCACATGGGACCGCGAACGTGCCGTTGGTGGTACTGCTTGAATCGCTCTCCGGCGGTTCCAGCCTCAAGATCTCGCCAACTCCTCCTGATCCCGTCAAACACCGGCATCTCCAATCGGGAATGACCGCGCGCAAGGTAGCTGTCCGCGCCCCGCCGTGGCTAACTACATTTCTGAGAGGAGGGGCAGTTGCGTCCATCCATGGTTACAACGTACCTTCTCCGGGCTTCGAGGAATTCCCTCGGTCATCGGGGAATCCCCCGACCCTCATGGTTTGTTCCCGTCGCGAGCCGCTCCGCGGACTCCCCCTGCTCCGTCAAAGCTGCTCGCCCCGACCTGGTTGGATTCCTCTATGGCTGGCAAATCGAAGTCCTCGGCTCGGCGCGCAACCCGGCGGCCACCGAAGTTATCCTTGCCCCGTGCGCGTGTCGGCCGCCGGTTGCCGCCTGGCATGGTGCGCCTCGACTACCCCCGTGCCCGTGGGTATCTCGTCCGGGTGGGCTACATCCGTCACAAGACCGGCTGGAGGCCTCGCTATCAGGCCTATTTCAGCGAAACCCGCTACGGCGGCAAGGCAAAGGCGAAGGCTGCGGCGGAAGCCTGGCTCCGTGGATTGATCAAGACTGGCCGTCCCCCCGAGCGCCCGCCAGCCGAGGGAACGCGTCACGCCCCAACCAAACGCGGCCGTCGCGCAAAGCGGGCAGCGTAACCAACGCCAGGACGAGTTGCCGTATTCGGTTCCGGCACCCACAGTGCCGGAATCGTATGCAGCCACTTAGACCCAGCGGCGCGGCCTCATGATTTCTTTCGTCGTGCCCGCCTTCAATGAGGAGCTGCTGATCGGCAGCTGCCTCGGGGCGATTCACATCGCGGCCCGGTCGGTCGGTCGTCCCTACGAAATCGTGGTTGCCGACGACGACTCATCCGATGGCACGCGACGAGTGGCAGAGTCCAACGGTGCGCGAATAGTCCGGGTCAGCAATCGCCAGATTGCCCGCACACGGAATGCGGGAGCCCGGGCCTCAACCGGTGACATGCTGGTGTTCGTCGACGCCGATACCCTTGTAACCCCCGCCGTAGTGCACGCGGCCATCCGAGTTCTGGAGTCAGGAGCGGCCGGGGGCGGCTCCGAGATCCGATTCGAAGGCCGTATCCCGCGGTATGTTCGCCTGCTCTTGCCGTTGTTCCTCGCCTACTTTCGGATGACCCGCTTTGCCGCCGGCTGTTTCGTATTCTGCACCCGAACGGCCTTCGAGGCAGCCGGCGGTTTCGACGAGCGGCTGTTTGGGGCCGAGGAGATCGCGTTGAGCCAGGCGCTCAAGCGTCAAGGACGCTTCGTCGTCTTGCGCGAAACGGTTACCACATCCGGTCGCAAGCTGCGAGCCCACTCCGGATGGGAGGTGTTGCGCCTGTTTGGTGCATTCGCTATTCGGGGACCCGGCCTAGTGCGGACCCGCGAAGGCATGGCGATCTGGTATCACCGCCGGCGTCAGGACCCTGACCAGACCCAATGAGGTATGGCCACACGAACCTGATTGTCCACGACTGGCGCACCTTGGCCCAGTTCTATATCGATGTGTTCGGGTGCCGGTTCGCCCAGCCCGAGCGAGACCTGAGCGGCGCATGGCTGGACGAGGCAACTGAGATTCCGGCCGCACACTTCCGGAGATTCAACGCTGGGGATGAAGGAGCCACAGCCGGGCGCTACTTGCTCCCGGTGCTCGGGCCCGTAGCTTCTGCCCATGGATCTTGACACCGAGGTCAAACTCGCCGTCTATGGCGCGACCGCCGAGCGAGGTCGCCCGCCTAGCCTCACCGATCTTGCCAACAGCATCGGCACATCGCCCAACCTGGTCCGCGAAGCATTCAGCCGACTCGCCCGTAATCGCCTCCTCGTGCTCGAGCCCGATGGGGTCACCATCCGGATGGCACCGCCTTTCTCCGGCGTTCCGACCGAACACCGGGTGTGGGTCGACAGCGTAGACTATTACGCCAATTGCGCCTGGGATGCCCTGGGCATTCCAGCTGCCCTGCACCGTCGCGCTGAGGTTCATTCGCGGTGTGCGCAGAGTGGCCAGGCACTCCAGTTGCAAGTCGGGCTCGATGGCCCGGAGGCTTCTCCATGGCTGTTTCACTGCCAGGTGCCGGCCGCGCACTGGTGGCAGGACATCGTCTTCACCTGAAACACCATGCTCTTCTTCCGGTCGGAAGGACTCATCGATGAGTGGTGCAGGTCCCGGGGGGTTCCCCGCCGGCCGGTTGTACGCATGGACCAACTGTGGCAACTGGCCACTACGTGGTACGCGACCCGCCTGGAGGCCAGGGCGCGACGGCCTGGTCCGTCGGAAATGCGCGGCATTTTTGAAGGCATCGGGTTGGAAGGTGACTTCTGGGATCCGCTGGCGGATACCTTCGGTCCGTGATGGGGGACTTCCTGCAATTTGCGCTGGTGACCTTCACCGCGGTCTTCTTCATCGTCGACCCGTTTGCGGCTATCCCAGCGTATCTGGTCATCACGCAGGACGAGGATCGAGCGACCAGGCGACGCACCGCGCTTCGCGCCTGCGTGGGCATGGCCCTGCTGCTGATCCTATTCGCCTCAGCCGGCGGACTCATATTCAAAGCCTTTGGCATTACGCTGCCCGCATTCCGGATCGCGGGTGGACTAATCCTCTGGCTCGTGGCTCTCGACATGCTCCGCGCGAAACGAAGCACGCAGGAGAGCGGCGAGGAGCTGGCGGAGGGTCAGGCAAAGGATGATGTGGCTCTGACCCCGCTCGCCATTCCGATCCTCGCCGGCCCCGGCGCGATCTCCACTGCGATGGTCCTTGCCGGTCAGGCCAAGGATGTCGCACACTCGGCGGTTGTCTATGGGGCGATTCTGCTGACCGCTCTGATTTCCTATGTCACGTTGCTGGTTGGCGAACGCCTGGTGGCCCACGTAGGGCGGACAGGGATCCGGGTGATGACACGGATCATGGGGCTCCTCCTCGCAGCCGTTGCTACCCAGTTCATTCTCACTGGCCTCAAGGAGGGGCTGGGTACCTGACATCGACTTTCGCTGCGATTCAGGTCATCGTACGTTAGAGTTTCGGGCGTCGCCGACGTGCGTCGACGACGCTGCCGTCTCCTTTGCACGGCGGGTACTGAGGATGGCCGAGGCCTCTTCCATTCCATCGGTTGTCACCCTGCGCTCCGCACTGAAGACCGTCGATGCGCAGCTCGCCAATGGCACCCTCCCGCCCGAACGGGTGGAGGATATCAAGAGTGCCGTCGACGAAATTCGTTTTCGGCTGTGGGGGGTGATGACGGCCAGCGGTCCGGGAGAGTACCAGGCGTTTCGTGAACGGTTCCGGCTGCGTCGCGCCACCGAAATCGCGGTCGGGTTGGCCGCGGACTTCGCAGACGGCCGTATCGCCTCGACCCATCGTGAGATGCACGACCTCCGCACAGCACTTCAGCACCTCCTCGCGATACTCCCCTGAGCGAAGCCGCTGGAGTCGGTGATCGCACCCGGGAACTCGGCGCCCCGTTCGCGCGCTACGCTGAGCGAGGGCTTGCCCTGATTCCGTGGCCCGGCAGCCGGAGGCCCAAGTCGCGCTCGTGATCCCACTCCGCATCACCTACCTCGGTGGACCAACTGCCCTGATCGAGTGGGGAGGGGTGAACCTGCTTACGGACCCGACGTTCGATCCAGCAGGCACGACCTATCCGACGCCCGGCGTACACGCTCCGAAAGACGATCGGCCCCGCCATTTCACTTGACGCGCTTCCGCGGCTCGACGCGATCCTGCTGAGTCACGACCATCACTTCGACAATCTCGACAACGCCGGCCGAGCCCTGTTGCCCCGGGTCGGGCGAGTGTTCACAACCCAAGTCGGCGCGGGTCGCCTTGGTGTCGCGGGTACCGTGGGACTCGCCCCGTGGGACGAGAGGGAGATACCTGCCCCGGATGGCCGTGTCCTGCGAATCACCGCCACTCCAGCCCGCCATGGGCCCCCTCACGCCGATCGGGGTCCGGTCATCGGGTTTCTTCTGGCATTCTCCGACGATCCGACGAACAGTCTCTACATTTCGGGAGACACCGTCTGGTATGAAGGCGTCCAGCAGGTCGCCACACGCTTTTCAATCCGGGCCGCGCTCCTGTTTCTGGGCGCGGCGCGAGTAGCGGCTGCTGGCGAGTGGAACCTCACGCTGACCGCCGCGGAGGCGGTAGGGGTCGCACGTGTTCTTTCCGCGGCGACGATCGTCCCCTTGCACTTTGAAGGCTGGGAACACTTCTCGGAGCACCGAATCGAAGTCGATCAGGCCTTCGCGGCGGCCGGGCTCCAGCATCGATTAAGGTGGCTCGCACCCGGTCGCCCGACGATCTTGTTCCCGTCAGCGCCGGGCTAGCGCTGCCTTGCCGCCGTTCCCAACTTGTCTCTGCCCTCACCGGGAGTTGTATCCTGCGCCCTCACACCCGCCGCCTGCTCCTCGGGCTCGCCCTCTGCTCGCAAATCAGCGGCTGCCAGACTTGGCGCGTCGCCGGTCCGACCCCGGCCGACTTCGTACGCGATCGCGCGCCGGATCGAATCCTGGTCCGCCGAACGGACGGTTCCCGCATGATCCTGTTGAACCCAAGCGTCGACGGCGACAGCCTCCGAGGCTTCGCACTCACGGGTGGGGTTCCCTCGATGCCGCTCGAGACCGTGCAGAGCATCTCAGTCCGGCGGGTCGCGTGGGGCAAGACACTCGGTCTGGTCGGTGTGGTCGGCGCGGGCATCGCGGTGGCAGCGCTCCTCAGCAGCTGTGGATCGTCGTCCGACCTGTACTGCTGAGCTCTGGCTCGTACGGTTTCTGAGTGACCTAGTTCCTATGTGAACCTTGATCTGGGTCCAGTTCTGGAGGATACCAGTGCGACCATCGACGTTACTACCAAGCCTCGGCCTCCTCGTTGCATGTCAGGCACCTATCGGGCCGCGGCCGGGTGAAGACTTCACCCTCCGGATCGGTGACACCGTAACGATCCCGGCCGCGGAGTTGTCGCTCACCTTCGTCGCGATCACGGAAGATTCACGCTGTCCGGAAGACGTGGTGTGTGTCTGGGCCGGTTCCGTCCCAGTCCAGCTGCTGCTGCGCCTCGCCGGCCGGGACACAACCCTCCTGCTCGACCCGATGCAGGGACCGACGGCCGGCGCCGTTGAGGGATGGAGAGTCGAATTGCGCACATTGAGTCCGGCTCGCCATAGCGGGCGCACGATCCCGGCAGCCGAGTACGCGGCGACGCTCAGGGTCACAAGCACCGTGCCGACACCCTGATCGGAAGGGCCCCCGCGTGGCCCACCCTGAATGACCAGCCGCCCGTTGACGCCAGGACGTGCATTGCTGTTCGGCACGCTCACCGTCGGCGCGTTGGATGCGCTCGACGCGATTGTATTCTTCGGTTTCCGCGGCGTCACCCCGACGCAGATCTTTCAGAGCATTGCAGCAGGCCTCCTAGGCAGGCCCGCATTCAAGGGTGGCGCACCGACGGCTTGGCTAGGATTGGTCCTGCACTTTGTCATCGCAGGATCGGTCGTAGGCGTTTACCAACTCGCCAGCCGCCGGCTGCCCCAGTTGGTTCGCCATCCGCTGGTGTGCGGGATCGCATACGGGCTGCTGGTGTACGCGGTGATGAATCTGGTGGTCATCCCCCTTTCGGCCACGCGGGCGCCTCCCCGATCGTTGCCGATCCTCCTCAATGGGCTGCTGATCCACGCCTTCGGCGTCGGAGTTCCCAGCGCCCTCTTTGCCCGCGCGCTCGGACCGGGACAAACGGGGTTCACGCGGGGATGGGGCTCGCCGTGATGTCGAATGCACTCGCCAATACCTCGAGCCCTCGCCTTGCCCAGCGACTCGGACTTCTGGCCGACCGAATCACCCAGCTCTGGGTGCGTCTCACCGGGCGTCGAGTCGACCCCGCGACGCATCCCTGGCTCACGGGCCCGGTGGGAAGGCCTGACGGGATCGGCGCCGACTTCTTCGATCTCCTCGCCAGAGCAGAGTCCCTGGAGGTCAGCGAGGGCGGGAACTCTCGTGGATTGATCCAGGACCTTTCAACCCTCGCAGGGGATGGGTTCGAGCCGGCTCAGGTGCATCCCCAGGTCCGCGCCTTTTACGAACAGACCGCGGCCTACGAAATGGAGTCTTGGGCGGAGTGGTGCGGACCCTTCCGACCGTTCGGGTGGCTGCTCGCGCGGCTGTTCAGCCGTCGGCTGCAACAACTCAATGTGCCGCTGTCGCCACTCGATCCAAGCCTGGGCACAAGCACGCGGGTCGTTCACTTGCTGGACCCACGCACTGGTGCGATACGATACACCGGCTGGGTTCGGCGGCTGCATGGAACCGGAAATGTCCTGTACGCGGGAAGCTATTCGGTCGAAAGGATCCCCGGGTTCAACCGGCCGTCGCTCAAAGTGGTCTTTCCGCTGCCCAATGGAAATGCTCAAGTCCATCTTCGACCGGAGGTGGATGATTCCGGCGCACTCCTGGTGATTTCGGCGGGGACTCGATTTGGAGACCCGGGTTTCTACTTCACTGTCCAACGTCCGAATGGAATGTGGGCCCGTTACGTCCGTACCATGCGGGAAACCATCCGAGTGTACCCCGCTCTCGATGACGGGGTGCGGGCCGATCACACGATGTGGCTCTGGGGCATGGTGTTTCTGCGACTTCACTATCGGTCTCGCCGGCGTCCGGCGATCAGCACCACCGCGGTCGGGCCCTTGGCATGATGCGGTGATCATGCCAGAGTTCCCGGCGAGGGGTCGGGAACCCTCCGCTCTTGGGGAGGTACAGATGGCACGCTGTGATCATTGTGGTAACGACTACCACCGGTCATTTCAGGTGGTCACCGCCGGCGGCGAGACTTTTGCCTTCGACAGTTTCGAATGCGCGATCCACCGCCTCGCCCCGACGTGCCGACACTGCAAGGGCCGGATCATCGGGCACGGCGTCGAGGCGGCAGAGACGATCTACTGCTGCGCGCATTGTGCCCGGCACGACGGAGTCACCGCATTGGCGGACCACGCCTGACGGCCAAGCGGCGGCGCAAATCGACAGACCGTGGGAATCACCGATCGACCTCGGCCATCCTGCGTCGCAACCTCTCGGTCCAATGTGCGCCGCGCCGTTTCCTGCTCGGCGAGTGCTGGGTTCGATTGCCACCGTTCCATCATGAAACACTGGACTTCGGATCGGCGTATGGAGTGGCACCCCATCTGGGAGTCGCTCATGGCCATCCGCAACTGGTCCTTCACCAAACTCTGGGCTGTGTCGGCCATTGTCTGGGCGTTCGCCGCACTGGCGGGCGCGGCCGCTGACTATTTCGACCGGCTTGGCGTGGTAGTCCTACTGTTGGCCTTCATCCCCACGTTTCTCGCGGGCGGGTGGGCCGGTGAGCATCCCGAAATCGCGACTTGGCCGCGAACCCGCCTCATTGCCATGTGGACACTGGCGCTTTGCGCCGTCGTGGGCATGACCGACTACCTGGACCATTTGCGCCTGGCGGCCGCGGTGATCGCTGCCCCAGTCGCGATCCTCACGATTCGGTGGTACGAATTGACGGGGGGCACAGGCCCCCGGGTACCGGTCCTCCCGCCCCCTGCGAGTCCGACGCTCTCATCCTCCGCGGCGGACTCGGAGCCGAGTTCCTGATAGGCACCGCGGGGGGCGCTTGCCCCGCCGGGCAGATACTCGCAGTTTCGCTCCAGTGAGCGGCAGCGTCACCCTGGCTCCCCCGACCCCGGTTCCTTACCATGCCCCTCGTCCGCATCGACGTACGTCACGGGCGCTCGCCGGAGCTCCTTACAACCCTCGGTCGGTGCGTCCATCGGGCCATGGTCGAGACGATTGGCGTCCCCGCCGACGACTGCTTTCAGGTAATCTGCGAGCACTCCACGGAGGGGCTCCGGTACAACGCCAAGTACCTCGACATCAGCCGGACGGACGACGTGGTGTTCGTACAGATCACCCTCAACACCGGCCGTTCGGTGGAACAGAAGCGCGCCCTGTACGCCCGGGTGGCCTCCCTGTTCGCGGCGGAGGCGAGCGTGCGGCCGGATGATGTGCTGATCACCCTGGTGGAAGTCAGCAAGGAGAACTGGTCCTTCGGGAATGGTATCGCGCAGTACGCACCGTAAGGACCACAGGGCCAGCTTCAGGTGCGGAAACGCAGCGTCTATGTTCTCCCCAACCCTACCCCACTTACGCCGAGGTTCCCATGCTGCCTTCGCTCCCGTCCCGCCGGTTGTTTGTGAGTGTGCTCGCCGCCATCCCTTTTGGCCTCGCCGCTGTGACACGAGCCGACGCCGATATCCTCCCACTTGCAGACGACCCGCAACCCCACATGCGCGCGGCGTTGGCGTCGCTCAAGGCGGCCAAAGGACATCTTCAGGAGGCGACGCCTGACAAGGGCGGACATCGAGCCAAGGCGCTTGAGAGTGTCGCCACTGCAATCAAGGAGACGGAAGAGGGCATCGCATTCGATAACCGGCACTAGATCCCGCCTCGGAATGACACACCGAAACGCCGGGCTGATGTTCGTCGCCGTGTCTCCAGGAACGGCGACATTGTTCCGACGGCCAAGCAACCCTTTCTGGCAGTCCCGATGCCGCAGCATTATCTGGCCCAGGTGAACATCGCGCGGCTGCTCGCGCCGCTCGACTCCCCGCAACTCGCCGGCTTTGTCTCGCGGCTCATCGAGATCAATACACTGGCCGATGGCACTCCCGGTTTCGTGTGGCGTTTACAGACCGAGGACGGCGATGCGACCGCCTTCCGCCCGTACGACGATGAGCGCATCCTGGTCAATCTCTCCGTCTGGGAGAGTCTCGAGGCCCTGCACACCTTCGTCTTCCAGGGCCCGCATGCCGAGGTGATGCGGCAACGGCGCATGTGGTTCGAGCGAATGGCGGAAGCCTTTGTGGCGCTGTGGTGGATCCCGGCTGGACACCGTCCCACAGTAGAGGAAGCCAAGCGCAGCTTGGAGGCGCTTCGCCGGCACGGGCCGACCCCCCTGGCGTTCTCCTTCAGGCGGCCGTTTCCGCCGCCGAGCGGGGACGCCTCCGTCGACCCGCAGACTGACGAGTGCCCGGCGAGCTGACGGTGCGGCAGCTCGAGCGCCTCGTGCATATGGATCTGGCCCCTCACACTCAGTTCAACCGACGTTCCTGGCTCGCTTTCGCCACCGACGTTGAGGCATCCACCATGGCCGCATTCAATCCGGACCGCTTTGCGCATGAATGGTCGGCCGCGTGGAATGCCAGGGACCTCGAACGGATCCTGGCCCACTTCAGTGACGCCGTCATCTTCTCCAGTCCCAAGGCAGTGGATGCGATTGGCCGGCCGACGGTTCGCGGCAAGCCGGCCCTCAGGGACTACTGGCAGCGAGCGCTTGCGGAGATTACGTCGCTGCGCTTCACGGTGGTGCGAGTGATCTGGGACCAACAGCGCGATCTCGCCATCGTGTACGACCGCACCGTGAATGGCCGTTCGGATCGCGCGCTCGAGTTGTTGACGCTCGATCCTGCCGGGCGCGTCGTGATAGGAGAGGTGTTCTACGGGGTGATGCCATGATTCGGCCGAGTAGCGGACACCCTCGCCGGCCAGCTGCGACCTGGCTTGGGCGGAACAACGAGGACACTCCGCGCCAAGGACCGATGGCGGTCCTGCGGGGCTACGGCGCCAGTCAATTCCAGCCGCTCCCGTGCTGATGCCAAGTCTGCGAATCACTCTCGAGCCGGACCCCAGTCGGGCAGATCGCGACGCAATCGTCGCAGGACTCCGTGCGCACAACCGCCGGAATGCCCCTGCACCAGACTGGGAGCCTCTCGCGCTCTTTCTACGGGATGAGCATTGCCTCCTCCACGGCGGACTCCTCGGTGAAACGGGATGGGGCTGGCTGCACGTCTACTTCCTTTGGGTTTCCGAACCGATGCAGCGGCGCGGGTTCGGTCGAGAGCTCTTGCGGCGCGCCGAGGAGGAAGCGCGGCTGCGCGGGTGTCGGGGGATTCATCTGGACACCCACGACTTTCAGGCCCCGGCGTTCTATCTGGCCCTGGGCTATGAGGTCTTCGGCACCCTGGATGGGTACCCTGCCGGTTTTCAGCGATACTTTCTCAGGAAGACCATAGGCGCCAGCCCCGAGGTGGCGCAGTGACGCGCTTGGACCGCCGGTGCCAGAGCTACAGCAAGTCGCAGAGCTGACGGGCTTGCGGTGCACCGCGAACAAAGGTTTGGTTTCCCTCCGTCCCTTTCGGCGGAGTCTGCCCATGCTGGTGCTCCAAGCCGTTCCTGCAGGGAAGCTCGACGCGTTCAAGCTGCTCCGCGCCAGGATTCGCGGGGCCGGCACTTGGTCGTGGGCCAACAAGGCCCGCACTCGCCTCAAGCACGTACAGCGACCGCGTGGCGGCTACATCACTGTGGGGAGTGCAGATGGAGTGCTGGTCGCCCATATCCACCCCAAGACCCCCAACGACCTGTTCTACCTGGTGGAGAAGTTTACGGGGCGCCTGGTGGCCTGGTTTGAGCAGGATCTGTTGGCCATCAACCTGCAGTTCGTACCCGATCCACCGCCCGCGAAACGGCGCAAACGCTAAGACCGTGCCGTGACGACACCATTTCCTCCGAGCCGCCCATGACCGACAGTTCCACGTCCGAGCGTGCAGCTTCCACGCTCCACGACCTCGCCGCCGATCGCCTCTTCCGGGCCCGGACGATCGTAATCAGCGGCGAGATCGACCAAGCGCTCGCCGCCGCGGTCACCAGTCAATTGCTGGCGCTATCCACTGACTCGAACGACGACATCACGATATTCGTGAACAGCCAGGGTGGACATGTCGAGTCCGGTGACACGATCCACGACTTGGTGCGGTTCGTTCACCCCCGGGTGCGCATGATCGGCACCGGATGGGTGGCGAGTGCCGCAACCCACATCTATGTCGCCGTTCCCCGCGAGGATCGCTACTGTCTGCCGAATACCCGCTTCCTGCTGCACCAGCCCGCCGGCGGAACCGGCGGTACCGCGAGCGACATCGCCATCGAAGCCCGGGAGATCATCCGGATGCGGGATCGCCTCAACCGCACCTTCGCCAAGGAAACTGGGCAGCCTCTCGAGCGGATCGAGGAGGACACCCAGCGCAACTTCTGGCTTGGTGCGGAGGAGGCGGTGCGCTACGGCCTGGTCGGGCGGATCATCCAGACCCAGAAGGACCTGAGCGGGACCAAATAGGCCCGCTGCCTCTGGCGTCGGGTGGACCCTGGCGACAAGTTGCGACCGGTGATCTCCAGTTGGCCCTCTCCGTCCAGGAGGCTGCCGTGCCCACCTACATCTCCCTGCTCCGCTACACCCAGCAAGGCATCGGAAGCGTCAAGAATGGCCCCGGCAGGTTGGACGCCGCCAAGGAGGCCTATCGGAAAGCGGGCGGCGAGCTCAAGTCTTTCTACTTGACAATGGGCCAATACGACATGGTGGCCATCGCGGACTTGCCCAACGATGAAGCGGTGGCGCAGATGAGCCTTGCGCTCGGCGCCGCCGGCAACATCCGCTCGGAGACCTTCCGCGCGTTTTCCGAAGCGGAATACCGGAAACTCGTCGCAGCCCTGCCCTGACCGATTGAGAGCGGGCGCTGGACGTGCCCGCTGCTGCCCATCCTATGCCCGTCGCGGAGGCGGTTCCGATGATGACTCGCTGGCTCCCCTTGCTGCTCTTGCCGGTCCTTGGCTGTTCATCAAGCACCAAGGCCAGCACCGGGCGCACCGAGCACGAGACCGACAGCGTCATAGCCCACTCGGAAGTCCCCGGAGCATCGGCCGTCAAGAAGGCCATGGACACCGCCGACAGTTCGCGGAACCGGGTCGCGTCGCAGGATTCGATTGCCGCCAGTCAGTAGCCTGCCCGCCGCGGCGGCCAATACTCATTGCGCGGTTGCGCGCCTAACGCACGGGCTGCGGCGCATATCGCCTCCCCGGTTCGCTTCCGAGCATGCCGTTGTCGCGTGAGGATCTTCGCGCCTCCGTCGAGCGCGCCGGGGACGAGCATTGGCGTGCCCTGGTTCGTCACCACGAAGACTCCTATCCCCGTCCCACCCCAACGCCCGGAGATGTGTGTCGCGCCGAGGCTGAGCGACTAACAACACTGGGGCTAGCGGATCGTACCGATCTGGTTCTTAAGGAATCCCGGGTTCGGCGGGTGGGGGAGGAGGTAGAACTGGTCCATGTCTTTCAGCGAGCCGGGGGAGGGGAGCTTCCGACGGAGCCGTTCCGGAATTATGCGCCGCGCTGAAGGGGACAGGCGACAGGCGACGTCGCCGAATAGCGGTAGTTGACGGCTAACGGCAAGGGCTGACGGCCAACAGGGGGCTGTTTGGGAGAATCATGGGCCACTCGCCGTGCCCGCTGGGCCTTCAACTGGTTCCCGGCCTATCGCGGCACCGGTGCGAGGATCGAGTACATCGCCGCCGATTGGCTCGAGGTCCGGGTTCGACTGCCGCTCTCCTGGCGCACCCGCAACTATGTCGGGAGCATCTTTGGTGGTAGCCTGTACGGGGCGGTCGATCCCGTCTACATGCTCATGCTCATCCACGCGCTGGGGCCGGAGTACATCGTGTGGGACAAGGCGGCCGTGATTCGCTTCATTCGGCCCGGCCGGACGACCCTGCGGGCAACTTTTCGCGTCACACCGGAGATACTCGAGGAGATTCGCCAGGAGACCCGGTTGCGGGGCAAGCTCGATCGGGACTTCGCGGTCTCCCTAACCGATGCGGCGGGGGTCGTTCATGCCACCTGCGTGAAGACAGTGTACGTCCGCTGGAAGGGCTTCGAGAAAGCGGACAGGCCGGCCTGAGTCAGGGTGTGACCACCCTAGTGAGGACGAACGGGATCGCGAGCCAGGCGAGGCCCTTGATGAGGAAGAACAGAAAGGCAACGATACCGACCTTGCGGCTCCACTTGATCATGGGTCTGCTCTTGAGAATAGTTTTCAAGTAAGCTGCAAACCCAAGCTCGTATCTCCGATTCAAATTGTCAAGATTGGTCGCGGCGGGGCCCAACTCCGCGTACGTTCCCTCCACGCGTCCCACACCGCCGATCCCCAGCGAAGGAGACCCGCCGTGCGGTTCAGCTCACTGCTCACGATTGCCGGCGCGATTTCGCTCGCGTTCGGTCTGAGCTTCTTCTTCGCTCCGATCTGGACCATGAATATTTATGGTGCCAGCACCGGTCCCGTCGGGTACATGATGGCCAGGTATTTCGGGACCGCGCTCATTCTCATTGGGCTCGCCTACCTGATGATGCGAAGGCTACAGGAACCGAGTGCCACCCGCGGTCTCGCCCTCGGATCGGCGCTCGGCGCCTTGGCCGGACTCAAGGTGTCGCTGTTCGCGGTGCGGAACGGCCTGGTGAGCGCCCTTGGATGGTCCACGGTCGTGATCTACGGACTGTTATTTCTGGGCTTCGGGTGGTTCGCGCTGGGGCGAAACAAGATCATCTGAGCAGGGAATCGGCGACTCATGAGTCCCGCGATCGGGAAGCGACGAATGCATGACCGCAGTGACGATCTCCAGCGCCTTCCCGGCGTTGGTCCAAGCATCGCCCAGGACCTGCGAGACCTCGGTGTGCACTCGTCCGCCGCACTGCGACACAGGAATCCGGAACAGTTGTACACGGCACTTAACCGTCTCCGCGGCGTACGGCAGGACCCATGCGTGCTGTACACGTTTCGCTGCGCGGTCTATGCCGCTCGCACCCCGCGGCCGGCCAGCCGCCTCCTCAAGTGGTGGAACTGGAAGGATCGCCACCTCGCTCCAGCCCCCTGACTATGAGCGCGGCGCCGATCATCCGAACCGCCTCCTCCCTCGCTGACATGCAGTTGATCCGCGAGCTGTTCGCGGAGTACGCGGCCTCACTCGGCTTCAACCTGCACTTTCAGAACTTCGAAACCGAGCTGGCCACATTGCCCGGGGATTATGCTCCCCCACGCGGGGTGTTGCTGCTGGCGGTTCACGAAGGAGCCCCGGTCGGCTGCGTGGGCGTGCGGCCGCTGGAGGGAAGCATCTGCGAAATGAAGCGACTCTACGTCCGACCGGGGCTCCGCGGCTTGCGCATCGGGTATCGCCTGGCGACCGAGGCCCTTGCCGCAGCACACCGCTCAGGCTTCGCGACCATACGACTCGACACGCTGCCCTCGATGCACGAAGCGCGAGCGCTCTACCTGCGCCTCGGCTTTCACGAGATCCCGGCGTATCGCCACAATCCGATTCCGGATACTCGCTACCTCGAATTGGATCTCCCTGCCCCATAGACCCAACATGCGCCCACCTACGCTGTTCCTCATCATTCTGCTCGCCTGCGGCCCGGGAGATTACGGCGCCCCGCTGCCCGGCCCGCCGACGGGGTTCCCTCACGCCTACGCCCATCCCACTTGCGCACCGTGGGACGGGGCTGCGGTCGAGGTGTACCTCACTCCCGTCCCGCTGGATTCGGGCGCCCCATTGCCCCCGGCGCTGAACTATGTCGCGATCACGGTCTGGCGGGGGCTCGATCGGCTGGCCGACTCCGAATGGATCTGGCCGACTACTGAACAGATCGGTTCGGTGACCCGGTGTTCGACCCCGAGCGCATGCGAGCAGGCGACGACAGCCGCGGTACGCTTCCGCTCCGTCGATTCCACGAGCAGGTTGGAGGGCAGCCTGGAGGCCACATTTCCCAGTGGCACGACCACGAAGGGAGGATTCCGGGCGGCGTGGCGCAGCGACCGGGTGTTTTGCGGCTAGTGGACGACAACCCGCGACCGCTGAACGGGGTACGGTATTGGAGAGCCTGCCTGCGCGCGTCTGGTGATTCTCTTACTGCCGCCTTCGCGGTTTGCGAGACGTCTTGTTGAGATCCTCCTGACCCTCGGCCCGCATGAGCCGGAGCCGTCGGGCGTCCCGTCGTCCGAATCACCATCCAGGACTGGCCGATGCGCTATGCACTGCTGCTGACGCTCCAGATCGCACTCACCACGGGCTGCTCCCGGACTGAGCATGCCGCCACGCCCGCCCAAGCCGCGGTGGTCACGCGGGACGGGTTTCAGACCCTGCGGACGCTGCAGGGAACGTGGCGCGGCTTTCAACCGGACGGGTCCCGGTTCTACGAGAGCTACGTCTTCCTCGACGACACCACCATCCGAAGCTTCGGGTACCCCGACTCGACCTTCGCTCAGGCAGTGGACAGTTCGACCATCGCGCTGCGGGAGGGGCATGTGACCACGAAGGGGGGCTCGATGGCATGGCTCGCTACCCGCTTCGACAGCAACACGGTTCACTTCGATCCGGTCCAAGAAGCGAGCAACAGTTTCACCTGGATTATTCATTCCCGCGACGCCTGGACCGCGCAGCTCGACTGGCGCGACTCCGCCGGTACACCCAGGAGTCGCACATATCAGATGGAACGCCTCGGCCCTTAGCGGCCAAACCGGTTCCTTGAAGAGCCGGAACTCTCTCACCGCGATGAGGTTTTATGACCCGGGTCACGGGTATCGGCGGAATATTCCTCAAGGCCCAGGACCCCGCTGTCCTCGGCGCGTGGTATCGCGATCATCTCGGCCTGGACATACAGAGCTGGGGCGGAGTCACCTTCCGCTGGGTCGATCCCGCTCTCCCCGAGCGGGAAGGAGCGACCGTGTGGAATCTCTTCCCCGTCAGCTCAAAGTACTTCGATCCAAGCTCGGCGGGATTCATGGTGAACTATCGTGTCGCGGACCTGACTCAGGTGCTCGCCGAGCTTCGCGCCGAAGGCTGCACTGTGGATGACAAAACCGAGGAGTCGGAGTTCGGCAAGTTCGGATGGGTGATGGACCCGGAGGGGAACCGGCTCGAGTTGTGGGAACCCCCCTTGGGTCGGTTTCCTGGCTGAGGGGCAGCAACTAGATCCATACACTACCCATGATTACATCCACCCCGATTCTCCGGGTCGCCACATTGGGAGACGTGCTCGAGCTCGGTGGGCTCATCGAGGCGTCCGTTCGCGGGCTGAGCGTGTCCTACTACTCCGCCAGTCAGGTTGCGAGCGCCCTGAAGCACGTCTTCGGGCCGGACACCACACTTATTCGGGATCGTACTTACTATGTCCTGGATACTGGCACGGAGCTGATCGCCGCCGGGGGCTGGAGCAAGCGGCGCACCCTGTACGGTGGGGATCAGATGAAAGCGGCTGAAGATCCGCTGCTTAACCCCGATGTCGAACCGGCTCGAATCCGGGCCTTCTTCGTACACCCGGCGTGCGCGCGGCAAGGACTCGGCCGGCGGCTGTTCGAGCGCTGCCTCATGGACGCGGCAGCCGCGGGTTTCTCCCAGCTGGAGCTGATGGCCACACTTCCGGGTGAGCCGCTATACCGTGCGCTGGGGTTCACCGAGCTGGAGCGGCTCACAGTGAATCTCCCAGATCATGTGGAGCTCCCAGTTGTCCGCATGGGCCGAGCCGTTGCGTCCCGGCCAGTATCGCCCGGGGTATGAGCCCGGAACTCGGCGTGACCTCGCGGCAATCGGGACGGCTGCTGGCCGGGGCGGCTGCCGTCCTGATCCTGGGACTGGCGGTGTGGACCGCCTTCACGGAGACAGTCCCGGAATTAAGACTCTATGACGGCTGGTGGATGATCGGTGGCGCGGCGGTTACGGTCGCGCTGAGCCTGCCGCTCATCTGGGAGTGGCGTCGGGAGCGAGCGCTTGCGGTGATCGCCGGCGGCGCTGCGATCGGGGCGTGGGTCCCGCTAGTGATCCTCGCGATTCGAGCCGGCGTTCCAATCGGGGTACGACTCAAGGGCGCGATCTTTTTCAGTGACGCAGACGTGATGGGGGTCGCCCTGCCGGTCGGTGCGGCGTTCGCCTGGCTGGCGCTGCGAGAACATCGGGCCTAGCCGCAGACGCGAGCTCGCCGTCGCCTCCGCCGACCGTTTAGGTGTTCAACGAATCGAGGGTGCGAGACCAATCGCGGCCCGATAGACTTGCCTGACGGCTCCACGGCATCCCATCAATCCCAGGCTGGACCCGGATCGGAGTTCACATGCATGCTGACATGGTTCTTATGCTGATTCTGGCCGCGCTGGCCGGAGGTGCGGGCGCCCTCGTCGCCTGGCTGCGTGCGCGGAAGCGGGTTCACGATCTCGAGATGCAACTGCTATCGCAATCAATGGACATTGAACGGCTGGAACATCTCGAGACCCTCATCTCCCACCTCGCGGTGCAAAACGACCGCTTGGTAGAATGCCAGGACTATCTCGCGCGGACCGTCCGCGAACGATTTGCCGTTCGGCTACCCGGCGTCAGCCCACCGGCACCCGAAGTAACCCCGCACTGAGAGTCGCGGGCTGCCCGCCCAAGCCCCATATGTCCCGTCTGTCCAGGAGCCTCTATGGCTTTTGTCCTGTTGGCCGTGCTCGTGGGGCTGTTCCTGCCGGTCCAGGCCGGCGTCAATGCCCAGTTGCGTCTGGCGCTCGGGCATCCTCTGACTACCGCACTGGTTTCCTTTCTGGTCGGGGCGGTTGCGCTGGCGATTCTGGCCGTGATGGCGAGAGTTCCGGTGCCTGCGGCTCGCGCGGTGGCAGAGGTTCCGGCATGGCAGTGGATCGGCGGTCTCCTCGGAGCGGCGTACATTGCCGCAGCGGTGATTCTTGCGCCTCGACTTGGCGCCGCCACGATGATTGCCAGCGTCGTTGCAGGCCAGATGCTGGCCTCCCTCGTATTGGATCACTTCGGTTGGATCGGGTTCACCCAGCATCCGGCCAGCGGAGCACGCGTCGCTGGGCTGGTACTAATCGTCGCGGGCGTGTTGTTGATGAGACGGTAACCGATGAAGCCCAACCCGATCGCGTTCACCGCCGGTCTGGTCCTGGCCGTCGTTCTCGGCCTCGCGGAGCGATACCTCCTCTGGCCGCAGCTGCTCGCACCCGGACGCTTGGATCTCAACAGCCCGACCATGCGCCTGGTCTACACTCTCGTGGGCGCGATTCCGGCGCTCGCCGGCGGGTACTTGGCCGCTCGACTCGCGACGACTCGTCCGCTGCTCGTGGGGACTCTGGTTGGGACGGCACTGCTCGTACCCATGCTCCTCGCGCTTCCGCGAGTACTGGAGGCGTACCGCCAAGTCCCCCAATCCCCCATTCCGCTGGTCCTCGCTATCGTCCTCCGACCGCTTGCAGCCGCCGGTGGCGCGTACCTGACAGGACGGCTGGCTCCAGCAAGGGGCACCTAGCTCATTCGCCCCCCTTCCCCTGTCGCGCCTCGTCCGCCACCTATATTCTCTACTCGAAAGCCTGTGTCCACTCTCTAAGACATGGCAGGTAGAGGCCCTGCCGAGAGGATTCCGTGCCCACACCTCCGAACGGTGTCTCGGCCAACACCACAGCAAGCCGAATATGGCGCACTAGTCTCAGACTGCTGCTCTGGCTGGTCGCCCTTGCCCTGCTCGTCATCCCCATCATCCGGGCGATGCCTCTCGGTGACACCACTACCGTGGGGATTTTCGCCTGGCTTCTGGTCGGCGTGGCGCTCTACTGGCTGTTCACCGACCTTGGCTATCGTCCGCTCCTGCTGATGCAGTTGTTCCTTTTTTCAGCTGCCGTAGCCTGTCTCAGCGCCAAGGTCTTTCTGGTAAGCATCGGGGTGCTTCGGCTGAGTATCCTCCGGCGCACAGCGGTCTGGCTGATTCTCTTCGGCGCGATCTGTGCCACCTTGAACGTTCTCCTCATGCTGCTCAACCTGTTTCGCCCTCCGCCGCCCGAGTCACCGACTGCCTAGCCACCGGCACCTGTTGATCCATGACTGCACCCATCCCCGAGAAGGTCATCCTCGACCACAAGCTTGCGTTGATCACCGAGCATTGGCGGCCTCAGGTCGTGGGCAAGCTCAACGGCCAGGAGGTCAAGCTGGTCAAGTTCCAGGGAGAGTTCGTGTGGCATCACCACGATCAGGAGGATGAGCTCTTTTTCGTGGTGCACGGCAATTTTCGCATGGACCTCCGCGACCGCTCGATTGAACTCTCCGCCGGCGAATTCCTGATCGTACCCCGCGGAGTCGAGCACCGACCGGTTGCGGCAGAGGAGGTTCACGTGCTGCTGTTCGAACCGGGCGGGCTCCGAAACACGGGAAACGTGGAGCACCCGACGCTCACCGCGCCCCACCTCACCTGAGGTCTCGCATGCGCTCCCTCACGATCATGGCCATATTCGCGACTCTGCCCGCCCGACTCGCCGCGCAATCCGCGGTTCCCGCTGACGTCCTGGCGGACTGGGAGCGGAACAGGAACACGGTACTGGCCTACATCGATGCCGTCCCTGATTCCGCGATGGGGTATCGACCGACGGCAGGCGTGCGGACACTGGCCGAGCAGTTCGAGCACATCGTCTCGACCAATCTTGAGGTTGCCTCCGTCGCCCTCAAGGGGCAGAAGACGCCTCCCACACTTGGCGACAAGGCTGACTATCTTCGGAGCAACGCTGCCCTGCACCACTATGCGGCGGCGACATACGACTACGTCCTCGAAGCGCTCCACTCCGCGACGCCAGCACAGTTGCGGCGGGCGGTTGCGATGTACGGCCAGCCCCCGCAGCCAGCCGCCAGGCTCATGACGCTTTCGCTGGAGCACGCGGTCTGGACGCTGGGACAGGTAGTACCGTACCTGCGATTGAACGGCGTCAAGCCACCTGAATACAAAATGCCGTTCTAGGGTCGGCCCTCTGCAAGACGGCCAGATTGCATGACAGTCGAGCCCAGCATCCGACGAGCCGGCGCCGCGGACGGTGAGGCCCTCGCCGCCCTTCGTTACGAGTTTCGTGCCGAACTTGCTGTGGCGAGCGAACCTCGAGACGAATTTCTCGCGCGTTGCCGTCTCTGGATCGAGACCCGGCTGACGATGGCCCCGTCCTGGCAGTGCTGGGTGGCCGACCGTGCCGGTGAGCATGCGGGAATGGCTTGGCTCCACCTGATCGCCAAGCTTCCAAATCCGGTGAGCGAGCGGGAGTGGCACGGCTATATCACGAGCCTGTACGTCCGACCGGATCAGCGCGGCCATGGCCTGGGCTCCGCCCTCCTCGCGACGGTGCTCGCCGAGTGTGAGGCGCGGCTGGTTGATTCGGTGATCCTGTGGCCTACACCTCGCAGCCGAAGCCTCTATGCCCGGCATGGCTTCGCTGTGCCAGAGTCTCTGTTGGAGCGACGATTGGCGCCGAGCGGCCCTCGACCCGGTGCCGCGGTTTGATCCCAAATACGGAGATGCACATGACGCGAGGAGGCACGCGATGAAGGGCGCCGGAGGCACTCCAGGCGGTGTTGGGACATTCTTGTTTGGCGCCGCGATGATGGTAGCAGGAGGGTACCTGCTGCTGAGTCGGGTGACGGTCACCGGTGGCAGTTGGCATTTCTTCGGATACAGCGCATTCGGCCTCTCGCTCTTCCCCCTGCTGATCGGTATTGGTCTCTTGTTCTTCGACGGCCGGTCGGTGGCCGGATGGCTGCTCACCGCTGCGGGTGCGCTCATCATTGTCGTCGGGATCATCGCAAATCTGGGCATCTGGTTCCAGGCAACGTCGCTCTTCGACACTCTCATCATTCTCGTGCTCCTGGCGGGTGGCATCGGGCTGGTGGCCCGATCGCTCAAGGCATCCGAGGGCCTGACGAGCGGGGATGGCTGAGCGGCCGCGCAGATGGCAGCCCTACCCGACTTTCTCGACCAGATCGGCCGGTGGTTCGACCGAGCGGAGACCCGCGCTGCGCGCGAGGACGAAGCGCTGCGTGCCCTGCTGATGGCGGTGAATTCGACGAAGCGGTATCTGGGCTCTCGCGCGCAGGGCCGCCCACCCTCGGCCCGGACCCAAGCGCGCCTGGTCCGACTGTGGACCGAAGCGGCGGTAAGGGTCCGGCGGCTCGATCGGGAACTGGCGCACCGCCTGCAACTGACCGCAGAGTACTGGGCCCATCCCGAGCGATGGACGGCGCGGGACATGCGCACCGCTCGCATCCGTATCGAGGAAATCGCAGCCTCGGCGCGAAAGCTCCTTCGTCGCGGCATCCCAGCCGGCCAGCGACTGCGAGGCAGTGGACGGTAGCACCCCGCGTCGGCGGCGAGCGCCAAGGCTGGCGCGTGACCGACGACGGGTCGACATTCCTTTCTCGCCCGGCCGCCGATCGGTCCCGGGCCACCCGCAACTGGAACCGTGATGCTGCTCACCTTCCTCCTCCCCGCGATATTCGACCAGGACTGGGAGGTCTCCCAGTGGCTCCTCCTCGGAGCCATTGGGATCCTGGTCGTCTCCCTGTTCCTGTCGATACTCGTGGGTCGAGAATCGGGTCGGCAACTGCGCCGACTGCTGGGCCGGGTGAAGGGCGACGGCACGCCCATGACGGTCTTTCTGCGCGGCATGTTCGTACCGGGCAACGAGTACTTTGCCCGGGTGCCAGAATACCCGCCGGGAAGCGGCACGGGAGTCACGGTGCACAAGCTGGCGAACATCTCGGAGGTGTTCAGTGCCCCGGACGTTCGGGCAGCCGGGGACATCCTGCAGCTGTTGGTCGGCTCGAACCCGTCCCTGGCGATCAACATCCGGGCGGGTGAAGGGAACCGGCGCGGCTGGGACGAGGACGCCGTTGCGATTGGACCGCATTACAAGTCGGTCCACATCCTCGACGCCTGCGAACCGCGCCTGGTTGCTTTCCGGAATCCGGACGCCTTTCGGAGTCTTGCCTCCCGCGAAGTATTCGAGGCAAAGAGCGGGATCGACTACGGGCTCGTCTATCGAGGGGCTCACCCCGCGAGCCATCGGGTCTTCTGGGTCGTGATGGGCCTCGGCGATCTCGGGACCGAGGCGGCCGCCTGGTTCCTCCGGGCGAACGCCCTTCTGCTGAGCCGCCTGACAGGAGGCGCACCGTTTGCCGCGGTGGTCTCGGTGGAAACCTCGCGCGGACGCGAAACGGCCCAGCTCAAGCTGCTCCAGCCGAAGCCCCGATGGTGGCGGCGCCTGCTGTATCGCAAGGCATGGCTCAAGCTCTCTGGCGCCACCGGCGCCGGTTCCGCCTGATCCCCTCGCGACCCGTTCCCGGCATTCGCAACGCCGTAGCCTCACTCCTGCTGGGCTTAGGCGTCGTCGGGGTGTGCGGCAGTTCCTCCGGGCAGGGCCAGCCGCCATCACGAAACATGGCGATCACTTTCGATGACCTGCCGACGACCTCGGTGGCGGCGCAAGACGATGAGCGCCGCGAAACCCTCACGGATCGGCTGTTGGGAGCGATAGCCCAGCAACAGGTGCCTGCGATCGGCTTCGTCAACGAGAACAAACTCTTCGACAACGGGCGGCCCGTTCCACGCCGGGTCGCGCTACTCCAGCGATGGCTGGCCGCGGGCCTCGAACTCGGCAACCACACCTACGCTCACACCGACCTTCATCACGTGCCCCTCGCCGAGTTCGAGCAGGACGTGCTCGAGGGTGAGGCCATCACTCGTCCGCTTCTCGCGAAGGCTGGCCTGGCCCCACGATATTTTCGTCACCCGTACCTGCACACCGGCCGCGATCTCGCGACCAAGCGGAGGCTCGAACACTTCCTGCAAGACCACGGCTACCGCGTGGCGCCGGTGACGATCGACAACTACGACTACCTCTACGCGGCGGCCTACGACCGGGCCCTGGAACGCGGCGACTCTTCAGCTGCCGGCACGATCGCCGAGTCCTATCTCGACTATATGCTGCGAGTCGTCGAGTACTATGAGAGTCAGTCGCAGGCTCTGTTTGGCCGTGAGATATCCCAAATCCTCCTGCTCCACGCGAATTGGCTTAATGCGACGCACCTGGATCGACTAGCCGAAGCCCTGCGAGCCCGAGGCTACAGCTTCATCACGCTAGATTCCGCGCTTGCTGATCCCGCCTACCTCTCTCCTGACGAGTATGTCGGACCCGCCGGAATCACCTGGCTCCACCGCTGGGCGCTCACCAGCGGCAAGCGGGGCAGCTTCTTCGCCGGTGAGCCGGAGGTTCCGGAGGTGATTCAGGCGGCCGCTCAGGCCCGCTAGCTTCAGCGATCTGGTGGGCCAGACTGGCGCAGTCTGACGACCAAGGGAACATTTCAGTTCGAGTTGTATCCTGGGCCCGGAGGACTATCATGAAAGTGACTTCAATCCAAGGCGCGGCATTGTTCCTCGGCCTTGCGGCGTGTGCGCCACCTCCGACTCCCGCCGCCCCGGCTTCCCCTCGGTACGTTGTGCGGGTGACCAGCGGGGACGTCAATGGCTTGGCGGTGGACTGGGCAATTTTCCCGGAGGAGGGCTGGCCACTCGAGGGCCGCCGCGACCGTACTCCATTCGAGACCGAGCTGCCGGCTGGACGCGTCGCCGCCATGTTCCGGCCGACGGACTCAACCGCCAAGCTGGTGATCGTGATTCTCCGCCACCAGTCGGATGGGAGACTCAAGCGGGTCTCCAAGTATCATGCAATGCCACTCGCAGTAGTGGTCGTCGAACCAACGGCCGCGGAGCCCTCGGTATTGGGCGAGGTCGAGCCGATGGTCGTTAGTGCAGACAGATAGAACGAGGAAGCGTAGAGGTCTGCCAACGCCCCCGGGCCTCTGCATTTGCCACCATTCCCTGATGCACCCCGACGATCGCTCCGGCCAGGGCTCGATGTTCCCATCGAATGCTGATCGGGTGGCGATCAGTTGGCTGAGGCCTTGCCGCGCGTGACCCCACCGCACCATCGCCTGCTGGAGCTGGCGCTCTACTGTGACGATCCGACGCGGACCGCCACTTTCTATCGGCGGCTCCTCGGTGCAGCCGTGCTGTTCGAGGACGAACGACTCGTGGCATTGGATGCGGGACAGAGCACGGTCTTGCTGCTCTTTCGGCGGGGCGGCTCGGCCAAGGGGCTCACGCTTCCGAACGGCAGGATTCCGCCTCATGACGGGAACGGCCCCGTGCATCTCGCCTTCGGGATCGGGTTAGCCGACTTCGACGAGTGGGAAGCGAGGCTCAACGAGATGCAAGTACCGATCGAGAGCCGAGTCGACTGGGCACGCGGCGGGAAGAGTCTCTACTTTCGTGATCCGGACGGTCACTCGGTCGAGTTGGCCACGCCGGGGACCTGGCTGGTCTACTGATGCAGACCCGAATGACCACTATCCACTTGGAATTCACCTGGAGCCGCGGAGCGGGCCACCTTTTCGAGCTCGGAAAACGCGCTGGGCGCGCCACGCGGGACATGCTGGCCGGCGCCCGCAGACGGCTGCGTCGGGCGACTCCCAGGGATTGGTTCCTGCTGTGTCTTGGACTGCTTCTCCTCGCCTTCTCTCTGACCCTTCTGATTCAGCCGACCGCGGTCGGTCGCGGCGGCAGATAGACCGGTCTCGTCTCGCGCTCCGAAACTCCTGAGGTTGCCGGTGCGTTAGGGTTTCGGCCGTTCCCACACCCTCCCTTCCGGAGGTCCCATGCTTCGCGCGGTCGTGCTGATCGCAACACTCCTCACGGCACCCTCGGTCGCGGCTCACGCACAGGCGGCAGCTAACGAGGACCTGGCGGTCCGGGATGTAATCAATGCCTACCTGCACGGTCTCAAGTTCAACGATGTCGAAAGTCTCAGGCGGGCCTTCTGGCCGGAGGCGAGGCTCTACTTCGTCGGACGGGATGGTCATCTGGGCCAGCTCACCCAGGCAGACTGGTATAAGGGCTTCGCCGCCAGTGCTGGCAAGGAGGAACAAGGCGACCTCCGCATCGCATCCCTGGAGATCGTCCGCGATATCGCGTCCGTAAAGGTGGTCGAGGACTATCCCGGTTCTCGCTACACCGACTACCTGTCGCTGGTGAAATTCGACGGCGCCTGGCACATCGTGAACAAGGTGTACACCTCAGAACGGCGATAGCTGACCACGGGCCGCGATGACCGAATCGCCATCGGTACAGGGAGCACCCCTTCTGCGCCGCGCGGAGCCTGCCGATGCCGCGGAACTTGCCAATCTGCTCGGAGAGTTGGGATATCCGGTAGCCGCGGAGGAGATCCCCAGTCGTCTGAAGCGCCTCGCGGAGGGTGGCGGGGTGGCGTTGGTCGCCGCGAGTGAAGGCAGGGTGGTAGGGGTTGCGACGGTCCATCTGTTTCCCGCGTTGCATGCGCCAAACCCAGTGGCGCACCTGACGGCTTTGGTGGTGGGGGAATCCCAACGCGGCCGTGGCATTGGCAGGCGGCTGGTCGCTGCGGCGGTGGCTCTCGCAGAGGAGGCAGGTTGCGCGCGTATCGTGGTGGGCACGGCCGAGCATCGCGCGGGAGCACACGCGTTCTACGAGAGCATCGGATGGGAGTACACCGGACGACGGTTTGCGCGGCTTCTCAGTCGCCATTCCTGATGTCTTCGACGTCTCTCGCCACGATCATCGCTCGGGACCTCCGTGCACTTCGGCGGGAGATCGAGTCGTATCCCGATGAAGCGGCCATTTGGGAAATGCCGGTGGGTCTTCCGAACTCCGCGGGTGTACTAGTGCGCCACCTGTGCGGCAATCTCCGGCACTTTGTCGGTGGGGTACTGGGTGACACAGGCTACCGCCGCGACCGCACAGCTGAGTTCGAGTCTCCCCCCACGCCTCGCGTGGCGCTGCTTGCCGATATCGCCGCAACCGAGCAGGCGGTAAGCTCTGCTCTGGCTGGTCTGCCTGTCGAGCGGCTGACGGAGCGCTACCCGGTGATCGTGGACGGACAGGAACTCGCCACCGGCGACTTCCTGATCCACCTGGCCGTGCACCTCGGCTTTCATCTCGGCCAGGTTGACTATCATCGGCGTACCGTGACGGGCAACAAGCTGAGTGTGGCGCCCATGGCGATTCCGAACTGGCTTCGGCCCGTCCCGGCCGTGACATGGGCTGAGGGCATCGTGCCCCGGAGCATGCTCTGGCGACTCGCCGCCGCGCTCGTCCCCATCGTCACAGGGCTGCTGGGTCTGCTGAATGGTCCGAGGGACGTGCGCTCTGCCAGCACAGGGCTCCAAAGTCTCGCCGCGTGGTCGGCTGTTACCTATGGGGCATTGGGTGTGGCGCTTGCGGCTGGGCTGCTCCTCGGACGGCGATGGTCAGGACCCCTGACGATCCTCTGGGGGGTACCGCTGACCCTGACGGCTGGGCTGGCACCGGTCGTCTGGGGTAGTGCACCGATTCTGAGTGGCATTGTCTCGGCCCTCGCCAGCGCCCTGATCGTTGCCATCGTGGCGCGGCTCGCGTGGCGTGCGATGCCTTTGAATCGCGGTACCACCACGTCTTAGCTGCCGTTCGTGGGACCACTCACGGGGGCGCTACCGCCAGTGCCCATCCACGTAGTACCACCCCCGCCGCCCGTGACGCCAATTGCCAGGGACCCATTCGCGGAACCCCCGCTCCGCGACGGCCCAATGGCCCGGAATCCAGACGTAATCGCTCTCCTGCCAGCGCCAGAATCCGCGCACATAGACATGGCCCGGAGCAGGCCGTGCCCCAATGACTTCGGCCCGCACCGGAGGCGGGCGCCGAGCGACGTAGACGCGGCCAGGTGGGGGGGAGCGGAACAGGAAAGCAGGGCGCCTAGGACCAGGGCCCGTGACAGGCCGATGACGAGCTTTCTCTTCTGCATCGATATTCTCCTGGGCTGGCCACACTCAGAGATCGGTGACGCATGGACTGGACGCAAGGGTGAGAGGATCGTTAACCTCGTCCGGAGCTTCGTTCCGCGGACGGCGCCTGCTCCATGGCCGAAAACAGTACCGTGGCCGTGCTTCCCCTCTCGCTCGGTGAACCCATGCGGCTCCGCCTGACGACGGTCCTGCTGGTACTGCTCGGCCTACAGGGCCTGCTGGCGGTGGTCGTTTACATCCGCGGCTTTCCCTTTTTCGGAAGCAGCCTCATCCCGAACGCGCCGCTGTGGGAAGTGGCGGTCGCGTTGTTTCACCTCCCCGCCATCGAGGCGCTCTCCGCCGTCGGGCTCTGCTGCGGTTTTCGAAATGGGCTGGTGCTCACCCATGTCGTTCGTGGTGGCCACGTGCCCATGGATGTCAGCGGCACCGCTCTGCTGGCGCTGGCCAATTGGGCCTGCTGGGCCACTGTCATTGGCCTGGGGTGGTTCGCGTGGAAGCGCCGCCGAAACAACGCCGCACCGCCGCCACCGCCAGCTGCTGCCGAAGCGTAGTGTCCGTCTGGTGGCTAGTCTCTCGCCGAAATAGCAACGGAGCCCAATGCCCCGCCTCATTGAACAACCTGCGGTCGTTGAAGCCGTTGGCCACCCACCCAAGCGCATCGAGGAGTACGCGGGACGCGTCGCCACGGGCCAGCGACAGGTAAGCGTCGCCCGGATGATCTCGCCCGGCGGTTGGCGAGAGCCTGGGCAGCGCCCGGAATTCGAGGAAATCACAGTGGTCTTGCGGGGCGTCCTTCGGGTGGAGCACGAGCAGGGCGTTCTCGAAGTGCGCGCCGGGCAGGCTGTTCTCACCGCTCCGGGCGAATGGATCCGTTACAGCACGCCGGGAAGTGATGGCGCGGAATACCTGGCCGTGTGCCTGCCGGGGTTCTCACCGGACACTGTGCACCGCGACCCTTCGTAACGCGCGCTTGATGACCGACGGGGAGGCTGGCGCCCAAGGTGCCATCCGGCAAGATTCCCCTCCGATGTCCACTCTGCCAGATCTTTTTGCCAAGAACCGGGCCTGGGCCGCGGCGATCACCGCGCGGCACCCCAGGTTCTTCCAGGAACTCGCCCACCAGCAGACCCCGCACCACATGTGGATCGGCTGCGCCGACAGCCGGGTTCCGGCCAACGAGATTGTCGGACTCCTCCCGGGCGAGATGTTCGTCCACCGTAACGTGGCGAACGTCGTCGTACACACCGATCTGAATTGCCTCTCCACCATTCAGTACGCCGTCGACGTGCTCAAGGTCGAGCATATCATCGTATGCGGCCACTTCGGTTGCGGGGGAATCTCCGCGGCCTGGCACGGGCGTCCCCTAGGGATGATCGACAACTGGCTCCGGCACGTGCAGGACGTGGCGGACCGGCACCGGCCATTTCTGGAGTCGCTGCGGAACGAGCAAGCGGCGCTCGATCGCCTCTGTGCGCTCAATGTTGTCGAGCAGGCCCTGAACGTCTGCCGCACCACAATGGTGAACGACGCCTGGGCCAGAGGGCAGTCGCTCACGGTACATGGCTGGGTTTACCGCCTCGAGGACGGCCTTATCCGGGACTTGGGGTTCTGCGCGAGCCAGTCGGACAATGTAGGTCCCGGGTACATAGCGGCACGAGACGGCATCATGTCGCTCAACGACGCGGAACTCCGACCTGTTCTCCCCTCCCCGACGCCCTGATGACGGCACGACCCGATCCGACCACTACGGAGTCCGAGCCGACCATCGAGCCCTTTCGACCCGAGCTGGCGCCGGTGTTTGAGCAACTCAACCGGGAATGGATCGAGCGGCTCTTTGCCATCGAGCCGGCGGACGAGAAGCTCCTCAGGAACCCGCACCAGGCGATCATCGAGCCAGGAGGCCAGATCTACTTCGCCCGGCTGGGTAGCGAGATCGTCGGCACCGCGGCCGCCGTCGCCACTGGTCCGCGTCGGTTCGAGCTGGCAAAAATGGCGGTGGTCCCCGCGGCACAAGGCCACGGAATAGGGCGCCGACTTGGCGAGGCGGTGATCGCTTACGCGAGGTCGAAGGGTGCTGAATCGGTCTTCCTGGAGACAAATAGTCGCCTGGCAAATGCCATTCACCTGTATGAGCGACTGGGGTTCCGGCATGGCCCGCTGCCACACTCTGACTACCGCCGGGCGGACGTCTACATGGAGCTCACGCTCTGATGAACCTTCGCACCCCGCCCCTTCTGCTGTGCCTTCTGATCGGTATCCCAGCAGCGCATGCCCAGGACAGCCCCGATCCCCGCGCCGTCATGCCGGAGCGTCCAACAGTCGCTACCCACGCCTGGACAGTGGCGCCGGGCTACGTGGAGCTGGAAGCGGGGTTCGAGTGGGACCGGAATTCCGATGACAGTCATGCACTGTTGACGCCCGGTGTCCTGAAAGTTGGGCTGGCCCAACGGGTACAGCTCGGGATCGCCGGCAACGCCATCCGGCCGCCGCAAGAGAACCTGGGCATGGGCGATCTCAGCGTCGGCGTCAAGGTTCGCGTGCTCGACCGCAACCCGATTCTCGGTGCGCTGGCCTTCCAGCCCACGATCAAGTTTCCGATCGCGGACGACATTCATGGCACCGGCACGACCGACGTCTCCCTGCTGCTCATCTCCAGCCATCGGTTCGGCGACGTGAGTCTCGACCTCAACGCGGGTTATACCCGTCGATCGGGGGACGGCTCCCGCGCGCCGCGCGATGCCACAGTGTGGACCGTAGCCGGGGCGGTTCCGCTGGCGGGTGTCCTTGGGTTGACCGCCGAGGTGTTCGGTTTCCCCGGCACCAGCGGGGGAGCCGGATCACCCGGGACGGTGGCGCTCCTGGGCGGTCCGGTGATCACGGTCGCGCCCGAGCTGGTGCTGGACCTCGGCGGCATTCTGGGGCTCAGCGGCCCGGCACCCGATGCGCTGTATGCCGGCCTGGTCTACAACTTCGGCCGACTCTGATCACTCCCGCCGGCCTTCGGTTGCGATTGAGGCGGGGCAGATGCCTCTCCTAGTCCAGGATGGATTGCTGTCGGCAGCGCGCTATGTGAAAGGATGACGGCTTCGTGCCACGGGTTCTCATTCATCCGCTGATGGTCACGAACGATGTGATCGACGCCAATGGTCACGTGAACAACCTGGCCTATCTGCAGTGGATGCAGGACGCCGCCATTGAGCACTCGACGCAACAGGGCTGGCCTCTGGAACGCTACCAAAGGGACCGATGCGGTTGGGTAGTGCGGTCGCATTTCATCGAATACCTGTTGCCTGCGTTTGCGGGTGAGTCGCTCTCACTACTCACCTGGGTAACCGGCTTCCGACGTCACAGTTCGCCTCGCCAATTCTCCTTCTGGCGGCCGAGTGACCGGCAAGTGGTGGCCCGGGCGGAGACTGTCTGGGTCTTTGTGGACGCGGCCCGGGGCCGCCCCGCCGCGGTTCCTCCGGAGCTTCGCTCCGCCTTCGAAATCGTTCCCGCCGACGAGGATGTGCTGGCACTGGTCCGCGACGCTTCGCGGACACCCGACAGGACCACGCCTCTCGCGTGAGGGTCTGGCGCTCCGCGTTTCCAGGTGCAGGTTACAGCATTGACCGGAAGCTCTGGGTTACCATCACCCTGGCCGCATGGCGCGGGCGGGAAGGCCACCTGCGCCCCTTGCGAGGGATCTTCATATTCTCCCACTGATCGCCTCCGATAGCCCGCTGGTGAAACTCCTTGCCGATAAGGCCAGGGAGCGAGAGCGCGTCTATGCGGGCAGGGAGCAAGCGGCTACGTCGCCTGCCGACCAGCTCCAGCTGGATCCCCGCCATCTCGCCTACATCCTCAACACTTCCTTCTGGGCCAGCTTGCGGTACGAGGAGGGGCGTCCCGCCCGCTGCGCCATGACCATCGCGGATCGCACGGTTCCCGGTGGACTACGGTTCGGGGAACCGATCATGGTGACCCAGGAGTCGATCGTGCGGCTTTCCCCTGCCCTGGGCCAGGCCCTTGCCGCCGTGGAGCTGTCACCGGATGGGATGCCACAGATCTGGGGTCTCCTGGAGGCACCACCACTTTGGCAACCGGTGTTCCGAATTTTCGGGCCCGGCTATCTGGTGGTCTCCCAGGATAAGGAGGTCATCGGGATGATCCGCGGGGGCGAGACTCACCTGATCAAGAGCGGGCCATACTCCCTTATGAGCGTGGTCGGCTCGATCCTCGATCCGACCAGCTCACCGCCGTCCCCGGATGTCATCAGCCGGGGCGAGCACCTGCTCAAGATTGCCGCCACGCTGCATCGGCATGGCAAGGGTGGAACCATCCTGGTGGTGCCACCAACGTCGGGGTCATGGCCCGACTCGGTCCGGCTCAGATACTCTCTGGACGCCCGTTCAGCATCCTCGACGCGAGCTCGGCTGGAGGATCTGGACGAGTCGCTGGGCGAGCGCCCGGAACACAGGCACCGGGCCTCGGGATCAGCGGCGACGGGCGCATTCCTGATCCCCATGAAGACCAAGCCGCGGTCGGCATTGTCCGATCTGAGCCACCGGCTCCTGGTCCAGATCGGGCAACTCAGCGCCACGGAGGGAGCGGTGGTGCTGGGGAACGACCTCTCCATCTTCGGCTTCGGCGCTGATCTCAATCCGGCGGACGAGGATTGCACCCTGTCGGTGGTGGATTCGGTGACAGGCGTCGCCGAGCATGCTCGCTGGGCCGCGTCCCTCGGCAACGGTCGATATGCCCGGGCGGCGCGCTTCGTCAACCAATTCCCCGATTGTCTCGCATTCGTATCGTCGCCGGAGGGAGGCCTGATGCTCCTGGCCTGGGTAACCCACGGTCGGCCGCTGACGGCACTCACCCGGCTCGAGGAACTCCTGATGGAGTACTGAGGGCGAGGAACGGCAACGGGGTCCGGCGAACCGGATCAGGAGCGCGGATTGGTGCGCTGCTGTCATCCCAAGCGCTGCGAGGAGTCTTCACAGCCTGACATGCTCCCCCGTCCCCGCGGTCCCCGTCTAGCGTAACCCTGTTCCACGCGCAAGAATTAGGCGTCGTACCGGCCGCGACCCCCCTTGATCGCGGCAGCTCCGCGGCCCCCTCGCGGACCCCTTCACCCCCTGAGCCTGCCTATGGCACCCCGCCGATCCTCCCGCTCCACTCGATTCTCGTCCCGCCGCCAACCGAAGCGCTACGGCGGAGCCGCCCATCGAAAAGGGAGCGACAACTTCGCCGCCAAGCTGACGGAACGGATAGTGAAGCTGGCCCGCAAGCTGTACCGCAAGGGAGCGCCTATCAAAGATCTGGCCAAACGGTTCGGCGTAAATCCTTCGACCATGTCGCTCGCCGTTCGGCGGCTGACATTCAGGCATGTGAAGTAGCACTCGGTCTGCCCGTTGGAGATGTCATTCAAGGATCACTTCTCCCAAGGGGCTGCTGAATACGCCCGATCCCGGCCGGGATACCCTCCGGCGCTCTTCGCAGCGCTCGGGCGTCTCGTCTCGCCACGCGACCTCGCGTGGGATTGTGGCACGGGTAACGGCCAAGCCGCGCTCGGCCTCACCAAATACTTCGAGCGGGTGTATGCCACCGATGCCAGCGCGGCTCAGTTGAGGGAGGCCGTCGCACATCCTCGCATCACCTATCTGCACGCCAGCGAGTCCGGGACCACCCTGGGCAACGGAGCCGTCGACCTCATCACGGCGGCCCAAGCCGCCCACTGGTTTGATCTTGAGTTGTTCTATGAAGAGGTGCGCCGAGTACTGCGCCCAGGCGGGGTGCTCGCGATGTGGTCCTACGGGCTCTGTCAAATCGACCCGCTGATCGACGCCCCCGTGCGGGAGTTCTATACTCAAACGGTCGGCCCATGCTGGCCGCCAGAGCGCCACCACGTGGACACGGGCTACCGCGCATTGCCGTTCCCCTTCCCGGAAGAGCCATTCCCCGCCGTCGCGATGGAGCTTGTTTGGACGCTTCCGGAGCTAATTGCCTACGTGCATACCTGGTCGGCAGTGGCAGAGTATCGCAGACAGCACGGGGAAGATCCGGTGTCGACCCTGGATGGACGACTAAGTGAACTTTGGGGTGATCCGGAGACGGCGCGAAGAGTGACCTGGCCGCTGGAGGGGAGAGTCGGGCGAATGCCATCGGTAGCGCCTCGTCCGCCCCGAACGAGTGCATGAGCGCTGCAAGCCCTGGGCGAGTACGGTCTCTTTGCGGGACAGATGGCCACGCTGGCCAGCAGCACCAAGTATATTGTTGCCACCAATCGGATTTGCCGGAGGACTGTTGGCGGGAGGGGAGTGAGACTGGCGCCGCCGTCAGACGTCCTAGTTCAGACGTCTTAGTGTGGATACTGGTGGAGGCTGTACCCAATGAGTGATTCCCGGGCGTACCGACGGCATGAGATCGCGGTCCGGGCCCGAGCCTTCTTCGAAGGCCTGGTGCCGCGGAGTACCGTGCTTGAGGGTCTCGAGGCGGACGACTGGGCTGATCCCAAGCTTCGCCCGCTCCTCGAGATGATCGAAAACATTCCCAAGAAGTCCCGATTCTCGGGACTGTGGGGGAAGGCATACGATGCCTATGTCGCCAAGGCCCACGAACTCATCGCGGCCGCCGATCAGTAATCCGCCGCCGAAACGCTTTGTGCGGTGGTTCACGATCTCGCTACTCCTCCTCGCGGGCTGCGGAAGCAGGTCAGACAGCGGCTCCACCGCCGGCAAAGCGGAGTCCACGCCTGCACTTCCGCCGGCTGCCACCTCAATACCCCAAACTGTGTCGGCTCCTCCCGTCCCCGAAGACAGCACTGTCAGTTGGGCCGAGTTGGCCGCCACCATTCGCGGCAATCCCGATGCGATCCGGGCAGTGCAACAGACGCATTCGTTGAGAGTAACGGCGGTGTTCAAGGACGGTCACCGCTATCACGCCACCGAGCCTCAAATCGATGCGATACTCAAGTTGGTGCGAGAAGTGGACCCTGCCGGACAGATCCTAATCGCCACCGAGTAGCCGCAACTGGTGACCGCAGCCCACCAGCTGAGTCGTCGAGTCCTTCAGGGTCGATTCTCCCCCTACCGAACCGGCCCGGCGCGACGTACGTTCTTCGCCGCAGTGCCACCCTCACCCCCCGGGGCGATGTCCTTGATCAGACCCGCTCCCACGCTAACGCTGGAAGCGGCCAAACGACTGGCTTCCGGCGCCGAAGCCGAGGCGGTGAAACGTGGTTGGACGGTGGCCGTCGCGGTGGTCGACCCCTCCGGCGGTCTGATCCTGTTTCACTCGCTCGATGGTACCCAGCCCGCAAGCCAGGACGTTGCCGTACTCAAGGCGCGCACCGCGGCCAGATTCAAGCGCCCGACCAAGGCCTTGGAAGATGCGATCGCGGCGGGGCGGGCCGCCATGATCACCATGCCTGGAGCCGTGGCCCTCGAGGGTGGAGTGCCAGTGATGGCCGGAGGCCAACTGGTCGGCGCGATAGGGGTAAGCGGGATGACCTCGGCGGAAGACGGCCTGGTCGCGGCGGTGGCGATTGCGGCCTTGGGTGAGATATCTTGAGCGCTGCGATCGTGCGTGGAACCCTGGACCGGAACGCCGACAGTTGGACGCCGACCGCATCGAGAGGTAGGTTTCACCCTCAAGGCCTAACGAGTCCTTCCCGAGGCCGCCGTCGGACAACCGAGGTCGTAGCATTGCTCAAGCCACCGATCGTAATAGACGCCCGCGGAGATCTGCTCATCTTCGCCAGTGTGGGTGCCGCGGAGCGGGAGCTTTCTCCCGAGGACGTGCGCGCCGGGGCCTATCCAGTCGCCTACGACATCGAGGGGCGACTGCTCCGGATCGAGGTGCACACGAGGGTACGACGCATCCTCGGCGTGTTCCGGGACGTGCAGGAGCGCGTCCGCATTGTCGCCTATGAACACATCGCCACCCACGACCGGGCGCTCCATGAATTGCTCGGCCGGTTCATCGACCCGGCCTCCGCACTCAGCGCAGGCCAGCGACGGACCAGGGCATAGCGGAGGCGGATTCGCGCCTCCCCTGCCCATACGAAACGACACCCGTCGCCACGTGGCCTCACCCCGTGTTGAACCCACTCCCAAAGATCTATCTGCTCGCAGCGCTTGCCACGTTGGGGATCGGGGCGTACCTGCTTGGCAGACAGGTCATCGCGCCTACCCCCGACGCGACCACCGGCTGCCTCACGACCGATTTTGACAGCGGGGGTAGCTCGGCCACCGGGGGCCAGAAGGCACTACACCTGCAGGCCTGTCCTCACTTCGATGAAACGACGCTCTACCTCTGGATGGAAACGCCAGTTGGCGACACGAGTGGGGCCGGCTCCATCTTCTCCGCCAGCGGACCATCCGATCCTCATACCTGGCCGCGCTACCTCCGTATCCGGTGGGTTGGGCCGGGGGAACTGAGCGTGGCCCACACCGGAGATATCCGTTTCCTCTCGCGGGCAGACACCGTGGGCTCGGTACGAATAGTCTATTCCGAGCTGGATGCCCCCTCTCCCCCATGAGCGGCACACAATGAACATCCACCAGGCCACCGTAGCCGACCTCGACTTGGTGGCACCGCTCTTCGACGCCTACCGACAGTTCTATCGCCTCGCGCCGGACCTGGCGGTCGCCCGTGCCTTCATCGCCGAGCGGCTACGCCAGGGCGACTCGGTGATCTTCGTCGCCAGCGAGGGCATAGTGCCCCTCGGCTTCGTCCAGCTCTACCCGGTCTTCTCGTCCACGACTGCCAGGCCTGGTCGACTTTGGCTCCTGAATGATCTCTACGTCACGGCGGCCGCACGGGGCAAGGGAACTGGTCGGGCGCTGATGGAGCGGGCCCGCGAGCTCGCCCTCGCGACCGAGGCGGTCGGCCTCTTCCTCCAGACGGCGCGCGACAATTCCACGGCACAGCGTCTCTATGAGTCGCTCGGGTACCGCCGCGACGATCATTTCCTGGTGTACGAGCTTTCGGTCCGGTAATCGGCCCAATAAGTTGCGAGCATGACTCCCGCCTTCGAGACCGGTACGCCCGTGACAGGAGCCGATCACAGCCACGCACTGGGCACGCTGCTCGCCTCCGGCAGCGCGTACCTGGCATCGTTGCCCAATTCGGTGTTCTTCTCGCGGCAGGGAAATGCCTGGTCCCCCGCAGGTCACATCCGGCACTTGCACAAAGCCGGTGCGCCGCTCGCCCGGGCGCTCAAACTCCCTCGGTGGATGATTGCTCTGCGCTTCGGCACTTGGGACGGGGTATCGCGATCGTTCGCGGAAGTGCGGGACGCGTACCGGGCAACCCTCGACCGCGGCGGCCACGCCGGTCGGTTCGCCCCGGAGCCAGAACTCAGCTCGGCGGAACCGCTGGCACGCCGACTCGAGATCATGAATGCCTGGGCCGCGGTGACAGTCGATCTGCAGGGCGGGATCGCCAAATGGCCAGAGCGCCCGCTAGACCGGCTCCGGTTGCCACATCCGCTGCTCGGCCTCCTCACTGTCCGAGAGATGCTCGCCTTCTCCGTGTATCACACCGCGCATCACCTGCGTCGAGTGGCGGAGCGAGCCGGGGACTGAGGGCAGCTTCGGTGCCTGCTGACACCTACCGGCGGATTTACGCCGTGGTCCGACGCATCCCGCGCGGCAAGGTGGCGACCTACGGCCAGGTGGCCACCCTCGCCGGCCTGACGAATGCCGCTCGCCAGGTCGGGTACGCCCTCCACGGGCTCCACAGCGGCACGGTGCTGCCGTGGCATCGGGTCATCAACAGCGCCGGGCGCATCAGCCTGCCGCCTGAGGCGGGCGGGATTGAGCAGCGGTTTCGACTCCTCAAGGAGGGAGTGCTGGTTGACGAGGCCGGACGCATCCCGCTCCGGCGCTACCAGTGGCGATCGCGCGCCAGATGCTGATCGCCCCTGAACCACGGTCCATCATGTCGTTCACATTGCTCCTCGTACTCGGCCTCCTGGGGCTCTACCTCATGCTGCGTGGGCAGTCGCGCGAAGTGGCTGCCCGCGCCGCCGACCCCGATGCGACGACGCTCGCCGAGCTGGCTCGCGCCGGTTCGAATCTGGGGAAGCAGCACGAGATGGAGTTCTTCCTCTACTTGCCGGACCGCGTGGCGGCGGAAGAGGTCGCGAAGCAGCTGACCAACGAGGGATTTCAAGTGGAAGTTCGGGCCGCGGAGACGCCGCCGGAGTTCCTCTGCCTCGCCACGCGCAGCATGAGCCCCGAGTTGGGAGAACTGCAGCGGTTGCGGCGCTACCTGACCGCGGTCGCCGAGTCGCGAGACGGAGCCTACGACGGCTGGGGCGCGACGGTAGTTGAAGCGGAGCGGGGGGGATGACGGTACCGCCAAGCCCTCACATTCGTCGCGCGGTGCCCGCGGACGCTCCGCATCTCGCCGATCTCGCCGCACGCACGTTCCGAGATGCCTTCGGTCACGACAACTCTCCCGAAGATCTCGAGTTGCATGTGCGGACACACTACACCCTGGAGTTGATGGCGGAGGAGCTGTTCAACCCAGACTGGACCACGCTGCTCGCGGACGTGGACGGCATCACCGCGGGCTACGCACAACTACTCACCCGGGAGCCGCCGGCACCACTCGGACCCGAGGGGCTCATGCTGCACCGTTTCTACCTCGAGCAGGCCTGGATCGGAAAGGGCATCGCTCAACCGCTCATGGCCGCGGTGCGTGGCGCCGCGCTGGAGCGTAAGGCCAGGTACCTCTGGCTAACGGTTTGGGAGCGGAACCCACGGGCCATCGCATTCTACCGCAAGTGCGGCTTCACCGACGCGGGCGTCACCACCTTTCGCGTCGGCAATGACGAGCAGACCGACTTGTTGATGACCATGCCGCTCTGAGTGTGGCTGGCGCTAATGCGCACCTCTCAGTAGTATCGCCATCACCCTCTCGTGGTTCTGGAGACTGAATGCCGACAGTACATGCTGTACGAGTTCAGCCGTCGTGACCCGCTACGACAATCGCTAGCCCACGCGCCCGCGGAGCGCTCGTCCTGACACTGGCGGTTCTCGCCGGCCCGCTCGCCGCCCAACAGTCCGGCGCCCCTACCCTCCCTGGGTGGATGGCCGGCTGCTGGAGACAGGTGCAAGCCGGCATGATGGTTGACGAAGTGTGGCTGGCCCCTGCGGGCGGTGCCCTCATTGGGGTGAGCCGTTCGGTCGATGGGGACAGCCTTCGGAGCCACGAGACCATGATCGTGCGCGCGGGGCCGAACGGATTGATCTTCGAAGCGACACCTTCGGGGCAGCCGCCGGGGATGTTTCTGGCCTCCACCGTCAGCGACACCTCGATCACGTTTGAGAACCTGACCCACGATTTTCCCCAGGTGATTCGCTACACGAGGCGAGGTGCCGACTCGCTCCTTGCGATGATCAGCGGGACCGTGCGGGATCGCCAGCGCGCCATCAACTACGCCTATGGTCGCGTCGCCTGCCCCGGATCCTGATTCCCGACGTGCTCCGCACCGCCCGACTTCGCATTGTTCCAGCCACGGCTGCGATGGCCCGTGCCGACCTCGCCGGACCAACTGCGCTCCGCGACGCACTCAACGTGCCGGTCCATGCGGAGTGGCCACCTCAGTTGTTCGATGCCAAGGCGATCGAGCTCAGTCTCCGTGAACTGGAAAGAGATCCGGCGTCGGTCGGGTGGTGGTTCAACTACATTGTGCACGAGTCAGCGTCCGGCGGACCCCTGGCGGTGGGGATCGCGGGCTACAAAGGGAAGCCGAGTGCCGACGGCACGGTCGAAATCGGCTATTCGGTCGTGCCGGCCTGCCAGCGACAGGGAATCGCCTCGGAGGCCGCCGCAGCATTGGTGCACAACGCGTTCGTGAACCCGACGGTTACCCGGGTAATCGCGGAGACGATGCCCTCGCTCGCGGCCTCCATTGCGGTGCTGGAGAAGAATGGCTTCCGATTGCTCGGCGAGGGTTCCGAACCAGGCGTTATTCGCTTCGAGCTGACGCGAGTCGACTACGAGGCCGGCAGGAGCCGGATTCCACCGCATCTTCGGACCCTGTTCCGGCTGTTGGGACACTTGGCCTGGGCCGACCGTCGAACGGGGCAAGCGCTCGCCTCATCTTCCGTCACTGATACCACCGCCTTGGATCTGTACGGGCATGTCCTGGGAGCGGAGGAGGTCTGGCTCTCGCGGCTGACGGGCACTCCCCCGACCTTCGGGGTCTGGCCAAAGCTTGCTGTCGGAGAGTCTCAATCGCTGGCTGCCGAATTGGACCGCGGGTACCGCGAATTCCTATGGAGTCTCGACCCCGCCGCACTCCACCGGATGGTCACCTACACGAACAGTGCGGGTCAGGAGTTCCAGACGACGGTGGAGGACATACTCCTGCATGTCTGCACCCACGGCTGCTATCACCGGGGACAGATCGCCGCCCGGATCCGCGCATCAGGTGCGGCGCCCCTGCCGACCGACTACATCGCCTTTGTCCGAGGGGCCGCCGCCGCGACCCGCCGCTGAGATACTCGCCCGCCGGTGAGCCATATTACGGCGGCACGATGGCAGTCACCCCCAGCTTCCGACCTCATGGACACACCAATCGACGACCTCACCGCTCTCCGGCCCAAGGGGTTACGCTGCCCCAAGTGCCGCGCGGCGATGAGCACCGTCCACTTCGGCGGCATCGAGGTGGACCGCTGCAATGGTTGTGGCGGCCTTTGGTTCGACATGCTCGAGCACGAGCAGGTGAAGGCCATGGAGGGCGCCGAGGCGCTCGACACCGGCAGCCCAACCCTGGGCGAACGCTACGACAAGGTGGGTTTGGTGCGCTGCCCGATCGACGATCAGGTCATGGTCCGCATGGTCGACAAGGCACAGCCAGATCTGTGGTTCGAGTCCTGCCCCCTCTGCTACGGGGTGTTCTTCGACGCGGGCGAGTTCAAGAACTTCCGAGAGGAGAAGGTGCAGAACCTCTTCGTCCGCAACCGACGTCCTCGGCCGCTGGCGTAGGAGGGCGTCACTAGCCGTCAGCCGTCAGCCGTCGGCCGTCCCCGACCGCCGTGACCGCCCATCCCGCCCGTCCGCCAGCTTGTCCCACGATGCGCCCGTACCCCCGTAGGCCCGACAGAGTACTTTTACCCCTGGCGGCGCTACGGCCGCCCGGAACCGGAGGAGCCCAATGACGGATTGGCGTACGAGATGGCAGCAGGCGCTGGTGGATCTGGAGCGGGAGCGGGACGAGCTCAAATTGAAGATTCACCTTGCGAAGGCGGACAGCCGCGACGAACTGGATAAGCTGGACCAGAAGCTCGCCACCTTCCGGCAACGGGCTCAGGCCGCTGGCAGCGAGGCAAAGGATTCCATGGGTGACATCGGCGAGGCCGCGAAGAGCCTTGTCGCCGAGCTCAAGGCCGGGTTCGAGCGCGTCCGGAAGACGCTGTAGGTTCGCTCGACAAGCAGCGTTACTCTTTCACCCCAGCCGAAACCAGGATAGCGAATGACCGACGATTCCCTGTCAGTTCAGATCGCCGCGCTCCGCCTGCAGCTCACGACGGTCGACGGGCAGCTGGCCAAGAGCGGGAGCAACGCCGAGGGACTGGAGGACCTCAAGGCAGCCGTGGATAACCTGCGGACCAACGTCTGGGCGGTGCTCTCGGCTTCACGCTCGGCTAACTACCCTGGATTCATCACCCGGTTCCGCCTGCGGCGAGGCATCGACATCCTGAAGCAGGTGTCGAGCGACGTCGATGGCGGCGTCCTGCACCCCGAACACTCCGAGATGCAGATCCTGATGCAACAGTTGAGCGAGAAGATCGGCCGGCTTCGGTCCCAGAAGGGGTGACCAGGTGAGTGGGCCCAGCGGATTGCAGGCGTTGCTGAGCATCGCGCTCGGCCTGGGGCTGGCCGCGGCCTGCGGTTTCCGGGTCTTCGTGCCGCTCCTTATCGCCAGCGCAACCGCGCGGTTTGGGCACCTTCACCTCGCGGGAGGGTTCGACTGGCTGGCGAGCACCGGCGCCCTGATCGCGCTCGCGTCCGCAACGGCGCTCGAGATCGTCGCCTACTACGTCCCCTGGCTGGATCACGCCCTCGACATGATCGCGACGCCGGCGGCCGTGCTGGCAGGGATGTTCGCCTCGGCATCGGTCTTGGTGGACCTCCCCCCCCCACTCAAGTGGGCCATTACTATCATCGGCGGCGGCGGGATCGCGGCGCTCATTCAGGGAACCTCAGTCCTCCTCCGCCTCAAGTCCACCTCGCTCACCGGCGGAGTGGCGAATCCCGTGGTTGCGACTGCCGAATTGATGGGCGCGGTCGGCGTGGGCCTCCTCGCAGTACTCCTGCCGCTGGCAGGTCTCGCCTTGGTCAGCGCGCTGGTGTTCTTCTCCTTCCGGGCGACCGGGAGGCTGCTGTTTGGGAGGGCTGTTAACCGTTAGTCGATAGCCGAGTGCCGATAGCGATGCGTAGTCAGCCAATCAACCACCTCGGTCGCCCAATGCTCCGCACCCTCCTCCTAGCCACACTCTGCGCCATCGCTGCCTGCGACCGCAGCCGCTCGAGCACCGCAGGCGCCACTGACTCCGCGTTCAAGGCCGTGCAGGAGCGTGGCGCGGAGGTGATGGGTGTCGATCAGTACACCTCGCACCATGTGTTCGAGGACCTGCCGGATGGTGGGCGTGTCGTGCTGGCGCGGGACGACGCGAGCGATAGCATCGCCGTCGCGATCATCCGGGCGCACTTGAGGGCCATCGCAGACAGCTTTTCCCATGGCATCTTCACCGACCCTTCGCGGGTCCATGCGCGCGAGGTGCCAGGCACCTCCCCGATGGCACGCCTCAGGGGCAAGATCAGCTACGACATGGTGGACCGGCCGGGAGGCGGGGAGGTGCGAATCACCTCCTCAGATCCGGAGGCAATAGCGGCGATCCATGAGTTCCTGGCCTTTCAGCGCATGGACCACCATGCCGCCGGACACGCCATGTAGTGAAGTGGCGGGGACCGGCGAACGCGGCAAGAGGAGTGAGAAGTAAGGAGTGAGAAGTGAGGAGTAGGAGTAAGAGCCTCCGAGATGCTGCGGACCCGCTGGCGGCCCTGTTCCCCGTTCCCTGTTCCCCGTTCCCTGTTCCCCGTTCCCCGTTCATCAACATGACCCTCACCCTCAGCTCATCCGCTTTCAAGCACCAGGGCGAGATCCCTTCCCGCCACACGTGCGAGGGACCAGACCTCTCGCCAGCGCTTGCGTGGAGCGGAGTGCCGCAGGGCACTAAGAGCCTGGTTCTCATCGTGGACGATCCCGATGCCCCCGATCCCGCGAAACCCCGCATGACATGGGTCCACTGGGTCCTCTACAACATTCCACCATCTGCCACCGGCCTGCCAGAAGGCATCGCCAGCGCCGCGCTTCCGGAGGGCACCCTCGAGGGACTGACGGACTACAAGCGCACCCGCTGGGGGGGGCCCTGCCCACCGATCGGCCGCCACCGATACTTCTTCAAACTCTACGCGCTCGACGGTCTCGTTGCCGGTGCCGCCCGCCAGACCAAGGTCATGATCGAGAAGGCCATCGTGGGGCACATCCTGGAGCAGGCGGAGCTGATGGGGACATACCAGAAGGGGTAGAACGAGGGCACCCTGTTCCCCTTTCCCCGTCAGTTCGCTACCTTGGCCCCCACTTCACCATTCCAGGGAGTCTCGATGGCGCCGGAAGGTTTCTCATGGGGCGGCTTCTTCCTTCGCCTCCTCGCCGCCCTTGCACTCGTCTACGCCACCTACAATCCCAGCGGCTACTCGTACTTTCATTGGGTGTTGCAGCCCAAGGCGGGTGAGACGGGCGTCGGGGCGTATCTCCACGGTTTCACACCACTCAAGGCGTTTGCTGGTATCGGACTCATCGCCGCCTGGGTGGTCTTCGTGCAGGCAACCAGGCGTTCGCTGGGGGTGGGAGGGGCATTCCTGGTGATCGCACTCTTCGGGTGTACCATCTGGGCGATGGTCTATTACGGCGTGCTCTCGCCCACCAGCAGCAGGGCGATTGCCAATCTGATTCTCATCGCACTGGCTCTGGTACTCGCCATTGGCATGTCATGGTCGATGGTAAGCCGTAAGCTCAGCGGGCAGGTCGATACGGACGACGTGGCCTGACGATTGACGATTCTTGAAGTGAGAAGTGAGAAGTCGCGCTTCACCTTCCCCTCACTGCTCACGCCGCACTTTTCCTTCTCACTACTCACTGCCCACCAACCCCATTCCCCCAATGACCAAGTACCTCACCGAATTCGTCGGCACCCTCTTCCTCGTGCTCACCATCGGGCTGACGGTGCTGGGGCAGTCGCCCATGGCACCGCTCGCCATCGGTGCCTCGCTGATGATCATGGTGTACATGGGCGGTCACATCTCCGGCGGGCACTATAACCCGGCGGTTTCCCTCGCGGCCATGCTCCGCGGCAAGCTCGCGAGCAGCGAGCTGGTACCCTACATGATCTCGCAACTCCTCGGCGCTACGGTCGCCGCCCTGCTCGTCTACGCCATCATGGGCCAGACCTTCGCGCCCGCACCAGCCCCGACGGCAAGCAAGATCGGCGCGCTCCTAGTCGAGACCCTCTACACCTTCGCCCTCTGCATCGTCGTCCTCAACTCGGCATGCCACGAGAAGACCAAGGGAAACTCCTTCTATGGCCTGGCGATTGGATTCACTATTGTCGTCGCCGCATTCGCTGGTGGCGCTATCTCGGGTGGCGCATTCAACCCGGCCGTCGGCGTCGGCCCGACCTTGGTCCACGCGTTGATGGGGGGCGGGTCGTTCAGCAGCCTCTGGCTCTATCTCGTCGGTCCGTTCCTCGGCAGCCTCCTCGCCGCGGCCCTGTTCAAGCAGCAGGAGGCGGCTTAGACGGGCGGACAGCGGATGCTGGATGGCGGATAGCCGATAGCCGATAGCAGTTTCGACGATCATCAATCGAGAGGAGCTGCCCAATCAACCCCGCCTACATCCGTACCATCGGCCTATTGGCGCTCTCAAATGTCTTCATGACCTTCGCGTGGTACGCCCACCTCCGAAACCTCGCCGGGCGACCATGGTACCTCGCCGCGCTCGCGAGCTGGGGGATCGCCCTCTTCGAGTATCTGCTACAGGTCCCCGCGAACCGCATTGGCTACACCGCCATGTCGCTGGGCCAGCTCAAGATTCTGCAGGAGGTAATCACCCTGGTCGTGTTCATACCTTTCGCCGTCTTTTACATGCGCCAGCCGTTCAAGGTGGACTATCTCTACGCGGCGCTATGCATAGTCGGTGCGGTGTATTTCATGTTCAGGCGGTAGCGGGAAAGCCGTGGGTCGAGAGTCGTGGGTCGAGAGTCGTGGTCCGTTAGCCCTTCGGAGGTCAACCCTCGACCGTCGACCCTTGACCCTAGACTGCCTCCTCGCTTGCCCCCCACCCCGAGCCCTCGCTTTATTTCTCCCGCGTCATCCCCGTCTACGACTGAGGCTCGCATGGCCGCCCCGCTGGTCGGAATCGTGATGGGCAGCGACTCGGACTGGGACATCATGCAGCATGCAGCCAAACAGCTCGCTGCCTTCCACGTCCCGCACGAATCGCAGGTTGTCTCCGCACACCGCACCCCCGATCTCCTCTACCGGTACGCCGAGGAAGCCGCGGGACGCGGGATGCAGTGTATCATCGCCGGCGCGGGGGGCGCTGCTCACCTCCCTGGAATGCTCGCGGCCAAGACGTCCCTCCCGATCCTTGGCGTCCCGGTGCCCTCCCGCCACTTGAACGGGCTCGATTCACTGCTCTCGATTGTCCAGATGCCCGGCGGCATCCCGGTCGCCACCTTTGCAATTGGTGAGGCTGGCGCCAAGAACGCCGGGCTCTTCGCCGTCTCGATTCTCGCGCGCAAGGATCCTGCTCTCGCCATCAAGCTGGATGAGTTCCGGAAAGCCCAGACCGACAAGGTCCTGGGGCTTACCCTACCGGAGCCGAAGTGATCCAGCCGGGGGCCACCCTCGGCCTGCTTGGCGGGGGTCAGCTCGGGAGGATGTTCACGCAGGCGGCTGAACGAATGGGGTTCGAGGTGACGGTTCTCGACCCCGACCCGCTGAGCCCCGCCGGCCGGATCGCGGCGCGTCACCTGTCCGCTCCGTACACCGATCGGGACGCGCTCACGGAGCTGGGCCGGAGCGTCAAGGCCGTGACCACCGAGTTTGAGAACGTCCCCGCTGATTCGCTCGCCTTCCTCCGCGCCTTCTGCCCTGTTCGTCCGGGACCCGACGCCGTCCGCCTCACCCAGGACCGCATCGTAGAGAAGGCCTTCGCCGAGACCCAGGGACTCGGTGTGACCAAGTTCGCGCCTGTGATGGCCGAGGCTGACTGCGACCGGGCCGTCCAGAAGGTGGGCCTTCCCGCCCTGCTCAAGACGGCACGCCTGGGATACGATGGAAAGGGCCAGACCAAGGTGGACAGTGCGGAGGAGGCGCGGGCGGCGTTCGTCGGTTTCGGTGGGCAGCCCTGTATTCTCGAGGCGCGGCTTAAGCTGGACCTCGAGATTTCGGTGGTGCTGACCCGCGGCGGCGATGGAGCGATCGTGACCTTTCCCGTCGCCGAGAACCGGCATGTCCAAGGAATCCTGGATACATCCGTGGTGCCGGCGCGAGTGCCGGAGAGGCTTGCCGACCAAGCCGCGGCTGCCGCCACGGCATTGGCAACGGCAATGGACTACGTTGGAACCATGGCAGTGGAGTTCTTCGTAGTGAAGGGTGCGCTCCTGGTCAACGAGCTGGCGCCCCGACCCCACAACAGCGGGCACTATACTCTGGATGCCTGCGCCACGGACCAGTTCGAGCAGCAGGTCCGCGCCCTCGCGGGCCTCCCGCTGGGCGACAGCAGGTTGCTCTCACCGGTCGCGATGGTGAACCTGCTCGGCGACCTGTGGGCCGGCGGCGAGCCCTGCTGGGACCGGGCGCTGGCCGATCCCCGGGTTCACCTGCACCTGTACGGCAAGACCGAGCCCCGCCCCGGGCGGAAGATGGGGCACCTCAACGTTCTCGCGCCGACCCCCGAGGCCGCGCTCGACGCCGCGCTCAAAGCCCGCGCGGCACTCAATCCCAAGTCCTGAGGTTGCCATGCTGCTGATCCTGCTCACCACCGCCGTGCTCTTCGTCCCCAGCAACCAGATTCCCGAGCAGGCCGCTCAGTCCTGTATCACCATGAACACTGACAAGCTGCCGCTCGCCACCCGGAAGAGCCCGCTTGACTCGCTCTCCTTTGCGATCGGAAAGGCCAACGTGAAGCTCTGCTACGGCCGCCCCTCGGCGCGGGGCCGCACCATGATCGGCGGCGGCTCGGTGCCGTTCGGCAAGCTGTGGCGCACTGGCGCCAACGAGCCAACCATGATTCACACCAGCATACCGTTGGTGATTGCGGGCGTCGCCGTGCCGCCGGGCTCGTACTCGATCTACACGATCCCGGGCGAGAAGCAGTGGCAAGTCATCGTGAACAAGTCGATCTCCCAGTGGGGCCACGAGTCGTACTACACACCGGAGGTCAAGGCCCAAGAGGTCGGCCACGGCATCGTGCCAAGCTCGGCACTGGCCGCCCCGGTCGATACGTTCACGATCAAGGCGGAGCCTGCGTCAGACGGCAAGGTCAACCTGGTTCTCGAATGGGAAACGACCCGGGTTGCGATTCCTGTGGCCCTGGGAAAGTAGCGTATCACTGGCCACTCACGACGATTCGACGGAGTACCCCTGAGGATCTGGATCGACGCTGACGCTGCGCCGCGCGAGGTAAAGGAACTGGTCTTCAGGGCTGCCAAGCGGCTCAGCGTCAATACCGTCCTTGTGGCCAATCAGCGGCTGCAGCCACCACCCGGTAATGCCATGGTGACGGCAGTATGGGTGGATGGCGGCCCGGATGTGGCGGACCAGCACATTGTGGCGAATGCCGACGCAGGCGACCTTGTCGTCACTCAGGACATCCCCCTGGCGGCCGCGCTGGTGCCCAAGCGTGTCGCGGTGCTCGATCCTCGCGGAGAGGAGCACACATCGGAGACCATCGGCGAACGACTCTCGGTGCGGGACTTCATGGAACAACTCCGCACCGCGGGTACGATCACCGGTGGGCCACCTCCGTTCGATGCCCGCGCCAAACAGGCGTTCGCCGCGGCGCTGGACCGCGTCCTGACTCGGTTGCTGCGGCCCCAATGACGGGGCGTCATCACGTACGCTGACTCTCCCATGGACAAGCACGTCACCCTCCTGCGGGCCGACCGGACATCTCCTGATTCGGAGCGGATTTCGACCGCGCTCCCGCCGGATCTCCTCGAGCAGGTGCGGGGCCGGGTTCGGCTCCTGGCCCTGTTTCTCGTCATCGGATTCGCGATCGACCCTATTCAATACTTCATCAGCTGGGGTGTGGCAGCCCTCGCCGGCGTGCAACTGCCGAATGACTTTTATCAGCGGCTCCCATTTCAGTGGGCCAATCTCGGCGGTGTGGCGGCCTCAGCGGGCCTCTGGGGCGTGGCGCGAAACCGCCATGTAGCACCATCGCGCCTCCTCACCATCGGCCTGGTGTACGAAGTCTTCATCTGCTTCCTGATCGCGTTCGGAACCATCTGGGAGTTCTACCTCGTCACGCACGTTATCCCGTTGCTGACGTGGGTCCCCGTAGTGGTCGTCATCTTCCCACTGGTCCTGCCGGGCCCCCCTCGGCGTGTGCTCGCGGCCGCAACTGCTGCGGTGGCGATGGTCCCGTTGTCCTTGATCTTGCTCGACCTCGGTAATTACGTGCCGGTGACCGCAGACGACTATGCCGACGCGGTGATTCAATCCGCATTCTTGATTGCGCTGGCCTACATGGGTGCGCGTGTCGTGTACGGGTTGGGGCGGGAGGTCGCCAAGGCGCGCGAACTGGGGAGCTACCAACTGGAGGAAAAGCTGGGAGAGGGCGGCATGGGCGAGGTGTGGCGGGCGCAGCATCGGATGCTGGCCCGCCCTGCCGCCATCAAGCTCATTCGGCCGTCGGCGATCCAGACGACCTACCCCAACGTCGCGCTCCGTCGATTCGAGCGCGAAGCCCAGGTGATCGCCAGCCTTCGGTCTCCCCACACCGTGGATCTCTTCGATTTCGGGGTCGCCAACGACGGGTCATTCTACTACGTGATGGAGCTCCTGGAAGGCCTCGATACCGACACGCTGGTACGGCGCTTCGGCCCGGTGCCGGCGGAGCGGGCCATCTATCTCCTTCGGCAGGTGTGTCACTCCCTGTCGGAGGCGGAGTCGTGCGGCCTGGTCCATCGCGACATAAAGCCAGCGAACATCTTTCTCTGCCGCTACGGCGAGGACTACGACTTCGTCAAGGTTCTCGACTTCGGCCTGGTGAAGGCGCTTGACGAGGCCACGGAGGATGGGCCGCCGCTCACCCGCGACAATGTTGTACAGGGAACGCCGGCGTTCATAGCTCCCGAGCAGGCGCTCGGTCACCCAGATCTCGACGGCCGGGTCGATATCTATGCCTTGGGTTGTGTCGCCTACTGGCTCCTGACCGGACAGCTCGTGTTCACCGCCGAGACGCCGATCGCGCTCGTTCTGCATCACGCCCACACTCGACCGACGCGGCCCTCGGCTCGGACCGAGTTGCTGATCCCCGAAGCGCTCGACTCCCTCGTGATGTCCTGCCTGGCGAAGGATCCCGCCGCGCGCCCGCAGTCAGCCCGTGAGCTCCAACGCCGCCTCGATGAGGTTGCCGGGCCTAACCCGTGGACCGAGGCACGAGCCCGCGACTGGTGGTTGAAGCACCGGCCGGGAACATCAGGCGACGCTCCGGCGTAAGGCGCCCTCCGGCTCAGAGTGTTGCGTGGCTTGGCTCACAAGGCGTCAGTACCCACCCTGGCTCCAATAGCCCACCCGTAGTCCTTCTGCGGTTTCCACCACCGTCGCCCATACTTCACAGAAGAAGTCAAAGCCGAGATTACCCATCTGCTCGTCAGAACATTGCAGCTGTAGTTTCATCCAGTATCTGACGTTATCGTCGCTCACTTCAGCAGGAATGTCCCGCACCTTCCCGCCGGCGAACGAAATCGGCTCGCGCAGTTGGGTTGCCTTGGTAAAGTCGTTACCACCCACCTCGGGCTCAGGATACTCAGGATACTGCAGCCCTTCCGCTCCGTTCGCCTCCAGCATGGCGCGATACTCGTCCTCAAAGAAGCGCTGCACCTGACCCACCGACCAGCTCGCTCGCAGCCATGGCGCGAGCATCGCGTGCACCGCAGGCCAATCGCGCGCCAGCGCCGCGCGGCCGAGCTCGGTCCCGAAAGCCCGCACGTCATCATCCATTCAGACACTCCCTTCCGAGGCATTGGAGTTGGCCTGTAGCCACATGCCTGAAGCACGCGGCGACGAGCGACGCATGAGGAGATTCCGGTGTATGGGAGCCGAAAGGGGGCGGCCGTAACAAGTCCTGCAGAACATGGAGAAACAACTCTGTGTCCGCAACGGCACGGATGCCAGGAGGACAGTAACTAGGCATGGCCTGGACCGCCGGCCGCCACAGTGCTCACCCAAGCGAGCACGACGACGGCCGGCAGTCGGAGCGCCGCAGCGTCAGGCGGTCCGGCGCTGCCCGAGGCTGCCTTGGCGCCCAACCACATCCCGAATCCGGGCCAAGTGATGCCAAGCGTGCCGGATGGGATGGTCCTCGAGTACGAACTGCGCCGTCATGGGGGCACCGAAGCTCAACGAAAACGAAGCGGCCGTATCGAGCTCAGCGTCGCTGAAGAGCCGCACCCCTGCGGCTGCCTCCCGGCTGTTCTGCTGGAGCAGCGCCAGGGCGGCCGCCTTCGACACTCCGGCGTTCTCACGGGCGTGCTTGGCGTTGATGTCTGCGATCACCTCCCAGGTGACGTCGGTCACCGGCGTGCCGCTCGCAATGGCACGCGCCGCACCCATCTCGATCGGATACATGCTGGCCACATGGTGGACGATTACCCCCACCGTACGACCGTCCCGTACCCGGGTGTTCCATTCGATTTCCGTCAGGCCCTGAGCGAACTCCCCCAACAGCGTCGCCCCCGCCTCCAGCCGTTCTGCCAGCAATTCGGCACGCCTGCTCATAGAGTGCTCCTTTCTCTGGTGAATCATGGACCGTCGCCGATGCGCGATGACAAGGTAGCGGGCGGCGCTCGCGGCTGGCATGACTCTGCGTCCCCACTTCATGCCCGCGCGTCCCCCGGTCTTCCACGACTCCCGCCCTACGCCCGCCCGGGCTACTATTTCCTCGATCATGGACCCGCTCTCTGACCTGCTCCGCATTGTCCGCCTCGACGGCGCCTTCTTTTACGCCGTCGACGCGGCGGAGCCGTGGAGCGCCGAGGCAGTCGCCGCCAGGGAGCTCTCGCCTCGGATCATGCCTACTGCCGAGCACTTGATCTCGTATCACGTCCTGGCCGAAGGCCGCTGCTTCGGGGGCTTGATCGGCGAAGAGCAAGTCGAGCTCACCCCGGGCGACGTCATCGTCTTCCCCCACGGCGACCCGCACATAATGTCGAGCGAGCGTGGCGTTCGAGCCGATCAGAACGTGTCCAACTCCGCGCCTGCCCCATATCCCTTTACGCTCCACCACGGCGGCCCAGGTCCACCTGGCGCATCGTTGGTCTGCGGCTTCCTCGGTTGCGACCGCGGGCCATTCAATCCCTTGCTGACCGCACTGCCGCGCCAGATGCACATGCGAGGGATGTCGAACGCCTGGCATGGCAGCTTTATCCGCCAGGTGACGGAAGAGTCCCGGCTCGGCCGAGCCGGGGCTGTTTGCGTCCTCACCAGACTCGCCGAGTTGATGTTCATCGAGGTGCTGCGTCGCTACCTCGACGATCTCCCGCCGGGGCAAACCGGCTGGCTCGCCGGCCTCCGGGATGAAGTGGTCGGGCGGGCCTTGGCGTTGCTCCATGCCCAACCCAGTCATCCCTGGACCCTCGCCGATCTGGCACGGGAAGCGGCCTCCTCTCGATCCAGTTTGGCCAAGCGGTTTGGGGAACTCGTTGGCCAGCCGCCGATGCAGTACTTGACCCAATGGCGGATGCAGGTCGCCGCCAATCTCCTGACCCAAAGCGGGGCCAAGGTCGCCACGATCGCTGGCGAAGTGGGGTACGACTCCGAGGCCGCGTTCAGCCGAGCCTTCAAGAAAGCGACCGGGCTTGCGCCGGGGGTCTGGCGCGAGGCCCGTCGCACCGCCCGAGCCTAGCGTATCCTACTGGTACGCAGGGGCAAGAAATCAGGACGACCAGTCATTGGTGGAATCGTCACTCCTTCGCACAATGGGGTCGCGCTCCGCGAGCGAGCGCCCCGACCCATTGACGAAGGAGGTTGCATGTCGTCCGAGAGCATTCCCAGCGCCGATACTCCCCGAGCCAGCGGTGAGATCCGCTCCTGGTCCGAGGACCCCCTTACCGCCCGGGCCAGGTCGATCTGGACCGGGGGCGATTTTCACCCCATCGCGAAGAGCTTCGCGCCCGGTGCTGAGAAGTTCATCGCCCGGTTGGGACTTCGTCCCGGGGAGACCGTGCTCGACGTTGCATGCGGCACCGGCAACCTCGCCATCCCGGCGGCACGAGCCGGAGCCCGGGTCACCGGGGTCGACATTGCCCCCAACCTGATCGCACAGGCTCGGATCGAAGCCCGCGCCGTCGGCATCATCGCCGACTTCGACGTGGGCGATGCCGAAGCCCTTCCCTATGTCGACCGCCAGTTCGACGCCACCGTGACGATGTTCGGTGCGATGTTCGCCTATCGGCCGGCGCGGGCGGCGGCGGAGTTGCTCCGGGTAACCAAGCCAGGCGGCCGCGTCGCGATGGCGAACTGGACCCCTGAGGGGTTCGTCGGCAAGATGCTGCGCGCCCACACGGCCGTGGTACCACCGCCCTCCGGAATCCCGAGCCCGCTTGGTTGGGGGGAGGAGGACACTGTTCGCACCCGCTTCGGCACGGGGGCAAGTTCACTGCTCTGCACCAGGCAAACCCTGGAACTGCGCTTCCCGTTTCCACCCGCAGCCGTGACCGAACTGTTCGCCACGTGCTACGGGCCTACGGTCGCCGCACTCCGCGCGACCGATCCCGAGGGCTCGAGTCGACTCCGCAGCGCCCTCACCGGCCTGTTCCAGCAGCACAACCTGGCAACCGACGGAACGACCACGGTGGCAGGCGAATATCTCGACGTTCAGATACGAGTCGCCTGACCATCCCGGTTATCCCTGATTAGTTGTCGCCGGAAGCGCTTGGTGGGGCGGGAGGTCGCATCCGACGGCCCCGCCCTGCCGAGCACTCTTGCGAACGCCTGAAGTCGCCGGTATACTGAACCATATGGTTCAGTATACTCTTGACCAGGCGTTTGCGGCGGTGGCCGATCCTACCCGTCGAGGCATCCTGCAGCGCTTGGGGCGTGGAGACGCCTCGATCGGGGACTTGGCGGCAAGCTTCAGGATGACCCTCACCGGCATCAAGAAACACGTCCACGTGCTGGAAGGCGTGGGGCTAGTGACGACCAAGAAGGTTGGACGCGTCCGGACCTGTCGGGTCGGCCCGCGTCGCCTGGAGGAGGAAGCAAAGTGGATCGACAAGTATCAGGAGATGCTGGAAGGCCGTCTCGATCGCCTCGAGGAGTTCCTGGAGCGGACGAAAGGAAGCTCGGAATGAACGAGACACCTTCACCCCGCCCGTGTCTCTACGCCGCCAGACTGAGAGATCCGCACCTTCCCAAGCGACTCGCGGACCTCCTCGAGCGCACCAAGGAGTATGTATGACACCAACCATGAAGCCCACGCCGGGCGCCCGGGCCCACATCAGCACACCATCGGAACGCGAGATCCGTATCGAGCGCACCTTCCATGCGTCGCGCGATCGCGTCTGGCAGGCCCTCACCGATCCCGGGCTCGTTGCGCAGTGGTGGGGGCCCCACGGCAGCAGGATCGAGGTCGAACGGATGGAGGTACGCCGCGGCGGTCATTGGCGGCTGGTCGAGCACGGCGCCAAGGGCGCCGATGGCTATGAGGGCCGTTATCGGGAGGTCACACCGCCCGAGCGCCTCGTGTACTCATTCGAGTGGGATGGCATGCCGGGCTACGTGGCCATCAAGACGATGACGCTTGACGACCTGGGTGAGGGGCGTACCCGCCTGGTGGCGGTGTTGCTCTGCCACACGACCGAGGAACGCGACGGCTGGCTGCACTCCGGCATGGAAGCCGGAGTCAACCGGAGCTACGACGCCATGGACCGGGTGCTCGCGCAATTCGACTCGACTGGGAGAACCGTCAAGTGAACAAGATCGTGGTATTCACGAATCTCACGCTCGACGGAGTGATGCAGGCCCCCGGTCGCCCCGACGAAGACCGCCGCGGCGGCTTCGAGCATGGCGGTTGGGCGACGCCCTTCGCCGCTATGCAACAGGCCGGCGGAGGAATGGCAGAGACCGGGGCCCTGCTCCTGGGTCGACGGACGTACGAGGACTTCTACGCCGTCTGGCCTCAGCGCAAGGACAACCCCTTCACGGCGGTGTTGAACAACTTGCAGAAGTATGTTGCGTCGACAACGCTGAAAGAGCCGCTCCCGTGGATGAACTCGACGCTCCTCGAGGGCGACGCCGCTGCGGCCGTGGCCAGGCTCAAGACGGAGCTAGGCAAGGACCTCCTGATACTCGGCAGCGGAGAGCTGGTCCAGTCCCTGATACGGCACAAGCTCATCGACGAATACACACTCCTCGTCCACCCGCTGGTGCTCGGTTCCGGACGTCGGCTCTTTACCGACGGCACGCCATTCACCGCGCTCCGGCTGGTCAACAGCCAGACGACCGCCAACGGCGTGGTGATCGCGACCTACCACCCGGCCACCTGAGCCGGGGAGGCCTTGGTTCGGTGGCTTGACCTAGGGGGCGAGGTTGCGGTAGAACACGGTCGTGCTGCAGAGTCCGCCCCGCGGCAGCAAGGCGTAGCCGGGAATCGCACCCACCCGCTCCCAGCCCAGGCTCTGGTACAGGCGCTCGGCGTCACCACCGGTGACGGCGTCGAGCACCAGCAGGGTCTTGCCGCATTCGCGGCCTGTGGCTTCCGCGGCGCGCATCAGCGCCGCCCCCAGTCCCTGGCGACGAATGCGACGATGCACCAGCATCTTCGACAGATCAGACCCGGTGCGGCTGGTTCTCGGGCTGGTCCAGCACCAACTGCACAGTGCCGCAGATGCCTTGGGCATCTGCGGCGACCAGCAGCGCCCGTTTGCCCGCGGCCACGTCTTGCGCCACACGATGCCAGAACGCGACGGCGCGCTCGCGCGAGAGCGGGTGCATGAAGCTCACCGACGCACCGCCCTCGACACAGTCGATCAACACGCCGGCGAGTTCGTCGATCTGCGCGTCCGTGAGCGCGTACAAGCGCTTCAGAGACCAGGCAGGTACACTCATCGTCGCGAGGAGCTGGGGGACGCCACCACCAGGGCACGACGCCCTTCCCCACCGCCTCGTCGCCGCAACCAGCGCCTCAAGGAGTGCGTGTCCCCTTCCAATGGGCGCGCTGGATCACGCTATCCGAGCCAGCAACCATGATTGCAAGGCTACCGGTCCAGTCGTTGCCGACACCGTGTGCCACCGAGAGCCATTGCAGCTGCGGGGTGCCCTTGGGTGCCATGGGATCGGTGTACGCCACGGACTTCGATGTGACGCTGTCACCCGAGATCGTCTGGGTGAAGGTCACCGTGTCGTTGGGGGCGGCATGGTTCACGATCTTCCCTTCAAGCCCACCACCTGCGTTCGTGGTCACCCACGCTGTCCAGGTGCTGATGACAGAGTCAGACGTTCCGGCCATGGTGGAGCCGGTGTAGGTGCCCGTGACATCAGCCGTGGTGAGCGCAGCAGAGGCCACGGCGTCCTTCTTGGCACCGTAGCCGGTACAGGCGCAGAGCATGACGGGAATGAGCAGGACCGTTCGCATGATTTCTCCTGGAGGTGAGGGTTGTCCCTTGCCCAAATGCAGACCGCTGGTCGAGACGCAGGGTTCGTTGGATGGTCAGGCGCCCCCTATCGGACCATGTCCTGTCTGCTTCGGTACACATCGGTGCTCAGATACTTGAGACCAGAGTCAGCCATCAGCGTCACCACCCTGGCCTTTGGACCCAGCCGCTCGGCCACCACGATCGCGGCGACGACGTTGGCACCGGAAGAGGTCCCTGCGAAGAGCGCCTCCTCCCGCGCAAGCCGTCGCGCCATCTCCTTCGCGTCCTCTGTTCTGACCGACAGGATCTCGTCCACCAGTGCCGGCTCCCAGAGTGGCGGCACGTAGCCGATTCCCACTCCTTCGATCTTGTGCGGCCCCGCCTGACCTCCCAGCAGCACCGAAGATTCCGCCGGCTCGACCGCGACGATCCTGATATTTGGCTTGTAGCGTTTGAGCACCGTCGCAACTCCGCGCGATGATGCCGCCGTGCCCACGCAGTGGACGAAGGCGTCGATCTCCCCCTTCGTCTGACACCAGATCTCCTCGCCCAGCGCGTAGTAGCCCGCAATGCTGTCGTGGTTGTTGAGTTGGTCGGTCCAGAAGGTGTGAGGTTCCTGACTCAGTCTCCGGGCGGCCTCGATCATGTCAAGGATCAGTTTCCTGGTGGTGAGGCCATCTTCGCTCGGGACAAGTGTCAGTTCCACACCCAGCGCCACCATGTGATCCAGCTTCTCCCGGCTGAATGCATCGGAGCTGACAATCCGAATGCGATAGCCCTTGGCGGCGCAGACCAAGGCAAGTGACGTTCCCGTGCTGCCACCCGTGTACTCGACGACTGTGCCTCCGGGCTTGAGCCTGCCAGTCTCCTCCGCTCGAGCAATTACAGCCTGCGCCATCCGGTCCTTCATGCTGCCGGTAGGGTTTTCCCATTCGAGCTTTACCAGGATGTCCGCAGACGCGGGTGGAACAACCTTGCAAAGGCGGACCATCGAGGTATTGCCAATGGCATGGAGAATGTCCATGGATTGAGATCGCTTCCTTGGAGAGCCTCTGGTGTCCGTCGAATGGGGATCAGCTGCCGGGCGCTACCAAATCCGATACCCACCGGCTGCCGGACGTCGGAGGCCCAGCCAGCCTGCAGCACCGCAACAGTCGTACAGAGGTAGGCGTGTTCGTCGGGTCGCTGTCGTGGCTTGGGTGCAGCGGATGTCCGAGCGCCCATGCCTCCTGCGCCAAGGCGCCTCGAAGCACGAGCTCCCGTCTGGCGGTCTACGCGCCGGCTAGGGCGCATTGCTGCAGGGCCGCGGCTGGCTCGATAGGCCTTGCCTGCGGGCGTGTCGTTTCCCGAAGCCAGGCAACTCGACAGCCGCGCCCTGACAGCTTCATGCGGTGGTTCGGCCGAACTGCGAACCCCTCAGGCCGCCTTCTTCTTGAACATGCTAACCACCAACGGCAGTAGCAGGCCCACCAATGCTGAGGCGGTAGCGTTGCCAGCCGTAGCGTTGCCAAGAGCGTTGCTGAGCGTCCCGCCGAGAACTTGACCCCCTCCCACACCGCCAAGCGCACCAAGCACCGTGTTGAGGAGGGGGCCGAGGTTCTTGGCCTTGTTCAGGAGGCCGCCGATGTTCCCCCCTACTGCTCCGCTCACTGCTTGGATCAAGAGGCTTGTGAGGTCCATTGATTACTCCGGGTTCAGGAAGACTGCCAGATCGTCTTGGAGCACCAGCGAGGAGCGAAACACGGCCGGCAGAGCGCCCACCAAGGTCCTGGTACGAAAGCAGCGCAAGGAAGCTCAGCCTCGGACGCCAGCATGATCAGGACATCGCCCTGCGTCGACCCCGCATAACCTGCAGGCCGCGCCACGACTCGGCAAGGCCGCCTGTGGGGAGGGGTACCGCAGAACCGCGCACGGGTCACAGGCGGACGGGCGTGGGGCCAAACGACGCCCAGTCCTGCCAGCTTCATGCATTCCCTAAGGTGGATGAGGGACCGCCTGAGCGGCCCACGCTCGGTGGAGTCTCCCGGTCGGTCAGCACCGGGAGGAATGGGACCCAAGGGCCGACCGCCTCTCGATATTGCTTGGCCATTACTCGGGCGACCTGGGCGAGGTGCCCCAGGTCGTGCACCACCCACGCGCTGAGAAGCTCGCGGAGGGTCACCCGCCCAAGGCTCGGATGGATGCCGGGGAGTCCCAGCGTGGCCGGGGTCAGGTGCCAGGAACGGAGCAGATCAAGGTTGGCCGCTCGGAGATCAGTAAACTCGGTGAGCAATGAACCAATGGAACGACCCACGTTGCGAGCCCGATGCCGAAAGCGGTCGTAGGGAGGGAATCGGGGGTCCGGGCCTTGCGCCAGGATGATTCGGGCACGAGGGACCCAATCGGTCTCCTCGCCGTCAATCAGGTGACCGACGACATCGAACGGGCTGAAGCTGTCGGGCCCTTCCGTGGCCCGAATCCAGGGATCCGGGAGACCATCGAGAAGGGCACGCAGCGTTCCGGGTGTCCGGCTGAGTGCCCGGGTGAAGAGCTCGAGATCAAAATCCATGTCGGGGGATCCTTGCATCCGCCCCGCGAGATGCGCATGACTCGCCGAGCGCGGCGCTGCGCACCCCCGACCCAGCTAGCACTCGGGCGCGCTCGGGCACGGCTGCACGCTGGCCAGGCCACGGCCACCTCACGCCTGAAACGATCGGCCTAATCCTGCAGCACAAAACTGACTTTCAGCAACACCCTGTACTCGGTGATCTTTCCCTTCTGGATGACGACCTTCTGGCTCTTGATCCATGCCCCGCTGAGGTTCCGCAGAGTCTTTTCGGCGCGGGCTATTCCAGCCTTGATAGCGTCGTCGAAACTTGTCGGAGAGGAGGACTGGATCTCGGTGATCTTGGCAACTGACATGAGGGACTCCAGGCGAGAGACATGCTGGCGAAGTCTGGGAGGCAAGCCTGGTGCTCAGGCTACGCTGAACGCCATCGAGCGACAGGTTGGGCCCTCGCCCGTCGTGCCTAACAACCCAGTGTGACCCGCGTGCCGCAGCACTCTTGAACCAACGAGCGCGCCGACCGGGGACTGCTGCAGCCGGCGGTCCGCTTGGCCCCAGGGTGGCTACTTCTCCTTCTTTGATTTGCGCTTGAGGTCCGCACGGTGGGCCCGTTCATAGGTCTGAATGTCCTTGAAGCGACCCTTGGCGTCACGGACGGCGTAGAGCTTCTTGCCGGAAGAGCTGCGATGGGTGGTGCGCCTGCCCTTTGCCATAAGGCTCTCCTTGAGGGACTGGACTGGGGATGAGACGAGTAGACGCCCTAAGGTATTTCCCGGCCTGTGGAGCGCTAGAGCCCAATAGACCGCCGGGCAGCGCCAAGACGCCGGGCCCGTGCGCGTACCGCGGGGAACGCCGAGACCGCGGCGGCTTGCAGAAGCCGGCTGGCCTCCTTCTGCCCCTTCGCGGTGGCCGGGGCGAGGCGAATCAGGGCGTCCAGGGCCATGGTCTGCACAATGGCGCTGGCAGAGCGCAGGTAGCGCCGAAGGACCCGGCGAGCTCGGATCCGTTGAGCCGGGGTAAGCTCCAGACGGCCGAATAACTGCGCCATGTGCCACTGGACCTCAGCCTGGTCCATGTCCCGGGCTATCTGCAGTAGCCGCGCGCGGTACCGTCCAAAGAGCTCGGGCCGTCGGCGTGCGACCTTTTCGAGGGCATCAGCCGCGCGCATGCGGACCAGGGGGTCCGGGGCGGTGAGGCCGAGGATGAGACTCGGCAGCAGGGTTGGCGTTCGAAGAATTCGCCGGACGACAAGCGGGCTGCGGCCGATGGAGCGGCGATCCGGCCCGGCCAGCTGATCGAGGATGCGCGTTGCCAATTCCGCTCGGAGGCTTGAGACGACGCGCGGTTCAGGTCCGCCCCTGCACGGCCGCGGCAGCCTTCCCGGCGACCGAGGGCAAAGTTGCCACCCCGTAGGAGTAGTACGCGACCGCATTGTTGGTGTCCGCGTCGCAGGCCGTCAGCTTCAAGAGACCCTCACTGGTGCCGCTTGGGCCGGCGGACGATCCAGCGCCCCACCGTGGCGCGGTAGGCGTCGTACTCAGGCCCGAACAGGCGCGAAAGCGTCGGCTCCTCATACCAGACCACGAGCACATGGGTGGCAAGGAGGAACAGGCCGGCGTATGCCGACAATCCGCCTGAGCGGTAGTAGAGCGCGGCACCGCCGAGTGCAAGGACCGCCCCCAGATACATGGGATTTCGGACAAAGCGGTAGGGACCGCGCACCACCAGGCGGCGCGGCGGGTCAAACGGAGCTGGGGTCCCCTGCCCGACCGTGACAAAGGTCAGAATGCACCACAGGGCGATTAGCGCGCCGGCGACGGCAAGAAGGACACCGCCGTATTCCACGATGCCGAGCTGGGCAGGCTGGGTGATTCCGGCTCGTTCGAGGATCTGCGCCGGTACGAATACCAGCAGGAGGCCCACGAAGAGGGTGGCATACGTAGCGGCCCTTGCCAAGAGAAACGTAGAAACCTCCAACACTGATGTGGGTGCCACCTAACGACCATTCATCTGCTGCCTCTTGGCCTGGCCTCCGAGCCGACTAGAGGTAGCTCAACCACCAATCCCGCCGCCTGGCCTTGACGCCCGCAAACCAGCGGCACACCGGGTACAGCGCCATAACGAGGATGGCCCACACCAGGTATGCCACCCACAGATCATAGCCGAATGGCACCGGGAACAGTTCCACCGGGCCTCCCATGGACGGTACAGGGTGGAAAACGAAGGCCAGCGCCTTTGCGCCGTACCGGACCAGGGCAAGCAGCACCGCGGCGGCGTGGGCGGCGTAGAAATGAATCACGAAGTAGAAGAGCGGCACCCGTCCAAATACGACCAGGGGATTCGACTGCTTCACCCCGTGGCGATCGAACCACGCCAGACCCAGCAGTGCCGGACCCAGCGTCATGAGCAGAAAGGCGAGCGACGGCGGATACTTCGTGGTATTCAAGAAGGAGAGCACCGTGTAGGCGGCGTCACTCTGCGTCGCCCAGGATTGTGGGTCTCCATATCCATTGAAGGCGCGCAGGACCACAAAGCCAAGCGTCGCGACCGTGCCCGCGATAATCAGGTACCGTTGTCTTGGCTCCCGTTCCATCACGAACAGCCGGCCCGCGCAGAACCCCAGTCCCATGACCCCGATCCAGGGGATTAGCGGATAGCCGACGATGACCGTCGCCCCCAGGAGACTGAAGGCGCCCGGCTGGTGCAACAGGTTCCACAGACCAGCGACCGAGCCAAACTGGGCGGCATTCACGCCGTCCAGCCCGTTGTGGAACAGGATCAGGCCGAGGCTCAGCACGGCCAGCACCCGGATCGGGAGCCAGACCAGTAGCGCCAGCCCGATCATGCAGGCGCCGAGTACCCAGAGGACAAGGAGGAGCAGGGGGTACTGCTGGGACACATCGAAGTCATACGCCAGCCGCATGACCGTGATCTCCAGAACGACCAGCCACAGGCCGCGCGTCAACAGGAAAGTGGAGAGCTGTTGCTTGGTCTTGCCCCCCTGCCACCAGAGAAACGCGCCCAGACCGGCCGTGAACATGAAGGTCGGGGCACAGAAGTGGGTGACCCAGCGGGTAAGAAAGAGCACCGGCGTCGTCCGCTCGAGATCGGTCGGCGAGAAGGACATCGCGCCACGATGAATGAAGTCCCGGACGTGATCGAGCGCCATGAGGACCATCGCGGCTCCTCGCATCGCATCGATCGCCTCGATTCGCCGGGAAGGGGTGGCGACGATCGCGTCAGCCATCAGGTGCTCCAGGTGAATGGACCGGCAAGCAAGCAACCCAGCTGAGGTCCTCGGCGCAGAAACCGCAATCGATCAACCTCCATCAATAGAAGGCCAAGGCCCCGCGAGCCACCATCGGTTACCCACCACTGGATGGAAGTCCAGGGGACTCCTCAGATCTCACGTACAGGACAATCGGCGTCGGCTCAAATGCCGGGGTCATGATGTCGAGATACCAGCCGGGATTGATGCCGAGCCCCTCTTCCATTGGGCCAAAGAGGCCGGCAAAGCCGGGACATTCGGCGAGTCAGGAGATGCTGCAGCCAGCGGAGCATAGGCACCTCTCGAGGCCGAACGGTGGCCACCGTTAGTCGAACTCCAGCCGAGGGGCGTCGTAGGAAGCCGCGATGCCGCCGGCCACAATTGCGGCCTTGACGTAGTTCTCGCCGCGCACAGGCTTTCCGACCACGCGCCGGAGGTATGCGATCTGGCCCGTGTGGGTGAGTGCGTCGGCGACCGGGCCCTGGAACAGGCGCTCCGGGTCCAAGCCCAAGGGCTGGTCGGACTCCAGATACCGATCGAACGCCCGCAGCGCGGCGAAGAACCTTGCTCGTTCCTCCTCCCAGGGCAGCGGCGTGGAGTTCTTCCACCCGTGGCGGTCCTCTGCCAACGCCAGCGCCCAATCGAGAAGATCTCCCATGTGGGCAAGAATCTGACTTGGGGTGCGGGCACCAGGCGCGGCGGTGAACGTCGGAAAGTCTGGCGCGACATCACTGAGGCACTTCGCCGCTCTATAGCTGAGAGTGGCAAGGGTGTGTCGGAGAAGGCCACGAGCGCTATCGGGTGACGGTGCTCCGCTCATTCACGATCCTGAGGAATGGGTAACTTGCGAAACCACCTTCGCAGCCTACGGGCCTGCATCGTGCGACAACTTGAGCCGACCCAGCCACAGGCACCAGATGGCATACAGAATGTTCCAGCCCAGACCGCCGACGTAGAGCGCTGCCACCACAAACCATGGTGCCGCACCTATGACATCGGTCCGATCGAGTATTCCGGGTGCGGCCAGCAGGCCGCTGGCCGTCACCACGCCGGCGACAATCCCGAACCGCGCGAGGCGCCTTGGCAAGGCAGACGTCCGTACCGCGGAAAGGTTTGTTGCCAACAACCACAGGCCGATCAGAGAATAACCGAACGTCGTCACCAAGCCGGCCAGGAACCAGCCCGTGGCATTGGCAATAACGAGTCCCGATCCAACAACGCAGAGTGCCGCGCCAACCCAACTGGTGCCGAGCGCGAACCGGCTGAGGCGGGGAGCAGGCGCCCGAATCGTGGGATACAACATCCACGCCAGGCCCCCGCTCAATACTCCTCCGAGGCCCACGCAGATGTCATTGAGCGTTCCGAACGGTCCGCCGATGGCGGCAAAGAGCGCGATGCAGATCAATCCGAGGATGGCCACGACCCCAAACGCGGTGGCAAGCCGACCAATCCGCCTGCTGGCTTCAAGCATCCTGGGCCCTATGAGACTGCCAAGAACGGGACGAAGTCCCACTCAGATGCAGTGTCGGGTGCCGATGGGGCGGCGCAAAAAGCGACAGCAGCACCCTCTCGGCTCCCTATGTAGTTAGGCAGCGTTGGCCACAATGGCATCAATCGCGGCAAAGGCCGCCCTGCAGACGCCTTGATCGTGGTCGTCTTCGGGCGAGTAGGAGGTGAGCGCCGCGGCGCCGAGCGGAACTCGGGCGCGGATTGCGGCCACGGCGGCAGTGAGCTGCGGAACGGTGAGGCCGTCAGGGACCGGTAGGTAGTTCGCGTGGCCGACGCCCGGATCCAGGACATCGAGGTCCAAGTGGAGATAGCCGACTGTATCGGCCAATGGCGCCCTCGCCAGGACCGCCGGGAGCCCTTCCGGAATCTGTCCGACTGGGATGGCAGTAATGGCCGACCCCTGCAACAGCGCCGCCTCTGGCGGATCGAGGTCCCGAGCGCCCAGCAGAAAAGTGGTCTCGGCCGCAACGGGCTGAAAGCCCGGCACGATGGTCCCCAGTTGATCCCAACACAGGCCCATCGCCATGGCGAGACCCATGCCATCCAGGAAGCCCGTCGTGGTAATGTCAGGCGTATTGCAGTCGCCGTGGGCATCGAACCAAAATGTGGCGCGGCGAGCGGGCGTCAGGCCGCTCAGGGTGCCCACTGCCGTGTTGCAATTGCCGCTCAGCACCAGCGGAAAGTGACCGGCGCTTCGAGCGGACCGAACGGCGGTGGCCAGTCGCCGGGCCAGTTCGAAGGCCGTCCGGACTTCAGCGGGCGGGTACGCCGGGTCATCCTCAATCGTGTGTGTGGCGGTTACTACGTGCCCCTGACGACAGAGATGAGCAGGAAGCCCGGCGCGGAGGAGGTGCTCGGGACCGGCCCCGCACCGCCAGGCGCGTTGGCCGGAATCGTAGGGGACAAGCAGGAGTTGGATTTCCATACGGGAGATCAGGGATAATGCCAGGCGCGCAAGGTACCGCGGCAGGGGGAGGCCAGACTCCCAAGAGTGTCGGCCCAACGTAACGGCCCGGCTCCAGCCAAGTCCGCCTACTTCCGCACCCAGACTTCGGTGTACTTCCCGACTGGCTGGCCGCCGGCCGAGGATGAGAAGTCGTTGAGGACCGTCAGCGTCCTGCCGTCCCCCGAGAGCGTGCCGTTCGCCGTTCCGAAGAAGGACCCGTTCATCTTGAGCACCGCGGATGCATGATGGTCATCCACACGCCTGATCCTCATGGTCTCGCCACTGGGCTTCCCGTTCATCAATACCGGTGCTTCACTGTCGTCGAACCGTGACTCCACAGTGAGCAGCGTCTCGGTCTTGTCGATGACGACATGGTAGATCAACCGGCGACCACCGTTACAGCACGCCTCGACCGTCATGGTCATCGCGGGCATGGACGCCGTGGGCTGTCTGACCCAGGTCCCCACGGGTATCTGGGCATCCAGTGACATCGCTGTGCCCAGTGCACTGACAACTACCACACCCCACGCGAGACTCCTGCCTGTAGCACTCGTCATCATGGCCTCCATCTCGTGCCGGCTGTAGAACCTAGCTACAGCGTACAGGCCGTGCCAGCCGCACGAACCGCCGATGGCCGGACTGCGCCTGGAATACGAGCTTGTTAGCCAACTACCGGACGCCCTAGACCCCGAAGAGGGTGACGAGCATGCCCTATTAGGCAGCTAGCGCAGGGGCACAACAGAGTCAATTGAGGCGGTACGAAGCCTGCGAAACGCGCGGGCCAGATCGGCAGGCTGGTAGCTGGCACTGAGGCCGCTCGGGTTCGGCAACACCCAAACGCCGGCGCTGCCGAGGCATTCAGGCTGTGGGCCAAAACTGGCATGCACCCGACCAAACGCCGTCCGGTAGGCGCCGATCCCCAGGATTGCCACCCAACGAGGTCTGAATCGCCGGACCTTTCGCTCCAAACGCCGTCGACCCGCCAGCAGTTCGTCGGGGCTCAATTCCTCAGCCCGCGCCGTTGCCCGCGATACGATATCCGTCAGGCCGCATCCCGCCTCCAGGAGCAGCCCACTCTCCCAAGGGGCAAGGATTCGCTGGGTGAATCCCGCTGCGCGCAACGCGGCCCAGAAGCGATTGCCCGGGCGGGCAAAATGGTGACCGACCGCCGCGGAGTAGAGACCTGGGTTGATGCCGCAGAAGAGCACAGTGAGGCGAGGAGCGATGACGTCCTTGAGGCGGCGGCCTCGAGCGGCGACCAGGTCTTCCTTGGTTGGACGCTCAGTTTTCATTGCTTGAGTGTCTGGCAGCGCAGGTCCGCTGTACCCCTGTGTCTGAAACGGTCCGTGCAGTACGGCCGCAAGGTTACTTCATGAGATGACGAATGTGTTCGCTGACCGACACAAGCTGGTGGGCGTCCATCCCACCGATGACGCGCCGAGCAACCGGGCCCATGACCCGGAGAATGCCGGCGATACCCAGCTTTGTGGTTTGCTCCGCCATGAAACCGACCTTCGCGGTCTGAACCGGCTTGACGAAGTAGTAGGCGAGTCCGGCCTCGGTAAGCTCGAGAACGACCTCCGCAAGTGCATCACCCTGAGCGGTCGCGTCCTCTGCGCTTTCCAGCCCGTCGAGCACTGCGAGGGTCTTGGTTCGCAACACCTTTGAGTGGTAGAAGCGAAGATAGGGCAGCCCCGCTGACCTACCCTGCTCCTCGGCTCCATCTCCCCGGCCTTTGCGCTTCATTTCGCTCCTCACGGTTGCAACACATTGTTCAGCGACAGACATCGGCATTCACCAGGCGCTGCTATGTTGACCGCGGAGTGTCCCTGATCTCGAGGAACGACTCCACGGTACCTGCGTGCAGGCTCATACACCGGCGAAGAACGCTGCGATATCGCGGGCGAGCAACTCGGGCTCCTCGACTGGGGCGAAGTGCCCGCCGCTCGGCATGGGGGTCCACCGGCGCACGTTGTATAGCCGTTCGGCCCACTCTCGGGGAGGCGTTCCCTCATCGACGAACGTATTGGCGAAGACAGCGATGCCAGTTGGCACGTTGACGAACTCGTGTGGTCCGAGCGTGACTCGGAACCGCTTGTTGTCGTTGTCGAAGTAGTCCCGCATCGAGGATGTGATCGTCTGCGTGACCCAATAGAGCGTGACCGTGGTCAACAGGAAATCACGGGAGAAGCGCTCATCGAGATGACCGCGGGAATCGGCCCACGAGCGCCACTTTTCCAGAATCCAGGCGGCGAGCCCAGCCGGCGAGTCGTTCAGCCCGTATCCGAGCGTCTGGGGCTTCGTGGATTGGATGGCCTTGTAACCATATTCCTCTTGCCAGAATGCCTCATTGCGCTCGCGATAGCTCTTCTCCGCGGCGGACAGTGGCCGCGCCCCCGGTCCAGTGTAAGGAGTTATCTCCAGATTACTCAGGTGGACGCCAATCATTGCCTCGGGATCGGTCAAGGCCATGAACGTGGCAACCCCGGCCCCGAAATCTCCGCCTTGAGCCCCGTAGCGCTCGTAGCCCAGGCCGCGCATGAGGCGGTGCCACAGCCCGGCGACATGCTGATAGTTCACACCCACCCGGGTGGGCCGCTCGGAGAACCCGTAACCAGGCAAGGAAGGAATGACGACATCAAAGGCGGGACCGTCGATGCCGTGCGCGTCTGGGTCGGTCAGGAATGGCACGAGCGGAAGCAACTCCGCGAACGTGCTGGGCCAGCCGTGGGTCAGGATCAGCGGGATGCCGTGCCCGCGTCTGGCCCGCTCATGGACGAAGTGGATATGGACGCCGTCGAGCTCGGCGCGGAACTGATTGGCCGCGTTCAGCTCGCGCTCTTGTGCGTGCCAATCGAACTCGTCGGCCCAATACGCAAGCAACTGTTTGAGGTACTGGAGGTCAGTCCCCTGCTCCCACGCCGCGCCTGGTGCCTGATCAGGCCAGCGGGTGTTGCGGACGCGATCTCGGAGGTCAGACAGGACCTCTGCCTCGATCTGGATCGAGAACGGAGTGATGTGTAGGGGTGATCTCACTGTAGCTCTCGCCCTCTGGCTCGCATTTTCGTCTGCCGCCGGACGCCGGCGCATCCCTGCGGGGCCGCGGCAAGTTCGTGGAGCCTGCCGAGCGACAGCGGGTCCGTGCCGCCTATAGCACACCGACGCTGCGCCCCGTGGCGCATGCGCTGGTTACGCCGCAGTCTGGCGCACCTGCAGTACGTTGCCCTCGGGATCCTGGCCGTCACACGCACGGAAGCCTCGGGCCTCCCATTCGCTGCTTGGTGGTTTGATTGTTCCGCCAAGCGCGGCTGCTCGTGACCGTGCTGCGGCGATGCTCTCAACCGGGAGACAAACCTTGATATGTGCGTCCTCTCGAGCGGGGACCAGACCACCGAGTGCCATGGCGGCTGGTGAGGCTCCGCTAAGCGCATGAATCACAACCTGAAAGCCCTCCAGTTCGAGGACGGCGTGCTGGTCGTCTTCCTGAAGCAGGGCCATCGAGGCTAGGGTCTGGTAGAACTGCCTCATCCGCGGTACGTCGGTGACGAACACAACGGCACTGGGCTTCGGCAAGAGCGGCATTGAGTCTCCGTGGTCGGCGGCTCCCTGATCTAATTGAAGGCGGCCTAACGACTCGCGCTTACGCTGCGGCCTCAAGCGCTGGCCAGGCGGCGTTCCCAATACTTAGGCGCCCCGGAACGGCGCATTGGCGTCGATTTGCTTGTACTCAATGAATTCTACCGGTGCAAGACAGTTGGGATAGAGAATGCCAGCAAACTTCTTGACGGCGTCTGATTCACCGTGACGCCTATTGGCCTCCGCATCCCTCCAGATGAAGATGTGAACAAAGCGCGTCGGATGCCCTGACTCCTGCCATACCTCATAGCGCAACGCCCCCGGCTCGTTCGCGCGCACGTATGCGACAAACTCGTGAATCGCCGACAGACACTCTTCGAGGGCTTCTGGTTGTACTTCGTAGCGCGCGAGTTCGCGGATTTCAGAGGTATTGCCTTGGATGTGAGCCACGCCAGCCTCCGAGGAACGCCGCTTAACATATTGGTTTCAGCTGCGCCGCGGCCGACGCGCGTCTGCAGGAATCTGCGCCGGCACATCTGGCCGTGCCAGCCTGAGTAAGCCGATGGCCGCGCCCCGGCAAGTCCATGCGCTGGTAAGACAGCCGCGTCCTGGCGGGGAGCGATCCGCGCCGGAGGTTACGGGTGCGAGGGGTCGAGACGGAGGAAGCCAATGAAAGCACCCACCGAGGCAAGCAGACAGACGAGGACGCCGGCGTGATAGACGGCGTAGCTGGGGCCGCCGAGGCCTCCCAGTAAGGACCAGATGAGCACGACCGGTGTCAGGACCATTAGCACGGAACCAACCGCCCAGAGGAGCCCGCTGTGCGAGGCACTGCCGGAGCGCATGAGCAAGAGGTGGTGCCGGAGGAAGCGAATGGCGCTGATGAGATGGAATGCGGCCAGGAGGGCGAGCAGGGCGCCCCACGAGTAGACGCCGACGTCGTGAAGAAGGGATGGCAGCAAAGCAAAGCCGAGCGCCCCAAGGCTGTAGTCAAGAAGGATCCAGAAGCCAAGCCGGAGTCGGGGCGCCCAGTCCAGCGGGTTGCCGCCACGTACCGCAGCGAGGAGGCCTGAGAGCGCCGCGAGCGTGATGGCAATGACCGCGATCGTGTCCAGCCCCACGAAACCCTCCATAGGCCTCCTGACATCGGGCAAGCAGGGTTTGGCGCCATGCAACGCGAAAGCGCGGCTGAGTAAGGTGCGGCACGGCTGGCGCCTCCGCAAGCAGTATTTCAAGGAGAATGGCGGCAAGGAGGGATGGCTGCCATGAGCTGCGGGAGAAAGCGCTGTCTAACGACCCCGCATAAAGGCTCAGGCGCACGGATGCCGTTGCGCGAGCGCAGTTCCCCCCTCACCTGCCGCCCCGGCGTCGTGGACCTCACGACAGATAAGCGGCGGCGACTCTCTGCCTAGAGAGGCCGATAAACGGCCCCGATGACCAGCCCCACGAGAATCCATTGGATGAAATAGGCTGCTGCCTGCCCGAGGGTGAGTCGCAAACCAATGTTGAGATTCACATGATTGTGGAGCACGAAGGAGCCAAGGGCATAGACACCGATGATCAAGCCGAATCGCAGACCGCCCGGGCTGGCGGGCGCCAAGAGGGCGTAGAGGTACGCCAGGGCGAGCATGGAGAGGGCCATGCCCACGATGCCAATGGGCCAGACCGACTTCATGGCCTCCTGGCTGCGATATACGGCGGGGTACTTCTGAAACTCCCGTCGGAGCGGTGAGGCCGCGAACAGGAGGCCGCCGAGCAGGAAATAGACAACCGTGGCGGCGAGCGCGGCGAGCCAAACGCGTGGGAGGTTCATAAAGGTCCGGGGGAACGGGCACTGCGCCGGTAGGCGATGGCTAACGAACTGTGCATGACTGCAGGACGCGGCGCGTCCGTGGAGCTTACCAGCCAGCGGCTGGTCGTGCCAGCCCGGCGCCAACCGACGACCGCGCCCCGACTTGTCCATGCGCTGGTTAGCCCGCATCGTCGTGGATACCACCGCAAGATCCGGATAGCCCGGTCGCCGGTGGCCGCCTAGACTGGTCCAATCCAGGCACTCAGGGGGTCGACTTGGCCAGTGTTGCGGGAGATTACTTCCTCGGGACCCATGACGCGGAAGTCGCCCGTCTCGGGCTCCAACATCGGGTCTGGCGCGAACCCATGCTCGGGGCGTGGCGCCGAGCGGGGCTGCGGCCGGGATGGCGCGTGGTCGACGTGGGCGCCGGGCCGGGGTACGCCACGGCTGATCTGGCGGAGGTGGTCGGGCCGACCGGCGCGGTCCTGGCCGTCGACCGGTCCCCGCGATTCGTCTCAGTGATCGAAGCGATGGCCCGGGCGCGGGGGCTGCAGCAGGTACAGGTGCAGGCGAGCGACCTGATGGAGGCGGTGGCGCCCGTGGGCTTTGACATGGCCTGGTGTCGGTGGGTCGCGTCGTTCACTCCGTCGGTGCCCAGGTTGGTGGACTGGATCCACCGCGCCTTGCGGACGGGAGGCGTCGCGGTCTTCCATGAGTATGCCGACTATGCCAGCTGGCAGTTTGCGCCGCCCCGCCCCCGCCTCTCTGAATTCGTCCGCGAGGTGATGGCGAGCTGGCGGGCGACGGGTGGGGAACCCGATGTGGCACCGGCGCTGATCGCCGCCTTACGCGCTGGCGGCTTCCGCCTGGCGTCGCTCCGGCCATTGGTCTTCGCCACCCACCCCGGCGAGTGGACGTGGCGGTGGCCGGCGGCCTTTGTGGCGACGGCCGCGGCACGCCTGCACGAACTCGAGCGCGTGCCAGCCGCGTGGGTGGCAGACGTAGTGCGCGAGCTCCAGCAGGCGGAGGCCGATCCAGCCAGCGTCATGGTGACACCGATGGTGCTCGAAGTCATCGCGGTGCGTGACGATGCGGGCTGACGAATTGCGCTTCTGCCGCCGGGGACGGCGAACTCAACGCGCGGCTTTCGCTGCACGCTGCCGGGGCGATGACGACGCTACAGCTTCGGCCACATCATCGAGAAGATCCACCCGGTGGCCAGGGCGTACAGCAGTGAGTCCAAGACGGTCTTGAAGGTCGTGGACCACTTGCGATCGTACCAGATCGACATCGGGACCGCACCCATCGCGTAGGTGAGGAACGCGATGACGGCGACATGGTGGAACACCGCGTGCGTGTCGCCACCGGGAGGCACGATCGTTCCGACGACGCACGCCATGCTCGCCGAGACCACCACGACGAAGAGGAACCACGTCCCCATGATCTTTCCGATGTTCCACGGTCCGGACGGAAGGACGGTCACGAACATCACCGGACCAGCATCGCGCTTGGCGTCGTATTCCGGCGACTTCATGTATTCGCCCGACCCGGGATGCGGCACCGCATAGTCGTTCGGCGGAATGTTGAACGGGCGGAGTGCCTTCATCACGCCGTCCTCGTCGGGAAGCCTGATGTAGTCGCTCTTGTGCCACGGCGTCATGTGAATGATCAATGAGAGCACGAAGACGGCGACGGCGGAGACGACGATGGGCAGCAGCAACGACATGAACGGGGTCATGGGAGCCTCGGGACCGAGTATGCCAACGCCGCAAGGAGGATACGTCAAGTAGGTGGGTCGATCGTCTGGCGGTCTAACGAGATGCGCTTAAGCTGCGGCCCGCCCTTGGGGGCAGCCAACGCGCACCCCGAGCGGCCGACTCGGGTAAACAAGGCCGATGGCTACCTACTCGGTTCATACCGCATCGCCACCGCCCCCGAGCGGAACTCCAGCCGGCTCACGAGCTTCAAGTCGACAGTCTTCGATAGCCCCGCGAACAACGTCGGCCCGTGGCCCGCTAGCCGGGGGTGCACCACGAACTCGTACTCATCGATCAATCCCAGCTCCGCCAGCGCCAGCGGGAGCTTCACGCCTCCGACGAACAGTCCCTTGCCCGGCTCTCGCTTGAGCTGCTGAACGGCCTCCCGCAGATCCCCGCGCACGAGCTCGGCGTTCCAATCGACCCGCTCCAGGGTGCCTGACACGACGTACTTCTTTGCCGCGTCGATCGTCCGGGCGAACGGTTCCATCCAAACGGGCCTCGCTCCCGTCGGCGCCGGCCGCCGCCACGCTACCTCCATCATTTCGTAAGTCACTCGGCCAAAGAGGAGGGCATCGGCCTGCTCGAGGTTCTCGACGGCGTGACGATGCAAGTCTTCGTCCGCGAGGATGACACGATGATCGCAGCACCCGTCGAGTGTAACGTTGATCGAGTATCGAAGGGGGCGCATGACCGCTCCTGCAACGGGCTAACGACCCCGCATAAGCTGCGGCCCGAGGCGCGCTCGCGCAACCATTAGTCGTTGCCGGGGCAGAAAGTCAACTAGACGCGGAGAGAGCAACGGAATCCCCGGGCGGCATAGTAGGATTGAGCGCCGTTATGATACACGAAGACAGTGTTGTAGCGCCGATCACAGAAAAGAGCGCCGCCGAGTTGTCTGATACTCGCAGGTGTCTTCACCCAGCTGGTCGTTGTGGTGTCGAACTGGCCAAGTGTCTGGAGCTCCCGATACTCCTGCTCTGTCAAGAGCTCGGTGCCCATGGCTTGGGCCATATCAATGGCATTGTTCTTTGGCTTATTCTCTTTCCGTGCCTTGAGCGCTTCGCCGTCGTAACACACACTTCTGCGACCTTTAGGACTCTCCGCTGAACAATCAGCCAAGATATACTCGCCGCTCGTCTTATCCTGACCGACAACATCCGGCTCCCCGCCAGTTCTCTCCATTTCAGTGAGCGACCACAACTTGTGGGTGTTAGCCTCCAGGCGTGCTTGAACTGGGGCCCATTCAAGACCTGGATGGCGGTTCCGGTGGGCTTCGAAACGGGCCTTCAATGTGCTGAGCAAGGCATCGCGTTGCTTTACGGCTATCTCTTGCGCTCTGGGCATGTCTCTTGGCGCCTTCCTGCCTGGTGTCAGTGGACCTGGAGTGTGCCGCCTTGTATCTAGCACTACCTGCAGTTTGATGACATTCTGATCCGGGCGCCAGCTCGATGCCGTCTTGGTGGCAAACACCGTTCGTTAGCCGGAGCGGCGTCCCGGATTACTCGTCGCAGAGCAACGACCCCGCATAGGCTGCGGTCCGAGGCGCGGTCGCGCAAGCGGGCACTACGACGGCCGGCCGTTTGTGAACCAAGAAAACCGATGGCCGAGGCCGTCACGCTTCATGCAGTGGGTAGGCAGCATCATGACGGCCATGCTGCTCTTCCGGGGTGATCCGCCGCGGCGATGTCAGGCGGAAATGCTACAGAACGCCATCAGCACCTGGTCATTGATATGTCGGGATCGGTGTAGATCTTGAGCTGGAGAATGTGAGCGGAGAACCGTACCCGTCCACGGATTGTGCTGGGCTGGGTTCCCGCCGCAGTCGGTATCCCGAAGACCAACGAGTCGGCGTAATAGGACCCTTGGCGAATGGAATCCGCCGGGGTGGTCGAGCCGCATCCGCCGGTGGTGAGGTTGCCCGAAAAGGCGATCCGACCAGCCACCGCCTGAGGGGTCGCGAGAGTTATCAGAAGATCGACGTTGCTCCCCACATACTGGCCCACCCACTCACCGGCAAAGTCCGGGGTGCCTGAGGAACTGGACGAGGTGGAGTCGTCGCAGGCGAGCAGGAGGAGGCACATGGCCAGAAGGCGGTTCCAAGTCATGGGCACGGGCCCTCTCGCAAAGCGGGATGCTGCCTAACGACTTGCGGATGACCTGCAGGACGCGGCTCGTGATCCCCCCTACCCTCTCACTAACCTATGGGCCGCGCCCTGTCCGGTCCATGCGCATGTCAGGTGTCACCGACACGCTCCGGCCAATAGGTCTGCCTGTGGTGAAGGCGCTCGAATCCGCCGAGCGCGCACTGCGCCGCACGCTCGCTCCGCCACCTGCCGCCGTCGACTCCGCGAATTCGGCAGAAAGAACGCTTTGGACCTCCCTTGACAAAAAAAGTTGTCAATAATAGCTTCTCCTCATGCTCGATATCCAAGTCATCGATGATCCAGCCGCGGCGACGGTGGCGCTCGACCCCACGCGGAGTCGACTCCTCTCCGAGCTGGCCGCGCCCGCCTCGGCGGCGACGTTGGCCGCGCGAGTCGGCTTAACTCGGCAGAAGGTCAACTACCACCTGAACTCGCTGGAGTCGCACGGGCTGGTACGGCTGGCCCAGGAACGGAAGTGGGGCGGGCTGACGGAACGGCTGCTCGTCGCGACAGCCGCTTCCTACGTCGTAAGTCCAAGTGCCATGGGCCCGGTCGCCGTTGATCCGCATCGGGAAGTCGATCGGCTGTCCGCGAGCTATCTCATTGCGCTCGGTGCACGCGTTGTTCGCGAGGTGGGCGACCTCGTCCGTCGTGCGACCGAGACCGGCAAGCGCCTCGCCACGCTCGCGGTGGACACCGAGATTCGCTTCCGCTCAGCGACCGACCGGGCGGCCTTCAGCAGGGAATTGGCCGAAGCGGTAGCGATCCTTGCTTCGAAATACCACGATACATCCACTCCCGGCGGCCGCGCGCATCGGCTGGTGATCGTTGCGCACCCTCTGCCACAAATAACCGTTCCCAAGGAGCAACTGTCATGAGCGTGAAAAAGGAGCCGTCCGGACGCCGATCCCTGACCATCGAATTCGAAGTCACAGGCACACCGGAGGAAGTGTGGCAGGCGATCGCCACCGGCCCGGGGATTTCGTCGTGGTTCGTACCAACGGAAATCGAGGAACGCAACGGGAAGCCGGTCGCGGTGAAGGTGAACTTCGGTGGGATGGAGATGCGCTCCGAGGTGACTGCGTGGGATCCGCCCCGGATGTTCTCCCGGACGGCGGCCGGTTGGCTCCCCGGTTCGCCGCCCATTGCCGATGAATGGACCGTTGAAGCGCGCGGAGGTGGCACGTGCGTCGTCCGCATTGTCCAGAGCCTTTTCGCGAGCACGGACGACTGGGACATGCAGCTGGAGAGCGCAAAACAGGGATTTGCCAGCTTCCTGAAACTCCTGCAGCTCTATCTCGCGCACTTCCGCGGTCAACCCGCAGCGATGAAGGAGTTCAGGGCTCCCGCCCCGGGTACGGACGAAGCAAGCTGGGAAGCGCTGACAGCGGCATTGGGACTGAGGAGCATGAGCGTCGGGCAGCGGTTTGCCGTTCCCGCCGGGGTCCCGCCGTTGAGTGGTGTGGTGGAGTACGTCACTCACGATCCGTTCGACGCGCTGCTGCGCATCGACAAACCGGCACCAGGTGTCGCGGCCCTCGGCATCGCCGGCTTCCCGGGCTGTCCGAGCATGGTTGCCATGAACCTCTATCTCTACGGCGATCAGGCGGCCGAAAGCGTCGCCCGCGTGACGCCGCTCTGGCAAGCGTGGTTCCAGCAACGCTTCCCGATGCCGACGGAGCTGAGCAAGAGCGAATGAGAAAGCTCAAGATCATCGAACATCTCGCTGGACGGCGTGTTCCGCTTCGACGCAAGCAACGCCGTCCGGCGTCATTCTCAGTGCGTACGAGGTCGCCGGGCCTTTGAAGACCGGATAACTGAGGCTGTATGGGCAACCTCGCCGGCGATGTAGACAGTCTCCCCATCGAGTGGTAGTTCCATAGGCGATCGGCCAGATCCGGACATTGCGGTGCCGGACGGCAGAGTACAATTTGGGCGGCGCTCGCTCTAGAGCACCCGCTGGCGCCACCCCAGCAGCCGAGGTAAAACCATGATTCGAGATGTTCTTTGGGACGTGAAGTATGCGCTTCGCTCCTTCGCCAGGAGACCGCTCTTCACGGCCGTCATCGTCCTCACTCTGGCACTCGGCATTGGCAGCATCGTCGCGATTTTCAGCGTGGCCAACGCGGTCCTCTTCCGCCCCCTCCCATTCAAGGACCCCGACCAGCTGGCCTTCGTGTGGAACCGGCTCCCGTCCACGAACGTCGCCCGCTCCCTGGTCTCGGGGCCCGACTTCAAGGACTACCAGGACCAGACCACCCAATTCGACGCCTTTGCCGGCGCGATTGCCCTCTCCGGCACGGTCACCGGCGAAGGACCGCCGGAACGGATCACCAACGCCTACGTGACCTGGAACCTGCTCTCCCTCCTGGGGGTCCAGCCGGTCCTGGGCCGGACCCACATCGCCGAGGATGCCTTCCCGATCGACCCCAAGATGTTCGGCAATCCCAATCCCGACCTCCCGCCGGGCAAGGTGGTCCTGAGCTACGGCCTGTGGCAGCGGCGCTTCGGTGGTGATCCCTCGGTCCTCGGCCGCACCATCATGCTGGATGGTTGGGGCTCGGTGGTGGTCGGCGTGCTGCCGCCCGGGTTTCGCATTTACCTCCCCGCAGACGCCGCCATGCCGACCAAGATCGACGCGTGGGGCGTGCTGCCGAGCAATATCAGCGACTTCGAGCGGGAGGCGGCGTGGCTCACCGTCGTGGCCCGGCTCAAGCCCGGCGTGTCCATGGACCAGGCCCAGTCCGAGATGGACCGCGTGGCGACGCGGCTGCGGGAGACCTACCAGTTCCACGCCACCCAGAAGATGCAGATCACGGTGGCCGGCATGCAGCGGGACGTGGTGGAGCAAGCTCGGCCCGCGCTGCTGGCGCTGCTCGGCGCGGTGGGCTTCGTGCTGCTGATCGCCTGCGCCAATATCGCCAACCTGCTCCTGGTGCGGGCTTCGGAGCGGGGCCGCGAGATCGCCGTGCGGGCAGCGATCGGGAGCGGGCGGGGTCGCATCGTGGCCCAGATGCTCACCGAGAGCCTGGTGCTCGCCGCCGCCGGTACGGTGCTCGGCCTCCTCCTCGCCTGGCAGGGGATCCGGGTGATCAAGGCGCTGGCCCCGGCCAACCTGCCCCGGATCGAGAACGTGTCGCTCGATGCGGGCGCGTTCCTGTTCGCCGCGGTGGTCACCGTGGTGGCGGCACTCCTGTTCGGGCTGGCGCCGGCGCTCCGCGCGGTCCGGGGCAACCTGGCCGACGGGCTCCGCGACCGCGGCACCGACACCGGCGGCGCCCGGGGGAACAAACTCCGCACCACCCTGGTGGTGAGCGAGGTGACGCTGTCGCTGGTGCTGCTGATCGGCGCCGGCCTCATGCTCCGGAGCTTCGCCGCGATCCAGCGGGTGGACCCAGGCTTCGACTCGAAGAACGCGGTGACCTTCACCGCTCCGCTCCCCTTCATCAAGTATCTGTCGTCCCAGGCGCGGGCCACCTTCGTGAACCAGCTGGGCGACCGGCTGGCCACTATCCCCGGGGTGGAGGCGGTGGGCGGTGTGACCCCGCTGCCGCTGGCCGGCGGGGAGCAGTACGCCGTCGGTTCCTACGGGCGGATCGGCGGGTCGGACGACGAATACCGGGCCAACAAGGCGGACTACAAGGCAGTGCTGCCGGGGTACTTCGAGGCGATGAAGATCAAGCTGGTGGCGGGTCGCACCTTGGTCCGGGCGGACAACGAGTCGGAGGCGCTCGACGTCGCGGTGGTGGACCAGAAGTTCGCCACCCGTGTGTTCGGGAATGAGAACCCGATCGGCGCCCAGATCCTGCTGGACCACTTCAACGAGAAGACCTTCAGCCTGGAGCGGCTACCGGTGACCATCGTGGGGGTGGTGACCAACGTGCGCTCCGCGTCGCTGGCCGAGGAGGGGCGGGAGACGGTTTACCATCCGTACGTCTTCCAGTCGTTCCTGCCGCTCACCTTCGTGCTGCGCACCGCCGGCGCCCCCGACGGCCTGATGCCGCAGATCCGGGCCGAGGTCGCCGCGCTGGACCGGGACGTGCCCGTCGCTGACCTGGCGACGCTCACGTCCTGGGTCACCGAGGCGATGGCCCCGACCCGGTTCCTGCTGGCCCTCACCAGCACCTTCGCCGGCCTGGCGCTGGTGCTCGCCGTGCTCGGCCTGTACGGTGTGGTGGCCTACTCGGTGCGGCAGCGCACCCGGGAGATCGGGGTGCGGGTGGCACTCGGAGCCAGCGATCGCGACGTCCGCCGCCTGATTCTGGGCCACGGACTGGTGGTGACCGCGGTCGGGATCGTCGTAGGCCTGGTGGCCTCGATCGCGTTGACCCGGGTGATGACCAGCTACCTGGTGGGGGTGAGCGCCACCGACCCGTTGACCTTTGCCGGGGTGCCGGTGGTGCTGCTCGGGGTGGCGGCCCTGGCTTCCTACCTCCCCGCGCGGCGGGCGGCGAGCATCGATCCGGTCCGTGCGCTCCGCGAGGAATGACGGGTAGGCAGGGCTCGAAGCCTTGAGCGACTCGACAATCTCGGTGACGCACTGACCGCCGCGAATAGGGGGCAGCGACTCCCGTGGTGGCCCGGCGCCTCTGGTGCGGCTAACGCACTTAGGAGTGCGGAATCGGCGACAGGTGGTGCGCGTCGTGGTGGCGGGCCGCGCTTTGGCAGCTCCATGGCGCGGTTAAGGGCTCAGTGTGGGCGTTTGGAGACCCGGGGAATCACCAGCGCCGTCTAGCACCCGCATAAGTTGCCAGCGCCGACGGCACTGCCCCTTGAAGACGCGCGCACGAATGGCCAGCGATAGCTGGCCCGGTGCGCGCAACCTGCTCGTGGGCTGGCGGTTGACAGCCCGGCGCTCGTCAGCATCATGCGGTCGTTATGCGGCGCCTTGATGGCTGGAGCCCTTCCGCTCCAGCCCTGACGCTCCGGCCCGATTGCCCGAACGCCATGCGGCGGCACTCAAACAGATTGTGACCAGCGACGACATGATGATCGGGATCCAGAAGAGGTGCTCCACACTCAATACGGTGACGGCAGCAAAGCAGCAGGCGAACCCCCAGGCAGTGACTCGCATGAGTGCCAAGGTCTCCCCAGGAAGGCTACCCAGCTGCCACGCCAAGACGGCCGCGAAGAGGTAGAGTACGCCGACGGTGAACCCGGCTCCAACGAAGAAGTCCCAGTACGTGCGCGTGAACCCCTGAATCGTGAAGTGAGTCGACTGCATCAACCTGAGCACTGGGTCAACGCCCCATGTCGGGTCCGATTCCCGGAAGCCGAGAGTGTGGCCCACGGCGAAGAGTAATAGCAGGACAGCGGCGGCGCGGTAGAGTATCGATGCTCTCAATGCTGCCTCCAGCGCAGGTTATCGCAGCCTCGACAACGCGTACGTTAGCGCTTGGCTTTCTTCGTCTTCGCGCGCCCCTTCTTCGTCGGCTTCCTTGGCGTGCGCGACTTTTGGTAGCGCTCGACGTATTGGTCGACGGCGACGCGGGCGATCGTGCTGCCGACGACGTCAAGCGGAAGATCGTCGAGCACTTTGAAGTGGACGCAGCACCCGCCCATGTCGAGCTTCTTGCCCGTCTTCTTGTAGGCTGTCGTGAACTCTCTTCTGATCTTGGGGTCGCCGTAGACGCTCATGAGGTAGATGGTCATGAGCTTCGTGTGCGCGCCGAGCGCCGCGAGGGTCAGCGGATGACCATTGTGCGTGTTGGGTAGCGTGGCGAGCGGCACGACCCACGCGAGCATGCCCCAATCGACGGTCTCCTCGTAACCCGGCGGCAGGTGCTCATTGACGGCGTCGCGGACGGCGTTAATGGCGTCTTTGCGCCCGGCGGGCACTGAAGCCAGCCATTGAGTCACGGTGAGCACTGGAGGTTTTGTCACCATTCGCTCCGGTATCGCACTCTGCGATCAGGGAGGAAGGCGCCGAAGCGCCTGGGAACGACGCGCCAAGCTCGGCGCACTTCCTTGCGGCTGCGCCACGCGAGCCAAGCATCGACGGAGAACCATGATCCATGTGAGTCGTCGAACCGTACGAGATTAGGAGTCCAACATGTCCGGCTAACGATCCCGTATAAGTTGCAGGCCGAGGCGAGGTTACACAACCCGACCCGGGCAGGGCTGGGTGTCTGACCCTGAGAAAACCGACGGCCGAGGCCTGTCAGTTTGATGCGGTAGTTAGAGCAGCTGGCAGGGCCAGCTGTCAAAGGGCCAGCAGGTAACGCGCGAGGGGGCTGAGTCGCGCGCGCGTGGCGGGGTGCATGCGCGATGCGAAATCGGTGCCCGCGCGACCGTCCCGGGGAATGTAGGCGCCTTGAAGCGACCGGCGGGGCGTGCTCGAGGTATTCGTGCCATGCCCATGCCACGTGGACCCGTTGAAGATGAGCAGTGAACCCGCGGCGCCACACGCCGCCACCTGATCAGCCTCTGCAACGCGGGCCTCCGAGAGGCTGTCCGCCGGGAGGTCAGCACGCTTGTGTGAGCCTGCCACGAAGCGGGTGGCCCCGTTGTCTGGCCGGAACTCGTCCACCATCAGGATGAAGCCGAGGAGCGGCCAGTCGGGTGAGCTGCGGTCAACATCGATGTGGAGCCCCTGCGCGAGCGCGCCGGGTCGGAGGGTCCGTGCCTGGAGCGAGCTGAGCTTGAAAGGGCCCCCAATGACGAGGCTGCATGCCTCAAGCAGGGGCGGGAACACATAGAGATCGTCGTACTCAGGGCCCCGATTGACGAAATCGGTCACCCGGGTGGAAGTGCTGCCGATCCTGATATCCTCGCCAGTCGCAGACTCCACGGCGGCCGTGTACGAGTTACTCAGCCGCTCGAGGCGATCGGGCGGCACCGCGCCAGGCAGCACGACGTAACCGCGGTCTTGCAGCTCCGTCGCAGCGCCCGGCGGCAGGGCCTTTTCGGCTGCCAGGGTCTGATACCAGTTGATCATGTGATCACTTCTCTGCGGTCTAACCTCCTGCGTTTGAGCTGCAAAGCGCGGCTCGTGATGCTGGCCGTAGCTACTGGACGGGCCGCGCTTGCCAGCTCCAAACGCCGGTTAGGTGGGGGATTCCCCACCCATCAGAGCCGCAAGCCGACTTGGAACGGCAGCAAGGTCTGGCGCTGACCTCGAAGGAACTGAAGGGCGCTCACCTCGGCGAAGAAGTGCGGGCGCCCCCGCCCCACGTCCACGCCGACGCTCCCGGCTGCTGCCGGGGTCCAGGTCGTCTCCGACGCTCGGGGGAGCCGGCAGGTCCCTTGGAGAACGTCGCAAACGGTCGGGAGCGGGTAGCTCTCTCTGGCGATGAAGACCCCGGCCCCCGCCTGCAGGTAAGGGCGGATGGCACTGGCCCACCGGAGGCGGTAGCGGGCACTCCCAAGCACTCCATACGCCGAGTAGGTGCTCGACGTGTTGCAGTGACTGACGATGTTGGGAAGGCAGGCGAATTCACTAGGATTCGCCCGCCACACGGCGCTTGCACGCACCTCCCAACCCCAGACCGCATTGGACGGATCGTGCTTCACCCCGAATGTGAGCACGTGGCCGAATGCGGTCTGGCGCGGACTGGTGCTCAGGGGTGGATCGTGGTGAATCAGGAGCGGTTCTAGGCCGACCGCGACGAAGGGGCGAAGCGCGGCTTCAGCTTGACCTACGGCAGATTCGGTGGCCAGAAGTGCCAGGATGGCAATGGTGCCGTTGAGGCGTGCTACGAACACCTGTTAGCCCCCTGAGTCCTGTGCCACCTAACGACCCCGCATAAGTTGCAGGGCCTCGGCGCATTCACCCCAGTATGCGGGACGACGGCAGGTGATGCCAGCCCCTACACAAACGGTTGGCCGCGCCCTGTCAACTTCATGCGGTTGTTAGGCGGCAATCTAAGTGGTTGAGGCCGTCGTGGCGCGACCGAAGGTATATCCGCATGACCCCTCAGTCTAATCCCCTCTGCAGCAGAGTGGTGAGGCTGTCGGAGGTATTCCAGGCGCCCGAAAGCGTCCGGCAGAAGCGGGTCTCACCGAGCCATTGCTCGTACTTGGACATTTCGACTGTCGCGAACGGCACCCACTGAGCAGTATCACCCTCAGATCTGCGCCGGAAGTCGCCGCATAGTACGTAGCTCTGTTGCCCACCCGTCGTGTCTCGAAGGCCAAACCGCACATTACGGACCTCAAGACGTCCCGGAGTATGCGCTCGAAAGTCATCAGCGGCGGAAGAGATCAGGTACCCAAGGCTAGCTGTAGGCTCATGGGGCGCGGCAGGGCCAGCCGCTGCCATAGTGCTCGAAGCATCCTGGGGCGCTCGGGGCTGTGGACGGCAACCAAAAAGGAGGACGGCAGCTGCGAATGGCAGCCAGGCCGGTGAGGTCCATCGACAGGGAGCGGTCTGCGTCATGGTGATTAGCCAGGGGAAGAATGTTTGGGGTGCGAACCCCACCACAACGTGCTTGAAAGCACCCAGGATTGCCGCCTAACGGCCGCGCTTCTGCTGCGGGCCGAGGCGCGTGGTGCTCGTCATGTGACAAACCTGCATGCGGAGGCCCGACAGCAGCAAGCGCTGGTTAGGCCGCGCGCGCGCATTCATATAGTAAGTGCAACACCGGTACACAATCGAAAGGTGACCTGGGACCCTGTAGGCTTCCGATCTCCGCCAAGAGAACGAGGCCTCAGATGAACTACTCCCAGATCACCCTCGAGGAAAGATATCGCCTGTACGCGCTGCGGGGAGCCGAGACCAGCCAGGCGGCGATCGCCCGGGAGCTGGGCCGCCATCGCAGCACCATCTATCGGGAGCTCCGGCGGAATCGGAGTGCGGACGGCCCCTCTCGTCCCTATCCGGCCCGCACCCGGACCCAGGGGCGGCGACGTGCGGAGCGAGCGCCGTGCTGGATACGGCACGCAGGGGAGCATGAGGGCGACGGGGAAGCGGGCGACCCTAAAGTTTGTGCGCGGCGATCATGCTGGGGCGGGCCCGGCGGTTCTCATCGAGCACGAACCAGTTGAGCTGGATGACCCTGGCGTCCTCGCGGAAGTCGGCCGGGACCACGTTCCACGCATCCTCCCGGGAATCGAACTCCATGATGAGCCAGGCCTTGTGCTCGTTGTCCTTGCAGCCCCAGTCGGCATGGGTGAGGAAGTGTGAGCCGGTGCGGAGCAGGGTCTCGACCGCGCGCGTGCAGGCGTGCGCGCTCGAGTCGTGGGAGACCTCGATGAGGAATCGGGGCATCGCTTCGCCTCCAAGAGGGGGTGGAGAGAGCGGACGATTTATGGTAACCCTCCCGTGGGGGCCGCGCCATTCCACCCGGCTCACCTCGTCTGCCGCAGCTGCCATGGTGTGTTGAGCCTTGGTTGAGCTGTGCCACGCACGCTCGTGGGTCAGGTTCGCTCGCTGGGCTCTCGGCCCCTTGACCCGGTGTATATGCGTCAGGCGCCTGATGCGACGACGGTGCATGTGCGAGTATGTGTCCTGCTCTCTCAGCCAGATGCCCCGAGGGGAAGAACTGATGCTGCCTAACGAACTGCGCATGACCTGCAGGGCGCGGCGCGGACAGCCCGCCCCGCCACAAACCTACCGGCCGCGCCCTGTTGGGTCCATGCGCATGTTAGGCAGCACCCTGCCGCGAGGCGGTGGGGCGCACGGTCAATAGGTCGTCATCCTTCACTGACCGAATGGCCGTCCCGCCGATGGTCACCACCGCCTGGGTACGCCCCGAGGCCGTGACGAACTCGACCTCGAAGGACTCCGGGCTATGCACATGAACGATGGCGCCTAAGTCGCCGGCGCGGAGCCCGGCATCGGGGAGGTCCTGAAGCAGGACCACCGTGTCGAGTTCGCGGAATGTCTCGGTCATAGCGCGTCCTCCGGATACGCCGTCACAAATCGAGGTCCGGTTTCCACATCAGGGAGGATCCAGACGGCCACGACGGCGGCACTCACTCCGTTCGGGCCTCGAATATTACCTCGGACTAGGTACTTCTGTCCAAACTGGCCTGGAACGAGGGCGACCGCCGCCCCAATGGTGGCATGAGCCATTAAGGCGGCGTGGAGGCTGGCCCAGCCGTCGCGGGTGAACCCAAGGCCCGTGAAGAAGCGGGCTTTCGCGCGGCCCACCGTGTGCTCGGGGTTGAGGAGATAGTCCCGGACCTTGGCCGGCGAGATCTGCGCGCGGTCCAGAAAGGGCAGTTGCATGACATCTGGGCTGAGGAGTGCTGCCTAACGACCCCGCATAAGCTGCGGTCCGAGGCGCGTTCGCGCAAGCGAGCAAGCCGACGGCGGGGTGTCTGTCCCTCCGAGCACACCGACGGCCGAGGACGTCAGCTTCATGCGGTGGTTAGGCCGCGCGGAGTGACGCTGCCAAGGCAACACGGGCCAGACGAGAAGAGGCAACCTGGCGCCGCGGTAAAGGTCTGATCTCCGCCAAGAGACCGAATCTTGCGATGCGACGGCAGATTGCCTCGGACGACGAACACGTCATTGCCCTGAGGTTGAAACACGGATGATGAGTGGGTCACTATGCGATCGTTACCTCCCGTCAATAGTCATGTTGCCGTCGATATCACTGAGCGAACGGTTGGGTCCGAAGTTGAGCAGCCGGCTCCTGGTCTCGACCCGGCGTCCCTTGTTGTCTCCTTCGGTGATCGTGCCGACCAGGTGGGTCTGACCCGAGACTATCTCGACGGTTCCGCTCAATCTGGCTTCAAACGATTCTGAGGCCGGCACCGCGGTGACCACCCAGTACGAATGGACCGGGATCTTGCCGGGTTGCCCGGACGACCCCTCGTCGAAGCCGAAGACGAGGGTGGCCGTACCCTCTCGCTCGCCACTCACCGTCCCCGACATGGTGTACTGTCCCGAGCTGTCCCGCGTGATCGCCTTCACGTGGTAGGACAGCTCGATCCTATTATCCCGACTTGCCGTATCAGCCCGAGTCACGCCCTGACCGTGCAGCGAGGGTCCGATGGATGCAAGACCCAGACTCAGCACCACAAACGCACGACTCTGGATTCTGGTGAACATTGGTGGCCCCCTCAGGCGCAACTCGTGAAGTAGGTCCGGCTCAGCCGAAAGGTCGCGCAACTGACCGGTACTCCTCTTCAATCGGACTTATGCCGGCAGCCGCATTTGCTTCCGCAGGCTCTTGTCGAACGCCGACGCGGGCACGAAGCGCCGCAGCAGGCTGACCTGGCGAGCCATCCGGCCCGCGGTGTAGCGGCGGTCCGGCTTGGCGTCAGTCGCAGCCTTCACGACCGCACTCGCGACCAGCTCCGGCGCGTCGGCCGTCTTCATTTCCTCCCGCAGGACTCCTTCCGCGTTGGTTCGTGCCGCCTTATAGGCGTCGAGCTGCTGGTCGGCCTGGTAGACGTTGCCCTCGAAGGAAGTCCGGGTGTAGGCGGGCTCGACCAGCACCACTCTGACTCCCGTGGCCCTGACTTCGTGGTCCAGCGACTCTGAATACCCCTCCAAGGCGTGCTTGCTGGCGGCGTAGAGTGCCATGAACGGCGCCGGGATCAGGCCCATGACCGAACTGATATTGACGATCCGTCCCGACCCCTGCCGGCGCATGGTGGGAAGCACCGCCTTGGTGGTGCGAATCACGCCGAACAGGTTGACGTCGAAGAGGGACTTCGCCTGCTGCAGCGATGACTCTTCCGCCCCCGCGATCAGTCCCACCCCCGCGTTGTTGACCAGGAGATCGATGCGGCCCGCCTGGGCCAGGACTTGAGCGACCGTGGTTGCGACCGCCTCATCGCTGGTCACATCGCACCCCAGGTAGTCGACCCCAGCCAGCTTCGTCGCCGGTGGCCGTCGATAGGTGCCGAACACCCGGTAGCCGGCGGCCTGCAGCGCCCGTGCGGTCGCCTCGCCGATCCCTCCCGATGCGCCCGTCACGATCGCCACGGGCCGAGTCTGCTGCTTCTGATTGCCTGACATACCGTACTCCCTTTCCGTTGAGGTCAACTGCCATCCGCATATGACGTGCATCATATTCTTGTGCAAACGCAGCCCCGGCATCGGGGCATCGGTATTCAGTCTGCTGGGGTGAGGTGGTTGAGCGTCGCCGCGCGTAGCGCAGCGGAGAGCTTCGCGTCGTCCACGGCGCGGGCCAGGACCAGGGCACCGACCACGGTGGCGACGGTGACGAGTGCCTGCTCGTGCGCGCGGGGCTGGCCCCACTCGGGCGAGTGACGGCCGACCAGATCGATCATCTCCTTGATGCGGCGCGTCGCAGCGCGGCGCACCTGGGGCGACTGGCGGGGCATCTCCGAGCCGAGCGCGGCGACGGCGCAGCCGGTCTCGACGGCCTCGAAGTGCGCCTTGGAGAGGTAGGTCTGGATGATGGCCCGGAGCGCCTGCTCCGGCGGGGCGGCGGCGGCGACCCGCTCCATTGTGGCCACGGTTTCGGCGCCGGCACGGTCGGCGGCCTCGGCGAGCATCGCCTCGCGGGATTCGAAGTGGGCGTAGAAGCCGCCGTGGGTGAGGCCGGCCTCCTTCATGATCTCGGCCACACCAGTGCCGTTGTAGCCGCTGCGCCGGATGGCGCGGGCGGCGGTCTCCACGATACGGTCGTGGGTGGCTTCTTTTCGGCTGGGGACAGTTCGTCTCATGGCGGTGGCTCCTATATGATACACATCATATACACTTGGCGCCTGGCGCGCAAGGGCACGTCGCTCGTCTCCTTCGCCAGCACACTTCCGAGGCGAGCGCCTTCTCGGCTCGGCATCGGCCAAGTTCTAAGATTCGACCGGGGCGTTGCCGGAGGGACCGATCTCGTCGGATCTGGTCGGGAGTCGAGTGAGGTTGCCGTAGCGGTCTGGGGTCGGACTGGAACGGGTGGTGGCTCGCGGGGGGCGGGGTCAAGGGAGCGGCCTAACGACCCCGCATAAGCTGCAGGGCCGCGGCTAGCTCGGCAGCCCCATCCCAGGCACCGCCCAGTGGTGCCAGCCTCCAGGCAACCCGATGGCCGCGCCCTGTCAGCTTCATGCGGTGGTTAGACGGCCAGCGCGCCGTGCCGACCTACTGTTCCTGCAGCTCAGCGATGGCCAACCCGCTCTCGCCGGCAATCGAATATAGAAGGTAGGTCCGCCGTCCCTGTTGATAGATGGCAGGGTCACGGAGCTGCCGCACACGTCCGGGCGCGTCATCCGGTTGCGAGGCGTCGAGCGGGAGATCCCCTCCCTCATAGTCACGCTCGGGGCGGATTACCGTCGTGGGCTCCGAGGCACGCCACGTGGTCCAATCGGCATTCAGTGGCACATCGGTGACCAGAATACGCTCGGGTCGATCTCCAATGCGGGAATAGTAGACACGGAGCACGTGTCCGCGGAGTTCAACAGCTGCGTGTCGCAGAATGCGACCCGAGTCGGCCGCGACAAGCGTCGGTCCCGCTTCGAACGGTGCCCGCGGGTCGCGCGACCGTAGAACTGCGCCCGCTCGAACGATGGCGTAGAAGTACTCTCCCCACCGGAACGTGCGAAAGTACGCCGGGCCGAGCGGCTGCGAATCGGCAACGAAGTGGAGGCCATCCACGGATGTCCCGAGGAAGGTCTTTTGCTGCCCTATATCGACACTACCGGCAGTACCCGCCGGACAGTGGAAGTACATCAGGATCTCGTGGCGGACGCTGTCCACGTGGACATCTGGTGACGCGATGTGATCATAGCATCGAGGCGCCTGTTCGAGCCGCAGAGTCCCGGGTTCATAAATGCGCCAGGGTCCGGTGAGCCGGTCCCCATACGCGAGACGTATGAACTTGCCTCTGTGATGAGCGAAGTAGAGGTAGTAGCGACCCAGCGGGTGTTTAACCCAGCCCGGCACTTGAAGGAGCGATGGTCCATTGATGTTGTCGCCGAGGGTTGAGCTCGCAGCTGGGGTGACGAGAGGGTTCCCGGAAAGCCGGCGCGCCCGGGGGGCGCTGGCTACCAGTCCCGCGGTTGCCACTGCGGCCATGGCAGTCAGCAGGGTGAAACTGGGCACCTTGTGCATGCAAGAAGCCTCCAGGAGGCTGGGCGAGCGATTCGAGTAGGGTCTCCACCAGGCGCGCCATGCAGTCCGGCGGCGGGCCCGGGTAAAGCGCAGAACGAGGTCTCTGCCGTGGGTCTCATGGCCGGCTAACGACCCCGCATAAGTTGCAGGGCCTCGGCGCATTCACCCCAGTATGGGGGACGACGGCAGGTGATGCCAGCCCCTACACAAACGGTTGGCCGCGCCCTGTCAACTTCATGCGGTTGTTAGGCGGCAATCTAAGTGGTTGAGGCCGTCGTGGCGCGACCGAAGGTATATCCGCATGACCCCTCAGTCTAATCCCCTCTGCAGCAGAGTGGTGAGGCTGTCGGAGGTATTCCAGGCGCCCGAAAGCGTCCGGCAGAAGCGGGTCTCACCGAGCCATTGCTCGTACTTGGACATTTCGACTGTCGCGAACGGCACCCACTGAGCAGTATCACCCTCAGATCTGCGCCGGAAGTCGCCGCATAGTACGTAGCTCTGTTGCCCACCCGTCGTGTCTCGAAGGCCAAACCGCACATTACGGACCTCAAGACGTCCCGGAGTATGCGCTCGAAAGTCATCAGCGGCGGAAGAGATCAGGTACCCAAGGCTAGCTGTAGGCTCATGGGGCGCGGCAGGGCCAGCCGCTGCCATAGTGCTCGAAGCATCCTGGGGCGCTCGGGGCTGTGGACGGCAACCAAAAAGGAGGACGGCAGCTGCGAATGGCAGCCAAGCCGGTGAGGTCCATCGACAGGGAGCGGTCTGCGTCATGGTGATTAGCCAGGGGAAGAATGTTTGGGGTGCGAACCCCACCACAACGTGCTTGAAAGCACCCAGGATTGCCGCCTAACGCACTGCGCATGACCTGCAGGGCGCGGTTCGTGATCTCCGCCCCCGAGCAAACCTACCGGCCGCGCCCTGTCTGGTCCATGCGCATGTTAGGTGGCACGACGGAGTAAGTCCGCCCGAGCTTAGAACACCCGAAGCAGGTGAAAGACAATAACGAGGCCAGCAAGCGGGGCTACAAGTGCCAGCCAATCGTTGAAGCCAGCGCCACGGCGGAGTACGGCGCGGCGTGGATCGCGAGGGCCATAGTAAGCTACCGGCGCAGAACCTGGCGCCAAGTGTTTAGGCGCGGGCCATAGGCTGGGGAGGGTCGTGTCCTCCCCGGCCCCGACGTCGCGGCCTGTGTAGGTGGTCCCGGCAACTGTGTATTGGTACTCCACCCGGGCCAGCGTCAGGGGAAGCCGATACGTGTGCCAGCGAGTGGGCGTGACTTTGACCACGCGGCTTGGCACAGGCTGCCAGTGACGGGTGGCGATGCTGCGAACAAGGCCACGACCGCCTGCGGCCGCCCAGAGTAGGAGCGGCAAGCCGAACAGCAGGAGGATGAAGAGTGAGTCCGGGTTCATTGCCCGTGCCACCTAACGACTTGCGCATGACCTGCAGGGCGCGGCGCGTGGTGCCCGCCCTTGAACAAACCTACTGGCCGCGCCCTGTCGGGTCCATGCGCATGTTAGGCTGCCTTGCAGTGGTGGCTCTCGACAACCGGGGGAACAGGCTCGAAGGAGTCCGGCTTGGCGCGCCAGACCCAAAGGCCCCCAAAGGAGCACAGAGGACCGTCCGTGACAAAGCTATCAGCAACCGAGTCTCGGATGAACGCTTGGCTCGTGCCGTCATATCGGAGCCACCCCGGGCGGGGAAAAGTGACCGCTGCCGTATCTTGGTTTCCCCAGGTCGGCCCAAAGAAATATTCGCTGTAGGGACGGGCCCAGAGCAGATGCATGGTGTCATGGACAACTGCCAGGATCGAGATCATTGCGGTGCGAGCACCACTCCCGGTGGACGCCGTCGCATACACCACGGCTTCGGAGCGACGTTTGCCGGTGACACTGCGAATCATGATCGTATGGACCCCGCCAGTATCAAGACTGTCGAGAGTCCGGCCGTCGCAAGTCGTGAGAAGGAGGTACCCAGCCCAGATCGGGCCGAACGGGTCAACCGCGACCAATGCCCGGCTCGGCTTTGGGCCAGGCAAGAGAAACGCCCGGGCGCGTTGGCCGGTGGATGTGTCGGCATAGCGCGCGGCGATGGCACCCGAATCACAGGGAACCGCCCGGGGCACAGGACGGCCGAGGAACGGAAGCGCGCTCCCTAGGAGAACGGCGGCGATGAGGCGATGGTACAATGGCCCCTCCAAGGCAGCCTAACGTCCTCGCCATGAGCTGCAAAGCGCGGCTCGTGGACTCGGCCCTAAGCTACCCGCTGGGCCGCACTTTGCCAGCTCCATGGCGCGGTTAGGCGGCTGGGCCGGCCGGATCCGACCGCGCTCTCGGCACGGATGCCATGAACGCATGGTATTCAGGCGAGTCGTACGGAACGTCCGGCATGGGCTTGGCAGCCACGAGCTTGGCTGTCTCCCAGCTGACTGCGGCCATGAGAGTCTTGAGGCGGTCGAACTCGGCGGGGGCCAGGCCGCTTGGATCAATCGCGAGTCCGGCGGATGCGGGGCCCTCCAGCGCGAGGAGCGCTTTCGCGGCCTCTGCTGGGCTCGTCCTACCGGCAACTAGGGCCTGCAGAATCGCTGTCGGATCGGTCATTGGATAGAGCGGCCCTGGCCGCCTAACGACTTGCGCATGACCTGCAGGGCGCGGCACGTGGATCCCTGCCCTGCACTAACCTACCGGCCGCGCCCTGTCGGGTCCATGCGCATGTTAGATGGCTCCAATTTACTAGTCAGGAAGCTGGCGGCGAGGACGGCGACATAGGCCCGGCCGGCGGCCATCATCACTGCATGGACGACTTCGTCGTGGCCGCCGCCCGGGCTGGACCTTCCACGGGCGAGCGTGGTAGTCAGGTCGAGGGCCCAACTCCGGAGACTGGGAATCGGCGAGCGCACCGCGGAACATCTGCTAATCCACTCCGCGGCCGCAGCCCCCTACCATGCTGCGATGCTCATTACAACATCAGCCCTGCTAATGAGCTCGCTTCCGCCTCGATCAGTTGAGCCATCTAACGCTCCCGCATAAGCTGCGGGGTGCGGCTCGTGAACGCCAGTCCAGCCGCCAGCCGTCGGCCGCGCCCCGGCAGCTTCATGCGGTGGTTAGATGGCACGTGCTACGACCCTAGGTCAGAGGCGACGAGCGCCATTACCGTATCGTCGAATATCGCCTGGAGCCGCAGGTGCCGACGGTGAACTGGCGTTGTTCCACTGAAAAGGACGTCGTTGCATGGCCCGCAGAAGCAGGCGCTGGCGAGGGGCCGCTCTCCTTGAGTATCACCGTAGATATCGAGCAATAGCGTGTCGCGACGCAGGCGGGCGTTGGCGTGGACCTCGGCCTCACACCCGAGTTGGACGTAGAACCGCACCTTGTCCTGAGCAAGCTCGACGATGGCGGCGGTGCCTTGGGGCCTGTGAGTCTGCCATTCACGTGGCAGAGGTACATGCGGCTCCATGGGAACAGTCCACTTGGTCGCATTTCCCGGTCCTGCCGGCGGAACAGGTCCTGGTGCACAGGCCGCAACCCATGGGTAGAGGAGCACGGAGAGCAAGTGAGTTCGCATCGGGGGGATCCGTGTTCCACAGCGCGAGTGTGCCATCTAACGAACTGCGCATGACCTGCAGGGCGCGGCGCGTGATCCCTGCCCCACACAAACCTACCGGCCGCGCCCTGTCGGGTCCATGCGCATGTTAGACGGCGGGACCGCCGAGCTGAAGCCGTCCGACCATTCGGACCACGGTCCACAGAAGTTCCGCCCAGCGCGCCAGCCCTTGACTGCTCTGCGACAGAGCTCCCCCTACCTCACCGGACGTGGGAGGCTGGTACCCTGCCGTAAAACGGCTCTGTAGCGCAACCAGCTGGGGTCGATCAACAAATAGGCCATGACATTGCGGGCATTGGTTGAAACTCAGGCCCTCCCATCCGACGGCCACCATGAGGTGTGGGCGGCACCTGGGGCAGGAAAGGCCCGAGAGCCCGCGTTTAGGTAAGGCGCGCTCGAACGAATCGGGCTCGCGCGGATGACACAGCCCATTGCTTAAGGCGACGACCAGTTCGGCGGGGTCGAACCAGAGGCTTTGGCAGAACTCACACCAATCAATGGTGACACCGCGGTTCTCGACAGCAGTCATCCGACTGCCGCAATGTGTGCACTTGAGGGATGACTGCACGCGGCCTCACGCGAAGGCAAGCTACCCGCCGGCTAACGACTTGCGCATGACCTGCAGGGCGCGGCACGTGATCCCTGCCCCGCCACCAACCTACCGGCCGCGCCCTGTCGGGTCCATGCGCATGTTAGGTGGCAACAGGCTCAGGATGGCCCGGCGCTTGCACTTCGACACCGATGCCCCACCACCTGAGCCCTGGGCCACCCAGGGCCCCCATAGTCGCTGGCGAAATCAGCGTTCCCGACGAGGGAGTCACCGGTCATGCGTAGCCCGTATGCAATCGACGCGAACGTGTCGAACATGAACAGGAACTCGAGCGAATCCGCCCCGACGAAGCTCCATGTTCCCGCCTCGCCGAATCGTAACCACGGGTTCTCTCGGTCGGGGGAAACGGGAAACCCACCCGACTCCAAGCGGATATCATGCGAGTCCGTCGGGAAGCGCACCCAGCGGGCGAAGGTCGTCGAGTCCCCCGACCCTCGGACCTTCGTATAAGAAAAGCTGAAGCACGCGCCACGCAGCGCGCTGAATCCCTGAGCCCTAAGGCCGAGCGGCCAACAGCAGAGCATGAGAAAGTGGAGGATAACGCGTTGCATCAGCTGGCCAGACTCCGGGGCATGTATTGCCACCTAACGACTTGCGCATGACCTGCAGGGCGCGGCGCGTGATGCCCGCCCTCACACAAACCTAGCGGCCGCGCCCTGTCGGGTCCATGCGCTGGTTAGACACCACCGCCGCCACCACGAATACCACCAAAGGTGAAACGTTGCCGTACGAAGAGGCGCCGGGGACGTCCGTTCTCAAAGGCGGGCCGATATCGCAGGGCAGGTAAGTGCTCGAGCACGTGGCGGGTCCAGCGGGGCTCGTTACTCTTGACGACACGGACCGTGCAAAGGTCCGCGTGCCCGGTCGTGTCGAGCACGAACGTGACGTCTGCCCAGTACGGGGGTGAGCGTCGGATCAACGGCCGGAAGTCATAGTCCGGCAGCGGTGCATTAAGCCGAGGTGGATCGATGTGAGCGCTGGATGCGGAATCCGCGGTGTCGGGCGACTCGCGTCCCCCCGCAGCCCGTTGCTCGTCGGTGCAGGACACGTCCCTGAAAGTCACGACCAGTGTGTCCTGAGCCTGGAGCGTGCCAACCGATAGAGCGCAAAGCAGAATGGCGAGACGCATGGGTAATGTCTGCGGTGGTGTCTAACGTCCTCGCCATGAGCTGCAAAGCGCGGCTCGTGAGCTCAGGCCTAAACTACCGGATGGGCCGCGCTTTGCCAGCTCCATGGCGCGGTTAGGTGGCACCGCGGCACGATCCCGGCTCAGACAGCGCCTGACCGATACGCAGGTGGGCTCGGGCTGGGGCACGCGATTAGAACACACCGGTAGCTGGTAAGCCGCACATGCCACCGATAATCTGCCAGCGACCTCGGTCGCGCTGCCATGTGTGGGTGAACTTCCAGGTCGTGTCACGGCCCTCGATGCGGCCATCAGGATACGTTCGGATCATCGGCGTACTGTAGTAGACGACGACGGTGGAGCCGAGGTCCGCTACCCCCTCCCGCTTCAGATCGAAGGTCAGCTGGACGCGTTCATCCCGGATCCGTCGGACCCAGCCGCCGATAGAGTCCTTGGTCGCTGTATGCGGGGTAACACAGGGCCAGCCAACGAAGCGATCATGCCAGAGAGTACGATAGGAGGCCACGTCACCGGCTTGCACGTATCTCCAATAGGCGTCCTCGAGTGACCAAACAGCCGCCACGGAGCTGCTGGTGTCCGCGGGGGCGGCTTGAGCGAGCACGACGCCGCGAGGAGCGACGGAGAGCACCAGAACGGGGAGGGTGGAGCGCAGCCAAGAGGTCATCGGTGTCTAGGTAAAGCTGGGTTGCCACCTAACGCACTGCGCATGACCTGCAGGGCGCGGTTCGTGAGCCCCGCCCTACACCAACCTACCGGCCGCGCCCTGTCGGGTCCATGCGCATGTTAGAGGGCACTCCGGCTGACCCCACGAAAGACGCGATCTCTCAAGGTGCGAGACTAGTGAGCAACCGGACTGCATTTGTGGACAGATAGAAGGCACAATCGTCACAGAAGGCATCGCTTCCGTTGAGTGAGTGGGTCTGCATGGCGTTGCGACACCTCGGACAGAACCAACGCGTGGCGCGGACTTCCAATGTGCCACCCGCGGCGTAACCCTGAAGAGCTAGAGAGTCGACAAGGTCGTTCCGCAGGATGGTGGGGAAGGTCAAGCCTTCCGCTTGGCAACTGAGAGACTCTCCGACAGGCTCGAGCGGCTCGGCACACCGTGGGCAGAACAGAGGCGCCTCGGGTTCCTTGGGGTGTAGTGCCCTCTAACGCACTGCGCATGACCTGCAGGGCGCGGCGCGTGATCCCTGCCCTGCACCAACCTACCGGCCGCGCCCTGTCGGGTCCATGCGCATGTTAGGTGGCGGTCGGGCGTGCACAACGCGCCGCACTCTGCGGGCGCACGGAGGCGCAACACCTTGGCCCGGGCGACGGCCCTCGTGATCCTGGTCCAGCACAGTCCAGACTGGCGGGCCGTCGACCGGGCCGGACCCTCGGCGGGCGCACCTCCCAGCGGGCACCACCGTAACGCCCGAAGGGGGCGGTGTGGTCCCGGGCGCACCGAAGCCCAGCCACCTGTCAATCGGTTCTGAAGAAGAGCCCTACCGCCAAAAGCCACCTAACGAACTGCGCATGACCTGCAGGGCGCGGCGCGTACCGCCCGCCCCGCCAGCAACCTACCGGCCGCGCCCTGTCGGGTCCATGCGCATGTTAGGCCGCCGTCAAAGGCTCATTGCCCGCCGGCGCCAGGTCCGCGCCCCGACCACACCCACGAAGGCGGTGACGCCAATGAAGGCACACCAATCCGCGCCCGCCCAATGGTTCGGGGCACCACTCATCAAACCGGTGGCGGCGCATCCAATGACCGCCCCGCCCGCGAGCCAAGCGAGGTAGAAGCGCCCGCGATTGGCGGGGCGAGTCCAGAGGATCCCTATGACGGTACCGGCAGCACCGAATGAAAGAAGGTAAACCACCACGCCACCGAGTAACCCGCGGGTGTCGATGGCTGCGCCTGAGATGAATGCCCAAGCCCAGCGGAGGCCTCCGACGAACAGGCCAAGCAAACCGCAGATTAGCCCGGCGAGCGCACCGTTAAAGGCGTGGTGGAGGCGGCTATCGGCGCTCGGATCGTGAACGCTCACCTGCTCAGCCTGAAAGAGAGAGTAAGGAGGCGGCCTAACGAACTGCGCATGACCTGCAGGGCGCGGCGCGGACAGCCCGCCCTTGAGCGAACCTACCGGCCGCGCCCTGTCGGGTCCATGCGCATGTTAGGTGGCGATCGGGCGTCACATCGCGCCGGACTGGGCGGCCGCAGGGAGCCCGGTGCCCTGGCCCGGGCGGCGGCCCTCGTGATCCTGACCCGGCGAAGTCTGGCCTGCGGGCCGACGACCGGGCCGGACCCTCAGCGGGCGCGCGGCCAGCAGGCGGGGACGCCCTTCAGATCCAAGCATGCTCGGCGCGGGCGCACCGGAGCCAGCCACCCATTCACATCAGTCGTGCGTATAGACCTGCTTCGAAAAGCCACCTAACGACTTGCGCATGACCTGCAGGGCGCGGCACGTGGGCCCTGCCCTGCACCAACCTATGGGTCGCGCCCTGTCGGGTCCATGCGCATGTTAGGTGGCGATCAGGCGCAACATCGCGCCAGACTTTGCGGCCGCAGGGAGCCCAACGCCGTGGCCCGGGCGGCGGCCCTCGTGATCCTAGCTCGGCGAAGTCTGGCCTGCGGGCCGACGGACGGGCCGGACCTTCGGCGATCACATTATCGGCGGGCGGAACGCCTTTCAGATCCAAACATGCTCACAGCGGGCGCACCGAGGCCGGCCACCTATTCACATCAGTCGTACGAATGGACCTACGTCAAAAAGCCACCTAACGAAACGCGCATCAGCTGCGAGGGCGGTTGCGGCGCAGCCGCAAGATAACCGCCCTCGTCAGCTGCATGCGCTGGTTAGGCGGCGCCACTAAGGAATACCGATTCTTCGAGCTTTCAGCACGGCCTCGACGGAATCGCCATTCATCTCGATAGCAACCTGGTCGGCGGCGATGGCCTGGTTCGTGGCGTCCCGCCACCAAGTCCGATACGGCTCTATGACAAGCGGGGACGAGAGAGCATATGTCCGCCTGTCATCAAAATCACGCCCACCACCAAGATCTACGATGGCCGTGTGATCGCACTCCTCTAGCGTAAGTTTGTAGTCCATGGGGAAGAAGGACTGTTGCAACCTGTGGTTGCTCGCAATCTCCTCGCCAGTGATCTCGAGCGCTCCTGCTAGATCGGTGAGCCCCAAAAGTGTAGAGAAATAGTCGCGCCCGTGCCACTGGATGGTAAGACCGATGAGGAGTCGGGCAACGGGAAGCTCGGCATGGAGGGCTGGCACAACGCGGACCCGAAGCCGGGAGGGTAGGGCGGTCACTGGGACCTCAAGTTGGCGTCCGCCTAACGACCGCGCATAAGCTGCAAAGCGCGGCTAGTGGATACCCGAACCAAAGTACTAGACTGGCCGCGCTTTGACAGCTTCATGCGCCTGTTAGGTGGCGGTCGCGCGGAACAACGCGCCCAACTTCGCGGCCGCAGGAAGCCCGGTGTCATGGCCCGGGCGGCGGCCCTCGTAATCCTGGCCCGGTGCAGTCCAGCTCGCGGGCCGTCGACCGGGCCGGACCTTCGGCGAGCGCACTATCGGCGGGCGGGACGCCCTCCAGATCCAAGCATGCTCGGCACGGGCGCACCGAAGCCAGCCACCCATTCACACCAGTCGTGGGAATGGACCTACTTCGAAAAGCCACCTAACGACTTGCGCATGACCTGCAGGGCGCGGCGCGTGGCCCCTGCCCTGCACCAACCTACCGGCCGCGCCCTGTCGGGTCCATGCGCATGTTAGATGGCTCCAATTCACTAGTCACGAACCTGACGGCGAGCGCACACACACAGGCCCGGCCGGCGGCCATCATCATTTCCTGACATGGACTGCTTCGTCGTGGCCGCCGTCCGGGCCGGACCCTCCGCGGGCGAGCGTGGTAGTCAGGCCAAGGGCCCGACGCTGTAGACTGGGAATCGGCGAGCGCACCACGCGCCACCTGCTAATCCACTCCGCGGCTGCAGCCCGCTACCCTGCTGCGATGCTCACTACAACATCAGTGCTGCGAATGAGCCCGCTGCCGCCTCGATCAGTTGAGCCATCTAACGAACTGCGCATGACCTGCAGGGCGCGGCGCGTGTTACCCGCCCCCGCACAAACCTACCGGCCGCGCCCTGTCGGGTCCATGCGCATGTTAGGCTGCTGGCATGCCGGGCCGGGACCCGCGCAGCCAGAAGCGGCGGCATGCCCAGCCAAACACAAAGGCTAGGAGTGGGAAGGCAGCAGCCCCAATGTAGGCTCCGTGGCCGCCGGCACGTATCTGCTGAAGTCCTCCGGTAACGATGAGGAGCCGGATCGTGTAGAGCACGAAGAACGCACTCACCAGTCCAGCCAAGATCGCTAGGAAGCGCATGCGAAGCCCTCGCGGTTAGGAGGGGAATAGCTCCCGGGGTTACCGACACGCAGGAGCCCGGTGCCTTGGCCCGGGCGGCGGCCCTCGTGATCCTGGCTCGGCGAAGTCTGGCCTGCGGGCCGACGACCGGGCCGGACCTTCGGCGAGCACACTATCGGCGGGCGGGGACGCCCTTCAGATCCAAGCATGCTCGGCGCGGGCGCACCGAAGCCAGCCACTCATTCACACCAGTCGTGCGAATGGACCTACTTCGAAAAGCCACCTAACGAAACGCGCTTAAGCTGCGGCCTGCGGCGGCCGCAGACAAGACAGACCCATTCCCTACCAGGCGGCCGCCGCGGGCCGACAGCTTCAAGCGCTGGTTAGGCACCAACGTTCCGCGGTGTAAGGTCACGCCACACGAAGGCCAACAGCACGGTCACGATACCGACAACGATCAGAACTGGATAGCGGATCGACGAGCCCACCTCGGCCGTCAGGACCAGGGTCGCGAACGCCCCGCATGCGGCCCCGGTAGCAATCCCTCCTGCCCGTTGACGTTGTCGCAACCTCCCGCTCGCAAACCAGAACAAGGCGCCGATAGCTAGGATACTCAACGCGCCGAGCAGCTCGCCAAAGGCGATCAGAAAAAGGAGCGGCAGCAGAAGTGTGGCTGCGAGGGTGGCGCAGGCAGTGGCAAGGTAGCGCATAGCCGGCGAAGGCGACGTCATCAGGCATCCCCGCTAGAGAACGCGCCCGTTGGTGCCTAACGGCCGCGCATGACCTGCGGGGCGGCGGCTAGTGTGGAGAACTGTACGCGGAGACGTCCGGTCGTGCCAGCCCGCCCGCAACCCGATGGCCGCGCCCCGTCAGCGTCCATGCGCTAGTTAGACGTCCGAGCCCGCGATGGGAGACGGTGCACGACCTCCTCCGCGTACCGGCTCACAAAGCGATCCAGCCCGTCCTCCCAGCGATGATCGGCAGCGAGCACGGTGCGCGCCGTGACCAGCGCAACTGGGGTGGCGACCCAATAATAGTGCAGGGTGCGAGTTACGGGCCCTTGGACCCCAATGACCACGAGGTGCCAGGCGGGCCACAGGGGCTCCTCAAAGGGGGCGCGGAAGGGGCTCAGGTCGAGGGCGTCGAGTTGAGTCCAGCCTCCGGCGGCGCGAGCGGGTCCGAGTTGGTTCCTGAAGGCGGTGACCAGGGCCAGAAGGCCGGCGGAGTCACAGGGCACGGGGCACGGAGCTGGTTGGCCGAGGGGATAGACCCCAACCGTCACGACGGGCTCCGCATGGCTGGTCTGGTAGTTCAGCGAGAGGTGGTCGACGGGTGCTGCTGAAGCGGGGCGGGCGGCGAGATGGTAGCCCGCTACCCGATCGGGGATCCGAAAGGGAAGGCTCCCGGAAGGGGGTGGGGCCTGGGCCTGCAAGCCGGTAATGCAGGCCAGGACGAGAGCTGGCGGGCCTAGAGGCAAGGAGGGCATGGGGTCACTGGTGTCGAGGACATCTAACGTCCTCGCCATGAGCTGCAAAGCGCGGCTCGTGAGCTCAGGCCTAAACTACCGGATGGGCCGCGCTTTGCCAGCTCCATGGCGCGGTTAGGTGGCACCGCGGCACGATCCCGGCTCAGACAGCGCCTGACCGATACGCAGGTGGGCTCGGGCTGGGGCACGCGATTAGAACACACCGGTAGCTGGTAAGCCGCACATGCCACCGATAATCTGCCAGCGACCTCGGTCGCGCTGCCATGTGTGGGTGAACTTCCAGGTCGTGTCACGGCCCTCGATGCGGCCATCAGGATACGTTCGGATCATCGGCGTACTGTAGTAGACGACGACGGTGGAGCCGAGGTCCGCTACCCCCTCCCGCTTCAGATCGAAGGTCAGCTGGACGCGTTCATCCCGGATCCGTCGGACCCAGCCGCCGATAGAGTCCTTGGTCGCTGTATGCGGGGTAACACAGGGCCAGCCAACGAAGCGATCATGCCAGAGAGTACGATAGGAGGCCACGTCACCGGCTTGCACGTATCTCCAATAGGCGTCCTCGAGTGACCAAACAGCCGCCACGGAGCTGCTGGTGTCCGCGGGGGCGGCTTGAGCGAGCACGACGCCGCGAGGAGCGACGGAGAGCACCAGAACGGGGAGGGTGGACCGCAGCCAAGAGGTCATCGGTGTCTAGGTAAAGCTGGGTTGCCACCTAACGACTTGCGCATGACCTGCAGGGCGCGGCGCGTGTCACCTGCCCCGCCTCAAACCTACCGGCCGCGCCCTGTCGGGTCCATGCGCATGTTAGACCGCCAGTACCGTGGGCAGATTCAATCGGCTCCGGAGCCGCCGACCCAGTAGAGCCATCCGAAGATGAGGGCCAAGATACCAGCGGACGCCAAAGCCACAATCACACCCACAGTGCTTGCAAGAAGTGACGGTCGGGAAAGGGCGGTGGAGAATGTGTGTGTGCCGATCTCCCTGACTTGTAGTACAAGCCAGGTAAATAGACAAAGCGGCAAGGTGCCTCGGGTGAAAGCACGCGAAATAACGAAGCCAAGGGTGCGTTCAGGAGAACGCGGCAAGGTGGCGCTCCTTCCATGGCCTACTTGGCGGTCTAACTGGTATTGGACCTGCGATCTTCTCGGCCCCAAACTCGGCCACTCCCTACATCATACTCCACGCGGCCTAATCCGTCACGCGCGCGACCCGGTCCAGCAGGTCCGCCGGACTCCGGACACCCCCAGCACCCCGGTTGAGGACATGGGTATAGATCATCGTCGTTGACACGTCCCGGTGGCCCAGGAGTTCCTGGACGGTCCGGATGTCATAGCCTGCTTCCAGAAGGTGGGTGGCGAAGGAGTGGCGGAAAGTATGACAGCTCGCACGCTTCCCGATACCGCTCCGGCGGACGGCCGCGGCGACGGCACGCTGAACCGCAGATTCGTGCAGGTGGTGCCGACGGACCTCGCCTGTTGCCTCGTCACGATGCCGGCGCCGGGCCGGAAACAGCCACTGCCAGGTAAGCGAGCGCCCGGCGTTGGGGTATTTGACCCCTAGTGCGCCCGGGAGGGGAACCCAGCCGGCGCCGTCGGCCAGGTCGCGGTCATGCAGGGCGGTGACCACCGCCAGCTGCCGCATCAACGGCTCACGGGCGCGGTCGGAAATCATGGTCACCCGATCCTTGGCGCCTTTCCCGCGCCGAATCCGGATCTCGCCCCGCTCCAGATCGACGTCCTTCACCCGCAACGTCAGACACTCCATCAATCGTAGCCCGGAGCCATACAGTAGCATTCCGATCAGCCACATGCGGTCGCCAAGCTGCTCAAGAACCAGTCGCACTTCGCTTTGCGTCAGCACGACCGGCAACCGCTGCGGCGCCTTGATCTGAGGGATTCGTCCGATCCCCGACAGCGGTCGCCGCAACACCTCGCGGTACAGAAAGCACAGCGCCGCCAAAGCCTGCGCGAGCGTGGACGGCGCCACCTTTCGCTCAACCGCCAGGTGAGTGAGAAAGGCCAGCACGTCGCGCTCTCCCAGCTCCGTGGGTGGGGTGAGGTCGTGGTAGCGGACGAACCGCTTCACCCAGCCGACATAGGCTTCTTCGGTGCGGGGGCTGAACTGGCGGAGCCGGATCGTAGCTCGCAGTGTAGGCAGCAGCTTCGGATTAGGCTGCAATGGAGCCTCAGGGAGCGGGACTCCACACCATACCGCCCGTTCACATCTGCCCCTGTATCAATCCCACATCTAAAGACGACAGGAAAACGCGGCTGCTCCCTCGCCCTCAATTCTTCGTTGGGGACTGGGCCATCCTCCCAGCTTCCCTTCACCATTCCCGATTTCCGGTTCGCCCCGAACAGACCGAAGGGTCCTCCCATTCCCCCGCCACCCCGTTGGTCGAGAGCGCGGAGGACGCCACCCAAGACGTTCCTCCACCCAATTTTCCAGCGGCGGGCACCCGCTCGTCGACGCCCCGGCGACCCCCGATCGACCAACCGTTCCCCTCAACCAGGCAACTTATGCATTAAACCGAGGTCCTATTCAATTAGACCGAGCCCCTCGGCCATCAAACCGAGCTTCCCGGCCGTTAGAGCGAGCTCCCCGGCCATTGGACCGACCCTCCCAGCCATTTGACCGAGCCTCCCAGCCATTAGACCGAGCCTCCCAGTCATTTGACCGAGCCTCCCGGCCATTTGACCGAGCCTCCCAGCCATTTGACCGAGCCTCCCAGTCATTTGACCGAGCCTCCCAGTCATTTGACCGAGCCTCCCGGCCATTTGAGCGAGCGCCTCGTCGATTCGACGGAGGAGCTTTGGCCCTCTCTTACCTGTTTTATGCAGAATCGGCGGCTCATGATTGATGGGGTCTATCATTGGATGAGTTGCTGCAGCACCGGGAGGCGGCCTGAGCAAGAGGGGAATTCAACGGGAAAGGGGAATACAACGGGAACACAACGGAAAAGCCTGCATTCCCACGGTGTATTCCTGTTCTGGTCCCGCTGCATTCCCGTTGTGGCCCCGCTGTATTCCCGCTGTATTCCCGTTGTATTCCCGCTGCTTTCCCCTTTCCCCGTTCCCCGTTCCCCCGTTCCCCCGTTCCCCCTTTCCCCGTTCCCCGTTCCCCGTTCCCCTTTCCCCGTTCCCCCGTTCCCCCGTTCTCCCGTTCCACCGACGCCGGACTCGCCCGTAACCAAGTGGCGACGTAGCTTGTGACCCACCCTCATGCACGAACCCGTCACCCTGCTCCGCCCCGACGCGCCCTCCACCGACCCGCGTCGGGAGTCCTCCGGACTGCCGCCGGACCTGCTGGAACAGGTTCGCGGGCGCCTCCGCCTGCTGGCCGGCTTCTTCATTTTTGCCTTCGGATTCGACCTCACGCTCTTCGTGGGCGTCTGGGTATACGCGGCGGTCACCGGAACCCCATTTCCCAAGCAAGCGGTTCAAGCCAGCACGTTTCAGTGGTTCAATCTCGGCGCCGTCCTTGCCTCGGCCGGACTCTGGTGGGCCGCGGGCCGCCGCGCGGTGTCCCCCTCCCGACTCCACACCGTCGGCCTGGCCTACCAGGTCGCCCTCTGCTTCGTCATTTCCATCATTACGCTGTGGCAGTACTACATCGAGGCCGGGGTCTTTCCCAACATGACCTGGGTCCCCGCCGTGGTCATCATGTTCCCGCTGATCATGCCGGGGCCCCCGCGCCGGATGCTCGCCGCCGCCCTTTTGGCCGCCGCCATGTCGCCGCTGGCCCTGCTGCTGCTCGATCTCACCGGCACGGTGCAGGTTGCGGATCCCGCCGAGTACTTCCGGATGAGCTTCGCGCCCGTCGCCGCGGCTGTGTTTGCCTATTTCGGCGCCCGGATCATCTACGGCCTGGGTCGAGAAGTGGCCCGGGCCCGCGAAATGGGGAGCTATCGCCTGGGCGAACTGCTGGGACGCGGGGGCATGGGCGAGGTCTACAAAGCCACCCACCGCATGCTGGCGCGGCCGGCTGCCATCAAGCTGATCCGGCCCGAGATGTTCGGCGCCGGGAACGGCGATGAGGCCGACCTTGCGATCAAGCGGTTCCGCCGGGAGGCGGAAGTCGCGGCGAATCTGCGCTCGCCCCATACCGTAGAGCTGTACGACTTCGGGGTGACCGAGGATCATACCCTCTACTTCGTGATGGAACTGTTGGACGGGATGGACCTCGAATCGCTGGTGCGGAAGAAGGGCCCGGTCCCCTCGGGACGCGTCATCCATATTCTGCGGCAGGTGTGTGAATCCCTGGAGGAGGCGCACGCCGCCGGACTGGTGCACCGTGACATCAAGCCCGCCAACATCCACATTGGGAAGCTCGGACTGCGGCACGACTTCGTGAAAGTGCTGGATTTCGGCCTGGTCAAGTCGGTGGAGGGTGAAAAGAGCACCGAGCACTCGCTGGCCACGGCCGCCGGCCTCACCCCGGGGACCCCCGCCTACATGGCGCCGGAGATGGCCCTGGGCGAGAACTTCGACGGCCGCGCCGACCTGTACGCGCTGGGCTGCGTCGCCTACTACCTCCTGACGGGGCATATCGTCTTCGAGGCCAGCAACGGGCTGCAGATGATCGCCAAGCATATTCGCGACGTGCCAGTGCCGCCGTCCAAACGCAGCGAGCTTCCGGTGCCAGCCGCGCTGGACCGGGTGGTGCTCAGTTGTCTCGAAAAGCGGCCCACCGATCGGCCCCCCGATGCCGCGACCCTGTCGCGGTCGCTCGTGGCGATCGACACAGACCCATGGGGCGAGGCGCAGGCAATCCAATGGTGGCAAGCCAATCGGTCCGCCTGAAATGAGCCACAAAAAGATCCTCCGACGCCGGATGACCACCTCCGCCCCGACGAGCGGTGACTCGGGGGCGATCTTGGGCAGCATGCCGCAGGACGTGGTGCTGCAGGTCTGCAAGCGGGTCGGGGCGGTGGGCTTCGTCGCCGCGGGGCTGTGGACCTTCTCGCTGGTCGCCAACAGCGTCATCGCCCGCCTGACCGGCCACCCGGCGATCATCGAACAGATCTGGCCCTACCCGGGCCTCCGGGTGGCCGTGATCGGGCTCGCCCTGTCGCTCCTACTGGTGTTCCTGGCGAAACGGCTGGAGAACCGGCCGCAGTTGTTGCTCAACACCAGCGCCGGATTCCTGGTGCTGACCTGCCTTCTGGTGGCGATCCTCGCGCAGTGGGTTCCGCCCCCGGTCACACCCCGGATCTCCTGGCTCTGCGTCCTGATCCTCTCCTACCCGGCGATCATCCCCACGACGCCGGGGAGAACGCTCGGGGTTTCTCTGCTCGCAGCGTCGATGGAACCACTTGCCCTCTGGATCGCCGACCTGCGCGGGATCCCCTTTCCGCACGAGACCTTCTACTACGTCTGGGACTTCGTGCCAACCTACATCTGTGCCCTCATCGCGGTGATCCCGGCCAAGATCATGCGCCATATGGGCCAGCAGATGCGCAAGGCCCGGGAGCTGGGGAGCTATCAACTCGAGGAAGTGCTCGGCAAGGGCGGGATGGGCGAAGTGTATCGCGCCAGCCACCGGATGCTGGCCCGACCCGCGGCGGTGAAGGTCATCCGGGCTGAAATGCTGGGGTCGAGTTCCCCGGACAAGGCCCGGGTCATGGTCGAGCGCTTCCGGCGTGAGGCTGAGGCAGCCGCCGCACTCCGCTCGCCCCACACCATCAATCTGTACGACTTCGGCGCCGCCCAGGACGGGACATTCTTCCTGGTGATGGAGCTGCTGGAGGGGCTCGACCTGGAATCGCTGGTCGAGCGCTTCGGCCCGCTGCCCGCCGAGCGCGCCGCTAACCTGCTCGGCCAGGCCTGCGAGTCGCTGGGCGAGGCCCATGCCCGCGGCCTCATTCATCGCGACATCAAGCCGGCCAACATCTTCACCTGTCGGGTAGGACTCGCGGTGGACTTCGTGAAGGTGCTGGACTTCGGGCTGGTGAAGGCGCGGGACGACGGGCAGAGCACCATGCTCACCGCCCCCGACGCGACCGCCGGCACGCCGGCCTACATGGCGCCCGAGGTGATCAGGGGCGACGCCGCCGTCGACCATCGGGTGGACATCTACGCGCTCGGTTGCGTTGGATACTGGCTGCTCACCGGGCAACTGGTGTTCGATGCGCCGAACGCCCTGCAGCTCATGTTCCAGCATGCCCAGAACACGCCGGTTCCACCCAGTCAACGCACCGAGCTGGCGATTCCGGCGGCGCTCGACGAGCTGTTGCTGGCCTGCCTCGCCAAGCGCCCCGACGACCGGCCCCAGAACGCCACCGACCTGGGACGTCGCCTGGCCGCCGCGGTCAACGGCGATGGCTGGACCCAGGAGCAGGCGCTGCGCTGGTGGGAGCGGCACCATCCGGAGAAAGCCGGACCGACGCCAACACAATGTGGCGGCATGACGCTGACGAAGATGATGGGAACGGACTCGGAGGCGGAGGAGGGGGCATGAGCGAGTGCCAAAGTGCCAAGAGTGCCGAGGGTGGGCAAAGTGCCAAAAGTGCCAAAGGTGCCGGGAGTCCCGGGAGTGCCAAGGTGCCGGGTGGCTGGTGCCGGGTGCCGAGGCGGTTCAATCAGCAATCAGCAATTAGCAATCAGCAATTGCAGACCCGACCGTCGGACCGTCGGACCGTCGGACCGCCGGCACTCTTGGTACTCTTGGCACTCTTGGCACTCGTGTGCCCCGCACCCAGTCGCGCGGCAGCGCAAACCCCGCGTGCCGCGGACCTCCGAGCCCTCAGCCGTTCCCTCGAAACCGTGGCCGCGAAGGTCGGGCCCGCCGTGGTCCAGATCCGGGTGACCGCGTACGGTCCGGTGGACGGTGGCGCCACCGGCGCCGCCTCGCTGCTCGGCACGCAGCGGAGCACCGGCTCGGGCGTGATTCTGAGCGCGGACGGATACATCGTCACCAACGCGCATGTAGTGGAAGGTGGCCGGCGCTTCGTGGTCATCCTGCCCCGCCCCGCCGCCACCGGCGTGCCGGGCCGCTCGGCGCTGGCGCCGGTCTCGCAACAGGTTCCCGCCACGCTGGTGGGCAGCGACCGGGAAACCGATCTCGCCGTCCTCAAAGTGGAACAGACCAACCTGCCCTTCGCGACCATGGGCGATTCCGACTCGCTCGCGCCCGGACAGGTGGTGCTGGCCTTCGGCAGCCCGTTCGGCCTCGCGAGCAGCGTGACCATGGGAGTGATCAGCGCCTTGGGCCGTCAGCTCAAGGACGAGGACCGCATGCTCTACATCCAGACCGACACCCCCATCAACCCCGGCAACAGCGGCGGCCCGCTGGTCGATGCCGACGGCATCGTCGTGGGGATCAACACACTCATCTTCAGCCAGTCCGGCGGCAACGAAGGGATCGGGTTCGCGGCCCCCGTCAACATCGTGCGCTTCATCTATGAGCAGATCCGCGCGAACCGCCGCGTGCTTCGGGGCGAGATCGGTGTCTTTGCCCAGACCATCACACCGGCACTCTCCGCCGGGCTCCACCTGGCGCGCGACTGGGGGGTGGTCCTGGGCGATGTCTATCCCAACAGCCCCGCCGCGCAGGCCGGTCTCAAGGTGGGCGACGTGGTGCTCTCGGTGGGCGGCAAGCCGATGGAGAATGGCCGGCAATTCGACGTGACGATCTACCGGCGGCGGATCGGCGGCCCCGTGACCCTCGAGATACAGCGGGGGCTGCAGCGCATCAACTTCCAGGTGCCGGTGGTGGAACGGCGGGACGAGGGCGACCGCTTCCGCGACATGGTCACTCCCGATAAGAACCTCATCCCGCGGCTCGGGATTCTCGGACTCGATCTCACCCCGGATGTTGCCCGCTTCATTCCAGCGCTTCGTGATCCCAACGGAATCGTCGTCGCGGCCATCGCGGCCGATGCCGAGGGCCCGGCTGGCCTGCTGGCGGGGGACATTATCTATGCCGTGAACGGAGCGCCGGTGCGGACGCTCGCGGATCTCCGCGCTGCCGTCGGCCAAGTCCCCGTCGGCACGCCGGCGGTGTTTCAGATCGGCCGGCAGGGGCAGCTGCGCTACGTCACGGTGACGGTGGAGTGACGGTCCTAATTGCTGATTGCTAATTGCTAATTGCTAATTAGTGGCTGTCGGCTGTCGTGCCGATGATTGGGGCTGGGGCATTTCAATCAGCAATTAGCAATTAGCAATCAGCAATTACCCACTAGCCGCCCTTAAGCTCAGGCCGGTCCCGGACCTGTGCCAGAATCCGCTCCGTAAACTCCAGCCGCTCGTGGACCTCATGCAGTTGCACCTGCTGAAAGGCGAGCGCCTGCTGCGCATCATCCAGGCTGGCAGCCTGTTCCGCCAGCAGCCGGCGCAGTTCCTTGACCTCGGCGGCGAGCTGTGACGTGGCCTTACCGCCGGCACGGGCCTTCACCACCTTGACGATGGTGTCGGCGGCGATGCCCGCCAGGATGAGCAAGAAGAGACCGCCAAGGAATTCCACGCGACGCCTCCGTTGGTCGGACGGTCAGACGGGGCTAATGACGGAAGGACGGAAAGATGGAAGGCTGGAAGGACGGAAAACCAAAAAGACGGAAGAATCCTACCACCGTCTCGTCGGCCCGACCCTCGGCCACCCGGCCCTCTTGGCTCTCCAGCAACCGACCGTCTGACCGTCTGACCGTCCGACCTCTGGCACTCTTGGCACTCTTGGCACTTTGGCACTCCCGCCCGCCGGCCCTCACCCCACCCTCCGCATCACCCACGTCGTCATGCACCGTTGATTCTGGACGATGGTCGTTTTGAGGGGATCAATCAGCTCGCCACCCAGGGTCTTGGTGAGGTCGAGCAGAAAGGCCTCGTCAACAAGGTACCGCTCGCTGCCATCGGGGAGCGCGTATCTCCGGCCACCCAACGGGTGCAACCGGCTCTCCAACCCGATCGAGGAAGCCAGGCGGCAGAAGAAAATCCCTCCCCTCCGTAACACTCGCCAGGATCCGCGCAGCATGGCGTCAAACTGCCGGTCGTCCGCCGCGAAGTGTAATACGGCATTGCTCAGCACGACGTCCATCGACTCCGCCGCGAAGGACATGGCTTCCACCGCCTCAGTACGGAAGTTGTCGCCCGGCAGGTTGGGGGCAACCTTTGCGGCAAGCTGACGAATGGTCTCGATGGCCGCGGGGTCCTGGTCGGCGGCGAAGACCTCGAATCCGGCGCCGAGCAGATACAGGAGATTTCGGCCGGGCCCGGAGCCAGCATCCAGCACCCGCATGCCGGGCGTGATCCGCCCGCGCAGCAGTTGATCGAAGAGATAGATGTCGATCTGGCCGAAGGTGGCTTGGAGGTTGAGCATGACGCAGGATGGAAGGGTGGAAGGATGGAAGGGTGGAAGGGTGGAAGGGTGGAAGGGCGGAAGGGTGGACGGGTGGACGGGTGGACGGTCGGACGGGTGGACGGTCGGACGGTCGGACGGTCGGACGGTCGGACGGTCGGACGGTCGGACGGTCGGACGGTCGGACGGTCGGACCGGAATGTATGGTGCCGCATGCAGAGGACAAGCGACCTTCCATCCTTCCATCCTTCCATCCTTCCATCCTTCCACCCTTCCACCCTTCCAACCTTCCATCCTTCCGTCTTTCCGTCTTTCCGTCCCAAACAACGCCGCCGGCGGCATGAAATGCCGCCGGCGGAGTTGTTTGAAAAATGGAGGCGGAGGGAATCGAACCCTCGTCCGAGTGAGCTTCCAGAACCACCCCTACGTGCGTAGGCGCATCTCTTTGCGTCGATCCGAGCCGGCGATGCACCGGCCTTCCCGGACTCTATCTCCTGAGATCTCGCAGCTGCCGTCGGAGCTCCGGCAGCCACCAGCCCGGATTTTCTTCCAGTGGCGGCGCCCCAGGCGGGCTCCGTTCACTGGTGGTGCGTTAAGCGAGCGCGAAGCTCAGCTTACGCAGCCATCGCCAAGTTAGTGTTGGCAGTTAGTGCTTTCCAGACAGTTTTACCAGGAACCTGGACCTGGGCACGCAGCGATTCCTTCATCATACCCGTCGAAGCCAGTCGCCCCCGAAGGGACGCTAAATATAACCGATTGGTACCTACGAGAGCGGCCGGGCGGTTTCCACCCGATTTCGGCCCGAGCGCTTCGCCTCCATCAGCGCCGCATCCGCTTGAGCGGGCAGATTATCCGGGCTGCGGGTGGTATCCGGGTGCGCCGCCACGCCGAAGCTCGCGCTCAGCGGCCAGGACCGGCCCTGCCAGTCCCACGGCGCTGTCCCCAGCTTGATCCGGATCCGGTCTGCCACCTTGGCTCCGTACACCAGCGACGCGCCCGGCAGCCACACGGCGAATTCCTCGCCCCCAATCCGGGCCGCGGTGTCTCCGCCGCGGATGAGATCATGCACCAGCCGCGAGAAGTGCACCAACGCGGCATCTCCGGCGTGGTGACCCAGGGTGTCGTTCAGCAGTTTGAACTTGTCGAAATCGGCATAGATCAGAGTTCCGTTGGGCTGGCCGTGGCGGCCCATCGACTGCTGCAGCCCCTTGCGGTTCTTGAGGCCGGTAAGCGGGTCGGTGAGTGCCGCGGCGCCGAGTTCTTCCAGCCGCCGAGCCCGGATCATTCGCGGGCCCGCGTTCCGCAGTGACTCCTGCGCCTCGGCAATGACCGGCCCGATCGGGGCGCCGTCGTCATCGGTCCAGAAGGCCACCGCGCCGACGGTCTCCTCGTTGTGCTTGATGGGATAGATGATGGCCGGCGTGAAGTGATTCCTGCGATCGTGTACGATGCCACCCAGCGGATCGGCGATGCTGGTGAGACTGGCCACCTCACCGCGCGCCACTTGGAAGATCGGACTCCCCGGCTGCGCGAACGAATCGAGCAAGCGCCGATCCGCCCGACCCGAGGTCCCGATCACTCGCACATGCCCCTGTAATTCGACCGCGACGATCACTTCGGCGTTGAGCACCCGCTCCAGCTGATAGGCCAGCCGGAGCCCGATGCTCCCCAGCGACTCGACCGGGCCCTCCTCCTCTTCGGTGTGGGCCAGGTCGAAGATTGGCCGCCGCCCCAGTCCGTCGAGGAGCGCCACCAGGTCGTCGCTGCTGTCTCGCAGGGTCTCGGGGGGCGAATCTGCCGGGAGCAACAGCCCGGCGATGATTCCCCCGGCCGAGGCGTAGAGCAGTGTCCCGTTTTCCAGCCGTTCTGCGCCGGAGGCGGCCTGGGCTCGGAGCGCCGCCAACCGCTCTTCCACCGCCGTCACCACGTCGGCGGAGAGCCGCCCACCCGGGAGCATTCGCTGCCAGCGGACCGCGTTCGGATCGCCGCCGACCGGCGCCGAGACCCAGACGCCAAGCGCGTGACGCGCCAAGGCAAGCCACTTGAGGGCCGGATCCGGAGCGAGCAGCGGATCTACCCCCGATGCGACCGCAGGGCCGATCGCCCGCCGCCTCCAGATCAGGGCCCCGCCTGCCCCGAGCACCATGCCACCCAAAAGCCAGCTGAGTGCGCTCATGACAACCACCCCCGGCGTCTGAACCAGATCCAGATCGTGGCGCTCACCGCGATCATGACCAGCCACACGCCTGGATATCCGAACCGGTGGCTCAGCTCCGGCATGTGCTCGAAGTTCATTCCGTACACCCCGACGATGAACGTCAGGGGCAGAAAGAAGGCAGAGAAAACCGTGAGCACCTGCACCACCCGATTGGTACGGTGCGCCGCCAGCGCCAGCTGCATATTGAGCAGGTTGTTGACATCCTCCAGCAGCTCGTCGGCGTAGAAGTGCATGCTCTCGGCGTTCTCCCGCAGATCCTGCATGAGGGGAGCCTGGCGGACTCCCGGCACCGGGAGCCGGTTCGCGATGTTCAGCGTCCGCAGGAGGAGCCGCTTGGCCAGGAGTATTCTGCGTTTGATTCCGTAGATCGCACCCAGCGCGGTGGGCACGTCGCGATTCCTGAGCAGCGAGGCCTCGAACTCGTCAATCCGCGCTTCCGCCTCCACCAGCGGCGGCTCATAGCTGAGGACCACGGCATTCGCGATGTCCACGAGCAGCTCGGCCGTCAGTCCCGCCGAGTCTTCAGGCAGGGTGGTTCGGGAGGCCCAGCGCTGCTGAATGCCGGCCAGGTATGGCTGCTCTTTCCGGTGAATCGAGATCAGGAACCCGTCGCCCCAGAACAGCGCCACCTTCCGGGTAAGCGCCTGAATGGTATCGGCACCGGCCTCGCAGCGCTCGTCATAGGCGCGGAAGATCGCGAAACTCGTCGACTCAAACTGTTCGAACTTGGGCAGGTGCTCCGGATCCAAGCAGTCCTGAGCCGCCGTCGGCGGGAGCCCGTATTTCCGGACAACCTCGTCGAGGTCCGCCCGGGTCGGCTCCACCAGGTCGAGCCACGCGAAACGCGGTGATGGGCTCTCGTAGACCGTGCGCAGCATACCAGCGTCAGCCCTGACGGCGGACGGCGGACGGCGAATCGGCGGACGGCGAATCGGCCGACGGCCGATGGCTACTCAAGATCCGCACCGCCGCCATCGCAGCCCCGAAGCCGTTGTCGATGTTGACCACCGTGACCCCCGCGGCGCAGGAGTTGAGCATCGCGAGGAGGGCGGCGATGCCACCGAACGAGGCGCCGTACCCCACGCTGGTCGGCACGGCGATGACCGGGGCCTGGACCAGTCCGCCCACGACACTCGGCAGCGCCCCCTCCATTCCCGCCACAACGATCAGAACATCGGCAGACCGGAGCGCGTCCCCGGAGTTGAGCAGACGATGGAGACCGGCCACGCCCACATCGGTGAGTCGGGCCACCGCACAGCCCATGGCATTGGCGGTGACCGCGGCTTCCTCCGCAACCGGCAGGTCACTCGTCCCCGCGCAGGTCACGAGCACCGTGCCGAGTGGTGCCGCGCGATCCGACTTGGCCACCGGGAGAAACACCGTGCGCGCCACCGCGTTCCATTCCAGCCCGGCGAACCGCTCTCGCAACGCCGTCGCCTGTTCCGGTGTCGCCCTGGTTCCCAGGAACCCGCCGGACACCCCGGCGAGCCGCTCGCAGATGGCCACCACCTGAGGTATGGTCTTACCGGCGCAAAAGACCACCTCGGGATGCCCCTGACGGAGCGCCCGGTGATGGTCCACCTGCGCGAACTCGAGATGTTCTGTCGGAAAGTGTCGGAGGCGGTCCAGCGCCTGTTCGGGGTTCAGCGTGCCCCCGGCCACGGCATCAAGCAGCTGTGAAAGCTGCTCCGGCGTCACACCACCTCGACGAGGGTCGGGCGCGACGCCTGGTAGGTGCTGAAGATCGTCTCCGCCTCGGCCATCGACTCCACCTGGAACAGCCGAGCCCGAAGGTCGCTCGACCCATGCAGGCCCTTGGTGTACCAGCCGAAGTGCTTGCGGAATTCGATCACCGTCTTGCGGCTGTCGCCCTGCAGCCGGATCGCCAGCCGGGCGTGCTCGAGTGCCACCCGGAAGCGTTCCGCCGCGTCGGGGGCAGCCGGCCTGGGCTCTCCGGCCAAGAGCGCCCGGGCGTCACGGAACAACCACGGATTGCCAAACGCGCCGCGCCCGACCATGACGGCGGCACAGCGGGTGTGGCGGACCATGCGGACCACGTCCTCGGGGGTCTGCACGTCGCCGTTCCCGAGCACGGGGATGTCCAGCGCCTCCACCACCCGGGCGATCTCGTCCCAGTTGGCCTTGCCACTGAACATCTGGGTTCGCGTGCGGGCGTGGAGAGTGAAAGCCCTGGCGCCGGCATCCTGCATCCGGAGCGCGATGCCGACGGCGTCGCGGGTCTCGTCGTTCCAGCCGCTTCGGGTCTTCACCGTCACCGGCAGGTGGGTCGCCGCGACGCACGCCCGGATGATCTGGTCAACCTGGTCCATGTCCCGCAAGCACCCGGAACCACCGTTGCGCTGCACCACCTTCTTGACCGGACAGCCAAAGTTGATGTCGATGAACTCAGGCTTGTAATGCTCGGTGATAAGCGCCGTAGCCTCGGCCATGGCCCGGGGGTCCGAGCCGTAGATCTGGATGCCGATGGGACGCTCGCAGTCCTCGAAGTCCGCGCCCTCCAGGGTGCGCCGAATGCGGCGGCGAATCGCCTCCGAACTCAGGAACTCCGACAGCACCACGTCGGCCCCCATCGACCGGCAGATCTGCCGGAAGGGCGCCTCAGATATCCCCGCCATCGGGGCGAGGAGCAGCGGAATGTGGGGACCGGAGAAGTACGGTAACTGCATGGGAGGAACATATTTCGGGCGGGCGGGGGGGACAAGCGGACAGGGGGGTTGGACGGTCAGACGGTCAGACGGTCGGATGCAGGAGTGCCAAAAGTGCCAAGAGTACCAAGAGTACCAAGAGTGGCAAGGCGCCAAGTGCCTGGTGCTTGGTGCCGGGTCCCGGGTGCCGACCGCCTGACCGTCTGACCGTGTGACCGTCCGACCGTCGGCACTCCCGGCACTCTGGCGGTACTCTTGGCACTCTTGGCACTCTGGCACTCTTGGCACTCTGGCACTCTGGCACTCTTGGCACTTTGGTAAGGCACCCCCTACCTTCCTCCCCGCCATGCGCCTCCGCGACTATTTCGAACCGACCAGTCTCGCGATACCGCTTCGTGCCACTCTCGCCGAGGATGTGCTGCCTGAGCTGGTAAGCCTCCTGGGACTGGATGAGCGGGAGAGCGAGGGGGTACTCAGGATCCTGCGTCGGCGTGAAGAACTCGGGTCCACCGGAGTCGGCCGGGGTATCGCCATCCCGCACGGCCGGTCTCTCATCACGAGCCGGGTGCGGCTCGCCTACGGCTACGCGCCGCACGGGATAGCCTGGCGCGCGGTCGATGATCGCCCGGTGCACCACTTCTTTCTGATCGTCGCCCCCCCGGTCGAGGTGAACAACCAGTATCTCCAGATACTCGGCAAGGTCGCCGCATTCGCCAAGGAGGCCGATGTGCCCGAGCGGCTGGCGAAGGTGACGACGCCGGAGGAGTTCTTTGCCCTGCTAGAGCAGAAAGGGGCCTAGAAGAAGGTAGAACGGGGGAACGGGGGAACGGGGAACGGGGAACGGGGAACGGGGAACGGGGAACGGGACGGGAACGGGGAACGGGGAACGGGGAACGGGGAACGGGGAACGGGGAACGGGACGGGGAACGGGGAACGGGGGGGCCAAGATGCTACATGCTGTTCAATCAGCAATCAGCAATTAGCAATCAGCAATTCCGTTCCCCGTTCCCCGTTCCCCGCTATTCCCACTCTATCGTTGCCGGCGGCTTCGAGCTCACGTCGTACACCACCCGGTTCACCCCATCCACCTCGTTGGCGATTCGGTTCGAGACCCGGGCCAGCACCTCGGGCGGAAAGGGAACCAATCCGCGGTCATCCCGTCCCGGCTGGTCACCGCGCGCAAGCCGACCACCTGATCGTAGGTTCGCCCATCGCCCTGAACGCCCACCGAACGGATCGGGAGCAGCACCGCGAAGGCCTGCCAGATCTCATCGTACAGGCCTGCCGCGCGGATCTCTTCGATATAGATGTGATCCGCCTTGCGGAGCACATCGAGTTGCGGCTTGCTGGCTTCGCCCAGGATCCGGATGGCCAGGCCGGGACCGGGAAAGGGATGCCGACCGACCATCTCCTCCGGCAACCCCAGTTCGCGACCGACCCGCCGGACCTCATCCTTGAACAGCTCACGGAGCGGCTCGATCAGCTTGAAGGGAAGCTTCTCCGGCAGCCCGCCCACGTTGTGGTGGGTCTTGATCGTCACCGGAGGGCCCGCCCTGCGGTGACATCGACTCGATCACATCAGGATAGAGCGTGCCCTGAACCAGGAAGCCGATGTCGCTCCCGACCTTCTTGGCCTCCTGCTCGAAGACGTCGATGAACCGGTGCCCGATCAGCTTGCGTTTGGTCTCGGGGTCGGTGACGCCCTTGAGGTCGGCGAGGAAGGCCTCGCTCGCGTCCACCACCCGAAGGTCAATGCCGTAGTGTCGCCGGAAGGTGTGTTCGACCTGGTCCCGCTCGTGCAGGCGCAGAAAGCCGTGGTCCACGAAGATGCAGGTGAGTCGCTTCCCCACCGCCTTGTGCACCAGCACCGCCGCCACGGAGCTATCCACTCCACCGGAGAGCCCGCAGATCACCCGGGTCTTCTCTCCCACCAGCTCGCGGACCTGTTTCACCTCTGCGTCGATGAAGTTGCCGGCTGTCCAGTCCGGCTTGCAGCCGCACACTTCGAACAGGAAGTTGTCCAGGATCTCGCCGCCGCGCGGTGTATGCGCCACTTCGGGGTGGAACTGCACCCCGAAGAGGGGACGGCTCTCGTGCTCGAACGCCGCGACCGGCGCGTTGTTGCTGGAGGCCGTCACCCGGTAGCCCTTGGGCGCCACATCCACGTGGTCGCCGTGGCTCATCCAGACCGGCGTCTCCTCCCCCAGCCCGAAGCCAGTGAACAGCTTCCCGCCGTTCACCTGCACCATGGCGCGTCCGTACTCGCGCCGATCCGCCCGCTCCACCGTACCACCCGAGAGCTGTGCCATGAGCTGCATGCCGTAGCACAGTCCGAGAACGGGCGTCCCCATTTCGAGTAACCCCGGCTCCGCGGTGGGGACGTTCTCACCGTAGACCGAGTTCGGACCGCCGGAGAGGATGATGCCTTTGGGCTTCCAGTCCCGGATCCACTGCACGCTGCGTGACGGAGGATGGATCTCGCAGTAGACGTGTGCCTCGCGCACCCGGCGCGCGATCAGCTGGGTGTATTGAGAGCCGAAGTCGATGATCAGAATCCCGTCATGATGTTGGGGCATGGTCTTCTGTTCCGAGTGAGAAGTGAGAAGTGAGAAGTAAGAAGTGGCTGCAGGTCACTTCTCACTTCTTACTTCTCACGTCTCACTCGTTCGATCCATTCCAGGTCCGGCACTCTCACCGCAAGTAAAGGCTCTCCACCGTCTCCCTTTCCCGCACCACCGCCCACCGTCCCCGTCCACCAGCACTTCGGCCGCTCGGGGGCGCCCGTTATAGGTCGAGGACATCACGAAGCCATAGGCGCCGGTGCCGAGGACCGCCAGCCCGTCGCCGGCGACGACGCCGGGGAGGATTCGGTCTCGGGCCAGGAAGTCTCCGGTCTCACACACCGGGCCCACCACATCCACCGGTCCCTCGGCTCGGTCATGGATCTCCAGCTCGACGATCTCGTGATAGGCCTGGTAGTGACTGGGACGGACCAGGTCGTTCATCCCGGCATCCACCAGCACGAGTTCCTTGCCGCCGGAGTGCTTCCGGGAGAGCACGGTCGTCAGCATGACGCCCGCGCTCCCGACCAGGTAGCGGCCCGGCTCGACCACCAGGGTGAGGCCAGTCTCGCGACCAATCGGAAGAACCGCGCGCGACGAAGCGCTCCGGGCTCGAGCGGAGTCTCGTCCTTGTATCGGATGCCGAGCCCGCCGCCGATGTCCAGATTGACCAGCGTGTCGATCCCCGCCTCGCGAATGCGGCCGACCAGTCCGGCGAGCTTTTCGAGTCCTTCACGGTAGGGGGAGGGATCCAGGATCTGGCTGCCGATATGCATGGCGATGCTCTCAAGCCGGAGCCGCGGATGCTGGTGGACCGCGAGTGCCAGATCGAGCACCTGATCGAACGGCACACCAAACTTGATCCCGCCCTGCCCCGTCGCGATGTAGGGGTGGGTCTCCGCGCTGACATCGGGATTGACCCTGATCCCCACGGCGACGTTTCGACCCAACCGTTCGGCGATGGCGCCGAGCTTGGCAAGCTCGTCCGTGGACTCGAGGTGGATATGGCCCACGCCGGCGGTGAGTGCGTCTTCCAGCTCCGCTGCCGATTTCCCCACCCCGCTGAAAACGATTCGGCCGGCTGGAAAGCCGGCCGCGAGGACCCGCCGCATCTCTCCACCGGAGACGATATCGGCTCCAGCCCCCACATCCCGGAACACCCGGAGTACGCCCAGGTTACTGTTGGCCTTCACCGCGAAGCAGACTCGGTGTGGCACCGACCCGAACGCGGTATCAAGCCGCTGGTACTGGCGGCGAATCACCTCGGCGTTGTAGACGTAGACCGGCGTGCCCACGCCTTGGGCGATGGCCGAAAGCGGCACCCCTCCGAGGTAGAGCGATGTGCCTCGATAGGCGAGGCCCGCGTCCTCGAACAAGGCGCTCCGCGACGAGGCCAATCCCGCCACAGCACCGCCCGCCCGTCCGCCCGTCCGCCCGTCCGCCATCAATACGCCCTCGCCCACACCGCCTCCGACACGGCCTTGCGACCGCACCACATGCAGGTTGCCGGCGCCTCCGGGGAGCGGAACTCCTCGTCAGGCAGGCAGCGAATGGTCGCCTTGGTCTGTTCCTTGATGTCGGCTTCGCACTTGGCATCCCCGCACCAGCCGCCATAGGCGAAGCCGCCGTCCCGCTCCAGGAAATCGAGAAACGCGGCCTTGCTGACGCCGCGGATGCTGTTCTGCTCCCGCCGCGTCTTCGCGGCTTCGAACAGATCCTGCTGAAACGCATCCATCTCGATCCGGAGCGAATGAGCGAGACCCTGAGTCTGGAACGGGATCTTCCTCCCGCCGGTGCGCTTGGCGAGCATCACCGATCCCGCCGCGACATCCCGGGGGCCGATCTCCAGTCGGAAGGGGGCACCCCTCCCCTCCCACTCGTAGTATTTGGCGCCCGGCTTGAGACCATCCCGCGCGTCCAGGTGAGCCCGGATGCCGCCGAGCTTGAGTTCACGCAGAACATGCTGGGCCGCCTCGAGCACGGTGGCCCGCTCCTCATCGGTCTTGTAGATGGGCACGATTACCGCCTGGTACTGCGCCAGCCGGGGCGGCGAGATGATGCCGTTGTCATCGCCGTGCATCATGACCAGGGCGCCCACCAGTCGGGTAGAAACGCCCCACGAGGTGTTCCAGACGTATTCGAGCGCCCCTCCGGCGCTCTGGTAGTTCACCTGGAAGGCCTTGGCGAAGTTCTGCCCCAGGTTGTGGCTGGTACCCGCCTGCAGTGCCTTGTTGTCCTGCATCAGGGCCTCGATGCAGTAGGTGCGGAGCGCACCCGCAAACCGTTCGCTATCGGTCTTGCGCCCCGTCAGGACCGGCATCGCCATCCACTCCTCGGCGAAGGTCCGGTAGACCTTGAGGATCGAGAGCGTGAAGGCTTCGGCTTCCGCTTCGCTGACGTGGGCGGTGTGACCCTCCTGCCAGAGGAACTCAGCCGTCCGGAGAAAGAGTCGGGTCCGCATCTCCCAGCGCAGCACATTGCACCACTGGTTCATGAGCACCGGCAGGTCGCGGTAGCTCTGAATCCATTTGGCGTACATGGAGTAAATGATCGTCTCCGACGTCGGCCGGATGACCAGCGGCTCCTCCAGTTCCTTGCCACCTCCGTGCGTGACCACCGCCAGCTCAGGTGCGAAGCCCTCGATGTGTTCCGCTTCCTTGGAGAAAAAGCTCTGCGGGATGAGGAGCGGGAAGTAGGCGTTCTGGACACCCAATTCCTTGAACATGGCATCCAGGCCGTGCTGCATTTCCTCCCAGATGGCGTAGCCGTTGGGACGAATGACCATGCAGCCGCGGACCGGGCTGTAATCCGCCAGCTCCGCCCGCATGATCACTTCGTTGTACCAGGCGCTGAAGTCCGTCGCGCGGGGAGTGAGTTTCTTTTCGTCTGCCATTGGGCTCGGTAGTCGCTGATTGCTGATTGCTAATTGCTAATTGCTGATTGGCTGTCCGCCTTCCGCCGACCGCCATCCGACATCGTGCCGTCCGCCTTGTCCGCGTCGCCCGCCCCGTCCGCCTGTCCGCCTAGGCTGACGGCCGACGGCTGACGGCTGACTGCCGCACCACTTCTCCCACCACCTCCGTAACCGCCACCGCCCGCTGCGCCTTGCCCCGAAGATCCTTGAGCTGGACTTCGCCCTTGGCGCGGTCGTCGGGCCCGATGACGACAGCGAAGGCGGCTGCGCGAGTGTCGGCCAGCTTGAGTTGCTTGCCTAACGCTTCGGGCCTGAGGGAATATTCGACTCGAACTCCGGCATCGCGCAACTCGTGGGCGAGCCGCAGGGCGAAGGGGACGTCCGCCTCGGTCACCCCCGCGACGAACACTTCCACGGTCGGCGGTGGCGGGGGGGCCAGACCTCGCTCCTTGAGCAGTTCCCCCAGCACAACGTCGCCGATAGCGAAGCCGGCCGCCGGCAGGTCCACGCCACCCAGCAGCTTCAGCAACCCGTCATAGCGCCCGCCGCCGGCGAGGGCCCGGAGGGTCCGCCCCGCGTCGAACAGTTCGAATACGGTGCCGGTGTAGTAGGCCAGGCCGCGGACGATGGTCAGATCGATATCGATGAACTCTCGCAGGCCCATCGCATCCAAGCCGCCGAGGACCGCGGTCAGAGCCTCAAAGGCCTCCGGACCATTGGGACAGTCCGCCAAGGCCTTGCCGATCTCCGTGACTTCGCGAAGCTGGGGCACCGCGAGGACCCGCTCAATCGCCGCAGTCGAGAAGTGCGCCTCCTCGAGCCTGGCAATGGTCTTTTCACGCGGCATACGGTCGATCTTGTCGAGCGTGTCGAATGCAAGCTTGACCCGCTCCCCCTCGAATTGAGGATCCTTCTGAAGGTACGAGGTCAGTATTCTGCGGTCGGAGAGGCGCACCCGGGCATCCTTGGGCCCGAGACCGAATCCCCGCAGCAAATCGATCGACAGCGCAATCAGTTCTGCGTCTGCTAACGGCCCTGGCTCGCCGATGATGTCGCAGTTGAGCTGGTAGAACTCCCGGAGCCGTCCCCGCTGCTGCCGCTCATAGCGGAAAAACTGCGCGATCGAGAACCAGCGGATCGGCTTCTTCATCCCGCCCGCCCGCGCGGCGACCATCCGCGCCACGGTCGGCGTCATCTCAGGCCTGCAGTGAGACCTCCCGATCGCCCTTGTCGCGGAAGTTGTAGAGCTGCCCGACAATCTCATCCCCGCTCTTCGCGGTATACAGCTCAAGCGGTTCGAGCGGCGGCGCGTCGTATTCCTCGAACCCGTACCGCTCCGCAGTACGCCGCCAGGTGTCGAAGATGTGCGCCCGAAATTGGAGATCGGCGGGGTAAAAGTCCCGAAAGCCCGGCAGGGGCTGGGTTTGCATAGGGCGGGAAGATAACAAGAAGCGGGTTGAACGGTGAACGGTGGAACGGTGAACGGGAACTGCCAGCTGTCTGGAGTGGCGAGGGGAGGGGGAGGTCCTGGTCCCGTTCACCGTTCACCGTTCACCGTTCCACCGTTCTACCGTTCTACCGTTCCACCGTTCTACCGTCTGTTCAAGGTTCCATCCCCAACGCCGCCATCACGTCGCCTACGGTGTGAAATGACCCGGTCACCAGTACCGTGGCAGCCCCCTGCTGGACCTCCCGCAGCGCCTTGGTGAAGTCCGGCTCCAGGCTCCAATGGGCCTTCGCCGGCGGACGGGTGGGGTCCGCAAGCCAGGCCTCGAGCCAGGCCATGTTCCACTTCCTCCCGGTCGCTGTCGGCGCCACGGTCAGCACCCCGCGATCCACCGCCCGATCCAGCCGCACCAGCATTTCGGGCCAGGCCTTCTCCCCCAGAATGGACACGAGCGCGTGGATCGGACGGGGGATAGCCGCGTGAGCGATCGCCTCCTCGAGCGCACGCATCCCATCCGGATTGTGCGCCACGTCGAACAACCACTTCCCCCGTCTGTCGAACCGCCCCGGGAGCCGCGCCGCGGCGAACCCCTGATCGATGGCATCGCGGTCCGGCCGATATCGAATCGGCAGCGCCATGAGCACCCCGTGGGCGACGGCGGCATTCCGCCGCTGAAAGGGACCCTCGAGCCGGAGGGGGCCCCTCCACAGGTATTCTCCCGGCAGGACCCTCACATCCGCCTCGCCACCCAGCTGCCGCGCCGTCGCCTCGGCCGAGCGGCGCAGGACCTCCACCAGTCTGGGCCGTGTCTCTCCGATGACGAATGGCACCCCCGGCTTCGCGATGCCCGCTTTCTCCCGCGCGATCAGCTCCAGGGTGTCGCCCAGATACTTCATGTGGTCCTTCTCGATCTTGGTCACGGCGCTCACCAACGGGGTCAGCACGTTGGTACTGTCGAGTCGCCCGCCCAATCCGACTTCGACCACGGCCAGATCGACTCCTCGGGCCGCGAAGTCGGCCAGCGCGATCGCCGTCGTGGCCTCGAAGAAGGTGGCCTTCCGCTCCCGAATGAGCGGTTCCAGCCGCGTGGTCCACGCCGCCACGGCCTCGGCGCTGATGGGGACACCGTCAACCTGGATCCGCTCCCGGAACGAGACCAGGTGCGGCGAGGTGTAGACACCGACCCTGAGCCCCGTCGCTCGAAGCGCAGCGGCCACGAGCGTAGTGACACTCCCTTTCCCGTTGGTTCCCCCGATGTGGATGGTGGGAAAGACCTCGTGCGGATTGCCCAGCTCATTCAGGAGGGCGCGCGTGGTCTCCAGCCCGAATTTGATAGTCGTCGTTCGGGGGTAGAGGAAGTCGAGTGCCGCGGCGTAGCTGAGGCCCAAGAGAGTGCCGCTGCCTTATTGTCGGGTAGAGAGTAAGTTTCGGTGCCGGCGGTCGGACGGTCGGACGGTCCAGCTGTTCATTCGGCAATCGGCAATCGGCAATTCGCAGTACGCATCTGCCGCCGACAACGTAATCCCAATCCGCCATGGGCCGCTACACTACTCTCCCCGACCCCTTCGTCGCCGAACTGCTGGCGATCCCAGGGTTCCAGGAATTCACCGAGGGCTATACGCTCTGCGCCGAGTGCGAGCGCTGCGAGCGGAGCCTGGTCTATCTAACCCCGGCGGAGCAAGCAGCGGCTCGAGCCCTCGATCTTCGGCTCTACGGGAAGGGCGCCGCGACGCGGGCCAATCGCAAAGGCTGCCGCTGCCCATTCTACGAGGGAGCAGATCGCGGCTGCGCGATCTACGCGGATCGCCCCTTGATCTGCCACCTCTTTCCCCTGGATATCGTGGAGCGGGAGGATGGCGGGACCTACTGGTGGGTGCTGTTCGGCGCCTGCGAGGAGGTGGCCCGGGGCAAACTCAAGCACAAGCTGGAAACGGCGCGGGAACTGGCCCGGGAGATAGACCGTCGAATGCCAGCGGAACTCCGCCGCTCATTCATGGCGGACGCCGACGGCGCCGTGTTCGAGCCGGTGTTTTACGAGCATCCGATCCACTACTTGTTGCCGCTGTCAGGGGTAGAACGGTAGAACGGGAGAACGGGAGAACGGGAGAACGGGAGAACGGGAGAACGGGAGAACGGGAGAACGGGAGAACGGGAGAACGGGAGAACGGGAGAACGGGAGAACGGGAGAACGGGAGAACGGGAGAACGGGAGAACGGGGAACGAGAACGGGAGAACGGGAGCGGAACGGGAGAACGGGAGAACGGGGCGAACGGGAGCAGCGCGAGGGAGAACGGAAGAACGGAGGGTCAAGGTGCTGCATGCTGTCAATCAGCAATCAGCAACTTCCCGTTCCCCCGTTCCCCGTTCCCGTTCTACCGTTCTACCGCTATTCGGCTACTTCCTCCGCCAGCCGCTGACCGCGCATGTGCCGCAGCAGCCGGGCAGTGGTCTCCCGGAGCGAACCCCGCGGAACCACGTCATCCACCTGTCCCTTCTCCAACAGGAACTCGGCGGTCTGGAAGCCTTCGGGGAGATCCTGGCCGATGGTCTGCTTGATTACCCGCTGTCCCGCGAACCCGATCACCGCCCCCGGCTCGGCGAGGATGACATCGCCCTGCATCGCGAAGGATGCGGAAACGCCGCCGGTTGTCGGATTGGTGAGAATCGAGATGTAGGGAACGGAGAGCTGATAGAGTTGGGCGATCGCGGCGGAGGTCTTGGCCATCTGCATCAGGGAGAAGACACCCTCCTGCATGCGGGCCCCGCCCGAGGTCGAGACCATCACCATCGGAACCCGCTTCTCAGCTGACCGCCGAGCCAATCGGGCAATCTTCTCGCCAACCACCGAGCCCATGGACCCGCCCATGAACGCGAAGTTCATTACCCCAAGGTGGATCGGAATGCCTTCCAGGCGACCGCCGCCGGTGAAAATCGCATCGGAACTGCCGACCTTCTTGCGGGCCGCCGTGAGGCGCTGGGGATAGTGCTCGAAGCTCAGGGGATCTGCAGACTTGAGGCCGGCGTAAAGCTCCCTCCAAGTACCCTCGTCGGTGAGAAGCTCGATGTACTCCTCAGCCGAAAACCGCCGATGATGCCCGCATTCAGGACAGACGTTCAGTGCCCGTTCGAACTTCTCCCGGATATCGATATGCCCACACGCATCGCACTTCTCCCAGGCGTCCGGCGGGATCTCCAGGCGCTCCCGGACTGAGGGACGGGGCTTCCGCTCTTTTTTGAACCATGCCATGACGGCCATATGGGTTCAGGGGGAGATGGGTGACTGCCGGACCAAAGGCTAGATTCACACAATCTGTGTCGGGGGTGCCCCGCGCGCCAGACCCTTTTGGCCAAGTACTTGTCATATATCGACATAGCCACCCATCCTCGCGTCCCATGCGGCCCGAAACGCGAGTCCCACCCCCACCGCGGTGGCGATCAGGAATGACCCTCCATAAGAGAAGAACGGCAACGGAATCCCGGTAATCGGCATGACGTTCACGGTCATGCCCACGTTTTCGAAGACGTGAGTGAACAGGAGGCCAAGGATTCCGAAGACCGTGAGGCTGGTAAACGGATCTGGAGCCCTCCGGGCGATTCGGATCAGCACCGTGAACAGGGCAAAGAACAGGATCAGCGCGGCCAGGACCCCCAGAAAGCCAAGTTCCTCCCCCACCACCGCGAAGATGAAATCGGTGTGCTGCTCCGGCAGGAAGGCGAGGCGCTTCTGGGGCCCCTCGAGGAACCCATTCCCGAACCACCCTCCGGATCCGATGGCGACTTTGGACTGGATGGCATGGTAGCCGGCCTTCTGCGGGTCCACTTCCGGGTTCAGGAACGTCAACAGCCGGTTCTGCTGATAGGGGGCCAGGCCACGCCAGAGCGGGAGGGCGATAAACCCCATGAGAGAGTTGACCGCCGCGATCGCGACCCCTTCCCATGCATAGGGCCGCCACACGAGCAGGAGAATGATCAGCAGGATCATCCATCCAACCCAAGTCCACAGATTGAAGGCGAGGAGCAGACTCCCCACCGGCGACGCCAGCAGGAAGAGCAGCGAGGGCGGTGTGCCGGCCCAAAACAACATGGCGAACAGCACCCCCACGAAGACCAATGCGCTCCCCAAGTCCGGCTGCGCCAGGACCAAGAGCGCGGGGACCCCCGCAATGAGACACGCGGGCAGCAACTCGCGCAGCGTCTCGGGGGCCTCCCGCCGCCCGGACAGGTGCCGGGCGAGCATCAGCACCACCGCCAGCTTGGCGAACTCCGCCGGCTGACCGACGGCGTGATTGCCGATGTAGATCCAGCTCTTGCTGCCCGCTGCAGTGCCGGCCCCGCGCCCCACGAGCAGGGTGACGCCGAGCAACAGGAGTGAGAGCCCGTATACCGGCACCGCTCCCCACTCGAGCAGCCTGGGCGAGAGACGGAACGTGATGAACGCGATCACCGCCCCACCGACCAGCCAGACAATCTGCCGCTTCCAGGCTCCCGCGGCCGCGAAGTTTGGGACGTCAGTCTGTCCGGCCGAGTAGAGCACGACGAGGCCGAAGATGAGCAGCAGCCCGATAATGATTACCAGCGAGCGATCCAGCCCCAGGTGGCGTGACATCAGGGCGAATCTGCCGGCTGAGGTGGCGGTGCCTCGGCCGGGATCTCGGGTGAAGGACTGGAATCGACCGGGGTCGGTGGCTGTTGCTCGCCCACCGGGGCGTCGCCCGGGAGGTTGAGCCGAACAATTGGGGCGCGGTCACCGATGCTGTCCGGGCCAAGCACATAGCGTTTGATCGCGTGGATGACGTACGGCGCTACCGTAGTGCCGTGGCCGCCATACTCGAAGATCGCCCCGATGATGATCTCGGGTTTCTCCGCCGGCGCGAAACCGATGAACCAGCCGTGGTCGATCCCCCGGTTCTGCGCGGTTCCAGTCTTCCCGGCGACGGAAAGCTCCTTGACCCGGCTGCCACGCGCCGTGCCCTGTTCCACGACTGCGATGAGGGCCTTCCGCAGGCCGTCGAGCTGCTCGGTATCAAGCTTGAGGTCATAGTCCTTCGAGCTGTCCGGTTGCACCAAATACGGAGTGGGGGCCTTTCCATTGCCAGCAAGGGCCGCATAGAACCGCACCATATTGACGAGCGTCTGGGTGTTCTCTCCCTGGCCAATGGCGAGATTGAGGACCGCGGCATTGCTCCATCCGCGCACCCCGTAGCGTCGATCGTAGTATTCGGTGGAAGGAGGCCAGATCGGAGTGGCTTCGTTGACCAGGTCGATGCGCGTCCGCTGCCCGAACCCCATCGTAACGCCGTCTTCCAGTAGATTGGCCAACTGCACCCTGAGCCCGAGCTGATAGAAGTACACGTCGCAACTCTGCGCCACGGCGCCGAGCAGATCGAGCGAGCCGTGGCCCCGCTTGTTCCAACATTTGAAGTAGCGGTTGCCATACTGCAGGCCACCGGCGCACGGCGTGGGCATGTGGCTGTGGAGATCCACCAACCCGCGTCGAAGTGCCATGGCCGCCGTCGCGAGCTTGAACGGTGAGCCGGGCGGATACTTGACCTGCAGCGCGCGATTGAGCAACGGCAGGGTGGGATCGGTATTGAGCCGTCGCCATTCCGCCGAAGAGATCCCGCCGATGAAATCATTGGGATCGTAGGCGGGCGTGGAATAGAGCGCCCGCACCTCTCCCGCGGGCGTCATGGCGATCATCGCGCCGGAAAACTTCTTCGGCCAGATACTGTCAATGTAGAGCTGAAGATCGAGATCGATCGTGGTCTTGATGTTCCGTCCCGGCGTGGAGCGCAGGGTCGGTGCGGCACCCTGGTCCCGTACCAGACGGCCCCGGGCGTCCACTTCGAGATAGCGGATGCCCGGCATGCCCCGCAGCGTATCGTCGTACTCCTGCTCCAGGCCGGAGCGCCCCACCACGGAGCCCAGCCGGGCGCCAGTGAAGCGCACTGAATCGAGGTCCTCCTGGTCCACCTCCCCGACGTAGCCGACCAGGTGCGCCACCGCGGTGCCGCGCGGATAGAGTCGCCGCGGTTCCGATTGGATGACCAGGCCTGGCAGCCTCGCCCGATGCTCTTCCAGCCGGGCCACCTGTTCGCGAGTGGCGTTGCCGAGCACTTGGGCCGGCTGGTAACGGGCCTGCAGGTAGCGGTTGACGACCTGCTCGAGGTCGGCGGAGTCGATGGGGACGACTGTACGGAAGCGCCGCAGCACCTGTCGCAACGAATCGGTTGAGGAGGCGAGCAGCGCGACCGAAAACCCCGGGACCGTCTCGGCGATGACGTGGCCGTTCCGGTCGTACACGGTACCCCGAGCCGGCTGCAGCGGTACCGGTCGGAGTCGGTTGTTTTGCGCCCGGAGCCGGTAGCGATCGAATTGCAGAATCTGGGTACGGAAGAATGCCCCGACCAGCACCAGGAAGGCGATGCCCAGCACCCAGCGTGCCTGGAGGGTGCGTTGCCGGAGCCTTGTGGGATGGAACTCGTTCATTCTTCGAGCCGGATGTCCAGCCAGCGTTGGAAGATCACCAACACCACTGCCGCGACGAATGCGGTCGTGATCGCCTGTAGCGGGGACCACACGAACAACTCCATGGTAACCCCACCCACCCCCGACCCGCTCGCCGCCAGCTGGATCGCGTTCCGGATCCAGACACCGAGGGCAATCACCAATCCGTTGATGAACAGGTTGTCCGGGAAGAATACCGCCCGACCCCAGGCGGCCAGGTAGCCCACCAGCGTATGCGCGAGGGCACCGGCACCCACCCTGGCAGGCGAGACCGCATCTCCGGCGAGTCCCACGAGGAACCCGGCCAGAGCGGCCGCGCCGGGGCGGCTCCGAATGGCGTACAGCATGAGCGCGAGCAGAAGAAAGTCCGGTGCCACCGCCGGATACCCCAGCATCGGCCGCACCGTGAACTGCAGCACCACGAGGAGTCCCAGCACCGTCCAGAGCCGACCGCGGTCGGCACGAATTGCGATCATGGCGTGCTGTCCGTCGTGAACGACTTAGCCACCGAACTGTCGCGGGGGGAACGGAGGATCAGGACCTGTTCCGCGTTCTGCGGATTGGCGGCGGGGCGCACGATGTAGATCCGTTCCCACCCGGTTTCCTCGGCGGCCTGACCTATCACCGTGCCGACGGGAATGCCTTGCGGGTAGACCCCACCGAGCCCGGACGTGACCACCACGGTGCCGGTCGGCACCGTATCCCGGATGGCAACTCCGCGAAGCTGCAGCAGCTGTTCGCTGCCGGTCACCTGGAGCGCTGGAGCAATCACCCCGAACACATCGCCAGGAACCGTGAAGGCGCTCGCGCGGAATTCCGGGTTGGCCCAGGTCATCGCGATGCTGCGCTCCGCCTCCACCTCGCGCACCACACCGATCAGGCCCTCGGCGGCCACGACGGGATCGAATTCCCGGATTCCGGCCTTCCGGCCAGCGGAGAGAATGAGGGTACGCCCGTCGGTGGGTGATGCTTGATGCAGAACTTCGGCCGGCGTGTACGAAACCGGCAGCCGCGCGCCCAGCCCGAGCAGGCTGCGGAGTCGCTGGTTCTCGGACCGAAGCGAGCTCAGAAACTGTGCCGCGTGCGCCGCCGAATCGCGCTCGGCACGGAGCCGGTCGTAGGACGTGCGGCTGGTGCGGGATTGTTCGGAGCGTTCCTGCATCCAGAGGAACGGCCGCATCACGGAGAGTCGGATGTACCCGGTGACGCGGGCCCCCAAGGCGGGGCGCACCAGCATCGCGACCGAGAGCAGTACGCACACCAGGAAGAGGGCGTTGTCCCGTCGGGAGAGCGAGCGGTCCGACCCAGGCGCCATTTAGCGGTACAGCACGCTCTGGTACTTCTCGTAGTCGTCGAGGATCCGACCCGCGCCCCGTACCACGCAGGTGAGCGGGTCCTCATCCACGTGGATAGGAAGGCCGGTCTCCTGCGCCAGCAGGATGTCGAGCCCGCGGATCAGTGCCCCACCGCCGGTCATGATGATGCCGCGATCGACGATGTCGCTCGCCAGCTCGGGCGGAGTGATTTCCAGCGCACGACGTACCGCATCCACAATCTGCTGAATCGGCTCCTGCACTGCTTCGCGGATCTCGCTGGAATGCACCCGCACGGTCTTGGGGATGCCGGACACGAGGTCGCGACCCTTCACTTCCATTTCCCGTTCGTCGCCGGTAGGCGCCGCGGAGCCGATCTTGATCTTGATCGCTTCGGCGGTGGGTTCGCCGACGAGCAGATTGTAGTTCTTCCGCATGAACTGCACGATCGCCTGGTCCAGCTCATCGCCCCCGACACGGATCGAGGTATCGGAGACAATGCCGGAAAGCGCGATCACCGCGATCTCGGTGGTACCGCCGCCGATGTCGATCACCATGTTGCCGGTGGGTGTCTCGACCGGGAGACCCACCCCGATCGCCGCCGACATCGGCTCCGCCACCATATCCACTTGCTTGGCGCCGGCGGTTTCGGCCGAATCGCGCACCGCCCGCCGCTCCACCTCGGTGATTCCCGATGGGACGCAGACAATCACCTTGGGCCGCACCCGAAAGACATGCTTGTCGATGATCGTCTTGAGGAAATACCGCAGCATCTTCTCGGTGACATCGAAGTCGGCGATCACGCCGTCTTTCAGCGGGCGCACCGCGAGAATGCCGTCAGGCGTCCGGCCGAGCATCCGCTTCGCCTCGAGCCCGATGCCCTTGATCTTGCCGGTGGCCTTCTCGATCGCGACCACGGATGGCTCGTTCAGCACGATACCCTCACCCTTCACGTAAATGAGGGTGTTGGCTGTGCCCAGATCCACCGCGATTTCGTTGGCGGGAAGAAACGAGCCGAATTTGAAGGACGGAAACTTCATTCCCGGAGCCAGGCGTTCGAGGGCCAAAAGCTAACGGCGCCCGTAAGATGGGACAATCTGGACTGTTGGGCGACTCGGCGGCTGGGCGACTGGGCGGCTCGACCGGTCGACTCGACGAGCATGGAACCTAACGCTAACCGGCCCGCAAGTCTGTGATCCTCGATATTCGTCCCCAGAGACGTCCCCCTGGCAAGCAGTCCTCGAGTCGCCGAGCCGCCAAGCCGCCGAGTCACTAGCCCGACCCCGTACTGCCGAACCCGCCCGCACCTCGCCCGCTGGTGGGCAGCGCCTCGACCGCACGCCAGTTGGCTTGCTCCACCCGCGCGAAAACCAGCTGCGCGATTCGCATCCCCCGCGTCACCTGGAAGGTCTCCTTCCCGAGGTTCACCAGCGCGATCATCAGCTCGCCACGGTAGTCGCTGTCAATTGTAGCGGGGCTGTTGGGCAGCGTGATCCCATGCTTCAGGCCGAGCCCGGAGCGGGGACGGATCTGGCATTCAAATCCCGGCGGAATCGCGATCGCGAAGCCGGTCTTGAACAGCCGCCGTTCCAGTGGTGCGAGGGCACCATCCTCCGCACTCGCGACGTCGTAGCCGGCGGATCCCGGCGTCGCCAGCGCCGGGAGCGGCATTCCCTCGCCGTGGGGGAGCCGGGTAAAGGGGAGGTCAAGCACGGGGCCAGCGACGCAGGACGTTCGGGGCACACCGCCAAGCGTACAGCGTCCAGCGTTCAGCGTTCAGGGTGGCAGGTGGAGCCCCATGCGGTCGACGTGCACCGCTGAACGCTGCACGCTGCACGCTGAACGCTGGCTGTTGAACGCTGAACGCCAGCCCCCTCAAAGCACCGACTCCACCGCCACCAGCGGCAGTCCGAACGCCTCGGCGACGCCGGGGTAGACCACTTTCCCCTCGACCACGTTGAGGCCAAGGCAGAGGGCTCGGTCTTCCTTGCAGGCGCGCTTCCATCCGTCCCGCGCCAGCCGAAGCCCGTAGGAGAGGGTGGCATTGGTCAGCGCCAGGGTCGAGGTCCGCGGGACCCCACCCGGCATGTTCGCCACGGCGTAGTGCAGAATTCCGTCCACGAAATAGGTCGGATTCTCGTGGGTCGTCGGCTTGATGGTCTCGACACACCCGCCCTGATCTACCGCGACGTCTACGATCACCGAACCCGCTTTCATGACCTTGAGGTCGTCCCGTTTCACCAGATGCGGGGCCTTCGCGCCAGGCAGCAGCACGGCGCCGACCACCAGATCCGCTCGGCGAATGGCGTCGAGGATGTTGTGCCGGTTGGAGTAGAGCGTGGTGACGTTTGCCGGGAGTACGTCGTCGAGGTAGCGGAGCCGCTCCAGTGAAATGTCGAGTATGGTGACCCGCGCACCCATTCCCGCGGCAATCTTCGCGGCGTTGATGCCCACGACTCCGCCGCCGATGATCACGACCTCCGCCGGCGGTACGCCCGGAACGCCGCCGAGCAACACGCCGCTGCCACCAAACACCTTCTCCAGGTACTTCGCCCCCTCCTGCACCGCCATACGGCCCGCGACCTCCGACATCGGGGTGAGGAGCGGCAACTCGCCGTGGGGCAGCTGAACGGTTTCGTAGGCGACGGCGATCGCCCCGGACTTGATCACCGCGCGGGTGAGTTCCTCCGCGGCCGCGAAATGGAAGTAGGTGTAGACCACCTGCCCAGGGCGCATCCGGGGCCATTCCGGCGAGATCGGCTCCTTCACCTTCATGATCATGTCGCTCTTGGCCCAGACCTCATCCGCGGTCTTGAGGATCTTCGCGCCCGCGGCGGCATAGGCCTCGTCCGCGAAACCGCTCCCCAGCCCGGCTCCCTGCTCGAGGTAGACGGTGTGCCCGCGAGTCGTGAAGGCCTCGGCACCGGCCGGCACCAGCGCGACCCGGTTCTCGTTGGTTTTGATTTCCTTCGGGACGCCGATGATCATGGGATTCTCGAGGTCTTTCTATGGTCTAGGTTCGTGATTGCGCGGTTAGGCGGTTGGGCGATTAGGCGATTAGGCGGCAAACTATTCCGTTCCCCGTTCCCCGTTCCACCGTTCACCGTTCTACCGTTCAACCTTCCGGCCCCAACCGCACGACTGTCTGCCGGTCCGGATCGAAGAATTCCGAAGTCAGTGCGGCGATATCCGCCGAGCTCACCCGGTCAATTTCCTGAAGGATGGTGTCGAGCGGCCGATAGGGCTCGTCGTGCAGCGCCAGAGTAGCCAGCCTGCTCATGCGACTGGCGGGGCTCTCGAGGGAGAGGGTCACCTGCCCCTTGAGCTGCTGTTTCCCCATCGCCAGATCCTCGTCCGACAGTCCCTCCCGTGCCAGTCGTCCGTATTCCTCGCGGATTGCCGCCGCGGCCTTCTCAGCGGTCGCGGGCTGCGTCCCGACGTAGACGCCGGCGACGCCGGCCGACTGGAACAGCTGCTGGTAGGCATAAACGCCGTAAGCCAGTCCAAGCTCTTCCCGGATCCGCTGAAACAGCCGGCTCGACATGCCGCCCCCGAACACGTTGGTGATGATCGAGAGAGCGAAACGCCGGCGATCGCGGTAGGGGAACGTATCGGATCCGAATACCAGGTGAGTCTGGGCCGAGTCCCGGCCGATGCGGTGCTCAGTCCCGCGCGCGGCCGGGCGGGGCTCGATTGCCGCGCGGGGCGCTCCCCGCCCCGAATCGGCAAACCATCCCTCACGCTCGAGCAGGCCGAGGACTTCAGTGTGCTCGAGGCTACCAGCCGCGGCGACAATGCAGTTCGCCGGGTAGTATCCCCGCCCGTGCACCGCCTGCAGATCACCAGCCGAGAGCGCTCCGACTGTATCCCGGGTCCCGAGAATCGAATAGCCGTACGGGTGGTCGGGCCAGAGTCGTTCGCTGAACAACTCGAACACCTGGTCGTCGGGCGTGTCCTCGACGGTGGCGATCTCTTCGATTACCACGTTGCGCTCCAGCGCGAGGTCTTCCTCGCGGAGCAGCGGGCGTCGGACGAGGTCGGTGAGAACGTCCAGGGCCCGTGGCAAGTCCTCGTCGAGGACATGGGCCTGAAAGTTTGTGTGATCGCGGCTGGTGTAGGCGTCAAGCGCCCCGCCACGCACTTCCAGTTCGAGGGCGAGCTGGCGGGCGCTCCGCCGCTCGGTGCCCTTGAACACCATATGCTCCAGCAGGTGCGAAACCCCCATCTTCGCGCGGGGCTCGTGCGCGCTCGCGGCGCGCACCCAGACCCCGGCGGCGACCGAACGCACTCCACCGAGGTGTTCCGTCAGTATCGTGAGACCGTTGGGTGCGACGGTCCGAAAGAGGCCCTGATCGAGTCGGGTAGTCTCCACAGTGGGGCCCGGTCTCACTCCTTGGGGATGAGTGCCTTCCGGGAGAGCTTCATGCGGCCCTTGTCATCCACCTCGAGAAGCTTGACCTTGACGACGTCCCCCTTCTTCACGACATCCTCGGTCTTCTCGGTCCGCCCGTGTTGCAACTCGCTGATGTGGAGCAGCCCCTCGACGCCGGGCATGATCTCCACGAAAGCGCCGAACGCGGTGGTGCTCTTCACCGGTCCCTCATAGATCTTGCCGACCTCCGGCTCCGCCACCATCGACAGGATCATCTGCCGGGCCTTCTCCCCGGCTTCGCCGCCCACGGCGGCCACCGTGATCAGGCCGGTGTCGTCGATGCTGATCTTCGCACCGGTGGCGTCCTGGATGCCCCGGATGGTCTTGCCCTTGGGACCGATGACATCACCGATCTTGGAGGGATTGATCATGAGGGTGATGATCCGGGGCGCGTACGGGGACATCTCCGGCCGCGGGGCCGCGAGTGCCTTCTCCATCTCCTTCAGAATATGCAGGCGGCCTTTCCGGGCCTTCTCGAGCGCCTCCTCCATGATCTTCAAATCCATCCCTTCGATCTTGATGTCCATCTGGATCGAAGTAATGCCGGTCGTCGTTCCGGCCACCTTGAAGTCCATGTCACCGAGCGCGTCCTCGGAACCGAGGATGTCGGTGAGGATGGCGACTTTCTTGCCTTCCTTGATGAGCCCCATGGCGACACCCGCGCAGGCGGCCTTCATCGGGACGCCGGCATCCATCAGCGACAGCGATCCGCCGCACACCGAGGCCATCGAGGACGATCCATTGGACTCCAGGATCTCCGAGACGATCCGAATGGTGTAGGGGAACTTCTCGTAATCCGGCAATAGCGGCTGCAGCGCCCGCTCCGCCAAGGCGCCATGGCCGATCTCGCGGCGGCTGGTGCCGCGCATCATCTTCACTTCCCCGGTCGAATACGGCGGGAAGTTGTAGTGCAGCATGAAGGACTTCGACGCCTCGGCCGCATGGTCAATGCTGTCGATGCGCTGCTCATCGTCCTGGGTGCCCAAGGTCACTGCCACCAGCGCCTGCGTCTCGCCGCGCTGGAACAGCGCGGAGCCGTGCGCCCTGGGGAGGAGCCCGGCCTCGATGGTGATCGGCCGGATGGTGTCGCCGTCCCGGCCGTCCACCCGTTCTCCCTTCTCCAGCACCTGGGCCCGCATCACCTTGTACTCGATCTCCTCGAGGATGGCATTGATCTGCTTTCCAGACTCGGGGAAGCTCTCGGCAAGCGCTTCGGCGACCTTGGCCTTCAGGGCTTCGGCGCTCGCGGCACGGGCATGTTTTTCCTTGGCATTGATGGCCTTCGCCATATCCCCTTCGGCCAGCGCCCGCACCTTCTTCACGAGGGCCGCCTCGGGCTCATCCTTCTTCCAGTCCTGCTTGGGCTTCGCCGCCTTCGCGATGATCTTGCTTTCATGGCCCACGAGCTCCTTGATGCCTTTCTGCGCCACCTTCAGCGCCTCGAGCATCTCGGCCTCGGAAATCTGCAGCGCACCGCCTTCCACCATAATGACCGAATCCGCGCTGCCGCTCACCGTCACGTCGAGGGCCGAGAATTCGAGCTGTTGAAAGGTGGGATTCAGGATCCAGTTCCCGTCCACCCGTCCCACCCGGACCGCCGCGATGGGACCGCCCCAGGGCACTGACGAAATGCTCAGCGCCAACGAAGCCGCGACGATGCCAAGCACGTCCGCATCGTTCTCCTGATCAGCGGAGACGACGGTGACGAACACCTGGACCTCGTTCTTGAACCCCTCGGGAAAGAGCGGCCGAATCGAACGATCGATCCCTCTCGCCGCCAGGATTTCCTTATCGCTCGGCCGTCCTTCCCGCTTCAGGAACCCGCCCGGGATCTTGCCCGCGGCGTAGGTCTTCTCCCGATACTCCACCGTCAGGGGGAAGAACGGGAGCGAAGACTGGTTCGGGGAAACGGTGACAGCGGCGATGACGACAGTCTCGCCGAACTGGAGGTAGGCCGATCCAGCGGCCTGCTTGGCAAGGCGGCCGGTCTCGAGAATGAGCGGGCGGCCAGCGAACTGCGTTTCGATTCGATGTGCGGTCACGACCTGTTCCTGTCCCTGGTACCACAATAGGTTGAAGGGCGTCCCGGCCTCGGTGGCTGAGACGCCCTTGCTCGTATGGGCCGGTTAGTGCCGGAGCCCGAGCTGATCGATCAACGCCCGGTACGTGGCGAGATCGTTGTGCTTCAGGTAATTCAACAACCGCCGGCGGGTACCCACCATTTTGAGCAGGCCGCGACGGCCGTGGTGGTCCTTGGCGTGGGTTCGGAAGTGGTCGGTGAGCGAGTTGATGCGCTCAGTGAGAAGCGCGATCTGGACCTTCGTGCTGCCGGTGTCGGTCTCATGCGACCGCTGTTTGGCGATGACCGCCTGCTTGTCAAAACCCATGCTGCGTGTATCCTCTTTGCACTTGCGCGGGGCGTTTGCCCGGACTTGTAATTGTCGGTAGCACAACAATATAACGCCCGTTTTGCAGCCCGGGCAACCCCACCATGACCGCAGACGTCCCGACCGAAGGCCAACGCCTCGGCACCTATACCCTCGGGCAACTGCTCGGCCAAGGTGGCTTTGCCTGGGTGTATTCCGCCCAGCGGGATGACGGTAAGTCCTTTGCCGTCAAGGTGTTGAAACCCCGATACGCGTCGGACCCGGCATTCGAAAGCCGCTTCCGCCAGGAAGCCGCCTTTGCCGCGGACCTCGAACACCCAAACATCGTCCACATCGAGGAGGTCGGATCGGACCAAGGCTTTGCCTACTTCGTGATGGACCTCCATCCCGATGGTCTGAACGCCCGACTCACCCGCGAGAGCACTATCCCTGAAGCAGAAGCGATCGAGATCGCCATCGGGGTTTCCCGGGCACTCGCGTTTGCACACGAGCGAAACATCATCCACCGCGATATCAAGCCGGACAATATCCTGCTCGCGGAAGGTGGCCGACCGATTCTCACTGACTTCGGTATCGCCCGGGCCGTGAGCGGCTACGTCGCGGCGACCGGCTTCATGATGACTATCGGGACGCCCGCCTATATCTCCCCGGAGCAAGCCCAGGGTCGCAACCTGGATGGCCGTTCCGACCTCTATTCGCTGGGTATCACGCTGTACCGGATGGTCACCGGCGACGTGCCGTTCAAATCCAAGGACTGGTTCGAGCTGGCGCGGATGCACGTGGAGGATCGCCCCGAGCCGCCCCGAAACCGCCACCCGGAACTCTCCAAGCGTCTCGAACGAATCGTCATGAGGCTGCTCGCCAAGCACCCCGACGATCGGCACCCTTCGGCGGCCGCGCTGCTCGATGACCTGGCCGACATTAGCATCAAGAGCAAACCCACCTCGGACCTGCCCGTCCCCGACGGGTACTTGAGGGATTCGAAGACGCTGAAGAGTGAAGCGGAGGCGGAGAAGAAGTGGTGGAAGAAGTGGTGAGGGATGCCCTGAGTGAGGAGTAACGAGTGAGGAGTAAGGAGTGAGGAGTGAGGAGTCGAGAAGGCCAAGAGTGAGACGCGAGTTCTTACTTCTTACTTCTCACTCCTTACTCCTTACTTCTCACTCCTTACTCCTCACTCCTCACTCCTCACTGCTTGAGCGTCGACTCCGCCGGTGTCGCCAGATCCGCAATACGCGCGTCCAGCCGGTACACTGGCCCGCCCGCCGGCGATCGAACCCAGAACGCCCCCTGATGGGTGGAGTCGAACACCAGCGACATCAAGGTCTGGCCGCTGCCGGACAACACGGTGAGACTCCGTTCCGGCGCCTCGAAGTGAATGGAGTCCATCTCGGCAGGATCCGGGAACCCCGCCGCTCGAAGTCCGCCGAGCACTCCCAGGAATCGCGCGACCTTGGTCGAATCCGCCGGCCCATGGGATAGCTCCCACCCGGCGCCCTTCCGTTGCAATGACCAGCGGGTCTTGCCGCGTCCAACCTCCACCTTAGACACGCTGTCGGAGGCAATCGTCGCGATCTGCTTTTCTCGCCATTCAGGGACGCCCATCGCCGTCTGCTCCGCGAAGTGACCCCGCAGGAGATAGGCGCGGTCGCTCCCTTCCGGCCGAACGTAGAAGCCCTCGAAGTCCGGCCCGCGGATTCCAAACCACATGTCGAGCACCGCCTTGCCGCCGGCCGTGACGGTAAGCCGCCTGGCGTTCACACTGTCCACCCCGAGCCGCTGGTGAGACGCGCTGCTCTGCGATACCACCTCGCTCTGCTGGCTGGTATCCCCGATCGTCGCCAGAAACGCTTCCACGGCCGAGGTACTGGCGGGGAACCCGTTCACGGTCCACCCGCCTTCCCGCCGCGCGAGCACTAACGTGTCCCCGGGTTTCCTCAGCGCGATTTCGCTCACGTCCTTGGCGTTGAGGCGCGACAAACTGAGGCCACCGGCGTCATCCTGATGGCTCCGCCTGAACAGCGCGAGCGCGCCCCAGACGACCAGTGCCGCTCCCAATGCGAGAGCGATCCGGAGCAGAACCTTGGCGCTCATGCTGCCTCCCGCGAACCGGCGAGCGGTGTCCAGGGCGTGAGTGCTCGCCGTCGCCTGCCGATCAGCCGGATCGCCCCGAACACAGCGACTAGAATCGGGAGCAAGACGACGTTGCTGTATTTCACGCCCTGCTGCAACGTCTGGCTCGTGAACAGCAGCCGCGGCGGGCGCCGGTCGCGACTGCGGATCGAGATGAGGGTCTCGTCCTGGGAGAGCCAGTCGATCGCGTTGAGGGCAAAGACCGCGTTCTCGGTGGCGCTACTGGCGTATCGGTCGGTCGCGAATTCCATGTTGCCGACCAGCACAATGCGTCCCTTCGGGCCCGCACCGCTGTCACCGGGCGTCACCGCCAAGCCGACGGGGCGCTGCTTGAGATCCACCGGCGGGAACTGCCGGGTAGGGCTGAGGTCGATCTCGCCTTCGGCGATCCCCGCCACTCGGCTTGTCATCAGGAGTGGTAGCACTTTTCCGGTCGCGCCCGCGAGCGTTTCGAGACTGCTTGCCCAGGGCAGGAATACCTCGCCCACACCGTCGGTGATCACGGTATTGCCACCGGCTTGGGCGCGGAGCCAGAATGGGTACGGCTGGTAGGCCCCGGCGCCCGGGACCGGGACGATCTGATTCGCGGAGAGATCGTACACCAAATCGGGACGCACTCGCACGCCGAATTGTTTGAGGAGTTCGTTCCACACCGGCTCCTTGCCATTCGCCCGCGGCTCTCGTCCATCGATGGGAGCACCGGTCGTCATGATCAGTGCACTGCCGCCCCGCGCGAAGAAGTGATTGAGCCTTTCCTGGACCGGGAGCGGAAGACTGTCGGGCTGTCCCGCGATAATCAGGGTGCGGATCGAATCGGTCGGCTGGGTCGAGTCACCCAGCGACACCGACACCACGTTGTAGCTCTTGGCGAGCTGCTCCTGTACCATGTCGAGCCGACGTCCTTCCCTGCCCCAGTCATCCATGGCCGCGATGACCCCGACCGTCGGCTTCGTGGGACGAGTCAGGCCCTTGATCGCGGCGGCAAGCCGGTATTCCAGATCGTCGGTCCGGCGTACGAACGGGATGGCCTCCTTGCCATCGGCGTACTGCACCACCAGCCCGAGGTAGCCCTCCTTGACCTGCAGTTCCGTCTTGCCGACCACGTTGAACTGCACCGGCTGAACCCCGAGCGCCTGCGCATCCCGCTTGGCCGCGGGGTTCTCCGCCGGATCCTGTTCCACCACCCGGATCTTGCCCTTGCCCGCGGAACGCATGTCGCGGAGCAGATCGTCGAGATCGCGCTTCATCAGGGCGACTTCCGCCGGCAGCTCAGTCGAGGCGAACAGCTTGATCGTAACGATGTCGTCGAGCCCGGAGACCAGCTTCTTGGTCGCCGGCGAGAGGGTATACGCGCGGCCTGGCGTGAGATCGATCCGGCCGCCGATGTAGCTCCCCAGCAAGTTCACCACCACCAGCGTGCCCGTCAGGAGCACGACCCCGAGACGCAGCCGTCGCACCGCCGGGTGCCCTGAAGCGAGCTTCCGGCCGAGCAGGGATCCATAGGCGAGCGTCAGAAAGATGGCGGCGAGTGACACGAAGTAGATCGCGTCCCGGAAGTCGATCACCCCGCGTCCGATACTGTCGAAGTGAGCGAGCACGCCCAGACGCGCCGCGATCGCGCCAAGTTGAGCTGGGAGCCCCACGACGAGGGGGTTGAGCCCCACCAGCACCAGCAGGAACATCACGGCGACCGCCACGATGAAGGCCGTGATCTGGCTGCGGGTGAGGCACGAGGCCCAGACACCGACGCCGGCGAGGCCAGCGGCGAGCAGCATGGACCCCACGTACTGTGAGAACACCGGACCCCACGCCAGCTCGGCACCGAGCGAGAGTCCGATCGGAATAGGCAGCGTGAGCAGCAGGGCGAGCCACAGGAAGAAGACCGCGCCCAGATACTTGCCGATCAACAGCTCGAGCTCGGTGATCGGCTGGGAAAGCAGCACCTCGAGCTGCCCCGTGCGGGTATCCTCGGCCAGGGTCCGCATCGCGACCGCGGGCACGAAGAACAGCAGCAGCCAGGGCAGCATATCCAGCATGGGCCGGAGCCCGGCCGAGTTGCTCAGGTAGGCGGCCCGAAAGAACAGGAATCCGTTGATGACCAGAAAGACGATCAGCAGGACGTAGCCTGCCGGATTGTCGAACAGCGCCTTGAGTTCACGCCGCGCGATAGTCAGGATGGCCTTCATGCGGCCTCCGTCCGACCGGTCAGGTCCCGGAAGAGATCCTCAAGGCTGCCGGCTTCCTGATGCAGCTCGTACAGCGTCCAGCCCGACTTGGTGGCCAACCGGAAGATCTCAGGCCTCAGGTCCGTCGCGGCCAGCGCGGTGACCCTTACCCGTATCCGACCCGCCTCTTCACCGACCCGCTCGGCGGAGGAGACTCCCGGCAATTCGCGCAGTCGCTCGAGCACACCCGTGCCCGCGGCCTCTACCGAGAGCTGCACGCTGCCGCCAGCACGATTCACCAGCTCCTCGACCGGACCATCCGCGGCGATTCGGCCCTTGTTGATGATCAGGAGTCGGGACGCAACCGACTGCGCCTCCGACAGGACGTGGGTCGAGATGAGCACCGTTCGGGCTTTTCCGAGGTCACCGATGAGCTTACGGATCTCGACCCGCTGATTGGGATCGAGTCCCTCCGTTGGCTCATCGAGCACCAGCAGGTCGGGCCGATGCAGGATCGCGGCGGCGAGCCCGACCCGCTGGCGAAAGCCCTTGGACAGCTCACCGATAGGGCGGTGGAAGACGGTTTCGATCCCCGTCGCCACGACGGCCTCATCCGTGCCTTGGGCAAGCGCCGGCCCCGCGAGGTCGCGCAGTCGGCCGACGAAGGCCAGGTATTCCGCGACCAGCATCTCAGTGTAGAGCGGGTTGTTCTCCGGGAGGTATCCGACCCGGCGCTTCGCTTCCCGGCCAGCCTCCGCAAGCGGGACTCCATCAAAGAGAATGCGGCCCCCGTCCGGCTCCTGATACTGGGTGATCATGCGCATGGTCGTGGACTTCCCGGCGCCGTTCGGGCCGAGGAAGCCGATGACCTGACCCCTGTCAACCGAAAAGCTGATGCCGTCCACTGCCGTCACGTCGCCGTAGCGCTTGGTGACGGTATCGAGAGCAAGGAGTGTCATAGCGAGTGCGGCTACTTCCGACGAAGGTGAAATGCAGGTGACAAAATGTCATTGTGGACAGGATGTCCCGCAGTCCTGTCCCAGATTGAGGCCATCAGGGCTACCCAGACCCGATCACCGACTCGGCGGCGGCCTGTGCACCCGGCGTGCCAGTCGGTGCTAGCCGCCGAAAAGCCGCCGGAAGAAACCGAGTATGACATCCCAATTCCGGACGATGTCATTCTTGAATGCCAGTACCATCAACATGACGATGAGCACCAGGCCAACGAGCGTCAGGCGCTCCCTCAGCTTGTAGGAGAGGGGTTTGCGCCGGATACCCTCGGCCAGCAGGAACATGAACTGGCCCCCGTCGAGAATAGGAATCGGCAGGAGATTGAGTACCGCGAGGTTCACCGACACGAGCCCCATCAACAGGAGGAAGGATTCCATGCCGAGCCGCGCGGCTTGCGCGGCAACCTGACCGATCATGATCGGCCCTCCCACCTCGCGGCTGGAGATCTTGGCGGAAAGGAGTCCTTGGACCGTTCGAAAGATCTGGGTCGAAGACCTCAGGGTCTCCCGCCAGCCTGCCGTCAGAGACTGCCCGAAGGAAAGGCGTCGGTGCACCGTCGGCTCGGCGGCTCGAACTCCAAGTTTGCCCACCGTGAGGCTGGAACCGTCCGCCTGCTTTTCCGTCTCCGACCGTGGCGTGACGCGCACCTCGCGTCGTCCGCCTGAAGTGCCGACCTCCAGCACCAGCTCTTGCCCCGGGCTCTGCCGGATCCGATCGAACAGCACCCACCAGTCGGCGATGGAGTCCCCGTTGGCCCGGAGCACGGTGTCGCCGACGGCGAGCCCGGCCTGGGCGGCCGGATACCCCGGCACGACCTCGCCGAACACAGCGGGGATCGCGCTGGCGAAGGCGCCCACCACGGTGGCCCGCTCCGTCAAAGCGGAGTTGTGGATGGGGAGAACAACGCGTTTCCCCGTTGCAGTCTCAATCACCACCGAGTCTCCGGGAGTGTTGAGGATTCCCTCCACGATGTCATTCCAGCTCGCGACCGCCCGACCGCCGACGGCGGTGATCCGATCACCGGGACGAAGCTCCTGGATTGGACGCATGGCGGGCGGCAGTGTGTCAGGCACGACGAGGCCGACGGTGGTGATCGGGTTGAGCGGTTCGCCGTACTTGTACTTGAGTCCCGAGTACAGGATCCACGCAAACAGGACGTTCATCGTGACGCCGGCGAGGATGACGATCATCCGTTTCCACACCGGCTTCGCCTCGAAATACTCGTCCGGCTGCACCGGCGGCGCACCCCCCGGACGGCCGTCGGGATCGGATCCTTCCAGAGCGCTGCTGCTGGCCGCCTCTTCGCGGCTTGCCATCTTCACATAGCCGCCCAACGGCAGCCAGCAGATAGCGTACTCGGTAGAACCGCGGCGGAACGAGAGGCCCGGAATGGGATTGCCCATGCCGAGCGCGAAGCGGTGCACCCGGATCCCTGCCCACTTGGCCGCAAGGAAATGCCCGAGCTCGTGCACGAAGATCAGCACGCCGAGCGTGACGATCAGGGGCCACAGATTGTTGATGAGCGTCACGCCAGCGCCTCGCGTGCGCGGGCACGTGCCCATTCATCCGCGGCCCGGACGGTGGCCAGATCGCGGATCGGCTCGACCGTGTGCGCATCGAGGACTCGCACAATGATCTCCGCGATACGACCGAGCTGAATGCAACCAGAGAGAAAAGCCGCTACCGCCACTTCATTGGCCGCGTTGAACACCGCCGGCGCGGTGCCGCCCGCGCGCCCGGCAGCGATGCCGGCGCGGAACGCCCCGAAGGCTTCGGTGCGCACCGGCTCGAATGTCAGCGAGCCAATCGCGACGGGATCGAAGCGGCGCACCCCCGTATCGGGGAGCCGCTCAGGATGGGTCAGGGCGTACAGGATCGGTAGCTCCATTGTAGGAAAGCCCAATTGGGCGACCACGCTGCCATCGCAGAACTCGACGAACCCGTGGATGATGCTCTGTGGATGTACCACTACATCGAGCGCATCGTACCCGAGTCCGAAAAGGTGGTGCGCCTCGATCACTTCCATGGCCTTGTTCGCCAGTGTCGCGCTATCGACGGTCACTTTGGTTCCCATCCGCCAGGTCGGATGGTTGAGGGCCTCAGCAATCGATGCGCTCGCGATGCGGGCCGGCTCCCAGTCACGGAAGGGGCCGCCGCTGGCAGTGAGAATCAGCCGGGCCAGACCGTTCTCCCGCCCCGCGACGCACTGCAACACGGCGCTGTGTTCGGAGTCCACCGGAACCAGCTCCCCGCCCCCCTCAATCGCCGCTGCGCGAACGAGGTCTCCCGCCATCACCAGGGTTTCCTTGTTGGCGAGGGCGACCCGCTTGCCGGCACGGAGCGCCGCAAGCGTCGCGTCGAGACCCGCCGCCCCGACCACGGCGTTGAGCACGATGTCGGCTGCCGGGTGAGTCGCGGCTTCTACCAGCAGGTCCGGTCCGCGTTCGCTCACCAATCCGCTGAGCAGCGGCGACCACTCGGCGGACTGACGGGCGAGCGCCGCCTGGTTATCACGGGCCGTCAGCGCGACTACCCGGAACCGATCCCGCTGCCGGGCGAGTACGGCGAGCGCGCTCTTGCCGATCGAGCCGGTGGACCCGAGGATCGCCACACCGCGCGGAGTTCTGGGCGGGGTATCGGCCATCTAGAGCACTCCGAACAGCCGGTACATCGCCGCGGACACCGGCAGAACGAAGTAAAGCGAATCCAGGCGATCGAGCACACCCCCATGTCCGGGGATGAGCGACGAAGAGTCTTTCACCCCGATCTCGCGCTTGTAGAGCGATTCTGCCAGATCGCCCACTTGGCCCACAACGCCAAGCACCGCGGCGAAGATCAGGCCCTGCTGCAGCGGAAGCGCCACCCCGACCCGACTCATGATCGCGCTGTTGAGCAGCGGCACCACCGCCAGCGCGGCGACGACCCCCGCGATCGAGCCCGCCCACGTCTTGCCGGGGCTGATCGATGGCCACAGCTTGGGGCCGCCGATCGTCTTGCCAGCGAACATCGCCGCGGTGTCGCAAACCCAGGTGATCACCAGCGGGAAAAAGACCAGCCACGCGCCGGCCCAGGAAAAGACCCCGTAGCTTGCGTGCCTGATCGGAATGAGAAAAGCGGCGAGACCCGCAGGATAGAGAACTCCGAACAGGGTGGCGGCGGTGACCGCGAAGGGATGTTCGTTCGGCCGACGGCGCCACAGGGCCACCGTGAGCAGCCCCACCATCCAGAGCCCGGCGAGAAACCAGCCCCACTCCGCGAGCTCGGCGGCGTGGGTGACGTTGAGATACGCGAGGACCGGAATCGCGGCCGCGGAGGCGATGCCGGTGCGCCCGAGCGGTTCCACTCCCAGCCGCCGGGCGAAGTCATACAGCTCGCGGGCACCCAGCGCTGCCACAAGCGAGACCGCGAGTACCATGGCCCACCCGCCCCAGTAGATGAGACCGAGGGCCACGGGAATCGCGATCGCGGCGACAACGACGCGTTGGGTGAGGTTGGAAGCCATTAGAAAGCGGGGGAACAGGGAACGGGGAACGGGGAACGGGACGCAGGCGCAGTCTCCACAGCCCCAATCAAAGGGCGTTGTAGAGATATCCCGTTCCCTGTTCCCCGTTCCCCGTTCCCCAACATCACACCGACACCTTCCCAAACCGCCGGTCGCGACGCTGATACTCCAAGATGGCCTCGAACAGGTGCTCACGACGGAAGTCGGGCCACAAGACCGGGGTGACGTAGATCTCGGCGTAGGCCAACTGCCACAACAGGAAATTCGAGAGCCGCTGCTCGCCGGAGGTGCGGATCAGCAGGTCGGGATCAGGAAACTGGGATGTATACAGGTGCTGCGCGATAGCATCCTCGTCTATGTCGGCCGGATCGAGGCTGCCCGCTCGCGCCGCCTCCGCGAGCAGGCGCGCGGCCCGTGCGAGCTCCGCGCGCGACCCATAGGAGATGCAGATGTTGAGCGCCAGCTTCCCACCGCCATCGGTGTGGGCCATGAGGCGTTCGACCGCCGCCCGTTGCGCCTCGGGAAGCCGATCGAGATCGCCGAGGAACCGAACTGTGACTCCCTGGGACTTGAGCTCGGCCATCTCCCGCGCGATGTACTCCTCGAGCAGCTCCATCAGGGCCCCGATCTCATCGGCGGGCCGCTGCCAGTTCTCCTGGCTGAAGGCGAACAGCGTGAGCACCTCCACCCCTGCTGACAATGCGCCTTCCACGACCTCCCGTACCGACTTCATCCCGGCCTTATGGCCGAACGGCCGCGGCAGCGCGCGCCCGCGCGCCCAGCGACCGTTTCCATCCATGATGATCGCGACGTGTGCCGGGGGCGATCCGTTCAGCTTGATCTGCCGGAGCAGCTCGTCGCTCATCCTCAGACTTCCATGATCTCCGCCTCTTTGGCGGTGATCAGCTGATCGATCTGCTTGATGTGATCGTCGGTAAACTTCTGTAACTCCTTCTCACCCCGGGACCGGTCGTCCTCGGCGATCTTGTCCAGCTTCTTGATCTTCGCGTGGGCATCGCCACGCGCATGCCGCACGGCCACCTTGCCTTCCTCACCCAGCTTGTGCATCACTTTCACCAGATCTCGCCGCCGCTCCTCGGTGAGCGTAGGGATCGGCACCCGAATGAGGCCACCCTGGCTCGCTGGGTTGAGCCCAAGATCCGAATCGCGAATCGCCTTCTCGATAACCTGAGAGAGCGACTTGTCGAACGGCTGGACGGTCAGCATCCGTGCCTCTGGCGCCGCCACCATGGCCACCTGGTTCAGCGGGACCTGCCCGCCGTAGGCCTCCACCCGCACCGTGTCCAGCAGCGAGGTCGTCGCCTTCCCCGTACGAATGCTGGAGAACTCGCGGCGGGTGGCCTCGACCGCCTTGTGCATCAGGTCCCTGGCCTGCTTGAGCAGCTCCGGAATCGTATTCATTGGACGATGGTCCCTACCGGCTCGCCCTGGAGCACACGATCCAGGTTGCCTGAGACATTCATGTTGAAGACGACGATGGGCAGCTTGTTGGTCTGACACAGTCCGAAGGCGCTGCGGTCCATGACCTCATACCCGTTCACGAGCGCCTCCTGGAATGACAGCTCGCGGATCAGCTTGGCGGCGGGGTCCTTCCTGGGATCGGCGGTGTAAATACCGTCTACGTTGGTGCCCTTGAGGATGACCTCTGATTCCACCTCCAGGGCGCGGAGCACCGCAGCGGTGTCCGTCGAGAAGTACGGGTTCCCCGTGCCGCCGGCAAAAATAACCAAACGGCCCTTTTCCATGTGCCGAAGCGCGCGCCGCCTGATGTATGGTTCGGCGAGCGACTCCATCCGGATCGCGGTCATGACTCGGGTCTGGACGCCCTTGCGTTCCAGGATGTCCTGCACCGCGAGAGCGTTGATCACCGTCGCCAGCATGCCCATGTAGTCCGCCGACACCCGGTCGAGCCCCTGCTGGCTGGCGGTGGTGCCGCGAAGGATGTTCCCGCCACCCACCACCAGCGAAAGTTGCAGCCCGCGGGAGTGCACCTTCACCAGCTCGTCGGCGAAGATGTCCACGACCCCATAATCCAGGCCGTAGCCCCGCTCACCGGCGAGCGCCTCGCCGGAAAGCTTCAGCAGCGCGCGGGCATACGCGCGCCGCATCAGCCTTCCCCGACCTTGAACCGGGCCAGTCGCGTCACGGTCAGTGCGCCGCCCGCCTGCTTGGCGGCCTCCTTGACCAATTCTGCCACCGTCTTGGTGTCATCGCGGACAAAGTTCTGGCCAAGCAGCGTGCGCTCGGTCACAAACTTGCGCACCTTGCCGTCCACGATCTTGCCGCGGATGTTCTCGGGCTTTCCTTCCTCCGCCACCTGTTCCTCGGCGATCCGCCGCTCCCTCGCAAGCACGTCGGCGGGGATATCCGCCTCGCTCACTCCGATCGGATCGGTCGCGGTGATGTGCTGGGCTACGTCGCGGCCAAGCGCCGTCACGGCCTCGCCTCGTACACCCTCCAGCTCGACCAGCGAGCCGCTCTGACCGTTGTGGTGCAGGTAGTGTCCCACCGTCCCGCCGGTGTGATGGAAGTGCGCCACCCGCTTGAGCGCCATGGCCTCGCCGGTCTTGCCACTAATCTCCTTGATCGCCTCCGCGACGGTGCCCCGACGGAAGGGTTGTGCTTCGATCGCGGTGCCCGGATGCACGCCGAGCGGCGCGTGCTTGAGGGCATGCTTGCCCAAGTCGCGCGCGAGGGAGATGAAGTCCTCGTTTTTCGCCACGAAGTCGGTCTCGCAGTTGAGCTCGATCATGGCCGCATCCTGCCCGCTCGGAGAGGACTCGATCACGACCAGGCCCTGCGATGCGCTGCGGTCACCCCGCTTGTCGGCCTTCGCCATGCCCTTCTTGCGGAGGATTTCAACGGCCTTCTCCATGTCGCCGTTGGCCTCCTGCAGGGCGGCCTTGCAATCCATCATCCCCGCGCCCGTCCGGGCCCGGAGCTCTGCCACCATCTTGGCCGAAATCGGCTCACTCATTTGGGTTGTCCTTTTCATGTTTCGGGCGACCCGAGGGGTCGCCCCTTCTCTCTCTTATAGAAAGCCGCCGTCCGGGGCCGGGGGGCCTGGGACGGCGGCAGCGCATTCCGGCCCCTGGGGCGGCTACGCCTGCACGTCCCCCGGCGCCGCTGCTTCTGTTCCGCCCTCGTCGCCGTGCTTGATCCGAGCCGCGATGGCCTCAGTCTTCGGCCGCCGCTTGCGGCGCGGCCGCCGCTTCTTGCGATCGGCTTCGGGGTCGCCTTCGGAGCCGCCGTCGGTGCTGTAGGTCTCCGCCTCGGCATCTTCCACGACTTCCGTCCGCAGCGGGCTCTGCGCCCGGGCCTCGCGGATCACTTCAGACAGCGCCGCCGTGATGAGCGAGACCGAACGGATCGCATCGTCGTTCCCCGGAATCGGCACCGTGATCACATCAGGGTCCGCATTGGTATCCACGATGGCCACCACCGGGATCCCGAGCTTGTTGGCTTCCTGGACCGCAATCTTTTCCTTCTTGGCGTCCACGATGAAGAGGGCGCCGGGCAGTCTACCCATCTGCTTAATGCCCTCGAGGTTGCGCAGCAGCTTCTCCCGCTCGCGCTCGAAGAGCAGCTTTTCTTTCTTGGTGTAGTTCTCGAACTCGCCCTCGGCCGAGCCCTGCTCGAGCTCCTTGAGCCGGCGGATCTGCTTCTTGATCGTCTGGAAGTTGGTGAGCATCCCGCCCAGCCAGCGCTCGGTCACCCAGAAGGACGCGGAGCCTGCCGCTTCCTGCTGCACGATGCCCTTGAGCTGCTTCTTGGTGCACACGAACAGCACGCCCTCGCCCTTGAGCACCACGCTCTTGAGCAGTTCCTGGGCCTGCACAATCTGCTTCAGGGTCTTCTGCAGATCGATGATGTAGATCCCGGAGCGCTCGGCGAAGATGAACCGGCGCATCTTGGGGTTCCAGCGGCGGGTCTGGTGGCCGAAGTGAACGCCGGCCTCGAGGAGGTCCTGCAATTGGGGCTGAGCCATCAGGGTAATGCCGTCCTTAGGTTGGCGCGCGTGGCGCGCTCGTGGGTTTTAGGGCGTCCGCCGCGTTCGCCTCGTCACCGAACCCCAGTGGGGCACCCCGGCAACGATCCCGCGACGTGCGTGATTTGGCGGACCGTCGAACCCTCGGACAGTCCGGCCGTCGACTAACGCTTGCTGAACTGGAACCGCTTCCGGGCCCCGGCGCGACCGGGCTTCTTCCGTTCCACGGCGCGCGGATCGCGGGTCAGCAGACCCCCCGAGCGCAACTTGGTCCGGTGTTGAGCGTCAGCCTCAACCAGGGCCCGGGCGATCGCCAACCGGAGCGCGCCCGCCTGTCCCGACTGCCCACCACCCTCCACGTGCGCCCGGACATCGAAGGCGCCGAGGGTATCGGTCGACGAGAACGACTGCTGGATGTGCTGCACCAGTGACGGCCGGGGGAAATAATCACCCAGCGTGCGGCCGTTGATGTCCCACTTGCCGGTCCCTGGAGTGAGGTACACCCGGGCCACGCTCGTCTTGCGGCGGCCGACGGCCTGCCACCGGAACTCTGGTATCCCGCTCATCTCACTTGGCCTTCGGCGTAGGCGTGACAGAGTACGGTGCGGGCTGCTGGGCCACGTGCGGGTGGTCGCCCCCCGCATAGACCTTGAGCTTGGTCCGCAACTTCTGCTTGGTGAGCGAGTTCTTCGGCAGCATGCCGAACACGGCGTGCTCGATGACGCGCTCGGGGAACTTCCCCTGCAACAGATTCTTCACCGGCGTATACCGCTCGTGACCCATGAAGCCGGTATGCCGGAAATGCCGCTTCTGCTCGAGCTTCCGACCAGTCAGTTTCACCTTGGCCGCGTTGATGACGACGACGAAGTCGCCGCCGTCCATGTGCGGCGTAAAGGTCGGCTTGTGTTTGCCCCGAATGAGCTGCGCCACCCGGCTCGCGAGCCTGCCGAGCGGGATATCAGCCGCATCTACGACATGCCACTCGTGCGAGATATCGCTCGGCTTGGCGGAAAAAGTCTTCATCGTCCTGGTCTAAAGCTGGGGTCCCAAAAGTGCACAGACACCAAAATTAGCCCAGCTTAACGGGTTAGGTCAAGGGAGCCCTTCCCGAAACTCGACCAGGACTTGCCCCTTCTCCACCGCCTGTCCGGGAACCGCGGAGACCGAGCGGACGATGCCCCCGGCTGGAGCCCGTAACTCGTTCTCCATCTTCATCGCCTCAAGCACGACCAGCCCCTGCCCGGCGGCCACGCGATCCCCCGGCACGACCAGGACGCGAACCACTAGCCCGGGCATGGGCGCCTTGAGGACTGCGGGTCCGGCTTGGGTTGCGGCTCCCGCCGTGAGGCCCTGGATGTGCCTGGTGCGCTCATCTACCACCTTCGCATCGTAGCGGGCACCGGCGAGTCCGACCTGCCATTCGCCGCGCTCGCGACTCTCCAGCACCAGCGTAACCGAGCGGCCGTCCATCAGGAGGTGGCGAAGCGGTGTCCCCGGCATCGGGGAGAGATGGGCACGCATCGAGCGGCCAGCGACGCTCACCTGGTCACCATCGACCGCCACCTCGATCTCCCGTCCTCCGATGTGGACGAAGTACTTCACTCAGGCCTCCAGCACGGCGACGGTCTCGACATGCGCAGTCTCGGGGAAGAGATCGAACGGTTGCACGGCCGTGATACGGTACGCTCCTCGGCCGGGCGACTCGACGGCTCGACGACTCGGTGATTCAATCGAGGTTCCGCACAGCTTGCTGAGGTCGCGCGCCAGGGTCGATGGGTCGCAGGAAACGTAGACGAGCCTGACCGGTCGGTGCTCGAGCAATCCGTTAACGACCCGCGGGTCCATTCCGGCCCGAGGGGGATTGGCGATCACAATGTTCGGCGCCCGGAGCTTGCCGATCAGATCCTCCACCCTGCCGACGTGCCGCTCAACCACCGTCGTCTCAGGCCGCTGCGATTCGCGCCCCGGCACGGTTGGTCGCGAGCGGCGTTCCGCCAACTCCACCGCGCGTCGGTCCACCTCGACGCTCTCCACCGTCGCGCCGCGGGCGGCGAGTTCCGCCGTGGTCTCGCCGATGCCCGAGTACAGGTCCCAGGCGTGCACCCCGGCAATGCTCCTCAAGTGGTCTAGGGCCCAGGCCCGGATCCGGTCGCCGAGACTGGGATGCACCTGTTCGAACACGGTCGCGGGAAAGGCGCCTCGGTCGCCGCTCATGACGCGGGGCGCCCCGTGCGCCGGCTGCCACCAGACGGTGGCGACTGGCCCTCTCGCCGCCAGGGCCTCCGCCAGTCGTTTTCCCTTCCCCCACGCCTGACCACCTTCGGCCTTGACCACCACGTGCAGCTGGCCCACTCGATCGACCCGCAGCACCAGCTGCTCGACATCGTCCGGGAGCAGGTGAAGCTGATCCTTGAGAGCGTCCCACAGCGAATTGAGCGGCTCCGCCGCGATCTCGCAGCGCTCCAACGCGAAGACTCGGGTTGGTTCATCGAGCGGATGGAATCCTGCAAACCTTCGGCCGGGGCCGATGGCGAGACTGATCCGGGTCCGGTAGCTCCACTCCGCATCGGCAGGAATCAACGGGGGCACCCTCACTTCGAGGTGGCCGATCCGCTGCAACGCATCCTCCACGAATCCGCGTTTGGCCTCGAGCTGCGTCTCCAGGTCGAGGTGCTGGAGCTGACAGCCACCGCAGTCGTTGGCGATGTAGTGCTTACAGCGCGGACTGACCCGCCCGGGCCCGGGCTCCACGAGTCGCGCGACGCGGGCGCGGGCGAAGCGGGCCAGGAGGCGAGGCGGGGTGAGCTCGACTAGATCGCCCGGTGCCGTGCGGGGCACGAATACCGTCCTGCCGTCGGCCAGCTTGCCAACACCATCGCCGCCAGTCGCGAGGCGAAGGATCCGTACCGCCTCGCTCACGGCCTGGCGATCAACCGTTCGAATCTCGGGTTGCCGCGGAGGGACTGCCACTCCGGATCGATGCGGAGCCACCCGGGCGAGAGGTGGTAGGGGATCTTGAGCAGGCGTTCGAGGATGTCGAGCGCCTTTTCAGGCTTGCCAGCACGAAGGTAAATCCGCGCCGCGAGGTTCTCGTTGTAGGCGCCGGAGTAGGCGTCGTTGCTGCTATTCTGCTTTGCCAGTGCCGGCTCGAGTTCCTTGATCGCCTCCGCGTGCCGCCCAGAGTACGACAGCGCGATGGCATACAGCGAATGGAGGTAAGGATCGTCAGTCCCCTGAACCCGCTGGGCACCTTCGATGCGGGCGGAGTCACCATAGGCCAGCGACTTGGCGCGGTTGCCCTTGAGGTTCCAAACCTCGGACATGACGATCCCCCAGGACATGCGATCATCATCGAATTGACTTGGGGACAACCGCAGTAACAGCGACTGATCGGCCTCCTCGAAGGGCCAGTAGACATCCCAGAAATTGGCGAAATACGCGACCTTCGCGGTGGGGTCCATCTCCGGCGGTGCAGTGCGGATGACGGCTTGGGCGCCCGGGAGGTCACCCTGTGCCAGGCGGACCATGGCCTTCATCTCGAGTGCATTGGGCGCGAGCGGAGTCAGGGCAATGGCCCGGTTGACGGCCTCCTCCGCCTCGGGATAGCGTCGCAGCCACAGCAGGGTGAGCGCGAGGCGGCGGGCGGTCGGCACGGAGCGGGGATCGATCGCGGCGGCTTGCCGGAGAGAAGCCAGCGACTCCTCCCACTGCCCCGCGCTTTGCTGGGCCCGGGCGGTTCCGGTCAGCACGTCCGGATCCTGGGGAGCGAGTTGCCGGCCGAGGGTGTATTGCGCGAGTGCCTTTTCCCAGTCGATGCCGGCGTAGGTGTAGTAGTCGCCCATAGCGAGCCTGGCGGCAGCCAGCTTCGGATCAAGCCTGAGCGATAGCTCCGCCGCATGCAGCGCCCGAGCCTTGGCGTCGCCCGGGGCGTAGCCGGTGAAGGCGAGATACGCCAGCGCGCGTGAGAGTTGCGCCCAGGCTACGGCAAAGGTGGAGTCGAGCGCGACGGCCCGCTCGTAAAAGCCGATGGCCTGGCGGAGATCGACCGTCGTGGTCGCGAAGAGCCCAGCCGCGGCCTCGTTCCCCCGGAGATAGGCGTCATACGCCGAAAGATTGTTCGTGGGTTTGGTCACGAGCTGTTGTTGTTGCCCCTGGCTCAGCGCCAAGTTGAGTGCGGCGGCAACTTTGCTCGCCACTTCGGCCTGCACCTGGAACACGTCGGTGAGCGCCGCGTCGAACGGCTGTTGCCACTCAACTGACCCCTTGGCTGCGTTGATCAGCTCGGGGCTCACCCGCACCCGGCTCCCACCCTGCCCCTTCTCCCAGCGAATCTTCCCGACCAGTACATAGTCGACGCCCAGTTCCTTCGCGATATCGCGGGTGGTCTTGGTTGACCCCTTATAGGTCGAGGCGCTGCTGCTGGCCGTGACCTGAAGCTGAGGAATGGTCGACAGCTTGCCCCGGATCTCGTCCGTCATCCCATCGGCAAAGTATTCGTCCTCAGGAGAACCAAGGTTCTCGAATGGAAGCACCGCGAGGCGCCTGACCCCCGAGTCAGTGGCGGCGCCGGTACCATGGCTCTGACGCCAGGCGAACAAGACCCCCAGCCCGATGACGAGCCCGAGCGCGAACAACACCCAGGATCGCTGGCGCCCCGCACCCGCAGCCACGAGGCGAGTGCTGGGTCGCACGGCGGTGCCCAGCGCCCGCGCGAATTCTCCCGTCGCCGCGTAGCGCTCCGCGGGCGTCCGGTTGAGCGCACGCGAGACCACCTGGGACAACGCTGCAGGAAGATCGGGCCTGACAACCGAGAGAGGCGTGGCGTCTACCGAGAGTCGCTTGGCGATGATCGAGTGTGCATTGGGTCCGGTATAGGGCGGCTCGCCCGCCAGCATTTCGTAAAAGACGCAGCCGAGCGCGTAGACATCCGTGCGCGCATCGATCTCCCGGCTGCCGCTCGCCTGCTCCGGGCTCATATAGGCCGGAGTGCCGATGGCCATTCCGGTGCCGGTGATCGAATCGGCCTGGGGGACCCCCGGCCCGGTCACGTGGGGGCCGGAAGGATACAGCGCCTTGGCCACGCCGAAGTCGGCCACCAGGACGTGGCCGTCGGCGAGCAAGATGTTCTCGGGCTTGATGTCGCGGTGGACGACGCCGTGGCGGTGGGCGTAGTCGAGGGCGTCGGCGGCCTCCTGGATGAGGCGGACCGCCTCGTCGAGAGAGATTTGGTGTTCCCGATTCAGCCGCTCGCGGAGGGTCTCCCCTTCCACATAGGGCATGGTGAACCAAAGTTGCCCCGCGGCTTCTCCGGAATCCAACACGCCGCAGATGTGCGGGTGCTGCAGCTTGGCCGCGAGCTTGATCTCGCGGGTGAAGCGGTCCGGCCCGAGCGTGGCCGCCAGATGCGGGTGCAGGATCTTGAGCGCGACCGGGCGGTCGTGCTTCACATCCTGAGCGAGATAGACCGTCGCCATGCCACCGCGCCCCAGCTCGCGCTGGATAGCGTACTGACCCTGGAGTGCGGCGCGGAGTCCGTCGAGCGAATCGGCCACCAAAGACCCTCAGAAGTGATCGGTGATAAGAGTCTACGCTAGGCCAGGTTCCTTGGCGAGATCCGCGCTGAAGCCTACTACCGGAGGCCTTCCAAACGCGCCCGCGTAAGCCAGCGGGAAGGCTCGCCAGTGTCCTCGGCCACCATCGGCCGCCGCCCCAGCCGCGACTCCTCCTCCGCCAGCGCCACGGCAACCGCAATGTCCACTAGAGACGCCGAATCAGGAGTTGGCTGGAGCAGGTCGAGCCGACGCTCGAGGAACTGACTATCGATCGCCGAGGCCAGGAAGTCGGGATCCGAGAGCAGGCGAAGGTGAAATGACTGGTTCGTCGCGACACCGGTTACGACCAGTTCCTGCAGTGCGCGCCGCATACGGCCGATGGCCTCGGCGCGGTCCGCGCCCCAAACGATGATCTTGCCCAATAACGAGTCGTAGTAGAGGGTGACGTCGTTGCCCGCCTCCACTCCTCCGTCCCAGCGTACGCCAGGACCCGATGGAATGCGCAGGTACTCCACCCGGCCCGTGGACGGGAGGAAGCTATTGGCGGGATCCTCGCTCGTAATGCGACACTCGAGTGCCCAGCCCCGCGGGGCCATCGGCCCGCGCGGAAGCCGCATGGGGAACCCCTGAGCGATCCGCAACTGTTCCCGAACCAGATCCACCCCGTACACCAATTCGGTGACCGGATGCTCCACCTGGATGCGGGTATTCATCTCGAGGAAATAGAAGGCGCCGTCCGCAGCGAGCAGGAACTCGCAGGTGCCGGCGCCGCGGTAGTCCACTGCCTGAGCCGCTGCCACGGCCGCGCCTCCCATCTGATCTCGGAGTGCGGGGGTCACCGCGACCGACGGCGCCTCCTCGACCAGCTTCTGGTGTCGACGCTGGATCGAGCACTCGCGCTCGCCGAGGTGCAGGGTGCGCTCGTGATCGGCGAGGACCTGGATCTCCACGTGGCGCGGCTGCTCTACGTAACGCTCCAGATAGACGCTCGGATCACCGAACGCCTTGCCCGCCTCGGACGCCGCCGCAGTGAGTGCTCGCGCTAACTCCTCCGGGCGCCGCACCACCCGCATGCCTTTGCCACCCCCGCCGGCGGCCGCCTTCACAAGCACCGGGTAGCCGATCTCTTGCGCCGCCTGCGCTGCGAGCATCGGATCGGTCACTGGTAGGGTCTGTCCGGGTACAATCGGCACACCAGCCGCCTGCATTCGACGGCGGGCCTCGGTCTTGTCGCCCATGGCGGTGATGGCCGCAGCGGAGGGCCCAATGAACACCAACCCGGCGTCGGTCACCGCCTTGGCGAACGCGGCCCGCTCGGCGAGGAAACCATATCCGGGATGGACGGCTCCGCTCCCAGTGCTCTGAGCGGCCTCCAGCAGCCTGTCGATCCTGAGGTAACTCTCGGAGGGTGCCGGGGGACCCAGTGAAACCGCGAAATCGGCGGCCCGCACGTGGGGCGAGAGCCGGTCTGCTTCGGAATAGACGGCGACCGCTTCCAGCCCTTCCTCATGGCAGGCGCGAATAACACGCAACGCAATCTCGCCCCGGTTGGCGACGAGGACCCTGCGGAACTCTGACATTAACGGAGGTAGGGCGACTAGCGACCGCAGCCGTCTCGAGCCCGGGCTCCGAACGGCGCGAGAAGGGAGGCACAGAGGAGCGGATTGTAGCGGGCAGCGTTGCGGTAGAGCGAAAGGACTTCCTCGGTGACCGCGTCGGGATGCGCCTGTTCCGCCTCGAGCAGATCCCGCACGCTGAGCGGATCGGGGACTTCCGGTGCGGCCGGGCCGATGACGCGCACCAGCCGTACCACGGTCACCGCTCCGGACGGCACGATCGCCGTGTCAGTAGCCGGGGAGATACAGATCGGGCGCCGCGCCGAAGCTGCGGTAAGCGTGGCGCGCATGGTCTGGCTGGGAGAGCCCTCGAGCACCTGCGCCATCCGACCGCGGTAGATGGAGTCTTCCGAGAACCGGCTGGCGATCACAAGGACCAGATCGCCCCGCGAGTGCGCGCCCAGTACGGCACTCCATGCCGCCACCGCTTCGAGATCAGAGCCGGTCACCAGGACTCCTCCCACCGGACAGGAGTTCACCAGGTTCCTGCCGATCTCGCTCACGAATCGCGGCGGCCCCGAGCCACGTGTCATGACAAAGGAAGCGCGCACCGCGCCCCAACCCGTCTCCTCTACTGCGCCGGCGGCCCGCTCGATTTCGATCAGCGCCCTGATAAGTGCGCTGGAGTCGGTGGGCAGTCGAAGGGATTGATCCAGCGCCGTGGCCGCAAAGTCGAGCAGGAGGGACGCCTCGGGATCGCCGTCGTGACCTTCGCGATGCCAGGACCGGCTGTCGGCGAGGTAGAGCTGCCCGAGTTCCAGCCAGGCCGAGCCATCGTCCGGCGCGGTCGCGAGGTAGCGTCCGAGCATCTCCGTCGCGCGCGCCGGATCACCGGCACGAGCAAGTTGCGCCGCTCGCGGAGCGACCGAGGGGTCCACGGCCGCTTGCGCGGCGAGTAGCGCGGGTATCGAGACGAACCCGAGAAGGGCGGTCCACGTGCGGGGATACAGGGGGAGCATCGCAGGACAAGCTAGGGAGCCGTACCGGGTTGCGCTAGGGTCAGGTAGGGGCGGAGCTGTAGCTCCGCCCACACGGAGTGGCGGAACGAATCTCGTACGGGCGGAGCTACAGCTCCGCCCCTACGTGCCCGTCTTTCCGACCGCAGTTACAGCGGAATGTTCCCGTGCTTCTTGGGCGGGTTCTTGTCGCGCTTGGTCGCCAGCATCCGGAGCGCGTCGATCAACCGGGGCCTCGTCTCGCGCGGGTCGATCACGTCGTCAACGAATCCGCGGGACGCCGCCAGGTAGGGATTGGCGAAGGTCTCACCGTATTCCGCGATGCGCCGCGCGGTTTCGGCCTCCCGGTCTTTGGCCTGGTCAATCTCCTTCTTGAACAGGATCTCGACCGCGCCCTTGGGACCCATGACCGCGATCTCCGCGCTAGGCCACGCCAGATTCATGTCACCCCGGATGTGCTTGGAGCTCATGACGTCATACGCCCCGCCGTAGGCCTTGCGGGTAATGACCGTGAGCTTGGGGACAGTGGCCTCACAATAGGCGTAGAGCAACTTGGCGCCGTGCTTGATGATCCCACCGTGCTCCTGGCCGACGCCCGGGAGGAACCCCGGTACGTCCACGAAGGTCACCACCGGCAGGTTGAAGCAGTCGCAGAAGCGGATGAATCTGGCGGCCTTGAGCGACGCGGCGATGTCCAGTACGCCCGCGAGCACCGCCGGCTGGTTCGCGACCACGCCCACCGGACGCCCCCCCAGCCGCGCGAAGGTAGTAATAATGTTCGCCGCGCAGTCGGCCTGCGATTCCAGCAGCGAGCCCGGATCCATCACGAGGCGGATGACCTCGTGCATGTCGTAGGGCTTGTTGGAGCTGTCGGGGATGAGGTCGAGGAGACGCTCCGACTCGGGCGACCCGGCCGCGAGGGAGTCCTTTAGGACGGTTGGCTGCGTCGGGGCCTGGTCCAGATTGTTCTGAGGCAGGTAGGCGAGCAGGTCGCGCACCGCCGCGAGGCAGGCCGGCTCGGAGTCGTGCACGAAGTGGGCGACACCGCTGGTCTCCGCATGCACATCCGCACCGCCGAGCTGGTCGAAGCTCACCTCTTCGTGGGTGACAGTCTTCACCACGTTCGGGCCGGTCACGAACATGTAGCTCACGCCCCGAACCATGAAGATGAAGTCGGTAATCGCGGGGCTGTAGACGGCACCGCCGGCGCAGGGGCCCAGAATCACCGAGATCTGCGGGATGACCCCGGAGGCGAGCGTATTCCTCAAGAAGATGTCGGCGTAGCCACCCAGCGATGCCACACCCTCCTGGATCCGCGCACCGCCCGAATCGTTGACTCCGATGATGGGAGCGCCGTTGCGGAGCGCCAGGTCCATCACCTTGCAGATCTTCTCGGCGAAGGTCTCGGAGAGCGACCCGCCGAAGACCGTGAAATCCTGGGAGAACACGTACACCAGGCGGCCATTCACCCGGCCGTAGCCGGTCACCACCCCGTCACCCAGAATCTGCTGCTCCTCGAGCCCGAAGTCGGTGCAGCGGTGCGTGACGAACCGGTCCAGCTCGACGAAGGTCCCCGGGTCGAGCAGCAGATCCAACCGTTCCCGCGCCGAGAGCTTCCCCTTCTTGTGCTGTTGCGCCAGCCGGTCCGGCCCGCCGCCCTGCTCGGCGAGCGCCTGCTTGTGATGCAGCTGATCGAGGAGATCGCGCGGATTGGGCATGGGGGGAGAAGGTAAGGCGTATGCGGGGGTGGAGCTAGGGAATCGTCAATTGCTGATTGCTAATTGCTGATTGCTGATTGGACTGCTGGCTATCGGCAATCGGCTGTCGGCTGACGGCGGAGGGCGGAAGGCGGACGGCCAATCAGCAATCAGCAATCAGCAATAAAAAAGGAGCGAGCGGTCGGGTAGCGGCGGAGCTACGCTCCGCCCAGGGGCCGGAGCCAAGCTCCGCCACTACCCGCCGCTCTTAGTAGGCGGAACGCCGCCTCACGCTTGTTTACCTACTTGGTCTTGACCTTGGTCCAGGTTACATCGTGCTGGTTTACAAACCGGATCACGGGGCCGGCACTCACGTACCAGAAGGCGAACTCCGCCGTTTGCCCCTCGGATTCATAAGTCACGGTGAAGCGGGTCGAGTCGGGACGGGCCTTCGCCTCGACACCCAGGATCTTGTGCCGGGTGGACGAACCCGCCTTGGCGCTGGTCTGGAACACCAGCTCAGTCTCGCTGACTTCGAAAGTGCGACCCTTGTACTTGCCGGCGGTTGCTTCCCAGAGGCCGTACGACTGCGGCAGCTTGGAAGCGCCCTCGTTGGTTGCGCTCAGGACCAGCGGGCGGATCACCAGCATGACGATGGCGACCACCGCCCCAGCCATCACCAGCCCTTTCGGAATGCGAACCCGTCCCAGCACGGCGAGGATTGCGGCCCCGCCCGCGGTCTGCTCCGCTGCATCGACCGCCCTGCGGCGCACCTTGGAAGGGAGTCGGAGCACGGTGTTCAGCGACGCGAAGTACTCGGACAACGTCCACGGGTGGACGAGCTCGCCGTCCGCGATCGAACGATGCAGTCCCGTCTGCGAAGGACGCTTCGTCGCGGTGGTTACCGCGGGGGACTGGGCAGTGATTTCCGAGCTCATATGATCTCCGTGACGATTAGAACTTCGAACCCTGGCCGATGAACCCGCCGTCATTGGCGCGCACCACGTCGTCCGCGCTCACGGCGGCGCCGAGCGAGGTAGAGGTCGCCCCGTCCTTGCCCACGCTGTATACGTCGTAATAGGTGTTGAGCTGTACCCCGAATCGATCCACCCGCGGTGCGCCGTTGGGGAACTTCACGTAGACGTAGGGCCGGCCCCACGGATCGGTCAGGGTCATGCCGATCCCGGTGAGGTCCGGCGGCAGCGAGTCACGAATATCGATCGCGGTCTGCAGCGCCTGGATATCACCGAGGGCCTTGGTGACCCGGGCGGCATCGGCGATTGCGTGGTACTTGGGGAACGCGATGCTGGCGAGCGAGCTGGCGATCGCCATAACGGCGAGCAACTCGATCAGCGTCATACCAGCCTGACGGCGGCGCCGTTCGGCCTTCGCCTGATTCGCGATCTCTTGGTGTGCCAAGCTCGTGTCCATCCCAGACTCCATAGCTTCGGGGTTCCCCCTCTCGTTGAGCAAGACCCGTGCACTATCTGTAAACCACTGATTTACAATGAGTTGGAAACCGAGGCCGGCCGCGACGCCTGCCCGGGGCATGGCAACGTGCGTTGAGATCGGGGTGGCGAGGGAGTGATGGGTAGCACAACGGTGGCTGACGCGGGCGGGGGCGCCTGCGGCGCGGCGGGGGCTCGTTCCGCTCGCGGCGGGGACTACACTCCGACGGACCGACGGGCGGCATGTTGAAGGGCGGTCGGCGGATGGCGGGTGACGGGCAGCTGACGGCTGACGGCTGATGGCTGATGGCGGACGGCCAATCGGCAATAACAAGAGACCGACTCCCACTCGGAAGCCGGCCCCTTAGTGCTGTTCCCGCCGTTCGCGAAGCGAACACCCGCCGCGAGCGAAGCGAGCCCCCGCCGGGGCGGAGCTACAGCTCCGCCCCTACCCCCGCCCTACTAATCCTCCGCCGGGGTCTCGTCGATGATCACCTTCTTCGGCGGGATGATCGGCAGATCGGGATAGCCAACCACCGCCAGGACGATCCGGTGGTGAATCGGGTCAACCTCCAAAACCTTCATATCCACCGCCTGCCCTTCCTTCACTGCCTCGGCGGGATCTTCGATATTGGCGACGCCCAGCTGGGAGATCGGCACGAAGCCCTCGATGTCGTTCCCGAGGTCGACGACCACTCCCTTGTCCATCATGCGGGCGACCCGCCCCTGGATTTCGTGACCCAGCGGGAAGGTCTCTCCGATCTTGAGCCACGGATCCTCTTCCGCCTGCTTGAGGCCGAGGGAGATCCGCTTGTTATCGGCGTCGATATTGAGAATGACCACCGCGACGCCGTCACCCTTCTTGACCACCTCGGAGGGGTGCTGCACCCGCTTGGTCCAGGACATGTCGGAGATGTGGATCAGCCCGTCGATCCCCGGCTCGATCTCGACGAAGGCGCCGAAGCTGGTGAGGTTGCGGACCTTGCCCTGGAGCCGGGTGCCGACCGGGTACTTGAGTGGCAACACCGTCCACGGATCCTGCTCGGTCTGCTTCATCCCGAGGGAGATCTTCTCCTCGCTCTCGTCCACCTTGAGAACCACCGCCTCGATGGTCTCGCCGATCGAGACGATCTTGGACGGATGACGGACGTTGCGGGTCCAGGACATTTCGGAGATGTGCACCAGGCCTTCGATGCCCGGCTCCAGCTCGACGAACGCGCCGTAGTTGGTGATCGAAACCACCTTGCCCTGCACCCGGGTGCCTACCGGATAGCGCTCCGCCACCTTCTGCCACGGGTAGGGCTGCAGCTGCTTCATGCCCAGGCTGATGCGCTCCCGCTGCCAGTCGATGTCGAGAATCTTGACCTCGACTTCGCGGCCGATGCCCACCATCTCGGTCGGGTGGGAGACCCGGCCGTAGGACATGTCGGTGATGTGCAGCAGGCCGTCCACGCCGCCCAGGTCGATGAACGCCCCGAAGTCGGTGATGTTCTTGACCACGCCCTTCCGCACCTGACCCACAGCGAGCTCCTTCATCAGGTGCTCGCGCTTGTGCGCCCGCTCGTTCTCGAGAATCACCCGGCGGCTGACCACAATGTTCCGCCGGCGCTTGTTGAGCTTGATGATCTTGAAGTCGTAGCTCTGACCCAGCAGCTCATCGATGTTCGGTACCCGCCGCAGCGCGATCTGGCTGCCGGGGAGGAACGCGTCGACGCCCATCAGATTCACGACCACACCACCCTTGATCTTCTTCACCAGCGTGCCCTGCACCGGCTGATCGGATTCATGCGCGAGCTTGATCTTCTCCCACACCCGCATGAAGTCGGCCTTCTTCTTGGAGAGCACAACCGCGCCCTCCTGGTCCTCGAGATGCTCGAGGAATACCTCAACCTCATCGCCCGGCTCCGGTCGCTCCTTGAACTCGTCGAGGGGCACGGAGCCCTCCGACTTGAAGCCCACATCCAGGATGACGGCGCTTTCGGTGATGCGGAGAACCTTCGACTTGACGATTTCGCCCTCGACGATCTGGGACATCGTCCCTTCGTACATCGAGAGCATCTGCTCGTACTCGTCCGTGGTGTAGTCCTCGTCATAGAGGTCGGGACGGACTCGCAGGCCGGTCGCGGTGGCGTTGAATAAGGTGGGGGTGGTGCTGGAGCGTTCGGTGGTGGTGGTGCTCTGGTCGGTGGTCACGAACTACCTCAAGTGGCCGCGCCGAATGGGCCGCGGGTCAGAGGGTGAAGGCCCCAGACTCGGCGGAAGTGCCGGGGTGGGGGGGCGCTAAACGTAGCTACGGGGGTAGGTTGGGACAAGGCGAGGAGGCGACAGGCGATAGGCGACAGGCGACAGGCAACAGGGGACAAGGAGAGGGAACGGCTATTGCCATTGCTAGGCGGGCGCGGGGGCGCTGCGTGACGTCGCAATGGCAGGACCTGTCTCCTTTCTCCCTGGGCTTGTTCCGGCTGTTTGTCGCCTGTCGCCTATCGCCTGTCGCCTACCTTCTCCCCCTCACCAACCCCACGATCCGCGCCACCTGCTCCTCAAAACTCAGCCCCGTCGTATCCAAGGCGATCGCATCCGGCGCCATGGTGAGCGGGGCGACGGCGCGATGGCTGTCTGCCTCGTCCCGGGCGGCGAGCATCGCCGTCTCGCGCTCGAGGGCCGCAGAATCGAGCGAATCGCCGCGCTGCAGGAGCCGCCGCCGGGCCCGGGTCCGAGCCGAGGCGGTCAGGAAGATCTTCAGCTCCGCGTCCGGGAAGACCACGGTGCCGATGTCGCGCCCATCGACCACGACCGAGCGTCCCGATCGGGCGATGCGACGCAGGCGTTCATTCACCCAGTCCCGGACCTCCGGCAACGCGGACACCGCCGAGACCATCCGAGTGACTTCAGGCGTGCGAATGGCAGCATCGGCCTGCTTGTCATCCAGGTAGACCGAATATCCCCGGCCATCATCCACCAGCGCCAGCCTGTGTTGCTCGGCCGCGTGGAGGATCGCCGCCGGATCGAGAGCGGTGCCCGGGGCTGCGCCTAGGTCCTGGATGGCGATGAGCGTCACCCCGCGATACAGCGAGCCCGAATCGAGGTGCACCAACCCCAGCGCATCGGCCACCGCCTGGGCAGTGGAGGATTTGCCGCTGGCGGCGGGGCCGTCGATGGCGATGACTTTCGCTTCGCTCAAAGGCGGGGGCCGCCTCCGGCGGCCTGCGGGCTCGCTGCGCTCGTGCGGGCGCTCGCTTCGCTCGCGTGCGGGAACAAATCGTGATTCCAGGGACCGCGGTGAGTTCCCGCAGGGCGCCGCAGGCGCCCCCCGCAGGAGCGAAGCGACCCCGCAGGTGCGAAGCGCCCCCGCCAGCGCGAAGCGCCTTCGCCCCCGCCTGCCAGCGATCGGCTAACGACCGATGGCACGGAGCATATCCCGAAACCCCGGAAAACTCACCGCCGCACACTCCATATCATCCACCTTCACCTTCGCCCCGGGCAGGGTGCCCAGGACCGCAAAGGCCATCGCGAGGCGGTGGTCGCCCTCGGTGCGGACGCGGCCCACGGGAGGAGCATCGCCGCCGGTGACGTGCAGGTCGTCTCCCACCACTTCTGCACTGCCACCCAGCACCCGAATGTTTTCGGCGATGAGCCCCAAGCGATCGCTCTCCTTTACCCGGAGTTCACCGACGTCCCGGAATACGGTGGTCCCCTCGGCTCGGGTCGCAAGCGCCGCCAGCATGGGAATCTCATCGATCAGGGAGGGGATCTCCTCAGGTCGCACTTCGGTGGCGTGGAGCCGGGCGGGGCGTGCGATCAATGCCGCGATTGGCTCGCCGAATTCATCCCGTTGTTCGTCCATTTCCACTGGCGCACCCATGCGTTCGAGCACGGCAAGGAAACCGACCCGGGTGGGATTCACGCAGACGTTGGCGATGCGAAGTTCCCCCGTCTCCGCCAGCACAGCCGCGCCTACCGGGAACATCGCGGACGAGGGATCACCCGGAACCTGCATGTCGAAGGCGACCACCTGCCCTGTTGGCTCGAAATCGATCCACCCGTCCTTCTCTTCTATTGTATAGCCGAACGCCCGGAGCAACCGCTCGGTATGATCGCGGGAGCGGCCGTGTGGCTCCCTGACCGAGACGGCCACCTCGCCGGCCAAACCGGCGAGCAGGAGACAACTCTTGATCTGCGCGCTCGATACCGGCATCTCGTGCCGAATCGGCGACAGCTTGCCGCCCCGGATTGTGAGCGGGAGCGTACCCTCCTGGTTCTGCTCGGTAACCCTGGCCCCCATCCGGACGAGCGGCTCGGTCACCCGCCGCATGGGGCGCTTGCGGAGCGAACGGTCACCGGTGAGCGTCGAGCTGAATGGATGCGCGGCGAGGAGGCCGAGCAGGAGACGGGTAGTCGTCCCGGAATTTCCGCAGTTGAGAGAGTCCGCCGGCCGCTTGAGCCGCCCGGTCCCCCGAATTGTGATCGTGCGGCTGTCGGAGAGCGGCGAGACCTCGACCCCCAGCTGGCGCAGCACGCGGGCAGTGGACCTGGCATCCAGACTCGTCAGCATCCCGCCAACGTGGCTCGTGCCCCGGGCCATCGACCCGAAGAGGAGCGCGCGGTGGGAGAGGCTCTTGTCGCCGGGGACTCTTATCGTGCCATGGACCAACATCGAGTTCCTCGTCAGGAAGTACCGGGTACCGGGTACCGAGTGCCGAGTGCCTTCCTCGGCCCGCCGCACCTCATCCTGAGCGCGCAGCGCGAAGGATCTACTCCGTATGGCAGGTGGGTCGGACAGACCGGGGGATCTCAGGTACGCCGGCTAGATCCTTCGGTCGCTTCGCTCCCTCAGGATGAGGAGGAGTTGTACTCGGTACTCGGTACTCGGTACTCGGTACCTGCTACTCATCCAGCCTTCTCCGAAACACTGCCCCCTCCTCCAAGTACTTCCTGAGCCCAGCCCGATCGCCCTTGGCCACCAACTGCCGCAGCACCTTCAGCTCTCCCTCCGCCTGGGCGAGGGCAGCGCCGACGGGGCCGGCATTCATCAGGAAGATGTCCACCCACATCTCCGCAGGGCTCGCGGCCAGCCGAGTCGTGTCGCGAAAGCCGGTGCCGAACGAGGCTCCGCGCAGCGAAGGCTCTCGACTCACCGCCCGTGCCAGCGCGCTCGCGACGCCCTGCGGCAGGTGGCTGGTCCAGGCGAGCTGATTGTCGTGCGCCGTCGCATCGATCAGCACCGGATGCGCGCCGAGGACTTTGTCCCAGAAGTCCATTACTTCGCGAGCCGCCGGATCGCCGGTCGGGCCGGTGGAGGAGACGTAGACGATCGCGCCCGTGAGACGATCGGGCTGAGCCCCCTCCCAGCCCGCCAGATGGGTCCCGGCGAAGGGATGACTCCCCGCGAACCGGTCGCCGAGCCCGACAGCTACGGCCTTGGCAACCACCGGTCCCTTCACGCTGGCGACATCGGTCACCAGCGCCCCGGGCCTGAGGTGGCTGGCGATCTCCAGCAGCAAGTCCAGAATCGCCTGCGGCGGGGCGGCGAGCACGACCAAGTCGGCATCTCGCACCGCACGTACGGGACTGTCGGCGATGTCATGGATCGCGGCGGCCTTAAGGGCCTGCACGCTGTCGGCGCGATCGGGGGCGTAGCCGATCACCGACGGCACACCGGCCAGCCGGGACTGCCAGGCCACCGACCCGCCGATGGCGCCAAGGCCGAGGACCGCGAGGGACTGAGGGCGCATGCAGGAACGTAGCTGGAGTACAGGCGGAGCTACAGCTCCGGTTCAGCGTTCAGCGTGCAGCGTGCAGCGTTCAAACAGCAGCGCCCAGCCTTCAGGGTTCAGCGTCGATCTCAGCTACGAGAGCTCGTTTGGCACTGTGACACATCGCTTGCGGGCGAACGCTGAACGCTGTACGCTGCACGCTGGACGCTGGCGATTGAACGCTGAACGCTGTACGCTCCTACATATGGCCACCATTCTGATCGTCGAAGACTCCCCCGATAACATGAAACTCTTCCGGGCGTTGCTCACGCTGCGGAACTACACGGTCGTGGGGCTGACCAACGGCGAGGGGCTCCTTTCCACCATAGAGACGTCCCAGCCCGCGCTGGCGCTGATGGATATCCAGCTCCCCGGCAAGGACGGCTATGAGCTGCTGGCGGAGATCCGCGGCTCGGTCCATAGGGCCCTCCGGGTCGTGGCCCTGACGGCGCATGCCATGGCGGGTGATCGAGAAAGAGCCCTTTCTGCGGGCTTTGATGGCTATATTACAAAACCGATTGACATTCGTGGTTTCCCGGACCAAGTGGCCCGAGCACTCGCCGGAGAACGAGTAACCGACTAATGGCCGAACCGACTCCTCCCGCCCCCCCCAGCACCCCGACCGGCACCCCGGACCGAAAGGCCCTGGTTGAGGCCTTTCAGGACGTCGTCCGGACCGAAAAAGAGAAGAAAACCGGGGACATGCACCCGGTGTCCGAGAAATCCTACGTATACTCGGTAGTGATGGTAGTGCTCGCCGTTGCTACCGCCACAATTCTCGTCATTCAACCCGCCTGGCTCTTTCCCAAAGCGATCGAGCAGCCCGCGGCGCTCCGCGAGGCCAGTCTCCGGGTACGCATGTACGTCGAGATCGACAAGATCGAGCGGTACAAGAGCGCCAAGGGCACGTACCCCGAGACGCTGGCCGCCGCCACCGTGGACAGCACCGGCCTCAAATACGTCGTGTCCGGAAGCGGTTACACGCTGACGGGAGCGGATCGCAAGGGCCTTTCGCTGACCTACTATTCAAGCACGCCCCCGAAGGAGTTCCTCGGGAACGCCTATTCGTTCATCAGTTCGAGGAAACGGCAATGAGGATTTGGCGCGGGAGGAACCGGCGCGGTTGGACCATTATCGAGTTGCTCGTCACCATGGTCGTGATGGGATGCCTCGCGGCGATTGCGGTGCTCAAGTACATCGACCTGACCCGGACCGCCTACGCCGCCAAGATCGCCGGCGAGTTCATCACCGTGCGCCTCGCTGCCTACAACTACGAGGCGGACCACGCCAACCAGTGGCCGTCGGATCAGGGTCCCGGTATCGTCCCGCCGGAGATGATCCCCTATCTCCCGACCGGGTTCGACTTCACGATGCCTTCGTACAAGTTGGACTGGGAGAACCGCTCCCCCAGCACCACGCCCTACCAGATCGCGATCGCCATGACCACGACCGACCCACGCCTGATGAATGCCCTGGTGCAGAGCCTGGGATCGAAGGCGCCGTATTACTTCGTGGACAATCGGCTGACGTATATCATGATCGATGAGAATGGGAACTGGTAGAACAGTACCGAGTACCGAGTACCGTGTACCGTGTACAACTGCACGAATCGTCCAGCTGACTAGGAAGCCTCCTCCCGCGCCCGCAACAAAGGAGTTGTCGTACCCGGTACTCGGTACTCGGTACTAGGTACTTTCGCCCGTTCCCCGTTCCCCGTCCTCCGCCTCCCACTCCTTCGCTACCTTGAGGACCTGAGGGTCCACCCTCGGGAACTTCGGCTTCATCCTTTCCAGCGTTTCCACCACCACCTCGGCGACCAGCAGATCACGGGTCTTCTTCTTGTCCGCCGGCACCAGGTACCACGGCGCCCACTCGGTGCTGCACTTTCTGAGGGCGTCGCTGTACGCCCGGGTGTAGTCATCCCATAGCTTCCGCTCGTCGAGATCGCCGACCTGGAACTTCCAGTTCTTGAGCGGATCGTGGATGCGCTCCAGCAGCCGGACCTTCTGCTCCTCCCGGGACACATGCAGGAAGAACTTGAGGATGACTACGCCGTTCTCGGTGAGGGCCCGCTCGAACTCGTTGATCTGGTGGTAGCGCTGGGACCAGACCTCCTTCGGCACCAGCTTGTGCACCCGGACCACCAGGACGTCCTCATAGTGGGACCGGTTGAAGATCCCGATCGTCCCCTTCGGCGGCACCGCCTGATGCACCCGCCAGAGATAGTCCCGCGCCAGCTCGTAGTCGGTCGGCCGCTTGAAGTTGGACACTACGCAGCCCTGCACATTGAGCGGGCCGAACACCTTGCGGGTCAGGCCATCCTTCCCCGACGCATCCCGCCCCTGGAACACCACCAGCAGCGCCCGCTTCGATTCGGCATAGAGCGCAGCCTGCAACTCAACTAGCCGCTCCAAGAGTGGCACAATACGTTCCTCGGCGTCATCGCCGCGCGGAGCGTCGGAGTCCACGGCGGTCTTGTCGGTGATTCTCACCTTTCGGCCGGGCTTGATTGGCTTGAGGGGCATGGGGAACGGGGAACGGGAGAACGGGGGAACGGGAGAACGGGAGAACGGGAGAACGGGCAAAACCTACCTTCCGCCACCGGCCAGCGCGAGGTCGAGGTGTCCGACCAGCAACGCTAGCGCTTTTCCCCTATCACTTCTTACTTCTTACTTCTCACTTCCCCCAAGCCGGTCCAGATGACCTATCCTGATCTCAGATTGAGTCTGGTCTTGTTAGTCGCCGCCTGCGCCGGCCGAAATGACCCCCAGCAAGAAAAGGCCGCCCTGCTCACCGCCGATCGCGCCTTTGATTCCACCGTCGCCGTAAGCGGCGTCGAGGGGTGGGTGAGCTTCTTCAGCGACTCGGGGCGGCAGATTGATGGCCGCGGCGACTTCGTCGTCGGCAAGGATGCCATTCGCGAGCACATGCGCGGCACGCTCGGCGATCCCAATCGCTCGCTCCGCTGGTCCCCCGACTATGCCGAAGTGTCCGTGGACGGTACGCTCGGCTACACCTTCGGCCGGTGGAGCATGTCAGGCAAGGATTCGCTCGGGACCCGGGAACTGGGCCGAGGCCGCTATCTCACCATCTGGCGCAAGCAGCTCGATGGGTCGTGGAAGGCGGAGGGGGATATGGGGAATGAGAGTCGGCCTTGAGGCACGGCGATAGTTTGAGGTGGTCGTTGCCGACGGCGGGGGCCGCCTTCGGCGGCCGGCGGGCTCGCTCCGCTCGTGCGGGGGGCGCCTGCGGCGCCCTGCGGGAACTAACCGCGGTTTCGGCTCCTGCGAGTTGTTCCCGCACGCTGACGAAGCGAGCGCCCGCAGGAGCGCAGCGATCCCGCCGGAGCGATGCGCGCCGGCAAGGCGCGAAGCGCAGCCGCGGAGGCGCCGCGCCCCCGCCGTGACCCGCTCCGTCCTCCAGCGCATCACGGACTACAATGTCACCCGTGAGCCCGAGCGTCTCGCGCTCAAGTACGCCATCATGCGGCGCAATCCGTTCAGCTTCCTGCGCGGCACCTGTCACCTGTTTCACGAAGACTGGCCCCGCGAGCCGCTGCTGGACAAGACGCCGTTGGCATGGATCTGCGGCGACCTCCACCTCGAGAACTTCGGCAGCTACAAGGGCGACAACCGGCTCACCTATTTCGACCTCAACGACTTCGACGAGGCGACCCTGGCGCCGTGCGCCCGGGACCTGGCGCGCCTGATAACTAGTGTGCTGGTAGCTGGCCGGGCGCTCAGGCTCAAGGAGCGGGAATCGGGGACCCTGGCCAAACGGTTCATCTCCGGTTATCGCGACGCGCTCGCCGAGGGCAAGGCCCGCTGGGTCGAGCGGCAGACCGCCGAGGGGATGGTGCGGGCGCTGCTCCGGGACGCGCGTTACCTCACCCGGAAGCGCCTGCTCAGTCTCCGAACCAGGGTCGTGGGGAAGACCCGCCAGATTCGCCTGGGGAAACGCGCCCTGCCGGTCTCGAAGGCCGAACGGGAGAAGGTGGAACGGATCATCGAGAAGTTCGCCAGCGGCGAGCCCAATCCGGCCTTCTATAACCTGGTCGACGTATCGCGGCGGGTGGCGGGCACCGCCAGCCTCGGGCTGGAGCGCTATGCGCTGCTCGTCGAGGGTCGTGGGGGGCCGGATAAACTCGCGATCCTGGATCTCAAGCAGGCCATCCCATCGAGCATGCCGGCAAAGGCCAATGCCTCGCGAGTCGCCTGGGCCACGGATGCCGAACGTGTCGTGTCGATTCAGCAGTGGGTGCAGGCCGTGCCCCCCGCCCTGCTCCATCCCGTCCGCGCCGGCACGCGGTCGTATGTGCTGCGCGAGCTTCAGCCCACCCAGGACCGACTGAGCCTGGAGACGTGGGACCATACCCTCGACTCCCTCGAAGGGGTCATGCTCACCATGGGACAGGTGGTGGCCTGGAGCCATCTCCGCAGCGGCGGCCGCCAAGGCTCGGCCACCGCGGATCAGTGGATCGACTTCTCGGCGGAGAACGCCTGGGTGGGGGCGATTCTGGAGTTTGCGACGGAGTACAGCAGGCAGGTGGAGCAGGACTGGCGAGAATTCGCGGCAGGAGCATCGTAGGGGCCGCCTATAGGCGGGGCTTCCGCTACCGCTGGTGGGGACGGGCCTCCGTGCCCGTCCCACAAACCGCATCACTACTACCATCGAGAACAGCAACAATCACCACGGAAACACGGAATACACGGAGCGTGCACGGAAACAGACCCATTTTGTTCTTCCGTGCTGCCTCCGTGATTTCCGTGTTTCCGTGGTGTGCAGTTCAAACGTCACGGCGCAAACACCCCCACCTCAATCGCCGACGGCCCCACCCCCACATTCACGCTGTCCACCAGCTCATAGGTATTCGGCGCAAAGACGAATGCATACGGCGGCAGCGACTGCGCCGGGCTCCCAAAGAACAGCTGATACACCGACCCGTCGCTCGCGCTGATCGCATCAAAACCGCCTCGACAGGGTGTCCCGACGGTATTCGTCAGGCGAGCGCAGACTGGATTGGTCGCATCCCGCACGAAAATGTGGGTCACCGTGTTCCAGACCACTGTGCCGGTGAAGACGCCCGAGACATAGGCCAGGCCGTTGCTGTCGATATGGATACTGCCCGGGCCGGGGCCGAAGCCGGGATAGGTATTCACTAGCGTTTGGGTCGCGGGGTCGATGACGCTCACACTACCGTCCGCGACGTAGTCCCCGGTATTCACCACGTAGATCAGGCCGTCGGGGCCAACCGCCGCTCCAAACGAGTTGGTGCCGCCGCTCTCGATCGTGTCGATGGGGGTCATTGTCTCCGGATCAATCACCGTGACGATCCCGGGCCCGAGCGGGATGAAGTTCGCGTCCAGGTTGCCCGAAACGACGAACACCTTTCCGTCCGCCACAGCAACGGCAGTCGGCCCCGGCGCGGCCACGGTGACGGTGTCGGTAATCGCGGAGCTGGCCTGACCGAAGGTTACCTTGCCCACGTACTGGCCGATCAGGTTGGCCACGACGAATGTGGTGTCGTCCACGAACGCCACCCCGGTCGCGTTGCCCGCCGTGAAGGTGAAGAACCGCGCAATGCGGAGCCCCGAGAGGTCGACGAGGGCGGTGCTCGCCGCGTCGCCGAGGGGTACGGCGGCGTGGGTGCCCCGAAAGGCAAACCCGGTCGGGGTCACCGCGCTGCTCGCGCCGAATGGAATCTCCCGAGTCTCGCTCGGCTTCCCCAGCTGAAACAGCGTGAGCGTTTTGCCGAGCGAGTTCACCACCAGCCCGATCTGCGGATTGCCGCTGGTCCCCTGCAGGAAATCGCCCGAGCCTACGCCGGTCGAGTCGTCGCTGCAGGCTGCGACGCCCGCGGCCAGCAGCAGGAACGCGAATCGTCCGGGACGCAATGCGCTGAAGGTCATGGTAAAGCCTTTATGGAGTAGGTGATCCGTCTTGCGTCCCGGCGCCGCGGCGCCGCACGCTGAGTGTGAGCCGCCAGGTGCGGCCAGGAGAGGGGTAGTCCAGCAGCATGCTGCCGGCCTTGTCCATGATGTCGTCCACGCCGACCGCCAGCTCAACGCTGGCGCGGGACACCGGTATGCGCCGAGCGATCTGCAGGTCGGTCACGCCGAAGGGATCGAGAGTATTGAGCGCGCTCGCGGCAACCGTCCGGCGTCGCCCGATGTAGCGATAGCGCAGCATGCCGCGGAACCCGAGCCCCGACGCAGCCAACGAGGCATTCGCGCTGTACCGCGGCCGGTACGCCACCTGCCCCGAGAGGACCGGTCCGCGATACTCAACCGCGACGCTGCTCACGCTGCCGGTGAGCGACAGATCCGCCACCGGCAGATTCACCGCCGCGCTCAACTCCGCACCACGCCGCCGGACGTCGTAGTTGTTGGGACTCCAGACAAAGAGAAAGTTCGGGAACCACAGGATCATCCCGTCCACATCGGCCCGGAACAACGACACCGATCCGCTCACCGTGGCTCGGCCCAACCGGAGGGTGTTCGAGGTGAGCTGGGCCTGCCAATCGTTGCGGACTCGCTCGGGCTTGAGATCCGGGTTAGGCCGCGAGAGAACACCCGGCTGGAAGAACTGATCCGCCAGCGTGGGCGGCGCGAACGCCTCGGCCCACGAGAGCTGCAAGGTCGCGCCGGGGACCGGCAGGCTCACGCCGAGGGATGGAGACCAGTAGGTGGCAGCGAGCTGGTCGTCGTGATCGGCGCGCAGGCCCGCCGTGAAGGTCGGGTGCACGTGGCCGAGCGTCGGCTCGAACTCCGCCTGCAGCCAGCCGCTCAGGACCTGCTGGGTGGTGGGTGCGCCCGCGGTGAGGTTCGACGCCCGAATCCCGAGCCAGCGACCCTCGCTACCGAGCGAGAGGCGCGCCGGGCCGAAGGCGCGGCTCCCTTCGAGCGTCGCCTGGAGCTGGCGGACCCGAAGCGAGTCGGTGTAAGGCGAAGAAGTCGGTGGGTTGGGGTCGGCGTAGTGGGTCTTGCCTTCACTGGCATCGAGGTCGGCGCGCCAGACGATGTTACCGAGCAGCTGACGGGTGCCGAGTCCGGCACCGAGTCGACGCTCGGTCTGCCGAGCATCGGGGGTGGGCGAGACGATCGACCCGGGCAGCCCTCGGTCCACGTCGAGGTAGTCGCCCCGGAGTTCGACGAGCGATTGGGCCCCGCCGAGCCGGACCGCGCCGAGGAGTGAGTTGGTGCCGCCGTCACCATTGGCGCGGTGGGCGGTGCCGCCGCCCCGGACCGCGGGCACGTCATAGCCGAAGTTTCCATCGAAGCGAGTGATACCGCCGCTCACCGAGCCGGAGAGCGTCCGGGCGCCGCGCTGGCGCACGGCGGTGACACCCGCGCGGGCGGTCCGCTCTCCCCAGGCGCCGGCTGCGAGGGTGAGCCAGCCGTCGGCCACCGTCTGGTGCCGGCGCTCGATCGCGATCACGCCGGCGAGGGCGCGGGCGCCGTAGCGCGAGGTCGCAGCGCCGCGGACGATGGTGATCCGCTCCATCTGTTCCAGCGGTAGCGAAGCAAGATCCACGTCGCCCGTGGTTGGGTCGTTGAGCGGCACCCCATCGAGCAGCACCAGCACCTGGTGTGCCGCGCTGCCGCGGATGGAGACCGAAGCGGGCGCGCCGGGACCGCCCTGCTGGGTGATGGTGACGCCGGGCTGAGTAGTGAGCAGGGCGGGCAGGTCAGGGGCGTGAGCGGCTTCGATCTCTGCGTGATCGATCACCGATGTGCCGGCGGCCTCGGTACTGGCGGCGGTTACGTCAATCGGCGTGAGGACGATCGGCTGCGGCTTGAGCAGCACCGTCGCCTGCTCGACTCGGCCGTCCGTCAGGGTCACGTGGATCCGGGCGGCGCGGTAGCCGATCGAAGCGACTTCCACGTCCCACTCGCCGGCGGGGAGCCCCTTGAGCCGGAAGCGACCGGCGGCATCGGACTCCACGCTGAGTCCGCTCACCAGTACCCGGACCCGGGCGCTCTCGAGCGGCTTCCGGGTATCGGCGTCGAGCACCTGGCCCGCTAACTCCGCAGGGAACTGAGCCAGGACCTTGGACGGCGCGAACGAGAAGAGAAGGAGTAGAAACGGTAGAACGGTAGAACGGGGGAACGAGACGGTAGAACGGGAGAACGGGAGAACCGGAGAACGGGAACTGACCGTGAGTCCGTGGGCCCGTCCGCTCGTTTTCCCGTTTCCCCGTTCGCCTGCTTTCCCGTTCCCCCGTTCTCCCGTTCTACCGTTCCACCAAACGACGCACCCGTTCCCACGGGCAAGGCTCCCGTTCTCCCGTTCCGCCGTTCTCCCGTTCCACCGTTCTACCGAAAAGAAAAAGCCCACCATTCCAAAGACTCCTGGAACGGGGGGTGCGAGCGACGGACGCCACCAAAGGGGGAGACCGCCCACCCCCGCGCCCCTCCCTCGAGAGACAATATGCGGGCGCAGGCGAGCCGGTCTCCTGGCTTGAGGCGGCGCCATCGGCCTTCCCAGTGAGCCGTGCGGCTCCCCAGTGGCCAGACTTCGGTGGCGTCTTCCGCGCTACTCCGCGGGCCTCTTACAGTGGCGGGGCCGCGCCGGAGTTACACCGGCTTCCATGTGGCCCGCCTGCGTCTAGTTGTTACGACGAGCCCAAGGTAGGGGAAAGGGGGGAAAAGGGAAAGGGGAACGGGGAACGGGGAACGGGGGAACGGGAGAACGGGGGAACGGGGGAACGGGGGAAGAAAGTGGTGTAGGGGCCGCCTACAGGCGGCCCGCACACCCAAACCCAAACTGCGCGGCACCGCATTGCTGCAAAACATGTCCCGTCAAGAATGCCGTGTGGGCCGCCTATAGCGGCCCCGACGTCGCATGCCCTCCCGTTCTCCCGTTCCTCTTTCCCCGCAGTTCCAAGTCACGCTCAGGTTTCGCCCCCCTCGCACATTGGATTCGACGGTCGGGCGGTCCGACGGGCCGACGGACGGGGCGGTCAGGGCGGTCGAGGCGGTCAAGACGATCAAGACGATCAAGACGATCAAGACGATCAAGACGGTCAAGACGGTCAAGACGGTCAAGACGGTCAAGACGGTCAAGACGGTCAAGACGGTCAAGGCGGTCAAGACGGTCGAGCCGATAGCCGATAGCCGATAGCCAACACGGAGCAGACAAATGTCAGGCACCCAGCCTTTCCCGTTCCCCCGTTCCCCCGTTCTCCCGTTCTACCAAGTCCTGACGCTGGCCCTAGGGCTCGCCTCGGTGGCCGCAGGCCAAGAGGCAATTGTCTCCCCCGGCGAGCGCATCCGGGTCAAGCACGCCTGTGAGGGCGACGCCAAGCCCGCCCCGTGCCAGCCCGCCGTCGGGAAGGTCCGCGCGGTGGTCGGAGACACCATCCTGCTGGACGATGATGGCAACGGGGAGCGGCGCCTGGTGCTCGGCCCCGCCTCACAAATCGAGTTGAGCAGCGGCCGTCACGGTCATGCCCTGCTGGGCTTCGGATTGGGCATCCTCGCCGGTGCCGCGGTCGGCGCGATCTCGGTTCGTGATTGCCAGAACTCGCACACCGGCTCGGACATGGGCGGGCTGTGCGTCCTGCAGTACTTCGTCACGGTGCCCGCGGGTGCCCTCACCGGGATCATCGTCGGAGCAGTCTTGAAGAAAGAGAAGTGGCACACGCTTGAGCGCCGGGCCGCCAGGCTGGAGCTGCTTCCCGCGGTTTCGCCTAACGGGCTAGCGGTGTCCGGGAGGGTGACATTTTGAGGGCGGGGGTGGCTTCGTGTGAGGCGGGGGGCGCCTGCGGCGCCGGCGGGGGTTCGCTCGCGAACGCGCGGTTCGCTTCGCGAACGGCGGGGACTACGAAGGCGAGTGCTGTTCCCGCCATGGCGAAGCCACCCGCGCCGTGCTCGCGGAGCGAGCACCCCCGCCGCGCCGAAGGCGCCCGCGCCAAGACTCAACAGCCGGCCCCAGCCTTCGGCCCTAACAATTAACCGGGATTAAGCTATGCTAACCGGATCTCCAACCGCGCGCTTCATCGCGACCGCCGCTCTGTTGTTGCTGCCAGGCATTGCCCACGCGCAGGGCGGGCTCAGGGAAGTGTCAAGCAAGCCGCCCTATAGGGGCATCTACGGCGGCATCAACTTCTCCCTCGCCGTGCCCACCGGCGAGTTCGATAAGAACGTGGGAACCTCGCCCGGCTTCGGGCTCAACCTGGTCATCCCATTCGCGGCATCGGGTCAGATCGGCGTGCTGCTCCAGACGGGGGCGCTGATCTACGGGTCGCAGAGCCGCTACATCCCGCTCTCCGGAACGGGCGGGCTGCTCCAGGTGAAGCTGACCACTCAGAACTGGCTCGGGTTCGTCGGCGGCGGCCTGCAGTATGCCCGGCGCCATGGTGTGGTCCGTCCTTATGTCAATGCGGCCATCGGCGGCTCGTACCTGTTCACCGAGACTTCGGTGGCGGGCAGCAACGACCAGGGCGACTTCGCCTCGACGACCAACCTGTCCGACTGGGTCTGGGCCACCAGCGCCGGTGGGGGCCTCTACCTCCCCTTCCGCAATGAGAGCAGGGCCGGACTCGACTTCGGCGCGCAATACAACTGGGGCGGGAAGGCCGACTACCTGACCAAACGCGGCATCATCGACAACGGCGACGGGACCACGACGCTCAATCCGTCGACCAGCCGGACGAATTATTGGCGGATTTCGCTAGGCGTGGAGTTCGGGATATGACGGCGGTGGAACGGTGGAACGGGGGAACGGGGGAACGGGACCTCCCCCACACCACCTCATCCTGAGGTCGCGAAGCGACCGAAGGATCTACGACAGGCAAGCCGAAGCCAGGGGCGCCAGTTGATCCACGCAAGCGTAAGAGCCTGATCTCAGTTTAGCCACATCTCACGGAGGTCCCATGCGGACCGTTCGGTCTCACCTCAAGTTGGCCGCACTTCTCCTTCTCGCCGCCGCCTGCACCAGCTGGCATCCGCAGAGGGCTCCAGTTCCGCAGGTCCTGGAGCGGAATCCCAAGTTCGTGCGCCTCACACTCCAGGACCACAGCCAGGTGGAGATGAGTGGGCCGAAGCTGGTCGACGATAGCCTGATCGGTCAAGCAAATGGCCGCCGGGCGGCCATACCGCTCAGCGACGTGTCAGGCATCGCCCTCCGGCAAGGCGACAGCGGCGCCAGCTTCGGGATCCTGTTCCTGCTGGGTGCCGTCGCGGTGGCGGTGATTGCCGCTGGGTCCGCGGCGGGGTCGGACTGAGCGGGCGGACGGGCGGACGGGCGGACGGTCAAGGCGGTCAAGGCGGTCAGGACGGTCAGGACGGTCAGGACGGTCAAGATGGTCAGGACGGTCAAGATGGTCGCACAGCCGATAGCCGATAGCCGATAGCCAACACCCGATAGCCGATAGCCGATAGCCAACAAGGAGCAGACAAATGTCAGGCACCATGCCTCTCCCGTTCCCCCGTTCCCCCGTTCTCCCGTTCTACCAAGTCCTGATGCTGGCCCTAGGGCTCGCCTCGGTGGCCGCAGGCCAAGAGACATTCGTCTCCCCCGGCGAGCGGATCCGGGTCAAGCACGCCTGCGAGGGCGACGCCAAGCCCGCCCCGTGTCAGCCCGTGGTCGGGAAAATCCGCGCGGTCGAGGGCGACACCATCGTGCTCGACCAGGATGGCGACGGGGAGCGGCGCCTGGTGCTCGGCCCAGCCGCGCAGGTCGAACTCAGCGGCGGCCGACACGGCCATGCCCTGGCCGGTCTGGGTCTGGGAATCCTCGCCGGTGTCGCGGTCGGCGTCATCGGCGATCAAAGCTGCCGCAGCAGCAGCACGGAGCCCGAGTGGTGTGCGTTCTGGTATGTCTTCACCGTGCCCTCCGGCGCCCTCCTCGGGGTCATCACCGGGGCGCTCACCAAGAGCGAAAAGTGGCGCACGGTGAAGCAGCCGACCGCCCGGCTCGAGCTGTTGCCCGCGGTGACGCCGGACGGAGTGGCTTTGTCGGGGAGAGTGTCGTTTTGAGGGCGGGGGTGGCTTGGTGAGAGGCGGGGGGCGCCTGCGGCGCCGGCGGGGGTTCGCTACGCGAACGGCGGGGACTACGAAGGCGAGTGCTGTTCCCGCCGTGGCGAAGCCACCCGCGCCGTTCGCGAAGCGAACCCCCGCCGTGCTCGCGCCAGCGAGCACTCCCGCCCCATATTTCACCTTCCCCCTTCCCGATCTCAAAATGGAATACCTCACCATCGGCGTCATCGCAGGCATTCTCTCCGGCTTCTTTGGCATCGGCGGGGGAATCGTCATCGTCCCTGCCCTGCTGTTCACCAGGATGAAGCCGGAGACCGCCATCGGCACCTCCCTCGCCTCTCTCCTGCTGCCAGTCGGCGCGCTCGGCGCCTACCGCTACTACCGGGGCGGCTTCCTGGATATCCGCGTAGCCCTGCTGATCGCCGCCGGCCTCTTCCTCGGCGCCTGGCTCGGCGCCCACCTGGCACTCAAGCTCCCGACCAAAGAGCTACAGCGCGCCTTTGCGGTGTTCCTGGTGGTCATCGCGGGGCATTTGTGGCTGAGTGCGACTTAACTGCGGGGAACGGGGAACGGGAGAACGGGAACAGCATGTCATCCCGAGCGCAGCGAGGGATCCCTACAGGTCCGAGCGGAGTTAGAGGGATCCCTCGTCGCTATGCTCCTCGGGATGACAAGCTCCTCCCCGTTCCCCTTTCCCCTTTCCCCTTTCCCTGTTCACTTTCCCCGTTCCCCGTTCCCCGTTCCCCGTTCCCTGTTCCCCGTTCCCCCTTCCCCTTCCCTGTTCCCTTTCCCCGTTCCCCGTTCCCCGTTCCCTGTTCCCTGTTCCCTGTTCCCCGTTCCCCGTTCCCCGTTCCCTGTTCCCTGTTCCCGTTCCCCGTTCCCCGTTCCCCTTTCCCCGTTCCCCATTCCCCCCCTGAGAATCCCCCGGCCAGTCCCGCGTACTCCCCATAGAGAGGGAGGTACCCATGACACGCTTGGCCGTTGTGCTCAGAGTTGCCTGCTTACCTTTGGCCGCTTTGGCGGCCGCATGTGGCGGGGTGGAGAGGGCCGCCGCCCCGGAGACCGGCGCAGTCCACGTTACGCTCGCGACCACCGGCTCGGACCTCGATCCCGACGGCTACACCGTGCTGGTCAACGGTGCCGTGCAGGCGCATGTGGGGATCCAGGCGGATACCAACCTGATTGGCGTTCCGGCCGGCACCGGCAGCGTGACCCTGACCGGTCTCGCGGCCAACTGCAGCACCCAGCCGACCATGCCCCTGGCCGTGACCGTCCTCGCCAACCAGAGCGTGGACGTGGGCGTGACGGTCCATTGCGCCGCGACGACCGGGTTCCTGCGGCTATGGGTACAGGGAAGCGACATCCAGGACCAGGACCCCGATGGGTATTTCTATAGAATCGACGCTGGCGCGACCGTGGCCATCGGCAACCAGGCCGCCGTCATCCCCGTGTCTCACGGAGACCACCACCTCACGCTGAGTGGGCTGGCCGCCAACTGCGAGATTGCTCCGGGATTGACCTGGGACTTCTACGTCGGAGCTGGGGACACCACCGAGGTGGACTTCGCCGTGGGCTGCAGCCTGATCACCAGCGCGATCCAGGTCACGACCAGCACCACCGGAGCGGTGCCGGACCCGAATGGCTACAGCATCAGCATCGACGGCGCCGCAGTGGCCATGGGCATCAACGATTCCCACCTGTTTACCGGCATCGCCCCCGGGACGCACCTGGTGCGGATCACCGGCATCGCGCCGAACTGCATCCTGTATAGCCCCGACGAGACCACGGCGATCACCGGCGCGGACTGGTACATGAACCCGCTCACGATCACCTTCCCCGTGGTGTGCCCCGAGGTCGGCACGCTCAGGGTCGAGACCCCGATCGTACCCCAGACCGGATGGGGGTTCGCCTTCTTCGTGGAGGACACCGCCTATCCGCTCGGCGTGACCGACACGACCTATATCAGCAACATCCCGATCGGCGACCATGTGTTCAGCGTCCGCATCCCGGAAGATGGCTGCGTCGCGACGCCGAACGGGGGGACCTTCACCATCGCGGCGAATCAGTTCACGGACTTACCCGTTTCGCTCGATTGCCCGCCTCCGGCGGTCCGACGGTCCGACGGTCGGGGCGAGTAAGTAGTGGGGATGGGCTGGGGGAACGGGAGAACGGTAGAACGGGAGAAGCATGTCATCCCGAGCGCAGCGAGGGATCCCTACAGGTCCGAGCAGAGTTTGACGAATTCCTCCCTCGGATGACAAGCTGTTCCCGTTCCCCTTTCCCCTTCCTTCCCCTTTCCCTGTTCCCTTTCCCCGTTCCCCCTTCCCTGTTCCCCGTTCCCCTGCAATCTTGCCCCATCTTGCTCCGCCCATCTCTTCGCCGAGTCCTCCTCACCGCCCACCTGATCATCGGCGCTGCCCTCGCGCCGATTCTGTGGTGCTGGGAATCACGGGGGCGATCCTCGCGGTTCAGCCAGAACTGGAGGATGCCGCGAATACCCTGCTCACCCACATCGAGCCGGCGGGCTCGGCGCTTTCATTTAGGGACCTGACGGCCCGGCTGCAGTCCCATTATCCCGGGGCGAGTCTCGCCAGCGTCCAACTGCCCGAGCGACCCGACCGCGCCCTCGTGGCCACTCTGCACCGCCCCGACTCGGCGGATGTCTCGCTGGTCGTCAATCCATATAGTGGAAGAGTGCTGGGGCTCGAGGAGGACATCTGGTCCCTGCGCCCGGTGCATGACTTCCACACCCGGCTCTTGATCAAGAGCTTCGGCTCCACGATCACCGGCTGGACGGCGGTCGGGTTGCTGTTCCTGGCGCTGAGCGGCATGGTGCTCTGGTGGCCGACCAAGATCCTGAGCATCGTGCGGACCGGATCGTCGCGGCGCATTCTTTTCCATCTCCATAGTGCGCTGGCGGCCTATGCCTGGCTCGCGCTGATCATCTTCGGCCTGAGCGCCGTGGTGCTGCACTGGCAGAGCAAGGCCTTCGACCTCGTTTCGGCGGCCACCGGCGCGGCACCGGTCCCCGATGGATCGGGGTTGCCCCGGGCCTCCTGCAGTGCCGACAGCGCGGCCGGATTCGACCGCCTGCTGGCCGCCGCGAGGGCCGCCGAACCGGGAGCACGAGCCACCTGGATTCAGGGCGGCGAAGCACCCGGCGACGCCGTCCGCGTCGTGCTCAAGTATCCCGAGGATCGAACCCCGGCCGGGCGGACCGTGGTCTATCTCAATCCCTGCGATGGGGCGGTGCTCTCAGCAGTCTCCAGTCGAACGGCGCCGCTCGCGTACCGGCTGGTCCGGCAGTGGAACCGCGAGCTGCATACCGGCGATCTCTGGGGCTGGCCAACCCGGATCCTCGCCTTCCTCTTCAGCCTGACCCTACCGGTGATCGCGCTGACCGGGCCGCTGCTCTGGCTCAGTCGGCGGAAGTAGAAGGGAGTCGTGGGTCGTGGGTCGTGGGTCATGGGTCGTAGCGGCGGAGCAGTGCTCCGCCGACTCGCAGCGTCGTGGGTCCCCGCATCACTTCATCCTGAGGGAGCGAAGCGACCGAAGGATCTTGCGGGTCTACCTGGGGCGACGGGATCGGCGCTGTTGAGAACGGGCGACCCGTTGGGTCGCCCCTACGACGCTTGGGAAAGTGCCGAGTTGCTACTCGCGCCTCCTCGTACGGCCCTGTCCGCACCGGCTGAATAGAGGAAAGGGGGAACCGAGAGTAGTTCCCGTTCCCCCGTTCCCCCGTTCTCCCGTTCCCCGCAGTTATGCTGCCGGCTCCGCCTTCTTCTCGGCCTCACCAGACTCGGCGGGCACATCAGTCTCGCCTTTCACCGGCCACACCACATCCTTGGCGCTCTTCCAGGCGGCCAGCATCTCGGCATTGTCACGGAAGCGATAGCTGTAGATGCCATCCAGGTGACGAATCACGTCCATGATGTCGGAGAACACCTGATCCAGATCCGCGGTGGCTCCGACGTGGGCCCGACGACCGGTGTGAAAGTCGCTGGTCGCCTGCTCGACATCGGCAATTCCTTTGGCGAGATCGGTCAGGAGGGTCGGCGCCATGCCCTTGCCGAGCAGGAGTTCCTTCCGCGCCTCGGCCTCTGCGAGATTGGTCCTCGCGGCCGTCATGATCACTTCCTGACTGGCGCCGTTGGGGGGAACCTGAAAGAGATGCGCCAATTCCGGGATCTCCCTGGATCCCGCCTTGCCGAACTTCTGGAGGACCCGGAGGTTCTCCTGGGTGAGGTCGAGCGCGAGTTCCCGGCGCTCGGCCGCGGCCATTTCGGTGATCTGGCCGCTCCGCTGCTGAGAACTGAGGGTGATGGCCCGTTCGTAGAGCCCGCCGAGGCGAACAACTGTCACCTTGGTCCCCTCGTTCTCATCGGGGTTGGCGTCACAGAACCCCTTAACTCTCCCAGCCGTCTCGTGTTTCCTGCGCTGTACCGCGTCCATGGTACACCACCCTGCCAGAGGTGATTCCGGCGTCCGCGGTTGCGCGCGGCGCCGCACACAATGAGCGGCATAACATCACGCAGTGCGCAACCACCGCGCGACGGGGGACAGGTAGAAGCATCGGGCATGCCAGTTCAGAATGTGGAAATCCTGACACGGGCTAGTTTGATAGACGGCATCAATGAGGAATCGCCAATTCTGCATAAGACCGGGGAAACAGGGCGGTAGGAGCTCGCTCAAATCGGCGAGAGGCTCGGTCCAATGGCTGGGGGGCTCGGAAAAATGGCCGGGTGGCTCGGTCTAATCGCCCGGACGCTCGCTCGAATCGCCGGGGGGCTCGGAAAAATGGCTAACTCGCTCGGTCCAATGGCTTAGCCGCCCGGTCTAATGGCCGGGAGGCTCGCTCTAATCGCCGAGGATCTCGGTCTAACGGCTGGGGGGCTCGGAAAAATGCGCGGGGGGCTCGGGAAAATGGCTGGGAGGCTCGGACAAATTGAATAGGACCTCGGCCAAGTGAATAAACTCGGTGATCTGATGGACCGGGACGTTGATGGAGCCGCCAGGACTTTGTTTTCGGCAGGGCCTGTGGAAATCTGGAGTGTCCTGATGTGTAGAAACCTGTCCTCCTGGAGGGAATCTTCCACAAGGTTTGGGTGGTTTTCCACAGAGCTGGGAGTCGTTGTTAGGATTGTTACAATTTGCGGCGGGGGAACGGGGGAACGAGGTTGGTGGTGGTCTAATCACGCAGTGCCGTCGGCTCGTCCGCCCTCCGCCGGTCCACCCACAATGCGGCAAACTATTCAGGGGGAGGGACGGGGCTCGGTACCCAGCGAAGCTGCTAGGGCCTGAAGCAATCGAACCAGATTAAGGCGTTTGGTATGCAGCGTGATGGTATTAGTGGGCACTGGAGGTAGATTCGTTGCAGGTCCAATTGTGCGTTAGCCAGCACGGCGTCACTTCTCTGGAGAAACCAATACCCGACTGGCTCATCTTCCTCGTACTCCTGGTACTCAGCCTTCTCGGCGAACTGGCGCTAAATCAGGCTATGGACCGGATCGAGGCTCGTACTTCTTGGCCCCATGTCCATTCGGCCCTTACTTACATTGCGCTCGGCGGCTTGCTGGGCCTCGCCTCCTCCTGGGCCTGGCCTCGACCCATCTTTAGAGGAAGCCACATCTCAGGACTCAGCGTCGCCCTTGTCCCCATCAGCGTGGCTATCCTCATGGTGCTTCTCGGACGATGGCGGCTCCATAAGGGCAAGACCCCCGCTGGCCTGTTCACGTTCTGGCTTGCCTTCGACTGCAGCTTCGCGTTCATGGCCTGCCGCCTAGCCAGCCAGGTTGGATGGCTCGCCGGTCCGCACTAGCCCACTCAGCCAGTCCCCCGCGCTGGCTAACCAGCGCATGGACGCTGACGGGGCGCGGCCGTCCGTTTGTGACGGGGCTGGCACGGCCAGCTGTCTCAACGTAACCTTCCCAGACCGCGCCGCGGCCCCGCAGGTCATGCGCGGTCGTTAGGCGGCACTGCCCAGGAGGGTTCTCTGGACACCCTGTTCGTTCACCTCCTTCATGATCCGTCTCAGGCACGGGCAGGTCTGGCGCTCCTAGAGATGTTGATGCCAGCCGTCATTGCTTTGGCTGGTGGGTATCTCGGCTATGTGTTGGCCACAAGGCAAGCTCGAGAACAGCGTAGGCACGACCACCTGCGTGAACACATCGATGCTTTCTATAGCCCCATGGTAGGCATTATTCAACAGATTCGTGCGCGCTCTGCGCTCAGGGCAGAGCTCAGCGCGGCTTCGGATACGGCGTGGCGCGCTCAGGTCGATCAGGCAATTGCCTCGGCGGCCAAAGGGAAGCAGCTGGCCATGAACATATCGAATAGCTTCGCACCGTTTGATCGGCAATTGGACTATAACAACGTACAGCTCCGTGAGCGCCTGCTACCAATGTACGATCACCTTGTTTCTCTGTTCACGGATCACTATTGGCTAGCCGAATCCAGCACACAAGTGCACTTCCCGGCGCTAGCAAGCTTTGTTGACCTCTGGCACCGGCATCTGGCAGGATCGTTGCCGGTGGCTCTACCCGCAGCACTGCAGGTCTCCGAGGCAACTCTTGCGCCCTTGTACGAAGACTTGGAGCAACAACTTAGACGACTTGCCGGCCTCGTGACCGCCGGTCGAGCGGCCTAACTACCGCATGAAGTTGACCGGGCGCGGCCGTCGCTTTGCGGCGGCCCGAACACACCCGGGCGGTGCGCGGGATGGGCTTGGCAAACGAGGTGCGGCCCTGCCGGTTATGCAGGGCGTTCTGCAGCGTCATGCCATTCGGGGCTCACTGTGACCCGCACTGAACCTGAAGTTGTCACCCTTCTTGCAGCGTTTGAGTCTCTCGACGAAACCCTCAACGCGCTCGCCCTGACCCTTCACCACTCCGAAGAAGGCAAGCCGCAGGCAACGCCTAACCATCGATGGGCCAGCCACTCCAATAGTAAGGAGAGACTCGATGTTCGACTTCCTGGGCGTCACCGTGCTGGTTTTCCTGGCCGCATTGGGGATATGGCTCGCCTTGCGGGCCAGGCGAGCACAGCACCGGGTCGGAAAGTGGGTTGGGCTCGTCCTCTCAAGCCTGCTTGCCACCTCGCCACCCTGGCCCTCGGTGTCGCCCTGGTCGGCTTCTACAAGCTCAACTTCCCACCCCACCGGCCGACAGTCACGGACATCAAGGTCGCCGGTACGCCGGACCAGGTGGCGCGAGGCACGAGATTGGCCGTGTATTGCCCGTTCTGTCATTCGCCTGACGAGAGCCCACCCCTGGTCGGTCAGAACTTCTCGAAGGCGGCCCGCCGATCGGCACCCTCTACGCCCCCAACCTCACGCCCGCCGGCGAGATCAGGGATTGGTCGGATGGCGAACTCATCCGCGCGATCCGCGAAGGCGTGCACAAGACCGGCCGCCCCCTGATCATCATGCCCTCGGAGGTCTTTCGTTATCTGAGCGACGTCGACGTCCAGGCCATCGTCGCCTATCTCGCGTTCGCAGCCTGCGGTGGAACCAAATACTCCAGCGACCAAGCTGAATGTCATCGGCGCGACTCTTCATCGGAGCGGGCCTCGCCCCCACCAGCGCACAGCCGCCCATCACCCAACCCATCGTCGCGCCAGCCGAAGGCGCCTCGGCCGACTACGGTCAGTACCTGGTCTCGATTCTGGGTTGCCGACTGTGCCACGGCGAGAACCTCACCGGCGGCAAGGTCGGTGGGCCCGGTCCCCCCGCCGGCCCGAACCTCACGGGTGTTCCTCACAAAGTGGAGTGGTGAGGAGTTCATCCGGACCGTGCGAACGGGCGTAGATCCCTACAATCACACGCTGGCCGAAGCAATGCCCTGGAAGGCCATTTCAGCCTTCGCCAGTGACACGGATCTCACTGCGATCTATGCCTATCTACATGGCCTGAAGCCTATTGAAGGCCCAACCCAGTGAAGGCCCGGGAATATCACGTACAAGATCCATGATTGTGTTTTCCAGATCGATTAACGCAGTTTACCGTCATCCCCTTCTCGCCATGAGGGCCATGCCTCCCTCCCCCCGCATCGTCCTGCTCGGAGCCCTTGCCCTGCTCGCCTGCCGCGACTCATCCTCGCGGGCCGCACCTGCCACCCCGCCGGCCGCGGCAGCTACCGCCCCTGCCCTCCAGCCGGACGAGGCCTATCTGGCCGTGCCCGGGGGCCGCATCTGGTACAAGCACATGGGCGGCGGCTCGGCCACACCGGTCATCCTGCTCCATGGCGGGCCGGGATTCTCGAGTTTCTATCTCCGGTCGCTCGACTCCCTCGCGACTGATCGACCGACGGTCCGCTACGATCAACTCGGCAGCGGCAAGTCCGGTCAGACCACCGACACCACCCTGTTCACCATCGCGCACTTCGTGGCCGAGCTGGATTCGCTGCGCGCGGCGCTCGGCTACCAGCGGGTGCATCTCCTGGGTCACTCGTGGGGGACCATTCTCGCCGTCGAGTACTACCGCGCGCACCCCGAGCATGTCGCGAGCCTCATTCTCGCCAGTGCCGCCCTGGATATCCCGGCGTGGGAGCGCCACGCCAAGGAGCTGGTCAAGACTCTTCCGGATTCTCTCCAGCGCGCCATCACCACCCGCGAGGCCGAGGGCCGCTTCGATGCGCCGGACTACCAGGTGGCCCTCGGCGGTCTTCTATGGTCAGTACGTCTGGCGCCATCCGGTGCAGGCCGACATGGACAGCCTGTTCGCGACAGTCAATCAGGCCTTGTACAACTACATGCAGGGTCCGAGCGAGTTCACGATCACCGGCACCTTGAAGTACTACGACGCAACCTCATTCCTCCCCACGATCCGGGTGCCGATCCTCTACACGGTGGGGGCATACGACGAGGCCAACCCGGCCACCGTCAAACGATTCGCGGCGCTCACCCCCGGCGCCCGCGTCGTGGTGCTCCCGGATGCCGCGCACATGACCACGTGGGATGCGCCAGCGGCGATGCTCAGCGCCGTTCGAGGATTCCTCGCAACCGCCGATTCCGCCTCCGCCAGGAATCGTCCATGATCGTCAGGGATCTATGCGACTTCCGTGGTTGTCCGTGTTTCCGTGGTGATCAGTTTGCCGGACTCGACGTTCCACCAACGTCGTGCATCACCTGGGTCGTGGTGACGCCTCGGGTCATCCAAACTGATTAACACGGAACAAACGGAAAACAACGGAAACACACGGAGTGGTTCCGTGGTGCTTCCGTGGTGTTCCGGGTTTCCGTGGTGATCAGTTTGCCATACTCGACGTTCCGCCCACATGGTGCATCACCTGGGCGTTCGCGATACCTCGGGTCACACAAACTGATTAACACGGAAAACAACGGAAACCCACGGAGTGGTTCCGTTGTGCTTCCGTGGTTTTCCGTGTTTCCGTGGTGATCAGTTTGCCGGACTCGACGTTCTACGAAAGTGGTGAATCACTTGGGATGTTGCGATACTTCAGGTCACGCAAACTGATTAACACGGAAAGCACGGAAAACAACGGAAACGCACGGAAGATGAGTGAGAAGTGAGAAGTGAGAAGTGAGGACCGAGACGTGAAGAGGTCCTTTCCCCGTTCCCCCGTTCCCCTTTCCCCGTTCCCCGTTCCCTGCAAAGCAGGACCATGAAGACTCTCGGGTTGGCCTCGTGGAGCGCTGTGGCACTGGGCCTCGGCTGTGCCCAGGCGCCATCGTCGTACCCGATAGCCTCGGTTCCCATCGAGTATCTGCCCCAGGACAGCCTCATTCTCCCAACTCCAGGCTGGGCCTTGGTCACCGATAGCGCTCGCTGGCAGCACCTCTGGCGTTTATATGCCGCAGAGTATGACACGGAGGACGGGGTGATCAGCACCGCCGTCGCGCCCGCCGTCGACTTCCAGAAGGAGGAGATCCTCGTCGTCTACTATGGCGTACAATCAGGTTGTGGTGACGAGCCACCCGCGGTTGTGGCGGTTGACGAATGGACCGACCACCTAGCGGCCACTTTTCGCCACGCTGACGAGGATGGCTTCGTGGTTGTCTGCCAGATGCTGATCCACCCTGTCGATCTGGTTCGCCTGCCACACATTGCGAAACCTGTTCGCTTCCCGATCGCACCCGAGGACTCGGGCCGCTACCTCCCTCCACCTCAAGCCCCGGACTGGTGGGTAACACCCGATGTAAAGGCGATCACCAAGCCGGATACGACACCACGTGGCCAGGTACGCACTATCGCGTCGCACCACGCTCTTCCGCGGGACACCACGCTTCCACTCAGCACATACCGGCAAATCGCCCGCTATGCCTATGAGCACCGAGACCCACAACTGCTTCGCCTCCTGCTCCAGAACCCGCGGGCCGCTCATGACATGGCGGTCATGGCATGGCTATCGTCCGACTGGGAGGGTGAGGGAGCTCGGCAGCGAATCCTGACGCTGCTCGACCGTCACGGACTCGCGATCGCGCGCGACTCGCACTCGGCTCTCCCCTGGCTGGAAGCCCTGATGTACGCCATGACATTCGATGAAGTGTGGACCAGCGATCAACCCTACTATCCGCTGGTGGCGACGGCCCTCGCCCGTAATCCAGTCATTCAGAACTCGGTCCGGGCCGCCTCCCGTTTGACCTATGCTGTTGGGATGTACCCGTCGCCCCATCGTGAGGCATGCCTCAAGTATCTGCGCCGCTTTCCGCGCGACTCTGTCCTCACCGATTCACTGGGCAAACCTGGGGAATGGGTGACGCCAGCCTGTAGTGACTTTCCGGACCCGAAGCGGTCTCACTAGGGCGGTTGGGCGGTTATGCGATTGGGCGGGGATACAACGGGAATGAATCGGGAATAAGGCGATTAGGCGGTTGGGCGATTAGGCGGTTGGAGTTCATTCAACACGGCCCGCGGTCCGCCCGTCCGCCCGCCAACTGCTTTCACCACAGAGGCACAGAGACACAGAGGCCGTACCATAACCCTCTGTGCCTCCGTGTCTCTGTGGTCTGCTGTTGACGGGAAGTGATTCCTTCGTACTCGGTACGCGGTACTCGGTACTCGGTACCTTTCCCCGTTCCCCCTTCCCCGTTCCCTGTTCCCCGTTCTCCCGTTCCCCCGTTCCCCTGTTCTCCCCGTTCCCCGTTCCCCGTTCCCCGTGTAGAATCTCTCCCGTGTCCCCACTCACACGACAATCTGCGCGGCGACTCGGCGGCGCCGGCGCCATGCTGGCCATCGCGGCGGCAGCGCTCCAGGCGCAGGCCGGCGATCCCTCGGCGCTCGCCTCCGGATGGGTTCGCGAGTCGTGGTCCATCGCCGACGGCCTCCCGGTCAATTCCATCAATGGGCTGATCCAGAGCCGGACCGGCTACGTGTGGCTCGCCACGTTCGACGGCCTGGTCCGGTTCGATGGGGTCCGCTTCACGGTCTACAACTCCGCCAATTCCCCCGGACTCCCCAGTGACCGGATCATGTCGGTCATGGAGACCCGGGACAGCGCGCTATGGTTACTGACCGAGCAGCGTTACCTGGTCCGGTTCGCGCGGGGCCGCTTCACGCCTATCGACGAGAGCCGGGGGCTGGTCGGCGGGCCCTTTGCTATCTACGAAGACCCTTCGGGACAGGTCTTCATCGGCAGCGAGCAAGGGCTCGGCCGAATCGAAGGGGACCGATTGGTCCCGGTGGACCCGGAAGTGATCCGGGGGAAGGTGTTGAGTATCGTGCGCCGGCGGGACGGCAGCCTCTGGGTCGGTACCGAAACCAACGGCGTCTTCCGGATCGCGGACGCCGGCGCGGAGCGGGTGACGGTCGCCCCCGCATTCGAGGGAGACTCGGTGTTCACCGTGTGGGAGGACCCCGAGGAGCGCCTGTGGCTCGGTAGCTCGCGAGGAGTTTGGCAGGTTCCCAAAGGCGCGGTCGCGGGTATCCCCATGCTGGGCCCGGCCCCAGGGAACATTCAGCGGTTCGTCTACCTCCCGGCCACCGGGGCGGTCCTGGGCTACGGCATGAAAGGTGTTTTCCGGTTTGATCGCGACCATCGCGTCGTCCCGGTCGACCCCCGTCTGCACCAGTTCACTCTCTCGGTGCCACTCCAGGTGCTGGGCCGGGACAGCGCATGGCACGCGATCGACCGCGACCTGATGCTCAATGGCCGCAGGGTATACACCCTGGACCCGGAATCCAATCGTCCCACGGTGCGCATTACCGATCTGCTGTTCGATCGCGAAGGTGGAATTTGGCTCGCCACCGATGGCATGGGTCTCCACCGGCTCCGGCGCAGTCTGTTCACCTCCCTTAGCGGCCCCGAGGGGCTCGCCGCCCGCAATGCCTACGTTGTGGCGCGGGATTCGACCGACGCGCTCTGGGTCGGCAGCCTGCTCGAGGGGACCAGCCGGGTTTCGCCCGATCGTCGCACCATTCAGAACTTCACCCCGGCCCGGGGCTACCCGTCCCAGGTGACTTCGATCGTGCAGGACCGGGACGGCATCCTGTTCGGTACCCCGTTCGGGAGCTACTCCTGCGGCGAATCGGGGATGCGCTGCACCAAAGTGCCTTCACTGTATTTCGAATGGCCCGGGGTGTACGCGTTCTATCGGGCGAAAGACGGCCGGCTGCTGGCGGGCACCAAAACCCAGGTCGTCGAGCGCCGGGACGGCCGCTGGACTCCGATGACCGAATGGCCGGGACGGGCGCCGGCCCGCGCCTTTGCCGAGACCCCCGATGGCGCGCTCTGGGTCGGCACCAACGGCGGCGGCGTGGTGCGCTGTTTCGCCGGACGCTGCCGCACCCTCACCACCCGCGAAGGCCTTCCCGCCGATCTCATCCGCTCACTCTATGTCGATGGAGACGGTTGGCTCTGGATCGGCACCGAAGGGAGGGGGCTCGCTCGGCTGGACCCCCGCCGCTGGCCTGCCGAGGACGATCGGTACGTCCCGCCAATCGTAGGATACGCCACCACCGACGGCCTGTTCGATCCGGTGGTGCATGAGATTCTCGAAGACGACGAGGGCCGGCTCTGGATGAACAGCAATCGCGGCATCTTCTGGGTGCGGCGCGATGAGCTGAACGCCTTTGCCGAGCACCGCATTCCCCGGATTCACTCCACAGCATACACCGAGCGCGATGGACTCCGGAACCGGGAAGGCAATGGGGGGTTTCAGCCGGCCGGGGCCAAGACCCGGGACGGGCGGCTCTGGTTTCCCACCCAGGATGGTATCGTCGGCGTTGACCCATCGCGGGTGACCCAGGGGCGCGAGCCCCCGCCGGTGACCGTCGAACAGGTCACCAGCCGCGGGCGGGTCCTCTCCGCGGATACCAGCATCGCCTTGAAGCCCACCGAGCGGGACCTGGAGATTACGTATACGGCGCTCACCTTTGTCGAGCCCGGCAACGTTCGCTTTCGCTACCGGCTGGAGCCTTACGACAAGGACTGGGTGGACGCCGGCAGCCGGCGCACCGCGTTCTATACTCGCGTCCCTCCGGGTCACTACACCTTCAAGGTGGTCGCCAGCCAGGGTGGCGACCGCTGGACTCCGGCGGAAGCCGCGGTGCAGCTCAGCGTCGCCCCGTTGTTCCGGGAAACCGCTGCGGCCAAAATTCTGCTCGCGATCGCTATCGCGCTGCTCGGCGCGCTGGCCTATCAGTGGCGAGTCCGGAGCCTCAGGCAGCGGGAGGTGGAGCTGACGGTGCTGGTCGAGACTCGTACCGCCGAGTTGCAGCGGAACGAGCAGCAACTCGCCTCGCAGAACGTCAAGCTGGAGCAGTTGAACCAGATGCGGTCCCGGCTCTTCGCCAACCTGAGCCACGAGTTCCGCACTCCGCTCACCCTGATCCTGGGGCCACTCAAGAGCCTGCTCGACGGACGTCACGGTGCGCTGAGCCTGGAGGCGCGGGAACAGGGCGGCCTCATGCTCCGGAACACCCAGCGCCTCCTCCGGTTGATCAACCAGATCCTCGACCTGACTCGGCTCCAGGCCGGGAGCGTGACGGTCCGCCGGCAGCCGGTCGAGCTGGTTGGCTTCGCCCGGTCGGTCACCCAGGCCTTCACCCCGCTGGCGGAGCGCAACGGGATCTCGCTCATCTTCCGGAGCGCGCTTCGGCGCCTGACGCTCAGAGCCGATCCGGAGCAGCTCGAGAAGGTGCTCCTCAACCTCCTGTCCAATGCGGTGAAGTTCACCGGCAATGGCGGGATCATCGATGTGTCGGTGATCCAGGATAGCGGAGCCGCGGCGATCGTGGTGCGCGATTCCGGCGTGGGCATCGCGGCGGCGGACCTGCCTCACATCTTCGACCGTTTCTACCAGGCCGATAGCGCCAACACCCGGCGCTACGAGGGGAGCGGGATCGGCCTGGCGCTGGTGAAGGAGCTGGTGGAGCTGCACGGTGGCGAGATCGGCGTCACGAGCACTCCGGGCCAGGGCACCACGTTCACGGTGCGGCTCCCCTTGAACGTCGCCGGCAGCGACGAAACGGCCGCCGCCCCATCCACCACACCCTCCGCGGAACTCAGCGAGCTCTACGCCCTCGAGTCCTCATCCCCTGACCATCTCTCCCAGGATGGGACCGGGGCAACGGCGGAGGAGAAGGAGGAGAACGCCGCGGACCGGACCACGGTGCTCCTGGTGGACGACAATCCCGACGTGCGGGCCTACGTCCGCTCAGTGCTGGCGCCCCAGTTCCACGTCCTCGAGGCCGGGGACGGCAAGGCCGGTCTCGCCCTGGCCCGCGAGGCGCTTCCCGATCTGATCGTGGCCGACGTCATGATGCCGGAGCTCGATGGCCTCGGACTCGGCCGCGCGCTCAAGGCTGACCCGATGACCGACGCCATCCCGGTCATCCTGCTCACGGCGCGCGCCGAGTCGGCCGACCAGATCGCCGGCCTCGAGGCCGGAGCCGACGCGTACCTGGTGAAGCCCTTCGACCCCGGCGTCCTGACCGCCTGCGTGGCCAACCTGCTCAGTCAGCGCCGGCGTCTGCGGGAGCGTTTTCGCCTGGGGGAATCGGCCCCGCCCGCCACGGCGCCAACGGCTACATCGGGACTCGATCTTCGGCTTCGCCCGCTGGTCGAGGCCCATCTGGTGGATCCGGACTTCGGGCCCGAGGCGCTGGCCGAGGCCGCCTCTCTTTCCTATCACCAGCTCTACCGCTCGCTCCGGGATGAGCTGGCGACCACGCCCACCCGCTACATCCGGACGGTCCGGGCGGAGTGCGCCGCGGCCCTGCTCAAACAGGGAGCAGGCAGCGTCACGGAAATCGCATACGCCGTCGGATTTGAGTCTCTCTCCTACTTCCGCCGGGCCTTCAAGGAGCGGTTCGACGCCACGCCCAGCGACTTTCTGGCCTCCAACGCCAATCCCTAACTCCCACCAAGACAATTCGTTGGCCGCGCCGCGCTAAATACCGTCCCCTGGCTGCAAGCATCGAGTGCGCGGGATTGAGCGTGCGCTCCGTATCGTGTCACCGTCGGCGGAGCCCGTCCGGCGTTCAAGCTCACGATCGAGGACCCGTGGCAACCCAGAAACCCGATTCGCCAGAACCTGTCCCCGCCCCCAAGCCGGTTCCAGCGCCTCGCTCGGAGGCCTTGGAGGCGGAGCTCGCGATGCTCGAAGCGATCCTGCCCCCGGAGGCGGAGGGTTCGTCCCGATCGGCTCCGGTCGATCCTCCCGAGGAGCGCGGGGGTACCCGATGATGACGATCGGCAGCCAGGCGCGCGAATGCCCTGCCTGCAAGACGCCGTTGCCCGAAGAGGCGCAATTCTGCCTCCGTTGCGGCCTGGCCACGCCCACCGATCCCGGCGTTCCTCCCCGCACCGCGGTCACCGGCGTGGTCGAGGTCAGCAAGGTCAAGAAGGCGCTCGCTAGCCGGTACAAGGTCGAGCGTGTCCTGGGAGAAGGCGGGATGGCGACGGTCTACCTCGCCCAAGACCTCAAGTACCATCGCAGCGTGGCGGTGAAGGTGATGCGGCCCGAGCTCGCCTCCACGCTCGGCGCCGATCGTTTTCTCCGCGAAGTGGAGATCGCCGCTCGGCTCACCCATCCTCACATTCTTCCGATGTACGAATCGGGTGAGGCCGAGGGCCTGCTGTATTACGTCATGCCGTACGTGGAAGGCGAAACCCTGCGGGACCGGATCCACCGCGAGACCCAGCTGCCGGTCGAGGAGGCGCTCAAGATCGCGCGGGAGGTCTCGGAGGCGCTGGCCTATGCGCACGGGCGCGGCATCATCCACCGCGACATCAAGCCCGCCAACATCCTGCTGGGCGGCGGTCACGCGATGGTGGCCGACTTCGGCATTGCCCGCGCGATCAGCAACACCGCGACGGAGACGCTGACCCAGACCGGGCTGGCGGTAGGGACGCCGCACTACATGGCGCCCGAGCAGGCGATGGGAGACAAGGAAGTGGATGCCCGGGCCGACATCTACGCCGTGGGCGCCCTGCTCTACGAGATGATCGCCGGCGAGCCGCCCTTCACCGGGCCGACGGCGCGCGCGATCGTGACCCGGAGCATGACGGAAAACCCCCGCTCGCTCACCAGCTCCCGAGCCGACTTGGTGCCGGACGTGGACCGGGTGGCCCTGAAGGCGCTGGCCAAGAGTCCCGCCGATCGGTACCCCACCGCCACAGCCCTGGCGGCCGCCCTGGACCAGGCACTGGAGGTCACCCACAGCGGTGCGCGGCCGGTCCTCCCCTCGGCGGGTCCCGCTCCGCTCCAAGTCCTGGGCCTCTTCTGCCTGGCCGGCGCCGCCGTGCTGGCGATGGCCTATGCCCTGGTGCGTCAGGTCGGCCTTCCCCAGTGGATGTTCCTGCTGGCGATCCTCCTGATGGTGGTCGGTCTTCCCATCATGCTGCTCGGCGCCCGGGGAGGACCTGGGCACACCGGTCTCCGCCGCTTTCTCACCTTGCGAAACGGCCTGGTGGGAGGAGTCCTCGCCTTTACCGCGTGGGGCGTGCTCGCGGCTCTGCTGGTCCTCAGGAATCCGGCCGTGGCGGGAGCCACACCGCAAGGCCGCCGCCTGGTCGTCCTGCCCTTCACCAACCGGGGCGCCCCGGAAGATGCCTATTTCGCCGACGGAATCTCCGACGAAGTTCGCGGCAAGCTGGCCGGCCTGGGCACCGTGCAGCTCATCGCGCGGAGCAGCTCCGACCAGTACCGGGAGAGCCCCAAGTCACCCAAGCAGATCGGCAACGAGCTTGGCGTAGATTACCTGCTCACCGCGACCGTGCGCTGGGCCAAGGCCGCCGACGGAACCAGCCGAGTCCAGGTGGTCCCGGAGCTGATTGACGCGCGCACCGGCGACGTCACCTGGCAGCAATCCTTCGACGCCAGCCTCACCGACGTCTTCCAGGTCCAGGCCCAGATCGCGAGCCGGGTCGCCGGCGCGCTCGGCGTGGCGCTGGGAAGCCGGGAAGCAACAAAGCTGGGCGAGCGGCCGACCGAGAACCTGGCGGCCTACGATCTGTATCTCAAAGGACGAGCCGAAATCGGTTCGAATCCCGCCGCACTCCGGCGGGCTGCGGCGTACTATGAACAGGCGGTTGCCCAGGACTCTTCGTTCATCGAGGCGTGGTACCGGCTGAGCGGGAGCCTGGCCTCGCTCTACGGCAACACCACTCCCGATCCGGTCGTTGCCCGCCGGTCGCTGGCCGCGGCAGAACAGGCCCTTCGTCTTGCCCCCGATGGCCCTGAGGGCCACGCGGCCCTGGCCCGCTATCAACTCAGCATCCAGAGAAACACGGTGGAAGCAAAGCGCCACCTGGACGAAGCGCTCCGGCGGGCGCCCGATAACCCCGAATACCTCTCCCTGGCTGGAGTGATCGAGCGGACGGCAGGACGGTGGGAAGAGGCTCTGGCCCACACCCAGCAGGCCCTGCGGCTGGACCCCCGTTCGGTCAGTGTCGCCACCCGACTGCAGAACATCTACCTGTGGCTCCGGCGGTACCCCGAAGCGCTCGGGGCCAGTGAAGCGGTCCTGGCCCTGGCACCCGGCGATCTCAGCCTGATCCAGGACAAGGCTATGGTGTACGTCGCGCAGGGCGACCTTCCTGGCGCCAGGGCTGTGATGCGGGAAGTCACTCCCGACGTCACCGGGCCGGAACTGGTCGCGTTCTTCGGCAACTACTGGGATATGTACTGGGTGCTGGACGAATCGCAGCAGCAGCTGGCGCTCCGGCTCACTCCGACGGCGTTCGACAACGATCGCAGCGTATGGGGAACGGTGTTGATGCAGCTGTACTGGCTCCGGGGTGACCGCACCCGGGCCCGGGCGTACGCCGATAGCGCCTGGCAGGACACCCAAGTCCAGCTGCGCGCCGTGCCCGGCGATCCCCAGCGCCAGGTGATCGGTGCGCTGGCGCTCGCCTACCTGGGCCGGAAGGATGAAGCCATCGCGCTGGGTTTGCAGGCCCTCGCCTTGAGCCCGATCAGCCGGGACAAGGTGAACGGGCCCTACTATCAGCAGCTGATGGCGCGGGTCTATCTGATGGTGGGAGAACCGGAGAAAGCGCTGGACATGCTGGAGCCGCTGCTCACCATGCCGTACTATCTGTCGCCGGGGTGGCTTAAGCTGGATCCCACCTTTGCGGAACTCAAGGGGAATCCGCGGTACGAGCGGTTGTTGAAGTAGGGGGGGCATACGACGAGGCCAACCCGGGCACCGTCAAACGATTCGCGGCCCTCACCCCCGGAGCCCGCGTGGTGGTGATCCCGGATGCCGCCTCCGTGTCCTCCGTGTCTCCGTGGTGAATCACTTGGGATGTTGGCGATACTTCAGGTCACGCAAACTGATTAACACGGAAGACACGGAAAGCAACGGAAACGCACGGAGTGGTTCCGTGGTGCTTCCGTGGTGTTCCGTGTTTCGGTGGTCATCAGTTTGCCGGACTCGACATTCTACGAAAGTGGTGAATCACTTGGGACGTTGGCGATACCTTGGGTCACGCAAACTGATTAACACGGAAGACACGGAAAACAACGGAAACGCACGGAGTGGTTCCGTGGTGCTTCCGTGGTGTTCCGTGTTTCCGTGGTGATTAGTTTGCCGGACTCGACGTTCTACGAAAGTGGTTAATCACTTGGGACGTTGGCGATACCTTGGGTCACGCAAACTGATTAACACGGAAGACACGGAAAACAACGGAAACGCACGGAGTGGTTCCGTGGTGCTTCCGTGGTGTTCCGTGTTTCCGTGGTCATTAGTTTGCCGGACTCGACGTTCTACGAAAGTGGTGAATCACTTGGGGCGTTGGCGATACCTTGAGTCACGCAAACTGATTAACACGGAAGACACGGAAACAGCGGAAACGCAATGAGTGGTTCCGTGGTGCTTCCGTGGTTTTCCGTGTTTGTCAGTTAGCGGGGCGAGACATTCCGCCAGTGCCAGGGGGAATTCACCACCGACAACAAGGATCACCACGGAGCCACAGAGGCGGCACATTGCTCCGTCGCACCTCCGTAGTTCTCCGTGTGTTCCGTGTTAATCAGTTAGCGGGGCCAGACAGGAGTGAGGAGTGAGGAGTGAGGAGTGAGGAGTGAGGAGTAAGGAGTGAGGAGTGAGGAGTGACCGTTCCCCCGTTCCCCCGTTCCCCGTTCCCCGTTCCCCGTTCCCCTTTCCCCGCTCAACACCCTCCCGACCACATTCGCATCGCTGGCCGCATCCTGTCCGAGGGAGTACCCTTAGCCCTCAGGTCCCGACTGGATCGGCATGACCGAGCCCCCGACGCGCCTTGAACGGCTGAAGGCCGCACTGGCCGACCGCTACCGCGTCGAGCGAGAGCTCGGCGAGGGAGGCATGGCCACGGTGTACCTGGCGCACGACCTCAAGCACGACCGGCAGGTCGCGCTCAAGGTGCTCAAGCCGGAGCTCGCGGCGGCGCTCGGCGCGCAGCGCTTCCTCAAGGAAATCCAGGTCACCGCCAACCTGCAGCACCCGCACATCCTGCCGCTGTTCGACTCGGGCAACGCGGACGGCGCGCTGTACTACGTCATGCCGCTCGTGCGGGGCGAGTCGCTGCGCGACCGGCTCACGCGGGAGAAGCTGCTGCCGGTCGACGAGACCATCCGGATCGCGCGACAAGTCGCCGGCGCGCTCGACTTCGCCCACCGGCAGGGCATCATCCATCGCGACATCAAGCCCGAGAACATCCTGCTGCAGGAGGGGGAGGCGCTGCTCGCCGACTTCGGCATCGCCCTCGCCCTGACCGAGGCGGGCGGTGAGCGCCTGACCGGAACGGGGCTCTCGATCGGCACCGTGCAGTACATGAGTCCGGAACAGGCGGACGGGCGAGCACGATCTCGACGCCCGCAGCGACATCTACGCCCTCGGTGCGGTGACGTACGAGATGCTCGCGGGGGAGCCGCCCGTGACCGGCCGCACGCGTCAGTAGCGATCATCGCGAAGCTGATGACGGAACGCCCGACGCCGTTGCGCGTGATGCGCGACGTCGTGCCGCGGTCGCTCGACGACGCCGTGATGCGGGCGCTGGCGAAGGCGCCGACCGACCGGTTCTCCGAGCGCCCGCGAATTCGCCGATGCGCTCACCGGCGCCGGAAGTGACTGCCGGCGAGCGCGCCGCGGCGGCGGCGGCGCGGCGCAAGCGCACGATCGCGCTCGCCCTGCTCGGCGTCCTCGTTGCGGCCGGCGGGTACGCGGTCGCGCGGTCCGGATTTCCTGCGGCGATCCTCCGCTGCCCCGCCTGGACGCGGGCGCGCCCGCGGTCATCCGCTCGATCGCGGTCCTTCCGCTCGACAACTACTCCGGAGACTCGACCCAGAAGTACTTCGCCGAAGGGATGACCGATGAGTTGACGGCCGCGCTCGCGACCATCAGCCAGCTCCGGGTCACGTCGCGCGGCTCGGCCATGCAGTTCCAGGGCAAGAGCCGCCCGGCGACGCCGGAGATCGCGAAGCGCTCGACGTGGATGCGGTCGTCGAGGGCTCGGTGTCCGCTCCGGCGACAAGGTGCGGATCACGGCCCAGTTGATCGATGCGCGGGCGGACCGGCACCTGTGGGCCAAGAGCTTCGAGCGCAACTCGAGCGACGTGCTGGCGCTGCAGGGCGAGCTGGTGTCGGCCATCGCGCGCGAGATCAACGTCCGCTGACGGAGGCGCGAGCAGTCCCGGCTCGCCACCGCGCCGAGCGTGAATCCGGAGGCCACGACGCCTACCTCAAGGGCCGCTATTTCTTCAACCGCCCGAGCGACGAAAACCTGCAGAAGGCGATTGCCCAGTTCGAAGAGGCCGTGCGGCTGAGTCCGACGTTCGCCCCGGGGTACTCGGGGCTGTCGGACGCCTACCTCTGGGCCGGCTACAACGAGGGGTTCATGACCGCCTCCGAGGCGCGACCGAAGGCCAAGGCCGCCGCCGAGAAGGCGGTGCAGCTGGACAGCAACTCCGCCGAAGCGCACACGTCGCTCGCCATGTTCAAGCTCTGGTCTACGAATTCGACTGGGACGGTTGCGAGCGCGAATTCCGGCGGGCGATCGAGCTCAACCCGAACTACGCCTTCGCGCACGATCAGTTCGCGCATGGCACTGGCGTTCACCGGACGGTTCGACGAATCCATCGCGGAAAGCAGGCGCGCAGCGGAGCTGGACCCGCTGTCCCCGCAGGTGCTGGTCGACGCCATCATGGCGCTCATGTTCCAGAAGAACTTCGCGGCGGCCAAGAGCATTGCGTCAGAAAGGCGGCGGAGCTCGACCCCACCTACTTCTTTCCCGTCATGGCCGAAGGGCTGGATCGACCTGGATGCCGGCAAGTTCCGCGAGGCCATCCCGTTCCTCAAGAAGGCCACCACGATGGGCGCGCCGCCCTTCGTGACCGCGTATCTCGCGTACGCCTACGGGGCCGCAGGCGACCGGGACAGCGCGCATGGCGGAGCTGGAAGCGCTCAAGAAGATGTCGCAGGGTGGCCAGGTGCTGCCCTTCAACCTGGCGCTCGTCTATCTGGGCCTCGGCGACCACGCGCGTGCGCTCGACAACCTGGAGCGGGCGCTCGCCGCCAATTCCCAGATGCTGGCGTGGCTCGGACGAGACGCCATCTTCGATCCGCTGCGCTCGGAGCCGCGGTTCATGGCGCTGATGAAGAAGCTGAACTTCGTCGAGTGACGCGAGAGGGAGGAGTGAGGAGTGAGGAGTAAGGAGTGAGGAGTGAGGAGTGAGGAGTAAGGAGTGAGGAGTGAGGAGTTCCTTTGCCCTTCGCCCGTTCCCCGTTCCCCGTTCCCTGTTCCCCGTTCCCCGTTCCCCCGTTCACCGTTCCCTGTTCCCCGTTCCCCCGTTCCCCCGTTCCACCGTTCCACCGTTCGCCAGTTCCCCCGTTCCCCTGTTCTCGGTGAGGGCACCCATGGGCAAGGTTCGGCTGGAAGCTTTCAGCGATGCCGTGCTGGCGATCATCATCACCATCATGGTCCTCGAGCTGCGACCGCCCCACGACACCGAGGTTGCAGCCCTGCGCCCGCTGCTGCCCGTCCTGCTCAGCTACGTACTCAGCTTCCTCTTCCTTGGCCTCTACTGGAACAACCATCACCACATGCTGTACTGCACCCGTCGAGTGACGGGGGCCATTCTCTGGGCGAATCTGCACCTCTTGTTCTGGCTGTCGCTCGTGCCGTTTGTGACGGCCTGGATGGGCGAGAATCCCCTCACCTCCGCCCCCGCGGCGCTCTACGGCGTGGTGCTCCTGATGGCTGGCGTCGCCTACCTGATCTTGCAGCGGCAGATCCTGCGCTCGGAGGGGCCGCAGTCCGTCCTGGCCGTGGCACTGGGCCGCGACCTCAAGGGCAAGCTCTCGCCGCTTCTCTGCGCCCTGGCGATCGCCGCCGCATTCGTGCACCCTGCAATCGCCTATGCCCTGTACTTGTTGGTGGCGCTCATGTGGCTGATTCCTGATCGTCGCATCGAGCGGGCACTGGCTCAGGCGCCGGGCCGGAGCGACACGCCAGGGGCGGCCTGACACGTGCCGACAGCCGACGGGCGCAGCACCCGCAGGGATCGAGGCCTTCCCTGCTCTCCGTTTCGAATTCCCCAGGCGCTCGCGGAATGTCCAGCTGGGCTAACTGATTACCACGGAAGCACGGAAAACTACGGAGGTACTACGGAGCGCCTGCCGTACGTTTCCGTTGTTTTCCGTGTTTCCGTGGTGAACAGTTTGCCGGACTCGATGTTCTGCCAACGGGATGAATCACCTGGGCGTTCGCGATACCTCGGCTCACGTAAACTGGATAACACGGAAGACACGGATAACAACGGAAACGCACGGAAGTGGTTCCGTGGTGCTTCCGTGGTTTTCCGTGTTTCCGTGGTGAACAGTTTGCCGGACTCGACGTTCCGCCAACGCCGGGACGGGGAAGGGCCGACCGAGTTCGAAGATCCCTTAGTTACATCAACTGCACACCACGGAGGCACGGATGTCACGGAGGACGCAACGGAGGCAACGCTCACGTAAACTGAATGACACGGAAGACACGGAAAACAACGGAAATGCACGGAAGTGTTCCGTGGTGCTTCCGTGGTTTTCCGTGTTTCCGTGGTGATCAGTTTGCCGGACTCGATGTTCTGCCAACGGGATGAATCACCTGGGCGTTCGCGATACCTCGGCTCACGTAAACTGAATAACACGGAAGACACGGAAAACAACGGAAACGCACGGAAGAGGAGTGAGGAGTGAGGAGTGAGAAGTGAGGAGTGAGGAGTGAGGAGTGAGGAGTGACGACCGAGACGTGAGGAGTTCCTTTCCCCGTTCCCCGTTCCCCGTTCCCCCTTCCCCGTTCCCCCTTCCCCGTTCCGCAGGGACAACAACGATCACCACTTTGCGCCGTGGAAGCTCCGTCGTTCTCCGTGCCTCCGTGGTAATCAGTTAGCGGGGCCAGACATTCTGCCAGGGCCCTGCCAGGCACCATTTCCCGCTGGGCACCCACCCCACCGCATTGTGGTCCGCGGGCTTACGTTTCCGCAATGACCGCCACGCATTGGGCCTCGCTGACCGGTTCTCGATCGAGCCGACCTCACCCGGCCCTTTTCTGTGCCGCGGTTCTCGGGCTCCTGGCGGCGACCTCCGCCTGGGCCCAGGAGAACACCCATCCGGTCACGGTCCGCTACAGCGAGGGCACCGTCCACGGCTTTCTCGAGCTGCGAACTGATCAGGACAGTCTGCTGGCGCACGGGGACCTCCTGCAGGTGCCGGGCGACAGTACCCTCGAGAGCCGAATGATTCTCCATTTTCCCGATAGATCCGTGTTCGAGGAGACCACGACCTTCACGCAGCATCGTGTCTTCCGGTTGGAGACCTACCACCTCGTGGAGCGCGGACCCGCCTTTGCCGCTGACCTGGATGCCAGCCTCTCCCGCGACGGCCACTATGTCGTGGCGAGCACCTCGCACAAAGACGGCAAGGTGGAACGGTATGCCGGCCGGCTGGACCTGCCGACCGATGTCGCCAACGGCCTGCCGGTCGTCCTCGCCAAGAACCTCCGCATCGGGGACACGGCTGTCGTCCATCTTGTCGCGTTTACCCCGAAGCCCCGGCTGATCGGCCTGCGAATAGCCTATGCTGCCACGGACACGGTGATGCTCGGCGTCCATGCGGAGCTGACCGCGCACTTCGTCCTCAAGCCCGAGTTAGGCGCCTTGACAGCCTTCTTCGCCAAGTTGCTGGGCAAGCTGCCACCGGACAGCCATGTCTGGCTGGTCATGGATCAAGTCCCGGCGTTTCTGCGCTTCGAGGGGCCGCTCTACTCGGGGCCGGTATGGCGCCTGAACCTGACGACCCCGACATGGCCGAAAGCCGCGCCGCGATCCAAGTAGGACTCTTTGACCGTCAGTTTGCCGAACTCACCCAGCTACATCAACTGCATACCACGGAGGCACGGAGGTCACGGAGAATGCCACGGAGAAACATCGTTGGGCAAATTGCTTTGGCATCAGGGGCATCCACTCGTGATCCCAGTTCTCCGTGGCTTTCTCCGAGTGCTCCGTGTCTCCGTGGTGAATTCCTTGGCACGCTTCCCTGCCGGACTTCGGGTGCGGGCCGCCTATAACAGGCCCCTACACTGAATGGTGTTCCGAGGCCCCGATCTCCCGTTCTCCCGTTCCCCCGTTTACGGGTGTTGAAGTGGTGGAATCGGGAATGACAGGGTGAGATCGTAGATCGCCCATGGTGGCACACGGGTCTCGGTGACCCACGTGCAGGGATCGGATTCCCTGCCCAAGGGCCGATGGACGGCGCGGAGCGTCAAGCCGCAGCGGCGGTAGACTTCCAGATAATCGTCGTGGGTCCAGAAGATGTCGTCCACCGGCCGCCGATCGTCGACATCGAGCATGATGGTCCGCACGATTTCCCCCGTCTTGGCGATGGCGTTCCCGGGAAAGTCCCTGGTGGAGAACGAGGCCCACTCATGCACGTATATCTCCGGGGTAGAGACCAGGTTGACGATCCGTCCGCCGGGCCTGAGCGAGCGCCCCAGGGCCGCGAAGATCGCCTGCTTCTTCTCCCACCCCGGGATGTTGTCGAATGTGAAGGCTGACAGGACCACGTCGTACGACCGCTCCGGAAGTCCTCCCAGGTCATCGTCGGACACCAGCCGGTAGTCGCCGCCGGGATCGGCACTGCGGGCCCGCGCCAGCATGTGCTCCGCGATGTCCACTCCCACCACCTGAAAGCCCAGCCGCCGCAGGAACCGGGTCGACCGCCCCGCACCGGCTCCAAAATCCAGAGCAGTTCCTCCTGGCGGCGGAGGTCCGATGATGCCGGGCAAGTCGCGAAAGGCCAAGTAGTAGGTGCCGGGGAATTCCAGCCGGGCGTACGCATCCGCCCGCTGCTGATCGGCGTACACGTTCGCGAACGTGCCCTGGGCCGGCGGGTCACCAGCAGGACCCTCGATGGACGATTCCTCGGTCATGGCCGCTCGGTTGTCGCCTGTCGCCTCTCGCCTGTCGCCTGCAGTTCAGTCGCTCCGCAACGCCTCCATCGGATCCACGCTCGACGCGCGCCGCGCGGGCAGATAGCTCGCCAGCATTCCGATGAGCACCATCGAGGCCGACATGGCCACAAACGTCCCGGCGTCCACCGCGGTCACGCCGTACAGTAGGCTGCTGATGGCACGGGTGGAGGCGAGCGCGGTCAGGACACCGATTACAATGCCGGCGCCCACGACCCGGGCGCCCTGGGCGACCACCATGCGCCGCACCTGCTCGGCGGTGGCGCCGAGCGCCATGCGGACGCCGATCTCGCGGGTGCGTTCCGCGACTACATAGGAAAGCACGCCGTACAAGCCCACCGCGCCGAGGATCAGGGCCAGCGTGGAGATGACGCCGAGTGTCAGCATGGTGAACGAGAGCTGCACCATCGAATCGGTGGCGAGCCCCGCCATCGTGAACACCCGGTACATCGGCGCTTCGGGCGCGACCTCGCGCACCAGGGCGCGCACCTCCGGCGCGATGACCTCGGCACGGGCGGTCTTGAGGACGTAGGCGGGGGACGAGATCCTCCAGGCATCCGGCGTCGGCCCCACCAGCGGGAAGTAGACCAGCGCCTGCGGCGTGTCCCGGAAGCCGTACTGCATCACATCGTCCACGACACCGACCACCGTATTCCACGACGTCCCGCCCTGGCGCTGCAGCCGCCGGCCGAGGGGGTCCTGCCCCGGCCACAGCAGGTTCGCCGCCGACTTGCTGATGACCACGCTGCCCGGCGTGGTTACCTCTTCGGCCGCGTCGAACGGGCGGCCGGCTCGGAGGTCGATGCCCATCGTCTTGAAGTAGTCACCCGCCGTCCAGGTGAAGGTGAGCAGCGGGCCACCCTCCGGATCCCGGGCCTCTTCGGTATGGAACCGCCCGGTCTGGGTGCCCTCATTGAGCGGGACGTTCTCCACCAGGCCCACTGACGTCACCCCCGGGAGCGCCCGCAGCCGATCCATGAAGTCCAGGTGGAACTGAGCCCACGTTGGGCCGTCTGACAACCGCGGCTGCTCCGGCGCGAACTGGAAGGTGAAGATGTCCTTGGTGTCATAGCCGGGATCCACGTGCCGCAGAGCCTTGAAGCTCCGCACCAGCAGTCCCGACCCGATCAGTAGCACCAGTGCCAGCGCCGTCTGTCCCACCACCAGCCCGTCGCGCCCCCAATGGCGTCTGCCTGTGGACCCCCGGCCGCCTTCGCGCAGCCGGCGGAGATCGGGCGCGGACGCGCGCAGCGCCGGGATCGCGCCGCACGCGAGAGCCGTCAGCAGCACCGTGGCCAGGGTGATGCCGAGACTGGTCGCGTCCAGGCCGACATCGCCGAGCCGGAGGATGCCCCGAGGCGCTGCCCGCAGAAAGGCCGGGAGGGTCAGCGCGGCGAGCAGAACCGCGAGCGCGCCCGCGAGCCCGGCCACGATCAAAGCCTCCGCCATCTGCAGGCGCACGAGCTGACTGCGGGATGCGCCGATGGCGCGCCGCACCGCCAGGTCGCGGTGGCGCCCCTCTGCGCGCACCATGAAGAGGTTCGCGACGTTGGCGCAGGCGATCAGCAGCACGATCCCAACCGCGCCGAGCAGCACCCACAGAGATCGGGACGCCGAGCCGAGGAGCTGGTCCAGGATCGGGCGGACGACGGCGCGATGCTGTCCGATCAGGCGGGCGTACCCCGCGGAACCGCCGAACCGCTCCGGCAGCTGCCGCGCCAGGCTGGTGAGCTCTTCGGCCACTCTTTCGGTGGTGGCCCCCGGCGCCATGCGGGCCACGAGCGCCGTTCCGAACCGACCGGGCTCGATCCCTGCGGCCTGGATCTCCCCGGCAATCCAGAGCAAGGTCCCGTCGTTCGGGAACTTGAACTCGGGCCCCATCACACCGATCACCGTGCGGCGCTGGCCGGCGATCTCGTAGACTCGGCCGATGACGCCGGAGTCCGCGCCAAACCAGGTGCGCCAGAGGGCGTTGCTGATCACCACGACGTTCGACTCGTCCTCCTTGACGGGGAGCCGCCCCAGAATCGGGCGCACGCCGAGGGTCGAGAAGAGCGAGTTGGTGGGTGCGGACATCCGGATCCGCTCGACCCGCTCCCCGGCGCGGAGCGTCGCGGTGAAGGAGTTGAAGGTCGAGAGATCTTCCAGCAGCCGCGACTGTTCGCGGTAGTGCAGGTAGAACTCATCCGCGACCTCGAATTCCCCCGGCATGTCGGATCCAGGCGCCGTGGCGGCGATGTAGACCAGGCGGTCGGGATGGGCGAAAGGAAGCGGGTTCAAGAGGACGGTGTCGACGACGCTGAACATCCCGGCCACTGCGCCGATCGCGAGGGCCAGCGTGCCGACGGCTGTGAGCGTGAAGCCGGGCGTACGCTTAAGCGCGCGGGCCGCGTGACGAAGGTCGCTGGTCCATTCAGTCAGCATGTTCTGCCTCTCGGGTGTGACCTGCCGGGCCTGCGTCTGGGTGTTGGAAGGTAGGGCATACCGCCCCCGTCAGCCTTGGACGGGGTTCGGCGTCGGAAGGTTGCATGTCGACGGGACGGCGGGACGACGGTCCGACGGTCCGACGGTCCGATGCGCATTCCGTGGCTCCGTGTGAACCCTGAACTGCAAACCATGGAGGCACGGTGGATTCCCCCGGCTCGTGCTTCCGTGATGATCAGTTTGCCGGACTCGACGTTCCGCCAACGTGGTGCATCACCTGGGTCGTGGTGATACCTCGGGGCATCCAAACTGTTTGACACGGAAGACACGGAAGACAACGGAAACGCACGGAGTGGTTCCGGGGTGGTTCCATGGTACTTCCGTGGTTTTCCGTGCTTCCGTGGTGATCAGTTTGCGGGGCTCATCGTTCTGCCAATTTGGTGAATCACCTGGGCGTTCGCGATACCTCGGGTCACGTACACTGATTAACACGGAAGACACGGACAACAACGGAAACGCACGGAGTGGTTCCGGGGTGGTTCTGGGCTGGTTCCGTGGTACTTCCGTGGTTTTCCGTGCTTCCGTGGTGATCAGTTTGCCGGGCTCGACGTTCTGCCAATGTGGTGAATCACCTGGGCGTTCGCGATACCTCGGGTCACGCCGACTGATTAACACGGAAGACACCGACAACAACGGAAATGCACGGTGTGGTTCCGTAACACGGAGAAAGCCACGGAGGAATTCCCTTGGGAATGTTGCATGGAGGACAAGAGCTGCTTTTCGCCGCTTCTTGCCGGCCTGCGAGGCGCGCAGCAGGTTAGGTGCTGTTGGCTTCCCCGATCGAGGAGCTCGTATGCTTGCCCCGAAACCCGTTGGAAAGATCACGAGCCGTCTGGCCCTCGGACTGTGCCTCGGCATTGCCGGCATTCTCAGCTGCGCCACGCAGCCGGCCGCCGAGGTGAGCACGCCAGGCTTTCTTTTTGGTTTGGCTCACGGCTGTATCATGCCGTTCAGCCTGGTTGCTAGCTTCTTCACCAATGTCCGGATGTACGCCTTCCCCAACGCTGGCATCTGGTACGATGTTGGGTACTTCCTGGGAGCCGCCATTCTACTTGGTGGTGGAGGCGCCAAGGCGCGCCGTTAGCTCCTCGTGGGCGGGCCGCCTGTAGGCGGCCCTACCATTTATTGTTGTTCCTGTCCCCGTTCCCCGTTCCCCCGTTCCCCCGTTCCCCTCCCTGCCCGCCCTGCAGCCACGCTGCAGCTTCGTAACTGTTAGCCGCATGAGACGGGCTGTCCCTGCCTTGGAGCTGCTATGCTCGCTGCTTTGGTCTTCTCAGCCGCGGTCGGCCTTGCCCGCCCGCCCCTCCACGCGCCCGGCCCCACCACCGTCACGATCCTCTACGACGCCTTCGGCGGCGGCCCCGGCCTGGTGCGAGATTGGGGTTTTGCCGCCTTGATCGAATACCAGGGAAAGCGCATCCTGTTCGACACCGGGAACAACGCCGCCATCTTCGCCCAGAACGTCCGCCGCCTCCATATAGACCTCAAGCACCTGGATCTTGTCGTCGTGTCGCACCGGCACAGTGACCACACAGCCGGGCTCAGCGTCGTCCTCCAGGCGAATCCCCATGTCCCGATCTACGCGCCGCGAGAGGGGTTCGGCATCTTCGGGGCTGCGGTGCCTGGGACCTTTTATCGAGCGCTCCCGACCCTCCCCGACAGCATGCGGTACTTCGAGGGGGTGGTCCCCGACCAGATTCAGTCCGGCACTATCTGGCCGACGGCCCACTTTGTTCTCGTGGACACTTCCTTGACCATTGCTCCCGGGATCCGACTCGTGGCCCTGGTGTCCGAATCCCCGGGCACGCGCGAGCTTCGGGAATTATCCCTGGTGCTATCCACCCCGACGGGGGGCATCCTCATCGTCGGGTGCTCCCATCCGGGGATCGAGCGCATTCTTGGCGCGGCGGGTGCTCCGGACGCCCCTCTCCGTGCCCTGTTCGGCGGGCTGCACTTGGTGGCGGCCCCGGACTCCCTTCTCGACCCTCTCGTCCAACGATTGCACCACCAATGGCGAGTGGCCCAGGTGGCCCCCGGCCATTGCACCGGCGAACCCGCTTTCGCCGCGCTCCGAAGCGAGTACGGCAATGACTACCTGTATGCCGGATTGGGACGACGCGTAATCCTGCAGTAGCGGGTTCGAAGACCGGCTATCGGTGTAATCGACGAGTCGCTGCAAACCGGCATGAAAAGGCCAATCGGGAGAACGATGCTCAAAGCGTCGGTGTTCATTGCTACCAGTGTCGATGGATTCATCGCGCGCGGCAACGGCGCCATCGATTGGCTGCCCGCCGACGGCGGCGAGGATCACGGCTACAACGCGTTCATGGCCACGGTCGATGCACTAGTCATCGGCCGCAATACTTTCGAGACGGTCCTGGGCTTCGGCGTCTGGCCCTACGGCCCCAAGCCGGTGTTCGTGCTCACCAATCGCCCGTTGGGCGCGCCGCCCCCAGCCGAGGCCGTGCTGGAGGTGATGTCGGGAGCACCGGCTCAGATCGTATCGACACTCGCGTCCCGGGGCTTCCAGCATGTCTATGTGGACGGGGGGATCACGATCCAGCGGTTCCTTGAGGCCGGGCTCATTCAACAGATGACTATCACCCGCGTTCCCCGGTTGATCGGGACCGGGATCCCGCTGTTCGGAGCCCTCCCCCACGACATCCCGCTGCGCCACATCGCGACCACCCAATACCCCAGTGGTCTCGTCACGAGCACTTACGCCGTTGACGGCTAAGGACGGGTTCCCGAGGAGCTACATAAGCACGTGCCTCATGAGACTGCCGCGTTCCGCCGCTACCCGAGTCTCGCGGGACCTTCACAATCGTTTCATGCCCCTCGTGCATACTCTCAGCACTACCTTCCGGGAGTGCATATGAGAATCCGATGACTTCCGTGCTGGCTTTACTTAGGGTGCTTCTCGTTCGTGGAGGGTGGCGCCAATCTATGCCCATCCATCGCTGTCAGGTGCACGAGCGTCCACGGATGCTTTTCCGTTTCACGCGTGAAGAATCCTGCAACTCCGATGACCCGGAGCTTACTGGACCAGCCGGGCGATGGCCCGAGCCCGTCGCGCTTCCGCCACACGGGACCGCTACGTGACCGTGCCGACTCCAGGCGATACGGTCTCGGAGTATCGTCGAACCTACAGACCGCCGCGCCATACTGCCAGCGCCAACCACCGGTTCCCATCGTGGTGCCGGCGAGTGGCGACGCCAAGGTCGGGGCCAATGCCATCGGTTCTGGCTCCTTCGTCAAATGCCCGCGGCAGCGCGGCGTTCGGTCTCGGTGGGGCATAGCCACACGCTGGGGCCTATCTCGCGGCGCTGGGCGGTCCCCGATTACCGGACCTCTGTGACAGAGGAGTATGCTACGCTCTTCCTGACTCGAGATTCCGGGAGGTCAATTGAGGCACCCCGGCTGCTCAGGGCAAGCTACGGTCAGGCCGATCCATCAGGGGAGGTCCGATTGTACCCACGGAATGTGAGCCCAACCGTTCTCCATGCTTTTGCGTACTGGCCCTACCTCCGGCACAGGCGAGCGCCCACCTGCGCCAGAATAGACGGGGCGCGGCGCTGCGCGCGCATCGTCCTGGTCCTCTGCTCGCGATTGCGTGCGCCAGCGAGACGCCGCGGCAACAACCCGCCGCGAAGCCCGACGCGCCGGCGTGGTCCGCGGACGCAATCTGGTATCAGGTCATGGTCGAGCGGTTCCGCAACGGCGACAGTTCGAACGATCCAACCGCGCATGACATTGAAGGGTTCACGGATCAACCGGCCCCCAACGGCTGGCGGCCGACGCCGTGGACCCACGACTGGTATCGGCAGGAGCCTTGGGCCGCCGCGACCGGCAAGGACTTCTACACGATGGTGCAGTTCCGCCGGTACGGCGGCGACCTGCAAGGTGTCCTCGACCGACTGGACTATCTCCAGGAGCTCGGGGTGACGGCGCTGTTTCTCAATCCGATCAACGACGCCCCTTCGCTGCACAAGTACGACGCCCGGACCTACCAGCATATCGATCGCAACTTCGGACCCGATCCGCGCGGCGACGAGGCGCGAATGGCAGCTGAGTCCCCAGCGGATCCGGCCACCTGGGGGTGGACCGCCGCCGACAGCCTCTTCCTTAAGCTGGTCAATGAGGTACACCGGCGCGGCATGCGCATCATCTTGGACTATTCGTGGAACCACACCGGAATCACCTTCTGGGCGTGGCAGGACGTGCTCGCCCACCAGCGGGCGTCACGGTTCGCCGACTGGTACGAGATAGAACGCTTCGATGATCCCGCCACGCCGGACACCAACGAGTTTGCGTATAGGGGCTGGGCGGGCGTGCCCTGGCTGCCGGAATGGAAGAAGATCGGCCGACCGCCGGGCCAGACCCACGGCGCCATCGAAGGCAACCTCGTACCAGGGGTGCGGGATCTGGTGTTCAACGTCACCCGGCGCTGGCTGGACCCCAACGGCGACGGCGATCCGTCGGATGGCGTCGACGGCTTCCGGCTCGACGTGGCGGAGATGGTGCCGCTCGGCTTCTGGCGCGACTACCGCCGCTTCGTCCGGAACATCAACCCGGAAGCGTATCTGGTGGGCGAGGTGTGGTGGGAGACCTGGCCGGACAAGATGTACGACCCGGCGCCGTGGCTTAAGGGCGATGTATTCGACGCCGTGATGAATTACCGCTGGTACGCGCCCACGAGGAGCTTCTTCGCCGGGGCACCGCCCTTCCTCACTGCCTCCGCCTTGGCAGCCAGCCTGGACTCCCTGGCCATCGGCATCGGCCCGTCACAGCTCAAGGCGATGATGAACCTGGAGGCGAGCCACGACACGCCGCGCTTCAGCACCTCGGTCTACAACCCGGGCCGTTACAAGTACCAGGATACGCCGCGCGATGACCCCGCGTACAAGATCGAGCGGCCCGACGAGCGTACCCGTCGGATCCAGCAGCAGATCCTGGTGCAGCAGTACACCTACATCGGCGCACCGCATGTCTGGAACGGCGACGAAGTGGGGATGTGGGGCGCCTACGACCCCGACGAGCGCAAGCCACTCGTGTGGTCCGATCTGCGATACGACGACGAGACCACTCACCCCTATGGTCGCCCCCGCCGCCGCGACAAGGTCGCGCCCGATACCGCACTCTTCCGGGTCTACCAGGAGCTGATCGCCTTGCGCAAGCAGCACCTGCGCCTGTTCGTGGATGGGAAGCTCACCTGGCTCCTGACCGACGACGCGCATCGGCTGCTGGTGTATGACCGGACTCTCGGGGAGCAGCGTGCCATCGTCGCCTTCAATGCCTCGGATACACCTCAAGAGGTCTCGGTTACGGTGGATGGGAGCTATCGGGAGGTATACCCAGGGGCAGGCACGGTTACCGCCGCTGGCGGAATGTTGAGAGTCGAGTTGCCGGCCCAAGGCGTGCAGGTGTGGATCAGGAAGTGAGCTCCCATCTCAGTTGGACAACCCAAGGCCTTGCCGAGGGGTTGACACTGTAAACGGCGCACCACGGAAACACGGTAGTCACGGAAGGCGCACGGAACAACTTCCGTGAAATCATACAGGTCAGCGCAAAACTCTCCTGATCCCTAAAGGTAGGAGGGTAACGTTGAAGTTCATCAGCAGGCCAGAAGACACACCCTGCAGCTGCATGTAAGTCAACAGTTGGGAAGAATGGATCGGCAGTAGTTTCTCAACGGACTTGATTTCGACAATAAGGGAGCCTTCGATCAAGAGATCAACGACATACCCCTTCGCGATTTGGACTCCCTTGTATTCGAGAGGTAGCGCGACTTGGCCCTGAAACGCGATCCCTCGAAGCTCCAGCTCACGGCACAGGCAAGCCTGATAACTGGCTTCCAGGAGTCCCGGGCCCAGATGACGATGGACCTCGATCGCTGCCCCGATAGTCTTCTCGCTGATAGGATTGGTCGGATGGACGATGAGTCCCACAGCCCCTCCCGGAACACCGGAACAATGAAGCTACCGCTGTCACCTCACCAATCATTTCCATGCGCAGGCGACCTTTTCGACGCGTGGCGAAATAGGCCGACGTTCCAGTGACTTGAACAGCTTACCACGGAAACACGGAACACACGGAAGGTTGCACGGAACTTATTCCGTGCTGCTTCCGTGACTTCCGTGTTTCCGTGGTGTGAAGTTGTTGGTAACCAGACCTTCAGGCGGAACCAAATTGGTAGGTCGTTGTCTGCCGGTAGGTCTCCCCCGGGCGCAGGATGGTGCTGGGAAACGCCGGCTGATTGACGGAATCGGGGAAGTGCTGGGCCTCGAGGCAGAGCCCCGCGTGCCGCGGATACGCGGCGCCCTGCTTCCCGATGAGCGTGCCATCGAAGAAGTTCGCGGTATAGAGATGCACGCTGGGCTCGGTGGTAGTGACCTCCATCGCCCGACTGGTCTCTGGCTCAAAGACCCGCGCCACGAGGTGCAGTCCCTTCCCGGCAGGATTGATCGCGAAGCTGTGATCGTAGCCGCCAGGATGGCTGGTGAGCTGGTGGAACCGCGCGCCGATGGGCACAGGCCTGGTGAAATCGAGAGGGGTCGCTTTCACTGGGCGAACCTCTCCGGTAGGGATGAGGTTGTCGTCGGTGGGAATATAGCTGTCGGCTCGCAGTGTCAGCTCATGCCCGAGGATGTCTCCCTGGCCGGCAAGATTGAAATAGGTGTGGTTGGTGAGGTTGACGGGTGTGGCTCGGTCGGTGGTGGCGGTGTAGTCGATGATCAACTCGGTCGCATCGGTGAGCGTCATGACCACCGCGACGTCGAGCCGGCCGGGATAGCCCTCGTCTCCGTCGGGGCTCACGTGGGTGAGTTTCACGCCGGCAACCGCACTCGCGAGTGGCGTCGCCCCCCAAACGACCTTGTCGAACCCCGTCTCACCGCCGTGCAGGTGGTTCGGGCCATTGTTCCGGGCGAGCATGTGCTCCTCGCCGTCCAGCGTGAACCGACCAGCCGCGATGCGGTTGGCGACCCGCCCGATGGTGCAACCGATGTAGTGCTGGTTTCCCAGGTACTGCTGCAGGTTGTCGAAGCCGAGCACGACGTCGCCGAGTCGGCCGTCGTGATCCGGTACGTGCAGCTCGGTGATGGTGGCGCCGTAGTTGGTGATCCTGGCGATGCAGCCGTTGCGGTTGGTCAGGGTGAAGAGTCGCACCGGCGCCCCGTCGGGCATCCTGCCGAAATCGGAGCTTCGAACGCTCGGCGTCATGGGGACAGGGAAATGACGCGAAGGCGAGCTTGCAGTGAGCGGCTCGACTGCGGGGGTCCCTCCGGGCGCTCGGCTTTGCGTGGTGACTTGGCCCGAGGTAATGCAACCCACGCACGCGCCCTGCGGGACCCCCGCAGTCCTCGCCGCCCTTGACCATAGGCTTGGATCACCGCTGCTCGCTCAGGAGCACCAGGCCGGATCCGGTGGTGAGCGTGATACTGCCGTTCGCCACGGTGGCGTGTTCCCCCGAGTAGCTGTCGACCAGATCGGTGCCGTCAGGAAACACACCGAAGACCGGAATGGTCTTGGCGCCCTCCCCCATGTCCAATGCGACCAGCACGCGATCCACCTTCCCGCCCGCCTCGAGAGTACGGCTGAAGATGAACGGCCTCTCCTGAAGCGTGCGATGGACGCCCGCTCCCACGGCTGGATGGGCACGGCGGAACCGGCCCAGCTTGCGCCAATGCTCCAGCACAGCGGCAGTCGTGCCGCCGCGCTCGAGGTCCGCCCAGTTCATGAACGAGCGGAGATTGGCGTCCCCCTCGGCGCCCGGCACCACGAGGGGCCGCGCCAGCTCATCGCCGTAGTAGATCTGGGCACCGCCCGGTGCGAGGAGCAGACGGGTGCCGGCGCCGAGTGGATCCTTCCGGTCCCGGTCGTAGGGGCCGCCGTCGTCGTGGGAGCTGAGGTAGTTGAGGATTGCAACTCCAGAGAGTGCCCCCTCATGGAGCGAGGCAGAGTACCGGGTGAAGAGCTGGTCGAGTGGCCCGGCAGCATCCCCCTTGAAGCCGAAGTTGATGAGTGCGTCGTAGCCGTTCGAGAAGAAATCGACGGTCCGGTCGCCGTAGTTGTAGCCCTTGCCCTGGCTCGGCTCCCAGCCGTAGACCTCGCCCACCATATAGAAGGAAAGGCTGTCGAGGACCTGACGACTGTGGGCCCGCTTCCAGTCCGCGAATGCCAGCTGGGCCTCCCGCTTGAGCTCGGCACTGACCGCTTCACCGAAGTGCTTCGCGGTGTCGACCCGGTAACCATCGAACCCGAACTCGCGGACCCAGTCCGTGAGCCATTTGATCACGTAGTAACGCGGCGCGCGGGGGTACCCGGTGCGCCGGAAGAAGGCGTCGAGCTCGGCAACCTCGCGATCCCGGCGACCCTCGCCGGCCCACTTTTCCAGCAGCGCGGGAGGTAGCTCCACCGGCAGGTCCCGCTCGGTACGGATGTCCGGGAGTGTGGCCACCAGGGTGCAGTCGACCGTGGTGGTGTAATCGCGATAGACACAATTGGGACCGGCGCGGACCCAATCATCGGGCCATGCCGGATCCTCTGGCGTCACGGGCCCGGTGTGGTTGATTACTGCGTCCATGAGAACGCGGATGCCGTGCCGATGCGCCGCGTCCACCAATGCGCGCAGGTCGTTCTTCGTCCCCAGTGCCGGATCGACCGCCGTCCAGTCGCGGGTCCAGTAACCGTGGTAGGCGTAGGTCTTGCCAGTGCCTTCGTCCACACTCCCGTGGATCTGCTCCACGAAGGGAGTCATCCAGATGGCGTCCACGCCGAGACTGTCGAAATACCCTGCCTCGATTCGCCGGCGCAGGCCAACGAGGTCGCCGCCCTCGAAGTTGCGGAGCAGTCCGCCGTCATGCGCGCGGCCGAGTGCGCGGTCGTTGCCGGAGTCTCCGTCCTGGAAGCGATCGGTGAGGAGGAAATAGACCGTGGCGCTGTTCCAGAACGTTGCGGTGCGCTCGGCGGCTGGCCCGTTCACCGGATGCCGAGCCTCGGGGGATGCGGCCGGACGGCACCCATCGGCGAGCATTGCGCCGAGGCCGATGAGCCCGGCGGCGCATAGCGCGGCTCTCATGCAGCGGTTGCACCTTCGGCTTCATCCTGAACCCGCAGCATCAGCAGCGCCGCGAGCAGGAGGGACGCGCCGCCGATCAGGAGGGCGTAGATGGCCTGTCCGCCCAGGAAGCGCCCGACGATGACGCCCAGGAGCGCCGCCGCCACGATCTGGGGGATGACGATGAAGAAATTGAAGACGCCCATGTAGTAGCCCAGCTTGGAGGGCGGAAGGGAGCCGGTAAGAATCGCGTAGGGCATGGCAAGGATGCTCGCCCAGGCGATCCCCACTCCGACCATCGAGCCCAGCAGGAATCGCGGGTCGGAGACGAAGTAGATGGAGAACAGCCCCAATGCGCCGCAGACCAAGCAGATGATGTGGGCGAACTTCGGGCTGGACCATTTGGCCAGCGGCGGTATGGCGAACGCCACCACGGCCGCGACGCCATTATAAGTCGCGAAACCGACGCCCACCCAGTTGGCCCCTTCGTTGTAGAGCGCGGAGGTGGGGTCGGTCGTACCGTAGATGTGGCTGGTCACCGCCGCCGTGGTGTAGATCCACATGGCGAAGAGGGCAAACCACGAGAAGAACTGCGCCCACGCCAGCTGCCTCATGGTCCGGGGCATGTCCATGAAGTCGTTCAGGATGGTGACGAAGCCGTTGTCCGAGTGGCCACCGCGCTGCATGAGTCCACCGGCGATCAGCAGCACCCCGACGACACCAATCCCGGCCGACAGGATCATGACCTGGTAGACATCCTTGGGAGCGAGACCGAGGCTCGGCAGGGCGCTCAGAGCAAAGAGACCGATGCTGAGCAGGACGCCAACCGCGAGCAGCGCGGCACCCAGCCCGATCTGCCGGGCCCCGTTCGCCGCGAACTCCGGCGCCGTCCGCTTTTCCCTCACATGGCTCTCCCGCGCCTGGTTCTCCGCGAAGGAGGCCATCTCCTCAGGGGAATACTCTTTCGACTTGAGGACCGTCCACACCACCGCCACCAGAAACACCGCGGCGCCCAGGTAGAAGGAGAGGCGCACCGACGTGGGAATCACGTGCGGGGGCGCCTCGTTGCTGACGCCGAACCACGTCGTGAGGATCCAGGGAAGTGAGGATGCCGCGACGGCACCGGTGCCGATGAAGAAGCTCTGAGTGGCGAAGCCGGTGGTGCGCTGCGCCGAGGGCAGGTTGTCGCCCACGAAGGCGCGGAACGGCTCCATCGAGATATTGATCGATGCGTCCATGATCCACAGCATCCCTGCCGCCACCCACAAAGCCGGAGAGTTTGGCATGACCAGCAGGGCGAGCGAGGCGAGGATGGCGCCAACGAGGAAGTACGGCCGCCGCCGGCCCAGCCGGTTCCAGGTGCGGTCGCTGAAGTAGCCCACGATCGGCTGCACCACGAGGCCGGTCACCGGGGCGGCGATCCACAGGATCGGAATGTCGTCCACTTTCGCGCCGAGCGTCTCGAAGATCCGGCTCACGTTCGCGTTCTGCAGCGCGAAGCCGACCTGAATGCCCAGGAAACCGAAGCTCATGTTCCAGATTTCCCAGAACGTGAGCCGCGGCTTGGGCCGGAGGGTGGCGGTGGCGGATGATCCCATGGTGTATCTGGGCCTCGGAGTTAGAGTCGCAGCATCGTGGAGATACCGTACGTCCGGTTACCGCAACTGGCACACATACACACGCACGGAGTCACTGAGGACGGTTGGCTCGATTCAACTGTTCCGTGCAACCTCCGTGTGTTCCGTGTTTCCGTGGTGAATACGGCCAGAGAATGCTCCAACGCCCTATTGCTTCCGGGCCCGGTCGAGTCGGCGCAACAGGGCGTCGATCTCGGGGTCGGAGAAGATCTCCTCAAGCAACCGCCGCATCGGGCGCTGCCAGTTGGGGCGCAGCGAGGACCGGGTCCCCGGCAGGTTCACCCCGCGATCCTCCAGCCAGAGATCCTCAAGCCAGGCGACCACCAGCGGGCTCTCCGACCGGCCCAGCCACTCGAGCAGCACCGCCAGGAACGTCTGGATCTCCTCGACTCGGCAGCCCAGCCGTGCGGCAAGCCACTGCATGGCCCGCACTCGCTCCTCCTGTACCGCTGGCACGGCCGCCTCGGCCAGGAGGCCATATTGGACTCTTTCGGCGATGTCGTTGCCGGCGAGCCACCCGGCGAAGGTCGGAGTGTCATGCGTACCCACGAGCGCCATGTCCGCGGCGGTCGGGGGTGCGATCTCCGGCCCCCCAGAGGCCTGAAACATCGCGAGATACATCCCCCAGATCCGGTGGCGCGGGAGCGCCTTGTCGATCTCGCGAGGCACGTTGCCCAGGTTCTCGCCCACCACCTCGCAGCGATTGAAGTTCGACTCCAGCGCCAGTATCGCGAACAATTCCTCGGCCGGATATGAAACGTAGGTCCCCTGGTGCAGCCCGAATCCGTGCGGAATCCAGTAGAGCCTCGTCCAGGCCATGATGTGGTCGACCCGGAGGACACCGGCGAGCCCCGCCTGATGACCGATGGACGCCGCCAGGTACCGGTGACCCTCCCGGCGGGAGGCCTCCGGAAGCACCGGGCTGAAGCCCCAGTCTTGCCCGCTCGGGAAGCCCTGGTCGGGAGGAGCGCCGACCGCCATCCCTTCGCCGAAAAGGGTCTGTCGCGACCAGGGGTCGTAGCCGTCCGGATGGACCCCCACCGCCAGATCCAGCCCCAGCCGCATGCCGTCGTGTTCCAGCTGCTGCCTCAGATCATGGAGCTGGCGGCGGGCGAGGGTCTGGGCCACGAGGTGGAATCGCTCCTCGCCCGGATCCACCTGATCGGCCGTCAACGTTCCGGACCGGGCCGCCGAGGGCCAGTCCCGCCAGTTCCTGCCGAGGCGTGCCGAGGCGCCGCGGAACCGGGCGTAGCGGATGAGTTCCTCGTCCAGCTCCGAGGCGGGCGGGACTGGATGTGCCGCTAGGGCGCGGCGGACCTCAGCGTCCGCCCGAGTCACGTCCAAGGCGGACGGTGCGGCCGATGGATGATGACCGTCGCCCAGATCCAGGATCAGCTCGGACCAGAAGAGCCGGCTCACCGGGGAATACGGGCTTGGCTCCGGCGACTCCGTGTTGAATGTCGGAAGCAGGGGAAGCGCGGTAACCAGGTCCCCGCCCCGCTCGCGCAGCCAGCGGCACAGTGACGCAAGGTCGCGCAGGTCGCCCACTGAGCGGCTCCGCGCGGAGCGAAGCGCGGCGAGGTGAGTGCCTATCCCCCAGCTCCGATGCAATCCGGGGCGGCGCCAGGCCTCGACCGGGGATGAGATGACAGTGCAGCTCTCGCTCTGGCACGAGCCCTGGACCGTCAGGCGGTGGTAGCCCCATGGCAGGGCGCGCGTGGTCCGAAGCTCGGCACCCGCACGCTCCAGCGGGACCGCCTCGCCGTCCGCGAGCCGCAGCTCTGCCTGAGCGGGAGCGCCCCTGGGAATGGTGACGGGCGCCAGGATCCCATTCCAAGCGACCAGGACGGGCGGCACGAGCCGACTGTCGCGGGCGGCGCGGTGTGCGCGCAGCGCCTCGGCCGCATCACCCGGCGACTCGACGCTCGCGCCCAGCGTGGCGCAGACCCGGAGAAGCGTCTCGGGTGCGACGGTGACGCGCTTGCCCAGGCCGTCCACATACTTGGTATGGACACCCATGGCCCGGGCGAGCGAGCGGAGCGCCGTCAGTTCATCCATGCGCGGCGAATGTGTTCTGTACTGATAACCATTCACCACGGAAACACGGAATACACGGAAGCTGCACGGAACACTTCCATGTTGTTTCCGTGACTTCCATGCTTCCGTGGTGTGCAGTTTGCCGCTGCCGCATCTTTACAGGAGGCCTGACAGGCTCACCACGGATAAGAACAACACCACAGAGACACAGCATACCCGGAATGAGCACGGGGTCCTTCCGTGTTGTTTCCGTGACTTCCGTGTTTCCGTGGTGCGCAGTTTGCCGCTGCTGGACGTTTGGACGGAGCCAGAGGGGTTCACCACTGAAGACCACATCCCGACGCGGTTTACGTGGCCAGGTCATCGGGCCGGACGGATGCGGATGGCCTGGCCACCACCGGGCGCCAGCTCGAGGCGGAGCCGCGTCGCGGAAGTCACGGCGCGCCGTGAGATGGAGACCGGCAAGGGATTGTCCAGCCAGTTCGCCTTCGGGCCATCGGCGTAGATCTCGGCGACGTACCGCCGGCCAGGCGTCAGGAAGGACAGCGGGACATCGAGCGTGCGACCTTCCTCGTCGGTGATGGCCCCCAGGAACCAGGTCGGGGCGCCACGCTCACGGCGGGCAACCACCACGTAATCCCCGATCCGACCATCGATCACCCGGGTCGTGTCCCAGTCCACGGCGACGTCGCGGATGAACTGGAACGCCGGCTTCCCCTTGTAGTTCTCGGGGAGATCGGCGGCCATCTGCAGCGGAGAATAGAGAACGACGTACAGCGCGAGCTGCTTGGCCAGGGTGGTGCGGACCCGCGGCTGGTCTGGCGGTGTGGGGCGTCCGGTGCCCCGCTCTCTCAGGATGTCGAAGATGCCCGGCGTGTAGTCCATCGGCCCGGCCAGCAACCGGGTAAAGAAGAGAATGGTCTCGTGCTCGGGCGGGTTGCCGCCGTCGCCGCTCCACGCGTTGTACTCCTGCCCCCGGGCGCCCTCCCGGCTCATCATGTTGGGGTAGGTGCGGCGCTCGCCGGTATCGTGCAGCGGTTCGTGAACGTCGAGCATGATGTGGTCCCGAGCTGCCGCCTCGATGACACGGCGATAGTGCCGCACCATGAACTGCGACCAGTGAGAGTGGCCTTCCGCGGTCGTGTCGGTGACGTAGCCGGTCTTGATGGCATCGAGGCCGAGCGATCGGTACAGCGTGAAGGCGCTATCGAGCTGCCGCTCGTAGTTCTGGATTCCGCCCGAGGTCTCGTTGTGCACGATCAGCCGCACGCCACGCTCGTGGGCGTAGGCGGCAACGGCAGCGAGGTCGTAGTCCGGATAGGCCTTGGTGAACGAGAAGGCGTTCCGATTGGCGATCCAATCGCCGTCCCAGCCCACGTTCCACCCCTCGACCAGCACGCCGCCGAAGCCGTTCTGGGCGGCGAAATCGATGTAGCGCTTGGCATTGGCGGTGGTCGCACCGTGCTTTGGTCCGGAACTCCAGGTCATCGCCCCGATATGCATGCCCCACCAGATCCCGACGTACTTCATGGGATGGATCCAGTCGGTGCTGGCGAGAACATTCGGCGGATTGAGGTTGAGGCCGAGCAGCGAGGGCGCGAGGTCGGTGGCGCGGTCTGCGAGCTGGATCGTCCGCCAGGGCGTGGTGAACGGAGTCTGACCGCGCACCTTGATGCCGTCGCCCATCGGCGCCAGGTCGGCCCGCAGCACGCGGCACTCGATGCACGACCCGCGCAGGCTCATCCGGGCGTAGTCCACCAGGTTGGCCTCGTGGATTACCATGAACGTGTGGCCGTCCTCCATCTCCATAGTGAGCGGGGTCTGCACCCGCTGCAGCAGGCTCACCGGTCCGGAACTGTACAGCATCTCGGAGCGATCCATCCGCGGCCGGTCGGAGGGGATGGACCAGGCGCGGGCGTTGTCAGCCAGGGAGAACTCGGTGAGTTCGTCGCTGATCTCGAATTGGCCCAACCCGAGCTGCTCGGGCACCTCGTAGCGGAAGCCGACTCCATCGTCGAAGGCCCGCACCCGAAGAGTGAATCGGCGGGCGGGCTTACCGTCGGACCGTCGGACCGTCGGACCGTCGGGTCCTCCAGTCTCCTCGACCGTCACCGCAAGCTCGTTATAGTGCTCCCGCACCCGCGCCACCTCGCCCCACGGCTGGGTCCACCATTCATCGTACGACCGCCGAGTGGTGTCAGCGATGCTGAGCCCGTCGCGGAGCGGCGGCGCCCCGCGGAACTCGAAGCCGAGCACCGAGGGAAGGATCAGCGTCCGCCCATCGCGGACCAACCCATACGTCAGCCGGCCCTCGCGGATCTCAACTGTGATCTGGTTTCGGCCATTGGGCGACGCGACGCCCACCTGAGCCCGGAGAGGCGCGGCGGCCACCAGGTTGACCGCTGCGAGGCAGCTCACGAGTATGCCGGAGTGATTGGACATGGAGGTGTGGTAGGGTGTGCTAATGTGGCTTCCACCTCCCCTCGGCGGAAGCCCACCCCCCGAGGTTGCCTCGTCTTGAATCCTGATCCTCGGTGTGGCGACAAGAGCAACAATCACCACGGAACCACGGAATACACGGAGGGTGCACGGAAGCTGTTCCGTGCCGCTTCCGTGCCTTCCGTGCTTCCGTGGTAAGCAGTTTAGGCAGCCAAACCTTCTGCCGAGACCCGAGACCCACATTCGTGGCGCTCTCCGGGACCGCCCTGCCAGTCAACAGATGGCCGATCGGTGATTGAACAGCACCCGGCACCCTTGGCCCTCGGCCCTTGCGGACTGAGACTTCAACCCCGAACATATGCGGTGCGTCGCGATGTCCCCGCCCCGCCAGTGCGGGTCGTGACGCCCTGTGGCGCATCCCTCATCCAGCCCGTTTTCCCGGGACCTTCGACCGTGCACCAGATTCAGCTCGGGACGATCGACTACGCGATCCTGATCGTCTACTTCGGCTTCGTGCTCGGCATCGGCTGGTGCCCTGCGCCGATTCGTCCGAAGCAGCGAGGACTTCTTCCTCTCGGGCCGGTCCATTCCCACCTGGATCGCCGGACTCGCCTTCCTCTCCGCCAACCTGGGCGCCCAGGAAGTGATCGGCATGGCGGCCTCGGGCGCCAAGTACGGGATGATGACGAGCCATTTCTACTGGGTCGGCGCCATCCCCGCCATGGTGTTCGTCGGGATCTTCATGATGCCGTTCTACTACGGCTCCCGCGCGCGCTCCGTGCCGGAATACCTCCGGCTCCGGTTCGACGAGAAGACCCGGGGCTTCAACGCGATCACCTTCGCCGTCATGACGGTGTTCTCCTCGGGCATCTCGATGTACGCCCTGGCGAAGCTCCTCGAGCTGGTGCTCGGGTGGAACTTCCACACCAGCGTGCTGCTGTCCGCCGTGATCGTGCTGATCTACATCTTCCTCGGTGGACTCACCTCCGCGATCTACAACGAGGTGCTGCAGTTCTTCCTCATCGTCCTGGGCTTCCTGCCGCTGGTGCTGCTCGGGCTCAAGGACGTGGGCGGGTGGGCCGGCTTGACCGCCAAGCTCGCAGCCGGTCGCGACCAACGCCGGTTACGCCTGCGGGGGCCTGGTCCGACAGCTGGCGGCACCTCGGCTCGGCGAGCGCGCAATCCGATGGGCGTCGAGTGGTTCGGCATGGTGATGGGACTGGGGTTCGTGCTGTCGTTCGGCTACTGGTGCACCGATTTCCTGGTCATTCAGCGGGCCATGGCTGCCGAGTCCATGACCGCCGCCCGCCGCACGCCCCTGATCGCGGCCATCCCGAAAATGCTCTTTCCGGCGCTCGTGATCCTGCCGGGCATGATCGCCATCGCGCTGCACCAGAGTAGCGGTGGTCTGCTGCCCGTCGGCAGCGACGGCACGCCGAACTACAACCTCGCCGTGCCGGTGCATGCTCGCGCACTACCTGCCGTCCGGCCTGCTCGGCCTCGGCCTCACGGCGCTGATGGCCTCGTTCATGTCCGGCATGGCCGGCAACGTCACGGCGTTCAACACGGTGTGGACCTACGACATCTACCAGTCGTACATCCGGCCGGGGCAGACCGACCAGCACTACCTGCGGATGGGGCATGCGGCCACTGTGTTCGGGATCGGCCTCAGCGTGATCGCCGCGTACGCGACGACCCGCTTCAACAACATCATGGACATGCTCCAGCTGGTGTTCGCCTTCGTCAACGCCCCGCTGTTCGCGACCTTCCTGCTGGGGATGTTCTGGCGCCGGGCCACCGGTCACGGGGCATTCTTCGGCCTGCTGATCGGCACTGCGGCGGCGGCGCTCCACCACGGGCTCGTGCTGCCGCGTCGGCGCGGTGCCGGGGCTCAAGGGCGGCTTCCTGGGCACGGTGCTGCACACCTACCCGAGCGAGATGGCGCAGAACTTCTGGACCGCCATCTTTGCGTGGAGCGCCTGTTTCGTGGCGACGATCGTCGATCTCGCTCCTCACCGGCGGGCACCAAGTCGGACGAGGAACTCAAGGGGCTGGTGTACGCCCTGACTCCCCGCGTGCAGAGACGCCGAGCTGGTGTGGTACAAGCGACCTGCGACGCTTGGCGTCGTCGTGCTGGGCCTGACACTCATCCTCAACATCATCTTCTGGTGATCCCGCGATGAACCTCGACCTGCGGCTGCCGATTGGCCTCATGTTCACGATCTTCGGTGCCCTGCTCACGGTGTTCGGGATCATTTCAGACCGGGCCATCTACGACCGATCCCTGGGGATCAACGTGAATCTGTGGTGGGGACTGGTGCTTCTCGTGTTCGGACTGACGATGTTATCGTTCGCTATCCGCGCGGGACGAGCGAAGGGTACCAGTCCCTGACCGACAACGCCCCCCCCCGCGGAGACCTTGACCGAAGGAGGCGCACGTGCGTCGCAGACTGTGGGCCCTTGTTCCGGCGCTGACCTTCCTTACAGTCGCGGCATGTTCGCATGGTCACAGCGGCACCGTATCGCCCATCGAGTACCCGCCGGTCCGCGTGGAGGTGACCAACAACCACGGTCTCCCGGTCGAGATCTATGCCGTCGGCAGCGGGATAACCCAGCGCCTCGGGATGGTGAACCCAGGCATGTCAGAGCATTTCAACCTGCCGCGGGGCATGATCGGCAGCGGATCTGTTGAGTTGCAGGCCCGCCTTACCTACAGCCCGACCATGTTTCGTTCCGGTCCGCTCCTGATTTCTCCCGGAGCGATCGTGGATTTCATCGTAACGGCCCAGCTGTTCAACAGCACGGCGACGTTAAGACCGTAAAGGCACTCCTCACTCCTCCCTCCTCAAGACTCATCGGAACTCCAAGCCCACCCACTCCACCTCCACCCCATAACCAGCCGGCCTGACTGCAACGCCGTCCTCACGCCGCAGCGACAGCTGCAGGCGTTCGAGATGGTCGAGCCGGGGACGGTCCGCCGTTGCCGCCGCGACCCGCCGCGGGCCCCACCCAGTAGTTCCACTCACCCGGGAAAGCCCTGTGGCAGCAGAACGCCGCGACCGATAGCGAAGTCTGAAGAGCGGGAGCGACGGCTCGGCTCCAGGTGCTGTCCACCGGCAGCGCCGCGGTCCAGCTGGTGCCGTCGTCCTCCATCAGTGTGACGTGGAGCAGTCTGGCGGGGGCCGAGTCCGCGCAGGCGGAGGTGCACCGCTCCGCGCGGCGATGGTCTCCTGCCGGGCTCGTATCCGATCCTTGATCACCAGCGACGCGGCGTAGTCGGGAAGGCCGCACCACTCGGGTCCACGGGAAGCTCGAAGTGGAAGACGGGCTGGCCTGTAGTCGCCGAGACGCCCACGCGAAAGAGCCCGCGGCGTCCCGCGTCGCCGATGCGAGTGAAGGTCAGCCGCGCGGCATCTGTTGCGGGTGCGAACAGCAGGAGCGGCGTCTCTGGGCCGACCACATCCACCTTCCAGGATGCCGCGGCCGTGGTAGTCCCAGTCCGTTGGCTTGCCGCGCCCACCACCGGGGAACGTGTGTGCCGTATCTCCGCGGAAGAGGGTGATCACGAATTCGTGCGGACCCTCCGCGCAGCGCGCGGCTGGAATGGTGGCTGCATACTCATAGCCACCGCCGGTATCGCATCGCGAAGCCGCGGTAGAATCCCCCGGCCGTCGGCCGGATGAAGAGCCTCGCCGAGTCGAGCGGCGTCTCCGATCCACGATGCGGGCCTGAGCTCGGCGTCGCGCCCGGCGATGTACGCCGGTGCCGCCAACGACATGACCGACGGCGGCAGGGTGTCCGGTGGCGGCGGGTGGTACTCGGCGAAGCCCACCTGACCCATGTATGCCGGCAGGGTCGCAACGTCCACCGGCCCGCCGGCGCTCAGGACGTAGACTCCCGGGGTCACCGTGAAGCGACCGGCCGCGGCCGTTTCCGTGCGCGGATTGCCAGCCGTGACCGGCTGCACGGTGAACGAGCCGCCGAGATCCGGGAGTGTGAGCGTCATCGGCCAGGAGCGGCTGATCGCGCGGGTGACGATCTTGTCGCGGCTAGGCGGCTCGAAGGGATCGCGGACCGGCACGGCGTCGGGATAGACCTCGAGGCGCCAGACACCCGGACGCACCTTATCCAGGAAGTAGATCCCCTCTCCCTCGTAGGTCACCGTTGCGGAGGAGCCGTAGCCGGCGATCCGCCGCAGTGCGCCGGGTCGGGAGGCCGTGGAACGGGTCGAGCCTGCATACAGGAACGCATCGCGCGCGACCAGCTCACCCAGGTCGTCGTCGGAGGAGAGATGGAAGTCGCCGAACCGCGTGTTCCCGGGATACGGACCGTACGAGCGCATCCGGGGCAGACGATGCATCGCTTCCGCGGCGATGATGGCGCTCATCGCCTTGCGCGGCGTGTAGACCAGGTTCAGGTAGTGGGTCTGCCAGCCGAGGTTGCGCGAGGCGGTCTGCAGCATGTCGTAGGCGAACATGGCGGCGAACTGGGTGCCCACCGCACGGAAGGTCCGCGCCATGGCCGGATACATCGTGCCGGTGCGCAGGTCTGGGCTGTCGAACTCGTAGACGATGCGCGGCAGGCGTGCCAGCTCGGGGCGCAGCATGTCGGGGAAGCCGTCGACTCCGCGGAGGTAGTTGCCCTCCAGTTCGTGACCCGAGTTGAGCCCCGATGGGATACCAGCCGAAGGTCACCCCCTGCGCCTTGGAGCGCCGGATCGCCTCGCCGATCCGGAAGTCCTGGCTCACGTTGTAGAAGATCAGCTTGCGGCAGCCGGTGCTGCGCACCGCGTCGGTGAGGGCGTTGATGTAGCGGATCGAGCCGTCGAGGTCCTCGGGATGGTGCCACGGCTCGTTCACCAGCTCGATGAACAGGATCGCAGGCTCGTCCTTGAGGGCGACTCCGGTGTAGGGATTCACGTGATTCAGGATCTGGCGCAGGTAGTTCACCTGCGCCGTGATGGCGGCCGGGTCGGTGCCCATGCGCTCCTTGCCGAAGCGCCGCCCGAAGCCCGGGCGGAGTCGTGTCGGCGCAGTGCGTCGGGCCAGTTCGAGCCGTAGAGCTGGATGGGGCTGAACAGCATGTAGATGCCGCGCTCACGCGCGCGGGCGATCAGCTAGTCCTGCAGGTCCAGATGGTCGTTGGCGATCAGGTTGCCGGCGCTGTCAGAGGCTTCCCAGTCGCCCCAGAAGGTCAGCCGCAGGCCGTCCCAGCCCATGCGTGCGAAGTGCGCCATGTCCTCGTCGATCATCTTCTTGCGGTCGGCGTGGAGGTAGCCAGCTGCGCGGTAGTCTGAGGCGGTGGGCAGGACGTAGTTCGCACCGAAGAGAGTGACTTCCTTACGGTCGTCCTTCCAACGGACCACGCCATCCTTGTCGAGGTAGACGGCCCGATTGGCGGGTGTGGGCGCGCCAGCGGCTGACCGCTGCGCGTGCCCTGCGGGTGCGAGGGTGGACAGCGTGGCAGCGAGCACGATCGCAGGCAGCAGGATTGCGCGCATCAGCTTCCCGGGTTGGAGTACTTCCGGAGCAGCGCCAGGTAGCGTGGATCGTTCCGGATCGTATCAAATTCAGGGTTGAGACGAAGCTCGTGAACGCTGAGAAAGCCCGGGCGGGCTAGCAATTGTTCGATCTCCTCGAGGGCCTTACCGGTCTCGCCCAGTTGGGCCAGGATCGCTGCTCGGTCGTATCCCGTCCCCCCCCACATCTGGTTCCCAGGATAATCGTCGAACCGCTCGAGCCAACCGGCCTCGCGCAACGCCTCCGCGCGGCGTCCCAGCGCCGCCAGGGCGACGCCGCGCAAACCATGCCGCCAACGCTCATCGGGGTTCGCGCGCTCCTCGACGTTCAGCAGCACCACAACCGAATCGTAGTAGAGGCGAGCCGCAGCGGTGTCGCCTCGGAGCCTCTGCGCCCGCGCGGTCCAGTCCATACGCTGTAGGGTTGCCTCTGGGGTCGTGTCGTTCGCCAAGTAGATGACGGGGAGGAGCGAGAGCAGGGAATCCGGGCGGCGCTCCCAGAGCAGCAGCCTCAGGCGGTCCCAGTTTCCCTGATCTCCGGTAAGCGGAAATCTCTGGAGAACAGCGCGGAGCGTGTCCAGCTCCCCCTTCCAATGAACGTAGCTCCAGCCCACGGAGAGTCGTAAGTGGATGAGGTCCGGGGCAAAGACGAGCGCCTGGCGGTTCGCCTCGATTGCCTCCCGGTAGCGACGGAGCCAGTCATAGGTGCTCCCAATGCTCACCAACAGGTTCGCATCTCGCGGGTCGAGTCTTCGCGCGTGGTCGAACGCCGCGAACGTGCTATCCCAATTGCCGAGGTTGCGGTGTACGATGCCGATCCAGTGCCACACATCAGGCTCATTGGGTATGCGATGCAAGGCGAGGTTGAAGTGCTCCAGCGCTGCGCGGTAGGTACCGCGAGCGTGGTGGATACCCTGAGCGTGGTGCATCGCACGAGCGTGATTGAGCACCCCCAGCGCAAGATGCGCCTTCGGCAGCCCCGGTGCGAGCCGAAGCGCCACGTCGGCCTCGCGCTGCGCCAGCTCCAGCCTCGTCGTGGATTGATCGTGCCTCCACTTGTACATCAGCGCGTGAACGTACGAAACCGCCGCGTGCGCCAGCGCAAAGCTGGAATCGAGCGCCAACGCCCGCTCGTACAGCTGCTGTGCGACCAGCAGGTTCTCACGTAGAAATCCCGGGCGCCGGTTGTACTCGACCCCTTGCAAATAGAATTGGTATGCCTCGGCGTTCTGCGTGGGGGCCGCCCCAATAGCCCCTGCTTCGGTACCCGTCACCGTCGCCCCGACCGCCGCGACGATCTGCCGGGCGATGTCGCTCTGCACCGCAAATGCGTCGTCCAGGGTCCGGTCGTACCGCTCGGCCCAGAGCTCCGCCTGGGTGACCGGGTCGAGCAGCTGCACGGTGACGCGGAGCCGGTCCCCGACGACCTGCACGCTGGCTTCGACGATGCTCCCGACCGCCAACTCCTCGCCGATCTGACGCAGCGGCTTCGACGTCGCCTCGTAACCGCGAACCGATGTTCTGCCGATCACCCTGAGCGACGCCACCTTGGCGAGCTGGGTCAGCAGCTCGTCGTGCAGTCCACCGGCGAAGTACGCGTAGGAGGAGTCGGCGCTGAGATTCCGGAAGGGCAGCACGGCGACCGCGGTCCGCGGGCCACTTGCCTCCGGTGCCGCCGGTTTCAGAAAGCGTGCCGCCCCGAAGGTTGCCCCGAGCACAATGGCGGCTGCCCCCGCTGCCCACGGGATCCAGCGCGGCGCCCGAGTAACGGTGATGGGTATCGCGATCTGCGGGGGTGGCTCCTCCGCCGTCGGCCGTTGCTCGGCCAGTGGCGCGGGAGTGAAGGGCGGCAGGCCCCCCTGCAGCGTGTGCAGCTCCCCGCTCCGGATCCGCTCGATGGTGGCGAGGATCTCGCGGTCGGGCTCGAGGTCAAACTCCTCGCGAAGCCGCTGCGCGTGCGCCTCCAGGACCTGGATGGCATTGGCCCGGTCTCCCATCGTGGCGAGGGCGCGCACATGCTGGAGTACCAAATGAGAATTCGGTGGATCGTGCTCTACGGCACGTGCCCACCAGTTAGCCGCCTCATCCCAGACGCCGACACCTTCGGCTGCCGTGGCGAGTTGCCTCAGCGCCTCCACATACTCGCGCGCCAGTCGGGTGCGCTCTCCGTCCAGCCAGCGTTCGAACTCCGGGGCATCGTCCAAATGGAAGCCATCGAGCAACGGGCCGCCGTAGGCGCCCACCGCATCGACCGGTCGGCTCGAGCCCAACGCCTCCGTGAAGGAACGAGCGTCGGAACTGACGACTGATGAGTCGAGGCGCAAGTGGCTCCCGCTGGACGGCACGGCATCGGGGCCCAGCGCACGCCGGACGGCGTGGAGGGCATCGCGGAGGCCGTGCCGAGCGCTGGCATCGTCGCTTTCTGGCCAGAGCAGGGCGAGGAGTCGCTCCCGGGTACAACCGAGATCTCCGCAAACGGCGAGCACGGCGAGGACCGCCTGGGCCCGGCGTTTAGGCAGTGGCGGCACCGCGGCCCCAGACGCCCCCTCCAGTGCGAAACCTCCCAGCACACGGAGTCTGACCATGCCGATTTTCGCGGCCTCCTTCGTTTCTCACGGCTAAACCAATCCTGCGCCACGAATGCTCAGTGGGCAAGGCCGGCGGCTGAGGAGCGTCCTACGACGCCGCTGCGACGCCGCCGCGACGATCCAGCGACGCCTGGGTCTCAGCTTTGGCATCCAGAGAGCCGGTCTTGAGGCCCGATCGGGGGATCCGGCTGCACCCTTCAGCGGAGGTGGACTATGTGGATTGTGAAGCGGAATGGACATCGGGGACCGTGGATCATCCTCGTGGGACTCCTCCTGGCAACACCCGCCTGCGCGCCTCGCCCCGGCGCGGCCGGGGACCCAATGAACCCGGCGGCGGCGGCCGAGCCCGTCCTGCTGAACGTCACCAACAACTACAATAGCCCGATGCAGATCTACACCAGGGGATCCGGGACCAGCGACCTGTTGGGGACAGTGCTCCCGGGTCAGGTCGGCCACTTCGTCGTGCGCCCGAGCTTGGTCGTCAACGGTCCGGTTGAGTTCGTCGCCCAGGCGGACGACCGGCACCGGACGATCCGGTCGGAAGCCGCCCGGCTCATTCCCGGCGATGTCGTGGACTTCAAGATCTCTAACAGTCCGACAACCAGAATCGCCACCGTGCGACCTAACCCCCGCTGATCTTCCTCACTGCGCCCGAGGGATCGTCTCGGGCGCGGCACCACGCACCACCCGCAGGCTCACACTGGCCTGCCTGAGGCCATCGGCGGTGGCGCTCAGGCGAAGCGGACCGGATCGAGTGGACCGTACAATGGCCAGCCCGCGCCCGTTGAACGCGCGCCGGTTCTCGGTGCGGTAGGGATCGAGGTCCTGCAGGTTTGCATTGTCGACCAGCAGGATGGTGCCGCCACTGATCGTGAAGCGCACGACGTTGTCGGCCGAGGGAACCACGGTGCCCGCCGAGTCGACGATCTCGAATCGCACCAGCGCCACGTCGCCGGGAGCAGTGCTGATGGAATCCTCGTCTACCGAGAGGCGAATGGCGGCGGGCCGACCCGCGGTTCGCACTTCGGCCTGGCAAGCCACCGTGCCGTCCCGCCGCCTGCCGACAGCCTTGAGCACTCCCGGCTCATACGGCACGTCCCAGCTCAGATGCAGGTCGTTGGTTGTGGGATTGACTACCGGCTGGGCATAACTGTTCCAGCCACCCGAGGTCCCTTGGGCCGGGAACTCCATTCGTTTCTCGCCAAGTGAGCGGCCGTTAAGGAACAGTTCGACAATGTTGCAGTTGCTGTAGGCCAGCACCGGAATCACCTGCCTTTCCCGGCCCGGCCAGTTCCAATGCGGGAAGAGATGCAGCACAGGCTGGTCGGTCCACAGGCTCTGATAGAAGTAGTATGAGTCCTTGGGATGACCGACGATGTCCAAGGCCCCCGAGGCAAACCCCTTGAATGGCCAGGTACTCTCTCCCAGATAGTCGACTCCGGTCCACATGAAGTTCCCGGCGAAGTAGTCGTGCATGGTGACCCACTTCCACAGCCGCTCGGCAGTGAGCATCCCGCTGGTGTAGTTGGGGCGCACGACGGCCGGATCGTCCCCCAGCGAATAGCGCTCATCGAGACTCTGAAACAGGGTGCCACTCTCGGTGCCGATCATCTTCCACTCGGGATGGTCGTGGCGGTCCTGGTCGGCAAAGAGTTCCCTGCGCTCGTGCCAACGGTCCACATAGTTGTAGCCCACAATGTCTTCGGTATTCAGGAACGCAAGGGTGGCTGGATGGCCGTCGGCGGCGATGTTGTCGTTGCCGGTCGTGACCGGCCGGGTCGGATCCTCGCGGTGGAAGATGTCGACCAGCCGGCGAAGCACCTGGTGACCGTCCGGCGCAGACTGCTCACCGATTTCGTTGCCCGCACTCCAGAGAACAATCGACGGGTGGTTCCGGTCGCGGTGCACGAAGTCCGTGACGTCCGGCTCGGACCACTCGGCGAAGTACTTGTGATATCCCTCCGGCACCTTGCCGAAGGTCCACTCGTCAAAGGCCTCCGCCATGACGAGGAAGCCCAGGCGGTCGCACAGATCGAGGAATTCTGGCGCCGGTGGGTTATGGGAGGTACGAATGGCGTTCACACCCATGGCCTTGAGCAGTTCCAACCGGCGCTGCCACACCCGCTCCGGTACCGCGGCGCCCAGGCCGCCGGCGTCGTGATGCAAGTTCACACCCCGCATCTTGACCCGCCGGCCATTCAGCAGGAAGCCACGGTCCTTGTCGTAGGCGATGATGCGGATCCCGAAGGGCGTCGTCGTCACGTCGGCCACGCGGCGACCCTCCAGCACCTCCGTGCGAAGGGAGTAGACGTACGGGGTCTCCACCGACCAGAGCGAAGGCGAGCCGACCTGAACCCTTTGTTCGAGTTCGATGCTCTCGCGAGAGGCCAATGAGTACGGGCTCTCGACTCGGGCGACCTCGTGGCCCAGGCTGTCGAGCACGGCAGAACGGAGCACGCCTTGGCGGGCGGCGGTGTAGTCGTTCTCCACTTTGGTGCGCACGATGATGTCCGCGCTGGCCAAATCGGCACGGGGGGTAGTCACGTAAGTGCCCCAGCGACCCACGTGCAGTGGATCGACGGTGGTCAGCCAGACATGGCGGTAGATACCGCTGCCGGAGTACCAGCGGGAGTTGGGCTGTCGCGCGTTGTCCACCCGCACCGCCACGACGTTCACACCGGGGAGGAGATGCTTGGTGATATCGTAGGCGAAACTGATGTATCCGTAGGGGCGGCGGCCGAGGTGAACGCCATTGATCCAGACGTCGCTATTCATGTAGACGCCATCGAACTCCAGCCAGGCCTCCCGGCCGCGGGGGCCGGCAGGCATCCGGAACGCCTTCCGGTACCAGCCAATCCCGGTCGGGAAATAGCCCCCCCGGCCGCCGGCCGGCGCATCCTCCGTCGGCGTGCCCTCGACGCTCCAGTCGTGCGGCAGGTCCACCCGGCGCCACTGGCGATCGTCGAACTGCGACCGTTCGGCGCCCGCGGGATCGCCTAGCGTGAAACGCCAGCCGGGATCCATGGACAGACGCCGCCCCTGGGCGGCCGATGGCCTCGCCACCATTGAAAGCAGCGAGAGGCCAACCACCAGCACCGTAGCAAGGCGGCTCATGGGATTCTCCGGGTTCCTCGAAAGGCGTTCAACGCCCCGACCAGCGGAGCAGCATCGTTCCGTGCGCGGGCAGCCTGATCCGGTTGCCGTGCTGGGTCCGGTTCGACAGCAGGTCCCGAGCGTTGTTCACTTCGATCCCGGTCACTTTGAATCGGACCTCCCGCGGCCGGGCGTTGACCAATATCACGATTCCACCGCGCCGATAAGCGATCACGTCGTCAGGTGCGCTGGTCGTGATCTCCATGAAGTCCCCCGCGAGGAACGCCGGCTCGGTCCGCGCCAGATCCACGACCCGGCGATAGAAGGCACGGGCCTCGGACGCCTGGGGCTGATTCCACACGATGGCCTCCTGCTTGAAGAGGCCGAGCTTCTGCGGGCTCTCGACCTCCTGGCCGTTGTAAAGCAGGGGCCGCCCGGGCAGCAACACTAACGCGACGAAGGCCGCGCGGGCCCCCGCCCCCGCTCCGAAGATGGTCACCGGCGGGTCGTCCCAGGCGGTCTTGTCGTGGTTGGTACTGAATCGCATCCGCATGCCACCGGGCGGAAGCTTTCCAAGGTCCAGGAGTTCCTCCCGTACCAGCGTGGATGCAGGTGCCCCTTTCCACACCTCCTTCAGCGGTCGTAGGAGTCCCACGCGTAGGTGAGATCGAAGCCGACCCGGTGCATTTCCGGATCGGCCCACTCCGCCAGGAAGAGGAGGCGTCGCGAAACGGCGTCTCTGAGCGCCGGCAGAGCCTCACGCCAGAAGTCGTTGGGGATGAACCCGGCCACATCCACCCGGAAACCGTCGAGGCCGAACTCCGTGAGCCACCAGCGCATGGTGGCGATCATCTCTTGCCGTACCGCCGGGTTTCCATAGTCGAGCTGCACCACGTCGGTCCAGTCGGTGAGCTTGCCCTCCGGGTCCCGCGGCACGCTAGGCTCGCCCCGCTCGTTTCGGAAATAGAAGTCGGGATGCTGCTGAACCCACGGGTGATCGATCGAGGTGTGGTCCGGAACCCAGTCGAGGATGATCTTCATGCCCCGCGCGTGCACCGCCTCTACCAGAGCGTGGAAGTCCGCGGCGGTGCCGTAGGCAGGATTGATCGCCCGAAAGTCTCTCGCCGCGTAGGGAGACCCCAGCGTGCCCTTGCGACCCTCGACGCCGATCGGGTGAATCGGCATGATCCACAGGACGCTGGCCCCGACCGACTGGATGCGATCCAGCCCGTCGATTACGCCGCGAAAATCGCCCGCGGGCGAGAAGTCCTGGACGAACACTTCGTAGAGCACGCTGCGAGTGACCCAGGACGTGTCAGGCGCAGCCGCGGGTGCCAGCACCACCGCTGGCGCCGACCGAGGGGCTGCAATGTACGTCGCGGCCAGGGCGAGGCAGGTAAGACGATTCCGCATGGGTTCTGCTCCTCGATCCGGGTGAGGCTCGGACAGAGCCATGGTGGCGAGTCCGCGGGGGCCAGTGACTGGCAAACTACAGTCGCGTCCCGGTGTCGATGGCGATCGCCGCATGGGGCGGGACGGCGACATGGGCCGCGCCGGTCGAGTCCACGACGACCGAAGTACCGGCGCAAGCCCCGTTGACGAGACCGCCGGTCAGGCGGTCGCAATAGGTGCCGGCCGGCATCCCGGTCGCGATTGCACCGGTGACAGACTGGTCTTCCCGATCGATGACTACGAAGCCCTTATCTCCGCGCGAGAATGCGATGACGTTGGCGGAGTCGTCAAACCAGTGGTTGACATCGGTGCCCGCAACCGCGCGGCGGAAACTCACCATGTTTCTGATGTAGGAGTCGCGATGCTCGCACACCCACTGGCCGATCGTGGCCGTCTCCAGGCTCGTCGCGCACGCCACAGCAAGGGTGTTTCCATTGGCATCGGACGGCGGGCCGACAGAACTCTCCGCCGGGCAACTGAAAGCATAACTCGACAGAATCGACGGGTAGCCGTAGGGCTGGGCGAGCATCCAGACATTGGCGAGGCGGAAGACATACCCGTCGTCGTAACCCAGGCCGCACTGGTGCTGGGTGTCGTGGTTCTGCAGGAACACCACCGACTTGTCGGAGGGCATCAGTCCCCACGCCGCCTCGGAGAACCGGTTGCCGGGCGGACCGTTGGGGTTAAGCTGCGCGATGCTCTGTCCGGCGACGCCGCGGAACTTGTCGCCGACCCCGACGAAGGTGAACTCGGTGATGTCGGCCGCCCCTCCGGAGCTGTACCCCTCGCCGAAGTAGTCGGTCGGCCGCAGCGCTTCCCCCGATCCCCCGATGACTTCGAGGAAGAAGTACGGCAACGGTCGGCCCTCGCCCGCGAGTGTCTGGTTGACCCGGCGGAGGATGTCGTCCAGCTCCACCTGCTGCATGTGCTTGGCCGCATCAATCCGGAATCCCGCTACATCCAGCCGACCCAGCGCGATCAGGTAGTCCGCGATCTTCTGTCGCACCGACGCGAGCCCGGTGTTGAGGTCTGGCAGCGAGAGCAGCTCGCAGTCCTGCACGTTGGCGGCGCTCTGATAGTTGCTGACCATGCAGGCCGAATGGAAGTCGGCCGGGGTGTAGAGGCCAGGGTACTCGTACTTCGTGTAGGCCGTGCCGTTGCTCCCGACGCCGGGGCTCGGGAAGTTGGTCATGTGGTTGATCACGGCGTCTACGTAAGATGCCGACGCCAGCCGCCTTGCACCGCTGCACCATCGCCGCGAACTCGGCACCGGTTCCCGAGCGACTGCGCTCGATACTGTAGCTTACCGGCTGATAGCGCTCGCTCCAGTCATGAGTGGGCGTGATGCTGTGTTCCTGCGGCGGCGAGACCTGCACCGCGGCGAATCCGGCCGGCCCCAGCACGGTCTCACACTCGGTGGCGATATCGGTCCACTTCCATTCGAAGAGGTGCACGAACACGTCGCCCGCCGCCATGTGGCCGCTGGGACGGTAAATCTCTGGCAGTGATGGCCGCTGTACCGGGGGTGGGTTCGACCCGCTCGAGGAATCGGGCGAATCATTACAGGCAGCGGCGGCAAGTATGAGCACCGCCATCACGGCCCGGCGACTCTCAGGCGACATGCTCGAATCCGCTGGATCAAGTACGAGTCGCGGCCCCACCGTTGGGACGGTGGAGCCGCGAGCAGGTGAACGAGGTTAGCCCGGGCTCAGTAGCCCGGATTCTGGGTCAGGTTCGGGTTGGCCGAGAGCTGGGTCGTGGGGAGCGGGTACAGGTTCAGGTGCGGCGCAGTGGCTTGGCCGGCCTGCACGTTCCCCTTCCACGACCAGATGTATCCGCCCCCCGTGAACACCCCGAAACGAACCAAGTCGCTCCGCCGGTGGGCCTCCCACAGCAACTCCCGCCCGCGCTCGTCCAAGATGAACTGAAGGTCGAGCTGGGCATCTACGATATCGCCGCTGGTGTTCCCGTAGGCACGCTCCCGAAGTTCGTTGATGTAGTCCAGCGCCTGCTGCCTGACGGGACCCGTGGCGCCGGCGCGGAGCGCTGCCTCGGCGTAGATCAGGTAGGCGTCAGCCAGCCGGAACATCGGGAAGTCTGTGTCCGGGAACGCCGCATCGGAGCCGGCCCCCCCGGTGGATTTCAGGTTGGTGAACTTGGGCGCGGGGATCCCGTCGCCGAAATTGGTCAGGCTGGCGATCGCGATGGTCTGTCCCCCACCCGTGAAGAAGTACGTCCCTCGAGGGTCCGCCGCGGAGCGGTTGTACGCCTCTGGCTTGAGCCGAAGCCCATACCAGCAACCGTCGACGCCGTAGTCTCCCGGGACCATGGCATTGCCGCAGGAGGCGTGAATCAGGAAGGTCGTGCCGCCGTAGCTCTTGGTATGCAGACCGTCCTGGACAACCGGGAAGATGATCTCCGGCGAGGTGTTGTTGTCGGCCTGGAACAGGTGCCGGTAGCTGGGATCAATGGAGAACGGACCCGCGATGACGGCCGACGCGGCGGCCTGGGCCTCGCCCCAGTGCGCCGTCCCGGTGTAGACCTCTGCGTTCAGGTAGACATGGGCCAGCAGCATGGAGGCGGCTTCTTTCGTGGCCCGGCCATACGTGCCCGCGCCCGCGGAGGGCAGTTGCTCCGGCCCGGGCCCGTCCCGGACAGCGAGCAGCTCGCTCACGACGAAGTCGTAGACCTCCTGTCGCGTGTTTTGCTTGGGCGGGGTGGGGTTGTTCGAGGTCACGATCGGGATGGGACCGAACAGATCGAGCCCGTGCCAATAACTGAGCGCCCGGAGGAACCGGGCCTCGGCGCGGAACTGCTGGATCTGGGCCTCGAGCGCGGGGCTGACCCCGCGCTCTGACAGCTTGGAAGCGGTGGTCTGCTTCAGGAACTCGTTTGCCCAGCCAACCTGGAGGAAGATCCGGGCAAACATCCCCGAGAGGAAGCTGTTGCTGGATCCCCAGACCTGCCCGTTGAACTCCTGCACCGGGCCGTCGTTCCAGGCCAGCACCGCTTCGTCGGTCGGCAGTTCCTGGTGCTCCCAGTAGAGGCGCATGTACTGCGAGAACCCTTCGTCATTGATGCTGAAGATGTCCTTGCAGCTGGGTTGATCTCCAGGACATGCCGGGCCCTTCTGGCCGGTGGTCGAGAGCCCCGCGTAGATCTTCGCGAGGAAAGCCAGGTACGAGTTCGGGTCCCTGAAGATGTTGCTTTCGGTAACGGTACTCGTCGGCGTGACCGCTGGGTCGGTGCAGCCACCCAGTCCCAGCAGCAGAGTCGCGGCGCCGGTGAGTGCCAAGCGGAAGTTGCGGTTCATATCTCCGTCCCTTCTCGAGTGTTCGAGTCCATGGTCACGCGCCTAGAACCGGAGGCTCAGGCCGCCGGTGACGGTGCGAGAGCGCGGATAGATGTTGTTGTCGATGCCGTTTGCGCCGGCGGTCGGATCCACACCGCTGTAGCCGGTGATAGTGAACGCGTTCTGCACGGTGCCGAACACCCGCGCCGACTGCCCCCGCAGGTTGAACGAGTAGCCGAGCGTCAGGTTGTCCATCCGCAGGAAGGACGCCTTCTCTACATAGTAATCGGAAAAATACTGGGTATTCACAAAGCCGGTCTTGAGGACCGATTTGTGCAGGTTGTAGGGCGAGCCGCGGGTGACTTCCGCGAACGTGCCGAGGTTGGAGGCCACGTTGTTGTAGACGTAGTTCCCCAGGTACGCACGGAGCGTGAAGCCAAAGTCGAAATTCCGGTAGGTCAGATACGAAGAGTGACCCAGGATGAATTTCGGAGCTGGGTCGTGGAACGGCCGGAGATCGTTCTGGTTGATGATGCCGTCTCCGTTCAGGTCCACGTAGTTCCCCTCATCCGGCTTCCCGTTCGGAAGGTACACCTGCTTGTAGACGAAGAACGAGTTGATCCGCTCGTTGGGTCTGAGGACCTGGATGGTTTGGCCCACGCCACCGGCGATGCCGCCCACCAGGATCTGCTGCGCCTGCCCGCCAAACGGGGTGATGGTCAGCAGCTTGTTCCGGTTGCTGGCCGCGGTGAAGTCGGCGGTCCAGCCCAAGCCCCGCCCCCTCGCTTCGAGCACCCGGGCGCTGAGGCTGAACTCGATGCCCTGGTTCCGCATGCTGCCGATGTTGGTGGTGACGAAGTCCCCGGGGACGGTTCCGGCCGCGGCGGGTACGTTGAAGATCAGGTCGGTGGTCTTCTTGTCGTACCAGTCGATGGCACCGCGTAAACCGCTGGTTCTTGAACCCGAAGTCGAGCCCGATGTCGAAGGACCGGGTCGCTTCCCACTTGATGTTCGGGTCCACCGCACTGGGGCGGATGGTGGTGACGAACCCGCTACCCATCCAGTACTGCGCCTGCGCATCGCCCACGAGATACGTCGGACTGGTACAGGTAGTTGCTGAACGACTGGTTGCCGGTCTTCGCCCACGATGCCCGGAGCTTCAGATCCGAGAGGGCCGAAATGCCCTTCAGGAAGGACTCCTCTGAAACCCGCCAGGCCACGGCGGCCGATGGGAAGTTGCCCCACTGGTTGGCCGCCCCGAACCGGGAAGAGCCATCGTGCCGGATGCTGAACGCCGCCAGGTAGCGGTCGTTGACGTTGTAGTTCACCCGTCCGAAGAACGAAATCAGCTTGGCATCCTGGACGTCCAGTGAGGCCGTGGTTGTCTTCGCCGACGGAATGCCGTCCGTGCCCAGCAGATCGGTGCTGAGGCTCTCGGCACGGATCTGGGGGAACTCACCATGCGAATTGGAGTAGGAATAGCCGCCGGTGACATCCAGGATGCCGGGGCCCACTGGGCGCGGCACCGCGTAGGTCAGGTACGACTCGGCAACTGTGTTCAGCTGGGTCGGGTTGTTTCGGAAATAGTTGCCGAAATGACCGTTCTTGGTTTCACCGTGCAGGACACTCGGGGTGAACTGGACCCGCTCGGCCTTGGTTGCGTCGATAGCCGAGGTTGAGGTTGGCACTCAAGCCGTTGATCCAGGGCAGGCTGTAACCGGCCTGCACATTGCCGACGCTGCGATAGGTCGTGCTCTCATCGCGCGCCAGCTTCAGAATCTCGACCGGGTTGTCCGCCGACTGGATGCCTCCCTGCTTTGGCCAGTTGTAGAAGCCGGTCACGCTCGTCGGATCCTTGATCGGTTGCGTCGGTCCCATCTGGGCGGCGTTGGAGAGCACGCCCCCAGGAGTAAACTGGTCGCTTGCGCGCGAGCCTCGCGCATTGAACTTCAGGTTCAAGCGGTCGCTGAAGAGCCGCTGGTTGTAATTGACTCCCAGGGTGACGCGCTTGGTGTTGGTGCCATCGATAATGCCGTTTTGGTCTGAGATAGTTGGCCGACAACCGATAGTCCATGCTGCCGCCCGCGCCCGAGATGGCGAAGTTCTGCTCCTGGCCGTATGCCGTGCGGTCAACCTGGTCGAACCAGTTGGTGTTCGCGTTCAACAATTGGTTCGATCGGGCTGTATCGGCGTGCGCCAGCACCGCTGCGCGGAACTGGGTCGCGTTCAGCATTGTTGGCAGCCGGGTGACGGACGAGGCGGACACGGTGCCGCTGTACTCGAACTTGGGCCCATCGCCCTGGCGCCCCCGCTTCGTCGTAATCAGGACTACACCGTTGGCTGCATTCGTCCCATAGATCGCGGCTGCGGAGGCGTCCCGGAGCACCGTAATGCTCTCGATATCAGCGGAGTTGACGAAGTTGAGCGGATCGCGCCCGCCGGCGATCCCGCTCCCGGAGCCAGTCCCGAGCGGCACGCCGTCGATGACGACGAGCGGATCGCTGCTCGCGGTGGTGGACGTCGGACCGCGAATCCGGATGGAGGTTGTGCCACCCGGTTCGTTGCTCTCGACGACCTGCACCCCCGCCACCTTATTCTGGATGAGCTCCGTCGGAGTGACGATCCGGCCGGTATTGAACTCCTCTGGGGTGACGTTGGTGACCGCGCCGGTGATATCACCCGCTCGCTGCTCCCCATAACCGACCACCACCATCTCAGACAGGTTCACCGCCTGTGCCGTCAGGTTGATGTCCACATCGACGATCTCACCACCCGCCACCGTGACTTCGATCGCCGCGGGGGTATAGCCGATCATGCGAGTCCGCAGCGTGTCGGTCCCCGCCGGGACGCCCACAATCACGTAGCGGCCGTCCGCCTGGGATACCGCACTGCGGTTCCCAATCAGGACGGTGCCGCCTTGCAGCGGCCGCTTCGTCGCCTCGTCGGTGACGCGGCCGCGAATCGTGCCGGTAGGTTCCTGCGCGTGAAGTGGCATGGCCCAGAGCACCACCAGGAGCACGCCGATGCCGTAGCGTATTAGTCTCATAAATGCGCGTCCTTTCAGATGCGGGCCAAGAGAAAGCCCCGGCCGAAATCGGAGCCGGAGCTTCGGGACAACAGACACGGTTCGCACGCCTGGTGCGAGCCACGGGGATTGAAGCACGGATTCACGAGGACGGACTCTAACAAGTTGCCTCCCACGGAAATGGGGGATCTGACGCGCGCGGTCCCGATCGCTTTGGCGATCGGATTGCGGCGAACCCGAGCCGAAGGCATTGCCCCCGGGCGCGGACGATTCAGTTTCTCACAGGAGTCCAAAGAGGAAGTGCAAGTGTCGGAATGCCAGCGGCCTAGCTCTTGCCAAATCCGACCCTCGTTCTAGCGCCAATATTCAGGCCGATCACCCCGTCGTCAAGGGGCAGGTCCGAAGCGTTTTCAGGCTGCCCCACCGCGCTGTGGAGCGTCCACAGTTGAGTCGGCGCGTACCGATTTCCTTCATATTCGATCCATGCCGTCATGCTCCCATGGCCGTTCGATGGTCATCGGGCTTCCGTCGCGCAGTTGGGGCCTTCCGCACCGCCCAACCAACACCAAGTCTCTTCGGATTCATTTCAAAGCGGAGCACGCTCGGGGGATTGAGTGCGGGCAATTGTGCACTCTCTAGCGGCCCTCAGAACCAGCCCTCATATTCGTGAGGCGATCCATAACTGGCCGGTGTTTGTGAAGGTGGCCCCGTGGCTCCATCCCCCGCGGTCCGACCCGAGATTCGGCGCTTGGTGGAGAAGTTGACACTAGCTGACCGGTTGGACGCCCTCCCCCAGACTACCAGCAATGAAAATCGACGTCGCGAATCAGGGAGGGTCCACGCTCCTCAGTCTGGAGGGGCGACTGGACCGGGAATGGGCCGAGTATCTCTCCGACACCCTCGAGAGTCTCCTGCAGGAGGGTGTGCGGTCCCTTCGCATCGATTTCTCGCGGGTGACCTACGTCAGCTCCGCAGCGACCGCGGTCCTGATGCGCTGGCGAGAGGAGCTGGCGATCCTCCGGGGCGACGTGCATCTGACCGCACTCTCGCCGACGGTGCGCGAGGTGTTCACGGTCGCCGGATGGGATTCGAGCCACGGTGCGCCCCACCGTCCCGGCTCCGAACCGGACGAGCTGCGACGCTCGTCCTGGCACGCTCGGGCCGATTTCCTGGCGAGCGGCCAGTATGAGCTCTCGTCCGCGGTTCCCGCCGGCACGTTGACCTGTCGGCTGCACGGAGACCCCCATTGGCTCACTCGCACGCCTGCCAACCCCGAGGGCTGCAGTGTCGTGAATCTCCCGCAGGCTGCCTTCGGCGTCGGCATTGGTGGCATTGGAGGGAGCTACCCGGAATGCCATGAGCGGTTCGGGGAGCTGATCGCGGTGGGTGGATGCGTCGCGTATTTCCCGAGCGATGGCGCCCGGAAGGCGGACTACCTCGTCGGTGGGTCCGGCGATGGACCGCCGCCGCGGGCAGTCCTCGCGTCGGGATTGGTCTGCGAGGGTGGGTTCTCTCAACTGATCCGATTCAGCACTCGGCCGGAGGCCCAGGACATTCCGCTATCCGAGCTGGCGAACATCGGACTCGATGCTACGGGCGGCAAGCTCGCCGGCCTGGTCATTGCTGGTGAGTCGGCCGGGTTGTCAGGTGTAAGACTGCGTCGCTCGCCAACCCATGGCGTCGAGCCGCTCCAGTGGAAACTCCCCGAGTTGCGCGACTGGCTCCTGTTCGCCCCCGAGCGGACCCACGCGATGACGACGACGGTCATTGCCGGAGTGGTCGCGCGGTCACCCGAGGGTCCCATCGCCGCCCATCTCAGGCCGCTCGCGGGGACGGGCAAGCTGTACGGGCACCTGCACGCCGCGGTGTTCTCCTATTACCCCCTGCCCCAACGAACCGTCGAACTCACCGACCTGCTCAAAGTGCTGTTCACGAACCATCAGCTGCGCGACGTGCTGCACCTCATCTGGGACGATCGGGGCGAAGCCGGTGTGGGTGAGAGCGCGCTGCTTCGTGGTGTCGCCTGGGTCGCGCCCATCACCAAGGTGTGCTGAGCCGACAGGCCACGATCAATGTCTGACATCCCGCAAGAACTGACACAAGCCGTCGGCGATCGCTACAGGCTCGAGCGGGAGTTGGGGCGCGGTGGCATGGCAATCGTCTATCTCGCGCACGACATCCAACAGGAGCGGCCGGTCGCTATCAAGGTGATGCACCCGCGCCTGGCCACGGCAATCGGGGCCGAGCGCTTCTTGCGTGAGATCGCACTGGTGCAATCGATGGCTCACCCCCTCATCGTGCCGCACCACGACTCGGGCAGCGCCGGCGACCTGCTCTACTACATCATGCCGTACGTTGCTGGTGAGACGGTCTTTGACTGCCTGGAGCGGGAACGCCGGATCCCGCTTGAGGCCGCTCTCCAGATTACCCATGATGTCGCATCCGCCCTTGGCTACGCGCACAGCCGGGGGGTCCTGCACCGTGATGTGAAGCCGGAGAATATCCTGCTGGCGGGAGGAAGGGCGCTGGTCGCGGATTTCGGATTAGCCCGCGCTATCGGGTCGGCTGAGTACGAGAAACTGACCCAGACCGGCGTCATCGTCGGGACCATCTACTATATGAGTCCGGAGCAGCTCCGGGAGGACACCCTCGATCAGCGCACCGACATCTACAGCCTGGGCTGCATCCTGTTCGAAATGCTGACCGGCGGGCCGCCGTACGCCGGGCGAACGCTCAAGGAAGTGGCGACCCGGATTCTGCAGGCGTCGGTGCCCTCGGTTCGGCAGATCGAACCCAGCGTCCCGATTGGGATTGATCAAGCCGTCGCCCGGTCGCTCGCCAAGTCCGCGGCAGATCGTTTCGCGACGATGGAGGATTTTGACGCTGCGCTCCGTACCGGGGGAGAAGTGAGAAGTGAGGAGTGAGGAGTGAGGAGTGAGAAGTGAGGAGTGAGCGCTGAGGAGCGACGAATGTCGGAAGGGCGACAACCCATTGGGCGAGCTCTCCCGTTCCCCGTTCTCCCGTTCCCCGTTCCCCCGTTCTCGTATCTCCCACTTCATTCTCTCCTGTTTGCGGTTACCACGTCCTCATCCCCTCATTCCTCCGATCTCTCAATCCCCCATCCCCGATCCCCATGCCCGCCTCCGACAAAGAGATATTCGAACTGCTCTACGGCATGCTCAAGCACTACTATCAGGGTCTGATTGACGGGGCGCTGCGCGTGAACGGCATCTTCCTCGTTGCTACGGGGTGGATACTCACCTCCGCCACTTCGGCGGCCTACCTCCAGGACCACCCGACGGCGCGCAGCACGGTGATCGGCATCGTGATAGTGGCCCACGGGCTCTACCTGCTCATCGCCCTGCGGGCCTTTACGCTATCCCGTTCCACCGTTCGCCTTCTGGGTGACCTCGACTACATGCCGGCCAAGTATTACGAGAATCACCGGATTCGCCCCGTGACGCTTGCCGTCTGGTATTTCACGAACTTGCTGGCGACGGGGGGTATGGTAGCGGCACTGATGATCCAGAAGTGACTTCACTTCCCAGCGCCAGCGTCGTCTGGGCTCCGCTCGGCGTTCTCACCAACCGCTCGGACCGGATCGTGGACCGGGGTTGTCACATGGATGGATTGGAGAGCCTGTTCCGCCTGCTGATCCTTGCTTCTGCTTCCCCGCTTCGCCTTCCTCGTTGCCCATCAAGGCACTGGCGAACGATCTCCAGCAGTTGTTGCGGTGAGGCCGGCTTGTGGATGAAGTTTTCCCCCTCGCGTAGCGTCAGTTCCCGCCCTGCCATATCCGCACTGTAGCCGCTGGTGAAAATGACCCCCAGCTTGGGGTTCCTGGCCTGGAGCTGCGTCGCGAGCTCGCGCCCGTTCAGGCCTTCGGGCAGCACAATGTCGGTCAGGATGAGATCGATGGCGCCCTGATGCTGATCCCACACCCGCAACGCGTCGGCAGCCTTGATCGCCTCCAGGACCCGATAACCCGCCCGTTCGAGCACGACCCGCGTCAGTATGCGCACGGATGGTTCGTCCTCGACGATCAGAATGGACTCCTTGCCGCCGGGTGGCTCCGGTCTCGCGGTTCCCTGGGCGTGCGCGTCGGCCGCGGCGGCGGCGGGGAGGCAAATCTGAAACGTCGTGCCCACACCCACCTTGCTCTCGACCTGGACCGTCCCATGATGCTGAGCGACAATGCCAAAGACCGTCGCGAGGCCGAGCCCCGTCCCCTTGCCCGCCTCCTTGGTGGTGAAGAACGGCTCGAAGATGTGCGAGAGGTGTTCGGCGGCAATGCCAGAACCGCTGTCACTCACCCGTACGGTAACCTGGCGTCCCGCCGTCGCACCCGGAATCGTGCGAGCCTCGTCCTCGCTCAGGTCCCGTTGTGAGGTCTCGATGACGAGCTGCCCGCCTCCGGGCATGGCGTCACGGGCGTTGACGACGAGATTCATGAGCACCTGGTCGAGCATGCCGGCATCGGCGCGCGTCATCAGCGGGCGCGGATCCAGGCTGAGTTGCAGGCGCACGTCTTCACCCAGGATGCGTTGCAGCATCTTGGCAAGGCTGGTGATCACCTCGTTCAGGTCTAATTCGCGCGTTTGCATGACCTGCCGACGGCTGAAAGCCAGCAGTTGACGCGTGAGGTTGGCGGCCCGCTCGGAAGCCTGGACGATTTCCTGCGCCGCTTCCAGGGTTTCGGCCGGGCTCTGGTCCGGCATCATCAATAGCGCCCCATACCCATGGATGACGGTGAGAATGTTGTTGAAGTCGTGCGCGACCCCGCCCGCCAGCTGGCCGATGGCCTCCATCTTCTGGGCCTGCCGCAATTGCTCCTCCAATTGCCGGCGGGCAGTGATGTCCTCCGCAGTGCCTACGATGCGGACAAGAGTGCCTCCGGCATCGCGCACCGGAAAGGCCCGGTCCTGCACCCAGCGCACCGAGCCGTCGGGTCGAATGACCCGAAAAATTTCCTCGTAGTCGCCGCTCGCCTGCCTGGTGCTCGACGCCTGAATCATTCGCTCACGATCGTCGGGATGAATCGCGTCCAGCCAGGTCCGTGGATCCTCATAAACGCTGGCGCAGGTGCGTCCCCAGATCTTCTCGTATGCCGGGCTGATATAGAGCACCTGCTTCTTGAGCGGATCGGTCATCCAGAAGACCTCGCTCACGTTCGCGGCCAGTTCCCGGAACCGCTCTTCGCTGCTGAGCAGGGCCCGCTCCGCATGTACCCGCTCCGCCTCGCGTTCGTTCACCTCCAGGGCAAAGGAGATGTCCACGGCCAGCTCGTCCAGCAGACGCAGCTCCTCCAAGTCAAATACTCCCGGCTCCTCCGCGTACAGGTTGAATGCACCAATCACCCTCTCGCCCGCTCTCAACGGCAGCGCCACCATGGCGCGGTACCCGCGCTGGAGAGCGGCCTCGCGCCAGGACGCAGTTCTCGGATCGTGGGCGATGTCGTCACAAGCCGAATGCTGGCCCGTTTGCAGGGCGTGCTGCGTCATGCTGCAGCCACCGCCCTGCTGGTCTTCCAGAAGTGATTTGACAACTTCCAGAGCACCCGGCGCAGCGCCAGCGTGTGCAGTGATCTGCAGCTGGCCGGTCTCAGCATCGATCAAGCCAATCCACGCCATGAGGAAGCCACCCTTGGCGACCGCGATCCGGCAGGCCGTTTCGAGCATGGCCTGCCGATCGCGTTCGCGTACGATGGCCTCGTTGATATCACTCAGGACGGCGTACACCCGATTCAGGTGCTGGATGCGCGCCTCGGCGACCTTGCGGTCGGTGATGTCACGGATCATCCCGAGCAAATTGCCGTCGGGCATCACGATCGCCATCACCTCGGCCTCGACGAACGAGCCGTCCTTCCGCCGGAACTTCCACTGCCTGTGGTAGTCGGATCGGGCTTTGATGAGGTCGAGCGCCGGAGCGATGTGCGGGATCTCCGTTGGGGCAACGATATCCGAGGCGTGCAGGCCAATCAGTTCGTCCCGGGTATATCCAAGCATTCGGCAGATGCTGGGGTTGGCATCGATGTAGTGGCTCTGGGAATCGGCGATGACGATGCCGTCGGGGGCGCATTCGAACAGCGCGCGGTAGCGGACCTCACTCGCCAGCCGCTCCTCTTCCGCGCGCTTGCGTTCCGTCACGTCCTGGCACACGCCGACCAGGCGCACCGGTTTGCCGCTGCCATTCAGCTCGACCTGGCCACGGCTTCGCAGGATACGGATATCACCACCGGGCTGGATGATCCGCTCCTCGACGTCGTAGGGCTCCTGATCCCGAAGGGCGCGTTCGATCACCGATTGCATCTTGGCCTTGTCGTCAGGATGGACCAGTGACATGTATGCCTGAAGCGTGGCCTCGAATTGTTCCGGCTGCAGCCCATAGATCCGATACAACTCGTCCGACCAGGTCACCTTGTCGGTGGCAATCGTATATACCCAACCGCCGGCATGGCCGATGCGCTGAGCCTCCGAGAGCAGATGTTCCCGCTCGCGCAGCGCCTCCTCAGCCTGCTTGCGCTCCGTGATGTCATTGAGGATGGCGATCACGCCGGCAATACCACCGCCGGCGTCCCTGAGAGGCGAGATCTTCGAGGATACCCACCGAGGTCCAGCAACTTCCGAGGGGTTGATGAGTTGATCTCCCGAAAGCACGACTTCACCCAGGAGCCCGTGCCGCAATCGGTCCGTGATAGCCACGGCGGTTGGCGAGGGCATGACCTCTTCGAGGGTTCGTCCCAGGACCTCATGGGCTCGCCAGCTCGTGAGTTCCTCCATGAACGGGTTGAACACCCGGTATCGGAGATCCCGATCGAAGACTGCGATACCTTCGCGGGCGCCCGCGATGATCTGCCGACTGAACTCAGCGGCCTCGCGCAACTCCTGGTTTTGCTGCTCCTGCTGCCGGTTGGCGCGGACCAGTTCACTGGCCTGACGGCGCAACTCCAATTGTGCCGTCGCCTGCCGGCTCAACACCCGTAAGGCCTGCTGTTGGGTGGCACTCAACTGGCGCGGCACGTGATCCATGACGCAGAGAGCGCCAAGCGCATATCCTGCCGGCGTGAAAACGGGAGCCCCGGCGTAGAAGCGGATGTGGTGATCGCCAGTGACCAGGGGATTGTCGGCGAAGCGCTCATCGCTCGCGGCGTCCGGCACGATGAACAGGTCGGGTTGGAGGATCGCATGGCCGCAAAAGGAGATATCCCTGGATGTCTCGCTGACAGACATCCCGACCCTGGACTTGAACCATTGCCGCTGTTCGTCGATGAGCGAGATCAGGCTGATGGGCGCTTCACAAATGTGCGACGCCAGCAACGTAAGGTCGTCGAGCGCCTGTTCGGGCGGAGTGTCCAGCAGATCGTACCGACGGAGCGCCTCCAGGCGCGCACCCTCGTCGGGGGGCTGCAATGGCCTTTTCATGCAGAACTCGCTGACTCGCACCGTCAGGGGGGAGCATCGACAAGTTTCCCGTCGACGACGAGGTGCGCGTCTGTACACATAAGGATATACCCATGTACGGCTGGAAGGGCAGACCGAAGGGCTGACGGCGGGCCGAGGGGCGGACAGTCGAACTCCCTATCGCGGTCGGCCGGTCCCCGTCGCAATGGAGACCGCGCGCTGCTGGAGTGCCTATTGTCGCTTCCTATCCTCCTTCTCCGCTCCCCGTTGCCTTCTTGCGGTCGATATCGCGAGGCGCCGAGTCACGGCGGGACTTGTCAGCTCCCTGAGCGCGTCCTTCCCCACCCACCTCGGCGCGACCTCGACCGAGTCGGCGAGGCGCCGAGCGACAGCCACGGCGGCGGTGTTGAGTGCGAGACTGCGTTTGCCGATCGCCCGGAGCGCCATGTTCACGGCCTTCTGGACGAAGTGCCGGGGATCGCCGGCGGCCCGTTCGACGAGTGGCAAGGCTCTGACGAATGGCGTGTCGTCGGCGCGCTTGTCATGCACCGTAAGCCCCCACAGCAGGGCAAAGGCCGCGCGCTTCGCAAACTCATCGCGCTTGCCGGCCCACTTCGCGACCTTCTGCCACGCGTGCGGGGTTCGGTCAAACAAGGCAAAGCACACGGTGTCGCAGATGCCCCAGTTATCAAAGTCTCGGCACCAGCGGTCCATTTGCGCCGGGGAGACACGGGCCGGTTCGTCGATCAACGCTGCCAACATGCGGGCCTCGTACCACCCTGTGGCCCAGAGTTCGGCGGCCAGCTCGTGATTCCGCCCGACTTGCCTGGCCAGCACCTTCAAGTTGGCCATCGTCACTCCAAACGCATGGTCCGAAGGGATGGCATAGCGCGCCATGCCCTTGCGGGTAGCGTTGCTGCCATGACGCTTAAGCCAAGCGAGGACGGCCTTCTTGTCCATGAGGCCTTCGGGGAACGGGGAACAGGGAACGGAAGAACGGGAGAACTGGTGAACGGGGGAACGGGGGAACTGGAGAACGGGAGAACGGGAGAACGGGACCCAAATACTCGCCAGTTGGTGCACCGGCCATAGTAATTAGCAATCGGAAGACCGCTGCGCCCTGTTCCCCCTTCCCTGTTCCCCGTTCCCTTTCCTCCCGTTCCCCGTTCCGTTATCCCTCGTACGCTTGCTTCAGGCCCGCGATGTCAATCTTCTTCATCTGCAGCATTGCCTTCATGACCCTGCCTGACTTCTGGGGGTCCTTGTCCCGTAGCAGAGTGCCGAGAATGGAGGGGATGATCTGCCACGACAGACCGTACTTGTCCTTGAGCCAGCCGCAGGGTTGTTCCTCCCCTCCGGCTGAGAGCTTGGACCACAGTTCGTCGACCTCTTTCTGCGTCTCGCAGTTCACCAGGAACGAAACGGCCGGCGAAAAGGTGAATTGCGGCCCACCGTTCAAGGCGATGAACTCCTGTCCGTCGAGCTCAAAGGTCACCGAGAAGGCCGCCCCCTTCGGTCCGCTGAGGCTCAGGACCTTCGAGTTCTTGAATATCGACACATAGAAGTTCATCGCCTCTTCCGCCTGGCCGTTGAACCACAGGAACGGGGTGATCTTCTTCACGCATTTCTCCATTGAGTTGACCGGCGCACGGCCTCGCAGCTCATGGCCGAGTGAATTACACGGTTCCGGCGCTTAACCTCGCCCGGGTGTGCTGTCGCAGCCACAGCGCTCCGCCCAGCCAGGCCGTTGGCAACGCGCTGGCCGCCAGCGCGATCGGGTACCAGGACGGACCTAGATTCATCGGGATCGTGGCGATCGCACCCGCGGTACTGAGGACGAACCCGATGGTACCACCAATCAAGGCGTGGCGCATCGGCGAATGGGGCGCAAGCCAAGCGGTGATGTAGCTACCCAGGGTGTCGTACACCAGCCGGTAGGACAACGCCAGCAGGTTCAAGCTCGGCTCTTGCATGGGCTCACCCCAGGGCGGATAAACCTTAAGCACATGCAGCACCTGGTCGGTCCCGAGGGACAGCACCACGATCGCGATGAACCCCAGGAAGACCGCAGCGATACTGCGCCACAGCCGGCGTGGGGGCGTCGGTGCTGGGACTGTCATCGTGCTCCCCTTGCCAACGTGGATGCCAACAGCTCGGCGAGCCGGTCGTAGCTCGCGGCCACGCCCCGCTCCATCGGCGATCTTAGGACCGAGTCGCGAACCTCTTTCGATTCATACCGGATCGTCTGGGTGAGCGTGGTCTTGCCGTCCTGCTCGACGAGCAGGACGGTTCCTACGGCCTCTCCCTTGTACCAGGGATCGTCAAATTTCTCTGTGGAGACCATGCGCTCCGGAGGCACAATCTCGAGCACGACACCGCCCATTCCCATCTCAGTTCCATGAGTGTTGCGCCACACGTAGCGGTACGAACTCCCCACTGTAAGTCCGACCTCACACACCACCATCGTCCAGCCAGGCGGGCCGAGCAACCAGCGTTTGAGAAGCTCCGGCTTCGTATAGGCTTCCCAGACTAGCCGGCGCGGCGCGTCAAAGACCCGCGTCAGCATGATCTCGCGATCCGAGGGCGTGGTGACTTTCAGTTCCTGGCTCATCCGTGATCTCCACTAGTGCTGGGGGTCGTGCTATCGTCTTGCCCGGGCCCGCCGCTTCTCCGTCGCCTTCATCTCTTCGAGCAGGGCATCCAGACGCTGGAAGCTCTTCTCCAGCCGCTGCCGGTACCGCTCCAGCCATTCGGTGGCCTGTTCAAGTGGCTTAGGCTCGACCCGGACGGGCCGCCGCTGCGCGTCGCGGCTACGGGAGACCAGGCCGGCCCGCTCGAGCACCTTGAGGTGCTTGGAAATCGCGGGCTGGCTCATGTCGAATGGCTCCGCAAGCTCCGTCACCGACGCCTCACCCGCCACCAGCCGGGCGAGGATGGCGCGCCGAGTCGGATCGGCGAGCGCCGCGAATGTCGCATTCAGATCCTCTTCGCTGACCAGCGTGGCGACCATCCATAACCTCTGCGTTGTATAACCGTATGGTAATGCATTGCGCAGGGACGGTCAAGAGGGAGCGACCGTACTCCTCCCTTGATCGCTCCGTCTCCCCACGAGACCAACGATCCATTGCGGAGCACCCGCCCGGGTGTAATACATGGTCGCACAACTCACCCCAGGCCGGCGTTCAGGGCCAGGAGACCCGATGCCCCGATGGTTCTTGATGTCACTGGGAGTGTTCTGCGCGGCTCCGGCGCTCGCCCCCGCCCTGCACGCACAGGTTCCGTTCAACGCATGTCTCGACCGCCAGGGGCAGCCGATTCCCGGCATAGTCGACAACAACTTGGGATCTGCGGCCGCCGCGACCTCCAGAGACGGTCATCCCGTCATCCTTTGGAATCGGCACAACCTCGCAGGAACCTCCAATATCCTGCAGCTCTTCGTTTACCTGCATGAATGCGCGCACCACAGCCTGAACCACGTCTACAAGAGCGAGAACCGCACTGTGGAGGACCAGGCAGATTGCTGGGCCATTCAGCTCATGGTTGATGGTGGCATGGCCAACGGAAGTCACCTGGCGGCGCTCACCCGGGAACTCAAGCACACCCGAGGCGACGAGAATCACCTCGGCGGGGATGCCCTCCTTCAAAGCCTGCGAAGCTGTCTTGCTTTTCGGACCGACCAGGCGGCCTGGGATACGGCGCTGACCGCGCTGACAATGGCAGCGAGCTCCGGGTTCCACGACATCCAGGGTTCCCGTATTCCCGATGCGCCGTCGGAAGTCTACGAGACCACGCAGGGCACGCCGGGGACCTATGACTGCGAACTTCTGCAGCCCCCCGCGGTCCGGTGCATGGTGTTTGTCGCCCGAAAGGAGAAGGCCGCGAACAAACGCTTCGAGGACCTAAGTGCCATCATTCATAACTGGCTCTCACCCGATTGGACGTCGACCGAACCATCAACTCCGCCGCCCGGTCTCGCTCGGGCACTCCTGGCCCAGGATGGCCGCGACGGCACGGTTGTCGTCCTTGGGCTGACCACCGATGCCTGTGTCTACTTTCTGGTTAAGCCTGGAAGCGGCATGTAGGTTAGCTGGTAGGGCTCGACGGCCACGAGAACATCCATGATCTACGCTGGGCGCTACGTCTACCTTGCACTTCTGCTCGTGGGCGGGGGCTATGTGGGCATGGCCCATGCAGCGTTGCCCGCTGCTGTTGCGGTTCATTTTGACGCCCAAGGCCACCCGAACGGTTGGATAAATCCCACCAGCTATCTCGTCGTACTCACCGTTGTCGGAGTCGCGATTCCTCTCGGCGTTGTGGCGCTCGTCTCCTTCCTTGGTTACCAGTCGCCGGGACTGCTGAATCTCCCACACCGGACAGAGCGCTTGGCGCCAGCGAACCGTGCGGAGGCTGCTCGTCGGATCCAGGTCTACGTCTGGTGGTTGCCGGTCTTAATGTTGGCCCTGGCCCTGGCACTTGATGTCCAGGTCGTGACAGCCAATCGGAATTCCCCGCCACGGCTCGCGACGGGAAGCTTCCTGGCCATGCTCACGGCGTTTCTCGGCGGACTCGCCTTCTGGATTGTCGGTTGGTTCAAGGTGCTGCGTTTCGGCCCGGCCGAGTGACGAGAAATGGAACGGTGTTTGCCCTCCGACTTCGGTCCTCGATACTCGGTACCTTTGGGCTGTAGGTCTGAACTTCTCTGGAGCGGGACTTGAGCGCCGACATCGACTTCGTCTCAGTCGCCTTGCTCGTGGTGGATCCGGAACTCGACCCGGAACAGATCACGGCACTGCTGCGCCGCAAGCCGACCTTTGCGGCGCTGCGAGGGGCGGACCCGGAGGGCTTCCGGGCCGGGCTGACGGATCCTCCCGGCATCTGGATCTACGAGTTGCCTCGCTCCCCGGAGTGGGAACTCGCCGACGCGCTGGACACGCTGCTTTCCCTGTTCCCCGACGATCCCGGCGTATGGGCCTCGCTGCACGAGTTGGCGGACCTCCATGTGGTCTGTCACCTCGTGGTCGCCGGCCCAGGGCGCGACGCGAGTCTCCCGCCACAGACGCTTGATGCCCTCGCCGCACGGCACCTGAGCCTTGGCATCCAGCTCACGGCCCCCGGACACCGGCTGCCGCGGAAAGACCGATAGGAGCATGGTACTCAGCCCTTCCCTCCTCGCTCCACAATTAGTCGCATCGCCGGCTCGCTCACGACCATTTTGTCGTGAAACCGTTCGCCCCATGCCAGCGGGGTGAGGTCGCGGTGCTCGCGGATCGATCGACCATTGTCGCTCATCACCTGCTCGCGCATCGAGGCCCGGGCGCTGGGATCCGCGCCGTGATCCAGCAACAACCGCGCGAAGGTGGCATCCAGAGGTTTCCTGCTGTGTGCCCAGCCGCCGGTGTAGTTCATCCAGAAGTTTGGGTACGAGACAACCGCGCCGAACAATGCCGTGTGACCACCGAAGCCATCGGGGTCGACGGCGGCCGGCGTATCCGCGCCCATGCCATGCTCGAGCAGCCAGCGAGCGATCTCCAGTTCGTCGAATTCCACGCACATGTGGAGAAGGGTCGCGCCTGCCAGGGTCGTGCGCGGAAGCTGTTCGTCGTGACAGCCCAGTTCCGGAAGAAAGATCTCCTCGTACCGGAAGGTCCGGCGCAAGAGCGCGGGATCACGGCGCAGGTGCACCTCCAGCAGATCAATCCGCCCGCGGTGCAGCGCCATCGGCGCCGTGTCCGGCATCTCATAGCCGTGACGGGCGTACATCTCGAGAATCGCATGCTTGGCCTCCGGCTTCCGGCTGTCGGTCTGGAGCACCACCTCAACCGGCGCGTCTGGCTCGCCGTTCTCGTCCCGGACCTGAGCGCCCAATTCGAACATGAGCGCCGTCCCCGAGGTGCTCAGTGTATACGCCGGTCCGCCCAGCGATCCGGAGGGTGGACGCGGCGCACCCAGCAGCCTGTGCAGCATGCGCGCTGTGCCGATGCGGCTCTGCAGCGTCGCGCGGCCGAGGGCGTGCTCGAGGTCCGTCGCACCAAGCTCGTGCAGCAGCGTGATGATCCGGTCCCGGCCGAGGTTCGCCGCGTAGCTCAGCGGGGGTCCCCAGTTGCTGCTCCGAATGACGGCGTTCTCGTGCAGCAGGTGGCGGTGCTTGAGTACCAGCTCGCGAACCGCAGCGCCGTCGTCACGCCAGATCGCGTCGACCAGGTCGCAGGCAAGCACCAAACGTGGCCAACTGTCGGCTTCGTAGCTCCGCGCGAGGGCAAATTGCGCGTCGGCGAGTTTGGCCCGCGTCGGTTCGGGGGGATTCGGGTGATAGGTCTGGAATTCCCGGACAGCGGCGGCATCACCTGAGTGCAGAGCGCGGAGGAGGTCCTTGGCCTGATGCTTGAGCTGGTCGAGGTCGGGACGAACGGGCAGGCGGCGACTGGACATGACGAGCCTCCTTGAAAGGGCCCGGAGTCCGCTGGCGTCGGGCGAAGGAGGTTCGTATGAACCGGCTTGGTCCTACAGACCCAACCAGGTGGACTCGGTCCTTCCCGCGGACAGGAGGCGTCCTGCACGCCTTGGCATGAGAGTATCGCGGCGCAGGCATACGGTCAACACGTGGGGCGGACGGGGCGGGTGTCCCATGAGTGTGGCCCGTGGGATTGGGGCAGGCAGAGATTGAACTACTATTAGGTTCACGACTCCCCCACTCCCCCAATCCCCCAATCCAGCCATGCCACACTCCGAACGTCACCGCACGAAGCACATCGGCTGGCTTCGGGCAGCGGTGCTCGGTGCCAACGACGGCCTGATCTCCACCAGCAGCCTCGTGGTGGGCATCGCTGCCGCCCAAGCCGGTCGTGATCCTGTCCTCCTCGCCGCTCTGGCTGGCCTGGTCTCGGGTGCACTTTCCATGGCTGCCGGTGAGTACGTCTCCGTCAGCTCTCAATCCGACACCGAGCAGGCCGATCTCGCCCGTGAGCGTCGCGAGTTGGCCACCGAGCCTGAGGCGGAGCGTGCCGAACTTGCTGGCATCTATGTGAAGCGTGGTCTGACCCCGAATCTCGCGGCCCAAGTCGCAGATCAGCTGATGGCCGGTGATGCCCTCGCCGCCCATGCGCACGACGAGTTGGGCATGTCAGAGATCAGCCGAGCCCGCCCCATCCAAGCGGCGCTCGCCTCCGCCGCCTCCTTCGCCGCCGGTGCCGCCCTACCCGTCCTCTTGGTGGTTTTTGTCCAGCTTTCCCTCCTGACTCCAGTCGTTGTAGGCAGCTCGCTGTTTCTTCTGTTAGTCCTGGGCGGCCTCGCCGCTCAGCTCGGCGGCGCGCCGCTCGCCCGCGGGGCTCTCCGAGTTGCCTTCTGGGGCGGAGTGGCTATGGCGTGCACAGCGCTGGTGGGCCGATTGTTCGGCACAGTGGCCACCTGAGGATCCGCGAATATGACCACAATTCGTCGCATCGGCATCGCAATCCTGTGTAGTGCGTCCAGCTTCAGCCTCGCCTGTGAGCAAGGCGTGAAGGTCACCTATTACTGTCCGGGTCAGCAGGAGTTTGTCGTCACCACCCGGGGTGACAGCGCCCACGTAGTAGTGAATTCAGATACTTACCATCTGGCTTCCGTCACAGCGCACGCTGGAATGCTCTACTCCGACGGCGTACGGATCCTCTCGACTGCCGGTCCCGATGCCGGTCTGATCCTGTCCGATTCGGTCGCTTACAACGGCTGCACGAGTGCGCCGCACCCGTAGCAAAGCGGAGGAGGGAAGGCGAAAATGGGAAAGGGCTGAGCCCTCCGAATTCCCCATTCCCTTCCTTTCTTCCCCGTTCTCTTCATCTCCCGTTCTCCCGTTCCCCCGCGTCAATGGCTCTCACCGCGACCATCTACAGCTTCGACATCGACCTGTCCCACGTGGACCGTGGGGTCTATGAATCGTTGAGCCTCCGGGTCGCCTGTCAACCCTCGGAGACTCCGGAGTACCTCCTCACCCGTGTGCTCGCCTATTGCCTCGAGTTCACGGAAGGGATCGGCTTTGGCAAGGGGCTCGCGGAACCTGGGGAACCGGCTCTCGCGGTCCGCGACCTCACCGGAGCCCTGAAGGTGTGGATCGACGTGGGGGCGCCGGATGCCGCCCGACTTCACAAGGCCAGCCTCGCGGGCCCTCGCGTGGTCGTGTACACCCACAAGGAGCCTCGGCTCATCATGGCTCAGCTCGCAGGAGAGCGGATCCACCGGGTGGAGGCGCTAGAGATCTACAGCTTCGACCGGGAGATGCTTGCCGGGCTCACTGCTCGTCTGGAGCGCCGCCTTGCTTTCTCTCTTTCCGTGAGCGACGCGCATCTCTACATCACGGTGGGCGAGGAGACGTTCTCCGGTGCCTTGGAACGCCATACGGTTGCGCCGGTCTAACACTCGAAATGGGATTGCGGAATCTTGGGGAGTGGGGGATAGCCGGATTGACAATCGCCCAATCCCAAATCGCCCAATCCCCAAATCCCTCAATCCCCAATGCGCCCGATCGTCACCGAACGCCTCGAGCTGGTCCCGGCCGCCCCGACGCTCGTCCGCGCCGCCCTCGAGGGTCCTATGGCCTTGGCGCCTCGGCTTGGCGCCGTCGTGCCACCGACCTGGCCGCCGGAGTATCTCGACCTGGAGTCGCTGGACTTTACACTCGCACGTCTTGCAGAAGGGCCCGAGCAGGAAGGCTTGTGGCTTCACTTCGTGGTGTTGAAGCCCGGAGCGGAGGTGCGGACGCTGATCGCGAGCGCCGGGTACAGTGGCCCGCCCACGTCTGATGGGACAGTCGAGGTTGGCTACGGCATCGTGAGCGACCGGCGACGCCGCGGCTTTGCATCGGAGACCGTCCGAGGCCTTCTCGCCCGTGCCTTCGCCGAGCAATCGATTCGTCGAGTCATCGCGCACACCCTGCCGGACCTGACCCCGTCGATGGGTGTCCTCGGGAAGTGCGGCTTTCGACTCCTCGGTGCGGGCCCAGAGCCCGGGGTGATTCGGTTTGAGCTGACGCGCAGTAGTTGGCTCGTACTTCGCCCAACGCTTGACCTTCGTCGCTCTACCCTCGACTCTTGACCCCTCACCCCCTCGACGGACTCAAGGCAGGAGCACCCCATGAATCACGCCCTTCCAGCCGGTACCCCGGCGCCGAACTTCACGCTCAATGCCACACCGGATCAACGGCTCTCGCTCGAAGAGTTCCGCGGCAATCCGGTCGTGCTCGTGTTCTACCCGGCGGACTGGAGCCCCGTCTGTGGCGACCAGATGGCGCTGTACAACGAGCTTCACTCGGAGTGGCACCGCTTCCACGCGGAGCTGATCGGCATTTCGGTTGACGGCCCATGGTGCCACGCGGCATTCAAGGAAGCCAGGAAGCTGCACATGTCGCTGCTGAGCGACTTCGAGCCCAAGGGTGAGGTCGCCGGCAGGTACGGGGTCTACCGCGCGGTCGACGGAACAACCGAGCGGGCACTATTCGTCATCGACGCGGGTGGCATCATCACCTGGAGTTATGTCTCCCCGGTGGGCGTCAATCCGGGTGCGGACGGAATCCTCGAAGCCCTGGAGCGGCTCCCCAAGCCCACGACCACAACAACGCGGGGTAGGTCATGAGCGGCGGCCATCTCACCCCACCCGTCACCGACCGGGACCATTTCCAGGGTGCGCCGAACGCCTCGGTCACGCTGGTCGAGTACGGCGACTACGAATGCCCGCACTGCGGGCGCGCTCATCCAATTGTCAAACGAGTGCAGAAGCGGCTCGGCAACCGCCTGACGTTCGTGTTTCGGAACTTTCCCCTCGCGGAAATACATCCTCATGCCACGCACGCTGCCGAAGCCACCGAGTCGGTGGCGGTGCTGGGTGGCCCAAATGCGTATTGGGCCATGCACGACCTCGTCTTCGAGCATCAGCACGAAGGGGCAGCTGCCCTGAGTGACGCAGGGCTGGCGCGACTGGCGGGGATGGCGGGAGTGGACGGCAAAGTCGTGCTGGACGACCTCGCCAAGGAGCGCTATCGGGACCGGGTACGCGAGGACTTCATGAGCGGCGTGCGCAGCGGCGTCAACGGCACGCCGACCTTTTTCATCAATGGTGTCCGAATGGACGGCTCCTGGAACGAGGAGGACCTCGTCGCAGCCCTGGAGCTGGCGGCACGCACCTCACTCAAATGAGCACCGCCACCGGCGTCCTCGGCATTCACCATGTCACCGCCATCGCGAGTGACCCCCAGCGCAACCTGGATTTCTACGTCGGGGTGCTCGGTCTCCGGCTCGTCAAGCGGACAGTGAACTTCGATGATCCCGAGACATACCACTTCTACTTTGGCGACGAGGTTGGCAGTCCGGGCAGCATTCTGACCTTCTTCCCATGGCCCGGTGCCAAGAGCGGTCGCCAAGGTCCCGGGCAGGTGGCCGTGACGTCGTTCGCGGTACTCCCAACGGCACTCGGATTCTGGATCGAGCGACTGGTGCGTCACGGCATCACGCATAAGGGCCCCACGAAGCGAGGCAGCAGTTCCGGGGCCGAGCAGGTCGTGGAATTCAAGGATCACGACGGTCTGCTGCTCGAGATTGTCGCGCATGCGAGCGCGGAGTCGCGACCCGCATGGGGGAAGGCACCCGGGATTGCCCATGAGCACGCGATCCATGGTTTTTATGCGGCGACGCTGTGGGTGGAGGACGGCGCGGAGACCGAAACTGTCCTGGTGGACACCCTGGGCTTCCGCCCGGTAAGCGAAGACGGCTCGACCAGGCGTTTCGCCGTCGGCGACGGAGGGCCGGGGACCCTGGTGGATGTCCGGACGACCGGCGGCTTCGTAGCGGGTGTCAGCGGCGCCGGCACCGTCCATCATGTCGCGTGGAGCGTGGCGGACGATGGCGCCCAACTCGCGGTCCGTGGCCGAGTCGAAGGAGCGGGCCTCGATCCAACGCCGGTGATCGACCGGAACTACTTCCATTCGGTGTACTTCCGCGAACCCGGTGGAGTGCTTTTTGAACTGGCGACCAAGCCTCCCGGATTCGCAATCGACGAGCCGGTGGAGCGGCTGGGCGAGCGACTGATGCTGCCGGCCAAGTTCGAGGCGCATCGAGCGGAGATCGAGGCGATCCTACCGCCGATTCACCTGTCAGTACCACTGTCCGAGGCTTCCTTCCTTATGAATACCACCGGCCCGGAAGATGTGAGCGGGGACGCGTTGGGTTTCGTCCATCGCTACATCCCCCCCACCAAAGGGGTGGAACTGGCGGGGAGCACGACGCTCCTCCTGCTCCACGGCACAGGCGGGGACGAGGAGGACCTGCTTCCACTCGGTCGCGCCATCCTCCCGGGCGCCGGGATGTTGAGCCCTCGGGGCAAGGTCCTCGAGCGCGGGGCGCCACGGTTCTTCCGCCGCCTGGCCGAGGGTGTCTTCGATCAGGACGATCTTGCTAAGCGTACTGAGGAACTGGCCGCCTTCGTACAGGCCGCCACGAAAAGCTACAACCTCGACAGCATGGGCATCGTGGCAGTGGGGTTCTCCAACGGCGCGAACATCGCCGCGAGCCTCCTGCTCCGGCGGCCTGGGCTGCTCCGTGGAGCGGTCCTGTTGAGCCCAATGGTCCCATTCGAGCCGGAGGTGTTGCCTGACCTAACCGGAACAGCGGTGTTCATAGGGGCGGGGCGCGCTGACACCATCGTTCCGGCCGCACTCACGGAGCGCTTGGCCGAACTCCTGCGCAAGGCAGGCGCTACGGTCTCGATTCACTGGGAAGCCGGCGGACACCAGGTCACCGAGGGTGAGGTGCAGGTGGCACGGAAGTGGATTGGGAGGGTGGTGGGGTAGCGGCTCACTTGTCACTTCTTACTTCATACTTCTCACTTCTCACTCCTCACTTCCTATTTCTCACTTCTCACTCCTCCCTTCTCCTCACTCCCTCCGGCTGCCCGCTCGCAGCCGCTCGAACCAGTTGAGCGTCACGTCCAGCGACTGCTCGGTGCCCTGGACCGACTGGAGCATCAGGAAGGTCTGCCCGTCTCGGGTAACGTCGTAGTTCGTGACGAGCGAGGAGAGCTGGACGTACGCCCCCGTGAAGAGCTGAGTCCTGGCCCCGACTTCGAAGGTGGGCTGGGTGCGCACCGCCGCTGCCATCATCTGCTCGCCGTTCCGATAGAAGATCTCGCGGCCGGTCGCCGACCATTTCGGCTCCGCGCCACCCTCCAGTGACACCTGCCACCGTCCACCGGGCCCGGGATAGGGCCTGACGTACACCTCGAAGCGGCCCGACTCGTCGGAGATGTAAGCCAACCAGCGCCCGTCAGGCGACAGCGACGGATCGTAGTTGTGGAAGGTGCTGGACAGCAGCTGATTGGAAGTCCGATCGCCGCCGATGTCCAGGTGACCGATCTCCGCTTTGGCCCCCGGCTTTGAAAGACCATGGTAGATCAGGTGGCGTCCGCCCGGTTCAAACGCCATCGGCCACCACCGGCCCGAAGCGGCCTGCAATCGCTCGGGGGACCCGCTGCCGTCCGCTGACATCCAGTAGATGTTGGTAGTGTCACCGAGGCCATCCCCATAGGCGATGCGGCGGCCGTCCGGAGTCCATCTGGGATTGTTGGCGACGGTATCGAAGGTGAGCCTGGTGTGGGCATGCTGGGCGAGATCCAGCATCCAGATGTCCCTCGCCCGGAAGTTGATATCAGCATAACGGGTCACGGCAATGCGCCCTCCGTCCGGGGAAAGCTGCGGCGACTCGTAGAAACTGGTATCCGACCCCGCATCCCTAACAGTGCCGTTTCGATTCACCAGGACCAGCCTGGCCCCAGCTGTCGGAGAGAATTGATAGGCAAATTGGCCCGAACGGGACACGCCCATGTTCTGGTCGCCGCTGGGGGAGGGACCGAGGTCCGTGATAGGGACCGCCGGTCCAGTCGCCTTGAGCCCGCGGACATCGAACGGGACCGCCAACATGGGGCCCTTGGGATCCGACACCACAATGAATCCCTGATTGACGTATCGGGGATAGCCACCCGGGATCGAGAGTCGTTTGACTTCGCCGGAGCGACGCGTCAGCGCGGCCACCTGCAGGTACCCCTTGCCGAACACAGAGAAGAGGATGGTCCGGTTACCAGGCAGGATCTCAGGCCACTGGAAGCGCTCTCCCGAATCGGGTTTCGCGAGGAGGCTCGCTTTTCCGCCGGTCGCGGGCACCTGCATGAGGCCGGAGTCCGAGCCGAAGATGATGGTGTCGCTGGTCGTCCAAGCCGCGCCGTAGGTCTCCCCCTTTGCATCGCACAGGGGAGTGACCGGGCCGCCCGCGAGCGCCACCTTCACGAGCCGCCCACCCTGCTTGAAGCCGAGCCATTGTCCGTCATAAGAAAAGAAGGGGAGGAGGCCGCCTTCGGACCCGGGGATGGGGACCGGATCCAGCTGATCCATGCCGCGCGAGTAGAGCCGCTGTCCCGAGGAAGCCTTGCCCACGTACACGATTCGCGAACCATCGGGAGAAATGGCGATGGTCGAACCCGTGGCCCCGACCGGCTCCGCCCCGCGCGGGAGGACGATGCCGAAGCGCACTACAGGCGGCACAGGCAGTGCGGGGGCCGACCCGAACCAAGCCCATAGTCCGGCCCCGCTGGCGGCGGCGAGGGCTCCGATGCCCACCATGGTGATCAGGCGGCGGCGGCGCATCGCCACCGACTCCGCCGCTTGAGGAAACGCGCCGGTCATACCCGAAGGGATGCTGCCGGGATTCTTCAGCGCGCTGGCGAACTGGGCTGCGGAGGCAAAGCGATCGGCCGGTAGCTTCTCCAACGCCATCCGCACCACTGCTTCCAGAGTTGCGGGAACGGTGTGACGCTGCAGGGTCAGGCTTCGCGGTGCCTCGGTCATCACCCGGGCGATGATGGCCTGCGCTGTGGGCCCAGTGAACGGCGGCTCCCCCACGAGCATCTCGTAGAGCACGCAGCCGAGCGCGTAGACGTCGGCCTTGGCCGTGACCTCCTTCTCTCCCATGGCCTGTTCGGGGGCCATGTAGTGCGGAGTGCCGAGCGACATCCCGGTTTCGGTCATCCGGCTGCCGCCATCCGACCGGGAGGCGGCGAGCGCTATGCCGAAGTCCGCCACCATGGCGTGACCGCCGTGCAGCAGGATGTTCTCCGGTTTGATGTCCCGGTGTACCACGCCGTGTTCGTGGGCATATTGCAGGGCGTCCGCCACCTCCGTGGCGATCCGCACCGCCTCCTCCACCGGGAGTTGTCTTTCCCGGTTGAGCCGGTCTCGGAGCGACTCCCCTTCGACGAACGGCATGACGTAGTAGACCAGCCCGTCGGCTTCCCCCGAATCGTGCAAGGGGAGGATGTGCGGGTGCTGCAGATTGGCGGTGAGTTGAATTTCCTTAAGAAACCGCTCGGCGCCTAGAATGGCGCCGAGTTCCGGGCGGAGCACCTTGAGCGCGACGGACCGGTTGTGCCGCAGGTCGTGCGCCAGATAGACCGTGGCCATGCCTCCCGCGCCCAGTTCCCGCTCCAGCCGATAGCGGTCCGCGAGCGATACCGAGAGACGTTCCAGGATTCCGCTCACGGGTCTCCGTCGAGTATGAGGATGAGGATGAGTCGGGCCCCATAGGGCCGTTTCTCGCTACCAAGTTGGCGCGGCCAGGGCCGTTTGGCCACCATCTGCCGCCATGGGTTCAGGAATATCGGGTGCAGGGCGCAGGGTCTCCATCGCCGCTCCCCAACGGCCCCTCGGGCCGGTACCTTACTCCGCAATGTCCACCCTCCTCGACCGCCTGCGTGACACTTTGGCCGATCGCTACACGGTCGACCGCGAGGTCGGCCGAGGTGGAATGGCGACGGTCTTCCTGGCCCAGGATCTCAAGCACGATCGCCGTGTCGCCTTGAAGGTTCTCCACCCAGAGCTGGCAGCCTCCCTTGGTCCCGAGCGGTTCTTGCGCGAGATCAAGGTCGCCGCGCGCCTGAATCACCCCCACATCGTCCCGCTCCACGATTCGGGTCAGGTGGGCGACCTGCTCTACTACGTCATGCCCTTCGTCGAAGGGGAATCACTCCGTCACCGGCTCACCCGGGAGCGGCAGCTCCCGCTGGACGATGCGCTCCAGATTGCGCGCAATGTGGGGGCGGCCCTGGACTACGCCCATCGCCAAGGCGTGGTGCACCGCGACATCAAGCCCGAGAACGTGATGCTGCATGAGGGCGAGGCGCTGGTCACCGATTTTGGTATCGCCAAAGCCGTCACCGCCGCGGCCAACGAGAATCTGACCCAGACCGGGAGCGCGGTCGGAACGCCGGCGTACATGAGCCCCGAACAGGCGGCAGGTGAAGCTGAACTGGACGGCCGGAGCGACGTCTATAGCCTCGGTTGCGTGCTGTATGAAATGCTGGCCGGGGCGGCGCCGTTTACCGGCCCCACGGCCGCGGCAGTCATGGCCAAGCGATTCACGGAGACGGCGCCATCTGTGCGGGCGGCGCGGTCCGCCGTTCCCGAGGCGGTCGAATCGGCGCTGACCAAGGCTCTGGAGCGGGTGCCGGCGGACCGGTTTGCTACCGCCTCCCAGTTCGTCCAAGCCCTGACCGCGCACAGCGGGGCGACCCCGCCAGGGAGCCCGGTCACCACCGCCAACACCAAGTCCATCGCGGTCCTGCCCTTCGCCGACATGAGCCCGCAGCGGGATCAGGAGTACTTCTGCGAGGGCATGGCCGAGGAAATCATCAACGCCCTCACCAAGATCCAGGCCCTGCAGGTCGCGTCGCGCTCCTCGGCGTTCGCCTTCAAGGACAAGAATCAGGATATCCGGAAGGTCGGCGAACAATTGAGCGTCGGCACCGTCCTTGAAGGAAGCGTGCGGAAGGCAGGCAACCGGCTCCGGATTACCGCACAGTTGATCAAGGTCTCGGACGGCTACCATCTCTGGTCGGAGCGGTACGACCGCGAGATGGAGGATGTGTTCGCCATTCAGGACGAGATCGCCCAGAGCATCGTCAAGGCGCTGCGGGTGATGCTGAGCGACGAGGAGAAGCGCGCCATCGAGCAGGTGCCCGCGGCGGATGTGCAGGCATACGACTACTACCTGCGCGGGCGGCAGTACATCCATCAGTTCCGTCGGACCGGGATCCAGTTCGCGCGGCGGATGTTCGAGCGGGCGATGGAGATCGACCCGGGGTACGCGATCGCCCATGCCGGCGCCGCCGACTGCTGTTCGTTCCTCTATATGTACTGGGATGGGAGCCGAGCCAACCTCGAGGGTGCCGACAACCACAGCAGGCAGGCGCTCGATTTGGGCCCTGATCTCGCGGAGGCGCACGCGTCCCGCGGCCTGGCATTGTCGCTGAGCAAGCGCTACGACGAGGCGGAGCAGGAGTTCCAGACTGCGATCGGGCTCAACCCCAAGCTCTTCGAGGCGCACTATTTCTTCGGGCGGGCCTTGCTCCAGCAGGGAAAGTACGCCGGCGCAGTAGCGCAGTATCAGGAGGCATCCCGGGTCCGGCCGGAGGACTACCAGGCCGCCCTCCTATCGCCGCCACCTCTCAGGAGTCTCAATCGCATCGCGGACGCCGAGAAGGCCCTTCGGCAGGGGGTAGAACTTGCCAACAAGCACCTCGAGCTCAACCCCGATGATGTTCGTGCGCTGTATCTCAGCGCCGGCGCCCTGATCCAGCTGGGCGACCGGGCGAGCGCCCTCGAGCGGGCCGGGCGAGCGCTGGCGCTCGATCCCGAAGACTCGGCCGTGCTCTACAACGTCGCCTGCGTCTATGCCCTGGGCGGACAGGCCGACGAGGCGCTGGGATGTCTGGAGAAGGCCGTCCAGAACGGCTTCGGACACCGGGCGTGGCTGGAGAACGATTCCGACTTCGACTCGCTTCGCGGCGATACGCGGTTCGCTGCGTTGCTGGAGAGATTGTAAGACGTAAGAAGTGAGAAGTGAACAGCAGTGAGAAGTAAGAAGTAAGAAGGGGGCAAGTTTAGTTCCTTCTCACTTCTCACTTCTCACTTCGTGCCCCGCGCCTTCAGCTCCTCAAACCAGTTCTCGCTCACCACCAGCAGCTCCCGACTCGCCGGCCGAGGTCTCCCGCATCATCAGGAAGCGCTTGTCGTCAGGTGCCACGGCGTACACCTGAACCGGTCCGGCAAAGGTGAAGGATGCGAGCGAGAAGAGCACCCGCTGCTCACCGACCGAGAAGGTGGGCGTCGTCCTGATCTCGGCGGACACCAGGTCGGCCTTGTTGTTCCGGAAGAAGAGTTCCTTGCCGCTGTGGGACCAGAGCGGCGCGCTCCCGCCGGCGGTGGAGACCTGCCACCGGGCTGTCGCGACATTCGGGAAGGGGCGGACGTAGACCTCGAAGGTTCCCGATTCGTCGGAGGCGTACGCCAGCCACTTGCCGTCCGGCGAGAGCGCGGGCGTGACTTCGCGCGCGGGAGAACTCACCAGAGTGACGAGGGTCGTGTCGCCGGTATGAACACCGTAGATGTCGCCGTTCCCGACGTCAGCCCGCCACTCGGCGCACGATCAGCCAGCGCCCGTCCGGCGATTCGAGCAGTCTGCCCGAACGCGACCTTCGGCGAGAGCAGTCGGGTGGCCGTGCCCACCCCGTCGGCCCGCCGAATCGTTGGAATTCCGCCGCCGTCGCCCCGATCGGCGAGATAGCAGCACCTGGTTCCCGTCGGGCGTCCACGACGGGCGGACGAACCCGGTGTCGCCGAACGTGATTCGCGAAAAGGGCCCAGCCGGAAGCTGTTTGACCCAGATATCCGACTTCGCGGCCCGCGGCCAGCTCCACCGCGATCGCCCGCCCGTTGGGCGAAAGGCCGAACGAGATGACCGTGCCGTCCATCTTCCAGGCCGGGTCGACGGGTGTCGGCAGACCCTGTCGCGTCACCCAGACCGATCTCGGTGGACGAAGCCTGACTGGCTGTCTGGTAGATCAGAGTGCCGGCGCTGGTGAGCGCCACCGCCGACGCCGAACGGATTCGGCTCCAGTCCTTCGTAGAGCGCGACCGGCGGTCCGGAGAGCGCGAGCTTGCCAAGGTTGAAGGGGACGAGGAGCAGCTTGCCGTCGGAGGTGACCACCACGATGTGGCCGGTAGGCCGAATAGCGGGCGAAGACGCCGCGGATGAGCGGACTCGCCTCTCCCTTGGGGAGCGGCTGGACCATGATTTCGAAGTCACCGGGGCCCTGTCCCTCGCGGCGCCGGCGAAAGAGCAGGCCCTTTGAACCGGGAAGCACCACCGGCCACTCCGACCCGATCACATGATCGGCGGCAGGGAACTTGTACACCGGCTCTGAATGGCCGCCGGTGGCGCGGATCCGGCTGATCCCCGAGTCGACCTCGAAGTAGATATAGCCATCGCTGCCCCAGTCGGCGGCGGTCGCGTTCGCGCTGTCAGTCAGCGTGAGCGGCGAGCCGCCCTCGAGCGGAAGGATCCGCACCGTCCGGCCGTCCTTCACGAAGCCGAGCTCACGGCCGTCGGGAGAGAAGAAGGGGCTCAGTGCGCCGTCGGTGCCCGCCAGGACCTTGGGCCGGACCTGGTCGGCATCCTTGACCCAGAGCCGGGTCGTTCCTTCGCCGCGTGCCCACGTAGACGATCCGACGCCCGTCCGGGGAGATGGCGACCCGCCCGCCTAGGGCACTGGCCGCTCACGCTCTCATCATTCGGAGAAAGAGGGCATAGCGATTCATGAACGGTTGGGGCCGCGGCCGCAACCAGCCCCAGGCGGCGAGTGCCACGAGGAGCGCCATCGGAACAGCGATGGCCACGATGCGTCGGGTCCGGTCTGCCGGACCGGTGGCAGGAGCCGCCGTAGTGAACGTCGGCATTGTTGCCGCGGTGGCCGGCGCGCTGAGCGCCTGCACGAAGGCGTCTGCGGAGGCGAAGCGATCGGCGGGGAGCTTGGCGAGCGCCTTGTGGATCGCGGCCTCGACGTTGGCCGGCACGCTACGCCGGCGCACGCTCAGCCGCTCGGGATCCTTGGTCACCACCGCGGCGATCACCGCCTGAATCGTGGGTCCGGTGTGCGGCGGTTCGCCGGCCAGCATCTCATAGAGCAGGCAGCCGAGGCTGTAGACATCGGCCCGGGCGTCGAGGCTCCGTTCTCCAGTGGCCTGCTCCGGGCTCATGTACCCCGGGGTTCCCAGGGAGAGGCCAGTCTCGGTCATCCGGTTGCCGCCGGCGTGGCTCACGGCCAGGGCGATCCCGAAGTCGGCGACCAGGGCCGCCCCATCGTGAAGCAGGATGTTCTCTGGCTTGATGTCGCGGTGGATCACCCCGTGGCGGTGGGCGTAGTCCAGCGCCGAGCCGATCTCCTTCGCCGAGTTGGACGGCGTCCTCGACCGGCAACTGATGCTCACGGTTCAGGCGGTCGCGAAGACTCTCCCCCTCGATGAGCGGCATCACGTAGAAGAGGAAGCCGTCCGCCTGGCCGGAATCGAACAGCGGCAGGATATGCGGATGCTGCAGCGCCGCGGTAGTCTTGATCTCGGCGAGGAACCGCTCGGCGCCGATCACCGCGGCCAATTCGGGGCGCAGCACCTTGAGTGCGACGTTGCGATCGTGGCGTAGATCCTTGGCGAGATAGACCGTCGCCATACCACCGGCGCCGAGTTCGCGTTCGATACGGTAGCGATCAGCGAGGGCGACGACAAGGCGAGGATTGGCGTCCGGCATCCGACTCCGAGTGGGGTTAGGGCGCTAGAAGGTACACGAGCACGGGGAGAGTCGGGAGTGGCCGGCGCGCACATCCGACCGAGGGCGAGGATTGCAGTCGTGGCCAGTGAAGGAATGCTCGGGGTGGGGATCGAACCCACATGCCAATTGCTTGGCTTGGGATTTTAAGTCCCATGCGTCTGCCAGTTTCGCCACCCGAGCGAAGGTCTCAAAGTAAGGGGTTGGAGTGGGAACTAAGAAGGCGACAGGCGAGAGGCGACAGGCGACGAGGGTGGAGACGAAACCGTCGCCTGTAGCCTGTCGCCTGTCACCTGCCCCTCATTTCTCACTCCTCACCCCCGCCGCCGCCTTCGTCGCCCAGATGGTCGGCGCTCGGCCGTAGGCTTCGCGAAACGCCTCGCTGACTTCCGCCGTTATCCTCGCTTCGCGCTCCTCGGGGATCAGGGCGATCACTGCCCCGCCCCACCCCGCACCGGTGAGCCTGGCGCCCCAGGCTCCGTGCTGCACCGCCGCCTCGACCAGGAAATCCGCTTCGGCACAGCTGGATTGGAAGTTCTGTCGCAACGATTCGTGTCCCTCGACGAGCAGACGACCGAGAGTTGCGAGGTCGTGAGCCGCGAGGGCCTTGGCTGCCGAGTGGGTGCGCGCCACCTCGGTAACCACATGCCGGAGCCTGAGTTTCCAGGGGGGTGGCATCATCCGCTCGATTTCGGGAAGGTCCTCGGGTGTGATCGCCGCGAGCACCGTGACCAGGCTGCCGTAGTCGCGCACCAGCCGGAGCGCGATCTCACACTCCCGGCGCCGCTTGTTGAAGTCACCTCCCACGAGCCGGTGGGAAACACCCGTCTCGAAGACCCAGACCCTGCCGGGAAACGGAACATGAGTCATCGACCCGTTCCCGGTTTCGAATAGAAGCGCGGAGCCCGGGCGGGCCAGCGCAATGACCGTCTGATCCATGCGGCCGCACTGCATGCCCACCTCGTCATGCTCCGCCAGATAGGCGACTTCGGCGATCAACTCCCCCGCCATCTTGTTCCCGGCGAGACCGACCAGCGCCCGCGTCATCGCAACCGAGAGCGCCGCCGAGGACGAAAGCCCCATTCCGACCGGAAGGTTGCTCGCGATGGCCAGGCGGGCGCCACGCAGGGTGACTCCGTGCTTCCTGAGTACCCTGATCACGCCGGTGAGATACGCGGTCCAGGAGTCCGACGAGGGCGCATCGGGTTCGATGAGGTGAACCGTTCCATCGATGGCCGAGACGGCTGACCAGCCTTCACCATGTCCGGCGGCCACGACCGTGCGCCGCTCGATGGCGAGCGGGAGTACCGGACCTCCGTTGTAATCGGTATGCTCGCCGATGAGATTCACTCGCCCGGGTGCGGAGACCACGACTGTGGGCCCGCTTCCAAACTGCTCCTGAAAGAGCGATGTTGCCTGTCCGACGGGCGAGGCTTGGGTCACGGGCAGTCATCCCACACGGAGGTTTCTTGCATCGCTACCTGCGGCTGGGCGCGGCGCTTCTCGCAATCATGATGGCGGCGCCGCTCTCTGCCCAGTTGGCTCCCTTGGGCGCTCCCAAAGGAACCCTCCGCTTCGACATCCGCGGGATGTTCCAGAGCGCCGACCGGCGCATCTTCGATGGCAATACTGAAGACTACCTCGCGGATTTCGGGCGCGGAACGTCGGTGCGGGACAAACTGCCCTCCCTCGCTTCGGCGGATGCGCTGATCGCGGATATCGTCGGCCAGCCCAACTACCAGCTCAACCTCGGCGTCCAACGCGCCAACGGCCAGCTCACCGTTGGCACCGGGACCATCGGCGTCGCCCTCGGGATCACCCGGAGGATTACACTCTTCGCCAACGTCCCATTCGTGACCACCCGGGTTCAGGCCCATCGCGGGATCGATCCGGCCAGCTCCGACGGCGGGGTCAATCCAGCCCACCCCACCTTCGGCACGCCCGCGGCGCAGGCCGCGGCAGACGCATTCTTCACCGCGTTCACCAACGCGCTGGGAGCGCTCGACACCCGTATCGCCAATGGAACATACTCGGGCGACCCCGGGCTCGCGGCCATCGCCAACGCCATTTCTGCGCGGGGCGCTGCCCTGCAGAACGATCTCTTTACCTTGACGCGGGACGCAGCCGCCTCGCCCTTCGTCCCGACCGCAGGCAGCGCCACCGGACGCGAGATCATCGCCGTGATCCGGGGACTGCAGGACACGCTTTCCAATACCCTCGGAGTCACCGGCACCGGATTCACCGCTGACCCGGTGCTGGCCGATGCCCGGTTGAACGATGCGGAGTTTGCTGACTACCTCAGCAGCACCGGAGATACCACAACGGTAGTGCCCTTGCCGGAGGCAAAGATTTCCCGCATGGGCGACATGGACATTGGCGCCATTTTCACAGTGATCAATCGGTTCGATCAGCCCGGTAGGAGATTGGGTGGCTTCCGGCTGGCTGTAACCGGCCTCGTCCGGCTTCCCACCGGTCAGCGTGACGACCCCAATAATCTGCTTGACGTCGGCACCGGGAACGGCCGATATGAGGTTGGCGTTTCCGGAACCGCCGACGTGGGTGCGGGACGAATCGGAACCCGACTCGAGGGCGGGTATCTCCTCCGCCTGGCGGCGCTCCGGGTGCGCCGGGTGGCGCCGCTCGACGATCCGTTCGCGCCCGCCCAACTGGCGAATATCAATGAGAATGCTGGAGACGTCCTGAGCCTCGGTGCCCGTCCGTTCTTCCGGCTCGCACCGGGGATCGCAGTGCACGGCCTCATGGACTACTACCGGATCGGCGCCGACGCCGCGGAGTATAACCGGCCTTCCGACGTCATCCCCGGCGTCTCAGCCAGCGTCCTAGCCGAAGGCCAGCGGACCGCTCTGGCCGTGGGCGGCGGCATCACCTACGTCGGCCGCGCGGCCCATGACTGCGAGCCTGGCCGGAAGTGCGGCTGGCCGATCGAGGCCGCGTGGAACTACTCGACTGTCGTGCGCGCGACAGGCGGCAGAGTGACGAAGTTCCGGACTACGAGGTTGGAGATTCGGTGGTACCAGCGTTTGTGGAGATGATCTCAAGGAGAGAAGGCGAGAGGCGACAACTGCAAGGCGACAGGCGAAAGGGGACAGGCGACAAGAACCCTGCAACTCGGTCAAATCGCGAGCACCACCCCTGTCGCCTATTGTCGCCTGTCGCCTGTCGCCTCTCGCCTATTCTCGCCTATCGCCTGCAGTAATACCGCCGCGTGCCTCCTCGCCGTCTCCGCATCGGCATCGCCCAGCATCCGGGCGAGTTCGGTCACCCGGTCTTCTCCGTGAATCACCTGCACATCGCTGGTTGCAATACCCTTCCGTGCCGCCTTGGAGACGACCAGGTGCCGCTCGGCGCGAGCGGCGATCTGCGGCAGGTGGGTAATCACCAGGACCTGTCGCCCGGCGGCGACCTCTGCCAGCGCCTCGCCGACCTCCGCCCCCACCTCACCGCCAATACCCTGGTCCACCTCGTCGAAGATCAGGGTGGGAATGGCGTCGTGCTTCGCGAGCACGACCTTGAGCGCCAGCATGATCCGGGACAGTTCGCCACCCGAGGCCGCCTTGGCGAGGGGGCGAGGTTCGAGTCCGGCGTTGAGCCGTAGCATGAATATGATGCTCTCCTGCCCAACCGACTCGATGTGGTCGAGAGGTACCAGCTCCACCTCCAGTTTTCCGCCCGCGAGTCCGAGGCGCGGCAGCAACCGGGTCACCGCACGAGCCAACCGGCTCGCGGCCTCGCGACGTTTGGCGCTCAGGTTCGCCGCCGCAGCCTGACAGGCGCCCTCCGCCGCGACCCGCCGCGCGCTGAGCTGCCTGAGATCCAGATCTGCGGTATCGAGGAGGTCGAGTTCCCTGCCGGCCTCGGCCCGGGTCTCGAGCACGGCGGCGAGTGACGCGCCGTGCTTCTGCTTGAGGCGATAGATCAGGTCGCGACGGCGCTCCACTTCGGTTTGCCGGGCGGGATCCTCCTGCAGCCCGTCGGCGTATTCCCCCGCGAGACGGGCAAGCTCGCTGAGATTTGCATAAGCGCCGTCGAGCAGTTCACGCCAGCTTCCGAGGGCGGGATCAATCCTCTCAAGCGAACCCAGCAGCCGGTCAGCTTGACCCAAGGCTGGCAACGCGCCGTTCTCCTCGCCATCGATCAGCGCGCCCAACCCGCGCGCCTGCTCGGCGAGGGTGCCGGCGTGACCGAGGCGGCGGGCCTCGGCATCAAGGGCCTCATCTTCGCCCGGGCGCAGTTTGGCCGCATCGATTTCCTGGGCCACGTGTCGCAGGTAGTCAGCCCGCCGGCGCACTTCATCCAGCTTGGCCGCGAGCGACGACTCTTCCTCCCGCACCATCCCCAGCACGGCGTGTGCATCAGCAAGGGCAGCCCGCTCGGGAGTGGCCCCCGCGTAGGCGTCGAGAATGTCGCGCTGGGCATCAGCGTGGAGCAGCGACTGGGTCTCGAATTGGCCGTGCAGGTCCACCAGGACGCCGCCAATCCGGGCCAGCACTCCAATCGTCGTGGGGCTACCGTTCACCCACGCCTTGGAGCGTCCGTCCGCGCCGATTTCCCTGCGAATCACCAACTGTCCGTCTTCGGCGTCGAGGCCCTGGGCCTCGAGCCGGCGGCGGATCGGAGACTGTTCCAGCTCGAACGCCCCTTCGAGAATCGCTCGTTGAGCGCCAGGCCGCACCATACCACTGTCGGCGCGTGCGCCCAGGAGCAGCGCGACCGCGTCCACCAGCATGGACTTGCCCGCCCCCGTCTCGCCGGTGAGGACGTTGAGGCCCGGGCCGACCTCCAAGGTGACTTCCGCAATGGTGACGAGGTCCCGGATGCGGAGCTCGCGAATCATCGAATGGCTTCCCGTTCGGAGAGGTCACCCCAATTGAGCTTCTGCCGCATCCGAGTGAAGTACCCTTCCGACCCGAGCCGGACCAAACACACGCAGGCCGGGGAACGCTTGACGAGCACCTTGTCTCCGACCGCGAGCGTGGTGCCGAGTTGGCCGTCGTAGGAAACCAGCAGATCATCCGCGCCGGGGCATACCGGCTCGACGCAGACCGTCGCGTCGGGCGGGACGACAACCGGCCGCACGGCGAGGGTGTGGGCGCAGACAGGTGTAACGATCATCGCTTCGACACTGGGGGCGACGATCGGCCCGCCGGCCGAGAGCGAGTAGGCGGTGGATCCAGTGGGGCTGGCGACCACGATACCATCGGCGCTGTAGGGACCGAGGTCTTCACCATCTACGCTGACCCGCACCCGGACCACTCGGGCAACACCGGATTTGTGGATGGTGACGTCGTTCAGCGCGCGCTGCTCGCTCCGGGCGCCTCCTTCATCGCTCACGATGGTGGCGTGGAGCGCCAAGCGTCGCTCGAGAATGTAGCGCTTGGCAACGAGGGCATCGAGGGACGCGGCAAGTTGGTCGCGTGTAGTAGTCGTGAGGAATCCGACTCGGCCCAGGTTCACGCCGAGGATCGGGACTTCACGCCCGTGCAGGAGGCGGGCACCGCGGAGCAATGTGCCGTCTCCGCCGAAGGTGATCAGCGCGTCAGGGGTTTCCTGGTCGAGCAGTGGCAGCACGCCATCCCATAGCGGGGCGAGGCTGGGCTCGGTGAGCAGCGTGATCCCGCGCGCCGGTGAGAGGGTCGCGAGTTCGCTCAATACCGTCTTGAGGTCGGCGTAGCGCGGGTTTCCGACGACCCCGACCTTCATCGAACCTCGACGCTCTCCTCGCTGTGGAGCGCCCGGAGCCGGCGGGCAATCCCGCCCGCCGTGAGGCCGCATACCTCGAGCTGCTCCATACGCGGGGCCTGCTCGATTAGTCGATCAGGCACGCCGAGAGCGATGACACGCACCTCAGGGTGGGTGGTCTGAAGGGTCTCGGAGAGACAGGCGCCGAACCCGTTGACAATGGTTCCTTCCTCCACGGTCACCAGAGTTCGGTACTGGGCAGCGAGCACCTGCAGCATGCCATGATCCATCGGCTTCAGGAAGCGGCAGTTCACGACGGCGCACTCGATTCCCTCTTCCGCCAGTTGTTCGGCGGCGCGACGGCTCGGGTCAACCATGGTACCGACGGCAAGAATGGCCAGATCCTTCCCGTCGCGGAGCTGCTCCCACGTCCCATAGGGGACGGGCGGGATGTCCTTGACTGAGCGGGGCTCTGCCGGAGCCTTGTCTCGGGGGTAGCGAGTGCAGAATGGGCCGCCGCGGTGTGCCAGCGCCGTCCTCAGCAGACCGATCAACTCATCGCCATCCTTGGGCGCGGTGACGGTCATGCCGGGGACCGCTAGCATGTAGGCGATGTCATACAGCCCCATGTGGGTCTGCCCGTCCTCGCCCACGAGCCCCGCGCGGTCCATGCAGAAGATCACGGGCAGATGTTGCACCGCGACATCATGAATGACGTTGTCGTACGCCCGCTGGAGGAAGGTGCTGTAGATCGCGCAGACCGGCTTGATCCCCTGGGTGGCCAGGCCTCCGGCGAAGGTGACGGCGTGGCCTTCGGCGATGCCCACGTCGAAAAAGCGCTCCGGCCACTTCTTCTGGAAGATGTTGGTGCCGGTACCACTCGGCATGGCGGCGGTAATAGTCACCAGGTCCGGATCCTCACCTGCCAGGGCAGTCAGCGCATCGCCGAAGACCTGGGTCCAGGTGGGCGGCCCGCTCGATTTCTTGCGCGGCTCGCCGGTCTCCGGATCGTACGCCGCCAGGCCGTGCCACTTCTCCTTGTTGTTCTCGGCGAGGGCGAAGCCCTTCCCCTTCTCGGTAAGGACGTGGATCACCCGCGGACCGGTCATCGACTTCACGAAGTGGATCGTGTCGATCAGCTTCTTGAGGTCGTGTCCGTCGATCGGCCCGAAATACCGGAACCCAAGCTCTTCGAAGAACATCCCCTGCGAGAAGAGATTCTTGGCGCTCTCCTCGATGTTCTTGGCAAACTCGACCACTTCCGGACCCAGCACTTTGCCAATCTTGAGTGTCCAGTGCTTGATGTGTTCACGCAGTCGATTGGTCGTCGGACTCGCGGCGATCCCGCCGAGAGTCTTGCTGATGGCTCCGACATTGGGGGAGATGGACATCCCGTTGTCGTTGACGATGAGAATGATGTCGCGATCGGAATGGCCCGCGTTGTTCATTCCTTCGTAGGAAAGCCCGCAGGTGAGCGCACCGTCGCCCACGACGGCGATGACCTTGTTGGTCTCGCCCCGCAGGTCGCGAGCGGTGGCCATGCCAAGGGCGGCGGACATCGCCGTCCCGGCGTGGCCCGCGCCAAACTGATCGTGCTCGCTCTCGGTGCGCTTGAGAAAGCCGGAAATACCATCGGTCTGACGCAGCGTCGGGAAGGCCTCGTTCCGGCCGGTCAGCAGCTTCCAGGCGTAGGCCTGATGACCCACGTCCCACACGACCTTATCGGTGGGAGAGTCAAACTCGTACAGCAGCGCGATTGCCAGCTCGACGACGCCCAGGCTCGCACCGATGTGGCCGCCAGTGAGCGAGCAGCACTCGATCAGCCGCTCCCGAACCTCCCGGGCAAGCTCGGGCAGGTCCTCGCGGGGAATACCCTTGAGGTCGGCGGGGGCGCGGATGGTGGCGAGGATGCTCATTGGTGTCGGGTCTTAGGTTCGCGTACAGCGTACAGCGCTCAGCGTTCAGCGTGCCGAGCACTGAGGGCCGAGGGCCGAGGGCCAAAGTACCAAAGTGCCAAAAAGTGCCAAAAGTGCCGAACTATGGACCCTGCACCCTCAACCCTGTACGCTGTACGCTGAACGCTCAGTTCACGACTCTCTACTTACAATATAGTGCGCCAAAGCCCCCAGCGACTGCGAGGGGATGCCTGCCTGCTCAAGATGTCGAATGGCATGGCTGGCGAGAGCGGCCGCCTCGGAACGAGCCCGTTCGACCCCCAGGACGCTCACGTAGGTGGACTTCTCGAGCGCGGCATCGCGGCCAGCGGTCTTGCCTAAAGTGGCGCTCGTGCCGGTGACGTCAAGCACGTCGTCCGCGATCTGAAAGGCGAGCCCGATTTCCTGGCCGTATCCGGCGAGTGCATCGATGGCGGGTGCTCCGGCCTCGGCCGCTACGCCGCCCAGAATACAGGCCGCTCGAATCAGCATGCCGGTCTTGCCCCGATGGACCGCCATCAGGCCATCGAGGTCGAGCCGCTTCCCTTCCGCCTCGAGATCGAGCCACTGTCCCCCGACCATCCCGGTGATACCCCCGGCCTCGAAAAGCTCCTGCGCCATCCGGCCGAGGGTCGCTGGGGGAAGCACGAGGTCTCGGGCCGCCTGACTGAGCACAAGCGCGGCGACCGGAACCATCAGGAAACCGACGCGAGTCGCCGTCGGGACGTCGAAGACGCGGTGGGTTGTGGGTCGGCCACGCCGCAGATCGTCGTCGTCCATGCAGGGGAGATCGTCGTGTACGAGCGAGTAGGTGTGCACGGTCTCGACTGCCGTCGCAACGGCCGCGATCGCGGGAGACAGCCCTCCCACGCTCCGGTAGGCCGCCATCAGCAGGGCAGCCCGCACGCGTTTGCCCGGTGTCGTCAGGGCGTAGCCCAGCGCCTGGCCGGTTCGGCCTGGCACGATCGTCTGCACCCGCTCGCTCCATGCATCGAGCAGTGTATCCACACGCTCTCGCGCATCCGCGAGCAGGGTGTGGACGTACTGACTCTCCATCAGATGTCCTCGCTCCGAAGCGAGCCCTGTGCGTCCTCGAGCACCTTCTTGACCCGCGCCTCCGCCTGACCGAGCCGCTCGCGTGCGGCGCGCAGGCGCGTGACTCCCTCCTCGAAGAGCGCGAGAGAGCGGTCCAAGTCGCCATCGTCGCTCTCGAGCTCGCGCACGATCTCCTCCAGCCGCTTCAAGTCCTCGGCGAGCGTCGGGGGGGATTCTTTCGGCTGCTTGGAGGTCATGAAGTCTCGTCCACCCGGGCAGGGACACTTCCGTCTTTCACCCGCAATGAAAACTGAAGTCCAGGCGAGAAGTTCGCTCGTTGCCGGAGAACCTGTCCATGGGCATCGCGCGCGACGGCGTAGCCGCGCTCCAGAACGCGGAGCGGAGACAGGGCGTCGAGCTGTGCGGCGATCCGGCCAAGGTCCCGGGAAGGTCGTTCCAGCTGGCGGGTCAGGGCGACCTCCAGTCGGTCGGCCGTCCGGGCCAGGCGTTCGCCTGCGAGGCGAGTGCCCCGGGTCAGCGCCCCGGCAAGACGGACTCCCAGAGTTCCGACCTGGCGGGCAATATCAGCCCGGTCGGGGATGCAGAGTTCGATTGCGGCGGACGGCGTCGCGGCGCGGATGTCGGCGACCAGATCGGCGAAGGAAACGTCGGTCTCGTGGCCCACCGCGGCAATCGTCGGAACCCGCACTGCGGCGAGGGCGCGACAGACGGCTTCGCCATCGAAGATCGCCAGATCTTCACGGGAACCGCCGCCCCGGGCAAGAATGCAGAGATCAACCCGGGTGAGGCGGTTCACGAGGCGCAGAGCGTAGACAATTTCGACATCTGCCCCCTCGCCCTGGACCCTCGTGGGGACGACAAGCAGCTCCACCGCGGGCCAGCGCTTGCGGGCGACCGTGACGATATCGTGGAGGGCTGCACCGTCCAGACTGGTCACTACCGCGATCCGCTCGGGGAGAGGCGGCAGTGCGCGCTTCCGCGCCAGCTCGAACAGCCCATCCTTCTCCAGTGCCGCCCGGATCCGTTCCCGTACGATCTGCTGCTGGCCGATCTGATCGGTCACCAGCAACTGACTCACCGTGAAGCGGAACTCCCCCTTCTCCTCCCACATGGTCGGCAGGCCAAAGGCGAAGACCTGGGTTCCCTCGGGCGGCAGATCTTTCACCTTCACCGCGTGGCTCCGCCACATCACCGCCCGGATCTGTGCGCCGGCGTCTCGCAGCGTGAAGTAGCAGTGCCCGCTCTGATAGACCTTGAGACTCGAGATCTCACCGCGCACCCATAGCGGGCCGATGCCACCCTCAAGCACCCGCCGCGCCGCCCGGGCCAGGAGCGTCGGAGTCCAGGGAGCGTCGGTGGAGGAGAAGAGATCCAAGGGGATTGGGGATGGGGAGTGATTGCTAATTGCTAATTGCTGATTGCTGATTGGTAACCGCAGATCGTTGATGTGCGCCAGGCGTTCAGATAAACCCGCACTTGCCATCAATCGACAATCAGCAATTAGCAATCAGCAATTTCGCTGTTTCATCGCCTGCAAGGTGTTCGCCATCAGCATTGCGATCGTCATCGGCCCCACTCCGCCGGGCACCGGGGTGATGGCCGAGGCGATCTCCGCGACTTCCGCGTAAGCCACATCGCCGGTGAGGCGGTAGCCCTTCGGGTTGGACGCATCGTCCACCCGATTGATCCCCACATCGATCACCACGGCCCCGGGCCGCACCATATCCCGCCTGACGAACTCGGCCTTGCCGATGGCGGCGATGAGGATATCGGCCGAACGGCACACGCCGGGGAGGTCCCTGGTCTTCGAGTGACACACCGTGACCGTCGCGTCGCCTCCAACTCCCTGCTGAATGAGCAGGTTCGCCATCGGCTTGCCGACGATGGTGCTCCGGCCCAGCACGACCACGTGCGCCCCCCTGGTCTCAATCCCGTTCCGCACCAGCATCTGGATCACGCCCCAAGGCGTACAAGGGCGGAGCGCCGTCGGATCCCCGATCACGAGCTTGCCGACGTTCACCGGATGAAAGCCGTCCACGTCCTTCATCGGGTCCACCCGCAGCAGCACCTTCTGGGTATCGATGTGCTTGGGCAGTGGCAACTGCACCAGAATGCCGTGGATGGTGGGATCCTGGTTGAGCTGATCCACGATGCCGAGCAGTTCCGCCTCAGAAATCGTCGACTCGCGAGTGATCTTCAGCGAGTGCATGCCCGCCTCACGGCAGGCCTTGTCCTTGCTGCCTACATACGCCTTGGAGGCCGGGTCTTCGCCCACGAGCACGGCGGCCAGACCCGGGACCCCCACAGTGGACTTGAGTCGGGCGGCTTCGGCCGCGACCTCCGCCCGGATGGTCTTGCCGAGCGCGACTCCGTCGATGATCCGGGCAGTCATCGGGCGATATCCACGGCTCTGGTTTCCCGGATGACCACCACCTTGATCTGGCCCGGGTACTGCAACTCGCTCTCGATCCGACGGGCGATCTGTTCCGACAGCTGCACGGCCTGGCCGTCATCCACCCGATCAGGCGTCACGATGACGCGGACCTCGCGACCCGCCTGGATCACGTTGGACTTCTCCACCCCGCTGAAGCTGTTGGCGATCTCTTCGAGCTTCGTCAGGCGCTTCACATAGCTCTCGAAGGCTTCGCGACGGGCCCCGGGGCGGGAGCCGCTGATCGCGTCGGCCGCCTGCACCAAGACCGACTCGGCGGTCTCGTGCGGGACGTCGTCGTGGTGCGCGTGGATGCAGTTCACCACCAGTGCATTCTCGCCATACTTGCGTGCAACCTCGACGCCCAGCTCGACGTGGGTGCCTTCGTTGTCGTGGGTCAGGACCTTGCCGATGTCGTGCAGCAGCGCCCCCCGCTTGGCGAGCTGAACGTCGAGGTGCAGCTCGGCGGCCATCATCCCTGCGAGCCACGCGACTTCCTTGGAGTGGTCGTAGATGTTCTGGCCGTAGGAGGTGCGCCACCGCATCCGACCGATGAGCCGGATCAGTTCCGGGTGAAGCCCGTGAACGCCGGTCTCGAAGGCGGCCTTTTCACCCAGCTCCTGCATCTCAGCAGTCAGTTCCTTCTGGGCCTTGGCCACCAGCTCCTCGATCCGGCCCGGATGGATCCTCCCGTCGGTGATGAGCGCATCGAGCGACCGCCGCGCCACCTCTCGCCGGACCGGGTCGAAGCAACTGATGATGACGGTGTCTGGGGTATCGTCGATGATCACGTCCACGCCGGTCGCCTGCTCGAAGGCGCGGATGTTCCGACCCTCGCGACCGATGATCCGACCCTTCATTTCGTCGCTGGGGAGGGCCACGGCAGAGACCGTGGTCTCGGCGGTGTGCTCCGCAGCGATACGCTGGACGGCCAGCGCCACGATCTTGCGAGACTCCTTGTCGGCACCACGCTTGGCTTGGTCCTTTATGTCCCGGGCCAATGCCTGGGCCTGACTGCGCGCTTCATCTTCGGCGCGCTGCAACACTTCACGCCGAGCATCGTCCGCGGTCAGCCCTGCGATGCGCTCCAACTTCTGACGCTGCTCCTGGACCAGCTTCTCGATCTCGGCTTCCTTCGTCCGGAGCCCCCCCTCCCGGTCTGCCAGGGCGGCTTCCCGGACACTGAAACCCGACTCCAGCTTGCGGGCCTCCTCCAGCTTCCGTTCCAGCGACTGATCCCGCTCTTCGACCCGGCGTTCAAAGCGCTCCCACTCCTCGCGGCGCCGCTGGGCTTCCTTGTCGAGGTCCTCGCGCAGCTTGAGGATCTCCATTTTCCCCTCGAGCAAGATCTGGTTGCGCGCCTCCTGGGCCTTGCCAGCGGCCTCGGCGACGAGTGCCTCGGCCTCCTTGTGGGCAGCGGTGAGGGTGCGCGACGCGCTCTGCCGCTGAGTGCGGCTGTACAGGATGAAGACCAGAGTGGCGACGATAAGACCTGCGACCAGCCCCTCAACCAGGGGCAGCTGGAAGAGCGCCATGCGATATGTCTCCAGGAGCGCACCGGGCGGCGCGGCTCCATCGTGGACGAATGGGTAGCATCGGAGCTGAGCTCCGACGCAACCGGAGCACGGCTCCGACGCTACCGGAGCACAGCTCCGGCGCTACCCTGAAATGCTCTGCGAACCTGAGGCCCGGCGGCCGCGTTTGGCGGGCGGCAGCAGACGGGCCAGATCATCGGCCATCGCGTTGAGCCGGGCGGCGTGCTCCCGATCTCCTCTGCGGGCCTGGAATAACTCGTCGGTGATGGCCAGTGCGGCCAGAATCGCCGCCTTATGGGTCTCGACCTGGGGGAGCATCTCACGAATGCGGCGCAGCGCCGCGTCCACGTAGGAGGCCACCTCGCGGGTGTACTCGGGCGGCAGCTCGGAGCGGACAGTGTAGTCCTCGCCACCTATGGTTACCCGCACCGCATGTTTCGGCGGGTTCATGCAGCCCCCTCGTCGGCATCCTGCTCCAGGAAGCTCAGTCGGTTTGCCAGCATCCGAAGCCGGTCACGGGCGGCGTCGATCCGCTCGCGCAACACCTGGCTCTCAACCTCCAGCTGCACCACCCGCTGCCGCGACTGGACCAGCTCGGGGCCGGCCACGACGCCACCCTTCGCGCGGGCTTCACCAAGCTCCGCTTCCGCCTTGAGCGAGCGGCGGCGCCACGCGGCCAGCTCGTCGCCCACATACTGGAAGAGTTCCCCCAGTTCCTGGACAGCGCGTGCGTCAGGTCGTTCGTAGGCTTGCGTCAAGCTCTTTCTCCAGCGCCTTCAGGATGCGGGCGACCAGACTGTCCACCTCTTCATCCCGCACCGAACGGTCGGGCGCTCTGAAAGTCAGTCGGAACTGTACGGCGCGGCGGTCTTCACCCAGCGCGCTCGAGCGGAACTCACTCATAACTTCCACCGATTCCAGCAACTCGCCCCCGGCCTTCCGCATGACCCGGACCGTGTCCGCAGCGCTGGTGCTCCCCTTAAGGAGCAGATTCACGTCCCGCCAAGACGAAGGCGTGGTGGGCAGGGCCGTGTACCGCACCGGTGCCCGCGATTCGGCGCTGAGTTCCAGCTCGAATCCGAACACGGGAGCCGCCCATGCCGGTGGCGCGACTGTAAGCCGCTCGGCATGCCCCACCGTTCGTCCCTCGCCCGTCGTCGCAATCCAGCCGTTTGAATGAACTTGCACACGAGCGCCCGGATTTGCCAGAGCCAAGGTGCCTTCGAATAGGGACTTGAGGTCCCAGAGATCGAAATCCGGAGCCCGGCCCCCGTCAGACCAGTGCGCCGGCGCCCGGGCGCCGGACAGGACACCGGAGACTCGCACGCTTTCCGCCGGGCGACCTTCATCTGAGCCATGCCGGAACGCAGTGCCGATTTCGAACAGGCGCACGTCCCGCACCTGGTCGGACCAGTTGTTTCTGACCGAGCGTACCAATCCGGGAAGCAACGACTGTCTGAGCCATGCGTCCTCTGACGAGAGCGGATTGAGCAGCTTGACGCTGGCCTCACCCTCGCTCGGTCCCAACGGAAGGGAGTGGGTCTCGAACAGCCCCAACTCCACCAGCCCGTCGCGCACCTGGCGAATCGCCTGATCCATGGGCTGCTCACCCAGCCGGCCCACCCGATAGGGGCGGATATCGATGGGGAACTGATCGTACCCGTGCAGTCGGGCAATCTCCTCGACCAGGTCAATCTCGCTCACCAGGTCCGGCCGCCAGCCGGGGACGTCAACCGCAAGCCGGGCATCTTCCGGCTTGTTGAGCACCGTGCACCCGATCGCAACCAGGTACTTCTCGATGGCGGACAGCGGCAGCGCCTCGCCCAGCACCCGCGTCACCCGCTCGACACGGAGAAAGATCCGCGGCGGATTGGTCGGAGTCGGCCAGACATCCACTCCGTCCTCGATCCGGCCGCCAGCAGTCGCGACGATCAGGTCAGCGGCCCGGCGCTGCGCTTCCGGCAGACCCCAGAGGTCCACGCCCCGCTCAAATCGATAGGATGCATCGGTGGAGAGCCCGAGCGCACGCCTGGTGCGGCGGGTCCGGGTGGGATTGAAATAGGCGCACTCGAGCAGGAGGTCGGTAGTGGTGTCGCTCACTTCGGTGTTGGCTGCCCCCATCACACCGGCAACGCCGATGGCCCGGTTGGCATCCGCAATCACGGTCATCTCTGGGACCAAGCTCCGCTCGACCCCGTCGAGCGTGGTCACCTTCTCTCCCACACGGGCCCGGCGCGCCACCAACTCGGCGCCCTCGAGCCGGGAAAGGTCGTAGGCGTGCATGGGATGATTCAGTTCGAGCATCACGTAGTTGGTGGCGTCCACCACGTTGCTGATGCTGCGCACTCCGACGGCGAGGAGCCGTTCCGCCAACCACGTCGGGGAGGGGCCGATCTTCACTCCGCGGATCACCACCGCGGTAATGCGTGGACAGCCCTCGGGGTCGTCGGTGCCCACCGTGACGCCCCCGACCACAGCGCGGCCCTGCTCCCGGCGGAGTGTGGCCACCCCCGTATCCGAGGCGCCGGGTATCTCGGGCAGCCTGAACCCGAGAGCGTAGCTGTACGCCAACTCGCGAGCGACGCCCTTGTGTCCCAGCAGATCCGGGCGATTGGGGCCCACATCGAGAGCCAGACGATCGTCATCGACCGGCAGGGCATCCAGCAGGGGCGAGCCCGGGACCGCCTCCACCTCGAGTTCCAGGATGCCGTCATGCTCCTGGCCCAGTCCGAGTTCGCGGGCCGAGCAGAGCATCCCCTCCGATGGTTCCCCCCGAATCTTCCGACGCTCGAGCGTGATACCGCCCGGCAGAGTCACACCGATGCGGGCAAAGGGATACTTCTTGCCTGCGAGGACATTTGGAGCGCCGCACACGACGTTGAGGCGGGTCTCGGTGCCGTCGTTCACGAGGCAAAGGCGGAGGCGATCGGCGTTGGGATGCGGCCGCACCGACTCCACCAGGCCGATGACAACCTGCTCGAGTCCCGGATGTAACGGCTCAATCGTGTCCACCGGAACGCCCAGCATGGCCAACCGGCGGGCGAGGTCGGCGGAGTCGAGCCGCCGCCGCAGGAATGCCTCGAGCCAACGACGGGAGGCGTTCATCGGTACACGGGCGGACGGGCGGACGGAGTAGCGGCGACCGGCGACAGGCGACAGACGACAACAGCAGGCGTTGCCGGGCTGACCACGTAGATGTTGGATGGCCTGAGCATAATCACGCTTCCTCTACCCGTCCGCCTATCCGCCCGTCCGCCTGCCCGCCTGCAGCGAACTGCCCAAGAAACCTCATATCTCCTTCGTACAGCAGGCGAATATCACTGATCCCGTGGCGGTTCATGGCGATCCGCCCCGGACCCATCCCGAACGCGAAGCCGGTATGGCGCTCGGGATCGAGTCCGCATTGGGCGATCACATTGGGGTGCACCATGCCGGAGCCCAGGATCTCCATCCACCCCGTGCCCTTGCAGGCCGGGCATCCTTTTCCACCGCACACGCCGCAGCTCACGTCCATCTCCGCCGACGGCTCGGTGAACGGGAAGAATGAGGGCCGAAAGCGCACCGCGGTCTTGGAGCCAAAGAATTCATGGGCGAAGTGCGCCAGGGTGGCCTTGAGATCCACGAACGAGATCCCCTCGTCGACCGCGAGTCCCTCGATTTGGTGGAAGACCGGCGCGTGCGACGCGTCGAAACTGTCCTTGCGATAGGCCCAGCCGGGAACGACCACGCGGATCGGCGGGGGCTCCGACAGCATCACCCGGATCTGCACCGGCGAGGTGTGAGTCCGCATCAGCCAGCGACCCTGGTTCCAGACCCGGCGGTCCGAACTGTCGCGTCGTTCGTGGGCGTCCGCCACGCCGCTGGTGCGGTTTCTCCGCCGCTCCGACACCGCGCGGCGATCGGGGATGTCCAGGTACAGCGTGTCGTGCATGTCCATCGCCGGGTGGTCGGGCGGGAAGTTGAGCGCGCCGAAGTTGTACCACTCGGTTTCCGCCTCCGGCCCGCTGGCGCGGGCGAAGCCCAGCCCGTGAAAGATCGAGACGATTTCCTCTACCACTCGCGTCACCGGATGCACTCCGCCCTGCCAGCGCGCGCGTCCCGGCATGCTGAGATCCAGGCCGCGAGCGGCCTGATGCTCGGCCGCGGAGGTAAGCGCCGAGCGGCGCGCGGCAATCGCGGTCTCAAGCTCCGCTTGCAGCTCGTTGGCATCGCCACCCAGGATCCGCTTCTCTGAATCAGAGAGCCCGGGAAGCACGGTCCTAAGGAATTCACTGAGGCGGCCCTGCTTACGGCCGAGCAGGCGCGATCTCACGCGGCCTCGAGCGCGCGCTCGCCTAAGGTCCGGGATCACCGAGAGGCGGGCCGCGATGCTGTTGCGAGATCCTGGAAGTACCTGGTGGTTGATCGGACATGCGAGTCCCGAGGACAGGAAGCAACGCGGGGTCACCCACCTCGAGCGGGCGACCCCACGGAGTACGACGACGTCGGGTGCGCCCTACGCGTGAGCCCTGGCTACCTCGGCGATCTTCGCGAAGGCGTCCATGTCCCTCACCGCGAGATCGGCGAGCACCTTCCGGTTTACTTCGACGCCGGCCTTCTTGAGCGCCGCCATGAAGCCGCTGTAATTGAACCCGTGCATCCGCGCCGCGGCGTTGATGCGGGTAATCCAGAGGCTCCGGAACTCGCTCTTCTTCTTGCGACGGTCGCGGTAGGCGTACTGCATGCCCCGCTCCACCGTCTCCTTCGCCGGGCGATAGAGCTTGCTGCGAGCTCCACGCGCGCCTTTGGCGGCGCGCATGATCTTCTTCTTCCGGGCGTGGTGAGCGACGTTGCTCTTGACGCGAGGCATGAGATGTCCCCCTTACGCCTGGAGCAGGCGGTTCACCCGCGGGAAATCGGCTGAGGCCACCAGGGCGCTTTTCTTCAGCCGGTTCTTCCGCTTGCGGGTCTTTTTGGTCAGGATGTGGGTGTGATTGGCATGCCAGCGCTTGAGCTTTCCGGTTCCGGTCCGCTTGAGGCGCTTCATCGCCGCACGTTTGGTCTTCTGCTTTGGCATTCGTCGTCTCCGTATGTAGGGGCGAAGTTGCAGCTTCGCCCCTACGTCTTTGCCTCACGTGGGCGGAGCTTCAGCTCCGCCCCTACGTCCCGCCCGTCCGCCTACTTCGGCCCCATCACCATCACCATGTTGCGGCCCTCGAGCTTGGCATCCTGCTCGATCTTGCCGACATCGGCGAGACCGTTGGCGAACCGGTCCAGTACCGCCTTGCCCAACTCAAGGTGGGCGATCTGCCGGCCGCGGTACATCATGGTGACCTTGACCTTATTCCCGTCGGCCAGGAACTCGCGGGCGTGCCGGCTCTTGAACTCGAAATCGTGCTCCTCGATGCCGGGGCGGACCTTGATCTCCTTCAGGTGAATCACATGCTGCTTCTTCTTGGCCGCGCGTGCCGCCTTGGCTTCCTCGAACTTGAACTTGCCGTAGTCCATGATCTTGACCACGGGAGGGCGGGCCGTCGGCGCGACTTCGACCAGATCCAGGCCGCGTTCCTGTGCGGCGGCCAGCGCCTCTTCGACCGGCAGGACCCCCAGCTGTTCGCCACCGGGACCGATTACCCGGAGCGGGCTGATCCGGATCTGCCGATTGATGCGTACCCGACGTTCGCGCTCGTTCGTGGACAGTGCGTCACTCCCGCGAAAAAGAAACCGGACACCCGCGATCCCCTGGGTGTCCGGCAACAGAGGGTGGGTGCGCCACGCGCCCCACCGGCAGTAACTGTTCGCTGGACCCGGTCGCGCCGGCATGAGACCGGGCTGGGGGTGGGGAGCGCTCGGCTCCCGCTTCAAAGCTGGGGCAAACGTAACCCGGCCAACCCCCTGGGGTCAACCAAGCCACGCCCGGTGCCGACGGGAGCCCTAACGGGGCGCCGGAGAGCGATCGAGCTCCGCCAGCGCGACACCGGCGCCCTCGGCCACGACCCGCCCCCGGGCGATGGCTGGATCGTGCTCGAACAGGAACCACCACCCCCCCGCCACCGCATCCCGAAACAGGGCACGCTTCGATTCGAGGGTCCGGAGCGGCTCCAGGTCGTACCCCATGATGTAGACCAGGGGAAGGTGCGCGACGGTCGGCACCACATCGCCCAGATAGAGGGCGGTCTCCCCGCCACTGGAGAGCAGGATGCTCTGGTGCCAGGGGACATGCCCGGGGGTGAGTCGAGCGCGGATCCCGGGAAGAATCTCGACGTCGCCCTCGATCAGCCGCCAGCGGTTGGCTTCCGCCACAGGCTCGAAGTTGTGCGGGAGGTAGCTCGCCCTGGTACGCTCGTTGGTGTGGCGGGCGAACTCGAGCTCCTTTGCTTGGACGACGTAGGTTGCGTTAGGAAAGGCGAGGCGGACAAGCGGATGGGCGGACGAGCGGACTGAACCGCCCGCCTTGTCCGCCCCGTCCGCCTTCAGGGTGTTCCCGCCCGCGTGATCGAAATGCAGGTGCGTGTTGATGACCCAGCGGATGTCTTCCGACCGGAACCCCGCCTCTCGCAACGCGTCCTCGAGCTGGGTCGGGCCCGGGTTGCCCTGATTCTCGACGCCATAGATGTCGAGAAACTTGGGATCTTCCTTGTTGCCCAGCCCGGTATCCACCAGGACCAGACCCTCCGGATGCTCCACCAGCAAACAACGCATCGCGAGCGGGATCCGGTTGCGTTCGTCGGGAACGACCTTTCGGGACCACAGCGACTTGGGCACGACGCCGAACATGGCACCGCCGTCGAGCCGTTGCCAGCCGGCTTCGAGGAAGTGGCAGCGGAGGGAGCCGAGGGAGAAGGAGTGGGAGAGAGCCATGGGGTTCGGAATCTGCGTGACGGCTGATTGTCGATTGCTAATTGTTGGCTGACCGGTGATGGCTGGCGGGGCACGGCGGACCTAGCCTACTCAGCAACTCAGCACATTAGCGAACTCAGCAATTGGGCGTCTTCACCCGCTTCCGCCGTCAGGCCCTCAAGATCCGCCAAGGTCCTGGCTCCCGCCTCTCGCGCCAGCCGGATCAGCCGCTGCAGCAATTCGGCCGTAGCCAGCGCGTCGCCCGCCGCGCGGTGTCGGGCGTTGTTCTCCAACCCAAAGAAGTGGCTCAGGCTGTCGAGGCTCCTCGAAGGCAGCGCCGGGAGCAGCCGCCGGGCCAACCGCACGGTACAGAGCCGCATACCGGCCAGGCCGAACCCGCGGGCCCGGCGGACTTCCGCAGCCAGGAAGCTCCAGTCGAACCGTGCGTTATGCGCCACAAAGACGCGCCCGGCCAGCGCGGCGAGGAGCCCGTCGGCAACCTCCTCGAAAGGTGGCGCAGTGCGGACCAGGTCATTGCTGATGCCGGTCAGCATCTGGATTCGCATCGGGATCGACACCCCAGGATTGACCAGGCACTCGAACACCAACTCTCGGCGAGTTCCCTGCACCACAACGACGGCCACATCGGTCACGCGATCGGCGCCCCAGGCCCGCATCCCCGTCGTCTCCACGTCGACCACCGCAAAGGCACAGTCCTCGATGAGCGGCGAGCCCTGCGCCTCGGCGACGAGGGCCCAGCGCCCGTCGTCATGCTGCCGCACCCGGGGGTCGGCCGAGAGTAGCGCGACGGCGAGCCGCTCGGCCACTGTCAGTGGCGCGTTGGACAGACCCAGGATCTCGCGGGCCAGCCTATCGGCATCGAGCGGACCGGCGGCCATGAGGGTCATCGCCCGTTCGGCGAGGGTGCGCTCGGGGAAGCTGGCGAGTCCGATCATGCCGCACCGCGCCGCAGCGGCAGAGTCATGCAGCGCGGCCCGCCGCCGCCCCGCACCAGTTCATCGCCGTCGATCGTAATCACGGTGCGGTGCTTGGTGTCGAGCCAGTCGTCAAAGGCCACGAAGTCCACGCCGGAGACCACCCGGAAGCCCGCCTGCCGGAGCGCATCGACCGTCTCTTCATTCCGCCGGTAGCTCACGATCATGCCGGGCTTGAGCGCCAGGAAATTGCATCCTGAGGTCCACTGCTCCCGATCCTGCATCGCGCGGTGACTGCCCACCGGCGAAGATCGGTTGCAGCGGGCTCGCCACTTCGCGCAGGGCGGTGAAGAAGTCCGGCATCTCCCGGACCCCGTCGTTGCCCTTCTTCCGGTGCAGCACGGCCAGTCGCTCAGGACCCAGGAAGTACGGCGGGTACACCACGCAGAGCTCCCGATCGACCTGGGTGAACAGCATGTCGAGGTGGATCGCGGTCGGCTCCTTGGGCATCACCACCACCAGGACGTCGGTCACGCCGGTCCGCTCGAACAGCACTTCGCGTCAGATGATCAATCGCCGCGGGAGAGGAGCGCTCGCTGAAACCGATGATCAGAGCAGATCGGGCCGGAGCGACGTGGATGTCGCCGCCCTCGAGAGTATAGTCGCTTCGGCGCTCCTCGGAGCCGTCGTACAGCAAGCCCTCGTTGCCGAGGGAGGGATGGAAGGCGAAAAGGGTCTTGATCAGTAGTTCTTCGGTCCAGCGAACCCCGTGGCGCATCGAGCCGACCACGGTGTGCCCGCCGATCACGATGCCGATGTCCCGGGGGAAGAACAGGTTGGGGAGCGGCGGCAGCACGTACCCGACGGAGTTGAGCGCCCGGGCGACGGCCCCGCCCTGCTGCTCGACCCCCTCCACGATGCGCCGCGCCAGAGCCTTGGGGTCCAGGTAGTGCAGCTCGTGGTAGTGAGCTTCCCGTCGGGTACCACATCCAGCGTGCCGCGGATGAAGAACTCGCGGGCTTCCGGCCGTTCCAGCGCCTCCGCCAGCAGATCGGCCACCTGGTAGACCTGCGCAAAGCGCTGCAGGACGGCGACGAAGCGGCGATGCTCCCGTTGCGCGGGCTCCACCTGGATGATGTCGTCGTAGAGGTAGTCGCCCTTGTTTCCCGGCGTCACGGCGCGCAATTCGGCACCGGGGGTATGGACGAGGACAGCCTGGAGGAGGCCGATCTCGGAGGTGACGTTGAGGGGGAATGCCATTGGGTGGGAAAATAGTCATGTTGGGCTGAAAGCGTTCAGCGTCCAGCGTTCAGCGTGCAGCGTTCAGGGGTGGCTGCGTAGGAATGTGGGCATCACTCGTTCTTGGGGTGCCACGAATTCTCCGCAACCGAGCTTCTTGGACGGATGGCGCAGGCAGGGGCATCCCGAGGTTATCAACGCCTGAAGGTCTGGTCGAAGGCGATGGATCTCGTTGTGGCGGTCTACGCAGCCGTGCAGAAATTCCCACTTTACGAACGCTACGCGCTGGCTACTCAAATGCGTCGGGCCGGATGCTCAATCCCAAGCAACATTGCCGAAGGGTATGGCAGATCGACGCGCAGGGACTACCTCCGGTTTCTCGCTATCGCGAACGGTTCCCTGCTGGAGCTGGAAACTCAGATCCTGTTGGCGGCTCGTGTCGGCTATCTCACTGAAGATCAGACTGGAGTCTTGCTAGGGCTTACTTCAGAGGTCGGTCGGATGCTTGCGAGGATGACGGCGGCAATGCGAGTCCGGACTCCGGGATACTAGGCGCTGAACGCTGAACGCTGCACGCTGAACACCTACCTCTACCTGTTGGTAAGAGCAAAACTCAACGTCTCCAGCTCCAGCGCCAGGTTCACCGTCTTCACCACAACGTCGTCAGGCACCACCAGCTGGACCGGTGCGAAGTTGAGGATCGCCTTGACGCCGAGGGCGACGCAGCGGTCCGTTACCGGCTGGGCAGCTTCGGCCGGTGTCACGATCACGGCGATCTCGACCGGGTGGAGGCGAAGCACAGTCTCGAGGTCCTTCACGTCGCGCACGGTCAGGCCGTTCCAGGCCCTGCCCACCTTGGCCGGATCGGAGTCGAAGATGGCAGCAATCTCGAAGCCGCGTTGCAGGAAGCCGCGGTACTGCACCAGGGCGCTCCCGATCTTGCCCGCCCCGATCATCGCCACCTGGTAGTTCCGGCCCAGACCGAGGATCTCACGCAGCCGCTGGACCAGTTCGCTGACCGAGTAGCCCAACCCCCGTTTTCCGAACGACCCGAAGAACGAGAGGTCCTTCCGGACCTGGGCAGAGGTCGTGCCGCCGCGCGCGGCGAGCGCCTCGGAACTGACCGTCTCGACCCCCTGGCCCTCGAACTCTTCGAGGAATCGGAGATACAGGGACAACCGGCGGACGGTGGACTCGGCGATCTTGCGCATGGCTTTTGTGAAAGATTTCACAAATGTAGTCGCATGGACGGGGCCGGGCAAACCGAGGGGGCGAGTGGCGGGTGCGGAGTAGCAAAGTGCCAAGAGTGCCAAGAGTGCCAAGAGTGCCAAAGTGCCGAACGCTGAACGCTGAACGCTGAACGCTGGACGCTAAGCGCTGAACCCTGAAACAGTGCGGTACAGCCGGACGAAGCTGGGGGGATCGAGCTGCTGCGGGCGGAGTGAGGCCTCGAGCTTTGCAGCAGTCAACCAGGCGCCTACCTCGACGGGTGGAGCACCGGTCAGCTCCCGAAGGCCCCGGACCAGCTGTTTTCGGCGGAAGCCGAACAGCCCCACCACGAACCGGCGAAAGGGGGTGACCTCGCTGTCTGCCACCAGCGGGTCGGCCCGAGGGCGCAGCCGAAGTACGGCAGAGTCCACTCTGGGGCGGGGGGTGAAGGCGCCGGCCGCAACAGTGAAGAGCCGTTCCACCTGGGCAACCGCCTGCACTCCAACAGAGAGCGCCCCGTAGTCCGCCCCACCCGGGGGGGCCGCGACCCGCAGAGCCACCTCTTTCTGAACCAGGTACACGATGCAAACCGGCCGGGGTGGAAGCAAAGCTCGCTCGATGAGCGGCGAAGTGATGTTGTAGGGAATGTTGCCGATTACCCGGAGCGGGCCCGATCCCGCAAGTGCGTGCCAGTCAAGTTCAAGGGCATCTCCCTCATGAATCGTGATGTTGGGGAACCGGGTGCGGAGCGTGGGAATCAGATCCCCGTCCTTTTCGATCGCGATGAGCCGACTGGCGCGGGCGGCGAGCTCAGCGGTGAGCCCCCCTGGACCAGGACCGATCTCGAGCACCGTGTCGCCGGGCTCGATCTCGAGCGCCTCCGCGATCCGGCGCAGGATGCCGGCGTCGCGGAGGAAGTGTTGGGCGAGATGTTTCTTAGGGGAAAGCATGGAGAAGGGCAAGAAGGCGACAGGCGAGAGGCGATAGCCGACAGGCGATAGCAGCTGTTGTCGCCCGTCGCCTGTGGCCTGTCGCCTAAATCCGCATCACCAACAACGTCCGATCATCCGCTGGGTGCGGTGTCGCCTTGTCCGCCTCGATGAATACCGCGCGAACAATCGCCTCGGGCGGCTCGGTTCGCCGCCGGCTGATCTCGGCGAGCAGCCGCTCTTCGCTGAACCCGGAGCCGGTACCCAGGTCCACCAGGCCATCGGTCCACAGACAGAGGATATCGTCCTTGGGATGCCAGACCACATCATTGCGCTGAATGCTGGCCGCGGCAGAAAGCCCGAGCGGCGGCGCGGTGGTCGGAAGTCGCTCGGGGTCGCCCACCTTGGGCACCCGAAACGCGTGGGGATGACCGGCGTTGGCGTAGACCAGGCGACGGCGCTTGGGGTCGAGCACGCCATAGAACACGGAGAGGAACATCTCGGTCGAGGCCAGCTCCTCTCCCAGACTCTCGAGCATCGCGGCGAGCACCTCGTCAGGCGTGTTGCCACCGCCCGCGTGAATACCGGCAGCGGACATCACCATTGCCATGACCAGCGCCGCGGAGAATCCGTGTGAGGATACGTCGCCGAGCATGACGCCGACCCGGCCGTGGCCGAGGCGGGTGAATGTGTAGAAGTCGCCGCCGACGCTGTCCACCGGGCGGCAGATCGCCGCCACCTGGGCATCACCCTGGAGTGCGCCCGGAGCGGGCAGCAGCCGGAGCTGCAGGTCGTGCGCGAGTTCGAACTCGCGCTGCAGCCGCTGGCGGCGGAGGTCGCGCTGCACCAGGCGGGCATTCTCGATCGCGGCCCCGATCTGGTTGGCGACGGCGGAGACCAGCTTGGCATCGGAGGGCGTGAAGCTGTCCCCCATCAGCCGCTCGGTCAGGTTGATGACACCTACGCAGCGCCCCGCGGGTCCATAGCAGATGGGGATACTCAGAAAGGCCTGGCTCTTGTAGTCCCGTGGGTGGTGGAGCCGGGATTCTGAGCCAACGGATCCGCGGGGTCGAACACGATGATCCGCTTTTCGCGAAACACCCGCGCCGCCACCGAGCTGGCATCGTCGGCCTCCACGGGGTGGAGGCCGTCGGCGCTGAACCCTCGAGCCGCGACAGTACGGAGCAGCTTGGTCTCCTCGTCGTACACCATGATCGAGGCGCGGCGGGCGCCGACGACTTCCGCCACCTCGTGCACGATTGTGGGGGCCGCCTCTTCGAGCCGTGTGGTGTGGCCCAGGATCTCGCTGATGGCATACAACAGGTCGATTTCCTTGTAGACGCCGGTCAGTTCCTCGACTACGCCGGCGGTTTCCCGCTCCGCCGTAAGGAACGCCCCCACGACCCCGCCCAGCTGGGGAGCCAGCTCGGCCGCGCGGGCCTCGGGCAGGTCGCCAACTTCGATCCAGAATCCGGTCGCGTCAGGGACAGGGGCGAGCCAGACACTTCCCGTTGGGGTGGGCACCAGTCCGGCGGTGAGGGGGATGGGAGGCGTAAAACCGGGGTCGGGCGCTGCTCCAAACTTGCGCAGCGTCCGCCCGTCGTACCGCCATAGCCGCACCCGGGCACCCGACAGGGCACCCAGTGCGTCCGCCACGGACTCAAGGCCCGTTAGCGGCGGCGCAGCGTCATGCAGATGGAGTTTCCTTGTGCGTTGAAGCTGACGTCGTCCACGAGGTGCTTGATCAGGAAGAGCCCGCGACCTGACGGCCGGTCAAGCTCCTCGGGAAGGATGGGCTCAGCGATAGTTGCGGGATCGAACCCGGGACCCTGGTCGGTGACCTCAACGCGAATCAGGTCCCCGTGAACCTCGGCCTGGACCTGGACCCACTTGGAGCGATCCTCCTGGTTCCCCGCCACGATCGCATTGGCGAGCGCCTCCGCGATCGCGACACGGAGGTTGAACCGTGGCCTTCGACCGAGCCATTCCCCGGTGCAACAGTGACGCATGAGGAGATCCACTACCTCCTCAATACAGGCCACGTCGCTCGGCACCCGGAGCGAAACCTGCACTGTCGCCCCGGTGGCACCCGGGACTCGGCGGCGACGCACGCAGAGGCGCAGCGTGGCGGGAAGCGGAGCCGTCACCCGGCGAAGCTCCCCACCGCCCGTTCCGCGGTGTCGCTGATAGCGAAAAGGGTGTCGAGCTTGGTCAACTCGAACAGCGAGCGAAGATCCTCGTTGAGACCGGACAGCCGGAGTTCCCCGCCCTGTTCCCGCACCTTCTTGGAGATCGATACCAAGGCGCCGAGGCCGGAGGAGTCGATGTAGCCGGTGCGGGAGAAATCGATGACGAAGCGCCGCTCGCCATTCACCAGCGCCTCCTGCACCGCCGTCTTCAACTCCTGGCGGTTGCCCACGATCAGCTGGCCCTCAACGCGGATCACGTAGATGCCGGTCTGGTCTTTGGTGGCGGTAAATGCCATCGGTTGCCTTGTTGGGCTGGGGTGGCCGTCCGCCGTCGGCTATCGGCTATCGGCTATCGGCTATCGGGGCGTCAGTCTACTCAGCGTCGCCCTCTTGTCCAGTAATCACGGCTCGCCGCGAGCCATCTGACGGCTGATGGCCGACGGCTGATGGCTAATCTCCCTGCAACGCCACCATCGCCGCGACCTCCACAATATCCTCCGAAGTCGCCCCGCGCGAGAGGTCGCTCATTGGCCGGGCCAGGCCTTGCAGCAGGGGCCCAAGGGCCGCCGCCCCGCCCAGCCGCTGCACCAATTTGTAGCCGATATTGCCGCTGTCGAGGTCCGGAAAGACCAGCACGTTAGCCTGGCCGCCAAGTGGTGAGCCGGGCGCCTTGCGGGCGGCGACATCAGGGGCAAGGGCGGCGTCGACCTGCAGCTCGCCGTCGGCTGGAATGTCCGGTGCGAGGGCGCGGAAACACTCCACTGCCGCGCGGATCCGCGCAATCCCGGGAGTCTGGGCGCTGGCCCTGGTGCTGAACGAGAGGAACGCAACGCGAGGGTCGTCGCCCACCAGCCGTCGGCGGTCGCGGGCGGCGGCAAGGGCGATATCGGCCAACTGCTCAGGCGCAGGCTCGGGAATCACCGCACAATCGGCGAAGGTAAACACCCGATCGTCGGGAAGGATCATGTAGAACGCGGAGCTGACGGTGCGGACCTCCGGCGCGGCCCCTATGGCCCAGAGCGCGGCGCGCAGCACGTCGCCGGTGGTCGCGACCGCGCCCGCGACACAGCCATCGGCCTCACCGAGAGCCACCAACGAGGCGGCGAACCGGAGCGGATCGGTCGCGAGGTCCAGCGCATGCACCGCGTCGTCCACCCGATCGGGACGGCGATCCCGGAGGTGCTGGGCGACCCGCGCATGCCGCCGGTCGCCGCAGGGATCCACCCCGCCGAGACCGATCAGAATCGGTTCAACGATACCTTCACGGCGGAGCCGCTCCGCGGCAGTCGCGACCCGGGGATCGCCCCCTTCCGCAAAGACGATTCGTCGCCGTCGAGCGGCGGCCCGACGCAGCAACTCGGCGCGAAAGCTCACCGCGCAAACCGTCGGTGGAGCGCATCCGCTACCACCGGATGCACAAACTCCGAGACGTCGCCGCCGTGGCCGGCGATCTCGCGGACCAGGCTCGAGCTGAGATAGGTGGCGTCCTCCGGCGGGACCAGGAACACGGTCTCCAGCCCGGGGAATAGATGGCGGTTCATCATCGCCATCTGGAACTCGTACTCGAAGTCACTCACCGCCCGGAGTCCCCGGACGATCAGGGTGGCCCCCGACCGCCGCGCGAACTCCACCAACAGCCCCTCGAACGATTGGTAGTGGATTCGCGGGTCATCTCCAATCGCGGCCTGCAGCATCGCGAGACGTTCCTCCACGGAGAACAAGGGGGCCTTGGTCGAGTTGCGCGCCACAGCGACGATCACCTGATCGGCGAGAACCAGGCTGCGGCGGGCAAGATCGGTATGGCCCCGGGTCGGCGGATCGAAGGAACCGGGATAGACGGCGATACGATTCATGGCGCGTAGCAGAAGGTGATGGCGGTATCGCCATAGCGGCGGGTCTGGTCACCGGTCAGATCGCTCCGGGCCGGATGTTCCACCGCCAGAATGCGTGCAAACGGGCCGTTGCGGAAGAGGCTGACCAGGCGGGAGGCATCGTCGCGGCTGTAGGGCGGGTCCGCGAACGCCACATCGTATGCGCCGGGAGCGAGCCGGGCCGCGAATCGGAGCGCGTCGCCGCGATGCACCAGAGCCCGGGACTCCAGGCCGAGGGCCGTGAGATTCGCTTTGAGCGCGGTGAGGGAAGCGGGAGCAAGCTCGACGAAGTCGGCGCTCAGGGCTCCGCGCGAGAGCGCCTCCAGCCCGAGCGCACCGCTGCCGGCGTAGAGGTCGAGGACCCGCGCACCGGGCAGCGCATCCTGCAAGATGCTCATCCACGCCTCTCGCACTCGATCGGAGGTTGGCCGAACCCGCCCGTCGTTCGGGCTCACGAGGCGGCGGCCCCGGAGCTCGCCTCCGACGATCCTCACACCGTCTCTCCCCCGTTCCCCGTCCCCGACACCGCCGCGGAGGAAGTCAGCGGATGGGGAGTGAGCGCGACGATGCGGGCCTGCAGGGTCCGCTCGCCCATCCATTCGTTCTGTTCCAGCCGGAAGGCAACATCCAGTATCTCCGTGCTGGGCGCGCGGTCGGCCCAGTTGAAGCCGATCGCCGACAGCTTGCTGCCCGCATCACTCAGGGTCCCCTTCAAGTGTCCGCTTCCGACCCGACGGGCGCCCTCGAGCCGGATGCCGCGGCTGCCGAACACCGGACTGGGGTTCCCCATGCCGCAGGGTTCGAGATAGCGACAGAGACGCTCGAGATCGGGATCCACCGCGCCGAGGTCCAGCACCAGATCCACTCGCTGCTCGGGGCCAAGATCCAGCTCGGTCAGCGACTCCCGCGCCACGCTTGCGAACCGCTCGCGGAAGGCCTCCAGATTCTCACGCCGGATCGTCAGACCGGCGGCCATGCGGTGGCCACCGAAGCGTTCCAGCAGGTCGCTGCAACGGCCGAGCGCCGCGTGCAGGTCAAAGCGCGAGATGCTGCGTCCGCTGCCCTTCCCGATGTCACCGTCCAGCGCGATCAGGAACGTCGGCCGCCCGTAGCGCTCGACCACGCGCGAGGCCACGATCCCGACTACGCCAGGATGCCACTGCTCCGAGGCCAGCACGAGGGCGGTGTCCCGCTCCGGATCGCGCTCCCGCTCGACCTGCTCCACCGCCTCCTCCAGAATGCGCTGGTCGAGGCCTTGTCGTTCCACATTCATCCGCTCCAGCATCAGCGCCAGCCGGGCCGACTCATCCGGGTCGTCGCTGAGCAGGAGCCTGAGCCCATCGTTCGCATCTCCAACCCGGCCCGCCGCGTTGAGGCGAGGCGCCAGAATGAAGCCCACCTGACTGGCTCGAATTTCTTTCCCCTCGAGACCGCTTGCTCGGATCAAGGCCCGTACTCCGGGCCAGCGACTCTCAGCCAGCAACTTGAGTCCATGCCGGACCAGGATGCGGTTCTCCCCGGTGAGCGGAACGATGTCCGCCACAGTGGCGAGCGCGACCAGATCGAGCAGATGGTAGGGGAGATTCGCGGGAAGGCCGAGGACCGGCACCAGTGCCTGGACCAGCTTGAACGCGATACCGGTACCACAGAGTTGCTGCAGACCGGAGCGGTCGTCATCGCGCTGCGGATCCACGATTGCCAAGGCGGCCGGCAGCCGCGGACCAGGAAGGTGGTGGTCGGTAATCACGACCTCAAGTCCTTCGCTCCTCGCCAGGTCTACCGCGCTCACCGCGGTGATGCCGCAGTCGCAGGTCAGGATCAAACCCGCACCGGCCGCCTTGGCCGCGGCCACGCCCACGGGGCCCAGATCGTAGCCGTCCCGCAACCGGTGCGGGAGGAAGGGGGTCACGCGCGCACCAGCCTCACGGAGCGCCCGGGTGAGCAGTGCCGTGGCGCACTGGCCGTCCACGTCGTAATCGCCGTGGACCAGGATACCGACGCCGGAGCGCACGGCACGACTCACCGCATCGACCGCTTCCGCCATGCCGGCGAGGGACATCGGGTCGGCCAGCTCATCCAGTCCGGGACGGAGGAAGCGACGGGCCTGATCGGCCGTCTCCATCCCACGCCGGACCAGCAGCGCCGCGAGGGCCGGGGATACGCCGAGGCCGTCGGCGAGGGCCGCGACGACCGGTTCGGACGGTGGGTCGTCCACGATCCAGCGCAGCGGCGGAATGGGGAAGCTACTCAACGACTTCTTCGGCGTAGAGGATGACGCCGCAACTCTCGCAGGAGTCGATCAGGGTGCCAGCCCGAATCTGGGTCCGACGGTTGAGCGGCACCTGCGTGAAGCACGCGCCGCAGCCCGGCCCGTTCAGCGCGACCACAACCGACACCGACTTCACGGTTCGGAGCCGTTCGTAACGGGTCCTGAGGGTACGCTCCACCTCGCCAGCCGCATCATCGCGCGCGGTCAGGGCCTCGACCCGCTTGCCTTCGGCAGCGGACTGGCGCAGCGCAATCTCGTCCCGCGCTTCCTTCTGCCCGGCCATGAGCCCCGCGAGGCGCTTGTCCACTTCGCTCGCTGCCGCTTCCAGTCCGGCGACCTGGTCAGTGAGTTTGACCCAGTCGGCCTCCTCCTTCGAAAGCACCTGCCTAGCGAGGTCCAATTCGGTCGAGACGGCCTGCATTTCCTTCTGGGTCTTGACCTGATCGAGGCGTGCCTTGCCCCGGTCCTCGAGCTTCTTGTAGTTGTCGATCTTGGCTTCCACTTCTTGGCGCCGCTTGGTCGCATCCGCGACCGCCCGATGGGCCTGTTCTGCCGCCTTCCGGGCATCGGCGAGCTGCTGATCAAGGGCCTCAGCGTCGGCGAGCACGGCGTCCAGCCGGCGATCAGCCTCGAGCAGGGCCACGTCCTTGGCCTGCAGTTCCAGGAGTTTGACGAGATCTGGATGCATTCGTAATCCTCGAAAGTTGAGCAAGTATGAGCCGTTAGCCGTCAGCCATCAGCCGCCAGAGATTCCATTTTGGAGACGCTTACCCGTCGGGAGTTCGGCGATGCTGGACTCTGCGCCCACGCTGGTACCCGAAAGTCCTGAACTCGTCGGGGTACTTCTGTTGCAGCTCCCGGGCGAGCCGATCCTTCTCGGCGACGAGCGCGGTCTGGTCGGAGGCGCTCGCCTCGCGGATCTGCTCGTTGAGCTGGCGCCAGACCCGGAACGCGGGGCGCGCCTCGAGTCGCCGCGCGGCGGCGGCAAAGAGATCGGCTTGTCCGGCGAAGTCGAGGGGCACATCCGTGGCCGCAATTCGCTCCCAGTGCGCCCGCAGCGGATCGGAGAGGTCAGCCGGCGGAATCGCCACGCCGGGTTCGTGCTGTGTTCGAAGCAGCTGAAATAGCTCCCGGTACGCCGGCGTCTCGAACCACTCCGCCTTGAGGGCTTCCCCGGCCCGCGCGCGCCATTCCTCATTCAAGAGCAGCAGACGCAGCACCGATTGCTCGGTTCGGCCTCCCCGCGGCGGCTCAGCGGTGCGCCGGCTCGGCGGCTCGGCCGTCCGGTGAACCTGAGGAGGAGGCGCCGGAGGAGTGGTCGCGGCTTCCTGCTCGAGGACCTTCTTGTCGACCCCGGAGCGTTCCGCCGCGAGTGACAGGTACAGCTCGCGCTGAATCGGGTCCTTGGTGGCGCGAATCGTCGGCAGGAGGCGATCGAGCGCATCCCGCCGATGCTCGATACCACTGAACCAGCCCTTGCGATCCAGCAGTTGAATCTTGCGCTCCATCACGTCAACGGCGTCGTGCAGGAGCGTCTCGAGCGCGGCCGCCCCGCCCTTCTGCACGAGCGTGTCGGGGTCTTCTCCCGTCGGCATCGTGACCACCTTCACCCGGACCTCATGCCGGAGCAACTCATCGCCTGCTCGGAACGTGGCCCGCAGTCCGGCCATGTCGCTGTCGAGGAGCAGGGTCGCCTGGGGCGCAAAGCGCCGCAGCAACAGGGCCTGATCAGCAGTGAGCGCCGTACCGAGCGGTGCGACCACGTTCTCGATTCCGGCAAGCACCAGCCTGAGCACGTCGAAGTAGCCCTCGACGACAATGACCGAGCCTTCCTTCCGAATCGCGTTCTTGGCGGCGTGCAGGTTGTAGAGCGTCGCGCCTTTCTTGAAAACCGGAGACTCGGGTGAGTTGAGATACTTTGGCTCACCGGGACCGAGCAGTCGCCCGCCGAATCCGACCACACGACCTCGCAGATCGTGAATTGGAAAGAGCAAACGACCACGAAACCGAGGAATCACGGTGCCATCCTCGCGCCGGGCCAGGAGGCCGGCCTCGAGCATGACCGCCTCTTCCAGGCCCAGGGCGATCATCGCCTGGACAAAGCCCGGCGTCCGCGGAGCGAAGCCCAGCTCAAAGGGCTCGACAACCTCCAGCTCGTAGCCGCGACTCACCAGGTACCGGCGTGCTGCTTCCGCGTCGGGCGATTCACGGAGCTGCCGCGCGAACCAATCGTGCGCCACCGCGACGGCCTGGAAGAGCGGCTCCCGCGGGTCGGGGCCCTGCCGCTGGTTGGACTCCGGGATGACGATGCCCATCTTGCGCGCGACTTCCCGCACCGCCGAAGGGTAGTCCATCCCGAAGTGCTTCATGTACCAGGAAAACACGTCGCCGGACGCTTTGCACACGAAGCAGTAGTAGCGCGCCTTCTTCGGAATAACCGCGAAATTCCGGTGCTGACCGCCGTGGAAGGGACAGGGACCGCGGTAGTCGGAGCCCGTCCGTTTGAGATCCACCGATTCCCCGATGATCGAGAGCAGGTCGGCGCTGTCACGGACCTGCTCGATCGTCTCGTCAGGGATCATGCTCATTCGGCGAACTCCGCAACGGTGACCCCGCTGCCTCCCTGATTGGACTGGGCGAAGGCGTGGCTCTTCACCCGGCGGTCCTGCTTCAGAACCCGCTGGACCCGTTCCCGCACCACGCCCGTGCCCTTGCCGTGGATGATCCGAAGGAAGGGCTGCTCGGCCAGCACCGCCGCATCGAGTGCCGCGATGACAGTCTGCTCGGCCTCGTCACCGGTCATGCCGCGGAGATCGAGTTCGTAGCTGGCGCTGGCGGACGAGGCGGACAGGGCGGATGAACCGGTCGGCGCGGATCGGCTGCCCGGTGGCAAGGCAGCCAGCGGCGTCACAGAGCCGGACTCGGCGACCAGTTTGAGCGAACCGACTCGGAGCACAATCTTCCCGTCGGTACGCAGCTCGAGTACTTCCCCCACCGTTCCACTTTCGAGTCGAACCCTCGCTCCAACCTCAAGGCCGTCCTCCCGTCCGGCCGTTCGCTCGTCCGCCTCCTCCAGTCGCCGCAACGCGCCGGCTTCCCGAGCGGCAGCCTCCTCGATGGCCCGACGAGCCTCCCGCGCGCTATCCGCGCCCGCCGCTCCGGCCTTCTGGATCGCCAACTCGACCGTCTCGCGGGCGTCGAGCAGGAAGCTCCGAGCCTGCTCCCGCGCGGCCTTCTCGGAATCCTTCTCCCGCTTTTTGAGCGCGGCCTCGCGCAGACCCTGTGCCTCCGCCTGGGCGGCCAGCGCCGCGGCGAGCGACTGCACGTCGGTTAGGCGGCCCGCAAGCTCCGCTTCCCGGATCTGTTGGGCTCGCTCTCGCTCCTCCACCGTGGCGAGAAGCGCGTCGAGACTCCGCTCCGCATCAGGCACCTGGGATTCGGCGTCAGCGATTACATCCTCCCGAAGCCCCAGCCGTCGCGCGATGGCCAGGCCGTAGGAACGTCCCGGCACACCTTTGAGCAGCCGATAGGTCGGGGTGAGCGTGGCGGCGTCAAACTGCAGCGAGGCGTTGACGATGCCCGGCGAAGAAGTCGCCAGCCGCTTGAGTGCGCCGAGATGGGTGGTCGCAAGAGTCAGCGCGCCGCGACGGCAGAGTGCGAGCAGTGATGCCGCAGCCAACGCGCCACCTTCGGCGGGGTCGGTGCCGCTGCCAATCTCATCGAGCAGCACCAGCGACCGATCATCCGCGTCCTCGAGGATGGACCGGAGCGACAGGAGATGCGCGCTAAAGGTGGAGAGGCTTGCCGCGATCGACTGCCGGTCGCCGATGTCGGCGAAGATCCGCCCGAAAACCGGCAAGACACTGCCCGGCCCGATCGGAGGAATGACTCCGCTCTGAGCCAAGGCCACCGACAGGCCCACGGCTTTGAGAAGGACCGATTTGCCACCGGTGTTCGGTCCGGACAGAAGGACGCACCGTTCAGGCCCCTCCAGAGTCAGATCGAAGGGGACGACCGCTCGGCCCTGAAGGACTCCCTCGCTCCCGGGTCGCGTTTGCGCGCTCCCAAGGGTCGCTCGGTCGCGACTCGGCGGCTCGGCGGCTCGGCGGCCCCCTGCCTCGTCCGCCCTTTCCGTCCTGTCCGCCCCGTCAGTCTCGTCCGCCCGTCTGCCTGTCCGCCTGTCCGCCTCAAGCAGGAGCGGATGACGACCGTTCACGATCCGAAGCTCCGCCGGCGCAGAGACCATCTTGGGCGCATGGCCGTCCATCTCCACCGCCCACTTCGCGCGCGCGACGAGGTCGTCGAACGCCACGCACATTCGGTGGAGAGCGACGATTTCCGGCTGGGCAGGACGGAGCAGTTCGGTCAGGTCGCGGAGAACCTTCAACTCTTCCCGTGAGGCGCGCGCCTCCGCGTCGCGCATGGCGTTACCGAGGGGAATCGCCGCGCTCGGCTCGACGAACAGCGTCGCGCCGCTCGCCGACTCGCCATGAACGATGCCATCGGGCCGGTTTCTGAGGTCGCGCGGGACCGGGATGACGTAGCGACCGTCCCGCAGGGTAACTCCACCTTCCCCACCGACGCCGCGGAGCAGCGCGTCGAGTTTCTGCACCAGGCGTTCGCGCGCGGTGCGGATGTCGCTTCGCGCCGCGGCCAGTGCCGGGCTCGCGGTATCGAGTACACCGCCGTCATCATCCAGCGCGAGCTCGAGGCGGCGTTCAAGGGCCTTGTCAGGCGCCGGCAACTCCAGACCGGCAAGTCGAGGGGCATCGGGAACGACCCGTTTGAGCTCCGCCGTAACCAGCCGCGCAGCCGCCAGGGTGCGCCGGAGTGCGAGAAGCTCGGCACCATCCAGAACGCTCCCGGAAATGCGGAGCCTGGCGAGCGGCTTGGCTACTTCGGGCACCGGTTCGGCAACCGGACCCTTCGCGGCACGAACAAGCTTGGCGACTTCCTCGACTTGGGCCAGTTCCTCAGCGATCCAGGCGAGGTCTACGGAGGGGTGGCGTGACACGAGGCTCGCGGCGCCGAGTGGGCCGGCGGCGTATCCTGCGACGCTTGTCAATGCGGAGTCAAACTCAAGGGCTTCGAGGGCCTCCTGCCACTCGTCGTCACCCCGCCGTGTCGTCGCATCGCCGAGCCGCGAAGCCGCCGACTCGCCGACCCGCCGGACCCCCGAAAAGGCGGACGGGGTGCCAGCGTCCGAGGACACCAGCACCCCATCGGGGAATTCTGTCGGAGTCGTACCGGTCATCCCGTGCAGGACCAGACCGGCACGACAACTGCGGTATTCACGCGGACCATAGGCGGAAGCTACACACGCGGCACACGAGGGGCATAGGTTCGGTGAGTCTTGCGCTGTGCCTGATTCTGCTTCCGCTTCCGCTTCTCACTGGGCTTTTCGTAATGGCGATGTTTGCGCAGATCGGAGAGGATCCCCGCCTTTTCGCATTTCTTCTTAAACCGCTTGAGCGCCCGCTCGAAGCTTTCGTCATCGTGAATGATGACTTCCGACATTCCGGTACTCACCCCTCTTAGACGCCGACGGCGTATGGCGTTGGAGTAGTGGAGTTTAGGGGGTTGGGGGGGCAAAGACAAGGCGGAATGCAGGAAGATGTGACAGGAGAGGCAAGAGGCGAGAGGCGACAGGCGACAAACGGCACGCAAGAGTCGGATCGATGTCCCGCCGGTGCGTGCGATTAGTTGTCGCCTGTCGCCTGTGGCCTATCGCCTTCTCGTCCACACCCGCCTCGCCCATCACTCCAACGTAAACCACTGCGCCTCCACGCGCCGATTCTGCTCCGGGTCCGATCCGGCAGGTTCATCCCAGCCACGGCCGACAATATCCAGCCGCTTGGGATCGACGGCGTACTTCTGGATGAGCAGCCGTTGAATCTCCGCCGCGCGATTGCGTGACAGCTCCACGGCCCGGAGGGCCATTTGCCGGACGTACGCCTCGCCACCCTTCTTGCGAAATTCCTCGACCAGCGAGTTGTCCACGTGACCGCGGAGCAGGATAGTTGAGCCGGGGCTCACCGTCAGCAGGCGTTTGATCGCTTCCAGGTTCTTGATATTGCCCTCCTGCGCGAGATCCAGATTCGCGGAGTTGGGCTGGAAGAGGAAGCGAATGTCCTTGGAGAGCAGCGGATCGTTCTCGACGCTGCCTGGGCCACCGCCCTGAATCGGGGCGATCGCGATCTTCTGATCGCGGAACAAGCCGGCCTTGTCCAGTGTGCTGAGCGCGGTGAGATCCGCGAACCGCGTCGGGTCGGCGGGGTCTCGAATCAGGTCGCTCCCGTAGGCATACACCGCCGACTGGTAGATCCCGCCAAAGCTGCCCGCCGCATCGATGGATCCGCTGAAGAAGGCCAGATTCTCCGGCAGGTTGGACAGATGGACTTTCTGCAGCTCCGATCGCGCCTGGTCGGGCGACCACTTGAATGCCTGGGCCACGACCGCAAGCTGACTCTCGGGATTGTCCCGGACCATGCGGTTTCCCTCGAGTAGACCCCGCACGATTCCTTCCACGATTTTCGGATGCTGCTCCGCGAAACCCTGGTTCAAGACCAGGATGTCGGCGATGATGAGCAGGTTCCGGTTGGTCGTGAGGAGTCGCGCCTGACCACCGCTCTGGGCGACGACTTCCGAGGTCTTGGGCTCCCAGGTGACCGCACCAGCCAGGCGATTCTTGCCGTCCTTGACGTCAGCAAGGAAAAGATCGCCCGCGGCGAAGCCATCGTCGGTGTAGACCAGGTTGATGCGGTCAGGACTCGGCGTCGCATCGAGGCTGCCCAGGGTGGCGATGCCGAGCCCCGCCTCCTGAGCGAGGTACCGGATGAAGAAATCGGTCTCGGTGAACTGGGCCGCGACGACGACCTTACCCTTAAGGGCGTTGATGCGACGCACGTCGTTTCGGACGATGATGCCATCGGCGCCGCGCGAGAACCCGATCTGCGCCGGCACTTTCACCTTGAACTGACGCCCGTAGACCGCCAGAACGTCGGTGGTCGTCACGGACCCTGCCAGCTTGCCGCTGTTGAGCGCCGACCAGCTCTCTTCCTCGCTTATTGTGAGCCGCACTCGGCAGCCGCAGTACTTCGTGAAGAGCGATCCTGGACCCGGCTCCAGCCCGCCATTCGCCGCGATGAGGCCGGCATAGCCGGCGTACTCGCTGATCTCGATCGGAACGATGCTATCAGCCTTCAGCTCGAACGCGGCCGCGGTGGCCAGCGTGGGGACCTCCGTCTGCACCTCGCTGACCGTGGCCGCCTTCTCTTCGCGTCCGGGGAGCGTCGGGAGCTTGAGTTGCTTGCCACGGAGCAGTTGAGCCCCGAAATAGATCAGCCCGCCGATGAGCAGGAGCGAGACGAACTTGCCGAGGAAGGTGACGCGCGGTGGCTGGTCGGGCATCTATTCGATGAGGGATGAGTGGTGAACGGCAAATTGCTGATTGCTGATTGCTGATTGCTGAATGGCTGAAAGCTGACGGCTGAGGGCGATGTTTTTCTATTTCACCCAATCGTCAATCAGCAATGAGCAATTAGCAACTAGCAATTGACTCACGTCGGCCCTATTTCCTTCTGCGATTGCGGTCCCTGCGGCGTCGCCCCTGCCTGGATCCCCTGGGTCGCGAGGAAATCGGCCAGCGCGGACTGCTCGAGCGCCTTGCTCTCCGATTCCTTCTCGCGAACCTTGTCCATGTCAACCAGATCCTTGGCGACCCGGGCCTTACCGGCGGCCTGCTCGTAGCGCTTCTGCAGCACTTCGTCCACCGTCTTCATGGTGTCGCCCAGGTCGCCGACCCTGAAGGTCGCGTTGCTGAGAGCGCCGGCAGCCTCGGCCTGGGCTTCCTTGATCTTCACCTGGTCGAGCTGCTTGTCCAGCCGCTTGACCTTGTCCTCGAACTCCTTCTGCACGACCTTGGCCTGCCGCAAGTTGGTCTGGTAGGCCTCCTCGGTCTCCGCCAGTTCCGCCGTGTCAGTGCCGAGGTCGGCCTTGAGCTCTTGCAGTTCGCGCGCGAGGCTGCCGGCCAGGTCCACGTTGCCTGCGTGGTGATTGGCGAGGATGCGGCGCTCGAGATCCTGCGCTCTCACGGCCTTCATCTTGACCTGTCCCTTGAGCCGCTCGGCCACCCCCGCCATCCGGGCCAGGGCGGAGTTGTATTGCGCCATCCGCTCGCGAAATTCCTGTCGAGCGGAATCCATTAGCGCCTCGGGATTCGACTCTTCCAGGCCACTGATGAAGAGGCCCACGAATCCGCGGAACAACCGACCGACCCGGGCGAAGAGACCCATGCTGCCTCCATGAGTCGCCGTCTTAGGGTGCGGAAAGATTGACGCGCTTGCAGGCCTTGTCTAGAGGCGACAGGCGACAGGCAACACGCGGAATCCTTGGTGGCGCCTTCGCCATCGCCGGTCGCCCGCAGTTTGTCGCCTGTCGCCTCTCGCGTCTCGCCTACGTTCCCTTCGCCTGCCCGCCTACATAAACCGCCGCAACTCCTCGATCCTCCGCTCCACCTCCTCCGGCGCCAGCTCGCGAAAGCGCGGCGGGAGGAAGCGAACGTCGGTGCACTCCTTGACCGCCACCAGATCCATGTACTCGAGCTTTCGGGTGTGCGCGCTGGGCCGGACATCACGAAAGACTTCGAGCAGGATTTCCTTCAGAGCCCGGCGGGGCTCGGCGGAGAGTTCCCAAATCCTCAGCCCGCGCACCAGGACCCCCTCGATCTCATTGCCGCCGAGCGTCACCTGTTTCGGCATTTCCGGCAGGTCACTCTCGCTGACGGGGACCTTGATCTTCTTGGCAACAGCAAGGAGCAAGGCCCGCCGTTCCTCGGGCGTATCCGGCGGAAATAGCGGGATGTGGACGTCGAGCCTGCCCTGGCGCTTGAGGTCCACCTCGAGCAGATCGGGGCGGGAGGTGGCGAACACCCAGATGATGCGACCGCGATTCCGGGTATCGGACATCTCCTTGGCGAGCATCGAGTAGACCCGCCCCGAAAGTCCGCTGTCGCCGTCGCCGCCCTCGCGCTTCCCCGCTGCCTGGTCGGCCTCGTCCACGAAGACCACGACCTGCCCGAGCGCCCTCAGAATCGCGAAGATCTTCTCGAGATTCGACTCGGTGGCGCCGACCCAGCGGTCGCGGAAGTTCTTGAGCACGACGCAGGGGATGCCGAGTTCGCCCGCCCAGCAAGTGACCAGAAAGGTCTTCCCCGTTCCGATCCTGCCGGAGATGAGATAGCCCATCGGCAGTGCGTACAGCACACCGCGGCGCAGCAGCTCACCGTCCTCCCGAAGCCAGCCCCGCACCGACTCGAGACCCGCGAGATGGTCGAGGGTGTAGTCCGACTCGATGAACTCGAGCAGGCCCTGACACTCTCGCTCGATGCTGGCCTTCTTCATCCGGGCCAGCCACTGACTGGTGATGCGTTCGCCGTTCTTGAGCGCCAGAGCGAGCACTCGCCGGGCGCCCACCCGGGAGAGCCCTGTGAGCCGCCGCGCCAGCGCATCCAAAGGAACGTCGCTGCTGGCCGGCAGCTCAGCCATCTCGGTCTTGACCAATGCGTCGAGATACTCCTTCATCTCCGCCTCGCCCGGAAGCGGGATTCGCAGCGCGACGGCGTGGGGATTCTCGACGACCAGCTCGTTGAGATCGTGGAGACCCTCGGTGAGCAGGACGGTGATGATGTTGGCGTGGAGAATCGCCGGATCGTTCGCCCACCCGAGAACCTTCACGACGTTGGCGCTGAAGGGTCCCCCCAGCGCCACCGCATCTCCTCGGGGCACAACGAACTCGGCGAAATCGATCACCACGGCGAGCTTCTTCGCGGCCGCGGCCTTGTCGCCGATCGCCTGCAGGTTGAGCGTGCGAAGGAGATAGCGATCAATCAGCTCCAGGGCCGATCCAGGCTCGCGCAGGTAGCTCTGGTTCCGGGCCTCGTCTCCCAGGGCGCCGCGGAGCCATTCGTTCCAGTCCTCGGCACCCTTCACGGCGCGGACGCCCCGGCTCCGGTCGTACTGAAGCACGACGTCGTAGCCCGCGAACATGACCTCGTCGAGGAAAGCCTTGAGCGAAAGCATCCGACCGTCCTGGGGGACGGCGTCGAAGACGTTGCCATGGAGAATGAACTGGGCACAGCCCCCGGAGCGGAACAGGTCCCGCATCTCCGTGGCCCACCCTGACAGCGGTGTGGTCACCGGCCCTCCCGAATTGTGGCGCGGGCGATTGCGGGCGGCGGCTCGTCCAACAGGTCGTCCAGCGACCCGTACAGCTTCTGTTGGTCGCTGATCCACTGCGAGGCGCCGCCCAGCGTGCCCGTGATTTCGTCCAACCGTGTCGAAAGTCCGCTTGCATCGGTGGAGAGCGCCGCCTGTTCCCGCAACAGTTCGACTTGTTCCTGGATCCGGAGAATCTCCGCTTCGAGGAAGTCCAGCTTCTCGCGACCTTCCCGCCGTTGCGTCACCCGTTGTTCCAGGATCTCCGCCTGACTCGCGAGGCTCTTCCGCAGGTCTTCGTGCAGCGAGCCATCTTCGAGCCGCCGCTTCAGCTCGGTGAGCCGGGCCTCGAGCTCCTGAGTTTCCCCGAGGGTCGGTTCCTTGAGGACGCGGCTCATGGCTCGCCGGGCCAGAAGCAGGCGGAGATACACCCAGATGAGCTTGCTGAGATTCTCACTCTGCACATCGGACGCAGTGCCGGAGGGATCCTGCTGGGCAAACTGATCTAGGATGGAACGGCACCGGGCGGTGAACGCCACGTAGCGTGCCTGGTCCGTATCCGAGAGGCGGCGCACCATGCCATCGACGCGGGCCTTCCAGAGCTGCTCGGTTGGCGCCGAGGCCCGCGCGGACACGGCCCGCTGGAAACGCCCGTTGGTTGTAAGGCCGAGCAGATAGGTCAACTCGACGCCGGCGCCAACCAGCCAGAACCCCGGATTGGTGAGCCCGAGCAGACCAAACGCGACGAGCCCAATCCAGTTCGGCGCCACGAACATGCCGAACGGCCGGGCGTTGAAGGCGGCTTTGAGATAGGTCCAGAAGGAGGATTTCATTGGCTCATTGCCAATTGCTGATTGCTGATTGCTGATTGGAACCGATCGGCGAACCTTTCGCTCACCAACAATCGGCCATCAGCAATCGACAATCGCCAATTGGCTCACCCCGGCGGCCATCCCATGCGCCGCCCCCCCATCAGATGCAGGTGCATGTGGAACACCGACTGGCCTCCATCCGCACCAGTATTGGTCACCAGGCGGTAGCCACCGGCGTCGAGCCCCAGATCGGTGGCCACCTGGGTTGCGAACACCATGAGCTTGCCGAGCATTTCCTTGCCCTCGGGACCGGTCGCGTCGCGTGCAGCCGCGTAGTGTTTCGTCGGGATCACCAGCACGTGAACCGGGGCCTGGGGCGTGAGATCGTGAAAGGCCAGCGCCTCGTCCGATCGGCGGACCAGCTTGGCGGGAATCTCGCCGCTTGCAATCTTGCAGAAGATGCAGTCAGCCATTCTGGTCTCGTTGGCGTGAGTGCCACGCCACTGTGAGGGCGGCAAGTGCCGCCGTTTCAAACCTGAGCAGGTATGGCCCGAATCGCACCGGGATCCAGCCCGCGGCGCCGAAGGCCGAACGCTCCTCGGATGTGAATCCGCCCTCCGGTCCTACCGCGATCGTGATCGGCTCCGACGGGCCGATCGCCGCGGCCATGGCGCCGTCCGCATCCCCAAACCACGCCGGACCGCTCCGTTCCCGGGCGAGGAAGTCGGTCAGCTCAACCGGATCCTCAACCGCAGGAGCCCAGGCGGCACCGCACTGTTTGATGGCATCGCGGGCGCGCCGCCGGACCCGCTCAAGATGCGTGTCCCGGAGCCGCGTCGCCACGCTGACGGTCCAGGTCGTAACCAGCGGCACGATCCGGGTGGCGCCGAGCTGGGCCGCCTGTTCCACGACCAGGCCAAAACGATCCCGATCACCTGCCCCGACGGCGAGAACGGTCGGCGCGGGCGCCAGCTCCCGCTCCACCCGCTCGACTTCAACCATCACCACCCGACCCTTGAGCGCCAGCCGTCCATCGGCCCGAGTCCCCGCCCCATCCAGCAGCCGGATCGGAGCATCGGGCGCGGCTCTTCGAACTGCCAGGTGGTGTTCTTCCTCCGGGTCGAGCGTTACCGTGGCGCCCTGCACCAGGCTCCCCGGGCGAACGAGCACCGTGATCACGCCGGTTCGGCCACCACCGCCCACCAGTTTTCGTCCAGCAATTCGTCCCGAATGCGAAAGCCGGCGGCGAGCAATGGGACCCGGAACAATTCGGCCTCCGAGGACTCCATGCCGGAAAAGATGACGACGCCACCCGGGGCCAGCGAATCATGAATCTCCGGGAGAAGCGCCACGTTGATAAGCCGGAGAATGTTGGAGACGATCACGTCGGCCGGCCCGAGCAGGGGGGTGAGCTGCGCGGCGTCGCCTTCAAGGAAAACCGCCTTGTCGCTGACACCGTTACGCAGCGCATTCGCGACGGCGAACGGGAGCGACTCGTCATCCGCCTCGACCCCGATGGCCTGGGTCGCGCCGAGTTGGGCGGCGGCGATCGTCAGAATGCCGCTGCCGCTCCCGAGGTCCAGCACGGTGTGGCCCGGACGCACGTAGCGATCGAGCAGCGCGAGGGCGACCCGGGTGGAGCCGTGTTCCCCAGAGCCGAATGCCATCTCCGGATCGATGACGATGACGTGTACTCCGGGTCCGGGCTCGTAGTTGAGCCACGACGGGACCAGGGCGAAGCGACCGACGCGTCGTACACCGAGCCCTTCGCGCCAGGCGAGTGTCCAGTCCCGCTCCGGGTGCTCGTGGCGCGACACGGCAAGCCCCGGCCCGTGCACCCGCGCCAGCTCCTGCTCCAGCGCTTCGGCCGCGGGAATAGTGAGGGCAAACGAAACCAAGGTCCCGTCCGATCGTTCCTCGACCGCCTGGCCGGTTTGACCCACGAGCCAGGTGGCGATGGCCTCGCGGCGTTCGGCGTCCGAGTGCACCTCGATGGCATACCAGCTCACGCGCCCAACGCTTCTTTGAGCTTGGTCCAGAAGCCCGCTGCCCGACGGGGGGGCTCGCCCTCGTTCTTCGCCAGTTCCTTGAAGAGCTTGGCTTGCTCTTCGGTGAGTGACTCCGGCGTCCAGACGTGAGTACGGATTAGCAGGTCGCCATGGCCACCCTGCCCCAGCTTTGGCAGCCCCTTCCCGCGCAGTTTGAGGACCGTCCCGCTCTGAGTGCCGGCAGGAACCGAGATTCGCTCCTCCCCGTGCGGCGTGGGAACCGTGAACGCGATGCCGAGTGCGGCCTGAGAGAAGGACAGCGGCAGGTCCATCACCAGGTTGTCACCATCCCGTTCGAAGCGCTCATCGTCCTTGATCTCGATCATGACGATGAGATCGCCGGGCGGCGTATTGCGCGGGCCGACTGCGCCCTGATTGCGGAGCGTGAGGTAGTTGTTCTCGGAGACCCCGGGCGGAATCTCCACCTGCACCGCCTTCTCCGTGCGGAGTCTCCCCTCGCCCCGGCATTCGTCACACGGGCTCACGATGAGCGTGCCTTCGCCGGCACAGGTCGGACATGGGCTCACCGAGACGAACTGACCGAACATGCTGCGCGCCGCGCGGCGCACTTCGCCAGACCCTCCACAGGTCGTGCAGTTGATCGGCCGGGTGCCTTTGCGGGCGCCGGTGCCGTCGCAGGCGGCACAGCGATCCAGCGTCTTGAGCTTGATAGTCCGCTTGGCCCCGGTCGCGACCTCGCTCAAGCTGATCTTCACGTTGACCCGGATGTCCTGCCCGCGACGTCCCTCAGGGCGCGAGGCCTGCCCGAAGATGGATTCAAACCCACCGAAGTCCCGCATGAAGATGTTCAGTGCCTCGGTGAGATCCACGTGATGGAACCCGCCGAAGCCCTGCGCGCCCGCGTTGAGGCCGGCCTTGCCGTACCGGTCGTAGCGGGCCCGCTTCTCCGGGTCCTTGAGAACCTCGTAGGCTTCGGTGATCTCCTTGAACCGCTCTTCGGCGTCGCTCGCGCCGTTGCGGTCGGGATGCAGCTCCATGGCCAGCTTGCGGTAGGCCTTCTTGACGTCGGCCTCGGAGGCGTCCCGTTGGATCCCGAGCAGGGCGTAGTACTCGCTCACTCCATCAGTCCTTCCACCAGGCGGCTGGTATGGTCCACCAGCCCGATGATCTTGTCGTAGGGCATCCGGGTCGGTCCGATGACCCCGATAACGCCGCTCAATTCGGCGGAGCGGTACGCGGAGGTCACGAGCGTGAAGCCCGCGAGCCGCGTATCGCTGTTCTCTCCACCGATAGTGATCGTGAGGCCGTCGGCGCGCCGATCGGAGAGCGCCGTTTGCAGGATGTCCCGTCGCTCGGTGAGGTTGAGGAGATCCCGGATCCGGCCGCTCGACGCGAACTCGGGCTGACCGGCCAGCATCTGGGCGCTGCCGAGCACGACCGCCTCGGGACCGGCCTGCAAGCCGAAGATCTCCTCTCCCTCCTCGATGAAGATGTTCAGCAACTCACGCTCATGGGCGGTCTGGTCCGCGTTCCGGAGTCGGTCGGCCAGGGAGTTGCGGATCTCGTGCAGGGAGAGCCCGGCGAGCCGCTCGTTCAGGGTCTGCGCCACGCGCTGCACCATTTCAGCAGGCATGGTACCCGACACCTGCACGAAGATGGTCCTGACCGCGCCGCTCTTCAGGTGAAAGACCAGGAGCAGGCGTTCGGAAGAGACTGGAACCAGGTCGAGCCGCTCCAGCACCACTCGATCGAAAGCCGGGACCACCGCGATCCCCAGCTCCTGAGTAAGTACCCCGAGCACCTGCGCTGCACGACGGAGAATTTCCTCCAGCGCGCTGCGGGACGGGACCAGCTCGTCGTGCAGGGTCTGCTGATCTTCGTGGCTGGGCGGAGCGAACCGAATCAGGTTGTCCACATACCAGCGATAGGCGCGGTCGGTCGGAATACGGCCCGCGGAGGTGTGCGGGTGGTACAGGAAACCCTTCTCCTCCAACTCACTCATCGTGCTGCGGATGGTGGCGGGGGAGACGCCGAGGGGGAACCGCTGGGCGATCGTCTGGCTGCCCGCGGGTTCGGCGGTCTGGATATAGACCTGAATCACCGCTTCAAGGACGCGGCTCTCGCGGTCTGACAGGCTCTCTGTGCTCATTGCAACAAATCTAGCAGGAGGAAGGTCTTAGGTGGCATCCTGAGTCGGTAGAACGGTAGAACGGGAGAACGGGGGAACGGGGGAACGGGAGAACGGGAGAACGGGAGAACGGGAACGGGGAACGGGGAACGGGGAACGGCGGAACGGGAGAACGGGGAACGGGCACGACCCGAACTGCCGGGCGTGTAGCTTTCCCGTTCCCCGGTTCTCCCGTTCCCCCGTTCGCCCGTTCCACCGCTCTCCTCAAGGCATCAACATGAAAGCGCTACATGCCGTCACACATTCGATATCAATGTTGATCGCGACCGCAGGTTGCGCCTCGGCCCAGCAAGGACCGGCAGCGGTACGCGCCACATTCGCGATCCTGGACTCCTCCGGCAGCCGAATTGGGCAGGTGACCGCCACCGAGACGCGGGATGCGGTGCAGCTCCAAGTGCTCGTCAGTAACCTCGCTCCCGGCCGGCACGGCCTGCACCTTCACGCCAATCCCACGTGTCAGCCGCCCGCATTTACAAGCGCAGGGGGACATCTCAACCCAGACGGGAAGCAGCACGGAAGCCGGAACCCATCCGGAGCGCACCTCGGCGACCTCCCGAACCTGTCCGTTGATGCACGGGGAGAAGGCCGTGCCCAGATTCTGATGACTGGAGTCACCCTCAAGGCCGGCCCGAAGTCGATCGGCGTCCCCGGGACCGCGCTAGTCATTCATGCGGATTTCGACGACGAACTCACCGACCCCGCGGGGAACGCTGGAGTGCGAATCGCCTGTGCCGTGCTGGTCGTTGGCGGGTCCTAGAGGTAGAACGGGAGAACGGGAGAACGGGAACTCCACCTTTACCCCATTCCCCCGGCACGCCCGTTCCCCCGTTCAACCGTTCTCCCGTTCTACCGTTGCCGACGAAGGTCGCCTACCAAGGAGTCCAGCCGCAGCCACCCCTCTGGCGTCAATCGCAGCCGGCCACCTTCGCGGTGAGCCCATCCCGCGCGCGCCCAGTTCGAGGCGACCAGATCGGAAACTACCTCCTCGGAGACGCCAAGGTCGGTGCGAAGACCGAGGTACAGATCCTCGAGCGAAACCGCCGTGGGGTCGAGTTCCTCTCGCCCGTCCAGCGCGGACTGATCCGTCTCCATCGCCCGACTCCAGGTGCTCCACTCTCGCAGGTTCCACCAGCGCTGCGTGCCGATCGCACTGTGGGCCGACGGGCCGAGGCCGAGGTAGGGCGCGCGACGCCAGTAGGCGGCGTTGTGGACCGCCTCCCGGCCCGGCAACCCGTAGTTCGACACCTCGTAGTGCCGGAAGCCGGCGTCGGTGAGTGTGCGGTGCGCGATGAGAAACTCATCGGCGTAGCGATCATCGGGTGCTGGGCGGGTCTCACCCCGCGCCACCCAGCGGCCGAGCGGCGTGTGCGACTCAACGGTCAGGCCGTAGAGGGAGAGATGTTCGATGTTCAGCGCCCGGGCCCGCTCCAGGTCGAGGCGCCAGTCGCGCCGGAGATTCTCGGGCAGCGAGAAGATGAGGTCGATCGAGATGTTGTCGAACCCGGCCTGACGCAGCTCCCCAACCGCGCGCGGGATGTCTTCCGCCGTGTGTGTGCGGTGCATCCAGTTGAGCACCGCCGGCGCGAATGATTGGGCGCCCAACGAGACCCGGTTGATCCCGGCGGCTAGCCAGCCGCGCGCCACCTCGACCGTCACGTCCTCCGGATTCGCCTCGAGCGTCACCTCTGCGCCGGCGACGAGCGGCCGATCGGCACAGATCGCGGCCATGATCCGCGCCAGCGCGCTCACGCTCAGCCGGGACGGTGTCCCCCCACCGAAATACACCGTGGCAAGAGCTGGAAACCCGCGCCACATCTGCTCCCCTGACCATCGCCGCCACTCCGCGAGCACCTGATCGGCGTAGGCCTCAGACGGCGTATCGCGCCGGACCGCGATGGCAAAATCGCAGTAGGAGCAACGCCGCGCGCAGAAGGGGACGTGGAGGTAGAGGTGCATTTAGGAAAGGTAAGGGACGGAGACGGGGGAACGGGGGGCTGACAGGTACCGAGTACCGCGTACCGAGTACCGGGTACCACTGACGCTCCATAAGCGAGTAAGGACAGCCCAGGACCAGCAGAAGGCTGGGGCAGTTGTACTCGGTACCCGGTACCCGGTACCCGGTACCTTCGGGGTCGCCCGCTCCCCGTTCCCCGCAGTTGACAGTCACCTCACCCCTCGGCATAGTACCGGCATCCAAGCGTCATCGATTTCGATCCATTCCCGCCCATCTCTCCCCAAGGGGGTTGTGTGCTCCATTCACCGTCCGTACGCCGGCGGCTCGCGCTGACCGTGTGCGCGTTTGCGCTCGGCATCCCGGCGGCGCTCTCGGCTCAGAACCGCTTCGAGATCACGCCTTGGGTCGGCAGCTTTTTCAGCATGGGCGATTTCTACAACGATGACTTCGACCTGACCAACATCGGCGGCACCGGCACCACCAATATCACGGTCAGCCAGGAGAACACGGCGATGTTCGGCATCCGGGCCACGGTGCCGGTGGGGCCGGTACTCGCCGTGGAGGGTTCATTTGGGTTTGCGCAGAGCAATGTCCGGTTTGTCATCAAGGATGCGATCGTCGATGTCAACACCGGAGCTCCGCTCTTTGATGCGTCTACCACGGGCAAGGGCAACATCATCATCGGAAGCCTCCGCGCCGTGATCAAGCCGCGGCGCAGCAATCTGAGCCTCATCCTCGGCGCCATCATCGTGAAACACGGTGGCGATTTCTGGGACGATCCCACTATCGACGGGAAATTGACCAGCTTCGGTGGGGTTGCCGGAATCGGCCTCCGCGCCAACGTCACGCCCCGCTTCCCGATCACCATCCGGGCCGAAGGGAACTTTTACAACTTCGACCCGGATAAGGGAGATGACGCCTCAGCCGGATTCTATCCCGGGAAGTTCCAGTCGGACCTTATCTTCAGCGTCGGGGTGCCGATCGGCGGGCACTGAGTCGGACGGAAGGATGGAAAGACGGAAGGATGGAAGGATGGAAGGACGGAAAAGCTCGGAGGGCGGCTGGGGAGTCATTCCCCGCCGCCCTCGCTTTTCCGCCTTCCGCCATCCGTCCCGCCCCTTCCGTCTTTCCCTTCTTCCATCCTTCCATCCTTCCCGTCCGCTTAGTCCGCCGCCGTCTACTCCCCCACCGGCGCCGGCGCCGCCTTCGGAGTCGTTCCGCCGTCGCCCAACTGCCCCTTGTCGTTCTTGCCCCAGCACTGCGCCTGGCCGTGGGCCAATCCGCAGGTGTAGCCCTCCCCCGCCGAGATCGAGCTGAAGCTGAGGCCGCCGGTCACGGCAAACGGCTTCGTCCGATCGCCCTTGCCGCCATCACCGAGCTGGCCGCTCTGGCCCTCGCCCCAGCAAAACGCCTCTCCTCCTCCGGAGATGGCGCAGGTGTGGTTGCCGCCGGCGCTGATCTCTGTAAACGCCGGACCTCCGGCCACCGCCTGGGGAGACGCCCGGTCGGACTTGGAGCCGTCGCCGACCTGCCCCGACTCATTGGCGCCCCAGCAGAAGGCTCTCCCTGCGGTATTGAGCGCACAGGTGTGCATTCTGCCGGCAGCGATGCGAGAGAATTTCTGGCCCCCGGAGACGTCGATCGGCTCGGCCTGTTGTTCCTGACCGCCGAAGCCGAGCTGACCCGAGAAGCCGTCGCCCCAGCAATAGGCCTTCCCCGCTTCGGTCAGGGCGCAAGTGTGATTGCCGCCAGCGCTGATCGCGACAAAGGAAAAGCCGCCCTTCACGGCCACTGGCTTCTTCCGGTCATTGCTGGAACCATCCCCCAGCTGCCCGGACTTTCCGCCGCCCCAACAGTAGGCCTTGCCGCCCGAGAGTCCACACGTGTGCGCGACCCCGGCGGTAATCATCGAGAAGCTGAGTTCGCCAGCGACCGCCACTGCACTCTGAGTTACGGCCGATCCGCCATCGCCAAGCTGCCCCGCCGCACCGCCACCCCAACACACCGCTCGGCCTCCGGCCAGGAGACCGCAGGCGTGAGCGCGTCCCACCGTGAGTCCGGTGATACCCGACGTGCCCTCGATCGCAGTGAGGCCTCTGCCAGCCCCCCAGCACACTGCGGTCCCGCCCTGCGTGATGCCGCAACTCAGCAAGCCTCCGGCCTCCACCGCCTTTCGAGGCGCCAGCGCCGAAGCGCCGGTGGCTGGCACCGGAGGATTCGTCGGCGGACCGGGTTGAGGTACTGGTTGGGGCGGCGGCGCTGGGAGCGGCGGCGACAGTGATACGCTCGACGACCGACTTGCCTTCCGACTCAGCCCTGATCTCCGTAGTTCCGGGCCCAACCGCCGTGATCACCCCAGCGCTCACCGTTGCCACCTGCGGAGCGCTTGAAGTCCAGCTGATCGCGCGATCGTTCAGTGAATTGCCCTTGCTGTCCCGCGCAACCGCACTCCAGGTAACTGTCTCCCCGACCTTGAGACTCTTGCCGATGGCCACAATGCCCACACCGGCGACGGGCACAATCGGCTTGGCGGCGGGGGTCACCGTCAGCTTGACGCGACCGGACTTGCCTTCGGCGCTCACTGTGATCGTGGCGCTACCCTCTGCAACCCCCTGTACCAGGCCACTATTCGTGACGGTGGCGATGTGCTGATCGTCGCTTGACCACGCCAGCACCCGATCGTTGACCACTTTACCCTTGGCATCCTTGGCGACGACCGAGAGCTGAATCGTCTGTCCTGCGACTACCGTGGCGGCCGGCGGCGAGACGGTCACCGAAGCGAGCGCCACCGGTGTCGGCTCCGGGGCGGGCTCGGGTGGCTTCGGCACAGGCTTGGGCGCGTTCACGATGACCTTCGCATCCGCACTCTTCCCCTCGCTGCTCGCGGATATCGTCACCGTCCCGGGGCCGACCGCGGTGACCAGTCCACCCGAGCTGACCAGCGCGACCCCCGGTTCCCCGGTGCTCCAGACCACGGTACGGTCGCCCAGTGGCGCTCCCTTCGTGTCTTTCGCCACGGCGTTGAGCTGGACGGTTTCTCCGACTTCGATGGCCTTGCCCGCCCCCGCTATCGCGACGCTGGCCACCGCGGCCGGCAAATCCGCCCCGCCCGCTTCGACGGTGAGCACAAGCGTCGCGGACTTACCCTCGCTCGTCGCCGTAATCGTGGCGCTGCCGGCCTTGTTGCCGGTCACCGCTCCATTCTTCGAGACTTCCGCGACCGCGGGATCGCTGGACGACCAGTCCACGCTCCTCGCGGAGAGCTCGGCTCCACCCGCATCGCGGATCACGACGCCGAGCTGGCGGGTGCGCCCCACCGCGACGGGTCCCGACTCGCCCGCAATGGCGACCGTAGCAACGGGAGCGTGAACCGGAGTCGGTGGTTCCGGACCGGGCGGCACGACCTCCGGCTTCGGGCGCAACAGGAACCACCCGACCGCCGCTAAGAGGGCCACAGCAACTCCCGCCCCAATCAGCATTCCCTTGCCCTTGGGGGGCGCCGCGACGGCCTGGGTCTCGCGTCGCGGCTCCGGCTTCGGCAGCGGCGCGATGATCTCGGTACGGCTGTCAGCGGATTTGAGGACCTCAGTCTTGACCTCTGCCAGCGGCGGTGGGGGCGCCGGTGGCTCCACCGGCTTCGCTGGCGCGAGCACACTCAGCTTCCGTTCCGCCTTCTTGCTGTCCACCGTCGCGCTGATCGTGGTATCGCCAGCAGACTTCGCCGAGACGACCCCCTGGGAGTTCACTGCGGCCACTCGGGCGGCGCTGGAGGTCCAAACCACTTCCCGGCCCGAGAGCAGATTGCCCTTGGCGTCCTTCACCACCGTCTTGAGCGTGACGCTTCCGCCGATCGTAAGCGGGTCGGCGCCCCCCTCGATCGTGACACTGCGCGACCGGCACCGGCTGGACCATAACGGTGATGGTCCAGCTCTTTCCCTCACTCTCGGCCGTGATCTTGGCGGAGCCTTGGGCCATGCCCGTGAGGTGGCCGTCCCCGGTCACCGTCGCCACTCCGGGAGATGACGAGCTCCATTTCACCGGTCGACCAGTCAGCAGCTGTCCCTTCGCGTCTTTGAGCTGCACCTCGAGTTGCACCGTATCGCCAGCTGCGACCGGTTTGGGATCCAGAATACTCACCGATGCAACTGGCGCCGCCGTGACGCGCACCCTCGCCGTCGCTTGCTTGCCTTCAGCAGTCGCGGTGATTTCTGAGGCGCCTTCGGTCTGTCCGATCACGGCGCCCCGGTTGGAAACGGTGGCAACCTTTTCCGCCGATGAACGCCAGGTGACTTCCCGCCCGGTGAGCTTCCCACCGTTCTTGTCGCTGAGCGCGGCCTCGAGTGTGATCGCCCCGCCGACGGTAACGCTGGCTTCCGCAGGCGTGATTGCGATCTTCGCCACTGGAGCCGGAGTCACCGTCAACCGGGTCGTCCCCTTCACCCCTTCGCTCTCGGCGACGACCTCGACGGCACCTTCCTTGTTGGCAACCGCCAGACCTGAGCCGCTCAGAGAAATGAGGCCGCTGGGGGAGGCGCTCCACTTGATTTCGCGCTCGGTGAGGGTCGCACCGTGTTGGTCTTTCAGAGAGGCCTTGAACTGGAGCTGCTCGCCGATGGCGAGTGAGGGTCCAGCCGGCTCCACCAAGACGCTCGCGACGGGCACCACCGTAACCGAGACCTGCGCGCTGCCGTTGACGCCATCACAAGTGGCACTGATCGTGGCGCTTCCCGGCGCGACCGCGGTGACCAGGCCACTGGCGGAGACAGTCGCGATGCTGGAATTGCTGGAACTCCAGGACACTTTCCCCGCCGCACCCGTCCCCCCGGTACTCCGGGGGGTAGCGGTGAGCTGCATGGAATCCCCGACGTGCAGGTCGCTCCGCGCGGGCGCAATCCCGATGCTGAGCACCTTCGGGAGGGGCATCGGCGTGGTGGGGGCGGCTTCGGGCACCTGCCGAGTCTTGGCGGGAGGAACCGGACTGGTCGGAGGCGGCGTCACCTGCGCGAGGATCTCCCGAGTGCTGCCCTTCTTCACGATCTCGACGAGTTGCAGACGCATCGGATCGTCATGCGAAAGCTGGTGCGCGCCCAACGCGGAGACCGCCGCCTCCATGGAGGGCCAGCGGTTGTCCGGCGCCTTTTCCAACATGCGCATCACCGCCGCGCTCAGGTCCGGCGGGCAGTCCGGGCGGACCTCATGGATGGGCTTCGGCTGCTCGTGGAAATGGGCGAACATGATCGCCATCGCCGAGTCGGCCTCGAACGGCTGCTTGCCCGCAATCATCTCGTACGCCACGATGCCCAGCGAGTACTGGTCCGACTTGCCGGTGATGTCCTTCGCGGCGCACTGCTCCGGACTCATGTACGACGGCGTTCCCACCGCGATGCCGGTCATGGTGAGGCCGCGGTTCTCCGCGACCTTCGCGATCCCGAAGTCGGTGACGACCGACCAGCCCTCCTCGTCGATCATGATGTTGGCCGGCTTCACATCCCGGTGGACGATCCCGTGCCGGTGCGCATAGCCCAGCGCATTGCCGACCTGGTGCAGGATGCCCTTGACCATCTCGATCGGCATCGGGCCCAGGTCCTTGATGATCGCCTCGAGCGACCGGCCCGCGATGAACTTCATGATGAAGAACAGCGACTTGCCGCTGCCCTTCACCGTATAGATCGGAATGATGTTGGGATGGCTCAGGTTGGCGGCGGTGCGCGCCTCCCGCTTGAAGCGCTCCGACATCCCCTCGCCCATGAGCAGCAGTGCGGGCGACATCACCTTGATCGCGACCTTCCGGTCGAGAGCGATGTCGTGCGCCAGGTAGACCGTGGCCATGCCGCCGCGACCGAGTTCCTTTAGGATCTCGAACTCTCCGATGGTCGCCTGGCGGAGCATCTCCAGCACCAGCTCGTTCGCGTCCCGCTCGTGCGCCGCCGGCAACATCGCCGTCGCCGCACCCCCCTGCTCACCAGACACATCGGAGCCGCACTTCATACAGAAGCGCGCACCCGGAGTGACGGGCTCGCCGCAGCGGGCGCAGAACGGGGTGGACGGTGCAGTCATGAACGTGAGGGTAGCAGTTCGCTTGAAGTTAGCGAATGGGGGAGGAAAGGGGGACCGGCTCGGTCGGAAAACGGGCGGACGGGGGCGGACGGACGGAAAGACGGGAGGACGGAAGGACGGAAAGACGGAAAGACGGAAAGACGGAAGGGCGGAAGCGCAGCGCCGGGCGAAGGACGGAACGAGGCGGAAGCCGCAGGCGGAAGAGACGGAAGGCGGCGCTCGGAACGGGACACGACGCCTAGCCGCCGAGCCGCCGAGCATCAAGTCGCCAACTGCACCCTCCCCTCAACGTGCTCGACCAACCCTCTAAGCTCCAGCGAGCTCAAGGCCACGAGGGCCTCGGCAGCGGGGGCGCCGCTATCCACGATCACCGCGTCGAGCGGTGCTGGTCCGTTCCCCAGCGCTACGAACAGACTGCGCTCGAGGGGAGCGAGATCGTCCGGTGGCGTGTTCTGCCCCGAGCCGGCACGCCGCCGAGCCGCTCCCTCTCCGGGATCCAGCTCCGGGTAGTGCGCCAGCAGGTCTTCCACTTCGAGCAGCGGTTCCGCGCCGTCCCGGATCAGTCGGTTGGTGCCGACCGAAGTGGGACTCGTGATGTTCCCAGGGAGTGCCATGACGTCGCGGCCCTGTGCCAATGCCGTTCCCACGGTGATGAGCGTGCCCGAACCCGACGCTGCTTCGATCACGACCGTCACCCGAGCCAGGCCGCTGATCAGCCGGTTGCGTCTGGGAAACGCTCCGATGCCGGGGCGATCTCCTGGGGGGAATTCGGTGAGGAGGAGTCCTTGGTCCGCGACCCGCTCATACAACCTCCGGTTGGCCGACGGATAGATCACCCCGAGTCCGTTGCCGAGGACGCCGATCGTGGCTCCGCCAGCATCCAGCGCCGCGCCGTGGGCGACAGCGTCCAGCCCTCGGGCCATACCGCTCACTATAGCGACGCCCGCCGCCGCGATGCGGCTCACCACGTCGCGGCAGACCTCCGCGCCGTAGAACGAGTGATCTCGACTGCCCACCACGGCGACAGCCGGACGTTCGAGAAGCGAGAGATCGCCGAGCGCAAAGAGCAGCGTAGGGGGATCCGGAATGTGCAGGAGGAGCTGAGGCCAGGTCGGATCTGTTGGTAGAACACACTGCCCTCCCATCTCCTGGATAACGGCCAACGCGCGCGCACCCTGCGGGATACTCGATTCCTTGAGGGCCGTGGCGGCAGCCCGAGTAATCCCCGGCACGGTGCATAAAAACGCGAACGGCGCCGAGTGGGCGCCGGTTGCGGTGTGGCAGTGGTGGAGGAGGGCGGCGAGTCGTTTTGCGCCGATCCCGGGGGTGAGCGCGAGGGCCACGTAGGCCGCGCGCTCCTCGTCTGGCGTCATGAGTCCTCCTCGACCTGCTCCGCCCCCTGGTCGTCCAGCCACTCCATGCCGGACTCGGCCATGGCGGCTTCTTCAGCCCGCGCGGCGCCTACAGCCTTCCATAAATACTCCGTCAACTGTTCCAGCCCGGTTTGGGATACGGAGGAGAACGCCAGGACGCCCATCGCTCCGGGGGTCTCGAGCTCGGGAAGCGGATCGTCCGCCGCGAGCAGATCTCGCTTGGAGAGCAGCACGACGTGCGGCTTGGCGAAGAGGGCCTCGCTGTAGGCCCGGATCTCACGACGGAGCTGGTCGTACACCTGCTGTGGGTCGGGGGAGTTCAACGGTACTAGGAAGGCGAGTACGCGGGTCCGCTCCACATGGCGGAGAAACTTGAGCCCCAGGCCCTTACCCTCGTGCGCACCCTCGATGATTCCCGGAATATCCGCGACGACAAAGGTCCGGTGATCGGACAGTCCCACCACCCCTAGGTTTGGCTCCAAGGTAGTGAACGGGTAATCGGCGATCTTGGGCCGCGCCGCGCTAATGACCGAGAGCAGCGTGCTCTTGCCGGCGTTGGGTTCCCCCACGAGGCCCACGTCGGCGATGAGCTTGAGCGTGAAGCCAAGTTCCCGCTCCTCCCCGACCTCGCCCGGCTCCCATTCACGCGGCGCGCGATGGGTGGCGGTCGCGAAGTTGATGTTTCCCCGGCCCCCTCGCCCGCCTTTGGCGACCAGCAGCTGGTCGCCCGACTTGAGCACCTCGCCAATGAGATCGCCGGATTTCTGGTCGCGCACTTCGGTCCCGGGGGGAACCGGGAGGAAGAGGTCCTCTCCCGAACGACCGGTCATGTTCTTTCCCTTGCCGTGCAAGCCGCGCTGCGCTTTCCACGCGGTCTTATAGCGATAGTCGAGCAGGGTCGCGAGGTTTCCGTCGGCCCGCACGTAGACCGAGCCCCCGTCTCCGCCATCGCCCCCGTCCGGTCCGCCCTTGGGCTTGTACTTGAAGCGCGCGAACGACGCGGCTCCGGAGCCTCCGGTGCCGGCGCTGACGTGGATGGTGACGTGGTCGATGAACATGGTGACTAGAAGCGTTCAGCGTCCGACGAGCAGCGTTCAGCGTTCAGCGTACAACGTGCAAGCCTCAGGCCCCTGAGCCATTCACCCTGAACGCTGAACGCTGAACGCTGTACGCCCTCGATGGCCTCATGGCTCACGGCGGCGACTCTCACTGTTCCGACTCCCAGCCCTCTCTCACCGTCAGCCATAGCTCCTTCACCATCCTCCACTGTTCGTACGAGAGCAGTGGATTGACCACTGACAGCACTGCGTCGATCTGCGGGAACGTCGCGCCGGCGTGGAGTGCCCCGCGCAGGTGGGAGTGGAGCTGCCGGGGCGCTTCGAGCACCGCTGTCTGAGCAACCACGCAGAACTCGCGACGCAGAAGATCCAGCCCCGGGCGCGACATCGTGCGCCCATAGCCTTCGGTGATCATCCACCCATCCAGCGCCGGATGCAGCTCCCGCACATTCTCCCGCAACCGCCTGTAGTTGGCGCCGTACACGATGCCGCAGGTCTCCTCGCCCCGTCTGGTCCACTCCGCAACCCGGGTGTATTCGGCATCAGGATCCGACTTTGGCGCAGCGACCCGCCCGACCTTCCGCCAGATGGAAGCGGCGATAAGGGTTCGGGGATAACCCACCATCAGAGTCGACTGCAGCAGCAGCTCCTCGACCCATGACACCGGCACCTGCATGCTCCTGCATTCGGCTGCGCAAACTCGCAAGTCCGGCTCGTCCCCCTGAGCGACAGCCGCCGCGAAGCGGACCAGGTGGAGCGTGACGGTGTCCAGCGGATCCGGCTTGGCCATGAGTCTAAGGTCCCTGTGGTGTGCCATGAGTAGCCGGTCAACGCGAGTCTGGGCCGGGAAACGCAGGCATTATAGCGGGGGAACGGGAGAACGGGGGACGGGAGGTACCGAGTACCGAGTACCGGGTACCGAGTACAACTGCCCCGAACGCCCCTCCGGTGCAGGGTTGCTCCTGACTCGCCAAGGATGGAGTTGTCGTACCCGGTACTCGGTACTCGGTACTCGGTACCTGTTCACCCCCGTTCCCCCGTTCCACCCTATTATTAGCCCCATGCCTCTCCGGCTCTCCGGCTTCATCCTGCTCGCTCCTGCGGTCCTCGCCGCGCAAGCCTCCCCATACGTTCCGCTCGACGACCCGCGAGTGCCAGCCTTTGAACACCTCATCGCTCTGGGCGATGTGGACGATCCCACACCGTTCGTCCGCCCCTTCAGGCAGCTCGATGCGGTGCGGGTCCTCGATGCCGCACTCGCCGGAGGCCGCGCCCGCGACACGGCGCTCATCGCGGAGCTGCGCCGCACCTTCCTGGACGACACCGCCGAAGCCCACTGGGAGATTCGCGCGCAGGGCGGCGTGCAGGCATACAGTCATGCCCGCCGCGACCCGCTGCACCCCGGCGGTCCGAAGGGCGCCCGACCGTACATCGATCTCGGAGTCGGCGCGACCTTCGGCAACATCGTCCTCGCCAGCCGCCCAGCCATCGAGACCCGCCTGGTCAAGGACCCTGACTGGCCTGGCCGCAAAGACCTGAAGGTCACCGGTCGTCAGGTCGAAGCCTATGTCTCGGCGCAGTTCAAATACGCCAGGCTGTATTACGGGGAGATGGATCAGAACTGGGGGCCCGTGGGGCTGCCGGGGATCGGGGTGAGTGACTACGGCTATCCGCACCCGCGCATCGGCTTCGAGATCGGCAACGATCGACTCCGGCTTTCGGCCCAGGCCTCAAGCCTCGCGGATCAGGTGGACACGGCAGGCCAGACGATTCACCGCTACTTCTTCGCCCACCGACTGGATGCGCGGCTCTCGAAACGTTTTCGTCTCGGACTCTGGGAAACGGTGGTCCTCGGTGGCCCGGGGCGATCGTTCGACGGCCGCTATCGCAACCCGGTCTCGCTGCTGCTCCTGGCCAACGAATACGGCTTGAGCGATCGAGGGAACGTCCTCCTGGGATTCGACCTGCGCTGGCGAGTCGCTGAACGAATCACATTGCTGGGTCAGCTCGGGCTGGATGATTTCCAGTACAAGAACCGCTCCGGGCCGACGCGAGCCCCCGATCGCTACGCCTTCACTCTGATGGCGACTGGTCCGTTGGCAGGCCGGGTGGCCTGGCGCGCGGCGTATACGCAAGCCTCGAGTCTCGCCTTTCGGACCACGGATCCGGTGGAAAACCTGGTTGATCAGGGGGTAGGCCTTGGCCGCTCGTTCGCCGACAATGACCAGGTGACGCTCAACATCACGACGCCGATTACTCCCCGTTGGCTCATGTCACCGGAGCTCACGCTGCTGCGTCAGGGCGAGGGACGCATTGGCGATCCATTCCCGAATGGCACCGCCCGCGGTGATACGCCGGTGCTGTTCATCGGGACGGTCGAACGCACCTGGCGGGCGGCGCTTGGCCTCTCCGGGCGGCAGGGCCCGCTCTCGATTCAGGCCAACGCTGGCCTGCATTACATCCAGAATCAGTTCAACCTCGATGGCCGAAACCGCACCCGATTTGTGGGGCGGATCCAAGCTACGCTCGGCATCGGCCGCGGCGGGCGCCTGTAGCGTGAGTCTGACCCGCACGCGGCTGGAAGAGACGGTCACCAGGATGCGCGGTCGCCCCATCGCTGTCCTCGGCGACCTGATGCTCGATCGATACCTGACCGGCGACATTGAGCGCATCTCTCCCGAGGCTCCCGTCCCGGTCGTGGCGGTGCGCGAACGGCGCGTCGCACCCGGTGGCGCGGCCAATGTGGCTGCGAACCTCGTGGCATTGGGTGGAGAGGCGATGCTGGTGGGAGTCGTGGGTGACGATGCTGCCGGGCAGAGTCTGAGAGAGTGCCTTCGGACCGGAGGGATCGGCGACGAACGGGTCGTGACGGTAACGGGCCGTCCCACCACGACGAAGACGAGAGTCATCGCCCGCGGGCAACAGGTAGTCCGGGTCGACGAGGAGGAGGACGCCCCGGTTCTGCCTGAAACCACCGAGCAACTGGCGACATTGATCCGGGAGGCGGTTGGCGCGGCAGAGGCGCTCCTCATAGAGGACTACAACAAGGGCGTCGTCACATCCGCGCTCATTGGCACCGCGATCGGCGCCGCCAAAGCCAAGGGCATCCCCATCGTGGTGGACCCCAAGCTCCGCCACTTCTTCGAATTCACCGGTGCCACACTGTTCAAGCCAAACCGCCGGGAGCTGGCGGAAGCCCTGGGCGCCGGAGTGGACCTCTCCCACGTCGACGCATTGCGGGCTGCCGTGAATCGGCTCGGCGTTGAGCATCTGCTTCTCACCCTGGGCGCCGAGGGTATGCTGCTGGTCGGCCGTGACGGCAACGCGCGCGCGATCCCGAGCCGAGCCCGCGAAGTGTTCGACGTGTCGGGGGCGGGGGACACCGTCACGGCCTGGGCAGGGGCGGCACTGGCGGCCGGAGCGAGCGTGCTGGAGGCGGCGCTGCTCGCGAATCTGGCCGCGGGGATCGAGGTGGCAAAGGCGGGTGTCGCCACGGTGAGTCCGAATGAAGTTCTGGCGGCCCACGCGGCGCGGTGATCGCATCGCCGCCGGGGTTGATCCCGGAATTGGTCTCGTGTAGGTTTTCGGCCCCACACCCGGGCGATTAGCTCAGCTGGTTAGAGCGCGCGCCTCACATGCGCGAGGTCGGGGGTTCGAGCCCCTCATCGCCCACTGGCCAGGTCCAGCACCCCATGCCCACCGATCCTCCCGCCGGCCGACGACGCGTCGCCGTGATCGGCGCGGGCGCGGCCGGCGCGATGGCGGCGATTTCCGCCGCCACCCACGGCGCCGAGACGCTGCTGCTGGAGCGAACCTACGACGGTGGCAGAAAGATCCTCATCAGCGGCGGGGGTCGCTGCAACATCCTGCCCGCCCGCTTCGACGAGCGGCGCTTCGTCACCGACTCCTCGGCACACTCACTCCGCAACATCGTCCGCGCGTGGCCGCTCGCCGAGCAGATCGCCTTCTTCGAGCGCGACCTCGGGATTCGGCTGGTCGAGGAGACCGAGTCCGGCAAGCTCTTTCCCGCCTCGAACCGCGCGCGTGACGTACGCGACGGGCTGCTCCGGCTCGCCGCGCAACGGGGCGTTCGCTTCCTGCCGAATACCCTGGTGACCGACCTCGTGCCCGAGGCGCGCGGATGGCGTGTGCACCAGGAGCGCGGGGCGCCGATCGAGACCGACGCCGTCATCGTCGCCACCGGCGGCCTCTCGGTGCCGAAGACCGGCAGCGACGGCATCGGTCTCGGAATCCTCGAGCGGCTGGGCCACACGGTTCATCCAACCTACGCCGCGCTCACCCCGCTCACCGCCGAGGGGGGCCCGTTCGCCACGCTGGCGGGGATATCGCTGCCGGTGACGATCACTGCACGCTCGGCGGAGCGCGAGGCCACGGCGTCGGGCGGCTTTCTCTTCACCCACCACGGCTACAGCGGCCCTGCCGTGCTCGATGTGTCGCACGTCGTCGTGCGCTCGCGTACCAGCGTTGCTGCTCCGGCGCGGTTGCTGGTCTGCTGGACGGCGCTCGGCGCGAGCGAGTGGACCCGCGCTCTGCAGACCGAGGGAACCCGCAGCGTGGGAACGGTCATCCGATCGGAGCTGCCGGAGCGATTGGCCGACGCGCTCATCGTGGCCTCCGGCGTGGACCCGGCCACCAGACTCGCCCATCTCCGACAGGTCGACCGTACCCGACTCGTGGAGACGCTGACAGATGGGGAACTCCCATGGAGTGGCGACGAGGGATACAAGAAGGCGGAGGTGACCGGCGGAGGAATCAGCCTGGCGGAGATCGATCCGCGAACGATGGAAAGCAGGCGACATGCCGGGCTGTTCATCTGTGGTGAAGTGCTCGATGCCTTCGGGCCGATCGGTGGGTACAACTTTCTCTGGGCCTGGGTCACTGGCAGGGCCGCCGGTGTCGGTGCCGCGCGAGGCTGACGGGACGACCGACCGGGCGGACAAGGCGGACGATAGCGAGAGTTGATGTTGAAACAAAATTGCTTCGATTTAACGGCTAACGGCTAACGGCTAACGGCTAACGGCTAACGGCTAACGGCTGACGGCTGACGGCTGACGGCTGACGGCTGACGGCTGACGGCTGACGGCTGACGGCTGACGGCTGACGGCTGACGGCTGACGGCTAGCGGCTATCGGCTAACGACCAAGGGCTATGATACTCCATCGCGATTTCGTGTCTCCCCGCCGCGCGGCGTTGGTGATACTGACCATTCTACTCGCCGGGGTGGCGGCCTGGTCGGCCGATCTGCACCACCAGGTCCTCCGGATCGTGGAGTGGAGCGAACCGGTGCTCGCCCGCCACCCCGGGTGGGGAGCAGTGCTCTTTGTTGTCCTCGCCGCACTGTCGGCGGCGGTTGTGTTCTTCTCCAGTGTCCTCCTGGTGCCGTTCGGTGTGCACGAGTGGGGAGTGACGGGCTGCTTCTTCCTCCTGTGGACCGGCTGGCTCCTCGGTGGCATCCTGACCTATGCTGTCGGCCGCGGGCTGGGTTCGCCAATCGTGCGCTGGATGCTCACCCCATCTCGCGCTGCGGAATACGAAGCCCGGATACCCGCGTCACAATCCTTCCTGCCGGTCTTGATCGTCCAACTCGCGTTCCCGTCCGAAGCCGTCGGCTACCTCTGCGGGTTGGTCAAGGTGCCTCCGCTCACCTATCTAGGCGCGTTGGCCGTGGCGGAGTTGCCATACGCGCTCAGCGCGGTCCTTCTCGGGACTGCCTTCTTTCGACGCGAGTACGTCCTGCTGTTTTCCCTCGCGCTGGGCGGGTCGTTGCTGCTCGGCTGGTTATGGTGGCGACACAAGAAATCACGCCCCGGCCCTCCAGAAAGCACGGCTCAGGGAACTAGGGTCGCAGGCGGTCGGATGTGAGAGCACGCTGCGCCGGGAACGGAGAAAGGCTGGAATCTGCGGAGAACCAATCGTCGTGCGATGCAGCTCAGGGCTGCCCTTGAATCGCGGCCGGCCGTCGCCGACCGTCCAGCAGGACATCAATCAGCACCGCCGCGCCGGCGAGACCAAGCCCGATGTCCGCCGGCATTCCTAGCCGAAATGCCGCCGTGGTGCCGACCACCGACCAGGCGATTGGGATCACCAGCACGATAGCGGGGGCGGGGCGGGAAGCCCACAACATCAAACCCAGCGTCACAATGGTCGTCGGGCAGGGCAGCCCGAATGTCGAACTCACGGGATAGACGTGTCCAAAGCTCCTGCCGACCAAGGGGTACAGCAGGAACCCATACACGAGCAGAATGCCCCCGACAACCCCGCGCGCGTCGCGGGAAGCGCGAAACCGCAGGCGACCCTGAAGGCCAGCGCCGAGAATCAGCATGGCCTCGAGAATGAAGAGCCCACCGAACAGGCTCGCCGCAGGGTTGATCGGTAGAAAGAAGATCAGGTGGTAGACGACCCCCATCCATGCCCAGAGAACTGCGAGGGCGACCGTGATGAAACGGTCCGACCAAGCCAAGGGCCGCCACGCCAGGTAGGCCGCGGCAAGGCCGAGCCCGAGCAGGACGGCCTGGGCCGGCCAGACGGCCTCGTTGTATCGGCGAAACACCTCGAAAAACTGCTGGGTTGTGAAAGGCGGCATCGTGGATGGCCTCTCGGGTCGGGTGAGACGACTACTTGAAAGCTGCCCCACCGGCCATGAAACCGGCGTGAGACCGGCGTGAAATCAATTTGGAGACGACTCCTGACCCGCCCATTCGCCTGGCATGACTATCACCCACTCTTCCTGCTCTCTTCAGGATAGTGCCGCTAAGGTAGTAAGGGGTTTTCCGCCATCGATCAGGTTCGCTCATTTTTCGCGGCCTGTTAAGCCGAATGGGCGGAACGGCGCTCACTCCGCTGGAATACGAACTGGGGCTCGAAACCGAACCAGTCGCCGAAGACGAGCCCGCGAAGCGCCGGAGCAGCAAGGCCGAGCTCTCAAGGAGGATGCGATGACCCCATACAACCTGACGATCATCGCTGGCATCGTGGGGCTGGTTTCAATTGTGGTGAGCTTGCTCGCGGGCTTTTGGCTATCCTCCCATCGTTGGCCCCGCGGTTAAGCGGCCACCACCGGGGGCACAGTGACCACCGCGAGCACAGTTGAAAGGGAAAACGGCGCCCTCCAGGCGATCTACGACCGGCGCGCCGTACGATCGTATGCGCCCACAGAGCTCGCCGACTCCACGATCCGGAGCCTTCTCGAAGCGGCCGTCCAGGCGCCAACCGCGATGCATCGCGAGCCTTGGGCATTCGTAGTCGTTCAGGACCGGGCCCTGCTCAAGCGCTACTCAGACCGAGCAAAGGCGGTGCTACTGGAGCAGGAGGCCGAAGAGCCGCCGGCCGTCTCACCGTCGGACACTCACCTCGCGAAGCTGCTGGCCGATCCAGGGTTCAACATCTTCTACAACGCGGGGACGCTGATCGTCATCTGCGGCAAGCCGCTTAGCGCGTTCGCGACTGCGGACTGCTGGCTGGCCGCGGAGAATCTGATGCTCGCCGCCTGGTCCCTGCATCTCGGAACCTGCTGCATCGGCTTCGCCGTCCCCGTGCTCAATACTCCCGAGGCCAAGCGTGAGCTGGGCATCCCGGAGGACGTTGTGGCCGTTGCACCGATCGTCGTCGGTATTCCGGATGAATCAACCCCGCCGGTTCCCCGCAGGCCGCCCGAGATTCTGCGATGGGTGCGGCAACAGTGATGGAACGCCTCCCCTGCTCAGTGGTATAACGTTCCCCGTCGAATGAGCCATTTCTCTCCCTCGACGGCGAAGAAGACCACCGTTGAGAGCAGCAGGCAGACCAACAGTTCCCGGGCGCTGAGGGGCTGAGTCTTGAACACGGTCGCCGCGCCGGGCAGGTAAATCGTACCAAGCTGCAGGATCACGGTGAGGGCGACCGCCCCGAGGAGGAGCGGATTGGACCCGATGCCGATCTTGAATAGGGACGCCCGCTCCGAGCGAATTGCGAGCACGTGGCCCATCTGGGAAAGCGCCAGGACCGTGAAGGTCATGGTCTGCCAGTGCACCGAGCCGTGGTGATACGCCCACGCCTGGGTCGTCAGGGTGACGCCCGCCATCAGCATGCCCACCCATACCACGTGCTGCCACAGCCCGCGGGCAAAGGCGCTTTCCGCCGGCGACCGCGGCGGGCGGCTCATTACGTCCCCTTCGGCCGGTTCGGCCGCGAGGGCGATCCCGGGCAGGCCATCGGTGACCAGATTGATCCAGAGCAGCTGAATCGGCAACAGCGGAATCGGCAGCGCGATCAGTGGTGCGAGGAGGAGGGTCAGCACTTCTGCCGCGTTGCACGTGACTATGTAACGGACGAACTTTCGGATGTTGTCGTAGATCCGCCGTCCCGCGCGGACCGCACTGACGATCGTGGCAAAGTTGTCATCCAGCAGGACCATGTGGGCCGCCTCGCGGGCGACATCGGTCCCGCTCAGTCCCATCGCGACCCCGATATCCGCCTGACGCAGGGCGGGAGCGTCGTTAACGCCGTCCCCCGTCATTGCGACGCATTCCCCGTGCGCCTGCAGTGCGCGGATGATTGCGATCTTTTGCTCCGGCGCGACCCGAGCGTAGACGCGCACCCGCTCCACCCGCTGGATCAGCTCGTCCGGAGAGAGCATCGCGAGTTGCGATCCGGTCATCACCTCTCCTCGACCATCGAGGATCCCCAGGCGCGCGGCAATGTTGCGGGCGGTGACCGGGTGGTCTCCCGTAACCATGACTATGGAAATGCCGGCCGAACGGCAGGTGGCCACCGCCACCGCGGCTTCGGGTCGCGGCGGGTCGAGGAGCCCAACCAGCCCGAGAAAGGTCTGTTCCACTTCCACGGTTTCTGGAGCCACGGAATCCGGCAACTGCGGAAAGCGGCGACCGGCGACCGCGATTACCCGCAGCCCCGCCGCAGCCATCTCCTCGGCCTGTTGCAGAATGGCCGATGCCTCCAGGACCGCAAGGCCATTTCCTCCCAAGCGATTGACACAGGCTGGAATGACCCGCTCGGGTGACCCTTTGGTATAGGCGACGATCTCTGACCCGGAGCGGTGCAATGTGGTCATGCAGGCACGCTCCGAAGTGAACGGCAGCTCTCCCACTCTCGGGCTGCGTAATGCGGCGGCGGCGGGATCGCGTCCCGCGCCGGCCGTCGCCTGGTAGAGCGCGACCTCAGTGGGATCGCCCATCGGTTCCCCTGCAGGGCTGAGGTGCACATCGTTGCTGAGGGCGAGCGCCTCGAGCAACTGTGGCCATGGTTCGGATCTTTCGGATGCGGGCGGCACCTCCGTAGCGACTCCGTCCACTCGATACGCCTCCACCCGCATCCGGTTCTGGGTCAGGGTTCCAGTCTTGTCAGCACAGATGAACGTCACCGAGCCAAGGGTCTCGACGGCGGGCAGGTGACGGACGAGGGCGCGTTCCCGGACCATCCGTCGCGCCCCCAGAGCGAGAGCCACGGTCACCAGAGCTGGAAGCGCCTCCGGGATTGCCGCGACGGCGAGGCTGGTGGCGGTCAGCAACATCGGCAGCGTCGCCTCGCCTCGAGCCAGGCCGAGGGCCAGAACTACTACGCAAATAGCGAGAGCCGCCGCGGCTAAGCGCTGTCCCAAACGGGTGAGCCGCAACTGCAGCGGTGTTCGGACACCTGTCTCCCCGGCCAGCAGGGCCGCAATCCGGCCCAACTCCGTATCCATCCCGGTGGCCACGACCAGCCCCGCCCCGCGGCCACGCGCCACTGCGGTGCCTTTGTACGCCATGTTGCGACGATCGCCAAGGACCGGGTGGAGGTCCGCAAGGGTCGCGGTGATCTTGTCGATGCCCTGCGATTCGCCCGTGAGGGCCGCTTCGTCGATTCGGAGTTGGGTCGCCTCCGTCAGGCGGAGATCGGCGGGAAGGAGGTTTCCGGCCTCCAACAGCACCAAGTCACCCGGGACCAGTTCGGTCTCTGGAATGACCGTCGTCACGCCCCCGCGACGGACACGCACCGAGGCAACCGAGATCGCCCGCAGCGCTTCGAGGGACCGCTCGGCGCGGAATTCCTGCAGGAAACCCAGGACCGCGTTCAGCAGCAGAATCGCGGCAATTGCGACCGCGTCCTGGGGCTCGCCAATCACCCCGGCCAGGACGGCCGCAGCAGCGAGTACGAGCACCATGAGGTCGGAGAACTGACCAAGGAAAATTCGAACGGCGTGGCGGGGGGGGCGCTGGATGATCGCGTTCGGTCCGTGATCTCTGAGGCGCGCGAAGGCCTCTCCGCGAGCTAGTCCGGTGGTCAGCGACGTTGACAGTACCGCCGCAACCGCCGTCGGCTCGAGCGCGTGCCAAGGCCGTGGCTCGGACACCGTCGCTGGCACGCTAGGCCAATGCCGCACCGGCAAAGACGTATTCCAGAGCCGACGCCGCCAATGGAGGCGCCGGGACCACGGCGACACTCATGGGGGCCGCATGGAGAACGCCAGCGGACACCGAGCCGTGCCACCAACGATGAAATCCCTCACGCTTATGGCTGCCTACGATGACGAGATCCGCACCGAGCTCTTCTGCGGCGGTGACGAGGTGTCGATCGATTCGGCCGAGTGCCGGGATCACCTGCACTCGGGCCTCCATATCCCCCAAGAGTGACGCCTTCCGGCTCTTTAACTCCTCGAGCAGCGCAGTCTCGGCTGCAGGAAACAGTCGGACCCCCATCCCTGGACCGGACAATCCGGCGCGACTGTTCTCCTCGCTCGGTCGCACAAGTCGCAATACGGTGAGTTCAATCGCGCCAATTCTTCCGAGGGTGCCTACCCATGCCAAGGCCTGGTCCGAACTGGGCCCCACATCGCACCCGACGACTACGCGGAGGGGCCTGCGGTGCTTCGACCACTCCTCGAAGGGCAGTGCCTCCCGGACTACTAGCACTGGCATGGGCGCTTCCCGGGCGGTACGGTCCGCACAACTGCCCACCAGCCAGCGCTCGACGACGGGGTGCCCCCCTGCCCCAATGACGATGAGCGCAGCACGGAGCTGGCCGGCCCGTCTCCACTAATACCTCATGCGGTACGCCGTCCAGGAGTTCCGTGACCACCTCGAGACCGAGCGGGTTCAGCACCTCGGCCTCGGTGCTGAGCAGCTGCCGGGCCTGATCGGCCGTGCCGGACTGGGGTTGACCACGTGAAGGCAAAGGCCAGTCGGTCCGAACGTGCACGAGGTGCAGGCGCTGCCCAAGGCCACCCGCCATCAGGCATGCCACCCTCGCGGCCTGGGCGGCGTGTGGGCTAAAGTCGGTTCCGCAGAGAATCGTCATGTCTGCGCCCCGGGTGAATCACGATGGGTCGCCGACGCCGTACCGGAGCCGCGGGAATGGCGCCGGTAGAACTCGATGCATTCCGGCTCCCGCCCGCGCACGACCCGGTGTCCCGACAGCGGTCCAGTGCGGGCAGTCACGAGGGTGCCCTGATGCTCCTCGCGATCACCATCACAGTAGATGACGACCCAGTCGTGCGTGCGCCCCAACTGGTGCGCCCGTGCGGTGTTCGAGAACAGGGCGGTATAGTGCCGACTTCCCCGACTGGTGTGCAGCACGGGAAGCCACGCCTGCCGCGCCGGATTAAGCCGACGTGGAGCGATCCTCGGGAGGCGTCCGGCCTTCGCCGCCTGTCGGTACTCGTTGTCGACGTCGATCAGTTCCTCGACCGGAGGTGGAGCGGAGCTGGGCATCTGCCCGCGAACTCGCCCCAGTCGATGGTCAAGCGCTTCGATGATGGCGGCCACCCGTTTCGTGCCGAACCCTGGGAGTGCACCGAGACGACCGTCGTGCGCCGCCGTTTCCAGATCCTCCAGTGTGCTGAGGCCGAGTTCCTGATGGAGCCGCTCGGCCAGGTGGGGGCCAACTCCGGGAAGAGTCTCGAATAGCGGCACGGGATCACTCGCACCCCGCAGGCGCTGCAGCATCGGAAGCCGGCCCGTGAGCACCACATCGCGGATCGCCCGGGCGATGGTGGGGCCGACGCCGGGAATCCGCTCCAACTCCTCAAGCCCGCCGTCCTGATATAGGACCCCCACGGAAACGGGTAGGGTTCGCACCACCGCCGCTGCATTTCGATAAGCCCCTACGCGAAACGGACTCGCGCCCTGCTGCTCCAGCAACGCCCCAGTTTCATCCAGACATCGCGCAATCTCCGGATTGGGCGCGGGTCCGTCCTGCGGCAAGCGTCGCAGAGTGGCCGGTGCCGAGACCGCCTGCTTCGGGCGCGTGCCGCTCAGATTGACGGCAATTCCCATATGAACCTCCCGATGAACCTCCTGGCCGGAGGGGAGTGAGCCAGATGTGATTCGCGGGTGAGAGTTGCTTCGACACCGCGGGAACCGGCCGGCCCATTTCGGGCCATCGCTGCACGGCTGAGGCTACCGTGAGTGCCCGAAAGCCGGCTGACGGCAGTGGCCGCCGGGGCTTCTCAATGATTCACTGTCGATTCTCGGGTGCAGCGCGGCCGCGGCTGATGCTCCAGACGTAGGCGGCCACGGCGCTGACCTCGGCGGAGTCAAGGACCGTCGGACCTCGCATGGGCTCCGGATCGCCCGCTCGCGACCTCGCTCCCCAACCCGCGTGGCGGGTGATGTGGCGCAACCACTCGTAGGTCCCCGGGCCGAGCTTCCAACGTCCGGTGACCAGTTCGGGGCCGTCAGCCGTACCGATCCCGAGTTCACCGTGGCAGGTGGCACAAGCGCCCTTGCTGTGGTAGAGACTGAGCCCCTGCTCCACCCGCTCCAAGGTGATCTCCCCGGGACGTGGGACTGCTTGTCCGGCCAGCGGCGCCGCGGCCCCTAGGGACATGATGCAGAGAATCGAGGCTAGCCCAACGCTCCTAACTGGCCAATACCAACGCTGCAAATTCAGATCGGTCCACATTTCCCAACCTCCCTCCGCTGGATCCGGTACTTCCGGACCACCTCTCGTCGCGCCGCTTTGCCGGTGGAAGTCGACCCCAAGTCGCGATTCCACAGCGGCGGTCACGGGCCCACCTCGTCCGAAGGCAAAAAGCACCCAATCCAGTGAAGGAGCCATGATGTCCGCCCGAACGGACCCTCATGCCACCGCCACCCCCCCGTCGGCAAAGGTCGGGTGCGCCATGGGTAGATAGCGCGCTGCCGGGCGCCGGACAGCAGGTACACCGCCCTTCTCTCATTGCTTCAATTTCCCTTCACAACCGTTTCACCACGATGGGACTACCATGTAATGGGCCATTCCGTGAAGTCGCTACGGCGTGGATGCAGGTCGATTTGACAAGGAGGGACGCCATGAAACCGGACAAACAGTTGCAGCAGGACGTGACCGACGAGCTGCGGTATGAGCCCAGCTTGGACGAGAAGGAGATCGGCGTCAACGTAGCCAACGGGCTCGTTGCGCTGACGGGGCGGGTGAAGACCTACGCCGAGAAACTCGCGGCGATTCGGGCGGTCGAGAGGGTCGCCGGCGTACGTGGCATCGCGAATGAGTTGGCCGTGGTGCCGGGCAAGGCATTCGAGCACAGCGATGTCGAGGTCGCAGAGGCGGCGATTCGCGCATTGCTGTGGCGCTCGTTGGTGCCCCGGGACCGGGTCAAAGCTCGCGTGGAAAAGGGCTGGGTGGCTCTGGAGGGCAAGCTGGACTATCAGTTCCAGAAGGAAGCCGCGGAGGATGCGGTCCGCCCACTGGCGGGCGTGCGCGGCATCACCAATCTGATCACGGTCGAGCCACCGGTGAAGGCGGCTGACGTGAGCCAGAAGATCGTCGCGGCACTGGCCCGGAGCGCGGCCCTGCATGCGCAGCAGATCAAAGTCGACACCAAGAATCACCAAGTGACCCTCACGGGCACCGTGCATTCCTGGGACGAGCGGCGCGAAGCCGAGCACGCTGCGTGGGCGGCGCCGGGCGTAACGACGGTGCAGAACGAGTTGGCCGTCATGGCATGAGTGCGGCGAGAGGGCCGCTCCCATCGCCTGACAGGGGCGGGGGAGCGGCCCAGTCTTGTATGGCAGGCATCGAGAGCGAGCGTCGGATTGCTGGAGCGCCGAAGTGGTCACTCCATCCGTGCCGCTACGGAGTACCTCGTTGAAGCACGATCTTCAGGCCGCACCCCGATAGAACCGGCGCTTGGTCAGTTCCGTCGCCACCACGTAGACCAGCGTCACCACCGAAAGCGCCCCCAGCACCGCTCCGGGCAGCGGGACGAAACCGAGTAGCTCGTTCCCTGGCAGGTAGGGAATTGCGAAGGCCAGGCCGATCAGCGCCACAGTCGAGACCAGCAGCAGGGTGCCCGGACGACTCATGAAGAACGGGCGTCGGGTCCGGACGACCAGGGCAATGACCAGTTCCGTGAGCAGGGATTCCACGAACCATCCGGTTCGGAAGGCGTCCGGCCCCAGTCGGAACATTCCAAGCAGGATGGCGAAGGTCAGGACATCGAATACCGAGCTCAGAACCCCGAATTCGACCATGAAGCGGCCGATGAACCGGATGTCCCACCGGCGCGGGTAGCTCACCAGTTCGGGGTCAACGCTGTCGCCGGCGATCCCGATCGCCGGGATGTCGGAGAGGAAGTTATTGAGCAGGATCTGCCCGGGGAGCAGCGGCAGGAAGGGCAGGAACAACGACGCGGCGGCCATACTGAGCATGTTGCCCAGGTTGGCGCTGGTGGTGGTCTGGATGTACTTGAGGGTGTTCGCGAAGGTCCGCCGTCCCTCCTCGATGCCCGCGCGAATGACGTCGAGGTCGCGATCGAGCAGCACGAAATCAGCCGCTTCCCGGGCGACATCCACTGCTTGGTCCACTGACAGACTGGTATCGGCGGCGTGCATGGCCGGCGCGTCGTTCACCCCGTCGCCGAGAAAGCCGACAACGTGGCCCATCTTCTTGAGCGAGAGGATGATGCGCTCTTTCTGATTGGGATCGACTTCAACAAACAGGTCGGTCCGCTCGGCGGTCTGCCACAGGGCCTCATCGTTCAACCGATCCAGCTCATCCCCGCTGAGCACTCGATCGGCGCGCATCCCCACGAGTCCGGCGATGTATTGCCCCACACGCCGGCTGTCACCAGTGATCAGCTTGACGCACACGCCGAGCCGGGCCAGGTCCGCAAGGGCTCGCGCCGCCCCCGGCTTGGGCCGATCGGCAAAGGTGAGGAACCCGGCGAACATCAGATCGCGTTCCTCGTCTCTGCCGTAGCGGGCCTGTGCCGGCAGCCTGCGTTCGGCAACCGCTAAGACCCGGGTGCCCTGATCGCTCCACCTGTCGACCTGCTCCTGCAGCCGGGCAACACGCTCCCATCGAGCTTCGCCCCATCGCGGGTATGGCTGCACACCTCGATCATCTGGGCAAAGGCTCCCTTGGCGATGAGCCTGGCCCCACTGTCTTCGGCGATCACGACGCTGACGCGCTTGCGGACGAAGTCGAACGGGATCTCTCCGAGTTTCCGCACAGCGGTCAGGTCTGGTTGGCGAGCGGCAAGAATCGCATCGTCGAGTGGGTTCGCCAGGCCCGTCTCCAGCGAGGCGTTCCTGGCACCCAGTTCGAGCACGGCAGCCGAAGCGCGGCCGTCTTCATCGTAGGCGCCCAACAGATGGACAATGCCTTCGGTCAGCGTCCCGGTCTTGTCGGTGCAAAGCACATCCATGCTCCCGAGATTCTCGATCGCGTTGAGCCGACGCACCAGTACCCCTCGCCCCGCCATCATCCCTGCCCCGCGGGCCAGGTTGACGCTCAGAATCGCGGGGAGCAGTTCCGGGCTCAATCCCACCGCGAGGGCCAGCGCGAAGAGCAGAGTTTCGACGGGCGGGCGCCCACGTAACGTGTGGGCCAGGAAGACGAGGAGCACCAGGACCAGCATCGCGCTGGTGAGGAAATATCCAAATCGCCGCGTCCCACGGTCGAACTCGGTCTCGGGTGGTCGCAGCGTCAGGCGCTGGGCAATGACGCCGAACTGGGTGGCCGGTCCGGTGTGGACCACGACGCAGTGGGCGGTGCCACTGCGGACGTTGGTGCCGAGGAACACGCAGTTGGTGCGCGCCGCCAAACCTGCGGTGGCCGCCACGAGTCCGGGCCCTTTCTCGACCGGGAAACTCTCCCCCGTCAGCACTGCTTCGCTCACGAAGAAGTCCGTGGCCTCCAGAATCACGGCATCCCCAGGCACCAGGCTGCCGGCCGACAGGACGATTACATCTCCGGGGACAACCTCGGTCAACGGAACCGGGATTACCCGCGCCTCTCGTATCACGCTCGCACGGGTGGTCAGCCGGGCTTTGAGGGCGGCGGCGGCGGACTGCGCGCTGTATTCGCGTGAATAACTGATGCCGACGGTGACGAGGACGATGGCGATCACGATGGCGGCATCCAGCCACTCTCGCGTCAGCATCGAGGCCCCGGCGGCAAATAGCAGCAACAGGAGCAGGGGGCTCCGTACCTGCCGGAGCAGCAGCCGCAGGCGAGAGAACGGACGCTGCTCGCGCAACTCGTTGGTCCCGTAGACTCGCAGTCGCTCAGCAGCGCTGGCGGCTGACAACCCGTCCGGTCCCGTCCCGAGCTCCCGGAGCACCTCGTCCACAGGCCGGGCCCAGTACTGCTCCAGCCGGGGCTGGCGCGCGCCTGGCCCCGGCCGACCCTTAAGCCGACGCCAAGTCCAAGGCCCGGTGAACATCCGTCGCCGCTGCCTCAACCGCCGGAACAGCGGCGGCGCGGAGTGCACCGCCGCCCCGGCATCCCGGTCGGTACGATAGGGTCACTTGGGGCCTTTTTCGGGCGGGTCTCAACCCAGGATGAATCATGTCGCCGGTCTCAGGTTGACTGGGGTCAACCTGCCGGTTGGAGTCTGAATCGCGAATGAGCTTGTTACGAACGTTTCCACACTCGGCGTAGCAGCTCGGGCACCGTCCCCGGATGAAGCATCTTCTCCTCCTTTTCCTCCGGTTCCCTTCATGAGCGTCTCGCCAAGTTTGTGGAGTAGAAATCCGCCCTGACGTATCAGGGTTCTCCAGCAGGAGGCTTCTATGCCGCATTTGTTCTTGGATCGTCGGGACGCCGGCCGACAGCTCGCGGCACGATTGACCCACCTCGCTGGGCGTCCGAATCTGGTGGTTCTTGGCCTCCCGCGTGGCGGAATTCCTGTCGCATACGAGGTCGCAGAGGCGCTCGGCGCCCCGTTGGACATCTTCGTGGTTCGGAAGATCGGCGTGCCCGGGCAACCGGAACTCGCCATGGGAGCGGTCGCCAGCGGCGGCGTTCGGGTAGTGAATACTGAAATTGTGCGTGGTCTTGGCATTGACCGGCGAACCTTCGACGAGGTGACGGTGGTGGAGCAGCGAGAGCTCGCTCGCCGCGAGCGGCTCTACCGCCGCGACCGCCCCTTCCCGGCGCTCCGCGGCGCTACCGTCCTGCTGGTCGATGACGGCGTCGCGACGGGCTCCACTATGCAGGCAGCGGTTCTGGCCCTGCGGGAGCATCAGCCGGCCGTCATCGTGGCCGCGGCCCCGGTCATGTCCATGAGCGCCCGCGATATTCTGGCCAAGACGGCTGATGCGTGCGCCTTCGTGGCGACGCCGGAGGTCTTCTATGGAGTCGGTCAGTGGTACGACGACTTCACTCAGACTTCGGATGACGAAGTGAATGCACTGCTCTCGGAAAGCACCGCGAGCCCCGAACCGGATAGTGCCGGAAGCACCCGACAAGAGAAGGTGCCCATTGTCTCCACTTCCTGATGTCAGCGCCGCTCGGGCGACTTCCGCCGTCGCGCAGCCCCTCTTGGGGGCACCAGAGGATTTCGACTCTTTGCTGGAATTGGTCGGAAACGCCCGCTTCGTGCTGCTGGGTGAAGCCTCGCATGGCACCCATGACTTCTATCGTGTCCGGGCCGAGATCACCAAGCGGCTGATTCGGGAGAAGGGGTTCCGGGCGGTTGCCGTCGAGGGAGACTGGCCGGACGCGTATCGCGTCAACCGCTACGTTCGCGGCCGCAGCCCGGACGCCGACGCCGTTGAAGCCCTGGGTGGATTCGTGCGATTCCCGCAGTGGATGTGGCGCAACGCGGATGTCGCAGATTTCGTGGGCTGGCTGCGCGAACATAACGAGGCGCAACCCGCCAAGGCGACTGAGGTTGGTTTCTACGGTCTCGATCTCTACAGTCTCCACGCATCGATGCAGGTGGTACTCGACTACCTGCGGATCGTCGATCCCGAGGCGGCCCACAGGGCGGAGCGGCGCTACGCCTGTTTCGATCATTTCGGGCCTGACCCACAGGCCTACGGTTACGCAGCCACGGCGGGCCTGGCGCCATCCTGCGAGCGCGAAGTCATCAACCAATTGCTGGAGTTTCGTGCCGCCGCGGCCGAATATGCCCTGCGGGACGGTCGCCTGGCAGCAGACGATCTCTTTTTTGCGGCGCAGAACGCCAAGATCGTCGCTACCGCCGAGCAGTACTATCGCACCATGTTCATCGGCCAGGCGGCGTCATGGAATCTCCGGGATCGGCACATGGCGGAGACGCTGCTGTCCCTGGGCGACTTCCTCGACACTGAACCCGGAGGCGCGAAAATCGTGGTGTGGGCGCACAACTCCCATGTCGGCGACGCTCGCGCGACGGAGATGTCCAGACGGGGTGAGCTCAACCTGGGACAGCTGGCGCGCGAGCACTTTGGGCGCGACGCGATCCTCGTCGGCTTCACGACCCATGCGGGGACAGTCTCGGCCGCCTCAGATTGGGGTGAGCAGGTGGAGCGCAAAACGGTGCGACCTGCCCTTCCCGGAAGCTACGAGCAGTTGTTTCATCTGTGCGGCATCCCAAACTTCTTCATTGATCTTCGCACCCCGAGCGCCGCCGTTACGGCATTGGGCACGCCGCGGCTGGAGCGAGCGATCGGGGTAATCTACCGTCCGGAAACCGAGCGGCTGAGCCACTATTTTCACGCCGTGCTGCCCCAGCAGTTCGATGCCGTGCTTCACTACGATCATACCCGCGCAGTCGAGCCGCTGGAGCGTACGCCGACCTGGCAGCGCGGCGAAAGCGAACTGCCCGAAACGTTTCCATCGGCGCTCTAGCCGGGCGGGAGCACGGTGGAGATCAGAAGCCGCGGGACGGCAGACTGGAGATGAAGCCATGAGGATCACGCACAGCAGCAGCGAACGGCAGGTGAGGATCCCGGCGGGACGCGTCCAGCTGTCAGGCGACCTGACGCTTCCGGACGAGGCCATCGGCCTTGTCGCCTTCGCGCACGGCAGTGGCAGCAGCCGCCTCAGTCCCCGCAACCAGGCCGTCGCCCAGCACCTCCAGCAAGCGGGGCTCGGTACCTTGCTGTTCGACCTGCTGACCGAAGCAGAGAGTCAGACCCGCGCCAACGTCTTCGACCTGCCCCTGCTGGCCGAACGGTTGCTGGCTGCCACCGCTTGGCTGGAGCTGCAACCGGACGTAGTCGGACTCCGGCTGGGGTACTTCGGCGCAAGCACCGGCGCGGGCGCGGCGTTGATCGCCGCGGCGCAGGCTGGCACGCGGGTTTCGGCTGTGGTATCCCGCGGCGGACGGCCCGACCTCGCCGGCGAGTGGCTCGCGCGGGTGCATGCGGCGACGCTTCTGATCGTGGGTGGTCAGGATACGGCCGTACTGGGCCTCAATCAGCTGGCCTTGGAACAGCTGCGCTGTACCAAGCGGCTGGTCGTCGTCCCAGGCGCGACTCACCTCTTCGAAGAGACCGGCGCAATAGAGCGGGTCAGCGACTTGGCCTGCGAGTGGTTCGGGCACCATCTGCGTCAGCCGGAGACCTGAGGAGCGGACAGGCGGACGGTCAGACGGTCAGACGGTCAGACGGTCAGACGGTCAGACGGTCAGACGGTCAGACGGTCAGACGGTCAGACCGAATATCGGCAGATAGCGGACGGCGGACGGCGGATGGCGATCACAGCCTCCCGAGCAAGCTCAACAACCCGTCCAGCACCGTGAGCGGATGCGGCGGGCAGCCCGGAATCCACAGATCCACCGGCAGATCCGCCGGCACGCCGTTGCCCACCTCCGGGCTGTCGCGGAACGGGCCTCCGTTGATCGCGCAGGCGCCGACGGCGATGACCAGTCGCGGCTCCGGGATCGCCTCGTAGGTGCGGTACACGGCGTCCCGCATGTTGCGGCTCACGGCCCCGGTGATGACCAGCCCGTCGGCGTGGCGAGGCGACGCGACGAACTGGACGCCGAACCGGGCCATGTCGAAGACCACGTTGCCCAGCGCGACCAGTTCGGCCTCGCAGCCATTGCAGCTTCCGGCCGCAACCGAGCGGAGCCGGAGCGACCGGCCGAAGAGCGTCGCGAGTGCGTGCCTCGAGCGCCTGGACCGCCGGCAGCTCGCCGGTCGGGAGTCACCAGGCCCGCGTCGGTCCCGGGCCGCCAGCCGGTGATCGGTGGAGATACGAGACGGCTCCGTGGCGGCAGCGCGACGCCTCCTCGGGCGAGAACAGGCATGCCCCGACGTCGAGCGACGCCCGGCCGTCGGGTCCGACGTCACGAGGAGCGAGGGACGGCATCGCTGCGCGGCACTCGTCGGCAGTCCGTCGGGCAGCGGGTCGGCATCGAGCACCGGCCGGCCGCGAAACCGCTCGGGAAATCCGGTCTGCCCCGTCGGGGAAGGCCGAGGTCCGCGTGCCCTGGGCCCACCGGGTTCGGAGGAAGTCGAGCATCAGAGGTCGTGCCCCGCGTAGGAGAGATTGAAGCTCTTGTTGCACAGCGGAAAGTCGGAGATCTGGTTGCCGGGCATCGCCGCGGCCAGCGCGCTCCAGTTGTGGAACGAGGGATCCACCACCTTGTGCCGGCGGATCCGCCCGGCGTCGTCGGTGATGACGACGTGCGCGATCTCTCCCCGCCAGCCCTCCTCCAGCGCGACCACGAGTTCGTCCGGGCCGCAGCGCACCGCACGTCGACCTGGACGCCTCCCTTGGGCAGGGCGCCGCACCTGCTCGATCACGAACTCGAGCGAGCGCTGGACCTCGAGCCAGCGCACCAGCGTGCGGGCCAGCACGTCGCCCGGCCCAGGCGGTCGCCACCGGAATGTGGGCGAAGCGGAACACGCCGTAGGGATGGTCGTGCCGCACGTCGCGCGGCACCTCGCAGGCTCGCGCGGCCACCCCGACCAGCCCCGAGCTCGAGGCACTGCTGCCGCGTGACACGACCCCGACGCCCTCGAGCCGCGCCTGCACCGAGGCGTTCTTGAGCATCAGGTGGCCAACCGGTGCGCAGCTCGTCGGCCAGCGCCTGCAGCCGTCGCGCATCTCCGTCCGCCATCGCCGGCGGGATGTCGAACAGCGTCGCCGCCCGGCCGGATCAGGCCGCGGCCGTAGCGGTTGCCCGAGAGGGTCATCAGCAGATTCAGGCACTCGCCCCGCATCCGGCCGAAGTACGCCGCGGCCGGCTGGTAGGCGATGTCGCCGGCGATGGCGCCGAGGTCGCCGATGTGGTTGGCCAGGCGCTCGAGCTCGAGGGCGATGCCGCGGATGGTCTGCGCCCGGGGCGTCTTCCGGCTCCGGGCCAGCGCCTCGATCGCGCCGCAGGCGGCGCTCGCGTGGCCGATGACGGTGTCGCCGGCGATCGACTCCGCGACCAGGACGGCGTCCGGCCAGCGGCCGGCGTTTCCAGCAGGCGCTCGACCCCGCGGTGCTGGTAGCCCAGCATGATCTCCAGGAACAGCACCTCCTCGCCGTGGGCCTGGAACCGGAAATGCCCCGGCTCGATGATCCCGGCGTGCACCGGCCCGACGGCGACCTCGTGGACCTCCTCGCCCTCGATCTGGAAGAACGGGTACCGCTCCCGGTCCATCGGCTCCGTGCCGCGTGCCCGGCGCCGCGTGGTCCGGCGGGTGCCGTCGCACCGGCTTGAGCCAGGGATGACCCTCGGGCACGACGCCGCACTGTTCCGCGATCTCGCGCTCGAAGAGATGGGCCTCCGGGACACTCCGGCGTGAGCGCCGGGTAGCGCTCCCGCCACCAGGGTGGACAGCGCGCCCAGCTGTCCCCGCTCATCCTGGGCCGAGCACGGCGATGAGCCGGGTCTGGCCGCCGGCCTCGGGAGATCCGAAGAGCGCGACGAGCCGCCAGCCGTCCCGGACCGCCTGCAGCACGGTCGTCCCGGAACCGGGCGATCGGCTCCTCGGGCACGCGCGGCGAAGCGGGATGGCGCGGCGGTTGCGGAGCCCGAGGCCGTCGAAGGTCGTCATGGCGCCGGCACCCCCAGGCCCCGGGCGGCCTCGGCGAGCACTCGGTTGCAGCGGCGGCGGCACGTACAGCCCGAGCACCAGTACCGCGCCCAGCAGGACGACCGGTCCGCCGACGAGCAGCAGGCTCTCCCTGCGCGGCCGGAGCCGGCGTGCTCGGCGGGCCGATAGACCACCTCCAGAATCACCGAGGCCATGCCGACGAAGATGACGGCGAGCAGGACCACGACGGCCAGGGCGATCCACGGGATGCCCCTGGGCGATGGCCGCGTTGAGGATGGTGAACTCGCTGAGGAAGAGCCCGAAGGGCGGCGACCCGGTGACCGCGAAGAGTCCGAGCAGCAGCAGCACGCCGGTGACCGGCAGCCGGCGGAGGATGCCCCGCGCTGGTCGGCCGAGGCGCGATCCCGTGACCAGGACCACGTTGCCGACCGCGAGGAACATGACGCCCTTGGTCAGGCCGTTGTTGACGAGGTGGAGCACCGTGCCGTAGGGCCCGACGCCGCCGAGCCCGAGTCCGAGCACCAGCAGCCCCATGTGCTCGACGCTGGAGTAGGCCAGCAGGCGCTTGAGATCGGTCTGCCCGATCATGAAGGCCGCCGCGACGACCAGCGACACGACGCCGAAGCGCGAGCAGGAGCGGCTGCACGAACGCCGCCTGCCCGGCGGCCATCGTGACCTCGGTGATGCGCGCGACGCCCGAGGAAGGCGCAGCTCGTGAGCCCGCCGGCCATCAGCCCGGCGACCAGGCTGGGCGCCTCGCCGTAGGTGTCGGGCTTCCAGGCGTGCAGCGGCGCCAGTCCCATCTTGGTGCCGTAGCCGACCAGCAGGAAGACGAACGCGGTCCGGAGCAGCGCCGGGCTGGAGGCTGGCCGCGCCCGCGATCAGGTCCTCGAGCAGCAGCGGACGCCCCGCGGTCTGCGCGGCGGCGAGAAAGAAGGTCCCGAGCAGCGCCAGCGCGATGCCGACCGACGAGAGCAGGAGGTACTTCCAGACCGCCTCCAGCGAGCGGCGGTCGTGGCGGTGGTACACCAGCGGCGCGAGCGCGAGCGTGGTCGTCTCCATGCCCGACCCAGAGCAGCGCCAGATGGTGGCTGACCGGCCACCAGCGTCGCCGCGGCGAGGAATCCGAGCAGGCCGCTGACGAAGACGCGGCCGCCGCGCGGGGGCTTCGGCCGGAGGAATCCGACGGCATACACCGCGACCACGAGGAACAGCACGCTCACCAGCGTGAGCACCAGGAGCCCCAGCGGGTCGATCGCGAGCCAGCCGCCGACTGCGGCGTGACCGCCGGCACGCCCCAGAGCCGGGCCACCAGCCCCAGGTGGAGCGCCGCGGTGCCGACCAGGATCCCGCTGCGCAGCGCGGACCGGCCGCGACCAGGTAGGCGGCCGCCGCCGCGGCGGCCGGGCAGCAGGATCAGGAGGAGGAGTGCATCAGTCCTTCAGCTCGGTCAGGCGGGTGGAATCGAGCGAGTCGAACGCGCGATTGATGTGGAACACCACGATGCCCATGATGAAGATGCCGACGAAGATGTCGAGCAGGACGCCGAGCTCGACCAGGAACGGCACCCGCTCCGCCTGGCTCAGCCCGAAGACGTAGATGCCGTTCTCCAGGATGAGGTAGCCGACCACCTGGCGTGAGGGCCTTGTTCCGGGTGGTCAGCACGAGGAGCCCGACGATCACCGTCGACAGCGCGACCGGGAATCAGGAGGCTGCTGTCCGACTCCGGCAGCGGGAATGCGCTGGGCGATCCCGAACGAGAGCGCGACCGCCACCGCGCCGAGCGGCGAGCGAGGCCGAGAAGCCGATCAGCGGCTCGATCTCGCGGCGCACCGCCGCCTCGCGGATGGCCCAGGTCAGGAAGGTCGGCAGGACGAACGGCCTTCACCAGAAGCGTCCCGGCCGCCAGGCCGATGATGTGCAGCGACCAGGCCGGGATGCAGGGCGATCGGCAGCGCGGCCAGCAGCGCGCCCTGGATGCGCGGTGGCGCGGATCGTCGAGCTCAGCCGCGTGGTGCCCAGGACCCAGAAGTTGGTGAGCACGACGCACAGCAGCAGCAGCTCGTGCAGGCCGGACATCGGCTCACCGCAGCAGGAGGATGACGCCGAACACCGCGAGCGCCGCCGGCCGCGACCAGGAACTGGGGCACCCGGTTCATGCGCAGCCGCGCCATGCTGGACTCGACGACGCCGACCGCGACGGCGACCAGCCACCAGGCCGGCCAGCAGGAGCGATCGGCGCCAGCCAGCGGCGGCAGACTGCCCGCGCGGGCACCAGCACGCCGACCACCAGCGCGCCGAACAGCGCCAGCTTGACGCGCGTTCCCGTAGCAGGATCATGGCCAGCTCGGGCCCGCTGTGGTCGAGCACCATGACCTCGTGGATCATGGTCAGCTCGAGGTGGGTCGCCGGATCGTCGACCGGCACCCGGCGAGGTCTCCGCCAGCGTCAGCATGAACAGGCGCGGCCGCCGTGAGCACCAGCGACGGCGCCGCGGCCGACCAGACCGCCGCCAGCCGCTCGCCGAGCATGCCCGGCGAGCGACAGCTCGCCGGTGGCGAGCACGAGCACCGTGAAGCAGAGGAGCAGCGCCGGCTCGGCGAAGGCCGACACGGTGACCTCCCGGCTGGCGCCCATGCCCTCGAAGCTCGATCCGGTGTCCAGCCCGGCCAGCACCAGCGCGAAACGCCCAGTCCCAGCAGGCCGGCGAACGCGACCAGGTCGCCGGTGAAGCTGAGGAGCGCCGAGTGCCCGTCGAGCGGCAGCAGCGTCGCGGCCACCAGCACCGTGGCGAGCACGACGATCGGCCCGATCCGGAAGACCAGCGTCGTGGTCCGGCTGTAGACCACGTTCTTCCGCGATCAGCTTGGCCAGATCGCGGTACAGCTGGAGGACCGGTGCGCCGCGCCGGCCGGTCAGCAGCGCCCGGGTGCGGGTCGCGATGCCCGGGAGGGCCGGGGCCAGCGGCGAGCACGAGCAGCAGGGTCGAGGAGCGGTCCGAAGGTCACTCGGGCGCGCCCCGCGGTCGTCAGGTAGAACAGCAGCGCCGAGCAGCGTGAAGATGACCGACAGCAGATACCAGCGAATGCGGCCGCCCTGCATGCGCGCCAGTCGCACGGCTCAGCCGCCGCAGCGCGGCGCCAGGCCGGCAGGCACGACGCCAGTCCTGGACCGGGTCGGCAGCGTGGGAATGGAAGGTGCCGGCGCCGAGCGGCTGCTCGCGGACGCCGGCGAGCGGGACCGTAGGCGAGCGAGCAGCGGCGCGGCGTAGGAGGAGGCGGTGTACTGCATGCGCGGGGTGAGGGCCGGCGCGGCGCAGCCCCAGGTCGCGGCCACGCCCGCGGCCGCGCCGCGGCCGGCAGGCTACCGGCGCAGCACGAACAGAACGCCGACGAACCCGACGAGCCCGAGCCCGAGTACGCGAGATCAGCACCGTGCGCTCCGCCACCCAGGCGGCGTACGCCGTTGCGGCCGTCGACCACCGGGCAGCGACGGTCGTGGCGACCAGTCGCGCCGGCCGAGCACCAGCGCCGGCAGCGAAGCCGATGGCGAGGCAGAGCCCCGGCCAGCACCAGCATCGGGCACCAGCATGGCCGGCCGCGGGTCCGATCGGCCGGGCTGCTCGGGGTGATCGTCGAACGCGGCTGCCCGAGGAACAGCACCCCGTTGACCTTGCGTGAAGCAGGCCAGCGCCAGCGCCCCGATCAGCGCGAGTCCCGCCGCGCCGAGCACCGCGAACCGCAGGCTTCCCGCGACGCGCCGGCGGCCGAGCAGGCCCCGGAAGACCATCCACTCGCTCACGAAGCCGTTGAGCGGCGGCAGCCCCACGATCGCCATGGAGCCCACCGCGAACGCCAGCGCCGTCCACGGCAGCCGCCGCGCGAGCCCGCCCAGCTGGTCGATCTCGCGCGTGCCCGTCGCCCGCAGCACCGCCCCGGCGCCGAGGAACAGCAGGCTCTTGAACAGCGCGTGATTCAGCGTGTGCAGCAGCGCGCCGGCGAACCCCAGCAGCGCCACCGCCGGCTGCCCGTACGCCACCCCCAGGACGCCCACGCCCATGCCCAGCAGGATGATCCCGATGTTCTCGACGCTGTGGTAGGCGAGCAGCCGCTTGAGGTCGTGCTGGGCGAGCGCCCAGAGCACCCCCAGCACGCCGGAAGCGAGACCGAGTCAGAAGCAGGGTCCAGCCCAACCAGGCCGGCGGCGGCCCAGCAGGCTGAGCACCCGGAGCAGGCCGTAGATCCCCATCTTGAGCATGACGCCCGACAGCACGGCCGAGACATGCGAGGGCGCGGCGGCGTGGGCGCCGGCAGCCAGAAGTGGAGCGGGACGGCGCCGGCCTTGATGCCGAATCCAATCAGCGCGAGCACAGTGCCACGGTCCGCGCGGTCGCCGGTGACCTGGCTGGCCGCGCCCAAGTTCGCACGAAGGAGCGGCCCGTGGCGTGCGCAGCGAGGGCCGCGAACATGCCGATCAGCGCGAGCGTGCTCAGATGGGTGAGCACGACGTAGATCAGGCCCGCCCGGCGCACCTCGGCCTGCTCGTGCTCGAACATGACGAGCAGGTAGGCGCTCACCGCCATGACCTCCCAGGCGGCGAGAAACGGCACCATCGCCTGCGCGGTCACCACGCCGATGAGCCCCACGAGCAGGAGGGCGAACAACGCGTGCGCGGCGCCGACCGCGCGGTGCCCCCGCTCCGGGGCGAGGTAACCGACGCCGAAGACGCCGGCGCAGGCGCCGACGCCGAGCACGACGAGGAGGAACCAGGCGGACAGCGCATCGAGGCCGAAGACCCACGGGCCGCCGGGGAGCGATCCCGGCAGCACGACCGTGGCGCCGGTGCGCCGAGCAGCACCGTTACCGCCAGGCTTACGCCCAGGGCGGCGCCGGCGAGCAACAGGGTGGCGTACAGCCGATCGGCGAGTCGGGGCGTTCGACGGAGGAGCGCCGGCGCCACTCCGCCGACCAGCATGAGGACGACAGCGAGCAGGAGACGCGTCATGGCCGCCGCGCAATCGACGCGAAGCAGCGCCACAAGCAGGAACACGACGGTCACGCACGATGTACTGCAGGTACCGGGTGACCGGTCCCTGCTGCAGCGGACGGAATGCACCCGCGACAAGCTTCGCCCGATTCCACAGGGGCCTGGCCAGCCCATCGAGCACCCGATCCCGGGGGTGGGTCCTGAGCGATCCTGTTCCACGCGCCACCCTCGGCGTGGCGATGGCGCCAAAGGCGAGCAGGAGCGGAGTCGCGAACGAGCCGGCGGTGTACTGCATGCGGGATGTCGGAACGGCGTAGGCGCAACCCCAGGTCGCCCCGACCTCGGGCCGCAGCAGGCGTCGCGGCCCGGCGGCGGAGGTACCAGACGATCGCCCCAACTCCGAGCAGCAGGACCCAGACGGCGCTCATGATCCAAGCGGTGCCGGCCAGCGTGCCCATCGCGGCCACGGGAGCGACTCCGCTCGGCGATCAGGATGAGGCCGGTCACGGCCATCGCCGGCTGAACGGTGAGGATGGGGATCAAGCCGACGATAACACAGGCCGCGACCAGACCGAGCATTGGACCCACCAGCCCCGGAGTTTCCCGCGCCGCATCCCGCGGGCGCCGCGGCTGGCCCAGAAAGACCCCGCCCACGACCCGACTGAAGCACGCCAGCGCGAGCGCGCCGATCAGCCCCAGTCCCGCCACCCCCAGAATCGAGCAGCGGCAACGGCCCCGGTTGCCGCGCGCCTTCGAGCAGCCCCTGCACCGCCACCCATTCGCCGAGAAAACCATTGAGCGGCGGCAGCCCGATGATCGCGACCGATCCGACACCAAAGGCCAGAGCCGTCCACGGCAGTTCCCGCGCGAGGCCGCCCAACTGGTCGATCATCGCGAGTCCCCGTGGCCCGCAGCACTGTCCCGGCTCCCAGGAAGAGCAGACTCTTGAACAACGCGTGATTGAACGCGTGCAGCAGCGCTCCGGTGAAACCCAGCACCGCCACCGACGGCTGTCCGTAGGCCATCCCCAGGACGCCAACGCCCAGGCCCAGGACAATGATTCCGATGTTCTCGACGCTGCTGTAGGCGAGAACGCGCTTGAGATCCCGCTCCCCTGACGCCCAGAGCACTCCCAGTATCCCGGAAACGAGCCCGGCTCCGAACAGGGTCCAGCCGAACCAGGCGGGTGACATCCCCACCAGCAGCAGTACGCGGAGGAGCCCGTAGATCCCCATCTTGAGCATCACTCCCGACAGCACCGCCGAGACGTGCGAGGGGGCGGAGGCGTGCGCACCGGGCAACCAGAAGTGGAGCGGTACCACTCCCGCCTTGAGCCCGAAGCCCACCAGGGCGAGCACCAGGCTCAGCGTCCGCGTTGCGCTGGCGACCTGATTCGCCTGGCCCAGCGCCGCGAATGAGCGGCCATCGGCGTGCGCGCTCAGAGCCGCGAACATCGCGAGCAGCGCCAGCGCGCTCAAGTGCGTCAATGCGACGTAGATGAATCCGGCCCGACGGACCTCGGCCTGCTCATGCTCGAACATGATGAGCAGGTAGCCGCACAGCGCCATGACTTCCCAGGCGGCGAGGAACGGCGCCACCGCCTGCGCGGTCACCACCCCAACCAGCGCCACCAGCAACAGGGCGTAGAGGGCGTGCGCCGCCGCGACGGACCGGTGTCCGCGCTCCGGTGCGAGGTAGCCGATCCCGAAGACGCCGGCACAGGCTCCTACCCCGAGTATCGGCAGGAGAAACCAGGCCGAAAGCGGATCGAGCCCGAACACCCAGGCACCGCCCGGGAAGGAGCCCGGCAGGGTGGCCGGCAACATCGACCCGCCACGAAGGACGGTGATCGCCGACGCGATCCCGAGTGCCGCGCCGCCGAGCAGAAGCAAGGCGTACAGGCCGTCCGCGAGCCTCGCCCACCGGTCTAACAGGAGGCAGCCCGCGCCACCAGCCAGGATCAGGCCGCAGGCAACGAGCAGGGAGCTCATCGGAGGTGGGGCAACAGCGACAGGGTCACGGGCGAGTTACCTTGGCCGCCGGGAACGATCCGGTGCTCTGCTTCTCCAGTTCCCGGATCCGGACCAGGATCTCCGCGCTCGGCGCGCGGCGGGCCAGGAGCTCCCGGAGCGCAACGTCTCGCAGAGTGAAGCCGAGCTGCGCCAGGATCTTGAGGTGGGAGGGGACGCTCGGGCTCACAACCAGGAACAGCGCATGGACGGGCTTCCCGTCAATCGCGTCGAACTCCACCGGCTTCTGCAGCAGGCAGAGGCTGACGAATGGCTGGTCCACGTGCAGCAGGATCGGATTCCGCACATGGGGAATCGCGATGCCGTCACCGACTCCGGTGGACCCCATCGCCTCCCGCGCATCGAGCACGGTGAGCAGGTAGTCGCGATCCACCTCGGGCGAGACTGGAAGGTGCTGGACGATCGAGGCCAGCACGCTGCTCTTGTCCTCCCCCGCGATATCCCGGAGGATCCCGCCGGTCTCGAGCAGGGTGGACAGCGGTGGCACTTCCTCCGGCGATCGGCGCGCCTCCTCGAGCAGGCCGCGAGAGACCGAAACGCCATGCTCCATGGCCCACTCCCACACCTCGATGGCGTTCAGGTGCAGCCGCTCGTTGACGCGATGCACCGGCAGGCCCCGATCCTTGATCCAACGCCGGAGGGTAGATTCGTTCACGCCAAGGTAGGTTGCGGCTTGGCGCGGCGTGATTTGCATGGGGTCGGGACGTTGGGAGCGAGGGCGTAGAAGCAGTCGTGGCGGTCACGACGGTCACGCAACCTGTGCAGCATACGGAACCCGCGAATCGGTGTCAACGGCGGTGGTGGTAGGCGGCGTTCTGGGTTCAGCGTACAGCGTGTAGGGTGCAGCGTGCCGAGTACAACATACTTGATTTAGTTCGCCGTATCCGTCGTCTGCCTTGTCCGCCTTGTCCGCCTTGTCCGCCCTGTCCGTCCGTCTACCCTGTCCGCCTGTCCGCCCGTCCGTCGCGTCCTCGTTGTCCGCCAAACAAGCGACCCCCCGGTGCAAGCACCGGAGGGTCGTTCCTACTGCAAACGTGCGGACGGCCGATGGCCGATGGCCAAAGACGCCCGCTAGTTCTCCACCAGAATCAAATACTTCGACGGGGCCCAGAACGCTTCCGGCGCGGCGATCCGGAGCTGACCGGTGAGATACTTGCCGTCCTTAACGCTGGCGGTATCCGCGTACGTCAGGTCCTGTCGCGAGACGACCTTGTACTCGTGGTGATCCGGAAGATCGATGGTCGTCGCGGTGGTCTTATCGACCGCGGTGAAGGCCGCCGGGTCGAGCGAGCGCGCGGGGTGCAGCTGCTTGCCGCCGAAGAACAGGAACTTCTTGCCTTCCTTTACGACGATCCCCTTCTTGAGCAGCTCCTCTTCGGTCCCGGCAACGAAGTACACGGTGTTCTTGTAGCGCGTCAGGTTGTTCACCGTGTCGGTGAGCATCGCGTTCGCGGCCCGAGTGGTATCCAGAACCTGGTTGAGGCCGGCGATCTGCACCGACTGGGAGTCGATCACGCCGCGCAGTTCAGCCTCGGTCCGCTGCGCCGTGGCCTGCAGGCTGTCGACGCTGGCCTTGTACTCTTCGATCTGGCGCAGCAGCGTGGTGTTGCGGCCGGAGAGCGACCGGGCCCGCTGGGTGCTCTGTTCCAGGCGCTGTTCCGTCTCATTGAGCCGAGCGACCAGCGAGGTAACCCGCTCCAGGGCGGCGGATCGCGCAGCACGGTCCCGTTCAGCCGGGGTGCCGGCGTCGCCGTTGGCCGCACTGGTGACCACAGCGGTCCGAGCCTTGGCCAACTCTTCGTTCACGCCATTAACGAACTTCGAGGTCTCCAGCACCTCGGTAATCAAGCTGTCTTTTTCCGCCGCGAGAGCCTGCGCGTCGGCGAGAGCCTTGGCGAGCTCCTCTTTGTGCTGATTGCAAGCCATCGCCAAGACAAGGGGAACGATCCACAGGATGCGACGCATCCGAACCTCCAGCAAGGGGACCTGAATATTGCGCGCGCAAACCGGTGAGAAAAGACCACGCGCCAAGTGACCGAATCCTATACGCACAGATTGTGAACGGAAGTGACCTGACTCACAGGGGCCCATGACAAAGCTGTCATTCGGCTGTTAGCGAGCGGACATGGGGGTCAGTAGTGGCTATCGGCGTTCGGCGTTCAGGTATCGGCTATCCGCCGTCCGCCGTCCGCCTTCCGCCGTCCGCCTTCCGCCTTCCGAATATTCCGCCTCGTCCGCCCTCTCCGTCTGTCCGCCCACCGCCTGTCCTCCGCCACCCGTCGCCTGCAGCTTGTCGCCTGTCGCCTCTCGCCTGTCGCCTGACCGCCTGTCGCCTCTCGCCTGTCGCCTGCAGTTCTCGCCCTGTCCGCCCTGTCCGCCCTTCCGCCTACTAACGCGCGACCGCGGCCGGCGGACGGCTGACGGCGGATGGCGAGCTCGCCGCGACCGCCGGAGGAACGGCTGAGTCCGGTCTGGTGAGCCCGTACTTCTCGGGATTGCTGCACACGATGGCCGCGGCGAGGATCTTCGGCACGTACTCCCGGGTCTCTTCCGGCAGGAGCTTGAGCCGGTACAGATGCCAGAAGTCCCGCCGGCTCTTCTTGAACCCGCCCGGGGTCTGCGCCACCTTCCGCAGCACCCGTCGCACACCGTTCTCTCCCTTGTTGTAGCTCGCCATCGCCAGCATGAACGCGTCCTCGCCGAATTCGGCCAGCAGGCCGGCGAGATACTTGGCCGCGGCGCGGGTCTGGAGCGAGACATCGGTGCGCTGGTCCACACCACCTTCTACCCTGAGTCCAAGGCTCTGGGCGGTGGTCCGGGTCATCTGCCACATGCCCTTGGCCCCGGCGCCGCTCTTGGCTTGCGGATCGAACTGCGACTCCGTCCAGGCCACGTAGGCCATCACTTCAGGGAGCTCTAGTGCCTTGAACTCCGCGCTGATCTGGGGCCAGTACTTCACCTTGCGGCGGTAAATGATGCGCGCGGTCGGACCGGCCAGCCGGAGCTGATCAATATGGTAAGCGAGCCGCTCCTTGAAGATCGGCGGGACCGCGTAGGTGGCGGCGTCAAACTGAGTGAGAATGGCCCGGATTTCCCGGTCCAGTTCATCGCCGCTTTCGGCCACCTCCGCCGCCTTCTGCTTGTCGGTCTTCGCCAGATCGGCTAGCGTGCGGACGGCGTTGGCGGTCACCTCCTGCAGTTGGCGGTCGAGCTGGGTCAGGCGCACCGAATCGCGCTCGGCATCCATCTTGACCTGAATGGCCTGAATCTGGGCGTCAAACTGGCTCTTGGCATCGAGCAGGCCGTCGATCTGTTGCTGTTTGTGGTAGAGCACCACGCCCAGCGACCCGATGATCAGCGCGGCCACCGCGGTCACGGCCCCGACGATCTTGACCCAGCGGCCGCGGGTCTGCTGCTTCATCAGGTCACCCACCTGATGCATGGTGACCGCCATGACTTCCATGGTGCGGCGCGACTTCACGCCGCCGGCCTTGGCCCGCTCCTCCGCCACCCGTTCGGCCGCGGCCTCGACCAGGCGGAGCGCCTTGGTCTCCCTGGCGCGACCCTGCCCCTGCTGACCCTTGAACGCCTCCACCATCTCCTGGGCGTCCTTGGCAGCGTCGTAGTTGGGATCGAGTACGATCGCGACTTCCGCTTCCGGCCCTCCGTCTGCGCCGAAGCGGACCCGGTCGCCACCCTTGAGCGGTTTGCTTTGCACCCGCTCGCCGTTTACCCAGATGCCGCCCGCCTGGCCCAGATCCAGGATGTGGTACGCATCCGCCTTCATCACGACGGCCGCGTGATAGCGCCCCACTTCCGGATCCTTGTCGAGATCGTAGCGCACGTCGCAGTCACCGCTCGTCCCGACGCGGATCGAGCGTTTCTCGAATTCGGAGGCGCTGCCGGCGAGGCTACCGGTGATGTGATTGAAGCGGATCATGGGAACGGTGTGAGCTTACCCACCCGTGGTGCGGTGCGCCAGAGTGGCTCGCGCGCTACAGCGGCGGGAGATAAGCCTTGGGCGGGTGTGCCGGGTATGGGCCCTGCTGGATTCGAACCAGCGACCTATGGATTATGAGTCCACTGCTCTAACCAACTGAGCTAAGGGCCCGGATTCACTTAAAGTACCGAGTACCGAGTACCGAGTACCGGGTACAACTGCTCCTCATCCTGAGGGAGCGAAGCGACCGAAGGATATAGCTGGCGTACCTACTATTCCGGGTGCCCGGTCTACCTGCCCTGCGGAGCAGATCCTTCGCGCTTCGCGCTCAGGATGAGGAATAGAAGTCTCCAGGCCTCGGCCCTTGTACTCGGTACTCGGTACTCGGTACCCGGTACTAATTATTTTTCAGAACCCTCCCCCTGAGCATACGCCACCACCCGCTCGTACAGGGCCAGGTGCCGTTCCGCCATGAGCTGCCGGGTGAAATAGCGTTCGACCCGCGCCCGACCGGCCTCTCCCATCTTTTCCCTCCGAAACGGATCGCGCGCGAGAGTGTCGAGCGCCTCTGCCAGCGAGCGAACGTCCTGTACCGGCACTTCGAGGCCGGTTTCTCCTGGCAGGTTCACTTCCCGGACGCCGGTCGGGACCGCGGTGGTGATCACCGGTCGCCCCGCCGCCATCGCCTCCAGCACGACCAGTCCGAACATTTCGTCCACCGTTGTCGAAGGCAGCACCAGAAAATCCGCCTCCTGCATCCGCCGGGGCAGGTCCTCATCCGGATACTCCCCGAAGAAGCGGACCCGGTCCGCAAGCGCGAGGGCCTGGGTCAGAGTCTTGAGCCGAGGGCCCTCCGGGCCGGCTCCGACGATGTCGAGGCCCAGATCGGGTACCCGCTCCAGCGCTCGAAGCAGCAGGTCAAGGCCCTTGAACTTCACCAGTCTGCCGATGAAGATCGCCCGCGGCGGGGCGTCCATCGGCCGCCGGGGCACGTCAGCCCATCTGGTCTCATCGATGCCGAAGGGAATCACTTCGGTCTTATTCTCGAACCCCTCGAGCTCCCGTGATAGCGCCAGATGCGCCCGGCTCGGCACCACGACGGCCGCCGCCCGGCGAAGTACCGCGCGAGCTACCCACCGGTTACCCGGTTCTTTTCCGTCGGCGTGTTGGGTGACAATCAACGGGGTCCGGCGGCTGCGCAACAGACTCGCGACGTCCGCCAACGGATGGGGGTGATGCAGATGAATGATGTCGGCGCGCCGCCGAGCCGCGGTCAGATAGCCAGGCGCGATCTCTTCTGTACCCAGCGCCCCAAACGAAAAGACCCTGGTCACGGTCGAGCGCTGCCGGCCTCCGACCCGGCCCCCCACCCGGCTCTCCACGGCCACGACCGACACCTCGTGGCCGAGGGCGGCGGCGCCCTCGGCGAGATCCTGAACCACTCGCTCCATGCCGCCGGAGCGGGGCCAGTAGTACTTGGCGAGTTGAAGGATTCGCATCGGCGTGCCGCAAACTTGGGCTGATCAGAGAGGAGAGTCAACGAGGCGAGTAGGCGATTAGGCGATTGGGCGAATAGGCGATTGGGCGGTTCGGCGGTTGGGCGGTTAGTTGGCTGGACTCTTCCATTTGTGCCGCTAGGTGGTATTCTGACCCAACTCGCAGTGAGTCCAATTTCGTAGGCCCAACCGCCCAACCGCCTAACCGCCTAACCGCCTAGCATGCGCGCCGTCATCATCTCCCACACCTACATCGACCCGGCCATGCGGGGCAAGCTTCGGGCGCTGGCGGGACTCGGCTGCACGCTGAGCGTCGCGGTGCCGGCACGCTGGTCACCGACCCCGCGTGGCCCCCTCCTGCAGGCCTCCTGGGGCAACGATGGTGGAGTGCGCATCGTGCCGATCCCGGTGAGCAGCGAGCGCGGCGAAGGAGGACAATGGAAGAGCAGCGATCTACAAAGGCTCCTCAGCGACTTCCGCCCAGAGGTCATCCAGATCGAAGCGGAGCCCTGGACTCCCGTCGCCGCCACGGCCGGCGCCCGGGCGGAACGGCTCAAGATCCCGTCGATCATCTTCGCCTCGCAGAGTGTCAATCGACCCTACACTTTCGTGGAAAAGTGGCGACGCAGCCGCTCCCTCAACCGGGCGAGCGGCTTGATCGGAGGCAACAAACTTGCGGCGACTCTCCTCTCCCGTGCCCGCGCAGGCGTTCCAGTCGCCGTCATCCCCCAACTTGGACTCAACCCTCCCCTCGAGATTCCCCGAGCGGAGCGAGCCGAACTGGCGCTCGGGTTCGTGGGACGGCTGGTACCGGAGAAGGGGCTGGATACCCTGTTCCGAGCCTGCGTGAAGCTGCTGGGCCGCTGGAGCCTCACGGTGGTCGGCAGCGGCCCCGCCCAGGAGCAGCTCGAGGCGCTGGCCGAGCGGCTCGGCATCGCGTCTCGGATCAGCTGGCGCGGTGCCCTTCCGCCGGAAGCGCTCAAGGATCTCTGGCCTACCATTGATGCCCTGGTGGTCCCATCTCGGAGCACACCGCATTGGGTCGAGACCTTCCACCTCGCACTGGTGGAAGCGATGGGCTACGGGGTCACTGTCGTCGGGAGCGACTCAGGCGTCCTGCCAGAACTCATCGGCTCGGCCGGCCTGATCGTGCCGGAGGACAACGTGGCGGCACTCACCGGCGCGCTCCAGCAGCTGGCGGACACACCGCGCGAACGACTTCGCCTCGGCCGGGAGGCACGGCTCAGGGTCATCGCGGAGTTCGTGGACGAGGCGATCGCGAGACGGACCCTCGAGTTCTGGAGGAATGTGGTGGCGAAACGACCGTGAACGGGGGAACGGTGGAACGGTGGAACGGGAGAACGGTGGAACGGGAGAACGGGGGAACCGGGGGACGGGGGAACGGGGGAACGGGGGAACGGGAGAACGGGAGAACGGGAGAACGGGGGAACGGGAGAACGGGAGAACGGGGGTACGGGGGTACGGGGGTACCGGAGAACTACGACGAACGCGAGGGCGGTAGCCGAGCTACATGGGGCGCTCCCGCTTGAGCAGCCCGACCAGGAGCCGCTGACTTCTCCGGTTGTCCTGGATCAGACCGGTGAGCACCTCCGATGGCACTGCCTCAATTTTGTGAGCGACTCCTAGGAGCTCGCCGGTCTCGATGGAGGAGCCGTACGCGATTCCGAGGTGGCGGGTGTAGGTCGGTGAACGGTTGAAGCTCCATCCCTCCGCGATGTTCAGTTGCACTGACAAGGCTGAGCGCTGCAATTGCTCGAACAGGGCTGCTGCCCACGGTTTCCAGTGATCCCGGGCAATAAGGAAACAGCCACACGAGACTCTGCGGGCAACCTTCCACGCTTCCAGCGAGGTGTGGCTGAGCATTCCTGAAGTTGCGACACCCGCCGGCCATTCGATGGTACCGGACAACGCGAGCAGTCGCCGGGACGCTCGCTTCCAGGGGTCGTTTTCTGGCGCATCGCATTTCCGTTTCCCCTGCATGTGTTCCTCGGTCCACCGTTTCCCCGTTCCACCGTGGTTCCCCCGCCTTCCCCCGTTCCACTGTAGTTCCCCCGTTCCCCCGTTCTACCGTTCTACCGTTCCACCGTCTTATTCCGGGTTGACCGCCTCCCCGCCTGACTCCATCTTCCGCCGATGCATTGGACCTTCCGGCGCAAGCACTTCCGCGCGCTTTCTTTCTATATCAGTCTGGTCGTCTCCCCGGTCGCCGCCCTCACGGCGCAGGTGCCGACCCCGACTCCGGGACAGCCTCTCCCCACGCCGGCCCAGGCGGAGGAGCTGCTCAAGAATCGACCCGACCTGGTCGCGCAGTTGCGGGAGCGTATCGGCGCCGCGGGCCTCACCCGAGAACAGGTTCATGCGCGGCTTCGGGCCGCCGGCTATCCCGAGAATCTCCTCGACGCGTATCTCTCCCCTGGCGACACCACCAAGGCGAAGCCCAACTCGGAGGTCGTGGAAGCTGTCCGGGTGCTCGGACTCGTCGGTGAGGAAGCCGCGGACACCCTCCTCAGCCTGACCGACTCCGCCCAGCGCGTCCTCGACTCGCTCCGGGCCGATTCGCTCGCGGATACTACCAAGACGCTGAGGGTGTTCGGCCTGGCTTTCTTCCGCCGCTCCAGCACGCTATTCCAGCCGGCGCTGGCAGGACCGGTAGACCCCAATTACCGGCTCGGCCCCGGCGACGGGCTGGTGCTGATCCTGACTGGCGATGTGGAGACCGCCCACGAGCTGACGGTGACCCGCGAGGGCTTCATCGCCATCCCGCAGGTGGGCCAGATGAACGTCGCCAACCTCACCCTGGGCCAGCTCGAGGACCTGCTCTACACCCGGCTCGGGAAGGTCTATTCGGGGGTTCGTCGCGGAGCCGGGGCGACCACCCATTTTCATGTGACCGTGGCCAAGCTCCGGACGGTCCAGGTGTACGTAACCGGAGAGGTGGCGCGCCCCGGCTCCTTCCAGATCTCGGCAGCGGGGACCGCCCTGACCGCGCTCTATGCCGCAGGCGGGCCGAGTGTGAATGGCTCGTTCCGCCGGGTAGAAATTCGTCGTGGGGGACAGCTACTCGATTCGCTGGACCTGTACGACTACCTGCTCCATGGCGACAACAGTCACGACGCCCGCTTGGAGAACGGTGACGTGGTCTTTGTCCCGCCGCGACTCACTCAGGTGAAGCTGGCCGGCGAGGTGGTGCGGCCCGCGATCTATGAACTCCGCACCGGCGAAACGCTCCGCGAGCTGCTGCAGGCCTCCGGCGGCTTTGGAGTCCGCGCGTTGCGCCGCAGGGTACAGATCGATCGCATCCTCGCGCCCGCGGAGCGGGCCCCTGGAGGCCGTGATCGAGTGGTGATCGACCTGGCAAGTGATCAGTTCGTCGACGGCAGCGGTCCGCCGTTCCCGATGTTCCCGGGCGATTCGGTCACCGTCTTTCAGGTCTCAGAACGCCGCAGGGAAATGGTTCACGTCCGAGGCAATGTCTGGACCCCAGGGGACCTGGGTTGGAAACCGGGCATGCGCCTGAGCGACGCGATTCTCCTCGCCGGCGGACCCAAGCCCGATGTCTACCTCGATCAGATCCTGATTACCCGGCTCCAGAGCGACTCGACCCGGCTGCAGCTTCGTGCCACCTTCCGGGACTCGACCGGAGCGGTCACGAACGACCTGCCACTGGTTGAAGACGACGAGATCACGGTCTACTCGAGGGTCACCTTCCGTCCGGTGCGCTACGTGGCCGTGACCGGCGCGGTGCGGAAGGCCGGCCGGGTGCCCTACCGGGAGGGGATGACGCTGCGGGACGCGCTGCTTCAGGTGGATGGGGTGAGTCAGGACGCGCTCCTCACCGAGGCGGAGGTCGCGCGGCTTCCGGACGACACCGTGCGGGCCACAGGGCGAGTCGCCGTGACCTTTCGCGTCCCCCTCGACTCGACCTACTTGGTCGACCGCGACCGGGACGGCCGGTACTTGGGGCCGCCCGGGCTTCCGGCCCCAGCCTCCGGCGCCAATGAGGTCGAGCTCAAGCCCTATGACAACGTGCTGATCTTCCGGCAGCCGGACTGGGAGCTGTCGCGCACCGTCGTCATCCTCGGCCAGGTGCGTTACCCCGGTAGATACACCCTCATCACCCGGACCGACCGGATCTCGGACCTGATTCAGCGCGCCGGCGGTCTTACCAAGGAAGCATATCCGGCGGGGGTGAAGTTCTTCCGCTCGTTAGACCGGGGCGGGCGCATCGGCATTGATCTACCGCGGGTGCTCGCGTCACCGCGCAATCGGGACAACCTGGTGCTGGCGGAAGGGGATTCGGTCATCATCCCGGAGTACATCCCGGTGGTCTACGTGCGGGGTCAGGTCAACGCGCCCAGCTCGGTGAACTATCGGCCGGGTGCCGGCATGGAGTACTACGTGGACGCCTCGGGCGGGTATTCCCGGAACGCCGACAAGGGTCGGGCCTACGTCACGCAGCCCAATGGCAAGGTGGAGAGTGTGCGTCGCAAGGTGATCCTCGCCGACAGCAAGCCCAGGCCGCTCGCAGGCGCGGAGGTCTACATTCCGCAGCGAGATCCCACCGACCGGCGCGACTGGCTGGCGACCGCGACATCCTTCGCTCAGATCATCGCCGCCCTCGCCACCACGGTGCTCGTGGTCCGAAACCTCCGCTAGATCGTGGGGCGGCGCATGCTCCGGGGCGGAGCAAAGCTCCGCCCCTACCCCCCTACCTACGCGTCCTCCGGCTTGGGCCGGCTCCCGCTGTCTCGGCTCCGCGCTTCCTGACGCACCGGCATCCCCGCAAGTGAAGGTTCGTAGTCCGGCACCAGGCGTTTGAGCAGGTTGCGGAGGTCCTGGTCCGACCAGGCCTCGTGGGCGGCCAAGATGAGATCGTCCACCAGGGTTGGCACCTCTTCCAGAAGGTCCGCGTTCCGTGCTCTCAGCACCTTGGGATGTCCCGTCGGAGTGGCATGCTCAGAATCGAAGAACAACTCCTCGTACAGCTTCTCGCCGGGACGGGTACCGGTGAAGCGGATCTCGATGTCCCGGCCCACGCGCTTGCCGGAGATGCGGATCAGGTCGGCGGCGAGGTCCGCGATCTTCACCGGCTCACCCATGTCGAGGACGAAGACCTCGCCCCCCTTCCCCAGCGCCCCGGCCTGCAGCACTAGTTGCACCGCCTCCGGGATGGTCATGAAGTAGCGGCGCATCTCGGGGTGGGTAACCGTCACCGGACCTCCCTCCCGAATCTGCTTGAGGAACGTCGGCACCACGCTTCCGCGACTCCCGAGCACGTTGCCGAATCGAACCGCCACGAAGTTCCGGTGGTGCTCCTCCGCCGTCGCCTGCACGATCTGCTCCGCCACCCGCTTGGTCGCCCCCATCACGCTGGTGGGCCGGACCGCCTTGTCGGTGGAGATGAGCACCAGATGCTCCACCCCGGCGATCACTGCGGCCTCCACTACCGTCCGGGTGCCCAGCACGTTGTTGAGCACCGCCTCGGCGAGGTTCTCCTCCATCAGCGGCACGTGTTTGTGCGCGGCCGCATGAAACACCGTCGTGGGCTGAAAGCGCTCGAACACCCGGGCCATCTGCCCCGGATTCTTCACGTCCGCGATGACTGCGTCGATTCGGGTGCGGCCGGACTTCCGGGTCAGTTCCTGCTGGATCGAGAAGATCGAGTTCTCCCCGTGCCCCAGCAGCACGAGGTGCGCGGGATCGAGCGCGTGGACCTGGCGGCAGAGCTCCGCTCCAATGGACCCGCCGGCGCCGGTGACCAGGACCGTACGGTCAATGACCAGGTCCTCGGTTCGGGTCAGCTCGGCGTGGACCGGCTCCCGCCGCAGCAGGTCCTGGATCTCCACGTCCCGAAGCGCTCCTGGCTGCAGCCGGCCGGAGATGATGTCGGAAAAGCCCGGCAGGGTCCGGGTGTGCACCCCCACCGCGGAGGCGGCGCGCACCAGCTCCCGCACCACGGTACCCGGCGCGTTGGGCATGGCGATGAGGATTTCGTCGACCTTGAGCTCCCGGCACAGCCGCGCCAGATCCTTGAGGGTCCCCTGAACCTTGAGACCGTTCAGCCGATGACCCTGCTTGAGCGGGTCGTCATCCACGAACCCCACCGGCTCGAGCGGAAGCTGGGGATGCCCCTCGATCTGCTTGAGCAGCATCCCTCCCGCCGCTCCGGCGCCGGCGATCAGGACCCGCTTGGCGTTGCGTGGTCCGAGCCCCAGGCGGTGCCAGGTGACGGAACGGAGCACGAGCCGGGGCAGCGCCACGACTGCGATCGTCAGGAGCCCGTCCAGGAACAGGATCGAGAGCGGGACTCGCACTTGGATCAGATGGCTGGCAGGAAGCACCAGCGCACCCAGCACGCCGCAGACGATTGCCGACAGCGCGGTCGCGGACAGGATACTCTCCAGTTCGGCAATGCTCGCGAACCGCCAGAGCCGGCGGTAGAGTCCAAAGGTGAAAAGCAAGACAAGCTTGACGGGAAGTGCGAACAGCAGGAAGGTCGCGATGATCTCGCGGTAATGTTCCGGCCAGGTGAAACCCTCGAACCGGGCTGCGGCGGCGAGTACTGTAGCCAGCGGCAGCAACAGTACATCGACAGCAAAGAGATGGCGGTTGCGTGGCCCGCTCGGACCGTGCCCTGGCATGCTATGACCCGATTGGAAGTCGAAGATGCAGAGAGGTGTCTTCTTGTTGCTTCAAGTTAGCCGTGCAACCGACGGAGTCAACTATGTATCGTTGCGTAGCTTACCGCCTCGGGGTAGGCTTCTGCCGGCTGCCTGGCGGCGCGTTTCTGAGCCGGCATGTACGGTGACGACAACCCAATCACTCCGTTCACACATCCGGTCCGCTTCTCGGTGTGAGAGAGTGTCAGGAACCCGACAGCCATGACTCGAGGATGCCCGGGACGAAAGAGCGCACACCCGCTCTCCGACCGCGCCCTGCTGAGCTACCGAGGCGCCCATTCAGGCCAGGTCGTTTCCTCGGTGAACCCGGGCGGTAAGGAGAAGTGACGTGAAAGCCGACAGGTCGACGGCGGAAGCGCAGGTGCACCAGCCACCTCAACCAGAGCGCTGAGGTAACCCGCCGAGCGGCGGCGGAGTGTGCCGGCGCGATAGCGGCGGCCGCGGCGCTTACTGCGACTGCCCTCCGCGCGGGCGGCAAGCTCCTCCTCTGCGGCAACGGGGGGAGCGCCGCCGACTGCCAGCACCTCGCGGCGGAGTTCATCAATGTGCTGGACCGGGCCCGCCCCCGCCCCGCCCTCGCGGCGATCGCACTGACGACGGATAGCTCACTCCTCACCGCGGTGGCCAACGACGTCGGCTTCGATCAGATCTTCGCGCGGCAGGTGGAGGCGCTGGGGCGGCGGGGAGATGTCCTGCTCACGATCAGTACCGGCGGCAATTCAGCCAACATCATCGAGGCCCTGACCCGCGCTCGAGCGCTCGGCCTGGCCACGATCCTCTTCACTGGAGACTCCGGCGGACGGGCGGCGGCGCTCGCGGATGTTCTCGTTGCGGTGCCGAGCACCGATGTCCAGCACATCCAGGAGACGCATATCGTGTTGGGGCATGCGCTGGTCGGGCTGGTGGAGTGGTCAATAGGCGACAGGCGATAGGCGACAGGCGACAGGCGGCAGACAGCAGGCGACAGGCGACACGACAGGCGATACGGCGGCACAGCGGCGATAGGCGATACGCGGGCGAGAAAACAGCGCGCCGAAGGCAATTCGGTTCGGCTTTTTCTCGGGTCTTCCTGCCGAATGGCTGCGAAGCCCTCTCGAATGGCTGCAAAGCCTTCTCGAATGGCCGCAAAGCCTTCTCGAATGGCTGCACAGTCCTCTCGAATGCCTGCAAAGTCCCCTCGAATGGCTGCAAGGTCCCCTCGAATGGCTGCACAGTCCTCTCGAATGCCTGCAAGGTCCTCTCGAATGACTGCACAGTCCTCTCGAATGACTGCACAGCCTTCTCGAATGACTGCACAGTCCTCTCGAATGGCTGCAAAGCCCTCTCGAATTGGTGCAAGGTCCTCTCGAATGACTGCAAAGCCTTCTCGAATGACTGCACAGTCCCCTCGAATGCCTGCATAGCTCTCTCGAATGGCGGCACAGTCCCCTCGAATGCCTGCATAGCTCTCTCGAATGGCGGCACAGTCCTCTCGAAAGCTGGCTGAGGTAGCCCAGGGATTGCCCGCTGGCGGAATCTGGGTTACGAGGCGGGTGGGCTGGAGTACATGGGCCGTCGCCGCTCAACCAACAGGTAAACCAAGAGCAGAACGAGCAAGGCGCCTGCGCCCGCAACCCACGCGAGCGTCGGACGATGTTCACCGATCCAGCCCAGCGCGCCGAGCATCGTGGTCAGAGCAAGCGCGGCGGCGGTCACCTGACGGTGACTACGCCCGCTTTGCACTGCGCGCTGGTAGGCGTGAGACTTGTGCGGGGTGAACCACCGCTCACCCCGTGCGAATCGCCGGCGAGCGTTATCGTCGCATCCACCACGAACACGCCGAGCCAGAGCACCCAGGTCAGTGCGGCCGGCCCGCCGGCCTGCTCCGATGCAAGCCCCAGCCCGGCCAGGAGAAAACCCAGCAGACCCGATCCCACATCACCCATGAAGATCCGCGCGGGCGGCCAGTTGAAGACGAGGAATCCGGCGCTCGCGGCGGCCACAATGAGAGCGGCGGCGCCAAGTCCCGGCTGACCCGCGGCGAGGAGCCCCAGACCGCCCAGAGACGCGACGATCACCGCCTCCCCCGCGGCCAGGCCGTCAATGCCGTCCATGAAGTTGTAGAGGTTGATCATCCAGGTGATACCGAGGACGGCGACCACCCATCCGGCCGGGCCCAGCGCCAGGGTGGACGATCCGAATCGGAGTTGGGTGACACCGCCGAGCCAGGCCGTGAGCCAGATCGCGGCGGCGATGTGGCAGACCAGGCGAGTCCGGGGGCGCACCCCGCGGAGATCATCCAGCCATCCGACCAGCGCGACCACGAGTCCGCCGCCCACGAGGCCGATGGCGGTACGCGGCGCGACCGTCCCGGTGAGCCCCAGCAGCGCGATCGCCACCAACGAGACGGCGGCGATGGCGATGCCGCCTCCCCGGGGAGTCGGGGCGGCATGCAGGCTCCGCTCGTTAGGCACGTCCAGCACCGCATGCTGGATCGCCAGGCGTCGGACGAGCGCGGTCCCGGCAGCGCTCGCCAGCCCGGCCAGGACGGCCGCCAGACTCAGCGTGGTGGCTTTCGGCATGCCGGCTTCAGGGAGCGACCGATCGCGTCATTGTCCGGGAGCGGCTAACGAGGCTCTGGTAACCAACGCCAGACTCGTCACCGAACGTCCGAGTTTCGTAGGCCAGGGCAAGTCTCCGAGCGGAAGTACCTCGAGCGGCGCCCCTTCACGGCGGAGTCGCTTGACCCCGAGCCAGGGTCCGGCAATGACTGGGTCCCCCGGCCAGAGCGGCCGCCCGTCGGGGAAATAGTCGTGCAGCAGCACCGATCCGCCAGACTTGAGACGGCCAAGGGCAGCAGGAAGCTCCTGATAGACCGTCGCCGCGCTGTGGTCGCCGTCGAGGAAGATAAGGTCGAAGCGGTCGCTGGTCTCGGCGAGGAAGGCGAGCGACGGGCGGGCGACGAACCGCACCCGTCCCGATAGCCCCATCTGTCCGATCATGTCCGATGGCGCGAGCAGCGAGCCGAACTGCGCCCATGGACGGGTCGCCGGGTCGTTGACGTCCATGATGTCCACGGTCGTCAGGAGGCTATCCGTTACACCGTCTGCCGCGTTGGCGCGGAGGGCGGCGGCGATGTGCACGGTCGAGGCGCCGATGTGCGTGCCGATCTCCAATACCCGGCCAGGCCGAAAGGCGCGGACCAGACAGTAGAGGGCACGCCGATCGCCAGGGTTCACTCCCTCAGCCGTAGTGGTGATCTGAAACCGCTCGATCTCCGCGGCGACACTCGGCCACTCGGCGGTCACCTCCGGGTCCGCGAATGCCTGCCGTAGTCGCGGCTGATCGATCCGCGCGAGCGGCGACGCATCACAGGAACGCCCCGGGGTGCGGGAGAGACGCCAGCGATCGCGCCAGCGGACGGCAACGTCCCTGGTCCCGACCGGCAGCATCATGGCAACCTTGCCGAGCACAGTCATGCGGTTCTTTCTGAGAGGCTGGCGTACCAGACTGCGGTTTCCCGCATTCCCTCCTCCAGCGAGTACGGCGGGACGAACCCGAGTTCGCGCCGGATGCGGGAGCTGTCCACCTGCAGGGAATCCATCAGTCGCTCGACCCGGGTGGAGGTCATCGGCCATGGCAGCCACGACGGGAGCCGGTCCCCGATGCGGCCGGCCAGCCTGAAGAGTGGCAGGGGAACGCCGATATGAGGCGAGCCCGTCGTCCCACCGCGTGTGCGATGGCGCGGACCAGCTCGGGGGTGGAGACATCCTCACCATCACTCACCAGGTAGCACGGTGAAGGCGTCTTACCGGCGGCCACGGTCGCCTCGAGGACGGCGGCTGCGTTGCCCACGAACAGGAGGCTGCGCCGGTTCGCGATGGAGCCGAGGGGCAACGGCATGCCGCGCGCAACCGCCCCAAAGAGTCGCAGCATGTTCGCCCGCATGCCGGGACCGTAGATCGCCGGAAACCGAATGCTGACTGTCTGGATCCCGAGCCTGGCGCCCCCTTCCCTCACCACCTGCTCGGCCTCGAGCTTGCTGATGCCGTAGGGATCGATCGGATGGGGTGGGGTGTCTTCGTTCCACGGGGTGGTCGTGCGCTCGCCCATTGCCTTGACGCTGCTGGCGAATACGAAGAGGCGGCACCCCGCCTCGGCGGCGGCCTGCAGCGCGGCGCGGGTGAGCTCGACGTTGGCTTCCCGATAGGCGGTGAGAGGATCACCGGCGGGATCCTGCATGAGGTGCGCCCGAGCCGCCAGGTGCACGACGGTGTGGGCGCCGGCGAAGGCGGCCCGCAGGTCGGCAACCCCCGGCCTATCCGGTATCCGCCGAGTCTCAGCGCCGGCGAGAGGGGCTCCGCGAGTGACCGCGAGTACGGGGTGATTGCGCGCCAGCAGCCAGCGGCTCAGGTATTGACCGACGAAGCCGGAGGCGCCGGTGACGGCGATAGGAGGGAGGACCATCCGGGCGGGTCCTGCAGGCATTTCCGGCATCGGTACAGAATGATACCGGGGTAATTCGCTGATCAGCTACCGCCGCACTGGGCTGCCTCAGATGCGGAAAGTGCGCGAAGAGGAAACGGTGCGGTGGCCCAGGCCTCAAGACAGAGTTGGTGCGGGCTGACGGAAGCGTCTCGCGGCGCGGCGAACAGGTAGGCTCCGTAGGACTGGTAGTCCAGTCGATGCACATACACAGATCCGTAGTCCCGCCCCGTAAAGACTGGACTGATCATGGGTGCCTCAGGTAGCGGAACCAAGACCCGAATCAGGGGATCGCCGTCGCGATCAAAGCTGGCCGCGTCGGGAACCGCCGTGGTATTGAATTCGTGATGGACCGTCATGGTGTCGGTACGGAGCTGCTGTTGACCTGTCGTGATGGTGGCCGGACCGAACAGCCCGCCGAAACCAACTTCAAGTTCGGTGTAACCCTGGTATGGCAGGGTGGTTTCCAGCTGCGTCCAGGAGAAGTATCCGTATTGCCCGGGGCTCAGCCAGACAGTCCGGGTGAAGGGAAACGGCTGATTCTGAAAGCTTGCGGGAAAGCCGCCGAGTACCGGGTCGAAGCGGTGGTCGCCGAAACGCATCGCGATTCCGATGCGATCGGGACGATCTTCGACCACGGTGATGGAGGTGGGCTCGGTCACAACGGTTGAGGTGACATAGAGCCAATCTCCCGAGCTTGGCGCGGTCGCCGGATACCATGTGTCGCCCTGCCGCGTTTCCACAATGAAGGCTCCGCGCTCCCCGACTCCGGGACCCCGTCTAAGCCGAACGCGGCCGTTACTGAGTTCGATGGTCTTCGCGGAGTTCACTGCACTAGTTCCCGGGTTCCGTACACCATCGGCGCGAAAGGCGACACCTTCCACGGTCACCCGATAACTGCCGACCGCGGACCCGCTGCGGGCCGAAATGGTCACCTCGCCGGGGAATCGCGCGACGAGCGTCGTGGCCCCCTGCGGTGTGACAATCGTCGAATCGCTGGAAGAGAATGTGGTCGCCGAGGCTGGAATCGCAGTGCCACCGCTGTCGATAACCTGGACCTGCGGGGTCACGGTCTGATCCAGCAGCACCGTATCCGCAAGGCGCGCGGAGACGACAGACGCCGGAACCTGGACGGACGTGATACTGACGGTGTCCGTGACCGAGTCGGCGATCGTAGCTTCAATCATCGCCAGGCCCGGCTGGAGGGCCACGACCGTATCGGCACCAGCCACGCGAGCCACACCTGGAGTGAGGTTTCGATAGCTCACGTTGGAGACCGGCAACGAAGAGCCCAGGCGATCGATGCCGAAAGTGCCCACCACGGCTCGTGCGCCCACGTAGTTGAGGGTAGCCGAGGAGCTCGCCACTCGATAGCTCACAGCCTTTGGCATCACCAGAACATGGGCACTATCGAAGGCCGATCCCGCGGTCACATACACCCGGGCGATACCAGGGGCGACAGTCCGGATTGACCCATCACCCTGCTTCTGTGCTACTGTCGAATCGGGCGTGTCGAGCTCAAGCGGCGGCTGAGCAGTGGCGTTTCCATAGCTGTCGTGGGCCAGCGCGGCAATGCGAACGTGCGCCCCGATCGCGTCCGCGAGCAAAGTATCACGAGCCAACGACAGCCTCTGAGGGACACCCGGAAGCGCAATCCCACTCACGGCAAGCGTCCCACCGGTGGGGGTAGTGGCCCCAGTGCGAAGATCCTGGAGCCGGTAGGCCCGTCGCAACGTGGCGGAGACCTCCACCGTTTGCATGCCCGCCGTGCGACCGAACCACCATTGCGTCCGCGCGAGGCCGGTCGAATCCGTGACAAGACGGATGCTGCCGACTCTTCCACCTCCGGCCGCGACCCGAACGACCAGAACCTGTCCCCCGATCGGGGCGGTCTCCTCTGATCCGAGGAGTCGAACGGCAATCCCTCCTTGAACTTCACCCAGCACAGTATCGACCGGAAAGCCGCCCACGGGAGTGGACCCGGGTTCTTGGCCTCGACCTGAGATCCGGAAGACGGGACCATGCCCGGAGTAGAGCTCCAAGAGATGAAGCGGTGCCAGCGTATCGCGAGTGACCCAGAAGACCGTCGCCGAACCGTCCGGTCCGAAGCTGTCGGCGGCATTCACCGAATCGTCCGGGACCAGAGTATTCCACGCCAGCGGAACGTTCCCAGCTGGACGCCCGAGACTGTCAAAGGCCTGCACGATGAGCCGGTACCAGTCTCCACCATCGGTGGAATCGTGCCGAAACCCAACCACCGACGCCGATACCACCGGGTACGCGCTCGGTGGGGTGCCGGGTCCAGGCTGGACCAACTCCGAGAAGGGATCAGAACAAGAGAGCAGAATGAGTTGAGCGACAAGGACGGCAAGCACACGCCCCCCCCTCGGCTGGATCCCGGGGGTGGCGGTTCGAGGGCAAGGCTGCCCGTGTGCGGCGGACAGCGTCCGCCGTTGGATTGAAAAGCTGGTCACGAGGATCCAGGTGTTTGCGCGATGACAAAGAGCTGCCTAGTGGGTGCGCAGTGCAACTTGGCTGCCAACGCCGCGCAGTGCCTGTAACTCATTGTCAGTGATTGGCTTAGAGATTGCCTGGAGCACTACAGATTCGTCCATCCAGCCCGCCAACCACTGCAAATAGTCGAATGACCTTTCCAGATACGTATTGTTCTCATCTTGTTCTGGCGGGACTGCGTGGCGGGCAGCAAGTCTCGGTCAAGTTCGCCCACAGGAGATCCAAACGAGTGGGCTTCCCATGATTCGAAAACCGTACATGTGCGGCGTTGCGCTCGTGATGGCGATCCCATTCCTGGCCAAGATGGAACCGGAGGCTATCGTGGCCGTCCCACCCCGGCTCTTTCCCAACGGATTGGTCCAATGCGGAGTGATCGACCTGAATCGAGTCATCCCGGAGACGGGGAATGCCTACCTACTCACCTCATTTGCGGCACGTGGCGATGGTGGCGGGAATGCGGCTGGATCTGAAGTATTGCTGTTTGAAGACACGCTACCCTTGGGACCGCAGCACAGCGTACACAACGACATTCGGAGGCTGGGAAGAGGCCGTTACGATCACTGGGGGAATGCGCTGTACTTCTCGGCCTCGGACAATTCCGATCCACGCCTAAATGGCCGGACATACTCCTGGGGTGTCCCAAGCGGCTCCGCCTGCCCGGACCAGGTCTGTGGCGAGATCGATGTCACTCGGGCCATGCCGGATACCGGCTTCAGTTACATCCTCCCGGAAAACTTCGGATTCCCCGGCGATGACTCTACTCGGCCCGAGCGGTCACACTTGTTGTTGCTTGAAGGCCCGCTCGCACTCGGCGCTCCTCACAGCCCCCGCAACGCCGTAAGAAACGTTGGGAGGGGGCGGTACAGCCACTGGGGGAATGCACTGTTCTTCTCGACTTCGGACAATTCCGACCCGCGCTCCAATGGTCGCAGGTACTACTTCGGGGGTGCTTGCCGCCACCTCGCCGAGATTCGACTCACCAAGATTGCGTCCAATGCGCCGTTCTACGCCACTTTCGGCAGCTACAACCAGCGCATCGTGGATGGCGCATACGGATTGTTCATTGTCCACCTGACCACAATGTATCCGGGGCCGAACTGGGCGAGCGGCGGCCCGCTCGATACTCAAAGCGACTGGCAGCTTCTGCGCAGCACCGATGCTGGCGCTTCCCTTCAGCGCGTGTACCTCGGCAGCCGGGCGGGGACCCACGTCCCGCCCAGCGTGGACAGCGATGCCAACGGGGCCGTCTATGTCTTCGACCAGCAGTTCACGTCGCTCAAGGGCTCCGACGTCAGGCTGCTCAAGTTCGATCCCGCCTCAGGCTTCAGGGTAACTTCCGAGCGTGTGATCCCTGGTATGGCCTCGGACAAGTTCTCCTCCGTTTACGATCGTGCAAACAATGTGTTCTACTACACCGCAACGTCCTATGGGCCGGGGCATCCCGCGCGCATCGCGACCATCGACCCCGCCGGGACCATTCGGATCGGTCCGCCGTTGGTCACCCAAGGTTCACGCGGCTTCCTGATGTACCCCCTCCTCCGACTGGACGAACAATCCCGCCTCTACCTTGCATGGACGAGCCAAGCCCTCCCATTCATTCGACGGTACCTGTATTGGGACATCCATTTCATGATGTCGAATGATCAGGGGCGGACATGGGCCAACCCCAACGGACAAGCGCTGCCCACCCCGGTTCTCGCGGATGGAGATGGGCCGGCCGACCGGGTGACGCTCAATGACGAAACCGGGAAGCATCCATGGCTCTCGAGTTTCCTCCCCAAGGACGGGATGATTCACTTCGCCTACAAGGTGGGCGAGCAGCCGTTCCGCAAGCACGCGAGGCGGCTTGATCTCGGGGCGGGGCGCTTTGATGTCGATCACTATCCGCGCTTCAAAGGGAATTCCTTCAGTGTCACCGGGCAGGGGGGCATCTTTCTTTCGCGGCGGGACGATCCGGGCGGCTTGATCTACTTCGTGGGGGAGAACCCCGAGGAACAGCGCATCATCGTACTGGCGAGCGACGATGCAGGGATGACGTGGTTCGACTATGCCGTCGGTCGGAAACGTTTCACCTCGCTGTTCGGCGTGTCAGGGCCGAGGGAGATCGGACCCTCAGGCAACATCTACGCAGTGTTCACTGACCTTCACACCAAGGATGAATCCCAGAATGCCAACGACGTGTGGCTGATGCAGGTGAAGGGGGAGTGAGTCATCTCACGTCTGGTGTTCCCGTCGCAGCCGGGCCGGAACGCTGTCGCGCAGTTCCCCCAGTAACGCCTCCATCTCACTGCTGCTCTTGGCACGTCGCAGGTGTTCCGCCACAATTGCCCCGGGCCATCCGATAACAATCCCGACCAAGGCGGCGAGGACGATCCGCAACAAGAGATGCCTGGAGTCCGGTCGGGCCGGCACTACCGGACTCTCGATTGGGGTGACCCGCGGAGGTGTTACGAACCTCATCAATCCGGGCTTGTTCATAGCCCTGTTGTAGCGTCGTCACGACTTGCTGCTGGGCCGTCACCACCCGCGAGAGACGATCGTACTGAAATTGCAGGGTCGGCGAGTTGCGATAGTCTCGATTCCCGGCGAGAAACGCAACGCTCCGATCCTCCGCCGCCCGGAGCTCATCCTTCGCGGCGTTGAGGCGCTCTTCCACGAATACCCGCTCCGCGGAAGCCTGGGATTGCCGGACGTGAAGGTCAAAACCGTTGACCTCGGCGAGAATCAGGGACGCTATGCGCGCGGAAACGCTGGGCCAGCGAGTGGTGACGCTCAGCGTCACGACCCCTGTCTTTGCGTCCGTGCTGACCGCGATACGACGCGTCAACCTCTTCACCGCATCCTGTTCTCTGGCGGCCGCGGAGCCCCCTGACGCCTTGAGCAGCTCAACCAGGGTGCGAGGCGGCTCCCCGGCACCCGTGACGAACGAATCGGTCACGATCTTCGAGAGAATCTCCCTTGAGACGATGAGGTCCGCATAGAACTCCGGCGATTCGCCAGCATCCTGGGTGGGAACCGCCACGCCGAACTGTGCCGCCAGCCCCGCGAGGCGCCCCAACGCGCTTTGCGACCGTTGCGGAAGGAAGGCCGCCACGGCGGTGTACCGTCGCGGCAGCACCAGCCCGATCACCCCGGTCAGGAGCGCAAGCCCCAACGGTAGCCAGAGCGATAACCGGCGCCAGCGCAAGAGCACGGTCGCCACCTCCAACAGGGACGGTCCTGCCTCGAGCGCCCGCCCTGACGTCGCCGCCTCCGTATTCATGATAGTGCTCCAGATCCCTGAGGGACTTGCGACTGGCGCACCGGATGCGGCACGAGCGCGCTTGCGAGCATCGCCGGGGTGAACACGACCGCCGTCGTCAGTAACAGGGACAGACCGGCGCGCCAGAACAGCTGGGGATCCGCGTACATGATCCGGAACGCCAGCGTGAATATCCATGAGATGCGCAGTCCAGCCCGCAGCGGATCCGCGCTACCGGGGAGCCATCGTTCACCGAGGCCCAGCGCGGCGCCGACCGCCGTGGCCGTGAGCAGCGCCCCGGGTACGAGCAAACTGTAGTAGCCGAGCGAGAGCACATCGACCGGTATCATCCCCGTTGAGCCGAACATCGCTGTGTTCACCATGGAGACCGTCGGCTCATGCATAATCCCGGTGAGGCGCTGGGGGATGATGTAGACGAGCGCGAGGGGAAAGTCGTAGAACCAGCGCAATCCGGCATGCTCCGGTACGGTCCCCATGACGTTGGCCAGGGTCGCGATCGGGAACGTGAACTCCCAAATGATGCCCCGGAAGGCCTCCGCAATCCCCAAGCTCCCAATGTTGCCAGCGAGCACACGCGAGGGATCGCGCGCGAGTTGAAAGAACAGCCGCCCAAAGAGGAACAGGAGAATGAACAACACTCCCCCGAACAGCACATGCACCAGGCGCAGGCGGTCACGCTGGATCGCACCGATGAGCGGCAGGGTCAGGAGGAAGGAGACCAGCCATGCTCGCCCGGCTTGGTTGAACAGCACGGCCAGGGAGGCCAGATAGAAGCTGGCACAAAGCAGGGTCACCAGCCATCGACGCGGGCCGCTCGGCTCGTACTGGCGGAGGGCGAACAGCAACAGCATCGTCCCGATGACCAGCGGAGCCAGGTTGGCCAGGAAGGCCCAGGGACTAACGATCGTCAGGGTCCCGCTGCGAAGGGCCGCCCCCTGAAAGAGGAAGACGACCCACCCTCCCAGGCTGCGGGCGTAGATAAGCAGCGCCACCAGACCCGCGACCCCCGTGACCAGCGACGCGACCCACAAGTAGCTCCGGCTGACCGGGGGACGGTCAAGGCTCACGAACTGTCGACGCCGAACGGCAAGCCAATATCCCCCTCGAGCACGAACGGATAGCCAATCACAGCTAGCAGCGAGGCATACGCGTAGACGCTGTCGTGGAACGGCGTACGTAGAATCCACGACCACAGGCTGGCCCGGAACGCGGCCGTATCCGCAACTTGGAGGTAGGCCGGGGCCACTGCGAAGCACAGGAGGTAGATCAAGTTCGCCGCACGCAGGAAATCCACCTGCCCCCGCACGTGTCCGCGAGTGAGTTCCACCCCGACGATCGCCCCCGCCAGGACGACAGAACAGAGGAGCACGATGGCTGCCGTCACCGCGCCATGCCCCCTTCCCCGGGGTTGGTGATTGCGATCCGACTCATGGAGCCCCTCCGGACTTCGCGTCCGATAGGTTCGGGCCATCCGAGCCCGACATCAGCAACTGCTCGTAGAGTTTGAGCGTTATGTCGACAACCAGGTCCAATCCAAACTCCGCCTCGGCGCGGGCACGCCCTCGCGCGCCGAACCGTTCCCGCATTCCCCGGTCCTGCACGAGCGTCTCGAGCGCGAGAGCGAGCGCCGCCGGCTGTCGGGGAGGCACGATCAACCCGCTGTCGCCGTCCCGGACGACGTCCCGGCAGCCTGGCACATCTGTGGTCACGATCGGCCGGGCCGGCCGCTGCGGCCTCAAGCAGAACCTTCGGCACCCCCTCCCGATAGCATGATGGCAGGCACACGATATGGCTGTCGGCGAAGACCTGCGGCATATCCGCACGATGCCCGAGCCATTCCACCGCCCCTTCATGGGCCCATTCGATCAATTGACCTGAGGTGACCGATCGAGGATTGCCGGGATCAGGCTCCCCGATGAGAACCGCCCGGGCGATCACCCGCCGCTGCTTCAGGATCCGGGCCGCCTCGACGAAGTCACCAACACCCTTATCCCAGAGCATGCGTGCCGCAAACGTGATGACCGGAGGTCCTTCCGGCTCTGGAGTCGGTCGAAACTGCTCGAGGTCCACGCCGGACCCGGGAATCAAGACGACCTGACCGGGCCGCACGGCAGAGACAGACTCGAATAAGGCGATGTCATCCCGATTCTGGAAGATGACGGCGGAATTGGGATGCCTGAATGCCACCCGGTACAAGGCCAGCATCAACCTGCGGCGCACCACCGCGGCGACCCCCTCCGCCACGAAGGCGTAGCCGAGGCCCGAGACGGCGTTCACGACCGCCGGGACCCGTAACAGCCGCGCAATGATGGAGCCGTACAGGACGGGCTTGTGGGTGACATGATGCACCAGGTCCGGCCGCAGCGCGCTATCGGTACAGGCGATGAATAGCGAGACAGGTCCGGGACCTCCGCGACCGGCGCGGCCGAGCTCCGCTCCAATGGAATCGGGTGGAAATGCAGACCGCTCTGCCTGAGGGCGCTGCAACTCGGGTGATCCGGGGTCGCCACGTGGACCTCGTAGCCCGCGTCAACGGCGCCGAGGGCGAGGGGGAGCCGGTGCGAGAGGAAGAAGGGCGCGTCGTTGACCACGAAGAGCACCCGGGGGATCCGACTCACCGGGCCAGGCCCGTTTCGCGGTCCGGTGCCAGGACCTCCTGATAGAGCGCAGCGTAGTTCTCAGCGTAGCGCTGCAATGAAAACTCCCGGGCGACCCGCAGTCGGGCAGCATCGCCGAGGCGCTGCCGCGCGGGCGGAGGCATGGTCAGGATCTGGAGGATCGCTCTGGCCAGATCCGGCGGATTGCCTGGAGGAACAACCAACCCGGTGTCGCCCACGGCGTACGGAGCATCGCCGATGTCCGTGACGACACACGGGGTCCCGCAGGCCATGGATTCTCCGACGACGTTGGGAAAACCCTCCCCCCACGTGGACGGGCAGCAGGTGACGTCAAACCCGGCGAACAGGGAAGCCGTGTCAGATCGCTCTCCGAGCAGGTGTACTCGATCAGCGAGTCCGAGCTCGCGGATCAACCCCTGGAGCGCCGGATTTGAAGGCGCCACTTCGCGCCCAGCGCAGACGAAACTGGCGTTCGCACCGGCATCCAACACCAAGCGTGCCGCCCGAAGAAACGCCTCGTACCCCTTCATCGGATGGTATCGGTTGACCACTCCGACCAGAGCGCGATCGGGCGGCAAGGACAGCTCCGCACGTAGCGATGAGGCCGCCGACGGCGAAGGCCGGAACTCGTCGACGTCAAAACCATTGGGGAACACGGCGCTTCGCTCGGGACGGTAGCCCGCCGCTTCGTGCTGCCGCTTCGACACCTGAGAGTTATAGACGATACCGGCCACTCTTTTCGCCAGGCGCGCTCCCGCCGAGAGGACAAGGCGAGTACCGCGCCGTTCCAACGCAGGGTCATAGAGCGTCTGCAGGATGGTCCATACTACCGGAGTCCGCGGTACCGCCATCGCACCGAGGGACCCGGCCACATTGCCATGGTACATCCACCCCTGAATGATCCGGGGGCGAAAGCTTCGCAACTCACGCCGGAGCCGGAACAGGGCGGGCACCGAGGGCCACCCGCGCCGCATCCCCAAGGAGACGACTGGAATACCCAGAGCGCGAATCCTGGTCGCGACAGGACCTTCCGGCAGGAGGGAGATCACCAGCGGAGGAAAGTCGCTTCGCGGCATCGCTGTCAACAATCGGGCGAGTTGCATCTCCGCCCCACCCACCATCAGGCCGGTGATGATGTGGGCCACAGGAATCGCGGAGGAATCCCCGGTCAAGGCCCGGGTTCTCCCGACCGATCGAGGAGGTTCCCGAGTTCCACCTCGGTCCGCATGACCAGTTTGTCGAGACTGAACTCCTGCTTGATGCGCTCTCGCGGATCAGGTAGCTCATCCTTGGCGACGGCAGCCAGCCCACGGCGCCAACCGTCTGCAAGGGCCTCGGGATCTCGCCGCACCACCACGATGCCTGTAGGGCCCACTATGCGTGCGGAGTCTCCTGCATCGGTGACGACGCAATGCGTCCCGCAGGCCATTGCCTCACCGATGACATTGGAGAAGCCTTCACCACTTGAAGAGCTCGATGTCAGAAGGTCCAGAGCACCGTAGACACCGCGCACATCCGCCTGTGCCGGGAGCCAGCGCACGCGGGAACCAAGGCCGAGTTCCACGGCGAGCGCCATGAGGTGCTGACGGTAAGCGTCGGGCCCGTCCCCCACGCAGACGAAGCGGACGTTGGAGTGATTCGCGGCGAGCTGTGCCGCTGCACGCAGGAACGTCGGGTGGTCCTTCATCGGTGCGAGCCGGCCGACGATTCCGATGAGCTGGTCCCCTGGTTGGCATTCCCAAGCCTCTCGAAGTGCCGATCGGCGCGACTGGTCGGGGCGGAAGAACTCGGTGTCAATCCCGTTCGGGATGACCTGGATCCGATCCTTGGGGTAGCCGGCCGCCACACAATCGGCCGCGCCGCTATGGGAATTCGATATTGTCAGGTCGGCCATCCGCGCCGACCATACCCCGAGCCAGAACATCACACGGACTATCGGCGGGTAGTGGGCAAAATCCAATCTGGTGCCACGGATACTGGTCACCAGTCTGGCCCGCGGCACCCACAAGCGGAGGATGGCCGCCGCGACGTTCGAGTCCTCCAGGTATCCGTGGATGACATCCGGATCCAGCTGCTTCAGGATTCGCCGGGCCCGCAACCCCGGACCCACGAGGTCCCAGCGTGAGCGCTTATCGAGCGATGCATGAGGAACCCCGGAGGCTTCCAGAACCGGAGCGAGGCCACCGCCCTTGTAGTAAGTGAGGACGATGACTCGGTGTCCCTTCCTGTGCAGCCCGGCCGCCAGTGCCACGAGCTGGCGTTCCGCCCCACCATAGACGAGAGCCCGTGTAAGCAGAACCAGGGAAAACGTGCGCAATCGACGGCTATTTGTCTTGAGGTGGAGCCGTAAAGACGAATTCATTGCAGCCCTGGCCGCCCCCACAGGTCCGCAACCGATCAAGGAGGAGACCCCGCGTCCGGTAGAACTCGAAGACCTCCTCAGGACGGGCGACCTCAAAAGGATATCCACCGATCCAGTCGATCCAGTCACGCCAGACGGACATTCCGCGCTGATGGACCTTGAGTCGATAGCGCGTGCGAGGATCGCGCAACAGCAGCAGGTCCCGGAGTCCTCCTTTGATCACTTGGGTGGCGGCATAGGCCCCAGCGATAACTGCCTTGGCTGGCCGCGGAGATCGGACATAAGTGCGCTTCACGGCCGTGTAGAAATGAGACCAGTAGACTTGGTGGTTGTAGATCGCGATGTAGAGTTGTCCCGGGTGCGCGAGAGGGATCAGGGCGTGTTCAAGGGCCTGCCACATTGCGCCGGTGTGATGCAGGACGCCCCACGAATACACCACATCGAACTTTCCCAACGATCCGAGGAATGCCTGATCGAGCGCGGAGCCCTGACCGATGATCCATTGGGGGTCGCCGGGGAAGTAGCGCTCCCTCAGCAGTTCGGCACAGCTGACGCACCTCGGGTCGTAGTCGAATGCCCGTACGGAGGCACCCAGACGCCTGGCAGCCAGGCTCAATAACCCGCTGCCGCATCCGATGTCGAGAAAGCTCTTCCCATGCAGTGAGTCGACGCCAAGCATCGTCCGCAGCGACACTTCCGCCTCTGCGATGCGTTCAGGATTCAAGACCTTGAGGAATGCGGCCCAATTTTCGCCAAAAGCGAACCGCTTGCCGTCGCCGATTTCTGCTTCGGCGCCGGTCCCAGATGACGGGGAGTCGGTAAAAGTGGCCATGCGGTGGGGTCGGTGCCCGTTCTGTGTCGTATCAGCGATGGAGGAGAGTCCGGACCCGCGCAGGGTTCAGTACCAGGACCAGCAGGCCGTAGATCACGAACCCGAGTAGGACTTGCACCGCCAACATGTCGAGGCCGGCATGATGACGAAGCGGAAGTAGCACCAACGCCATGCCGCCCGCGGCGATGGTGATTCGCAGGAGGTCCCCGGCAGGAACTGGCAACGCAAGTACTCGGCGCCCGACAACAACACTCAATATCAGGCCGACACCATAGGCGATGAGCGTCGCCCAAGCGGCACCACGCATGCCGTATGCGGGAATCAGGAACATATTCAGCACCAAGTTTAGCCCAGCCGCAGCCGCCACAGTGATCAACTGCAGCTGGGTGGCACGCCCGAGCTGGAAGCTCAGGTCAAAGTAGTAGCTCTTGAAGCCCCCCAACAGCATGGCAAAGGCTACAATGGGAATGAGCTCCCTCGCTGACATCGCGAACCTCGGCCCGAGCACCGCGCTGAGACTTGGAGCGACCATGGCGAGCCCCACGGCGGCGGGAATCGCGATTCCGGCCAAGAGGAGAAAGTGCTGCTGGAAGTGCCTCTTCTGGGCCGTCGCGTCACCACGCTGCACGGCTGCGACCCCAAGCGGGTAGGCTGAGAGGTTTACGACCATCATGAGGGCAAAGATCGACTGCTGACACAGATCATAGGCCGGTGCATAGAGACCGGCCTCAGAGGGTGAACGGAGCCCGCCAAGCAACAGCCTGTCAGATGTGCTGATGATGTAGTCAAGGATGTAGGTGCCAGCCAGCGGCAGGCCATACGTCAGGAGTGTCCTGCGGACCACCGCATCTGGAGCTGCATGGAGCGCAGGGCGCCAATCACGCCAGAAGGCGACGATTCCGGCAATGGCATAACCGGCTATGGTGCCACATATGACTCCGGGAGCTCCCTTTCCCGCTAACGCGAAGGCGCCCCCGATCACCAGCGCTCCGCCCGCTCGCAGCCCCGATAGCGTTGCGTACCGCCCGGGCTCACGATCTGCGGTCGCAAGACTCAGGTTCAGGTCGTACCAGGCATGCACTGCGAGCAGGCCCACCCCACCTACCAACAAAAGAATAGGAAGGTCGCGCACCAGTGCTGCGGCGAGGACGATGGCGGCCGCCACCACCACGAGGAGGACTGGAGCGAAGAGTCGCAGTACCGTAGCCTGAAAGACGGCTCTTGGGCGCTCCTCGGCGTGCACCAGGCGCAGGAGCGCGAGGCTCAGCCACTGCATGCCAAACGCATAGCCGAGCGTTGCACCAGCCAGGGTCAGCGCGTAAAGCCCGTACTCTCGCTCGGTGAGAAGCCGGGTAAAGAGGGCCAATGCAGCGAAGTTGATGAGCCCGGGGAGCCCGCGCGCAAACGCGTATCGTGCGGCCCCCTTGGCAAGGGTCTGACTCACGGGGCGCCGAGCCAGACCTGGTGCATCAGCATGTACTCCATCTGAGGTGGATCACCGGCCTACCGAGAATGGCAGAGTATCTCGACGATAGAGATCATACCCCCGAAGGCCCTGGACCACACTCACGACTGGAGCCAAGCCTGGAACATCAGCACGTCCCACAGCAGGTATTGCCAGTTCCGCGAGCCCGACTGGTGCTCGTCCCACTTCCGGGTGATCACATCCGGATCGAGATAGCCGTCCCGCCGGATCCGTTCCGGCGAAAGCAGGTCTCCTGCCCATTCCTTGAGCGGGCCCCGGAGCCACCGGTCGATCGGAACGCCGAATCCCATCTTGGGCCGTTCCACCAGGGGCTGCGGGACGTAGCGATACAGCAGTTCCCGGAGGATTCGCTTGCCACGCCCGCCTGACACCTTGTATTCCATGGGGAGCCGCCACGCGAAGTCCACCACGGTGTGGTCCAGGTACGGGGCCCGCGATTCGAGACTCACACCCATCGTCGCCCGGTCCACCTTGACCATGATGTCGTCAGGCAGGTAGGTGAGCAGGTCCAGATACATGAGTCGTGGAACGGCCCCAGCTTCCGGAAGCTCATTCCGGCCGCCGGTGAGCCGGGTCGGAGGCTCCTCGCCCCCTCGCACTACATCCGCCGGGGCCTGCCAATGGCTGACGAGTTGGAGGTAGACACCCTCGAGGGCCTCCACTCCCATTGCCTCGGCGAACTTGTGGAGCCGGTCGCCGGTCGGGCGCATGCTCAGCCGGTTCATTCCCGCGGCGCCGAGGGCGCGATCCCACTGTCCCGGAGAGACGGCGAGCACGCCGCGCGCCGCGGCACGCCTGAGGGGCCGCGGCACCCGCGCGAGCCGCCGCCACCACCGCTCCGCGAGCACATACCGATGGTACCCGCCGAACATCTCATCGCCGCCGTCCCCCGACAGGCTCACGGTCACGTGCTGCCGGGCAAGCTGGCGCCACCAGGAAGGTGGGCACCTGGGAGGAATCGGCGAAGGGCTCGTCATATAGCGCGGGCAGCCTGGGCACCACGGCCAGGGTCTCCGCCGGCGTCACGTACAGTTCGGTATGGTCGGTCCCGAGGTGCCGGGCAACTGCCTTGGCGTGCTCGGCCTCGTTGTACCCGGATTCGTGAAACCCGATCGTGAAGGTGCGAACGGGCCTGGCCGACTGCGCCTGCATCAGCGCGACGACCAGCGACGAATCGATGCCGCCGGACAGAAACGCGCCGAGCGGGACATCCGCCACCATCTCCCGGGCGATGGTCGTCCTGAGGAGGGCGTCGAGCTGATCCACCAGGGCCGCCCTGTCGCCTGAAAGGGGATCCGCGAGGCCGCGTTCGGCGACGTCCCGCGCCGACCAGTAGACCTGCTCCTCCGGCTCCCGCCGTCCCTGATGGAAGGTCAGGATCGTTGCGGGCGGCGCCTTGGCGATTCCTTCATAGATGCTGTAGGGAGCCGGCACGCAGTTGTGCCGGAGAAAGAGCGCCAGCGCGCCCCGGTCGATGCTGCCTTCCCAGGCGGGATGGGCGCGGAGCGCCTTGAGCTCCGAACCGAACACCAGGGTCGTACCCAGCCAGCCGTAGTAGAGCGGCTTCTCACCGATCCGGTCCCGCACCAGGCTCAAGCGGCGTTCGGCCCGATCCCAGAGCGCAAGGCCAAACATCCCGATGCTCGCCTCCAAGGCGCCACCCAGACCGCGGCGTTCCACGGCGGCCAGGAACACCTCCGTGTCCGAGTGTCCGCGCCACCTGGCTCCGTGCGCCTCCTCCTCCCGCCGGAGGTCCTGCCAGTTGTAGATCTCGCCGTTGAAGACCATCCGATACCGCCCAGTGGCGGAGGCCATCGGCTGGCGTCCTTCAGGGGACAGGTCGAGGATGGACAGGCGCCGGAACCCGAGGGCAACGCCGGCCTCAGGGTCGATCCACTGATCGGCATCATCGGGTCCGCGGTGGGCGATGGCCGTGCACATGCACCGCACCGTGGCGATGGCTTGGTCGCGGTCGCCAATCGCCGGACCCCAGAAACCCGCGATACCGCACATCGCTAGGCGTCCATTCTTCCGCCTAGAAGTCCAACGGCAGCCCCACCGGCTTTCCATCCCGCGCGGCGAGGTAGATCCCGATCAACAGCTCCAACGACCGGAGTCCCTCCCGGCCATCGGTCTCGGCCCGCGCCTCGCCCCGGAGCGCCCGGATGACGTTGTCGTAGTAGGGTCCGTGCCCGAAGCCGTAGACCGAGGGCGCCTTGTAGCTGGCGGACAGCACATGGTTGTCGTCCGGATCGTCGTCGGCAAAGTGCCAGTGCTGGATCTCGTTCACCGCCGAGCCGCCGACCCGCACGGTCCCCCGGTCCCCCAGCACGGTGATCGACCCCTCGAGATTCTTCTCATGGGTGAGCATCGTCACGTTGACCGAGCCCAACGCCCCGTTTCGCCAGCGGACGATCGCGACGCCGGTGTCCTCCACCTCGATGTGTCGGGCCAGCGTCGCAGTGTACGCGCTGACGCTCTCCACCGGGCCGATCAGCCAGTCGAGCAGGTCCACGTAGTGGCTCGCCTGGTTCATGAACGCGCCCCCGTCGAACTCCCAGGTCCCCCGCCAGGGCGCGCTGTCGTAGTACTCCTGCGGCCGGCTCCAGAAGACGTTCACCGTCACCATGTAGATCCGGCCGAACCGGCGCCGGTCGATGGCCCGTTTCAGCAGTTGTATGGGCGCGTTCTGCCGGTTCTGCTTGACCACGAACAATTGCACGCCGGCCTTGTCGCAGGCGGCGACCATCGCCTTGCCATCATGCCACCGCGTCGCCATCGGCTTCTCGGTGATCACGTGCCGACCGGCTTCTGCGGCCTGGATGGTTTCCTGGCGCATGGGTACCGCTCGGCGTCGCCAACACGATGACGTCGGCGTTCGAGCCGGCCAGCAGCTCCTCCAGCGAGGCGAAACCCTTCACCCTGGTCTGGGCTACCGCCGCCTTCAGCGCTTCAGGGTTGGTGTCACACACCGCCACCAGCTCGGCACGGTCCCCGTGCTTCTCCAAGGCCTCCATGTGCTTGGACGCGATCCGACCGCACCCCACGAGGGCAAACCGGATGCGGCGATTGGAGATAGGGATGGGCGCGAGTGGCATTGAGCTTCAAGTAAGCGGGGAAAGGGGAAAGGGGAAAGGGGAACGGCATGCTCGCTTCGCTCGCGGCGAGGGCGCTGTGCGCCTGCGGGGTCGCTCCGCTCCTGCGGGCGCTCGCTGCGCGAGCGTGCGGGAACAGCGCGCAGTTCCCGGAGGGCGCCGCAGGCGCCCCCCGCACGAGCGAAGCGAGCCCGCTGGCCGCCGCAGGCGGCCCCCGCCGGCGAGCGTAGCGAGGCGGGAGCCTACTTCGCTTCCCCCGACAGCCGCACCAGCTTCCCTGCCCCACCGGTCCGGATCGCGCCGCGGGTATCGAGAATGAGAGGCGCTTCGCGGAGCACGCGATCGTAGTCGATCCCCGAGTGGTCGGTCACGATCATCACCATGTCCGCAGATCGGAGCGCCTGGTCGGTGAGCGGAACGCTCGCCATGGGCAGGTCGGCTATCGGGGTGTGCCCGTCGTCCTTGATCATCGCGACATGCGGGTCGTGGAAGGAGACCTTCACGCCCTTGTCCTGGAGCAGCTTGATGATGTCGAGCGCGGGGCTCTCCCGCAGGTCGCCGATATCCTTCTTGTAGGCAATTCCCAGGATCAGCACCTTGCTGCCCTTGAGGGACTTCATGCGTTGGTTGAGCGCGTCCCCGGCCTTGGCCACGACGTACGCCGGCATCGCGGCGTTGATTTCGCTCGCCGTCTCGATCATGCGGGTCCGGAACTGGAGGGTGCGCATCTTCCACGAGAGATAGTGCGGATCCAGCGGGATGCAGTGCCCCCCCAGTCCGGGGCCGGGAGTGAATTTCATGAAGCCGAACGGTTTCGTCGCTGCGGCGTCGATGATGCCCCAAATGTCCAGGCCGAGCTTGTCGCAGGCCTGCGCCAGCTCATTCACCAGAGCAATGTTGATCAACCGAAAGGTGTTCTCGTACACTTTCACGAGCTCGGCGGCTTCCGGATTCTCGACTGGAACCATCTTGTCAAAGACCTTCCCGTACAGTGCCAGCCCAGCCTCGGTGCATCGGGCGGTGATGCCGCCGATCACCTTGGGAGTGTTGCGGGTCTGCCACTTCTGATTGCCGGGATCCACCCGCTCGGGACTGAAGCACAGCCCGAAGTCCACTCCCACCTTGAGCCCGGTGGAAGCGAAGATCGGCAGCAGCACGTCCCTCGTCGTACCGGGATAGGTGGTGCTCTCCAGGATGATGAGCTGTCCCGAGCGCAGGCCAAGCTTGCAGGACTCGGCGGCGGCGACAACATAGGAAAGGTCGGGATCCTTGGTTTTGTTGAGCGGCGTCGGTACGCAGATCGAGATCGCGTCGCACTCGGCCAGCCGCTTGAAATCGGTGGTGGCCGCGATGAGACCTTTCTTGACGTGGCCGTGGAGGATCTCTGAGGGCACATCTTCGACGTGGCTGGAACCGAGGTTGATCCCCTTGCAGACCGGCTCGCTGATATCGAAGCCAATCACTCGGAACCCGCTCCGCGCTACCTCGACGGCGAGCGGAAGACCTACATATCCCAAGCCGATGATGCCAACTGTGGCGTCGCCGCGCTGGATCCGCCCCTGCAATTGGTCGAGCCCGTCCGCCATGACAGATCCATCCGAGAGTGAAAGTGAAGTGCGACAACAACATGCGCCGTACGGCAATCGAAGCTACCCACGCCGTGGGGATCGTGCCACCGTGCCTAGGCAAGACCCGTGCGCTAACGAAGGGCGCCATTCGACGGCCCCTTGTGAAACATTTCACATTTGACGAATATACGGTAGCGCGGGCGGCCCGGGACCTGCACCGGACTCGCCCCGGTTGGATTGTTCGGGTACCCTTCGAGCACTACGCTGCGTCCCGGCGCGGACCACAGGTCCGTGCCGGTTCGCCTACACCCCTTAAGGAGGCAGTCTCATGGCAACCGCCACGCCGCCCGTCAGCAAGGACGCGGCCTATCCCCGTGACGAACTCGCCAAGCTGCTGGCACCACCGGAGCGGGAGCACCCTGGCACCAAGCTCCGCCGACTGTTGCACGAGGCCCGGGACAAGGGCTCGTACCTGCACACGGCCGGGGCGTATGATGCCTACACCGCCGCCATCATGACCCGACTGGGGTTCAAGGCACTCTACGGCAGCGGTTGGCAGCTTGCCGCGGTCAAGAACATGTACCCCGATATCGGGATCTACCACTCCCATCAGATGGTCGAGCTGGTGCAAGAGATGTGGAAAGGGATCGAGGGTGCCCGCCACGCGCACCACTACGACACCGAGGGGAAGGAACTACTGTCGATCCCGCCGATCTTCGTGGACATGGAGGCCGGGTTCGGCGGACCAACACAGACCTTCGCCCTGGCCAGTGAGCTGATTCGGGCCCGGGTCGGTGGAGTCCACCTCGAGAACCAGGATCCCGCCGATCGCACCTGCGGGCATATCGTAAGCGTCGGCAAGGCCAAGCGCGACAAGGTGCTGGTCCCGCGCAAGTCCTGGCTCGCCAAGCTCAAGGCGATCAAGGCCGCGGCGGAGGCCGCCGGCACGGATCTGGTCAACATCGCCCGCACCGATTCGATCGACGGGGCACTGCCGGGGAGATCCTCAGGTGGCGTGCAGGTGGCGATCGAGGACGGGTGGGAAGCGTCAGAGCTGGGCTGCGACGTGATCTGGGCCGAGTTCAACAATGTCGACCTGGAGCAGCCGGCGGCCTTCGCCGAGGGCGTGCGGAAGTACTATCCCAACCAGATGCTGGGGTTCAACCTCTCGCCTTCCCTCTACTGGGGCAAGGCAAAGAAGGCCGGCACCCTCATCACCAACCAGCAGCTGGCGGACCTCGGCTACACCCTGCAGTTCTCGACGCTGTTCAACTTCCGCACCGCCGGCCTGGCCTTGGACAAGGGCCTCCGCAAGTTCGCGTCGAAGGGTCTCGACGCCCTGGCCGACCTGCAGAACGAAGAGGATGAGGCAGCGGGAGGCGCGCCGATCACCAAGATGCACCAGAAGTTCGCGGGCATGAACCGCTGGTTGATCCTGGAGTCGGTGCTTTCGGGAAAGGCCTGAACTGCAGGCGAACGGGCGACAGGCGACAGGCGACAAACAAGGGAGAAGAGGCGACAGACGACGAGGCAGAGCGACCCTGATCGCCTGTTCGCCTCTTCGCGCCTCGTCGCCTTTCATCCGGCCTTCTCCACCACCACCCGGTCTTCACGCACCTCCAGCCCGTCTCGTCTCAGCTGATCCGCCTGCCACGGTGCCAACCGGACGCTGACCGCGTGGCGGTCGCCGACCACCGTCTGCGCCACTACTTCCCCAATGCGATAGAGCGACGCGATCCGCGCGCCGTCCGCCACCGGCACGAGCACCGTCACGGTCGGGCGAAGCTCGCGATCTCGGCGGCGCAACTCGGTCTTGAGCGCCTCCAGCCCGCCGATGCGCACCGTGCTCGCAGGTACGGCCTCAGGGAAGAGTTCGCGGGCCCGTGCCGTGAAGGCCGCCGCGTCTGACACTGCGTCCAGCTTATTGAAGACCGGGACTACCGGCCGGTCTCCGATCCCCAACTCGCCGAGCACCAGGTCCACCACCAGCATTTGCTCTTCCCAGCCGGGGTGGCTGGCGTCTACCACATGGAGGAGCACGTCGGCCTCGCCGACCTCCTCGAGGGTGGCACGGAAGCTGGCCACGAGATGGTGCGGCAGCTTCCGGATGAAGCCGACAGTGTCCGATACCCGGGCGCGGCAGCCTTCGCCAAGGTCCACCTCGCGGGTGAGTGTGTCGAGGGTGGCGAAGAGCCGATCTTCGACGAAGATCTCGTGCTCGCCCGAGAGCATCCGGAGAATGCTCGACTTGCCCGCGTTGGTGTAGCCGACCAGCGCCACGTTGAGCATTGCAGATCGGCCGGCCCGGAGCACTCTTCGATGCTGCTCCCACTCACTGAGCTTGCCGCGCAGTGCCTGGATCTTCCGGCGGATGATCCGGCGGTCGGTCTCGAGCTGGGTTTCGCCCGGCCCACGGAGACCGATGCCACCCCGAATGCGGGAAAGGTGGGTCCACATCCGGGCGAGGCGGGGCAGCAGGTACTCGAGCTGAGCCAGCTCCACCTGCAGCTTCGCTTCGTGGGTCCGTGCCCTGGTCGAGAAGATGTCGAGGATCAGCTCGGCCCGGTCCATCACTCGCACCTTGAGATCATGCTCGAGGTTGGCCCCCTGGTTGGGAGTCAGTTCTTCGTCGAACAGCACCAGGGTGGCGCGTTCCGCCTCAAGGAGGGCGCGGAGCTCCTCGACTTTCCCTTCACCGATCAGGGTCGCGGGATTGGGTGAGACTACCTGTTGCGACAGGCGGCCGACAACGACCGCTCCCGCGGTGTCTGCCAGTCGCGCAAGCTCGTCGAGATGTTCGGTGAGGTGTTCCGCGTCGTCGCTACCCTTCCGGGGCGCGCCAACCAGCACGGCGCGCTCGACGGTGGGCTCGATAGTGATCAGCTGGCGGATGATGGACTCCGGAAGACTAAGGCCGGAGCAGGGGCACCTTGCCCTGCCCGGAGAACGGGATCTCGCACTCGCTGCACATCGGCGTAAGTACCCGGAACTTGCCCTTGATCGCGTAATTCACTGCCCCGTACTCTAGCGCCGAGCGCGCCGCCGACGCGACGCCCGCCCAACGAAACGTGAGGGGCACGGTGAGCAGCGTCGTGTCCCGAGCGGCCAGCGAAAAGGCGTCGCTCAGAATCACATCGCCGAAATGGCTCCCCTCGATGTCGATGCCCGCGTCCAGACCGGTGCCTTGCAGGCTCAGCTTGTTGGGATTGTGGAACGCCAGCACGACACCCAGCGTCCCGCCCGAGAGTCCCACGTTCTGCAACTCGAGATGGTGCAGCCGTACGTCAGGCTGGAGAAAGGTGATCGGGTTCACCGCGCCGGTGCCACAGGCGGCGGTGAGCAGGAGGCCTAGGGGAAGGAGTCGTCGCATGGCTGCAATATATGGAGTGGGACGGGGGGCGGGGAACCGGGGACTTCTGTCATTGCGAGGAGGCCCCGCAGGGGCCGACGAAGCAAACTCTCTCAAAGCTCAAACGATAGATCCTGCCACTCAGGATTCATGGCTTGGATCAGTGCGCCCTTCTGACGTCGAGAGCCGGCCTTGATCTGCTTCTCGCGGGTGATGGCGCTTACCTGGCTCTCGCCTGGGCATTCCGGAATCTTGGCCGACTGGCTCAACGCTGCGTCAACGCCATATCCGCCTTTCATCCGGCGAGAGATTGCTTCGGCCGCTGCGCGGCCTCGCAATGACAGAAGATTCTCCCGTTCCCCCGTTCTACCGTTCTCCCGTAGTTTTTTGTTTCTCCCACCACTCCAGCCGTTCCCGGATCCGCTTCTCGAACCCCATCTCGCTCGGCACGTAGAACGCCTGACCGGAGAGTGCCTCAGGCAGATACTCCTGTGGAGTGTAGGCGGTGGGAGAATCGTGGGCGTATTGGTAGCCGCTGCCGTAGCCGAGATCCTTCATGAGGGCAGGTGGAGGCGTTACGGATGTGGAGCGGCACGGGCTCGGCCGGTGTCCGCCTGGCCGCCTCCAGCGCCGCCGCCAGGGCGACCTTGGTTCGATTCGATTTCGGCGCGGTCGCCAGGTAGATGGTCATCTCCGCCAGGGGAAGGTATCCCTCCGGCGCCCCCAGCATGTGGTAGGCATCTCGCGCTGCGACGGCGAGCTTGAGTGCCTCCGGATCGGCAAGGCCCACGTCCTCCGCCGACATGGCGATGGCTCGGCGGAAGAGGATCATTGGGTCCTCACCGCCCTCCAGCATCCGCGCCATCCAGTAGAGCGCCCCCTGCGGATCGCTGCCGCGCAGCGCCTTGTGATAAGCGGAGAGCATGTTGAAGTGCTCTTCACCGCTCTTGTCGTAAGCCGGCACCCGGCGGCCGAGTGCCTCGACGATGAGCGCTGAGGTGAGAACCCCGCGCGGCCCGACCAGCCGCGCGGCCGACTCCAGAACAGTCAAGGCTCGGCGTGCGTCGCCATCCGAATGCTCGGCGAGCAACGGGATTGCGCCAGGCGACACCTCAAGCTCGAGGTGACCGAGGCCGCGTTCTGTGTCGGTGAGCGCGCGCTCAAGCAGCGCGGTGATCGCCGTGCCGGTGAGAGGTACCAGCACAAATACCTGCACCCGCGAAAGCAGGGCGCCGTTCAGCTCAAAGCTGGGGTTCTCGGTGGTGGCCCCAATGAGCGTCACCGTGCCGCGTTCGACGTGCGGCAGGAAGGCATCCTGTTGGGCCCGGTTGAAGCGGTGGATCTCGTCGCAGAAGAGCACAGTCCCCCGCCCCAGCACCTTTCGCTGTTCCGCTTCGCGGACGATCTCCTTCACCCGCGGTACGCCATCCAGCACCGCTGAGAGCTCCACGAACTCCCGGTCGGTGTGCTGGGCAATCAGTCTGGCAATGGTGGTCTTGCCGGTCCCAGGCGGGCCCCAGAAGATGCAGGACCCCACATCTCCCCGGCGAATTGCATCGCCCAAGGGGCGGCCGGGGCCGAGGAGTTGTTCCTGACCCAGGCACTCCTCGAGACTCCGCGGCCGCATACGCGCAGCGAGAGGCTCAGGGAGAGTGAAGAGAGAGGGGGCGGTGGGCACAGCTGAATGATAATTGCTAATTGCTGATTGCTGATGGTGGCCCTTAGCCGTTAGCCGTTAGCCGTTAGCCGTTAGCCGTTAGCCGTCAGCCGTGAGCCAGTGCAAACGTCAGCCGGTCGCCTGTCAGCCTGTCAGCCTGTCACCGTTACCTGTCACCTGTCGCCTGTCGCCTATCGCCTATCGCCTGTCGCCTGTCGCCTGTCGCCTGTCGCCTGTCGCCTGTCGCCTGTCGCCTGTCGCCTCTCGCCTCCCTACCCTCCCAGCCTCTCGACCAACTCCCTCGTAAGGAAGAACACCCCGGCTCCACCGAAGAAGGCTACCGGCATCTTCCACCCGCGCCGGCTCTGGACCTCGGGCACCAGATTGGAAGCGGCTACGTAGATGGTGACTCCGGCGGCGATCGCGAGCCCGTGGGTGAGCAGTGGGGCGCTCACTTCGGTGAGCACCACGCCCACGACTGTCGCGAGCCCGAGGAGCGCTGCGGCGCCGAGCGCGCGAGCGGGACTCTGCCCCCCTGCCAGCATCACGCTGGCCATGGTGACGCCCTCGGGCAGCTTGTGCAGGAAGACCGCCAGAAAGAGCAGCACGCCCAGATGGCCAGATACCTGGAAACCGCTGGCAATCGCGACGCCATCGAAAGAAGGTGTGCAGCAGGAGCCCGCGAGCGCCGTCAGACCCTGTGCGAGGGCTGATCTTGTGGGTCTCCTCTCCGAAGTGGAAATGCGGGACCAGCACGTGTTGGGCGAGATGCACCGCGAGGTATCCAGCTAGCAGGAAGATCGGAGCCGAGGTGTCGCGCTCGATCGCCTCGGGCGCCACCTCCAGCAGCGCGACACTCAGCATGAAACCCGCGCCGAAGGCGAGGAAGCCGTCGATCACCGCGAGGCTCCTCCGCTCGTGGCGGACCACGGCATAGCCGCCCGCGAGGTTGCCGAGCGCCGCGACCAGGGCGAAGAACAGCGCGTTCACCTGAGCGCCTTGGCGCGGCTCAGCAGCTCCTCGCGGGTGTTGAGCGACGGATCGTCCACGACCCAATTCAACAGCCGATCGAGCACGGCGCCTATCTGGGGGCCGGCCGGAATGCCGATTTCCTGCAGCTCGGCACCGGTCACCGCCAGGTGCCGCCGGTTCAGGGGTTCACCCCGCTCGCGGACACCATGCATGGTGTCCGCCCACGGCGCCTTCGCCCCATGCTGTAGCTGCCACAATCGGGTCAGGTCATCCGCCGCATCGCCGACGGCCGCCATCCAGCGACGGACCCCAACCGGGGAATTGCCCTCCGGCTCGCCGGGGCCCGTGAGCATCGCCGCCGCCCTGGCGATCTCGGCATTGGACGCCTTGAGCCGCACCAGGACCGCGACCGGATCAATGCAGAGCAGGGCGGTCAGGAGCACCGGATCGCGGGGGACGTCCGCCGATTCCTCCCTCAGCGCTGCCGGCACCGCGGCCGCTCGCTCGGGAAGCCGCCCCACATGAGCATGCCTGCGCACGAGCGGAGAACCGGTGGGCGAGACGGAGGGTGTTGGCGTAGTCGGGGCTTCCATCAGGAGTTCGGGCAGCCAGATGCCCGCGGCGCCGCTTTCCACCCAGAGGTCGAGCAATCGCCGGAGGCTCACCGCGGTGCGGAGGCCCTTGTACCACTCTTCCCGCACTCGCTCGGCAGACAGGTACTTCAGGCCCTGCGCCGTGGCACGCATCGCCTGCCAGGTATTTGGGTCAATCTCGAACCCGAACCGGGCGGCGAATCGGAGCCCCCGGAGAATCCGAAGGTAGTCTTCACGGAACCGCTGTTCGGGGGTGCCGACGGCGCGGATGAGCTTGGCTTCGAGGTCGCGGGTGGCCTGAAATGGGTCCCGCCACTCGTGCCGCAGCGGATGATAGGCGATGGCGTTGATGGTGAAGTCCCGCCGCGCCAGATCTTCCTCGAGTGATACGCCGAAGACGACCTCTGCGTGGCGCCCATCGGTAGTGACATCGCGGCGAAAGGTGGTGACCTCGTGATGCCGGCGCTTGGTCCGTACTGCGATCGTACCGAAGCGCTCTCCCACCGCTACCGTGTTCTTGAAGAGCTTCTGGACCACGTCGGGAGTCGCCGAGGTCGCGATGTCGTAGTCGGTGTTAGGCTCGCCGAGCAGCGTGTCCCGAATGGCACCCCCGACACACCACGCCTCATGCCCGGCCGCTTCCAGCGTGCGGGCAATCTCGAGAACGTCGGGCGGGATGCGGAGCTCGTCGGGAAAGGGCATGAGGATGGGGAACGGGGAACGGGAGAACGGGAGAACGGGAGAACGGAAGACGGAAGACGGGACGACGAAGGACGACGGAACGACGGAACGACGGGACGACGGGACGACGGGACGACGGGACGACGGAAAATAAGGGTCGCGAGCGTGTGAGAAAGGCCTCTCAGGCCTCCCCCGTTCCCCCGTTCTCCCGTTCCCCCGTTCCACCCCCGTATGCGACTCCCGCCGACAAGCAGATGGATCAGCTCCATCCGCGCCTGACTCGGCGTGCGCGGTCCCGCCGGGATCACCCCTTCCCGCACCAGCGTCGCGCCACCACCGGGGAACGCATAGACCGGCGTTACCTCACCGTAGGTGCACCGGCTCGCCAGCACGACCGGCTTGCCCTCCGCCATCCAGCGCCGAATGGCCGGGACGGCGCCTGGAGGGAGGTTACCGCTCCCGAAGGCGACCACGACCACCCCATCGTGAGAAGGGCGCGCCAGATCGAGCAGTGCGCCCTGGTCCCCGATCACCATCGGGATCAGGGCAACCCGCGCGCTCAGCCCCGGCGGGCTAAGAACTTCTCGCCGAATCGCCGGGTGGGCGAACTCCACCACCTGCCCGTTCAACCGACCGAGCGCCTCGCCATGAGGATTGCCAAAGGATTCGATGGCAGTCGCCTGGAGCTTCGCGACCGCCAACCCGCCGAAGATGCGCCCGGCAAACACCACCATCGTACCGCGGCCACGACTGTGCGGGCTCGCCGCGACTCGGGCCGCGTCGGTGAGATTCCGGGGACCATCCCACCCCGCGTCGGTAGAGGTGAGCATGGCGCCAGTGATCGCTACCGGAATCCCGAGGTCGAGAGTTCGGGCCAGCAGGTAGGCCGTCTCCTCTATCGTGTCGGTCCCGTGGGTAATGACGATCCCCTGCGGCTGCGCCTCGCGCATGATCGCGGCAATGTGATTACGGAGTTCCCACAACTTCTCCGGACCCATATGGCACGCAGGGTACCTGCCCCAGTCGTCGACCAGGAATGGGGCCACGCTTGCCAATTCAGGAGCGAAACCAACGAGCGTCTCGCCGCCATGGGTGGGGACATTCCCGCCCGCGCGATCGTCCCGGACCATGGAGATGGTGCCGCCGGTGAAGACGAGATGGATCATGGGCAGTACCGAGTACCGAGAACATGGTACCGAGTACCGAGTACCGAGTACCGAGTACTAACTGCCGCATCTCGAGAAACGCCTCCGGTGGAACGGTTGCCGGGTGACGATTGATCCACTCGACTTCCGAGTACTCGGCACCCGGTACTCGGTACTCGGTACTCGCTGTTGAGTATTCGGTACTCGGTACTCGGTACTCGGTACTTTGTACTAACCACAAAGCACGCTCCCGCCATTCACATTCAGAATTTCGCCGGTGATGTGCCGGGCCAGGTCGCTGCAGAGAAACACGATGGGGCCGGCGATCTCCGCTGGGGTGGCGATGCGGCCGAGCGGGATCGTCGCCACGATCCGCTCCTTTCCCCCACTTCCGAACGCGGGCCAGCTCATCTCGGTGTCCACCCAACCCGGCGCCACACAATTTACGTTGACATCGGGTCCGCATTCTGCCGCCAGGGATTTTACGAGGGAGATCATGGCTCCCTTGGTGGCGGCGTAGTCGGCGTGAAACGCTTCGCCACGTTGACCTGCGGTGCTGCCCACCAGCACGATCCGCCCCGGCTTTCGGATCCGACGTAGTGCCGCACGGGTCGTGAGGAAGATTGCATCGAGGTTGTCGCGCATGGTGGCGGTCCAGCGATCAGCGGTCATGTCCCGGAGCCGACTCTCCTCGGGCGGCCAGATGCCCGCATTGCCCACGAAGCAATCCAACGGCCCGAGCGCCCGGACCGCCTCGTCGAAGATTCGTTCCACGACGGCGGGGTCGGCGAGATCGCCGCTTCCCACCCACGCCTTCCTGCCCAGCTGCCGGATTTCCGCGGCCACGGCCTCGGCTTCGTGGGTGCGTGAACGACAGGTGAGCGCGACATCCGCTCCGGCGCGGGCCAGCAGCAGGGCGGTAGCGCGGCCGATGCCGCGTGAGCCTCCGGTGACCAGCGCAACCTGACCCGCCAGGGTGATCATGGGCGGTCGAGATCGGCGTTGCGCCCGAACAGCCCGCGCAAGCGATCGGTAAGCGACACCCGCCAGGTCAGCGCGGGCACCGGTTCCACACTGCGATCCTCGAGGATCGCCCGAGGGTTCTGTTTGAGGAGCAGCTCAGCCTGAACCGTACCGTCCTGCCGAACGATCTCCTCCCATGCCCCAAGAAGCGTTCGCGTATCGCCGTGATTGTCTGCGGCAGCGATATCCGCGAATCCATGCTCCACCAGCTGTCGGGCTCGCACTCCGCGAGGCCGAGGCGACAAGAGCGTTGGGCCGTCCACCTGCATCAGCGCGCCAAGCGCCTTCCACCGTCGCACCGCATCGGGGTGGCAGCAGCGGTAGCGCTCGGGATGGGCGACCAGCGGGACCAAACCGATCGCGACGACCAGGGCCAGGGCGTGCTCCACCGTCTGTGCCGCAACCAGCCGGGAGAATTCGACCAGAATGTAGCGGCTGCCGTTGATCGTAACCTGCCGAGCGGCGGCGACCCGGGCGTCCAAGGGCCGATCCAGCATCACTTCCGCCCCGCGATACAGCGTGACCTCTGGCGGTGCGACGGACAACAGCGCGGCAAATTGGCGGTCCTGCAGCTCGGGCACGCCTCGCGCCGCCGTGCTCGCGAGCAGGTGCGGGGTGAGGCAAACCCCGGCGATCCCGTGCTCCGCGAAACGGCGAAGCACACCCACCGACTGTTCGACAGTCTTGGAGCCGTCATCAACCCCGGGGAGGATGTGGCTGTGCAGATCAATCACTCAAACCACCCGCTCCGCCGCGAGCAAGCTTTCCGCAAACGAACCCAGCGACTCCGGCGACGTTTCTGCCTGGGCCAGGAGCGCCAGCGTCACCAGCGCATCACCGGCGAGGAGGTCGAGGGCGATCGAACGGTCGCCGGGGTGTTCCTCGACGATCGCCAGGACGCGCTCCGCGGCCAACGCAAGGTGTTCGGCCAGGGAACCGCCTTCGCTCACCGCTGCCGCGTGCTCCAGCACTCGCTCCCGGAGGGCAGCGGGACCGATCGCGGTACGCTCCGACAGCCAGCGGGTTGCTGACGAGGGCGCATCAGGCTCCGCACTCATGCGGCGAGCCAGGCATCGATGAGCGCGGGCGCCGCCTCCCGGGCGGCACTCAGCTTGGTCGGATCGCCCGCACTGGCGGACGCAAAGTGCGGCCGACCGCCGCCTTTTCCACCGCTCACCTTCGCGATCAGGTTGACCAGGTCGCCGGCCTTCTTCCCGGCCTTCACCAGATCATCGGTGACAACTACATGCACTGCGCCGCGTCCCGAGCTCGAGAACAGCACCAGCACCGAGTTCCGTCTTCCCTCCCGGAATCGGTCGGCCGACGAGGCGACCTCGTCACGGTCCTCCACGGCCGTGGTGCCGAGCGTGACCTGCACACCGCGAATCTCCCGGATATCGCCCTGCGGCTCCGCCGCGGACGCGCCGCTCTTGAGCAGCTGCTCCAGTCGAGCCTCGAGCTTCTCCTTCTCCTGCCGCACCTGGTCGAGCTTCTTGAGGACCTGATCCGGGTGGGCTCTGAGAGTCCCCGCGATCTGCTCGAGCAGGGCTTCCTCCTGCGCCACACTCCGATAGGCCTCGGGGCCGGTGAGTGCCTCGATGCGCCGCACTCCGGCGGCGACTCCACCCTGCCCCTCGAAGCGGAACAGGCCGAGTTGTCCGGTCGTGCGAACGTGGGTGCCGCCGCACAATTCAAGCGAAGGTCCCATCTGCACCATCCGGACGCGGTCACCGTACTTCTCAGAGAAGAACGCCATAGCGCCAAGCTTGATCGCTTCGGCATACGGCAATTCCCGAGTTTCGACCACCCAGTTTTCCAGCACCTGATCGTACACCTCGCGCTCGATGGCACCGAGCAGCGCCGGCTCGATCGGCCCATGATGGGAGAAGTCGAAGCGGAGCCGCCCCGGCTCCACCAACGATCCCTGCTGCCGGACGTGGGGGCCGAGGTGCTGGCGGAGCGCCCAGTGGACCAGATGGGTCGCGCTGTGATTGCGCTCGATATCCCGGCGGCGCGCCCTATCGACAATGGCCTTGACGGGGCCAAGCTGGAAATCTCCAGTGATCAGGCCGCTGACCACCTGTCCCCGGGGATCCTTGCGCACCCCGGTGACTGCGACAGTCCATCCGTCCCCGGTGATGGTTCCGGTGTCGCTGACCTGGCCACCGGATTCGGCGTAGAACGGGTTCTCCCCGAGGAGCAGTTCGACCTGGCTACCAACCTTGCGGTACGCAACGATGTCGGTTTCAGCCTCGGTATTGTCGTAACCAATGAAATGTGGGATGGCCTTCTTTCCCTCTACCCAAGTGGCCACCTCCCCACGCCCGGAGAGGGCCGGGCTCATCGAGACTGAACCCTTGCCTTGAGAGTGCACTTCGCGTGATCGGTCCCGCTGCTCCTCCAGCGCTCGATCGAACCCCGCGAGGTCCACCTCGAAGCCCCGTTCCCCGGCGATGATCTCGGTGAGATCGATCGGAAACCCAAAGGTATCGTACAGCTTGAACGCCTCGATGCCCGGGATGACCTTGGCTCCAGTCGCGAAGATCTCTTCCAGCCGCTTGAGGCCTCCCTCGATGGTTTCAAGGAAGCGCTCCTCCTCCTGCCGGGTTACGTCCTTCACGTAGGCAGCCTTCGCGCGCAGTTCGGGATAGGCGTCGGCCATCTCCCGAACTACCACTTCGGTGAGCGGCGCCAGGGTCGGCTCCTTCCGGCCCAGCAGCCAGGCATGCCGAACGGCCCGACGCAGGATGCGCCGCAGCACGTAACCCCGCCCATCGTTAGAGGGATACACCCCGTCAGTGAGCAGAAACGTGACCGCCCGGGCGTGGTCGGCCAACACCCGGAATCCACCGCCCGCTGGGCCGCGGTCGTACGGACGACCGACTAGCTCGGCAACCCGGTCGAGCAGCGGCATGAAGAGGTCGGTGTGGAAGTTGGAGTCCTGACCCTGCATCACCGAGGCGATGCGCTCAAGCCCGGCCCCGGTGTCTACCGACGGCTTCGGCAATGGAGTCAGCACGCCATCCGCGGACCGATCGAACTGCATGAAGACCAGGTTCCAGATCTCCAGCATTTCGCCGGACTCAGCGAGTGCTTCGAACTCCGCCTGAGGGATGGTCGCGGACCGTCGGACCGTCGGACCGTCGGACCGTCTCAGATCGACATAGATCTCCGTGCACGGTCCGCACGGTCCGGTGTCGCCCATTTGCCAGAAGTTGTCCTTGTCACCCAAACCGTAGATCCGGTCATCCGTCAGGCCCGACAACTCACGCCAGAGTTTCCTGGCCTCGTCATCGTTGTGATGCACCGTGACGCGGAGCCGCTTGGGATCAAGCCCGAGGTACTGCTTGTCGGTCACAAACTCCCAGGCAAACGCGATCGCGTCACGCTTGAAGTAGTCGCCGAAGGAGAAGTTCCCCAGCATCTCGAAGAAGGTGTGATGCCGGGTCGTGTGGCCAACCTGTTCGAGATCGTTGTGCTTCCCTCCGGCCCGGACGCATTTCTGGCAGGTGGTCGCGCGGCGATAGTCGCGCTGTTCCAACCCGAGGAAGACCCGCTTGAACTGATTCATTCCGGCGTTGCTGAACAGCAGCGTCGGATCGTCCGCCGGCAGCAACGACGAAGAGGGCACCTCTCGGTGCCCGTGATCAGCGAAGAAATCGAGGAAGAGACGGCGGATCTGCGCGGCTTTCATAGGCCCGGAATATACGGGCCGCCCCAGCCTAGGGCCAAGTCGCACTGTGACTTAGAGAGGGGAACGGGGGAACGGGGAACGGGGGAACGGGGGAAAGGGGAAAGGGGAAAGGGGAACGGGGAACGGGGAACGGGGAAAGGGGAACGGAAGAACGGGGGAACGGGGGAACGGGATCAGGCGTCACTCGCCAGCCGTCAGCCATGGGGCCGATAGGCCGATAGCCGATAGCCGATAGCCGACAACAATCAGCAATCGGCCATGAGCAATCCCTACTCCTCCCTGAGCGCCCTCGCGACCAGCTCCGAAACTCGTCGGCCAGTGAATCCTCGGCGGCCAAGAAAGGCGAGAATGCGCCGGCGACGCACGTCACGCGGAAGTCCGCGGAGCTGGCGAGCCCGTTTTTTGGCGAGGTCCGCGGCGATAGTGAGGTGGGCTTCCGGCTCAGACCACTGCGCCGCGAGGGCGGCGTCGATGCTCGCTCTCGCGACCCCCAGGGCGAGCAGGTCCCGCCGAAGACGGGCTGGCCCCCGACCTCGGGCCGCGCGAGTTTCCACGAAATTCCGGGCGAATGACGCGTCGTCCAGGAGCCTGGCATCCACGGCACGACCGATCGCGAAGTCCGCCGCCTCAGGGGGGTGGCCTTTCTGGACGAGCCGCCGCCGCAGCTCGGCGAGCGCGTAGCTGCGGCGCTCGAGTGCGCGAAGCAGGGCGCGCCATGCGGCCTCCTGATCCGCCGCCTGCCCAGCCTGGCCGGCGCGGTCGGGGGTCCATTCGACCCCCACCTCCAACGCCGCCGGTGCGATCGCGGCCTCATGGACAGTGCAGAACAGCCGACCGTCCACAAGGACTCGCACCGCACCAGGGCGGCGCGGATCGGGGTCGAGGCTAGTGATGCGTGGCATCGCGTGGATCGAAAGTGAAGTTGCGAGGGTGGGGATCGGTAGGGGCGGAGCTGTAGCTCCGCCCCTACGAAGCTCTGCCCCTACCCTCCCCTACTCCTCTACTCCTCGTCCTCCGTCGCGACGCCCGCCACGGCGCCGGCCTTCATGCCCAGGAAGTCCTTCACCTTGGTCTCCACCTCGGTGCAGAGCGCCGGATTGTCCTTGAGGAAGAGCTTGGCGTTCTCGCGGCCCTGGCCGATCCGCTGATCGCCATAGGAGTACCAGGCACCGGACTTCTGGATGATGTTCGCCTCCGCGGCGATATCCACCACCAGCGAGACATGGCTGATGCCCTCATCGAACATCACGTCGAACTCGGCTTGCTTGAAGGGCGGTGCGACCTTGTTCTTGACCACCTTCACCCGCACGTGGTTGCCGATGACCACTTCGCGCTCCTTCACCGGGCCCACCCGGCGGATATCCAGCCGGAGCGAGGCGTAGAACTTGAGCGCCTTCCCGCCGGTGGTGGTCTCGGGATTGCCGAACATCACGCCGATCTTCTCGCGCAGCTGGTTGATGAAGACTACCGCGCAATTGGAGCGGTTGATGGAGCCGGCGAGTTTCCGCAGCGCCTGACTCATCAGTCGCGCCTGCAGACCCATGTGGCTATCCCCCATCTCCCCCTCGATTTCGGCCTTGGGGACCAGCGCCGCCACCGAGTCTATCACCACCAGTTCCACCGCCCCGGAGCGGACGAGGATTTCGACGATCTCCAGCGCCTGCTCTCCGGTGTCCGGCTGGGAAACCAGAAGGTTCTCGATGTCCACACCGAGCTTCCGGGCGTATTCCACGTCCAAGGCGTGTTCAGCGTCAACGTAGGCGGCAACTCCACCCGCCTTTTGCACGTTGGCCACAAGATGCAGGCAGAGGGTTGTCTTGCCCGAAGATTCCGGACCGTAGATCTCGGTGATCCGACCCCGTGGCACCCCCCCAATCCCGATCGCGGCGTCGAGATTGATGGCGCCAGTAGGAATCGCCGCGACCCTCACCCTGGGGCTATCCGTCCCCATCCGCATGATGGAGCCCTTCCCCAGCTGCTTCTCGATCTGGGAGATGGCGAGGTTCAGGGCTTTGCGGCGCTCAGGATCGAGGGGCTTGTTCTCTTCGGTAGCCATTTGGGCTGCTCGCGTCTCAATGTGGAGTGAAATTGGTCATAGCATGACTAGAGCGAATCTATAACCGAAAATGCTCCGAAGCAATAGCGAGTTTGTGGAGCATTACAAGTCATTTTGCTTCATCGAGGTGAAAGCCGCCAAGCATCGGCTATATGCTCGATGGTCACGCCGTGACCCCGTTGCCGAACAACCTCGATGACATCGAAGCGGTAAGTCTCATCCGGCCGGCCGTGCCGCTGACGCCAGACCTCGGCAACTCGGCCGATCGCCTGGCGCTTCTTCCAGCCGATCGCTTCCCGACCAGCACCGTATCCCAAGCCCCCGCGGGTCTTCACTTCCACGAACGCGACCAGCGAACCACGGCGAATGATCAGGTCGATTTCATTTCGGCCAATCCGAAAGCGATGCGCCGCGATCTCCCAGCCTTTCGCTGCGAGGAAAGCCGAAGCCTCCTCCTCTCCGTCGTAACCGAGGCGGTGCCGAGGATCGCTCCATTCACCAGGGGGAGTGCGTGTAGGGGGAGCCATGGCGGCAAGGATAGCCGATGGATGTCTGGATGTGTGGCACCTGCGGACGCAGCGGAGGGCAGGAGAAACGCGAGGGCGGCCGCTAGCCGTTAGCCGTTAGCCGTTAGCCGTTAGCCGTTAGCCGTTAGCCGTTAGCCGTTAGCCGTGGAGGAGCGCCAGTTTCAGCATTCCCGCAAGGGGATGCAGGAGTGTTCCATTCCTTCCATCCCTCCACCCTTCCACCCTTCCATCCTTCCACCCTTCCACCCTTCCATCCTTCCACCCTTCCATCCTTCCATCCTTCCACCCTTCCATCCTTCCACCCTTCCGTCTTTCCGTCCATCACCGCGCCAACGCCGCATCCAGAAAGCTCTTCAGGTCCACTTCGTTCACCTCGGGTTCACCAGGCTGCAGGTTGTCGAGGAGGCCGGCGTCGAGGCGCCTCTCTAGGTCGTGGACCAGATAGAAGAGATGTTCGAAGTCCTCGATCACGTACAGCAGCGGCTGATAGTGATGGATTTCGAACGACTGATTGATGATCCATTCGGTCTGCGCGGGGAACCGCTGCACCTCGGTGGACTCGACGCAGTGCCTCAGCTCACCGTAACTGGAGAGCAGTCCACTGCCGTAGGCGCGCACTCCTCCCGGGGCAATCGCGGCTCGCGCATTCTCCCGCATCAGTCCGAACTCCACCGTGAACCAGAAGAAGCGTGCCAGGCCCTTGACGTTGCTGGTCAACATCTTGATGCGTTGCTCTTCGTCCTTGATCTCCCCCGCCCGCTTCGCCGCGCGTTCCGCGAACTGCCCGAACTTGACCAGCGCATCCGCGAAGGCTCGGTCGGTGTGCATGGGCACGTGACCGGCGATGTCGTGGAAGATGTCGGGCTCCGGCAGATAGTCGAGCGAGTTCCCGTCCCGCACCGTGATCGTGGTGGGAAATTCCTTGCGCTTGAGACAATCGAAGAACAAGTAGGCGGGAACGTAGCCGCTCACCGGTCTCGCCTTGAAACCGGTGCGCGGCTCCAGGAAGCGGTTGATGTCCTCGCAGCGCGGGACCTGGTCAGGATCGAGATGCAGTGTCGCAACGCCTTCGAGGAAGCGGGGATTGGCGTATCGCTCCCAGTAGTCCCGCATCCGGCTGAGCAGCCGGCTCCAGGTGCGATGGTTCTCTTCGCTGTAGAGCGCATAGGGCTGATCGATGTAGAGCTGGCCCTGCGCCTGGGCCTGCTCGATAAACGGCGCCCGGGTCGTGGTGAGGCCCGGCGCGATTCCCGCGGTCGTGGCGAGGTCCGGCATACTGACTCCTTTCAAAGCCGTGTAACACGCGTCCCTAGGTCCGTGCCGCGAGGATCGTGCCCCGACATTCCCCCAGCCCAATCCGGGCTGCGCCGGGGCGTTCGCAGAACCCGGTCATCACAACCTCGTCGCCATCCTCGAGGAAACTCCGCTCTTCGCCCGAGGGAAGCACCAGCGGTTCCTTCCCCCGCCAGGTCAACTCGAGCAGACAGCCTCGCTCTTCCTTGGATGGCCCGGAGACTGTTCCACTCCCGAGCAGGTCCCCCGGCATCAAGTTGCAGCCACCGCTGGTGTGATGGGTGACGAGCTGCCCCAGGGTCCAGTACAATCGGCGGAAGTCCGTCTGGGAGAGCCGCACCGGCTGCATTCCCTGTTCCCGCATCCGAGCCGATTGGAGCCGAACTTCGAGCGTCGCCGTGAGTCCACCTCGGGCGCGGTCTTCGGGACCGTTGAGATAGGGAAGCGGCGGCGGATCGGAGGAGGGCCGCTCCCCAGCCGGCACCCGGAACGGCACCAACGCTTCCATCGTGACCACCCACGGAGCGACGGTGGTGGCGAAGTTCTTCGCGAGAAACGGCCCGAGCGGCTGGTACTCCCAGGCCTGCAGGTCGCGCGCCGACCAATCGTTGAGCAGGCTTACCCCGAACAGATGACGCTCGGCCTGGTCGATGCTGATACTGGTGCCCAGCGGATTTCCCTCGGCGATCCACGTACCCAACTCCAGCTCATAATCCAGCTGTCGAGAGGGACCGAAGCTCGGCTGTGGGGCATCGGGGGCTCGGGATTGCCCCATCGGTCGGCGCACGGGCGTCCCACTCACGATCACGGACGAGGCTCGTCCATGGTATCCGATCGGCACCCACTTGTAGTTCGGCAGCAGCGGGTTGTCGGGGCGGAACATCGATCCCACGTTGCTGGCGTGGTGGATCGAAGCATAGAAGTCGGTGTAGTCGCCGATCGTCGCCGGCAGCTGCATCTGTACTTCGTTGCTGAACCGGAACAGCCGCTCATGCAGGGCGCGGTCCGCCGCCAGCCGGCTGCCTTCCGAAAGCAGCGCCGATAGCGCCGAGCGGAGGGCACGCCGGGCTTCGACCGGCTGTGTCATGAGGCCATTGAGCTGGGACAGGTGACAGGCCGCGGCCAGTCGCTCCGGCAGTTCCAGACACCCCACCTCGAGGGCCGCCACCAGGTCCAGGACTCGATCGCCGATCGCGACCCCGATGCGCGGTCGATCCGACATCGTCGCCCGAAACACGCCAAGGGGGAGGTTCTGGACCGGGAAAGCCGCTCCGGCCGTGTTGGCGGCCGGAAGCCAGCTCTGTCGCGCGGGGTCGTGGGTCGCATCGAGGAGCGATTCGCTCATGCCGGCTCTATCTCCTCCAATGGCTCCGTAAACGAGCAGGAACCGATGGCGCGCATGAACTCGCGGCGTGCCCGCACGATCTCTTCCACCTCGGTCCGAATGCCTGCCCAGACGATCGCCTCGTCGCCCAACCCAAGCGCGGATCGGCTCTCGGCGGTGAGCAGGCGCAGCGCATCCTCCCGGGTACGCCCGTGCCACAGCACCACCGCGGCGAGGATGACGTTGAGATAACCGAACAAGTGCCCGCAAGCGCTTCCCGGCTCGTAGGTCAGGGGTGCGAGTCCGCGGACCGGATGGTGCAGCCCCGCTGTAGCCTTGAACGGGAGCCGCGCGCGCGCGGCCTCAGCGAGGAACTCCAGCACCGCCTCCGGCGCAGGGATCTCGGACGCTCGGATACCGCCCGTCCGAATCTTGGCCATCGCACCCGCCTGACGAACCGTGCCAAGCAACGCCGGCAGATCGCCGCCGAGCTGAACCTCGAGATACAGCTCGTAGCGTGGCGGTACCGCGGCCCGGATCGCCCGGATCTCCGTCGGTGAGGCCACGCGTGCCTCGAACGACTGGACTTCCGGTCCACCATGCACGTAGCACGCATTGAAGGTCTCGACGGCTGCCACATCCGCCTTGATGTCGGCGCCGGCCAGTGCGGTCAGCGGCCATCGCGTGCCGAGTCGTTCGACCTCGGACAGTTCGAGGAGCGAGTGTTCGAGCTCCGCCAGCCGCGCGACCGGCACGACAAACCGCGCCAGTGCCCATGCATCGTCCCGGCGCTGGTAGGCGGCGTAGTTCCGGACGGCCTCCAGCATCACGAGGCCCGCGGGGGGGAACAGGCCGGCGTAATCGATGAACCCCGACAGAACTGCGCGCACTGCGCCCTTCACGAGGCCAACTCCGCCAGACCCCGGAACAGGCTGAGCGCCTGTGGATTGGCGAGGGCGTCGGTATTGCCCACAGGGCGATTGTGGATGACGGCCCGCACCGCCAGCTCGGACAACTTCCCGTTGATTGTCCGCGGTAGATCAGCGACCTGAATGATCTTTTTCGGAACATGGTGCGGACTGGCGTGAGCCCGGATTTCGGTGCGGATGCGATCGCGGAGGGCCTCGTCCAGCATCATGCCGTCGCGGAGCCGCAGGAACAGCACCACCCGAACGTCATCCTCCCAGTCCTGGGCCACCACGAGGGATTCAAGCACCTCGGGCAGCCGTTCCACCTGCCGGTAGATCTCCGCCGTTCCGATCCGGACACCGCCGGGGTTGAGCGTCGCATCGCTGCGGCCGAAGATGACCAGCCCATCATGAGCGGTTCGTTCGGCCCAGTCGCCATGGCGCCAGGTGTTGGGGAAGTCCTCGAAGTAGGCCGCGCGGTACTTCGCTCCCTCGGAATCATTCCAGAACGCGATGGGCATGCTCGGGAACGGCCGAGTGCAGACCAGCTCACCGGGAGTGCCCTCGATTGGCTTGCCCTCCGGATCAAACACATCCACGGCCATGCCCAGTCCGCGGCACTGCAGTTCTCCACGCCACACCGGCGCCGTGGGGTTGCCAAGCGCGAAGCAGGAGATGATATCCGTGCCACCACTGATGCTCGCGAGGTGAACATCCTCGCGGATGCGCTGGTAGACATAGTCGTAGCTGTGTGTGGCCAAAGGGCTCCCGGTTGACAGGATAGCTCGCAGCGAACCGAGGTCGTGCTCGCGACCTGGGGCCAGGCCTTCCTTCTCACACAGGGCCAGGTACTTCGCGCTGGTGCCGAACACCGTGACCCGTTCCGCGGCCGCCATGCGCCAGAGAATGTCCTTCGCGGGGGCGAGCGGGGCCCCGTCATAGAGTACGATAGTTGCTCCGACCGCCAGCCCGGAGACCATCCAGTTCCACATCATCCAGCCGCAGGTCGTGAAGTAGAACACGCGATCGTCACGGCGGAGGTCGGTATGCAGCACCAGCTCCTTGAGGTGCTGCAGCAGCGTGCCACCTGCGCCATGCACGATGCACTTGGGGAGCCCGGTCGTGCCGCTCGAGTAGACGATGTAGAGCGGATGGTCGAAAGGGAGGCGCACGGGCGGACAGGCGGACGGGTGAATGGAGTGAAGCCAATCGTTGAGCCAGGTCGTGCGGCCGTCCGTAAGCCGCTTCTGTCCGCCCGTCCGCCCGTCCGCTTGTACACCCAGGTACGGCACGACGACCACCCGCTCTGTTTCCGGCAGCGCGGCGACGACTCGCTCCAGCCGCTCAAGCAGATCGATCGCTTTGCCCGCGTAGCGATACCCATCGGCGGCAAACAGCACCTTGGGACGGATCTGGCTGAAGCGATCGAGCACGGCGCGATCGCCGAAGTCGGGAGAGCAACTGGACCACGCCGCACCGAGGCTGGCGCTCGCCAGCATTGCGATGATGGTCTCGGGAAGGTTTGGCATCCACCCCGCCACCCGGTCTCCGACGCCCACGCCGGAAGATCTGAGCGCGGCCGCGTACCGCTCCACCTCGGTGTGGAGTTCGGCATAGCTCAGGCGGCGCTGCCGTCCCCGTTCGTTCCAGAAGACTATCGCGTCGCGCTCGTCCCGGTGGCGGAGCAGGTTCTCGGCGAAGTTGAGCCGCGCCCCCCGGAACCACCTGGGACCCAGCAATGGGTCAGGCGGCGCCATGCGATCACCGCCCTCGAGCACAGTATCCCACGGCGGTGATCCGGCACGCTCCTCCGCCACAACGCCACAGAAATCCCAGACGGCGGGCCAGAACTCCTCCGACATCTCAACCGACCACCGCCACAACTCCGAGTAGTCAGCCCCCGGGCGAAACCGGGCCGTGAAGCGCGTAAGGTTCGCGCGGGCGACCGCTTCGGGCGTTGGGGACCAGAGGGGAGGCATCGGGCGATTGCTGATTGCTGATTGCTGATTGGTCACTGATTCGCCAATCGACAATCAGCAATCAGCAATTCTCATGTCGTCGGCGGGTTGAACTGCGCGTGCTGCGCGTCGACCCAGCTCTTGTGGTAATTCGGATCTTCGAATGCGATGGCCGGCTTGGCCACCTTGAGCGGCCGGAAGGAGTCCATCATGACGGCCAGTTCATTGGTGGCCTTGGCACCGATTGAAGCCTCCGCCCGCCCCGGGTGCGGGCCGTGCGGCAGCCCATCGGGGTGATGGGTGATCGAACCATACTCGATGCCCTTCCGGCTCATGAACTCGCTCGAGGCGTAGAACAGGACTTCGTCGGAATCCACGTTGCTGTGGTTGTACGGCGCCGGCACCGCATTCGGATCGAAGTCGTACGGCCGGGGACAGAACGAGCAGATTACAAAGCCGTCACCCTGAAAGGTCTGGTGCACCGGGGGCGGCTGGTGGATACGTCCGACGATCGGCTCGAAATCGTTGATGTTGAAGATCCAGGGGTAGAAGTACCCGTCCCAGCCTACAACGTCGAACGGATGGTGGTCGAGGATGAGTTCGTTGATGGCGTTGTACTGCTTGACCAGCAGCGGGAAATCGCCCTTTTCGTCATGCGGCCGCAATTCCAGCGGACGCCGGATATCACGCTCGGAGTAGGGCGCTCCTTCGAGCAGCTGGCCGAATTCATTGCGATATCGCTTGGGAAAACGGATGTGCCCCCGGCTCTCGAATACCAGGAACTTGGCCGGGCTGCCGGAGAGATCCAGTCGCCACCGATGCAGGATGTTGCGGTGCAGCACGACGTAGTCACCTGGCCGGAACGGCATCTCTCCAAACACCGACTCGAGGGTGCCCTGGCCTTCCACCACGTAGACGCACTCGTCCGCCTGGGAATTGCGATAGAAATGCGCGTCGTTCTCGTCCGGCTCGACGTACAGCATCCCGATGTCGGCGTTGAAGAGCAGCGGGATGCGATCGAGCGTCGGGCTCCCGCCTTTGCGCGCCTGGGCGGTCCGGAAGTGCCGGTGCCGGAGCGAGGTCTCGTCATCCGCCTCCCAGACGATCTCCCTGAGCCTCCGCGCGGACTTGACAGTCGTCGGGGGGTGGGTGTGATACAGGAGCGAGGAGGTGCCGACAAAACCCTCGTGGCCCATCAGCTCCTCGGCGTAAAGGCCGCCGTCGGGCCGGCGAAAGATGGTGTGTCGCTTCCGCGGCATCTGGCCGAGGGTGTGGTAGAAGGGCATTCCGGTGCTCTCCAGGTTAGATCGATACGGGCGACCCGGCGGGCAGCCCGTGCGTGAGCAATTAGAGATTGCCTCGCGCCGCCTGCTCTCGCTCGATCGCCTCGAACAATGCCTTGAAGTTCCCCTTCCCGAAGCTGCGAGCGCCCTTCCGCTGAATGATCTCGTAGAAGAGCGTCGGTCGGTCCTGGACTGGCTTGCTGAAGATCTGCAGCAGGTAGCCCTCATCATCGCGATCGATCAGGATACCGAGCTCGCGGAGCGGCGCCAGGCTCTCGTCGATCTTGCCTACCCGGTCGAGGACGGTGTCATAGTAGGTACCGGGAACGGTGAGGAACTCCACCCCTCGGTCGCGGAGCGCGGTCACGGTGGCGATGATGTTGTCGGTCGTGATGGCGATATGCTGCACACCCGGGCCACCGTAGAAGTCCAGGTACTCCTCGATCTGTGACTTCTTCTTGCCCTCGGCGGGCTCGTTGATGGGGAACTTGATCCGGTCGTTTCCGCTGGCCATCACCTTGGACATGAGCGCGGAATACTCGGTCGAAATGTCCTTGTCGTCGAAGGACACCAGGTTCCGAAAGCCCATCACCCGCTCGTAGAACCCTACCCACTCGTTCATCTTGCCGAGCTCCACGTTGCCCACGCAGTGGTCCACATAGCGCAAACCAACAGGAGCCGGCTGAAAGCGGGAGGTGATTGGCCGGAATCCAGGAAGGAAGAGCCCGCGGTAGTTCCGCCGCTCGACCAGGCTGTGGATGGTGTCACCGTAGGTCCGGATCCCGGCGATGATCACCTCTCCCAGCTCGTCCGTCAGAACGGTCGGTTCCTGAACCGCGACGGCTCCGTGGGCCGTGGCATAGGCGAAAGCCTGGCGGCAGTCATCGACCCAGAGCGCCAGATCGCGTACCCCGTCGCCGTGCCGGCGATGGTGGTCGGCGATGGGGCCGTCGGACCCGATGGCCGAGGTGAGAACAAAGCGGACCTTGTCCTGGACCAGCAGGTAGCTCGCTCGGTCGCGTACTCCGGTTTCCGGTCCGCGGTACCCGACCAGCTGAAAGCCGAACGCCGCTCGATAGTAGAGGCTCGACTGCTTGGCGTTGCCAACGAAAAACTCGATGTAGTCGGTGCCGTTGATCGGGAATGGATCCGCCACGGGAGCGGCCGGAGTGGAACGAACTTGGGTAGCCATGTGGGGCTCCATGTTGGCCGTCGGTCATCAGCCGTCAGCCGTCAGCCATCAGCCATCAGCCATTAGCCGTTAGCCGTTAGCCGTTAGCCGTTAGCCGTTAGCCGTTAGCCGTTCAGTGTTGTAGCGTTCCGATAGTCCCGCAATCCTCGCCCGTCGCCTGTCGCCTGTCGCCTGTCCGCCAGTCCACCCCGTCCGTCCGTCCGCCTCCCAAAACCTAGCGCCGCAGTACCCATATTTCCAATATTACAATGGCATCTAACCAAGACGTCTGGCATATGGTTCCCGACCTCGAGCTACGCCACCTCCGCTACTTCATAGCCGTCGCCGAAGAGCTGCATTTCGGCCGAGCGGCGGCTCGGCTTGGCATAGCGCAGCCGCCGCTCTCCCAGCAGATCCAGCGGCTGGAGCAGCTGGTCGGCACCAAGTTGCTTGAGCGAACCAGCCGGCGGGTCCAGTTGACCGACGCCGGTCGGATTCTGCTCAATGAGGCTCGTCCGGTCGTGGCCGCGACCCAGGCGGCTGTCGAGGCCACTCGTCGTGCTGCCCGAGGAGAAACCGGTGAGCTCAAGGTTGCCTTCGCCGCGACCGTGATGTTCCTGGCGCTCCCGAGGATCATCCGCAACTTCCGCGACAGATTTCCACTGGTGCACCTCGACCTGAGGGAGATGCCGACCGGCCCGCAGCTCAGCGCCCTGGTCAGCGGGGAAATTGACATCGGCTTCGTGCGCGAGCCGACCCCCGACGATACCCTCGAGATCGTCACCGTCATGCGGGAACCGCTCCGCATCGCGGTGAACAAGAGTCACCCGCTCGCCGCCCGACCGACCCTGGCCGTCCGGGACCTGGCCCTTGAACCCTTCGTCCTGTTCCCCGAAGAGTTGGCGCCGGGACTCTACCGCCAGGTGATGGCTCTGTGCCAGCAGGCGGGGTTCACTCCGAACGTGATCGAGGAGAGCCGAGAGCTCTACACCAGCGTGAGCCTGGTGGAGGCCGGGATCGGCGTATCGATCCTGCCGGCGTCGGTGGAGAAGCTGGGTTGGCGTGGGGTACGTTACCGTCCCATCCCGTCGGCTGCCGCCGAGACGAGGATTGCGGCCGCCTGGCGAAAGGACCGGGCCCGACCGGTGGTCGCGGCCTTCATGCAGGTGGTGGAGGGCGTCGCGGGCGGCTGAAACAAGCGCGCTGTCGCCTACTGGCAGTACTCGTCGATCTGGTCGATGCCGATCAGCACCTCACGAGCCCGGCTGGATCCCGGTGTCGTCGGGCCGAGTATGCCGGCCATGTGGAGTTGGTCGATAATGCGTGCCGCGCGGCCATAGCCAATCGAAAGCCGGCGTTGCAGCAGTGACGTCGAGCCGCCCTGGTTCTGTACGCAGACCTCGGCCGCCTGACGGAAGAGCGCGTCGCGTTCTCCGTCGAATCCGGCGTCCGCGCCGTCGTCGTCGTCCGCCTCGGCGGCGCGCACCACGGCGAGGATATCCGGCTCAAGCGGCGCGGGGGGCGCCGCGGCCGAATCGATTCTCGCCTGCCGCCGCTGGTCATACCAGCCCATCAGCCGCTCGGTCTCATCGGTCGCGATGAACGCGCCCTGCAGCCGCATAGGCTCGCTCTTGCCTGGCGGGAGAAAGAGCATGTCCCCATTGCCGAGCAGCGCCTCCGCACCATTCTGATCCAGAATCGTGCGGGAGTCCACCTTCGACGCGACCCGAAAGGCGATTCGGCTTGGGAAATTCGCCTTGATAAGTCCGGTGAGAACGTTCACCGAGGGCCGCTGGGTCGCGAGAATGATATGGATGCCGATGGCCCGCGCCTTCTGGGCGAGGATCGCGAGCGGCGTTTCCACCTCCCCCTGCACGGTCATCATAAGGTCCGCCAACTCATCCACGATCATCACGATCAGCGGCAGGGGCCCTTCCCGGTACGCCAGATCGTCCTCGGGCTCCGGGGGAGTGGTTTCCCCCTCACCGCTAATGCTCTGAAGCGTGGGCTTGGGACGGGGCGGGTTGCGGAGGGGTTTGCCTTCGTCCGCCTTGCGATTGAAGTCCGCAAGGTTCCGGGCGCCGTTGGCGTGTAGCAACTCGTAGCGACGCTGCATCTCCAGCACGGCCCAGCGGAGCATCGCGGCTGCATCGTTGTTGTTGGTCACCACCTGATGTCGCAGGTGAGGCAAGGCATTGTACATCGAGAGCTCCACCATCTTCGGATCCACCATGAGAAAGCGGAGCTGCTTCGGAGTGTAGCGGTAGACCAGACTCGTAATGATGGTATTGATGGCCACCGATTTGCCGGAGCCGGTCGCGCCCGCAATGAGGAGGTGGGGCATCTTCGCGAGATCAGCCACCACCGGCTGCCCTTCGAGATCCCGTCCCAGCACGATCGGCAGAACCGCGCGTGAACCCTCCCACTCCCCTGCCTCGAGCAGCTCCCGAATCGTCACCATCCGCGCCGTCGGATTGGGGATTTCGACACCCACCGCGCCTTTTCCAGGAATCGGGGCGACCCGAATGGACTGGGCCCGCATCGTAATCGCCATGTCATCGGCGAGCGCGGCGATACGACCGACCTTCACGCCGGGGGCCGGGACCACTTCGAATTGGGTCACGACTGGCCCGGTCGTCCGTCCCGCGATCGTCCCATCCACCTTGAAGGTCTTGAGAGTCTCGAGCAGTACCACGCCAAGGCGATCTAGCTCCGCTTGACCGGCGTCCGTGTCGTGGGCGGGAGGGGGGGTGAGCAGGTCGATCGGCGGCAGTCCATCGTCATCGGCGGCATCGTCGATCGCCGCGTTGCTCAGCTTGGCCGGTTTCTTGGACTTCTTGTCTCGTTTGGGCGCGATGATTGGTGACGGCTCGTCATCCGGTTCTAGGACGGGCTCGGGCCGGCTCTTCGCTCGGTTGCGGGGGGTCGGGAGCGCTGGCCCCGAAGGCGCCGCGATTGACGAGCCATCTGATCGCACCAGGTGGCGGAGCGGATGCCAGGCGATCGTGGCGATGGTCAAGGCGGAGAGTAACGCGAATCCGAGCAGGATCCCACCCGCGGGCCCGATCTCACGAGTTACATAGTAGGCGAGAGACCCCGGCATCCATCCTGTCAGCACGGCCGGGAGATCGGCGGGACCGCTCGGACGGTAGTCGACGACCACTCCAAGGAGAAACGGGATGAGCAGGGTGAGGCCCGCCACCAGAATTGCGACCCGCTTCATGTTCAGCTTGGAAAGCCGATCAAAGCCGGCGAGAGCCAGGCCCAGACCGAGCAGCGGAAACCCGAGCGCGCCCAGTCCGAGCGCGTTCCAGAGCGTGGCACCCAGCCAGCGACCGAACGGACCCGTGAGATCCACCGGCAGCAGGGTCAGACCGACGAAGCTGCCTGCGACCAGTGCTACGATGGCGCCGAGGTGGCGGCGACCTTCTTCGCTCATGGAGTGGAAGATGTCTGAGTCACCGTCCTTGCGGGAGCGGCAGTGACCCGGCCGTTGGCGAAGGTCGCGACCACCGGGTAGGCGTCCTCCCGGGCTGCATCGGCGATGTCCTCCTTCATGCCGACCTGGATCAGGTCGCGACCGCCTTGACTGGCCGCGAGCGGGCGATCCCAGCGCCGGCCATAGCGCCGAACCAGATCGAGTGCCGCCAGGGCTGCGTCGTTCAAACCTTTGCGGCCCCGCCCCCCGCCGATCGCAGCCTCGACCAGCCGACCTGCAGTGTACGCGTCGTCCAGCGCGAACGCCTGTTCCCGACCGGCGCAAACGATCAGGATCTCCGCCTGCCGAGACCACGCTTCGCTGGCCAGCGCGGCCGACACGCTGAAGTTCGCGGCCCCCGCCAAGTACACCTCCTTCGCGCTGGCGGCAGCGAGGAGCGCGGCGGTCCCATTCGTGGTTGTCATGATCACGGTCTTACCGGACACCACCTCCGGCACCATCTCCCGAGGTGAGTTCCCGAGCGCGAAGCCCGGAATTCGGACGCAAAGGCGTTCTCCGGCCAGCAGGGTCTCGTCCGCGCCGAGGGTCTGGGCCAGGCGAAGGGCTTCCTGGGTATCAGCCACCGGGACCACCGCCCGAGCGCCGTTCGACAGGGCGGCGCAAATGGTGGTGCCGGCTCGGAGAACGTCGACGACAAAGACGATCCGACCCCGGAGCTCGGTGGTAATCAGGCCGGCTGGTGTGAAGACGACGGCCAGCGTCATGCGTGGGGACGGAGCAACTCCGGATGACGCTCGAGGAACTTGGTGTCCACTTTGCCGGCCACGAACTCAGGGTGGCGGATGATGCGGGCCAGGAAGGGGATGGTGGTGGTGACGCCTTCAATGATGAAGCTGTCCAGCGCCGGTCCCATGCGCGAGAGTGCCTCTTCCCGGGTGTTGCCGTGCACGATCACCTTGGCCAGCAGCGAGTCATAGAAGGGGGGCACCGTATAGCCGGCGTAGATATGGGTGTCGAGCCGCACGCCGGGGCCGCCGGGAGGATGGTAGGCGGTGATCAGCCCGGGGGAGGGCTGGAAGTTCCGATACGGGTCCTCCGCATTGATCCGGCACTCGATCGCATGCCCGCGGAGCCGGCCGCCTTCCCCGCGAAAACTGATCGGCTCGCCCGCGGCAACCCGGATCTGCTCCTTCACGAGGTCGAAACTGGTGACCATCTCCGTCACCGGGTGTTCCACCTGAATCCGGGTATTCATCTCCATGAAATAGAACTTGCCGTCCTCGTCGAGCAGGTACTCGAGCGTACCGGCACCCACGTAGTCGATCGCGGCGGCGAGCGCCACGGCCGATTCACCCATCCTGGTGCGCAGCTCAATGTTCAGCGCTGGGCTGGGGCTCTCCTCGATCAGTTTCTGATGGCGGCGCTGAACCGAGCAGTCGCGTTCGCCGAAGTGGACCACCTTGCCATGGGTGTCGCCCATGACCTGGATCTCCACATGGCGTGGCCTGGCAAGGTACTTCTCGATGTAGACCTCGCCGTTGCCGAAGCTGGCCAGCGCCTCGTTTTGGGCAAGGGAGAAGGACTGGGCGAATTGTTCCAGATCGAGGGCGACCCGCATCCCCTTCCCGCCGCCACCGGCGGTCGCCTTGATGATGACGGGGAACCCGATCGCTTCGACATGCTGCAACGCCACTTCAAGGTCCTGAATCGTCCCCGGCGTGCCGGGAACCGTGGGCACGCCGGCCTCTTGGGCCAGCCGCTTGGCGGTTGCCTTGTCGCCCATGGCCCGGATCTGATCGCCGGTAGGTCCGATGAAGGCGATGCCCGATGCCTTGCAGGTATCGGCGAACTCGGCGTTCTCGGCGAGGAAGCCGTAGCCGGGGTGAATTGCATCGGCACCGGTGATTTCGGCGGCGGCGATCAGGTTGGGAATCTTCAGGTAGGACTGTCGGCTCGGCGGCGGGCCGATGCAGACGTCGTCGTCCGCGAAGCGCACGTGCAGCGACTCGCGATCCGCCTCGCTGTACACCGCCACCGTTTCCAGGCCGAGTTCCCGACACGCTCGGATGACCCGAAGGGCGATCTCGCCACGATTGGCGATGAGCACCTTCTTAAACACGTCCGCCCTCCGGGCACGCCGAAGTGGGCCACCGGGCGCCTGCGGTCCGTGGCGCGCGGGTGGCGGGGTCTGCCGCTCGATGCATCAGGGAGTCAGATCCTTGAGGTCGGATGCGCCGCTGCCCCGGATCCCGCTGAAGGTACGATCGGAGGCCGAGCTGATGCCGGAGGCGCGGAGCGCGAATTCGCTCGGGTTGGTCGAATAGAACAGCGCGCTCTCGTAACTGATGGTGCCATCCTTGAACCATCCCATCAGCGACTGGTCGAAGCTCTGCATGCCGTACGCTTCGGTTCCCTCGGAGATCAGGTCCGGGATATTCAGTTGCTTCTGGATGTCGCGGATGTTGTCCGCCACCGCCGCCGTGTTGATCAACACTTCCGCCGCCGGCACCCGACCCCGGCCGTCCTTGCGCGGCACGAGGCGGAGGCACACGACCGCCGCGAGTGCGGTCGAAAGCAGGGATCGGATCTCCTGGTGCTGGTGCGGCGGATAGAAGGAGATGACCCGGTTGATGGTTTGGGTAGCGTCTGTCGTATGCAGGGTTGAGAAAACCAGGTGTCCTGTGTCTGCGGCCTTGAGTGCCACGTCCAGGGTTTCCTGGTCGCGGACCTCACCGATGAGGATCACATCGGGGTCCTGGCGCAGCACGTGGCGAAGCGCGGTACCAAACGAGAGCGTGTCGCTGCCGACCTCGCGCTGCGAGATATTCGCCGACACGTCCCGATGCAGAAACTCGATCGGGTCTTCGATGGTGATGATGTTGACCCGGCGGTTCTGATTGACATGGTTGATCATCGCCGCGAGCGATGTAGACTTGCCGGAACCCGTCACCCCCGTCACCAGCACCAACCCTCGCGGCCGCAGGGAGATTTCCTCCAGCACTTCCGGCAGGGCCAGCTCGCGAACCGTCTTGACCTCATAGGGAATCGCGCGGAAAGCGAAGGCCAGGGTGCCGCGCTGCTGGTAGATATTGGTCCGGAAGCGGCCAACGCCGGGAACGCCGATGGCGAAGTCCGCCTCTTTCTTCTCCGCGAACTCCTTGACTTGCCGGGGCGTCATGATCTGCTCGGCGAGCAGCTTCAGATCCTCGGGCTTGAGCGGCTGCATCTCCAGACTCTGGAGATCGCCGTTGACGCGAATCGTGGGTGGGCGCCCCACCTTCAGATGCAAATCAGATCCATTGCGCTGCACCATGAGCGAAATGGCCTGCTTGAAGTTGAACGAGGCTTGAACGGCCGCGGGCCCGGTGGCTTCAGCCATTGGGATCCACCCGGAAAAGTACGGTGCCAAACTCGACCGGCTGGGCGTCGTCGACCAGCACCTCCCGTACGATGCCCGTGACCTCGGCCTCGATCTCATTCATGATTTTCATCGCTTCGATGATGCACACGGTCTGCCCGGAGGTGACCCGGCTGCCGACCTTCACGTACGCATCGGCACCCGGTTCCGGCGACTTATAGAATGTTCCGACCATTGGCGACCTGATGTCCTTGAGCGCGGACGCCGCGGCCGGCGTGGGAGCCGGCGTCGCGCTGGCCGACGCCTGGGCTGCCGGGGCCGGCATCGCCGCGTGATGCGACATCACGATCGGCGCAGGCGACGCGGGGGACCCCGAGCCGGTTCGAGTGATCACGATGCCCGTGTCGAAGAGGCTCTTTATCTCGATGGAACCGATTTCGGGAAACTCATGCAACAGTTCCGCGAGACGATGCACATCCTTGAGCTCAACCGATTTGATGCCAGGCATCTTCCCGAGCAGCTTCGCGAGATCCTGCGCTTCTTTTGGATTCATTCCGGATAGGGGTTCAGGGTTCAGCGTGTGGCCGTGAACACTACCGTCCGAGGACCCACCTGGCCCCCCGGAATGCGGCCCTCCGGCCACCCATCCCTTCACACCAGCTCCAGCAGCTCTACGCGATTGTCCGACAGCAACTCCGGGCCCACGTGAGTCAGGTGCACGTCATCCTCCAGACGCACACCGCCCCATCCCGGAAGATAGATCCCGGGTTCGACTGTGACCACCATACCCGCAGCGAGCAGGCCTTCGGCAGTCATCGCAAGCCGGGGCGCCTCGTGCACCTCGAGTCCGAGCCCGTGGCCGAGGGAGTGCCCAAAGGCATCGCCATAGCCCTGGCGGGCGATCACCTCGCGAGCGAGGGCGTCGGCCTCGCGTCCGGTCATACCGGCATGCAGGTGATCCAAGGCGCGCCGCTGCGCTTGCTGCACCAGATCGTAGACAGTCCGTTGACGTTCATCGGCCCGAGCCCCGACCAAGACCGTCCGGGTCAGATCGGCACAGTATCCGTCCACCTGCGCGCCGAAGTCAAGCAACAGCCAGTCACCCGTGCCGATAGCCCGATCGCTGGTGCGTGCGTGAGGGAGCGCGGAACGCGGCCCCGAGGCGACGATCGTCTGGAACGGGTGCCATTCGCTCTTGCGGCGCCGGAGCGCGGCCTCAAGCCGGGCGGCAACCTCGAACTCCGTCTCCCCTTCACGGATGGTCGGGAGCACCTCGGCGAGGGCCGCCTGAGCCAGCTCGGCGGCCGCCCTGAGCGCGCTCACTTCGTCCAGATCTTTCACCGCGCGAAGCTGCTCCACCAACTCGGGAGTGGATTCCCAGCGGCCCTGAACTCCCAAGCCCTCCAGCCGCTCCCGATCGCGGACCGTCGTAATGTGACTTTCGAACCCGAGCCGGCTAGCCGGCCGTTCGGCGAGCACCCGGCGCATCCGGTCCCACAGGTTCAGCGGATCGATTTCTACCCGGGCGACGTCGCCAGCTTCGCGCGAGGCTTGCGTCGCGTATCGAAAATCGCTGATCAGTACGCTCTCCTGCGCGCGTACCAGCAGCAGTGCAGAAGTGCCGGTAAATCCGGTGAGGTAGCGAATGTTCGGAAGCGACTGCACCAGCAGCGCGTTAAGGCCCTGGGCCGACAACCGCTGCCAGAGAACGGCCTGCCGCGCCTCCCGGCGATCAGCTCCCACGGAGCTTCGCGACGAGGCCGCGGAGCCCTAGCAGGTATCCAGCCGGACCGAACCCCGTCACCATCCCGACCGCGAGGTCGGCGAGGCGGGAGTGCCGCCGCTCTGGCTCCCGCGCGAAAATGTTTGAGAGATGCACTTCGACGAACGGCACCCTGACGGCGAGAAACGCGTCCCGGATGGCGAGGCTGGTGTGGGTGAACGCGGCCGCGTTCACTAGCGCGCCCTCCGCTTGACCTCGGAGCCCCTGGACGAGGTCGACGAAGGCCCCCTCGTGGTTCGTCTGCAGCCAGGTGAGTTCGACCCCGAGCGACGCTGCTTCCGCTCGCACCTGCCGCTCCAGTTCGGGAAGGGTCGTGCTGCCGTAAACCTCGGGCTCGCGCGAACCGAGCAAATTCAGGTTCGGCCCGTTGAGTACCACGATGCGCATCAGCGCTTGAGGCTCTTGAGCCAGTTCTGAAACTGGTCGAGATCCTCGTCCGACGGCATGGAGGGGCGCGGCCCGGGATTCGGGGGAGACGCGCCGGCACCACCGAAGAACTGGTCGAAGGAAAACGAGTCGGGAGCGCCGGGCCCCGGTGATTCGCGGGTGGCGGCAGAGGCTGCGGTGGGCTCTTCCCCAAAGATTGCGCTGAGTGACAATGGGTCGTTCGTCGGCCGCGTGGGTGCCGCATGGGCATCCTGTTCGGGGGCGGTGGTGGAACCGCCCTTTGGACGCGCGTCCGACAACGAGCGGAAGAAGGACTCCACCGACTCGCCACCGGTGTCCATGGCGACGTAGGACAACCGCCGACTCCCCGCGGCCTGCGTCACCTCGATTTCGCGGATACGCTGGGCGATCCGACCATCGTTGGGCTGCTGCTCGGCGAGCACCCTGTAGACGTTCAAGGCCTCCGCTATGTGCCCCTGGCGCGCATACAGCTCGGCCATCGTCTCGGTAACAACCGGCTGCGGCTCCCCAACTGGAGTCTCTACAACCTCCGGCTCGGCCCCCGCTCCCGTCTCCTCAGAAATCCGCCGGATCTTGGGTTGCTCCGGCTCCTCCGCGTCCTCGGGAAAGATGAAGCGAATCTCGCTGGTTCGAGGTGAACCCGCGGTGTCCGTCCCCTCGGCAGCTGCCTCCGTGGGAGACCCATCGCTGGTTGCGGCCTCGAGCATTTCCACCAGCCCCTGCTCTGGTGGCTCGGCTCCGGAAGGCGACAGCGCCGGGACCTGTTTCTCCGTCGGCGGCTGCCCAAGGCCGGAGCTGGGCATCTCCTCCGTGGGCATCACGCTCATCGCCGCGAATCCGCTCGTGACCACCGACCCAAACGGCGTGGGCAGAGGGTCAAGGAAATCGGGGCGCGCCGGGGGCGCTTCCGACGACGTGAGCAGATCGTCCGCCCCACTTGGCGATTGATATTCGGATCCCGCCCCAGTGGATATCCGCAGTTCCTCCGAGGGATCCGCGTCCTGGAACTCGGACTTCCGCCCGGGCGAAAGCTCCAGCAGTTCGCCGGTGTCGTCTGGGGCCTGGAACTCGCTGCTTCCGCCTGCGCGGAGTTCAATATCGGGGGCAGCCTCGCCTCCAATTCTGAAGACGCCCGACGCACCCGAGCTCGGCCGGGTCAGGGGTGTCTGCGGAAGTGGCGGCGCGGGCGGCGAGGAAAACGGCTCGTCCGGCGTAAACCCTTCGAGGCTCTGCGGTTCAACCGAGGATGCCAGAGCGGACAGATCCAGTTCGGCCGGCTCCAACTCTGCCATCGGTTGGGTTGCGGAACCCAGGAAGGGCCGGACGGCGGGATCGTCGATGCTTGGAGAGAGAACTGTATGACCTACCGGGGGGGCCATCGGGGGGAGCGGCTCATCGAAACCACCCAGCGCCGCGTCGATGAGGGCCTCGGCGTCTGCTCCGATTTCGCCAACTCCAATCTGCGTCCCGGGTTCCTCCTCCAGTGACGCCGGAGTCGCAGGCTGAATGACCTGAATCGGCTCGGTCTTCTCAGGGGCAACCACCGGTTTCGTCTCGACCGTCACCGCGCTCGAAATGGTCGCAGAGGCCGCATTCCGAGCCGCATCCACTCGCGTCAGCTGCTCGCGCGCCTCATCATTGCTCGGGTCCACGGTCATCAGGCGGGAGAGCCAGTTTACGGCCTCCATGAGCCGCCCCTGCCGCTCCGTGATGTCCGCGAGAGCCTTCAGGGCGATGACATTCTCCGTGTCCAAATCCAGCACATGGGTGAATGCCGCCTCCGCCGGTCCCTCCTCGCCGAGGTCGAGGCAACAGCGACCCAAGACGATGTTGCCAGGGATGTGGTCGGGATGAAGCTCCAGGCCGTGCCGGAGCACGTCCTTGGCCATTGGATAGTCTCCGTGCTTCCGGAGAACCTCCGCATAGGGCGCGAAGACCGTTCCCTTGGGATTCTCCTTCCACCGGCGCTCCAGCTTCTCGATCTCGCTGTTTGGTGGCATCCCTTGGCTTTGTTCCGTAAGTCGTTGTGGGGATTGGATAAAGATTAGATCAGCCAGGGGGGGCTGTCAACCGGGCTGGGGGACCGGTCGGCTTGAGATTTCCCCTTGCCCGGCTTACACTTAGCGCTCTTTTCGGTCCATTTCACTCATCTAGCCGTTGGGCAGCACCTTATGATGCAAGTCTTCCGGAGCATCGCCGTCAAAATTGCGGGTGTCGTGTTCATCATCTTGATGCTCGGTTTCCTGCTGACGATGGTGCCGTGGGATCAGGTGCGTGGGGGGTCCCGTTCCAGCGTCGGCGAGATCAACGGGGTCAGCGTTCCACTTCGCAGCTACCAGAGCATGGTTCAGGCGGAGATGCAGTCGCGTCAGAGCCAGACGGGACGCTCGCTGAGTGCCGAGGAAGTCGAGGAAGTCCGCAATTCGGTTTGGGACCAGCTGGTGCAGCAGCAGAGCCTGGAGCGGGAGTATCGCCAGCGCGGCATCAATGTGAGTCCCGACGAGATCGCGAGCGCGATCGCCGAGAACCCGCTGCCCGAGCTGCTCTCCCAGGCCGAGTTTCAGACCGACAAGAAGTTCGACCTTGCCAAGTACCAGCGATGGCTGCGTTCGCCGACCGCCGCCCAGTACATCCCAATTCTCGAGTCGCGCTACGCCGACCAGATCCGCGAATCCAAGCTTCTTCGGGTGGTGACTGGAGACGTATTCATCTCCGACCCGGCCCTGTGGGAGGCCTGGAAGGATGCCAACGAAAAGACCACGATTGAACTCGCAGCAATTCTACCAAGAAACGCGGTCCCCGATTCGGCGGTGCCCGTCACGGACGCCGAGGTCCGCGCCTACTATGACGCGCACACAGACGAGTTCAAACGCCCCGCGACCGCCTACCTGAGTTATGTGGAGGTCCTCCGGACGCCGGACGCGAGCGACACCGCGGCCGCCCGCCAGCGAGCGGTGGAGCTCCGCAAGGAGATCCAAGACGGCGCTCCCTTCGACGAAGTGGCGAAGCGTGAGTCGGCCGATTCGGGTTCCGCGAAGCAGGGCGGCGATCTTGGCGATTTCGGCAAGGGCGCCATGGACCCCGCATTCGAACGGGCGGCTTTCAGTCTGCCGATCGGCACCGTATCCGAGCCAGTGCTCTCCGCGTTTGGATACCACTTAATCAAGGTGGAAAAGCGGGTGGCCAACGGTAAAGTGCGCGCCCGTCACATTCTGATTCCCGTCGAGATTGCCGGAGAGCACCGAGATCGGCTGGATGCCCGTGCCGACAGCCTCGAGCTGTTGGGCGCTGAGAAACTCGCGCCGAGCGCCCTCGACACGACAGCCCGGGTGCTGGGGCTGCGGATTGGGCAGGCCAGCCCGTTACAGAAGGGCGGCCGGGTTCAGGTCGGTTTCCAAGTGATTCCGGATGCCGGTGTCTGGGCTTTCCAGGCGAAGGTCGGCGAGACCAGTCGGATCGTGGAGGTTTCCTACGCGTACTTTCTGTTCCGACTGGACAGCCTCTACCCGGAAGGCGTTCCCCCGTTCGAGAAGATCCAGGGGGCCGTTGCCATGGCGGCACGGAATGCGAAGAAGCTGGACGCAGCCCGCGCCATCGGGGTGGATCTCATCAAGCGCATGAACGAGGGGAGCACCCTCACCCAGGCGGCGACGGCGCTTCGATTGCCACATCAGGAGTTTCCGGCCTTCCCCCGCAACAAGCCGCCTCTGCCGAACGCTCGGGTCGTGGGGGCGGCATTCGGAGTCGAGGTCGGGAAAACCAGCGGTCTCATCGAGACAGACGAAGGGCTTTACATCCTGAGAGTCGTGAAGCGGGATCCGGCAGACTCGGCTGAATTCGTCAAGCAGGCCGACGAGTTCCGGGCCCGGCAGATCAGCCTCGCCCGTCAGGAACGGGTTCGGGCCTATATGGCCGCCCTCAAGACGACGGCCAAGGTCAAGGACCGCCGCGCGGACATCTTCCGCACCGAAGCCCAGACGGCCGAGGCGCAGGCAAAGCAGCGGAGCTAGACGGCTCGGCAAGACGGCGGCTCGGCGAAAGAAAACCCTCCGGTGATGACTGGAGGGTTTTGTGTTCTCCATCGAGCGGCCGAGCCACTGAAGCTACTGGGACAGCTTCTTCGGCTCTCCGCCCGAAGGCGGGGTCGAGCTGGTACGGCCGTCGATTTGCCGTGAAGGCGGCGTGGTACCGCTGGTATCGTTGCCGCTCACCGCATCGGTCGCGTCGCTCAGGCTCCGCTTGAACTCCCGGATACCCTTCCCGAACGAGGCCCCGATCTCCGGTAACCGCCGAGAGCCGAAGAGCAGGAGACAGATGACCAGAATACCGATGATTTCGCCGAAACCGAGATTCCCGAACATGGCTGCCCCAACTTAGAAGAGTGAGCGCGCGATCAAATAGGCAATGAGGACACCCAAGATCGCGAGCGGCGAGACATTCACCGCAAACGGCCCCAGGGTGAAACTGAACACCAGGAGGTCAAGCGACACCGGACCAACGCTCGCGCTCGCCGTGAACGTGAAGACCTGCTTGGCCACGCTATCCGGCATCACTGCTTTTACGAGGGCGTTCAGGAACCCGCCCAGTATGAAGCCAGCAATCAGCACACCGAGATGGAAGAGAGGACGACGGGGTCCGCTGGCCATCTAGCGCCGCCTATCGAGTACGTAGGTTATACTGTCGCGCAGTGTGTCCCGCGCGGGGCTGGGCTCGAGGGCATCCAGTTCGCGATCCGCCTGTTCCGCCAACTGTTGCGCCCTCTCCCGGGCATAGTCCAGTCCGCCCGCCTCCGCCACCAGCAGAATCACCCGCGCGATCTGCGAGTCGGTCGGCTGTGGTGAAGCCATGAGCCCCGCGACCTCCCGCCGGGCATCCGGCGTGAACCGCGGAAGGGAGTAGATAAGGGGCAAGGTCACCTTGTGCTCGCGGAGATCGTTTCCCGACGGCTTGCCGGTCACCGCCTCTTCCTCGGTGTAGTCGAGCAGGTCGTCAACGATCTGGAACGCCATGCCCAGCGCGTGGCCAAAGCGGCGCAGCACCTCGCGCTCGCGAACCCCCGCCTTGAGCGCGCCCACTTCGCAGGCACCGGAGAGCAGCGATGCGGTCTTGGCCCGGATAAGAAGATCGTACTCGTCTTCGGAGAAGGCCAGCGGTTCGTGGGCCATGAGCTGGCGCATTTCCCCCACGGTCATCTCGTTGGTCACCCGGGAAAGAACCCGAAGCGGCTCGATGTCCCCCAGTCGGGTCAGTTCCACTACCGCCCGGGAGTAGAGGTAGTCTCCCATGATCACCGACACCTGATGACTGAACAGGGCGTTGATCGTGGGCATGCCCCGCCGCAGCACCGAGTGATCCACTGAATCGTCGTGCACCAGCGTGGCCAGGTGAATCAACTCGACCACAGCGGCATGAATCTCGGCGCGTCCGTCCGGCACGCCGCAGGCCTCCTCGCCGAGGAGGAGCAGAGTAGGCCGGAACATCTTGCCCTGCATCTGCAGGAGGTGACCGTTGACCTCCGCGATCAGGCCGAAATCGCTGCGGATAATCCGGCGTAGTTCCCCCTGCACCGCTTCCAACCGTGGCCGAAGGGATGCCTGCAGCGATGCCAGCGTGATACCGGCGGCAGGGGATGTCACTTGCCCCGTCCCTGTCCCAAGCGGGCCATCCTGCCGCTGACGTCCATGAACCTGATCTCAACGGCCAGGACCCGCTCGTAGGTCGCGATGGCTGGATCCGTCTTGCCCTGGGCTTCCTGGGACCGACCGAGCCAGTAGATCAACCCGATCTGCTCGTCGTCGCTGGCGCCGCTGCTCTCGACCGCTCGCTTCAGAATCGCTTCAGCGATGGCAAACTGCCCCTTGTCATAGAACGAACTGCCCAAGGCCTCGGAGGTCTTGAGGCGCCCCTCGGGACCCCGGAGCGCCTTCTGAAACTCGGAGATTGCCTCGTCCAGAAGCCCCATTTCTTTGAAGGCTACGCCAAGATCGTAATGGGCCTGGAAGTCATCGGCTTCGATGTTCTCATCGATACCCCGTTTGAACTGGTGCAGCATCTCCTGGAAGTCCTGCTGCTCGTCACCGCTGGGCTCCTCATCTTCTACCCGCATCCGGGTGTCCTTCACCCGGTCGTCATCCATGATCAGGGCGCTAAGATCCACGAAATCGCCCGACACCTCCGGTTCCTTGGGCTTGGCGATCGGCACTGACTTGCGCCCCTTGCGCTCAACCGGAGGCACGGGCGCCTCGAACATCGCCTCGACGGCTTGCTCGGCTTCGTCATCGATGCGGGCTAGGGGAGCGGCCGCGCCGGGCGGTGGCGGAATGGGAGGGAAGTTCTCTTCGACCGTTGACAGCGCGTCCAGCGCGCCCAGTGCCCGCTGGTTTCCCGGGTCGTGCTCCGACACCCGACGATAGACTGCCAGCGCCTTGTCGAGCGCGCCCACCCGCAGCAGCGCATCCGCCAGTTCCAGGTAGGCCTCGATGAGTCGCGCGCGATCGCCACTGCGAAACCCGACCTCGACACGCTTCTGGTGGTAGCGTACGCCATTCGGATCGAGGCGGATCAGTTCGTTGACTAGGCCGCTGGCACGGGGCCAATCCTCCCGCCCTTCGTAGCCCGCCAGCGCCAGTTCGAGCTCCTCCTGTCCGCGCAGCTGCTCGCCGGTCGCCAGCAGGGCCTCACCCAGGGCCCGATGCGCCTCCGGATCATCCGGGTCCTCCAGCACCCGGTCCTCGAGATCAGTGATCGAGGGTTCGCCGGAGGTGAATTCGAGGAAGGTGACGCTTTCCTGCTCGTCGACGGCCGGCTCGATCCCCGATTCGCCGGGCTCCAACAAATCCATGCCCATGGCATCGGTTGCACCGTGAGACACCAGCACTTCGTCCCCCAGTGCGGTTCCCAGGTCCGCCGCCAGCTCGGGCGACGCATCCAGCGGATCCTCGGTCAGCAGACCGTCGGTCAGGATGGGCTCCATGCCTTCCGTCGGTGCCTCGCTGGTCCGTTCCAGATCGAGCCCGGAAGCGGACAGGGTGATGTCCACCGAGTCGGGCGTGGGCGCGTCCAACTCCAGTCCCTCGAGCGGCTCCACCCGCACCTCGCCCAACGAGTCGACCCCGGTCGGCTCGAACCCGAGGGTCTTGGCAACGTCGCCCGACGCCGTGGCTTCCAGTTTGGCCTCGTCGGAAATCGGCCGCAGCGACTGCAGCTCCAGCGGGGCGTCGACCAGACTAGATGTCTCAACGGCAAGCGGGGGCTGGCCGGCAGCCACTGGTGGAGGCACGGGCACATCGGGCACCTCAATCAGGGGCAGGCCGGAGGCGGGCTTCATCCGGGCGCTCGGTGTGGGTACCGCTCGCGTCTTCCGCGAGGAACGGTCCAATGCCGGCCCCTTGGGAGCCTGAGAGGTCTGAGCTGGTTGGGTGCTCGCGGCGCTGGTATCGAGGAAGACCAGGTCGGCCGAGCGCAATTTGAGTGGCGGCTGCTTCGTGCTCTCCAAGCTGGACGAGGTGCTCGCGGCGAGATTGCCCTCGGCGTCGAGCGCCTGCAGTCGCATCAGGGTCTTGCGAGCCCCGACGGAGTCGCCCCGCGCCTCGAGGTCGCTGGCCAGCTTTTCCAGCTGTTCCCGCGCCTCCTCGTTGCGGGAGGAGGCCCGGAGCAGCTCGCTCAGCATCAGGCGGATCTCCTTGTTACCCGGGAACTGGTCGGCGAATTCCTTGACCGCCTTGAAGGCCTCATCGAGCTGATTGAGCGCGTTCATCCGCTCGAGATACTCGAGCAGATTCTTCTTGGCCTCGATGACGACGTTCTTGCGGGCGTGCAGGTGGGCAAGCTTCAGGTAGGTCTGAATCCGACCGGGGTTCACCCGGAGGATCTTGCCGCACAGCGCGATGGCGTTGTTGTAGAAGCCCTGCTCACCGTACAGGTCGGCGGCCCGCTCGTAGGCCTGCACGGCGGCCCCAGGCTCGTTGGCCTTGAGGTAGAGATCACCGACCCGGTTGTAGACCGAGAGATCAGGGCACGGGATCGTTGCCGGCCTCGAACTCCCGGATCGCCTGCAGGTAGACCTCGATGGCCCGCCGCCACTCTTCCTTCTGCTCGTACTTCCGGGCGGTTTCCTTGAGCTTCTCGAAGTTCATCCGGTCGCGGCGGGTGAGAGGGTGGAGCCGTCTATGAAATATCGGAACTTAGAAGATACCGGCCCTGCCTCATTGGCCCTAGCAAGGCAAACCGGGGGCAGGATCAAGCCGCTCCCCGGCATCACCAGCCGTGCGAGCCGTTCGAGGTCGGGGGCCGGTGGACGATCCTCGGCCGAGGGGCGGCACCCCATCCTCGGGGCCACGCATGCGCTGGTACAGCGCGACGCACTCCGGCCCCGGGCGGAGCGGCCGCAGGAACTCCAGGCCCTGTGCGGCGCAGAGCAGCTCGGCCGCCGATCACCGTTCGCGCGTTGGCCAGAATCCGGCGCGCCTTCAAGGCTGCGGCCATGCCCATCGGGACGAAGTCCTCCTGGTTGGCATCGGTGGGGATCGATCCGATGCTGGCCGGCATCGCCAGGGTCCGGGACTCCGCCACCAGAGAGGCGGCGGTGATCTGCACCATCATGAAGCCCGAGGAGAGTCCCGGGTTCGCCGGTCAGGAATGCCGGCAGCCCCTGCGAGAGATCGGGATTGACCAGCCGTTCCACCCGCCGTTCCGCCAGGCCTGCAGGGTCGTCAAGGCGATCGCCGAGGAAATCGAGCGCCTGCGCCACCGGCTGACCGTGGAAATTGCCGCCGGAGAGCACATCGCCATTCTCGAACACCAGCGGATTGTCGGTCGAGGCGTTCAGCTCGATCGCCGCGGTTTCCCGCGCGAAGCGAATCGCATCGGCCACAGCGCCCAGAACCTGCGGAGTGCAGCGCAGGCTGTAGGCGTCCTGCACCCGTGGGTCGTTGTCCCGATGCGATTCCCGGATCTCGCTGTCCTGCCAAGCAGCGCGCGCATCAGTTCCGCGGTCGCGGAGCTGGCCGCGGATGCGGTCGGGCCTCGTGAATCCGCGGATCGAGCGGCGTGGGAGTGCCACGCAGCGCCTCGAGGCTCATGGCCGCCGCGCCCACCGCCGTGCGCCAGAGGACTTCCGCATCGTGCACCAAGAGCGCGAGCAACGCGGTCTGCGCCTGGGTCCCGTTGATGAAGCTGATACCCTCCTTCGGCGCGAACCGAAACGGGGTGAGCGCCAGCGGCCGAAGCGCTGGGCGATGGCTGGACTCGTTCCGAGTCCTGCCCAGCACCTCCCCCTCGCCGATGAGTACCATGCGCGATATGGCTCAGCGGAGCGAGGTCGCCGCTGGCCCCCACACTTCCCTGCTCCGGCACCACCGGGACGATGCCGGCATTGAACAGCGCCACCAGCGCCTGCACCAGTGCCGGGCGGACCCCGCTGGTGGGCCGGAGCAGGACATTGGCGCGGAGCAGCATCGGCCGCGCGGACCACGTCCGTCGGGCAGCGGGCTCCGACCCCGGCCGCATGACTCCGGATCAGGTTGACCTGCAACTGGTCCAGCTGATCGGCCGCGATTCGCACGTTGGCCAGCTTGCCGAAGCCGGTGTTGATCCCGTAGATCGTCTCGCCGCGTCGCAATGGCGCGATCGACCCGAGCACGACTCTCACCCAGGCCGATGAGAGCGTGCGGATCGAGCGCGAGGCGAGTTGCGGTGTTCCTGGCGGTCGTGACGACGTCGGCGATGGAGAGCGAACGACCGGTCAGCACCAGAGGTGAGGTCGGCATCCCGACAACGTAATGGGGCGTGACGGGTGGCGGTACGTTGCCGGGCCGTGACCGCGAATGGCGAACGGGGAGCCGGCCGCGGCCGATCCCCCGTTTCACCATCACACCCTGCAATGCAACGGCGGTCTTACCGGACTCGGATCAGCTCCGGGTTGCCGAAATCCGTCTGAAAGGACCAGTCAAGGATCAAGAAGTCCTGTCCGACGTGGGTGATCCGAACCGCCCCGTAGCGATTGAAGCCGTCGCCCCCGTCGGTCTCGAAGACGTATCCCCACCCTGGCAGGGCCTCGATCCCGCCCGTCGACCGTACGGACCGACCGGCGCAACGTCAATGCTCGTCAGATCCGCCACCGGTGCCGCTCCCGTAACCGCAGCACGCCGGTCCCGCTGCGCACCGGGGTGAGAAAGAGCGCACCGCCGGCGTCCCGCTCTACCGAAAAGTCGTTGAGTGTGGAAGACCCAGCGAGGATCAATCCCAACTCCCCCGCCTGGGCCGTCCCATTGGCGTTCAAATCTCGCCAGAACCGGAAACCACTGCCCGCATCCTGAACCTGACGAGCGTAGATCACCACATTCCGGGCGTCGGGCCGCGGAGTATCCGAACGGATCGGTGACCATAGACTCTCGAACCCCTCGATACTCACGGCGGAAACCCCAAAGCAGCGGGATACTCCGTTGGTCAGCGCTGCAGACGATGAACTCCGGCGAGACAGTCGTGCCTTCGAGAAACCAGGTGTCGCCACAAAGATTCTGGTCCAGATCGTAGGACGTGCTGTACACCCGGTAAATCTTGAATCGGGAAGGGTTCCCCAGGAACGCATTGTCCGACCACGTGAGCGCGATCGCGGCGTTCAGGGTTGTGCTGGTGAGCGTCGTCGGCTTGTCTAGCACGAGTCGCTCGTCCACGGTTACAACATTGCTCGGGCCGCTCTCGTTGCCATCGATGTCGGCCGCAGTCACATAGTACTGCAGATGCGGAATCCCCTCGTCGTGAAACGAGTTCGACGTGGTGGTCGCCCGCAGGCGATAGGATTCAGTCGTCGATCCCCGTGAATACACGTTCCACGAAGACAGATTCGGATCATTGTCGAAGTCCCACTGGAGCAGCACCCCGCTCGGCGCCCCCGGGGTACCACTCGCCTCGACGGTATAGAGGAGATTGCTCGGCGCGGATACGAGACTGCCACCGCCCACGATCTGAGTCTCACTGCAGGCGGCAAGTACCAGGAGCGGCACGGTCAGCCAGGTGTAACGCATCAACAGCTCCGGAAAGGGAACGACCTCTCCAGTGCACGTGCAGTGCCAATGTTTCACGACGACGGAAGTCATTGGGAGAAAAGGAGTTGCGAAAAACCACCTGCAGCAGGAGTGTCCTCAGCGGAGGACATGACGGTCCGAGGACCCTACCCCTCTACTCGTTGATGGACGTCTGGTTGTAGTCGAACTTGATGTCCGGCAGGTCGGAGAGGTAGACCGAAAAGAAGAAGGCGAAGTTGCCATTGGGATTGCGAACGAAGTTGAATCCGGCCCGCCATTCATGCAGCACCCGTTCCAGCCGGACTACCTGCGATTCGAACTTGTTCTGGGTGATGTTGTACTGACTTGACCACGAAACCGTCCAGAATGGGGTCGGCGCGAAGCTGGTGCTGAATCCGATGCTCTGCAGCGCATCGGGTGTCGCCGTTCCCGACGGTCGCTGCCGAGACAGGCTGTAGTTGAAGTTGGCACTGAAGCGGCGATTAGTACTCAGCCCTAGAGTCTGGTCAGAACCGTAGCCGTAGAATGACGGCGGCCGGCCGTAGCGGCTCTGACTGGCCACGTAGGACGGCGGAGGTGGCTGAGCACCGCCAGTCGTGTCTTTCTTCCCCCCCAATCCGACAAGGCCGAGCAGGGAGTGAATCGTGCCCCCCGAAATGGCGAAGCTCGCGGTGACGGACTGGAGGAACGGATCGAACTTGGCGGTATCCACCCCGACGGTACCCTTCCAGAGATCGTGCGTCAGGCCGAGGCTGAAGCCTGGAAGCAGGTCGCTCTGGAACTGGTTACTGATGGTCTGGCTACGCCAGCCGCTTCTGCCGGGCAGCTTGGCCTGCTCGAAGTCATACTGGAGGGCGCTGGTCTGAATCCCCAGGATGCGGAATCGGCGCGCGTTATCTACCGATGCCGTGTCATCGGCTGGGCGCTTGGACTTGCCCTCGATATTCTGGGAGAGGCCCACACTGACCAGCTGGGTAGGATCACTCCGGAGCCGAAGCGGCTGTCCCGGCAGCGTCACCGCCTGCGCGTACTCGCGGTTAATTGCCGCGGCCGGGCTGTAGCTCCAGGTCACTACTGGTGAGATGCTGTGCCGAATCCGGGCGATGGGACCGAAGCCGGGGAAGAATCCAAAGAACGTGGGCGAGGCCGTCATCCCCAGACTGAACCGTTTGCCCTGCCTGACCCAATCACCGGTAGTATTGCGGTTGCGCACCATGAAAGCGCCGCTGGTCGCATTGGCGATACCTATGCTGGGTTGAAGCTTCCAGGTGCCCCGGAACACGGTTGGCAGATTGATCCCGGTCTCCCAGTTGAGTTCGCTGGCAAAGTCCCCAACGGTCACCTGGCTCACGGTGATCGAATCGGTCGGGTCCGCAGTCGTGGGATCCGGGACTCTCACCGTACCCCCAACAATGGTTCGACCATTGGTCTGGCGGTCGTTATAGGCGAAGCTGTTCCGCCAGTTGAATCCGCCGAAGCGAAGTGGAGTCTCGAAACCCACCGTCGTCGTTCGGGAATCACGGGTTGATGCAGCCGTGTCGAGCACGCCACCTGGCAAGACAACCACCGGGAGAGGGGTGACGGGGAAGTTGGTTTCGAAGGTATTGGTAACGCTCAGTCCCGGCGACCAGGTGACATCCTTCGCGATATCAATGGGCTTCGGGCTCACCGATAGCGACGGCAGCTGCATGGACACGCTGTTGTCTGAGAGGTTCTGCCGCCGGTTACCGCCCAAGGATATGGTGCCCCAGGTGAAGCGCTTCGAGAAATTGGCGGCGCTGACAATCTGCTGTGTGGAGAGGAGGGGATCGATCGCGTTCCGCTGCTGCACCGAGCCGCTACTGGTGTAATTGAGGCTCAAGTTGAGCGAGGTCGAGAGATCGAAGTTCTGCCGATGATCCCACTGGATGTTGGTCGAGCGCAAGCCGCCGGTTTCCGACAGTCGCCGGTAACTCATTCCGCCACTCAGGAACCGGTTCAACCAGCGGTACTGTGCTGCGGCACCGTATTCCACATAGCGATTGGAAAACCAATCGAGCTTCGCAGTCACATCGAAATACTCGTTGGGTGCCCAGTAGTACCCGATGTTGGTGATTTGCCGGTTATACCCCGGGTTCTGTCTCACGATATCATTGAGACCGAAGCGAGGAATCAGAATGCCCGAGCGCCGTCCCGTGCGGGCATCCTGAAACACGAACGGCAGCCATAGAATCGGAACATCGCGCACGTAGAGGACCGCGGGCCGGGCCACCATGACCGTCTTCGAGATCCACTTCACCTCCTTGGCCGAGAAGTGGTAGTGGGGTTCCGGGAGGTCGCAACTGGTGATTTCACCCTCCGACGCGTACAACCGCGACGCGCTGGAATCCTGGGCCAAGTTGCCGCGGAGGAACCAGTCGGTGCTGCCCTGCTTGAAACTGGTCAGAGCGTCCGTAACCACGCCACGGCGGATGCAGGTGTTGTAACGGATCCCCCCGAAGCCGCTGAGCACCGTCTCCCGGTCGAACAGAGCCGGGTCACCGGTGGCGTTGATCAGGCAGTCCGACTCCTGGTAGGCAATTGAATCAGCTTCCAGCGTGGTCTGGTCCCGCTTGGTGCTGGCCTCGCCGCGGAGGAAGATCCGGCGTTCGTCGGCGAAGACGATCGCGGAGTCCGATCGAAACCGGGTGGATTGGTAGCCCGGCCGCGCGAGCAGCGCCGACAGCACCGAATCCTCCGGAGCGAAGTTTCGGCGTGGTGCCGTCGGCAAGCCGAGTCGGCGCGCGTCAGCCGTATCCAGGGCCTGGCCCGGGCGGCGCTTCGTCGTATCGACCCCGGCAGTGTCACCAGCTCCCCGCCGCAGCAGGGAATCATTAACGGGCGCGACCGGCTTCTTCGGGAGCGGTTTCACGGGCTGCTGGCCGGCGAGTCCGGTCGGCAGACAAAGGCCGACCAGGAGCAGGAGGGCCGTCGCCGCGGCCCGACGGGTCTGGCGCCGATGAATCAGCCAGGAGCCCGCGAAGCCGATCTCATAGAGCAGCAGAATCGGCACCGTCATCAGGATCATGGACAGGATGTCGGTCCCCGGTGATAGAATGGCCCCAGCCACAGCTGCCAGAACGATGGCGAGTCGGCGGAACCGGTTCAGGCTTTCCGGGACGACGATGCCCAGTGCCGTGAGCAGCATGATGACGAGCGGGATCTCGAAGGCGAGGCCCATCGCCAGCATGAGCTGCACGACGAAACTGAAGTACTCGGAAAAGGTGATCAGGTTCTCCAACCCCTCGTTCTGGAAACTGAACAGGATTGGAAGAGACTGCGGCAACAGCACGAGGAAGCCAAATGCCGCGCCGGCGACGAACATGAGCGTGCCGGCCAGCAGCGCGGGGATCACCAGGCGCTTCTCACGATCGTAGAGCGCGGGTGACAGAAAACCCCACACCTGGAATATGAGATAGGGAGAGACCAGCACCAAGCCGACGACGAGGGCGAGCTTGAGCGTGATCATCACGGCTTCGGTCGGACTCGTGACCACCAGCTTGCCCCCGGTCACCGTGAGAAACGGGGCGATTGGCTCTTTGAGGAGGTTGACCGCCTGGAAGTGCTGCACGGCCCAGTAGCCCACCAGAAACCCCAGCACCAAAGCCAGCAGCACGCGAATCAGGCGAGCGCGGAGTTCCTCGAGATGCTCGAGGAAAGGCATTTCCGCGCCGGGGCCGGTCATGGAACTCCCTGGGCCCGGATTACCGGGCGAGCGTCTTCAGGCGGTCACGGGCGAGGGCCGCTTCGTCGGAGCGTGCGTAGTCGCGCACCACACGCTGGTAGTATCCCCGTGCGCCCTCGAGATCACGTCGGCGCTCGGCCAGCAGACCCAGTTTGTAGAGCGCGCTCGCCGCCCGGGGCGATTGCGGAAAGCTCTCGACCACTTTGCCGTAGTACGCAACGGCGGAATCGGGCGCTTCCGCGGCGTAGGTCTCCCCGAGAAAGTAGGTCGCGTCAGGCACGCGTGGATGGGCGGGATAGAGCCGGAGCAATTCGCGGAATCCCATCCGTGCGGTCCCGGGACTGCCGCGCCGAAGCTGCTGCAGGGAGGCGGCGTACATCTGCTCGGCGGAAGGCGACCCCGCGGGCGGAGCCCCCGGCCCCGATGCCGCCTGTCCGGCGGTATCCTGGGCGGCAGGTTGTGCGTTCATCTGTTCACTGCGGGCCTCGAGCTGGGTTTGAAACTCCGTGAGGCGTTGCTGGCTCTGCCCGGTGAGCGACTGCACCTGCACCAACTGCTGCTGAATGCTGATGAGGTCGTTGGCCACATCGGCCTTGAGTGTGCCAAGCTGGGTGCTCACCAGGCCCACCCGCCGACCGATCCCGTCCAATGAGTCAATGATCCGGCGCTGCGTGGCGATCAAATCGGTGAGTTGGACGGCCCTGGCCGAGTCGGCACGCTGATTTTCCGCGCGGCTCAGGAGCAACTGCTCCTCCACCCGGCGTAAGTCGCCCTTGGAGGCACAGCCTCCAAGGGCAACCAGGGCGAGCCACGGTGCTGGCGAGCGAAGTCCTTGCATCACGGGTTACGGAGGTTGGTTCCACCCGCCGTGACCTCGAACTCCGCCCGGCGATTCTGGAACCACGACGTCTCATCGCTCCCTTGGGCAATTGGCTGTTCCTCGCCGAAGGAAACAACCTCGAAGCGGCCGGCATCGACTCCGTTGTTGGTGAGATACGTCTTGACGGCGGCGGCGCGACGACTCCCGAGGGCCAGATTGTATTCGTCCGAGCCACGCTCGTCGGCATGACCGCTGATGCGAAGGCGGAGCCCAGAGTTGGCACTCAGGATCGCCGCCTTGCGATCCAGCAGGGGGCGATCTTCCGCCCGGATCTCGGCGCGGTCAAAGTCGAAATGGACCATCGTCCGCACTTCGGTCAGCAGCTGCGCAGTGATGCGGGCAGCGGCCGCGGCCGGATCCTCCCCTGGCGCCGGCGGGGGTGGTGCCGGGGCTGGTATCGGTTCCGGTGCCGGTGGCGTCGGTGCCGGCTGCGGCGCGGGTTGCGGCGCGGGTTCCTCAGGGGCCTTCTTGCTACCGCAGGCTCCAAGGGCAATCACAGCCGCGGACGCGAGCAACAGGCGAAACGGAGTACGCATTAAGCCTCCGGGGGTCTCAGTTGGTGCTGGGGGCGGGTCCAGCCAAGCGGCGGGACCACGCGGGAAGTCGGACCTGGCCGATGAACGTGAGCTGACGAACACGGCCGGTCATGGTATCGATCACCCACAACTGGCGCGGCCCACTGCGGTCCGAAACGAAAGCGATATGGCGACCATCCGGAGCCCACGTCGGATCCTCGTTACGCCCACTCGAGGTGAGCTGTCGAACCCGGCGACCGGCCACGTCCAGCACAAAGATCTGTGGAGCGCCGCTTACGTCGCGATGGAACACGACGCTGGCGCCATCCGGCGACCACTCCGGCGCGTTGGAGCTGCCGGTTGCCCCGTAATCGAAGGGCGCGAAGAGTTCCTGATCGGTACCGTCGGCCGCCATGACGTAGATCTGCGGCTGTCCGGCGCGGGTAGAGACGAACGCCAACCTGCGCCCATCGGGAGCGAAGGTCGGGGAAAGATTATCGGCATAGCGACCCACGGTCAACCGTTGCACACAACAATTCTGCGCAATGTCCGCGCTGAACAGGTCGGTCCCCTCCTCGCTCGAACGGGCGTAAACCATCTTCAGCCCATCGGGGGAGAACGCCGGCGTGATATTGAGGGCAGTCCCGGTGCCCGCAACAGTCGTGCGCTGGCCCGTCGCCAGTTGCTGCAACACAATGGTGCCCGTCCCGGCACCGAAGCTGGTAAACGCGATCCGGCGGCCATCCGGACTCCATGTGGGGGACAGCACCTGCTCGCCGACACCAGACAGCGGTGCGGCCCCGACCCCGTCGCTGTCCACGCGGTACAGCCTGCGTTCAACGAGGAACAACAATTGTGAGGCCGCATACCCCGGTGTGCCGGTGATCCAGCGCACCACTTCGTCGCTCATGCGATGCACTGCGAGGCGGAAGCCCAGATCAAACGGCGCCGGCAGCATGAAACGATCCTCACGACGGACCAGACCGCCCGCAATGTCATGCACCCTGACAGTGGTCCCGGGGCCGTCCTGGCTCACCTCAACGGCGTAGGCGGCGCCCAAGGTCCGGAAGAGCCCGTAGTTTACCGTGCGGCCGCCGGCATTGGTGGCGTAGGCCCCGCTGTCATTCGGGTTAAGCGGGATCACTTCGAAACGGTCGCTGTAGTCCAGATCGCGACCGATCATCGCTCTGACCGAATCAAGCCCCCGGCCCGGGAGAACAACGACAGTAGGACGAACCCCGGGGCGATACTCGATTCCAACCCGAACTCCCTCCGGCGGGCGGAGGCTGTCCTGGGCGGTAGCCACCGCAGGCAGGGCCAGCAACAAGACAGAAACCACACGGCGAAAGCGGATCATGGTGAACGCGGCGTAAAGTAGAAGGAAACCGGCAATACATCGGCCGGATAGCCGTCGGGCAGCGGGCCGAAGGAGTGACTACCCCCCGCGGCTTCGATCGCGCCCTGCGCGGACAGGTCAAACGAAAAACTCCCCGAAGCCTGGGCAAGCCGGATCTCCCGAACCGTCCCGTCCCGCAGAATCAGGAAACTCACCTCGGCCCGAAGCGCCGAGTTGCCAAGAGGACGTTCCCAGCGGCGGTAGACCTCCTGCACAATGTTGCGGAGGTATTCCGGATAGGGGAACTGCAGGCCCGGTGTACTCACCGACACGGCGTCGTTACCCGTGCTCGGCGTCTCACCGGGAAGCGGGGTGGTGCGCGGGACAGTCCGAGGATTCGGCTCCGTCGGTTTCGGAGCCTTCGGCTCGGGCGCCTTGGGGACCTCGGGTGCCGGTTTCGATGGCTTCGGGGTCGGGGCTGGCGGCGGCTCTTCAACCGGAGGGCGCGGCGCCGCTTCGGGAGCTGGCTTCTGCTCGGGTGCAGGCGCCGGTGCCGCGACTAACTCCACTGCATAGACTGGCGGCCCGAGGTCCACAGCGGTGACGGTGCCCCAGAGATAGGCGATCACCGCCGCGTGCACTACCAGAGTTCCGGCGAGTCCCGCGGCGACCCCGGTCGACTCACCGGTTGCGCGGAGCGCGGTCACGGCCGTTCCTCCTCCTCGGCCACCAGTCCAACATCCGTCACACCCGACGAACGGATCGTCGCGAGCACCCGGACCACATCGCCGTACGGCACCCGCCGATCGGCTCGAAGATATATGGACTTCGGCTTGCGGGTTCGCACCAGCGCGGTGAACGTCATGCGAAAGTCCGCATACGATACGCCGGTTTCGTCAATGAAGATCCGGCCTTCCCGGTCAACGCTGACGACCATTCCCTCTTTCGCGGTGATCGGCCGGGCTTCTGCTCTGGGGAGTTGCACGTCCACCCCACCCTGCATAATCGGGGCGGTGATCATGAAGATGATGAGCAGCACGAACGCCACATCCACCAGGGATGTGACATTGATGTCCGCGGTGAGCGGCAGCTCGCCATGGCCACGGAGCCCGCCGCCCCGGCCGACGCCCCAGGCCATCTAGAGGAGACCCTCACGAGCCATCGTGCCGATGAGCTCGTTGGCGAAGCCTTCCATCTCCCCTGCGAACAGGCCCAGTCGATTCACGAAGACGTTGTAGGCAATGACGGCGGGAATCGCGGTTGCCAACCCCGCCACGGTGGTGACCAAGGCCTCGGCGACACCGGGCGCGACCGCTCCAATGTTACCAGAGCCCTTCGCGGCAATGCCGATGAACGCGTCCATGACGCCAAGCACGGTACCCAGAAGACCGAGCAGGGGGCCCACGGATCCGATCGTCGCAAGCAGGGAGACGCCCTTGGCCATCAAATCGCGTTCTGCCGCAACTTCCTTCCCAAGCACCATCTTGAGCGCTTCCAACTGGGTGATAGTCAAGGTCCCGCCGGGGGGCGGCTGGCCCTCATGCTTCAGCGCGCCAGGTCGGAGCTCGGACACGAAGTTGAGCCCTTCCCGGAAGAGTCGGCTGTACGGCGAGGGCGGCAACTTCATGATCGTGTGGTAGGCATCGTTCAGACGGGTGGTCCGCTCCAGCTGACCGAAGAACCGGTCAGCCTGACGACGCACCCGGCGGAATTGCCACGTCTTGAGCCCGATCACGAACCAGGATAGCAGCGAAAAGACGAGGGTGATCGCGAGAACGATCTTGGTCTCGGGACTGGAGTGTAAGACCAGATCCCAGGAATTCGACGGCACTGACGACCCGGCCTGCAGCGTGAGCAGAATCACCTGGAGGGGACCTCACACGAGGGGCGGGCCCTCATCGGGCGCCAGGATTCACCTTGGCATCACGATGAGGGCCCGTAGGAGAGTTAGCGGCGCAACCGTCGCGCACGCCGCATCAGGACGGCAGCTTGGCGACCTGCCGGGCTTCGGTTCCCGGACGGATATCAGGCTGGACCACGGTAACCACTCGGGCCGTAGCGGTGCGATCACCCAAGTGGACGACCTGTACCGTTCCCATCACTTCGTTGACCACTGTCGCAGCATCTACGCGCTTTCGCGGGGATTGTCTCAGTTCAAAGAGATCACCGAGCGCCACGCCATCCTTCCGACCCTTGTCCAGAAAGATGACATCGCTTGGGCCAGTCAGCGGCGCCTCGTCGCGGCCCGCGATGATCCGTGCCTGTACCCCGTCGGAGATCGGAACCGGTCTCACGTGACCGGGGTCAGCGAACTTCTCGGCGGGCAATACCCGTTGCTGATCGCGCACCGGGCCAAAGGCGGCAATAACTTCGGCGAGGTTCTCAGGCCGGCTCACATCCAGCACCCGCAAGAGGGCCGTGGGCAGGATCACATCGCCGTAGCCATGGATCTCGCGACCCACGATCACCGCCATGAGGGTGTCCCCGACCAAATACTTGCCCCCGGAAGGTGGCGCAACCGCGACCCGGCCGTACAGCAGCGCCGTGCTGCGGCTCGAGACCTCTTCGATTTGCAGCGGGGTCACAGTGCCCAGGATACGGCCGTACGGAAGCGGTAGGTCTTCAGTGAGGAACCCGGAGCTGAAGAACTCGCTCCTCCGAATGGGCTTGTATGCGCGCTGCAACACGGCCTCCAGACTGGGGCCGCTTTGCCCGAGGCGGCGGCTCTGACCGACCAGCGGGGTCAGGTCCACATCGTCCCGATTATCGAACGTGGCATCGTCGGGCGATAGGTCAGCTACTTGGGGCTCTGCGAGGCTCGGCGCGGCCGGCTCTTGATCGGCTGCAGCATTGCTCGGCGGCGGCGGTGTGTCGGTATTGGGGACCGCACTCACATCAGCGCTACCACCCAACCGGAGGACTTCGCCAGGATAGATCCAGTGAGGATCCTCCACCACGCTGGTATTCAGCCGATATATCTCCGGCCAGAGGAAGGGATCACCGAGGTACTGTCTTGCGAGATCCCAGAGGGTGTCGCCTGTCCGGACGGTATGCGTGTCAGGCCGGGCGTTCTGGCCCCACAACGCGGCCGGGGTGAGGAGTGCCCCAAGCGCGACTGCGAGACGGATCCTAGCAGAACTCATCATCACGCTACCCTCTCAGAGTGAGATCGTGGTAACCCAATATATGACATGGGCCTCCAGCGCGCCACTCACGAACTAGGTGAGGCATAGGACCCTAAGTCCAAGCTGGCATTTACCTTGAGATGCGTGACCCCGCTCACAGGCCTCTTTCACCAGTCCTCAACGGGCGGTCAGCGACTCCTTCAGGCTAGGAACATAAGGCCTTTGTCCAAAGCCGTGAGTCGCAAGTGGTAAAACGGCTCGTCGATCGCAACGCTCGAGCGCCGCGACCGACGAGGCCCACTATCTCCCCAAGAAGAGGAGCACCAGCCCCCAAGGGGATACGCCTCAGTGTGGCCGTTTCAACCCTCAAGCACAGAAGGCCGACCCCTGCCCTGCCGGTGCCTCAGAACGGCAGGTCGTCGTCCTCGCTGTCGAGCGCTTCGGGGAAGTCATCGAAGGATTCCTTTCCATCCTTCCCCTCTTTCTTTGCCGGAGCGGCGGCCGCGCTGGCCCGCGCCGGTGAGAACCCGCCTTCACCCCCGCCGCCACCCTTGCCGGAGAGCATGATGATTTCGTTGGCGATAATCTCGGTCGTATACCGGGTCTGACCTTCCTTGTCCTGCCAGGAGCGGTACTCGATCCGCCCCTCGACGTAGAGCTTGTCGCCCTTTTTGCAGTACTTCTCAACGATGTCGGCGAGGCCAGTGCCGCCACCACGGTTGTTGTTCCAGGCGACGACACGGTGCCACTCGGTCTTCTCTTGCTTGTCGCCGCCCTGGGCATTCCACTGGCGGCTGGTAGCAAGGCTGAAGTTGGCGACGCGCCCGCCGGCGCTGGTGCTCCGCACTTCCGGGTCCTGTCCGATGTTGCCGATCAGGGAGACCTTGTTCAGGCTGCGACTCACGGGAACCTCCACGAGCATTCAAGGGAACAGACTGCAGGCGAACACGGTCCGAGAGTACTGCACGGTCGTGACGGCCGGTTAACCGAAATCTAGCGCCGGGGTGGCCGGATTACGCGGGCCCCTCCAACGCAAGGCGCAGCACTATGGCATCCTCGACCGGATTGCGATAGTACCGGGCGCGAACACCGACGGGTCTGAAGCCGTGCTGCAGGTAGAGTTGCCGGGCAGCCAGATTCCGCTCCCGAACCTCGAGGTACACCTCGCGGGCGCCAACGCCCCTCACCGCGGTGAGGCCGGCCTGGAGCAATTGGGCGCCGAGGCCGCCCCTTCGGGCCTCGGGCACGACGGCGAGGTTGAGGATCTCCGCCTCTCCGGCAACGGCGCGCGCGACGAGGTAGCCCTCCACCTTCCCGCTGCGCTCCGCTACCAGGCCAATTCCCACTGGAGAGCGGAATAGCTCCTCGAAGGCGGTCGCACTCCAGGGATCGCTGAAGCAGCGGCGTTCGATGGGAACAAGCCCGGCGGCGTCAGCCGGACGCGCGGGCCGGATTTGCCAGAGGGCGTCCATGCTCGCGTTCCCACTTGGCCTGTGCCTCCGCCGGGCGGCCGTATGCTGGTTCCCAGTGTCCGGGATCCGCGATCAGGCGCACGCCAGCCGCGACTCCCACCAGCCCGAGGAGGTGCACGGCATTGGGCCAGGTCGGCTCCCCGCCAAACGATCCGGCGGCAGGACCAGCCAGCCGAAAAGGTGACGGGACTCGCTCAAGGACCTGCGGCAGAGCCAGCACGGCCGGTTCGAGAATGGTTTCGACAGCACCTCCCCCGAACCGATAGGCCGCCGCGAAGAACTCACCCCGCAGGGCGTTGGAGACGGTCAGCACCGTTTCGCCTAGTGAGGCCCCGGCTCCGGCGGCAGCCACGAGGAGCGAGGGAGCAACCCAGAAAGGCATGCGTCGCACCCGGATCAGGGCGCGTGCAACTGTGGCGCCGACTCGGAGGCCAGTGAAGCTCCCCGGACCGTCGGCCAGCACGATTCCCTCCAGGCCGCCGTACCCCAATCCGGCACTGTGCAGGCAGGCCTCGATCGCCGGAATCAGGCTCGCCGCGTGTCGACGGGCACCGATGATGACATCCTGCGCCAGCGCCCCATCTGGTCCACCGATGGCGACCGAGGCTCGGTCTGAGGCGGTATCGATCGCCAGCCACATCAGACGAGCTCCTCCAGCCCTCTCCGTGACTCATCCGCCAGATGGTGAAACCGAAAGCGGTGAGTGGCAGGAGGCATCCAGCTCCCAGCCCGTTCCGGCCACTCGACGATGAGGGCGTCCGCTTCCTCCAACAACGTTTCCCAATCGAGATCTTCCGCCTCTTCGGGACGTTGCAGCCGGTAGCAGTCGACATGGAAGACCGGTCCCCGCCGGCCGTTGTACCGATGGACGAGCGCGTAAGTAGGACTGGTTGCCACTTCCGCCGCGCCCAGCCCTTGTACCAAGGCCTTGGCAAAGGTGGTCTTCCCCGATCCCAATTCCCCCTGCAACGCGACAATGGCGCGGGGACCGAGGTCCATACCGAGTCGCCGCCCTTCCATTGCCAGCTCGGATTCGGAGACCACGCGAATCATGCCTGGCGTCGGGACGGGACGGGGCGGGCCACATCGGGCGCGTCCAGCGCGCGCAGCTCGTTGATCTGATCACGCAACATCGCGGCGACCTCGAACTCGAGATTGGCAGCAGCCTCCTTCATCTGGCGTTCCAGCGCAACGATCGCCTGCGCGCGCTTGGCCGGATCGTGGTAGTCGACCTGGCCCAGGCGTTCGTCCCGTTTCTTGTCGCCCCGCTCAGTGCGGGCGTCCGCGACTCGGGTCGTGAGCCGGACTTCCTCGAGTGACTTCACGATCGAACGTGGAGTGATCCCGTGCTTCCTGTTGTGTTCCAGCTGGATGTTGCGGCGGCGCTCCATTTCTCTCATGGCACGCTCCATCGAGCCGGTGGTTCGATCGGCGTAGAGGATGGCCATGCCGTTGAGATTCCGGGCAGCGCGTCCGACGGTCTGGATCAGGGACCGGTCGGACCGAAGGAAACCCTCCTGATCGGCATCCAGAATGGCAACGAGCGACACCTCCGGCAGGTCCAGACCTTCCCGCAACAAGTTGATGCCGACCAGGACGTCGAAGTCACCAAGTCGGAGGCCACGGAGGATCTCCATCCGTTCGATAGCATCGATGTCCGAATGCAGATAACGAACCCGCACCCCGGCCTGCTGCAAGTAGTCGGTGAGGTCCTCCGCCATCCGCTTCGTGAGCGTGGTGACGAGCACCCGTTCCCGCTTCTTGACCCGCTCGCGGATCTCACCCAGCAAATCGTCGACTTGCCCCTTCACGGGACGGATCAGGACGGTCGGATCCACCAACCCCGTGGGCCGGATGATCTGCTCCACCACCCGTCCGTGAGACAAGCCCAGTTCCATCTCACCCGGCGTGGCCGAGACCGCCATCAATTGCGGGACGATTGCCATGAACTCGTCGAAGTGGAGCGGCCGGTTATCAAGGGCCGAGGGAAGGCGGAATCCGTACTCGACCAGCGTCAGTTTCCGGGCGCGGTCTCCATTGAACATCCCGCCGATCTGCGGCAACGTCACGTGCGATTCGTCCGCGACCACCAGAAAGTCAGGTGGGAAATAGTCCAGGAGACAGGCGGGGCGTTCGCCCTCCCGGCGACCCGAGAAGTGCCGGGAGTAGTTCTCGATCCCCGCGCAGGTTCCAACTTCGAGCATCATCTCCATGTCGAACGTCGTACGCGATTCCAGTCGTTGGGCTTCGAGCAACTTCCCCGCCTGCCTCAGCAGCTGGAGCCGCTCGGCCAGCTCGGCCCTTATGAGCGCCACTGCCCTCTCAATCGTCGGCCGCTGGGTGACGAAGTGCTTGGCAGGATAGATCGCGCAGCGGTCCTGACTACTGGAGGTCTTGCCAGTCAGCGGGTCAATCTTGCTGATCCGTTCCACTTCGTCGCCAAAGAACTCCACCCGGATCGCCTGCTCGGCATAGGCCGGAAACACCTCCACCGTGTCGCCCCGGACCCGGAAGGTGCCCTGCTCGAAGGCGACGTCGTTGCGGGCGTACTGGATCCGGATCAGATCGCCGAGCAGGGCGTCCCGCCCCAGTTGCTGCCCCACCTCGGCGGTAGCCATCAGTTTTCGGTACTCGACCGGGTCACCCAAGCCATAGATAGCGCTGACCGTTGCGACGATCACCACGTCCTCTCGCTCCATGAGGCTCGAGGTGGCGCGGAGCCGCAGACTCTCGATGTCAGCATTGATCGAGGCGTCCTTCTCGATGTAGACGTCCGTCTGAGGTACGTACGCCTCGGGCTGGTAGTAGTCGTAGTAGGACACGAAATACTCGACGGCGTTGTTCGGCAGAAACTGACGAAGCTCGCCGTAGAGCTGGGCAGCGAGAGTCTTGTTGTGGGAAAGGACCAGAGTGGGCTTGCCATAGTTGGCTATAACGTGGGCCAGGGTCATCGTCTTTCCCGATCCCGTCACGCCAAGCAGAGTCTGATACCGGTCTCCGCGCTGGAGGCCTTCCGTGAGCGAGGTGATGGCGTGCGGTTGATCTCCCGCGGGCTCGAACGGGGCGACGACTTGGAATCGGGGGCTGGCCATTGGACCCCGAATATATCGTCTTCGGTGAATATTCGGGAGCGTGAGGAAGCGTGAGGATTTGAGAGGCAGGGCGGGCACAACCTGCCTTCCGGCGGCGTGGGCCGATGAACTCCGTGAGGGAGAGTCCTTACTTCCCGGCACCCATCGCAATGATCCGCTTCCACTGGTCCGCAGTCACCGGAACCACCGAGAGGCGAGGCATGCGAACCAGGGGCATTTCGGCGAGTGAGGCCTCCGCTTTTATCGCAGCCAAGGTGACTGGGTTCGCCAGTCGGCCCTCCGGCACCACGTCCACGACCACGATCTTGGGATCACTCTGGGACGGATCCGGGTACGCGGCCCCTGCGACCTTGGCGGTACCGATGACGGCCTTCTCGGCACCGGAATGGTAGACGAACAGCCGGTCACCCTCCTTCATCTTGCGCAAATGGGCTAGCGCCAGGTTGTTGCGCACGCCGTCCCAGACGGCACGACCATCTTTCGCGAGCTGGTCGAACGAGTAGGTCGACGGTTCGGTCTTGAGAAGCCAGTGGTTGGGCATGACTCGGGCTGGGGGAGGACGAGGAGGGGCAAAACGATACCGCCCTATGGCACAACGTCAATCCGTGCTGGGGAGGCTGTTACAATCGGACGTCAGGTCTGGGGTGCGGACGCCTCTCGGCGTTCCACGTCGGTGATGCCGCGGACCTTTCGGATTGCCTTGATGACTCTGGCGAGGTGGGCGCGGTTATCGACCTCCACCACAATCGTGCTGAAGACGGTCCCGTCCTTCGTCGTGAGCTCCGCCGCCTTCACGTTGGTCCCTGACTGGCTGATCGCCTGCATGACATCGGCGTAGAGCCCACGACGATCCTCACCGCTCACGGCAAGGTGGACGGCAAATGCCTCACCTTTCGATTCCTGCCAGTCGATTTCGACCCTTCGCCCATCACCCGACAGAGTGAGCAGGTTTGGGCAATCGGCACGATGGATCGAAATGCCCCTGCCCTGAGTGACATAGCCTACGACGCCGTCCCCGGGGACAGGCTGGCAACACTGGGCATACCGGACCAGAAGACCCGAGAGGCCTTGAATCCGGATTCCAGAGCCGAGTCGGATCCGGTCGATTACGCGTCCGATCACGCTTGGCCGCGGTTCCTGCAGGTCGTCGGAGGAAACTTCCGGATAGATCGCCTTGATGACCTGAAGAATGGTGACGTCGCCGCGACCAAGCGCGATCTCCACCAGCCGGCCGTCGGCCAAGCCCAAGGCATCGGCGGCGGGCTTGAGCTGGTCGGTTTCGGGAACGGCGAGTCGGCGGCGCTTGGACTCCCGGACCAGAAGTTCCCGTCCCAATTCCTGAGCCTCCTGATCCTCCTGATGGCGAATCCAGGCCTTGATCTTGTGCCGGGCACGGGCCGTCGTCACGTGGGCCAACCAGTCACGGCTCGGCTTGGGCGCCGGGCCCGTGAAGATCTCCACGGTATCGCCATTCTTGAGTTCGCGATGCAGGGGCGCGATGCGACCGTTGACCTTCGCCCCCTGGCAGCGCAGTCCGACGTCGGTGTGGATCATGAAAGCCAGATCGATCGGCGTCGCACCCTTGGGGAGCTGCTTCACATCGCCCTTGGGCGTGAAGATGAAGATCTCGTCCTGGAAGAGGTCGACCTTCAGGAATTCCAGGAACTCTTCCGGCGTGTGGGCATCCTGCTGCAGCTCCAGCAGCTGGCGGAACCAGCCGAAGTGGGCTTCGATGTCACTGCCTTTGCGGGCGTCGGTCTTGTAGAGCCAGTGCGCCGCAATACCGTATTCCGCCGTCCGGTGCATCTCCTGGGTGCGGATCTGCACCTCGAAGAGATGACCGCCCGGCCCGAAGATCGTGGTGTGCAGCGACTGATACGCGTTGGACTTGGGCGAAGCGATGTAATCCTTGATCCGCTCCTGCAGCGGCGTCCAGTTGTGATGGATCACTCCCAGGACGTGATAGCACTCCTGCACGGATTTGACGATCACCCGGACCGCCATCAGATCGTAGATCTCATCGAACGGCTTGTCGCGCTTCTTCATCTTCTGGTAGATGGACCAGAGATGCTTGGGCCGACCGGTGACGTCGAACCAGGAGATGCCGGCCTGTTTGAGCTCATGCTCCAGCGGCACCTGGAGCTTATGGATCATCTGTTCCCGCTCGACCCGCTTGGCCACCACCTGTACGAGCAGGCTCTGGTAATCCTCGGGTTCGAGGTACTTGAAGGCCAGGTCCTCGAGCTCCGCTTTGATCCCGGCCATCCCGAAGCGGTAGGCAAGCGGTGCGTAGATTTCCCGGGTTTCGGTTGCGATCCGGACCTGTTTCTCCGGCGACAGCGCATCCAGCGTGCGCATGTTATGCAGGCGGTCGGCCAGCTTGATGATGATAACCCGCGCGTCTTTCGCGATCGACAGCAGGAACTTGCGGTAGTTCTCGACCTGTTGTTCCGCGGTTGAGCGAAAGGTCAGGCTCGAGATCTTGGTGAGCCCATCCACGATGCCGGCCACTTCGGCACCGAACTCACGGGTGATGTCTTCAGCGCGGATGTCGGAGTCCTCGACCACATCGTGGAGCAGCGCAGCCACGATCGAGGTGGTATCCAGCAGCTGTTCTACCAGGGTTCGCGCGACGGCAATCGAGTGCTGGATAAAGTCCTCACCCGACATGCGCTTCTGACCCCGGTGGGCCGACGCGCTGAACCGGAGGGCACGATCGATCTGCTCGAGGTCCAGCCGATCGGCATGGCGCTCGAGCAGCGTGCGAAAGTCCGGGGCAATGTCAGGCAGAGTTCCGGTCACGGCATCCCAGATGTCAGGCAGTGCACCAAAAGGCCGCGCACCCGCTGCAGTGGGCGGCCGTCCGGGGGCCCCTTGCCCCCGGCAACTTTCCTAGGATGGGGGAATTGTCCGTCCGCGTCAACAGCAAGTCCGCTCTGCCCTCTGTCAGGACGGGGTGGTACCCCCGACTCCCTGGTGACGATGGGTCCGGTTCGGGCGCAATCCCAGGATCAGAATGGCGTAGCAGGCTCCCTGAGGCTCACAGCAATCCCGCCGCCACGAAGCTCAAGAAACGATCCCCAGCAACGATCACGTGATCGTAGACCGGTAGATCCAGCAGCCGCCCTGCCTCCACCAACTGCCGCGTCACCGCCCGATCCTCCGGTGACGGCGTCGGGTCGCCGCTGGGGTGATTGTGCACCACGATGATCCCCGCCGCCGCTTCGGCGATGGCGGCCCGAAACACCTCCCTCGGATGCACCAGAGCGCTATTCAAGAGCCCCCGGGTGACCAGCACGTCTCGACGGACCTGGCTCTGGCTGTCGAGGGCGAGAACGTGGAATTCCTCTACTGACAGATCGCGGAGTCGCGGGCCCAGCAGGGAAACGACGTCCGCCGGATCACGTACCCGCGGCCACGTCGGCCGCTGCTCCTGTTGCAGCCGAGTTGCCAGCTCGAACGCCACGAGCAACCGAGCGGCTTTGGCAGGCCCGACGCCGCTGGTGCGGGTCAATTCGGCGGCGGGACGAGCCGCCAGTTCACGCAGTGACCCCCCGGCGCGATCGAGGAGCCGCTCCGCCAGTCCAGCGGCGTTGGTCCCGCTCTCCCCCGTACCCAAGAGGATGGCGACCAGTTCGGCAGAGGTTAATGCGCGCGGCCCAAGGGCCCAGAGCCGTTCCCGAGGCCGGTCGGGAAGCAGGGTGGTCGAGTCAGGGGATCGCATCCTGCCACAATAGGCCGGCGAAGAGTCAGCGCGGGGAGCCGGAAAACGCGGCAGCAGGCAACTTGAATAGTGTTCCGAGAGGGCGCTGTCTTGGAGCGAGGTGCGTTCGGGTGCGGGCTAGAGCCATTCCGTAATCCCTGCTCCACTTCCCCAAGGTCATCCCAGCCCGGCGGGCACGGGCTCTCTTCAGAATCGATGGTTGAGGCCTACGTATACCAGGTAGTCCGCGAGATCCCCGCCGCCGTCGCGGTTCCTCTCTTCATCGATGATGCTTGGGGGAAAGTTTTGATGCAGTCGAATCGGTACGTTCAGGGTCAATTCGTTCCGACCCAGCCGGAGGGCCATGCCGGGGTCGACGAACAGAGTGTAGCCTGGTCTGCGGAAGTGGTGATCGCCACCCCCGAAGATGTCGCGTTTCATAATCCCGTCAATTCGGAGGCCCAGACTGCTCGAGAGACCCTCTGCGGGCCAGATCGCGTAGGCTATGCCGCCACGCGCGTAAAAGACGTCCGGCACCCCAAGCGTGACCCCCGAGATTGGTGACTCGACGCTCGTGTGCTCCCGCGTGCTGAGGACGTACGTCCCCACGAAGTAGGCGCTGGCCCCGGGCAGCGGCCGCAGTTGTTGGTAGATCTGGGCCTGGGCGATGATCCCCCACCCGCCGTCTCCCAACTGGATGGACTGATCCACGACGTGTCGGATGACGGAGGAGTCGCTTTGCCACCAGTGATCCTTCACGCCGTTGTTCCCCAGAGCTGTCTTGATGCCGAGACCGAAGTTCAGGTTGCCGCGGGGGTGGGTGATCGGGTCGAACACCCAGACATTGGCGATCAGGTTGACATCACCCAGCCCGAGGGAGCTGACCTCGTGACGGCGCTGGTCCGCGTAGAAGCGCGACTGGGTTCCGGAGGTGAACGGCAGGGTGAGGGTCAAGCTCGCCCGATCACTCAGACCGTAGGTGATGCTGAGGTCGACCGAATTGATCCGCAGAAAGAGCTGTTGCCCGCTTGGGGCCTTGGCCTCGATCACCTCGGTCCCGACGAACCACTTGTCCGCGTGGAGCTCCCGATAGGCGACCCCGACCTGCCACTCGCCCTTATGGAAAAAGCTTTCGCGCTGTCCGCCCAGACTGGGGGACGTAAAGCGAACCGGCATTCAACCCTGACCGGAGGCCGCTCTCGGAAAGAGCCCCAAAAGCATCCCCACGGCCAAGCCAAGGCACAGCAGACGACCTTGGTGAGCGGAAAGTCGTGTCATCGTGTCGCCAAGCGTTGGTGGTGGCTTGCCCCTCCGGTACCCGGCCCGTGGGCAACGCTCTCGACCAGCTATGAGGCTAAGCTCTTGAGTGTCCGTGATCTGTTCGTTATCCAAGTGTGATCTGACCTCAGGTGGCAGGACCGAGGGTACCGGCTCTCCGAGCCCTTGGTTGGCGGGGACACCGAACCCTGCGGCCATCGGGCTCATGCGGGCAGTCCGATCCGACGTGTCAGGGCCTTGAAGCGCGGATCGTTCCTGATGGCCCTCCAGCGAGTGTCCCGGTTAAGCCACACCACCCAGTGGGTCCGCCCAGTCACCGCCCGGTCAAGCTCGAAAAACGTCCTTCCAATGTCCCCCAAACCGATATGGATCAACGCGCGGCCATACGGTGTCACATACCTGCCCGCCTGCTCAAGCGAGTCGAGCCGTCCAAGATCGCCGCGGGCACTGTCGCGCTGGCCCATGAGACCATAGAGATTGCCCTTGGCGGCGATTGTAGGTACGGACGGGCTCTCGCGAGGCAGGTACCGGTATGCGCTGTCTCTGCGTGACAACTCCAGTTGCACGAGCCCCATGTAGAGTCGACCGAGTCCGTACGTCGAATCGATCCTCCACGCGATTCGCAACTGATTCTCCGCCTCCAGGTCCCGGCCGGAGTAGTGCAGCACCCACGCCGCCGTCCCCTCGATCGGGACCGAGAGGGGGTCGAGAGACATGGCGGTGCGCTCCTCGGCCGTCGCCTGATCGAACCGACCCATCGCGGCGAGATAGAGCCCGTACCATTCATGGGCGGTGGCGTAACTGGGATTGCGACGAATCGCCTCCTGGAATTCTCGCTCGGCTCCGGCCCAGTCCCACTCGAAGTAGAACTTCACGTACGCCAACGCGGTGCGTGGCTCGGCCAGTGTGGAGTCGTTCGCCAGCGCTCGCTCGGCCGCGGCTCGGGCTTTCGGAAAGGCGTCGACCGGGCTGAGGACGCCCGTGTACCCAAGTTGGGTATAGGCATCGGCCTCTCCCGAATAGGCCAATGCAAAAGAAGGATCATGATCGAGCGCCTGCTCGAAGTACTTGATGGCATCCAGCAGGTTCTTTTCGCCCCGCTTGTTCCATAGGCGCCGTCCCCGCGCATAGAGATCGAGAGCCTCCGGGTCAACAGGGCGGGCCTCGCCCAGTCGCTCCCGATCCGCCAGGGAGAGATCACCTCGGATTTGCCTCGCAACTGCATGGGCCACCTCACGCTGGACCCGCAAGAGGTCCCCGCGGGTTCCGTCATAAGTCTCACCCCAGAGCGCCTTGTCTTGGTCGGCGAGCATCACCTGAGCCGTGAGATGCACCGTGTCGTCCAACCGCTGCAGCGTCCCGGTGACAACCGCATCAACGCCGAGCTCCGCCGCGATCTCGCGTGGCGTCATTCTACCTCTCGGAGTCGTGTCACGGCGGTAGGCAATCATCGTGCGACGGTTGATCACCCGCAGGGAGGGGATCCTGGTGAGATTGGTAATGAGCTCGTCAGTCAACCCTTCCGCCAGGTAGGCCTGAGCCGTATCACCCTCAACATCCTCGATAGGCACCACCGCAACGGAGGTGGCTTCCACACCGGCCTTGTGGTTTCCGGTCCGGACAAACCCGAGATAGGTCACGACCCCCAACAGGCCCACGGCAACAGCGGGAGCCAACGCGGCGCGCGCGAACCACCACGCGTCTCGAGCCGGTGAGGATTTCCCGGATGACGGAGGCGGTGAAGTGACACCAGCCGCCGCGAGCAGCGGGGGTGATGAGTCTCCGTCGCCGGACCGCAGGGCCTCGACCAGTTGGCTCACATTGTCGAAACGATCCTGCGGTTCCTTCGCCAACGTGCGGAGCACCGCCCGATCCACGTGTGGCGGCACTTCGGGCCGGATTCCGCTGACCGGCGTGACCGGATCCAAATGGTGGCGGGTGAAAATCGCTCGGGCATTGGGACCGCTGAACGGAGGCTGCCCCGTGAGCATTTCGTACAGTACACACCCGAGGCCGTACTCATCGCTCCTGCCGTCAAGCATCCCTCCGGCGATCTGCTCGGGACTCATGTAGGCGGGCGTCCCCATGCCCCAGCCGGTTTCCGTCAGCCGTGTATCACCCGCGGCCTCCACAGCCCTGGCAATGCCGAAGTCTGCCACGAGGGCATGACCACCGCTGAGCAGGATGTTCTCCGGCTTGACGTCTCGATGGACAACGCCATGCGCGTGGGCGTACGCCAGCGCCTCAGCGGCATCGCTCAGGATTCCCATGGCCTCGGGCATGGGCAGCCTGCTGTCCCGGTCCAGCCGCTGGCGGAGCGACTCGCCCTCGATGTACGGCATGACATAGTAGAGAAAATCCTCCACCTCCCCGGAGTCGTACAGCGAAACGATATGTGGGTGCTGGAGGTTGGCGGCCGTACGGATCTCGCGAATGAATCGCTCCTTGCCGAGGCCCGCCGCGAGTGCGGGATGAAGAACCTTGAGCGCCACGAACCGATGGTGCTTGAGGTCACGGGCGAGGTACACTGTCGCCATTCCGCCCCGGCCGAGCGGCCGCTCCAGCGGATAGTGATCCGCGAAGGCTAGCCGCAGCCGTTCAGCGACCTCGATCATATCGGTCTCACGGAGATGGCTCGGGTGGGTGAGGTGGCCAGCCTTTCAGGGGGGACTCCCACACCGGCACATCTCGTGACCGGATCGCTGCCAGGAGTGCGTCCGTCTCAGGAGACGGGGTCGCGTCGTATTCGGCTTGCAGCCGGCGGCGGAATACCTCGTACGCATGTAGCGCGCCAGCCCGGTCACCCCGCCGATCGAGGATCCGCATGAGGCGGCGCAGACCAGCCTCGTCGTCTGGGAAGAGTTCGACCGCACGGTGAGCCCACGGGACGGCGGCCACAGGGTCGTCGCGCGCCAGAGCCGCCTCGACCAGCGCCCATGCCGCCTGGGCCGTGCGGCGGCGGAGCCCGAGCCGCTGCTCCTCCAACCAGCGCTCGAACTCAGGCGACACATCACCGACGAAGAGGCCCGCGAGCAACTCGCCACGGCATTGCTCGAGCGCCCGGTTCCAGTCCTGCCGGGCAACGGCGGCTTCGAACTCCAGGGCGTCACACTCCATGACCTGAGGATCAACTCCGATTTCCTCGTCCCCTCGGCTCACCAGTGCACCCGCCCCCAGCTCGTTTCGAAGAAAGCGGAGGGCCTGCCGAAGCGCTCCCCTAGCATGCTCCTCGTCCAGCTCCGGCCAGAACATCGAGATCAGCAGGTCGCGCCGACGAAACCGCCCGGCGCCCGCAAGCGCCAGGTAGACCAGCAGGCCCAACCGCTTGGGCTGGACCAGAATGGAACGGACCTCGGCTCCCTCAGAGTCCCTGAGATCAACGGAGCCCAAGGTCTGAAGGCAGATCATCGGTCGCTCCGTGAGGTTTGGGCGTCTCCGACCTGCTGCCGTGTCAGGCGGGTTCGTCGCCAATCTAACTCTTGGACCGGCCTTGGCCAGATGAGGCGTCGCGCCGCGTCGTGGGGCTCAGCCTGTGGGATCACGGAGAGATCACGGAAGGGTCACCAGCGCGGGCTACCATCTCGTGGGGTTTGTTCGCCGCCGAGGAGCCGTATGGAGCGGCATCACCATTGCCAGGAGGCCACGATGCGCCGCGCTTTCTTCCTACCCTGCCTAACCGGTTGTGCCGCTTTGCTTCTGGCATGCGATGATCCGTCCAACTCCCGATCCGAGCCCTCAACGACAGATCGCGGTCTCGAACCGAACGGATCTTCCTCATGGGACGGGAGTAGCTCGCGCAAGCACCACGGTCTGATCGCCATCGATGGGCCGGGCTTTGGATCAATCCGAGCGCGCCGAGTTCCCCACCCCACGACCCCCGGGAATTTCGCCGTCCACATTATGGTCAGCATTCGTCACGCCCTTCCCAGTACCAGCTACCTGGTTCAGCGCGCCCCTGAGGCGTTCGCCCCACCGGGGGCACCCACCGGGTTCGACGTCGCGACCACAACCGACGGCTCCTGCCAACGCGCCTTTGGGTTGGCGCCCTGGTCCACCTTGAGTCCGGCGCCGGCCAGCTTTTTGACCTTCCCCAACCAGGGTACCGGCACTCCGGTCATCACCACCGACGCCGACGGAGATGGCAGCGCCGATTTCATCTTCGCGCTGGCGTTCCCACTGCCGACCTTTGACGTCGCCTTCAGGATTCTTGAGAACACCCCGGCACCGACGTCCGTCCTTCAGAGTCGTTGCACAACGCTGCGGGAATGAGGTCGGCGTCGGCTTCGTACGAACCGACTCCCTGCGACTGATTGCCGCAGGGGGTCGGAGCGCCTTGGTCGGCCACGGATGCCTGCGCGGTCAGGCGACTAACGACCTACGCCGTGGCACTTCTTGTACTTCTTCCCGGATCCGCAGGGGCAGGGATCGTTTCGCCCGACCTCCGGAACCCCGTTCCCGCCGGACTGCACCGGTCCCAGGTTGGTGCTCAGGGGAGTGGCGACCGGCGGTCTTGTCCCAGTCAGCGGCGGTGGCGCCATCCGCGCATCGGGCGCGAAGAGGTCATCCGAGCCTTGCGGTGGATCGAGGGCTCGCTCCGGCTTCTCGGCTCGGCCTCGCGGCGGGGCCGGCGGGCGCGGGAGTTCGGCCGTGACCTGGATCTTCAGGAACCGCTCGGTGAAGCTGGCGTGCACGTCCCGCATGAGGTCTTCGAACATCTCGAAGGCCTCCTTCTTGTACTCCACCAACGGATCGCGCTGGCCGTAGGCACGGTATTGGATGGCGTTTCTGAGCTGGTCCAGATCATAGAGGTGGTCTTTCCATTTCTCATCCAGCACCGTCAACATGACGGTGGAGAGGACCTGTCCATCCACATCCGGCACGCCGACCTGCTTCGCGAAGTCCCGCAGGTACTCGAGCTTCCCCTGGAACGCCACGTGCCCGGCCTCGCGGGCAGCCGCAACGATCTTATCATGAGTCGGGGTGGCCGCGGCGTCGGTGACCACGTCGGCGGAAACCAGGAACTGCTGCAAGAGGGCACTGGCCAGTCCCTCCCGATCGTAGTCTTCGGGCCGCTGCGCCTCCAGCAGCATCATGTTGACCACTCGCTCCATGGCCTGATCCACCATTCGGGTGGCCTCGGCCTTGAGCTGCTCGCCCCGCTCGAGCGCGAACAGCCGGAGGGAGTAGACGACCTCGCGCTGCTGGTTCATCACATCATCGTACTCGAGCAGTCGCTTGCGGGATTGGAAATTCTGCAGCTCGACCCGCTTCTGCGCCTGGCTGATCGCCCCCGTTACCCAGGGGTGGGAAATGACCTCGCCCTCTTCCGCGCCACCCTTGTCCATCCAACCCGCGATGCGATCCGACCCGAAGAGCCGCATGAGGTCGTCTTCGAGCGACAGGAAGAACAGCGACCGGCCCGGATCACCCTGGCGCCCCGAACGGCCTCGAAGCTGCCGGTCGATTCGGCGGGACTCGTGGCGTTCCGTTCCGACGATCTGCAGACCCTGGGTGACCTCGGTCTTGGCCACATCGGCGCCGAGTTTGATGTCGGTGCCGCGGCCGGCCATGTTGGTCGCGATGGTGATCGCGCCACGCTGCCCGGCGTTGGCGACGATCTCCGCCTCTCGCTGGTGGTATTTCGCATTGAGGACTTCGTGCTTGAGTCCCCGCCGCTTGAGTTGGCGAGAGAGCGTCTCCGACACCTCGACCGTGACGGTACCGATGAGCACCGGCAGGCCGTCGGTGTGTACCCGCTCCACCTCGTCAACGATCGCGTTGTACTTCTCCCGGCGGGTCTTGTAGATCCGGTCTTCCTCGTCCAGGCGCCGGACCGGCCGGTTGGTGGGAATGACGGCGACGTCGAGACCGTAGATCGTGAAGAACTCCTGCTCCTCCGTTTCCGCCGTCCCGGTCATGCCCGCCGACTTGTCGTACATGCGGAAGTAGTTCTGGATCGTGATGGTGGCGAGGGTCTGCGTCTCGCCCTTCACCTGTACCGCTTCCTTTGCCTCCACGGCCTGATGCAGTCCGTCCGCCCAGCGTCGTCCGGGCATCACCCGCCCGGTGAACTCGTCCACGATGACGACCTGTCCCTCCTGCACCAGATAGTCCACTTCCTTCTCATACAGGATGTGGGCCTGCAGCAGCTTGTGGATGATGTGCAACTTCTCACTCTTCAGGGCATACTCCGCCTCGACCTCGCGACGGCGGGTGATGCGTTCCGCCGGGGTCAGGGCCGGGTCGCGATCGATCCGGTGAACCTCCTCGGAGATATCGGGCACCAGAAAGAGTTCCGGCTCATTCGGTGACATCGCGGCCGCACCGCGATCTGTCAGATGCACGGAGTGACCCTTCTCATCCAGCACGAAGAACAGCGCTTCCTCCAGCTCGCGCATGCTCTGCTGGCGCATCGGAAGCTTCCGATCCGCAATGTGGTCGAGCTCCACCCGTTGCACCGCACTCTTGACGCCGGGCTCATTGAGCAGCTTGAGCAGCTTCTTGTTCTTCGGCATGCCCAGGCGTGCGATATAGAGCTTGATCGCCGCGTCGGGCAGCGTTTTGGGATCGGCCAGGAGCGGTTCGCCCTCCGCCAGGAGATTGCTCGCCACGGTGTTCTGCCGCCGGACCAGCTCAACCACCTGCCGATTGAACTGGGCGTACTTCTCGTCCTTCTCGTTGCCGACCGGACCGGAGATGATCAGCGGCGTGCGGGCCTCGTCGATCAGGATCGAGTCGACCTCGTCAATGATTGCGTAGGCATGCTCCCGCTGGACCCGCTGGTCCAGGGTGAAGACCATGTTGTCGCGCAGGTAGTCGAAGCCGAATTCGTTGTTGGTTCCGTAAGTGATGTCGGCGTTGTAGGCCTCGCGCCGCTCCGGGCTTGACGGCTCGGTGTCGTCGAGGCACCTGACCGTGAGGCCGAGATACGAGTACACGTGGCCCATCCACTGGGAGTCGCGGCGGGCCAGGTAGTTGTTCACGGTGACCAGGTGGGCACCCCGACCGGCCAGGGCGTTGAGGTAGAGCGGAAGCGTCGCCACCAGGGTCTTGCCTTCACCGGTGGCCATCTCGGCGATTCGCCCCTGATGCAGGACAATCCCACCGATAAGCTGAACATCGTAGGGCACCATGTCCCACGTCAGTTCATGGCCCGTCACCATCACCTGGGTACCGACCAGGCGTCGGCACGCCTCGCGCACGGTCGCAAATGCCTCCGGGAGGAGGTCGTTCAGCGCCGCGGCCAGCTCCTTCTTGTAGCGGATCTCAAGGTGATGAAGCCGCTCCTCCAGCCGGTCCCGCTCCGCCGGATCGGCACAGTCATGCCGGGCCTGGCGGACCTCTTGCAGCTCCGTGCGCGCGCCGGCCGTGTGGTCGGCGATCCGGGCCCGAAAGGTCACGGTCTGGGCCTTGAGCTGTTCTTCGGTATAGTGCTTGAGGTCCTCTTCGTGACGCTTGATCGCGTCGACTATCGGCTGGACCTTCTTGACTTCGCGCTGAAACCGCGTCCCGAAGACCTTGGTAAGCAGGGTCTTAAGCATCGGTGAAATATAATCCCTTGGCGGTGATGAACTCCGCCACGGCGTCAGGCACCCAGTAGCGGATCGAGCGGCCGGTCGCAACCCGCTTGCGAATCTCGGTCGCCGCGATGTCCACCACCGGCGCCCGCACCGCCTGAATCGGCCAGGGAAGCGACGGCACCTCCGCGCCGGGGCGGTCAAACACGATGATGTGCGACAGTTGCGGCAACTGGTCCGCCTCCCGCCACGCTGTCAGTTCCCGTGCCGCGTCCGCCCCAACCAGAATGGCAAATTCCTTCCCTGGCTCTCGTCGTCTGAGTTCCCGCAGGGTGTCGACGGTGTAGGAGGGGCCCGGTCGGTCGATTTCCACGCGTTCGAGGGTGAAGCGCGGTTCGTCGCGGATCGCCAGCGCCACCATTCGGGCTCGGTCCTCCGGCGATGCCGTGTGACGTCCCGCCTTGAAGGGCTGTTCTCGCGCGGGGACAAAGCGAACCTCCTCCAATTGCAGGGCCTCGAGCACCGCCTGGGCGACAAGCAGATGTCCGTGGTGTATCGGGTCGAACGACCCGCCAAAGAGCCCGATCGTCACAGCACACTCGCGGAGCCCGTAGGCGCGCACCACCACGCGCGCGTACGGTCGGGGGTCACGTCGGCGGGCCGGCCGATGCCGGGATAGAGTCCCGTCCGACGGGGCAGCTGCCGTCGAGGCCGGGCGTCGTGGGGTGAAATCGCCGGATATACCCGCACGTCTCACGCACATCTTCAGCGTAGCCAACCGCACGGTACGCGTCGATCAGCTTGAGAAGTGCCTGGGGAGTCACCGAAGCCCGAGGATACGTGGCTGCGATATCCTTGAGGTAGATGATCGCGGAATCGTAGGCTTTGAGCCGGTAGTAGTACTGGGCCGTCTTGAGTTCCTTCCTGGCGAAGAACTCCTCCAGCTCCGCCGTCCGCATCCGCGCTCTGGCCGCTGCCGGTGCATCGGGATAGCGGTTGAGCAGCTCCTGGTATGTACTCCGGGCTGTCTGACCGTAGGTGTCGTCCAGCTCCGGGCGTCGCCAGAGATCTGCATAGGCGTCGCCGGCGCGAAGCAGCGCCTCGGGAGCAAGGGGCGCATTGGGCGTATCGTCGGACACCCTGCGGAACTCTCGAGCCGCCTGCAGCTGGTTCTTCTGGCCGAAATAGCACTCGGCGAGACGAAACCTGGCCTCGGTGACGAGAGTATCCCCCGGGGGAAGCTCAAGCGTAACTCGCTCGAACAGAGTGGCCGCCTTGCTCCAGCGACCGTGCCGAAATTGCCCCATGGCCCGGGTCCACAGCTTGTCGACCTCCTCGCGGGAGATTCCGGTGGGTGTCGCCACCGGGGTCGTCCGGGGAGCGGGCTTCGGACCGCCACCGCAGGCGACGGTCATCAACAGCAGCGCGGCCAGGGCCGCGCGGGAAAACAGACGCACCTGAATCCTTTCTGTTCCTTACCGCGAATCCGCCGCAGCAGCGTGGGCGCCAAGCCTGCCCAGGCGCTCCGTGGCCATGGCAACGATCGAATCACTGGCCCCGGGGCGCATCGCCTCCTGATAGGCAATCGCAGCCCCGAGCACGTCTCCCTGCTCCACCCGGGTATCCCCGAGGCCAACCAGTGCCCGACGGCCGCGCTCTGAGCTGGAATCGACCGCCACGACCTTTGCAAACCACTGATGGGCTACTTCGGGTCGCTCCAGCAGGAGCGCCTCCTGCCCCAACTGCACGCCGCAGGTTCCGAGCCCCTGCATCGCGCGGGAACGGACGTTCGCGTCACGCGACCGCCGAAGCGCAGCACTGTATGCATCGGCGGCTTCGCCGCAGGCGGTGGTCCGTTGCAGCGAGGCGCCGTACTGAACCAGCATCTCATCGACCGCCGCAGCGTCGCCGGCCGCCGCCAGGGCCAGCGGACCAATGCCCGCCGCCTCAGCTGGCTCCAGCTGACCGCGCCTGAGCAGGGCGCTCGTGTATCGCGTGCTGACACGGCCCGGCGCCAACCGTCGGAGTGCATCGACCGCGTCTTCCAGTCCGGGACCAGCGTCGGCACGATCTGCCGCCCGGGCCACTTGTTCGAGCCCGCGTGCCGCCTCGGACTCGCGCGAGTTGTCAACCTCAGCAAGCTTGGTGTAGGCGTCGGCCGCTTCACGGAAAGCCCCGGCCTTGAGCGCGGCCGCGCCCAGCTTGGCCCAGGGTCGGCCGTTGGTCTGATCACGGCTCGCCTCCCGGTACTCGCCGAGCGCCGCGGCCCAGTCGCTTTGTTCGTAGGCGGTATCACCCAGCCGCTCGTGGTCGGAGGCCGAGCCGGAGCAACCGGCAAGCAGGATCACCGGGAGCAGCCAAGCTTTCACTCGGCCGCCCGCTCCAGCATGGCGAGATAGGCCTCAACTCTGGCATTCTTGGGCCGCGCGAGGAGGCAGTCGTGCCAGACGGCCTGCGCGCCGGAGGGGTCGCCGGACAGGTACCGGGCGAGCCCGAGGGATGCGAGGGCATCCACGAAGTTGGGGCGATCGCGAGCCACCCGCTCCAGTTCCTCGCGGGCCCCGAGCACGTCACCCGATTCGAGCAGCGCGCGGGCGAGCTTGTACCGCAGGTCCGCGAAGTTCGGACCGAGGTCCACGGCGCGGCGGTACTGCTCGATTGCTTCCTTCAGCGCACCCGATTCTGCGTACGCCGCGGCGAGCTGGGCGTGATGGTTGGCGAGATTCGCCGCGATATGAGCCGGGAAGCCGGAGTCGTGCGGAGCATTGTGCGCGGCCGCGTGCCGGAACGCCGCCTCAGCCTCATCGGTGCGGCCCAGGTCATTCAGCAGGATGCCCCGGTGAATGTGGGCCTCGATGTAGCGCGGGTTCAGTTGCAGCGCGTTCCCGAAATGCTCCAAAGCGCGCTGCGGCTGACCCAGCATCGCATAGCACAGGCCGAGCAGGTGATGGCAGTCGGCGAACGACCGCCCCGACTCGACGATCTCCTGCAGCAGGTGGACCGCGCCGTAGTAGTCCTGCAGCGCGAAGCGTTCGCGGGCCTGATTGATGAGCGGTTCGTCACTGACGCGCATGAGTCTCCCGGAACCAAGCGACAAAACGGCGGACCCCATCCGGGAACGACGTACCAGGCCGGTACCCCAGTACCCGGGACGACTTGGCAAGGTCCGCGGAGGTGTGGCGGACATCACCGGGCTGGCGCGGCGCGCGGTCAATCCTGGGCGTCACACCGAGCTCGCTGGCGATCGTATGGATCATGCGGGTGAGCGGGACAGCCTCATTGCCACCCAGATTGAAGATCTCCATCCCGACAGCGGCGGTTGCGGTCCAGTCCACGGCTGCGACCACGCCACTGACGATGTCATCAATATAGGTGTAGTCCCGCGCTTCGCTCCCATCCCCAAACATGGTAATCGACTCCCCGGCGCTGAGCCGCCGGGTGAAGCTGTGGATAGCCAGATCGGGCCGCTGGCGCGGGCCATATACCGTGAAGAACCGGAGCGCGGCTGCACGAAGCCCCGAGTGGGGTGCCAGTGCTTCGAGGACCAGTTCAGCCGCCCGCTTCGTGGCCGCGTAGGGCGAGATCGGATGTACGGCGGCGGCGTCCTCGCGGAATGGAGGCGCCGTGTCGTCGCCGTAAACCGAGGAGGAGGAGCCGAGCACAAAGCGGGTGATTCCCGCCCCTCGCGCCGCATCGAGCACGGATTGGGTTCCGGCGACGTTGACGCGGAGGTAGCCTGCCGGATCCTGCAGCGAGGGGCGAACCCCCGCCTTGGCGGCGAGGTGCACGACCACCGTGTCCGGCGTGCAGAGCGAAGCGAATTGTTCGGCTTCGAGGACGTCGAGCTCGTGGAAGCTGAAACCAGGCAAGCCGCAAGCCCGCTCGAGATTTCGTTCCTTCACCGATCGGGGGTAGAACGGGTCGAAGTTGTCCACCCCGATCACGGCATCGCCCCGCTCGAGCAACCGTTCGGCAAGCTGCGATCCGATGAAGCCGGCGGCGCCCGTCAGGAGGATGCGAGCCATCAGGTCAGGTGGCTCTTGAAATAATCGATCGTCTGCGGCAGTCCCTGCTCCAGGGGCACTTTCGGCTCCCATCCGAGCAGTTTTCTTGCCTTGGTGATGTCGGGCTGGCGAATCTTGGGATCGTCCGTCGGCAACGGACGCTTCACAATCGCCGAGGCCGAACCGGTCAGCTCGAGCACCTTTTCGGCCAGTTGCATCACCGTAAACTCGTTGGGATTGCCGATATTGGTCGGCTCGGTGTGATCGCTCATGAAGAGCCGGTAGATCCCATCGATGAGGTCCGAAACAAAACAGAACGAGCGAGTCTGCTGGCCGTCGCCATAGACGGTGAGCGGCTCACCCCGAAGTGCCTGGACCACAAAATTCGAGACCACCCGACCGTCGCGGGCCCGCATCCGCGGACCGTACGTGTTGAATATGCGGATGATGCGGGTATCGATCCCGTGATAGCGATGGTAGGCCATCGTCATCGCCTCCGCGAACCGCTTGGCTTCATCATAGACGCCGCGCGGACCCACCGGATTCACATGCCCCCAATAGCTCTCCGGTTGCGGATGCACCTGCGGGTCGCCATAGACTTCCGACGTGGAGGCGAGGAAGAACCTAGCCCCCTTCGCCTTGGCCAGCCCGAGCGCATTGTGGGTACCGAGGGAGCCAACCTTGAGCGTCTGGATAGGAAGCTCGAGGTAGTCGATGGGGCTGGCGGGGGAAGCGAAGTGGAACACGCCTTCCAGCGGTCCGTCCACCTGGATGAACCGACTCACATCATGGAGGGCGAACTGGAAGTGCCGGTTCTTCGCTAGATGGGCGATGTTGTCCCGGCTGCCGGTGATCAGGTTGTCCATCCCCAGGACGTCGTGCCCCTCCGCAAGCAACCGATCCGTCAGATGGGAACCGAGAAAGCCGGCGACACCTGTGATGAGGATTCTCACGCGGGCCTCTTTCGACCGATGGAATGATAGAGAAACCCCTGCGCCTGCATGCGCGCGGGGTCGTACAGATTTCGACCATCCACAATCAGTGGCTGTTTGAGCAGAGCCTTCAGCCGGTCGAAGTCGGGGTTGCGGTATACCAGCCATTCGGTCACGATCGCGAGGGCGTCCGCCCGCTCGGCCGCGGCATAGGGATCGGCGACGTAGGTCACCCGGTCCCCCAAGAGGTGCCGCGCGGACTCCATCGCCTTGGGGTCGTGGACCTTCACCCGCGCGCCGGCCTTGAGCAACCCCTCGATGAGCGGAATGCTCGGACTTTCTCGCATATCGTCCGTCTCAGCCTTGAAAGCGAGGCCCCACACGGCAACCGTGCACCCCGCAAGTCCACCAGGAACAGCGGCCGCCAACTTTTCGAGCATAACCAGCTTCTGTCTCTGATTGACCCGCTCCACCGCCTCGAGGATCCAGAATTCCAGACCGACATCGCGCCCGGTGCGAATGAGGGCCTGGACGTCTTTCGGAAAACAGGAGCCGCCATATCCCGGCCCTGGGAACAGAAACGCCGACCCGATCCGTCGATCGGTGCCGATGCCTTTGCGCACGTTGGTAATATCGGCGCCCACTCGTTCGCAGAAGAGCGCAACCTGGTTCATGAAGGAGATGCGGGTCGCGAGCATCGCGTTGGCAGCGTACTTGGTGACTTCGGCGGAGGGAATATCCATGAACAGCACCGGATTGCCGGTGCGCACAAACGGGGCGTAGAGCTCGGCCATCGCCTCCCGCCCCTCGTCCGTATCGACCCCCACGACGATACGATCCGGCTTCATGAAGTCGTCGATCGCCGCACCTTCCTTGAGGAACTCCGGGTTCGAGCAGACGCTGAATGGGGCCTTGGTCTCCGCCGAGATTGCCGCGCGCACCCGCTCGGCGGTCCCCACCGGGACGGTGGACTTGGTGACGACAACCTTGTGGTTGTTCATGTGCTTTCCGATCGTGCGTGCAACGGAAAGCACATGCTGAAGGTCCGCCGAGCCATCCTCGTCCGGTGGTGTCCCGACGGCGATGAACACGACGCGGGAGCCGGCAACCGCCTCCCCCACATCGGTGGTAAAGGTCAGACGCCCTTCCGCCTGGTTCCGTCGAACCATGTCCTCCAGACCGGGCTCGTAAATCGGAATGTCATTGGCCCGTAGGCGTTCGACTTTCCGCACATCAATGTCCGCGCAGACCACGTCATTGCCGGTCTCCGCGAAGCACGCTCCCGTCACCAGGCCTACGTACCCGCTGCCAACGACCACGACTTTCATCCGCGCGGTGCTCCTTGCTCGTAGAAGTCCAGAATGGTCTCGACCACCGCATCCTGTTGTGCCGAGGTAAGCTCGGGATAGATGGGCAGGGACACAACCGAGGTCGTTGCCGTTTCGGTCGCGGGCAGACTACCTCGTCTGTACCCGAGGTGAGCGAAACAGGGCTGCAAGTGCAGCGGGACCGGGTAGTACACCGCGCACCCGATCCCCTTCCCCTTCAGGTGGGTCACCAGGTCGTCGCGCCGCTCCACCTGCAGGGTGTACTGGTGGAAAATGTGCTCGTTCCCAGGTGCGACCTTCGGCGGGCACACCGCCGGAAGGGCGGCGAACGCGGCGGTATAGCGGGCCGCCCGGTCGCGCCTGGCCGCGCTCCATTCCGCGAGATGCGGCAGCTTCGCGAGCAGCACGGCCGCCTGGATGGTGTCGAGACGGCTGTTATAGCCAACCTCTTCGTGGTGGTACATACGGCTCCCGCCGTGGGTGCGCAGCCGGCGGAGGCGCTCCGCGAGAGCCTCATCCTGGGTTACCATCATTCCGCCGTCTCCCCAACCCCCGAGATTCTTGCTGGGAAAGAAGGAGAAGCCGCCGACGGTGCCAAGCTCGCCAGCCATCCGCCATGCCCCGGCCACCTGCTGCCTGGCGCCGATCGACTGGGCCGCATCCTCGATCACCGGCAGTCCATGCTTCGCAGCGATGGCGAGGACGGCGGTCATATCCGCCATCTGTCCGAACAGATGCACCACCATGATGGCACGGGTCCGCGGTGTGATGGCGGCCTCCACCGCGGCAGGCAACAGATTGAACGTGGCTGGATCGATATCGACAAACACCGGAGTGCCCCCGGTGTTGTGGATGGTGCCCGCACTGGCGAAGAACGTGAACGCCGGCGTGATCACCTCATCGCCTGGCTGGAGGCCAAGGGTGCGAAGCGGGAGCAACAAAGCGTCGGTGCCGCTCGCGCACCCCACCGCATGCCGCGTGTGAGACAGTTCCGCGATCTGGCGCTCCAGTGCGCCAACCTCCTCACCGAGAATGAACTGTTGGCGTTCGGCGACGCGCATCAGGGCCGGGAGCACTTCAGCGCGGATCGCGTTGAATTGCGCGACTAAGTCGAGCAGCGGCACGTTCACGACGGCATCCGTGGCAAGGGCTGGAAAAACGGCGGATCGGCGGGCAGCTACCGCCTGTCGGCCCGAAAGCTAGCGGGCGCCCCGAGGAGGGTCAATCATGCTAAGTGCGCCCTGCTCTTCATGATACGTCGCTCCACAGAGGTTACAGGCGGCGGCCTTGTTCCGCACCTGTAGACGCTCTCCGCACTGGCACATCCAGCCCACACGCCGGGCCGGCACACCGACCATGAGGGCATACGCCGGGACGTCGCTGGTAACGACCGCTCCGGCCCCGACGAAGGCGTATTCGCCGAGCGTCACCCCGCAGACGATTGTGGCGTTGGCTCCGATCGAGCTGCCCCGCTTCACGAGCGTGGCTCGGAACTCGTGCCGCCGGCTGACGTGGCTCCGCGGATTGGTGACGTTCGTGAACACGCAGCTTGGGCCGCAGAAAACATCGTCCTCGAGGGTCACGCCCTCGTAGATCGACACGTTGTTCTGGACCTTCACATTGTTGCCGAGGCGGCTCCCGGGCATGACCACCACATTCTGGCCCAGGTTGCACCGCTCGCCGATAATCGCGCCGTTCATGACGTGGCAGAAATGCCAGATCTTGCTGCCGGCACCGATCACCGCGCCATCGTCGATGTAGCTCGATTCGTGGACGAAGTAGTCTGGCACGTTGCTTCCTTTCGCGCGTCGCCGGTCAGTCGTTAGCCGCTGGCTCAGTGCTGTCCTCGAACGATCCATCGGGCCGCACCAGTTTGACTTCCGTTTCCAGGCTCACCCCAAATCGTTGCCGCACGCTGCGACGCGCCAAGGCGATGAGTTCCCGCACATTCGCCGCCGTCGCCCCGCCAGTGTTCACGAAATAATTGGCGTGCATGGGGGAAATTTCAGCCGCTCCAACCCGGGCTCCCTTGAGGCCCACGGCCTCGATCAACTGCCCTGCCGTTCGAGGACCCTCAGTCCGCTCCCAGCTCGGGCCGCCAGGGTTCTTGAACACGCTGCCGCAGCACGGCTGATTGAAGGGGGTCCCCTCCTCTCGCCAGCGGAACAACTCGCTCACCTCCGCCCGTATCGCCTGCGGATCGGTTGCCTCCAGCTGAACGACCGTCTCGAGGACAACCCGCCGGTCCAGTCCGCTATGCCTGTAGGTGAACGGGATCGCGGTCCGTGCCAGCACGGAATCGCGACCTTGCTCGTCCGCCACGGTTACGCGCTGTACGACTCCCGCCCAGTCCCCCCCGTGGCAACCCGCATTCATGTAGACGCCTCCGCCTACCGTACCTGGGACCCCGACGAAGCGGTGCAGGCCAGCGAAACCGGCTTCCGCCGTCTTTCGCGCGGCGAGCGGTTGGGGCAATCCGGCGCCGGCGCGCCACTGCGCTCCGGCAAGTGGCACCAGCTGATCGAGACCCTTGCCGAGGCGAATCACCAGCGCGTCAAGCCCGCTGTCCGGCAGGAGCAGATTCGAACCGAGTCCGAGGGCAAACCAGGGTGCGCCACCCTGGTGGGCGAAGGCGAGGGCCGCCGCCACATCCTCGGAGACCTGGGGTAGCAGTACGGTCGCGGGCCCGCCGATTCGATACGTCGAATACCGCGCCAAGGACTCCGCCTCGCGAACCTCGCCTCGGACTCGCGCGCGGAGCCCGGCCGCGAACGCGGGATCGCGCGCGCTGCTCACGCGGCGCCGGATCCCGTCCGGGACTTGGCGGACGCCTGCCTAGCGAGCTCGTGCCACTCCTGCAGCGAGCGAACCTCACGCTGCCGGCTACGCAGCGCGATGATCGCGTCGCAAGCGGCCGAGGCCGCCGACATCGTGGTGGTGTAGGGCACCCGCTCGGCCAAGGCCGCGGCCCTGATGGTATAGTCATCCTGCTGGGTGAGCTTTCCGAGCGGCGTGTTGATGAGCAGCTGGATCTGACCGGAGACCAGGAGATCGATCGCATTGGGCCGACCTTCGTACACCTTGAGGACCCGTTCGGCGGGTATGCCTCTGACCCGGAGATGCCGCGCGGTGCCTTCGGTTGCATAAATCGTGAAGCCCAGCTCGTGGAGGCGTCGCGCGATCGGCACGACCGTAACCTTGTCGTGATCGTTGACCGTGACGAACACTCCCCCCTCCATCGGCAGCGCCCCGTCCGCCGCGTGCTGCGCCTTCGCGTAGGCCATGCCAAATGATTCCGATATTCCCATGACTTCGCCGGTCGATCGCATCTCCGGGCCCAGGATGAGATCCACGCCCTGCAGCTTGTTGAAGGGGAAGACCGCCTCCTTGACCGCGACATAGGGCTGTCCAGGATCGTCCTCCAGTCCCAGCTCGTCCAGCGTCTTCCCGACCATGACGGCGGCGGCAAGGCTCGCCAGCGGCACGCCGGTCGTCTTGGAGACGAATGGTATCGTGCGCGATGCGCGCGGATTCACCTCGAGCACGTGGACCACTCCACTCTTGATGGCGTACTGGACGTTCAACAGACCGATGACGCCGAGTCGTTTGGCGAACGCCCGGGTGTGCTGGCGCATCTCTTCAACCTGCGCCTCGGAAATGAGGTACGGCGGCAGCACACAGGCGGAATCACCGGAGTGAATGCCGGCATCCTCGATATGCTGCATGACGCCGCCGATGACGCAGCGCTCCCCGTCCGCGATCGCATCGACATCGGCCTCGAAGGCGTCCTCGAGGAAGCGATCGATCAGCACCGGATGGCCAGGCGCGACCCGCTCGGCCCGGGTGAAATAGTCACGCACTGACGGCTCGTCGTAGACGATCTCCATCCCGCGTCCGCCCAGCACGTAGGACGGCCGCACCAACACGGGATAGCCCACCTGTTCGGCGACTTTGACGGCCTCCTCGAGTGACATCGCGGTCCCGGCAGGAGGTTGGGTGACGCCCAATTCGCGCGCGAGCGCCTCGAAGCGCTTGCGATCCTCGGCCGCATCGATGTTGTCGGGTGAGGTACCCAGAATCGGAACCCCCGCCGCCTCCAGACCGCGAGCCAGCTTGAGCGGCGTCTGGCCACCGAGCTGTACGACCACACCGAACGGCCGCTCCACGTGGACGATCTCCAGCACGTCTTCGAGGCTGAGCGGTTCGAAGTACAGCGTGTCCGAGATATCGTAGTCCGTGGAGACCGTCTCCGGATTGGAGTTCACCATGACGGTCTTGTAGCCGAGTTCCCGAAACGCGAGCGCGGCTCTGACGCAGCAGTAGTCGAATTCCACCCCCTGTCCAATTCGATTGGGTCCGCTGCCCAGGATGATGACGGTTCGGTCTCCCTTGCTCTGGGCTTCGTTCTCCTCATCGTAGCTGGAGTAGAGGTAGGGAGTCTTCGAGGGAAATTCCCCGGCGCAGGTATCCACGGTCTTGTAGGCCGGGCGGACACCGAGCTCGTGGCGCAGTTCCCGGATCTCCTGTTCCGGCATGCCCCGGAGATCCGCCAACTGGCGATCGGAAAAGCCCAGGCGCTTCATCCGGCGAATCAAGCCGGCTTCACCGTAGATCTCCGCCCGACCGGTCGCAGTCCACCGGCGCTCGGCCTCAACCAGTTCGAGCATCTGATCAACGAACCACGGATCGTAGCCGGTGCGTTCCGCGACCTCCTCCACCGTCACTCCGGCGAGCAGCGCGCGCTTGACCTGGAAGACCCGCTCGGGCGTCGGGGTGCGGATGGCGGCCTTGATCCCCTCAAGCGAGGTGTCCTGCAACCGGTCATCGGCCGGGGTGCGACCGACCTCCCAGCCAAAACGGTCAATTTCCAGCGCGCGGAAGCCCTTCTGGAAGGCCTCCTTGAACGTCCGGCCAATCGCCATCGCCTCACCGACGGCCTTCATCTGTGTACCAAGCTTGGGATCGGCGGTCGGGAACTTCTCGAACGCGAAGCGAGGCACTTTCACCACGACGTAGTCCAGAACCGGTTCGAACGAGGCCGGGGTCGTCTTGGTGATGTCGTTCGGCAGCTCGTCCAGGGTGTAGCCGACGGCGACCTTGGCGCCAATCCGCGCTATGGGAAATCCGGTGGCCTTGGAAGCGAGGGCGGACGAGCGTGAGACCCGCGGATTCATCTCGATGACCAGCTGCTCACCGGTGGCGGGGTTCACCGCGAACTGGATGTTGCACCCGCCGGCCGCGACCCCCACCTCGCGGATGATCTTGATCGAACTGTCCCGCATTACCTGGTACTCACGGTCCGTCAGCGTCATGATCGGCGCCACCGTGATCGAGTCACCGGTGTGAACTCCCATCGGATCCAGGTTCTCGATCGAGCACACGATCACGACGTTGTCCTTGCCGTCCCGCATGACCTCCAGTTCGAATTCCTTCCAGCCGAAGATGCTCTTCTCCACCAGCACCGACCCGACAGGGCTGAGCTCGAGCCCACGATGCACGATCTCAGTGAGCTCTTCCCGGTTGTAGGCGATTCCGCCGCCGGTACCGCCCAGGGTGAACGACGGGCGAATGATGGCGGGGTAGCCGGTGTCGGCCACCGCCTCCATGGCCTCATCCAGCGAGCGAATCACCCGGCCGCGCGGAGTGGCCAGCCCGATCCGCTGCATCGCCTTAGCGAACTCCTCCCGGTCCTCAGCCACCCGGATGGCCCGCTCGTTCGCGCCAATCAATTCCACCCCATACTTCGCCAACGTCCCGTCCTTGGTCAGCGCCATCGCAACATTGAGGGCCGTCTGACCACCCATCGTCGGGAGCAACGCGTCGGGCCGCTCCCGTTCGATCACCTTCGTTACCCATTCCGGCGTCACCGGCTCGATGTAGGTGCGATCCGCCAGCTCCGGATCAGTCATGATCGTGGCCGGGTTCGAATTGACCAGGATGACCCGATAGCCTTCCTCCTTCAGGGCACGCACCGCTTGCGTGCCAGAGTAGTCGAACTCGGCTCCCTGTCCGATGATGATGGGGCCGGATCCCAACAGCAGGATGGAATGCAGGTCAGTCCGCTTGGGCATTGACGACGTCCTGGAGGGTCTGGTCGAGGGGAATGCGCGGCGCCCAACCGGTCCGCGCCCGAAGCCGGGTGCTGTCGCCAACGAGATGGGGCAGATCGCCGATTCGAACTAGGGTGTCGTCCACTTCGGGAATCGCGTCGACCCCGATGAGCACGGCCAGGCGTTCGAACACCTGCCGGAGGGAGACGCCAGTTCCCGAGGCAACATTATAGAGCTCGCCCGCCTCGCCGCGAACGAGCAGCATGATGTACGCCTGGACCACATCCCGTACGTCGAGAAAGTCCCGGATCGGGTCGAGGTTGCCGGTCTTGACGAGCGTGGCGCCGAGCCGCTTCGCCGCTCGGAGACGCTGAGCGAAGGCCGGGATCACGTAGCGGTTGTTCTGCCCGGGGCCGGTATGGGGAAAGGCGCGCACGATGATGACTCGGAGTCCGGTCCGTCGCGCGGTCTCGAGGGCGGCCGTCTCAGCGCCCAGTTTGCTCGAGGCGTAGGGGGAGACGGGCGCGACCTGATCGCTCTCCACCCGGGCGCGCACTGGACTCACCGCACCGTAGGTCTCCGCGGTCGAAACGAGTAACAGGAGGGGATTGATCTGACCGCTGCCGCACCGAGCCCCCAGCGCGTCGGCCAATCGCGCGGTTCCCGCCGCGTTGATCTCCCACGCCAGCCCGGGGTCGCGGCGAGCTTCCGCTCCGCTGGCCACCGCGGCAAGATGAACCACGGCATCCGGTGCTTCATCCACCGCAGAACGGACAGATCCGTTTTCCCGGAGGTCGAGGGGCAGCCAGCGGACGTGCTGGCGCTCGGCCTCAGACAGGAAAGACGGCAGCGGCTCACCTGGAAGTCTGGTGCCGAGAACGTCGTGCCCCGCGGCGACCAGGCCGGACACCAGCCAGCGCCCGACAAAGCCCCCTGCGCCGGTGACAAGGACCTTCATTCAGGCAGCTCCAGCGGCGCGAAATCCGGGTCGGACATTGGCCTGACCAGTTGTGCCAAACGCTTCGGGCGGTTATAGTTGTCGGCTCTTTGGGAAGCCTCTGTTTCCAGTTCTCCGGAAGGACAACCCGTATGGCTCGGGTATGCAAAGTGTGTGGCAAGGGGCCGATGACCGGCAACAACGTTAGCCACGCGAAGAACCGGAAGAAGCGACGCTGGTATCCGAATCTCCAGACCGTCCGAGTGCTGGTGAGCGGCGCGCCACGCCGTGTCTCGGTCTGCACCCAGTGCATCAAGAGCGATCGGATTCGCAAGGCGACCTGACCCACCGACGACCGACCGGGCCCGCCGTCGAATCAAGAGGAAGCCAGAAAAAAGGGGACCAACCGGTCCCCTTTCATCGTTTCTGGAAGCCCGCCCGGTCATCACTCTCACTCCGGCAACAGCTCGATTCGCGCCATTTCGGCGCCGTCACCAGGCCGATGGCCGAGCTTGAGGATGCGGGTATATCCGCCCGGCCGCGAGGCGAAACGGGGACCGATCTCGCTGAAAAGGAGCGTCAGCGCGTCGCGCTGGCGGATCTTCTGGGCTGCCTGACGCCGAGCGTGAAGGTCTCCTCGGCGCGCGAGGGTGATGAGCTTTTCGGCGTAGGGACGCAGTTCCTTCGCCTTGGCCACGGTGGTCTCGATACCCCCATGCAGCATGAGACTGGTCGCCATGTTCCGCATCAGGGCCCTGCGGTGCTCTGAGGTCCGGGAGAGCTGGCGCCCCTTTGCCTGGTGCCGCATCTCAGCCCTCCTCGCCCGTATCCACGCCCAAGCGTACGCTGGGCGGGCTCCCGGCCTGCACCACGCGCAGATCGCCGTCGATGTCCTCGAAGCGCATGCCGAAGTTCAGATCCTGGGCACGCAGCAGATCGGCGATCTCCTTGAGCGCCTTCTCTCCGACGTTCTTGACCTTGAGGAGTTCGTCCTCCGTGTAGGTCACCAGATCGTTCAAGGTCCGGATATTGGAGTTCTTGAGCGAATTCAGCGAACGCACCGATAGACCGAAGTCATCAATCAGGCGATTGAGCTTGTCGCGGAGCTGCCCGGTGCCCGTCCCGGAGGTAGGCGACTCAGGGCGACCCATCGGAACTTTGCCGAACTCGACAAAGTAGCGGAAGTGTTCCTGCGCCAGCGCGGCCGCGTAGGCAATCGCGTCTTCGGGAGTGATCGTCCCGTTGGTTTCTACGTTCACGGTGAGGCGATCGTAGTCCGTCCGCTGGCCCACGCGGGTTTCGGCCACCGAGAAATTGGCCCGACGGACGGGATTGTAGATCGCGTCGATGGTGATCAGGTCGACCGGCAGCGAGCGATCCTTCGGATGCAGCTCCGATTCGACGTAGCCGCGACCCTTGTTCACGTACAGCTCGCCGTTGACTTCCCGATCATCCTGGACGGTGAAGAGGAGGTGATCGGGGTTGACGACGCGCACCGATCCGGTCGCGACGATATCCCGGGCGAAGACCGGGCCGGCGCCGTCCTTCTTGATCTTCAGGATGACCTCATCCACATCGTCCACGAGCACGATGGTCAGGCCCTTGAGCCGCTGGATGATCTGATGCACATCCTCGTGCACTCCCGGGATCGTCTGGTGCTCATGCACCACCCCGTCCAGTCGGAAGCCCCAAACTGCGCTTCCCCGCAGCGAGGAGAGCAGCAGGCGGCGGAGTGAATTCCCCAGCGTGTACCCAAACCCGCGCTCCAGCGGCTGCAGCCGGAACTCGGCGATGTTCGGGTTGTCCTCCCGCTTGGTCATCTCGACCAGATGCGGGCGGACCAGTCCAGTCAGGTCAATGGTCATGGTCACTTCGAGTAAAGCTCAACGATGAGCTGTTCCTGCGCATTGAGCGGGATCGCATCGCGCGTGGGGCGCTCGGTCACTTTTCCCGAGGCCTTCTCGGCGTCCACGTTGATCCAGGACACCGGTTGGCCACGGGTGGCGAACTCCTGGGCGAGTTTGACCGCCGTGAGTTCACGAGTAGCCGGCGTAAGACGAACTTCCTGACCTGGGCGCACCACGAAGGACGGCACATCGACCTTGCGGGCGTTCACTTCGACGTGCCCGTGCCGCACCAATTGGCGGGCCGCCTTGCGGCTGGCGGCAAACCCCATTCGGAAGACGATGTTGTCCAACCTCGACTCGAGCGCGATCAGCAGGTTGGTGCCCTTCACGCCCGACTCATGGGTGATGCGGTCGAAGGTGTTGCGGAACTGCCGCTCGGTCAGGCCGTAAATCCGCTTCACCTTCTGCTTCTCACGCAGCTGCTTGGCATACTCCGACGCCTTGCGGGGGCGACCGCCTCCGGACTGCCCGTGCTGGCCCGGAGCGTAGCCCCGGCGCTCGACCGCGCACTTCTCGGTCAGGCAGCGGGTACCCTTGAGGAACAGCTTGGTGCCTTCGCGGCGGCACTGCCGGCAACTCGGACCGGTGTAGCGCATGGTTTAGACCCGCCGCTTCTTGGGAGGACGGCAGCCGTTGTGCGGAATCGGCGTGACGTCGCGAATGGAGACCACCTTGAGCCCAACAGAGGCGAGGGCCTGGATGGCCGACTCGCGACCGCTGCCCGGGCCCTGAACCCGAACGTGCACTCGGCGCACGCCCAGGTTCATCGCTTCGCGACCGCAGTTCTCGGCGGCGACGGTGGCGGCGAAGGGCGTCGACTTCTTGGACCCCTTGAAGCCCGCTTTGCCGGCGGAGCCCCACACGAGGGTGTTTCCCTTCATGTCGGTGATCGTGATGAGCAGGTTGTTGAACGTGGCCGAAATGTGGGCCACGCCCTCGCTCTCTACGATCTTCTTGCTCTTCTTGGCGGCCGGCGTCTTGGCCGGTGTCGCCGCGGCAGCGGCGGGAGCGGCGCTCTGAGGCTTTTCTGGGGCGGTCATTACTTCTTGGTCACCTTCTTCTTGCCCGCGATGGCCCGACGTGGGCCCTTCTTGGTGCGGGCGTTGGTATGAGTGCGCTGACCCCTGACCGGCAGGCCGCGGCGATGGCGAATGCCGCGATAACTGCCGATGTCCATGAGCCGCTTGATGTTCATGGCGATCTCAGTCCGCAGTGCGCCCTCCACGCGGAGCGAGCGCTCGATGAACTGCCGCAGCCGAGCGACCTCGGAGTCCGAAAGATCCCGCACCCGGGTGTCGGGGCTTACCCCGGTTTCCGAGAGGATCTTGTTGCTGGTCGGACGGCCGATGCCGTAGATGTAGGTGAGCGCGATCTCAACCCGCTTTTCACGCGGCAGATCGACGCCTGCAATTCGCGCCATGGACTACCCCTGCCGCTGCTTGTGCTTGGGATTGCGCTTACAGATTATCCGCAGGACGCCCTCCCGGCGGACCACCTTGCAGTGTTCGCAGATTGGCTTGATGCTGGAACGAACCTTCACTGACATCTCCCGGGGCTGGTTCTGAAAAAGCACGGCAATGTACCGGCGGCGTCTTGATAACGCAAGGGACTGGCTGGGCCGGACTTAGCACGCACCCGGTGGGTATGGCCATGCCTTCGCAAGAGCGGGCAAGACGACCCCATTTTGAGGCACGGGAAGGGCTGCATCCAGAGACCTCAGTGGGAGTTGCCTTCACCTGCCTCACCGGCCAGCTCCCGGAAAGCCGTGCCGGGATCGGGGGAGGAGAGGATCGGCCGGCCGACGACGAGGTGGGTTGCACCGGCGCGCGCAGCCTGGGCCGGAGTGGCGGTCCGCTGCTGGTCTCCAGCCGCGTCGCCGGCCCGCCGGATCCCCGGCACGACGATCCAGGCTTCCGGGGGCAACATTGGCCGTACGATGGCGACCTCATGGGGCGAGCAGACAACGCCCCGGAGCCCCGCCCGAGCAGCCTCCAAGGCCAGTCTCGAGACCTCTTCCTCAAGCGCCACGATCCCGCGGCCGACTGTGGCCGCGTAGCTCGCCGCGGTATGGCTGGTCAGTACCGTCACCCCAACCAGGCCGAGGCGATCCCCCGCCGAGCGCGCGGCTGCCGCCATCATCTCTGAGCCACCCAGCGTGTGCACTGTCGCCATGGCGACACCCAGCTCACGAGCGGACTCGACCGCGCCAGCGACCGTGTTGGGGATGTCGTGCCACTTGAGGTCGAGGAAAACCTGCAACCCGCGTCCCAGCAGCTCGCGGACAAACGGTGGACCTTCGCGGGTGAAGAGAATAGATCCGACCTTCACCCAGCGAAGCTGGGGGATTCTGTCCAAGACCCGACGCGCATCCTGGCCAGGCAGGTCGAGCGCGAGGATGACCTCAGCCACCGTATCGCTCCAGGTCGGCGACCACCGTTTCCGGGATTCGCGGGTCGGCGAGCGCGGCGGTGCCGATTGCCACGAGTTGGGCGCCGGCCTGCAGGTATTGGCGGGCGTCGTCGCCGGACCGAATTCCCCCGACGCCCACAACCGGCATCCCGCCACTCTTCTCCATGATCCTTCGGACTGCGAGGACGCCCACCGGTAGGAGGGCTGGCCCGCTCACGCCGCCGTGGCCATTGCCGAGCCGGGGTGCCCCCTCGGGGCCGGCGAGGTAGCCAGGCAGCGTGTTGACTACGGAGACTCCCGCGGCCCCAGCGTCCCGCGCCACGAGCGCCATCCCGGCAATGTCGGGGAGCGCTGGGGAGAGCTTGGCGAGGAGTGGTTTCCGGGTTCGACCGGCGCACAGCTTGATCACCTTGCCGACCATCAGCGGATCTGCCCCGAATTCAAGCCCGCCGGCGTTCGTATTGGGGCAGGAGAGATTGATCTCGAAGGCCGTGATGCAGGCGAAGTCGTCGAGGCCGGAGACCACCTCGGCAAAATCCTGCTCAACGAACCCGACGACATTCACGATGATGCGAGGAATTCCGACGTGCGCCACGAGCCAGGGCATCTGTTCTTCCCGGACTCGAGCGAGTCCGGGATTGGCCAGTCCGACTGAGTTGAGCATCCCGCCCGCAAACTCGGCCACGCGCGGGGCTCGGTTGCCGGCGCGCGGCTCGCGCGAGACCGCCTTGGTGCACAGGCCGCCGAGCCGTTCCAGGTTGATGACCCCCGCAACCTCGCGCCCGAACCCCGCGGTACCCGCGGCGAGCAGGACGGGGTTCTGGAACCGCTGGCCAAACACCGTCCGCGCCAGGTCGTGGGCCACTAGTTCGGCGCGGGCTCGCGCGGGGTGGCCGGTTGTTGGGTCGGTTGGCGACGAGCAGGTGCGGCGCGGACCGGGCGGCCGCCGGGACGGAAGGTTGCCCCAAAGCGACGGAGCGAGTCTTCCAGCACTTCATACCCGGGAGAATCGCCGCCCTGCGCCAAGGCTACGTAGGGGTTGTCCGGGTAGCGAGCGAGCAGGGCTTCCCGGAGGCTATCAGCCCGCGCCGGGTCGAGCAGGATCAAGGCGAGCATCGCCTTGGGCGCGAATGGGGAGTCGGGCCAGTCGCTGGCTACCCGCTTGAACTGACTCGCCGCGAGGGCTGGAGCGTCGAGCGAGTCCCGAGCGATCTCTCCCGCAACAAAGAGACGCAGGTCGCCGAACGGCGCTCCGGCGGGTATCGAGTCGGCGTAGGTCACCACGCGACGCGCAGTGAATTCGAGTTGCGCCTGCCCACCGTCCAGGCGCGCGCCGTCTTCGGCCGAGGCGTCCAGCCGCGCCAGGGCCTGCAGTAATTCGTCGAGCGTGGCGACGCGGGTCAGCATGATGCGGGTCTGCTCGAGGCGTGCTTCCGCCTGGATAGGTGAGCCCTCGCCCAGACTGTCCGCCTGTTGTAGCCGTTGCGCACTTCGTGCAGGGTTGCTTTCGCGAGAGCGCTGCGCGTCGAGAACGAGGAGTCGGGCTCGCAGGGCGGGCGGCATGTTCTGCGCTCCTGCGATCCGATCGGTGAGGCGTTCAGCGGCCTCGGGATCGCGCTCGGCGACCAAGCTGAGGAGCGAGTCCCAGGGTGCGACCGTGTCCCGCTCGGCCAGCAGGCTGTCGGCCAGGACCAGCGCCTCGGGAATCCGGCCCGAGCCCGCGAGCGCGGCGGCGCGCTCCCCGCGGACGTGCGGATGGGTGGACGTGCTCAGTTCTGCGAGCGCCGCGTCGAACTGACCGCTCAATCTGAGCGCGCGGCCGTGCTGGTATCTGGCGAGCGACCGGCGCGACGGGTCGCGGCTGTTGAGCAGACGGACGTAGGCCACCGAGGCACCCTCCGCGTCGCCTTCCAGCAGCCGACATGACCCAAGCATCAGGGCCGCCTCCTCAGCCACTTTGGGGTCCCGGGCGGACGCCGCGACTGCTTCCAACGAGCGCACGGCGCGGGGGCACTGATTGAGCTTCGCCAGTGCCGTGGCGGACAGCAGCCGGGCCTCGTCGGACCAGGACGCGGACGGATGCTTGATCGCAACCGATTCGGCCTTGACGGCAACCTGATTCCAGAGACCTGTCGCTTCGAACGGGCGCCCTTCGCGCTCCGCCTTGCGCGCGCGCCCTGCCAGGCGCTTGGTGTTATACATGCCGTTGTAATAAGCGCACCCCCCCACCACCAGCAGTACAAGAATTGGCCAAGCGCGCCTCACCGGCCGCTCCCTGCGCCGGTGGTACCAATCTTCCGTTCGTGCTCAAGGAGGTATGCCACGATCGCGTCCGCCACGGCCGTGGCGATCGCCTGCTGCGACTTGCGTCCCGTGAGGAGCCGGGCGTCTTCCGGGTTGGTGCTATAGCCCATCTCCACCAGGATCGCCGGGCGTCTGGCGGTGTTGAGCACGGCGAGGCGATTGGACTGATCCACCCCCCGGTCATCGCCGGTGTGCACCTCGCCGATCTCCTGCTGTACCAACTCCGCCGCCCGCGCTGACTCACGGAGATACTCGTTCATCTGCAGGTTGCGAAGGATGAAATCGATGTCGCCCGGCTCGCGAGAGCCCGCGTCATCATCGTACTGCAGCGCCTCGTTCTCCATTCGGGCGATGCGATCCGCATCCTCCGTGTTCTCCTCCCCGATGATGATCGTATGGAATCCGCGAACCAGGCTGAACCTCCGGCGGGATCTCGCATCGAGCGCGTCTACGTGCAGGCTCACGAAGAGGTCACACTCCGCGGTACAATAATCCGCCCGGGACAAGAGGTTGATCAGTGTATCGGTGGTTCTGGTCATGACCACCCGAACGCCGCGGCGACGCAGCTCATCCCGGAGCAGCAGGCTCACCGCCAAGGTGACATCTTTCTCCCGAACGCCATGTGGGAAGTACAGGCCGGGGTTCCCGGGGTCGCGGCCGCCGTGACCCGCGTCGACTACGATGAGGTGCCCTGGCAGCAGCCCGTTCGGTAACCGCTCCGAGCGCGGCGCCGGTGCCGGTGCCGGCGAAGTGGCGGCGAGCGCAGGGGCGTTATCGACCAGACGGCCGCGGACAGCGTCGTAGGCGTATCGCTCCGCCAGAACCCGGGGCAGGATCTCCGAGACGAACTGGAGTGGGAGGTACAGCGAGTCGCGGATGCGGAAGGCGCACCCGCTCAACGGCTCGAGGCGATCATTGAACGCGTAGACCGGGGCGCCGAGCAGGAAGCGGAACGACTGGCGCGCCAGAGTGATCTCAACCCACGGCTCGGTGGCCTTGAGGTTGCCGTTCAAGGCGGCGACCAGGGCATCCCCGGACACCGTCGGACCGGACAGACTGTCGAGCTTGATCGGCAGGCGGGCCACGCCCCGTGCGGTCTCGATGGTGATCTCGACCGGTGCCGCCGACGGCGGGCCGTGCGCCGGCGACATTCCGCCGACGCCGAGCGCGAGCGCGACGGTCCGGACCCAGCTCACTCGCGCCCTCGGTGGCTCAGCGCGCGCGCCACCTCGCGCTCGGCATCGCGCTTCTTCAGATCCTCGCGGCGATCGTGGTACTTCTTGCCCCGTCCCAGACCCAGTGTCACCTTCGCCCTCCCCCGTCGAAAGTAGAGTTCCAACGGAACGAGTGTGAGCCCTTTCTGTTCCACAGCACCGATCATGCGCTCGATCTCGCGCCGGTTGAGGAGCAACTTCCGGGTACGGACTGGGTCATGGTTATAGCGGTTGCCCTGTTCGTACGGAGTGATGTTTACGCCTTCCAAGAAGACCTCGCCGTTCGCAACACGGGCAAACCCCTCCTTGATAGAGGCCTTGCCGTCGCGAAGTGATTTGACCTCAGTCCCGGTCAGCACCAGCCCCGCCTCCCACGTCTCGAGGATGTGGTAGTCATGCGTCGCTTTGGGGTTGCGAGCGACCGAATGCTTGCCGTCCTCTTCCGGAGCGGCTCGACGGGACGGTGTCATTGCGTAACCCCAAGATAGAGAGGGGGTTGGGGCGATAACAGGGGGGATTGGCGGAAATGCGTACGGCGGGGAGGCGGCGGGCTGAAAAGCAGGCGGCGGCAGGACCGAGAGGCCATGCCGCCGAATCGTCCAGCTGTTCAATTGACTAACGAGTGCCGAAGGGGGGACTCGAACCCCCACGGGCTTGCGCCCACTGCGCCCTGAACGCAGCGCGTCTACCAGTTCCACCACTTCGGCGTGGGGGGACAAAGTATCGGGAGCAGGCTGGCGGCGTCAACCGCGCGGACGCGCATCAGTAGCGGGCCATATCGGCATCGACTTCGGCCGCCCATGCATCAATGCCACCCGCCAGACTGCGGGCTCGCGAAAACCCTGCTCCGCGTAGTACCGCGACAGCTTCTCGCGATCGCTGGCCGTGATGGCAGTGCACGACCAGATCCACGTGGGGATCAAGTTCGCCGAGACGCGCGGGGAGCTCGCGAAGCGGAATGAGCCTGCTGGCCGGCAACGACACAATCGCGTGTTCGTGGGGTTCCCGTACATCCACCAATTGCACCGTTCCGCCGTTCGACAGCGCCTCGCTCAGCTCGCGAACGCTGATTTCCGGCCCGGCCTGATCTGGTGCGCCGACACCGCAGAAGGCGTCGTAGTCGATCAGGCTGGTGATCGTCGGTCGAGCCCCACAGATCGGGCAGTCGGGATCCTTGCGCACTTGCAGTTCCCGGAACCGGAATCTGAGGGCATCAAAGAGCACCAACCGGCCGATGAGCGGCTCACCGACTCCCAACACCAGCTTCAGAGCTTCTAGTGCCTGAAGGCTGCCGATGATACCGGGGAGTACACCGAGCACGCCGCCATCCGCGCAACTTGGAACCAGCCCGGGAGGAGGCGGCTCACTGTACAGGCAGCGGTAGCACGGGCCCCGGGTTGCGTCGAACACCGACACCTGGCCTTCGAACCGGAAGATGCTGCCATACACCAACGGCTTCTGAAGCAGCACGCAGGCGTCGTTGATCAGGTATCGGGTCGGAAAGTTGTCGCTGCCGTCGAGCATCACGTCGAAATCGGCGAGAATATCGAGCGCGTTGGCCGAAGTGAGGCGGGTCGGAAACGGCTCCACCCTCACGTGTGGGTTCAGGTCGTGGAGCCGCGCCATGGCGGACTCCAGCTTCGGCTGCCCTACGCGACTGGTGCCGTGCAGAATCTGTCGCTGGAGATTGGTGAGATCGACGGCGTCGAAATCCGCGATGCCCAGTGTTCCCACGCCGGCAGCGGCGAGGTAGAGCGCCGCGGGGGAACCTAGGCCACCCGCCCCCACGAGCAGGATGCGGGCCTGCTTGAGGCGCTTCTGCCCCTCCACGCCGAGCTCCGGCAGGAGCAGGTGGCGGGAGTAGCGGAGAATCTCGTCGTGACTGAGCGAAACGGTCATGGACTCCTCAACGACAACGCCCGACCAACGGGCCGGGCGTCAATGGGAATCGGGTCCGGCGCGGCTCGGATCAGCTGCTGGGCGATATGGTCACCAGCTCCTGTACCTGGGGCTCGTGCTTCATCAGGTCGGCCAACGAGATGCTGCCCAGCAACTCGTCCACCCGTTGCTGCAATGCGTACCAGACCGGCCGGATACTGCAGGCGCCGGTGGGGTTACAACGCTCATCGTCCACCTGGTGCGATTCGCAATTCATCTCGAACGTCTGGTGCTCGGAGGCCGTCATGATATCGCGCATGCTGATCGCGGTGGGTTCCTTGGCGAGGAAGTACCCTCCCTTGGCGCCCCGCACGCTCTCGACCAGACCGGCACGCCGCAGCCGAAGCAGAATCTGTTCGACGTAGTCCCCGGGCAAGCGCTCCAGCTCGGCGATCTCTCGCGCGGCAACCGGCCCACCACCTGTCGCCCCGCGCTTTGCGAGATGAATGGAGATGATGAGACTGTACTCGGTCCAGGTAGTGATGCGCATGTCGGCAGGAATATGGGTATGGGGTGGTGGGGGGGCAAGTTGGGGTGGGAGACGGGATCAGAAGCACGCGTTCAACATTCGGCGCTCGGCACTCAACCGCGGGGTTGAACTGGTGCAGCCTCTCGCTACCCCTCAGCGATGGATCCGTGGCAACGCTGCCTTGAATCCCTGAATGCTGTACGCGGAACGCTATCTTCTCTCATCCTCCTCCAGGCAATCCTGCACCGCCCGGCACGCCGATCTCGGTCATCGCGCGGAGATCGAGGATCTCCTCCAGCTCGCGACCCTGTAGGAGGCCCTTCTTGATGACCAGTTCTCTTACCGTCAAACCGCTCGCGATGGCTTCCTTGGCCAGCTTGGCGGACTCCGCGTATCCCAGTTTCGGCGCGAGCGCCGTCACCAACGCGGGACTCCGCTCCAGCCAGTAGGCACAGAGCTTTTCGTCTGCCTCGATGCCCCGCACGCAGCGATCGGCGAGCGCGCGGGTAGCGTTCCCCAGGATTGTCAACCCGAAGACGACGTTGTGGGTGATGACCGGCATCATGACGTTCAATTCTAGCTGACCGGCTTCCGCGGCCAGGGCCACTGTAGTGTCGAGGCCCAGCGCCTGGAAGCAGACCTGATTCACCATCTCAGCGATGGATGGGTTCACTTTGCCCGGCATGATGCTCGACCCGGGCTGTACTGCAGGCAACAGGATCTCGGCGATGCCCGTCCGCGGACCGGACGCGAGCAGGCGGAGGTCATTGGCGATCTTGTTCAAGTCCAGCACCCAGGCCCGGAATGCCCCGCTGAAAGTGGCGATGTCTCCCATGGATTGCATGAGCTGGATGCGATCCTCTCCCACCCGCAGTTCCAGCCCGCTCGCTTGCCCGAGGTGCTTCACCATCAGCGCCGGATAGGCCGGCTCCGCATTGAGTCCGGTGCCCACGGCGGTCCCTCCAATGCCCAGCGCCCGCAGCCAATCGGCCGCCTGGGTGAGCTTGTCGCGATGTCGCTGGACCGTATGTCCGTAGGCCGTGAATTCCTGACCCAGCCGGATCGGGGTTGCATCCTGCAGGTGGGTGCGCCCCGACTTGATGACGTGATCGAATTCTCCGCCCTTGGCGAGGAACGCGGCCGCGAGCGCATCCATCGCCTGCAGCAGGCCCGGCAGACTCGCCAGCGTGGCGAGGCGCATGGCGGTGGGGATCACGTCATTGGTACTCTGCGCCATGTTGACGTGATCGTTGGGATGGACCGGCTTGTACTCACCACGCTTTCCGCCGAGCAGTTCGTTGGCTCGGTTCGCGAGGACCTCGTTACAGTTCATGTTGTGCGAGGTACCGGCCCCGGCCTGATAGACATCCACCACGAACTGGTCACGGTGCTGGCCTCCGAGTATTTCGTCCGCCGCCCGCACGATCGCGTCGGCCAGCCTGCCCTCGAGACGACCGGTTTCCTTGTGAGTAAGCGCCGCAGAGCGCTTGATCCATATCACAGCGTCGACGAATGCCGGGAGCGGCCTGAGGCCCGAGATGGCAAAGTTTTCCTGCGCGCGGACGGTCTGGATACCGTACAGCGCGTCGCTCGGTACCGGCATTTCGCCCAGCGGGTCTCTTTCGATGCGCGTGGTCATCAGCGGGTGAACCGTGAACGGTGAGCGGAGGAGCGGCTGACCTGGCCGCGAAGGGAGTGAGCATGAGCACAAACTTCATCAAGCCGTTGGACCGTTCCGGCTTCAGTGCCGTCAAGGCCGCGAAGCAGGATCTCTTCAGCGGCGGGCAACTCTTCGTCGGTCTCAACTGCTTTGAGCGGGGGCAGACGCAGGAAATCCATGCGCACGCGGGCGCCGACAAATTCTACTTCCTCATATCGGGAAAGGCGAGGATGACGGTCGGCCAAGAGACCCAATTGGCCGAGTCGGGGGCGCTGGTCTGGGCACCGGCGGGTGTGCCTCACGGCGTGGTGGAAGCGCTGGAGCGTACCGTCATGCTGGTGGCGATCGCGCCGCCCCCTCGCGCCTGAGAACGCGGTCGTGCCCGTCTAAGGTGCGGGACGGCGCACCAGCCGACTGATCGCCTGCACCGCCGGCCGCACACCGAAGTGGTGCGCCGCGAGCCCGAGACCCAGCAGCGCGCCGGCCCCAACGGTGTAGAACCGCCACGCGACGAGCAGCGTTGTGTTGCTCGCCCCGAGGTCGCCCGCCATCCCGGACAGGAACCCCAGGTCCACCGCTCCAGCTCCGGCCGGTGTCGGCAGGAACAACTGGCTATAGAGCAGGACGAAACTGCCGAACGCCATGACGCCAAAGGGTGGATGCTCGGGGAGCGTTAGGGCAAGAAGTGGGAGCATCAGCGTTCGGGCCACGACGTTGAAGAGCGAGAGGGCGGCACCCGCGATGATCGGCCAGGTGAGCCGAACGCCCATCGGGCGGGGTGACTCGCTCGTATCTCTCGGGAGCCGGGGAACGCGCCTCCGCCAATACCAAGTCGCTACTCCGCCGAGTAGCGTTACAGCCCCGACGACGATCACCCACGGCCAGCCAGCTTCAATCGCACGATCCACGGCAGGCCGCGCGTGTTGCCACCATGCCGGGGCGAACCGCCAGGCCAGCCATCCTCCGAAGAGCGCCACCAGTGGGTAGGTGACCGCCGCCTCGAGTCCCAGTGCGACCACCCCGGTCTGCGCCGGAACCCCGGCACGCAGCAGGCCCGCGAGTTTTGCCATCTCGCCGCCGAAACGCATGGGCGTAAGGCCGGCGGCCGCATCGCCCCACGCATTGAGCTGGAATGCCTGGCGAAACCTGATTCGCCGTCCCAAGCCGTCCAGGTACCACTGAATGCGGAAAGCTCGGCCCACCAGATCGGCCACGAGCAAGAGTGCGCACAGCAGATGGGCCGAGAGGGGGGCCAACACCATCACGCGCTCTCGGCGATGATGCGGCGATAGATCGCGAAGATGTCGTCCAGGGCTCGGCGCCAGCTGTGATGCTGTTCGGCATAGGCCCGCGCCGTGGCGCCCAGTACACGCAGATCCCCGCGTAGGAGAGAAATCGCCGCTTCCGCACAGGCGATCGCATCGCCCGCGGCATAGAGGACCCCCGCCCCCGATGAGCGCACCCGATCCGCAACGCCTCCGGTATCGACTGACAACACCGGCGTGCCGGAGGCCATCGCCTCCAGCGCGCTTAGTCCGAACGTCTCTGCGGGACCAGGCGCGACGTACACATCACAGGCAGCCAGGAGATCAGCGACCTGGGAGCGATTCTTGAGAAAGGGCACCCACCTTACCTGTCGCCCCTCAGCCATGGCTCGCAGCTTGACCTCCCGCGGGCCGGCACCGACGAGCACCAGCCAAGCTCCGGTGCGTCGCTCGACCTCCCCCCAGGCCGCGAAGACCGTTTCCAATTGCTTCTCCTCAGCGAACCGGCCGAGGAAGATCGCGAGTGGGGCATCAGGGAGGCCGTGACGGCGCCGGGTTTCCTTCGACACCATGCGGCGTGACGGGTGAAAACACTCGAGGTCCACGCCGAGCGCTACCCGGCACACCCGCGGGACCCCCGCGCTCTCCAACTGTTGCGCCACGCTCTCCGAGGCCACTAGCGTGGCGCGGTGCAGCGAAGCGAGCCGGCGGACGTGGGCCCATGAGGCGCGAGCCGCTACCCGACGGTATGCGGGGATACCGGGCAACTCCGGATCGAGGATGGCCGGAAAGTGGGTGTGATAGAACCAGACCATCGGGGCCCGAAGGGTTCGATTGGCACGCTTGGTCACCCAAGGAACCAACCAGGGGCTCCCGACCTCGATAATATCGGGACGCTCGTGTTCAAAGATGCGCCGGGTCGTACGGGTGGCGAGCAGGAAGCGGTACGCCTGGTCGAACGGAATCCGGGGACCGCGAAGGCGATAGCAGCGTACCCCATGTTCCTCCGTCAGAGAATCCTCCGCTCCGGGAATCACCAGGATCTGCCGCAGGGCTGCATCACGCTGCACATGCTGCGCTTTGGCCAGCAGGTAAGTCCGGATACCACCGGTCGCATCACCGAAGAACTTGGTGATATCGAGAACGGTGAACGCTCCGGGCGAACGGAGCGGCGGGGGAAAGCTGATCCGGGAGAGATCGATTGGAGTCGCAGGCGGGGTGAGAAAGCCTGGCGCGGATACGACGTCAGTCGGAACAGTCACCGAGAGGATAAATGGTCCCGCAATTGGCACAGGGGTTCTTGCATCCCCAAGGGGCGATCCGCACCGGAAACCCGCACCGCAGGCACTCGGCGGCTCGGCCAGTTGAGGCCTGAGCGATGGAGGTCACGCGGCCTCCAGCCGCCGAGTCACCGAGCCGCAGCGTCGCCTCACTCATATCGGTAGGCACCGGTGAGAAACGGATTGGTCATCCGTTCCACCCCGATGGTAGTCTCGGGGCCATGTCCGCTGTACACCACTGTCGAGTCAGGCAACGTCATGAATACCGAATGGATGCTGTGCAGTAATGCGGGGAAATCCCCGCCGGGGAGGTCGGTCCGTCCGATGGAGCCGTTGAAGAGCACATCACCGCCGAGCACAAACCCGGGGCCCATGAAGCTCACGCTACCGGGCGAGTGTCCCGGTGTATGCCGCACCACAAATTCATGGTGGCCGAGCCGGAGTACCTGGCCCTCGCCCAGATCAGCCTCGGGGGGAGGCGGGACCTCCAAGGGCACGCCCATCCATTCCCCCTGGCGAGGGAGAGCATCGTAAAGACCCCGGTCAGCCGGATGGAGGTGGATGGGGACGCCCGTGGCGTCCTGCACCGTGCGCACCCCCATGATGTGATCGAGGTGGGCGTGGGTGAGCCAGATGGCTTGCAGGCTCCAGCCGCGGGTATCCAGTTCGGCGAGGAACAATCGGGGCTCTTCCCCCGGATCGATCATCACTGCCTGCCGCGTCACTGGATCACCGAGCAGATAACAGTTCTCGGCGAACTGCCCGTTAGGCAGGGTGACAACTTCCAGGTCAGACCCCAACCTTGCTCCGTCGTTCGGCCAGGTACTTCTCGACCGCGAGCGCCGCCGTAGTCGCATCGCCGACGGCGGTGGTGATCTGGCGTACCAGCTGCACCCGGAGATCTCCGGCGGCGAAGAGCCCGGGGATCGAGGTCATCATCCGGTCGTCGGTGATGACATATCCACCGGCATCGTGGCGGAAATGCTCGCGGACCAGACCGGTGTTGGGTTTGAAGCCGATGAAGACAAAGCAGCCTGTCACCTGGAGAGTCGAGGTCTCACCCGTCACCGTGTCTTCCAGCTTGAGACCCGTAACCTCGCGCAGCCCGGCCTGCTCCTGCCCCATGACCTCCAGCACCTGCTTGTTCCACAGCACTTCGATCTTGGGGTTCGCGAACAGCCGTTCTTGCAGGATCTTCGAGGCCCGTAGCTGATCGCGCCGGTGCACCAGATAGACCTTGCTCGCGTAGCGGGTCAGGTAGTCGGCCTCCTCCACCGCCGCGTCGCCGCCACCGACGACGGCGATGGCCTGATTGCGGAAGAAGGCCCCATCGCAGACCGCGCAGTAGGAGATTCCGAACCCGGCATACTCCAGCTCACCGGGGACGCCCAGCTTGGTGGGCGTTCCACCGGCGGTGAGGATCACCGTGGGTGAACGATAGGTATCACCATCGATGGTGGTCACCTCAAACGTCCCGTCGGGCTGACGCGCGATCCCGTCTACCGTCGCCTGGCGGAGTTCCGCGCCAAACTTCGTCGCGTGCCGCGTCATGCGTTCGGCCAGCTCGCGCCCCAGGATGCTCTCAAACCCGGGATAGTCCTCGATCTTCTCGGTGTTGAGAAGCTCCCCGCCCGGGATCTTGCTCTCGAGCAGGACGGCCTTGAGCATGCCGCGCCCCGCGTACATCGCCGCGCACAGGCCCGCGGGCCCCCCGCCGACAATGACGGTATCGAATTCGAACTCGGCTGGGTTGGTCATGATCCCTAATATATGCAGGTCCGGGAGGGTGGTCAGGCCGGTCCGAGGCGGAGCAGGTTCACGGCGCCATGGCAGGATGAGACCGTGCCGACCATGACGTCTACCGGCGCTCCGGATGCTCCGGCCAGCCGGACAAGCGTGTCGCCCGCTAGTACCTCTCCGAGTGAGAACATCCCGACCCCGAACACCTGGTGCTGACAGGTAAACAGAACAAGTCCCCCGACCCCCAGCCGATTCGCTAGGCTCTGTAGGGAATCACCCATCTCCCAGGTGCGGGGGGCGCGAGTCACCGGGCACAGGGCGGGTTCCACACAATGCGTAGGACAGATCCAGTCCGCGTGCGACACGTAGCGAGTCCCATCGGGCGCCGGGACATCGTACGGAGTACCTGGTCCATCGGGCAGCGGGACCGTCTCCAACGGCCGCCCAGGCCAGCGCTCGCGGGCCCGACGGATGAGCCAGGCGTACATCAGATGTGGCATCAGCGGCGACGGCACGATAGCGCTGGGGACGCTCCCAATCGGCAACTCGCTCGGCGGGAGGTAGCGGTCAAAGAAGCTGTCCCAATCCGCCTCGACGAGCGCGCGATCTTCAGCCTCACCCAGTTCTTTGGCCAGACGGCAACCGGGGTCTCGATCGACAACGAGCAGCCGGTTGTACGTGGCTTTCCCTTCCGCCTTGGCCCGAATGAGCTGTCGAGCGTAGAAAGTGCCGTAACAACCGCCTCCAATGATCACGATCTCGTCCCACACGAGGGCAGCGGAGAGCGGCATTAGGCGTGACGGCCAGGAGGGTGGGAAGTGGGAAGTGGGAAGTGAAAACTAAGAAGTGAGGGGTGAGGAGTGGGGCGAGAAGTCGGAAGTTCGTAGACTGGAGCGATGCTCAGCGGATCAGCCGGCCGCCGTCGACGACGATGGTCTGGCCGGTGACATAGTCCCCGCCCTCCAGCAAATAGAGAATAGCTGCGGTAACGTCGGCTGGGCTGCCAAGGCGCTTGAGGGGTGTGGTTTCGGACAGGTGCCGCCGCGAGGCCTCGTTCCAATCTTCCGGCGGCAGCACCGCGCCGGGAGCCACCGCATTCACGGTGACATCCGGAGCAAGGGCTCGGGCGAGCGTCCGGGTCAACATCACGACACCGGCCTTGCTGATGCTGTGCGCGGCGTAGCGCGGCCACGGCTCCAGTCCGCCCACATCGGCCAAGTTCACGATCTTCCCCTTCGCCTCCCGGAGCCACCGCACCGCGCCCTGCGAGGTGAAGAACAGGGATCGGAGGTTGACGTGCATGACCTGATCCCACAATTCGGGCGTGGTCTCCTCGAGGCTGGCGCGGTGCATGATCCCTGCTGAATTCACCAGCACATCAAGCCGGCCGAAGTGCGCCGCGACCCTTCCCGCCAGTTCCCGCGCGGCGGCGGCATCTCCCAGGTCCGCCTGAAACGTCGCCGCGTTCTGGCCGTTCGCCCGTATCGCCTGAAGCGTCTCGTCCGCTTCGATGGATGACCGGTGGTAGTGCACAGCCACCCGCATACCGCGCCGGGACAAGGCGAGTGCGATCTCCCGGCCCAGCCGGCGCCCGGCGCCGGTAACCAGCGCGACCCGGGCGTTCAACTCCATTCAGGCGGGGCCGTTGGTTACGGGGACGACCTGACCGGTGATACCGGAGGAGGAATCGGACGCGAGGAACTGCACGGTTTGAATGACCTGCTTCATCTCGACGTAGTGCGCCGCCTCGCCCGCGGTGGCGACGTTCTCCGGAGTCCGCACCATGCCTGGCGCGACGGCGTTCACCCGGATCCCCTGCGGCCACAGCTCGACGGCCAGACTCTGGGTGAGGGCCGCGACGCCCGCCTTCGCGGCGCTGTAGACGGCCATCTGCCCTGCGGGTCTGAAATAGGCGACCGACGCAAAGTTGACGACGGCACCCCGGGTCTGGGCGAGCGCGGCAACCGCCGCCCGGGACATCAGAAATGCGGTCTTGAGGTTGATCGCAATCTCGCGGTCGAACGCCGCCGAGTCGGTCTGCCCCACTGGACCGAAGGTCGTCAGCCCTCCCGCGACGTTGATCACCGCGTCGAGCCGGCCGAAGTGTTTCAGCGCCGTCTCGACCGCCAAGGCCGCAACATCGGGCTCAGTGAGATCGCCGGCGGCTGGTTTGGCCTGAATGCCCGAAGCCGCAAACTCCCGGACCCGCTCCGCCACCGCCACCGCATTCCGGTCCACCGCGACCAGACGTGCCCCCGCCTCGCCGAACGCCTGCGCGACGGCGTGACCGATCTGACCGGAACGGCCTACCCCCGTGATGAGCACGGTCCTGCCGGTGAAATCCCAGGTGACGGTCATTGCTATCGGCCTTCCGATCAGTTTGTTGATGCGACCGGCGGTTCCCGGCCGACTGGGCGGGCTTCCTCGAGGGCGTCCAGCCATTCCATAGGGACCTGCTGGCCGCCGAGCTCGGCTCCCGCCGAGAGGCCACCCGCGTCACCATGCCAGTCGGAACCCCCGGTACGAAGGAGGCCGAGTGCCAGCGCGTGATCGGTGAGCCGGGCGCGGAGCTCGGCGTCGTGGGTCGGATGTCGGGTTTCGACCGCGTCGAGTCCTTCCGCTCTGAGCGCAGCGAGTGCGGCCCGCGTGCCCCGATCCTTCAAGTGTGCCGCTGAAACCACACCCCCGCAGGCGTGGACCAGTTCGGCCACTTCGCGAAACTGCGGCAGGCGCTTGTGCACGAATCCGGGGCGACCCCAGCCCAGGAATCGGTCAAAGGCATCCTGCACGCTCTTGACCGCCTTCAACTGGAGGAGTGCCCGCGCGACGTGCGGCCGTCCCACCGTCCCGCCCTGCGCCTCCTTCAAGACGTCAGCCACGGTGATGGGGATCCCCAGCGCACGGAGCCGCTCCACCATCTCGATGCCGCGACGCTCCCGATCCGCGCGGCAGCGCACCAGGAAATCCAGCAGCGGCACCGAATCCAGGGGCAGGAAATATCCCAAGAGGTGCATCTCGCCCCACGGGGCCTGGACCGAGAATTCACAGCCCGCGATAACCCGTATCCCCTCGCGAGATCCAGCTTCAACGGCTGGGGCGATACCCGCCAGAGTGTCGTGATCGGTGAGCGCTATCGCAGCAAGTCCAGCCGTGGCCGCACGCGCCACGACCTGCTCGGGTGGCAGGGCACCGTCGGATGCGGTCGAGTGGAGATGGAGGTCAACCGCCAGTGAGTCCTGACCTGTCGAGTTCAGTGGCGGTATCCCGTTTCGGGCGCGGTCCACGACGGTTGCGAGCGCTGGAAGAGTTCCTGCAACTGCAGTTCCGAGAGCTCCGCGAGGGAGTCCTCCGGGCTTCGAGACCCGAGGGGGGCATAGCGCGCCACCCGGACTTCACCCGGCGTGCCGCTCTGGCGGCGGAATACGACGCTGAACTCATCGCGGCCGTACTGGGTGACGCGGCCGCTGGGGCCGACTTCCCACGCCTGGCCGGCGACTTGGATGATTCTCGGCATTCATTTCTCCAGTGTCGCCCGGGGGCGGCTTCATCCCTCTGAAAGATCCTGCAGTTCCGGGACCGGCACTTCCTCCCACATGTCCCAAGCTCCCGGGGCGTACTCAGCGATCTCCCGGAGGCGGCGTTCCAGCTTCTCTTCGAGGTCGGTCCGGGAAGCGCGAGCACGATGGCCAAGCTCGCTCTTCCCCTCACTGAACTCCACATAGCTGCTTGGTGCATTCGTGCTCCGGAAGAGCCATAGCCGCTGCGAGCGTCCCTGCGCGAGCTCGGCCAGCAGATGCACAGTCCGGACGTACTCGGCCTCGTGCTCCGGGGCTACCGACACGCGCGAAATCGTGAGGAGCCGCGCCATGTCAGGAGACGTCCTCCGGGAACGCCTCCAGATTCTTCTTGATGTCCGCCAGGAAGCGGTCAGCGTCCGCGCCGTCCACCACCCGGTGATCAAAGGACATCGTGAGCATACCCTTGAGCCGGGGGGCGATGGCGTCGCTGCCGTCCGGCTGGGTGACCACGGACGCCCGCTTCTCAATCGTCCCCACGCCGAGAATGGCCACCTGCGGCTGGTTGATGATGGGCAGACCCGCGTAGGAACCGAATACACCCGGATTGGTGATCGTGAACGTCCCCCGCTGCACCTCATCGGGGCTGAGCTTCTTGCTCCTGGCCCGCTCGCCGAGGTCATTGATGGCGCGCGCGATACCGATGAGCGAGAGCTCGTCGGCACGCTTCACCACGGGAACGATCAGCCCCCAGTCGAGCGCAACAGCGATACCAAGATTGATCTCGCTCCGATAGATCGTCGCGTCGCTCCCAACGGCGGCATTGAGACCGGGATGCTTCCGGAGATTCTGCGCGATAGCCTTCGCAATGAACGCGAGGTAAGTGAGGTTTACGCCCCGATCGGCGAACTCCTGTTTCCGGCGGGCCCGGATCTGCGAGATTCTGGTGTAGTCGATTTCGAACAGGGTCTGCACGTGCGCCGAGACCCGTCGGGACAGCACCATGTGTTCGGCCGTGAGCTTGCGGATGCGAGACCACGGCTCGACCCGGTCGCCCGGCCATGGTTCGGGCGTCGGACCGACGGGCGCCTCAGCGCGGACAGCCGGACGGGCCGTGGCGTCCGCCGGTCCGCTCGGCCGCCGGTCCGCCGGTGCACCCGTCCCGATGAAGCCGAGGATGTCGTTCTTGGTCACCCGACCCGCGTGGCCGCTCCCCGGCACGCCGGCGATGTTGATCCCGTGTTCCGCGGCGATCTTCCGCACCAGCGGAGTCGACTTCTGGCGCAGTCGTTCTTCGGCCGTCTCCGGGCCATTGGAGCCAGTCGAATCCGAGAGGGAGACAGCGGGTCGGCTTGGTTCGGGAGCCGGTGCGGGGCTCGCCGAAGGTTTGGGCGTGGGAGCGGGGGCGGCCTTGGACTCGGGAGGTGCAGCGGTCTTGGGCGCAGGCGCCGCAGGCTTTGCAGCGGAAGGGACCGGGGCGCTCGCGGCAACCGCGGCGCCCTTCTCCGTCTCCAGCCGAGCAACGACCGTGTTCACCGCAACAGTCTCTCCCTGTTGCACCAGGATCTCGGCCAGGACGCCGGCGCTCGGGGCCGGGATCTCGGCGTCCACCTTGTCGGTGGAGATTTCGAAGATCGGCTCGTCACGCTTCACCTCGTCGCCCAACTGCTTGAGCCATTTCGAAAGGGTCCCCTCGGCGATGGACTCTCCCATCTGGGGCATGATGACGTCGATGCGGGCCATGCGGTTGTTGCTCCCAATAAGGCTATCGGCTGTCAGCTATCGGCTATTGGCCATCGGCCGTCGGTATCTAGGATAGCTGATAGCCGATAGCCACTGGCCTTCTCTAATACCCCGCCAACCACCTGCAGGCGACCAGGAGATCCTCCGTCTGCGGCAGCACAGCATCCTCCAGCGTAGGTGCAAACGGAAGCGGCACATCCGCTGCGGCCACCCGGCGCACGGGCGCATCAAGCCACTCGAACGCCAGTTCATTGACCCGCGCGACGATCTCTCCCGCCACCCCTCCGGACCGGGTATCCTCGTGAGCCACCAGGACGCGGTTGGTCTTCTTGAGGCTCGCGACGATCGCAGCGTCATCCATGGGGGCGAGGGTGCGAAGGTCAAGCACTTCGACCGACAGGCCGTCCTCGCGTTCCAGCGTCTCCGCCGCTTCCAGCGCTTTCCAGACCATCGCCGACCAGGTCACCACCGTCAGGTCCGTTCCCGACCGCGCCACCCGGGCCGGCCCAATCGGGGTGAGGAGCTCCTGATCGTCCGGGAGGTCCTCCTTCACCCGGCGATAAAGATACTTGTGCTCGAAGAAGAGTACCGGGTCCTCGTCCCGGATGGCGGCCTTGATGAGCCCCTTGGCATCCCTCGCCGTCGCCGGACAGACAATCTTGAGGCCGGGAGTATGGAGGAAAGCCGCCTCCGGATTCTGGCTGTGAAACGGCCCGCCCCGGACGTAGCCACCGCTCGGCCCTCTCACCACGAGTGGGGTAGCCAACCCGGCCCGGTAGCGCGCGGTCGCGACGTAGTTGGTCAGCATGTCGTAAGCGCAGGCGATGAAGTCGATAAACTGCATCTCACAGACCGGCCGAAGCCCCATGTGAGCCGCCCCCGCGCCAGCCCCTACAATGGCCTGCTCGCTGATCGGCGCATCGATCACCCGCTCGGGCCCGAACCGCGCCAGCATGCCCTCGGTCACCCGGAAAGGGCCGCCCAGCGCCCCAATGTCCTCCCCGATCAAGAACACTCGCGGGTCCCGCTCCATCTCTTCCCACAGACCCTGCCGGATGGCTTCGAGGTATGTGGTTTCAGGCATGAGTAGTGGGCCCGGCGCGTGTCGGCGACTCGGTGGCTCGGCGTCTTGCCGACTCGGCGCGGTACCATTGGGCCAGCGCGGTGGGCGGGTCGGCGTACACACCCGCGAGCGCGGTGGACGGATCCGGAAAGGGCTCGCCCAGGCACTGCTCGATCGCGGCGTCGAGTTCGGCGTCAACGCGCGCGTCAGTGGCAGCGAGTTCGGCCGGCGAGACCCACCCCGAATCGCTCAGCCGACGGCGGTGGCGGTCGATCGGATCGTTCTGTTCCCACTGCTCGATCTCGCCGGGAGGCACATAGCGCTGGTCGTCGTGCTCGGCGTGCCCCTTGCGCCGATATGTGATGAGCTCAACCAGCGTCACTCCATCACCCTCACGGGCGCGCCGCACGGCCTCCCGGGTCACCTCGTAGGTAGCTACGACGTCATTGCCGTCGGCCCGGACCCCCGGGACGCCATAGCCCGCCGCCTTGTCGGTGAGATGTAGAGCGGCGCTTTGGATTCGGGAGGGTGTGCTGTAAGCGTACCCGTTGTTCTCGCACACCACCACCAGAGGAAGCCGCTGCACGGCGGCAAAGTTGATCCCCTCGTGAAAGGCCCCGGTGCTCATGGCTCCTTCGCCGACGTACACCAGACCGACCCGCGATTGCTTTGACATCTTGAAGAACAGCGCAATACCAGCCATGACCGGCACCATGGCCCCAAGCGATGAGATCTGGCCGATGAAGCCGCGCTGCAAGTCGTTGAAGTGGATGTTGAGCTCGCGTCCTGCGGTGGGGCTCTGCGCCTTCGCCATGTATTGGCGGAACACTTCCAGCGGAGTAGCTCCCTTGACCAGCATCGAACCCAGGTTGCGAATGAGCGGGGAGAGAATATCGCCCGGCTCGAGGGCGAAGGCGCTGCCAACTGCGTCAGCCTCCTGCCCCAGCGACCGGAACACTCCGCCGACGACTTTCCCCTGCCGATGCAGGCTGACCAGTCGCTCCTCGAGAGAGCGGGTCAGGCGCATCCAGTAGTAGAGCTCGAGCAGCTGAGCCTGCGTGAGCCCGGCCGGCAAGGGCGCTGCCGACGATGCCTTCGGCGAGCGGGGAGTCGCGCGATGATTCACGACCCTGCGCCCAGCGCCTCCAGCACGAGCGCCGTCATCGCCCGCATTGCGACGGGGATCGCCTGGTTGTCTGCGTAGAATGTGGGAGTGTGGTGCCCGCCGGACACCCTTCCGGGTGGCACCACACCCACAAAGAAGAAGAATCCCGGAACCTGTTGCGCGAAGAAGGAGAAGTCCTCGGCTCCGGTGTGTGGCAGCGCCTGACGCGCGTGGTCGGCACCGAACACCCGCTCGAGCACCGGTCGGAAACGAGTGGCGAGCGCGGTATCGTTGAAGGTCACCGGATACGGTTTGCTGAACTCGAGTGTGTAGCTAGCCTCGGCGGACCGCGTGACACCGTCGAAGACCTCCCTCATCCGCCGCTGGATTGTGGCCATGATGCTGTCATCGAAGGTACGAACGGTGCCTTCGAGATAGGCATCGCCCGCCACGACGTTGTTCCGGTCCCCCGCGCGAAATACGCCGGTCGTGAGGACGCTGGGACTGAAGGGGGAGAGATTGCGCGCGTGGATGGTCTGCAAGGCGACCACTACCTGCGATGCGGTCACGATGGCGTCGATACCGAGCTGCGGATACGCCCCGTGCGCCTGGCGCCCAACCACATGGGCGGTCCACTTGCTGGCCGACGCCATGGCCGGCCCCGGGGTATAGGACGCCCTGCCGAGCAGTTCGTCGTCGCCCTCGGCGTCAGGAGGCGCGCCGTTAGTGTGGAATCCCAGGATGAGATCGGGCTTGGGGTTGGTGAGCACGCCCTCCTTTATCATCAACTCCGCCCCGCCCTCCTCTCCATCCGGTGCTCCCTCCTCCGCCGGCTGAAAGATGAAGACCACCGTGCCCGGCAGGCGGTCGCGCATGCCGGCGAGCAGGTTCGCAACTCCCAATTCGGTCGCGACGTGGATGTCGTGGCCACAGGCATGGGAGACTCCGGTCTCCCTGCCGAGGTATGTGGCCGTGGCGACGGACCGAAACGGGAGGTCGGTCTGCTCGTTGATGGGCAGCCCATCCATATCAGCACGAACTGCGACCACGGGCCCGGGGAGTCCGCCCCGCAGGATTCCCACCACACCCGTGTGCGCCACACCAGTCCGAACTTCGAGGCCCAGCCGGCGGAGTTCCTTGGCCACCAAGGCGGCTGTGCGGGTCTCACGATTGCCGAGCTCGGGATGGCGATGGATATCCTCGCGGATCTCGATCATCCTCGGAGCGATCCGGGCGACCAGCGCGGCGACCTCGATGTCACTCTGGGCGACAAGTGGATGGGCCGCGGCCAGGGTGAGGAGCACACCCGCGATACGCATCAGAACTCCAGATAGGGGCGGGACTAGGATACCAACTGCAGATGGGCGACGGAAGGTGGAAGGGGGGAAGAATGGACGGACGGAAGGGTGGTCGGGGGAAGGAAAGGCGCCCCTTCCATCCTTCACCCTTCCACCCTTCCGTCCTGCCGTCTTTGCCTACTTCTTCGACTCGATCCGCATCCCGTAGAACGACCGATAGACGAAGAACATCGAAGTCAGGAGAAACACCCCCGCCAGGATGTGGGTGAGCATGCCACCCTTCTCGGCGGTGAGGCTCACCGCAAGCTCCACCGCCAGCAACCCGAACAGCGTGGTGAACTTGATGATCGGATTCAGAGCGACGCTCGAGGTATCCTTGAACGGATCGCCCACCGTGTCGCCGACGACCGTCGCGTCGTGCAACGGCGTTCCCTTCGCCTTGAGCTCGGTTTCCACGATCTTCTTGGCGTTGTCCCAGGCGCCACCGGCATTGGCCATGAAGATCGCCTGGTACAGCCCAAACAGCGCGATAGAGATCAGGTAACCGATGAAGAAATACGGCTCGGCGAACGCAAAGGCGAGGGTGGAGAAGAACACCACCAGGAAAATGTTGAACATCCCCGCCTGAGCGTACTTGGTGCAGATCTCGACCACCTTCTTCGAATCCGTCACCGAGGCCTTGGTGACCCCTTCGAGCTTGATGTTGGCCTTGATGAACTCGACGGCGCGATAGGCCCCGGTCGTCACGGCCTGGATGGACGCACCGGTGAACCAGTAGATCACCGAGCCACCCGTGATGAGGCCGAGCAGGAACGGCGGGTGGAGGATCGACAGGTTCGAGAGCAGCTCCGGCTGCAGGCCATGGGTCAGCGCCACGATAATCGAGAAGATCATCGTGGTCGCGCCCACCACTGCCGTGCCGATGAGCACCGGCTTGGCGGTGGCCTTGAAGGTGTTGCCGGCGCCGTCATTCTCCTCGAGGTGGTTCTTGGCTTTCTCGAAGTTGGCGTCGAATCCGAAGTCCTTTTTGAGCTCGGCCTTGATGTTGGGAACCGCCTCGATCAACGAGAGCTCGTAGACCGACTGCGCATTGTCGGTCACCGGGCCGTAGCTGTCCACCGCGATGGTCACCGGACCCATGCCGAGGAAGCCGAAGGCCACCAGGCCGAAGGCGAACACCGCCGGGGCCAGCATGATGTCCGCGGGGAAGGTCGTGCTGACCGCGAAGGCAATACCCATGAGCAGCATCATGGTCAGGCCCAGCCAGTAGGCGGAGAAGTTCCCCGCCACGAGCCCGGAAAGAATGTTGAGCGATGCCCCGCCCTGCTCCGAGCTGGTGACAACCTCACGTACATGCCGGGAATTGACCGAGGTGAAGATCTTCACCAGCTCCGGGATGATGGCCCCGGCGAGCGTCCCGCACGTGATCACCGTCGCGAGCTTCCACCACAACCCGGAATCGACGCCGCCCAGGTCAGGGATCAACTGCATCGACACGGCGTAGGTGATCACGACTGATACGATCGAGGTCAGCCACACCAGCCGAGTCAGCGGGTGCTCGTAGTCCATCTTTTCCTTCTGCGAATCCTGCGCCTTGGTCCAGGCCTCGTTGATGAAGTAGGACACCGCCGACGCGACGATCATCATGATGCGCATCACGAAGATCCAGACCAGCAGCTGGACCTGGATCGTCGGGTCCTTCACCGCCAGCAGGATGAAGACGATCAGCGCAACGCCCGTGACCCCGTAGGTCTCGAAGCCGTCAGCCGATGGTCCCACCGAATCGCCGGCGTTATCGCCGGTGCAGTCGGCGATCACACCAGGGTTGCGGGCGTCGTCTTCCTTGATCTTGAAGACGATCTTCATCAGGTCGGAGCCGATGTCGGCGATCTTGGTAAAGATGCCGCCGGCCACGCGGAGTACCGCGGCACCGAGCGACTCGCCGATCGCGAAGCCGATAAAGCAGGCTCCGGCATACGCGCCAGGGATGAAGAGCAGGATGATCAGCATCAGCAGCAACTCGACGCTGATCAACAACATGCCGATGCTCATGCCCGCCTGTAGCGGGATGGCATAGCAGGGGTAGGGCTTGCCCTTGAGCGCGGCGAAGGCCGTCCGCGAGTTCGCGAAGGTGTTCACCCGGATGCCGAACCACGCCACCGAGTAGCTGCCGGCGATGCCGACCAGACTCCAGATCAGGATGATCGCCACTCGGCCGCCGGGGAATCCCTGCAGGACGCCGAAGTAGAATCCGATGATCACCGCGATGAACACCCAGAGGAGCATCAGAAACTTGCCCTGCGTGAGCAGGTAGGTTTTGCAGGTCTCGTAGATGAGTTCGGAGACCTCGAGCATCGACTTGTGCACCGGCAGGTTCTTGAGCCGGCTGTAACTGAACAGTCCGAAGCCGAGCCCCAGCGCCGCCACAATCAGGCCGAACATGAGCAGTGTGCGGCCGCTCGTCCCGCCGAGGAAGTTGACCGTGCCCAGGTCGGGCAGCACGAGGTTGGCCTCGCCACCGGCATGGTGAGCCACGGGCGCGGCGCTGTCAGGGTACGTCGGCGTGTCCTGGGCCAGCACCGGATGCGCGGCGATCGACAGGAGGACCGTGGCGACCAGCGCGACGAGCCAGGGCATCGTCTTCTTCATTGGGGACCTTCTCCTCGAAATCGGGATACATGCGCGCGGACGGGAACGCCCGCGACACCGGAGTGACAGCAACAGGGCGGGCATCGCCCGCCCTTCAGTACGCCCCCCGCACCTGGTGCGAAGGTTCGGCCATGGTATGGACCAGCGTGAGAAAACGCTTGGCAAGCTTGTCAGCCTCGCTCTCGCCGGGCTGATTCGTCTCCACCGTCACCAGCGTGTAGTGCCCACCCTCGGCCTGCACGCTCACACTGACCTGCCCGATGCTCCCCGAAAAGCGGCGCCGACGTGGGGCCTCCTCGCTCGGCGCGAGCCGTGGGCCGAAGAAGCTGTTGGCCTTGGCGATCACCGCGTCGGGGCTGACGGTGGTGCGGTGGAAGTACTTCATCGTCGGATTGGGCTCCTGGTCAGGAAAGTAAGAAGTGAGAAGTGAGCCATGAAACAAGCAGTTACTTCTCACTTCTTACTTCTCACTTCTTACTTCTCACTTCTTACTTCTCACTTCTTACACTGTCTACTTCTCACCATACTCGTAGTACTCCACCCCCAGATGCGTGATTGACGCCTCACCCATCAGCCAGCGCAGTGTGTTCTTGAGCTTGGTATGCTGGATGAACAGATCGTGCTCCGGGTAGAGGCCGGGAGCCACCTGCGGGCTCTTGAAGTAGAACGACAACCACTCCTGGATTCCCGAGAGCTTGGCGCGCTGAGCCAGATCGAAGAAGATCGCGAGATCGAGGACCAGCGGCGCGGCCAGGATGGAATCCCGGCAGAGGAAATCCACCTTGATCTGCATCGGGTAGCCACACCAGCCGAAGATGTCGATGTTGTCCCAGCCCTCTTTGTTGTCCCCGCGGGGCGGATAGTAGTTGATCCGCACCTTGTGAAAGAGATTGCCGTACAACTCCGGATAGAGCTTCGGCTGCAGAATGTCCTCCAGCACGCCAAGCTTGGATTCTTCCTTGGTCTTGAAGCTCTCGGGATCGTCCAGCACCTCGCCATCCCGGTTTCCAAGGATGTTGGTCGAATACCAGCCGGCGACGCCAAGCATCCGTGCCTTGAACATCGGCGAGAGCACCGTCTTGATCATCGTCTGGCCGGTCTTGAAATCCTTGCCGCCGATGGCCACACCCTTGTCCTTCGCCAGCTGCTCTATCGCGGGGATATCGCAGCACAGGTTCGGCGCGCCGTTGGCGAAGGGAACGCCTTCCATGATCGCCGCGTATGCATAGAGCATGGAGGGAGCGATGGACACGTCGTTGGTCTCCATCGCCTTCTCAAACGCCGCAAGATTCTGATGCGCGGGGCCGGGTGCGATGAAAATCTCGGTCGAGGCGCACCAGACGATCACCAGCCTGTCACAACCGTGCTTCGCCTTGAAGTCCCGAATGTCCTTCCGGAGCGCCTCCGCCAGGTCCTTCTTGGTCCGGCCGTTCTTGACATTCTTGCCCTCCAGCCGTTTCACGTAGTTCTGGTCGAACGCCGCCGGCATCGGCGTGATGCCCTGCAGGAAGTCCTTGATAACCTCGACGTGCTCATGCTTGTCGAGCACGCCGCAGTGGAGACATGACTGGTAGGCGTTGTCCGGGAGCGGATCCCAGGCGCCGAATACCAGGTCCTTGAGGTCCGCAAGGGGGACGAACTCCTTGATCAGCGGCGCCCGTCCCTCGGTCCGCTTGCCGAGCCGGATGGTGCCCATCTGAGTCAGCGAACCGATCGGCCTGGCCTTGCCGCGGCGGATCAACTCGACTCCCGCGATGAAGGTCGTCGCGACCGCACCCAGTCCCACGCAGAGGACTCCGAGCTTGCCAGTGGCCGGCGCCACCGGCCGGGAAGTAGCTGTTGCCACGCTAAGGTCCTTTCGGTGCTTCCGGCGCACCCGCGCCTTCCGTCACCCGGTAGACGTACACAAAACGCTGCACCACGGTGACCACCGAAGCGAGCGTGAGAATCGTCATGATCCAGAACAACAGCAGCCCGCGCGGCCCCGCCCCGAACACGAGGGTCGGGAGTCCGAGCCCGACGATCCGCTCGGCCCGCTGCACCAGACCCACCTTGCAGTCGATCCCCAGGCCTTCTGCCCGGGCTCGCGCATAGGAAACCAGGAGCGACGCGATGATCGCCACCATGCTGACGATGATCGCAACCTCGGGAAAGGCGACGCTCCCGGACGCGGCCAGCAGGTAGAAGACCCCGATCCCCATGAACGTCGCGCCGTCCCCTACTCGGTCGAGCGTCGAGTCGTAGAACGCGCCGAACTTCGTCACCTGGCCGTTGGCCCTGGCCACAGCGCCATCGAGGGTGTCCACGACCCCGCTGACCAGGTACAGGAGACCACCCAGTCGCACTGATCCCAACCCGAAGGCCACCGCCGAGGCGACCACCAGGAGCGTTCCTGCGGTCGTGATGTCGTTGGGCCGGGCACCCTGCCGGATTAGGCCGTCAACCATCGGCCGGGTGAGGGCGTAGAACACCCGTTCAACCGGCTTCGTAATGAGCTTCAGCTGCCGCATGTCCCTCGGGGATCGACGGACGGAGAACCGGCCTCCAGGGCGACCCAAAACAGGCGCAAACTATAACCGCAGAAACGGGTTAGTGGAAGCGACCGCTATTCGGGATAAAGAAGGAAGGGGCGCCGGCGTTGGCGGAAGAGTGAGTCCTCCCGTGCCCAGCCGCGGGTGAGTGAGGTCCACGCGCCCGTCTGGTATGCGCTGCCGGGGCGGGAGGCGGAGCCGGCCGGAAGCTCTGAGGACGCGAGCAGCCGCTCGAAGTTTGTCCGTTTGTTCGGGAAGAGCTGGTGCGCCCCAAGCGACGCGGAGCGTCCAATCACCTCGAGCAGCGCCATGGCCGTAAGAGTCGGATCGTAGGCGGCCCTGTCGGTGACTCGTAGCCTGATGCCGGCGAGTAGTGTATCGGCAAACTTGCCGTCCCCCGGACGGCGCGGCGTGAAGGTCACGGCGCTGAAAGAGACTCCCGGAAGCCGCAATGCGTTGACGGCGTGGAGCACCGACCCGGTATCGAGCCACGGCGCCCCGATCTGCTCGAACGGGGAGTCAGTCCCGCGGCCTACGGAGAGAGTCGTCCCTTCAAAGAGGCACACTCCCGGATAGTGGATCACTGACTCCAACCGCGGCAAATTGAGGGACGGCGGGATCCACGGCAGCCCGGTCTCGTCGTAGTACATCGCGCGCTGCCAACCGCCCAGCGGGATCACCCTGAGATCCACCGCCAGGCCCAGGTCCTGGCGCGCGAGGCGGGCCAACTCCCCCAGCGTCATGCCATGGCGCATCGGAACGGCGAGCATGCCCACCGCCGATCGGAACGCCGTGTCAAGAACTCCCCCCTGCACCGTGCCACCGATCGGGTTGGGGCGGTCCAACACCAGGACAGGGATGCCCTTTCGTTCCGCCGCCCGCATGACGCCGACCGTCGTCCACAAGTAGGTGTAGTAGCGCGCGCCAGCATCCTGGAGGTCTATCAGGAGCACCTGGACGTCAGACAGCATTGAATCGGTCGGCTGCGACGTCGCGCCATAGAGGCTGTAGATTGGAAGGCCCGTCGCGGAATCGGTGGTAGAGGCGACCGCGGCCCCGGGGTCCGCAGTGCCGGGGAAACCATGTTCGGGGCTATACAGGGCGACCAGCTGCACCCCGCGTCTCGCAGGACGTCGACGCCGCGCTGTCTCCGGTGATCCACTCCGGTCTGGTTGGTGACCAGCCCGACCCGCCGGCCGCGTACCAGGTGCATGCTGTCGGAGAGAAGGACCTCGAGGCCGGGACGGACCATCGGCTCCGAGAATGAGCGCTCGGCGGTGCGACCCGCGCCGGGATGACAACCCGACCACGTCCCTAGAACCAGCCAGCCCCCGAGCACACCGTGCAGCGATCGCATACCGTCCTTTGGTTCACCATCCTGCTCAGTATTGCTGTTCCCGGAGCCCCCGCCGCGCAACAGGCGGCGGGGTTCGGGCCGAACGCGACGCTGACCTCAGTGGATTCGACTTTCGTGCGGCGCCTGCTCGACTCCCTGCCGGTCCGAGCGCGCGTCGCCCAGCTGGTCGTGCCATGGATCCCCGGGAACTACGCCGCATTCGACGACAGCGCCTTCACGGTAATGCAGGGCTGGGTAGACTCGCTCCAGGTCGGGGGGATCCTGGTTTCGATTGGCTCGCCGCTGGATGTTGCGATGAAGCTCAACCGGCTGCAGCGGCGATCCGCCCTCCCGCTTCTCGTCGGCGCCGATCTGGAAAGTGGAGCGAGCTTCCGCCTCAATGGTGCCACATCGTTCCCTTCAAATATGGGCGTGGCCGCGGCAGGGAGCGAGCAGGATGCGTACGAAATCGGGCGGGTTACCGCGCTGGAGGGCCTTGCTGTCGGGATCCATCTCACGTTTGCACCGGTAGCGGACATCAACAGCAATCCCGCGAATCCGATCATCAATACCCGTTCGTTCGGTGAGAGTGCGGCTCTGGTGAGCAGCATGGTGGCGGCCTCGGTGCGCGGCATCCAGGACAACGGAATGCTCGCCACCGCGAAGCACTTCCCGGGGCACGGCGATACCCAGACCGACTCCCACATCGGGGTCCCGGTGATCACTGCGACGTGGTCGCGCCTCGACACCCTCGAACTGGTGCCTTTCCGCGCGGCGATCAACGCCGGCGCCGCCTTCGTGATGTCGGCCCACGTCGCGATGCCGGCCATCGGCTCCGAGCGGACTCGCCCGGCGACCCTGGACCCCAAGATTCTCACCGGCGTGCTGCGGGACTCGCTCCATTTCCAGGGCATGGTGGTGACCGATGCCCTGGACATGGGAGCCATCGTGAGCACCTACGGCGCGGGCGAAGCCGCCGTACAGGCCTTCATCGCCGGCGCCGACCTCGTGCTGCAGCCCGCCGATCCGAGACTTGCCATCGACGCGCTGACCCAGGCGGTGGAAACCGGCCGGGTGAGTTTCGAGCGGCTCGACCGCTCGGTCCGTCGCCTGCTGTACCTCAAGCTTCGCATGGGCCTCTTCGCACGCCGCACCGTGCCATTGGAGAGCATCCCCGAGGTGGTTGGCAGCGCCCGTTTTCTCGAGATCGCCCGCAACATCGCCCAGCGTTCCATTACCCTCGTCACGGATGGCAGCGGCACTGTAGACAGTCTCCGGGCTCGGCCCCGCGATATCGCGCTCGTGACCTACGGGGAGGAGAATGCCGGCAGCGTCGGCAACTCCCTGGCCAAGCAATTGCGCGCCGCCGGGCATACGGTCACCCAGTTTCGTCTCTGGCCAGCCAGCGGCCCCGAGAGTCTGGATTCGGCGGAGGCAATCATCCGGCGGGACAGATACGCAGTCTTCGCAGTTTCCGTGAAAGCGAGCGCCTGGAAGGGGAGTATCGGCCTTCCCGAGGAAGTGGCCAAGCTCATCGACGAAACCAGCCGCAGACGTCGCACCGTCCTGGTTTCCCTCGGCTCGCCTTACATCGGATCCCAGATACCACACCTGCGTTCCTACCTGCTGGCTTGGAGCGCCAACAGCGTCACCGAATGGGCGGCCGCCCGGGCGCTGAGCGGCCAAGCGCCCATCGAGGGGCGGCTTCCGGTCAGCTTGCCTCCGTCACTTCCGGTAGGCTGGGGCCTGTACCGCGGGGCTCGAAGCCAGCAGTGACCCACCCGGCTGCGCGCCTGGGTCTTGTGGTCATCGTGCTTGGTGTGGGTTGCGCGAATCCACGACCCACCTCCCCTGCCCCTAAAACCTGGTCGAGCGTAACCCGCCTCATGGACTCGCTGATCGCCGCCGGTGCAGCGCCTGGTGCCGTGCTCGGTGTGAGTTTTGAAGGGCGACATCTCTATTACGGCACAGGGCGGCTCGGACTGGGGACGGCAGCCCGCCCGGACAGCGCGACGAACTATGACCTCGCCTCGCTGACCAAGGTCGTCAGTCTCACGTCCCTGATGATGATGGCGGTCGACGCAGGCCGGGTCGAGCTCGATCAGCCGGTTGCACGGGAGGTCCCCGAGTTCGTGGCAGGGCGTGACTCTGTGACCCGTCGGGGCATCACCATCCGGCAATTGCTCACGCATTCGAGCGGGCTCCCGGCGTGGCGCCCGCTCTACCTTGAGACCAAGACCCGGGCCGAGGCGCTGGCCCTCGTGGATACGACACCATTGGCCAACTCCCCGGGAGCCGGTTTCGTCTACTCAGATCTCGGCGCGATCATTCTCGCGCAGGTCATCGAGCGGGCGTTCGGAGCTCGGATCGATACGCTGTTCGACATGCGGATCGCGCAGCCGCTGAATTTGCGGGACACCCGGTACCTCCCGCCCGAATCATGGCGTCCGCGCATTGCCCCCACGGAGAATGACCCTTGGCGAGGCCGGGTGTTGTGCGGCGAGGTCCACGACGAGAACGCGGCGCGGCTCGACGGCGTCTCGGGCCACGCGGGGCTATTCGGCTCCGCGCGCGATCTCGTTCGGTTCGCGGATTGGCTGCTCGCTGCGCTGACGGACGAGGCGGACAGGGCGGGCAAGGCGGACACGGTGGATGGACGCAGGGGAGTATCCGCTTCGTCCGCCTCTTCCGCCTCGTCCGTTTCGTCCGCCTCGCCCGCCCTGTCTGCCCGCGTTCTCCATGAGTTCACTCGCCGCCAGGATCTCCCCCCCGGCTCTAGCCGCGCACTCGGGTGGGATACCCCGTCGGGGGAGAGCAGCGGTGGAGGCCTGCTCTCGGCCGGAAGCTTCGGACACACCGGCTTCACCGGTACCTCGATCTGGCTGGATCCCGCGCGCCGGTTGGCGATCGTATTGCTCAGTAATCGGGTTCACCCCACCCGCAACAACCCCCGCTGGGCGCCGGCTCGGGGGTTGGTGGCCGACCGGGTCGTCCGCGCGCTAGCTCCCGACACGATTACTCGTTGAGGCCAAGGCACTTAGGTGTGCTGTGGGCGAAGCACCGCAATTGACAGCGAGGCCCTCGACTCCCTAGCTTTGCACTGAGCCAATTGGTGCCGGAGGGTCTTGACCGGCCATCGCGTTATCCCGGAGAGCAGCAAATGGAGAGCACTGAACAGCAGGTGAGCACGCCGGGGTTTACCCTCGTCGTCACCGACCGCGCCGCCGCCGAAGTCCACAAGTTCATGGCCGCCGAGGAGGTTCCCTCCGAGAGCGCGGGCTTGAGAGTGAGCGTGTTGCCCGGCGGGTGCTCGGGCTTCAAGTACAGTCTCAACATCGAAGAGCGTTCGCTCGAGGACGACTCGATCCTGGACATCAACGGCATTCGGGTCTTCGTGGACGGGTTCAGCATGCAGTATCTGAACGGCGTCACGGTCGACTACGTCACCTCGATGCAGGGCTCCGGATTCACGTTCAATAACCCCAACGCCACTGGCGGCTGCGGGTGCGGGACGAGCTTTACGGCTTGAAGTGAGATGTGAGAAGTAAGAAGTGAGAAGTCGGTAGCACAAAGTGAGGAGTCGAGGCGGGTTTTCCCCCCTTGCTCCTCACTTCTTACTTCTCACTTCTTACTTCTCACTTCATACCTCTGACGCTGCGGCCACCTTCTGTCGCTGAGGGGACTCCCTGTCCGCCCTCGACCTCACAGTCATCGCCGTCTACTTCATTCTCACCCTCGGGGTGGGAGTGTGGGTCTCCCGCAACCAGCGGACTGCTGGGGACTACTTCCTAGGGGCCCGCGATCTGCCCGCCTGGGCAATCCTGTTGTCGATTGTCGCGACGGAGACCTCCGCGCTGACTGTCATCTCGGTCCCCGCCATCGCCGCCCGGGGCGACCTCACCTTCCTGCAGCTCCCGATGGGATACCTGATCGGCCGGATCGCGGTGGCGGCCTGGCTGCTGCCGGGCTATTTCACCGGGGAGCAGGAGACCGCCTATGCCCGTCTCGAGCATCGCTTCGGCGTGACCACCCGGCGGGTTACGTCGGGAATATTCCTGGTCACCCGGGCGCTAGCCGATGGCGTGCGCGTGTACGCAGGAGCCATCCCGCTCGCCATTCTCGCCGGGTGGAATGTGCCGCTCGCCATCGTGATCATGAGTCTCGTCACGCTGGCCTACACCTGGCACGGAGGACTCAAGGCCGTGGTATGGGTGGATGTGATGCAGTTGGCGGTGTACGTCTCGGGCGGGGTCGTCGCCCTCTTCCTGGCCGCTCGGCTCGCGGGAGGCTTTCCGGCGACCCTGGCAGCCGCCGGTGCGGCCGGTAAGCTCAAACTCATCGATCCCACGGTGAGCTTCACCATCACCTACACCTTGCTCGGTGGTATCATCGGAGGCGCGATGCTCTCCGCCGCCTCTCATGGGACCGATCATCTGATCGTCCAGCGTCTGCTCGCGAGCCGAAGTCTCCGCTCGGCACGAGTTGCGCTGGTGGGCTCCGGCCTTGTGGTGCTGGTCCAGTTCGCCCTTTTCCTCCTGATCGGCACCGCCATCTGGGCAGCAGGCCTCGCCCCGACCGATATCCCTGCCGACCAGATCTTTCCGCGCTTCGTGATAGGACACTTCCCCCCTGGGCTCGCCGGACTCATCGTCGCGGCGGTGCTGGCCGCCTCCATGGCAACCCATAGCTCCGCGATCAGCGCGCTGGCCAGCTCTATCACCCATGACTTCTACGCCAGCTGGACCGGCCGTACCGATCCCGATCACCTGTTTCGGGTGGGACGCACCTGGTCTCTGATCTGGGGCGTGCTTATCACGCTCGTGGCGCTTGGATTCAATCTGGTGGCTGGCGGGGGACAGACGCCGGTGGTGGTGTTCGCGCTGTCGATTGCCTCCATTACCTATGGGGCGCTGCTCGGCGCCTACCTGCTCGCCGGTGGATCTTCCCGCATAGCGGGTCGGGATGTGATTGCTGGAATCGCGGTTGCGGTGGTGACCATGCTGGCGGTCTTCCTGACCAAGCAGAAACTTGCATGGCCGTGGTACGTTCCCCTTGGTACGGCGATCACCGTGCTAACAGGATCGGCCCTCGCCATCTTCGGGTCCAGACGAGAGCGGAGTGCATGAGCCTCATCATCCTCGGCGCAGACGCAGGCGGCAGCAAGACCACGGTGATTGTGGCCGAGGGCGAGCAGATCCTCGCCCGCGCCGCCGGCGGCGGAGCCAAGATGCGGAGCGGCAAGGGCATCGCCTGTGCCAGCGTGATCGCCGAGATCTCCCGCCGGGCACTGGCGGAGACCGGCCGGCTCCGCGCCGATGTGCTGGTCGCCGGGGTGGCGGGAGCCGGACGCGACGCCGAGCGAGACGAGGTGCGCCATGCCCTCCGGACGGAAGACTTCGCCGAGCGAGTAATCGTCACAGGGGATACCGACATGGCCCTCGCGGCGGCGTTCGCCGATCGGCCGGGGATGGTAGTGACCGCGGGCACCGGCAGCATCGCCGTCGCGCGCGATCCAGCTGGGCGACTGCACCGGGCCGGAGGATTCGGCTGGCAGATGGGGGATGAGGGTAGCGGCTATGCGATCGGTCGAGCCGCGCTGGGTGCCGTGGGAAGGGCAGCAGACGGCCGGAGTCCGCGCACCGAGCTGACGACGCTACTGCTCAAGTTCACCCGGAGTGAGAGCCTGGACGGCCTGGTCCGCTGGGCCGCGGCCGCCGGCAACCCCGAGGTCGCTGCTCTCGCCCCCGCCGTGTTCGAAGCCGCCAGGATGGGCGACACGATTGCCGCGGGGATCATGGACTACGCCGTTCGGGAGCTGGCCGCCCTCGTGCTCCAGTTGCTCCCACACTTCGGCGCCGATGAGTGGGCGCCGGTGGAGATCGCCACCAACGGCGGCCTGCTCTTCCCCGACGGCCCGCTCTATCGCCTGCTCAAAATCCGACTCAGCGAGGAGCCGCGGCTTCGACTCCGTGACCTGCCACTCGATCCGGCCACGGGCGCGATTTTCCTGGCCCGCAAGTAAGGATGCCGGGTGGGAAAGTGAGAAGTGAGAAGTAAGACGTGACGGATGAACGGTGAGCCGTGAGCGGGCGAAAAAAAGAATCTGCCCCTTGATTTCTCCCAGCCACCTGGCCCTGCCCTCACTTCTCACTTCTCACTTCTCACTTCTCACTTCTCACTTCTCACTTCTCACTTCTCACTTCTCACTTCTCACTTCTCACTTCTCACTTCTCACTTCACTTCTCACTTCTCACTTCTCACTTCTCACTCCTCACTTGCCCACGGCCCGATTCCTCAGCCTGCTGTGCCGCACGCCGTACAGGAAGTACAACACCAAGCCCACCAGGAGCCAGATCCCGAACCGAATCCAGGTGATGCCTGGGAGCTTGTACATCAGGTAGAAGCAGGCCACCACCGAAATGAGCGGAGTGAGGGGCACCCACGGCACCCTGAACGGCCTGGGGCGCTCGGGATCGATCCGCCGCAGGATGATGACGCCGATGGAAACAAGGATAAAGGCGAACAGGGTGCCGATGTTCGTCAGGTCCACAACTTCCGCGATGTTCGCGAACGCGGCGAAGGTCGCGACGAAGAGCCCCGTCAGGATGGTCCCCACGTAGGGCGTCTTGAACCGGGGATGGACCTTTGCGAAAATCGGCGGAAGCAGACCGTCTCGCGCCATCGACATGAAGATGCGGGGTTGCCCAAGCTGGAACACCAGCAGCACGCTGCCCATCGCGATGACCGCCCCGATCGCGATGATCAGGCGCGAAGCCTTGAGAATGCCTGCAGGCCCGTCGGCAAACTGCAGCGCGGTGATCATCGGCTCCGCCGTTCCAAGCTGCTGCCACGGCGCCAGTCCGGTCATTACCGCCGAGAGTGCGATGTAGAGAACCGTCGTAACCGCCAGGCTCATGATGATCCCGAACGGCATGTCCTTCCCCGGGTTCTGCGCCTCCTCGGCGGCTGTCGATACGGCATCGAACCCGATGTAACTGAAGAAGATGATCGCCGCCCCCGCGCTGATGCCGGCAAATCCATTGGGCGCGAAGCCGCCGGTCGCGGGATTGTTCCAGTTGGACGGCTTGAGGTACGCCAGGCCGACCGCGATGAAGAAGAGGATGATCCCGATCTTGAGCAGCACCATCGCGTTGTTCGAATTCGCCGACTCCCTGATACCGATCACCAGGATGACAGTGATGACCAGGACGACTAAGAACGCCGGCAGGTTCAGAATCACCGGGATGCCGAAGAGATGCGGTGCGGCACTGGGCGCCGAAGCCAGGTAGGCATTGAGCGAATCGGTTGCTCCGCCCGCGACCGCCGCCGCAGCGTCATGCGCGGAACGGAAATCGGTCGCCAGCCAGGCTGGGAGGTCCAGACCGAAATGGCTCAATAGTTCGCGGAAATAGCCGGACCATCCGATCGCGACCCCGATATTGCCCACCGCGTATTCGACAATCAGATCCCAGCCGATGATCCACGCCACGAATTCACCCAAGGAGGCGTAGGCATAGGTATACGCCGAACCCGAAACCGGGACCATGGCCGCAAACTCGGCGTAGCACAGCGCCGCGAAGCCGCAGGCCACGGCGGTGAGCAGGAAAGAGAAGATGATGGCTGGCCCGGCGCCGGGCCGAAGCGGATCACCGGCGATGGCGGTCCCTGTGGTGGCGAAGATGCCGGCCCCGATAGTCGCGCCAACCCCAAGTGCGGTGAGGTGCCATTTGTTGAGCGAACGCTTGAGCCCGCTGCGTTCGACAATATCCTGCTCGCAATCGGCGATGGTCTTTCGAACGAAGAGGCCATTCATGGCGGCGCGTGGGGAGGAGGTAAATCAGTACGACACGACCTGTGTGCTGGTAGAGGCCACGGGTCGGCCGTCTGGACCCAAGGCGGGTCGAAAACGGTAACTGAGCATCGTTTCTCGGAACTTCTGCGCGAACTTGCGGTCTTCAATCGGCGGATCGACGCCGACGCGCACCACTGCACCGGTCTCGTCCACCCAGAAGGTCACGCGGATATCGACACCGCGCAGCTGCTTGGGAGGGTTGTCCGGCGGCAGTACCTGATGCCTGGCTTGGGGAGGGCGCCCGACGCCACCTTCGCCGGCCCCAGGTCCCGTCCCCGGACCAGTTCCCGGCCCCGTGCCCGGGCCGAGCCCACCACCTGTTCCGCCACCTGCCCCGCCATCAGGCACAGCCCCGATCCCGCTCGCGCTGTCGGGCGTCGATGCGACGACCGTTGTGACAGAAGCTGGCGCCGGCTCAACGGGAGTCGGCGGCGGTATCTCCGGCGGGGGATTCGGTGAGACGGTGACCGGTGGTGGTGTTTCGAGCGGCGCGGTCATCGTCACGCTGCTGTGCGCCGTAGCAACCGGCGCGGGGAGCGTAATATACGCCACCCGGTTACCCCCGCCACCACCGGCCAGGGATCCGCGGGGCTGCAGGTCGCCCGCTGAAAGCACCCGAGCGAAGTCGCGTTGCAGCAAAGGGATCAACAGCAGCAGCACGACCCCGAGGTGCAACGCCAAAGACAACGCGAACGCGGCTGGTCGAGAGCCGGGCCGATCAGGCGTAAGAGTAAAGTCGTAACGGGGCGGCAGGACGACCTCGTGTCGGTTCAAGTCCGCGCTTTGTGGATCGCGCCCACGGGGGGGACGTCGTGCTCACACATCGCCCGCACGTGGCTGTCCGGAACATACGATGCGGGGGGCCGCCTGGTGACGACCCCCCGCATTCGAATCTCGAACATCGTATTTCGTACGGGCGACCCCGTTGGGTCGCCCCTACTACTGCGGCGGCGCGGCTCCCCCGCTGGGCGCGGGGGTGAATCCGATCACCTGCACTCCAGCGCCCCGTGCGATGTCCATCGCCTCAATGACTTCCTGGTACTTCCGGTCCGGCGCGGACTTGATGAACAGGAGCTTGGCCGGTCGTGAGTCGTAGATCGCATGGATCTGGGTATCGAGCTGATCCCGCGGCACCGGCTGGGTGTTGATGGAAAACCCACCATCGGCGGTCAACTCGAGTACGATCTGATTCGACTGCGCCGTGGACTTGGTTGCAGTCTCCTGGGGCGGGACCTGGATGTCCATCGCCATACGCGAGAGCGGCTGGGACACCATGAAGATGATCAGCATCACCAGCATGATGTCGATCATCGGGATGACGTTCGGCTCCGCGGTGACTTCGCCCGGGGTCGATGAAGTTCCACCCGCCATATCAGTTCTCCTTCGTGGCGGCTTCGAACAGCCCGCCCTGAATCTGCGGCTCCGTGATGGCCGCCATGACCCGCGCGCCCGACCGACGGACCAGCTCCACCGCTTCCTGAATCCGCCCGAACTTGAGCTCGTTGTCGGCCTTGAAGTAGACGATCTTGTCCTCGGTGCGGGCGGCGTACATCGCCTTGAGCTGCTCCTCGAGGACACCGGGATCGACGGGTCCCTTGCCATCCAGGAAATACCGGCCGGAGGCGTCGATACCGAGCACGACCTCATCCTGCCCTTCCGGCCGGGCATCGAGGTTCTTTCCCTTGGGCAGCGTCGCCTTGAAGCCGGCGGCGATTAGGGGTGTGACGATCATGAAAATGATCAGCAGCACCAGCATGATATCGATCATCGGGATGACGTTCGGCTCAGCCTTGACGCTGCTCCTGCCGGCGCTACCCGCTGACGTGGCCATGGCCGGTCACCGCCTTCTGGGCCTGGAACTCCTTGGTGAAGATCGAGCGGCCGAACTCGCTCCCCACGCTCTTGATCAGGTAGTCGATTAGTTCCTTGGACGAGTAGGTCATCTCGACCGTGAGGTTCTCGATCTTGGTGGTGAAGTAGTTGTAGAACCACACCGCCGGGATCGCGACCATAAGGCCGAAGGCCGTGGTGATCAGGGCTTCGGCGATACCCGCCGAGATGCCGGCCAGGCCGCCCGAAGCTCCCGCGGCCGCCATGCCCGTGAAGGCCGTCACGATACCCATCGTGGTGCCCAAGAGACCCACGAACGGCGCCGTCGCGCCCACCGTGGCCATCACGCCCATGCCCCGCTTGAAGTCGGCCAGGGTGATGAGCATCTCCCGCTCCACCGCCCGCTCCGCCGAGTTGATATCCGCGGAAGTGATGGTTGCGCGGTCCTGAATCAGGGGCTTCACCTCGGCCAGCGCGCCGCCCAGCACCTTGGCGACGTGGCTGATCAGGAACTCTTTCCGCTCTGACAGGGCGATCGCCTTCTCGAGGTTCTCCTCCTTGATGGCGCGGGAGAACTCCGGGGCGAACTTGCGGGTCGCGTTCTGACTCTTCCGGATCATGATCGCCTTGCTGATCGCCACCGAGAGCGACCACAGCGACATGATCGCCATGACGACGATGACGCCCCGGGCGAACCCACCCGCCGCGTCCCAGAGCTTCAGAATGTCAATGCCGTGCTGCATGAGGGGGAAACCTCCGTGGAGGATGAGGCCGGGCCATGGGCCCGGCGGGGAACGTTTCTAGGAACCGAGCTTGAAGGACATGGCCTGCTGCACCAGCACCCGGACCGGCTGGCCGTGCGACTTGCCGGGCTTGAAGGCGCACTTGAACAGTGCTTCCTTGGCCGGGTCCTCGAACGATTTGTGAGTGCTGTTAACGACTTTGAAGGTGCTTTGGTCCACCCGGCCATCGGTGTTGACCACGAACTGCGCCACTACCTTGCCAGGGATTCCCGCCGACTGCATTACCGGCGGATACTTGGGCTGGCAGGCTGCGGCGTTCTCCACTTGCGGCGTCTCATCCACCTCGGCGGCGAGGAACACCTGGCCGTCGAGCACCGGGCCCGTGCCGCCAACCACGCCAGTCCCGATACCGCCCTCGACGCCCTTCCCCGTGAAGTCCTTGGGGTCGAAGCGTTCATTCAAGTTCACTGGAGGAATCTCGGTCGGGATATTCTCCGGCGGAGCAACCACCTGGAAGCCCTGGGGCGGCGGATTGGCGCTCACGATCACATCCGGCGGCGGCGGCGGTGGAGCCTCCGGTGGCTTGAGGAACACCATGGTGGTGTCCACGGCAATCTCCTTGATCGCCTCGGCGGCACCCTGTGTCGCCTTGACGGCCCCGAAGATCAGCACCACATGCAGAACCAGCGACACCACCTGCTGTGCCAGCGTGTTTTTCTTCTTGCGCTTCGATTCTATGAGATTCTCGAACACGGAGCGTTTCCTCCGGGGTGTGGGCGGTTGCAGAACCTACAGGCCGGCCATTGCAGGTCCCTGCCCGGCAAGATGACAAAACGATAACAGCTCGATTAGCTCTGCCGCGGCCGCGGCAAGTCGCCTCGGAAACGCCTGGTCCCTCACGCGCACACACGTTCCGCCCGCACCTGGGTGCGGAGGAGGGGAGCCGCGCGAATATACCCCCGGTCGAACCGCCGCTAGAGGTTGGCGGCGACACTTGGGGAAGGCGCGCGGACCGGCTGCTTGGGGAGGGTAACGGTGAAAACTGCACCGCGGCCCGGGCGACTCTGTACCGTGATCGTCCCGCCATGGGCCTCCGCGATCCACTTCGTGATGGCCAGGCCCAGCCCGGTCCCCGGGCGCGCGCCGGTGCGGGACCGTGCAGTATCCACCCGATAGAACCGATCGAAGATGTGGGGCAGATCGGTGAGGGGGATCCCGATGCCATCGTCCCCCACGACGAGAGTGACGCTATCGCCCTGGTCCACCAGGCCGAGGGACACCTTCCCGCCGGATGGGGTGTACTTGATTCCGTTAGTAACCAGGTTGAGGAGTAGTTGTCGGATGCGGCTTTGGTCGATCGCGATCATGACCGGGTCAGGCGGCACCTCGCAACGCACCGAGAGCCCCGGCGACTCGGCGAGAATGCCCGCGGTCTCCGCTGCTTCTGTTACCAGTTCTCGCAAATCAACCGCTTCCACCGCGAGGGTGATTCCTCCCTCGTCGGCCCGGGCGAGCGTGAGCAGGTTGTCCACCAATTCACTCATCCGGTAGATCTCCTCCAACACCTCCTCGAGGGATGCCAGTACATCGGTCGGCACCTGCGGGTTGGTCATCGCCCGCTCCACCCCGGCGCGGAGCACCATGAGCGGGGTCTTGAGTTCGTGGCTGGCGTCCGCGGTAAACCGCCGAAGGCTCACGAAGCTCATTTCCAGCCGGGCCAGCATGCGATTCATCGTCCCCGCCAACCGGGCGAGTTCGTCGGCCGAGATCGGCACCGCGACTCGGCGGTGTAGGCTTGTGCCCCCCGTGACTGCTTCCAACTCGTCGACCATCCGCTCGACCGGCCGGAGACTCGTGTCCGCGAGGACGTGCCCGAGCCCCATGCTGCCGATGAGGATGACCGGGGCGATGACCAGCATCGCCTGCAACAGCTGCCCTGGGCCGAATGGAACAGAGTCGAGCGGCGCTGCCACCAGGATACTCGCCGGGTCGTCCCAGATGTCGACCAGTGGGACCAGCACATATCGGAACGGTTGGGCTTCGCCCGGAATGTCTACGAGGCCACTCCGAACTGCGGCCAGGGTGTCCGGCCCGGTGTGGGGCACGGCGGAAAGCGCTGCGGGACTCCACCGCTTGGCGGCCTCGTTGCGGTAGATCGCCGCGCCGTCCGGATTGAAGACGACCACGTAGTCGCGGATCCCGTTGAGGTAGCCTCCGACCGCGTCCACGGCGAGGGTTGGGTTCTGGTCGGGCTTGAGGGTACGACGGAGCTGCCGCTGGAAGGAGATGAAGTACTGAGCGGCGGCATTGCCTTCGCCGGTGAGCCGCTCATCAATCTCCCGAAGACTGGAGCGCCGACGTTCGAGATATAAGGCTCCGCCGAACGCGCCCACCGACGCCAGAAGCGCGATGCCATACCAGAGGGTGAGTCGGCGGCGGATGGAGGGCATGCGTGGTTGCCAGGTTCAGTGGATCGCGGTGGGGTAGAACGGTGAACGGGAGAACGGGAGAACGGGAACGGCACTTCTCGTTCCCTTGTTCCCCCGTTCACCGTTCCACCGTTCCACCGTTCTACCGTGCTTCTCACGTCTTGATGACATACCCCACCCCCCGCACCGTATGAATCAGCTTCTGCGACTGACCAGAGTCCACCTTCTTCCGGAGGCGATTGATAACCACGTCCACAATGTTGGTGCCTGGATCGAAGTGATAGTCCCAGGCGTACTCGGTGATGAGGGTGCGTGACATCACCCGGCCCACGTGGCGCATGAGGTATTCCAGGACGGCGTACTCCTTCGGCGTGAGTTCGATGCGCCGGCCAGCCCGGGTGACATCTCGGGTGCCGTGGTCGAGCTCGAGGTCGCCGACTCGAAGGCTCTTGGGCGCGATCTGCTTTGGCCTCCGGCCCAGGGCCTCGACCCGCGCGAGCAGCTCCTCGAAGGCGAAGGGTTTGGTGACGTAGTCGTCGGCTCCGGCCCGGAGGGCCTGCACCTTGAAGTCCACCGCATCCTGCGCGGTTAGCACCAGGATTGGCGTGGTGTTGCCGCGATCGCGCAGCGTCCGCAACACCTCGAAGCCCGTCATCCCCGGCAGCCGGAGGTCGAGGACGATCAGGTCGAAGTTCCCCTGACTGGCGGCGTTCAACGCCTCATTCCCGTCCGCCACCAGGTCGGTCTGAAAGCCCTGCTCCGAGAGGCCGCGTAGCACGTACTGCCCGACGGTGCGATCGTCTTCGACCACCAGGATTTTCATAGGGATCCCGAGCGGCCGACGGCCGCCGGCCCGCAGGAAGTAGTTATTTGTCCTCGCTCAGCGCCTTGGCAGTTACGGGAAGGAACACCCGAAACGTAGAGCCTCGACCCGGCTGGCTGTCCGCTTCGATCCGGCCTCCGTGCTCCGCCACGATTCCATAGCACACCGAGAGACCGAGCCCGGTGCCTCGCCCAGGTGGCTTGGTCGTATAGAATGGCTCGAAGATCTTGGTGAGTTCCGCTCTGGGCATGCCCATGCCGGTGTCCTCAATCTGAACCTCGATTTCATCTTCGTGCACCGTGCCGGCCAGGGAACGGACCGTCAGGGCGCCACCCTGCTCCATGGCGTCGAGCGCGTTCAGCATCAACGCCATGAACACCTGGATCAGCTGCTCGCCGTTGGCGTAGAGGATCGGCAGGTTGTCCGCCAGTTCCTTGCGGACTTCGATCTTCTTGAACCGCTCATGGTGCTTGAGCAGAAACAGTGTGTCTTCGAGAATCGCCGACACGTTGACCGGGCCCTTCGCCTTGCCCTTGGGTCGGCTGAAATCCAGCAACCCGTCCACAATGCCTTCGCAGCGCTGTACCTCCTTGTCGATGATCTGGAGGTATTCATGCAGGCCTGCCTGCGCCGTGACCGGCACCTCGTCCGCCAGCCGGTTCTCCAGCGCTGCCACGCAGGCGCCGATGGTGGCGAGCGGATTGTTGATCTCGTGCATGATGCCCGCCGCCAGCTGACCGATCGCGGCCAGCTTCTCGCTCTGCAGGATCCGCTGCTGCGCCACATGGGTCTCGGTAACGTCTTCGCCGATGGTGATTACATGGGTGATCGTCTCGCCGTCCTGACGCATCGGAATCTTGCTGATCCGGTAGTACTTGGTGTCGCCCCCGACGGCGACTTCGAGATTGATCTGCCGGATGTGCCCGGTGCTGAACACGTCATCGAACTCCTCCCGGAGCTGTTCCGCATTCTGTCGGGTCAGCACCTCGAACACCGGGCGCCCCACGACCTCATCGCGGCGAAGGCCCTGGGTTCCCATCTCCCGCTTCCGGTTCCAGATCTGAATCCGGTACTCGCGGTCCACCACATAGAGACCGACGGGTAGGCAGTCGATGACCAGCGTGATGAAGCGGCGTTGCTCCTCGATCTCCCGGGAGCGAAGCGCCACCTCGTAGGCCAGGTCCTCCGACAGTTCGATGGACGCGAGGAAGGGTGCCAGGATGTCTGCGATGACGGGAATCACCGGCGCCAACGCCTCGGGAATGGAGCCAGGGGTCACCTCCAGCATGCCGAGGCGCTCTCCTTCATGGAGCAGCGGCAGGCGAAGGGTGTCTGGCCCGGCCTCCGGCAATACCGCGAACGATCGGCTGGTGCGCGGACTCCCGCTGGGCGCCGGTGCGGCGATGGCGCGGAGGGTCGTTGCATTCGGCTCTCGCAGCCACAGCTGGACCGAATGCGAGCCGACCCCCTCCCGCAGGGCTTCGGCAACGGTCGCCAGCGTTTCCTCGGGCCCGAGTCCTGTGTTCAGGAGCCGCGCGATGCGCCCGATGAGTGCCAGTCCATCCCCTAGGGGCTCTTGCCCATCCATCATCCTTGCTTGTTCTCCTCGACGGGTGGTGAACCGCCACGTCCTTTCAAATGAAATACCCCTGCCGGGCCCGAAAGACCAGCAGGACCCGCGGTTAAGAGGAGGCCCACAACTCCTAGCCCGAGCCATGCCAGAAGCAGCTTCCATAATCCGAGCAGCCCGGCCTCCACCGGGATCCGGCCGAGCTCGAGCGCCCTGTCCGACCTCGGCGTGATGGCCACGACCCGCGCCACGACGCCGGTTGGCCCGCGGTGGTATCGAACCTCCGCATCCGGAGCCACCAGTGGCCGCACCTCGCGGATCTGGAGACCTGTGCCGATGGCCTCCAGTCGCTCCTGTTTGACCCAGCTCGCCGTGGCGGCGATTTCGATCAGCCGCCGTGCGGTGAGCAGCTGAGTCGCCGTGGCGTTGGCTGCCGTGTGCCGGACGCTCCTCGCAAGCACCACAGTGAGCGCCAGATGAAGGAAGAGAGCCGAACCGAGCGCGGCCATCCGGAACAGGGGCTGCCGCTTCCCCATCGCCAGGACCAGAGTGAACACGATTCCGCCCAGTACGAGCGCGGTAAGCCCGAGCGATACGCTGGTGGGGAGGCTCGACGGGACGGTATCCCACGCCGCCGCCCAGCCCGACACCCCCTCCCCGGGGGCGCTGTCCACCGGGACGATTGTCACCCGGTAACGTGCATGAGTGGCAACGAGGTTGGCCACCCCGGCGTCTAGCGCGCGGATCAGTGTATCGGGGAGCGGGAGCAGCCCAATCGTGTCGGCGACCAGTGCGACACTCCCAATCGCAATCTGGAAGCCGCCGGGCCAGAACGAGGCATCCGCGATGGTATTGGCTGCCGAGACGAGTCGGCGTGCATCGAAGCCTGCCGGAGGTGCGGACGGCGTGACGATGGCGAGGTACGCCGCCGCGTGACGGGCCAGGGCCGCGTCGGTCTGGTCACGCACGGCTCGTTCCGCGTGGAGGGAGCTGCACCACTCGCCACCCACAGCCCCCAACGCGAGGCAGGCCCCCAGAACCGGGAGAATCTTCGCTGAGGCACGGGAGAGGCGTTGCATCGTGGCCCTAAGTTGCCGGGCATGGTTCGCGACGCAAGATTGCAGGCATGACCGCGACTCTCGAACTCACCCCGTGGATCGGCGGTGCCGCCCTGCCACCAGACGGGCGCGCATCAGACGCAGTACTCTTGCCATTCACCGGCGAGCGCGCCGTGCTTGCAATGCGGGGTACCGAGGCTGATCTCGACCAGGCCATCGCGGCGGCCACCGCAGGCTTCGCCCGGATGCGAGCCCTCCCCCGCCATGCTCGGCGTGACCTGCTGGTCAGGATCGCTGACTTGCTCACCCGCGACCGGCAATCCCTCGGCGAAGAACTGGCACGGAGCTGCGGTAAGCCAATCACCCAGGCGCTCGGCGAGGTGGACCGCGCGGTGCTGACCTTTTCCTTCGCCGCGGACGAAGCCCGCCGATTCGGCGGAGAGGTGGTTCCCCTCGACGTCGATCCGCGGACAGCGGGCTATACCGGCCTGGTGCACCGCTTTCCGGTCGGACCCATCAGCGCGATCAGCCCGTTCAACTTTCCGCTCAATCTCCTGGCCCACAAAGTCGCCCCGGCCATCGCGGTCGGCAGCGCGCTGGTGGTCAAACCGCCGCCGCAATGTCCGCAGCTCGCCTTCCGGCTGGGCCGGATTCTGGCCGAGGCGGGACTGCCAGCCGGTGCCTACAACGTGCTGCACCTGCCGGTGCCGGTGGCCGAACGGCTCGCCAGCGACCCGCGCTTCGCCATGCTCACCTTCACCGGCAGCCCCACCGTCGGTTGGCACCTCAAGAACGTCGCGGGGAAGAAGAAGGTCTGTCTGGAGCTGGGTGGCAACGCCGCCGCCATCGTGCACGAGGATGCGGGCGACCTCGACTGGGTGGCCCAGCGTCTCGCGCTCGGCGCTTTCGCTTATGCCGGACAGGTGTGCATCAAGGTACAGCGACTCCTGATCCATCAGCCGGTGTTCGAGGCATTCGTCCGCAAGTTTGTGGATGCGACCGCTGCGCTCGCCTGCGGCGACCCCCTCGATCCCAAGACGGTCGTCGGACCGATGATCGACAGCGCCGCCGCCACCCGGGTGGAGACGTGGACCGAAGAAGCCATCAAAGCCGGCGCGAAGGTACTCTTGCCGAGCCGACGCTCGGGCAATGTGCTGACGCCGGGTATCCTCACCAACGTGCCGCGCGACGCGAAGCTCTCGTGCAAGGAAGTGTTTGGCCCCGTGTCGATCGTCGAGCCGTACCGCGACTGGTCCGACGCCCTCTCCAAGGTGAATGACTCGGACTTCGGCCTGCAGGCCGGCGTCTTCACCCATGATATCACCCGGATCTGGGCGGCCTTTAACAGCCTCGAAGTGGGCGGCGTGATCGTGAACGACTTCCCGACCCTGCGCGTGGACAACTTCCCCTATGGCGGGGTCAAGGATTCAGGCTTCGGGCGGGAGGGTGTACGCTATGCGATGGACGAGATGAGCGAGCCGCGGATGCTGGTGCTTAACCTGAATCGGTAGAACGGTAGAACGGGAGAACCGGGGAACGGGGAACGGGAGAACGCATTGTCATCCCGCAGCGAGGGATCCCTTCAGGTTGGAGCGGAGTTCAAAGGATCCCTCGGTCGCTCCGCTCCGTCGGGATGACGACGCGTCGGTTCCAGTTCTCCCGTTCTCCCGTTCTCCCGTTCTACCGGAGCTTACCGAGCTCCACCAACAGATCGGAGTTCTCCCGTTTCGTCCCCGGCGTATCCTCCGCGAACGTCCAGCGCACGATGCCCTGCCGGTCGATCACCACGTAGGCGCGGTTAGAGAAGAACTTCTCCTCCATTAAGGTGCCGTACTTGCGGCTCACTTCGCGCTTGAAATCGCTCAGCAGATCCACGGCGATCTTTTCCTTGCTCTTGAACTCTTTGAGCGTGGGCACCGAATCGACACTGATCGGGAGAACGACGGTGTCCGCGGCCTGGAAGCTGGCGTGGTCAATCGAGAATGCCGCCATCTCCTTGGTGCACGTGCCGGTGAACGCCAGGGGGAAGAACGCCAGCAGGACGTTCTTTCCCCGGAGCGACGAGAGCGTCACATCCGATCCCGAGGTGGACGGGAGCGTGAAGTCGGGAGCGGGAGAGCCGACGGCCGGCAGGGGCATCGAGTCCTGAAGTGAAGTAGAGTGAGAAGTGAGAAGTAGAGAAGTGAGAATTGAGAGTGAGAAGTGAGGAGCAAGGACTCAGAAGTGCGATCGGCAGGAGTGCCGACCACTCCTACTGCGTGCTCCTCCTTACTGCTTACTTCTCACTTCTTCGTTCTCACATCGGACTTCCTACTACTTCCCGAAGCGTTTCCCGACTTCGGTCCAATTCACCACGTTCCACCAGGCGGTGACATAGTCTGGGCGGCGGTTCTGGTACTTGAGGTAGTAGGCATGCTCCCAGACGTCGCACCCAAGCAGCGGTGTCTTGCCTTCCATTACCGGACTATCCTGGTTCGGCGTGCTGTACACCTCGAGCGAACCGTCCTTCTTCCGCGCCAGCCAACCCCAACCGCTGCCGAAGCGAGTCTGTGCAGGCCTTGGCGAACTGCTCCTTGAACTGCGCGAGCCCGCCGAAGGTCTTGACAATCGCCTCCGCCAAGGCGCCGGCGGGTTCCTTGGCGCCACCGGGAGTCATGATCTCCCAGAAAAAGGTGTGGTTGTGATGCCCGCCCCCATTGTTGCGGACCGGCATCCGGATCTTCTCGGGAACGGCGTCGAGATTGGCGATGAGGTCACCTACGGGCTTGGCCAGTAGCGCAGTCTCGCCTTCGAGCGCCGCGTTCAGGTTGTTCACGTAAGCGGCGTGGTGCTTATCGTGATGGATCCGCATCGTCTGCTCATCGATGTGCGGCTCGAGAGCGGTGTAATCGTAGGGCAATGGCGGCAGAGTGTGGGCCATAATCGCAGTCCTCGCGCGGAGAAAACATCACCCGGATGAATCCCGGGCTGAAGAGCCGCAAATATGCCCGGGCAGGTGACGGGGGTCAACGCGCCACAGCAGCGCTACCACGCCGCTCACAGCGGCCACCGAGTAGAACACCTCGACGGCCAGCCCGGCCGAGAGAGTTGGGAGCAGCAGGAGCAACCCGATCAACCCTGCCACCGGGAATACCAGCCAACCTGCCGCAGAGGAGATCCAACGAAAGACCCTGATGCGATGAATGAATCCCACCGTGGCCATGCCTGCCACGAGCGCCAGCCCCGACCACCCCGCCGTCGAATTGCCACTCAGGAGCCCCAGCGCCGCAATCGACGTCAACGCCGCGACCGGGCGCCGTGCGAGTGCCGCATGCCATGCCGCGATCGCCACGAGCAGATAAAGGAAAGGCTGCCAGTGCTCGAGCCCGTTCGGCAGCACCGGCAGCACCAGTCGGACCAGGAGAATCCCCGCGAGCAGCGGGGCCGCCGGTCCCTGGCTGGCGCCGTGCGGTGGCCAGAGTCCGAGAAGTCGGTAAGCCACCAGACAAAGCACCAGCGACGCGCCGAGTTCAAAAGCCGCGCTGTAGGGCGCCTCGGGCAGCGTGGCCAGCAGGAGCGGCTGTCCCCCCGCCACGTGCGCGAGGAAGTACCACACCACCCCCATCGCAGCGACGGTCGCCACGAGTGTGATGGGTAGTTGGCTGGTCCTGCTCGCCCGACGCTCAAAGAGCTCGCCGGTGACGACTGAGATTAGCATCGAAGGCATGAATAGATGGAGGTGCTGAACGGCCAGTGCAGTCAGCGCTCCCAACAGGTGCAAGCCCAGGAGCATGCGGTCGGTGGGACCGGCTGGAGCCGCCGGTTTTTCACCTTCAGCGCGATCGACAGCACTCGGGCGCCGTGCCCCAAGCCCGCGCGCCCGCCAGGCTCTGCCGAATTGAAAGAGGACCAGACCAAGCCCCAGCAGCCCAATGCCAAGGCTGATGCCGTGGGCCATGGCGACTTGATTCGCTCCAGCATCGCGCTCCGCTCCAAGAACGCGTAAACTGGCAAGCGCAAACACGACAATCAGCACGCCGCCGAGTGCCCGTCGCCGCTCCAGATCGCCTCGAATCGTCTGAGCAAGAGCCCAAACGGCAAGGAGCAAAAGCGCCTCTCCAGGCCGGGGCAATAGCGAAGTTGGATCGAGCATCGCGAAAAGATACGGCGAGCAGGCCTGAGAACGTCATCAGGGTAACAGCGTTACTGGGATGACCCCTGCTTCCCACGGCATGGAACCGGATTTCGGCCCCCTGCCCGAAGACAGAACAATCAGCCCGGCTGGCATGTGTCCTGCCGTCCTGAAAGCAGTCATACCCTCACCGATTGCAGGCCATGGCACTCTCCGCCCGATCGCTGGTTCTCGGACTCGCCCTTCTCGGCACCGCCTCTGGCGGTGCCCGATCGGCGTGGGCGGTAACGCCGGGTGAGCCGGTCAGCAACCCCATTGTCGTGCGGGACCTCAAGGCGGCAACCTGGGCAGGTAGAGCCGAAGCGGCCATGCGGAGTTACCTGGACGCCGCCGAGCGTTCGCCGGAGGTCGCCGAATGGCTGATCCTCCGGGCGGCGTCTCTCAGTCGAGACAGCGCGATACGCGCGGGGCTGTACGCGCGCATTCAGGTGCCCGTAGTCCGCGCTCGCATCCTGGCCGTCGAGGCAGTCGCCCGGGAACAGGCCGGGGATTTCTCCGGCGCTGCGCTCCGATACGATTCACTCGGCCAGTTCGGGGAGGCTTCGCGGCTCCGCATGAAACTGGCCTGGACCGAGAACCAGCGGGCGGCCCTGCGAGAAGGGCTCATGGCCGTGGTCCGGCAACGATCCGGACGCCCGGAGGCGCAGCAGGCACTCGACTATCTCGCCTTGACGAGTGTGGCTCTTCCGCCACAACAGGCCTTGGAAGCTGCCCGACTGGCAACACAGTCGGCGGCTTGGGCGGCGGCAGTTCCTCTCTACGCCCGATCGGTGGCGGGGCGAGTCGCCCAGCCGGCCGACCTGCTCGCCTACGGAACCGCCTTGGCGGCCGTCAGGAAATATCGCGAGGCCATGAAGGTTCTTACCCGGCTTCGCGCCGACACCTTGCTTGGCAATGAAGCCACCTACCGATTCGCCTGGGCCCAGGCGCGGGTGGGGAAGGTTTCCCAGGCAACCCCAATTCTCGATCAGCTGCTCGCGGCTGCCCAGAACGACAATCAGGTGAGGCCCCGCGCCCTTTTCCTCGCCGGGAGTCTGGCTTGGCAGCGCGACGATCTGGTCGCGGCTCGCCAGCGCTGGGGTGAGTTGTTCCAGCGTTACCCCTACGCGGACTCGGCCGCACGCGCCGGCTTCCTCTCTGCCATGATGCTTTACGAGGAGGGACGTACCTCCGATGCGGGCGCGCAGTGGGAGCGGGTCCACCTGCTCAACGGCGGCAGCGACGGTCTCGCCGCCGGCTACTGGGCCGGTCGTGCCTGGAGTGAGATGGGCGATCGCCGCCGCGCCACCGGGTTGTGGCAGTCGGTCATCGCGCGCGATGCGTCTTCCTATTACGGCGTGCTCAGCGCTCGCCGCCTGAACGTCGCCAGTTGGCAGCCGGCTCCGGTTCCAGATCAGTTCGCGCGGTACGCCGACGTGGACAGCGCCATGGCGCGGGTCCAGGTGCTCCGCGCGCTCGACATGAGTGAAGAGGCGGCGTACGAAGTCTCCTGGCTCACCGGCGACCGCGTGCAGTCCGCCGAGCGGGCCCTTGCGATCGGCGATGCGTTTCGGCGAACCGGAGAACCCGTGGCCGCGATCGCCGCGGCGAGGCGGGCGCTCCTGGTAGGCGCCGCGCCCGACGCCCGCACTTACCGGCTGCTCTACCCCCGCGACTTCCAGGATCACCTGGAGCTGCACGCCGCCGCCGCGGGCCTGGATCCCTTCCTGGTTGCGGCGCTCATCCGGCAGGAATCGGTCTGGCAACCGCGGGCACGCTCCCGCGTGGGCGCACTCGGCCTCATGCAGGTGATGCCCGCGACGGGACGCCTGATCGCTCGCTCGCTCCGAGTGCATGGCTGGAACACGAGTCAGCTACTCGAACCGGCTACCAATCTCCGATTCGGCACCTACTATCTGAGCCTGTCGCTCCAGCGGTACGGAGGCGACCTGCCTCGTGCGCTGGCCGCGTACAACGCCGGCGCCTCCCGGACTAGCCCATGGGCGACGGGACTCGCGGCCACGGACTCGGAGGTCTTCGTCGAGCGCATCAGCCTGCGGGAGACCCGCGACTACGTGCGGATTATCGAGCGGAATCTGGCTCTTTACCGAGCGCTGTACGGAGGGTAGGAGGTCATGAGTCATGAGTCATTGGACGTGGGTCCTAGAGACGAACTCTCCCTACTGACCCATGACCCGTGACCCATGAGACAATCGCGGAGGGCGGAAGGCGGACAGCTAGTCCCCCCTTGCGCTAACACCAAGCCCCCGCTACTATTAACGCAACATAGTTCATAGCCCTTACGGGCCCCGGAGGCGGCAACCGGGTGATGCCAGGCCGCAAGTGGGGCGCTCGATTCTAAACGGAATCGGGCGTTTCGTTCTTTAGGGCTGGTCGTGTCATTATCGGGCGGGCCGCCTATAGGCGGCCCCTACGGAGCCCGTGCCCGTTCCCCCGTTCCCGTTCTCCCGTTCTCCCCCTTCTAGCACAACTCCCCCACACATCCCTTACAACTGCCGCTTGCGACGCGGGTGCAGAGAGTCGACACTAAGAGCGTGCTGCCCTTTCCCTTCCCGCTCGCGCAGTCCGCTACCCTGCGTCGATCTGGCCGGAGCTCGACTCCCGTCCTGCTCGGAGCCAGTCTCGGACTGGTTGCGCTCACGACGGTGCTGGCCTTCATCGCGGCCTGGAGTGCGCGCGCCAACACTCGGCAACTGCTGCGTGATTATGCGGCCTTCGCCGCCTGGAGTTACAAACAACACCTCGGCAACGACCTGGAGGAGGCAGCCTGGCTCACGCTCGGACCCATCAACCACCGCGAGCCCCACCATTCGTCGAAGACGCCGACGGCGGCGGATCTCCCCCACTATCGCGAGATGAACCTGGCGGAGTGTCACTGCGACCCGCCGGCTCATCCCGCGACCTACTATCGCTTCCCCCTCGGCTCCGACACGCTCACCACCGCCGGAACTCCGGCTGCTCCCGGCCTGAGTTCGGCGCTGCCACGTGTCATCCGCACGCTGATCCGGAGTGATAGTGCCCTCCCGCGTATCGGCATCATCCGCGTGCCCGACCGACCGGAGGTCGTCGCCTACGGCCTCATGCCGACCGAGTGGGGCGATACCATCGTCTATGGATTCACGTTCGACTCCCTCAGCCTCATCGCCGGATTCGACAGCGTCCTGCAGCGCGCGTCGCTCCTCCCGACCGCCGTGACGCACGGCCATCCAAACCACGAACTGCTGGGACTTGAAGTCCGCAACACCGCCGGTGAGCTCTTGCACCGGTCGCCGGGCTGGCCTGTGGATGAGAAGGAATGGCCCTACATCGCCGCAGAATCCCTGCCGCCGCTTCGGGGTGGCTTCGTGGCTCGCCTAACACTCAACCCCGCGTCCGCGCCGGCGCTGCTCGCAGGCGGCCTCCCGAAGACACCGCTCGCCGTGCTCGTTGCCATCGGTGTCCTGGGCGTGATGGCAGCGCTGGTCGCGCTGGCCCAGCTCCGCCGAGAGGGCGAGCTATCTCGCCTCAGAACCGGGTTCGTCGCAGGTGTTTCTCACGAACTCCGTACCCCGCTCGCCCAGATGCGCCTCTTCCTGGATACCCTGCGCCTCAAACGCTACGACACCGAAGTTGAGCGGGAATGGCTGATGGGACACCTCACGCGGGAGACGACGCGGCTGGAGCACCTGGTGGAAAACGTGCTCGCGGTGAGCCGACTGGATCGCGGTGTGATATCTGAAGCGCCACTCGAGCCGCTCGATCTCGGCCGAGAGGTGGACGAGGCCGTGAGCGCGTTCGCGCCGCTGGCAGCCTCCCGACAGGTGGAACTTTCAGTCGAGTTGCAGGAAGGCGTCGGCGTGTTGGCAGACCAGGCTGCCCTGCGGCAATTGCTGCTCAACCTCCTCGACAACGCAGTCAAGTTCGGGCCGCCGGGACAGGTCGTGCGACTGAGGGTAGCGAGGCGGAACGGGTCGGCAGCACTGACCATCTCCGACCAGGGACCCGGTGTCGGCGAGGAGGATCGAGAGCGCATCTGGGAGCCTTACTACCGCGGTTCCAACTCGGCGACCCGCGCCGTCGGTGGAAGCGGCATCGGCCTCGCCATCGTGCGAGAAGTGGCCACCAGATTCGGCGGCAGCGTGAGTGTCCAGACTCCCGCAGGCGGCGGCGCCGAGTTTACGGTGTCGTTCCCGACGCTGGGCGAGCGGAGCGACGACGCGTGAGTGGCGCCCGCGTCCTCCTGGTAGAGGACAACAGCGACCTCGCCGAAGGCCTGCGCTACAACCTGGAGCGCGAAGGGTACGAGGTGAAGGTTGCGGCCGATGGACCCGTGGGGCTCGAGGCCGGCCAGCAGTGGCGGCCCGACCTGATCCTGCTGGACCTGATGCTCCCCGGGATGAGCGGCTTCGACGTATTGAAGGGACTCCGTTCATCGGGAAGCCGGGTGCCGGTGATCATCGTCAGCGCCCGCGGCGAGGAAGCCGACAAGGTCCGCGGATTTCGCCTGGACGCGGACCAGTACGTCACCAAACCGGTGGGCCTCCTGGAACTGCTCGAGCGGGTGCGGGCGCTGCTCCGCCGCAGCGCGCACGTGGGGAGCGACGAGGTGGGCGCGCGCATCCGCTTCGGTGAGGTCAGCGTCGAGCCCGGGCCGCGCATCGTCACTCGGGCTGAACGCGCCGTCGCCCTCACCCCCAAGGCCTACGACCTGATGCTCGCGTTGATTCGACGGCAGGGCGCCGTGGTCAGCCGCGTGGAACTGCTCCGCGAGGTTTGGGGATCGGCCGGTGACGTGCAGACCCGGACCGTCGATTCACACATGGCCGAACTGCGGCGGAAGCTGGAGGACAACCCGGCGGACCCGAGGCATTTCTTGACCGTCTGGAAGGTCGGCTATCGGTTTGAGACCTGAGGTCGCCTTCCGCCGTCCGCCATCCGCCGGCGGGAGCTCGCTCCGCTCGCGGCGGGGGTGGCTTCGCCACGGCGGGGGTTCGCTTCGCGAACGGCGGGGAAAGCGCTCGAACTTCAGGATCAGCGGGAAGTTCCCGCCGTGCTCGCGTAGCGAGCATCCGCGCCGTGGCGAAGCCACCCCCGCCCGGCGCCGCAGGCGCCCCCCGCCGGCCGTCAAGAATCCCCACCACACTCTCACAAATCGATCACAACTCCTGGGTGGCCGCCCCGTATCGTGTCCCGTCCGCCTAACCTGGAGGCTCTATGGTGACACGTTCCGCCGCGGCGCTCCTCGCCGCCACATTGCTGCTCCCGGCCCCCGCCCTCGCCCTGCCGAGTCCGCGCGACCGGATGCTGGTCTCTCCAGCGTGGCTCAAGGCACACCTCGCTGACAAGAATCTCGTCCTGTTCCAGATTGGGGAGCGCACCGAATTCGACCGGGAGCACATCCCCGGCGCCCGGTTTCTCGAGCTTCGCAACATCTCCGACCGTTCAGCCAACGGTCTCGCGCTCGAGTTGCCCCCGGTCGCGCGGCTCGATTCCAGCTTTGCGTCCCTGGGAGTACGGAGCGATTCGCGCGTCGTCCTCTATTTCGGCTCGGATTGGCTGAGCCCAACCACCCGCGCCTGGCTCACCTTCGAATACCTCGGGCTCGGCGACCGCACTTCGATCCTCGACGGCGGCTTACCGGCCTGGAAGGCCGCGGGGCATCCGGTATCGGCCGATGCAGCGCCGGAGGTGACCCCAGCTCCGCTCATCACTACACCTCGCCCTGGCATCGTTACCGACGCCGAGTGGGTGCATGCGCGGTTGGGACAGCCGCGGTTTCGGGTCATCGACGCCCGGGATCCTGAGTTCTACAAGGGGCTCGACGCCGGGTCCGGCACTCGCCCGGGCCACCTCCCGGGCGCCAAGAACATCCCCTTCAACACGGTCACCGACGACGCGGGCAAGTTCCTGCCCGACTCGGCGCTCCGCCGGCTGTTCCAGCAGGCGGGCGTCTCCCGCGGGGACCAGATCGTGGCCTACTGCCACATCGGGCAGCAAGGCACCGCGGTGGTCTTCGCCGGCCGGCTGCTCGGCTACGACATCCGACTCTACGACGGCTCATTCGAGGACTGGACCCGGCGAGACAACTACGTGGTGGAAGGCGGGGTGCCCAACACCAAGGCCGCCCTGATGTCCACCGAGGAGCTGAATCGCCGGATCGAGCAGAATGACATTACGCTCATCGATCTCCGGAGTGACCTCAACGCCTACCTCGCGAATCATCTGCCGAACGCGGTGTATCTCCACTACGAGACCCTGCGGGCGGCCGCCAAAGGCGTCCCGGGGGATGTCATCCCGGCCGCAAGCTACGCGGAACTTTGGTCGCGGATCGGCATTCGGCGTGACCGCCCGGTCGTGATCTATGCCAGCGGCGATGGCCAGAACTTCAACGCCACCTTTCTGGCGTGGCTCCTCGCCGGATTCCACCAGCCGGAGGTCTACCTCCTGGACGGCGGCTACGGAAAGTGGGCCGCGGAGAAACGTCCGCTGTCCCGGCTCTACCCCGAGATCGCGGCAGTGAAATACGAGGTGGACCCGTTCCGGCTGGACCGGATTCAGGGCGAACACGTGCAGCACATGCTCGCCAGCCCCAACGTCGTCATTGTGGATGTGCGCCCCGCGGATCAGTTCGCAGGCACCGCGGGTGCCCAGTTGCGGCGCGGGCACATCCCCGGAGCGATCAACCACTTCTGGCATGACGACCTGGTGACCACGAACGGCACCACGGTCTGGAAGTCGGTCGATGAGCTCCGCGCCTCCTATCTCGCCCAGGGCATCACGCCTGATAAGTACATCGTCGTCTACTGCAACACCGGAACCGAGGCAAGCCACGCCTACTTCACGCTCAAGCTGCTGCTCGAGTACCCGGACGTCGTGGTGTATGTGCCGTCGTGGACCGAGTGGGCGGAAAAGGAGGAGTGGCCGATCGACGGGCCGGTTTCCGCGGCGACGACACCCGCACCAGCTGCAGTGCCAGTGAAGAACTGCTCGGAGCACTAGGCGGTTGGCCGGTTCCGGCCGACGGGCCGAAACGAAGGTTAAGGACACCCGCGTGTCGTTTGCGCACCTGTGTTGGCACTTAGTATGTGAATGCGCGGCTCCGCTGGGAGCCCGGGTGGTCGATCCCACCCGGGCCCCCCCCCACAAGCAGGGGTTCAGCGCCCGTGTGCCATCGTCATGACCAGATGGTAGGCATCGGCCGCCGAGTCGTACTCGGCCCGGAACGAGGCGGGGAAGCGGACTCCCCGGGGCTGTTTCGGCACCACGGGCACGGCACCGTCGAAGCTCCGTCGCGCCATTAGAGTCGCCCGGCTCACCATCGGCTCCAGAAAGATCGGCGCTCCGCCGTAGTACCCCACCAGCACGGTCTGCTCGAACGGGCCGGCCGCGGCGAGTTGCGCCGCCGGCACGCCGTGCATGCCCATCGTTGGGACGCAGAGGCCTTCGAGCGTGCCCAGGCCCGGGACGTCTACGTCGGGCAGGGCATAACCCGCGGGTAGCCGGGCCGGCTTGGTCCGGTCGGCGCAGTCGATGGCGCGGACCTGATCCGTGGTCACGGTATAGAAGTGAAAATCGAAGTGCGGGGTGAGATAGGGGCCCGGCGGGTGACCGTGGTGCTCCCAGCTCATCTCGAGGTGATCGAAGCCGGTGCCGCGGCGGACCTCCTCCGGCAAGGGGATGATCGCCGCGACCGGCGGGGGCCAGACCATCTTGCCCTCGGCCGGGGCGGCGGCCACCACGTCGAAGGGCACCGTCGCCCCGAAGGCCACCACCCGCTCTCCGGCTATCCGGGCCCAGACACAGACCGGGGCGCCAAACACCTCCCGGCACTCACCCCGGACCAGCCGCTCCTCCCCCGGGCGGGGCGTGACAGACCCCGGGGTCGTCAGGGTCAACCCGCCGATCAGGCTCAGCATCAGCAATTCGCTTGGCATCCGTCCAGCCCTCCACGTTAATCGGTGAACAGTAGTGTACGATGATTCACAGTAGCAGCCGGGACCCGGCTTGTCAATGAATCGCTAATCAGGTATGTTCACTGAACATGACTTCCCGCGGACCCTACCGGCTTCAGCGCCGGGCCGAGAGCCAGGCCGAGACCCGGCTTCGCATCATCGAGGCGGCGGTCGAGCTGCATCGCACCCTGGGCCCCGCCCGGACCACCATCAGCGCTATCGCCGAGCGGGCCGGGGTCCAGCGGCTCACGGTGTACCGGCATTTCCCCGACGAGAACACGCTTTTGATGGCGTGCTCGGGTCACTACCTGACCCTGCATCCTCCACCGGACCCGGACCCCTGGCGGGGGATCAAGGATCCCCACCGGCGTCTCGAGACCGGACTCGGCGCGCTCTACACCTACTACGGCGCGACTGGCGACATGTGGGCGAGCGTGCTCCGGGACGCCGCGGTGCACGCCCCGACCCGGACCGTCATGGCGCGGCGGCATCGGTTCCTCGACGCGATCTTGGACGTGCTAGTGGAGAGCTTTCGGGTGAAGGGCGCGGCTGGAAAGCTGGTCCACGCCGCCGTCGCCCACGCGGTCGATTTCTACGCCTGGCAGTCGCTGGTCGAGGCCGGCGGGCTCACCACCGCCCAGGCAGTGGAGCTGATGGTGGCGATGGTGCGGCGAGCGTCCGGCGCGAGCGAGACTCGGCGCCGGAGGAAGGCCGGGGTGGAGAGCTGATCCACAAATGACGCAGATGGCTACAACCGAGACTACATGACCGCCTACGACGTTCACCTTTCCCACATCACCCCCGCTCCCGTCGCGGTAATGCGCCGACAGGCGCGCGCTTCCGAACTGGCGACGATCGTCTCCAAGTGCTGCGGCCTGGTTTGGGAGTTTGTGCGCGCCCATCACCTCAAGGCCGGTCGCCACGTCGGCTGGAGCGCTGTCCCTCCCAGCTCTCGACATAGCCCAAGCCCGGGCGGGGCGTATGCCCCGGGACCGCCACTATCGGTGCGGAGGTCTCCGCAGTCCCGCCAATGCGCCCCCCAAGCCCTACCCTTAAATGGGCTTTGCAGCCAGCTTGAAACCAGGCGCGAGCCGTTGGCCAAGCCTCCTCTTTCGGTGCAAGACCATGAACGGGCTCTCCATCATCATCCCAATTGTCTTTCTTGGCCTCGCGGTCACTGGGATTATCTCCGCGGTCATTGTGAAGTTGCAGCGACTTCGCATTGAGGAAGCTCGGCTACGAGCCGGTTCAGCTGGTGACGAGGACCTCGCTCATCAGGTTACGATTCTTCAGCAAGAGATGGCGGAGCTTCAAGAACGCGTCGACTTTGCTGAGCGTATGCTGGCTCAGATGAAGGAGGCGCCCGCCCTTCCGCGAGTGCCGGACCCACGGGCCTAGTGCCACTGATCGCGATGGTTTGAGAATTCAAGTTTGAAGCGCAACAGTTTGGGTTACGGTCCAGCCCTCCTCTGGGGTGCGAACGCCGAGGCATTTGCGGGGCACAAACCGCCACCCGTGCCCCGCCTGCGTTCTTTAGCGCGCCGCGGCCCTGTCTTTTGTGCTGGTCGTTGGGTGGCGCCAGGAGGCCAACGCGGGGTGATAGAGATCCGCCTTTGCATGCTCGATGCCTCGAATACCGCGCTCCTCGACGAGGTTGCCCCGGGAGTCTTCGATCACCCGATCGAACCACGTTGGCGCGACGAGTTCGTCCAGGACCCGCGGCACCATCTGGCGATAGCGGTTGCTGGAGCTCAAGTCGTCGGCATGGCCTCTGGCGTTCATTATGTGCACCCGGACAAGGCTCCCGAGATGTGGATCAACGAGGTCGGTGTCGCGACAACCTATCGCGGCGCAGGCCTTGGCCGGCGGTTGGTGGGGCAGCTCCTCACCCGCGCCCACGAACTTGGCTGTCATGAGGCGTGGGTCCTCACGGATCAGAGCAATCGCGCTGCGATGCGCATGTACGTGCAAGCTGGCGGTCGTGAAGCACCGGTACCCTCGACCATGTTCACCTTTGACATCCCAATGCATCGGCCCGCACAATCCAGCGACTAGCAGGACCTAACCAGCGCTCGCACCTAACGGGTGCTGTTTCGAGGGACCCCGCTTTGCGGGCATTCATAGTTGTCGCCCCCGGATCTTGGAGACCCCTGCCTCGCCAGCAGTCCCCGACCACCCCCTGCCCCCGATACCGCCTGACACCATCGCATACTGGACCCAGCTCACCAGCGCTGACATCGTCTTGTTGCATCCGGCTTCAAGCAGACGTACCATGCCCATCGGGAAAGCAGTCAAGGCCCGCCAGATTCACAAAGGAGGAACCAGTGATGAAGAGCACACGCATGCGGACGATTGCTATCATGACGGCACTCGTCAGTGCCTTGGGCGGCACCGCCATGTCCGCCCAGGACAAGTACACCGTGAAGGTGCCCGGTGGGCTCGCGTTCTCTGAGTTCAGGGGATACGAGGGCTGGCATGTTGTGTCTATCAGTCAGAACGGAGATCTGCTTGCTGCGATCCTCGCCAATCCCGTGATGATTGATGCCTACCGGGCCGGCGTGCCCGGCAACGGCAAGCCGTTCCCCGACGGCTCCAAGATGGCGAAGATCCACTGGAACCCGAAAAAGATGGAGACGTTCCCCGCAGCGACGGTGCCGGGCACCCAGCATGACGTCGACTTCATGGTGAAGGACAGCAAGAGGTTCGCGGACAGCGGCGGGTGGGGATGGGCCGTGTTCAAGTATGAGGCCGCGTCCGGCACATTCACGCCCGGCACCTCGGCCGACATGCCGCCGCAGGGGAACGACGCCAAGTGCGGATTCGCGTGCCACACGATCGTGAAGAAGAGAGACTACGTCTTCACCGATTACGGCAGGCGCTGAACGCGGAAGCGATTGTCGTGACAGCACTCGGACGCCTGCGACTGATCAAGGCGGTCCATACACTCGCCTGGGCGTTCTTTGTGGGGTGTATCGCATTAATCCCGCTATTCGCATGGGCCACACGGTTTGACTTGGCGCTGCTGTTCATCGGGATCGTCGCCGGTGAGGTGGTGGTTATCGTCTCGAACGGGTGGCACTGTCCCTTGACGGCCGTCGCCGCTCGCTACACGGACGATCGACGCCCAAATTTCGACATCTACCTTCCAGAATGGCTGGCTCGGTACAACAAAGAGATCTTCGGCTCCCTATTCGGTGCGGGCGTATTACTCACGGTTTTCCTTTGGCTTGGGCGGTGACGCCGCCAAATAACCCGCGCTTGCAGCTGCCAGGCCACTTTACTGACGGACGCGGTGGGATGGTGTACGTTAGAGTTCATGGCCTGCACCTGATGCGCGGCCCGATAGCTGGCGTCCGTTGGGAGGACTCATATGGCACTCTCGCCCGCCCTCTCCGCCTCGTCGGCATGCTTGCAGCCCTGGCAGCGTGCAGTGACGGGCCAGGCCTTGGACCGGACGGGCCCTTGTTTGTGACAGCCACCCTCGATGGCGTCGCTTGGGCGCCGGACACTGCCATCGCTGCGATTGACGGCACTCGAATCGAAGTCATTGCGAGTCGCTACTCCGTGCTAGGCACAGCGGCCGAAGAGGCCCTTGACGTCACGGTCACCGACTTCACCGGTCCCACCACCTACCCCCTGGCCGACCCGCTCTCCAACGCATTCGGGACCCTCGTGATCCGCAATCAGGCCGGAGTGGTGCAGGACATTTACGTCACCCGGCGGACGCCCCCCGGGTACTTGAGGGTTGCATCCTATCGACCAACCGACAGCACCCTTGTCGGCACCTTTCGCCTCACGGTGGTGTCGCAAGTGGACTCCGCCCGGTCCCACGTCTTGGTGGGCACCTTTCGGCTGCGCGACGGCTTCTAGTGACTCTGGGTTCTCGCGCCGGGCCGCATGGAAGCATCTCCGCCAGGGCGTGGCGCCTAAGTATCTGGCACCTGCAAACAATAGCGTTTCTGGACATCCTCTTTCCGATCAACTGTCCGAGGTAGACAGATGAAGAACGTTGCGAACTCCCGATTCACCATCAAGAGCTGGGACGAGAAGCCTTACAGTGAGGGCCAGGATCTACCAAAGCTGACTCGAGCCGCCGTCACAAAGACGTTCACCGGCGATATCGCGGGCGAGGGGCATGTCGAATACCTGATGATGTACGCCAGCGACGGCTCGGCCACGTTCGTCGGCCTAGAGCGGGTCGTCGGGCACCTTGCAGGGAAAGCAGGCAGCTTTGTGCTCCAACGCACTGGATTATTCGAGAACGGAGTGGCGAAGGAGTCCTATTGCGTCATTTCTGGCTCCGGCACAGGAGAGCTTCGGGGCCTGCGCGGCGAAGGCGAGTCGGCCGTTGGCCACGGGACTGAGCATCCGCTGACGCTGACCTATGAGTTGGGCTAGTCTGGGGCCCTTCAGATTCTTCAAGGCGCTGCCTGCCTTGCGCTTGAAGCTGTCGGGGTGCGGCGGCCGCGGGATAGCGAAGGGTTCTGTCTTGATTGCGGCCGCCGCACCCCGCAACTTAGTCGCAACCGTTGGACGAGCGTTCAACCTCCGCACGCACGATGCCCACTCCTGCCGACGACCTGCGCACGTTCCGCCGCGATCTTCTCCGGCTCCTGGGCCTCCCTTTGGTCGCGCTCATGGCCATTCTCCTGTGGTGGCGGCCGTGGATTCCGACGACCTACGCCGCGGCATCGGACGACGACGTATTCGCGGTAGCCAGCGGTGTCTGGGACTGGCAGGGCGCGGATAGCCTTTGCGTTGCCAATCCCCACACCATCAGCTTCGCGCCGGATCACTCCGTCATGTATCTGGCACATCGCCAGCCCTGGAATGACTCTGCCGGCGTGCAGCACCGAGTCGCCGAGTACGAGATTCAGGGTCATGATTCTACCCAGATCCGCGGGCTGATCCGCGGAGAAACAAGGCGCACGGACGCCGGGGTGCCTGTGGTGTGGGACCTTGTCCTGACATCCCCTAACTCGTATGCCTGGCACCGCACGGATTGGCCGGCTACCGGCAGGACGAAAGAGGTCAAGCGCTGCCCGCCGGGCACTGACTCGCTCGTGCCACCCCCCTGAGTATGAACGCTGTCTAACAAGCGCATACACCAGTCAGGGCGCTGCCGTCGGTCATCTCGGCCCTACCACGACCCGCCGTGACCGGGTAGGTTCTCCACACTGGCCGCAGCCCCACAGGTCGCGGGCGTCAGACGGCTTTCCCGCTTCGTATTTACTCTCCTCTCTTATGCCTACGTCTGCTCACATTCAGCGATTTGGCGTCCTCGGCTCCGGCGAGGTGGGCCGGACCTTGGCCAGAGGCCTCAAAGCCCACGGCTACGCCGTCCGCATCGGCTCCCGGTCACCCGCCAAACTGGCTGCCTTCACCGCCGAAACAGGAGTCCCGGCTCACACGCTTTCCGAAGTCGCCCAATGGAGCGAAGCCCTGATCCTTGCCGTTCTTGGCTCTGGCGCCCTTGAGGCGATCGCTCTTGCAGGCCCGGAACACTTCGCCGGGAAGGCCGTCCTGGATACCACCAACCCCTTAAGCGACGAGCCGCCTCAAGACGGGGTTCTCAGATCCTTCACTGGGCCAAACGAATCCCTCCTTGAGCGCCTCCAGGCCGCCTGCCCTCAGGCCGGCTTTGTCAAAGCGTTCAACAGCGTCGGAAGCGCGCTCATGGTGAATCCGGCGATCCCGACCGGAAGACCGACCATGTTCTATTGCGGGAACGATCCGGCCGCCAAAGCCGTCGCTGCGAGGGTCATTGAGCAGTTTGGCTGGGAGGGGGCCGATATGGGCTCCGCACTCGCCGCGCGGGCGATTGAGCCGCTGGCCGTCTTGTGGTGCATCCCGGGCTTTCTCCATAACGACTGGATGCATGCGTTTCGTCTGGTTCGGCCCTAGCATCGACAGCCAGCCAACCACCGCACGGCTGTCCTGTGGGCGCTGTAGCTCATCACATAGCCGGTTATCTTAAGGCTTGCCATTCCTGCTTCCAAACGAGCCCCGGACCCTGCGAACATATGACCCGCGCTGAAATCCTCGCCCGTATTGAAGAACTCCAAACCCGGCTGGCGACCCAAGAACCAGATCCACTCAAGACCGAAGAGGAGCAGCTTGCGATCTCTGTGCCGGTGGCCCGGTCTCTCGCCGCGTTCCAAGAGCGCCTTAGACGGCTTGATGCCCATCGTCGTTAGCCATCGACAATCTGGGATACCTCGTGAGCAAGATCGTCGTGATCACCGGCGCGAGCGCCGGGATCGGAGCCGCAACTGCTGAGCTCCTATCCCGCCAGGGTGCCGCAGTCAGTCTGATAGCTCGGCGCGCCGACGCCCTCGCCGCGGTAACAGCTCGCTGCGGCCCCAACGCGCTGGCGCTCACGGCTGATGCCGCGATCCGCGCTGATGTGCGCCGTGCGGTGGAGGCTACGCTCGCCCGCTTCGGTCGGATCGACGTCTGGATCAATAACGTCGGACAGGGCATATCGCGCCCACCCTCACAGCTCACCGATGAGGATCTGGACGAGATCATGCGCCTCAACGTGAAGTCGGCACTGTATGGTATGCAGGAAGTCCTGCCCCAGTTCAAAAGTCAGGGGGAGGGGCACGTCATCAATGTCTCCTCCATGCTTGGGCGGATCCCGTTTGCATTCATCCGATCTGCCTATTGCGGTGCAAAGCACTTCTTGAACGCTCTGACCGCCACGTTCCGGGCCGAGGTACAGCAGACCCACCCCGGCATTCAGTACTCGATCGTCTCCCCGCCGGTCGTCCGAACGGATTTCGGCCTCAATGCCCGCCACGGCGGCCCCGACTCCCGCACACTCCCCAACTCCCAGAGCGCTGAGGAGGTCGCCGCAGTGATTGCTCAGGTCATCACCACCCGCCAGCCCGATGTGTACACGCTTCCTGGTGCGCGGGAGCGCGTGGTGTCATACTATGCCACCCTGGGCGAGGATGCGCGCTGACCGCGGATGCACAGGATTTCGGAGGAACCATGAGCTCCCGGCATGAGGTCATTGCGAGTCCCCACGTCCCGCAGCGCGGACCGTACTCCCAAGCCGTGCGCCTCGGCGATCTCATCTTTGTCGCCGGACAGGCCGGACTCGACCCCACGACCGGCGCACCGGTGGGGAGCACCTTCGACCTCCAGGCGCGCCAGGCGTTCGAAAACCTCCGATTGATTCTGGAGGATGCTGGGAGCAGTATGGATCGGGTCGTGAAAACCACCTGCTTTCTGGCTGTCCCCGAGGCGTTTGACCAGCTGAACGCCTTGTACGCCGAGTATTTCCCCAAGGCCGCGCCGGTGCGCTCGACTCCGGTCGTGACACTCCCGCGTGGCCTCTTGTTCTCCATCGAGGCCATCGCGGCGGCACCTTAGCCGGCACGCTTCATCGTGGCCATTCCCCTGCCTACCCTCGCTATCGTCGCGCTGGTGACCGTCCTGCTCGGGAACCGCCTGGCGGGTCCGTCTCGAGGAACGCCTTCTCCTGGCGGCCTTCGTGAAGCATTCGAGCGCTATCGGGCCAAAGTCCCCGCATTCATCCCCTACTGGCGCGCCGGCTAACCCTCCCATGTCAGATCGCCGCCTTGCCATCGTGACAGGCACGAGCTCCGGAATCGGCGAGATGGTCGCCCGGCAACTCCTTGAACGCGGGTGGGAGGTCCTCGGCATCGCGAGGCGAGCAGCTGCCATAAACACCCCACGTTACATTCACTCCGCAATCGATCTTAGTGACGTGACCCGCTTAGCTCAGGCGCTGGAATCCAACCTGGCCTCCCAAGTCCGGGACGGCGGCCTCACCCGGTTCGCATTGGTGAATAACGCAGCGGACGTCGCCCTGCTGGGCCAAGTGGATCAGCTCGACCCCACCGGCATGCTGCAGGCCTACGCGGTCAACACGGTAGCCCCAGTGCTTCTCATGGGGTGGATATTGCGCAGCGCGCCATCCAGTCGGCCCCTCCGGATTGTGAACGTGTCCTCGGGCGCCGCTGTCGAGCCCTTCCCGGGCCTCGGGGCCTACGGCGCCACGAAAGCGGCCCTCCGCCTCGCGGGAATGGTACTGGCGGCCGAACTGGACATGCGGGCGGCGGGCGGCGCTCCCCGAGACGCGTCCATATGGTCTTACGAGCCTGGCGTAGTGGAGACCCCGATGCAGACGGCGGTACGGAATGCCACCTCAGAGACGGTCCCCATTGTGCAGGTCTTTCAGCAGTTGGCCGCCCAGGGTCAGCTCCGGCCCGCCGCGGTTGCCGCGGCCGAGATAGTGGCTCATGTCGAAGCCGATGGCCATCCCCGCTTCAGCGAGCAACGATTCCTGCTATCATAGCTCGCCCGAGCGGGCTCACTACTTCCCCTTCCAGATAGGATTCCCGGCCTGATCATGCGCAGTGAATCCGAAGACATCCCTAACGTCCTGGCACCCCCGCCACTGATTTACGGACTGCCGCTCCTGGTGGGGCTCCTGCTTCATCATTTCCACCCGCTCGCCGTTCTGCCACCGCCCTGGGCCCACGCCTTCGGCCCCCTCTTTACCGTCCTCGGCCTTGTTGGCCTGCCCGCCGTCCTCGCCTTCCGCCAGGCGGGCACTCGCCCAGAACCCTGGCACCCAACCACTGCCCTGGTCACGACCGGGCCCTACCGCTTCACCCGCAATCCAATGTACCTCGGCTTTACCCTCCTTTTTCTTGGCATCGCCCTGTGGGTCAATACCCTCTGGCCGCTCCTCGCCCTCCCCTTCATACTCCCCACGATCCACTATGGTGTCGTGATCCGGGAGGAGGCATATATGGAGCGCCGCTTTGGGGACGCCTATCGCGCCTATCGCAATCGGGTCCGCCGCTGGCTGTAATCCTGCCGATGACGCTGCGGGTCGCGGTCCTGCGCGGTTATTAGGCGGCATCACTTTCAACCTATGCGTGGAGCCCACCTTCGACGCATGTCCCTCAAGCCCCAGATCCAAAGCCAGTACCTTGCCTCCTTGAGCATGCTGCTCACGGCCATCGAGAAGTGCCCGCCCGACCTATGGACGAGCCCCATCTATACGAATCCCTGTTGGCAGATCGCTTACCACACCCTGTACTACGCCGACTTGTATCTTCGGCAGACTGAAGCAGACTTCATCCCTTGGGAGGGGCATCGATCGGACTACCACCGCCTTGGGCCGAGAACCTCAGAGAGTCATCCGCTCGTCCCATACTCACAGGCTGAAACGCTCATCTACGGAAATAGGATCCATGACGGGGTCCCATCGGCGCTTGAGAGATTGGACCTTGCAGCCTCCGATTCAGGGTTCTCGTGGTACCAGATGCCAAAGCTGGAGCATCAGCTTGTTAACCTTCGCCACATCCATCATCACACCGGCCAACTTACCGATCGGATCCGCCAAGCCACCGGACACGGCTTCTCGTGGGTAAAGGGCGTGCCGGTTTGAGCCCACCGGCACACTGTCCCATCGCCGTCACTGTTACTGCCTAATTCCGCATGAAGCTGACACGCCTGCGACCATCGATGTTCTAGCAGAACAGACAAACAGACGGCAGCTTGCTCGCTTGCGCGAGCGTACTTCGGCCTGCAGCTTATTTGGGGACGCTCGACCGCTACTCCGTTGCTCTCCGTTCCTTCCGAGGCCGCCATGCCGATGCGATCGCGGACCCCTTGGAGACTCAAGCTGCATCCGGAACAACGCCCACAGGTCATCGCCGATCCGCGGGGCGCCATGCTGGTGCCCACCCCGCTCCTAGTGGCCCACGCGCTGCGCCGCGTGCCGGCCGGTCGCCTGATCACGCCGGCACAGCTCCGTCAGCGGCTAGCCCGGGCGGCCGGTGCTGACCTGACCTGCCCCATGACAACCGGCATCTTCCTCAGCATCATTGCCGGAGCCACCGAGGAAGCCATCGCGGAGGGGAAGCCTCCCTTGGCACCCTATTGGCGCGTCGTCGATGAGCGGGGGCGTCTGCCGCCCAAGTTTCCGCCGGGTACAAGTCGGCAAGCCGCACATCTCCGCAAGGAAGGGCACCGGGTCAGTCGTGATTATCACGTGTCGGCCGTGGACGCAGCACTCGTGCGCAGGTAGCGGCCTCACCAGCGCATGGACCCGACAGGGCACTGCCATCGGTTGTCTTCAGACTGGCACGGCCGACCAGCTCGGCGCATCGTTCCCGGCACGAGCCTCGCCCTGCAAGTCACCCGTTGGCGTTAGGCCGCGCCCACAATGGCAAAGATCCGCATCATCGCCTGCCCGCCTGGCGAGGCTCCACGAGCGGTTCGAGAGGCCTGGATCGGCCTCGAGCTGCCATTGCCGACCGGACGGCTAAGTCGCCGTCGCGTATGGCTGACGAGCGGCGTCCTTTCTGGGCCCAGGACTTGGGGTCAGCGGTTGATCAACCTGCTGCGCGGCCGCATGCAGGTGCATTCGGGGTACGCAGTGAATGGCCTCGACGCCATCAATGTCTTGGCACTCAAAGATCCGATCGCCGCGACCTGGTGGCGCGACAACGCTCCCCATTCGCTGGATGGGAAGCGCCATCTTGTGTTTCCCGCGGAAGTGTGTCAGGCGTGCTAATAGCATTGGTGGATCTTCTTGCTCGACGACGAACCTGAATGGAGAAAGAAGACATGAGCGCAAAGTCACCAGTCAAGCTGAGAGACGGCGCCCACTGCAAAGTCATCGCCGGCACACACAAGGGCAAATCCGGCACCGTTAGAGATATCAAGACCGGCAAGACGGGTCATGTTTCCATTACGGTAGAACAGTCCACTGGAGTGAGATTCAAGACTCTTGCAAGGAATGTCATTGTCCGGACGAAGCCGGCCTGACACGCGCCCGGTCAGGTCACTTGCAGGTGACGGGCTCCTGTTCCCCAACCTCAGGCCAATCATGCTATCACCCAAGTGGCTTCTCACGGCAGCCCTGCTTGCCGCGCCGGCCTGCAGTTCCCGGCCCGGAGCGGTGGCGCCTGCGGCCCGGGCCTACCTGTATCTCTGGACGGCCTCGGGCGATTCAACTCAGCCCGATTTTCTTGCCGTGCTCGACGTCACGGAAGACTCCGCCCGGTATGGCCGGCTCGTGACGACGCTGCCGGTCCCTGGCCTGGCAAACACGCCGCACCATACCGAGCATGAGATGCCTCCCGATCGCCGCCTCTTCGCGAACGGATTTGGTTCCGGCCAGAGCTTCATCTTCGACCTGACCGATCCGGCACACCCGCGGCTTGCCGGCCAGTTCGGAGACCTCGAGGGCTACACCCATCCCCATTCGTTCCTCCGCCTCCCCGGGGGCGACGTCCTGGCGACCTTTCAGATGCGGCATGAGGCGAGCGGTATGCAACCGGGTGGGCTCGTCGAGCTAACCCCCACTGGCGAGGTAATCCGGTCCAGCTCGGCCAATGCCCCGGGCCTGGATTCGACCACGCGGGTCTACAGCGCAGGGGTTGTGCCCGCGCTCGACCGCGTCGTCTCCACCACGACCGATATGCACGGGGCCTCCCCCGCCTCACGCCAGGTCCAGATCTGGCGGCTGTCGGACCTGAGACTCCTTCATACAATTACGCTCCCAGACGGACCACGTGGCGACGAATCCATGCTCACCGCGGAACCACGGCTTCTGTCCGACGGCCGAACCGTTCTGGTCTCCACGTTCAGCTGTGGGCTCTACCTCATGGTCGGGTTGGAGGGCGAGACCCCGACCGGGCGCCTGGTGGCGTCGTTTCCCCGGAAGACCGGGACGTACTGCGCCATCCCCGTGGTCGCGGGGCACTATTACCTCGTGACGGTCCCGGCGTGGAACGCGGTTGTGAGCCTCGACATCACCGATCCCACGGCACCGCACGAGGTGAGCCGTGTCACGCTGGGGCCCGATGACGTGCCGCACTGGATCGCCATCTCTCCGGACCATCGACGGCTGGTGATTACCGGCTACCGCGCTATGAAGCATCGGGTAATGATCGCGCGGTTCGATTCCGTGACAGGCCACCTGGCAATCGATGAGCGCTTTCGTGAGGAGGGAGCCACGGCACCCGGCTTTTCAATGACCAACAAGACGTGGCCTCACGGAAGCACTGCGGAGGGGATTCCGCATGGTGCCGTATTCAGTCGCCCTTAGCCTCTCGGCCCACACCTCAAGGTCCCGTTCCGACTGTTTGGCGCCTAACCGCCGCGAAAGCTGCCCGGGCGCGGGCGAACCTCGGCCTGCAACCGACGGAGGTCGATCATTGAACGCCGCGGCTGAAGCCGCAGATTGGGCTGCGGCACACGGGGTCGGCCCCGTCCGCCTCCCTCGTACTGCCACACCATGACCACGAACGTCTTGCTGCTCCCGGGCCTCTACAACTCCGGTCCCGATCACTGGCAGAGCCACTGGGAGAAGGCAAACCCGAGCTTCCTCCGCGTCGTCCAGGACGACTGGGAAACGCCACTGCTCAGCGACTGGCTCGCGCGCCTCGAGCAGACCATCGCCGTGGTCGGTCGCGACGTCGTCCTCGTCGCCCACAGTTCGGCCTGTGCATTGGTGGCCGCGTGGGGGGCCGATTCCTCACATCGCGTTTGTGGCGCGTTACTGGTTGCCCCGAGCGATTCGGAGGCCCCGTCTTATCCCGTGGGCCCACGCGGTTTCGCTCCCATGCCACGCCAGCCGCTGGCGTTCCCGAGTATCGTCGTCGCGAGTAGCAACGACGAGTATGTATCCCTGTACCGTGCGGAAGGTTTCGCCCGCGCGTGGGGCAGTCGCTTTGTACCCGTAGGTGCGTTGGGCCACATCAATTCGGCCAGTCACCTCGGACCGTGGCCCGTAGGGCGTGCCCTTCTGACGGACCTCCTCACCCGGCCGTAGGTCCGGAGCTAGCTAACGCACGAAGCGGAGAGGCGCGGCACGACCATTGACGCCGGGCGCGCACGGCCAGCAGCGTTCGGGGCAGTCCTTCTGGCGCGCCACGGTTCTGCCGCGTATGCTGGACATCAGGCAGCATATCGGTTGTGGAGGGATTTCATTGCGCATTCGGCTCCTCGGTCTCGCAGCCCTGCTTGTCAGCGCGGTGCCCCCGCTCCATGCGCAGCGTCCAGCCTACTATTTCCTGGAGCTGGGTGGAGTCGGCGGCCTGGCCTCCGTGAATGTCGAGCTCAACCCGATCGCCAATCTTCGCCTCAGAGGGGGAGCTGGTTATTTCATCTGGCCAAGTGTCCCTCTGATGGCGAGTTACACCATTGGGTCGCCCCGGCATAGTGTGGAGCTCGGGGTAGGAACAACCGTCGTCTTCCTTTCAGCATTCGGTTCGCGGTCGGCGCACACCGGCCCCAACGATCTCTTCGAGCTGAACGAGGGAAGTGGCACCCTGGCAATTGGGACCGCCATGGCGGGCTACCGCTACACGTCGCCCAAAGGCTTCCTCGTGCGTGTCGCACTGACGCCGTTGTACGCCCAGGGCAAAGGCGTCATGTGGGTTGGACTCAGTCTCGGCAGGGCGTTCTAGCTGCAGGCATGACCTCCCCAAGCGCGTCTCTCCGGCAGCCTTTGCGGGACAGTTCTTCCGATGGAGTCTCCCAAGTCACGCGCAGGCAACGGCCCTTGGCGATCCTCGGATCACCGCCAACCGGAGGACCGCATGGCCACCCTTCCGATACCCGCAAAACTCCTTCTCCTCGTCTGCCTTGCCATTCCGCTACGTGCGCAAACACCCTCTACCCTGCCCCTCGATAGTGGCACGGTTGTCCGCTTCCGCTGGGCAGACGGGCGCCGCGAATCGGCCATCCTGCTGGCCCCAGTAGCAGCGGACTCCGCCTGGCTGCGCTATTGCCACTATCCCGCGCCGAGCTGCGGTCCCGGAACTCTCAATCCTCCCCGCGCTGAGCCCCGAGCTGGGTTGCGGAGCATCGAGGTTCGCCATGGCCATCAAGCGGCGCGGGGTGCGGCGCTCGGCGCAGCAATTGGGGGTGGGCTGGGCACCCTGGCTTGGGTCCTCGCCGAGCATACAGACGCGACCCAGGGTTCGACCGGCTGGCTCATCCCGCTCGGCCTCTTGGAAGGAACCGGCTTTGGAGCGCTGATTGGAGCGTTCTCGGATCGCTGGGTGCCCAACCGATAGCAGCGGTGCAGCGACCGCATTAGTCTGCCCGGGCAACGCTTGCCGACCTAGCCGCATCCCAGCACCTTACGCGCGGTCGTTGGCCGGCTCGAGTTGGCACGATCCTAGTCGACACCACCCATTCATCTGACCCGCCTTCCTCCATGGCTCGCTCGACGGTGCTCTCGCTCCTCCTCGCTCTGCTGGCCGCGTCGGGACGGAGTCAGTCACCACCCCGTTACGTGATCTATCTGCATGCCAAGATTGTCGAAGAGGAAGGCAGCCGTCGCCCAACCGATCACACCTTCGGAGTCTATGAGTATGACGCGATCCTGGACAGCCTCCGGCACGCAGGCTTTGCCCTCCTGAGTGATCAGCGGCCGTCACGGACGGATTCGGATTCTTACGCGACTCATGTTGCTCGCCAGGTGGACAGTCTCCTCAAGCTCGGCGTGCCCCCGCAGGCCATCACCGTCATCGGCTTCTCCAAGGGTGGCTGGATCGCGATGCTCGCCTCATCTCGCCTGCAGAACCCTGCCATCTCCTTCGTCTTCATGGGGGCATGCGGGTCTTGGGCCTTCGAGAGGCCCGGCCTCCACGTCACAGGTCGCCTGCTATCGCTCTACGAAGCCAGCGATTCCCTGGGCGTCTCCTGCGCCCCCGTGTTTGCGAGACGGGGCCCGAGCTCTCAGGTCCGGGAGATCCGTCTGAGCCTCGGCCTCAGGCACGGCACCTTTTTCCAGGCCCGGCCTGCTTGGCTCACTCCCGCGATAGCCTGGGCACAAGGGCGCGACCCCTAAGGACGCCGACGAACCACCGCATGAAGCTGTCAGGGCTCGGCCACTTATGATTCCCCCAATGCAAGCCATCGTGGTTCACGCCTTGGGCGGCCCCGAAGTCCTCACCCTCCGGACCCATCCAACTCCCGAACCAGGCCCGGGCGAGCTACTCGTGCGCCTCCACGCGATCGGGGTCAACTTCTCAGACACCGAGCGGCGCCGGGGCGTCTATGACCCTCCGCTGCTTCCGTGGATTCCTGGCAATGAGGCGGCCGGCGTCGTCGAGGGGCTCGGGCCTGAGGTGGATTCCGCTTGGCGAGGGCGGCGGGTTGCCTTCTGGGCGCCACGAACAAGCGGCGCTTACGCCGAGTATGCGACGGCCCCGGTCGCGGCCATGTTTTCGCTCCGCGACGACATCGACTTTTTCCTGGGGGCCGCCCTTCCCGCCCAAGGACTCACCGCCTACGCGCTGAGCCAGATCACAACGACCTTGGAGGCTGGGCAGACCGCGGTGGTGCACGCCGCTGCCGGCGGAGTAGGCGCGATACTCGTTCAGCTGCTCCTCAAGCGAGGCGTGCGGGTGTTTGGGACTGCCTCGACCGACGCCAAGCGAGAGCTCATTCGCGCCCTCGGGGCCACGCCCGTGCCCTATGGCGCTACCCTGCCCGGCAGTATCCGCGACGCCACTGGTGGCCACGGCGCTGACGTCGTGTTTGATTCGGTTGGCCAAGCAACTCGCAGCGAGAGCCTGGCTGTGCTGGCTCGCTATGGACATTTGGCCTATTATGGCCAAGCCAGCGGGCCACCGGCCCCGATCGAGGTGGATGAACTGTATGGCCGGTGTCTCCGCGTCAGCGCCTTCTGGTTAGGGGCTGATCCGCCCGACTTCTGGAACACGGCGCGCCGGGATCTGCAGGAGTGGGTCGCGGATGGAAGTCTGCGGGTGACGCTTGGTCCGACCCTCCCATTGGATCGAGCCGCAGAGGCACATCGTCAGCTGGAAGGCCGCGCGACACACGGGAAAGTGCTCCTCCTCCCCGCGCTTTGACTAATGCATGAAGGTCCAATCGAAGATCCTCATTGTCGTCGGCGGCTATGCCGCCGCCCTGCTCATCGCACTCGCGGTCACCCGTGCCCACATTGTTGCCACCAGCGGGCCGCAATGGCAGGACATGTCCGGCATGCTCGCATTCGGTGATACTGTTCTGTTCGTCGGGGTCTTCGGTCTGACCGCAATCCCCGCAACCACCGCTTTGCTCTTCTTTCTCCGGCCCATTCGGGCATTCTGGCAGATCGCCGCCGTGGTGGCACTGGCTATCGCCACGACCGGCATCGTAGCCCTGGTTGCCTATCTGACGACCGCCGGCGCGGTTGCGGCTCCCGGCTGGTCGGTCTTGGCGCCCCTCCGCGTCCTGCTGGCACCTCTGTTCGGCGCTGCCTTCTTTCTCTCGCTTCTGTTCGCGCCGACGCACTCCGGCCGCCTGGCATTTCTTGCCGCGACCCTGATTGAAGCCGTCGTCTTTCTCTGGGTCGCCGTCATATGGTGGCGTCCATTCCGTTAGCTCTTCGCGCCCGAGCTCGGCCATTCTGGCACCAGACAGGTCAGGCGCGGGCATTTGGCCGTAGCGCCGAGACGTTGTCATGATTACAGGCATATCGCCCGTACCGTTTGGAGCCTCGGCATGAACGAGCACGTCACACTCATGCAGCCGGACCCGCGTGACCCGACCGATCGAGGGATCTCGTCGGGATTCCCGGTCGATCTGCTGAGCCAGTCTGCGGCACGCCTCCGGGTCCTTGCCCTGCTGTATGCGTTCGTCTTCTTCATGGCCGGAATCTTTCCGGCGCTGCTGTTCCCGGGCGATCGGGCTCACTTCCTCGGGAGCTTCGTGCAGTGGGGTCCCGGCGTAATCGGGATTGCGGTCGCCTTGCTCGTCGCGGCGGTAATCCGGCACACGCGGATTGCGCTCTCCACGGCGATGCACCTGGGGGTGGTATTCGAGATCGTCAGCAGCTACGCCATCGCCGCGGCCGAGTTCGGCGATCCGATGGGACTCGAGATGCACCGTGGCATGATCGGGCTCTCGTGGGTCGCCGTATGGGTCGTGCTGTTCACGGTCGTCGTGCCAACCTCGCCGCGTCGGGCGGTGTTGGCCGCTCTCGCATCGGTCAGCTCGGTCCCCGTCGTCATCGGGCTCATGATCGCGTCCGGCGTCACCTCATTCAGGATAGGCCCGGCAGAGTTCTTCTTCGGGCTGGTGTTTCCGTACCTCCTCGTGGTGTGCATGGCCTATGTGGGCGCACGCGTGGTCTACAACCTGGGCACCGAGGTCAAGCGCGCGCGTGAGCTGGGGAGCTACCGTCTGGAGGAGAAGCTCGGCGAGGGAGGGATGGGCGAGGTCTGGCGCGCCCGGCATCGCATGCTGGCAAGGCCCGCCGCCATCAAGCTCATTCGGCCCTCATCCGCCGGGAACGCCCATGCCGGCGTCTCGGAAGAAGCCATCCGCCGCTTCGAGCGCGAGGCCCAGGTGATCGCCCGGCTCCGCTCACCCCATACGGTGGAGCTCTTCGATTTCGGGAGAGCCGACGACGGCGCCTTCTATTATGTCATGGAACTGCTAGACGGCCTCGATGCTGACTCGCTGCTCCGGCGCTTCGGGCCAACCCCGCCCGAACGGGCCATCTATCTCCTCCGCCAGGTCTGTCACTCGCTGTCGGAGGCCCAGTCATGCGGCCTGGTTCATCGCGACATCAAACCCGCGAACATCTTCCTTTGCCGGTATGGCGAGGAGTACGACTTCGTGAAGGTGCTGGATTTCGGCATTGTGAGGACAGTCCACGATTCCGCGGACACGAGCCCGGTGCATACTCGGGAGAACGCGATCCAGGGTACGCCGGCGTTCATTGCGCCCGAGCAGGCGATGGGAACTGATTTGGACGGGCGCGCCGACATCTATGCCGTCGGCTGTGTGGCCTACTGGCTCCTGACCGGGCAATTCGTATTCACCGCCGAGACTCCCATGGGGCTTCTCCTGAAGCACGCCCAGACGCCGCCTACGCCTCCATCAGCCCGGACGGAGCTGCCGATTCCCGCGGCACTCGATGACCTCGTGTTGTCCTGTCTGGCAAAGGACCCCGCGAATCGGCCGCAGTCGGCCAGAGAACTGTCGCTTCGGCTGGCAGAGGTGGAAGGCGCGAACCCCTGGACCCAGGACCGGGCGCGGGAGTGGTGGACGACGCACCACCTGGCGCTGCCGTAGGGATTCGGCAACCCCGGATGCGGAGGTTTCGATGCCCATTCAGCTGAGTCTTGACGTTCTCATGGCGTACACGGAGTGGGAGCGCGATCAGTGGCATGCATGGTTCCAGCAGCACGGATCAGCGGCGCTGGCGACGACCGTGGGTCCCCACGCCGACGGGCGCTTTGAAAACATTGGCTGCAGGGACTCAAGGGGGGCTTCCGCGACGTGCTCTTCAGTCCCATCCTGGACAGTGCGCCTCCACCTTGACGCTCGGCAATGAGACGCCATGCCCAACCCCACGCCTCCGCACACGCCACCCGCGCTTCCTGCTCAGAACGGACTCTGGCCGCCCAGCCTCGATGCCCTGGTCGCGGCTCCGGAGCATCACACCCTCCTGTTCGAGAATTCGGCTGTCCGCGTCCTCGACACGCACATCGCCGCTGGTGCCCGGACCCCCCTGCACACCCATGCCTGGCCGAGCGTCCAACGGCCTGGCCTTGAATCTTTCTGATCCATCGGCCGCCCCGGCTTCACCTCTCCCGTTCCCCAACCGAGCCAGCCGCCTGTACAATTGAGCATGCGCAAACACGTACTTCTCTATGGACTCCTCGGCGGCGTCCTCATCGCCGGGCTCAAGCTCATCGAGTACCGCTGGCTCGTAGTCGAGCATTCGGTGGAGATCTACGGCGGGCTGGTCGCCGCGGTGTTTGCGGCCGTGGGCATCTGGCTCGGCCTCAGGCTGACGCGGCACACCGAGACCGTGGTGGTGCGCGAGGTCGTTGTCCCGGCACCAGTCACCTTCGTGCGAGACGAGAGCAAGCTTGAATCGCTCGGCATCACCCCCCGCGAACTGGAGATTCTGGAGCTCATCGCCCAAGGCTTGAGCAACAAAGAGATCGCCGAGCGAGTGTATGTGAGCGAAAACACGGTCAAGACCCATTCGAGCCGCGTGTTCGACAAACTCGGCGCGCGACGGCGCACCCAGGCGGTGCAGTTGGGAAAGTCCCTTCGGTTAATCCCTTGATTGCCGTGTTCCGCTGCCCGCGACGGCGGCGAAGCCCCCTACTTTCGTATGATTTTGCCGGGAATTGCCCCCAATCATCCTTTCAGGTGACGCGCGCGGCGCGGCCGGCGGGTAGAATCGGTCGTCCTCAACCACTCAGGAGTTGTGATGCGAAAGATCGTGCTGACCTTCGGCCTCATTGCCGGCGCCATCCTGTCGGTGACGATGCTCCTGACCCTCCCATTCCTGAATCAGATCGGTTTCGACAAGGGCGCGATCATCGGCTACACCACGATGGTCCTCGCCTTCCTGATGGTGTTTTTCGGGGTCAAGTCGTACCGCGACAACGTGGCGGGTGGGAGGGTAACGTTTGGCCGCGCCTTGGCGGTGGGCCTGATGATCACGGCCGTCGCTAGCGCATGCTACGTCGCCACCTGGGAACTGATCTACTACAAGTTCGCTCCCGACTTTGGCGATAAGTACGCGGCGTACGCCGTGGAAAAGGCGAGGACGTCCGGCGCCACCGAGGCCCAGCTCGCCGAGAAGACGAAGCAGATGACCGAGTTCAAGGAGATGTACCGGAATCCGCTCGTGAACATCTCGCTCACCTTTCTCGAGCCGTTGCCAGTCGGCGTCCTGATCACCCTGGTGACCGCGGGGGTGCTGAGCCGCAAGCGCCGAGCCGAGGGCGCCGCGGTCACGTAGTTGGCGAGCGACCCTTCGGCGCGGTCTCGCGCGACGCGGGACCCGCTACGGCCGCGGCGGCGCGAGTGTCAGATCCACGATCAGCGGCAGGTGGTCAGATCCCTGATCCCGCCCAACGGCGACGTGATCCACGTACCAGCCAGGTCCGGCCAGCACGTGATCGATCCGTACCTGGATCCACCCGTTGCGCTTCGTCATTCCGAATCCGAATCCCACAGTCGAGAACGCGTCGGTGAGATCCCCCCAACTGTCCTGGAAGATGCGGCTTTCCACCGGGGTGTTGAAGTCACCCATCACCAGCGTCGGCAGCGTGCCCGCGTTCACCCAGCGGCGCGCCAGGCCGGACTCGATCCTCCGAAGCTCAGTGTTGCCACGCAGGCGACTGGTCTGGAACGTACTGTCGAGAATGCCCTCCAGTCCCTTGCGTGGCGTCTCGAGGTGAAGGTTGGTGATGTTCACCGGCCCTGAAGGGGTCTGGATGGTGTAACGCACCACGTCACCGGACCCGCCGATGTCGGCGGTCGACTGCTTGATCCCTTCGAGTTCTTTTCGGTCCATCACCGCGGAATCGCTGATCGGGTAGCGGCTCAGAACACAGAGCTGCCGGACCGAGTGGTGGTACCATCCCGGCATGCGCGACACCGCGATGCGGAGTTCCTCGCCACATTCCTGGAACCCCACCACATCCGGCTGCCACTGTTCCAGCACGCCGGGGAGCTCCAGGCCGATGACGCCGCCTCCGTCAGCATTGAATGTGACGACGCGGAGGTGACTGCCCGCTGGATGCGAGATCAACCGCAGCAACCCGAACCGGAAGCCCGCAAGCGGGACCGTGGCGACGAACCCGCCCAGCGCGAGCGGCAGGAGCAGTGACCGCTTGAGCACCAGCGCGGCCGGGATGAGCGGGAGCAAGGGGAGCAGCAGCACCCAACGGCCGCTGAAGAGCAGAGCCGTCGCCGGCCACCAGCGATCACCGAGCCGCCAGAGGACCAGGGCGGCGAGCGAGACGGCGGCGAGATACGCCCAGGAGAGAACCGTCAGCCACAATCGGAGGTCAAGTCGCGGGACCCGCATCGTACGGCCGCACTGGCCGCAGCGGATGGTGCGCCCCCGATGCTCCGCGGCGACCGTGATGGTCTTGCCGCAGCGACACCGAACGGTCAGCGGAGCCGCGCGTGGCAGCTGAGCTCGCAGGAAGTTCCATCGCTTTTGGGCCGGCATGGCTGCAAGCTAGAGACCGACTGCTGGGGCCACAACTCCGACCAGTGTGAGGCGCGGCCGTCGGTTGTCTTCGGACTGGCACGGCTAGCCGCCTCGACCTATCGTTCCCGGCACCGCGCCGCGAGGTCGTTGGATGGCCTTCCACTCGAGCCCCTCAGTCGTGTCGCCCCTGCTCATCCCCCCGCGCTCGCTGACCCTGGCCACCCTGCAGGATGGAGCCCGCACCCTGGCTCGCCGCCATCCGGTGCTGCGGGACCTGCACCGGTTGCACGGGCCACCACCCCTGTGGGGCCGACAGCCGGGGTTCCCGACCCTGGTGCGGATCATCCTCGAACAGCAGGTATCTCTGGCTGCGGCCCGGACAATGTATCGCTGGCTTGACCAGCAGTTGGGTGGCATGTCTCCGGTGCTCGTCACCCAGGCCGGCGTTCCCCGGCTTCGGCGGCTCGGCTTGACTCGGCAGAAGGCCGGGTACATCCACGGGTTGGCCGCGGCTCTCAGGAAGGGCACGTTGGACTTGCGGGCCGTCGCCCGCGCGCCGGATCCCGAGGGTCGACAGGCCCTCCTTGCGCTACCGGGGATCGGGCCCTGGACGGTGGATATCTACTACCTGATGGCACTGCGACGTCCGGACGTCTGGCCCCGGGGTGATCTGGCCTTGGCGGAGGCCATGCAACGAGTCTTTCAACTATCTGTGCGGCCAGGGGCCGAAGAACAGCAGGCGCTGGCGGCGGCCTGGGCACCGTGGCGCTCGGTTGCGGCCCGGATGCTGTGGCAATCCTATCTGGCCCAACCTCGGCGCCGGCGGGCGGCCACCTAACAAGCGGAAGAAGCTGACCCGGTCGCGCGGGCCCGGACCGACACGGCGACCGGCGCTGGCACCGCCAGGCATCCCGGCGTAGGATTCCCCGGACCGAGCCGCACCCTGCAGGTCATGACTGGCCGTCAGCCAGCGCCGCGTGAGTGCCGGTTCTGTTCCCCAGGCAGACCTATGCCAACCCGCCGTAACGTCCTTGCTGCCGGAGCGCATGCCTGTACCGCTGCCCTCGCCACTGCAGCGCTCCCCACCTCCTTAATGACGACGGGCGACCCTCAGCGCTTCATGCTCATCGGGCTCGCCGGCCCCGAGGATCCAACCCGCGCGAGTCTCTTCTTCGCGTGGGCCCACGCCCTGGCCGAGGCCGGGCACACGGTGCGCGTGGATTTGGCGGGTGAGGCGACGCTTCTCTTGGGACCGCAGTTGAGCGACACTCTTGCAGCCCCCGGCCTTCCTTCCCTCAAGAGCATCATGGCAAAGGTTCAAGACCGGGGAGTTCCCATCTTCCTGTGTCGGGGCTGCGCCATAGCGCGCGGCTTGACCGAAGCCGACCTTGAGGGCCGGAACGCCCAGTTCACCAATGGCCAGGCGATGGCGGCTGACATGAGCTGGGCCACCAAGATCCTCGTGGTGTAAGCAGCGGCCTAACTACTGCGCGAGGCGCGACGATACCTATTGAACAGACCGCCCGACGTCTAGGCAGTAAGCTTGCGCGCCCGCACCTCGAGCCGCAGCTTATGCGTCGTTAGACGGCCAGGTACCCCCATGACTTGTCCCCGAAGCCGGATCACTCTTGTCTGCTTCTTGGCAGCCGCGGCTTTCACCCCGGCACTTGCCCAAGCTCGGCCTGGCGCAGCCGTACTCCCGCTCGTCGCCGCATCCGAACCGCGCCTCGATTCCATCACTCCGATCCTTCAGGCCCTATTCATCATCAGGCTGGCCTTTGACACCCAGTTCGTCTACGTGACTCGACCACCAGAACCGGCCACCCATCGCCTGACTGACGCCAGTTACGTCGTGATGGGCGCGGCTGAGTTCACCTCGCCCGGTGACCGCGTTGCCAGACTGACGCTCGTAGATGTGGCAACATCCGAGGCCTTTTGCCATCTCTCCGTTGCGCTCCCGTTTGGGCAAGATCTCGGGGTCCCTTTGCGACCAGCCGTGGACTCTCTGCTGCGTTCCATGCGCTATCACGAGCTGACCAAGCGGGCCCATTAGCGACGTGCTGGGAGACGCCATAACTCACGTCCGACACGCCGAGCCCGCCCCTGGCCGATAACGCACTGAGTGCGACCCTGCACCACGCGCTCGGCTTCGAGGAGATCGAGGTCATTCGAAGCTTTCGGAAGAGTCTTTCCTGAATCGCTGCCACGTAACGAGCGCATCGTTAGGCTGACTCCGGCAAAGACCTGCCCATGACGTCGCTTGAGGACCTCCGAGCCACCTATCGGGCTGCTGCGGATAGTGAGGTGAGAGCAGCACTCGCCTTGGGGCCAGCTGCATACACCGCCTCCGCGTGGCAGGTCATCGCCGCCGAGGCGGCGCGCCGCGGGCTCGCGCCCGACGACCCGACCCCACCCGAACCAGCGACGACACCAGCTCCTACTGCCCAGGCGACCAAGCGGGAATTCCCGGAATACCTTGCCTTCTTGGTCGTGGCCGGAGGGTACTTCGGGCTATTCACCCAATGCTCCTTCCTATACACGTGGTATACGGCCATCCCCAGAATCCACAATCCGCCCTCCCTCGGCCTCTGGTTCTCCCTCCGCGCCACACTGCCGTATGCGATCCCGGGGTTCTGCGCTGTCGTTGCCGGTGCGGCATTTCGTGATACCTATCCGCGCGCCGCGCTCTTTCTCCTTGTCGCAAGCGTGCCGGTTGTCATTGCGTTCATTCTCACCGCGGTCTCTTGACGGACCGTCGCAAAGCCTTTGCCGCAATGGTTGGTCGGGCCCACAACTCACAGCATTGACGCCACCAACCGGATGTGGGAGTTCTTTCGTCAGCATCCGCTGAGCGCAAACCGGTAGCGGCGTCTAGGCCGCCGCCCCGGATCTTGCTTCCCGGCCGGTAGACGACCGGCCAGCCTCCTCGGACGCCGGGCGCCGCGGCCGGTACGCCGACTCCGGGATCTCCGCGAGCGTCGAGTGGTGCACCATCTCGCCAAGCCCGAAGAACTGACAGAAGCTCATGATCAGCGGCCGCCACCGCTCCGGGTCGATGCGGTCAGAGTACCCCGGAAGGCGGATGGAGTCCTCCACATGGATCCGCACCACCCGCACCTCCAAGGCCAGGAGATGTCCCTGCCGCTCCGGATCACGACAGGCCAACGGGTGGCTGGCTTCCAGAACCGCCTCCAGATGCACCGGACACTCGGCCACACGCGGAGGCGCCACCACCTCCGCCGCTGTCGGGCTGAGCCCGGCGAGGCCGAACTTGTCCGCTTCGTGTCGGTACCCCATCGCTACCTTATGGGGCGGGACGGGTGTCGAGCCGGTCGTACGCGCGAGCCGGTTCACCGCGGCCACCTGACTCACTGAGGGAAGATTGAGGACGCATTCGCCGGTGCGTAGAATATTGGCCGGGGTGTGAGACCGCGCCCCAAAGCCAAGCATGCAGCTGCGACCGAGCCACCAGGCCGAGGACATGGGGGCGAGGTTGGCCGAACCATCAGGATTCAAGGAACTGACCAGGACCACGGGCGTTCCGAAGTACAGAATGGCCGGATCTATGGGGGAGTGCATGCCGTCTCCGAAGAAAGTGAAGTCGGCGCACAGAATACGCTGGGACGCAGCCGGTGGCTATCCGTTCCTTGTGCTCAAACTGAAGTGGAGACCGCTCCAATGGCCCGCTATCTCAGCGACGACCGCTTGGGCAACGGTTACACCTTCAGATCAACGCCATCTCCGGAGCGAAACGTGAATCCACCTGAGGAGCGGCTCCGGCCGCATCCGAGCACTCGAGCGACTGGCCCCGTGGTCCCGCTCCATCTTCCCAATCTCGCCGAAGGGCTACGGGCCGAGGCGCACCCCGCGAAGGATGGGCACCGGCAGGCCGGCCTGATTCATCGTGGGCCGCTTCGGCTGCTCCTGTTCGTATTCGAACCGGGCGGGCGCCTCCCCGAGCATCGGGCGCCGGGGCATGTCGTCATTCACTGCCTTCGGGGCGACCTGACCGTCCAAGCGGGCTCGGAGCACCATCGGCTTGGGCCAGGCGAGGCCGTTGTCATCGATCCCGAGGTACCACACGCGGTCGAGGCACAAGCCGCAAGCGAGATGCTGCTCACGGTCTGCATGGGTTGAAGTACGTGCAATGGCGGCCGCCCCTGGGCAGACCAGGAGCGGCTCGCGGGAGTCCCGGTGGCCGGTGTCAGGCCTTCTGGAAGACCCCGAACTTGCGCAGGACGAAGATCAGCAGCACCGCGCCTGCGATCGCGACCACGAAGCGCAGGATGCCGCCAGTGGGCGCAATGCCCAGCAGTCCGGCGATCCAGTAGCCCAGCAGCGAACCAACCACGCCCACCAGCACGTTCGAGATCCAGCCCATCTGGGCATTGGTCTTCATGACGATGCTGGCCAGCCAGCCGGCGACTCCGCCGATGATCAACGAAATGATCCAACTCATGTCCATGCTCCTTGATTGATCTGCCACCAACTGCCGGCTCAGTCCAGGAGATCCTTGGGCACATTACCGCCGTTGGCAGCGATGCGGGCCAGCACGGTCTTGTGCAGCCAAATGTTCATCTTCGCGGAATCTCCCCGCAGATCCGCCGGGCAGCCCAACTCCGTGGCCAGCTCCTTGCGCGCCGTGAAGCTGCTGTCGATATCGAGCAGCTTCAGCAGATCGACGATGGAACTGCGCCAGTTGAGCTTCTGCGGGTTCGCTGCCGCGAGCCGCTCAAGTTGCTTTACGACGTCAACCACGGCGATCGCCTTGGGGGGCGCGGGCGCAGTCGCTACCGCACCTGAACCGACCGGCACAACGGGAGTGGGGGCGGGAGGCGGAGTCCCGATGCCGAGCTTCGCGAGGATCTTGTTGAAGAATGACATAACGCGCTCCTTGTATGGCTGGCGGGACGACGCGACTCGACCGTCGCGGAGACGCGCCGCCTTCCGTCCAGCGGCAAGAAGCTACCTCACGAGGAGTGTGGATAGGACACAAATTCCGTGTAAGGGAACTTCAGAATCCGATGAGCCCACCTTCATCTCCCGCAACGGCATTCGCGCGCCACACTCGCTTGCGTGAGACTGCCGTGCCTTGCAAGCTTGTGCTGCCGCCATTATGCCGGCCCGAGTGGAGTATGGAGATGCCAGTAGCCGAAATGCGCAAAGTGCACGGCCTACCCGTGCGCATCCTGAACACCCGCCCCGATATCGAGACGGACCAGGCGGTGCAGCGCCTGACCGCGGCGCTCGATCTCATCGCCACCTACGCGCCCCGCTGTTACCGGCGCCTGCATACCGACTTGGCCGGCATTGTGGTGGAACGCTTTGCGTGCCGAGGGGCCTTTTTCCCGGAGTCCCGGGAGTGCCTGGTCGAGCTCACCTTCACCGTGAATCCGCAGCACACCCTGGCTGAGATTGCGGCGTCGATTGTACACGAGGCTACGCATGCCCGAGTCGCCCACTGGTGCGGCACCCTCCCCCCCACCCACCGGGCCCGCGAGGAGCGGCTCTGCCGCCGCGCCGAGCTCGCCTTCGGCCTCGCCCTGCCGGACGGCGCGATCGTGGTGCAGCGTGCGCTGGCCTCCCTGGATCTGACCGACCGAGATGTCGCGCCCGCAGTCGATTGGCGGGAGGCCGCACGCCGCGTCGCCCAGGTCGATACCGCAGCGCGCCGCCTCGAAACCAATGGTTCTTGAGGCACGGTACGTCATCGCCGCGATTCTCGTCGGGCTTGGCGCGACTCTCGTCATAGACCTTTGGGCATTGCTCTTGAGGCGTGGCTTCAACATTCCTTCGCTCAACTACTGTTTGCTCGGTCGTTGGCTGCTCCACATGCCGGGTGGAACCTTTGTGCACGAGAGTATTGCCGCCGCTCCGCAGAAACGGTATGAATGCACCACCGGCTGGGTGGCTCACTACCTCATTGGTACTACCTTCGCGCTAGGGTTCGTTCTGCTTGTGTCCGGCACTTGGCTTGAGCGCCCGACCCTGTTGCCTGCCGTGGCTTTCGGCATTGCAACAACGCTGGTGCCTTTTCTGATCCTGCAGCCGGCACTCGGGCTAGGGCTGGCCGCTTCGAAGACCCCCAAGCCCAATCAGGCCAGGCTCAAGAGCCTGATGACCCACACTGTCTACGGCGTGGGCCTCTACGCCTGGGCGCTTCTGTTGCGCCACGTCTTTCTTGCCTAGAGCCTGGGGCTGTAGCATCAGGACCACCGAGGGCCATCCGTGAATCCTCCTTCACCGGCTCACTTGCGCTTGGAGAATCGACACACCGGCGAGGTCCTCGAGCTTCGCCGGCACCGTCGGGATGGAGAGCTAGTCCTCGAGCTCCGCGGCACCCTGCCCGCGCACCAGGATGGACCCCTCTTGCACATTCATCACCTCGAGGATGAGGAGGGCGTGGTTACGGCCGGCACCCTGTCTGTCGAGGTCGGTGGCCAACGCATTGACGCAGGGCTCGGCCAGTCCGTACGGCTCCCGCGCGGGGTAGCCCATCGCTGGTGGAACCAGAGCGGCCAACCGCTGGCATTCGAGGGCTCCGCGCGTCCGCTGGTTGATCTGGATCGATACCTCCAGGCCGTATTCGAGGTCATGAATGCGGGTGCTCGCAACCGGCCGTCCCTGTTCTACCTGGCACACGTCGCCCTGCGCCATCGGCGGACCCAAACCGCCCGGGTCATGGCTCCCCCGCTCCAAGCGATCCTGTTCCGCGTGCTGATCGTGCTCGGTACCCTCATGGGACGCTATCGCGGGACCGAATGGCCCGGCTGCCCGGCGCGCTGCACCGGTGCGCCGGAAACCGCGACATGACCATTCCAGCGCGCTAGTTTGCCTTCATCCAGCCGGTGAGGAGTCCTGATGCGGGTTCTGGTTGTGGAAGATGAACCGAAGGTCGCCCGCTTTCTCAAGCAGGCGCTCCAGGAGGAGGGGCACGCGGTCGACGTGGCCGGCGACGGTGTGGAGGCCGGCACCCTCGCTCACGTCAACGAGTACGACCTGATCCTGCTCGACGTGCAACTGCCCAGGATGAATGGGCTTCAGTTCGCGGCCGAGCTGCGGCGCAATGGGGTGCAATCGCCAATCCTGATGCTCACCTCCCGGGATTCGACTCAGGACGTGGTCCGCGGTCTCAACGCGGGTGCCGACGACTACCTCACCAAGCCCTTTGCGCTGGAGGAGCTGCTGGCACGAGTGAACGCCCTCACCCGGCGTCAGCTCGGGCCGGCGACCGGAATCCTCAGGTACCAGGACCTCGAGATGGATCGGCTCAAGCGGGTGGTGAAGCGCGGCGGGACGTCGCTGGATTTCTCACCCCGGGAGTTTCGGCTACTCGAGTTCTTCCTGCTCAACCCGGAACGGGTGGTCAGCCGTAGCATGCTGCTGGAAAACGTCTGGGACATGTCCTTCGACCCGGAAACGAACGTGGTCGACGCCCACATCTCCAACCTGCGCAAGAAGCTCGAAGAGGGCAGTCGGACGCGGCTCATCCAGACCATCCGCGGCGCGGGCTACGCGCTTCGGACCGAAGCCGCCGACTGACCGTGCGTTCCTTCCGGGTCACCCTCGCACTGCGCACCGCCGCGGGCGTCCTGGCGGTGACGCTGGTGCTCGGTGTGGTCACCGCTCTCGCGCTGCGTGCCCTGCTCTACCGCCAGCTCGATGGAACCCTCGTACACCTGGCAGAGGTGGAGGCCCAGGCTGGGGCGGCCCATACCAGCTCGGAGTTCGAGTTCCATGAGGGGGTGCTGCTGGGCGCCCGGAGTGAAGCGGGCGCCGAATTGACCCGGTATGCCCAGCTGTGGAGCAGCGATGGAGCACCACTGGTACGGAGCGCAAACCTGACGGCGGATCTCATGCTTCCGGCGGGCGCGGTCGCCGCCGCGCGCGATAGTCGGATCGTTTGGGATACCCACTTCTGGCATGGCGAAAAGCTCCGTTGCGTGGTCTACCCACTCAGGCTGGTCGGGGCAGCGCACGGCATGCATATGCTCCAGGTGGCGGCACCTCTGGCCCCACTGGAGAGGACGCTGCGAGACTTTCTCCTTGTCAGCCTGGGGCTCGCGGTAGTCGCGGTGTGTGCCGCCTTCCTGGTCGGTTGGCGAATCGCCGGAGACGCGCTTCGTCCCACCCGCGAGATCACCCGGCAGGCCGAAGCCATCCGGGAAGGGACCCCCGCCCCCGCCATCACGGCCCACGCCGATGTCGGCGAGTTCACGCGGCTGGTCCAGGTGCTCAATGCCATGCTCGCCCGGCTCGATCAGGCGTCGGCGCTCCAGCGCCGCTTCACCTCCGACGCGAGCCATGAGCTTCGAGGTCCGCTGACAGCGCTTCGTGGCGAACTCGACCTCGCGCTCAAGCGGGAGCGGACCCCGGACGAGTACCGGGCGACCCTCCAAAGTTGCCGGGAGGAGGTAGTCCGCCTGACCCGATTGGCAACCGACCTGCTGACGCTCGCCCACAATGAAGCCGGGCTCAATCCGCTGGACCGGACGGAGGTGGACCTGCGCCAGGTGGCCGAGACTGTGGCCAGCCGTTTCGAGGCAATCGCCGCTGAACGGGCAATCAGCATCGTGGTTTCCGGTCCCTCTGCCATCCTGAACGCTGACCCGGCCATGCTGGAACGCATCGTGAGCAACCTGGTGGACAATGCGGTCCACCACTCTCCCGCAGGAGGGACCATCGGCATCGCACTCGAATCCGGCAATCCGATCGTGCTCACGGTGCGCGACCAGGGCGCCGGGATTTCCACTCCCGATCAGCCCCGCCTCTTCAATCGTTTCTTCCGCGGTGAGTCCCGCAGTCAAAACAGCCACAGCACCGGACTGGGCCTTGCCATAGCAAGAACGGCCGCCGAAGCGCACGGCGGCCGTCTGGAATTCGTCGGAAATGACCCTGGGGCGGTGTTCCGATTGAGTCTCCCCATCGGGGTCACGCCGTCGTGAAGGTGAACAGCATTCCGTAGTGCGCGCCGTGCCTCCAGCCGGGGCCCATCACACCCATCGATTGCCCGGCGTGGGTTCCGCCCATCATTCCGCTGGTTGCCCACTGCCCGCCCATGGTCGTCCATTCATCCATGTCCATCATGTGACCCTGGCTGTCCGTCATCCCCGCCCCAACGTGAATGGTGAACTGGGTGCCGGCCGCCAGTGGGGTGGAGGGCGTACATGTCAGCGTAGTATGGTCCGGACTCCAGACACAACCCATCGGGACCGTTGGGCCGGTGATCCCGCCCTGGTGCAGATCCATGTACTGCTCCATCCCGGCCATCATCGGTTGCCCGAAGGTGAGCGTGATGGTCGACGAGGTGGCCACCGCGGCGGCGGCGGGAGCGGGGCTGACCGCCGTGAGTATGGTGGTGGCGGGGGCGGTGGAATCGCTGCAGGCACTGAGCGCGAGGGAGGCGAGTCCGGCGAGGCTGCCCAGCCAGAGAAGTCGGGACATCAGGTGCTCCAGTGCATCGGTGACGCGAGCGTGGGGGGCGAGACGAGCGGCCCGGTCTGGGCCGCTCGAGACGTGGGTCGCCGCCGAGACCGCAGGTTCACGGCCCCGGCGGCTCACATCACGGCTTGCCGTGGGGAACGGTCAGCTCGCGGCTGGTACGCGCGGCTGGTGCCGGAACCAGGTACAGGGCCTCGAGCCGGGCCTGCTGCTCGGGGGTGAGCAGCGCCAGCGCCTGATCGTAGGCCTGCTGCCGGGTCACCATCGGGACGTGCTGGGTGTTGTGCGGCTTGCCGCCCCGATGGGTGAAGCTGTGCTTCTCGGTCCGGATGGCGATGCTCAGATCGTCGAGGCGAGCGAATTGCTCGTCAGTCAGGCTCAGGACTTCCCGCTGAGCCATGATCTGCTCCACCACCTGGTAGGGCTTGAAGCTGCGGAACGCCTGGGGTACGGGCCCGGCCGCGCGCGCGCTTGCAGTGGCGGAGAGCAGCAGGGCGGCCGTTAGACCAAGCACGGTGCGGGCGGTCATGAGATCCTCCTTGGGACTTGATCAGCAGCTCGGCTGATCGCGGTTGACGGCTTCTCGTTCCATCGTTCGCAATCAATATTGGTCCGCCGCTCTGAAACCGTGCTGAGCCCCACCTTACAGATCCTTGAGAATCAGCCCGCCCGGCGGGAACCCAAGCCGAGCGTGAAGTCGGCCTGACGCGGAGGTTATGCTCTCTTGAGAAACGAGCGCCCGGTGGCTCAGAGAGTCGCCGGTGCGCTGACGGAGCCTTCCGCCGACAACGACACGCCCTGCTCCTCCAGGGCGAGCTCCCGCTGCCTCCAGAGCGAGTAGACAGCCGGAATCACGACCAGGGTGAGCACGGTGCTGCTCACCATGCCGCCAATCATGGGAGCCGCGATCCGCCGCATGACGCTCGACCCCGCTCCGGAGCCCCAGAGCACCGGCAGCAGGCCCGCGATGATCGCCGTGACGGTCATCATCTTCGGGCGGACCCGCTCCACCGCGCCCTCCAGTACCGCATCGTACAGACCTGCGCAACGAGACCCGCCCCGCCGCCCGCTGGGTCGACCATGCCTGGTCCAGGTAGATGAGCATCACGACGCCGGTTTCCGCCGCCACGCCGGCGAGCGCGATGAACCCGATCGCCACTGCGACCGACCAGTTGTACCCCAGCAGCCAGATGAACCAGATGCCGCCGACCAGGGCGAACGGGAGCGAGAGCATCACGATCAGCGTCTCGCCCACGCTTCTGAAGTTGAGGTACAGCAGCAGGAAGATGATCGCGAGCGTCGCGGGAATGACCAGCTTGAGCTTGGCCGCCGCCCGCTGCATGTACTCATACTGTCCGCTCCACACGATGCGGTACCCCGGAGGGAGCGTTACCATCGCCTCTACGCTCGCCTGCGCCTCGGCGACATAGCTCCCGATGTCCCGGCCGGCCACGTCGACATAGACCCAGGCGGTCGGCATGGCGTCTTCGGTGCGCACGACCATGGGACCCGCCACCTGTCGTATCGTGGCGACCTGGCCGAGCGGCACGTAGGCCTCGCGGCCAGGTGCCGACGTCGCCCCGCCGCCCGCGGCCATCCCGTCGCCGGGGTCTGGCCCCGCGCCGCCATGGGCGACCGGAATGAGAACCGAGGCGAGCCGCTCCGGCGTATCGCGGAGTTCCTGGGGGTAGCGAATCCGGACGCCGTACCGTTCTCGTCCCTCCACCGTCTGGGTGATCGTCATGCCGCCGACCGCGGTCGCGATGACCGTCTGCACGTCACCCACGTTCAGGCCGTGCCGAGCGGCCGCGGCTCGGTCGATGTCGATGTCCAGGTAGTAACCCGAGACCGCCCGCTCGGCGAACGCGCTTCGGGTCCCCGGCACCATCTGAACCGCCTGCTCGATCGCCTTGCCGAGACGCTCCAGCTCGGCCAGATCCGGGCCGAAGACCTTGATGCCGACCGGAGTTCGGATGCCGGTGGCCAGCATGTCGATCCGCCCCTTGATCGGCATGGTCCAGGCGTTGGTGATCCCCGGCAGCCGCACCGCTGGAGTCCATCTCCGACACCAGTCGCTCGTAGGTCATCCCGGCGCGCCACTCGCTTTCCGGCTTGAGGCTGATCGTCGTCTCGAACATGTCGAGACCCGCCGGATCGGTGGCGGTTTCGGCCCGGCCCGCCTTGCCCCAGACGTGGTCGACCTCCGGGAATCGCTTGAGAATGGCATCCTGGGTCCGGAGGATCTCCCGCGCCCGGGCCACACTCACCCCCGGCAAGGTGGTCGGCATGAAGAGAATCGTGCCCTCGCCCAGCGGAGGCATGAACTCGCTGCCGATCCGCTTCCACGGAATCCAGGTCAGCACCAAGCGCGGCAAGCGCCGCCCAGATCACCGGCCAGCGATGCCGGAGCACCACGCGGATGACGGGCCGATAGAGCCAGATCAGCGCCGCGGTTGACCGGGTTGGCCCGCTCGCGGAACAAGGTCCCCCGGACGAACAGCCCCATGGCGACCGGGCACCAGGGTCACGGAAAGCAGACTCGCCGCGGCCATGGCGAAGGTCTTGGTGAACGCCAGCGGCTTGAACAGCCGCCCCTCCTGACCCTCCAGGGAGAACACCGGGAGGAACGACACCGTGATGATGAGCAGTGAGAAGAAGAGCGCCGGACCCACTTCCCTGGCCGAGTCCACGACGATGCGCCAGCGATCCTCCGAAGAAAGCCGTGATGTATCGAGCCGCACTCCGGCGGTCGATTCCCCGGCGGCGACGGCGCGGGCGTCCACTGCGCGCTCGAGATGCTTGTGCATGTTCTCGATCATGACGATCGCCGCATCGATCATCGCCCCGATCGCGATCGCGATCCCGCCCAGCGACATGATGTCCGCCCCGACGCCGACCTGGCGCATGGCGATGAAGGCCATCAGGATGCCGATCGGGAGGGTAACGATGGCCACCAGGGCCGAGCGCGCGTGCAGCAGGAAGACCACGCAGACCAGCGCGACGATGAGGCTCTCCTCGAGCAGCTTGCCCTTCAGATTGCTGATTGCCCGGAGGATCAGATCGCTCCGGTCGTAGACCGGGGTGATGACGACACCGGCCGGGAGACTGGACCGGATCTCGTCCAGCTTCCGGCGCACATTGGTGATCGTGGTAAGCGCGTTCTCGCCGAACCGCATCACGACGATGCCGCCGACCGCGTCGCCCCGCCCGTCCAGTTCGGCGATGCCGCGACGTACGGCCGGCCCGATAGTCACCCGCCCGAGTTCGGCCACCCGGATCGGAGTCGCGCTCGCCGTGGCCTCGACCACGACGTTCTCGATGTCGCCGATCGACTTGAGATAGCCGAGGCCGCGCACCATGTACTCCCGCTCGGAGAGTTCCACTACCATGGCGCCAACATCGGAGTTGGCGCTCTGGATGGCGCTCATCACCCGGGTGATCGGGATGTTGTAGGCCTGGAGCCGAGCCGGATCGAGATCCACCTGATACTGCTTCTCGAACCCTCCCACCGAGGCGACCTCGGCCACACCCGGGACGGCGGTCAAGGCGTAACGGAGGGACCAGTCCTGCAGGGCTGCGAAGTTCGGCGAGCGTGCGCTTGCCGGTGGTGTCCTCGAGCGCGTACTGGTAGATCCATCCCAGGCCGGTGGCGTCGGGTCCCAGTGTCGGCGCGACACTCGCCGGGAGCTTGCCGCGGATGCCACTGAGATACTCCATCACCCGGGAACGGGCCCAGTAGAGGTCGGTTCCGTCCTCGAAGATGACGTAGACGAATGAGATCCCGAAGAACGAGTAGCCCCGCACAGTCCGGGCGCCCGGCACCTTGAGCATCTCGGCCGCAATGGGATAGGTGACCTGATCCTCGACGATCCGCGGCGCCTGCTCGTTGTACTCCGCCTGCACGATCACCTGGACGTCGCTGAGGTCGGGCAGCGCCTCAAGCGGGGTCCGCTGGATGGCCACCACCCCCGCCGCCGAAGCGGCGAGTGCGCCGAGCAGCACGATGAAGCGGTTAGCGACCGACCATTCGATGAGTCTCGAAGCATGGCGTTACTCCGACCCCGGCGTCATGCCGGGCATGTCGGCCATCGAGTCGTGTCCGGTCGGAGCAGCCCGGAGTGGGGCGGCGGTGGCGCTGTCGCGTCCCAGCCGTTGCGGCGGCGTGGTGATTTCCATTCCGGGCATGTTCGCCATCCCGCCGAGTGCTGAGCCAAGATTCGACTCAGCGTCCACCAGGAACGTCGCGGATGCGACCACGGTCTCTCCCGCGACCAGCCCGCTGATGATCTCGATTCGATCGTCGGTCGTGCGCCCGGGGGAGACCTCCCGCGGGATCAGGGCACCCGCCGAGTCGCGGACGAATACCAGCATGCGCTTGCCGGTCGCGAGCACCGCGGATCGCGGCACGCTCAGGATGGCCGGTGTGACGGCCGTGAACTGAAACGTGGCGTACATGCCGGGCTTGAGTTGGAGACCCGGGTTCGCCAGTTCGACTCGGACGCGCGCCGTCCGCGTCTCGGGATTGAGCATCGGGATAGATGTAGGTGATCCGGCCGGTGCGCGTTTCCCCAGGCAGCGCGGCGAATTCCGCCGTCACCGTCTGGCCCAGTCGCACCGCGGGGAGATCCTGCTCGAACACCTCGCCCTCGAGCCACACCCGGCGGAGGTCGGCGATCTGGTAGGCAACCTCCCCCGCCATGATCCTCTGGCCAGCGAGCACCTGCTTCTCGACCACTACCCCTGTGGCCGGAGAGCGGAGTGTGACCGTCCGCTCCACCTCCCCAGTGCTGAGCACACGCTCGATCACTTCCTGGCGGAATCTCCCAGTTCTGCAGTCGCCGCTGTGCCGACTCCAACAGCCCTGCGGCGCCCGCGACCGCGTCAGCCGTCCCGCCCTGCAACTTGGTGAACCAGGCGTTGGGCCAGAAGCAACTCCTGCTCGGCGGTGACAACCATGGGCGAGTACATCGTGAACAGCGGTTCCCCGGCGCGAACCGACTGGCCGGTGAAGCTCACCCTGAGTTCAGTCACATATCCGTCCACCCGCGGCACGACCCTACGCACCGCGGTCTCGTCGTACGTCACCTGGGCGACGGTGCGAACCAGCCGCTCCAGGGGCGCGCGTTGCACCGTCGCGAAGGTGACTCCAATCCGCTGCTCTGCCCCGGCATCGAGCTTGACCGGCATCGCGCTGTCGGCGGTGGGCGCTACCGTGTGGGCATGCCCCGCCGGCATGGCGCCCGCCCGCTCCTGACGCCGTGTCGCCAGGTACACCACACCCGCCAGCAGCACCAGACCGGCCGCCGCCAGTGTCCCCCACAGGATGCGTTTCCTGCCTGATATGAGCGACCCAAACGGGGCGTCCGATGGTCTCGGTTCGGTCCGGGGGCTCCCGGATTCGGGCGCGGGCTTCATTGTGGCCTCTCAGTGTCATCGCGCTGATCCGCATCGAACAGCTCGGACCCGACCAGCATTTCCAGTTCGGCCCAGGCTTTGCCTTCGGCGGCCTCGAGCAGGTAGCGCTCCTGTTGATAGCGATTGACCGTCATCTGGGCATCGAGCAGGGTCATCAGGTTCACCTGGCCCACCCGATACGCCCCAAGGGACGCGCTCACTGCTGTCTGGGTCTGTGGTAGAAGGTCGTTCTCGTAGAGCGCGCGGAGGGAACGGGCGCGGCGGAGTTCCGAGTACAGCACGCCCACGCGCCCCCGAGTGTCGGCGACCATGACACCGAGATCCGCCCGAGCCATGTCCCGCATCGCGTCGGCTTCCTTGCGCATCGGGAGCTGCCGACTTCCGGCGAACACGGGGATGCTGAAGCCAAACATGAAACTGATCATCCGGTCGGTCCCGCCGCCGGACATCGGGCGCTGGCCGTAGATGGCTCCGAGCTGGAGGTCCGGCCAGATCTCCCGACGAGCCAGGGTTCGGCTCGCGTCCGCGGCCTTGAGATCCTGCTTACCGGCCTCGAGCATCGGTCTGCCGGCAAGCGCTTGGTTCACGAGCGAATCGAGCTGCGGGATCTCATCCGGGAAGTGTGGCAGCGCCGGTCCGGCCACCGGACTGTCCGGCGCACGGTCCAGCAACGCATTGAGCCGGGCGACCATGGTTTCTCGCATGGTTCGCATCCGGAGTATCTCCTCCGTCATCCGACTCACTTCCACCTGCGCCCGGAGCACGTCGGCCTGGGGCCCCTCTCCTACCGAATACATGGTTTGCGCCGTGGCGGCGATGTCGCGGAGCAAGCCCTGGCTCCGCGTGGCCACCGCAACAGCCTGATCGACTCCGTAGATGTCGTAGAACATCATCGCCGCCTGGGCGCGCAGTTCCCACCGCAGATCCTCGGCCCGTGCGGTCGAAGCATCAGCCGCGTCCCGCGGCCGCCTTCCCTGCCGCGCCGAGCTTGCCAGGGAACGGGACCATCTGCATCACCTGGATCTGGTTCATGCCCAGTGGATCCTGCAGTCCCAGTCCGGAGAGGTTCCGGTTCATCAACCCCAACTGCAGCTGCGGATCCGGGAGGGCGCGGGCGGGGGCGACCCGGAAGCTCGCGGCCCGAGCACCCGCGCGGGCGGCGGAGAGCCGCGGGCTGGCGGTGTCGAGCTGGCGGTAGAGCTCGCCCAGTGTCAGCTGGGGGCCGGATTCCTGAGCTGGCAGCGGACACGGCTCGCCGCCGAACAACAGCCCGGCGGCGAGGAGACTCAGCAAGGGACGAGAGGGTCGCACTCGGTGCCCTACGGGCGCTGGCCGATCAGTGTCGCCAGCTGCTCACGCTGTTGCGGCGTGACGAGGGCAAGGGAACGGAAACGCATGCGGCTCTCCGAGGCGATGAGTGTTGCGCTGCAGCTTGACCCGGCTGATGGAGGCCCAACACCACCAGAGCGGTTGCGCCAACGATAGACCTCGGAAGGTGAACGTCTCATGAGCCGATGTTCAACGTCCCTTGAGAGAGACCCAATTCGCTGAACCAGACCCTGTGGCAAGATTAGGATTTCTTGAGATGGCTTCCGGATGGCGAGTCGGGCATTAGGCTCATTGTGCCAACATCAACAGTCTCAGGGGACGCGCATGTCGGGACCTGGACCAATGCACGAACATCACCATCACCCCGCTCCCGCCCCGCACCACGACCACGCCGCGGCCATGGCCGACCCAGCGATGGCGAAACAGATGGAAGCGGACATGCGGCGGCGGTTCTGGATCGCGCTGGCCTTCACTCTGCCCGTCCTGCTGATCGCCGGCCACGTGCCAGGTCTCCCCATGCTGGTCCACCCGCCGTTGGCGAGCTGGCTCGGACTCGCATTGTCCACGCCCGTGGTCTGGTGGTGCGGCTGGATCTTCATCTCCGGGAGCTACTCGGCCCTCAAGCGGCGCAAGCTGGACATGTCCGTGCTGATCGCGACCGGGGTGCTCGCGGCGTATCTGAGCAGCCTGTACTTCACCCTGATCGGCCAGCCGACGGTGTTCTACGAGGCCGCAGCGATGCTGGTGACGTTCGTGCTCTTCGGACACTGGATGGAGATGCGCGCTCGGCGCGGGACCTCGGACGCCCTGCGGGCGCTGTTCGACCTCGTCCCGCCGACCGCCCGGGTCGTGCGGAACGGCACCGAATTCCAGGTCCCGACCGCCGAGGTCGTGGTGGGCGATCTGATCCGGCTCCGGCCCGGGGACAAGATTCCGGTGGATGGAACGCTGCTCGAGGGAACAACCGAGGTTGACGAGGCACTGGTGACCGGTGAATCGCAACCGGTCCACAAGGGATCTGGCGACGGACTGGTGGGAGGCACCATCAACATCAGTACCGCGGTCACGATGCAGGCCACCAAGGTCGGCAGCGACACGGTCCTCGCCCAGATCGCCGCCCTGGTGGCCAAGGCACAGAATTCCAAGGCGCCGGGTCAGCGACTGGCGGATAAGGCCGCTGCGGTCCTCGTTGTGGTGGCGGTGGGAGCCGGGGTGCTCACCTTCATCGGCTGGACGCTGTTTGCGGGAGCGCCGTTCGTCACGGCCCTCACCTTCGCAATCTCCGCGGTGGTGATCGCCTGCCCCGACGCCCTGGGCCTGGCGACGCCGACCGCCGTCGCGGTCGCCACAGGCCTGGGCGCGAAGCACAACATCCTCATAAAGGATGCGGCCACTCTCGAAGGAGTCAGCCGGATCGAGACTGTGATCCTCGACAAGACCGGCACTTTGACCGTTGGAAAGCCGAGCGTCACCGATGTCGTCCCGACCCCTGGTATTAAGGAAGAGGAGGTCCTGCGCGACGCAACCGCAATCTCCAGCCAGTCGACGCATCCACTCTCCCTGGCGATCGTCGCCTCTACCACCGCGCGGGGGATCTCATCCGATCGGCAAGCCGATCAAGTCACCAATGTGCCCGGGCAAGGCGTACGCGGCATGCTGGCCGGCAGACCGGTGCTGGTCGGCAACGCGGCCCTGCTCACCAGCGCCGGAATAGATGTCTCTGCTTTGAGACCGGACGGTGAACGACTGGCGGCGGCCGGGCGGTCCCTCGTCTACGTCGCGGCCGCCGGACGTCTGATCGGTCTGCTTGGAATCACCGATCCCGTGCGGCCAAGCTCACGTCAGGCAATCGAGGAGCTCACAGCCATGGGCATCCGGCCGGTGCTTCTGAGCGGAGATCTCGAGGTCACCGCCCGACGGGTGGCGGCTCAAGTGGGGATTGATGAGGTGTTCGCCGAGGTGCGGCCGGAGCAGAAGGCCGACTATGTGAAACGGATGCAGGCGGATGGTCGCTTCACGGCAATGGTGGGCGACGGCGTCAACGACGCCCCGGCGCTCGCTCAGGCCGATATTGGGATGGCGATCGGCGCCGGCACCGATGTCGCGATCCAGGCGGCGCAGGTGGTCCTCATGCGCTCCGACCCGCTCGACATCGCCCGCGCAGTCCGCCTCAGCAAGGCCACCGTGCGGAAAATGAAGCAGAATCTTGCGTGGGCGAGCATCTACAATCTCCTGGCGATCCCGGTTGCCGCCGGGGTCTTCTACTCCTCGCTCGGCTGGTCTCTTCGGCCGGAGATATCGGCCCTGCTCATGTCCGTCTCATCCATCGTCGTGGCGCTCAACGCCGTCTCGCTCCGGCACGCGAAGATCTGAGGGGGAGCGGCTGGGCACTAGCCACCCTTCGGCACAACTCAGAAAGGAGCGACCCAACCCGTTATCATTGGTTCGGTAGCACACACCTACCGGAGCGATGGCCTTCAGAGTTCCGCTTCCGCCAGTGCCTCCAGCCGATCCAGTGGCGCAATCAATGCAGCCCGCGATCCGCTGAGAGCCGCAGCCATATATAGAAGGGAACGCCACACCTTGAAGCTCGCCGCGGGACCAGAGGGAAGCCGCCCGACCGACGTAATCCGCCCCCTGCGCCGCCTCTTCGGAGGTGGCCGCCGCCAGGAGGCCGAGAAGCCGCTCCGTGCCGAGCTCCTGAGCATCGAGCGCTCTGGAGGAGCGGGCCAGGGCCCTCGCCGCCAGCTTCACCTTGGCCACGGAACCCCCGCCGCAAGGCCCGGCCATTCTTTGCTCGCCTGGAGGACAACGCCCGCGTCCTGCGTGAGGCCTATCGGGTCCTCGCCGACGACGTGCACCGGGGCGAGTTCGTGCCCACCGCCGCGGAATGGCTGCTCGACAACTTCCATCTCATCGAAGGTCGAGCTCCGGGATGCCCGGCACCACCTGCCCCGGGAGTACTACCTGGGGCTGCCCAAGCTGGCGTCGCGGGAAATGGCCGGCATCGCCCGGGCCTACGCCATGGCCCTGGAGCTGATCCGCCATACCGATGGTCGCCTGGACCGGATCCAGCTCGTGCGCTTCGTGGCCGCTTACCAGACCGTGGCCCCCCTGACGATCGGTGAGCTCTGGGCCTGGCCCGGCATGCTCAAGCTCGCCCTCGTCGAGAGCCTGCGGCGTCTGGCCGATGAAATCCTGCAGGGTCGCGAGGCGCGGCTCGCGGCCGACCGCTTTCTGGCCCAGGTCGCCGGCGCGGGAGGTGCGCCCCTGGCACCGCTCCCGGAAGTCCTGGAGACGGCCTACGTGGTGCGCCTCCTGGAGTGGATGCGCGAGTATGGACCCCTGGTCTCTCCGGTGCGCGCGGCCGTCGAGGAACGCCTCGCGCTCAAGGCATGACCGCGGAGGATTCAATCCGCACGGAGCACCAGAACCAGGCCGCGGCCCAGGTCTCCGTGTCCAACGCCATCACCAGCCTGCGGCTCTGCTCCAGCCTCGACTGGACCCAGTATTTCGAGAACGTCAGCCTGATCGAACAGGTGCTGCGGCGCGACCCGGCCGGCGTCTACGGGCGGATGGATTTCCTCAGCCGGGATCGCTACCGCCAGGCGGTGGAGGAGCTGGCGGAGCCCAACGGAGAGGCCCAGCTCCGCGTCGCCCTGCGGAGCGTAGAGAGCGCCCGCCAGACCGCCGAGCTCAAGTCGATCGCCGACCGCGCCGCGCACGTGGGCTACCACCTGATCAGCAAGGGCCGGCGCGACCTCGAGACCGATGTGGAGTTCGCGTCCGCGCTTCGCGATCCGCGCCTGGCGGTTCATCTTCGCCCACGCCACCAGTTTCTACCTGGGATCAATCGGGCTCGTCGGCGGCGTCCTGCTCGCCCTGGCGGTTGGATACCTCCAGCTTCAGGGCGCGGCAGCGTGGCTCCATGGTCCTGACCGCGGCGCTGCTCCTCCTGCCCGCAAGCGAACTCGCCATCGCGCTGATCCAGCGCCTGACCGCCCACCTCATAACGCCGCGGCGTCTTCCCCGCCTCGACTTCCAGGGCGGGATCCCCGACGACTCGCGGACCATGGTGGTCGTCCCCACGCTGCTCACCAGCGTGGCGGGCGTGGCGGAACAGCTGGAGCACGTGGAGGTCCTGGCCCTGGGGAACGTCGACCCGCGGATTCACTTCGCGATCCTCGGCGACTTCGCCGACGCTCCCACGGCCACGATGCCGACAGACGACGAGATCCTGAACGCCGCCCGCGCCGGGGTGCACGACCTGAATGCCCGCCTCGGCCAGGGTCGCACCGACCGCTTCCACCTGTTCCATCGGGTGCGCCAGTGGAACCCGGGCGAGGGTTCCTGGATCGGGTGGGAGCGGAAGCGGGGGAAGCTCGAAGAGTTCAACCGCCTGCTCCGGGGTGCCACGGACACCAGCTACCACGTCCACGTGGGCGACCCGGAGATCCTGCCGAGCGTCCGCTACTGCATCACGCTGGACAGCGACACCCGGCTTCCCCTGAACGCGGCCCGGAAGCTCATCGGCATCATCGCCCACCCCCTCAACCGCCCCTACTTCGATCCTCGCCTGCGCCGTGTCACCGAGGGCTACGGGATCCTGCAGCCCCGGGTCAGTGTGACGATGGCGAGCGCCGCCGGGTCACTGTTTGCCCGGGTGTATGCCGGGCACACCGGCGTCGATCCCTACACCACCGCGGTCTCGGACTGCTATCAGGACCTCTTCAGCGAGGGGATCTTCACCGGCAAGGGCCTGTACGACGTGGACGTCTTCATGGCCGCCCTCGAGGGCCGCATCCCGGAGAACGCCCTGCTCTCCCACGACCTCTTCGAGGGCCTGCACGCCCGGGCCGCCCTCGTGTCGGATGTTGAAGCTGATCGACGACTACCCCGCGAGTGTTCTCGCTCATGCCCGCCGCCAGCACCGCTGGGCGCGCGGTGACTGGCAGATCCTCTTCTGGCTGTTCCCCTGGGTCCCGACCCGCGAGGGTCTGGAGCGGAACCGCCTCCCCGTCATTTCGCGTTGGAAGATCCTCGACAACCTGAGGCGTACCCTGGTCGCCCCGGCAACCGTCGCCGTTCTTGCGCTGGCCTGGCTGGTACTGCCGTACCCGTTGATCTGGACCCTCGGGGTCCTCGCCGCGATCGCCTTTCCACTATATCCGCTGCTCGCCCGGCTCGTCGCCGGCCCCGCTCCCCAGCAGCCCTGGGGGGTGTTCCTGCGGATTCTGGGTGAGGACGCGAAGACCGCGGTGGCCCAGGTCGCTCCTGCAGATCACCTTCCTCGCCTACCAGGCTTACGAGATGGCCCACGCCATCGCGCTCACCCTGGTTCGGCTGGTGATCACCCAACGCCGCCTGCTCGAATGGGAGACGGCGGCCGCCGCGACTGCCCGAGCCGCCGGCTTGAGCGTCCGGGCCGGCGCATTGCTGTTCCTCGCGGAGATGGCGGCCAGCCCGATCATCGCCCTGGTTCTCCTTGTCGCCATCATCGCCGGCCGGCCGAGCAGCCTCGAGGTGGCCGCTCCCATCCTTGCCCTGTGGCTAGTCGCGCCGGTGGTGGCCAACTGGCTGAGCCGGCCGGTGCCGCCCGAGCGCCATCTCCTTGGCACCGAGGACCGACTCTTCCTCCGGCTCATCGCCCGCAAGACCTGGCGCTACTTCGAGACCTTCATGGGTCCCGACGACAACGGCCTGCCTCCGGACAATGTTCAGGAGACACCCACGGTGCGGGTCGCCCACCGCACCTCCCCGACCAACATCGGGATGGGGCTCCTCTCCACCCTGAGCGCCCACGACCTCGGCTTCATCCGCACTTCCGAGCTGGTCGAGCGGCTCGAGGCCACGCTGTCCACCATGGAAGGGCTGGAGCGTTTCGAGGGGCATCTGCTCAACTGGTACGACACCCAGACTCTGGAACCGCTCCCTCCCCGCTACGTCTCCACGGTGGACAGCGGCAACCTTGCGGGCGCGCTCCTGGCCCTCGCCGAGGGCCTGACAGCAGTTGGTCGGTCAGCCCCAGCCCGCGGCAGCGATCTGCGCCGGCCTCAGGGACACCGCGGAGCTGGCCCGGCAGTATCTGGGGCGCCTGGCTGACATACCCGGCGATGACACCCGGGCAGTCTTGGCCACCGAGGTGAAGTCCATCCGGGATGTGCTGGACGGGCCCGAGGAAGCGGAGCAGAAGCTGATCCAATGCCACGAACGGGCCACGGCGCTTGCCGAGGCGATCGATTCGTTCGAGTCGACGGGCGCCAACGGAATTCAGGCCGACTACTGGTCGCGTTCCCTCGCCGCGGAGTTGGCGGCTCCGGCCTCGGACCCGAGCCTGTTCGCGACCCGACTCGAGGGGCTCGCCAGTCGCGCCCTGGCGTTCGTCGCGGGAATGAGTTTCGGCTTTCTCTACGACCGCGAGCGCCAGATCTTCGCCATCGGCTATCGCCTGGCGGATGCCCAGAGCGCCGCGCGTCTCGATGGCTCCTTCTACGACCTGCTGGCCTCCGAGGCCCGGCTCGCGAGCTTCGTCGCGATCGCCAAGGGCGATGTTCCGGACAGCCACTGGTTCCACCTCGGGCGCCTGCTCACCAGCGTGGACGGCGCTCCGACCCTGCTGTCGTGGAGCGCCAGCCTCTTCGAATACCTCATGCCCCTCCTCGTGATGAAGAGCTATCCGGGGACGCTCCTCGACCAGTCGTGCCGCATGGCCGTGCGTCGCCAGGTGGAGTACGGGAAGCAGCAGGGTGTGCCCTGGGGGATCTCGGAGTCCGGCTTCAACGTCGTGGACCGTCACGGCAACTACCAGTACAAGGCCTTCGGTGTGCCTGGCCTGGGATTGAAGCGAGGCCTCGGCGACGAGCTGGTCGTGGCCCCCTACGCCACCGCGCTGGCCGCCATGGTGGATCCCGAGAAGGCGGCCAGGAATTTCCGGCGCCTGGCCCGGGACGGGATGGACGGGACTTACGGCTACTACGAAGCCATCGACTACACTCATCGCAAGTCGGACGGAAGCGAAGCGGTCAGCGAACCCCGCGCCCATGGCTCCACCGGGGTTGTCGTGCAGACCTTCCTGGCCCATCACCAGGGCATGAGTCTCGTCGCGCTGGCCAATGCGGTTCTCAGCGACGCGATGGTACAGCGGTTCCACGCCGATCCTCGGGCGCAGGCAGTCGCGTTGCTGTTGCAGGAGCGCGCGCCGCGCCATGCCCCGATCACCCAGCCCCGGCCGGCCGAGGAGACCCGGGTGTCGGCACCGGCCTCGGCGGTGGCGCTGCGCCGCTTCCGGTCGCCTCACACGCGCTATCCCCACGCCCAGTTCCTGTCCAACGGGACGTTTACTACCGTGGTCACCAATTCGGGAGGCGGGGCCAGCCTCTGCCGCGGCCGCGCGGTCACCCGGTATCGCGAAGACGCGACCCGTGACCTGGGGAGCAACTTCCTCTACCTGCGCGACGTGCGGAGCGGGTCAGTCTGGTCGGCGACCTATCATCCCACCGACCGGGAGCCCGAGGAGTATCTGGTCACCCTCCAGGCCGAGAAGGCCGTCATTCGTCGCCGGGACGAGGGCATCGCGACCCAACTCGACATTGCGGTCTCTACGGAAGACGACGTCGAGGTGCGCCGCCTCACCGTGACCAACCAGAGCGACCGGCCACGCGAGCTGGAGGTCACCAGTTACGCGGAGATTGCCCTGGCCTCGCTCCGGGACGACATGACTCACCCCGTCTTCAGCAAACTCTTTGTGGAGACCGAGTACTTACCCGAGAGCGCCGCCCTGGTCTGCACTCGGCGCCCCCGCTCCAAGGACGAGGGAGTGTGGGCGGTCCATGTATTGAGCGTGGATGGGCGAATGCAGGGACCGGTGGAGTGGGAGACCGACCGCGCGCGCTTCCTGGGCCGGGGCCGAAGCCCCGAGGATCCCGTGGCCCTCGACGGACGGCCGCTCTCGGGCACCACGGGGGCGGTGCTGGATCCGATCGTCAGCCTGCGACAGCGGATCCGTCTGGCGCCCGGCGGATTCGTGCGACTGTCCTTCGCGACGGGGATGGCCTTGAGCCGGGATGCCGCGCTGGCCATGGCCCAGAAGTATCACGACCCCAGTGCCGCCGCGCGCACCTTCGCGCTGGCCTTCACCCACGCGCAGAGCACCTTGCGGCACCTGGGCATCTCCAGTGACGAGGCCCAGCTCTTCGAGCGCCTGGCCTCTCGGGTCATGTACGCCGACGCCTCGTTGCGGGCCTGGCCGGAACTCCTGAGCCAGAACGTGCTGGGCCAGTCGGGGCTGTGGGCCCACGGGATCTCCGGCGATCTCCCGATCCTGCTCGTGCGCGTGGTCGAGGACGACGCCATCCCCCTCGTCAGGCAGGCCCTCCACGCCCAGGAGTACTGGCGGCTCAAGGGCCTGAGCGCTGACCTGGTCATCCTGAACGAGCACCCGGTGAGCTACCTCGACGAAATGCACGTCGGGCTCACCTCACTGCTTGACAGCGGGCCGTGGGGAGCGTGGAAACACCGGCCGGGCGGCGTCTACCTGTTGCGCGGCGATCGGATGAAGGAAGAGGAGCGAAACCTGCTCGCCAGCGTGGCGCGGGCGATCCTCAGCGGCGATCGCGGCACGCTGGCGAACCAATTGGAATGGCCCCATCCCGAACTGCTCTGGAAGCGAGAGCCGCCGCCGCCCCCAAGCCCTGCTTCCCGCCAGGACAACATCGAGATCGAGATGCCCGTCCTCACCTTCGCCAATGGGACGGGTGGCTTTGCCGATGGCGGCCGGGAATACGTGGTCGTGCTCGATGGTGACCACGAGACACCGCTCCCCTGGGTCAACGTCATGGCCAACCCCGGCTTTGGCACCGTGGTCTCGGCGTCGGGATCGGCGTACACCTGGGCGGAGAACAGCCGCGAGAACCGCCTCACGCCCTTCGCGAACGATCCGGTGACCGACCCCACCGCCGAGGCCATTTTCTTGCGGGACGATGAAGCAGGCGACGTCTGGTCGCCCACACCCGGGCCGATGCAGCGGACCCACGAGAGCGGCCGCTTCGTGACCCGGCACCGAGCCGGAGTCTCCCGCTTCAGCCACGCCTCACATGGGATCCTGCAGGACCTCGCGATCTTCGTGGATGCGAAGGATCCGGTGAAGTTCTCCCTCCTCACCCTCACCAACCGCACCAGCCGGCCGCGGCGCTTGAGCGTGTTCGCCTACAACGACTGGTGCCTGGGGCCGCCCCGACCAGGGCGGACTGCCTCAAGTGGTGACGGCATTCGATACCGAGACGGGGAGCATCCTGGCAACGAACAGCTACAACGAGCACTTCGCTGGCCGGGTCGCCTTCGCCCACGCCAGCGAGGCCCCAAGCTCGGTGAGCGGAGACCGGCTCTCCTTCCTGGGCCGGAACGGCTCGCCGGCGTGGCCTGCCGCCATGCGCTACCCGGCCCTGTCAGGCGAACTCGGCGCCGGGCTCGATCCCTGCGCCGTTCTGCAGGTGGAGATCACCCTGGCACCGGGAGAGGAGCGACGCCTTTCCTTTATTCTGGGACAGGGCCGGGATCAGGAGCATGCGAGAGAACTGCTGCGCCGCCATGGCAGCGTGGCGGCCGCGGATCTCGCCCTCGACGCGTCGCGGCAATTCTGGACCGACACCCTGGAGACCGTCCAGGTGCGCACCCCGGACGACTCCTTCGATCACCTCATGAACCACTGGCTCCTGTACCAGGACCTGAGCTGCCGGCTCTGGGCCCGGTCCGGCTTCTATCAGCCGGGAGGTGCCTTCGGCTTCCGGGACCAATTGCAGGACGCCATGGCCCTCTCCCTGGCGCGGCCGCACCTCCTCCGCGAGCATCTCGTCCGAGCTGCGAGTCGGCAGTTCCTCGAAGGGGACGTGCAGCACTGGTGGCACGAGCCCGCGGGCCATGGCGTGCGCACCCGCTGTTCCGACGACCTGCTCTGGCTGCCCCACGCCGTGGCGCACTACGTCAGCACCACCGGCGACCACGGCGTGCTCGACGAAGTCGTCCCGTTCCTGGAGGCGCCGGTTCTCGCCGCCGGCGAGACCGAGGTCTACGGACAGCCGCGGGTCACAGCCGAATCGGCCTCGCTCTTCGAGCATTGCCTGCGCGCCATCGACAAGGGCCTCACCACCGGTCCCCACGGCCTCCCGCTGATCGGCAGCGGCGATTGGAACGACGGCATGAACCGGGTCGGGGGCCTGGGCCGCGGCGAAAGCGTCTGGCTCGGATGGTTCGTGTACACGGTGTTACATCAGTTCATCCCCCTGTGCGAGACCCGGGACCCGGCACGGGCGGCGCGCTACGCGAGCGAGGCCACCCGGCTGGCCGGCATGCTGGAGCAGTCCTGGGACGGGGAGTGGTATCGGCGGGGTTACTACGACGACGGCACGCCGCTGGGCTCGGCGCAGAACGATGAGTGCAAGATCGACTCGATCGCCCAGTCCTGGGCCGTCCTGTCAGGCGCGGCGGGTGTGAAGCGCGCCGAACGGGCCATGGATGCCGTCCGCACCCAACTGGTGCAGGCGCGGCGCCCGGGTCGTGCTGGTGCTTACTCCGCCGTTCGACATGTCGGCGCAGGACCCCGGTTACATCAAGGGATACCCGCCGGGGATGCGGGAGAACGGGGGCCAGTATACCCACGCCGCGGTGTGGACCGTCATGGCGGTTGCCCGGCTCGGCAACGGGGACGAGGCGGTGGAGCTGTTCCACCTGCTCAACCCGATCAACCACACGCGGACGGCCGCGGACGTCGAGCGCTACAAGGCCGAGCCGTATGTCACCGCCGGGGACGTCTACGCCCATCATGCGCATGCCGGACGCGGTGGGTGGACCTGGTACACCGGCTCCGCCGGCTGGATGTACCGCGCGGGGCTGGAGAGCATACTCGGCCTCAAGCGTCACGGGATCGAGCTTCGAACTGGATCCCTGCATCCCCGCGGCCTGGCCCGAGTATTCGATTGTGTGGCGGTTCGGGAGCAGCAGATATGAGATCGCCGTCTCCAACCCGGAGCACCGCTGCCGCGGGATCGCGCAGGCCGAGCTGGACGGCAACGCCGTGGATCCCGCCGCCATCCCCCTCGTGGACGACGGCGGCACGCACCGGGTGCGGGTGGTGGTGGGAGAGCCACCCAAGAGCAAGCGGCCGGTAGCCCGCCCGCCGTTCGCGGTTCGGCGGGATAGCCGTTAGCCGATAGCCGTTAGCCGTTAGCCGTCAGCCGTCAGCCGTCCGCCGTCCGCCGTCCGCCGATAGCTGATAGCCTCAGCCTGTCGCCTATCGCCTGTCGCCTGCAGTTCCCGCCTGACGACCCGGCCCACCTCTAGCGGCGGTCGGTACCCACCTCCAAATTGGCGGTTCCACTCTTCCCCGGTCGGCCGAGTTTTAGGCGTGCGCCATCAACCTCCCCCATCCCCGCCCGTCGCCGCGCCGCTCTTCGCGCGGCTGCACCGGGTGCGGTCGACCGGCCTCCTCTACGGCGATCTGCACCCGGGCACCTGGTACCGCGTCGAAAGCCACAATCCCCGGACCCTCTGGCTCGTCACCGAGTCCGGGGTGATCGACGTCGCCTCTCAGGATTTCGACCTGAGTGACACCGCGCCCATGCCCGCCCCCATTCCCCTGCGCGGTAGGTGAGCATGCTCGAAGACCGGTGGTATCGGCTGCTGCACTACCTGCGGAAGGGCCTGACCGACGCGGGCCACGATGCCGGGTTGCTGGAGGCAAATGACCGGACCCTGTCGCTGCGGATTCCGATCGCCGAGACGGGCCGGTGGTGGAATCATGTGGTGGGGGAGGGAGACGTTCTCAACGGGGACCTCAGACTGGAGGTCGATTTCCTGCTCACGTCGTATCGCATCGCCTGCAACAAGGCCGTCGCCGCGGCCGTTAGCCGGTAGCCATTAGCCGTTAGCCGTTAGCCATTAGCCGTTAGCCATTAGCCATTAGCCGTTAGGCGCGCCTTGTCCGCCCGTCCGCCTTGTCCGCCCCTTCCGCTCTGTCAGCTCGTCCGCCGCGACCGTCGGACCGTCGGACCGTCGCCGACCGCCGATAGCCGATAGCCGATAGCCATCTATGGCTGACACACGAGCGTCATTTCTACGTTGACCTTGGTGCCCTTGCTCGCAACCCCCTTGACCGTCAGCATGTCGGCGCCGTTCGCTGTTCTGCTGCGGGTCGCCGTTCCGGGCTCCTGGTACTGTGGCTGGTTGGCCCGAATGACGTATTCAGGGGGAGTCCCACGCTGCCCGATCCGGATCCCGACCGACAGGTAGAAGCTGTTGCCCGTGGTGCCGTTCTTGAGGGTGTCGGCGTCAAAGTTCACCGAGGTCACCGCAATCGTGTTGGTATCGTCCGGAAACATGACCGCGAATGAATTGAGGCGGTGCGGATATCCGTAATCGGCCAGACCGCACTTCGTGGAGACGCCCGAGGCACGGTAGGTTCCGTTGTAGAGAGCAGTAGGATCATTCGAGATCTTCACGGTCACCTCGGTAGGCCGACGCAATGTGCTATCGGGCCTCTGGGCCCTGGCGGGCGCGACCACACCGGTCAGGGCGATGAGGCAGACCGTCATACCTCCAAGCATCGATCGCGGCACCATCCCTCCTTGTGTGAATCAAGCCACTGTGGTCGAGCCTCGCCATCCGCCATCCGCCGTCCGCCGTTAGCCGCTAGCCGCTAGCCGCTAGCCGTTAGCCGTTAGCCGTTAGGTAATAGCCGATAGCCGATAGCCCACGCCACTCCTCACTCCTCACTCCTCACTCCCTACTCCTCACTCCACACACTCCTCCGCACCCCTCACCCCGGCAGCCGCGGCGTCGCCGTCCCTCCGGTGAGCGCGGCCCGGGTGGCCGCAGCGTGGGAGGACGTGGCCAGCAGGACGCTGCCGGCCGCGCTGACCGCTCCGAGACCGAGCAGCGACAGCAGTGCCACGGCGGGAGCACCGAACATGAATCCCAAGGCGGCGAAGAGCACCGGGGGTGCGGCGCCACCGAGGGCCGCGAGGAGTGCGACTCGCGAGGGAGCCAGCGTATCGACGGTGCGTCCGCGCTCCACCCGGATGAACAGCAGGCCGAGGTAGATACCTGAGATCCAGCCGAGCGCCCCGTAGGCCAGGGTGTACCCGCCGAGCCACCCGCCGAGTGAGGTGATCGTGGCCAGCTCGGGAGTGGTGACCCAGCGAATCAGCCCTACCGCCGCGCCGAGGACTGCCCACGGAGCTGCCCAGAGGGCGGAGAGCTTGGCAAGTGCACGGAACGCGCGAGAAAAGGCCATGGTCACTCCTTATGAAGTGAGGAGTGAGGAGTAAGGAGTGAGGAGTAGGAAGTGCAAGCGCGAACCTCAACCACCACCCCTTCTCACTTCTCACTTACTTACTTCTCACTCCCCACACTCCTCACTCCTCACTCCTTACTCCTCACTCCTCACTCCTCACTCCTCACTTCTTACTCCTCACTCCTCACTCCTCACCTTCCATCGCACCCGTTGAGTGTAGAAGTAACCGCCCATCCACCAGTCGAACGTCGCGCAGAAGGCCCCGTACGCCAGGGGGATGGCGGTCACGGGCCCGAGGCTACTTACGGCGCTACCCCGATAGAGCGCTACCTCATGCAGTAGGTCCCAGGCGCCGTGGCCGAGGTAGCCGATGATGAGGAAGGCGGGCAGGCGAATACCGACCAGGCCCAGGGTGGCAAACAGCACCACGCCGACGGTTTCAGTCCGCCAGGCCTCGGTGACTGCAAAGTGAGCAGTGAAGGCGAGATACATCGCGGCAATCGGTATGAGCACAAGTCCGTAGACAGTCTGCTCGGTCTTGGCCGAGAATCTGCTGGAAATGGCGATGGCTCCGCGTGCGGCCAGGACACCAATCACGATGTAGAGGAGCAGGATCGGGAAGAGAGGCATGTCGCGGTCTCAGCAGTAGGACAGTCGCCGCTCGCTATCTAATGAAGTGCCGCCCAACGCTCGCGCACCACCTGCGGGGCCGCGGCGCGTGTGGAGAACCTACCCGACGCCGGCTGGTCGTGCCAGCCTGAAGAAACCGCGACGCCGCGCCCCGGATGGTGCATGCGCTGGGTATTGGCAGCTACGGGGAAGGACCAGCAGGTGTAAGGGACCAGTGGAGGCTTTGCAGCTGCCACCCGGAGTCGACGGGGACTGCAATGGCAGTAAGAAACCCCTCAAAGGCTTGGACTCGGCCGGCGCTGTCGGTGATCCGCTCGGTGAAGGCAGAGGCGACGGCTGCCAGGTCTGGGGCCAGTGAGTCGATGCGCGGGTCGAGCCAATGGAGCTCCATCGACCGAGTGGTCAACGCCATCGCTCCGATCGCGGAGTCGGCGACCGCGTTGGAAGGGAATACAACGCGACCGTTCGACGCCATATAGAAGGCGGGGCTCCGCAAGAAGTGCCGAAGCCACCCCCGCGGCCCATCGTGAGCGAGGTCCTCAGGAATCTGATCCACCAGCGCGCGGACGCCCTGCTGAAGCGACACGGTGCCCGATCCATCGAGCGGGCGAGCTGGCGACTGGTGACAGGCGACGAGGAGTAGGAAACCGACGCACTGACATTGGTGGCGGACGCCCATGGGAGCACCTCGAAGCGCAACTGCGACATAACGACCCCGCACACAACCTGGCCCGGGCAGGGTGGGACGTCCTTCCTTAAGAAAACCGACGCCGCAGGCGTGGCAGCTTCATGCGGCGGTTGGCCAGCCGGAGACTTCTTCTCATGCTTCCAACCGACGCTTGAGAAAGGCGATGGTCCGACGCCAGGCATCCGTCGCGTCGGGCTTCGAGTAGCTCGAGGCCCAAGGCGCGTTGAAGACATGCTGCGCGCCCGGGTACAGATGCATCTCGACGTCCCCGCCATGGGCGCGCATCCGTTCGTAGAGGCGATGCGCGAGTGCGACCGGGACGACGCTGTCGGCTTCCCCGTGAAGGATCAGGATGGGCGGGAATTGTGGAATCTGATCCTCGGGGGGATCCTCGTCGCTCCCCCCACCGTAGAAGTCTACGACAGCCCTGATTGGTGGGGCCGAGGCCGCCACCGAGATGGCGAGGAATGCTCCCCGAGAGTACCCCACCAACCCGATGGGCCGGCCGGCGACGGCAGGTGTCGCCTCCAAGTAAGCCACTGCGTTGCGGACTGTGGCCTGCCACGCTGGCCAATTGCGGCTTTCTTCCGCCGGTGAGGCCCCTCGACCGGTCTCAGCGTAATAGTCGATGGCCAGTGCGACAAACCCGGAGTCCGCGAAGATCCTGGCGAACCGTGCATAGTCCGGGCGCCAGCCATACGATCCGGGCAGAAGTACGACCGCGGCGTGGGGGCCAGGCGATGAGGGTACCTCAAGGATCCCCCAGACTGCTGGAGAAACCCCGGAGCCTGTGAGCCGATGCGGGGTGGGAACACTGCTGCTGCAAGCGGCGAAGACGAGTGGCAGGGCGAGCAGGCGCGTGACCTGCATGAGTCCTCGCTTCAGAGGTCTGGGCAAGACGGTGCTCCCTTGTGGGAGAGCACGAGTTTGGCATGCTGTGATCTAGGCTGGCTAACGCCTGCGCATGACCTGCGGGGCCGCGGCGCGGTCCGGGAACGTTATGCCGAGACGCCTGGCCGTGCCAGTCCGGCCACCAACCGACGGCCGCGCCCCGTCAGCGTCCATGCGCTGGACAGGCGGCGGGACTCGGCTAGTGGCGCCGCTGCGCAAAGAGCCAACGGACAAACGTATCCGAGGCATACGTGGCATCCCAGACATTGTGAGTCATGCCGAGGTACTCGGTGTACTGCGCGTCAGCGGCTACTGTGTGAAGCGCCGTCCAAGGGTCACGAGCCCTGTCCACAGGAACGACAGCGTCCATTTCGCCATGAAATATCCAGATCGGGGTGTGCCTGAGACGACTGGCGAGGGCCTGTAGCGGTGCTGGGGTGGCATCCGGAACGACGGGGAATGCGGGGTGCTCGTCGGGGAAGGCTTCGACATACCCGCTGATGGGCACCACGGCCGCAAAGAGTTCCGGGTGCCTATAGGCGAGATACCATACTCCATTGCCCCCCATAGACAGTCCAGTCAGATATATTCGTTCGGGATCTCCGTGGAACTCGCCCATCGCCTGCTGTAGAGCAGCGAGGGCCATATCTGCCGGCGTGCCGGCCCACAGCGAGTCGACGGGTGCCTGAGGGAACACGGCTATCGCTGGGAAACGAGTAGGGTCCTGACGGATGGCGGCTGCTAGACCGATGGTGGTCTGAAGGAGTCCATCGCTACCGCGTTGTCCGCCGCCATGTAGAAAGAGAATGATTGGCCACGAGGCGCGGGTGCGGTAATCGGCGGGCACGTACACTTGGTAGTGATAGCTTGTGCCCCGCAAAGTGACCGTGCGGTCTAAGAAGCCGGTCGGGATCTGTTGCCCCCATAGGGACGCAGCAAACAGGGCAAGCAAACCCGGATGGAGAAAGGCCTTTGGATGCATAGCAGTGTCATCGGGCCAGAGGTATCGCCGCCTAACCATTGATTATCCTGCAAGGTCCGCCCACCGACTCCCGCCAGGCTCGGCAATAATGCAGACCCGTCCACGGCCCGTCCAGCTAACCAACCCTGCCCTGGCGACCCTTAGTCGGAAGGCTAACAGTGGGTGCCGGGAAGCAAGGCCCTGAGGGGACAAGCCAGTCCCCTCACCCACTCCTCACTTCTCACTCCTCACTCCTCACTCCTTACTCCTCACTCCTCACTCCTCACCTGCTGCCCCTCGCCCTCTCCCGCCCGGGGCCTTATATGCTTATATTGATAGATAGTTGAAGAGGAGAAGTTACATGGCAATGGAACTGACCGACATCAACGCCGAGGTGATCGCGGAGCGATTCGGCGCCCTGGCGGAGCCGATGCGCCTCCGCCTGCTCAACGCCCTCAGGCGGGGGGAGATGAGCGTGGGCGACCTGGCCGAGGAGAGCGGCGCGAGTCCGGCCAACGCCTCCAAGCACCTGCAGCTCCTGCTCCAGCAGGGGTTCATCGAACGGCGCAAGGAAGGCACCACGACCTGGTACCGCGTCGCCGACCCTGCCGTGTTCGAGCTCTGCTCTCTGATCACCGCCGGGATCGACAAGATCCTCGAACGCCGCCGCAAGCAGCTCCGGCAGCGGGGTAGGTCTGGCCGTTAGCTGTCGGCTATCAGCTATCAGCCAACGGCTAATGGCTAACGGCTAACGGCCAATAACCCCTGCCGCCGCCGCAATTCCCAGTAGAGCAGCGGCACCACCACGATCGTCAGCCCCGTCGCGACCACCGCGCCACTGATCAGCGCCACCGCGAGGCCCTGGAAGATCGGATCGAGCACCATCACCACTCCACCGACCACCACCGCCGCCGCCGTGAGCGCGATCGGCCGGAGCGCGCACCGTACCCGCCTCGATCACCGCCTCCCGGAGCGATCGGCCCCGCCCCTCCTCGAGCTGGATGAAGTCCACCAGCAGGATCGAGTTGCGCACGATGATCCCGGCGAGCGCGATCATCCCGATCATCGACGGCGCGGTGAAGAACGCCCCGGTGAGCGCGTGGCCGGGGAAGATGCCGATGAGCGTGAGCGGGATCGGGGCCATGATCACCAGCGGCACCGTGAACGACTGGAACCAGCCCACGACCAGCACATAGATCAAGAGCAGCACCACCGCGAACGCCAGCCCCAGGTCGCGGAACACTTCGATCGTCACCTGCCACTCGCCGTCCCACTTGATCGCGGTCTCGTCGAGCCGCTCGGGGAGGATCGCGTTGTAGCGCCCGATCTCCGCGCCCTGCACCCGCACGGTGTCGAGCGCCGCGTTCATCGCCAGGATGGCGTACACCGGCGACTCGATCGCGCCGCCGACGTCGGCGGTCACGTAGATCACCGGCCGCAGGTTCTTCCGGAAGCGCGCCCCTTCGCGGGTCGTGCTGTCCACCGTGACGAAGCGGCCCAGCGGCACCGGCCCGTGCGCCGTGCCGATCGGCACCGCCAGCAGCGCCTCGAGCGAGGAACGCTGCGACACGTCGAACCGCGGCACGATGGCGACCGGCTCGCGCGCGGTGGGATTCACCAGCCGGCCGGCCGGCGCCCCGCTCAGCGCGAGCGCCAGCGTCTGCGTCACCTGGGCGACGCTCGCCCCCGCGTCCGCAACCCGGTCGCGGTCCACCCGGAGATCGAGCCGCGACTCCGGCGCCTCGACGCTCCAGTCCACGTCCACCACACCGGGCGTCGCCTCGAAGACCGCGCGGACCCGCTCCGCCGCGGCCTGCCGCGTCGAGTCGTCGGCCGCGTAGACCTCGGCCACGAGGGTCGACTGCACCGGCGGTCCCGGGGGGATCTCGGCGATCTTGGCGCGGGCGCCGTAGCGCCGCGCGATCGAGTCGACCGCCGGCCGCACCGCGAGCGCGATGGCGTGGCTCTGCCGGCGCCGCTCCCCCTTGGGGAGGAGATTCACCTGCACATCCGCCACGTTGGCGCCGCGCCGCAGGAAGTAGTGCCGCACCAGGCCGGTGAAGTTGAACGGCGCCGCGGTGCCGGCGTAGGTCTCGGTGCTCAGCACCTCGGGCACCGTGCGGAGCCAGGTCGCGACGTCCTGCGCGGCGGCATTCGACGTCTCGAGCGTCGTCCCTTCGGGGAGGTCCAGCATCACCTGGAACTCCGACTTGTTGTCGAACGGCAGCATCTTCACCTGCACCACCCGCGCGGCGACCAGCGCCACCGACGCGCCAGCGAGGAGGACGATCACCGCGCCGTAGAACCGGCGGCGGATGCGCGCTCCGTCCATCAGCGGTCCATCAGCCCGGCGGTACCGCCGAGCGAACCCGCCGGGAGACCGCGACCCGTGGGTCGCACCGATCATCGGTGCATCGACATGCCCCGCCAGCAGCTTGAGTGCGAGTCAGGGCGTCACCACGAAGGCGACCGCCAGGGACGCGAACATCGCCGCCGAGGCGCCGACCGGGATCGGGCGCATGTAGGGTCCCGTCATTCCCGCGCACGAACGCCATCGGCAGGATCGAGGCGATCACCGCCAGGGTGGCGAGGATGGTGGGATTCCCCACCTCGTCGACCCCTTCGACCGCCGCCGCCTCGGGCGATGTCGGCCGCCGAGCTGCAGGTGACGATAGACGTTCTCGATCACCACGATGGCGTCATCGACCAGGATCCCGATCGAGAAGATCAACGCGAAGAGGGTGATCCGGTTGAGGGTGTACCCCATCGCGTAGAAGGTGAAGAGCGTGAGCGACAGGGTCACCGGCACCGCGACCAGCACCACCAGCGCCTCACGCCACCCCAGGAAGATCCAGATGAGGATCGTGACCGAGGCGGTGGCGAGGAGGAGGTGGAGGATGAGCTCGTTCACCTTCTCCCGCGCCGTTTCGCCGTAGTCGCGGGTGACCGTGAGGGTGATCCCCGGCGGCACCAGTCGCGCGCGCGCCTGCTCCACCCGTTCGAGCACCGTGCGGGCGAGGATGGTGGCGTTGGCACCGGGACGCTTCGCGACCGCGAGCGTCACCGCATGCTCCACTTCCCCGTCCCGCTCGGCGTGACCGACGTAGTCCGTCACTTCCGCCGGTCCGTCGCGGAGCGTCGCCACGTCGCGCAGCCGCACGATGCGGCCCCCGCGCTCGGCCACCGCCACCGACCCGACGTCCGCCGCGTTCCGCAGCTCGGCGCCGACCGTCACCAGGAAGGTGCGGTCGCGGACGCTGAACTCGCCCGCCGGGAGCCGCGCATTGGCGCCCTGCAGCGCCATCATGACCTCGCCCGGAGAGACCCCCGCCGCGACCAGGCGTCCCGGGTCGAGCGTGACGCTCAGCTGCCGCGGCTGCCCTCCCACCAGCTGGGTTGCGGCGACGTCGGGGATGGTGCGGATCTCCTCTTCGAGATGCTCGGCCACCTGGCGCAACAGCTCCGGCCCGTCGCTCGCACTGTGCAGCGTGAGGGCCAGGATCGGGACGTCGTCGATCGAGTGCGGCGTCACCAGCGGCGGGAGCAGACCCTGAGGGGCGCGGTCGGCCGCGGAGTTGAGCTTCGCCTGCACCGCGCTCACGCTCTTCCCCTGGTCCTCCCCGACCCTGAAGCGCACCGTCACCAGGGTCCATCCGTCGCCCACGGTGGCGTAGACGTACTCCACTCCCGGGATCTCCCACATCAGCTTCTCGATCGGCCGCGTCACCAGCTGCTCCACCTCGGCGGGGCGCGCGCCCGGGAGGGCGGCGGTGACGTCGATCATCGGCACCGAGATCTGCGGCTCCTCCTCACGCGGCGTCGCGATGAGCGCGATCCCGCCCACCGCCAGCGACGCGACCACCACCAGCGGCGTGAGCTTCGAGTGCAGGAACGCCTTGGCAACCCGTCCGGCTATCCCCATGATCAGCTCCCTTCGCTCACGCGGGTGACCACCAGCCGCTCACCACCCTGCAGTCCGCTCAAGACCTCGACCATCTCGCCGCGCACGGCACCGAGCCGCACCCAGCGGAGGGTCGGCCCGCCAGCTTCAAGCACCCGGACGCCGGTGAGGTCTCCCTGCCGGGCGATGGTGGACAGCGGCACGAAGACCGCATGCCGAGTCCCGCGCGGGACGAGCAGCACCGCCGCGCCACCGCTGGCATACTGGCCATCCCGGTCGTTCACCATCGCATTGATCGTGTAGAGCGCGCCGCCCGCTGCGCGGGACCACTCCTTCCACCGTCGCGACGGCGGGAATGCCTTCGATCCGGCTATCGATCATCCGGCCGCGCGCGATGCCCCGGGCGAGGTCAGGCGTCGTGGTGACCGAGATGCGGAGGGTACGCCCGTCCTGCACCGTCACCAGCGGCGTACCCGGCGCGGCGAAGGCGCCGGGATCGACGAAGCGGCGGGTGACGACAGCGTCGAACGGCGCCCGCACCGCCCCGTAGCCCGCGACCGCGGCAAGCTCGCGCTCAGCACCACGGGCCTGCGCCAGTCCCGCCTCTGCCTGCGCCAGCCCCGCCTCGGCGCCGTCCAGCAGCGCCTTGGGCGCGGCGCTGTCGGCGTAGAGCGCGCGGATCCGGACCGCGTAGCGCTCGGCCTCGTCGGCGCGCGACACGGCGGCAGCGAGCCCCGCGTGCACCTGCTCCGCCTTCGCGGTGAGATCGCGGGTGTCGACCCGCACCAGGACCTGGCCCCGGCGGACGGTCTCCCCTTCCCGGACCAGCACTTCGGTGACCGTCCCCATCAGCCGAGTGCTGAGCGTCGCCTGTTCGATCGGTGCGGCGATCCCCGCCGCCTCGACGGTCGCAACGATGACCGTATCGAGGGCGGTCACCGTCTCGAGCGGCGAGGCCAGTCGGCTCGCGGGCGTGGGCGCGGGGGTGGACGCGGGCCGGACGGGGCCGGCCACGACGACCGCGACAGCGGTCAGAAGCGTCAACGGACGGGACATCATTCCTCCAGTGCGGCGAGCGCCGCGGGATCGGAGCCGCGCGCGAGCTGGCGCGCGGCAAGGGCGGTGATGAGTGCGACGCGCGCCTGGGCCAGGCCGAGTCGCGTCTGGGTCTCGGTCGCTTGGGCACCGAGGAGGTCGGTGATGCCGGCGAGGCCGCCGGCGTATTGGCGCGCCACGAGCCGGTGTGCTTCACTCCCCTGCTCCACGGCCTGTTCCGCGATGCCGAGCCGCGCGAGCGCGACCGTCACGTCGCTTTCACGGGCGGACGCCTCGAGTGCTGCCTGACCCTCGGCGGCCTCGGCCATGGCGCGTGCCGCCGTGGCGCGGGCGCGAGCGCCGCGGACATCGCCGATCTCGCTGAACCCGCTGAACAGCGTCCACGATGCCATCACGCCGAGGGTCCACGAGCGCTCCCCATGGAACGGGGTGGTCGGGTCGTTCCAGTCGTATCGGCCGAAGGCGTTGAGCCGGGGGAGGAGCCGCCCCGTGGCCCGAAGGGCATCGCGACCGGCGGCATCGGCCTGCGCCTGCGCGGCCGCCACGTCGGCGCGCCCTTCAGGCGCCACGGGGGCGAGCAATTCGGCCACCCGGCGGATCCGCTCGGCAGAGGGGAGCGAGTCGGGCAGGGCGAAGGCGGTATCGGTCGGGACCCCAAGGACCAGCGCCAGCTGCCGGCGGGCGAGCCCAGCCTGGGCCCGCGCGCCGATCAACTGCGCCGTGATCTCGCCGGCCCGGACCTGGGCCAGGAGTAGATCGGAGCGGGTCACCATCCCCTGCTCCAGTCTCGAGCTGGCCTGGTGGACGTGCGCCGCGGCCATCGCCTCGGCGACTTCGAGGGTGAGCACCATCTCGGAGGCGAGACGGGCACCGTAGTAGGCCTGCACCACCTGCAACCGCGTCGTGGCGGCGGTCCAATCGGCACTCGCAGCGGCGGCTCGGGCCCCCGCGCGCGCGGCGCTCCGCCCGGCCCACGCGTCGGGATTGACGAGGGGGACCTCGGCCACCACGCCGGCGTTCCAGTTGCTGCGGGCCGCGGGGTCGTTGAGACCGGCTGGATCGAAGGCGGCCGGGGTCACCGCGCGTTGCCGCAGGAGGAATCCGAAAGCGCCGAGCGGATCCGTGGTCTTCACCCACCCGCCCTCTACCCGGAGGGTGGGGAGCGTGCCCTGGAGGGCGCCGAGCGCGCGGGCCTGCTCGGCGGAGGCCTGGGCCCGGGCGGCGCGATTGGCGTACCCGGTGGACTCGGCCCGGGCGAGCGCGTCGGCCAGGGTGAGCTGCTGGGCGGCCAGCGCGACCGGCGCGGCCACGCCCAACGTCAGGAGCAGGAGGAGGCGATGGTTATTCATATGGTCAACTATATAGTTGTATATAGACGAAGTCAAGTATGCCCGTCCCTCGGCTCCGGAATCCACCCCGGCGCCGTGGCCCTTGAGGGGCACAGAAAGACCGAAGGGACCCTGGCTCAGGGTCCCTTCAGGAACTTCGGCATGGATCGGAGCGACGATGGCCGGTCGCTCAAGCTGATGGTGGTGTTCGACGAGTCGAAGAGGGCGACGGGAAGCTAGAGGCCGAGGAGTCAAACCAGCCCCTGACCACACCCCTTACTCCTTAATCCTCCCTCCTTCCTCCTCACTTCTCACTTCGTACTTCTTACTTCTTACTCCTTCACTTCTCACTTCTTACTTCTTACTTCTCACTCCTCACTCCTTCACTCCTCACTCGCAGTTCAGTGCTGCATGCTGCTGTTCCACGTGTCGCGATAGATCTTCCACTCGCCGTTCACCTTCTTGTAGAACGTCATGAAGCTGCCGTGATCGAGGTGCTTGCCCTCCTTGGACGTGGCGACCCAGCCGCCGGTCTCGAGGGCGTAGTCACCGAACGCCGTGACGTCACCGAGGGTGAGGGTGTTCTTGGCGCCGCCGGCGATGTCCTTCGTGAAGAACGCCTTGATGGCCGCGGAGCCGGATGCCGGTTCGCCGCCGGGGGCCAGGAGCTTGGCGTCCGAGGTGTAGAGCGCGGTGAGCGCAGCCGCATCGCCCGCGTTGTAGGCCGTCTGCCAGGCCTGGTCCATCTTGGCGATCTGGGCGCGTGCGTCCTGCGCCAGCGCGGGGCGTGGTGCTGCGAGGGCCAGCGTGACCAGAGCAATTGCGATCGGACGCCTCATAGGGCCTCCAGTTGAGGGATCAGCCGATGATCGAGGGAAGCTATGGCGGGTACAGGAGCGCACAAGGGAACCAATCTTCGTCGTGCCGCGCGTCCCCCTCGGCGCTCGCGTTAGGCGCTGAGCGCGGTCACGACGGCCTTGGGGTTCGCCGCGGCCACCCGAAGGAGCGCCTGCGCCGGGCCATCCGGGACCCGCCGACCCTGTTCCCAGTTCCTGAGGGTGGCCAGACTCACGCCGATCATGAGCGCGAACTCGGCTTGGGTCACATCCAGTTTCTCTCGAATCGCTCGCACGTCCGCGGGCTTGAAGGTGGTGACCCGCGCCGAGCGCAGGCGTCCGCGCCGGATCTTGCCCGCCTGCTTGAGACTCGCCGTGAGCTTCTTGAAATCGCTCGAGTTCATTCGAATTCCTCCTTGACCAGCTTCCGAAGCACCTTGAGCTGGGCCGGGGTCAGGTTCTCCTGGGCGTTCTTCGGGTAAGCGTAGAGCATGTAGAAAGTCTCCTCGACCGGATGCCAGTAGTAGATCACCCGAAGCCCACCTCGCTTGCCGCGCCCGCTCCCAGCCCACCGCACCTTCCGCACTCCCCCGGACCCGGGTATCACGGGCCCCTGCTCAGGGCGGAGGAGGAGGGCGATTTGCAGGGCACGATATTCCGCCTCGGGCAGGAGAGTCCGGATCTCCGTCGTGAAGATCGAGTCTCGATGAAGCGCATGGAGGAATGTACGCCAATGACGTACTACAGACAAGCTGGGTTGGTGTTACCTGAGGCGCCCGGCCGTGCCACCATCGTCACAACCCGACGGCCGCGCCGGATGAGGCGTCCCTGCGCTGGTTGGCGACACGTGGTCACAGGATCGCCCAGGAGTGAGGAGGTAACGCCCCAACTACCTAAACCGCGCAACCGCCTACAGCCGGTCGGACGGTCGCAGTCTACTCCTTACTCCTTACTCCTTTACTCCTCACTCCTCACTCCTCACTTCTTACTCCTCACTTCTCACTCCTCACTCCACTTCTTACTTCATGGCCTAGGGGGCAGGAACCTCATGTGGCCAGCCACTTAGGTCGGCATCAAAGGCGCGGCCTCCGGCCCCCACTGCAGCTCGAGCTATCCAGCGGGCGTCCCCCCGGCGAAGTGGATTATCGATGACCATGACGGCGCGCTGGCCTGACGGTCGGGGCTCAAAGAGCGCCTTCAACTGGGGTGGGATGGATTCCTGCGCAACCGGGCGGCCATGTGATGCCGATTGCGCAACAGAGTTCTATGATGTGGCGCCGACACGGAACGAGATGCCACTAGGAAATGCAACATCACGGCTCGGTATTGGAAAAGGTATTTTAGCCCCGTTACAATTCTACCGGGAGTAACCGCTGGTTTGTTTGTTTTGCTGAAAATAAAAATGGGGACTTAGGAAAATTTAGTGTTTGGAAATGTCTCGCGGTTAGGTTTCGGCTGCATGCATTTCTGGTCTCGCGTAAGGCGCATAACGAAAGAGCCCTGGCTTCGTAAGCCCGACCGGGGCTCTTTCTATTCTTACCAAACACGGGTGTTACTTGTTTGGAGAGTTCTATGCTGAAAGAATCTGACCTCCAGCAAGTACTCCTGCAAATCGAACTCGAGGTCTTAAAAGGAACGAATAATTTGAATGCGCCGCGCGCGCTGGCCGTACACGCCAATCACGAGACAGATTTCTTCCGGCTGTTACCGGAAGAAAAGAAGAATGCCTTCATGAAATCTATTAGTACTAAAGGCCGGCAGCTATTGGCGGAGCCGGATCAAACAATTGACAACTCGCCAGACCTCTTCGACCTGCCTAGCAAGGGCTAAAGCGGCCGCTTCGCCGCGATGGTTTTTGCAAATTCGATTTCATTTGCAGCGAGATTTGCGTAGGAGAAACACAATGAAACAACTGCTAAGGGCTCTCAATTCGATTTAGCGCCAGCATTAATCAACAAAATATTGGTCAAATGGCTGTTGCTGGCACAGAGCAGACATTCCCAAGCCGCCGATCAATGTCCGCTTTCGGGGTAACAGCGGAGCACGTGGTCATCCCGACACCAGGCCAAGGGTAATTTCGTTTAACTTAATCCGGCTCGGGACCTAGTGCCCGCGGGGAAGGGGGCCGCGTGGGTCAACACGTTGTTCGGATATTTTTCTTTGTGTTGCCTAGTTCACAAACAAATTTCGGTCGCATGGGCAATCTGTGACCGCGGGATGCTGACCAAAGCCCCATCCGGGGCGTCCCGATTCGGCAGACCGTAGAAAGGGACTGTGCCTTGGCAGGCGGTCCCTTTCTTTTTTCATTGGGGGTCAGCACTGGCCCCGCGCTCTCTGTTGGGTGTCACAAAAAGACGCATACCGCTGGTGACTGATTTGTAACACCGCCATCCAAACCTGCTTATCGGCGAGGTAGCGGTGCGAGACGCTGATCCCATGCTGGCGAACCCTAGAGAGGGCCGCTGTGTTTGCCAGAGCCTCAGATGGCGGCCTCTTTATTTTGAAGTGTGCTGCAGGCGCGATGCCCGCTTGTCGCACAAAGCGGACATTCAATTCGCGTTCTGAGGCGAGGTCGCGCGGGCCAGCGCCACAAGGCCGGCGCGCGTATCGGCTGCAGGTTTCCAGCCGGCATGCATAAGTTTGGTGGGATCGGCGACCAGCGTCCCCCCAAGGCGCTGCCATTCTTCGGCACGGCCGAGGGCTCTTGAGGCGAGTGCAATTAACGGCGGTGGCACAGGCAACAATCCCGGCCTTCGCCCTTCGCCCGCACGTAATGCCGTGACGATCTCGGTCAGCGTCAGCGGCATAGGATCTGCCACGACGTATGTCTCGCCCTTGGCAGCGGGCGACGCCAGTGCAAGGTGAATGGCGTCGATCAGGTTCCGCCGCGCTAGCAGCGATCGGCGGTTGTGGCAAAGGCCCAGCGGTAGCGGCCATGGTTTTCGTGCCAGCTCCATCAGACGCGCAAAATTGCCTTTGACACCGGGGCCATAGATCAATACCGGCCGGAGGATCGTAAACGGCACGCCGGCGGCGCGCACGGCATCCTCTGCTGCTAGTTTGGAGCGCCCATAGGCGTCGGTCGGATGTGGCGCATCGGTTTCGCGCAGAACCTCTGTGGAAACCGGTCCACTCTGGGCGCGGATCGACGACATGAAGATGAGTTGGCCAATGCCAATGGCTCTCGCAGCGCCAGCCAGTTCGGCGGTCGCCAGGCGGTTGACTCGGTCATAGGCCTGCTCGGCAAATTCCGGCCCGGCATGCGCAATGCCGGCGAGGTGAACCACCGTCTCGACATTCTTAAGCAGCGGACGCCATTCGAGCGGGCGCGTCAAATCTGATACCGCGATCACCTCAACCGACCTAGGAAATATATCCGCCGGTTGCCGCATCGCCGCTCGCACCGAATGCCCCACGTTAGCCAGTTCGGCTACCAGGGCGCGCCCAATAAAGCCTGATGCGCCGGTCACAAGGATGCGCGTCACAATTTGCCCCGACTAAACACGAACACGCCACCCATAATTGTCGCGACCCCATCGCTCCTGGCAAGTCCGTCGCTCGGACGTAACGCGAGCGATGGTTCTGTGGAATCATAGTAAACGCAGCGCTGCCTCATCGCCGTGTCCGCTTTTTGACCCAAAGCGGACATTGGCAACTGAAACCATTAGGGGACCAGTGACGGCGTCAAACCTTGGTGTCCTGACCCAAGCGAACGCTGACGGCCTGCGTGCCCCAAGGCCACGGCCAGCACACAACGGCGCGTCATATCTTGTTTTGACCCAAAGCGGCCAGACTCAACCTCGCTCGCGAACGCATGCTGAATGTATCACCTCGGGTGGGTGTGTAATTACTACCGGGCTCTTAGCGCGAGATTGAGCTGGCCTGTGACCTGTGCGCTACAGCCATCGCCGCCAACAGTCGCTACAGTGCGAAGCGTTAGCAGCGAGTACAAGCAATGATGTCGTACGTAGTCAGCGAAGGCAGGCTGTTCGAGCTGAAACCCTCGGAATGGGCAATGATGCTTGTTGGCGTCGCACTCTGCGGGCTCATAACCCTGCTTTTCTGATTACCCAATTTATGTGAGTTGGGCACGGAGGTTTGTATGATACCACCGGGTCAGAAATGCCGCGATGATCGCTAGCGCAAGTGTTCGGGCTCTAATGTAGCGGCAACTTTACGAACGGCACGTCGGGAGCGACCTTCGCGGGTCGCATCAGTTAGGCAAGACCCCAATTCAGTCGTTCCCGACGCGGAATTCTGTCCATCAAGTTCAGACGCTTCGCCTCTTGGCGCGGATTGTTGCGCTTTATGTTTAGTGTTGGTCTCTCGCCGCTGCCGCTTAGGGAGTTTCACACCACCGGCTGCCGAACAGAATCGGATGTTTTGGTTTATGGCGACCAGGGGCTGCGGGGGCAACGAGCCATGCAATTGCGGCAAATTGGTTTGTCGATGGCGATCGCGGAAAACGAACCGGAAGTACAGGCGGGCCCGGCCTCATAATGTACGCGTCACTTTGCTCAGGTAAGGCGGATTGTCCGGATCGAGGCCTTTGCGACGAGCCGCCGCCTCGATGGCGCTATAGGCCGGGATGAGCATGAGCACTGGGTCGCAAACCGGGTGACCGTCGCCGATCCAGGGCAGCGTCCCCGCCGCGCCTCCGGCGGTAAACACATTCTCACCCGCGTCATCCAACTCACGGACGAGGTCGTCAACGGTGGCGCCGGCTTCGTCGTTTTGTCGTAACACCAGTACGGGAGTCGCCGGCGTGATCGATGCGCGCGGTCCGTGCCGCAGCTCGGCCGCGCTGTAGCCGAGAGCCGGGACCCGCAAGATTTCAGCCACCTTGAGCGCGATCTCGCGGACGCAACCGAGGGCGTATCCTCGTCCCACAATAAAGGCCGCCGTCGCGCCCGCCGCGGCTCTGGCCCAATCCGACCAGTCGCAGGCGAGGGCGGTGGACAATCGAAGCGGCAGACGTTTCAGCTCGGCGTTCAGATGTTGGTCACGCGCCAGCGCTGCTACCAGCTGTGCGCCGGCGATCATCGACAGCGCGACGGTCTTGGTCGCCGCGACGGCGTGCTCGCTTCCCGCGCCGATCGGCAGGACCAGCTCGGACGCGGCGGCCGCGGGAGAGTTTTCGTTATTGACGATGGCAAGCGTCAGCGCGCCGGACTGGCGCGCCACTTGCGTGGCGGTGACGAGATCTGGGCTATGCCCGGACTGCGACACCACGACGAACAGGGCATCGCGCATTTCCGGAGGTCGCTGATAGGCGGTCACGATGGAAGGCGCGGCGGCCGATGCGAGAAGGCCAAGCCGCGCTTCGAAAAGGTAGCGCAGATAGACGCCGACGTGACCGGAACTGCCGCGTCCACAGAAAACGATGATGCGCGGTTTGGCCCGCTCGATCCGTTCGGCAATCGCCGCGAACACATCAGTACGTGCCAGAAGACGCTCGGCCGCCGCCGGGATTTCGGCGGTTTCGCGTGCCATCGCGCTTCCCGTAAGCGGGTCAGCCATCGGTGCTCTTGGATGCGTTGATGGCGGAGCGCAGATTGCCACCGTGCCGCTGAAGGAGTTGGGCGGCTTCGCTGCGGCTTAGTCCGAAGCCGAGCAGCACAGCCGTTTTCAGGTCGCCGTCTGCCTGTTCGAGGTAACGAGCCGCATCGCCCTCCGGGCAGGGGACGATTTCGCTAACAATTGCTTGTGCGCGCCGGCGCAACTTTGCATTTCGCGCCCGCATGTCCACCATTAAGCCCCGATAGACCCGGCCCATCTTCACCATCACAGTGGTCGAGAAGAGGTTGAGCACGATCTTCTGGGCGGTGCCTGCCTTCATCCGGGTTGAGCCGGCGATCACCTCGCTTCCCGTGTCGACCAGGATGCGATGGCGTGCGACCTCGAACAGCCGAGTTCCCGGATTGTTGGCGACAGCGATCGTCACCGCGCCCGAGGCGCTGGCGGCCCGTAAGGCGGCGATTGTGAAGGGAGTCGTGCCGCTCGCTGCGACGCCAATGACGACATCATTGACGCCGACCTTCGCGTCCGCCATGGCCTGCGCACCGGCAGCTTCATTGTCCTCGGCCCCCTCGGCGCTCCGGACGAGGGCGTCAAGGCCGCCGGCCATGGCGAACACAAGACGATCAGCGGGCCAGTCAAAAGTTGGCGGCAGCTCGCTCCCGTCCTGCACGGCGATGCGCCCAGACGTGCCGGCTCCGGCGTAAACGATGCGTCCGCCTCGCTGTAGAGCGGGGACTGCGTCATCGACGGCTGCCGCAATCGCGCCAAGGGCACCGCGAACCGCAGTGGCCGCCGCAAGCTGCGCCTCATACATGGCCGCGATCATCTCGGCCGCAGACCAGGAATCGAGATCGACGTAACGTGGGCTGATTTGCTCGGTGCGCATGAGCTTATCCGGGTTATGTAGTAAACGCGGCTGGCATTTGCTCCATTTTCATACGTCGGTCCGCGAAGACTAGTCCTTCATGACGGCACGCCGGGCGAGATGCAAGGCGCCATCCACCGCATCACCCTCAACCGGAACCAGCCGGCGCTCGACGTCCGGCGCTAGCCAAGGCTGCATCGAAGACGCGAGCCCGCCGAGCAAGGCGATGCGGGGAGCGCCGCACTCGGACAGCCGGCGCGCCAGTTCGTCGATCTGCTCCGCGGCGTCGCGAACGATCCGCCGCGCCACCGGATCTCCAGCGTCAGCATGCCGCATGACCAGCGGCGCGAAGGTCGCATAATCCGTGGCCGTCGCATGGTCCATCCAGGCGACGGCTTCGAACGGATCGTTATGGAAGCGTGTCATCACGTCACGCGTGAGACTGGTGCCGACGGCACGCTCGTCATAGGCGCGCAATGCGAGGCGGATTGCGTGGAGCCCGAGATCGGCCCCGCTGCCCTCGTCGGATATGGGAAAGCCATAGCCGCCGACCCTGATCTCGCGCCCTCCAACAACAGCAAAGCCGACGCTGCCCGTTCCGATGATGACGATGCCGCCATCTCGGGCGCCATGCGCGCCGATGCAGGCGATCGTTGCGTCATGGGCGTAAACGACGGAGCGGAAGGGATGCGGCCGCATCAAGAGCTGTTCGAGCGCGCCTTTACGGCCGACCCCGGCGAGCCCGACGGCAGCATGCACGGAGCCGAGCGCGTTTGCGCCAAGCCCGGCTTCATCGAGTGCGGCGCGGCAGGCCTTTTCCACTTCGGTAATCGCACGGTCAACCCCCATGCGTAGTGTTGCCGGGCCGGCAATGCCGGTGCCAAGCAAGCATCCCTCCGCGTCCTCGATACGCGCACGGCAGCCCGTGCCGCCGCCGTCAACGCCGGCGAATAACGGACCAGCTTGCGCGGCCGCCGTCATTCCGCGACCCGTCTGATATCGGCACCGCACTGGACTAGCTTGCGGTCAAGCAATTCATATCCGCGATCGAGATGGTAGATGCGGTGAACGGTCGTTTCGCCTTCCGCGACCAGGGCAGCGATGACCAGACTCACCGATGCGCGCAGATCCGTGGCCATCACTTCCGCGCCATGCAGCCGCTCGACGCCGCGCACCAGCGCGGTCGAGCCTTGCAACGAGATATTGGCGCCAAGCCGCGCGAGCTCGGGAACGTGCATGAACCGGCTCTCGTATATGGTCTCGCGGATGACCGACGCTCCTGATGCGATGGTCATCAGGGCCGTGAACTGCGCCTGCAGGTCAGTGGGAAATCCGGGATAAGGTTCCGTCACGACGTCGATGGCCTGCAAAGGACCCGAGCGGACAACCATCAGACCCCGATCCGTCGGCCAGATCTGAACTCCGGCACTTTCCAGGACCGCACCGACCGACCCGAGGTGCTCGAGATGGGCGCCGAGGATCTCGAGATGACCGCCGGTGATCGCAGCGGCGATGGCGTAGGTCCCAGCCTCGATGCGGTCGGTGATCAGTTCGTGGCGGGCGTGGTGGAGGGCATCCACACCCTGCACCAGAATCCGATGCGTCCCGGCACCCTCGATGCGCGCTCCCATCGCGGTCAGGCAGAACGCGAGGTCGGAAACTTCAGGATCGCGCGCCGCGTTCAGGATCTCGGTTTCACCCCGTGCGAGGATCGCCGCCATCAGGGCCGTCTCGGTCGCTCCCACGGATGGTGAGGACAGCACGACGCGGCCGCCGCGCAGCCCGTCGCCTTTGGTCCGCGCGTGAATGTAGCCGGACTCTATGTCCACGTCGGCCCCGAGCGCGTCCAGTGCCTTGAGATGTAGGTCGATCGGCCGCGCACCGATCGCGCAGCCCCCCGGCAGGGACACGCGCGCAGAACCGAAACGGGCTAGCAGCGGCGCCAGGACGAGAATGCTGGCGCGCATACGGCGGACCATGTCGTAGGGCGCTTGCGCGTTGCTGGCTCCCGAGGCGTCCAGCACCAGCATCCGCCCAGGGCCGCGGGCGGCAACCACGCCGAACTCGCGCATCAGTTCGAGCATGGTGTCGACGTCCGTCACTTCGGGAACATTCGCCAACTCCAGCCGTTCGGAGCTGAGCAGCGCAGCGGCGATCTGTGGCAAAGCCGCGTTCTTCGCCCCGCGGATCTGGACCGAGCCTTCAATGCGTCTGCCGCCGCGAATGACCAAGCGGTCCATGCTATTTCTCTTCCGTCGCCTGGAGTGCGATGAGCAAAGCGGGCACCGTTTTTGTCTCTGGTCGCGCCAGATCGTCGCATCATCCTGTCGGCAAGCGGTATGAGCGTCGGCGGGTGATGCTCTGGGTATTCGGCGTCCTTTAACCTAGATTGGATTTGTTGCGCTACCAATCCAGCCTGCCATGGACATTAGATGAGCCCAGGTCGAAACAATCCTTCAATCGCCGACGGGCATGCCGTCCTGGCGGACCGCGTTTTTGACGGTCGCGGCTGGCGTGCCGAAGCCGCGGTGCTGGTCCGTAATGGCCGCATCGTTGGAGTTGGCGCTTTGGGCGAGGTTCCCCCCGATTGGCCGCAGAAGCGGCTCCCGCCCGGGGTCATTTTGGCCCCCGGCTTCATCGATCTGCAGGTTAATGGAGGCGGCGGCGTTCTCCTCAATGATCAACCGACGGCTGACGGCATGCGCGCCATTGCCCGGGCGCATCGTCGTTATGGCACCACGGCGTGCCTTCCCACTCTGATCACCGATACCCGCGAGAAGCTGCGGACTGCGATCGCGTCGGTCCGCTCGATCGGCGCCCAAAACGGGATCCTCGGCTTGCACCTCGAGGGCCCTTTCATCAGTCCGCGCCGTCCGGGCGTGCACCGGCCCGATCGGATCGCACAGCCTGGTGCGGGCGACCTTGAGGAATTGTGTGAATTTGCTAGCGCCGGCAGGTCATTGGTCACGCTGGCGCCCGAGTGTGTTCCGGCAGGCTTTATCCGGACATTGGCCTCCTCGGGTATGCGGATTTCGATCGGGCATAGCGAGGCGTCCGCTGCCGTTGTCATGCAGGCTGTCGCGGATGGTGCAACCGGCGTGACCCATCTGTTCAATGCCATGCCGCCGTTGAGTGCGCGTGCCCCGGGGATCATCGGCGCGGCGCTGGCGGAGCACCGGCTGACGGCTGGCCTCATCGTCGACGGGATCCATGTCGATCCCGTTTCGGTCCGGGCTGCGTTTGCGGCCAAGGGTTCCGACCGAATTGCCCTGGTCACCGATGCCATGCCGACGGTCGGGGCATCGCTGGACCGCTTCGAACTGGTTGGCCGAAAGATCAAGCTGGTCGACGGACGGCTGACCACGGAAGAGGGGACCCTGGCGGGTGCGCATCTCGATATGGCCTCGGCAGTGCGCAATGCGGTCAGAATGGCCCAGCTTCCCCTGGAGGACGCGCTCCGCGCCGCTTCACTGACCCCTGCGCGATTTCTGGGCCTGGACAACGAGCGCGGAGTGCTGGTTCCGGGTGCTCGCGCCGATCTCGTGGCATTAACAGAGGAGCTAAGGGTCGTCGCAACCTGGGTCGACGGCTGCACCGATGATGTGAAAAGCGATAGGCTGACCCCAACTGTCCCCAGAACAGCACTCTTAAGAGTTTTTGCCGACCGTGGCGCAGCCGTCAGGGCTGGGACAAGCCCGGCCATGACACGGAAGGTGTCTCTGTCTCGGTGCAAACTGCACTACCCATTGATCGCGCTCAACCCACGTCCGAGCTGTCTGTCTACGGCCTTCCGTAGCGCAAGTGTCGTTGACGCTGGCTCAACCAGGCCTGCTCATCTGGTAGCGCCAGCACATCCAGATCCTGAGGTGTCGCCGACACATCGTCGACCCATTCTCGTAACAACGGGCCGCCGTTGATGACATCGATGGGGAGTTTGCCGTGCTCGTACTCGTAGGCGAAATCGCGCCACAGTGGATAGTCCGGGTACAAAGAACGAATCGCCTTGAAGGCGAGCGCCTGGATGCGCCAGGGCTTGAATGTCTGGTGATGGTAACCGGAACCTTCCGTGTGTATCTGCACGGCATGGCAAAGCTGGCCCGCATGTTTGTGAAACGTTGGTTCGAACCAGCACTCGCGCAAGCGACAACCATCGAGCCACCGCGGCGCCAGGATCTCCATTTGTTTCATGACGGCCCGCGCGTCGATATCGGGAGCGCCGAATTGTTCGAGCGGTCGAGTGGTGCCGCGTCCTTCTGACAGCGTCGTGCCCTCGAGCATCACCGTCCCTGCATAGGCGCGCGCCATCCACAAGTTCGGCGCGTTGGGGCTCGGATTGATCCACGCGCGTGTGCCCAACGGCCAGCCGAATCCCGGCGCGGCATCGGGCTGCCAATTCTGCATCTCGATAACCCGATACTCGACGTCGAGCTTGAGCGTCTTGATGAACCATAGACCCAGTTCGCCGAGCGTGAGCCCATGACGCATCGGCAACGGTCCTGCACCGACAAAACTTTCCCAGCCGGCGCGTAGCGTCAAACCTTCGACAGGCCGACCCACAGGATTGGGCCGATCTAGTACCCAGACAGTCTTATGATGTTGCGAAGCTGCTTCGAGGACGTAGAGCAGGGTCGTGATAAAAGTGTAGATTCGACAACCCAGATCCTGCAGATCGACGAGGATCACATCGAATGCGTCCATCATCTCATCGGTCGGCTTGCGCACGTTTCCATAGAGGCTGAATACCGGAATGCCATGCACCGGATCGTTGAAGTCCGGAGACTCGATCATGTTGTCTTGTTTATCCCCCCGCAGGCCATGCTGCGGACCGAAGGCGGCGCTGATCTTCAGATCACCGCATGCGGCCAGTGCATCCAATGAGTGTGTCAGGTCTTCCGTGACGGAAGCGGGATGCGCGAGCAACGCCACACGTCTGCCGGTGAGTGGCGCACGCAAAGTGGGTTCGGCGATGAGTCGATCGATGCCAAATTTCATGATTGCGCGGCCGGAGAAAACTCATACGCGAAACAGTCCGCGTGATGAAAGTCCGGCTTCCCGGGTGGATGCGCCAATGCCCAATATGATTTGCGGCCGCTCGTGTCTTCGACCAAGGCCGACAAACCGAGATGCCAAACGACCTTGCGTGGCAAAGCCGACAAGCGATCCAACTCCAGCGAGGTCTGCAATGTGTAGCAATCGGGGCTCGATTGAACTTCTATTGGGGGTGCGCTGATCTCAGCCGCCATACGTATCCCGCTCCGGTAGCTGCTGAACCGAAATGCAGCCCATTGTGTCGACGGTGCAAAGTTAAATTCGTAGTACTCGGAGCCCGACGAAGCACATACAAATGCCTCGAAACAGGTGTGCCGCCAAAGCTCTTCGCTGCGCGCGGCCGCCATGACAGGCGGCATGCGGATGTCGCTTATCTTGCCGGTCACGATATAAGACAATACCAAACTATCAGCGCGCGGGCGCGCGATCTCCACTTCAATGTGTGTCGCCGCGAAGGAACGCGAGTCCGGATGAAGTTTCAACAACTGGCGCATATAGGCATTCTATAGGCCGGATCGTTGTTGTCACATTGTGCCGAGATTGTGCTTGCTCATAGCGCGATAATCGCAGCATTATCTGGAAGTACTTCTGCCCAATAATTAATGCCCGGAAAAGGTCACCAGCCTCTGCCTTTGACCGGCAAGATGAGGACCCGACGCTTTCAAGCGTGCTAGTTTGAGCCGGCACAAGGTCATGTCTGTCGGCTAATGACCAGGTTTAGGAGCAGACCATGTTTTCCAGTCTGAAATTTTCGGGTGTACTTGTCGGACTATTTATCGCTGTTGGACCGATGACGAACAGCGCATCAGCCGTAAGTGTCGAGATCGCAAAGAAGTGCAATGCTCTAACTGCCGAAGCGTTTCCGCCGCGTGTAATCGGTAATCCTGCGGCCGGTAGCGCAAAAGGACCGGGGCGAGCCGAACGGGCCTATTATAGAAAATGCGTGGCGAATAAGGGTAAAGTGGTCGCGCCGACAAGGTGATGGCGCACCGCCTGGAGTGAGTGCTCTACAGCCGAAAAAAGGCCGCGTAGGAATACGCGCGGGTAAATGACAGAGTCTTGGGTTGATCTAAATCAATGCGTTGTGTTTCACTGATGAGGCGACGTGGTTTCAGTTAGGCGTCGCTATTAGCGGAGTGGGAGGGCCGACAATGATCCAAGTAACCCGGCTGGCTGCCGGCAGCTTTGTCTTCGTTATGACGTTTGCTGGCGTATCGAGCGCGGCGGAACAACAGTTTTCATGCAAAGGGCAGGTGATACAGGAGATGCCTAAGCCATCGGGCCAACCCCCGTCTCCAATCGATCTCAACGTGAGTCTTGGCAGCAACCGTAAAATGTCGCTCAAAATAGGCGACGGTAAGCCGCTCGCTGCCAATGTGACCAGCGACAACAAACTCCAGCTTAAGTTTAAAACCAGTCAGTTTTTAGGAGAATATTTTTACTACTCGGGCGATCTGTTCCTAATTTACAACTCCGGACAGCTCGCACGGCTGAATTGTACGCGCAGTTGATTTTAGAGAGGCCGCCGCGAGAGCCTATTTCGGCGTGGTCCGAGCCTTGCAAATGCGACGACGCGATTTCATGGGAGTTATCGGAGTGCTCTTGGGCGTCTGTGTCGTTCGTGCAGACGATAAACCCGAATACGATTTGCCGCTGTTGACCCCGGAGGGGGTTAAGTCCCTGTCGGCATGAATACGAGCCGAGGGAAAGGCAATCGTTTTTCATGGCAACCTGCTCAAGAAGCTGAGTGTCACAAACGGTGAGAATTCGCTCGCACATCAAATTCAATATGAAGTCAATGAGATTGGATTAGGTCTTGCTGTCGCGTGGGTATATCTTTTGGGATATGGGGTCGTCAGGATGATAGAGCTTGCGATTTAGGCAGCATCAAAGGTCGCTCCCAAAAGCGCAGACATGAATCAAAGCTAGCGGTACTGATCCCCTAAGCGGGCCTCCCGTGCCACACGATTAATGCGCTCCATATTAATTGCCGACCAGAACTTCGGGTTGTCTACCTGTTGCGCGCGAACCCATTGATACTCGATCTGAGAAACTGGGCGGATGTTCCAGTTCAGGTTGTCAAGAACCAGATCAGCTTCGCGCGTCCGAACGACCAATACGAGATGGTGTTCGCCCGAGGCCGTCACAACTTCTGCCAATAGCAACGAACGCGAAGGCCATCCACGTGCAAGTAACTCGTGGCGCTTGGTTACGGCGTAGTCGTTGCAATCGCCCCGGCCCGGCGCCACCAGCCATTGTTCAGCCAGAACACCTCCGCGGTTTTCCTGCGGCTGAATAGAGAGGTTCACCTCACGATTTATTTTAGAAAGTTCAGCGATCCGAGCTTTCGTGAGCGACACCGGCGTCGTCTGATCGAAGTCCGGCGAGCGGCGTTTGCAATCCTCAGGATATTGGGCACAAAAACGTACGAATGCGACGGGTGCCAGCACGGGCGTATTGAACGCCACCGGCGTCACACCGCGCATTTCGGTCGTCGACACTTTATCGTCCGGTACGGTGGCTAGTTTGAATTGCGAATTAAGCGGTAGCAGCGGCGGCATCGATTGACGCGGCCGAGCGATCAGCAAGTCATGCTTGGCCCGGCCATTGGATTTCGGAAAATCAAACTGTGTCGTTGCGTCGGCAAGTGACGGTCGGTTGATCGAACCGGTAATGTCCGTCGGGTCGAAGCTGACCAGCGCGTAGGTGGGCGCACGCGGAATGATCGTGCCAATAGGATTCGGTAGGTTGAATACGGCAGCATGGATGGTACCAAACGGAGACGCAATGAGATGCCGGTGCCATCTTGCCGCCACCTCCGGCTGACGGGCGAGCAACGCACCAAGATCCTGGTACGCAATTCTTTCAGGGGTCAGCGTAAAAAACAAAGTTGCAATCGCGATCGATGCGGCCATCTTTCGCCGTCGACGCCTAGGCGGAACTGCCCTCCGTTCGCTCAATAACACACTGCAAGATCCTGCTACCGGCCTGCCCGCGCGGGAGCCAATGCGCCACGTGTGTTTATTGGCTGATTAATCTTTCGAAGGCGTTAAATAGGGCCGAAATACCCCTCTTAACTACCCGGGTTGCGAAGAACCACGCAATCGCCGCCGGCCAGATGAATCCTTTTGCAAACATCATTGGCGGCCGCCCGCGAATCAGCGCCGACCCTGACTTGATAGCGGGGGAGGGAGCCTCGCCCGCGTTCGAGCAGGATCGGGTCTCGATCAGCTAGCACTGAGGCGTATCGCTGCTGGAGCGCAGCATATCGAGCCAAAATTTCCGGACGCGATTTGTCTGCGCCGAGAATGGCACCCCACGGTTGGATAGTGCCCGTCACCACATGCTGTTGGAGTGCAGCGAGGAAATTCGTCGGCGGTTGCTTGAGGCTCGCCATCAGCGTTTCGCAATTAGCTCCACCACTGTCGGCGCTGGGCACGACGTCTTGGCCCTTCGCCCACGCTTCAATTGAAAAACCGGTCACGGCTTTCACATAGGCGCGCGTTTGGGCGGGCATCGAGGCTGTACCAGCCATCCACTCTCGAACGCGGCCAGGTCCTGCATTGTAGGCAGCGGCCGCAAGTCCAAGGTTACCGAACTGACGGCGCAAGTCTTTGAGAAACTCAGCTGCCTTTGGCAGCGCTTCTATTGGATTCAGTGGATCAAGCAAATTGCGCTCGGTTGCTGTACCGGGCATGAACTGCGCAATTCCCAAAGCATGCTTGCCGCTGCGGGTTGACGGACCGATAGCGCCGGCCCGAAATCGACTTTCCCGCCAAATTAATCGAACAAAAAATTCAATAGGCAGTTCGTTCGCAAGAGCCGCCGATTCAACGAGAAGGCAGATTGATTGCCGCACATCTCGTGATGCTTCGCCTTTGTTCGTTACCGAAGGATTCTCGAGAGTTTCCTGTGCTGCTGCGTTAGCCGCCGCTAGAACCAGAAAACAGAGACCGCACGCAACAGAACGCAACATTGGGCGCTCTCGATCTTTTCAATTCGGGTTGTAATGTACCCTTGACCTCGTCGGGATCTAAATACCTGCACGCCGCCAAATGGTAAGTAGGTAAGACCTGCCTCAATTTGTATGCTCTTGATGCAACCGCCTTTAACCGATCGGGCAATAAGTCATACCCTTTTTTGAACCTTAAACGGCACTCATAGAAATTCAATTTAGAGCTAATGACGCGGCTTATTTCTCTAAAGGCTCAAGTGAAAGCCCCCCGATGTGGAAGCTTGTCCTCGCAGTGCTCGCGTTAGGCTTAAGTGGTGCGGTGGCGTCTGCACAAGACCATGTCGACAACGCCGATTCTGTTGCGCTGCAACGAAACAAAATGGCTGCCTTGAATGAGCTCTCAGGCGAGTATCTCGAATGCTCTGCCTATTTCACGGTGACCGCGTACTGTACGGCCGGCTACCCCGCGCCACGCATACCGAAATTGCAACGCGACTATCAGCATTCTGCGAAAGCAGCTCTTACTCTCGCTATTTCAACTGGCCGGGTCCTGGGCTTAACCAGCGCTTTGGTCGAAGCAACATCGAAACTCGTCGCCAGCAGCCAAATGCAATCCATCAGCAGTGACTGCTTGAATATCCGCGACCTATCAGAGCGCTATGGCGCGTTCTGTAAGCAACTCCTGCAGGCCCCGGATGGACGTTTTGCTGAGTTACTTACAGGAAGGATCTGTACCGGGCTTTTCAAATGCGCACTCAACAGCAACAGCGAATTAGTGTCCGCCTCATCGCGGGCCGCTCGCTAGTGTCGCGCGCTATGCAAGCAAGCCAATCGAGCCGTACAAGATGAGAGGACATCGCGGCGCCCTTCTGTTTGCGCGCAAAGCAATTCGCGAATGTCTAATTCTGTCACAAAGCTGAGATCAGCCTGCCGCGAACCGGTCATGCCCGCTAAATCATTCATTGATCAATTTTTTTAATGCGCCCGGGTGCTCTAGATCTGGCCGGTGCAGCCGGATTAGATCGCGAACTATTGAGAGACCCATCCGTTCATTAGCTGGTGATCGCTCGCAATATTCCAAATCGCCGAGCAGCGCCCAGCATACCGCTCGCGCTTTTACGTAAAGGCCCTCAATAGAGGTAGCGGACGTCGCGCAAATCTCGGCTTCAATTTCGCTGAATTCATGGAGTGCATCCCAGTCAGTATCCAAACCATGTTCTATTGCATGGTCTAATTGCCCCGCGATTGCGTCGAACCGGCGGCCGAGTGCAAGAAGAACCGCATCGGCTTCGCCTGTTAGGGCCGGCCTGGATACGGCAACCCCAGGAATCATTGTCGCCAACAGCAAAGCAGAGCGCCGCGAAAATTGTTTCATTGGTTTTTTTCACTGCAGCTTCGCAGGGTGCCTGGTCGATAATCAGCCGACGCCTTTTTCCTATTGAAGCGGCGCCGGAACATCCGGCGCCGCTTGTGAGGAGAGGCTAGTTAGCCTTGGGTTTTCTGTCGTGAGGGTCCCCGTTAGCTTCGGTGCTTTCGTTAATCTCAGTCGATTTCTCGGGCATCGTCGAAGGAGAGTCGAGCAATGGCGGCATGCGAGCCGCGGCCTTACGAGTCTCAGCTTCATCCTCGATACTCTTGAAGGTTTTCCAGCAAATTATCCGCCTTATCGTTTTATCAATCTCGCGATCGATCATAGATAACAACTTTACCTGCTTCTCCATTTCGTCGGGCTGGTAAGCATGATCAAAGAGGCCTGTAATTTTCTCAAGGTTCTGCCCTATCCTTTTCGTTCCTTCAATTGAGTTTCTAACACCACTTGATAACCTGCCGACATCGCTCCGCATCCTGCTGAGTTCCGACTGGATTTCTTTTCCTTCATCTGTGTCCGTCCAGTAATAGTGCTCGCCGATCGTGTCACTGACACGGCTCAGACTGTCGACAATCTTCCATAGGCCGGTGGTTAGGTTTCCCATATATTCAGGCACTTTGGCTTGATGCCGGACAATATCATCCCAGGAGTCTGTCCCCGACTTCAAGCCTTTGGCTACTGGCGAACGAAAATAACTAATTTCACTACCTTGGAGCACGCGCTGCCTTTTCCAGGTCCAGTGGCTCAAGGCAAAAACTGCTTCCTCCTGATAGGCCCCCTGAGGCTTACAGTCTTCCCTGAAGCTCTGGTGCAGGGCTTCGAAATCCTCTTTCAATTCCCAAGGCAAGAGCCCGTAAGAATAGGCTCCATGGCGAAGGGCATTTGTATTCCGCAAATTTTTTGATGCAGGAGAAACTTTCGCCCCTCCATCGGTCGCTGATTTCTCGCCTTGGTCGTGATCTGTTGCCGGCTCTGGCTGATTGTCTGCCGATTTTGAATCCGGGCGAGCCGATACAAGATCGTCAAGCTCGAGATTGGCTAAAGCGTTTACCGCTGCAGGGTCGTCATTCAAGGCAATGTGATCTGGATTATTGGTATTTATATTTTTATTGTTCATCCTTTTTCTCCGAGGTTTGTTGTGAGGAAAATTTGTCCTCTGCTCCTTAGTTATACGGAGCCGATGGCTGGGAGCTCGATCAACGAAAAAATTTTAGGTCTGGTGTTGATAGCAATGCGCCTTGGTGTGACCGTCTGCAATTACTTTGATTCTAAATTAAAAAAACTTGCAGCAGTTCTGCCTGCGCGCCCAACTAGCCGCTCGTGCTTTGACCAAAAACCGCCGATCGGTTTTTTAGCGCGCTCAAAGTTGCCGGCTGGGATTGGACGCCGCCGAATCGATCCAACGATGTCATCAAGATGGGTTATGTGATTGGTCGCGCGCCTAACTCATCCCAAGTCCGCGTTAGCCCATCAGAGCGACAGCCAAGATCGACAAATTCCTCCCTCCGGCGGGAAAAGTCGGTCGCGAAGTGATCATTTTCTGCAATTCGAATTGGCCCATTATTTCGTCTTTAAAATTGTATATTTTTGGTCTTTGGCAATTTGGGACCGTGCAAAATAGAATAATGACTTTGTATCATTTCGACATGATTTCACGTATCCTATCAGATACTTAAGCGAAGCCAGTAATGATGTCAGACGCGATTTCTTACTGGGCCAGATACTCGTAATGGTGGCGCCTGTTAGTAAATCAACCAAAAAGAGCAATTGTCTGGAACGAACTAAACCCTTGGAGGTGGCAAAAGGCCCCCTGGGGTGCTCTGAACGGCCTCATTAGCTTGCTGTAGCGCGTGGGCTGCGTTAGCAGGGCGCGCGGCCGCGCTCTGCGGTGGACTGGTTGCGGGTGTAGCTCAATGGTAGAGCAACAGCCTTCCAAGCTGATGACGGCGGTTCAATTCCGCTCACCCGCTCCAATCTTCCCCAGCGCCTCAATGGCCTTGCAAACGCACCATGTATAATGCATGACATCGCGGCGGCGGACCCTTATATGGTCCGCCGCATCCGCTTTACGGAGGAGTGTAGCTCAATGGCTAGAGCACCGGTCTCCAAAACCGGGGGTTGCAGGTTCGAAGTCCTGCCACTCCTGCCAGGCGGGATTGATACGAGATTGAGTGCGAGCACATGAGCGACCAAGCGCCGGCAGAAGTAAGACGCAAACGGGTTAGCCCCTTCCGCTTCATGCAGGAGGTGCGCGAGGAGACGCGCAAAGTGACCTGGCCGTCGCGCCGGGAAACCGCGATTACCACAGCCATGGTATTCGTCATGGTGGCGATCGCTTCGGTTTTTTTCCTGGTTGCGGATCAATTGATCCGCATTGTTGTTACCTTCGTGCTCGGCATCGGAACCTGAAGGTTCAAGGGCAATGACCGATACTGCGACTGACACGACGACATCGACCAAGCCGAAGCGCTGGTACATCGTCCACGCCTATTCGAATTTCGAAAACAAGGTCGCGGATTCAATTCGCGAACAAGCCAAGCAGCGCGGCCTCTCCGAACACATCGGCGAAGTGCTGGTGCCAAAAGAAAAGGTCACCGAGGCAAGACGCGGGCGTAAGGTTGAAACCGAACGCAAGTTCTTTCCCGGTTACGTGCTGGTGAAGATGGATTTGACCGACGAGGTCTATCATCTCATCAAGAATACACCGAAGGTCACCGGCTTCCTTGGCACCGACAAGAAGCCGATGCCAATTTCTGATGCAGAGGCTGATCGCATCCTGCATCAGGTGCAAGAAGGTATTGAGCGGCCAAAGCCGGCGGTTTCGTTCGAAGTTGGCGAACAAGTTCGCGTGTCGGATGGCCCGTTTGCTTCTTTCAATGGTGTGGTTGAGGAAGTCGATGAAGCCCGTTCACGTGTGAAGGTGGCTGTGTCGATCTTCGGCCGCGCCACACCGGTCGAACTGGAATTCGGGCAAGTGGAGAAGCTGTAGTCGAAAAGGCAACGCACGGCATCGTGCGCCTAAGCGAGATGGCCGGGCAGACCCGGCCATGACAAGTGAGAGCAACGTGGGAGGTG
>CAVVHO010000004.1:0-554283 GCA_963748035.1 uncultured Gemmatimonadales bacterium | reverse complement strand
ATCTGTGGTTCGAGCGTGAGGCGCGGATGCTGGCGGCGCTGAACCATCCCCACATTGGCGCCATCTACGGACTCGAAGACGGCGACGTGCGCGGCCTCGTTCTCGGTCGAGATCTGCCACTTGCTGCCCGTTGCCGGAAAGGGTTGGACCCAGATCTCGCGTCTTCCCGACTCTGTCGAGTCGTACGCGATCCATCCAACGTCTGGAGCAAACTTCAGCCCCAAGTGGCGTGGCGATGGCAAGGAACTTTTTTACGTTGCAGCCCACGGTAAGTTGATGTCCGTCGCAATCAACGCCGGAGCCGAATCGGGATTCCAGGCTGGCGTCGCCCAAGTACCTTTTTCAGACACTGTTCCGCGAAGGCGCGTTCGGCAACTACGACGTGTCCGGCGACGGCAATCGTTTTCTAATCAACGTCCCTCCCGAGCCTGAAGATCTGACACCCATACCGTTCTGCTCAACTGGCCGAGCGCGTTGAAGAAATAGCGGCCAGGACGAACGAAGAGCCAGCGAGACGATTTCGCTGGCTCCTGTCGCAGTGCCACCCGTGCGGTTCACCGGGCGTAGACGAACTGGTGGCCGATGGATGTGCCGATCGGATACCAGGCGGCGATGCGCGGCGCCGTGCCGGGCCGTGTTTCGGCGAACGTCACCACTCGGCCTTCACGCAGCCCGGCCGGTCGGGCGACCTGCTCGCGTGAACGCGGTGAGATAGACGACTGATCGGTCGCGGTTCATCACGCGGACGATGTTCAGGTCCGCGTCGGGGGCGGCCAGCTCGAACGTGTAGGTGCCGGCGGCGAGCGTCACGCCCGGCAGCCCAATCGGCGTATTGAACGTCAGGCGAGTGGTCCGGTTCGGGTCAAGCGCGGCGTCGCCCGCGGTGACTCCGACGAGCATGAGAACGGCGGCAGCAGACGCGATTGACAACGATTTGCGAGTAACCATGGCGACCTCCTTCGGCGACCCGGTTAATTCCGGGCTCATCTCTGAAGGCGGGAACCGACGGCGAAAACTGGCATCCCGCAAAAACGGGCTAGAATGCGCCCATTCTCATGGAATCAGACCGGTGGCGCCTCGTCGAACGGCTGTATCACGCTGCCCGTGAGCGCCCGGACGATGCGCGCCGGCTGTTTCTCGACGAAGCGTGCGCCGGTGATGCCGCGCTGCGCCAGGAAGTCGACGCCTTACTCAACGCCCCGTCAGCAGACGGCTTCCTGAGCACCCCTGCCTTCGTTGGCGTGGTGACGGGCCGCGCCACTCCTCCTCTGATCGGCCAGCGTTTAGGCGTGTACCAGATACAGGAGTTGATCGGCGCCGGCGGCATGGGCGAGGTGTACCGGGCGCGCGACACCAGGCTGCGGCGCGACGTGGCGATCAAGATGCTGCCGCCGGCGTTCGTGACCGATCCCGAGCGCCGCGCGCGCTTCGAGCGCGAGGCCCGGATGCTGGCCGCGCTCAATCACTCCAACATCGGCTCGATTTACGGTCTGGAGGAGGCGGAGGCGTCAGACGTCGCCACCGTCGGCCTTGTGCTGGAACTCGTCGAGGGCGAGACGCTGGCGGAGCGGATAGGGCAGAGGACCGCTGCCGGTCAGCGAGGCCTTGGAGTTTGCGCGACAGATTGCTGGACGCGCTCGAGGCCGCGCACGAGAAGGGGATTGTCCATCGCGACCTGAAGCCGGCCAACGTCAAGGTCACCCCTGGCGGTGTGGTGAAGGTGCTCGATTTCGGCCTCGCGAAGATTGCATCGGGCGAGTCGGACGCGCTGTCGCAGTCGCCGCACTGTCACGGTCGGTGGCACGGCCGAAGGCGTCATCGCCGGCACAGCTGCCTACATGTCGCCCGAACAGGCACGCGGGCAGTCGATCGACAAGCGCACTGACATCTGGGCCTTCGGCGCCGTGCTGTTTGAGATGCTCACTGGCAAGCGGGCATTCCCAGGCGAGGATCTCACGGACACGCTCGCGGCGGTCGTGAAGCTCGAGCCGCGGTGGGACGCCATCGGCGCCGGCGTGCCCGCCCGCGTGCGTCAGGTGCTTCGCGTGTGCCTCCAGAAGGATCCGAAGCAGCGCGCGCAAGCCATCGGCGACGTGCGCCTCGCGCTCGAGGGCGCGTTTGACGTGCCGGCGCCGCCGCCCTCTGCAGAGGCGCTTGGTCCGAAACTGCACTGGCGCTCGCCCAGCGGTCGGCGCGGCGGCCGCTGGCGCTGGTCCTCGTGACCGCTGTCGCCACATGGGTCCTCAAGCCACCGGCGGCGGAGCGGCCGGCCCCGCTTCGACGGTTTACGATCTCAACCGGCCAGGCACCGTTGAGCATCGGCACCAGGAACCGTGACATGGCGATCACGCCTGACGGCAGCAGGATCGTTTACTTTGCAGGCCTCGGCAACGATCGTCAGCTCTACATCCGGGCGCTCGATGCGCTCGAGGGCACCCCGATTCGCCAGGCCGGTCGATTCTTCGAACCGTTTGTGTCTCCGGACGGCCGATGGGTCGGCTTCAGACGACGAAGCCGATAAGATGCTTCGCAAGATGCCGATCGCCGGCGGCCCGCCGGTGACCATTACCGCCGTCGGGCGTGAAATGCTCGGCGCGACCTGGGGGCCTGACGACACCATCGTCTTCGCGACGACCGAGCCGGGGACGGGACTCCGGCGTGTGGCCGCCGGCGGCGGCACACCCACGGTGTTGACGACTCCTGACAAAGCGCGCGGGGAGCTCCAGCACTCCTGGCCTGAGTTCCTGCCGGGTGGTCGCGCGGTGCTGTTCACCATTCAGTCCGGAGAGCGCGGGGAGGATTTTCAGATCGCCGCGTTCGATATCCAGTCTGGCGACACGAAGATCCTCGTACCGAGCGGCTCGAGCCCGCGATTCTTGCCCAGCGGCCACCTCGTCTACGGCGCAGAGAATACCATCCGTGCTGTCCCCTTCGACCCGGTTCGACTCGAAGTGCTCGGCGATCCGATTCCCCTCGTCGAGGGCGTCCTGACGAAGCGTAATAGCGGTGCCGCCGACTTCAGCGTAGCGGCCGACGGCACGCTGGTGTACATCGCCGCCGGCGCCGGTGGGCTGCAGCGGCGACTCGTCTGGGCGGAACGCGGCGGAGCCAGGCGGCCGATCAATGCGCCACCTCGCGCGTACACAACGGCGCGCATTTCACCGGATGGCACGCGTGTCGCGATGGCCTTGCGCGATCAGCAGGACGACATCTGGATCTGGGACTTCGCACGCGAGACGCTGACGCGGCTGACGACGGATCCGAGCTCCGATATCGCTCCGATCTGGACGCGCGATGGACGCCGGATCGTGTTTTCGTCGACCCGCGTTACCCCGAGCCCGCTCTTTGTCCAGGCCGCGGACGGCACCGGTGGCGCGGAGCGTGTGACCGAGGGTGCGGAGGTTCACATGCCGCACACGTTCTCCCCCGATGGCGGACGACTGATCTTCAGCGCCGACACAGGCACTGCCACGGGTCAGGACCTTCGGATGCTGGTCCTCGACGGCGAGCGCCGCATCACGACGCTGATCCAGACGCCGTTCGACGAGCGAAACGCCGAGATTTCCCCGGACGGGAAGTGGATGGCCTTCCAGTCGAACGAGTCAGGGACAGAGCAGGTGTACGTGCGGCCGTTTCCCGACGTCGAGAGCGGACGCTGGCAGGTGTCCACGACGGGCGGCTTCCATCCCGCGTGGGCGCCGAACGGCCGCGAGCTGTTCTATGTCGCTCCGGACGGCCGTCTCATGGCGGTCGATGTCCGGAGTCAGGGCGCGCTTTGCCGCCGGCGTCCCGCGGATGGTCGTCGACGGTGGCTTCTACTTCAACCTCGTCGCACAGGGCCGCTCCTACGATATTTCGCCTGACGGGACGCGGTTTCTCCTCATCGAAGGGACCAATACCGGCACCCAGGCCGACACCGCAGGGCTGACCGTCGTTCTGAACTGGACCAAGAGCTGAAGCAGCGCGGTCCCACGCGCTGACGAGGCCTCCGCGCAGTGCGGCCTGCCGTGCGGGCGACATGAACGGGTCGATTCGAGGCGCGGCGCAACGCTTCGCGCACGACCAGCGCGCCACGCTCGGTCGGCGTCAGCTCCTTGAGCCCACCGAGAAACTTGCCGACAGGCGTGCGAACCGCGGAAACGATGACGCGTCCTGCATGGGTCAATTCTAGGACCTGTTAACCGGAGGCGGGCTCGTGCGTTGTATCGTCAGCGCCTGTCACTCTGGCTCCGGGAGATGCCCAATGCGTGAGTTGTGGATTCTGATTCCGATTTCGGCGTTTGCCTCGTTGGCCTGGGTCATTCATGTGATCGTCGATGCATTCCGACGCCGGCAACAGCTTCGCCTGACGACCGAGTTTCACAGCAAAGCGGGAGCCTGAGCGGGACGCCGCCGCGGCCGTGTCTGATGTAGCCGGAGGCCTTCAGGCCTCCGGGTCGTCACCTGGAGACGCGGACATCGCCCGCACATTTGCGATGCTGAACCCGCGCGAGCGTGCACTGCTCTGGCTGGCGTATGTCGAAGGTGAGAACCATCAGGAGATCGCGGCGTCGCTCGGCCTGGGCCGGGGCAGCATCAAGGTGCTGCTGTTCCGGGCGAAGCGGCGTCTGCGCGAGTTGTTGACCTCTCGGGGATTGGCGAGGAATTGATGCAGGACCAGTTCGAGCTCAATGAGGAGGACGAGCGGGCGGTTGCCGCGTTCATGGCGCGCGTGGCCGCACTGCCGACCGAGTGGCGCATGCCCGAGATGGCGCAGGTGTGGTGGAAAGGGCAACTGATGCGCCGGTGGGACGCGGAGCGCCGTGCGCAGCTACCGCTTGACGTGATGGATATCGTTCAGATCGCCGGCGCCGTGGCCGCCGCCGCACTGCTGGTGACGTGGTCCATCCCGAGCGCCCTGCGGCTACTGGCTATCGGATAGCACACGCCGATGCCGGTTTAGAGCGTGACGTTCAGCCCTCGAACCGTGCCTTCGCCTAACAGGGCGTTCACGCGCGACCGGATCACCATCACCGAACGCTCAATCTCGCGCCGCCACGTCGCATCCTTCGCATGCACCTGCAGCACGTAGCCCTTCAGTTCAACCGACGTGACATTGGCCACCGCAGGGCCAACGGCGGTGCGCCATGCGAACTCGACCTTCTCCGGCGAGAGAGGGGCCTTCCGCAGGATCTCTGCCAGAGCGCGTGGCATGAACTCATGGACTAGATGCACGGCGCGATCATACCGCCGCTGCATCATCGTCAGGCCTGCGCTTTCGCCGGCGGCTGCGGGCCGTTTTTGCGGAGGCGTAGAAGATCTTCGCCAGTTCGACCGCCTCGGCAAGCAGGGGAGCGGCATCGACGGTGCTTCGGATGGATGCCGTCGAGAGGCGCTCGAGCCAGTAGACGGATTCGTCGGCTTCCTCCGTCACGATGCCGAGTTTTGCGGTGAACTCGTCATGGGATCGGCCGCGCCGCGCGGCGCGATAGTTGGCGGCGACGGAGGTTGAGGCCTCGAGATACTGGGCGCCCAGTCGCAGGGCGATCGGCGTTGGCGGCAGGCCTTGAACAAAGGCAATCGACGCGTCGGCGAAAGCATCGGCGCGTCGCTGAAGGTCGTCGGCTTGACTCATGCCGGCATTGAACGCAGGCTGTGTGCCGCTTCAATACGTCAATGTTTCCAATGCAACAATAATGGCCACTGCTCCAATGTTGCAAATATTTCAATCGATGCTCAAATCGAAGATCGAAGATTTTTAGATGTCCTCTGCGCCTAGTCCTCGCCTCGGCGTCGCCCGCGTCGTGCGGAGTTACTGACAGCCGCGGGAATCGAGTTCGACGTCATCCCCGGCGACGTGGACGAGACGATGGACGCCGAGGAGTGGCCGGAGGGATACGTGCGCCGTATCGCCCAGGCGAAGGCGGAAGCGGTTGGCGCGCAGGCCGGCGAGCGGCCCGATCCTCGCCGCCGACACCATCGTGATCGTCGAGGGCAGCGTCCTCGGCAAGCCGGCCGATGCGGACGAGGCGGCGAGATGCTGCGGCGGCTGTCGGGCCGGGAGCACACGGTGATGACGGGCGTCTATCTGGCGTCTCCCGCCAGCGAGCTCGTGCGGCGCCAGGTGCAGGTCGAGCGGACAGTGGTTGAGTTTGCGCCGCTGTCGGAGGAGGAAATCGCCTGGTACGTCGCCAGCGGCGAGCCCATGGACAAGGCCGGCGCCTACGCGATTCAGGGGCTGGCGTCGCGCTTTGTGACCCGAATCACCGGCTCCTATTCCAACGTGGTTGGGCTGCCGGTGCTCGGTCGTCTACCAACTGTGCAAGAACGCCGGTTTATTGATATCCTGAGGAGGCTCCGTATCCGCGAAAGTCCTTATCTATGAGTCACAAAGCAGCGAAGATCGGGCTGACCAGCCTCGTGCTCGTCCTGGCATTTGGCGCGCTGCTGTACACGACGCTCAGCGAGGGCACCGAGTACTACAAACACGTGGATGAGGTGATGGCGAATCCGCAGGCCTGGCAGGGAAAGAACCTGCAGGTGCACGGATTCGTCGTGCCGAAGTCGATCGGCCGCAAGCGCGACTCGCTCGACTACCAGTTCGACGTGCAGAGCAACGGCAAGGTGCTGCGCGCGCACTACACCGGCATCGTGCCCGACACCTTCAAGGACGAGTCCGAAGTCGTGCTGAAGGGAACGCTCGCGCCGAACGGCACCTTCAACGTGGTGCAGGACGGGGTGATGGCGAAATGCCCGTCGAAGTACGAACCGAAGGCAGGAGTCGGTAGCGCGGGTACCGAGTAATGGCGACCCTCGGGTCCTACCTTCTTCTCACGGCCTTCGTCATCTGCGCGTACGCCGCCTCCATCTCGGTGGCCGGCGCGCGCCGCCGCTCGCGCCGCTTGATCGAAAGCGGCATCGGCGGCTTCTACCTCTTCACCGCCGTCATGGCGGTCGCCTCGTCGGTCATCATCTACGCCTTCGTCACCGGCGACTATTCCATCAAGTACGTCCAGCGCTACTCCGACGCCGTTCAGCCGCTCTTCTACAAGATCACCTCGTTCTGGGGCGGGCTCGACGGATCGATCATGTTCTGGGTGCTGATGCTGTCGCTCTTCGGCAGCGCGGCGATCTACGTGAACAGGGAACGCCACCGGGAGCTCATCCCGTACGTCGTGGCGGTCATCTCGATCGTGGAGATGTTCTTCCTGTTCCTGATGGTGATCCACAACAACCCGTTCGAGACGTTCCTGACGGAAACGCCGACCGACGGCCGCGGGCTGAACCCGCTGCTGCAGAACTTCTACATGGCGATCCATCCGCCGACGATGTACCTCGGGTTCGTCGGCCTGACGATCCCGTACGCGTTCGGCATGGCGGCGCTCATCACCGGTTACCTGGACGACTCGTGGCTGCGCGCGGTTCGCCGCTGGACGATGGTGTCGTGGCTGTTCCTGTCGATCGGCCTCGGGCTCGGCATGATCTGGGCGTACGAGGAGCTGGGGTGGGGCGGCTACTGGGGCTGGGATCCGGTCGAGAACGCCGGCCTGCTGCCGTGGTTCACGGCCACCGCCTTCCTGCATTCGGTGATGGTGCAGGAGCGTCGCGGCATGCTGCGCGTCTGGAACGTCACGCTCGTCATCACGACGTTCTTCCTCACGATCTTCGGCACCTTCATGACCCGCTCGGGCGTCGTGCAGTCGGTGCACGCGTTTGGCGAGGACGTCGCGCTGTCGCGGATGTTCACGGTCTTCATGATCACGATCCTCGTCGTCAGCTTTGGATTCGTGATCTACCGGCTGCCGCTGCTGCGGGCGCGCAACGAGCTCGACTCGTGGGTGTCGCGCGAGGCGGCGTTCCTGGCCAACAACTGGGTACTGCTCTTCTCCGCGTTCTTCGTCCTCTTCGCGACGATGTTTCCGACGTTGAGCGAGGCGGTCACGGGCGAGCGGCTCACCGTCGGGATCCCGTTCTTCAACAAGTGGATGCTGCCGATCGGGCTGTTCCTGCTGCTCCTGACCGGCGTCGGTCCGCTGCTGGCGTGGCGCAAGTCGACGCTCGTCGAATCTCCGCGATCAGTTCATGATCCCGGTCGGCCTGTGCGGTCGTCGTCGCCGGGTCGCTCGTCGCGCTGGGCGTGCGCGTCTGGACGTCGGGACTCTGCTTCGCGCTGTGCGCGTTCGTCTGCGGCACGATCGGTCAGGAGTTCTGGCGCGGCGCGCGCGTGCGTCAGGACGTCAGCGGCACCGATCTGTTCACCGCGCTCATCGGCCTCGTGTCGCGCAACCGGCGGCGCTACGGCGGCTACATCATCCACGTCGCCATCGTGCTGATCTTCCTCGGCTTCGCCGGCGAGGGCTTCAAGCACGAAGAGCAGGTGCTGCTCAGGCCCGGTCAGCAGACGCAGGTGGGTGAGTTCGCCGTCAGGCTCGACAAGGTCTCGGTGACCGACGATGGTCAGAAGCAGATGATCACGGGGCACACGACGGTGTTCCGCGACGGCAAGCAGATCGCGCAGATGTATCCGGCGCAGATGGTTCTACCGGAAGCACGAAGAGGAACCGACCACCGAGGTGGCGATCAGGCGCACGCTCTCCGAGGATCTCTACCTCGTCATGCCCGCGTACAACCTGCAGGAACAGAGCGCGAGCATGTCGATCGTCGTCAACCCGCTCGTGAACTGGGTGTGGCTCGGGTTCGGCGTGCTGGCGATCGGCACCGGCATCGCGCTGCTGCCCGAGGCGGCGTTCGCGTTCGCGGTGGCCAAGGTGCCGGCGAACGCGGTGACGACCTCGCTGCTGCTTCCTGGCGCTGGTGCTCTGGCCCGCCGTCGTCGGGGCGCAGACGGGACAGACGGTTGCCGTTGAGCAGCGCAGCGACCTTCAGCGGCGCCTCGAAGGCGAGATCCTCTGCACGTGCGGCTGCCGGCTGCCGGTCGGCAGCTGCGGCATGCTCAACTGCCAGCGGCACATGCGCGCAGACCGCGAAGCTGAAGCAGTACCTGGCCGAGGGCAAGGACCACGACGCGGTGCTGGCCTCGTTCGTCGAGGACTACGGCAGTCAGGCCGTGCTGGCGGCGCCGATCGACAAGGGATTCAACCGCCTCGCGTGGCTGTTTCCGTATCTGGTCGCCGCGCTCGCGCTCGTCGGAGTCTTCGTGACCGCGCGCCGATGGTCGCGCCCCTCTGCCCAGGCGGTGGCGGGCGCGCCGGGCTCGATCCGGCGCTTGACGCTCGCCTGGACGATGAGCTCCGAAACCTCGATTGAGCCGCGCGGCGACGACGCGCTTCACCCCTGGCAGCTGTTCACGCTGGCGGGGCTGATCGGCGCGACCATCGTCGTCTTCGTGTCGCGCGGACAGACCCCGTCCGGCATCATCCTTCTCAGCCTGATCATCTTCACGGCCGCCATCGTCGGCGTCGCCACGTGGCGGACGCTGTCGCCGCTCACCGGCAGGGACGAGCCGACCGGGCCGCAGATGCTCGGCGGACGCACGCGCGCGGCGCTCGAGCGCGAGAAGGCGCTGGTGCTGCGCAGCATCAAGGAGCTCGAGTTCGATCGCGCGATGGGCAAGATGTCGGAGAAGGACTTCGCCGAGATGAGCGCCCGGCTGCGGGCGCGCGCCACGGGCCTGATCCGGCAGCTCGACGCCGGTGAGCGGCTATCGCGAACAGATCGAGAAGGAGATTGCGAAGCGGGTGAAGGTTGGCGGCCGCCTGACCCGGCGTAGCGAGGGGAAGCGCGTCCCGCTCCAGGCGGACGCAGGGCGGGCCTTCACGGTCCGCCATGCTCGTGCGCTGCCTGCAGACGTCGCGAACGACCCCGACGCGAAGTTCTGCAAGAACTGCGGCGCGCGGATGGAGGCGCGAGCATGACGGCTTCGATGCCTCGTGCGTTCCTGGCGTTGGGCGTTGGGTCGTTGGGCGTTGGGAGTTGCCGATGCGTCGCGCCCAGGGCAACATGCCCGATCCCGTCGCTGATCCATGGCAAGGCGATCGGCGCGCCTGAGTTGCCCGTCGGCACCGTGACCGTTCGCGTCGTCCGCGAGTCGATCGGCAACAACATCGCCGGGCAGCTCGTCACGCTGACGTCGGGCAGCACCACGAGGGAAGCGAAGACCGACGATCAGGGCCGCGCGAACTTCCCGAACCTGCCGCCGGGCGTTGAAGCGCGCGCCGAAGCCGTCGTCAACGGCGAGCGCCTCGTGTCCGATCCGTTTTCGCCGCCCTGCCTCGGGCGGCCTGCGCGTCATCCTCGTCGCGGGCATGAAGGAGGCGGCGGCGCGCAAGCAGCAGGAAGCGGCCGCGGCCGCGGCGGCGCCGCCGGTCAAGGGCGTCGTCGTCTTCGATCCGAACTCGCGCGTGATGATGGAGTTTCGCGACGACTCGCTTCAGGTGTTCTACGTGCTCGAGATCCTCAACAACGCGCGGGCGCGGGTCGACATCGGCGGACCGCTGATTCTCGACCTGCCATCGGGCGCCGCGGGCGCGACGATCCTCGCAGGGTCCTCGCCGTCTGCGACGGTGAGCGGCGACCGCGTGACCGTGACCGGTCCGTTTGCGTCGGGCGTCACGACCGTGCAGGTGGCCTTTCCGCTTCCGCTACGATCGATCCGACGTCACGATCGAGCAGAAGTGGCCGGCCGCGATGGAGCAGCTGACCGTCGGCATGCAGAAGGTCGGCAGCGCCTCGATGTCGTCGCCGCAGTTTTCAACGGTCGGCGAAGTGACGTCGGACGACGGCACGCCGTTCTGGCTGGCGAGCGGCCCGGCGCTGCCTGCAGGCGCAACGCTGACGGTGCAGTTGAAGAATCTGCCGGCGCACAGCCGGACGCCGCGCTACGTGGCGCTCGGCGCCGCGGCGGCCGTGATCCTGGCCGGCGTGCTGGCTGGCGTTCGGCGGGCGGCCGAAGGGCGACGACGGCAAGCGCAAGCTCGTCGAACGCCGGAACACGCTGCTTGGCGAGCTCGCCGCGCTCGAGGAGCGCCGCAATCGTAGAGGCGGACCTCCGGGCACGAGTCCGGCAGGCGGCAGGACGAGGCTCGATACGCGGCGCGCCGCCAGCAGCTCGTCGCCGAGCTCGAACAGATCTACGGCGAGCTGGACGAGGAGGGCGCGGGGCCGCGGGGAGGCGGCGAGGGCGTCGCCGCGTGACTCCCTCGACTTCCGGCTCAGTCGGAGCCTGAGATTCGACGACCTCGCGGTCGAAGACGTCTCCCGCCATTTCGGCCGCCGCCGCGCGGTGTCCCGCATCACCTTTCACGCCGCTCGCGGCACGCATCCTCGGCCTGCTCGGACCGAACGGCGCGGGCAAGTCCACGATGCTCGCGATGCTGGCCACGCTGCTGCGCCCGAGCGGCGGCCGCATCCGCTACGGCGCGCACGAGGCGGGCGCGCAGCGGCCCAGCGCTGCGCGCAGCGATCGGCGTCCTCGGCCACGATCTGTTTCTCTATCCCGAGCTGACCGCGCGCGAGAACCTGGCGTTCTTCGCGGCGCTGTACGGCAGCGCGGCACCGGGCGAGGCCGCACGGCGGCCCTCGAGCAGGCGGGCCTCGACGATCGCGCCGACGATCCGGTGTCGAGCTTCTCGCGCGGCATGCGGCAGCGCGTCGCGCTCGAGCGCGCGCTGATTCATCGGCCGCGGCTCGTGCTGCTCGACGAGCCGTTCACCGGACTGGACGATGCCTCGGCGGCGGCGCTCGTGGCGCGGCTGACGCGTTGCGAGACGGCGGCGCGATCGTCGTGCTGGCCACGCACGATCTCGATCTCGCCGAAGGGCTGCTCGATCGCGCGGTGTTCCTGCGCGATGGACGCATGGTGCAGGCGATCGAGCGTCCCGACGCGCTGCGCGCGACCTACCGCGACGTCATGACGCAGGGCCTGACGTGTTTCTGCGCGCGTCGTCTGGCTCGTCCTCCGCAAGGACCTGACCGTCGAGGTCCGCAGCCGCGAGATCGCCTACACGACGCTGTTCTTCGCCGTCTCGTGCGTGCTCGTGTTCGCCTTTGCGCTCGTGCGGGAAGGGCGCGCGCTGACCGACGGGGCGGCGGGCATCCTGTGGATTGCGATTGCGTTCGCCGGCACGCTGGCGCTCGGCCGCACGTTCGAGCGCGAGCGCCAGTCCGAGACGCTGCGGGCGCTGCTGCTGGCGCCCGCCCCGCGGCCGGCGATCTACGTCGGCAAGCTGCTCGGGATCGTGGCGCTGCTGATGGCGGCCGAGGTCGTCCTCGTGCCGCTGGTCGCGCTGCTGTTCCAGGCGCCGCTGCTGGCGCATCCGTTCTGGCTGGCCGCCGTCCTCGTCACGGGCACGATCGGCTTCGCGGCGGTCGGGACGCTGTTCGCCGCGATGCTCGTGCGGGCGCGCAGCCGCGACGTGCTGCTGCCGGTGCTGTTGTATCCGATTACCGTTCCGGTCATCATTGCCGGTGTCCGCGCGACGGCGGCGCTGCTGCAGCCGGAGCTCGAGCTCGCCATCGTGCGCTTCTGGATGGCGCTGCTGCTGACCTTCGACGTGGTGTTCGTGACGCTGGCGCTCTGGACGTTCGAACCGTTGATGACGGATTGAAGTCCGGCTTTAGCCGGACTGAAGTCACGTAATGGCCAGAGACTAGCGACCATGATCATGCCCAAATGGTTTACGCCCGCGGCGATCGTCTGCGGCGCTGATGTTCGCGGTGTCGCCGCTTCGTCGATCGCCAACGCGCCGTACGAATCGACGATGGGGCTGGTGCAGAAGATCTTCTACTACCACATGCCATCGGCGTGGATGTTCCTGATTGCGGCGATCGTGTGCGGCGTCGCCAGCGTGCGGTATCTGTTCGGCGGCGATCCCGCGCCACGATCGCACGGCGTGGGCGGCGGCGGAGCTGACGGTGCTCTTCGGGCTGCTCACGCTCGTCACCGGCCCGCTCTGGGCGCGCAAGGCGTGGGGCGTCTGGTGGCAGTGGGACGTGCGGCTGACCTCGAGCCTCATGGGATGGATGGTCTCGGTGGCGTACCTGCTGCTCCGCAAGTACGGCGGCCCGGGCTCCGACAAGCTCGCCGCCGGCCTGGCGCTCTTCGGCATGGCCAACGTGCCGTTCATCTACATCTCGGTGAACTACTGGCGCACGATTCATCCGCCGACGAGCGTCGTGCCGACGCTGCCGGTCTCGATGGGCTTCCCGCTGTGGTTTACGGTCGCGACGTTCCTGCTGCTGTTTCGTCCTGCTGCTGAAGATGCGGGTCCGGCTCGAAGAGCAGCGCGCGCGCCTCGATGCGCTCTACCTTTCACTGGACGAATAACGTGATGACATCCTTCGACGCGCTCGTCGCTGACGTCGTGCTCCTGCTGGCGCGTGCGCGTGCACGCCGCTCGTCGGCCCAGCAGCCCGCGCAGCCCGCAGCAGCAGAACGAGTTCGTGCCGATCGACCAGCTGCCGCCGCAGGATCAGCTGCCGGCCGCGCCGCTGCTCGATCGCCGCGTACTCGTTCGTGATGGTGGCGCTCTTCGCCTACGTCCTGTCGGTGGCGCGCCGGCTCGCGACCGTGCAGCGCGAGCTCGAGCGGCTGGAGTCGGATCTGCAAGAAGACGCGGCGGCCCTGATGCCGACCGCCGCCCACTTCCTCTACATCCCGGGCGTGCCTCGTCCTCGGGATCGTCATCGGATGGATTCTCGGCTCGCGCGCCGCCGCCGATGCGTACGCGGCGCAGATGCGCCGCTCAACGCCCAACTCCCAACGACCAACTCCCAACTCCCAACGAACTCCGAATCGCACGATAGCTAGATCCGTTTGGGAGTTCGGCGTTGGGAATTGGGAGTCGACGTACCGTCCGAGCGCCAGCCGCTGCGCGAGCACCTCGGGCAGCCGGCCGCAATGATCTTGGCCTGCGCGGCCGCGACGTCGTACGTGGCGCGCATCAGCGTCACTGTGCGCGTCTCGGTGTCGAAGAAGCCGAATGCCGCGCGCGGAGTCGCCGTCGCGCGGCTGGCCGACGGCGCCGCCGTTGATCAGGTGGCGTCCCTGGTCGAGCGGCAGATCGAACGGCGAGACGCGCGGTGGGAGGCATCATCGAGAGCTCGGCATTCGTGCCCAGCCTGAAGACCGCCGGCACGTGCGTGTGGCCGAACAGGCAGAGCGGCCGCCGCGCCGCCCGGAGCGCGCGCAGCGCGTCGAGGTCGTCGAAGACGTAGACGTCCTCGTCGAACGGCGTGCCGTGGCAGATCTCGACGGCGTCGTCGATGATCACCGGGCCCTGCGGCAGCGCCGCGAGCCAGTCGCGGTTGTCGGGGGTCAGCGCGGCGGCGGTCCACTCGATCGCGTGCCGGGCCAGGTGGTTGAAGCCCTCGACGTCCTCGAGCCCCGCGCCGACCTTGTCGTGATTGCCGCGGATGATGACGGCGCCGGGGAGCGCGCGCACGCGATCGATGACGGCGTTCGGGTCGGCGCCGTAGCCGACGAGATCGCCGAGCACGAGCGCGCGATCGTACGGGCCGGCCGCCGCCAGCGTCGCCTCGAGCGCCTCGAGATTGGCGTGGATGTCGCTGATGATGAGATAGCTCACATCAGTAGCCGATCCACTCCAGCAGGCGTTCGACGATTTCGTCGACCGGTCTGCTCGCGTCGATGCGCATGTGCGCCTGGCGTAGGCGACCCGGCGGCGCTCGTACAGCTGCTCCATCTGCTCGCGATCCGCGGCCAGCGGCCGGCGGCCGTCGGCGGCACGCGATCGATGACGCGCGCCAGCGGAATGTCGAGCCAGGCCACGGCGCCGTCGGTCAGCATCACGGCGCGATTGTCCGGATCGACGAACGTGCCGCCGCCGGTGGCGACCACGATGTTCCGCTCGGGCAGCAGCTCCTGCAGCACCGCCGCTCGACCTGCCGGAAGTACGGCTCGCCCTCGCGGGCGAAGATGGCCGACGACGCTGCGGCGCTCGCGCGCCTCGATGCGCTCGTCGATGTCCTCGACGCGCCAGCCGAGCCGCCGGCCCAGCGCGCGCGCGACGGTGGTCTTGCCGGCGCCCATGAATCCGACCAGATAGAGCTTGTCGGCCCTCACGCGCGCAGCGACTCGAGCACGGAAAAGAACTCGGGATACGACACCGCCGCCGCGCCGGCGTCGTGAATCGTCGTCGGTCCCGAGGCGCCGAGCGCCGCGATCGCGAACGCCATGGCCAGGCGATGATCGTTGTGCGCGTCCACCTCGCCGCCCCGCAGCCGGCGGCCGCCGCGGACGTGAAAGCCGTCCGGCTGCTCGTCGATGTCGGCGCCCATGCGCCGGAATCCGTCGGCCAGCGCCGAGATGCGGTCGCTCTCCTTGACGCGCAGCTCCTGCGCCCCGCTCACGCGCAGCTCGCCGCCGTGCGTGGCCAGCGCCGCCAGCACCGGCAGCTCGTCGATGACGCCGGGCACTTCGTCCGGGCGATGTCGGCGCTCGACAGAGCGCGTCGTGGCGGACGACGATCGTGCCGATCGGCTCGCCGGCCGGTGACGGCGCCGCCGCGGGGTGACCTCGACGCTCGCGCCCATGCCGGCGAAGGATGTCGAGGATGCCCGCCGCGCGGGTGGGATTGAGGCCCACGTGCTCGATGGTGACCTCCGAACCGGGCAGCGCCGCGGCGGCCACCATCCAGAACGCCGCCGACGAGATGTCGCCCGGCACGTCGAGCGTCGCGCCCGGTCAGGCGCTGGCCGCCCTCGATGGCCGACGACGCTGGCCCGACACGCGTCGACCGGCACGCCGAACGCGTCCAGCGCGCGCTCCGTATGATCCCGCGTGGGCAGCGGCTCGAGGACCCGCGTGACGCCGTCCGCGTGGAGACCGGCCAGCAGCACCGCGCTCTTGACCTGCGCGCTGGGCACCTCGGGCTCGAAGTCGATGGCCGCCAGCGCGCGGGTGCCCTCGATGGTCAGCGGCGGCCGGCCGTCGGAGGAGGCGATCGCGCGCGCCCATGCGCTCGAGCGGGACGATGATCCGGCGCATCGGGCGCCGCTGCAGCGAGTCGTCGCCGGTGATCGAGGTCGCGGAACGGGTGCGCGGCGAGGATCCCGGCGAGCATCCGCATCGTGCTGCCGGAATTGCCGGCGTCGAGCGTCGCGGCGGGCGCGACGCAGCCCGCGGAGGCCGCGGCCCTCGATCCGGATGCTCGATGCCCGAGCGCCGGATCCCGGCCGATTTCGTCGATTCGCGACGCCGAGGCCGCGCAGGCAGCGAAGCGTGGAGGCGCAGTCGGCGCCGGTGGAGTAGCCGTGGATCGTCGAGACGCCGTCGGCGATGGCGGCCAGCAGGCGCGTAGCGGTGAGAGATGGACTTGTCGCCCGGCGGCCGCACGCGGCCCCGCACCCGCGGGGCCGGGTGCACCATGACCGAAGACATCCGACGACTATAACAGGAGCGTGCACGGTGCGACGTGTCAATGGCACGGTGCACGTGCCGTCAATCTGCAGGGCCGCTCCGTGTGCAGCCCGCTGATCGCCCGGACTTGTGCGAGTGCACTCAATCAGTCCGGCAGTCCCTGATGACCTGCGGCAACGCTGTCCGTCTCGACTTCCACAGCTCCTTCGACATGCTCGACTTCGTGCAGGTCGTCAGCGACCACATCGGACGGATGGCCGGACTCGACGACGACGCGCGTCCACTGGGTGGGCGTGGCCGTGCGCGAGTCGGTCATCAACGCCATCAAGCACGGCAACGCGCAACGACGCGCAGCAAGCGCGTGCACGTCGAGTTCACGCCGCTCGACGACGAGCGCGCCAGCGGCGTCGCCATCCGCGTCCGTGACGAAGGCTCCGGCTTCGATCCCGAGGCGGTGCCCGATCCGCTGCGCGCCGGAGAACCTCCTCAAGTCGAGCGGCCGCGGCATCTTCCTCATTCGCAGCTTCATGGACGAAATGGTGCTGCAGCGCGCGCCGCAGGGCGGCATGGAAGTGGTGATGGTCAAGCGCGCTCAGCCGCAGCGGATCGAGCCTGATCGATGAACCGTCCGATCCATTTCCTCGCCACCGCCATCGAAATCGTCCTGCGCGCCGGCGCGATCCAGCTGGCGCGGCGCGAGTCCGGCTTCCGCGTCGACCAAGAAGGGCGAGATCGATCTCGTCACCGAGGTCGATCTCGAGTGCGAGCGGATGTGTCGCGCGGTCATCGCCGAGCGCTTTCCCGATCACGACGTGCTCGCCGAGGAGTTGGGCGGGGGCGCGGCCGACGCGCCGCGCTCGACGCTATCGCTGGGTCTTCGATCCGCTCGACGGCACGACCAACTACGCGCACGGCCTGCCGATCTTCTGCTCGTCGCTCGGCCTCGAGATCGACGGCCGCGGTCGATGTCGGCGCCGTCTTCGACCCGACCCGGCAGGAGCTGTTCACCGCCGAGCGCGGCGAAGGCGCGTTTCTCAACGGCCGGCAGCTGGCGGTGTCGGACACCGACGACGCTGATCGATGCGCTGCTCGTCACCGGATTTCCCTACGACGTGCACAAGCAGAGCGCGCGATCTCGTCGAGCTGTTCGGCGCGTTCCTCGGACGCGCGCGCGCCGTGCGTCGTCTGGGATCGGCGGCGCTCGATCTCTGCTACGTCGCGGCCGGTCGCTTCGAGGCGTTCTGGGAACAGCATCTGAAGCCCTGGGACGTCGCGGCCGGCGCGCTGATCGTCGAAGAGGCCGGCGGACGCGTCACCGGCATGGACGGCGTCGCCGTTCGACCCTGCGGCCGGCGCATCTGGTCGCGTCGAACGGCCGCGTGCACGACGCAGATGCTCGACGTCATCCGCGAGTTCCGCGCCGGCCGTGCTCGAAAGCGGACGGACTGACGTCGCAGTCATCGCGCCGAAATGCTCAGCATTCTCGACGCGATTCTGCAATGGCACTTGCCATGCACACCGGCCGGGCTGGAGGCCATCGAATGCGTCAGCAGACTCGGCTGTGCTGGCGATTGCGGCGTGCGCGATGCTCGTCGGATGCCGCGCGCCCGGCGCTCGGCGCAGCAGACGCTGAACTTTTCCCTCGGCTACTTCACGCCCACGCGGCGAAGACGCGCGCGTCGACGCGCGACATGCTCAACGACCAACCGCAACGCGTTCGTCTTCGACGTCAAGGATTTCAACGGCGCGTCGGTCGGCGGCGAGTGGCTGGTGCCGCTGGGCAACTATCTCGAGGCGGGCGCAGGGCGTCAGCTTCTCGCGACGCACGGTTCCGAGCGTCTACGAGGACTTCGTCGACACCGATGGCAGCGAGATCGAGCAGGACCTGCGGCTGCGGCTGGTTCCCGTCGCGTTCACCGTCCGCGTGCTGCCGCTCGGGCCAGTCGTCCGGCGTGCAGCCGTACTTCGGTGGCGGCACTCGGCATCATCAACTGGCGCTACAGCGAGAGCGGGCGAGTTCATCGACTTCGGCGACGGAATCGCGATCTTCCGCGACTCGTTCGTCGCGATCGGGCAGCGAGACGGGTCCGGTCGTGCTCGGCGGCATTCGCTTCGCGGGCGACAGCGCTGAGCGCCGGCGGCGAAATCCGGTATCAGAAGGCCGACGGCGAGCCTCGGCACGACCTTCGCGGCCGACGCAATCCGCGCATCGATCTCGGCGGCTGGACCTATCAGTTCACGGTCGGGATGCGGTTCGGACGGTAGGAACTGCCAAGTTCGAACGTCAGAACTCCGAATGTCCAGGCAGTTGGCTTTGAGCTTGACTTCTGATTCTGACTACGCGTTTGTACAAGGCAACGCCGCCGCCTTCGCAGACCCGTGCATCCCGTCGCGTGAAGTGCGGATCGCGGCGAATCCGCTGCGCGAGCACGTCGCCGCCTTCCGACTGCTCCTCGACGAGCATCCAGCCCGCGTGCGGCGCCGGCCCGGTCTCGAGCGCCAGCTTCCAGATCGCGCCGTTGCCTTCGTGAATGAAGTCGCGCGATGCGCGAATCCCTCGCGGGACAGCTCCTGCATGTAGTGCGCGAGCGATCCCATGCTCGCGAGGATCTTCTCGCCTGCGGTACCGCGGCGCCAGGCAGGCGCGTGACGGCGCGGCGGCCTTCGCTGGCGGCACGATCCCACTGCGCCTCGAGCAGCATCGGCGCGTCGCGCTTCCACGGCGGCGACTGGATCAGCGTGATGCCGAGCATCACGAGACGAGCGCAGCGCCGCCAGCGACGATCGCCGCGATCCCGCCGCAGCGAGTCCGACCGCCAGCCCGCAGAACAGCGCGCAGGCGGCGACGAGCGGCATCATGTAGCGGATGCGGAAGGGATGCCCCTCGTAGAACGCGTAGAAGCGGAAGCGCGCCGGCGGCGAAGCAGCGCGAGCGGTCACGAGCATCGGCGCTTCGGCGCGGCTGCACGAGCGCGCGCAGCGCCAGAAGCACCGCGGCTGTCGCGAGCGCGACGAGCTCGGTCGACGTGTCGCTCAGCTCGTGCGTGCCCCACCAGACCGCGATGAGACTGCGCAGAGCCGGCCCCTGGTAGCGCGGGGTCCGGCACGTAGAAGCCGCTCGCTCACGAACCACGCGCCGACCGTGATCCGGCTGTTGAGCACGAACAGCGAGAACGGCCGACGACCGGCCAGATGGCCAGATCGCAGCCGCGCCGCGCGACGCGCCACGCGGGCACGCGCACGCCGTCCACGAGGCGAAGAGCGGCCGCAGCCGATGGCCGCGGCGAGAACCGGCCACGCCTCGTACCGTGTCCATGTCGCCGCGAACGAGCGCCACCTCGAGCCGCGTGGGAACCGTCGTCCGACGTTGAGCGGCGACCCATTCGTAGAGCCAGAGCACCGCCAGGAACGTGCGCCGCGAGCAGCAGCGGCTCGGTCATCGGCGTGGCCTGGAGGTACAGCAGATTCGGATTGAGCGCGAGCAGCGCCGTCGCCGTCGACCGCGCCGAGCGCGCGAGCCGGTCATCGCCAGCACGAGCCGCGCGCTGGCATACGCGGTGATGCCGAAGCAGGCGATCGACACGCAGCGATGCGAACGCGCCGGTGCGATAGAAGAAGTCGATCTGTGTCGGGAGAGATTGAATCAGATGGGGCAGCGGCAGCCAGACGGCGCCGATCTGCTGCCAGCCCGGCGTGATGCTGTCGATGACGCGCCGCGCGACGACGAGATGGGCCTTGCGCGTCGTAGTGGCTGAGGACGAGCCCGGCGCGCAGGAAGACGATCCATGCGGCGAGGCCGGCGCGCCGTGGCGGCGCGCCGCGAGCGATGCGGGCTATAATCACGGAGCTGTCCTCAGGATAACGCGTCAGCAACCACCTCGAGTGAAATCGTTCATCGACTGGCTCCATGGCTTTGCCGCTGGCCATCGGCGGCCCCGGCCTCTTCGCCGTCGCCTTCCTCGACTCCTCCTTCGTCTCGCTGCCGCAGATCAACGACATCCTCGTCGTGCTGATGGTCACGCAGAACAAGGCCTGGATGCTGTACTACGCCGCGATGGCGACGCTCGGCTCGGTCGCCGGCTGCTACGTGATCTACTACCTCGCCGAAAAGGGCGGCGAGGCGTTTCTCCGCAAGCGGCTGAACGCCGGCACATCCGAGCGCGCGCTGGCGCTCTACCAGCGTCACGGCCTGCTGGCGCTGATGGTGCCGGCGCTGCTGCCGCCGCCGGCGCCCTTCAAGCTGTTCGTGCTCGCTGGCGGGCGTGGCGCAGCGTGCGGCCGGTGCAATTCGTGACGGCGATTGCGATCGCCCGCGGCGTCCGCTACCTGGCGCTCGGCATGCTCGCGATCTGGTACGGCGACGCGGCGCTCGAGTTGATGCGGACGCATGGCCGCAGTGTGGCGCCTGGCGCTCGCCGGCGTCATCGTCGGCTGGCCGCGGTCGGCTGGTGGTCGTGCTGCCAGCGGCACGGCCGCGCGTGACGCCCGAGGTCTCGCTCGTCATTCCGCTTCGCGACGAGGAGCTCAACGTCGTGCCGCTGCACGAGGAGCTGACGGCGCGTCCTCGCAGCCGACTCGGCATCCCGTACGAGATCATCCTGATCGACGACGGGAGCGAGGACGCGACGTTCGAGACGCTTGCGCGAGATCCAGTCGCGCGATCCGCGGGTGCGCGTGATTCGGTTCACGCGGAACTTCGGCCAGACCGCCGCCTTCGCCGCCGGCTTCGCCGTACGCGCGCGGCCGGTTCATCGTCACCATCGGACGGCGACCTGCAGAACGATCCCGCCGACATCCCGAAGATGCTCGACGCTGGCCCGCGACCACGACATCGTGTGCGGATGGCGCAAGGATCGACAAGGACGCGTTCCTCACGCGCCACGTGCCGTCGGTGGTCGCGAACTGGCTGCTCGGACTCGTGACCGGCATCCGCCTTCACGACAACGGCTGCTCGCTGAAGGTGTTTCGCGCCGAGGTCGTCAAGCCGCTGAAGCTGAGGCCCGGCATGCATCGCTACCTGCCGGCGCTGGCCAGTCAGCTTGGGCGGGCGCATCACCGAGGTGGTCGTCAACCACCGGCCGCGGCAGCATGGGCGCTCGAAATACGGCCTGTCGCGCACGTTTGTCGTGGTCGCGCGACATCCTGACGCATCCGGCGTCTGATGCGCGAGGCGATCGACCCGGCGACCGCCTCGCCACGCCTCTACGAGATTCGGCAGATCCTCAGTTCGTCCCGCGACCAGCCGCAGCCATGAGATCCGCCCGCGTCAGCGGACGATCGGGCACCGGCGGGTGCACCATGATGTACGGTCGTGAAGTCGAGCTTCAGCCGTTCGAGGTTCGCCACCAGCACCGTGAGCGACGGGTTCACGGGCGCCGGCGCGCGCGCCGGGATTCGGAATCCCGAAGTCCGCCGTGAAGAGGATCTTCTCGTTCGGCAGATAGCTCATCAGCATCCCGTCCGAGTGCTGAAGGTTCGCCACGTGATGCAGCTCGATGGTGCGGTTCGCCGCCTCGAAGCACGCGGCGGTCGCCGACGCCTTCGACATTCGGCTTCCGGTTCGACTTCGCCAGCGTGTCGCCGACCAGCCTCCGCGGCGCCGCGAGCGCCCGCTCGAGGAACCGTTCGTTGTTCTCGTGCGTGAGAATGGTCGCGCCCTCGGCGACAAACGGCGCCAGCCCGCCCGCGTGATCGAAGTGCGGATGGGTGTTGACGACGAAGCGGATCGGCTTGTTCGGGATCGCCTGCTTCGCGGCCGCGATCACCGCCAGCGCGCGCGCCTCGTTCTGCGGCCCTTCGAGCACCACGATGTGATCGCCCATGTCGACCGCGAGCGCGACATAACCGCCCGTGATCCGAAACACGCCATCGGCCAGACGCTGCGTTTCGACGCAGGCGCGGCCGCCGCGGCGCCGCCGCCGCCCTGGCCGGCCGGGGCCGGCGGCGTCAGCAGCTCTGTGAGATTTGCCGGGTTCGCGCGTGGCGCTCGTCACCGTGGCCTCGAATGTCTGAAGTCCGGCGCGCTTCTGGACGATCCGCCCTGGCACCTTCACGCCGCCGAAATCCTTGTAGTCGGAGTACTCGCGCTTCGACGAGCATGTCGCCGAGGATCGGATGGTCGACGCGCGTTTCGACCTTCTCCACGAGGTTCTGGTCGTTGATGTAGCCGGTCACGACGTAGGCCTGACCCGACGGCGCTTTCATGGCCGGCGACCATGACACGACGCGTCGTGCCGCCGGCCTGCCGCATCGTCGCGTTGTTGGCCGCCGCGCCCTTCAGGAATCCCCACGGCGTGATCCAGATTTCGAGCTGCTGCGTCCAGTTGTTCTGCGCCGGCGTGATGTTCTGGTTGAAGTTGCCCGGCATGGGCGCCGGCGCGCCAGGCACCTGCGGCGGCTGCGTCGGGCCGAACGCTCGCGACGCCGGCTGATTCAAGTCAATCGTGCGCGTGTAGTTGGTGATGCGCGTGATCGCCGGTGGGCGACCACGGCGTGCCGATGTTCGATGCTCTGTCCGAAGTTGGCGTTCTGCGCGGATCCGGAGAACGTGATCGACGAGAGGTTCTCGACGCCGGTTGCCTTCGATGCGTTGGCGACGACGGTCGACGGTGCTTTGCGCGCGCACGCCGATCGACAGCCACGCGAGCATCAGCGGTGACGAGCGTCGCGCCTGTGATTGAAGTTCTTGTCATGAATGATCCTCCACGAAATGAAACGAAGCGGGAACGAACAGCGATGAATGATGCGAAACGTCCGATTATAGGTCGGCTAGAATCACCCGACCGGAGGACGACGTGCACGAGGACAGGCGGGATTTCCTGAGAGCCACGCGCGGGCGCGTATGCGGCGGCGCTGGGCGCGCGTGCTGTGGGTGCGCAGGTTCCCAGCGCGCCGCAGACGATCTCGCGATGATGTCGCTGGCGGAGGTCAGCGAGCTGGTACGGCGGAAGAAGGTCTCGCCGGTTGAGCTCACGCGTGCGTGTCTCGCCCGCGTTGAGCGGCTCAACCCACGCCTGAATGCGTTCATCACCGTGACCGCCGAGCAGGCGCTCGCCGACGCGCGCGCGGCGGAAAGCGACATCGCCAAGGGGCGCTGGCGCGGACCGCTGCATGGAATCCCCATCGCGCTCAAGGATCTGTTCGACACCGCAGGTGTGCGAACCACCGCCGCCAGCGCGATCTTCGAGGACCGCGTGCCCTCCGAGGATGCGGAAGTGGTTCGCCGGCTCAGGGCTGCCGGCGCGGTCGTGCTCGGCAAGCTGAACATGCACGAGTTCGCGTACGGCGACAGCTCGGCGCAAAGCCACTTCGGACCCGTGCGCAATCCATGGGACCTGAACCGCGTGCCCGGCGGATCCTCGGGAGGATCGGCGGCGGCCGTCGCGACCGGGCTCTGTTACGCGGCGCTCGGTTCGGATACCGGCGGATCGATCCGCCAGCCGGCGGCGTACTGCGGGATCGCGGGTCTCAAGCCGACCTACGGCCTCGTCAGCACGCGCGGCGTCGTTCCACTCTCCTGGTCGTTGGATCACGTCGGCCCGATGTGCCGCACCGTCGCGGATGTCGCGCTGACGCTGCAGCCGATCGCCGGTCACGATCCGCTCGAGACCAGCAGCCTCGCGGTGTCGCCGCCCGACTACGCCGCCGCGCTGCGGCGGCAAGGTGTCGAGCCTGCGGCTCGGCGTGCCGAGGGCCGTCTTCTACGACACGCTCGACCCCGAGATTGCACGTGCGGTTGACGGCGCGCTCGACGTGCTTCGGCGGCTCACGTCGGGCGCACGCGACGTCACGCTTCCGTCGTACCAGATACTGCCCGTCGCCGGCGCGGAAGCCTACGCGTTTCACGCGCCGTACTTCACCAAGACGCCCGAGCGGTACAAGCCGATGACCCGTCGTCGGCTCGAGGCGGGATCCCGCGTCTCTGCCGCGGCGTACATCGAAGGCCGCCGCGAGCTCGATCGGCTGCGCCGCGACATTCGCACGGTGTTTGCGAGCGTCGATCTGCTCATCACGCCGACGACCGCGGTGCTGCCGATGACGCGTCGACGAGGCGCTCAACGACATGAGCACGCCGCCGGCAGGCAGCGTGGCGCTGACGCTGCGGAACACGCAGCCGTTCGACATCTACGGGACTCCCGCCATCTCGGTGCCCTGCGGATTCAGCAGCAGCGGCCTTCCGATCGGGCTGACGATCAGCGGGCCGCCGCTCGGCGAACCGGCCGTGCTGGCCCTGGCGCACGCCTACGAGCAGGCGACCGAGTGGCACCGCCGCAGGCCGTCGCTGTAGCTGAAACCCGAAGCCCTCGGGCTGCGCTACAATCGCCACCGTTAGGAGAGAGGTGCCGCATGCGAAAGTCCATCGCCGTGTTGATCTGTGTCGTGGCGTCGGTTCTTGCGGTCGCAGTGCTTCACGCCGCCGCGCAGCATCCATCGTGGGCGTACGGCTTCGTCGATCCGCCGCCTCCAGGCAGCGTGCCGGCGCCGTTTGTCCCGCCGCCCACGCCGGCGGCTCCGGCTGCAGCGGCCGCTCCTGCCGCCTCGACTGATACGACGCAACTCAGCCTTCCGGGCGCCACCCGCACGTTTACGCGCACGCAGGCCAACGACCCCTACGGTCCGGCCGACTGGTTTCCAGCGGACCATCCGGCGGCCGTGCCCGAGATCGTCGCGCACGGCCGGCGCGACGCCGCCATCAACGCGTGCGGCTTGTGCCATTACATCGGCGGGCACGGCCGGCAGGAGAACGCCGGGATCGCCGGCCTGCCGTACGACTACTTCGTGCAGGCGATGATGGATTTCAAGAACGGCCTGAGGCACAGCGCGGACCCGCGGAAGGTCAATACCAACCGGATGGTCGCGCTTTGCCCAGGCGATGACCGACCAGGAAATCAAGGACGCGGCGAAGTACTACTCCTCGATTCCGTGGACGCAGTACATCCGGGTCGTCGAAACGAAGACCGTGCCGAAGACGCGCCTGCTGAACGGCATGTTCGTCAAGCTCGAAGGCACCGACACCGAACCGCTCGGCGCGCGCATCGTCGAATCGCCGGAGAGTTTCGAGCGCACCGAGATTCGCGATCCGCATTCGGGCTTCGTGGCGTACGTGCCGGTTGGCAGCATCAAGGCGGGCGAGGCGCTCGTGAAGACCGGCGGCAACGGCAAGACGACCGCGTGCGCGGTGTGCCACGGGCCGACGCTCGAAGGGCTCGGGCCGGTGCCGGGCATCGCGGGCCGATCGCCGAGCTATGTCGTCCGACAGCTGTACGACATGCAGGTCGGCACGCGTAACGGCGTGTGGACGTCGTTGATGAAGCCGGTCGTCGACAAGCTGACCGGCGACGACTTCGTCGCGATCGCCGCGTACCTCTCGTCGCGGACGCCATCGGCGGCGGCGCGTCAGACCGCCGCGCGCTGAGATTACGTCATGGCGGGCCGTAAAGGCCGGCCCCGCATGAGGAAGATGCCCGCGCTGCCCTCTTGCTCGATGCCCGCTCCCTTGCTCACCTAGGGCCGGCCCTTTACGGCCCGCCTCCTCGCCTGCTACACTCCTACCAATGGCCTACCGAAGCCCGCTCGAAGTCCCGCATCGCGAAGAAAACGACCAAGGCGATCATCGACTTCAACCTGATTGAAGACGGCGACCGCGTCATGGTCGGGCTCTCGGGCGGCAAGGACAGCTGGGCGCTGATGCAGACGCTCGACAACCTGCGGAAGCGGGCACCAATCGACTTCTCGCTGATCGCCGTGAACGTCGATTCCGGCTACAAGGATTACAAGCACGACGTCATCACGAAGACGTGCGAAGAGCGGGGCTGGGAGCTGCGCATCGAGCACACCGACATCGGCGAGGTCATGGACGACCTGCTCGAAGCCAACGCCACGCCCGTGCTCGCTGTGCGCCCGGCTGCGGCGCGGCGTGCTCTACCGGATCGCCACCGAAGTGGGTGCCACGAAGATCGCGCTCGGGCATCACCTGGACGACTTCATCGAGACGCTGCTCCTGAATCTCTTCTTTGCCGGCGCGCTCAAAGCGATGCCGGCGCGTCTGGTCTCTGACAACGGCGAGCACGTCGTCATCCGTCCGCTCGTCTACGTGGGTGAGGACGAGGCGCGCTTGTACGCCAAGGAGTGCGAGCTTCCGATCATCGGCTGCTGCTGTCCGGCCTGTGGAGACCTGAGCCTGCAGCGCCAGCGGTTGAAGCGGCTGATACTCGATCTCGAGCGCGAGCATTCCGGTGTGAAGCAGTCGATGCTCAAGGCGCTTGGCAACGTCATGCCCCGGCATCTGCTCGACACCCGCCTGAATCCGAGCGGCGAGCTGCGCGACAGCGTCGCGCTTCGCCTCGAAGAGGAAGGCGCGCCCAACCTGATTCAAATCCAACACTGACGTGCGAGCCGTCGTTCAGCGCGTCACCCAGGCGCGTGTCCGAGTGGGCGACCGTGTCACCGGCGAGATTGGCCGGGGCTGCTCGTCCTGCTTGGCGTGGGCCGCGACGACGGTCCGGAGGACGTGACGTATGTCGCCGGAAAGATCCGCGACATCCGCGTCTTCGAAGGCGAGAACGACAAGCCGATGGATCGGTCGGTGATGGACGTGAACGGCTCGGTGCTCGTCGTGTCGCAGTTCACGCTCTACGGCGACGTCCGAAAGGGGACGGCGGCCGTCGTTCGATGCGCGCCGCGGCGCCCGAGCACGCGCGGGCGCTCTACGAAGATCTCGTGAGAGAATTGCGTGCGGCCTCACTGCCGGTGGCCACCGGCGAATTCCGGGCCATGATGCACGTCGAGCTCGTGAACGACGGCCCCGTGACCATTCTGATCGACAGCAAAACGACAGTCCTGAGTCTCTATGCGTCATTCCAGGTTTGGTAAGAAGCGTATCCTCGGTGCCTCGGTGCCTCGGTGTTTCGTGGCTGTGTGTGTCGCCGACGATCGCGATTCCGATCTCGGCATTCGCGCAGCAGCGTCCGCTCGTCACCGAAGATCCGGAAACGATCGGCGCCGGTCGCGTGCTCGTCGAGGCGGGCGTCGACGCGCAGCGCGACGTGGTCTATCCGGTGTCCGGGCTCGAAGGGCAACCTGTTTCGTTTTCCGGTGATTGGCGTCAGCATCGGCGTCAGCTCGATCGCGGAGATCCAGATCGACGGCGGTCTGTACGACCGGCTCACGATTACGCGGCGCGGGCCCGGACCGCTGCAGATCGATGGTCACCGCCACCGGCGATTCGACATCGAGCGTCGAGGACCTGGTGATCGGCACCAAGGTGCGGCTCGTGCCCGAAGGCGTGTCGCGCCCGGCGTTCGGGTTTCGATTTGCGACCAAGCTGCCGAACGCGTCGAACGAGAGCGGCCTCGGTCTCGACACCACCGACTTCTACGCGTCGCTGATCGTCGGCAAGACCGTCCAGTCGGTGCGTCTCGTCAGCAACGTCGGTCTGGGCATCCTTGGAGATCCGACGCGCGGCGATCGGCAGAACGACGTGCTGACCTACGGAGTGTCCTTCGCACGCGCCGTGACGCAGGCGGCCGAGGTGGTGGGCGAGGTGAACGGCCGCGTCAACATGCGCGACACGGGCGTGCCTCCTGGCACCGAGTCGCGTAGCGCCGTGCGGTTTGGCGCCCGTTACACGATCGGCGGGTGGCGGGCCGATGCGGCGCTGATGTTTGGCGTGACCTCGTCCGATCCCGTCGATTGGCATGACTGCCGGATTCACGTACGTCTTCAACGCCTTTCAGGTTCCCTGATGAGAGGACTGCCCGTCTGCAAGGCCAACGCGTACGGCAACGACTTCCTGCTGGTGCCGCGGCAGGACGTGCGGACCGCCACCACCCACCTCGCTCGCCATATGTGCGACCGGCACACTGGCATCGGTGCTGACGGCCTGATCCTGTACGAGCTCCGGGAACGAGGCGCGACGATGGAGCTGTTGAATGCGGACGGCAGCCCGTCGGAGCTCTCGGGGAACGGGCTGCGGTGCCTCGCGGCGCTGGTGGCCCGCGATCAGAACCTTCAGCCGTCGGAGACGGTCACCGTCGATACGGGCGCCGGGGTGAAGACGCTGGAACTGCTCGAGCGCGATCGCGGCACGTTTACTTTCCGCGCCGCGCTCGGCCAGCCGACCGACGTCCGCGAGGTGAAGATTCCCGTCCTCGGCGAGGACGTCACCGCATCGGTGATGAACATGGGCAACCCGCAATGCGTCGTGCTGGGCCCGTTGCCCGATCGCGAACGGTTCATGCGCCTGGGACCCGCGCTCTCCACACATCCGATGTTTCCCGCGGGAACCAACGTCGAGTTCGCGCACGTCGAGGCGCCCGACCGCGTGCAGATCCTGATCTGGGAGCGCGGCGTCGGCCCGACCACATCGTCGGGAACCGGTTCGTCAGCCTCCGCCGTGGCGGCGGCGGCGCATGGCGGGGCCGGGCGGACCCTCGACGTGGTGGCGCCCGGCGGCACCCAGCGCGTCGAGTGGCACGAGGCCGGCGTCTACCTGACCGGCTGGGCCGTGATCGTCCTCGACGGGGAATGGTGGGGCGCCGGCAAGAACGCATGTGCTGCCCGCCGTGAAGGCCGGCCCTGCCTCAAGAATGGAAGCCCAGTTAGAAATCGCGGCCGTGTGATGCCGGTTGGCCGGCCGTAAAGGCCCGCCCCGCATGAATGAAGTGCCTGGCTGGCCGACTCTTCTCGATCAGGGACCCTGCCCGATGCAGGGCGGGCCTTTACGGCCGCCAGATCAGCTCATTCAAGCGGATACTTGCATCCCGAGAACGGGTACTCATCCCACCTCTGACCAGCCCGGCGCGAACCGGATTATCGAGCACATACCGGATCGTCTCCGTGATGCTTCTGATCCGGCCGAATCACCCAATCGTGATAACCCCCCTGCCAGACCTTCGACAGCTTGTGATCCGTCCAGAGCGCGTACGCAGCGCGCTGCTTGCCGACGCTGACGAACATCCGCAGATCGGAATCGTCGCTGATTCCTTCGAGGACGAGATGCACGTGGTCCGGCATGAAGCAGTACGCAAGGATTGCAAAGTGCTCGTCGTCCGCAGTGCGCTGAAATTGCGCATGCGCGGAGTCGACGACGGCGGCGTCGACGAATCTCTCCCGCCTGTCTTTCGTGCAAATCGTTATGAGATATCGGTGGAGACCGAGGTAGGAGAAGCCCTTGACCCGCTGCGGTCGCATGCGGGGTGCATTGCAGATTAGCAGGCCGGTTCGATTTCAGGATCACGGGCCGGCCGTAAAGGCCCGCCCTGCATCAAGAATGAGATCCCTATCGGTGACTCGGCCGATTAGGGATCTGCCTGATGCAGGCCGGCCCTTAACGGATGCGGCCAGCCTTTACGGCCGGCCAACCTCGTCATTTCTGCGTACCTGGATCAGCGACGACGTCGCTGGGATTGCGATCCGTTGACCGCCTCGATCGCGATGACCGCCTTCTGGATCCGCTCTTTTACGCCCTCCAGCGTGGCCTTCGCCCCCAGATAGTCATCACTCCTGATCTGCTCGCCCGCTTTTTGCACGATCGCGTTCATGATGCCCGGTCGCCTGCGTCACCCCTCGACCGCGTCGTAGGGGCGACCCAACGGGTCGCCCGAACCATGCGATAGGACAGGCCCGATGGGCGCGTCGTCGATGGGCCGGCGGTTAATGCGGGGTCCTCAATCCTGATCGCACCGTACCGATCGATGGGTGGGCGTCGGAGGGCGATCGCCACCTTTTTCAGGCCGGCATCCCTGGATCGTTGAGGCGGGCGACCCGTTGGGTCGCCCCTACGACGCGGACCCGAAGTGACGCGGGTACCCCTGGCATCATGCCAGACCCATCGTCCCTTCCAGTGCAATCCACTTCATATTCAATGGGGTTCGTCGATGAAGCCGCCCTGGACCCGTTGGTGATCGGGCAACCCAACCGGTCGCCCGAACCAACCGGTGCGATATGCCCAAAACAACACGCGCAATCGCCGATTCTAGGGGGCCTGGATCATAGAAACGTTGAGGCGGGCGACCCGTTGGGTCGCCCCTACGACGCGGACCCGAAGTGACGCGGGCACCCCCTGCATCATGACAGACCCGTAACTCCTCCCCTGAAATCCCCTTCCCATTCAATCAGCGATCTCGCGTCGAAATGGTTACCGCGGGATCCATGCGCCGAGCCACCATTCCGGCATGGCACGACTTCCCCGCCGCCCTCATTCCCTTAGGGCACCCGGATGGGACTATCGATCGACCCGGGCCTATCTCATCACGGTTTGCGTGGAGGGTCGAATTCCCGCCCTATCTCGGGTTACGGCAAACGCTGGTTTGTCCAAGCCCACTCGGGCGGCTTGTGGAACGCGAATGGAGGGCTCTTGAGCAGCGGTTTCCGTGGATCATCGCAGATACCTTCGTGGTCATGCCGAACCACTTCCATGGGATTCTCTGGATCGTGACCCAGGCTTCGCCGCCTGCGCGGCCGAAACGCGGTGGCCCTGCCCGTGGGAGCATCGGTGCGGTGGTGGGGCAATGGAAATCGCGTGTGACCAAGGCCGCGAAAGCCGCTGGGCTCTGGCCGATCGGTGAGCGCCTATGGCAACGCGGCTACCATGATCGGATGCTTTGGTCCGAACAGGCGGTGGTAGGCGCGCGGGCCTACCTCGCGATGAACCCGATTGAATGGGAACGGAACCACGGGTCTTCCGTGGTGCGGGCACGCTCGCGTCACTCCTCGGCCGCGTCGTAGGGGCGACCCAACGGGTCGCCCGAACCCTCTTGTACGATGGGGATCGCCACGCGGGCGGAAGATCAATCGGCGACAGATGCCCGCCCCGGCCCCACAACAGACCCGGGTCCCCTTCCCTCAAGTTCCGAGGGGCAAAATCGAACGGGCGACCCAACGGGTCGCCCGCTCAAATCGCAGGGGAAAATCGTAGGGGCGACCCAACGGGTCGCCCTACGGGACCTAGTTCATCTTGAAATTGATTCCTCCGCTGAACTCGAACCGATCCGCGTCCCCAATCACCAGCCGGACCTGCGCAAACGGCCGGATGCTGGTCGTCTTGAAATCCCAGCCACTGAACAAGGACAAGCCTGCGTCGGTGTTCGAGGCGCTGCCGGGTCCCGGCGGGTTGACGCTGACGTGAGTCAGATTCAGGCCTGCTCCCGCATAGAGGCCGGCGTTCCGCATGTTGAGCTTCGGCCAGTAGCGAACCGCCCCGTCCAAGCTCCAAATGGTGACGTCGTTCCCGGGGAAGTAGAAATCAAATGTTGGGTAAATATCGAAGCGGTTGGCGACCGGCGCCGCAAACTGCGCACCGATAAAGAAGTCGACATCGTTCGTGCCGAACCCGGCATGGGGGCCGAGCAGCATGCTATGGCCCTGCGCAAAGCCCTGGGACTGGCGCTGAGCGGTGGCGGTTGAGAAGAGGGCGACGGTGGCCAAGGCTGCCAAGAGCAGCCCTCGACGAGATGCCCGCACGTAAGCCTCGCAGGTAGAGGTGTGAAGGTCTGGCGCCGCGAAATGAGGCGCTCCGTGGATGCGGCTGGTAATTACCAATAGCGGGCGTGGATCGCAAGAGGATGGCGGGACCGGATTCGCCAAGGGTCCATACGCCTGCAGCGGGACCCGAGGGCCCCGCTGCAGGGATAGAACCATCCGACCGGCCCGCGTCAGGGGGCCTTCACCACCTGGAGCGGGAAGTCCGCAGGTACGAGGAGCGCATAGGAATTGGACCGTCCCGCCACCTGCTCCACGGTGGCGGTGTAGTTAGCCACCTTCCCCGGGTTCGGGACGTCGAACTCGATGAGGTCCCCTGCGTCCAACGATCCGAGCAGCAGGACCTTCTGGTGCGTATTGTCGACCGTGACGGTCTGGATCGAGCCGCGCGACGCTCGCACGTTGGTGATCTTGCTCCCCTCAATCGTGAACAGAATGGCGCCGTCCTCACTCGTGGCGCTCGTCACCTGAACGATCAGGCTCCCCGGGGTCGGGTTCTCGTCGTCCCCACCACAGGTGGCCAGTGCTGCGACAGCCACGAGCGGCAGCAGAATGGCTCGGGTCGAGATCATGGCCGGTCTCCCTTCTTCGGAGCGTGAAGTGCCCGGCTGGCGGGCCTGAGCAATGGTGGGTGTACCGTTGCGGCTACCGTGGCGAAGCGAATCGGTGTGGTCAGGTGATCGATCAGCGCGAGGTAGTCGCCGATATCGTAGCTGCCGTTCTTATTGCCGAGTTGGTCGAGGGCGGTGGCAGACTCGGTGTCCAGTGCGGGACCGCTCAGCAGCGGCCCGGCCCCCGCGGTTTGACTGGGCGCCAGAACGAACCGCGCCGTCACGCCGGTGGCGCCGCTGGGAGTGACATCGCACGTGGCCACGTGGTCACAGGCACCAGCCCCGGTCCAAAGCGTAAAGAGTGACGTGCTGGTGGCGGTAGCGGTGAGAGTCACCGGGGTAGCCGCAAGCACGGGCCCGGTGCAGGTCCCAGTGGCAGTACCCGCAGTCAGGGTGCAATCGATCCCCGCCCCGGGGGCCGTCACCGTGCCGGAGCCGGTTCCTGCCCCGGTGATATCCAGTGCATACGCAACGCCAGGATATCTCGCCGTCAGCTCGACGTCGGCGTAGTCCTCGAAGCCGATCACCATGACATACCAGGCTCCACCGGCGGGGGTATCGATCCCGCATTCCTCCTCGTTCCCGATCAGGAAGGGGCTACAGTCGTTGATCTGCACTGTCGGGGGGCTCCCATGGGCAAGGTACAGATCAGCGTCCCCCGTCCCGCCGGTGATCGTCACGACGAGCGAATCGGCTCCTGCCGGGACCGTGAGGCTGTAGTACCTCGCACTCCCCTCCAGGGCCGTGAGGCTCACGGCCTGCCCGTTCACGAGAGGGGTCGAGGCCGGCTGGGTCACCGTAAAACTCTGGGAGACCGCTGTAGCCGAGCCGGCTGCGAAGCCCAAGGTATAGTTGCCGGCATCGATGAGCGACAGGCTGGAGAAGGTCGCGCGCCCGGCCGCGTCTGTCGTGGCGTTAACCGCTCCAAAAGCGAGCTGAGGACCGTTTAACCCCCGCTTGCCGGTGCCCTTGGTCGACTTGTCGTGCGCGCCGGAACTCCCATGGAGCACGCCGGGTCCGCTGGCCCGAACAGCCGTGACCACGACCCCTTGCTGCAATACCGGCTGACCACCGGCATTGCGGATTTCGATCACCGGCTGCTGAGTGAGGACGCTGCCGGAGACGCCTCCCCCAGGCTGGGTGATCACTGCGAGCTGGGTGAAGCTCGCGGCCGTCGCCGTGAGGGTCACATTGGAGTAGTTCGCAAACGCCGAGAGCAGGATGTACCAGTCACCGGCGGTTGGGTTGGCGATGTGACAGCTCTCATTGGCGGTGAAGGAAAAACTCACGCAATCCGCGTCCGCGAAAGTCGCCGGCACGCCCTGACGGATCAACAGATCGACGTCACCCACGCCTGTGGTCTGGACGTCCAGCGAGGAGATCCCGGCTGGCACCGACAGCAGGTAGTACTTCGCCCGCCCCGGCTGGTCGGTCAGCCCGGTCACCGCCACGCCGTTGGTCAGCGGAGTCGAGGCCGGCTGGGTCACGGTGAAGCTCGGCGATGTGACCGGGGGCAGCCCGGCGACCTTGAATGTGAGGGTGTAATCACCGGCGTCGGTGAGCACCAGGTCGCTGAAGGTTGCCCGTCCGGTGGCATCGCTCAGGACCGAACCGACATTCCAACTGCGCTGCGGTCCGCCGATCTTGGTCTTGGTGGCGTTATCGGTCTTGCCCTTCCCCGGCGGATTCGCCCAAATGACCCCTGGCCCCGTCTCGATATTGACCGACACCGGCACGCCCGCGATGAGCACGGGCTGATCGCTGCCGTCCCGCATCTCCACGATCGGTACCTGAGTCAGGACCTGGCCTGAGACCCCCCCGGAAGGAGGCGTAATGAGCGTGATCTGGGTCGGAGGATCCGGGACTGCCTCGTAGTGCACCTCGAACCCGATGGTACTATCGGGATTCTCGGTGATGTTGTCGATCACGATTCCCGACGGGAACCCTGAGTTGAGGGCGGTGGAGGGATTGGTGGTCAGGCCCAGGGCGTGATTTCCGGTGCTTCCCGGGAACGGGTCGCCTGCGTCCCCGCGGTCGCCGAATGGCGCATCCAGTTCATCCAGGCCGTCCGCCTCGAGCATGGCGAGACCATGTGGCGTCTCGGCGTTGACGGTGTTGAAGAACAGCCGGGCGGCGATCGCGGCGGGATCCACATGCCACACCACCAAACCGCCCCCGCCGTGCACCGATGCGTCCGAGCCGATCGCCTGCCGGTTTTCCAGGAGCAAGTACTCATTATCAAAGCAGGCCGCCGCGTTGGTGCACAGCGCCAGCGCTGTGTCCGGAACCAGAGAGGCTGGGTGTACGATGTGATTGAGTACGTACGGCCGCGGGGAAGCGCCGCCGGTCATGGTATCGACGGCAATCCAGCCAAGCGTGAACTTGGACCAGCCATCCATATGAGCCGGGGCGTCCGGGATGAGGTAGCTCCCCGATCCCATGAGGCTCCATTCCCCGGTCCCTTCGCTGATTCCGAAGGTATCGTAGAGGTCCGGGAGCCCGAAGGCGTGACCTGACTCGTGGGCCATCGTTCCGACCGGCATGATCTGCCCGGCGGTGCAGGCCGTCGAGCCGCCCACCCCGGACTGGATGATGTAGTCGCTGACCAGGATATTTCCGCCGCCTGCCGCGGGATCGTTGGTCGTGAAGCCGACACCGGGGGACCAGCCTTCCAGGACATAGCGGTGCGCCCACAGATTGCTGGTGCCGCATTCTCCACCCACCTCCGGCATCACGAACGCGACAAAATCCACGTAGCCGTCATCATCGCCGCTGTTGGCGATGCCGTCCGGCCCGTCGTTATCGAACTGACTGAAGTCCACCTGTCCATCGGCCTTGGCGAGGATTTCCTGGAGATAGTCGCCGGTGTGCCCGCCGCAGCCTTCATCAAGGCCGTTGCAGCCTGACGAGCCCTCGTAGAAGGTGTCCGGGCTATTGGCGCGGAACCAGCCAAAGGTCGATCCGCTCAGCGTGAGCAGGCCGTTGGAGATCTCGTCGTAGTAGGTGGTGACCGAATAGGGTGGTGCGGTGGTGGTACCGAACAGCTTGGTTCGGTACGCGACCGAGTCGCCGACGGCCACGACCGCGTTCGAATCCGAGTTGGAAAACATGCCGAGCAGCACCGGGATCTTGCGAGTGCCGGCCACTGCGACTCGCTGCGCAACTGCGGCCGCCGGGGCGGCTCGCCCGCCCGCGAACCCGCCGTTGAGTCGGCGGAGGTCCATGTGAGAGGCCGCTTCTGCCCGCTCCCGACCGACCTCCTTGGCAACGTTCAGCCAGGCGCGCCGGAATTCGAAGGCATGCGGATCCTTCGCCTTCTTGGTGTAATAGGAATTCGGCGGCTTCACACCGTGGGCGCGCCCCGCCATCTCAACGTCCTGGGCCACGAGATGCGCGGTCGTGGCGACACACAGGACGATGGTAGCGAGCAACCAGGGACGTCGGACGGACGGGCACTGAAGGCCGTGCATCACTACCTCCTGCCGCCGGAACCGGCGGTGGTTTGCCCGGCTCGATCCGGGCGGATGTGGGGAACTCACGAGATGTCTGTCTGTGCCGGGGCAGGCCCGGTGCCAGCGCACCACCGGGTCCTGACGGCTGCAATACTCCGACGGCCAGCACTGAGTGCCGGTCGCACCGAGAGGGCAGCCGTGAACCTTCGTCTGTTAGGTAGCTATTCGGTGGCGGAGAACGTACCGGCCGGAAGGGGGCTTCGCAAGAGGGACGAGAGAGACGTGTCGTGGGTCGTGCGTCATGGGTCGAGGGTCATGGGTCGTGGGTTATGGGTCATGGGACGTGGGTCATGAGTCGTGGGTCATGGGACGTGGGTCATGGGACTTGGGTCATGAGTCTGAGGTCCATAAGTCATGACCCATGTCCCACGACCCATGACACTCGACCCACGAGCAATCAACAATCGGCTCGATCAGTGCAATCCGCGATCCACCGCCGCCTGCCACAGCGATCGCTTCAGCATGGCCCGGCCGCGGTGGAGCCGGGAGCGCACGGTTCCGACAGGAATTTCGAGTGCGCTGGCGATGTCCCGATAGGGAAGATCATCCACGAGGTACATGGTGGTGACCACCCGAAACTCCAGCGGCAGATTCTCGAGGGCCCGACTGATCGTCTCGGCGTCCAGTCGGTCGGTAAACGTCAGCGCCGGGTCGGGATCCGCCGCGAACCCGCTCCCCTGCGCCATGGCGAAGAGCCGGGTCGGCGACTCCTGGTCCAGCGATATCGTTTCCTTGGCGGCCGGATGCTTCCGGCACTTCGAATAGAACGCATTGGTCAGGATCTTGAGGAACCAGGCGCGGAAGTTCGTGCCCCGTTGAAAAGTCGCGCGATGCCGGCAAGCGAGCAGCGCGGCGTCCTGCACCAGGTCCTCCGCATCTGCCGGGTTGCGGGTGAGGTGGTAGGCGGTACGATAGGCGACATCGAGGACCCCCTCGAGCAGCGCCTCGAATTCTCCCACCGCAAAGGATGTGGCAGTGCGCTGCGCTGCGTTGGTCGATTCCAGCATCCGTGGTGCCGTCATGTCGCACTCCCGTCGGTTAGCAGCGCGAGCAGGATCGGGGTGCAGCCTATCAGTGCGATCGGCTGCCCCCGAAGGCGGCGGAGCGCCGCCAGCCCGCGAGCGTCCACATCTGTCACTTCAGCTAATTCCAGCTCGATCTCCGGGGCTTCACGCAGGACGCGCAGGCATTCGCTCTCCAGGAGGCTGGCATAGTCCCCCACGAGCCGTCCCTCCGCCCGTATGCGAGGGTGCTTTCCGCCATTGGTCCCGATGGTGAGGCGCAGCATCGTGAAGCTCTCTCCGGTGATCTGTCCGAGCCCCTGGTAAGGCAGGGCGCGTGCCGGGAGGCGCAGCCATGAGCAGTTGTCTAAGACGCTGTTATGTAAGTACTTATGATCTTGGCAGGTGGATCGTGCCGGGAGGGACTCACGAAATTTCGTGAGTGTCACGAACTGTCGGGGATGGGGGTTCGGGAGAGGGCTGGTGGTCGGGCGAACAGGGAGAAGGCGAGGAGGCGAGACTTCGCCTCCTCGCCTTCTCGCCTTTAGCTCGCTGTTGTCGCCTGTCGCCTGCCGCCTATCGCCTGTTAGCCTGCGGTTTTCAGCCCGGCCGCTTGATGCCCAGCTTCTTCATCCGAGATTCCAGCGTGGTGGGCTTCAGTCCAAGGGCGGCCGCCGCACCGCGCGCACCGCTCACCTTCCAGCCGGCGCGTTCCAGCGTCGCCAGGATGTGCTCCCGCTCGACATCCTCCATGCTCACGCGCCTGGTTCCACCGGGAGCTTCGCCGACCGGGGAGGGAGCCGAGGGGATCCATTCGCCCAGCTCGAGCACCGTTCCCCGGGAGATGATCACGGAACGCTCGAGGACATTTCCCAACTCCCGGACGTTACCGGGCCAAGTGTAGCTGCAGAGCGGCTCCATGACCTCGGTAGGGATCGACTCAATGCGCTTGCCAAGCTTCTGGGCGTACTTGAGGACGAAGTAGCGCACCAGCAGCGGAATGTCCTCGCGGCGCTCGCGCAGGGCCGGAGTCCGGATGGGAAAGACATTGAGCCGGTAGAACAGGTCGGCGCGGAACTTCCCCTGCTGCACCAGCTGCTCGAGATCACGGTGGGTCGCGGCGATGACCCGCACATCCACATGGATGGCTCGTGAGCCCCCCACCCGCTCGATTTCTCCCTCCTGCAACACCCGGAGCAGCTTCACCTGCAAATCGGCGGCGAGGTCGCCGATTTCGTCGAGGAAGATCGTCCCCCCATCCGCCAGCTCGAACCGGCCGATCTTCCGGGCAATGGCTCCCGTGAATGCGCCCTTTTCATGGCCGAACAGCTCACTCTCCACCAGCCCGGGCGAGATGGCGCCGCAGTTCACGGTCACCAGCGGGCGGTCCTTTCGCTGGCTCAGGTTGTGGAGCGCCCGGGCGACCAGTTCCTTACCGGTGCCGGTCTCGCCGGTGATGAGCACCGAGGTGTCAGTCGGTGCGACCTGCTCAATCTGGCTCAGCACTTTTCGAAGGACCTGACTCTTGCCAACAATCTCCTCGAAGCCGGCCTGCGTCTTGATCTCCTCGATCAGGTACACGTTCTCCGCCAGCAGCCGATCCTTGAGTCGCCGGATCTCCGCGAAGAGCCGGGCGTTCTCGATCGCGATCGCCGCCTGGGAGGCCAGGATCTTCAGTACCTCAGTGCGCTCGGCGGTGAACACTCCGCTGGCCAGATTGTTTTCCAGGTAGAGCACCCCGATCAGCTTCCCCTGGTTGGTCACCGGAATCGCGATCACCGACCGCGGCCGCTCCCGCACGATATAGGGATCCTCGCGGTAAGGGCCTTCGACTGCGGCGTCCGCGAGCACCATGCTTTCGCCGGTCCGCCGCACGAAGTTGATCAGCGAGATGGGCAGCCCGCGCTCGTCAGACAGGGGCGTGGGATGCTCCAGCTGCACCGCGATCGCGTTGGCTGACCCGGTCACGTAGACGGCCGCCCCTCCCTGGTGTTCCAGCAGCAGCCGACCCTGCTCCGCCCCAGCGTGTTCCAGCGCCACCCGGAGCAGCCGTCCCAGCAACCGTTCCAGATCAATCTCGCTCACCAGCGCCTGCGCCGCCTTCATCACAGCCCCGAAGTCGAAGGTGGTTTCCAGCGCCTGGGTGGTGTGCAACGTCCGGGGCCCGTCCTGACCCCGGACCGTCCGGTCGGCCAGCAGTCCCGCATAGCGGCGATCGAGATCGGCTACCTTGGCGGCGGCGCCCCACTGATCGTACTCGAAGCGTGACTCGGCGAGCATTGCCGCGGCGAGCCTTGGCCGCTGTTGCCGGAGCCAGAAGCGACCGTACAGCTCATTTGTCAGGGCCCGGTAGCGAGGAGAGTTCTGCCCTGCGACCGCCTGAAGTGTCTCCTCATATCCAATGATTGCCGCGGCGACCTGGCCGCGCGCGGCCGCGGCCTCGGCTGTCGCCAGGAGCCAGGCGGGCCGGAAGTTCTCCGGGCTGTTCTCCGCCCACACTCGAAGCCGCTCCAGCAGGGCTTCGAGTCGCGCATCGAGGCCCGCGCGTTCACCTGCCGGCGCATCGGGCAGCCATGCGGCGATTGCAAACGCCAGGTAGGTGGTGTTCCACGCGGGCCAGACCGAGCCCACAAAGCGCGCGGCGGTCTCCTCCCACTCCAGGCCAAAGGCCACCGTCTGCGCGGCATCCGCAAAGCTGAAGAGCAGCACCAGCTTGGCGGTGGCCCAGAAACTCTCGAAGATGCCGCTCCCCTTGAAGGCCTGCCGGAATTCCTCTTCGGAGAACTCGCCCGTCGAGAGCGAGGTTGGCGCGGCGGTTTTCCCACGCAAGGCGAGGGCCCAATTGAGAATCAAGCGCTGTACCTGACCCCAGGCTTCCATCTTGATCCGCCGGAGCGCACCCACGGTCGGCGCGAACTCGCGTTCGATCTCGGCCAAGTCGGGGGTGAGGGCCAAGGCGTACCAACTCTGATGGAACAGGCCATAGCCCGCGAACTGCAGGTCGCCGGACTCGAGGCCGGAGCGATAGGCCTCCCGGGCGTGCGGAAGGCAGGTGGCGAAGGGCTTGCGCCACAGGTTCACGAATGCGCTGAACATGTGGTGCACCTTGGCGCGCAGGCGAAGGTCCGCGAGCCGCTCGTTGACCTGGATGGCGAGGGCCCCGAACTCCCAGCCCTGCTCGAACCGACCCAAGCCGGACCCGAGGGTCACGGCGTGGAGCACGTACCCGAAGGCCGATTCCGCGGCATTGCCGTGCTCCAGCGAGAGCCGGACGATCCGCGCCGCGATCAGCGTCGAGAGCGGAACGTCCGCGGTGATGTACGCCGAGGCCCACGTGGCGGTGAGGAGCTTCAATGCGCGGTGAATCCTCGGATCCGTCAACAGAGGCAGGTTGACGACCGTGGCGATGTCGCTGCTTCCGATCCTGGCGTCGATCTCCGCGAGTTCGCGCGCGAGTGCGGCACCCTTGGCCTCGGCTTCCGCCGGCAGGATCACGTCGAGGCGCCGGAGCGCCTCCGTCCCCACCGCGATGGCATCACCAAAGCGCTCCATGGTCTCGAACTGCACGACGAGCAACGCGGCCGCATCCGCGTATTCCAGCGTCGTCGCCGCGCGGCTCAGCACGGTCCGGAAGATCCGTTCCGCATCCTCGAAGGCCCCGCTCAGGTAGGAGGCCTCGGCCACCTCGAGCTCGAGTGCAAATGCGAGCTCGTGGTGCTGTTGCCACGCGTCCGGGGGAAGGAGCGCGGCCCCCGCACGGAAATAGCCCAATGAACCGGGGAAGGCCGCGGAAGCCTTGGCCCGACGCCCCGCCGCAAGGTTGAACTCCGCGAGTCGCAACCGCTCCGCCGGGTCCTCGATGAGTTCCGCCCCGTAGTTGAGCTGATTCACAACATCAAACAGCCAGCTGGGGTAGGCGGGGTCCTCGCCCCGCGCCAGCATGAGTCGACCCACCGTCAGGTGCAACTGCCTCCGCTCGGACTCCGGGATCAAGGCGTAGGCGGCCTGCTGGACCCGGTCATGTAGAAACCGGAACAACCGCTGACTCGGCGGGCGGCCATCGGCCAAGTCCGGGGCGAAGCCGTACGACTGCTCACCGGAGAGCAGCAGCCCCTCTTCGACGGCCGGCCACAGGTCTCGGGCGGACGCTTCCGGTTCCTCCTCTGCCACCGTTGCGAGCGTTGTCAGATCGAAACGGCCCCCAACGCAAGCACCAAGACGAAGCACGCGCTGGGTGGCGACGGGGAGGCGCTGGAGGCGGGTCGCCATGAGATCCACCACGTTTTCGGTCATCCGAAGCCCGCGAATGGCCGGGAGGTCCGCCCGCCACCCGCGCGCCGCTCGATCGAACACGATGTGGCCGTCACGATGCAACGACTGGAGGAACTGATTCACGAAGAACGGATTGCCTACCGTCTTCTCCAGCACCACACCGGAGAGCAGGGCTGCCGGCTCGTCCGCGCCGCCGAGAGTGTCCTGGATGAGCGCCAGCACCTCGGCCGGCCCCAATGGCCCGAGGGTCAACTCGGTCACCGAGGTGCCGCCGTTGGCCACCGCGCGGATTACGTCCTTGAGCGGATGGGATGCTTCGACCTCGTTGTCGCGATAGGCCCCGATGAGGAGCAGACCCTCGAGATCGGGATCCGACAGGAGCTGCGGCAGCAGCCGGAGCGTCGCGGCATCGGCCCACTGCAGGTCATCGAGGAAAAGCACCAACGGATGCTCCCGGGTGGCGATGATCCGCAACAACTGTTGGAAGGCGCGATTGAGGCGGTGCTGGGCCTCGGCGGCGTCGAGAGGGGGAAGCGGCGGCTGAGGCCCGATCAAACGCTCCAAATCCGGAATAAGGGCGATGAGCGCCTGTCCGCTCCCGCCCAACGCCGCGACCAGGCGCGTCCGCCACAGAGCGACTTGCTCATCGGTTTCAGCCAGGAAGTGCCGAATCAGCGACTGGAAGGCTTGCGCCAGGGCGGCGTACGGGGCGTCACGGACCAGCTGATCGAATTTGCCCGCGACGAAGTGTCCCCGCCGCCCGGCGAGGGATCGGTGGATTTCCTGCACCAGTGATGTCTTTCCGATCCCGGAGTACCCCGAGACCAGCACCAGTTCGGCGCGTCCCATGGCCGCCCGCTCGAAGCCCGCGAGCAGCCGGACGATCTCCGCTTCCCGCCCGTACAGGCGATGCGGGATGACGAAGCGGGACCGCACGTCCTGCTGGCCCAGTGCAAGAACTCGGGGATGGCACCGGACGCATCCCACGCCCGTTGGCATTGTTCCAGATCCGCCGCGACCCCCTCGGCGCTCTGGTAGCGTTCCTCGGCCGCCTTCCCGAGAAGCCGGAGCACCAGATCGGAGAGTGCACGTGGAATAGTGGGGTCGAGGTCTACGGGAGGGACCGGAGGTTGAGCCACATGGCCGTGGATGACCTCCAAGGGGTCTGCGGACTCGAACGGCACTCGTCCGGTCAGCATTTCAAAACAGGTCACGCCGAGCGAGTAGAGGTCGCTGCGATAGTCGAGATCGCGGTTCATCCGCCCCGTCTGCTCCGGGGACATGTAGGCCAGGGTCCCCTCAATCAGGTGGGGGACACCAGGGCGCTGGGCCTCGGAGCTGGCCCGCGATGCGATGCCAAAGTCGGTGAGCGTGGCCCGCCCCGAGTCACGGGCCACGATGATGTTGTTGGGATTGACGTCTTTATGTACGATGCCGGCGTGGTGCAGTGACGCCAGTACACTAGCCAGTTGCTGGGCGATGGAGAGGCTGAACCCTAGGTCCACCTGGCGGCGGACAATGAGCTCCTTGAGGGTCGTCTCCCCGGCGTACTCAAGGACCAGCGCCGGTCGGCCATCCTGATTCTCCAGGGCGACAGCGCGGGCGATCCCCGGGACCTCAAGCGAACGCAGGATGGCGTACTCACGCCGCAGGTTGGCGGTGTCGGCCGCGGAGGGGAACTCCTCGATGAGCGCCTTGACGATGACCGGTGTGCCGTCGGCCAGCCGACGTGCACGATACACCGCGCGCTTGCGGCCACGATAGAGTTCGGCTTCAACGGCATAGCCCGGCAGATGCATGGATCAGCGGTGCACAGGGTGGTAAGGCTCCCGTGAAAGGTTATCAGCCAGAACGGTAGAACGGTAGAACTACGGTAGAACGGTAGAGCTACGGTAGAACGGTAGAGCTACGGTAGAACGGTGAACGGTAGAACGGTGAACGGGACAGCGCCTCGCCCCTGCTCGCGTCAATCTCGCGACGGGCAGTTCCCGTTCCCCCGTTCCCCCGTTCACCGTTCTACCGTAGTTCCCCCGTTCCCCCGTTCTACCGTTCTACCGTTCCACCTTAGTTGCCCTACTCTGAAACCCGACAATACACCTTTATCGCGCCCTTCCCCATGGTCAACAACTCGAAAAGCTGCTGGTAGTTGGCCAACCCGTCCACCGGGTGGGTGAGCAGCCGGCTCAGCCAGCCGGGATACTGCGCCTCACAGGTCGCCAGATCCTTCACTCCGATCTCGAAGTACTCGCGATTCGCGTTGACGGTGCCCACCATGACCTTGTTGCCCAGCACGAAATCGAGATTGATCCGGTCTGCTGGGACTTCGATCATTCGGTCGCCACCGGTCACGCTGGAGAGTACCAGCACGCCGTTCTTGGCCAGTGCCTGCATGCTCTCGAAGACGACCGGTGAGAACCCCGTCGCCTCGAAGATGAGGTCGAATGGGCCATATTTTGCCGCTCCGGCCGGGATCGGCAGGTCGCGAGTGGACTCGTAGCGGGCGCCTAGCGCTTCGATGAGATCGGAATTGAGATACGGCTTCCGATCGAGCCCGAAGACCGTCACATCCAGTCCACGAATGCGGAGCGCCATGGCTGCGAGCAGGCCAATCGTCCCGGCACCCATCACCGCCGCCTTGCGCGGATGCCAGACCCGAAGTCGGCGCTGGATCTCGTACGCCTGCGCGATCCCCTTCTCCACCACGGTCGTAGGCTCTAGCAGCACACCGACGTCCTTGAGCCCCTGAGGGATCTTCACCAGGAACTCCACATCATCCACGTAGTACTCGGCCAGATAGCCGTGGCGGAGATTGATGCCCCGCTCGTAGTACACGTCGTCTGTGGTCATGTCATTGGTGCCAATGAGATCGTAGATGCTGTGCCCGGGCCGGCGCACCGTGGCAACCACGTAGTCGCCCGGGACAAGCTCGGTCACGTTCGGCCCCACGGCCTCCACCCGCCCAAAGCTCTCGTGGCCAATCACCAGGAAATCGAACCCCGGCGGCGCGGCACCGTATTCGGCGGCGTTGATCTCCTTATCGGTCCCGTCCACCCCGACGCTGAGCACCTTGACGAGAACGCCGCGCCCGTTCGGCACCTCGCCGAGCTGCGGCCGGGGCATTTCGGCCAGATGCACCGAGTCCGGCTTCCCCGGGATCACGGCGATCGCCTTCATCATCGGCGCGTTTGGTCGGGCCATTCGGCCGGTGGTCGAGTCGGTCAGGATGCCAGTCATGCGCTTGCCTGTTGGGGAAGAGTGTCCAGCCAGCGCGGAGCAGCGGCAACACGGGTGAATGCGGCCGCGTGGCGGTCTTCCCGCTCAACGTCGAAGTCGAAGACCCGTACCTGGAGCCAGCGCGCGAGGTCGGCGATGAAGCGATGGGCCCGGCGTCCGATATTCCAGTGTCGCGGGCCTCCGGCGCGACGTAGAGCGCCGAGACATAGGCCCGGTGGGCCTCGAGCTGCCCGCCCTGCTTGAAGTTCAGCATCAGGTAGCCGATCACCTGCTCCCCGTGCTGGATCAGCCAACTGTGGGAGTCGTGGTTGTCAGCCAGGAGCCGCTCCACCTCGCGCCGGGCCGCGGTCGGCATCGAGCGAGAGGCCCTCCCGTCGGTGCCATCCGAGCAGGAAGCCGACCAGGAGATCAGCATCCTCGGGACCAAGCTGCCGAAACTGGGTTGCCATCGTTCGCTCCCGACCGTCGTTACCGGTCTACCAGCTGTAGGACATGGCCATCGGGGTCTCTGACTAGAACGCCGCGGGCAGCCGCGCGAGGTTCCGGGACGATCGCCGGCGCCGGACGCTCGACGGGAGACCAGCGGCACCCCGCCGACTCCAGTCCGGCTGCGACACTGGGCCAGCCCGCGGACGAACGGTCGTCTGCCAGTGGACCAGGTCGTTGGGCCGCTCGTCGGCGGGGTAGGGCCGGCCGTCGGTCGGAGCGAGGTACTCCAGCAACTCGATGCCCGGTCCGGCGGGACTCCGGAGACCGGTGATCCGGAGCCGCGCGCCTTCCACGTTGTTCAGGTGCTCCTGCTCGGTCCCGAAGTTCCGGCTCTCTCCCGCGACCCGGAGGCCGAGCAGGTCGCGATAGAAGGCCAGGCTCGCGCTCGGTGTCGCTAACCACGATTGCGGTGTGATCGATGCCGAGAAAGAGCCCGGACTGTCCTTGTCGTGCCACTTGGGATCGCCCTTGTCGGCCGGGAACTGCAGGATCTCCAGCGGATGGCCGTCGGGGTCCTTGAAATAGAAGGCGCGGATGCCCGGCGGCGCCGGGGATGGTCTTGGGCAGCAGCTGGGGACCGGTCGATGCACTGCGCACCCGGTGCGTCGCAGCCGGCGATAGGCGCTGTCCATGTCGCTGACGATGATGGCGACGTGCTGGAACCAGCGATCGTTGCTGCGAGAGTCCACCGGTGCGGGCCGCCCGGGGGTAGACGCCGCCAGGTACTCGGTGAGCTCCAGCTGCTCCTCGCCCAGCCGGAGCCGGACGACCCGCAGCCGCACGCCGAAGACCCCGTGAGCTGTTCCCAGTCGTTGCCGGCCACCTCGGTATCGGACTCCACCCGTGAAGGGGAGCACCCGGGTGTAGAACTCGAGCGACCGATCCATGTCCGAGACGGTGAGGCCCACCACCGGCACCGCTGTGGCCGCGGGGAGTCCCGGCTCCCGATCAATGCGCGGTGCCTGCGCGGGGAGACCTACCCCGGGCCCGGTCCACGGCGCCTGCGCGGGAAGCGGCGACACGAGCAGCACCACACTCATCGAGGTAGTACCACACGAGGTAGCGAGTGCTCATGGCCAGCGCGTTCCAGCCCATGGCTCCAGCCCGACGTACAGCTCACGCGGCGCGCATCAGCGCCAGCCGCTCGAGCAGGTGGTCGCCCACCCGGAGCGCGTTGGCCATGATGGTGAGCGCGGGGTTCACCGCGCCGCTCGACGGGAAGAAGCTGCCGTCCACCACGTAGAGGTTGTCCACCTCGTGGGCTCTGCAGTTGGCATCGAGCGCCGAGGTCTTCGGATCGTGGCCGAAGCGAATGGTGCCGTTCTGGTGGGCCACGCCGGCGAGCGGGATGCGCTGTCCGAGGAAGAGATTCCGGGAGAAGAGTCCCTGATGGCACTCGTGGCCGTGCACCGCGCAGGCGGTCTGCGGCTTCATCAGCTTCTCGAGCTTGGCCGATCAGCCGCTTGTGGCCCTCTTCGTTGTTGGGCCGGTAGCTGAGCACGATCTTGCCGTCGCGGTCGAGCGTCACCCGGTTCTCGGGATCGGGCAGATCCTCCGAGGTCAGCCAGAAATCGAGCGAGTGCTTGCCCATCAGATCGAGCGTCCACCCCGGAGCGATCGCCGGTGCGCCGGCGGAGAGGGTGTCGCCGTCGAGCTTGCCGACGAAGGAGATGTGACCCATCGGGTAGCTGCCACTCCGGCGAGCCGAAGTAGAAATCGTTGACCGCCAGGGTCTTCTGGAACACCGTCGGGTTCGGGCACTTGCGAGAGCGCCATCAGCACCGAGTTGACGTGCCCCATGTAGTGGCGCCCGACCACGTCCGAGCCGTTGGCCAGGCCGCGGGGGTGCTTGTCCGACGCCGAGCGGAGCAGCAGCGCCGCCGAGTTGATCGCGCCGGCGGAGACCACCACGATGTCGCCGCGAGTAGGTCTCCTTGGCGCCGTCCCGCTCGACGTGCACCGTCGTCACGCTCGCGGCCGGAGGCATCGGTCTCCAGGCGAGAGACGTAGGCGCCGGTGAGCAGGGTGACGTTGGGATGCTCGAGCGCCGGATCCACGCAGATGACCTGCGCGTCCGACTTGGCGTTCACCAGGCACGGGATGGCCGTCGCAGGTCGAGCAGCGGATGCAGGCGCTCTTCCGCGGGTTCCGCTCGTTGAGCATGCACGCCCATCGGCACGTGAAACGGCCGGAGTCCCGAGCCGGCGAAGTCCTCGTGCAGCTGCTGGATGCGCGGCTCATGGCTGACCGCGGGATACTGGTAGGGCGCGCTGGCCGGCGGCTCGGTCGGATCCTCGCCGCGCTCACCGTGGACCTGGTAGAGATGCTCGGCCTCGGTGTAGTACGGCTCGAGGTCGTCGTAGCCGATCGGCCAGGCCGGTGAGACGCCGCCGTGGTGGCGGAGCTCGCCGAAGTCCTCGCTGCCGAAGCCGGAAGAGGGCGGCGCCGTAGAACTTGGTGTTGCCGCCGACGCAGTAGTTGGTGTGCGGATGCAGCGCCTTGCCGTCCTCGTCGCGCCACTCTTCCTTGGTGTTGTAGCGCCCCTCGAGGTTGACGGCGCGGGTGCTCCAGTTCTCCCGCTCGCGCGGCACGTAGTCGCCCCGCTCGAGCAGCAGGATCCGCTTGCCGGACGGCGCCAGCCGGTGGGCCAGGGTGCCGCCGCCGGCGCCGGAGCCGATGATGATGACGTCGTAGTGGTTGCTGTTCATCGGGACGACGCTCCACGCCAGGCATGGGATGAGGGGTCGGCCTCGGTGGGCCGACAGTCGCCGAGCCTGCCCTCGGGCAGGATCTCGTAGGCCGCCCAGGGGGCTGCCCCCCGCCGCGTGAACAGGGTCAGGCCGGCAAGGGCCGAGTGCATCAGGATGGTCTCAGGCTGACGGGTCGTCGACATGGGTATTTCCTCCTGCCTGCCTTAACGCCGGAGGCGGCAGGAGGTTCCCGGGGGGCGGGGCGGAAGGGGCGGACAGGGCGGACGGGCGGACAGGCGGACGGGGCGGACGGGGCGACAGGCGGACAGCTGTCATTGCGAGGAGGGAGCGCAGCGACCGACGAAGCAATCCCTTTATTTCCGCGCCGTCCGCGGCTGATGTCACTGAAGGGACACTCGGCCAGAATGGGGAGCGCCCTCGGGCCCCTCGTTACTCCCTACTCCCTACTCCCTACTCCTCACTCCTCACTCCTCACTCCTTACTCCTTACTCCTCACTCCTTACTCCTCACTCCTCACTGCTAAAACATTCACCACGGAAGCACGGAAGACACGGAGAGTGCACGGAACTGTTCCGTGGTTGTTTCCGTGATTTCCGTGTTTCCGTGGTGAGAAGTTTACCCAGCCAAGACGGGTTGGCACGGGTCGCCAAAACCACCGTTTCTTATCGTTGAAACGGGCGACCCGTTGGGTCGCCCCTACGACGGTACGTTGGAGGTCGGGGCCGCAAGGCGCTTGGTCCGCTTCGTCCGCCCCGTCCGCTACCCCGCCTTCCTCTCCCCCCCACGTCCTCCCCCCGCGTTCTGCCGCTCCCCGCGCAATCTCGCTCGCGTCGGTCGGTCGGATTAGGCCGCTTGGTATGCAGGGAGATAGTAATAGTTTGTCTTGGCGGTAGATTTGAGGCAGGTCCAATTGTAAGTTATGCGGGCGATCAGCTCCGGGCGACCTGACAACCACCCTTAGCACCCATGGCATCCATCAAGTCACGAAACCGTCTTCACCGCCGCCTGTGCCTTGAGTGGCACGCGCAGTGCAGCCCTGGGCTGAATCCTATTTTCCTCCTCGGCCTCGTACCTGGAAAGCTCCAGCGCGATTCGGCCGATCGACAGCATTCATCGTGGAAATCCCATCCCGCTTTCTGCTGCGCAACTACATCTCCTGAGACCCTAAAGTCCAGGATGGAAGTCGTCGACGGCCAACAGAGGCTTCGCACTCTGATTTCATATCTAGATTCCTCGGCCCTCGACGACTACGACGAAGCTCGTGACGGAGTAGTCGTCCGCAAGACTCACAACGCCGAGTTGGCAGGAAAGCCGTTTGAGAAGCTCTCCTCAGACGACAAGCAGTGCATCCTTGACTATGAATTCAGCACGCACGTGCTTCCGGCTTCGGCAGGCGACGAGCTGGTTTTTCGTATTTTTGCTCGATTGAATTCGACGGGCTTGTCACTCAACAAGCAAGAGATCCGCAATTCGGAATTCCACGGAGCCTTTGCATCGCTGTCATATGAACTTGCCTTCCAATACTTGGACCAATGGAGGGGATGGCAGGTCTTTACCAACGATTCCATCTCGCGGATGGACGAGGTTGAGGCAACCTCCGAATTCTTGATCGCCATGATCGAGGGACTCAAAGGAAAGACACAATCGAAGATCACGCAATACTACAAGACCTATGACGATGAGCTGCGATCGGAACGGATTCTAGAGGATCGGTTCACGAAAGTGATGGGTGCCATCGAAGCTTCGATCTGCCCCTTGCTTCCGACTTCAGCGTTCAAGCGTCCTGCTGCTTCTTTCTCTCTCTGGGTCACTTCATACGATCATATGTACGGCCTGCAGAGCGCATTAAAGAAGCGTCCAGCGCAGGCCCTGCCCTCAGGACTGGCCGACAAGCTGCGTAAGCAAGCGCAGACATTACCTGGCAGAACCCTCCTGAGAAGATTCAGGATGCAATGGAGAACGGCGACGAGTGACCCGGCCGTCACCGAACCAGGCACGACTACTTGTTGAAGAGATTAGGCTTAAAGGGCGCTTGATATGCCACGACTTCGCCCACTTGCTAGAGAGCAAGCGGCATTCGATGCGTATGTTCGCAAAGTTCTTAAGACCTGCAACCGTGTTGAAGATGAACTTCAGGCTAACCGTCTACTAGTAACAGACGTGGAGTTTGTCTACTCCTCAGGCTTTCTCTCTATCCTAACACCGTGGGAAGCCTTTCTGGAAGAATCCGGGTACGCGGAAGTCTGCGGGAGGTCCCGCCTCGCTGGCAAGAAGACCCCCTACTCGCGTTCCTTCGCGATCGCGCCTTGAGAAGATTCTGCGACACCCGGACGCGGATTACATCCGGTTAACCCCCGCGAGGAAGGAAGCTCGCTCATTGAGCTCTTCTTGAAGAAGGGCGGCCCAGTCGTGGGGATAAGCCCTACAACCGAACCTTTAGTCAGCGACTGTTCATATCCGCAATGTTATTGCGCATTCTAGTGATTCCGCGTACAGCATCTACAGGGTAAGGGTTCCAGGTGTAGCTTCATTGCCCCGCAATAAGCAATCGCCTGGCGCGTTCCTTCGTCACGAGTTTCGCCAGTCTCCCGTACAGCGACGCCTTGAGCTCTATTGTACAGCCTTTCTCAGTGCGCCGGAGAGACTGGCCAAGTCTTGGGTTGATGCCAGCTAACAACCGCATGAAGTTGGCAGGGCGCGGCCAACGGTTTGTGTAGGGGCTGGCACCACCTGCCGTGCCCCCCCATACTGCAGTGAACGCGCCGCGGCCCTGCAACTTATGCGGGGCGTTAGACAGGTTTTCCTGAGGTAGACTCCATCGCTCGTTCGGGCTGCCCAGCTAGTCAATGACGCTATGTGTATCAGTGCCCCGGCACGCTGCATCGCTGAGCCGATCGTACACCCTATCATCTGGCCGGGAGCCCTCGATTCCCTCCTTCAGGACCAAGCATCAGTGGCACAGCTCGTATGGCGTGGACTGCGCGCTCAGCGCCACCAGTCTATGCCAACCCGGCCGTGCACTGGCTTGGGGTAGCCGAGGCACAGACCACTGTCGCAAGGATCACAATCAGGTCGAACTACGACCCGACGCACTGGGATTCCCACTATCGAAGCTGCCTGTCACGATTGTCCGGCGCTCATAAGCCAGCCGGACGTCGTGAACGGCGTGACTTCACTCATCCCTCAGGCGACCGATTGAAGTCGTAACGTAACCAGCGGTCATCGATTTACGGCGGATGCCAGACGCCACGTCTCAGTGAACCCACGTCGTTACGTGGTCTAACAACCGCATGAAGTTGACAGGGCGCGGCCATCGGGTTGTGTAGGGGCTGGCACCACCTGTCGGTGTCCCCCATACTGAAGCGAACGCGCCGCGGCCCTGCAACTTATGCGGGGCGTTAGGCCGGCAATCACTATAGGATGGCACCGTTCAAGGATCCACAGTCTTGAATGGCTCGATAGACGGGCTATCCCCTCGACGCTGCGCTGGACGTGCGCGAGGGCGGGTGGGGGGCTCGCTACAGCGACAGACCACAAACTGCCCATCCAGCGACTAATGTTCTTGCCTGTTACTGCCCACCGGCGGGCCATACGGTAGGCTTTCCTGTTGAGCTGCAAGTCCAGCCGATACCTTGGGTCTCACTCTGGAGGCGAGTTGACAGAACGGCTACTTGCCTGTCAGAGACAGTGGCGCACTATGGCAGTAGCCCGATGCTAATGTGGAACGTTCATGCCATCTTCCCGCGCTTACATCCGACATGAGGTCGCGCCAAGAGTGGGCTGGGCTCGCCAGGCCCTTGCCGCGGATGCCACGCCCGTTCACAACGCCGGCCTGCGCCATACCTGCGATGATGCAGGCATGCTCCGCGGTGCGCAGCCTGGATAAGGCGCGTGCAACCACAAGCCGTCTCTCCTCCCCAACTCACCCCTCTGCAGCCGTAATGCTTCCACTCGTCGTGTTTCACGGCCAGCTGATGCTCTACAGTCTGTCCCCGCGGGGCCTGAACTAAGGGAAGTCGACTACCTGCTCGCTGCCGTCCCAGGAGATATTGAGCACCACCAAGCGTTAGTGCCGGTAGTGACCCTGAAACATCTACAAGATTCCATGACCCAGCTGTACTCAGAAGCTCGCCGGTTTTGTGAACTCCTCCTGCCTCACGTCAGCACGATTGTCGGTGAGCTCAGCATTCCGGCTAAGTGATTGCCGTCTGACAACCGCATGAAGTTGACAGGGCACGGCCGTCGGTTGGTGTAGGACTGGCACCACCAGCCGTCTCACCGCATACTGAAGCGATCTCGCTGCGTCCCTGCCGCTTAAGCGCGGCGTCAGCCCGCAGCCCTTCTCCCCTCACCCCACCTATCCCTCATGCCCCAGGCTCGGTCCTCATCGTCGGCGCGGGACCCGCGGGTGCCGCGCTGGCGTACCTGCTGGCGCGGCGCGGCATCACAACTACCCTGCTGGAGCGGCACTGCGACTTCGACCGCAGCTTTCGGGGTGAGGGGCTGCAACAGAGCGGCCTAGACGCCCTCGCGCAAATGGGGCTCGCCGAAGCGGTCGCCGGGCTGCCGCAGGTCGCCGTCCGCGCTATTGAGCTGTATTGGGGCCACCGGCTCCGGGCTCGCGTCTCAACCGACCGGCTCGGTTTCGCCGGTCGATTCGTCGCGCAACCCGCGCTGCTGCGGCTGCTCACCGACCAGGCCGGCCGCTCGCCGACGTTCCAGCTCCACATGGGGACGGCGGTCCGGGCCCTCCTGTTTGACCAGGGTCGCGTCGTCGGGGTGCGCGCCGACGCGCCCGGCGGTCCGGTCGAGTTCAGGGCGGACCTGATTGTCGGTACCGATGGACGCTACTCGATGACCCGCAAGGCGGGTCACTTCCCGGAGACCGCCTTGCGCCAGGTGTTCGACATTGTGTGGCTCAAACTCCCCTTTCCCGCCTTCTGGCCCGACCCGACAACCGCCCGCATCGAACTCGGCGCGGGGTTTCTGAGCGGCGGCATCCCCGCGAGCGACGGCGACCTTCAGACCGGCTTCACCATCGCGAAGGGCAGCTTGCCCGAGCTGCGCCGCGTCGATCCGGAGCATTGGGTCGATCAACTGATCGACCGGCTGTCCCCCGACCTCGCCGCGCACGTTCGCGACCACTACCACGCCCTCCGGAAGACTGTACTCCTCGATGTGATGGTTGGCCGCCTGGATTCGTGGACTGCACCCGGGCAGTTGCTGCTCGGCGATGCCGCGCACCCGATGTCTCCCATTGGCGGGCAAGGGCTCAACCTGGCGCTGCGCGACGCGATCGTCGCGGCGAATCACCTCTGTCCGGCTCTGTTGGGTGGGGGCAGCCTTCCATCTCTGGACATAGCCGCTCAACGGGTTGCCGCAGAACGCCTCCCGGAGATCGCGGCCATCCAGGAACACCAGGATCGGCAAGCCCGCCTGTTCCTCCAGCCAACCATGCTCAGCCGCTGGGCGATGCGCCTCTTGCCTCTGCTCGTCCAGACCGGACTCATCAAGCGGATGATGGGCAAGCGGCTGGAGGCGTTCCAGCACGGGGTTACCTCGGTTGTACTGACCGTCTAGTCCGCCGGCAGGGCTGATGTCACTGAAGTGACACCGGGGGGTCGTAGTCGCGGGTCGTGGGTCATGGGTCGTGGGTCATGAGTCGTGGGTCGTGGGTCACCTGCGCCCCTCGAACCTTGACCGTCGGACCGTCGGACCGTCGGACCGTCGGACCGTCCTCTCGCGGTCGCTTTAGCGACGTGCCGGCGCGCCAGCACATCAACCATTCACCACGGAAACACGGAAGGCACGGAGAGTGCACGGAACTGTTCCGTGGTTGTTTCCGTGATTTCCGTGTTTCCGTGGTGAGAAGTTTACCCAGCCAAGATGGGTTGGCGCGGGTCGCCACAACCACCGTTGCTTATCGTTGAAACGGGCGACCCGTTGGGTCGCCCCTACGACGGTACGTTGGAGATCGGGGGCGCAATGGGCTCCCGAGCAAAGATTGCTTCGGCGCGTGCCCTCGCTCGCTCGGGGCAAGCGCTGCCGCAATGACAGAACCTTGACCCTCGGACCGTCCGCCCCTCTGACCGTCTGACAAGTCGCAGTGAGATGGTAATAGGTTGTCTTGGCGGTACATTTGAGGCAGGTCCAATCGTACGTTAGCCAGCGTTTCACGACTCGGCGCCCTACACCGGTCGTCGCTCCAGCGCAGGGTGTCGGAGATCCACAGACCTGCCTGCATCGTTGACTGTTACCTCCCTGCATCGTTGACTGTTACCTCTTTCTCCAAGCAGCCATGACAGCTCAAACTGACTCCAAGAGCCGTGTCGCCCTCATCTGGATCGCGCGAGTCGTGCCAGCCGCGATCCTCTCAATGGCCAGTTTCACAAAGCTGACGGGGGCGGCGGACGCCGTGGCCCTCTTCACTCTGCTCGGGGTTGAGCCTTGGGGCAGGGTCCTCCTTGGAATGGTCGAGTTGGTTACGGCGGGCCTCCTCCTCTGGCCCCGTAGCACACGGTTCGGCGCTCTCCTCGGCGTCGGGCTCATGACCGGGGCCCTCGCAACCCACGTCTTCAAAATCGGTATCACCTACGGTGGCGATCCGAGCCTCTTCATCATGGCCCTGCTGGTTTTGGCTGGGTCCGTCGCCACCCTGGCCCTCCAACGCCACACCTAGACGGAGCGCGCACCGAGAGGCCCTTACTGGCTGCGACACCAACGCTGGCTAACCGGCGCTTGAGCTGCCAACGCGCGGCCCAACGCTTAGTTTAGGACGACCATCACGAGCCGCGCGTTGCAGCTCAAGCGCAGGATGTTAGGTTGCTACTCGTCCTCATACCGCCAACCATATCCCTGAGCCTCTTATGTCGTTTGGCCACTGGCCCATCATCCTGGCTGCCGCCATCGTCGCTTGGCTTCTCGGCGCCTTGTGGTACTCGCCGCTCCTTTTCGCCAAGGCATGGGTACGCACCAATGGCTATTCGCCAGAGAGGGTGGCAGCGATGCAAGCGAATGCGGCGAAGGCCTATCTTGGCTCCTTCATCGCATTCATCCTCGTTGCGTACATCCTTCATCTCTTTCTAAGTCGGCTCGGCGCTACTACACTGAGCGCCGGTGCCGGTTGGGGATTTCACGCGTGGGTGGGCTTCGCGTTGCCCATTGGATTCACCGCTAATCTCTACTCCGACAAGCCGCTCGCCGCCTTCCTCATCGATGCCGGGTATCAGCTCGTCTATCTCACCGCGATGGGGGCCATTCTCGGCAACTGGGCGTGACACTGACACGGTTGGTTCACTGAGAATTCAAGTTTGAAGTGCAACAGTTTGGGTTACGGTTCATAGCACTCCTCTGGGGTGCGAAAGCCGAGGCGTTTGCGGGGACGTTAGCCGGCTTCCTTACTCAAGGGCCCGCTACATGAAGAAGACCGAGATCGCCGCACGGGTCTTCGAAGTCATGGACGCCGTGCCACTGACGCCGCTTGCCGACGGTCCCCTCGTTGTACCACTCGACGCACTCGCCGGCCTCTCCCTCGTCCCCTGGTTTTGTGATCTCTCCATCCACTGGTCGCTTCGGCTGACCGCTCCCGGCACTACCCTGAAGAAGTCGCTTCTACCCAAAATCACCGGCGTTTATGTTGCCCCCTCGGAGGCCGGCGGACTCCTCGTCGGGGTTCCCGGCGATGGGATTGCACCCAGCACCTTTGCTCTCTTTCCGCTCGCAACAGGAGTGGCGTCCCTCGCCCAGCCCGGGATGACGGTGGAACTCGCCTCTGCCAACCTGGGCATTGTCAAACGGGACTCTGACGCCAAGGCAGACACCAATACCGTGTTCGGAAACCACCGGTACCGCGGTACCGTCGAGGCGACCGGCCAGTGGCGCATTTCTGACTGCGCCCCTGCGCTTTCGGCCGACGTCCTCAGCACCGCCATCGCCTGCGGCGGCCTCGTTCCCAACCACGGCCCTTGGACAGTCAGAGACAAGAGCGAGGCATACGCCGTCTGCATGCAATGGTTGCTGAGCCGCGAGGCCAACATCAACCCGGCGGCCGTGAAGCGGTTTATCACCCTGCGGGACCTCACATTCCACACGGACGATGCGGACATGGTCCGCCGGCTCCACGGGCTCGCGCTTGGCTTCTTCCGGCATCGTTTGGCGGGTGGCCCATTTCAGTGGCCCGAGCCCAAGCCGTACTGGACCCCGCTCGATGAGCTACAGGATGCCGCCAAGGCCGTTGTGGGCTGACCAGCCACACTCTCGAGCTCGCGGCTAAAGCCGCGGCTCGGCTGATGTCACTGAAGTGACACCGGGGGGTCGTGAGTCATGGGTCATGGGTCATGGGTCGTGGGTCATGAGTCGTGGGTCATGAGTCAGGGTCACGGGTCACCCGCACCTCGAACCTTGACCGCCGGACCGTCGGACCGTCTGACCGTCTGACCGAGTCGTCAGCCACCCCGTTTACTTCGTCCGCCGGCCCGTTTGCTTCGTCTGCCACCCCGTTTGCTTCGTCTGCCACCCCGTTTGCGTCGTCCGCCGGCCCGTTTGCTTCGTCTGCCACCCCGTTTGCGTCGTCCGCCGGCCCGTTTTTCTCGTCCGCCTGCCCGGAAGGTCGCTCTGGCTGTCCTGTTACTGTCATCCGCCTTCCCGTTACTGTCGCCGGCCTCCCCGTTTTTCTCGCCTGCCACGCCGTTCGATCCGTCTGAGCGTCCTGCACGATGACCTGCCTGGCCTGCGCGACGCGCGGGATACGCTGGCAGCGCCGGCGACCGGATTGCGCGGCCGACCGGCGTCATTGGCGTCGCTCCCGCCGCCACCCTGCCGGGGTCAGTGTCCTCGTTCGGAGGGTTCACTGTCCTCGCTGGAGGACAAATCGGTGCCCGACACCGGAGCCGTCGCGGGCAATAGACCGAGCTCGCCGTGGTTGTTGTACAGTCGCCTAACTATTTGCCAGAGAATTATTTGGAAACTCGTGCAAGAACCAACCGGCGTCCGTTCATCGACCGCGCCTGGCCTTTGGCACGATGCTGGCAATAAGGGCCCTCGCCGGCGGAATGGACGGGGTATTCTCCGACTGGCCAACCCTTCGCAGTTCACCGGCACCGCCCCGTTCGGCGCCCGGGATCCAAGGCAGGAAGGAGTTACGTATGAATGGCCGCATCAGCAATACCTATGAAGTGGGGAAATCGTCGCTCGACTTCCTCGACCTGCACATCGCCTTGATTGGGAGCCATCTCACCCTGGTCAATGAGCTGCGCGGGATAGTGGCCCGGATCGGGGTAGTGCTCACGGACTGCGAGACCGGAGACCGTGAGGCCGCCGCCGCCAATCTGGACAAGGCCCGGTTGCTGGATGTGCTGCATGGGCGGTATCTGCTGCCCATCGCGGCGATCGCCCGCGGTAATGCCGCGCTGGATCCGGCCATTGCGCGCCGGTTTCGCGCCCCCAAGAAGGGCAGTAACCGGACCGCCTATATCGGGGCGACCCACGCCGTCATGACCCTGGCCGAGGAGCACAAGGCGGTGTTCATCGGCGACAAGATGCCGGAGGACTTCGTGGCTGGGATGGGTCGGACCATCGAGGAGTTCGCCGCCGCAGAAATCATTGTCCACAACAATCATCAGCTCCACGTGGGCGCCCGGGCGGAGTTGCGGCCGCTGGCGAGACAGGTGATGGCGCTGCTCAAGCGGTTCGATGGCATCTTCCGGTCGCTGTTCGCCGATCAGCCGCGTGAGTTCGCGGCCTGGATGTCGGCCCGCAACTTCCCCTATCCGAAGCCGAAGCTGGTTGAGGGCGGCAAGAAGGGTCAGTCGGCGGCGTAAGAGAAGTGAGGAGTAAGGAGTGAGGAGTGAGGAGGAACTCACCGTGATGGTAGTCCCTCCTCACTCCTTACTCCTCACTCCTCACTCCTCACTCCTCGTCCGCGACTCTGGGGCATGGCCAATTGACTAGTCGCCCCTGCGCCCGCTCCACCTCAAGGCGAGTGGGGCCACCGCAATGAGGCCGAGAACGATCGGCCACGGTTGCCCATCCTCGAGTGCATAGTCCCCTGTGACACCGCTCCATCCACTACCGATCACGAATCCGAGCCACGCCGCCCGGAACGCCGCGCTGAGCACGACCCAGGTTGCGATGAGCTTCAGCACGCCCCACCAGGACGAACTCTCCTCCGACCGCTGCAGCCATGAGACGGCCAGCACTGCGCCGAGGGCGGCCCCTGCAATACTGCCCGCGGCGGCTAAGGCCTGGCTACCGTTGAGAAGAAAGACGGCGAGGCGCAGTATCGTCCCCAGCATGATCCCCAGAGCGACGGGAAGCCAAGTGATGAACGCTGTTCCGAAGGAAATGCCGATCGTCGCATCTTGCGGTTGCCTTCCGACTTGCATGGGGTGGTCCTCAATTGGTTGTTGGCTGACTGACCTGACAAGGTCAGTCGTCGGAAAAGAAGAAGCGGGCCTCCACCTGGCTCGCCTCCATCATTTCGACCAGTTGATCAACCGACGTGCGGATCGTGCGAAGCTCACGGGGCGATCGGGTCCTCAGGCCGTGGAGCAGGCGCCCTTGTGCCGGGTCAGGTGCGCGGGCTGCCAGGGCCGTCCCACGGGGCGTGAGGGTGATTTCGACGAATCGTCGATCCTCCCGGGGCCTATTTCGTCTGACCAGCCCGCGCTTTTCCAGCCGGTCCACAAGCACCGAGAGGGTACTGGGTTGAACCGCCAGCGCCGTTGCAAGATCCGTGGTGGCGAGCGTGCCGCGGCGGCTGAGGGTCTTGAGGGCCCAGAGTTGGGGGCCGGTCAGTCCAAAGCCCTTGTAGACTTCCTGTGAATACAACTCGATGGCCCGAACGATCCGTCGCAAGCCGTTGACGATATCAGAGGCCTCATCGGGGAGGGACTGCGCTTTGGCCCGTCCAGTCCGGCGTCTGCTCCGTGGAGTCGCGGTCATGCTGCGGGTCTCAGGTCAGGGTGATGGTATTATGTTGATATCTAAGTATTATTCTGGCAAGCGGTCCCGACGGTCGGACGGATGGTCACTTCTCTCCGCAGCAGCCGACCACGCGGCTTCCTTGCCCTCACGGTGCTCTCATGGCGTGCGCGCTTCGGCGCGGGCGCCGTGGACTCGGCACCGCCGGTGTCAGCGACTGGCCACCAGGTGCTGGGAGTGGATCTGACGGGGGATTGTCCCAACGCGATCCAGCGAGGAGCCTTGCGGACCCTGATGGACGTCCCGATCGGCGGTGCCATGATCGGCTACCTGCCGAGTGGCCGTGTCAGGGCCTGCTTTCCCGAGACCGGTGGTCGCGCGCCATGACCTCGCGTCTGCGGCAGTTCCTCACCCGATTCCGGTTCGTTCCCGACGAGCTCGATGCGCCACGCCTGGCAGACGAGAGCCACTGGTATACCGAGCATACCGCCCTTCTCATCAGCACACTCAAGTGGGCGCTCCTCGGTGCGGGAGCGGGTATCTGTGTCGGCTTCGGGACTCGGGGATTCCTCTGGGCCCTCGGCAGCTCGACGGCGGGCGTCCACACACTCACCAGGGGTGCGTTCCCGGCGTTCTGGATCCTTCCGTTAGCGCTCCCAGCCTGTGTATGGATTATCCGGACCTTCGCCCCCGAAGCGCGGGGCCACGGCACCGAAGCGGTCATCGCGGCCATCCATCAGCGGTCAGGACGCATCGACTGGCTGATCGCGCCCGTCAAGCTCGGTGCAACCGTCCTGACGCTTGCCTTTGGCGGGTCGGTCGGCAAGGAGGGCCCTGCGGCGCAGATTGGTGCCGCCCTCACGAGCCTGTTCTCGGACATTCTCCGCCTTGGCGATGAAGACCGTCGTCGCCTCGTCATCTGTGGGATCAGTGCCGGCTTCGCGGCGGTCTTCGGAACGCCCGTCTCGGGCGCGTTGTTTGGAATCGAGGTGCTTTATCTGGGCCGTCTCGACTACACGGTGATCTTTCCCGCCCTCGTTGCGGGCATCGTGGGGCACCTCGCCTGTGGAGTGCACCCGCCCTTTCCTGTCCTGGCGGATCCCTTCGGGGGACGCCACAGGTGCGGATGATCCTTATCAGTCTCGCGGCCGGGGCGGTATTTGGCCTGGTCGCTCTCCTGCTGATCGAGTCGCTTCGCGGGCTCGAGCGGGCGCTACGACGATTTGAGAATCGCCCGTATCTACTGGCAGCGGCCGGTGGCGCAGCCCTCGTCGTGTTGTACCACTTCGCCGGTGACCGCTACGCCGGGTTGGGCACAGACACCATCAATGGAGTCCTTGCCGGCACAATTCAGGTTACCGGCGCCGTCTTTCTCCTCAAGATCGCAGCGACCGCGATTACACTCGAGACAGGAGGCAGCGGCGGCATTGTCACGCCGATCTTCTTTATCGGGACAACCAGCGGGGCGGCGCTGGCCACGGTGTTTGGGGTCCCACCCAGCCTGCTCGCGGCGTTTGGGTTCGTGGCTGTGCTCGCCGCCGCGGCGAATACGCCGTTAGCAGCGGCCGTCATGGCGATGGAACTGCTTCCGCCCTCGGAGGGGGTGTATGCCGCGCTTGCCGCGGCCACCGCCTTTCTCATGGTGGGACACCGCAGCGTGTACGCGAGCCAGAAGCTCGGTTTCTCCAAATCGGCCGGCCTGGACGTCCCACTAGGCGGCGCCATCGGCGATGTCGACCGTGCCGAAGTCCGAATCCGGAAGGGGACGCTGACGGAGCGGGTACACAATCTCGGCCGCTCGCGCGGGCGACGACAGGAAGACAGTGACGACTCGTAGTCGGTTGTCCCGCCGAGATCCGGAGAAGCGAAAGGCGCGTCCGAGCCGCGAGGCAACCATCGCGCCGAACACCGCGACCGGCCCTTCGCTCCCCGCCGATCCACCACTGCCGATGGTGATGGCGCTCGCTGCGGGGCGCATCAGCGCCGGCCCCGCCGGGATCTCTCCCTGCCGGCGCACGACCGCGAGCTGGACGTCGGGGACAGTGAGCCCATCCTTGCCCTGAACGAACCGCCGCATGGTCCACCAGGCGAGCACCGCGCCGACGCCTGTGGTAAGCGGCCGATACGCTAGTCTCCCGAGACTGGGCAACACCGATTCCGGCCACTCGAAGAAGGCGGTGTGTGCCAGGTCAATCAGTTTGTAGAAGCCTACGACACCGAACGAGCCAGCCAAGCCGATGACAACAGCGAAACCGAGCAGAATGGCGTTCTCGCTCAACTCGAGCCCGTTGAACCCATCGACGAGCTCGTACCAGGCTCCAAGTGCAGCGTCGACCGGGCCGTAGCTGGTGCGACGGGCCCGCATGGCAACATGACGCAGGTGGCGGCAGATGGCGCGAGCAATCGGAAGCAGTCGGGATGACATCCGCAGCGGGGATTCCGTGGGCCGGAGAAGGCACGGGGCAGTGATGGACCTTGGGCAAGATACCGAACCACGCGGACCGAACCAACGATCGGTTCCCCTCTCACGCTTTGGCGACCCTCACGAGATCCACCATGTCCCCAATACGGCAATGGCCGGGGCGAAGGACCTCGGCGTTGAGCGCCAGCCGGCCACCGAAGCGGCGGCCAATGTCGCGGAGTACCTCCGGATCCCGGACCAGTGTATCCGGATCCACAGTGGTCATCGGGCATCGGGCACGGAGTGAATCCAGGCGCACGACCACATTACCGGCATGAAGCTCGGCCCCCTCCCAGTTCACTTCATCCATTCCATCCGACTCCACCGACCAGAACATTCGGGCGCAAGCGGCGGATATCCCGTCCAAACGCGGCGACGGCGCCGTCGGTCGCGACCAGCAACGGTAGGATGTCGAATCTTTCGAGCCCGTCGTGGGATGCCAGCCAGGCGTCCGAGCCGGCCGCCTCCTTTACCAGCGCGAGCGCCTCCGTGCCTTGCCAAGGGTGGCCGTTCACCAGCGGCTGGCCGTCGGCCCCAAGAGTTCCGCGGAGACCAAGCAGGCGATGATGCCTGCGCGAGGTGCGTACCCCTTCGGGGCCGCGGACGTGAACCAGGCGATCCCCCAGGATACCGGCAGTGGTCAACTCTGTCGCTTCCAACGGCTCACCTGCCAGCGTCTTGACCGGGTAGCGCCACAAACCCGCGATCCGCAGCATGATCCATCTCCCTCAGGAATACGATCTGCTTGCTCCATTCGGAGTCGCTCGGAGTCGAGGCCGTCTGCCGGAAGCCCTGGTCAGCCCCGCTTCGTGTTATTGTGTTGGTGGCGGGCTCGGCTCATATCTTACCGCAGAAGGAGAGCTTGATGCGCAAGGGAGAGGAAGGCTCGGTTGCTGAGCGGAAAGCTCAGCTGCGTGGAGCGGCCGAGGCGTTTTTCGACGGGTTGGATCAGAAGGACTTCGAGGCAATTCCCTACGACCAGAATGTCGTGTTCCGGGCCCCCATCGCCCCTGGTGGCCGGCACTTCCCCTTGATGGGTAAGGAGGCTCTGCGAACCACCTGGTGGCCGCCATTGCTGCCGCTGCTATGGGGAGTAAAGGTGATTGCCCATTATTACAACGAGGATCTCACGGCGATCATCACCGAAGCCGACATCTACACCACCAATCCGCGGGCCACGCTCCGGGTCGCCGACCGGTTTGTCGTTAACACCGCCGGGAAGATCGTGGAGCAGGAAAACCACTTCGACCCCCGCGACGTCACGACCCCCGGTTGGCGGAACAGCTAACATCCCCGGGGCGGCCCTCCGCGAATCCGAAGGCCGCCCCATCGTGGACCCAGCTACTTCGCGACCTTCCTGCCATAGAAGCTGGTGATCAGCCCAGCGACCTCCGCGGCGTGATCCTCCAGGACGAAGTGCCCGCCATCCAGGAAATGCAGCTCGGCATCGGGCAGGTCACGCAGGTACGCCGTGGCGCCGGCCTGGGTGAAGAACACGTCGCCCTTGCCCCAGACGATCAGCGTCGGCGGCCGGTGGTCCCGCAGGAACTTCTGCCACGTGGGATAGAGCGGCACGTTCTTGCGGTAGTCGTACAGCAGATCGAGGTTCGCGCGATGGGCCCCGGGCCGTGCCAGGAAGAACAGATCCGAGTTCCAGGCGTCGGGGCTGATCCTGGCCGGGTCCGGGGAGCCGGTCAGGTAGATCTGCTTGACACCCGCGAGTTCGAGGAACCCTTCGAGCGGCGCCTCGGTCTCCGGGCTGCGGTTCTTCCAGAGGGCGCCCCGCAGGGCGTCCCACACCCCGGTGAACCCTTCCTCATAGGCGTTGCCGTTCTGGATGATCTGCCACTGCAGCCACTCCGGGTGCCGAGCCAGGATGCGGTTGCCGATCGGGCCGCCGTAGTCCTGCAGGTAGAAACCGGCGCGGGTGACGTGAAGCTGCTCAACAGCTGCTCGGTGATCGACGAAAGATGATCGAACGAATACTCGAAGACCGCCGGGTCGGGGAGGTCGGTGTTGCCGAAACCCGGGTAGTCAGGCGCGATCAGGTGGAACTTGCCGGCGAGCTACGGGCATCAGGTCGCGGAACATGTGAGACGAGGACGGAAACCCGCCCAGCAGCACGATCGTCGGGTTCCGGGGATCGCCCGCTTCGCGATAGAAGACGTTGAGCCCCTCGATCTTGGCCGAGCGGTAGCTGATGGCGCTGCTGCCGGCGGCGGAGCATCGAATCCTGCGTGGAGCTGTCACCTCGAGACGTCGCGGGGCGGTCGACAGGCACGGCCGGGTACCGCGGCCGCAGCCGTTCAGAGCGAGCGTGGCGGTGGCGATGACCGACAGAATGACGCATGGCGACTGGTGGGAACTGTGACGAGGTGGATCATGATACCCCTCCTGGAAGTGATGGCGGGAGGGGCGCCCGGCGTTTCGGCCTAGCCGCCCCTCGGAATCTGTTACTCCCGTTAGTGGCGGCGGCGGCGAAGATCTTACTTGCCGGGGGGCAGCTGCTCCAGATCGTTGAGCGCGGCCAGCAGTCCCTCGGTGTCTTCCCGGCAGGCGGCGCAGTTGCGGATGTGGGTGACGAAGTCGGGATAACGGAGCGTCGACATCCATGCCCTGCGACGGAGGCCTCGACATACTGGTCCAGCACCTCGAATGCGCCTTCGCACCCGGGGTCGGGACGCCCGACCCGAGCCATCGGTCAGAGGGCGATCCGTCACGTACCTGCCGGGGACGGGGTTGGGAGGTGGAGACACGGCCATACGAGTTAGTGGCCGCGGCCGCCGGGTTCTTACGTCAGCGAGGGGGGCTGGTCGAGGAGGTCGAGGGTGGCCAGCAGCCCCTCGGTGTCCTCCCGGCAGGCGGCACAGTGCCGGATGTGGGTCACCAACTCGGGGTAGCGGAGACGGGGATCCTCACCACGTCGCACCGCCTCGACGTATTGATCCAATACCCGAAGGCGGCATCACGCCCGGGTCTCGATCGACCGTGCCACGCAATTGCTCGATCGGCGGCCTGGTCATGCCAGATGCTCCGCGTATCCGGCGTCGGTGAGCGCCACTCGAAGTTTGCGGCGAGCGTCGTGCAGGGTCTTATAAATGGCCCCGCGGGAACTGTCGAACCGCTCGGCCAGCACGTCGATCGGGACCTCGTCAATAGCCGCGGCCTGGAAGACGGTCGCGCTGATGATCGGTCAGCCGATCCTGGACGGCGCGCTGGAGCGCCTCCACCAGCTCCTGATTCTCCACGTTCCCAGCGCGGAGGGGCGCCGATCGGCCAGCTGGCCCCACACCTCGTGGTCCTTCGAGCCCCGTGCTGCCGCCAGGCGTGGCGCCGCAGTCGAGTGGAGATCTCGAAGATCACGAACTTGCACGCCCAGGTTGTGAAGCGCGCCGCGCCGCGGAAGTCGTCCAGCTTCCTCAGGATGTTCATCACCGCGTCGTTGGCCGCCTGCACGCAGAGGTCGTCGACTTCCTCGACCACCCGGTCGGGCAGTCGTGAGTCGGCGCCGGCCGGCCTCCGCCCGTGCCACCCGGAGGAGTAGTGCATGCAGCCGAGTGATCGCGGCATCGCGGACCATCCCCGGCTGGAGCAGGTCCTGCACAAGCGTCGTGGATTCCTCCTCGGCATTGGCGGGCATTGGCGAAAACATACAGGGCCTTTGGCGCGCGTGGGAGGGATGAGCAAGACGGGGTGGCTACGGTCACTTCTCTCTCAGAACGACAGGCTTCCTCACTCCTAACTGCTTGAAGCAATTCACCACGGAGGACACGGATAGAGCCACCGTCGCGACTGAAGCCGCGGCCCAGAATGAGGCCGCCTTCGGGCCACTCCTCACTCCTTACTCCTTACTCCTCACTCCCTAAACCATTCACCACGGAAGCACGGAATGCACGGAGAGTGCACGGAACTCTGTTCCGTGTTTGTTCCCGTGATTTCCGTGTTTCCGTGGTGAGCCGTTTGCCCAGCTCGGCATGCCGCGAGACTCGCAGCTCGGCAGATGTCACTGAAGTGACACCGGGGGGTCGTGAGTCGTGGGTCGTGGGTCATGCGTCACGGGTCGTGGGTCATGGGTCATGGGTCTATCGCGCGCCACGACCAAAGATTGCTTCGGCCGCTTGTCCTCGCTTCGCTCGGGACAAGCGTTGCCTCGCAATGACAGAACCTCGGCCGTCGGACCGCCGGCCCGTCACCACCCCGCTCCCCGGGTCGTCGTCTTGATCCGGAAGATCCGAGTGCCAGCAGTGATATAGAGGATGGTCCCGTCGCCGCCCCATGCGGTGTTGGACGTGGCAACCCCCGTCTCGATGACCCCGAGCAGGGTCCCGGCGGGGACGAGGGGTCCTCCGGGATCGATCACGTAGACGCCACCGGGTCCGGCCGCGAAGATGTTCCCCGAATCATCAACTTTGAGCCCGTCGGGGGCGCCCTGCCGAGCCGCGGCCCAGGGCAGCGCATCGAGCAGCCGGCGCTTCTTGGTCAGCGTGCCATTGGGGGCGACATCGAAGACATACCAGGCGGCGAGTTCCGGTTTGGACTCGCTCACGTAGAGCCGAGTCTCGTCAGGAGAGAGGGCGATGCCGTTGGGCGCCTCGAGGTCGTGGGTGAGTACCGTCAGCACACCGCGCGGCGTAAGCCGGAACACGCCACTGAAGTCGAGTTCCCTGGCTGGATCGTCCCCTCCAAACTGCAGCCCCCAGGGCGGATCGGTGAACAGCAGATCGCCGTTCGAGGCGACGATCACATCGTTGGGACTGTTGAGCCGCTTTCCCTCGAACCGATCCGCCAGCGTGACCCTTCGGCCACCCGCGTCAATTCGGCTGATCCGCCGATCGCCGTGCTGCGCCATGATGAGCCGACCGTCCAGACCGAAGGCGAGTCCGTTGGAACCTGGCTCCTTCCCCAAGAATGGCTTGAGGCCGGTGTAGCCGCTGGGCTTGAGGAAGAGCTCGTCGCCCTTGCGTTCACACCAGCGGTAGATCGCATTGCGCGGGATGTCGGAATACAGGAGACACCGGGTGCTCGGGTCCCATAGCGGGCCCTCAACCCAGTCGTGGTCCCGGACCACTACTTCAAGCTTGGCGTCCCGCGCAATCAGACGACCGAAGCGCGGGTCGAGACTGGTGATCCGGCCTTCGACCGCAGGCGTGCCGGGGCCTTGGGCGAGAGCCGCGGCGGCGGTCAAGGCGGTCAGGGCGGTCAGGGCGGTCAAGGCGGTCGGGGCGGTCAGGACGGTCGAGGCGGTCAGGGCGGTCGGGGCGGTCGGGGCGGACAGGGTTCGCATAGTCAGTTCCCAGCTGGGTGACAGGAAGCGTTCAGCGTTCAGCGTTCAGCGTAGGCACTCGAGGCGAGCCTATCTACCTGAACTTACAACCCTGAACGCTGGACGCTGGACGCCGAGCGCCGAGGCAATCCGGTGGCATGCCGCGGGATTGCTTCGGTCGCTGCGCGACCTCGCAATGACAGAAGGACCCATGACCCCCGACCGTCTCACCGCCCCGCCGCCTCCATCGCCGCGAACGGCACGAAACCCGGTACCTCGACTCGCACCCGATAGAGCCCGGTGGACGCCGTAATGAAGAGTGTGCGGTAGTCGTCATCGCCCCAGGCGAAGTTGGCCACATGCTCCGGCAGGGTGATCGCGCCAAGCCTCTTGCCGTCGGGAGAGAACACATAGATCCCGGCCGGCCCGGCGGCGTACACATTGCCGCGCTGGTCTACCTTGAGCCCATCCCAGGCATCGTCTCCCGGAGCCGAACGGGTGATGTCAACGAAGACGCGCCCGTTGGCGATGGTCCCGTCGGGATTCACATCATAGCGCATGATGACCTTGTGCCTGGGATCCCAATTGTCCACGTACAGGGTCTTCTCGTCAGGCGAGAAGGCGATCCCGTTGGGGCCGCTCAGCTCCTTGGTGAGCAGGGTGACCTGCCCGTCGCGCAGCAGGTAGACGCCGCTCCACGGTGTCTCCTTGCCGGAATCCTCGAAGACCTTGGGGAGTCCGAATGGCGGATCGGTGAAATAGAGTCCCCCGTCGGATCGGTAGACCAGGTCGTTCGGACTGTTGAGCCGCTTGCCCTTCATACCGGTCCGCGAGCACCGTGATCGCTCCGGTCCGCTCGATCCGGATCACCCGCCGATTGCCGTGCTGATTGACCACGACCCTGCCCTCGCGGTCGATGCGTCAGGCCATTGGAGCCCGGTTGGTGGTACTCGCCGATGTCCAGACCGGCGTAGCCGCTCTTGGTGCGGTAGACGCTGACCTGCCCGTCCGGCGCCCAGCGATAGATCATGTTGGTGTTGGGATCGCTGAACAGCAGATAGCCGCCGTCGCGCACCCAGACCGGCCCTTCGACGAACTCGAATCCGCCGGCCAGCTTCTCGACCTCGGCATCCCGCTTGATGAGCTGATCAAGTGCAGGGTGCTGCCGAAGAATCTTGCCGGGCACCGCCCGCGCGACCCGCGCCTGCTCGGGAGTGTAGAAGTCGAGCGTCGCCGAGCGGATCCAGATGAAGTTGACCGGCGGATTGGAGACCGGCGCGTTCATGCCGAAGATGGCGAGCTGGAACTGCTTGCCCGGGACGGGCGTCCCGGGTGAGAACCACGCGATTCGGAGCGTTGAAGCCCTTCACCAGTTGGCCGCCGGTCTGTCCCAGCGTCACCGGCAGTTTGCCGTTGACCCAGACTTCGGCGTAGTCGTCCACCACCAGCTCGAACACCACCGTCATCCCGGTTGGGTCGAGGCGGCCGACCCGCTCGGGCACGGTCACGTTGATCCGGTACCAGTTGAAGCTGAACTTTCCGGTCCCTCGCCGAGCCTCGATCGACTCCGCCGGGAAAGCCGGCCAGGACGAATCGTCGAACTCCGCGGCGCCGGCGTGAGGTGTGATGTCGTTGGTGCGATTGGGAGCGCCGGAGGGCCGGAGATCGGTTCCGGGGCCGCGGTGCTCAACCTCAACGAAGTGGGCATCGCTGTAGCGCCACGGCCCGCCCACCAGCGCCACCCCGTCGGTGCTGCCGAGGTTGATGATGGCCGCGGGTTTGCCGTAGGGCGCGTCGCCGGTGACTTGCGCACGGACCCCGGAGAATCCGAGCCCGGCAACTGCAACAATGAGAGTGAGAGCGCGTCGCATGGTCGGCCTACCGGACCTTGACGACGTAGTACGTCAGCGTGCCCTTCACGTCCTGGAACCAGTGCGGGGTCCCGTTCGGCACGGTGATCACGTCACCCTTGGCGATGCGGCGAGTTTCGCCACCGGTGATCGAGTCACCCCGGATCTCGTTCGGTTCGATGGTCTTGCCACCGACCATCGTACCACCGGTCACAAAGGTCGCCGACCCGTCCTGCACGTAAATGACGTCGGTGTCGAGGATGTGCACCTCGACCTGTCCCGCCTTCTCCCGCCGGCTTGCGTGGACCATGTAGTTGCGGCCCGAGCCATCGAGCAGCACGCTGCCCTTGGCGAAGGCCGCGCTCACCTGATCGCGCGGGAAGTAGCTCACGTTCATCGCGTGGATCGGCGACGGCCATGGAGACTTGGGTGCTCACACCGGCAGCTCCGGCCATCGCCACCTCCTCGTCCTCCTGGGCGCTGGCGGCCCCGCTCACGCCGACGGCGCCGACGATCTGGCCATCGACAAGAATCGGCACGCCACCGATGAGCGGCGTGAAGTCGTTGACCGCGGTCATGGCGGTGCGGCCCTTGTTGATCAGCTCCTCGAAGACCCGGGTGGGCTTCTTGAACAGCGCCGCAGTGCGGGCCTTGCCGATCGAGATGTTGGCCCCGGCCGCGAAGGTTCCGTCGAGCCGCTCCAGCGCCATCAGGTTGCCACCGTCGTCCACCACGGCGATGACGCCGGTCCCCGCCTTGGTGCGGGCATAGGTGACCGCGGCCGCGATGACGTTCTTGGCGCCTTCGAGCGTGAGTCTCTTGTGTTCGGCCACCTGGGCGGGAGCCGGTGATGCCAGGCCGGAGAGCGCAAGCGCTGCGGCCAGCAGAGTGATCTGTCGCATGGGTGAATCCTCCGGGTAAACACGACCGCCGGCCGGGAGCGCCCGACCGGCGGTGTGCGTGGACTGGTTACTTGACGATGCTGTCGAAGGTGGTCTCGCCGAGCAGCACTTCGGCGAAGGAGCACCACACCTGCACCTTGGCCACGTCCTTGATGTAGCTCGGGAGCGTGATCTGACGGTTGGTCTTGTCGCCCTTGATGCGGAACTGGTTCAGCAGGTACGTGTTGCCCTTGGAGTCCACGATCTGCCAGCTTGGAGCCGGAGTGTCCGGGATCACGAAATCATCCGAGACCTTCAGGGTGATCGAGCCGTTGTCCACCGATGCCGTCACCGTACCGGTGTTGGCCTTTACGCCCATGAACTGCTTGCTGGTGTAGTTCTTGGGGGCGTAGGTCGCCGCGGTCGTCATCCCGACCACGGTCACGAGCAAGGCGAGAGCCGCGAGAGTCCTGCGCATCTTGTCCTCCAGAGGTTGTGTGGGGCACCGGCCTAGTGCCGGTACCGCGTTGCGTGTACCGGCCATAATGCCGGCAACCCCGGAAGAGTTCCCGCTTCAGCCCATCCGATGCTCGCAGAAGATGCAACGGGCCCGCGCGTCGTGATGCAGCTTCGCGCACATCCGTTCCCGAATCGCTCCACTGCCCCGCATGAGCTCGACCGCCAGCAGCATGCCCAGCGGGGGCGCGGTGAAATACAGCCAGAGTCCGGTCCAGACGTGCGCGAACGCCGCGGACCCGACCGTGCGCGCCGGATTCATGCTCATACCCGAGACCGGGTTCTCGAAGGTGATGTACAGCGCGACCAGCGTACCGGCGAAGAGGCCGGTGAAAGGCGCAAGTCTGGGCCTGCTCAACACGCTGAGCACGACCACCATGAGAAAGAACGAGATCGCGAGCTCCGCCAGAAAGGCGGCGGCAAGTCCCCATGGCCCCGGTACGGTCGCGACGTAGTTCACTGCAGGATTGGCAAGCCATGGTCGAAAGAGCAGGACCGCGAGCCCGGTTCCGGCGAGTCCGCCCATGAACTGCGCCAGGATGTAACCCACCGCGTCCTTGCGAGACAGCTTCCCCAACCGGTAGAAGGCGAGGGTGAAGGATGGGTTGAGATGGGCCCCGGAGCGGCGGCCCCACGGCGAATACACGTTCAGCACACAGGTCAGCCCCATGGCGAGCCCCATCAGCGCGCTTCTGAGCATCAGGCTCGGCAACGCCGTGGGCACCGGACTAGCCGGATGAAAGAGGAGCACAGCGAATCCGCACGCCGACAGCATGAAGAGTCCGAGTCCCAAGGCCTCCGCCGCGTATTCCGGCAGGTGATCGCGTGTCATCGAGCACCCCGCCGCACCGCGGCCGTGCGCCGAGCCTTGGGGGCCGGCCTAGTACCCGCGAGGACTACGCGATCCAGCCGCAGCAACTCGCCCATCGACCAGGCCTGGAACGGGCAGCCGCGCGGCGTGTGTGGCGGCTCCGCGTCGGCGATCTCCGCCAGATGGCCCAGTCCCGCTCGATCCAATTGGCCTAACAAGGGATCGAAGAAGCGGCTCCTGGCTTCACGTCTGGCCTCAACGGTCCCGCCGCGCACCCGCACCCACGCCTCGATGAACGGCCCCGCTAGCCAGGGCCAGACGGTTCCCTGATGGTAGGCGCCGTCCCGCTCGACCGGCCCGCCGGCATACACCGGCCGATAGGCCGGATCGCCGGGGGCGAGGCTTCTGAGGCCCATGGGGGTCCACAGCCGCGCCTCGACCGCATCCACGATCAGGCGCGCGCGGCCCATGTCGATGATCGGCACCGGGAAGTCCGCCGATCGCAAAGATCTGGTTGGGTCGGAACGCGTCGTCGCTCTCACCGGGGTTACCGTTCGCGTCCGCGACATCATTGAGGTAGCCGGCGGCGTTCCAGAAGGCATCCGGGAATGCAGCGGTAGCACGGCCCAGGTCTCGTTTCCAGCGATCCGAGATGCGGGCTCCGATCATGAGCGCATTGATCCACAGTGCCTGCACTTCGACCGGCTTGCCGATACGCGGGGTGACGACCCAGTCACCCACCTTCGCGTCCATCCAGGTGAGCTGCACCCCGGGGACGCCCGCGGAGAGGAGACCGTTGTCGTCCATCCTGATGCCGTAGCGGGTTCCCGCGGCGTAGCCGGAGAGGATGGCCTCGATGGCCTGTTCGAGCTTCGCGCGATCCTTCGGAGGCTGAGGCTTCCCCGCCGCCTTCGTGGCTTCGAGGAATTCATGCACCGCAATTACATACCAGAGTGAGGCGTCGACCGAATTGAACTCCGGCGCATCGCCGCCCTCGACGAAGCGGTTGGGGAGCATGCCCTCGGAGACGAGTCCCGCCCACTCGAGCAGAATCGCCCGAGCGTCGTCCAGCCTTCCGGTGGCGAGGCAGAGACCCCGGAGCGCGATGAAAGTGTCCCGCCCCCAGTCGGTGAACCAGGGATAGCCCGCGATGATCGTTTTGCCCTTGCCGCGGCGCACGAGGTACGCGTCGCCCGCCAATTCCAGCGGCGAGGTGAACTCGGCGCGGCGCTCGGTTTCCTGATCCACCAATTTGGTGACCACACTCTGTGCCGAGCCCCGGTTGACCGACACGTGTCCCTCGACCCCCTCGGCGGCGAGCAACCACACCGCTTCGCCGACAGCGAGGTCCCAGGTCAGCTCCCCGGGAGAGAGCAGATCCACTCGGTGGTCGAAGCCGCGATTGCGCTCCTCAGCCAGAAGGAAATTCCGGTACCAGACCGGGTCATGGTGGTACGTGGCATTGGCGAGACTCAGGATCGTCGGCAGCCCCTCATATGGGCGCCAGCGCACCCGCTCGCCGGTCACCCCGGCGTCGCCTCGCAGGGCAGGATTCTCGAAATGGAGCGCGTGGGTATCGCGCCCGGAGAGGAGCGGGCGCACGATGAGCCGAGTGCCCGGAGAGCGCTGCTTGCAGGACCAGCGGACAATTGCCGCCGGGCGCTCGTGGGGAACCAGGATCTCCTGGGTCACCTCGAGCCCCGACTCCAGCCGCCAGATCCAAGTCGGCCAAGGGGAAGCGCTGAACCCGACCAGGTGGTGATGACCATCGGGATGGATCACGCCCGGGACGTACTGTTGCGCCGTCAGCGCAGTCCTGGTGCCGCTTTGCTCGATCCATGCCTCGAAGCCGTCTACCATTACGGCCCGGCGAGATGGGACCTCGACCGCCGGGGTGAGCAGACCGTGGTAGCGCCGCGTGCGCCATCCGGCGACGGTCCCCGAGGCGAAACCGCCGAGCCCATCGGCCTCGAGCCACTCGGCATCCAGGCGATCGGTGGGAAGCACGCTCAGGTCCAGCGCAAGGCGCGGCGGAGCAGCGCGGGCGCTTCGTCCTCGAGCGCGAGGATCACGAACTGGAATGCAGGAATCAGGCGTCGCATGGCTGCCTCACGGAGACGGTGGTGTTGTGCTGTCCCCAATGGAACGCCCTCCGGCCCCGCGAAGTTCCCGCTCACCCGCCGCTCTCGAACCCGGGATAAAGTGTCATTCCCCCGTCCACGAACAGGGTCGTCCCGGTGATGTAGTCCGCTTCGTCGGACACCAGCCACACCGCCGCCCGCGCGAGGTCTTCCGGCTCTCCGATCCGCTTGTAGGGAATCAGCTTGAGCAGAGACTCGTAGGCCTCGGGCGTCTCCCATGCCGAACGGTTGATCGGCGTCCGGATCGCGCCGGGCGCCACGCTGTTCACCCGGATCCGCTGCTGAGCGTATTCCTGGGCGATGCTCTTCATCATCAGCATGACTCCGCCCTTGGAGGCGGCATAGTTCACATGTCCCGCCCAGGGGATCACCTCGTGTACCGAGCTGACGCAGAGAATCTTCCCCAGGGCCGAAGAAATCTCCGGCGCGGGTCCGCGGCGGCGAAACTCACGAACCGCCTCGCGAGCACACAGGAACTGACCGGTGAGATTCACATCGATCACTCGCTGCCAGTCGGCCAGACTCATATCGTGCAAGGCAGCGTCTTTCTGCAGCCCGGCGTTGTTGATCAGGATGTCCAGGCTGCCGAATTCGTCCCGGGCGCGCTGGAACATCGCCGCCACCTGGGTCTCATTGGCCACATCAGCCTTGTAGGCAAAGGCTCGCCGCCCCATGTCCTTCAGCACTCCGACGACCTCGAGCGCGGGGCCCTCGGCAGAGGAGAAGTTGACGCCCACGTCCGCGCCGGCCTCACCAAGGGCTAGCGCGATGGCTCGACCGATTCCCGAACTGGCGCCGGTGACCAGTGCCCGCTGCCCCACCAGCAGCTTGGGTATGGGGCGTCGCATCGTCTCCCGTGGTCGCATCATCTCACTTGCCGGCATGTTTCATCTCCCGGGGAATCCGCGTTCTTGCTGAGGTGGACTTGGGCTCGGCCCGCAGCGTACTCGCCGCCGGCATGGCCCGTGGCATGAGCAGCTTGGCGATCAATCCGGTCCAGCCGGTCTGGTGTGAGGCGCCCACGCCTCGCCCGGTGTCGCCGTGGAAGTACTCGTGAAACAGCACGAGATCGCGGAAATGCGGGTCGGTCTGCTGTTTCTCGGAGTGGCCAAACACCGGCCGCCGTCCGGACCCGTCCCGCAGGAAGATTCGCGACATTCTGGCGGTGAGTTCGTCCGCCACCTCGGCGAGAGTGAGGTATCGGCCCGAACCGGTCGGACACTCGACCTTGAAGTCATCGCTGTAGTAGTGGTGGAACTTCTGCAGCGACTCGATGAGCAGGTAGTTGACCGGGAACCAGATCGGCCCGCGCCAGTTGGAATTGCCCCCGAACAGTCCAGAGTCCGATTCCGCCGGCTGATACCGGACCGAAAGCGGCATTCCCATGACCTCGAAGACGTATGGTTCCCCCTCGTGCTTCTTGGAGAGGGCACGGATGCCGTAGTCGGAGAGGAATTCGGTTTCGTCCAGCATGCGGGTCAGCAACCGCTTCATGCGGTGCCCGCGCACCAGCGCGAGGAGCCGGCGATCGCCCATGCCTGGCTCCTGCCAGCGGGAGACCAGTCGCGCGAGCTCGGGGCGGTGCTCGAGGAACCAGCGCAGTCGCGTGGCGAAGTCGGGAAGCTCGTCCAGCAGGGCCTGGTCGATCGTCTCCACCGCGAAGAGCGGAATCAGCCCCACCATCGAGCGGACCCGGAGCGGGATCAACTGGTTGTCCGGGGTGTTCAGGACGTCGTAGTAGAACTGGTCCTGTTCGTCCCACAGGCCCACCCCATCGTCACCGAGGTTGGTCATCGCCTCGGCGATATGGAGGAAGTGCTCGAAGAACTTGGTCGCGATGTCTTCGTAGACCTTGTTGTGCCGAGCCAGCTCCAGCGCAATGCGCATGAGGTTGAGGCTGTACATCCCCATCCACGCGGTGCCGTCGGCCTGATTGATGTACCCGCCGGTTGGGAGCGGTGCGCTCCGGTCGAAGACGCCGATGTTGTCCAGACCGAGGAATCCGCCCTGGAAGACGTTCCGGCCTTGGGCGTCCTTGCGGTTCACCCACCACGTAAAGTTGAGCATGAGCTTGTGGAATACCCGCTCGAGAAACGCGAGGTCTCCCACGCCGCCTCGGCGCTTGCGATCGATCTGGAACACTCGCCAGGAGGCCCAGGCGTGCACTGGAGGATTCACGTCCCCAAACGCCCACTCGTAGGCCGCGAGCTGCCCGTTCGGGTGCATGTACCACTCGCGCGTAAGCAGGACCAGCTGCTGCTTGGCGAACTCCGCATCGATCACTGCCAAGGGGATACAGTGGAATGCGAGATCCCACGCTGCGTACCACGGATATTCCCACGAGTCCGGCATGGAGATGATATCCGCGTTATTCAGGTGTCTCCATTCCGAGTTCCGGCCCCGACGGCGATTCGGCGGTGGTGCCGGCTGGTTGGGGTCACCGTCCAGCCATTCCGCGACGTCGTAATGAAAGAACTGCTTGCTCCAGATCATGCCCGCGAAAGCCTGACGCTGGACCATGCGTGCGTCGGGGTCAGCGAGATCCCGCTGGATCTGGCGGTAGAACTCATCGGCCTCCTTGATCTGCTGGGCGAATACCTGGTCGAACTCCTCGAATCCGGGGTGCCGAGTGCCGGCGGTGAGACGCGCGCGCACCACTGTGGCTCCGTGCGGCGGTACAGTCACCGGCAGCCACGCCGCGACCTTGGTGCCCCGCATCTCTGGGTTTACGACTTCCGGTCGGCCGCCAACGACTCGCTCATGGAACGCGTCCTTGAAGAAGCGGCCCGGCGCGCTGGTGCCGTAGAGGCGGGTAACGTTGGTTTCATTCTCTGTGAAGAGGTACTCGGGGCTTCCAGCGACCTTGAAGCGATATTGCCCCAGCGTCGGGTGGGTAGCGGCCACGCTCCCATCGACAGCCCGGAGCACCGGCCTGGTCGTGCCGTCACGCCAGGACCAGGTGTTCCGAAACCAGAGCTGGGGTAGCAGATGCAGTTCCGCGGCCTCGGGGCCGCGGTTGTGTGCCGTAATCCGAAGAAGCACGTCGTCCGGGCCGGCCTTGGCGTATTCCACTTCGATATCGAAATAGCGGTCGCCGTCGAAGGCGCCGGTGTCGAGCAGCTCGTACTCCGGCTGTCCGACGCCGCGTCGGGCGTTCTCCCGCAGCAAATCCTCATAGGGGAAGGGCTGCTGCGGATACTTGTACAGCATCTTGAGGTAGGAGTGACTCGGGGTGGCGTCCAGGAAGTAATACAGCTCCTTCACGTCTTCACCGTGGTTGCCTTCCGAGTTGGTCAGGCCGAATAGCCGCTCCTTGAGAATGGGGTCGCGGCCGTTCCAAAGCGCCAGCGAGAGACAGAGCCGCTGTTCGTGATCGGAGATCCCCGCCAGGCCGTCCTCCCCCCAGCGGTACGCGCGACTGCGGGCATGATCATGGGGTAAGTAGTCCCACGCAGCACCATCAGCACTGTAGTCCTCCCGGACCGTTCCCCACTGCCGCTCGGAGAGATAAGGACCCCAGCGGCGCCAGTTCGCCTCACCCTTGCGGTCCTGCTCGAGCCGCTCCGACTCCGCTGTCGTCTGCTGCACCGTGATCCTCCGGTCTTTGATCCGCTTCGTGATTGGACGCGCTCGTAGGCGTGCTGGACGGGAGCGGCCGCCCCGAGATCCTTGTCAGGGCCCCAGTTCCCGCTCCACCGCAAGCATGGCGGTGATCCGCGCCCTCAGGCTCTCCGGAGCACGCACCGTCTGGAGCTGGGCGCGCACCACGCGAAGCCACGGTTCCTCCGGCGCCGACTTGGCTGCCCGGCGCTCCGGCGGTTGACGATCCATGGCCTCTCTCATCCTTCCCCTTCGACTCGGCGAGATCCGGGTCCTGGCAGCCTTAACGCCGGGAGGTGGCCAATCGGTTCCCGTTTCGCCCCGGCGAGATGGACCGTATCTTGGAAATCGGACCTGACATCTCACCTCAGCCCGGTCAGCCATGATCCGCATCGAGCGCAGGGACTCGCGAGCACTTCTCCTCGAACTGGACGCTCCGACTTTGCGCGGGGCCCGCTTGGCGCACGCAGTGCTGCTCTATGCCGACCTGCCCGGGGTGGATCTGTCGGGGGCCGACTTGCGAGGCGCCGACCTCTGCTCCGCGGACCTTACGGGAGCTTGCCTGGACGGGGCTGACCTACGAGGTGCCGATCTGAGCGCTTCCATACTCGCCGGTGCCAGCTTGGTCCGGGCGCAGATCACCGATGGCAGATTGCTCGGGGCCAACCTGACGGGCGCCTGCCTCCGCCAGGCGGACCTGACGCGAGCCAGCTTCAAGCTCGCGAGTGCCGGGCAGCCGGGCGCGGACTTTCGGGATGCGAAGATTTCGCGGGGAGGGCTCGACCATACCAGCTTCCCGGGTTCCGATTTCTCCGGGGCCGACCTGGCCGAAGCCAATCTGAGCGGTGCGAACTTCGCCGGCGCTAACCTGCGGGGCACCTCTCTTCACGGGGCGAGACTGGAAGCAACCGACTTCCGGGGTGCGAGTCTGGAACACGCCGACCTGGCGCATGCGATCCTGCACCGCGCGCTACTCACCGACGCTCGACTGGGAGAGGCCAGCTTCGGCCGCACCGTGATCGCGGCCTGCCCTACCCTATCCGAGGCGATCGGACTCGAGGTGACCTCTCACGTCGCCCAGTCCTCCATCGACCTCGGCACCCTGTCCCAGATCCTGGGTCGGCTGCCTCCGGAATTCATCGACGGGCTGGGAGTCAGTCGAGCATTGTTGGCGACCCGGGAACGTTAGATGGGGAGAGAGCGTTCAGCGTGCAGCGTGCAGCGTAGACACTTGACTTGAGCTTTCTCTTGGGTACCCGCCTTCCTGAACGCTGAACGCTGAACGCTGAACGCTGAACGCTGAACGCTGAACGCTGAACGCTGAACGCTGAACGCTGAACGCTGCACGCTCTCGCCTAGCCGCCACCCTTCTCCTTCAGCCCATCCGCCGCAATCCGCGCGGTAATGCGCGCCATCAGCCCCTCCGGAACTTCCAGCCGCCGGAGTTTCTGCCGCACCCCATCCAGAACGCCGGCCTCGAACTTGTACTCGCTGGCGCAGGCCGCGCAGGTCTCGAGATGTTCGCGCACCATCCGCAACTCGTCGGTGGTGAGTTCCCGGTCGAGGTAGTCGTCGAGCCGTGTGAATACTTCTTCGCAAGTGAAGCGATCGGGCGGATGCATATCAGTCTCCCTCGTCCGCGGCTTCGGTGAGCGCACTGACAATTCCCCGTTCTTCGGCGATCACCCAGAGGGCCTTCTGCAACAGGCGTCGGCCACGATGCAGTCGGGACCGAACGGTCCCAACCGGAACACCGACGACTTCGGCGATTTCCTGGTACGAAAAATCCTGCACGAAATAGAGCGTCGCGGCCACCCGGTACTCCTCGGGTAGCGCCGCGATCGCCGCTTCCACCTGCTCCGAATCCAGCTTCGACATGAGCAGGGCAGCCGGATCATCGGTCTGCGCGTGCAGCCCGATGGCCGCAGTCTGGCAGTACATATACAGTTCCGGCGTGTCGTCCAATTCGATCTCCGTCCCCTGGCGCTTCCGCTTACGGTACTTGCTGTAGAAACAGTTGGTAAGAATCCGGAAGAACCACGCCCGGAAGTTGCTGCCGGGCTCGAAGGACCCGAATCCACGACACGCGAGGAGCGCTGCTTCCTGGACCAGGTCCTCCGCGTCAGCCCGGTTCCGAGTAAAACGAAGCGCGGTCCCGAAGGCGGCGTCCAGGACCGGCTCGAGTAGCTCCTCGAAGCTGGCGGTCCCGCCCGGTTCTCCTTCGGGGCCCGCAATAACCGGAGGGGCCTCCGCTGCTGTTAACTCGCCATCCCTCATGGGCATACACTCGCCATGCGATGACCTCACCACCAACGGTTCGGGCTAGACCCTTGGCAACCCAATGTGGCCTACCTCCCATAACGCCGGGACGGCCCCGGTGGTTCCCGGCGATATTCACGTCATCAGGCGACACAGGCCAGGCCGGCCGCATGTACCCAGTCCGAGGCGGCTTCCGGGGCGCTCTCCGCCACTGCCAGTTGCAGGTCCTCAGCAACATTCATGAAGGCGATGAAGGCGTCATACGGCGACTCGTAGGGGCTGAAGTACTTGTGCACATCGCCATCGGCGAACCACTTGGTGCACATGTAGTAGAGATGGTCGCTCGTGGTGAGGCGCCGCCACTCCTCCACGCGCGCGGGGTCGCCGGTGGCGAGCACCGCCTCGCGCAGACCGTAGAGCCGCTCCTGCGCCGCATACTGCAGGCGGTTCCCCAGCCAGGCGGTGGTGTCCCGTTCGATGTCCGCCCACGAGGTTGGCCGCTCGAAGGAGAGCGGCGCCACCGGCGTCCGGGCCGCAAGTTGGGACGGGTGCGTGAACGTCAGGCCACGCTGGCGGCACGCACCAGGCAGATGCTTCAGAAAGTCGAAGATCCCGGTGTCGGCCCACTGATGCTCACCGAAGGTCTCGTAATCCACATAGAGGTGGACGCTGTCGCCTTCGCTGTTCGCAAGCCAGTCGGCGTACTTGTCCGCGGTGAGCGGCCAGCCCTCCCAGCCTCGATTGGAGAACCGGAACCCGACATCATCGCTCAGGCGATAGTTGCGCGGCAGCAGGCGGAGACCCGGTGCACTCGCCGCCTCGTAGACGTAGTTGGACGAACGCCAGCCCATGGCATGGTCGGCCCCCTCGACCATCAAACCCTTGAACCCCAGCCGGGAAACCAGCGGCGCCAGGCCATCCCAGTAGATCAACTCGGTGTTACGAAACACGGTGGGACGCTGACCGAACCACTTCGCAATGGTCCGGCGATGCCGCTCCACCTGCTCCAGGAACTCTGCTTCGGAGACCAGCGCGGCGAGGCTGTGGAAGTGGGTCTCCCCGAGCAGCTCCACCCCTCCCGTCTCCACCAGCTCCTGAAAGCTTTCCAGCACATCCGGCGCCCATTCGGCGCACTGGTCCAGCAGGGCACCGCTCAGACTCAGCGCGAGCTTGAACTCACCGCCCGAGCGCCGGATCTGTTCCGCCAGCAGTCGGTTAGTCGGCAGATAGCACTTGTCCGCCACCCGACGCAGAATCCGGCGATTGGTCTCGGTGTCGAAGTAGTCACCACCGCTGCCGATGTCAAACACCCGGTACCGCGAGAGGCGGTATGGCTGATGTACCTGCGCATAGATGCAGATCTCTTTCATGGTCAGCTCCAGGCAGGAGTCGAGAGCGCCCGCCGATACGACTCGGAGGTGAGTCGGGCGGGTTCCTCGAGGCTGAATCGCGGCGCCTTCAGTTCCGCCAGCCCGTTCCGCGCCAGCTCGTCGCGCAGCACCGGGTGACGGATCAGGGCGACGATCTGATTGGTCATCGCGTCCACATCCCAGAAGTCGACTTTGAACGCATTGTTCACCACTTCGGCGACACCCGCCGCCTTGGGGATGACGCAGGGCGTGCCGTTGCGGAGACTCTCCAGCGCGACCAGCCCGAACGGCTCGCTCACCGACGGCATCACGCACACATCGGCCATTCGGTAGAGCTGCTCGACATCGGCGCCGCCGACCCCGCCGGCGAAATGCACCCGGTCCGCGATGCCGAGCTCCGCTGTCCGCCGAATCAGCCGCGGCAGCATGTCACCCTGCCCCGCGACGACGAACTTGGCCTCGGGTACATAGCGGGAGACCCGGCCGGCCATCTCGATGAAGTAGTCCGGGCCTTTCTGCCAGGTTACCCGACCGAGGAACAGCACCATGGGGACCTTGCCTCGCCGCGAGTGGCCGCTGCGCGGGGCGAAGAAGTTCTTCGGGCGCGACACGGGATCGGAGCCGTCGCCATCAATTCCCCAATGCACCACGTCGATCTTCTCCGCCGGTATTTGGTAGCGCTCGATGCAGGTGTGCTTGAGTGCATGGCTGTTCGCGATGATCCGGTCCGCCGCGGTCATTCCCTCCCACTCGCGATGGCAGATCGTCGGGTTCGCCCCGGAGCCCGCCCGATCGAATTCTGTGGCATGGATGTGGGCGACCAGCGGGCGACCCGACACTCTCCGAGCCTCAATGCCAGCCGCGAACGTGATCCAGTCGTGAGTATCGATGACATCGTGCGGTTCGCGCGCAGCGATGCCCCCCGCGAGCGCGGCGTAGCGCGCGACCTCCTGGAACAGGTCGGCGCCGTAGACGGCGCCGCTCTTCCGGGCGGGGTCGCGCTGAATGGTGGAGAAGATCTCGTGGTATTCCTGGGCTCCGCCGTAAGGCGTCATGGGCGAGGGAATCCGATGCACAACCAGCTCCTGCGCCGGGCCGTCCGCACCAACCATCCGGAGACCGGGCAACGGTGAGCTCTCCGCTGGGAATGGAACGACAAGAGTGACAGCGGTCCGGGTGTTAAGCAGTCCCTTGACCAGTCCGACCGTCGCGGTGGCGAGGCCGCCCGCCTGGAAGGGCGGGAACTCCCACCCGAACATCAGGACTCTCACCGCGACCTCGCGTGATCGCCGCTCTGCAACTCGCGCGGCCGAAACACCGAACGGCCTAACGATACAGGCCGGGTCGACTCTTCCCAGCGGGTGAGAATGCGGAGGACACGTTCCCGCTCCACCCCGAAGCGGGCCGGAATCGCAGTCCGCGATCTCCAACTTCTGGGCATCGGTTCCATGGTTCCCCCTGTAGCCGACATCGGCGGTGAGAATGCGAGACGGTGACGCCAGTCATAAAGCCGGGAGAGACAAAAGAGTTCCCGCGGAACTGGGGAACCAATCGGTGAGTGGGGACGTTCTTGTTCGAGTTGGTATGGAAGGGGGCACGACGAGGGTCCCGCGGGGAACTTCACCCGCGTGCCGGGCGTTACTGCGCAGTCAACCAATGCTTCACTGATCTCACAGAACGGAGTACCGTATGGGCACGATGTCGCTTGGGCGGGGTGCGAGCCTTACCAGCTGGGCCTGCCAGATACTCGCAGCCGTGATTCTGGCGCAGACCCTGTTCTTCAAGTTCACCGGCGCGCCCGAGTCGCGATACATCTTCTCGACCCTCGGCCTCGAACCTTGGGGCCGGATCGGCACCGGAGTCGCCGAGCTGGTCGCCGTCATCCTGCTTCTCTATCCCAGGACCCCAGCGATCGGCGCCGTGCTGGCTGTCGGCCTCATGGCCGGCGCCATCATGAGTCACCTGACCCGCCTCGGTATCGAGGTGCAGGGGGATCACGGGCTGCTGTTCAAACTCGCACTCACCGTGCTCGTCGCCGCGACTGTCGTGATCCTGCTCCGCCGGCGGGAGCTGCCGATCGTCGGGAGCCGCTTCTAGATGCGGCTCGCGATCTTTGGCGGCACCGGTCGTGTGGGGCGTCGGCTCATCGAGTACGCCACCAGCGCAGGACATGATGTCCGCGCCCTGGTCCGGGATCCGGGAAAGCTTCCTTCCGGCCTCGGCGGGTTAGACCCGGTAACTGGTGATGCGATCAACCCCGACGCGGTGCTCAGGACCGTCACCGGCTCCGAGGCCGTCCTGAGTGCCCTCGGCGGCGCAGGACTCGCGAACCCCGGAACAGTGCTCTCGGATGGGATGAAGAACATCGTCGCGGCGATGGCGCAAGCAGGTGTCCGCCGAGTCCTAGCGGTCGCAGGATCGGGGGTATTGGACGGTCCGAAGGGCGGGCTCCGCGGTGAGGCGGCGGATTTTCCCGCCATCTACCAGGCCATCAACCACGAGCATCTCGGTACCTGGCGCGCACTGCAGTCAGGCGACCTCGATTGGACTCTGGTGTGCTGTCCCGACCTCCAGGACGGAACACTCACGCCAAACTATCGCGTGACAGGCGACGTTCTGCCGGAAGGAGCTTCTGCGATCTCGGTGGAAGACGTCGCGGCCTTCATGCTGGAGGAGGTCACCCGCAATACGTATCTCAAGCGGCGGGTAGGAATAGCAGCTTGAAGCTCCGGTCGACGTGGGAACTCCCGGACCGGCTTCGGCATTGGCATCTCTGACCTCGTCCTTGGAGCATCTGATGCCCGGCGCCCATCAGGATCGCTTCCGTTGTTCGCACTGATCGGCTGCATCGCTGTCGCCACCCAGGTCGCTCCGCTTAACTCTCAACAGAGAGCCACGTCGCTTCCAGGCACCTGGACGCCGCCCGAGCTCGACCGCTGGGCCGTCGGGGAGCAATCCTTCGACTCTAACCGTCGGGACTTTCGTTGGTTGGGCACCGGGATCGGAGCGGTAGGGCTCGGTCTCGGTGCGGGCTACACGGCAGCGGCAGTCTGTGGCAACTCAGAAGAGGGTCCGCGCGACTGCACACTGGTTACCGTCGGGGTCGGACTGGCCGGCGCGGCGGTCGGTGGGCTCATCGGGCATTTCCTTGGCCGGGCAATTGCCCGCTGAGTATCCCGCTGACAGGCGAGAACAGCGACGACGGGCGATCGGCGACAGGCGGCAACCCGCTGGCGGACAGCGGAGGGCCTACCGGACTATCTAATGAAGGAGCATGGTGTCCTTGATTCACCCGTATGGTTGAAATTGACGAGCTCACCCATAGACCCACCCACCTACCGACACTAGCTTGGAGCGCGTTCTCCTGCGCCTTCCTCTTGGGAGCTTCCTGGCATGGCGGCACCCCTGGTCCAGCTCACTCGCCCCGGCTCATCCGAGCCGGCTCCATCGCCCCCGGCGCGCAAGCCCTCCTGGCTCAAGGTCAAAGCGCCCGGTGGTGAGACCTACATCCAGATCAAGGGCATGATGCGGGAGCTGGGCCTCCACACGGTCTGTGAGGAGGCGCGCTGTCCCAATATCGGCGAATGCTGGGAGCACAAGGCCGCCACCTTCATGATCCTGGGCGATGTCTGTACCCGGAATTGCGCCTACTGCGCGGTGGCCCACGGAACCCCAGCCCCCTACGATCCGATCGAACCCGTCCGCCTCGCTGAAGCGGTCGCACGGATGGGACTCCGCCACGTCGTCATCACCTCGGTAGACCGCGACGATCTCGAGCATGGCGGCGCCGAAGCCTTCGCGGAGTGTGTCACGCAGATCCGCGGGCGCCTGCCCGAGACGACCGTGGAAGTGCTCATCCCGGACTTCAAGGGATCGGAGCGGGCGCTTGAAATCGTGCTCGCGGCACGGCCAGACATTCTGAATCACAATCTCGAGACCTGCGAGCGGCTCTACCGCCTTGCCCGGCCGGGTGGTCGCTACGACCGCGCACTGCAGCTCCTCGCCAACGCCCGCAGACTGACCCCGAATGGCCTCACCAAGTCCGGCATCATTCTCGGGATGGGCGAAGAATGGGACGAAGTCGTGACCTGCATGCGGGACCTCCGCCACAGCGACGTCAACATTCTTACACTCGGGCAGTATCTGCGACCGACCGAGGCGCACCTGCCGATCGCCCGCTACTACACCCCCGTGGAGTTCGATGAACTCCGGGACATCGGGATGCGGTTGGGGTTCACTCACGTGCAGGCGTCGCCACTGACCCGCTCGAGCTATCACGCGTGGGAGCAGGCGGAGGCAGCCGTCAGCCATCGGCCATCAGCCCTCGGCGCTTCTTTGACGGCTGACGCCTGACGGCCCCAAGACCATGGCTACAGCTCCCAAAGTCACCCGCAAGGCCGACACCAGGCTGGCCGACCAGTACCGGTCCTATCTTCGGCAGATGCTGCTGATCCGGCACTTCGAAGAGAAGGCCGGTGAGGCGTACAGCCTGGGGAAGATCGGTGGATTCTGCCACCTGTACATCGGACAGGAGGCGGTGGGCGTCGGGTGCATTTCGCAGCTGCGCCCGGACGACTACATCACCACGACGTATCGCGATCACGGCCATGCGCTCGCGCGCGGGTTGTCACCGAGAGTGGTGATGGCCGAGCTGTTCGGAAAGGCTGCCGGCTGCTCGTCCGGCAAGGGCGGGTCGATGCACCTGTTCGACACCTCCCGCGGGTTCCTGGGCGGGCATGGCATCGTGGGAGGACACATTCCCCTCGCCGCTGGTGTGGGCTTCGCCATCAAGTACCGGCAGGAGGATCGGGTCTCGGTCTGTTTCTTCGGCGAGGCTGCCATCAACAATGGAGCCTTTCACGAGGCCCTGAACATGGCGGGGGTCTGGAAGTTGCCCTGCATCTTCGTCTGCGAAAACAACCGCTACGGCATGGGCACTGCTCTAGACCGAGCCACCGCGACCTGGAACATCTCCGAGCGCGCCGCCTCTTATGACATGGCGCGCGAGGTGGTCGATGGTCAGGATCTGACCGAAGTCATGGCCGCCATGGATCGCGCCGTCGTGCGGGCCCGCCGCCCGGCCAACCCAACGCTCCTGGAAATCCGCACCTACCGGTTCGTGGGCCACTCGATGTCCGACCCGATCCACGGGCACTACCGCACAAAAGAAGAAGTCGAGGCGCATCGGAAGCGCGACCCCATCCTCATCTGGTCGGATCGGCTCAAGGCGGAGGGGCTGATCGATGACGCGGCAATCGAGAAGCTGGACGGAGAAACGAAGGCCGAAGTTCAGGATGCCTACGACTTCGCCGACGCGGCCCCAGATCCGGAGTCGCAAGAGCTGTTCACGGATGTTTATGCCCCAGTCGGTGGAACGGGAGAACGGGGAACGGGGGAACGGGATGCCTGAACGATTGGCCTCTCCCGTTCTCCCGTTCTCCCGTTCTCCCGTTCACCCAGGGTCCCATTCTGGCCCGGAGTTCTCGTGCCGCTCCTGACCTACCGCGACGCTCTGAACCAGGCGCTTCGCGAGGAGATGACCCGGGACCCGAACGTGTTCCTCATGGGGGAGGAAGTCGGCGTCTACCAGGGTGCCTACAAGGTGAGCCGGGGCCTGCTGGAGGAGTTCGGCCCCAATCGCGTGGTGGACACCCCGATCACCGAGTTGGGCTTCGCCGGCGTCGGCGTCGGGGCCGCGATGGTTGGTCTCAGGCCAATCATCGAATTCATGACCTGGAATTTCGCGCTTCTCGCGATCGACCAGCTGGTGAATTCCGCCGCGAAGATGCGCTACATGTCCGGCGGCCAGATCGGGATGCCGATCGTCTTTCGCGGTCCGGCGGGCGCGGCGCTCCAGCTTGCGGCGCAGCACTCCCAATCCTTCGAGGCGATGTACGCCAACATCCCCGGCCTCAAGGTGGTCATGCCTGCCACCCCCGCGGACGCCAAGGGACTGCTCAAGAGCGCGATCCGGGACGAGGATCCTATCGTCTTCATGGAAGGCGAAATGCTCTACAACGTGAAGGGCGAAGTCCCGGAAGGTGAGCATCTGGTTCCGATTGGCAGAGCCGAGATCAAGCGGGCCGGCGAGCACGTCACCATCATCTGTTACTCCAAGACCGTCTCCCTCGCGCTCAAGGCCGCCGAGCAGCTGGAAGCCGAGGGCATCTCGGCCGAGGTCCTCGACCTCCGCACGATCCGCCCGCTCGACCTCGAAGGGATATTCACGTCGGTCGGCCGGACCCACCGCGCGGTAGTGGCGGAAGAGGGCTGGCGCTTCGCCGGCGCCGGGGCACAGGTCGTGGACGAGATTCAACAGAATATCTTCGACGAGCTGGACGCCCCGATTCTTCGCGTTACGGCCGCCGATGTCCCGATGCCTTACAACAAACATCTCGAAAGAGCTGCGAAGGTGTCACCGGAGAAGATCGTGGCAGCAGTGAAGAAGGTGATGTACCTGGAGTGACGACGGGCCGTTAGCCGTTAGCCATTAGCCGTGAGCGTTCCGACGGCAAGGCATCCGGCGCGGCAATTCTTCAAGACATCGAAACTACCTAACGGCTAATGGCTAACGGCTAATGGCTACAAAAGTCCTCATGGAGGCCCTCTCTCCCACCATGGAAGAAGGCCGCCTGGTCGAGTGGAAAAAGCAGGAAGGCGACACGGTCACCGTGGGTGAGGTGCTCGCGGAAGTCGAGACGGACAAGGCCGTGATGGACCTCCAGGCGCGGGCGGCGGGCGTGATGCTCAAGCACGCCATTGCAGCCGGGACGACAGTACCGGTTGGACAGCTGGTTGGAGTGATCGGGGCGTCGGGGGAGGATGTTTCTGCGCTCGTGAGCGGCGGGGCGAAGGCTCCGTCACCTGCCGCACCGAAGCCGCCGCCCGCCCCAGTCGCCGCAACGAAGGCCGTCACCGAGCCGCCGAGCCGCGAGGTCGTCGTGAGTGCACCGTCGACCCCCCGAGCTACCCAGGATCGGGTGAAGGCCTCGCCGCTCGCCCGCAGGATCGCAGCCGAGAAGGGCGTTGACCTCGCCCAGGTCCGGGGTTCTGGTCCGGTGGGCCGCGTCATCGTCAGGGATCTCGAGGCGCTGCCGGCGGGAGGAGGCCGAGCCGCCGCGTCGCCGAGCCGCCGCATCGCCACGAACGGCGAGCCCTTCTCGGATGTGCCCCTTACCCAGATCCGCAAGACCATCGCCAAGCGGCTCGCCCAATCCATTGGACCCATCCCAACTTTCTACCTCACGACGGAAGTGGACATGGAGCGCGTTGCCGAGGCGCGAGAGGCCCTGAACGAGACGGCTCGGCGACTCGGCGGCTCGGCGGCAGGTTCGGAGGAGCCGAAGATTTCCTTCAACGACATCATCCTGAAGGCGACCGCACTCGCGCTACGGCAGCATCCAGCCTGCAATGCGTGGTGGCAGGAGGACCGGATCCGCTACTGGAACGAGATTCACGTGAGCGTAGCGGTCGCGATCGACGACGGCCTGATCACTCCCGTGGTGCGTCACACCGATCAGAAGTCCCTGCGGGAGATCGCCGTCGAAGTGCGCGATCTGGCTGGACGGGCTCGGGAACGCCGGCTCCAGCCCGATGAGTACACCGGTGGGACCTTCTCGGTCTCCAACCTCGGCATGTTCGAGATCGATCAGTTTACCGCCGTAATCAATCCACCGGAGGCCGGGATTCTCGCGGTGGGCAGCATCGTGGCGAAACCGGTCGCCGAAGGAGACCGAGTGGTCATACGGCGCCGGATGCGGGTCACCATGTCCTGCGATCATCGGGTGATCGACGGCGCAACCGGCGCCGCCTTTCTCCGGACTTTCAAGGGCATGCTGGAGAATCCATTGGCCTTAGTTTGGTAGGGAAGTCGGGAGAACCGCAGAACGGGAGAACGGGAGAACGGGAGAGCGGCCGAAAGGCCTAGACCCGGTCCCGGTTCCACCGTGCCCCCGTTCCCCCGTTCCCCCGTTCCCCCGTTTCACCGTTTCACCGTTCCACCGCTCTACCGTTCCCCTCTCGTGATGAGGTGTGTGTGGCGACGTTCGACGTGATCATCGTGGGTGGCGGTCCTGCCGGCTACGTCTGCGCGATCCGCTCGGCGCAACTGGGCCTGAACACGGCCGTCGTCGAGAAGGACAAGCTGGGTGGGGTGTGCGTCAATATCGGGTGCATCCCCACCAAGGCCCTGCTCCACAGCGCCTGGGTTGCGAATATCATCACCCACGACGCGAAGGACCTTGGCATCGAGGTCGGCAGTGTCAAGACCGATTTTGGTGTCGCGATGAGGCGCTCGCGAAGAGTCGCCGAGCAGAATTCCAGGGGCGTCGAGTTCCTGATGAAGAAGCACAAGGTGACTGTCATCAAGGGCGAGGGGACCCTGCTGGCGGGACGGAAGGTAAAGGTGGGTGCCGATATTCACGAAGCGAAGAAGGCCGTGGTTATCGCCACCGGCTCCCGGGTGAAGGGCATTCCGCAGATCGGGTTAGAGCTCAACAAGACGACCGTGATCAGCTCGGACGAGGCCCTGTTTCTCGAGAAGGCGCCGGCTTCGCTCGCCGTCATCGGCGCGGGCGCCGTGGGCACCGAGTTCGCCGACATTTTCGCCTCGTTTGGATCGAAGGTTACGCTGATCGAGGCCCTGCCACGCATCCTGCCGATCGAGGACGCCGAGTCTTCCGACGCGGTGACCAAGAGCTTCAAGAAGCGCGGCATCGAGGTCATCGCCGGCGCCAAGGTTACCAAGGCGGACATCGGCAAAGACAAGGTGACCCTTACCCTCGAAGCGGGCGGCAAGACGCAGAGTATCGAAGCCGCCAAGGTTCTGATGGCAGCCGGGCGCGCGGTCAACACCGAAAACCTCGGCCTCAAGGAAGCGGGGGTACAGCTGACCGACAGCGGATGGGTCAAGGTCAACCCCGCCACACTGGAGACCACCGCCCCGGGGATTTATTGCATCGGCGATGTTGCCGGACCTCCGATGCTGGCCCACAAGGGAAGCCGCGAGGGTGTCGTGGTCGCCGAACTGATCGCCGGGCACAAGCCTCATCCGATCCGCTACGATAACGTCCCATCGGTGACCTACTGTCACCCCGAAGTCGCGAGCATTGGCCTGACGGAGGACCAGTGCAAGGAGAAGAAACTGGACTACCAGGTGGGCCGTTTCCCCTTTAGTGCCAACGGCCGTGCCCGCGCGACGAACGAAACCGAAGGCTTCGTCAAGATCATCCGCGACAAGAAGTACGGTGAAATCCTCGGGGCCCACATCGTCAGCGGCCACGCATCCGAGATGATTCACGAACTGGCGGTCGCGCGGGAGAGTGAATACACCGTCGAAGAAGTCGATCTGGCGATTCACGCGCACCCCACGCTGTCCGAGGCAATCGCCGAAGCGGCGCTGGATTCGATGGGAAGAGTGCTACACATCTGAATTGCTGATTGCTGATTGACGATTGAGGCTTGCCCTCAGCAATCAGCAATCGGCAATCAGCAATTTCATGAGCCTCCCTCCCCCTCCGCCCCTCTCCCCCACCGGCGAGCCCGCCGCGCCTGAACATGTCGGCTTGGCCATCCGGGCTGTGGGAACGGGTATCCTGGCGGGCCTGAGTACGATCTCGGCAGTCATGTGGTTGGTCAGGACGCTGCAGGTGACAGGGCGTGTTCCGGCCGCGCCCGGTCCCTCTGACTCTATCGCGAACCTGATTCTCTTCGGATGGATTGGCAGCGGATTCCTCAGCGCCCTGACCGCCTGGGGCCTGATGTCCCCGATCGCTTCGGCCTACCGACGCGGGGCCTTCGCCATGGTCGCGGGACTGGCCATGCTTCTGGTGGCCATGATCACTGCCCCGGTGGATCAGCTGCTCGGCCGTTGGGGACTACTCGGGCTCGCAGCAGCGGCCGGCCTGCTGTTTCTCTTCCTCCTGCGCCGCGTGAATCGCCTGGCACTATGAGCAGCCGTCGGCTGGCCGTGCTGCGCCTTGGGCAGGTCCGTTACATGGAAGCCTACGCGCTACAGCGAGGACTGTCCGAAGCAATGGCCAAGGGCCGAATCGAACCGGACCTGCTCCTGCTGTTGGAGCATGAGCCGACAATCACCTTGGGCCGGGGAACCCGTTTGGAGAGCCTGCCGATCAGTCCGGAGGAGTTGCAGCGCCAGGGACTCACGGTCGTCGAGGTGGATCGCGGTGGCGACGTCACCTGGCACGGCCCCGGGCAACTGGTCGGCTACCCGATAATGAACCTCACGCAGCATCGGGAGGATCTGCACTGGTACCTGCGCCAGGTCGAGGAAGCGCTGATCCTGGCGCTCGGGCGCATGGGAATTCCCGCCGAGCGAAATACCGGGTACACCGGTGTCTGGACTGAGGGCCGGAAGATCGCGAGCATCGGAATCCATGTCAGGCAGTGGGTCACGACCCACGGCTTCGCCCTCAATGTGACAAACCAGCTGAACCAGTTTGGGTTGATCGTCCCATGCGGTATCCCGGGCGTGGCGATGACCAGCGTCGAGCGTGAACTGGACGACGGGACGACGGGACGACGGGACGACGGGACAGTGCTGTGGGGCACCGTGCTTGATGCGGTAGTGGAGAGCTTCGGCGAGGTATTCGATCTGGCACCCTTCGAGGCCGAACTTCAGCAGATCCTACCGGATTTCGCCATCCGAAGCTCCTGACCGGGAACCGTAGTGCTCGTCACGACGTTTTCTCCGTGTGGCACTGTTCCCTAGCCGTCTAACCGCCTAACCGTCCGCAATTAGGAGTCCTGATGTCCACCCGCATCGACATCCGAACCAAGGACCGTGAGCGGCTTCCGCCTGGGCAGATCGTCACCCAGAAGTGGCCGGTGCTGCATTATGGCACGGTACCAATCGTGGACACCGCCAAGTGGAACTTCACGGTGAACGGTTCGGTCGAGGCACCGTTCAGCCTCTCGTGGAATGAGCTCCTGGCCATGCCACGACAGGAGACGGTGTGCGATATCCATTGTGTGACTCGTTGGAGCCGGTACGACAACATTTTCGAAGGCATTCCGCTCGCTCCGATCCTCGAGGCCGCTCGACTCAAGCCGGAGGCAGCGTTCGTCCTGGTGCACGCCGAGCATGGGTTTACCACCAATCTCCCTCTGGAAGATCTGAATCGACCCGGGAACCTGCTCGCGCTCAAGCACAATGGTCAGGATCTCGACCCCGAGCACGGTGGTCCGGTGCGGCTGCTCATTCCCCACCTGTATTTCTGGAAGAGCGCGAAGTGGGTCCGGGGATTGGAATTCCTCGAGGAGGACTACCCGGGCTTCTGGGAGCAGAACGGCTATCACATGCGCGGAGAGCCGTGGCGGGAGGAGCGCTACGGCCGGCCCGATCCTGTCCGGATGCGCCGGGGCCCGCGGAAATAGTGGTCGGGCCTGCGCCGAGAGGTGCTGGCAGGCCGTCAGACTGTTGTCAACCCCTTGCAATAGGCCGCTTTCCGGTCGGGAGGGGGGCCCGTCTTGTCTTTCCCGTCCAATCGGGCCATTGTGATATTCCTATGACCGCCCCGACCGAGCGCCGCACCCCTGAGGCGCAGGCTGACCAGTTGGTTCGCGACATTCTGAAGGCCGCGGAGGGCTGGGCGCGCGAGGCGCCTCCGGCGCTGCAACCGTCGGTGCGGGCTGTGACGATCCGGCTGGGCGAAATGGTCGCCGATCAGCGAAACTACTTCGCCCCGTTGCCAGGCCCGCAGGAGGCAGAACGGGCGGCCGTGCTGGCGCTCGTCGCCAAGCGCCTTGCATCAGTCGCGGGGACCGAGGGGCTGGAGCAGGAGTTCACCGCGCTGACCGATCTGGAACTTGCATCCACTTCTTCCTGGGCCCTGGTGCCGTCCGCGCAGGGGGAGTGGGTCAACACCGCGGTGCAATACCTGGAGCGCCGCGCGCGCGACGTTCCTGGTGACCAGCGGCCTGATCCCTATTGGGCGGACGACGTCGTGGCAGGCGTGATTGCTTCGGTCCGCGCGGTGCTGGGAATTGACGAACTCCACGCCCGCACCGAGGCTCAGTATCCGGGCGGCCGGCGGACCACGGGCGAGCAGCAGATTGTGGAGGAGGAGTGAGGTAGGCGAAGAGGCGGGAACTACAGGCGACAGGCGGAAGCTAGAGGCGACAGGCGATAGGCGACAGGCGACAAACAGCTGGCAAAGGCAAACGGCGACAGGGAGTGACTGTCGCCTTGTTCGTTCCTGCCCTCTCCTGTCGCCTGTCGCCTGTCGCCTATCGTCTGTCGCCTGTCGCCTCTCGCCTGTCGCCTCAACTACGTCGCCTGCCTCTCGGCAAACAACTCCATAAACCTCCCGAACACTGTAATCCCTTCCCACAATTGTTGCAGGTCGAGTTTCTCGTTGGGTGAGTGCAGCCCGTCGTCTGGCAGCCCGATTCCTGTCAGCAGCACCGGCGCACCCATGGTGGCGAGGCGCGGGATGATGGGGATGGACCCACCGGCGCGGACTCGCACCGCCGGCCTCCCCACCACCTCCCGGAATGCCGCATCGAGTACCGCGAAGGCAGGGTGATTCACGTCCACCTGCACCGGGTCTCCGCCGTGGAGAACCTTGACATCGACTTCCGCGTACTTGGGCGTGACCGCGCGGACGGCCCGTTCCAGCCATTTCACCACCTGACGAAAATGCAGCCCCGGCACCAGCCGGAGGCTCACCTTGGCCGTGGCGGTCGCGGGGATGACGGTCTTGGCACCTTCCCCCACGAAGCCACCCTTGATGCCGTGAATCTCGAACGTGGGCAGCGCCCAGGTGCGTTCGAACACCGAGTATTTCTTGAGCCCCGTAATAGCCTTCGCCGTCAGTTCGTCCCTCAAGTATTCCTTCTTCTTGAATGGCAACCCATCCCACTCGTGCAGCTCGGCCTTCGTGGGCGGGATCACGGACTTGTAGAGCTTCGAGATGTTGATCTTGCCGTTGTCATCCTTGAGCTCCGAGAGGATTCGCACCAGGGTCTCCAACGCGTTCGGCGCCACCCCGCCGTAGGTCCCGGAGTGCAGATCCCGCTGCAGTGTGCGGACCGAGATTTCGACGTAGCACATTCCGCGGAGTGCCGTGTACACGCCGGGAATGCCGGGCGCGTAATAGCACATGTCGCAGACCAGCGCGGCGTCAGCCTTGGTACGTTCGGGCTCCCTGGCCAACAACTCGTCGATCATGTGCCCACCGCACTCTTCCTCGCCTTCGAAGATGAAGTGGACATTGAGCGGCGGCATACCGTTCTCATCACGGATGGCTTCGTAGGCACGGAGCAGACAGAACACCTGGCCCTTGTCGTCGGCGGTACCGCGGGCGTAGAGCTTGCCCTCCCGCACCGTCGCCTCGAAAGGCGGAGTGTGCCATTCATCCACCGGGTCAACCGGCTGAACGTCGTAGTGCCCGTAGATCAGCAACGTGGGCGCCCCCGGGACTTGCGGTCCCTCGGCCCAAACGATCGGGTGACCCTCTCCTTCAATGAGCTGAACCACGGGACAGCCCAGCCGATTGAGGTCCGCAACCAGCCACTCCGCTGCCCGACGGCAGTCGCCGGCGTGATCAGGGAGGGCGCTGATGCTCGGAATAGCGAGGAATTCAGTGAGTTCGCTGAGCAGGCGGGCCTGCTCTCGCGACGCGAAGGCTGTATCCATGAATCGAAGGGCCTGAAGGGAGAAGGAAGGATTGATGGACGCTGACGGACGAGATGTCAAGGTCGCGGTCGGTGGCGCCAGATCCCCTGGGCAACCGCAACGGCAGCGAGAATCAACCCAGCCGCCGCGGCTACTCGCGCCGTGAGGTGGTCGTCGCCTACCGCAACGCCCAGGAGTAAGGCAACGAGCGGATTCACGTATGCGTAACTTCCCGCGGCCTCGGGGCGGACAACCGACAGCAGCCAAGTGTATGCAGCAAAGCTGACAACGGTCCCGAACACAATCAGGAATCCAAGGGCGGCGATCGCGGTGGTGCCGATCGCGTGGCTGTCCCACCTGCCTGGTTCTCCGGCGGCGAAACTCAACGCGCCAACCAGCAACGCTCCCGCCCCAAGCTGCAGTACCGAGCGCTGCGCCGTGGGGATGGACGAAGTGTCGCCGCGCCCGATGAGCGAGCCCAGAGCCCAGGATGCGGCCGACAGCACCAGCCCGAGCCGCTCACCGAGCGTCCCTCCGCCCTCCCCGGAGGTCAGCAATGCCACGCCAACGGTCCCAAGCGCCAGCGCCAACAGGGAGCGCGGGTGAGGCCAGCGACGGCGGATCAGGCCGTCGAATCCCACAAGCCAGATGGGAATCGTCGCCAGATACATGGACGCCTGGCCGGAACTGACCCGTTGCTCCGCCCACGCCAACAACCCATGACAGCCCGCAAAGAGGAAGAACCCAGCCGCCGCGGCGCGAATCAACGACTCGCGCTGGACCAGGGCCCACTGCCCAGTAAGCCGGATCCAGCCGCCGAGCAGCAAGGCCCCGCAGGCGCAGCGGATGGCGATCATCGCAAGAGGCGGAAAATCCTCGACGGCCCAGCGAATCGCGAGGAAGGAAGCGCCCCAGAAGAAGTAGGTCGCCGCGAATGCGCCAAACAGTTGCCACCGCTCGGCACCCCCCTTGGTCACGAGTCGACCCGGTCGACAACCTCGTAGTGGTGGACACTCAGATCGCGATCGACCAGGAAGCGATCGTCCTCGGGATAGAATACGGCGCGGTTGATATCGTCTCCCGCGAACCGCCGGATCGACTCCTCGTCTTTCCAGAACGAGAGCAACAGGAACTCAGCACGCTCCCCGTCGATTCGCCGAAGGGTCAGCACCCCGGCGTTTCCGGGTGTCCTGGCGTAGGCAGCGAGACCAGTCTCGTGAAGGTAAGCGAGGTACTCGTCGGCGGCGGACGCGGCGGTAGCACCGCGCCAAGTGCGGGCAATCATTTGAGTCGAGGGTCGAGGGTCGAAGGTCGAGGATCGAGGACAGGACAGAGAGTCGAGGGTCAAGGGTCAAGAGTCAAGGATGACTCCAAGTGACGCTCGACCCATGACCCTTGACGCGCGACCCACGAGCCACGAGCCCGCCGCATCATGACCTAGCGGAACTGCGACGGAGGGGTACATTCGCGCCCATGTACTCGACCGATCAGTTCCGTGTCTTCTCGGATGCACCGGCCGACCGCATCCTCTCCCGTCCCCGGCGGCTGCTCCAGGAGGGACGCTCGACCGAGGCGGAAGCGGCATACCAATTGGTGCTGACCAGCTTCCCGGACGTGCGGCAGGGCTGGGTCGAGTATTTCGCGGTCCTCCGGCAGGCCCGACGACACGAGGAGGCGCTGGCGCTGGCCGAACGGGCGAGCGAACAGTTCAGCGAAGACGCGTTGCCCGCTGCGCTCCGCGGCGCGGCGCTGGTCGAGTTGGGCCGTTTCCGGGAAGGACTCGCTGCGCTGGATGAGGCCGCGCGCCGCGACCCCAACCTGGGCATGATCTGGCACGAAGCAGGGTACGCCGCCTACCGCCTGGGTGAGTTTTCCAGGGCGCTGATGGCGCTGGATCGCGCCTTCGCTCTGGAACCGCATAGTGGGACCCTCCACCTGCGCGGTAAGGTATTGCGCCAGGCTGGTCGCTACCTCGCGGCGGAGGTGTCCTTCGAGGGCGCAGCGCAGGCCGCGGAGTTCGCCATCCAGCGCGAGGCCGCGGAGCGCGAGGTCGGTGTCACCCGGCGCTACGCCGCCTTCCCCGGCACCAAGCCCGATACGCTGTCCCTTCCGCGGCGATGGTTCGCCGAGACGGGGAGCGTCCCCCTGACGGGAAGCACCGGAGAGCCAGCCTCGGAAGCGGCGGTGGCCGAGGCAGTAGCAGCGCTCTCGCGCGACCTCGACTGGCACTTCTCCGTCGTGGTGGCCATGGATGCATGGGACGGGTGGTACGATCTCGCGGGGCAGCTCGGCGTGCCGGTGGCCGCAACCCTTCCCTCGGACGGGAACGCAGTACCGCTTGTCGTCGCGCGGCAACTGGCGGCGCAACCGGAATGGGAGGTGCACATCGAGCGGGTCGCGCAACGGGGCCGCGGTGCGACGCTGGCACTCCATCAAATCGCCAGTCACCAGCCCGCCGACCTGACTGGCTCTCTGAACGACGCCCCGGGCCACGCGGTAGATCTCGCCTTCGCGGTCGAGGCCGCGCAACATCCCGAGGGAAGGTTGCACCGCCGTATTCTGGCTTGAAGCCAGATCCCAGGGCAGTGCGACCTCTGCCCATTCACGCTTGCCGGTTGACCCACAAACCCATTGTTTCGGAGAGACTAACTATATGAGCGATCGCGGAATCATCTGGCTCCTGCTGGTCGGTCTGATCGCGGGATGGCTGGCCGGGAAGATCATGAAGGGATCAGGCTATGGACTCGTCGGAGATCTCATCGTGGGAGTCCTGGGTGCTGTCGTCGGAGGCTGGGTCTTCGGCTTCCTGGGTATCGCGGCTTGGGGATTCGTCGGCAACATCATCGTGGCGGTAATAGGAGCCATGCTGCTGCTGTATCTGGTTCGGATAGTAAAGAAGACCTGACGGGTGATGCCGCTGGCAGCGACCGCGCCGAGGCGCGCCACCGGTTGCCCGAAATCAAGCTGGCGCGAGCGATGGGAGGGCGGCGCACATCTCTTCGGCGCTGGCCCAGCGATCGTCGGGCTGTTTGGCAAGCGATCGGTGGATCACCTCGACCAGGGCGATGGGCGCCTCGGGGCGGAGCTCCTGCAGGCTGGGGACTTCGGCGGTCTGGTGCTTGGTCAACACCAGGTCCTCATAGGGATCGTCAAACGGGGGCCGACCGGCGAGGCATTCAAACAGCACGCATCCGAGGGAATACAGATCCGAGCGCGCGTCGATCTCCGCCTCACCGGTAATCTGCTCGGGGCTCATATAGGCGGAGGTGCCGACGGCAAACCCGGAGCGGGTCAACCGATCCGAGCCAGACTCGGCGACGGCCTTCGCGATGCCGAAGTCGACCAGCACTGCTCCATCCGGTGACAGGATAATGTTGTCGGGCTTCACATCGCGATGGATTACGCCTTCCGCATGAGCCACCTTGAGAGCCTGCAGCAGATCATGCGCGATCCGGAGGGTGTCCGCGACGGAGGCACGCCGGACCCGCTCGAGGTGCAGCTTGAGTGAGGGGCCGGGGACGTAGTCCATCACGTACCAGAGCAGCCACTCACCTTCACCGAAGTCCAGCAGCCGTGCGATTCGTGGGTGAATGAGCCGGGAGACCACCCGGATTTCCCGCAGGAAACGATCCGCGGTGACACTCGCGGCCAGCTGCGGATGCAGCACCTTCAGGGCAACGGCTGTCCCCGCCGAATCGTGCGCCAGGAAGACCCGCGCCGCTCCGCCGCGACCAACCTCTCGCTCGACGCTATACCGACCCTCCAGCGCCTTGCGGACCATCGGCAGTAGATCGCGGGCCATAGGCCTCCGCGGCGAATCTTCCAGTGGACCGGGTAAGTATGGTTCCACGCGGCGACACCGCAAGGGGCCGCGTCCAACCTTCGGCCGTCGCTCGCTGTCCAAGAGCACACTCACCACATCAGGAGCCTTCTCGTGTCGAAACCGCTCGGCGTCGGCGTCGCTCTGCTGGCCCTCGCCCCGCAGCTCTGGGGACAGGCATCGAAGACCTATTCCATTGTCGGGAATGAGGTTGCGATCTACAATCTCGCTGGAGAAATCACCATCCGTGGCGGTTCCGGAAACGCGGTCACGGTCGACGTGACGATGACTGGTCCCGATGCCGGACGCCTCACGGTCGAGACTGGCGAGGCGCGTGGAGTGCCGGCACTTCGCATCATCTATCCTGATGATCGCATTGTCTATCCGGCCATGGGACGGGGTTCGAACACCAACTTCACGATCCGCAGCGATGGCACCTGGGGCGACTTTGCGGAAGATCACGGTCGGCATCGAGACGAAGGCCGGCGGATCACCATCAGGGGAGATGGCTCCGGTCTCGAAGCTGCAGCCAACCTCATTATCTCCATTCCGGCGGGCCGAAAGGTCGGGGTCAGGCTGGGCGTCGGCAAAATGGAGGTCAGTAATGTCGACGGAACGCTGGACCTCGATGCGGCCTCGGGGAGCGTCTCAGCGAGGGGAACCCGCGGCAGTCTTTCAATTGATACGGGGTCGGGCGATGTCCGGGTGGAGAGCGCAAACGGGAAGGTATCGCTCGACACGGGGTCAGGGGACGTCACGATCACCACCCTCAAGAACGGCGTGCTCGACATCGACACCGGGAGCGGATCCGTGACTGGATCTGGCGTGGAGGCCTCCAGGGTGAGTATCGAGACCGGTTCGGGCGATATCCGGCTCACCGGCATCGCCGCCCCGCAACTCGATCTGGAAACCGGCAGCGGTTCGGTTCGGGCGGAGCTAACTGCCTCGATCGAGGAGCTCTCGGTGGAAACCGGCTCCGGCGACGTGACCATCAATCTCCCGGACGGTACCAGCGCAACGATAGATCTCGACACCGGCAGCGGTGACTTCAGCGTGGATGTTCCCGTGCAACTGATCAAGAAGGGCGAAGGCAGCCTGCAGGGAAGGATTGGAGATGGTCGCGGGCGGATTCACATCGAGACCGGATCGGGAGACATTGCGCTGGTGAAGTGAAGGGCACAGGCGTGAGGAGTAGACCTGAAGAAGGAGTGAGAAGTAACAAGTGAGAAGTGAGAAGTGAGAAGTGAGACGTGGGAAGTGAGGCCATAGTTTGCCTCTCACTCGCTCGCGTCTCACTTCTCTACTCCTTACTTCTCACTTCTCACTTCTACTCCTGCAGTATCCGCCTGCACTGGACCGTCGCCTCGATCCGGACCTGTTCCGGAGTCTCTCCCAGAATGCGGATAACCGCCCCGCTATCCCGGCGCGTAACCGATGCGCTGGGCCTCATGTTGCCTTCGATGGGCACCCTGCCATCCACGAAGTAGGCCCTGCCCTGCGGCATGTTGCCCACGTTCACATTCACCTGAAAGGCCGTGGTCGTGCCGGTGTCCGTCGCGATTCGAAATTGAATCGCGGTGACACCCAGGGAGTCGGACGGATCTGCGAAAAGATTGGTCCAGCTCGGCTCCGCACGGTTGCGGAATGTGCAGCTGGGTTGAGCGGCGTGCATGTCGTAGACCCCGCCGTCGCGGCCCCCGACAAGGACCAAGTGGATCACGGTCGCAGCGCCTCGCGCGGCGACCTCAGGATCGGGAAGGTCGATCGGGACCTCGGATGGCAGCTGCGCTGTCGGAGCGGTATCACGGACGGGCTGGGTGTTCCGGGCAGCGCTGCCGCCGGCCCGGAGTGCAGTCATGCGGGCATGCCAATCGGCGACTTCCTGTTCGGACCGGATGTTGTTCCGCGCCAGCATCCAGCGAAATACCGGTCCACCCAGCACCAGCGGTCCCAGCACGTAGACCAGCAAAGCGATGCCGACGTAAACAGCGATGTGGTTGTAGCGCAGCAGGAAGAACTCCGAGCGGTCGAGCGCCGCGAAGACCGCCTGCACTACTCCACCCAACCATACGAACGTGGTGAGCCCTCCCCAGAACATCACCGTGCCCAAGGCCGCACGCGGATCCGTCGCCCCGAGAGCGCCGATGAAGCGGATCCCGCACATCAACGATCCGCCATACACCGCACCGAGGAAGACGAGCGCCAGCTGCGGCTGTCCATTGTAGAGCTGGCCCAGCCCCGGAACCAGGAACGACAGGAGCCCGGCCAGGGCGGGGTTCCTCGCCTTTAGGTCACCTGCAGGCATTGCGACCTCCGGTCAGGGCACGGGGAGCGCCGTCGAATCGGCCAGCGCCCGCCTCAGACGGACAAATGCGGTATCGCCTTCAGCGCCCCGCATGAGGGTATCCAGTTCGGCCACGGCGGCGCGGATATCGGCGCCGTGTCGCTGATACCATTCCTCGAAGACTTCCAGGTGCGTCCGGTAGATGCGTGCGGCGATCAGCCGCGCATTGTTGATCGGCCGGTCTGCCATCGGCCCGATCGCATAGGTCTTGAGACGCGCGCCCACCGGGCCTTCCAGCTGCTCCCGCGCCCAGCGGCCAAGCTCCGCCCGGCCGCGGTCCACCGCCGCTGAATCCGGAGCGGAATGATAGAGACTGTCCAGTCGCCGGCTCAGCTCCTCGTAGTATCCGCTCAGCACGACCTCGTCGAGCCATCGATTGGCGGCCTGATCGGCCGCGGCCGTCGACCCCCGCCGACGGAAGAAGGTCTCCGCTCCCCGGTACCCCGCGAGTTGCGCGAAGCTTTCGTTGAAGGGCGTCGCGCTCTTCACGTACAGGGTGTTGTGGGCAATCTCGTGCAGCACCGTGGCGGCGAGCTCCACCGAGTCACGACTCATCGCGGTGGAGTAGAGCGGATCGTTGAACCAGCCCAGCGTCGAGAATGCCCCGGCGGGGCGGAGGTAGATATCGTAACCTCGGCTCTCCAGCCGACCCGCCTCACGCCGCGCCATGACCGGATCGAAGAAACCCTTGTATGGGATGCGCCCGACGATGGGATACTTCCAGGTGTAGGGGCAGAGACAGTTCCGGGGGCTGGCTGAGACCACCAGCAGCAGGGTATCGCGCCCGATATCAGCGTAGGTGGTGTAGGTCTGCTTGGCATCGTAGCCGAGCTGAGCCGCAAAATCCCTGACGTCCAAAACCAGTTGAAGCGAAGTCCGGGTCTCGGGATCGGTCTTGGGATTTCGGATGATCTTCGCGATGGGCTCGCGAGCTTCCAGGATCCGAGTCTGTTCGATGCCAGCACGGGTGAGGTATCGCACGTCATCACTCGCGAGATACGCAGTGCCGTATCCCGCCATGAGGGCGCCCGCGATTACAAGGAGAACCATGCAACCTCGCCGTCGCATCAAAGAGTGAATCGCAAACCCAGCCGGTGCACGTCGGGACCGAGCTTCGTCCGGCGCTGCCACGCGTAGTCAATGTCGAATCGACTGAGCACCAATCCGCCCCCCAGGGAGACCTGCTTCTGCCCAGCCCCCTGGGGCGGCGCGCCGTACCCGATCCGTCCCACCAGTCCCACCTGGCCCACGACCGCGCCCGCCTCGAGACCCAGCACGGTGCGCCGGTCGGCCCGATCGGTCCATACGACTTCCATCGTGCCAAGAATCCGCGCGGTTTCCTGCGGGTCAACGAAATTGAAGGCGAAGCCCACATGCTTGCTCACCGGCAACTGCAGCGGCCCGCCATTGACTCGCCAACTGCCGATGTTCTTGATCGCCATGGCAAGGGTCAGCAGATCGAAGATATGAATGCCGAGTCCGGCGTCGGTTGTTGCCGAGCGGCGGGTATGGCTCGCCGAATCCTCGAGCGACACGTACTTGAGGGTGCCACCCAGGGCAAAGATACCGTAGCGGTACACGCCGGAGGCGGTCCACTGCAGATTGTCCTTCACACTCGAGGTATCACTGAAGCGGATGTAATGAATTCCGCCACCCAGGTTGAGCTGCAGCAGCCGCAAACCCGCCGCGGCGAATCCCTCGACCGATCCGTCGGGGTATAACTGCCCGGCACCTTCGATCGCGATGTTGCGAATGGTGGCCAAGCCGGCGGGATTGATGAAGGTCGAGCTGGCATCTCCGGACAGCGCTACCCCTGCCCCACCGAGTCCGGCAGCCCGCACCGATACTGGCAGCGTTAGAATGAGTGGCGCGGGAGCGGACTGGGCACCGAGTGCCCCCGCACCACTCGCCACCCGAGCGAGAAGTCCCGTTACCAGCCAGCCCAGGCGGAGGCAGTTCCCGCAATGGACCCTCACAGGGGGGATCTCAGCGTATCCTCACCGCAGGTTACACGCGGGATTCATGGCATGTCCGGCGCATGAGCGCGGCTAGGGGCAATGGAGGCAAGATAAGACGCCACAATGGTTTTTGACAATCAATATCATGCCCGATAGCTTCTGGCCGTGACTCGTGACCAATGGCTGGAAAAGGTGCGTTTTGGCCCCGACGGGCTGGTTCCGGTGGTGGCGCAGGACGGCCGAAGCGGTAACGTCCTGATGCTGGCGTGGGCCAACCGGGAAGCGCTTACTCTCACGCTGACGAGCGGCCGCGCCCACTACTGGAGCCGAAGCCGGCAGGCTGTTTGGCAAAAGGGCGAATCGTCGGGCCACGACCAGCTGGTGCATGAGGTCCGGCTCGACTGCGATGGTGACAGCGTGCTCTATCGGGTCGAGCAACACGGGCCCGCATGTCATACCGGTCAGCCGACCTGCTTCTTTACGACCGTTCGCCCCGACGGCACGATGTTCGAAGGCGCCGATCCGGGAGGCAACTTGCTCACCCGCCTCGCGGCCACGATTGCCGACCGCGCGGTGACGCGACCGGCAGACTCCTACACCGTCAAGTTGCTCGACAAGGGCGCCGCGAAGATTTCGCAGAAGGTGGGCGAAGAAGCGGTCGAGGTCGTAGTGGCGGCGAACGCGGAAGATGGGCCCCGACTAGCCTCCGAGTCTGCCGATTTGCTGTATCATCTGTTGGTGCTTCTTCAGGCCAAGGACGTCCGCTTCGACGACGTCCTCGCCGCCCTTCAGCAACGGGAACGCTAGCGGCGTACCAGCGGGGCCGACTCGAGAGCTCGCGAGTCACCGAACCGCCGAGTCGCCGAGCCGCGATACATGTCATTTGTACATCTCCACACCCACTCCGAGTATTCACTCCTGGATGGCGCCAATCGCCTGCCGGAGCTGGTACAACACGTCCAGTCGCTTGGGATGGACAGTCTCGCCATCACTGACCACGGCAACATGCACTGCGCCTGGTCCTTCTATGAGGAAGCCACCGCGCGGGGTCTCCGCCCTATCCTGGGCTTCGAGGCGTATCTCGCGTTCGGGGCCAGAACCTCCATCCAGAAGCCCACCTGGGCTCCCGCGCAGTACAGCCACCTGGTCCTGCTCGCAAAGAACCGCACAGGCTATCGCAATCTGATCCGGCTGTCGTCGATCGGATTCCTCGAAGGGTTCTACCGCCGACCCCGCATCGACAAGGAGGTCCTGGCGCAATACTCCGAGGGGATCGTCGGCCTGGCCGCCTGCCTTTCGGGAGAGATCTCGCTCTTCCTCAGGCAGGGCAACTACGAGGAGGCGAAGAAGTCCGCCCAGTGGTTCGCGCAGACGTTCGGCGAGGACAACTTCTGGCTGGAAGTGCAGTTGCACGGCATCCCTGAGGAGACGGCGGTGAACGCCGGGATGTTCCAGCTCGGGAAGGAGCTCGGGTTGGGTGTCGTCGCCACCAACGACGCGCACTACCTGCGCCGCGAAGATGCGGAAGCGCATGACGTCCTGCTGGCCATTGGCACCGGCGCGGAGCTCGATGACCCCAAGCGGTTCCGGTTCACCGGCGAGGAGTCGTACGTCAAGTCCGAAGCCGAGATGCTGCAGCTGTTCCGGGATCATCCGGAGATCCTCAACAACACCCAGGCAGTCGCGAACCACTGCGAGTTCACCTTCGAGAAGCAGTACTTCGTCCCGGCCTTTCCGCTTCCCGAAGGGTACCAGAACGAGAACGCCCTGCTCGAGACCCTGGCGATCCAAGGCACCCTTGCCCGCTACGGCGACCCCCTGCCGGCCCACGTCAAGGAGCGACTCGACTACGAACTGGGTGTGATCAACCGGGCGGGCTACGCCGGCTATTTCCTGATCGTCCAGGACTTCATCCGCGCCGCGCGAGATCGCGGGATCCCGGTGGGCCCGGGCCGCGGTTCTGCCGCCGGCTCGCTGGTGGCTTACGGATTGGGGATTACCAACATCGATCCGCTCCGCTTCAACCTGCTGTTCGAGCGCTTTCTGAATCCCGAGCGCGTTTCCATGCCGGATATCGACGTCGACTTCTGCTTCGAGCGCCGGGGCGAGGTGATCGAGTATGTCCGCCAGCGTTACGGCAAGAACAGCGTCGGCCAGATCATCACTTTCGGCACGCTCAAGGCCCGCGCCGCGGTAAAGGACGTGGCCCGCCTGCTCCGGATCCCGCCCGGGGACGCCGACAAGCTGACCAAGCTCATTCCCTCGGGACCGGCCTTCGCACTCACGATCGAGGAGTCGCTGAAGAAGGTGCCCGAGTTCCGGGAGCTGGTGGCGACCAATCCGCAGTATGGCCGCTGCATGCAGCTCGCGAGCCGGATCGAGGGCATCTCCCGCCACGCCTCGGTGCATGCGGCCGGTGTGGTGATCGCCCCCGGACCTCTGAGCGATTACGTGCCGGTGTGCACCGCGCCCACTAAAGGCGCGGGTCAGAACGCCGAGGGTGAGGACTCCATCATCACCCAGTTCGGGATGGGGCCGCTCGAGCAGGTCGGCATGCTCAAGATGGACATCCTCGGCCTGAAGACGCTGACGGTGATCCACGACGCGGTACAGATGATTCGGGAACGCCACGGTCGCGACCTCGACATCGACGCGCTTGATCTCGAAGATCCCAAGGTCTACCAACTGCTCCGTCAGGGCCGCACGAGCGGGGTGTTCCAGTTCGAGTCGGCACTCGCGACCGAGACCCTGCGCAACTTGAAGTGCGACAGGTTCGACGACCTGGTCGCCTCAAACGCGCTGCTGCGCCCCGGGCCGCTCGACACGGGGATGCACCTCGTCTTTATCCGGCGCAAGCTGAAGCAGGAAGCGGTCAGCTACCCGCATCCCGACCTGAAGACCATTCTCGAGCCGACGTACGGGGTCATCACCTACCAAGAGCAGTTGATGCAGATCGCCAACGTCTTCGCCGGGTTCAGCCTGGCGGAGGCCGATGTGCTGCGGAAAGCGGTGGGCAAGAAGGACGCGGAGCTGATTCGGAAGGAGCTCGGCCGTTTCATCGAGCGTGCGGTGGCCATGGGCCGCGAGAAGGGGTTGGCTGAGGACCTGGCCCTGCAGATTGACGCCTTCGGTCGCTACGGCTTCAACAAGTCGCATTCGGTCGCCTACTCCGTGCTGGGCTACCAGACCGCGTGGCTCAAGACCTACTATCCCGCCGAATTCATGGCAGCGCTTCTGTCATCGGAAATCGGCAGCACCGATAAGGTCGTCCAGTACATCAACGAGGCCCGAGAGCTGGACCTGGAGGTGCTCCCGCCAGATGTGAATGAATCGGGGTTCAAGTTCACCGTCACCGGCGACAAGCGCCTCCGCTTCGGGCTCGGCGCGGTGCGCAACGTGGGTCGGGGCGCCATCGAGTCGATGATCCAGGCGCGAACCGAGCAGCCCTTCAGCAACCTCGCCGACTTCGCCAAGCGGGTGGACCTCAGGCTGTGCAACAAGCGAGTGCTGGAGTCCCTTATCGCCGCCGGCGCAATGGATGGACTCGGCGGGGACCGGGCCCAGCTCACCGCGGCGCTGGACGAGGCGCTGCGCGAGGCACAACTTCTTCAACAGGAACGGGACGCCGGGCAGGCCTCGCTCTTCGGCGAGGCGCCGCACCCAACCCGCGCCGCTGGGACCGAACTGCCCGAGGTACCGGCCTGGACCGAACAGGAGCGACTTGCCCGGGAAAAAGAAGTGCTCGGATTCTTCATCTCCGGGCATCCGCTGGAGCGGTTCCGGCCGGAGGTGGAGTTGTTCGGCACCCGCACGACCGCGACCCTGGGGGAGTGGAGCGAGCAGCAGGTCACCGTGGCCGCGGTGATCACCCAGGTCAAGCGACAGATCTCGAAGAAGACGGGAAAGGAATATGCCCGGCTGGTGCTGGAAGATTTTCACGGCACGGCCGAGGCGATCGTCTTTCCTGACGCGTGGTCCCGCCTGAATCAGATAGTGAAAGAAGATCTGGCCATGCTCCTGACCGGCGGTCACAGCAATCGCGACCGGGGCGAGGACCGCGCGCCTTTTGTGGTGGAGAACGCCCGGCCACTCGAGGAACTGTTGAGTTCCGGGGCCCTAGGGCTCGCCATCCGGTGGAAACTGGCCGAGGCACCGGATCGAGCAACCCTGGAGCAGGCGGTCGCCATGTGCAGCAAGCACCCCGGCCCGGCGCCCCTCTATATTGAATGGTCCGACGGCAATGGTGAGCGCCTCCGGGCCCGGTCCAAGCGGATCCGGGTGGCGCCGGATGAAGAACTCCTGTCCGGTCTCCGGCGCCTGCTGGGGACCGATGCTGTGGCGTTTGTGAAAGCGTAACAGAGGAGCTATGGCATCCAACTACGCGCTCGACTTCGAAAAGCCGATGCAGGAGCTGGAGCGGCAAATCGAGGACTTGCAGAGACTGGGCGAGGAACGGCAGATCGACGTGGCCGAGGAGGCGCGGCTGCTGCAGGTGCGGCTGAACACCCTCCGACACGAGATCTACAGCAACCTCACGCCCATGCAGCGGGTGCAGGTCGCCCGCCACCCCAGGCGACCGTATCCGCTGGACTATCTCAGCACGATCTTCACGGATTTCGTGGAGTTGCACGGCGATCGCCTGTTTCGTGATGACCCGGCGATCGTTGGAGGTTGGGCGCGACTGGCCGGGATCTCCGTGATGGTCATCGGCCACCAGAAGGGCCGCGATACAAAGGACAATCTCAAGCGGAACTTCGGCATGGCGCACCCGGAAGGATATCGGAAGGCACTGCGCCTCATGAAGCTGGCCGCCAAGTTCGGCGCCCCGGTGGTGACGCTGATCGACACTCCCGGCGCCTATCCCGGGTTGGGTGCTGAGGAGCGCGGCCAGTCAGAGGCCCTCGCCCGCAACATCCTGGAGATGGCCGCGCTCCCGGCGCCGATCGTGGCGGTGGTGATTGGCGAAGGTGGCTCGGGAGGCGCCTTGGCATTGGGTACCGCCGACCGGATCCTGATGTTCGAAAATTCGGTCTATTCGGTGATCTCACCCGAGGGCTGTGCCGCCATTCTATGGAAGGACGCGAGCCTGCGGGAGCGAGCCGCCGCCGCGCTCAAGCTGACCGCCGAGGACCTGCTTCGCTTCAAGCTGATTGACGAAATCATCCCCGAACCCATGGGCGGCGCTCATCTCGATCCGGATACAGCCGGCGAGTCGCTGCGTGAGGCCCTGATTCGCCACGTGAACGAGCTCCGTAAGAGCCGCCCGGAGAAGCTGGTGCGCCGTCGCGCCGAGAAATACGCGGCGATGGGCGCCTATTCCGAGGCCTGATGCCCCAGACTGTCGAAGTCAGGTTCAAGGGAATCAGACGAGATTTCTTTCTCTGGCCGGACGATCAGGAACCGCTGCGCCTGAAGGAAGCGGTGGTTGTGGATTGTCCGCGGGGACAGGATCTCGGTCGGGTTCAGTCGGCGGGGGAGAACGCGGAGAAGAAGTGCGGGTCGTGCTCGAGTTGCGGAGTCGGTGCCGGGATCGCCGAAGGACGGGCCGGTGGCGTGGTGGTCGACGCCGACGAGGACTCGGCGGCTCGGCGACTTGCTGACTCGGCGGCTGGAGCCGAAGCTGAGACCTCGCTAGCAGACTCCGATACCGCACGGGCTCGAACAATCTCCGAGAACGGGGGTGCTCTACCTTCAGCCGAAGCGCCGAGCCGAGCAGACGCCAAGTCGCCGAGCCGTCCAGCCGACAAGGCCGTCCCCGATCTCCGCCCCGTACTCCGCCGCGCGACCCAGGACGATATCCGCATCGCCAACGACCTGCGCCGCTCGGAAGAAGACGCCCGCCGGCAGGCGATGGACAAGGTTCGTCACCATCGCCTCGATATGAAGGTTGGGGACGCTGAGTGGCAGTGGGACCGGACCAAGCTTACGCTGTACTTCACCGCAGAAAAACGAGTGGACTTTCGGGCGCTGGTGCGCGATCTGGCCACGGTGTTCCGGACCCGGATCGAGCTCCGCCAGATTGGCGTTCGGGACGAAGCCGCCCGACTGGGCGGCGTCGGCCGCTGCGGACGAGAGTACTGCTGTTCGACCTGGCTCACCGAGCTTTCGCCAGTGAGCCTTGCTCTCGCCAAGGATCAGCATCTCTCGCTCAATCCAGCCCAGATCTCCGGCGGCTGCGGGCGCCTGCTCTGCTGCCTCAAGTACGAGCACGAATTCTACGTGGCCGCGCGCAAACGATTCCCGCGCGAAGGAAAGACTGTTGTGGCAGGGCGCGGGCCAGAAAAGGTTGTCGCGGTGGACATCTTCAGGGAGCGGGTCTTCCTGAGGAATGAGGAAGGCTCCCGAATCATCCCGCTGGTGCAGTTGAAAGAGGAGATGGACGATTCGGCGACCGGTGGGCTCAGTGACTCGACGGACTCAGCACCTCGGCGACAGGGCGACTCGCCGGCTCGGCAACCGGACAGACCGAGTGGTCGGGGTGTTGACATCCCCATTCGGCCGAAGGCCGAGACGCCCGGCCGCCGAGCCGTCGAGCCAAGCAACCGCGCCGCGGCGCCGCCGAGTCGCCCTGTCGCCGAACCCCCATCCCAGCCGCCGCCCCCGCCAGTGACCAGCCCGCCGACCGACGCCGGACCGCGAAAGCGGCGGCGGCGCCGAGGCCGGCGGGGTCGTGGTGGCAACTCCGGCGGGGCCCCACCCTCCAGTTCGTCCGAGTCCTGAGTGGCGCGGTTCTTCATCACAACTGCCATTGACTATTCGAACGGCGAACCCCACATCGGACACGCCTTCGAGAAAGTTGGTGCTGACTGCATCGCCCGTTACCACCGGCTGGTGGGCGACGAGGTCTGGTTTCTCATTGGCATGGACGAGCACGGGCAGAAGGTGGCGCAAACGGCCGCCGAGCTCGGCATTTCGCCCCAGCGGTTGACCGACGAACTGGCGGCGACATTCCAAGCGCGATGGAGTGACCTGCTGATTTCGCACGATCAGTTCATGCGGACAACCGCTCCCGAACACAAAGAGGGCGTACGGGATCTGATCGAGCGGATTTTCGCTCGAAACCCCGACGATTTCTATGAGCGGAGCTACACCGGCCTCTACTGCGTCGGCTGCGAGTCATTCAAGACCGGAGCCGATATCGTAGACGGCCGCTGCATCCTGCATCCGACGCGCGTGCTGGAGGAGGTCGAAGAGCGGAACTGGTTCTTCCGACTCTCCCGCTACCAGAAGTTCCTGGAGGAGCTGCTCGCAAGCCGGCCGGAGTTCGTCCAACCGGAGATCCGCCGCAACGAGATTCTCGGCTTACTCCGGCAGGGTCTGGAGGATGTCTCTGCCAGCCGAAGCCGGCTCACCTGGGGGGTCCCATTCCCTCGCCCCACCAGCGACGGTGAAGCCCAGACCACCTACGTCTGGTTCGATGCGCTTCCCAACTATTGGACCGCCCCGCGCTTCCCCGGCTCGAAAGCCCATTGGCCGGCCCAACTCCACGTCGTCGGCAAGGATATCACCCGGTTTCACTGCGTGATCTGGCCGGCCATGCTGCAGTCCGCAGGCGAGGCCCTGCCGGAACGAGTGTGGGCCCACGGGTTCATTTTCCTCGGGGGGGACCGCTTCTCCAAGAGCGCCGGCATCAAACTGGACCTGTCCGAAGCGATTAGCAGGCACGGCCCCGACGCCTTGCGCTATTTCCTGCTGCGCGAGGTGGGCTTCGCCAATGATGGCAATTTCAGCTGGGAGCGCTTCGACGAGCGCTACGTCGCCGACCTCGCGGATGGCTTGGGCAACCTTGCGAGCCGTTCGCTGGCGATGATCGAGAAGTACCGAGGCGGAACCGTTCCAGCCGGGGCGAGCACCTCGCTGGACGGGGTGGGTGCCGAACAGGTGCGGACTTACCGCGCCGCGATGGACTCACTCGATCTCCGCGGGGGAGCGGATGCGGCGTGGAGTCTCATCACCGCCGCGAATCAGTTCATCGTGCAGACCGCACCGTGGACGCTCGCAAAGCAGGGCAAGGAAGCCGAACTCGACGCGGTCCTGAGCGCACTGGCACGCTGCCTGGTCCGCTTGGCTGTATTGATCCACCCCATCATGCCCGGGAAGACGGCAATTCTCTGGGATCACCTAGGGCAGGATGCCAGCCTTTCGGGCGCTTGGCGGCAAGCGGAGAGTCCCGATGCGTCGGGCAGGACGGTACGGAAGCCCGACGGGCTCTTCCCGAAACCCATACCCTCAAGTAATTGACAGTAAAGAACTTATACGTCGCTTCCTGGTCTTGACACCCCCGGTATCAGGGGGCATCTTATCCCTCCCTATCAAACCCCCAAGCTAGGTGCCGATACCTCAGGCACGGGTTTTTCAGGGTCTCCCGGCAGTCTCCAGCTATGAGCGGGTGTCGTCATGTCCGAACGGAAGTGGACCGTCGTGTTTGTGCCTCCGGGCTCCGGTGCCTCGAAAGCAATCGAGGTATCGCAGCACGTGCTCAAGGTCGCGACGGGTTTCGCTGCGGTGCTCGGACTGGTGGCGCTGCTGCTTGGCTATGGGGCGGTCTCGCGTTCTGTGGACCTGCAGCGCGCGGCGCAACTCGAGCGCGAGAACACCCGATTGGCCGAGGAGCTGGGACGGCTTCACGGGGACATGGCCTCGCTCTCTGATACAATCAAGACGATAGGGAAGCGCGACGCGCGAATCCGGCTGCTCGCCAATCTCGAACCCAACGATCCGTCAGTTCAGCAAGCCGGCATCGGCGGGCCCTCTGCTCCCGATAGCGTCGGGTTGAGCCTGCTGTCGGCCGGCGTACTGGGCCGGCGGGCCGACGAGATCCGAGTGGACCTGGCGGCGCTGATTCGGCGCGCCAACCTGCTGGCCGCCTCATTCACGCAGGCACATGATTCTCTCGAACACCATCGGGACCGAATCGCGGCAATGCCCTCGATCATGCCGACGACCGGCTGGCTCTCTAGCGCATTCAGTTCGATGCGCGAGCATCCGATCCTTCATATCGCCCGGCCGCACGAAGGCATTGATGTCACCGCACCCATGGGCGCACCCATCCAGTCCCCGGCTGCGGGCATCGTCGTCAATGCAGGCTGGGAAAGCGGCTACGGCAACGTCATCGAGATCGATCACGGCTTTGGCATCCACACCAAATTCGCCCACTGCTCCAAGCTTCTGGCCCGGACGGGGCAGCGCGTGGCACGGGCGGAAGTCATCGCCCAGGTGGGCAACACCGGCCTGGCTACCGGTCCGCATCTGCACTACGAAGTGCACGTGAACGGAAAGCCGGTTGACCCACTCCGTTACGTGCTGCCGGATGTCGTGGTAGACTGATCAGTCGGTCAATCGGGACGCCGGAAAGCCAACGACCCTCGACATTACGTCGAGGGTCGTTTTGCATCGAACCCTTGGCGGTCGCCCGACGTCAGTGCGCTTCCCAGCGGCAGGCTCACACCCCGAACTGCCGCAGGTGATGATCGAGGTGCTTCCACGACAACCTGCCCCAGCCAGAGGGGGACAGGGCCCCAAAGAAGGGATGCGAGGGCGTGCTGGGGGCTGTGGACAATCGCTCGATCAAGTGTTCGCACGCCAAGAGATCCGCGGTCCAGTCCGTCGGGGCGGTCGTCAACATCTCCGGGCTGGTCTGCGCCTTACCGGGAGGTGCCCGCATCGGAGTGTAGACAACGAGCCACTTGAGGAGGGTGCGACCGGCAAAGGTTCCTCGGGGACGCGTCGGGATATCACCCAGACCCACACGAAGTTGGTCCGCGAGGTGGCAGAGGACCCGAGGAGCCGTGAATGTCCCCCATTGCGGCCGGGTAGTTGGTGTCAGCGCTTTGAGACGAGCGACGATCGCCGCTCGGTCGGCATCGGAGCGGATCGTAGGCATCTGACCCCTGGTCCGAAGAGTTTACGCCTGCTGGAAGGGCCGCATCTCCCAGGCCAACCCCGGCTCGCTAACCCGCGCCCTGCACGCGCTCACGCCTGAGGCGCCAGAACAGGAACACGTGGCTGGCAATGATCAGAGGCACGAGAAACGTCGGGAGGAGGCTCAAAGGCAGCCGGAGCAACGCGGACATCGAATCAGGATTTGCGAAGAGGAGGCGCGCCGCCGTAACGACCACATACACGATATCAATGAAGCCCAGCAAATTCCAGGTGAGCACCCAGGTACGATGGGCAGCCAAGTCAGGGACCAGGAGCACTAGCGCCAATGCACCAGTCGCAATGGCGATATCCCCCCAGCCGCCCGGCACGGCGAACGCGTATGGCAGCTCACCCCTAGCGTACAAGATGAGAAAATAGATCCCCACGAACCGAGTCAGGTGCAGCGCGACGATCTGGCGCAGGTTGAGCCCGGCGAGCCAGCCTCGGAATCCCGGCACCAGAGCCCCGGCCAGGAGGAGAACAAGCGTCAGCCCCAAGAGAACCAACTGGGGTGCTGGAGGCCGCAATTCGCTCAAGCGGCCAGAGGCACCGAGTGCCACGGCGGCTACCAGCCAGACGAAGCCGATCAGCGGATACGGGCCAGAGCGACGCGGGGCGGAAGCCATGAGTCTCCTTTAGCCGAGCGAACAATGCAGTCGCGTGATTCCCGCCGGACGCTCCTGTGACCTCACGACTTCGGCTTCCACAGGGCGGCGTCAAGGATTGACCAAAGGTGGATGACCCAACCAAGCAGGAAGATCCATAGGGCCGCCGCCAGTACAAACATGACGGCGGCAATGACGAGCCGACCCTGCAGGAGCTGGCCCAGGCCAGGGATGAAGAAGCTGGCGAGCGCCGCGATCACGTTGCCGGTAGAGCCCTGTCCCGCCATTGGTCGAACCTCCTGCGTACGCTTCGGCAGTCTCAGACCACCGAGATAGCCGCGGTGAAAGTCAGGCGCTCGCCGTCAGGCTAGAACTTCACTTGTGGTACTGCCTCGGCCCCCTCCTTGGCCTCAAAATACGGCTTGGGCGCCGAGGCACCGAAGACCTTCGCGGTCAGGTTGTAAGGGAAGGTCCGGATGAAGCTGTTGTAGCCGTTCACGGCGTCGTTGTAGTCCTGCCGTGCGGTCGCGATCCGGTTTTCCGTGCCAGTCAGCTCATCCATGAGCGCGCGGAAATTGGCGTCAGACTTGAGCTGGGGATAGTTCTCGGCAATGGCGAGCAGCCGTCCAAGCGGAGCGTTGAGGGCCTGGTTGGCATTGGCCATATCCTCGAGGTTACCGCTCTGGACCGAGCCGGCCAACCGCGCCCGGGCGTTCGCCACTTCGATGAAGATGGTCGACTCCTGCTTGGCATAGCCCTTGACGGTCTCGACCAAATTGGGAATGAGATCAGCCCGCCGTTGCAGCTGCGCCGCGATCTGACCTTTCGCCTTGTTCACCTGCTCGTCCAGACTCTGGATCCTGTTGTACCCGCAGCCGCTGGCGGTGAGGGCGAGGGCCGCGATGAAGGCCACCCGAAGGGACCGCATCATGTCCGTGCTCCGATCTGAAAGTGATCAACGAAACGAGCCGCCGCTTCGACGGCCAGAAGATACCCGCGAACATCCTCTTCCGCACAGCGCCACCCCGCATCCGCCCGAGCCGCGACGATCCGGTTGACGGGCGTGGCGTCGAATGACGCGATGCGCCCCGCGGCGGCCACGGTCGATTGCGCATCCGTGGGAATCGGCTGGTTCGTCAGGATGAGCAATCCCCGGCAGAGCAGCAGCACCGAGGAGGCGCTGCTCCTGACGAATTCGGTCAGGTCCTCCGACGCGGGGGCGAACAGGGCATAGCCCTGTCGGAGCCGCATCAGCTTACCCCGGAATTCGCGCTCCAGTGCGGCTCGAAGATCGGCGGGCCGTACCTGCATGCCCTTGAGCGGGTCCTGACCTCGCAGCAATTGGTAGCCGGTGAGCATCTCCGCGATCTCCAACGGGTAGGCATCCGCGGAGCGACGCCATTCCTCGCCACTGAAGAGGAGCGGCAGCGCCTCAGCGGCTTCGCGCCAGCGCGCCAAGGCGTCGCGCCCGGCCCGCAGGGTCTCCGGAGCAATCGTGTCCACAACCAGAAGCACGTTGATGTCCGACCATTCCGGGATGTACTGTCCCCGTGCAGCGGAGCCAAACAGAACGGCAGTGTATCCGCCGGGCCAGACCCGATCCAGATCCGCCAGAAACACCTCGAGCCGCTTGTTCACCTCAACGGTCATTTAGAAGCTCCTTCCCGCGCCGCCACCGCTGAACCCACCGCCGCCACCGAATCCCCCGAAACCGCCTCCACCACCCCCGCCGCCCCACCCACCACTTCCCCAACCTCCTCCGCTTGACCATCCTCCGCCGCCAAAGCCGCCACCCCAGAAGATCCGCGGGCCGCGCCTTCCGCCACGGCCGCCCCGGGATAGCACCGACAGGATCATGATGATGATCACGACGATGAAAAGGGCCACTATCGGGTTGAATCCGTCGTCCGCCGCATCACCCTTGAACGGATCTGCCGCGAGGAGGGTGGAATCCGAGACGCCATAGCCCTTCGCGACGGTCGCCGCCACCGCACGGGTGCCGAGGAGCAGAGCCGGTCCCCAGTGTCCCTCGCGCAGCTCCGGCAACATCAAGTCGGTGATTCGACCGGCCACTGCATCGGTGACAATACCTTCGATGCCCCGGCCCGTGGCGACGTAGATCTCGCCCTTGTGCTCGGGCGTGCGGGGAACCAGCAGGAGCACGATGCCGGCATTCCGCGCCGAGTCGCCGATTTCCGCCTTCGCGCCGACGCCCCACGCCCGGCCAATCGCCAACGCGACATCCCCCGGCGCGTGGCTCTCGATCGTGGGCAGGGTCACCACTGCCAGCTCGGCGCCGGTGGCCGTTCGGAGTCTCGCGGCCAAGTCGTTGATGGCCGAGGCCGACGAGGGGTCAACTACATGAGCGGCGTCGGTGAAGTAGTTATCCGGGCGCGCCGGGAAGAGTTTGCGGACGGACTCGCCCTGGGCGGCGAGTAGCGCGGGGACAAGTTGAAGCACCAGGAGGACACGGGTAGCTTTACCCCGTCTCCGGCCGAGTTGGTACGATTTGTCTCGCTGTCTCCCTGTCGCGCTCCTCGCGCTCGCCGCCTGCAGCGGGCGCGAGGTCCGCATTGAAGCTGCCATTCCTGGTCCTGACTCCGTGGATGCGCCGGTCGCGCACCTCGTGTTTGTGGCCTTGCCATATGACCGCGACAGCCTGATCTCAGCGCTCGAGTCACGCAATCCTCGGCCGGCTGGGATTACGCACCAGCTGGACAGCCTGTTTCAGATCTTTCGGGACCCGTTCATCGCGTACGCCCGAGAGGCCTATCGAGTCCAGTCTCTCGAAGCGCGGCTGGCCCGGATGCGGCTCCGGATGGACTCGGTGCCGCGCTCGAGTCCGACGTATGACTCGCTGTACCGTGCGTACACCACCGCCTCCGAGAGCGTCACCCCGATCAAGCGGCGCCGCGACGATACCCAGCGCCGCCTCGGCGAAGTCCGCAATGCCATTTCACCGTCGGTGGACACGCTGCGAAAGGCGATGGCCCGGTGGAAAGATAGTACCTACCGAGGTTACGACAGCATCACCAAGGCGTTGGGCACCGGATTCGGGAGAGAGCCGATCTCGGATAGCACTGGCCGGGACGGCAAGGTGACGGTGCACCTGCCGCGGGGCGAGTGGTGGATCTATGCCCGCTCGTGGGATGCCTGGGATCCAAACAGTGAGTGGTACTGGAACGTCCGCGTGACGGGCGACCGGGTTGTGCTCGACCGGGCGAGCGGCAAGCGGCTCCCCCGGTACTGACCGTTTTTTCTCCGGAGAACCGCATGCGTCGCTCCAACCTCCTCTGGCTGGTCTCCGGGCTCACCGTTCTCGCCGGCGGTGTCCTGGCACTGACCGCTACCCGACACGCGACGGCACCGCTGGCGACTGTCCCAAGCCGGAAGCCAGCGCCCGACTCGGTGAGCACGGGGCGCCAGGCGGATCCGATGATCGCCCAACGCACCAAGGGATCAGCCCAGGCGCCGGTGACGGTGTACGAACTCTCGGACTTTCAATGCCCCTTCTGCCGGCAGCAGGCGGTCGAGACCTTCCCCACCCTCGAGCGCGAGTTTATCACCCCCGGGAAAGTACGCTGGATCTTCCTCAACTTCCCGCTCACCCAGATCCACTCCAACGCCCTCGCCGCCTCCGAGTTCGCGATGTGCGCGGCCAAGGTCGACCAGTTCTGGCCGATCCACGATCTCCTGTTCCGCTACCAGGGCAAGTGGGCGCCGCTCAAGGATCCAGCTCCGTTCATGATCACCCTCGCCGATTCGGCCGGATTCCCGCGAGCAGACCTGCTCACCTGTCTCGACAAGCATGAGACGCTGGATCTGATTCGGGCGGAAGCGGAGGGCGCAGCCAAATCGGGAGTGCAGAGCACGCCGACGGTGTACATCGAAGGCGTGGGCCTGCTCGCCGGCGCGGCGCCGGTGGAGGTGTTCAGGAAGGTGCTGGATTCGATTTGGACGGAGCGGAAGAAGGGGAAGCCGTAAGGAGTGAGGAGTGAGGAGTGAGGAGTGAGAAGTAAGAAGTCAGAAGTGAGAAGTCAGAAGTGAGAAGCAAAAAGTGAGAAGTAAGAAGTGAGAAGTAAGTACAATGTGAGAAGCGAGGACGAGAGGTGACCGAGCGGTTTCACTTCTCACTTCTCACTTCTGACTTCTGACTTCTTACATCACACCTCACTTCTGACTTCTTACATCTCACTTCTCACTTCTCACATCTTACTTCTCACTTCTGGCCCCCTAGAACCCACGCAGGGTCAGGAACACGTCGTAAAGTGCGTGCGTCCACGCCGCGACGCCGAAGCCGCGCAGCAGGTACAATCCACTCAGTAGGACCCCCGCCACCATCCGGAAGACGAACGACCCAATATCCAGGGTGTCGCCCAGGGGCCCGATATAGTGGAACGCGCTAAAGATGAGGGCCCCCACCAGGGTCGCGAAGACGCCGGCGACCCATGGTCGCCAGCCGAAGCCGGAGCCGGCAAGTTTGGCCAGCGCCGACACGATGATCACCCGGAAGAGAATCTCCTCATAGATCCCGGCCCCCAGCGATACCATGATCTGGGTCGGCAGCGTAATGAGGCGGTCCTGCAGCATGATGACCAAGCCGCGCGGACCGTTGAGCAGCAGGCCGGTCAGGAGGCCGGTGACGGTGCCGAAGAGGAGGGCGTAGGCCACCGATTCGGCGAACATCCCCGCGAAATACCGCCCGACCGGCGCGCCATTCGCCCGCCAGTCTCGCACCACGAGCACCAGACCGGTTCCCAGCAGAATGACGGCAAAGACCGTGAGGCCTTGCCGACCGCCCAGCACGACGAACAGGCTCTTGAGGAGCACGTCAGCGCCATTTCGGATGCCCTCGTCACCCGAGAGCGCACGGGCCAGCAATTCGTAGACGAGGAGCAGCGGGAGCGCGAACAGAAGGCTGTAGCGCGGGGCGCGCGTCGCGGACCAGTAGGTTCCGGTGGCCATGGCTCAACGATTAGGGGGACCGGCGCACGGAGCCGCCGCTGCCGCATGTGGACGGGGCCCGGCATTCGTCGCGTCTAAGCAGGACGGATACCAGGCCCAGTCGGTTTGCATCGGACTCGAGGCGATCCCCGGGTCGGATTCGCCAGGGTTGCCCCCGGCCCCGTAAGGATCAGCAGCTCACCAGGCGATCGCTTGCCCCGTTCGAGCTACCGATGCAACTGTCACTAGACAATGGATCACCTCCTCTCAAAAGGTGGAACAGCGGGCGGACAGCCTCAACGTATTCCCGCCCGCCGACCGGCGCAAGCGGGTGCATCTTTCATCATGACCTGGTCACTGAGTGCGTATCGAGCGGCGATCGCCGCGGCGCGTGCGGTCGCTCCGCTCGCCTCCCGCGGCTACCCGAAGCTCAGGCTCGGCGTCGAGGGGCGGGCCCGCAGTTTCTCCGAATTCGCCGCGTGGGGCCGCTCTCAGCGTGATCAGTCGCACCCTCTCGTACTCTTTCACGGCGCGTCCGCCGGCGAGCTGCGACACTGCGAGCCCGTCATTCGCCGCATCCGCGCCCGACACCCGGACTGGCAACTCGCGGTTACCACCTTCAGTCCCTCCGGAATCGGAGTGGCGCGCGCGCTGCCAGCGGACGTTTCCGGGTTCCTGCCCTGGGACACCGAATCCCTGATGACACCCCTGCTCGACGCGCTGCGACCGAGTGCGATCGTCTTCGGGAAGCTCGACCTCTGGCCGGTGCTCGCCCTGCTGGCCCAGCGGCGCGGCATCCGCCTCGGCCTCATCGCAGGAGCGGTCCGCGCCGGGAGCGGGCGACTGCGCTGGCCTGCCACGGCGATCCTCGCGCCCGCCTATGCGGCCCTTCAGGCCGCAGGCGCCATCGGCCGGGAGGATGCAATGCGCCTGGCCATCCTCGGAGCGAGGCCGGACCGGATTACGGTGACGGGCGACCCGCGCTACGATGGCGTGCTCGAGCAAATCACCAAAGGCCCCCCTCCGACTCGGGAACGAACCACTCTCGTGGCGGGGTCCACTTGGCCGGGCGACGAACGCGTGCTGCTCGAGGCTTTCGCGCGGGTCCACGCCCGGCGCCCCGAGGCCAGACTGATTCTGGTCCCGCACGAGCCTTCCCCCACTGGGCTGGAGCGGATCCGTAACCATGCTCGCGCCTTGGCCCTCCCCGAGCCGAGGCCGCTTGGCGAGCTCGCCAAGGGTCATCCCCTGGTGGTAATCGGAGAAGTCGGACCGCTCGCGCGGCTGTATGGAGCGGGGGGAATGGCGTACGTGGGAGGCGGATTCGGCCGAGCCGGACTCCATTCCGTGATCGAGCCTGCAGGCTGGGCGGTGCCGATCATCGTCGGCCCGCGGTACGACGACAATGCCGACGCCGCGCGACTGGCGGCGGCTGGGGGCCTCTACCGGCTACCTGCGCGACATACGGCTGCCGCGCTCACGGAACGCTGGCTGGAGTGGCTAGAAGCGCCGGAGAGAAGAGAGGTAGCCGGCATGGCAGCGCGGACCGCGGTCGAGGCCGGGGCGGGTGCCGCGGATTCCTCGGCCGTTCTGGTGGAGAAGCTGATCTAGGTAGGCCGGCTACTTCTCGACGACCACGCCTTCGATCGTCACGGCGCGGGGCACGATGAGCCCCGCGGTGAGGGCCGTGATCAGCAGGTCGCCGAACCTGCTCCGGACCTTCACCCGCACATTGGCGACTTCCTTGCCGCCCACCAATTGGGCGGCGAGCGTCTTGCGGAGCGAGGGCTGAGAGAATTTCACGAGGCCCCAGAGCCCGTACACCGCGCGGCTGGTCACGCTGAAGGCCTCGCCTTCCGGTGGCGCCGCGGCATCCGAGGCAAGAGTGGCCGGAACTCCGAGATGAGTCGCATCGAGGGTTAACGAACAACCACTCGTGGCCATGACCAACAACAGGGCGAGCGGCTGGACCGCCCGCCGGCAGCGTGTATGCGCCAAGTGTGCCCTCAGAGCCCTGGGATCTTGAGGGTGTAGTTCACACCCAGGCTGAACACGGAAGGATTCACGCCGTTGCCGAAGAAGGTGCGGTCGTACGCCACGCCGAAGCCCAGCCCGCCGAGCAGACTGAAGTCGACCCCGCCGCTGATGCCGAAGTTCTTCTCGGTGTTGCTCGAAATCCCGGTCCCCGAGACCCGAACGATGTCGAGCCGGGGAGCAATCCACGGCTTGATAGCCAAGGCCGGATTGGGAATCTTGAGCGCGATCCCGAGGCCAATCGGCGCGTGGATCACCTTCGTCCCGCTGGAACTGCGATACTCGGCACCGCCCTGCAGCGTCACCGAGAGGGGGATCAGCGGGCCGCCGAATACCTTGAGGTTGAGGTAACCGCCCAGGCCAGTCTGCGCGTCAGCCGGCCCATCCGGGTTCCAGCTGGAAACGACCGCACTCACGCCGAAAGGGCCCAGGCCTAGCGCGCCGCGGGCGCCAAACGCCTTCCCCTTGCCGTAGTCAGCGTCGGGGAATCCGATCTCGCCGCCAATCGTGAGGCCCCCTGTGATCCCGCTATTGCGGACGGGGAGGCCGGTGATCTGGGCGCTCCCAGCCGCGGCGGTTCCAACGGCAAGCAGCGTGACCAGGACAGACAAACGAGACAAACGCATGGTACCTCCACGACAGGGAATCACAAGGCGCTCAAGCTAGTGTGAGGCTGAGGGACAAGTCAATGAGCCGTTAGCCATTAGCCGTTAGCAGCCCGACGTGAACCGACCCTCCTCGAGGGCAGAGGAGGGTCGTTCTGTGAGGACTCGCTAACGGCCAAAGGCTAACGGCTAATGGCTAGTGGTGCCACGCCACACCCACCCCGACGCCTTCGATATCGCCGAGGGAACCGCTGACGCGGATGTCGAAGGTCTTGGTTAGCGCGATATCCACGCCGAGTCCCAAGCCAAACTGCACGTCATCGAGCAGGTCGCCAAAGGTCGGCGCGATGACCGGGGCCACATAGGGCGTGAAGCTCACGCTGGAGTTCTCCAGCAGAACCTGACGTCCGAGGGTCGCGCCGAGCGGCACCAGAAAGCCGGTCTGCCCATCGCCGAACAGCGCTCCAAACCCGGCGGTCAGGGCGGCGTCGAGTGGGAAATCCTGGTTGTGGCGGGCGATCGGCAGCCGTCCGTCTATTCCGACTCCGAACAGATTGGCGCTAGACCCAGCACCGTTGGCGTATCCCACAGTGAGGCCGAAGTCGAACTTGGGCCGCGCGAGACGATACTCACCCTGAATGGCAACGCTCACACCCTCGCCGGGATCGGAGATGTATCCGCCCAGTTCACTGCGCTTGAAGCTGCGATAGGGGCTCTTGTAAATCGGTGTCCCGATGGTCTGCGCTTCGAGCGACGCCGTTCCGAGGACTGCCACAGCGAGGGCGAGGACGAGGCCACGATGCATGGGTCTATTCTCCTTTGACCTGTTCCGCGACGACGCGGACCGTATTGTTGACCGCCTGCAGGAAGCCACCTTCAACCTGGAAGCGGTGGACCGTGCCGCCGCCAGTGACGGTGAGCGGGCCCCGGCCGAGCAAAGTCATGAACGGCGCGTGGCGCGGGAGAATTCCCACCATGCCATCGTAGGCCGGGGCCGTGACCGAATCGGCCTCGCCGTCGAAGATGGAGGCTTCTGGGCTGATCACCGTGACCCGCATCACCCGGCCGCCAGCTTCTTGGCTTTCTCCACGGCTTCCTCGATCCCGCCTACCATGTAGAAGGCCTGTTCGGGGAGGTCATCGAACTCCCCGGAGAGCACACGCTCGAAGCTCTCGATCGTATCGCCAAGCTTGACGTACTTGCCCTCGAAACCGGTGAACTGCTGGGCCACAAAGAAGGGCTGCGACAGGAAGCGCTGAATTCGGCGTGCCCGGGCAACGACCAGCTTGTCGTCCTCGGAGAGCTCGTCCATGCCGAGGATCGCAATGATGTCCTGCAAGCTCTTGTACTTCTGCAGCGTGCGCTGAACACCGATTGCCACGTTGTAGTGACGGTCGCCGAGATACTGGGGATCGAGAATGCGGCTCGAGCTGTCCAGCGGGTCGACCGCGGGGTAGATGCCGAGCTCGGAGATCGCACGTGACAGCACGACAGTCGCGTCCAGGTGAGCGAAAGCCGTGGCCGGGGCAGGATCCGTGAGGTCGTCGGCCGGCACGTAGATCGCCTGTACCGAGGTGATCGACCCCTTCTTGGTCGAGGTGATGCGCTCCTGCAGGTCGCCCATCTCCGTCGCGAGGGTCGGCTGGTACCCGACCGCGCTCGGCATGCGGCCGAGGAGCGCCGAAACCTCGGAGCCGGCCTGGGTGAATCGGAAGATGTTGTCGATGAACAGCAGCACATCCTGACCTTCCATGTCCCGGAAGTACTCCGCAACTGTGAGCCCGGAGAGGCCGACCCGGAGACGGGCGCCCGGCGGCTCGTTCATCTGACCGTAGATGAGGGCGCAGGACTTGATGACGCCGCTCTCCTCCATCTCGAGGTACAGGTCGTTCCCTTCTCGAGTACGCTCCCCCACGCCGCAGAACACCGACTTGCCGCCGTGACCCTTGGCCACGTTGTTGATCAGCTCCATGATCACGACCGTCTTACCCACCCCGGCGCCGCCGAACAGGCCGATCTTGCCACCCTTCACAAACGGTGAGATCAGGTCGATGACCTTGATGCCGGTCTCGAAGATGGTGGTCTTGGGTTCGAGGTCCACGAACTTCGGAGTCTCGCGATGGATAGGCCAGCGCTCGTTGCTCGCCGGGATCGCGGCTCCCCCGTCCACCGGCTCGCCGAGGACGTTCAGGATGCGACCCAGCGCTGCGGGACCGACCGGTACCGTGATGGGGCCGCCACTGTCGGTAACGGCCATGCCGCGCACCACGCCGTCGGTGCTCGACATCGCCACCGCGCGAACCCGGTTCTGGCCGATATGCTGCTGCACCTCAGCCGTGAGACGAACGGGCAGCGGACCGGTCGTATCGTCGACGACAAGCGCGTTGTAGATCTCCGGCAGCTTTTCGGGCTCGAACTCGACGTCGAGCACCGGGCCGATGATCTGGACGATTTTGCCGATGTTGTGGGTTGCCGTAGCGGGTGCCATGCTGGGCCTGTCTCGTGATCTTTGGGTTAGTCGTCAGTAAGAAGTGAAAAGTAAGAAGTGAGAAGGCCCACCGCTTGACTTTACCCTCCCCACCAACGTTCAAAGGCGCTTCTCACTTCTCACTTCTCACTTCTCACTTCTCACTTCTCACTTCTCACTTCTCACTCCTCACTCCTCACTCCTCACTCTTTACCCCTCCAGCGCCGCCGCTCCGCCAACAATCTCCGCAATCTCCTGCGTGATCGCCGCCTGCCGCTGGCGGTTATAGGTGCGCTTCAGGAGATCGTAGATGTCACCGGCGTTGTCGGTCGCGTTCTTCATCGCCGTGCGTCGAGCGCCGTGCTCGGCGGCCGCGGTCTCGACCAGACCGCGATACACCTGGTTGCGAACGTAGAGCGGGAGCAGCTGCTCCAGGAGCTCGTCCGCGTTGGGCTTCAGGATGTAGTCGGGCCGCACTCCAGTCTGGCGGGCCGCCGGGGCCTGCACCGGCAGGACGCTCACCGTGGTGGGAGGCGTGGTGAGCGGACTGACGAACTTGGCATAGACCACGTCCACACTGGCCAGCCGTCCAGCGGCGTACTCGGACAGGAGTCCTGCCACCAGTTCGATCGCATGCTGGGCGTTCGGCTTATCGCCGACGTCAATTCGCTGTGAGGCAATCGAACGGCCGATGTACTTGAAGAACCCGATTCCCTTCTTGCCCACCAGGTGCAGCTCCACCTGGTAGCCCTTCCCCTCCAGAAATTCGATCCGCTTCCGGGCTTCCTTGATCAGGTTCGAATTGAACCCGCCACACAGGCCGCGGTTCGACGTCACCAGCAGGACCGCGGCGGAACGCGGACCGCCCTTCTCCGGCGGCGCGGGCCGGCGGAGCAGCGGAAAACGCGCCGCCAGCTCCGGCGTCACCAGGTCAGCGATCACTTCCGCCAATGCCGCCGCGTACGGCCGGGCGGCAACTACCCGGTCCTGTGCCCGCTTGAGCTTGGAGGTGGAGACCAGCTCCATGGTCCGCGTGATCTTGCGGGTGTTCTGGACGGAGCGCATCCGCCCGCGGAGCGCGCGCGAAGCTTTCGCCATTTACTCGGCCTTGAAGAGCGGCTTGAAGGCGACGATCGCGCTGCGCAGCTTGCTCGTGAGATCGTCGTCCAGCGCCTTCTTGGTGCGGATTCCTTCGAGCACCGCCGGGTGCGCCGACCCGAGGTACGCAATGAAATCGGCTTCCCACTTCCGGATGTCCTTCACGTCAATATCGTCGAGGTAACCGTTGGTCACGGCGTAGATGATGGCGACCTGCTTCTCAACCGGGACCGGTGCGTACTGCGGCTGCTTGAGCACTTCGACGGTGCGGGCACCTCGGGCCAACTGCCGCTGAGTCGCCGCGTCGAGCTCCGAACCGAATTGCGAGAACGCCTCCAGTTCGCGGTACTGAGCCAGCGCCAGACGCAGCGGACCGGCCACCTGCTTCATCGCCTTGATCTGCGCGTTACCACCCACGCGGCTCACGCTGATGCCGGCGTCCACGGCAGGACGCACGTTCGAATAGAACAGATCGGTCGTGAGGAAGATCTGCCCATCAGTGATCGAGATGACGTTGGTGGGGATGTAGGCCGAGACGTCGCCGGCCTGCGTTTCGATGATCGGGAGCGCGGTGAGCGAGCCGCCCGGCTTCTTGATGCGGCTGTCGAGCTTCACGACGTTGGCGTCTTCGGAGAGCTTCGCCGCCCGCTCCAGCAAGCGGCTATGGAGGTAGAACACGTCACCCGGATAGGCTTCGCGGCCCGGGGGGCGCCGCAGGATCAGCGAAAGCTGGCGGTACGCGGCGGCCTGCTTGGAAAGGTCGTCGTACACACACAGCGTCGCCTTGCCCTCCTCATACATGAAGTACTCGGCGATGGCGCAGCCCGAGTACGGCGCGATGTACTGGAGCGGCGCGGGTTCCGACGCACTGGCGACCACCACAATCGTGTAGTCCATCGCGCCGCGTTCCTTGAGCTTCTCCACCACGGTCGCGACGGTGCTGCGCTTCTGCCCGATGGCGACGTACACGCAGACAACACCGGCGCCCTTCTGGTTGATGATGGTGTCCACCGCGATCGCTGTCTTGCCCGTGCCACGGTCGCCGATGATCAGCTCGCGCTGGCCACGACCGATCGGAATCATGGCGTCGATGGCCTTGATCCCGGTCTGCAGCGGCTCCTTGACCGGCTGACGCACGATGATTCCCGGCGCGACCATTTCCACCGCACGGCTGCCCGTCGAGGCGATCGGCCCGCGGCCGTCTACCGGTTGGCCCAGCGCATTCACTACCCGGCCCAGCATCCCGGGGCCGACCGGCACCTCGAGCAGTCGGCCGGTGCAGCGAACCTCGTCGCCCTCCTTGAGCTTGAGGTAGTCGCCCATGACCACCGCGCCGACGTTGTCCTCTTCCAGGTTCAACGCCAGGCCCGTCACCACCTCGCCGGTCTCGGCGGCGGTGAATTCGATCATCTCGCCGGCGACGGCCTTGTTGAGGCCGTAGATCCGGGCGACGCCGTCACGCACTTCGAGCACCGTGCCGACCTCGTTGACGTCCATGGACGCCAGATCGGCCTTCTCGATTTCCCGAAGTAGCACGTCCTTGAGCTCGCCGGGACGCAGTACTGAATCGGTCGCCATATGACTCGCGGTTTGTGGATGAACAGGGGTCGGAAAAGCTTGTGAAAAGTATCACAAGCCCCCATCGAAGGCAACGGGCCGGGGACGGGCCGGGGGGATATAACGACGATGTGCGGCGGGCGGTAGGATGAAGGGTGGAAGGGTGGAAGGACGGAGGGTGGAAGGATGGAAGGATGGAAGGATGGAAGGATGGAAGGGTGGAAGGATGGAAGGATGGAAGGTGGAAAGGTGGAAGTTGGAAAGGTGGAAGTTGCGAGGGTTCTCGTTCCCATGAGGAAGCCCACCCCTTCAACCTTTCCGTCTTTCCACCTTTCCGTCTTTCCATCCTTCCATCCTTCCACCCTTCCGCCCGTTCGAACTACATCCGACTCCGCGTCTTCCCCTTCGCAAAGTGCGCCAGCACACCGCGGGGACCCAACGGTCCCAGGCCGCGCGTCGATACGCCCGCGATGCGTCGCGCGGTGGCACTGAGGTGACTGGCAGTGGCGAATCGCAGGATGCGTGCGACGGTAGCGGCGTCGTACCCGGGATTCCTGAGCAGCGAGGCCGCACAGGCCACGCGCGTGAGATCGATTACCCGCTTCAGGTTGGGGGCGCCGCCGGCCCCGAACTGTCGGGAGAGATGTTCGCGCGAGCAACCCACGGTCCGGGCGATGGCCCCGGTCCGGATTGGCCGGTCAACCCGCTCCAGCAGGTAATGCCAGACCCGTCGCTGCAGCGGATCCGCCAGGCGAAGCAATCGCGGCGCATCGGCGAGGGCACGGTGGCGGTCGGTGCTCGCCGAGTAGCGCACGACCAGGTCTCCCGCTACGGCGTTGTCTACGCCGTCCACCAGCACCAGGGCCACTTGACCCGCATGGCAATCCAGCAGGAGCCGTCCGTCGTCGGGACGGAAGGGCGCGAACGCGATCCACGGGAGTTGAGGAAAACCGGTGCGAAGACCCGCAAGCTCCGCCAACGGGGTGCGGGTCGGCGAAAACACCACCGCGTCAACCAGCCGGGTCATCAATGCCTGCTCCAGTTGCACTGGCGTCCGGCAACGCACCAGCGACCACGGCCCGCCGTCGGGAAAGGATCGCCGGAGATTGTGGGTCATCTCCGCGTTCGATCCGAGCGCCGCCACAGCCGGCATCAGGACTCCGTCGGCATGACGGGTGCAGGGACGGCAGGGACCGGGTCTTGAGACTGGCGCGACCGGCCCGCACCCATCGCGACCAGGGTTCGCGTCATTTCGCCCGCACGTTTGAGAACGCCGCGGGCGTTGTCATAGGAGAGCAGCTTGAGCGATTCCTCGAGCGTGAGCCAGCGATGGTCGGTAATCCCCTCGTCCGCCTGCGGCACGACGACGGCCGCCGGACTCTCGAACATGAAGAAGTGGCAGTACTTGTGGATGTACCGGCCCTTGAACCGAAAGTGCCAGTCGATGATTCGGATCGGACCGTGGAGGACGATATCGTCGAGCCCGGTCTCCTCTGCGGTCTCTCGCATCGCCGCGGCGGCCGGCGTTTCGTCCCCCTCGAGGTGCCCCTTGGGAAAACCCCAGTGCCCGTAGGGGTCCAGGATGAGCAGGAATCTCGCGCTCAGGTCCAGCTGACGGCGGAATACGATACCGCCGGCGGAGACCTCACGATCGGGCTTGCGCTTGGGTTTGCTCATTGAGCCATCAGCCATCAGCCGTCAGTCGTCAGCGCCGTTTCTCGATGGCTGACGGCTGAGGCTGAGTGCTCTAGAAGACGGAGAACTTGAAGTACTTCCTCGGATTCACCTGAATATCGGCGATGAGGCGCCGGAGCTCCTGCATCGTCTCAATCACTTCGTTGTACATCCCCGGGTCCTTGGAGAGCAGACCCAGCGTACCCTGCCCGTTCTGAATTCGGGACAGGACGGAATCGGCCGCCTGCAGGCTGCTCACAAGGTTGGCTTCCTGGCTTCGGGCCGTCGCCAACAGGCCCTTCAGGTCGGCGGAGGCCGACCGAAGATCGCCGGAGCCGGCCTGCGCGTTGTCCAGGATCTGCTGCAACTGCCCATTCGCCGTGGCGGAATCTACTCGCGCAAGCGTGTTCTCCAGATGCTGGGACGCGCCCAGCACCACGTCAGAGGTGCGCTCCACATTCCCGGTCACCTGATTCAGCCTGCTGGTCTGATTGGTGGTGAAACGCTCCAGCTTGCTGGCGATATCGCCGAAGTCCTTGATGCTCTGCCGGAGCGAGGCGACCGCGCTCGAGTCGAAGGTCTCCTGCACCCGTGCGGCGACCGCGGCGATGTCCGTGGCGATCCGGCCGGCCTGGGCCGTGAGCTGGCCAACGTCCGGCAGGGTGGCTCCCGGCCAGCGGTCCCCGCCGGGTCGCGCGGTCTCGGCGAGCATTATCCGGACGTTGGGATCGTCCTGGGGCTGATCGCGAGAGACGATCGTCGCGCTCCACTCGCCGAAGAGGCTCTGCGACGCGGCGATAACCGCGGGCTTGTTCGGGCAGGTCGACCCCCTGAAACACCCGGAGGTCGGCTTCGACGAACTGGTCCGCCAGTCGGATGGCCTCCACCCGTCCCACCCGAACGCCTCGGTAGGTCACCGGCGCGCCCGGTGTGAGGCCGCCGACGGTGCGGAAGCGCGCGACGTGCATCGCCTCGCGGCGTCCGATGTCCGCCTCGGACAGCCACAGCGCTCCGCCGACCACCGCGCCGAGACTCAGCAGCAGCACCAGGCCGACGAGGAATTCGTTGCGCCGTTTCACGCGTACATCCCCGCGACCGCCCGCCGGTCCAGGTCGGTGGGCCGCCCCTCGATGAAGTTCCGCACAACCGGATCGTCCGTGTGCACGGATCTCCTCGATGGTACCGACCTGACGAATGCGGCCCTCGTAGAGCATCGCGATGCGGTCTCCGACGGTGTAGGCGCTGCGCATGTCGTGAGTGACGACGACGCCGGTGACCCCCAGCTCCTGCCGGGTACGCACCATGAGCTCGTCGATCACCGCGGAGGTGACCGGATCGAGACCGGTGGTCGGCTCGTCGTACAGAATGTAGCGCGGCCGAAGCGCGATCGCCCGCGCGATCCCCACCCGCTTCCGCATGCCACCGGACAGCTCGGCCGGCAACCGCGTCTTCCGGCCCCGGCGAGATCGACCAGCGCGAGACTCTCGCTCAATGCGGGTGAGGATCTCCGATTCGCTCACGCCCGCGGCGGGCGAGGCCCAGCCGGATGTTGTCCGCGACGGTCAGCGAGTCGAACAGCGCCGCGAACTGGAAGACGTAGCCCACATGCGCCCGCAGCGCCGAGAGCTCGTCCGGGTCCAGCTCGTGGACGACCTGCCCGTCCACCTCGACCGTGCCCGACGTCCGGCTCGAGCAGTCCGACGATGTGCTTGAGGGCAACGCTCTTTCCGGTGCCCGAGAACCCGATGATCACCGTGGTCTCGCCGTCGGGGATGTCGAGCGAGAGACCGTCGAGGACCTGCTTGGGTCCGAACGACTTGTGGACGTCGGAGAAGCGGATCATGGATCGGGCGAGTCGGACAGGATGGAAATGCGGAAAGACGCGACCAGGATGGGCAAGGCCACCGTCTTGGACCGGTCCGTGTCGCGTATTCCGACCGCCTACCGTCCTTCCGTCTTTCCGTCCTTCCGGCTCCGCCTCATAACAACACCAGCGCCCAGAACGCGTCCAGCACCAGGATCGCCTCGCATCCGATGACAACCGCGCGGGTGGTATTGCGGCCGACTCCCTCCGCTCCGCCACGAGTGGCAAGCCCCTGGATGCAGCCGGCCAGCGCCACCGCCGCCCCGAAGCTCGGCGGCCTTGAGCAGGCCGAACCAGATGTCCTTGAACTGGTAGAAAAGCCGGAGCCCCTTCACGAACTCGAGAGTGGACAGGTCGAGCAGGTTGATCGCCGTGACCCAGCCGGCAAGGACGCCGACGCCCATCGCGAGCGCGGTGACCACCGGGAACATCAGCATCGCGGCCAGGACGCGGGGCACGACGAGGTAGCTGCTGGGATTGTAGGCGAGGGTTTCCAGCGCATCCACCTGTTCGGTCACCCGCATGGTGCCGACCTCGGCGGCGATATTGGCGCCGACCCGGCCGGCGAGCGCGAGACCGGTGAGCACCGGCCCGAGCTCCATCATGATGGTCTTCCCCACCAGCGCGCCGACGAAATACAGCGGGACCGCGCCGGTGAAGATGTACTTGGAGAGCAGGGAGAGGACGATGCCGGTGAAAGTGGCGATGAAGAGCGCGATGGGCACCGAGTCGACGCCGAGGCGGCGCATCTGTGGCACCACATGCGGGGCCCAGGTGCGCACGTCCGCCACGGCACGCGCGCTCGCCATCCCCGCCGCTCCAACGCGGGCGACGAATTGCGCGAGCCGGCCGGCAGGAACGGCCGATGCGCTGGTCACGGGGGAGAAGGTACGGTGGGAGGCGAGGGGGTTAGAAGGCAGGAGAATCAGCCGACAGGCGACAGCGAGAGAGAGCTAGGCGTACAGAAAGGCGACAACTCCGACGATCGGATGGGCGCTGACGTCTGATCGCTCACGCCGGTCGATCTCACGCCGCAAAACTCGCCAGCGCGCGCCCCACCTCACCTTCGCGGAGCCGTTTGAGCGCGCGATCGCGCAGCTGGCGAACCCGTTCACGGGTGACGCCTAGCATGCCGCCGATCTCTTCCAGGGTATGCTCGCGGCCGCCATCGAGACCGAAATAGAGTCGCAGGACCTTGGCGTCGCGGGCAGGAAGCGTGGCCAGCGCGCCTTCGATCTCCTCCCTCAGGAACCCGTCCATCGCCTGCTCTTCCGTGTCGGAATGATCGTCGGCAATGAACCGCTCGATGAGCGAACGATCGCCGTCGGGGTCGAGCGGGGCGTCGAGTCGGATCTCGGCGGTATTGAGCGCGGCGAGCGACTGCACCACCTCCAGAGAGAGCCCGGTGGCCTTGGCGATCTCCTCCGGGGTCGGCTCGCGACGCAGCTCCTGGCGGAGCGACTCCGCGGTACGGACGATGCGCGAGAGATCGGCGGTGCGATTGAGCGGCACCCGCACGGTGCGTCCCTGGCGCGCAAGCGAGGCGAGGATGGCCTGGCGGATCCACCACACGGCGTAGCTGATGAACTTGACGCCCTGATCGGGATCGAACTTGCGGGCCGCCGTGAGCAGACCGACGTTGCCCTCGCCGATCAGGTCGGTGAGCTGCAGTCCGCGGTTCTGGTACTTCTTCGCGACCGAGATGACGAACCGGAGGTTGCGCTTGACCAGCTCGTGCATCGCCTCGGGATCGCCCTCCCGCACCAGCTTGGCGATGGCGATCTCCTGCGGATGGGTGAGCAGCGGGGTCTGGCTCACCTCATAGAGGTACTGGTCGAGGATGTCGCGGTCGGAGTCGTAGACGCCGAGGGTCTTGGACGTCTCGCGTCGACCCTTGCGGGGCTTCCGGGTAGGCTGGTTGTTCTGCAGAATCTGCTGGACCGGCGAGAGCTTGGGCGACTTCTTGGGCGCTTCGGCGACCGCAGTCTTCCGCACCTTCGCTTCGGCGTTCGACTTGGACGGGGCCTTCGCCTTGGTGCCCCTTGCCTTCCGTCCGTTCGAGCCCGATCCAGTGCGCTTCTTCATCGCCGCCCGCGTTCCTCCAGACCTCCAAGTCCGTCCGCCAGCTTGACATGCCGAGCGGGCGCCAAGTAGCTTGTCCTGCTCCCCAATCCTCGGGGGGTGCCGTCAGGGCGCGCTAATATAACGGGGGCGTAGCTCAGTTGGGAGAGCGCGTGAATGGCATTCACGAGGTCAGGGGTTCGATCCCCCTCGCCTCCACTCTCCGACCCTGCGGCAGGCGCGCGATGCTGGACGCCGCCGTGGTTGCGAAGGTTTGCGCCGGTCGGTAAACTCCGGTCCATTCGCGGGAATAGCTCAGTTGGTAGAGCACAACCTTGCCAAGGTTGGGGTCGCGGGTTCGAGTCCCGTTTCCCGCTCTCGGCGGCAGAGTCGCGGCGGCAGAGTTGAAGCGCTGACTGACTGATCAAGTGGCGGCTGAAGCCGGCCCGTAACCGCTGGCAGGGCTGGAGCAGCGAAGAGTAACGCAGCAAGAGTGTGCAAATCCGTCGCGGGGTGGAGCAGTCTGGTAGCTCGCCGGGCTCATAACCCGGAGGTCGTGGGTTCAAATCCCACCCCCGCTATTGGTGGACAGATGGACGGGCGGACAGGCGGACGGGACCCGACCGCCTGACCGCCCGTCCGCTTGTTCACCGTCAGGGCGGTTAGCTCAGTTGGTTAGAGCGCCACGTTGACATCGTGGAGGTCACAAGTTCGAGCCTTGTACCGCCCATCGGGCCCTTAGCTCAATTGGATAGAGCATTTGACTACGGATCAAAAGGTTGGGGGTTCGAGTCCCTCAGGGCCCGTGACAGGCGGACAGGCGGACGAGCGGACAGGCGGACAGGCGGGCAAGCGGACAAAGACATTCCGCGGACCGTCGGACCGTCGGACCGTCGGACCGCCTGACCGCCGGTAGGCGGGGCGTAGCGCAGCCCGGTTAGCGCGCCTGCTTCGGGAGCAGGAGGTCCCGGGTTCAAATCCCGGCGCCCCGATAGACACCGAATGATCGAAGCATCGAAGCCCCGCCGTCGTCACGACGCGCGGGGCTTCGTTGCGGTAGGCGAGAAGTCGACGACGTAGGCGAGGGGCGAAAGGCGAGGGGCGACAGGCGATAGGCGATGGGCGACAGGCGAGGCGACAGGCGACAGGCGACAGCGGAGGCGAGAAGTCGACGACGCAGGCGACAGACGAAAGGCGAGAGGCGACAGGCGACAAACCGACGGCGAACGGCCGACGGCGGATGGCCAGAAACCAGCATCCCCGAAGCGAAACTCTTCTCGGTTGTCCCCGTCGTAGCCCCTGCACTATTTTCCCACGCTGCAACCGCACGCTCTCAGGGATACGAGATGAACCGGGTCATCCTCTTGTTGGTCGACGGACTCCGCCCCGATGTGGCCGAGGCAGCGCTCGCTCGAGGCGAGTTGCCGCACTTGCGCGCCATGGTGGGGAAGACCGGCGAAGGTGTGAGTCGCGGTATCACGGTTTTCCCCTCGACGACCAGCGTGGCGTACCTCCCGTTCCTCACCGGCTGCACCCCGGGTCGCTGCAACGTGCCCTCGATTCGCTGGCTGGACCGCGTGGCGTATTCCGGCCACTGGTGGCGCGAGCGGGGAGCGGTCAGGAGCTATTGCGGCTATCAGGCCGGACGGCTGGACGGCGATCTGGCACCCGGGATCCGCACCATCTTCGAGCTGATCCCCGAGAGCCTGGGCATTTTCACGCCACTCGCCAAGGGACTCTCGCCGGCACGGGATCCGGCCAGAACCGAGCGGAAGCTGTGGGGCGCGCTCGCGCATTGGGCCGAGTGGCACCAGCCCAGTGACGATTCGGTGAGCCGGCACCTGCTGCGGGGTATCGACGCGGGGTGGCGCTTCATCTTCGCGCAGTTTCCCGCGGTGGATGGCTACACCCACCAGAGCACCCCGACCGGTGAAAAGGTGCTGCGCGCATTGCGGAAGGTGGACGACACCGTCGGTCGGCTGTTCACCCGTCTCCGCGCGCGGGGTGAACTGGATGACACCTTGGTACTGATGGTCAGCGATCATGGCTCGTCCACGGTGCATACCCACCTGGACCTGGCGGATTGGTTCCGGGGACAGGGAGTGAAGACGCTCTCGCATCCCGTCTTGTGGGAGCGGAACCCGTCTGCCGCAGTCATGGTGGCCGGAAACGGGTCGGCGATGGTGTACGCGCAGCCGGACACGCCGCGTCGAGAGCGCTGGTCGCTGCAGAAGCTGCGTACCCCGGCAGCCTTCGGCGTCGCGCATGACCTCATCGCAGCGTTGCTGGCGGAGCCCGCGGTCGCGTTTGTTGCGGCGGAAGAGCGCCCCGGTCTGGTGCAGGTGGCGAGCGGGCGGACGGGCGGACAGGCGGACGGGCGGACAAGCGGACAGGGCGGGCACGGCCGAATGAGCGGCCTGACCGTCGGACCGTCGGACCGTCGGACCGTCGAGACGGCGGAGATTCAGCGTGCAGGCAATGAAATCCGCTATCGGCCCATGACTGGAGATCCGCTCCAGCTGGGTGGCCCGCTCAATCTGACCGAAGCCGAGTGGCTGGAGCGGACCTGGGACGCCGCGTACCCCGATGCGTGCGTGCAGCTGCTGGACCAGTTCCGCGCGCGGCGCGCGGGAGACCTCCTTGTGGTGGCGCGCGAGGGCTACGACCTCCGCCAGCGGTTCGAGGTCCCGGAACACAAATCGGGGCACGGGAGTCTGTTCCGGCTCGCACATGCAGGTGCCGGTGTGGGCCAATGTGCCGGCCCCGACGACGCCGATTCGCACGGTGGATCTCTTTCCCGCGATGCTGGAATGGCTGGGGGAGCCGGTGCCGGAGGGCATCGATGGAGAGGCCGTGTGGTCGCCGGGCCGCGCGCCGGCGGTTGCGTAACCCCGCGCCTCAGGCGAGTTTTGTCGTCCCATACGCGCCCGTAGCTCAGCTGGATAGAGCGCTTGCCTCCGGAGCAAGAGGTCGGACGTTCGAATCGTCTCGGGCGCACTTGGAATGCCGAAGCCCCGCCGTCCCTGAGGACGTGCGGGGCTCAGTGCTTCTCGGCGGTGCGAAGCGTCACCCGGCTACCGAGACGCGGGAAAGGGTTGAACTCCTGCCCGGCAGGGATGGAGCAGCAGCTCCACCCCCGCCTTGGGCCTCCTGCGCTAGTTAGTCCTGCTTAGCTCGACACGGCGATTGGCGGCGCGGCCAGCGGCCGTGGCGTTATCCGCCACTGGATTCTCCTGACCGTACCCCTTGGCGGTGATCCGCCCACCATCCACGCCCTTTTCGATCAGGTAGTCACGCACCGCGTTTGCGCGGGCCTCACTCAGGCGCACATTCGTTGCCGTGCGCCCGGTGTTGTCGGTGTGCCCGCCCACTTCGACATTCACGTCCGGATTGTCGATCAATGACTGGGCGACCTGGTCGAGGATGCCCTGCGATTCCGGCAGTAGTATCGCCTTGCCGGTCTCGAAGTTCACGCCGCTGAGGATCAAGGGAGTGCCCGCCTGGAAGAGCGAGGTGCAGCCCTTCGCGTCGACGCTCGTGCCGGCGACTGTTGCGGGGCAAAGGTCCTTGTCGTCAGTGACCCCATCGCCGTCGCTGTCGAACGCGCACCCGAAGCGATCGACCTTGGTGCCTGCCGGAGTATCCGGGCAGACGTCGCTGGCATCGCTGACGCCATCACGGTCGGCATCGCCCGCACAACCCGTCGCATCCACCGTGGTCCCGGCGGGAGTGTTCGGGCACTTGTCGCTCGCATCTGCCACCCCGTCGCCGTCACTGTCCTTCGGGCAGCCGCTCGCGTCCACCGCGGTACCGGCGGGTGTGTTCGGGCACTTGTCGCTCGCATCCGCCACGCCATCGCCGTCGGCATCCTGCGACACCGGGCAGCCGGCAGCATCCACGCGCGTCCCTGCCGGAGTGTTGGGGCAGCGGTCGCGGTTGTCCACCACGCCGTCACCATCGGCATCCTTCGGCAGACTGCAGCCTCGGGAATCCACTGCCTCGCCCGCTGGAGTAGCGGGACAGGAATCCATCGAATCCTTCACGCCGTCCCGGTCGCGGTCACCATCCCGACTGGTGCGGAGCAGGAGCGACAGGCCGGCCTGGAGGCCCAGGTGGAAATTGGACTTCTTGTGCTGTACCCCGGCAACCTGGGGCGGCAGGATGTCGCTCTCGGCGGTCGGGATGTAGTCCCCCGTGGCATCGACGCGCGCGGCGAGCAAGTCCCCCAGGCCGAATCGAACGCCCAGCAGCCCACCGACACCACTCCTGGTCTCACGATAATTGGCGCGGAAGATATTCCGCACGTAGCCCGCGCCCACCAGCACGGCCGCGTTTTCAGCCGCTGGAATGCTGTAAATGAGGCGTGCGTGAACCGGTGTGTGACGAAGTTCGAGGTTCCCCTGGCTCTTTGTCCGTGTGTACGTCACATCCCCCTCGAGGGCAAGATTGGGGAGCACGAACACACCCAATCGTCCGCCAAGGCCCAACCGATTATCGAAGTTGAGCTTGCTCTCGAACTTCGTGAAGCGCCCGAAGGCGCCGATTTCCACCGCTCCCGACTTCTGGGCCTGCACCGGCGTCCCTCCAACCAGGAGCAGCAGAGCCGTAAGAAGACCATATCCAACACGCATGAAACCTCCTCTGGTGAGCACCCGATCGACCGACCCCACTCCCCGTTCGATACACAAATTCATCTTTGGGGCTCCCGCGAGGCACTCCGTCGGGGACCCGGGCTGCGCGCCCGGGGGTAGCCTAGCATTGCAAGCGTGTCGGAACTCTGAAGGGCGGGTGAATATCCACGCCAACCAGCGCGCCCGCGCCCGGGAAGTGCTTGCCCGGCCTAGGGTTGGTCGCTCTGAGGCTGCCGACTCCGCTGCTCCTTCTTTGCCTGCGCTCTCGCCCGTTGGCTGCTCGCCACGAAGTTGGGCCGGGTCAACAAGTCACGGATTAACCCGCCCGATGCGACGCGCCTGCCGCGCAGCTGCTTGATCCGCGCCAAGTCCAGTCGGGAGATGCTCGGGGTGTCCGGCGTGTCTTCGTCCCTCCCAACTGCCTGCAACGAGGGGGGGACCGGGATCGTGAGCGTGTACGCGCCCGTCTCGCCCGCGTTGAAGGTCTCGGCGAAGAGGACGTAGGCGTCGGCTACCGGCGCGGTATAGGTCAGCTGCGCGTTGGTGCCTCCCCCGCCGTCATTGTCAAAAGCAACGACGCCCATGGTCGTCAGCCGCACCAGCTGCAGGTAGGCGTTGAAGGCGGTCGAGGTCTCGGTGGCGGTAATGCTCTGGCCCTGCTGTAGCAGTACCAGAAAACCGTCGGCGTAGAAGTTGGTATTGGACACGCAATCGGTATTGGCGATCGCCTGGGTGGTCGAGATCCCCCTGGTCACCCACACATCCTCACAGTTGTCCACGGCGGCTGGCACGATTGCGGAGGCCAGCGTGTACGGCCCAAAGGCGTTCGGGTTGAAGGAGTTCGCCGCCACGTGATAGCGCCCCGTCGCGAGCAGCACGTGGAGCGCCGAATTGTTACCCCCGGTGCCGTCGTCGCCGTTTCCGGCCAGCGGATTCTTCACCGCGTCGGTAAGCAGGAGGAAGGTGGCGAAGCTGTCGGAGGTCATGGTGAACCGCAGGCTCGTCGTCGCAGTGGCGTCGAACCTGTAGTACTCGACGTACGATCCATCCTGAAAACGGCAGTCGGTCGATCGCAGCGCGCCGTTTACCGTGTCTCCCACGGCGTACACGGAGGTGCAGGACGCCTGAGTATTGCTGGTGCTGTCGCCGCAGGCACCCAATACCAGTCCAATGGCCACCGTCCCCGACAATCCTGCGCAAGCCATGCGTGCCCGCATGAGCTCCTCCTGGTTGCGGCTCTTGTCGCTCTCCCCTGAGTGGGATGTAGCGCGGAGAGCGATGCTGTCAAGGAGGAAAGCGAGCGGCGGGGGCGCTTCGCGCCGTCGGGCTCGCTTCGCTCGTGCGGGGGGCGCCTGCGGCGCCCTGCGGGGACTGCACGTTGTTCCCGCACGCTCGCGCAGCGAGCGCCCGCAGGAGCGTAGCGACCCAGCTGGCCGCCGCAGGCGGCCCCCGCCCGTGAGCGGAGCGAGTGGTCGCCTTTTCACCTCCCTTGACTCTCCCGCCGCATTACAAGAGACTGCGAGGCATGAAGCAGCTGCTCGCGGTTTCCCTCGCGGCCTTCGGGCTCACGACCAGTACGACCGTGCGGGTTACACCGGCCGATGGGCGCCGGCTGGCTGAGCAGGCGTTCGCCCAGGATGGCGATCCGCGCTACACCCTGGTCCTGGCGCCGGGCCCGGAGGCGTTCAAGATCGCGGGTGACCGGGTCACGCTCTCCGCGACCGCCACGCTGCACTTCGGCGTGGACTTTACCTGTCCCGTCCGCATCAGTGGCCGCCCAGTCATCCGTGGCAATCGGGTGGGGCTCGAGGCGCCGGACATCACTTCCGACGACTGGAGCTGCCGGAGTGGTGGCGCCGCATTGCAGCGCTTTGCGGTTTCGTCACTGCAAAAGGGCGGTTGGGACCTCCCCATGGCTCTGGTGCGCTCCTCCTGGGACCCCACCAATCCGGGCCCACGAGTGAAGGGCGCCCAGTGTCTGACTACGGACCAGATCAGGCTCCGCGCCGTCTCCCTTGAAGCCGCTGCGATGGTGGTGTCGGTTGAACTGCCGGACTCGGCTTTCAGGCAGAGGTGTCCGAGCTAGAGGGTGCCAAGAGTGCCAAGGGTGCCAAGAGTGCCAAGAGTACCGGATGCCGGGGGGTGCCGGGTGCCGGGTGAGAGCAGGATTGCTGATTGTCGATTGCTGATTGCCGATTGAAAAGCGCCTAGATCACCGAGCCGAGGACAAGCCGAAAACAACTGAAGCTGAGGCGTGGCCGGGCTATCTCAAGTGATAGCCGGGTCATCTCAAGTGGTGGCCGAGTCATCTCAAGTGGTGGCCGAACCATCTCAAGTGGTGGCCGAGCCATCTCAAGTGCTGGCCGGGTCATCTCAAGTGGTGGCCGAGCCATCTCGAGTGCTGGCCGAGCCATCTCAAGGAACATCCGGAGCATCTCAAGTGCTGGCCGAGCAATCTCCAGACGTGTACCAACGAGCCTGAGTGATGGCCGAGTCATCTCCAGGCATGTACCAACGATCTCTGGTGATGGCCGACCTGGCTTGGGTTGCCAAGGCAAAGCAAAGGGGGGAGTCCACGCAACAAAAGGGCGGAGCAAAGCTCCGCCCCTACGTATCAGACAAACAACCCGTCGATCGACAGATACCGCTCGCCGGTGTCGTAGCAGAACGCCAGGATCCGGCTCCCCTTTTCCAGTTCCGGGATCTTCTTCGCCACTGCCGCCAGCGTCGCGCCGGAAGAAGGGCCCACAAAGATCGCCTCTTCCTTCCCCGCGCGAACCGCGTAGGCGTAGGCTTCTTCTTCCGTCACCTGGATGGTGCCGTCGAGGATCTTGGTGTTGAGGATCGCCGGGATGAAGCCGGCGCCGATGCCCTGGATCTTGTGCGGGCTCGGCGCGCCACCGGAGATCACCGGGGACTTGGCCGGCTCCACCGCCAAGACCTTGAGCTTGGGCCACTTCTCCTTGAGCACCTCGGCGCAGCCGGTGATGTGGCCACCGGTCCCCACCCCGGTGATCAGGTAGTCCAGCCCCTCGCCAAAATCGAACAGGATTTCACGCGCCGTGGTATTGCGGTGGATCTCGATGTTGGCGGGATTCTCGAACTGCTGCGGCATCCAGCTGTTGGGAGTCTGCGCGACCAGTTCCTGTGCCCGGGCGATCGCCCCCTTCATTCCCTTCTCACGCGGGGTCAGGTCGAACTGGGCCCCGTAGGCCGCCATGATGCGCCGGCGCTCGATCGACATGGATTCCGGCATCACGAGGATGAGCTTGTAGCCCTTCACCGCCGCGACCATGGCGAGGCCGATGCCGGTGTTGCCGCTGGTGGGCTCGATGATCGTGGTGTCCGGCTTGAGCACACCGCGCCGCTCGGCGTCCTCGATCATCGCGAGCCCGATGCGGTCCTTGATACTGCCGCCTGGGTTGGCGCGCTCCAGTTTGAGCCAGACCTCCACCTTCTTGTCGAAAAGCCGGTTGATACGGACGTGCGGCGTGTTGCCGATCGTCTCCAGCATGTTCTTGGCCTTCATGGGGAATCGCCTCGCAGAATCGTTGGGGAATGGCGCGGGGCAGCAACTACTCGTTTGTGCTCACGCCCAAAAGACGGCAGAGCGGCGGTGGGCGCCGACATCGGCCCCAGGTCGAGGGACAGAGAACACCGGGATGAGTCCAAGGCATGCTAGATATTGAACTCGAGCAAGGATTCTTCCGCGACTCTGGGCCGTTCGATCGTTGCACCGTGGGTGACCACCGAGCCGGGAGGCACGCTGTGCGTGAGCCAGACGTTGCCGCCGATGACGCTGCCGGCCCCTATCACAGTATCGCCCCCCAGGATCGTCGCGTTGGCGTAGATGACGACATCGTCCTCGATGGTCGGATGGCGCTTCTGCTGCGCGAGATCCTTCCGCACGCTGAGTGCGCCCAGAGTGACGCCCTGGTACAGGCGGACGCGGCTGCCGATCACGGTGGTCTCGCCAATGACGATACCGGTACCGTGATCGATCGCCACCGACTCGCCGATCTGCGCCGACGGATGAATGTCGATTCCGGTCTGCCGATGCGCAAACTCGGAGACCAGCCGGGGGAGAAGCGTTACCTCCAGCTCGGTCAGCGCGTGCGCAATGCGGTGGCACGCAAGGGCGAAGAACCCGGGATAGGCCAGCACGACTTCGTCCAGGCTCTTGGCGGCGGGATCGGCCTCGTAGATGGCCTGGGCGTCCAACGCCAGTGCCTCTTCCAGCGCCGGCAGCCTCGGGAGAAAGATGGAACTGGTCCGGCGCGAGGCGTCGAGTGCCACACCCTGGGCCAGGAGGAACGCCTCCAGCCGGCTGCGCAGCCGGTCGATCTCGCCCCGCACGATCGGTGGCTTGGATGCGTCGGGCGGGGCGAAGTGCGGGAATAGCAGCGCCAGCGCAGCGTTGGTGAACTCCTCCGCAAGGCGCTGTCCCTGGGTCGGCAGACTAGAGGCCCCGCGGGCAGTCGCCACCCGGCGTACAAAGTCGTCCAATGTCCGTTCCATCGCGACAACTTAACCCGATTCCGGACAGCGGGAGAACCCTAGCGGCCGAGCCATTCGATGTGAAGATTCTGGTTGAACCGGCCGGTGACCAGGGCGTCGCGCTACGTGACGCGGCCCAATATCCGTTGAGAAGCCCAAACGGAGGAACCAATTGGCCGGTCGACTCGTTATACCCTGTTGCCCCCCCCGCCGTCGGAGGGGCCTTATGACCGTCGCTCCAGACCCCCGTTCCGCCCGCCCCGGCACCAACACCGAATTCGCGTCACGCGAACTCGGCGTGCCGTACCCCAGCTTCCCGGGGCTGCTCCCCCCGGGCACGCTGACTGGGGGTCGCTACGCCGTCCGCTTCGCCCAGACGGTCGAGGACCTCGATCAGATCGAGCGGCTCCGGTTTGAGGTATTCAACCTGGAACTGGGCGAGGGGCTCGACAGCGCCTTCGCCACCGGCCGCGATCACGACGACCTCGATCCCTATTTCCATCACCTGCTCATCGCGTCCGGAGCCACGGGGGAGATCGTGGGGACCTATCGGCTGCAGACGGGGGAGATGGCGGCGGCACATCAGGGGTTCTATTCGGCGGGAGAATTTGACCTTGGCAACCTGCCCAACGATTTCCTCGCCGAGGCGGTGGAGGTGGGCCGAGCCTGCGTGGCCAAGGATCATCGCAATGGGCGGGTGCTGAACCTGCTCTGGCGCGGGCTGGCGATGTACATGCTGCACAACCGGAAGCGCTACCTGTTCGGTTGCTGCTCGCTCACTTCGCAGGAGCCCGCCCTTGGGGAGGCGACCCAGGCCTTCCTCGAGGAAGCCGGGCACGTGCATCCCACCCTGCTCGCGCCTCCGCTGCCGACCTTCGCATGCGTCGGCGCCGACGCGGCGTCGCTCGCTACTCAGCGGGTTCACATTCCGCCGCTGTTCCAGAGTTATCTGGCACTTGGCGCCAAGGTCTGCGGACCGCCCGCGATCGACCGGCAATTCAAGACGATCGACTTCCTCGTGACACTCGATGTCGCCGCACTCGACGAACACAGTTATCGCTTCTTCTTCCGCTGACGACGGCCGGGCCCGTGCGTGGATCCGGCTGCCGCTGCTGGCGGTTGGGATCTTCATGGGGCTCGCCATCTGGGGAGCCGGAGCGCTGGCGACGCTGCCGTTGCCGAGGGCGCGCCGCGCGCTGCGGCGGCAGGTGTTTCACCGCCTGGCTCGGTTTGTCGCGTGGCTGCTCGGCGTCCGGATCGAGGTCGAGGGAGAGTTGCCCGCCCGACCCTTTCTCCTGGTCTCGAACCATCTGAGCTATCTGGACGTCGTGGTATATGCCGCGATGACTCCCATCCGCTTCGTGACCAAGCAGGAAGTGCGCGACTGGCCGGTGTTCGGCCTCCTCGCCCGGTCGATGGGCTCGATTTTCGTGGACCGGGCTGCAAAGCGAGACGCGCTCCGGGCCCTCGACGAGCTGGCCGGCGCCATGGCCGCGGGCGACGGCGTGCTGCTGTTCGCCGAGGCCACAAGTACCGCCGGGCGCAGCGTGCTTCCGTTCCGCCCGGCGCTGCTCGAGTGGGCGGCGCAGACCGGCCATCCCGCGCACTACGCCAGCATCGGGTATCGGACGCCGGCCGGGAGTCCACCAGCGCACCTCGCCGTGTGCTGGTGGGGGGATATGACCTTCCTGCGTCACCTCAGCGAGCTGGCGCAGCTTCCGTGGATCGAGGCCACTGTACGGCATGGCGACGCCCCGATCGCTGAACGCGACCGCAAGCGGCTCGCGGACCGATTACACCAGGCAGTCTCGGCACAATTCACCCCTGTCGTAGTGGAGTGACGATGACGGAACGACTCGAAGCGCTGGAAGGCAATCTCATTGTCCTCCGGCAGGCCGTGGAGGTGCTTACCCGCCTCGACGATGTCACCTACGCCACGGGCGGCGCGGCACCCGACGCAGGACTCTCCCCGGTGGGGGTACACTTCAGGCATGTCTTCGATCACTACCGTGCCTTCCTTTCGGGGCTGGCGAGCGACGAGATTGATTACGACAGTCGCCAGCGCCAAACCCCGGTGGAGCAGGATCGGCAACTTGCCATCGCTACCGCGCTGGGCTTCCTCACCGATCTCGGCCGACTGCCAACGGAGCTGGGAGACCGACCGATCCGGATCACGGTGCGGAGCGTCGCGAACCATGCGGCGGAAGCCGACTGGAGTCATTCTTCACTCAAGCGGGAACTGCAATTTCTCGTGAGCCACACGGTGCATCACTACGCGCTGATCAAGGAACTCCTCCGTCGGGCGGGATTTGACGCCGGGGAAGACTTCGGGGTCGCACCTTCGACCATCGCCGCGCTTCGGCCCAGCGTCGCATGTGCACGGTAAGCTGGCTCCCCGGGGGGGACGGCTACACGCTCTGCTTCAACCGGGATGAGCGGCTGACGCGCGCCCCGGCTACTCCTCCGGCGGAGCGGGAGACCCTGGGAGTCAAATACCTGGCGCCGCTCGACGGCGATTTCGGCGGGACCTGGCTCGCGGTGAATGAATTCGGCCTGAGTCTCGGCGTGCTGAATCGCTACCGACCGGGGGGATACACGCCGCCGGCGGAACCGGTGAGTCGGGGACTGCTCGCACTGGAATTGATCTCACATCGAACCGCGAACGACGCGCTCACCGCGCTGGAAGCTCGGGACCTCACGGCGTTCGCTCCATTCAGTATGACGGTCGTTGAGCCGGGCCTGGGAGCGCGACTCGCGTGCTGGGACGGGGTGACGCTGTGCGCGGCAACCCACCGCTCGCCGGGTCTCATCCTCACGAGCTCCTCGGTGACGGAGCCGGAAGTCGCCGCCGCCCGACGGGCGGCTTTCGACGCGCTCGACACCGTCACCGAGCAGGCATTGATCGAGCTGCACCGAAGCCATCTCCCGGAACGCGGCCGCTGTTCCATCTGCATGCACCGTGAGGACGCCGAGACGCAAAGCTTCTCCTTGGTCAATGTCGAAGCGGACATGATTCGCCTGACCCACACTCCCGAGGCGCCCTGCCGCGGGACGGCACTCCCCCCTCTCGCTCTGATCCGCCGACAGGTTTCCTGCCCGACCCCACACTGACTTCCACCGATGTCGACCGCTCCACCGCCCCCGCACCTTCGGGCCGGCGGTTGAGCCGGGTGCTGTGGCTCTATCTCGCGCTCCTGGGCGCGTCGTACGTGGTGCGGGCGACACACCCGTACCGACCAACGCCAGATCCCGACGAGGTGCTGGCTGTCGTCCGGGCCGTGCGCGACGACCAGGAGCTGGACCGTCCAGTGCAGATCGCCTACCGGCTCTTTCAGCCCAAGGCGATGAACGAAGTCCCCGCCACCATCGTGCTGGTGCACGGGAGCCCCGGCGACAACGGGGAAGTGTCGGCGGCCGCGGAAATCCTCGGGGCAACGTACCGGGCGATCGCGCCCGACCTGCCGGGCTTTGGCGGCTCGAGCCACGACGTTCCTGATTACTCCAATCGAGCCCACGCGCGCTACGTCCTGCAACTGCTGGACAGCCTCGGAATTCCCAGCGCGCATTTCGTGGGATTCAGCATGGGCGGCGGTGTCGTGCTGCAACTGGAGGCCATGGCACCTGAGCGAGTGCGGTCGATCACGATGCTGGCGGCGATCGGCGCCCAGGAGTACGAGCTGCTCGGGGACTATCACCTGAATCATGCGCTACATGGCCTGCAGCTCGCCGGGCTCTGGATCCTGCGCGATCTCACGCCGCACTTCGGCTACCTGGACGACGCCATGCTGAGCGTCGCCTACGCCCGGAACTTCTACGATACGGATCAGCGCCCGCTGCGTCAGATCCTCGAGCGCTATGACGGCCCGATGCTCATCCTGCAGGGGAGCAACGACCCGCTGGTAAACCCCTCGTTGGCGCGTGAGCACGCCCGCATTGTCCCGCAGAGCGAACTCAAGATGGATGAGGGTGACCACTTCGCCGCCTTCCAGCACCCGGAGCGGGTGGCGGAGTCGATCGCTGCATTCGCTGACAAGGTGGACAGGGGTGAGGCCACAACCCGCGCCACCGCTGACCCGGCGCGCCTTGCGGAAGCCGCAGAGCCGTTCGACCCGAGGAGCATGCCCAGGATCACGGGGTTCGCGCTGGTCCTGCTCTTCGTGATCATCGGCATCTCGACCTTGATCAGCGAGGACCTGACCTGCATCACGACCGGACTTATGATCGCGCGCGGAACGATCGGGTTCGGGACGGGAGTGCTGGCGTGCTTTCTCGGGATCTTCTTCGGCGACATGCTGGTCTACCAGGCCGGCCGGTTCTTCGGGCGCGCCGTGCTCAGGCGAGCGCCGGTGCGTTGGTTCATCCCTCCCGAAGCCATCGCGTGGAGTTCCCAGTGGATTCAGCGGCGCGGCGCGGCACTGGTGTTCCTGACGCGCCTCCTCCCAGGCACCCGCCTGCCAACCTACTTCGCGGCGGGGATGCTCAGGACGAGCTTTGCCAAGTTCGCGTTCTACTTCTTTGTGGCCTGTGCGGTGTGGACCCCGCTCCTCGTGGGAGTATCGGTGGCCTTTGGCGGAGTCACCCAGCGGCTGCTCGGCGTCATGCGGACGCATGCGGCGCTCTATCTGGTGGTCAGCGGTCTTTGCCTCTTCCTGTTGCTCAAACTGCTGGTCCCGCTGACTACCTGGCGCGGTCGGCGCCTGCTTGTCTCCCGGTGGCGTCGTCTCACCCGTTGGGAGTACTGGCCCAGGTGGGCCTTCTACCCGCCGGTGGTGCTGTACGTCCTGTGGCTCGCCCTCAAGCATCGCGGCCTCCTCTTGTTCACGGCGGTGAACCCGGCGATGCCGGGCGGCGGATTCGTGGGCGAATCGAAGAGCGATATTCTCAAGGGGCTCGCGGGCAGTTCCGAGTCGGTCGCGGCCCATGAACTGATCCCGGCAGCGCTGGCGCCCACCGACCGGCTGGCACAGGCCCGAGCGTTCCGGGAGCGACTGCAGCTCGACTGGCCGGTGGTGCTCAAGCCGGACATCGGGGAGCGCGGCTCGGGTGTGGCGATCATCCGATCGGAGGAGGAGGTTCGCGCCTACCTCGATTCCGCGGAGGCGGATACAATCATCCAGGCCTACGCGCCTGGCGAGGAGTTCGGCGTGTTCTACGTCCGTCACCCCGAGGAGACCAGTGGCCGGATCTTCTCGATTACCGAGAAGCGCTTTCCCACGGTGCTGGGCGACGGTCGTACCACGCTGGAGGAGCTGATCCTCGACGATGATCGGACAGTGGCAATGGCGCCCTTCTACCTGCGGAAGCACGCCGCCCATCTCACCTGGGTGCCCGCCGATGGAGAAGTGGTGCAACTGGTCGAACTCGGCACCCACTGCCGCGGGGCGGTCTTCCTGGACGGAGGGTGGGTCCGCACCGCCGAGCTGGACGCGGCGATTGATCGTATCAGTCGCGGCTATGTGGGGTTCTGGTTCGGCCGCTATGACATCCGGACGCCCGACGTTGCGGCGCTCCAGCGAGGCCGGGCCTTTCTCATCGTGGAGCTGAACGGCGCGACGGCGGAGGCGACCCACATTTACGACCCGACGAACAGTCTGTGGAGCGCCTACCGAACGCTGTTCGAGCAGTGGCGCGTGCTGTTCACAATCGCGGCGGCCAACAGGGCTCGCGGGGCCAAGGCGACCAGCCTGAGGGAGTTGTGGCGGCTGTGGGCGATGAGGCGACAAGGCGAATAGGCGAAAGGCGGGTCGACAGTCGGACGGTCGTTCCTGTGCCCCAGTCCCTGTCCCCGGTCGCCCATTGAACCGTCCCTCTTCCCTGACAGGCAAACGCAGTTCAACTTCGCCGGAGACTCCCCGCTCCGGAGGTGCCTATGCGCCGAGAACTGCTGCTCTCGCTGCTGTCGCTGGTTCTCCTTCCGCAGGTCGCTGGGTCACAGAATCCCCAGTCAGTGTGGCAACTCAAAGCCGGTGCAGTGTCGATGTCAGGCAACGCCCCGGGTGCCGGGCTGCTGCTGGTCGCAAGCGAGGCGGGGCTCCGCGCCCATGACATCCCGTCGGGCCAGTTGCGGTGGGGACGCGAGGATCTCGTGACGACCCCGCAGCGGGTGGTCGCGGGATTCGAACAGCAGGGCCTTGGGGCGGGCGGCGGCAGCAAGCCGGACGTCGCAGAACTCGCCTTCTTTGTATTGCCGGGGGATTCGCTGGTAGCCGTGCTCAGCGATTCAGCCCGGACCCGCGCCCGGCTCAGCATGCTCGATCTCACTACCGGCATCACCCGCTGGAGTTCCAGTAGGTTCACGGAGGGCGACACCCGGGGGATCGTGCCGGTGCCGGGCAGTGCCCTGGGGCTGGTGGCGGTGATCGAGACCCGCGCCGGCAAGAAGGTCCCAAGCGTGTACGGTGTGAACCTGACGACCGGCGCGGTGCTGTGGCATCGCGAGGATCTGCTGCTGGAAGCGCCGCGGGAGTTCCGCGGTGCGTCGTTCAATATCGGCGCCCGTGGCACCATCGCGGGTGGCCCGCTCCCAATCCACGACGCTGACAACACCGCCGTGGTCATGCTGGCAGACGATCAGATCGTCCGGATCAATCTGGTAACCGGGGCCACGGTGTGGGAGGCGGCGCTTTCGGGCGCCAAGGTGCCGGAGGTGCGCGACGGCGCGGCTCCCCCGTGGCGCAACGACGCCGACCTGTTCTTCCCGCTCGATCGCAGGCTCGCAGTCCTCGACGCAACCACCGGTGCTCTGCGGTGGCGCACGAACGGAAACCTGCCGAGCCGCATCGTGGAGTTGGAGGTGGCCCCGGAGGGCCTGCTGGTGCGGGGCTATCCGGCGCGCAACCAGGACGGCCGTCCGATCGGCCGGCCATTCCTCAATGTTGTCGATCCGGCGACGGGGGCATCACGCTGGATGCAGACCGGGGGGAACCTCACGCCGCAGGGCAACCTTGTCAGGCAGGACGGGCAAGTCTATGCCGTCGGCGAGCGCGAGGTCCTCAAGCTCGATCTCGTCAACGGGTCGGCGGCGGTGCTCCCCGGCCTGCTCCTCGACCGAAAGAACCAGGCGGTCCGGCTGTCGGTCACCGCCGATGGTGAGCTATTGCTGGTGAGTGCGCAGGAGATTGCCCGAGTAGCCACGGATGGATCACTGCGGTTCCATCGGAGCGTGAAGCCCCCCGGTGTGGGGCTCTTCGACCGTATCGCACTGGTGATGCTCTTCGGCGTATCGGGATTCTACCTGAATGGCTTCTATGTCCTACCGCCCACCGCGGGCCGGGCGGCCCAGGCCGAACCGGTCGAGACCATCATACGCGCGGCGCAGGTGGGGGAAGACGAGCGCGGAGGACCCGGGTTTCTGCAGATCGAGACGGCGACCGGCAAGATCACCGGGCGGCTTTCCTATCCGGGGGATCCCCCGCTGTTCTTCTATGACCAGCAGAGCGGTGTACTGATCTGTTTTCCGGGTGACGAGAGTGCGGCGGGGTTTCGGTTTTGACGGGCGGACGGGACGACGGTCCGACGGTCGGAATGGCTGCCTCTGTCCGCCGTCCGCCTAGTCGGGCACCCAAAACCCCTCTGGGCACAGTTGGCGGACGAAGGCCTCGCCCGACGGCGTAAACGGCCGGCGCCATCCGAATGAGGTGACCGGCTGGTCCACCAGTTCGCTCGCCACCTTTACCATTGTCCGGGCGAGGCCACGCGCCTGGCAAGAGGGGTGGGTCCAGATCGTCTCCAACGTCCACGACGTCATCGGTGCGACACCGGTGGCCGGGCGCCGTTCGGCATCGTAGTCATCCCACGACCACCAGCCCCAACGAGGTCGTGAGCGAAGCACTGCGAGCCCTATCGCAGCGCCGGCTTCCCGCGCGATGAACACGCGGGTATCGTCGGCATCCGCCGCAGTGTAGGCCGGCGTATGAAAGGGCGTATCCCGCATCGCGCGGCGGGCCACCTGCTCGGCCAGGGCGCGCTCCGCCTCGGGCGCGTCGTTGGTCACGAGCAGGATGTCGGTGGTGCCCAGGCGTGCGAGCACCCGTTCCCCGGACCGTGTGGGAACGGGAATGGAATCGAGCTGGGCCTGGGTGTGGGGCAACGGGAACTCCGGAGGAGTGCGAAAGGGTCAGCGACAAACCTAATATAGCGGGCAGCGTACAGCCTGCAGCGTTCAGCGTCCAGCGTTCGGCGTTCAGGGTGTAAGGCCGAGTCGCAGAAATGTATCTTTTCGTTTAGTCCTGAACGCTGTACGCTGGACGCCGTACGCTGAACGCTGAACGCTGTAGGCTGAACACTCTCTACCTACACCGAGCCGCCCCTAAGCCCATGCTCCTCATGGACCGCCACAATCTGATGGTACCGGGCTACTCCCATGTCCTGTCGTGCACCAATGATCTGGCCGAACTGGATGCGTTGCGTATCCGCGTGGGCGCGCCACGGCAGGCCTTTCATCTCGGCGACGGGAGGCGTCCGCATCTGGACCTGAAGCTCGAGCCCCGGGAGCGTGCCCTGGTGGATCCGGAGGTAAGGGTCTTCGAGAGCAGTCGCGCACTGCTGCGGTTCTGGCTCGCCCGCCAGCCAGGAGCACGCACCCGTGGAGCTGCCGGTGGCTGATCCGGGTGTGCCCGCGCTCAGCATCCAGGGACTTCGGAAGTACTACAAGGCGGTCCGGGCGGTGGACGGACTCGACCTCGAGGTGCCGCCGGGCGAGTGTTTCGGTCTCCTGGGACCGAACGGCGCCGGCAAGACCACGACCATCGAGATCTGCGAGGGACTCACCCCGCCGGACGCGGGGATAGTCCGGGTGCTCGGCAGGAGTTGGCGGGAGGATAGCCGTTGGCTCCGCAGCAGGATCGGCGTCTCGCTGCAGGAGACTCAGTTCTCGGAGAAACTCACCGTCCTGGAGACTGTGACCCTGTTCCGGAGCTTCTACCCCAGCGGCCAGTCGCCGGACAACGTGCTGGAGCGCGTGCAGTTGGTCGAGAAGCGGCGGGCGAGAGTGGGACAGCTCTCTGGCGGGCAGAAGCAGCGGCTGGCGCTCGCTTGCGCGCTGGTGGGTGATCCCGCTCTGCTCTTTCTCGATGAGCCCACGACCGGGCTTGATCCGCAGTCTCGGCGCCAACTGTGGGAACTGATTGCGGGCTTCAAGGCAATGGGGCGCACCGTGATTCTCACCACTCACTACATGGAAGAGGCGGAGCGGCTGTGTGATCGCGTGGCGGTGGTAGACCAGGGCAAGGTGATCGCACTGGGGACCCCGCGGGAGCTCATCGCCTCGCTCGGCGCGGATCAGGTGATTGAGCTGCGTCTCCCCGAGGGCGTGGAAGCGACGAGGTCCTGTCGGGCGGTGGCGGGAGTGCTCGACCTCCGCCAGGAGGGCCAGACGCTTTCGTTGCGCGTGGCGCAGCTGCACCAGACGCTCCCCGCCTTGCTGGAGTCACTGCGATTGAATCAGGTCCAGGTTGAAGAGCTCCGCACCCACGCGCCGACGCTCGAAGACGTGTTCGTGGCGCTCACCGGGAGGCATCTCAGGGATGGCTAGCTTCGCGCCGAGCCTCCGGGCGCTGGTACTGGTGCGGTTGCGCGAGTTCTTCCGTGAACCGGAGGCGGTATTCTGGACCTACCTGTTCCCCATCGTGCTGGCCGGCGGACTGGGGATCGCATTTCGGAATCAGTCACCCGAGCCGGTGCGGGTGGCCTGGGCCGGTTGGCTGTCGGGGCGCGACTCGTTGCGCGAGGCGCTGGCGCGCGACAGCAGCGTCGTCCTCGTTCCTTTCGCGGATTCCGCCGCCGCGCTGGCGGCGCTCCGGAACGGGCGAGTAGCGCTGATCGTATATCCCGCACCTGACGGGATCCGCTACCGCTACGACGACACTCGCGCGGAGTCAGCTCCCGCCCGACTCATGGTCGACGACGCGCTGCAACGAGCGGCTGGTCGCCGTGATCCGATCGCCACGACAAGCGAGTACATACGGGAGAAAGGCTCGCGGTATATCGACTTTCTCTTGCCCGGCCTGATCGCACTCAACCTCATGGGGAGCGGGGTGTGGGGGACCGGGTTTTCGATCGTCGACGCCCGCCGCAAGAAGCTGCTCAAGCGGCTGCTCGCGACGCCGATGTCGCGCGCCGAGTATCTGCTTTCCTTCCCACTGGCGCAGCAATTATTGCTGCTCATTGAGGTGGGCACGATCCTGACGTTCGGTGTCCTGGTGTTCGACGTGCCGGTTCGGGGCTCGTTGATCACGCTGCTGTTCACTTGCGTGGTCGGTTCGCTGACATTCGGCGCGCTGGGGCTGCTCGCGGCGGCCCGACCCAGCACGGTCGAGGGGGCATCCGGTGTGATGAATCTCCTGCTGATGCCGATGTGGGTGCTCTCGGGCGTGTTCTTCTCCTCGGCGCGATTCCCCGAGGTGGTGCAGCCATTCATCAAGGCACTGCCCCTCACAGCGCTCGTCGATGCGCTACGGCAGATCATGCTCGAGGGCGGGTCGCTCGGGTCCGTGGTCGGGCAACTCGCGGTGCTGGCGGGATGGCTAGTGGTGGGGTTTGTGGTAGCGCTCAAGATCTTTAAGTGGCAGTAGGGGACTGGAGAACCAGGAACGGGGAAAGGGTAGGGGCGGAGCTGAGCTCCGCCCCTACCCATTTCTCAGAACCGGTCAGGTCGGAACGGCGTCAGGTCGAACTCCGATCTTCCCGCCAGCGCCAAGTCCGCCAGCACCTCCCCAATCACACTCGCGAACTTGAAGCCGTGCCCCGAGCAGGGGCTCGCAACGATGACTCGGGGGTCGCCTGACAAGGGACCCAGTACGAAGTGGCGGTCGGGTGTGTTGGTGTAGAGACAGGTGACGGCCTCAACCGGCGGTCCTACGAGATCGGGTATAGTGTCTCTGAGTATCGCGTCCATCGCCGCGATCTCCGAGGGGTGCACGCTGCGGCTGACGTGATCGGGAGCAACGGACTCGCCCTCGTGGTGGCGCGCCACCTTGACCCCGGCCCCATGGTCCGGGATGCCGTAGAACAGGCGATCGGGCTGATGCTCCCAGATGAAAACCGGTAGCCGGTCGGGAGCAAAGCGCGCGGGATCAACCGCAGGTCGATACCAGTACATCACCTGACGCTCGACCGACAGCGGCAGGGTGTCGCCGAGCAGTCCGGCCGCCCAGGGACCGGCGGCGACAATGGCGGTGTCGCATTCGACCACCCCCGCGGATGTTCGAAGGGCGAGGCCATCGCCCTTCCGCTCCCAGTCTTCCACGGTGACCCCGAATTCCAGGTCAGCGCCTCTCTTGGCGGCGAGTGCCAGCGACCCTTCCACCGAAGCCTCGGGATCGAGGAAGCCGGCGCGTGGCTCCAGCACACCAACCTCACCTTGGCGCGGCCGAAGTGCCGGGAACCTGCGGCGCATCTCCGTGGCATCGAGCAGCTCGCAGGGCAGATTGTGCTCCATGGCGCTCCGCCGGGAGCCGGTGACAAGCGCGCCGTCCGGGGGGCCAAGCATGAGTCCTCCCGTTCGGCGGAAGAGCGTAAGCCCCGTCTCCTGTTCGAGCTGTTCCCAGAGCTCGTAGGCGCGCCTGACGAGGGGTACGTACACGGGCGACTCGTAGTACGCCTCGCGAATTACCCGAGAACGTCCGTGGGTGGAGCCGAAGACATGCGGTGGGTGGAATCGATCGAGTCCGACGACCTGCACACCCCGCCGGGTCAGCGCGAGCGCCGCGGAGCTTCCCATCGCACCGAGCCCGATAACGGCGACCTCGGCGCGACCCCTCACGCTACATGCCGAGGTGGCGGTTACGGTCGAGGATGAAGCGTTGCTCGTCCATCACGAGGCGGAGGGGAATGCCGTCATCCAGGTGGGCGGCCACCTCACCGTTGTGAACCCGGAGGACCGTGCCACGAACGGTGATAGTCTCGCCTCGTTTGAAGCGGACCTCGCCTTGCAGCTCCAGGCCGGGGTCAGGCTCCTGCGCGTTGCCTAACCTGAAGCGGATGCCACGCTCGGAGATGTCGACGACGTCGAATCCGAGGCCGTGGACCACCAGCTTCGGGCGGAGCGCGCTCGGATAGGCCACCCGGTAGTGCTCCCGTTCGTGGGCCCAGGCCATATGTGTCGACCTACCAGAGCAGACCCGTGCGTCGTGGCATCGCCGGGCCCGCTGGGACCTGGGCGGTGGCGAGACGATCCTGCCCGCGCGTCAGGGTGATCGCGGCCTCATCCCCGCTCACCCGGAGAACGCGGCCCTCGATCTCCACGGTCCGGTCAGCGGGAAAGTGTATCGTAGCCCGGAGCACGTCGCCGATGGTGACCTCCGCATCGGCGTGATCCGCGGTCCGGAACCTGAGACCCTCGGTGGAGAGGTCCACAACCTCGTAGTTACCGTCCAGCGTCTCGAGGCGCGGCGCCAGCCGGCCCGAAAACGTGAGTCGGGGAGTGTTCCGGCGGGGAAAATCGGTCATCCGGCGGTCGTCCTCCGGAGCGCCAGCGGAGTGGCGTTCCCAGTCGTGATCATGGCGCGCTCGGTTGGACTGAGGTCGAGCAGGTCGAGCCGTGCCACCGGAGTTTCCGGCAGCCGGAGCGGTTGCCCGCTTCCGAAAAGGAACCGTGCCACGCCCATCGTCGCAAGCAGGTGGGCCAAATGGTCCTCCGGAGGCCCCCAGACCCAGGAGAGGTCCCACCATACTCGTTCGGCTTCCGCGGGGGTGGAGCCATAGTGGACTTCCTCGATGAACCCGCGATCCGCGTGGGTCACCACGATCCTCGCCTCGGGGGCGTGTCGCAGCCAGGCTCGGACCGCCCAAGGGGCCAGTTCAGGTGCCAAGTCCAGCGGGTGTCGCCCGCGGCCATCCTCAAGGCGCACCGCGGTGAGGAGCGGAATTCCAGCGGCGGCACTGGCCTCGACCAGTCGCAACATCTCCGCTCCCGCAGGGGCCAGACCAAAGAAGCCAGGATCCGCCCGCACCGCGGCGGCCGCGTGAGTCTCCGCCTCGCGCAAGTCCTTCTCCCAACGGGGAAGCCCGGGGTGTACCGCTGGCACCGAGCGGAACCGCGGGGTCCGGGATACAGTTTCGTACAGCCAAGCGTTCCCCTCCGCCGGGTCCTTCCAGAAGAGGCTCGGCAGGTGCGAAACCCAAGCTGTCTTGGTACCAACCCGGTCCATCGCCGCAAGGACAGACTCGGGCGAAGTACCGGGAAGGCGACGCCATGGGTAGGCGCCAAGGAACACGTTGACGTCGATCATGCGAACGATCCCGCGGGAAAGATGCGCGCCGCGTTCCCGCCAGCGACCAGATCGAACTCCACGCGCGGCAGCAGCTTTTCGAGGTATCGCAGCTTGGCCCAGCCGGTGCACAGGGTCACGTCAGCTCCCCACACTAGTCGCTCCGGCCCGACGGCGCGTAGCGCGGCCTCAAGCATGCCGCCGTCCACCCCGCTTCCCGAGAGGTCGAGGAGGACGTTGGGATGTCCTGCTGCCGCACGGAGAGTATGCTGCCAATCGCCTCCACCTGCGATGTGGGCCAGGATGAAGGACACGGTGGGATGCCGGGCGGCCAACCGGCACAGCTCGACTGCATCCGAGGCCTCCTGACCCGGCCATTCACGGCGGCGGTGTTGCCAGATGTGATGCAGAACCGGGAGGCGAAGGAGGCCCGCCATCTGACACACCGGATCCAGCAGGGGATCGTCTGCCCGCCGGCTCGCGGCCAACTTCACGCCAATCATCCCTCCGGCCACACCCCGCTCGATCTCTGCCAGCGCGTGCGCGGTGTAGTTCGGGTTGACTGTGACGTAGCCACGGATCCGCCCCGGGTGCTCGGCGGCGAGAACGCGAAGCTGATCGTTGCCGAAGCGCACGTCGGCCGCGGAAGGAAAGTAGGTGGGAGAGGTATGACCCCAGCTACCGAGGATCGAGGCGACGTGGCAGGTGATCCCCATGCGGTCGCCGGCGGCAAGCCGACTCGCGTTTCTTCCACGCCAGTCGGCCCGACCGGCGTGATCGTGATAGAAGTGAGCGTGAATGTCCACGAGCATGGGAGAATCTTACCTCGTAGCCGACCCCTGCCCAACTTTCGCGACGCGCTCCCGCCACTCCGGTCATCGTGAAGCCTCACCCCCCATCCCCTCTCCGCGTTGCCTGGGCGAAAAAGAGGCCAAGGGTGAGGCTGGCGGAAAGAGGAACGAGGCGTAAGGCCAGCAGCGAGGTGGGCGGGGGGTGAGACCGACGCGGACGGGGGGCGATTGTAGTTAGCCCCGCAACGCCGCACGACACGCCTCTTCAAGCATCCCGACCGCCCTATCTATCGTATGGGCGTCGTGCGCGAGCGACACGAAATTGTAAGCTGTCCGTTTGAAGAGAAGACCCTGCTCTGCCGCGGCCCGAGCCACCCTTACACCCGCCTCCTCACTCGTGAAGCGGAGAAAAGACATCTCCGGGATGCCTGCGATCCCGGTCACGACCGCGGGGTAGCGCTCAGCAAGGCCGCCGAGCGCGCTGAAGAATTCCCCGCCCACGTGGGCGAGGTGTTCGGGAACCCGCCGCTCGGCCATCACAGTCATGGTGGCCTCGGCGGCCGCCAGGGAGACGACCTCCGTGGCGAGGGTCGAGGAGATCCAGGTGTGACGGACCTGCTCCATGACCTCGCGGTTTCCGCCGACGGCCGCCAGCGGGAATCCATTCGCCAGGGCCTTGCCCAACACCACAAGATCGGGGGCAATCTGGTACCGCTCCGCTGCACCCCCGAGGGCGATTCGGAATCCGGTCTTGATCTCATCAAGCACCAGCAGGGCGCCTGTCCGACGGGTCTCCTCCCGCAGCATGACGAGCCACTCGCTCGCAGGCGCCCGCTCAACCACCGGCTCAATGACCACGGCGGCAAGCCGGTCGCCCGCCCGGCGAATCATCGCGCGGCCGCGCTCGCTGTCGTTGAACGGGAGCTCTTCGGAAAGGGCGCCAGCCGAGACTGGAACACCCGGTGTGCCGGGCGGCTGGCACCAGTCGAGCCAGCCGTGGTAGCCGCAGCGCAAAATGAACTCCCGCCCCGTATGCGCCCGAGCGAGACGCACCGCCGCAGCCATCGCCTCCGCACCGGTCTTGAGAAAGCGGGTGCGCTGCATCCATGGCAGCAGTGCGGCGAGCCGTTCGGCGACATGTTCTTCCAACTCGGGGGGCAGCGGTCCTACGACCCCTGCGTCCACCGCCGCGTGGGCAGCGGCATTGACCGCGGGATATCCGTAGCCCAGCGCGACGGCGCCGAGCGCCATGACGAAATCGAGGTAGGACCGACCCTCGGTGTCCCACACCTCGCAACCCGCCGCACGCGCGAACCGAACCGGCAGCCCGCGCGGAGCGCCGGGCCCGAAGAGCGCATCGGGACGCTTGCTTGCCGTCGATGTGAATCCGGGAATCCTCACCGCAACATGAGCCTTCCGAACCGGGCGGGGTCCTGGCGATCGCCTCGGAGGTATGACCACCCGCCCCCACCGGTCCAGACCAGTTGACCGAGCCGGCGCGTGCGCCCGGGGCGCATTTCGTTCACGACTAGATCAAACCGTGGTGGCGGATCGTTAGGCCCTGGAGGCCAGCCGGGAAGCGAAAGCGCGAGCGTCGCGACATAACCGGCCTCGCTCTTCCGCCATCCGCCACGTACTTGTGAGGCGAGTGCCGCGGTACCGACGACCGGATGCACCTGCAGCGCCGGGCTCGCGGGATCGGGAACCACCAGCCAGCCCAGCGGCGGCCGGCCTTCGATCTGCAGGTAGAGTTGCAGTCCATCCGAGTGAATCAGGTCAGACTCGTTGTCCAGGTGAAGCGCCGGGCTGGCCTGCGTCCGGAATACCAGGTCGGACTTCGCCACGGCGACGGCGACGTACAGCGCCGCCTCGTCCCAGGTGAGCCATGCCTGGGCGGCGAACTCTTCCGCTCCGGGGTAGGGCTCCTCGGTCCTCCGATACTGGTCCTCGTGATCCAGATGGAGTGGCTCGCCCACGTCGAACCCCGTCAGTGTGCCATCGACCGGAGGCGGTTGCATCGCGTGCGGGACCGCGGTCTCGGGGGGCGTGTACTTGTACAGCTCCCGGCCGATTCCACCGAGCTCGATTCCCACCAGCAGGTCACGTCGCAGCCCCCGTAGTTGTACCCGGGCCCCGCCCTCCTCTACTTCCCAGCCGTCATTGGTCTGGCGATGAGTGCTGACCTGGCCCTCGGCTTCCACGACGATCTCGCCGGGTGCGAATCGCGCTGACCGGAGCGCGGGGCGGTCGAAGGCGAGCACTGAGGCGAATCGAACGTAGCGCCCGCGAACGCGCCGAATCAGAAACCGATGATCACCAGACCGGCCAGGCCGGGCCGGCGCGCGGGCCCGGAGCAGTTCGCCGGGTTCATCGAAGATCCCTTCCAGGAGTTTCCCCATGGGCGCAACCGCCCGCCAGGCGATCTGCCCCGCGGCTTCGGGCACGAAACGCTCCGCGTCGTGCGCGAAGGCATCGTCCAGTTGCGCCGGTTCCCAGCGACCGGGCGTGAGAATCTCGGTGTCCCCCTCGGGGTGCCAGGGGAGCTCGACCAGATGCTCCTCGTCGGCAGCAAACTCGAGCACGTCGACGAGCGTCGTAGGTCCGGTCACGATCGTTCTGGTGAGCCCCCTGAACTTCCCGCGCACCCAGCTCCACCGGCCGCTTGCGTCGAACATCTCGGCCCGGGCATCCGCCATAGGCTGCGAGACACCGTCCACCCGCGGGGCGTTGTGCGCGAGGGTCGATCGATACCAGAAGAGGTCGGGAGCGACGTACGAGCCGGTGCCGGGATCGGCCAACCAGTGGACGCCGCGGGCGTGCAGCGTGAGATGGAGCCGATCGGGATGACCGTGACCGCCGCCATATTCGCCGCACTCCAGACTGGCGTAGCGGTCCCCGTCACGCAGGATGGCGAGCCCCTGCTCCGGCAGGAGAACGCTGGCCGGCTTCCACGGTTCGGAGGCAGGAAGCTCGGGTGCCATGGTCGCGAGCATCCACCAGGAGAGATCGGTCCGTCCGCGGGTGTGAGGCGGTTCCTCTCCGGCCTCGTGCAGATAGGAGTCGAAAATCTCCGCCGGTGGCGCCGGTAAGGCATAGAGCTGACGGAGCCAGCCTGCCACATCCGAAGCCTCGCCCGGCTGGTTGCTCGTCTGCAGTGCCGCCAGGCCATGCTCCCACAACTCGAGGTACATCGGCTGGGCCAGGGAAACGCCAAAGCGCGAGTCCTTTCGTGCGGGAAACGTCCCGTCCGGCAGCGCCGAAAGGGTTGGCGCGCGGAGCGCCGCCGCGAGACGCTCCCGGCTGACCTTTTCCTCGAACAACTCCACGCCAGCCAGCCGTGCCCAGCCTGCGCCGGTGAGCAGACCGCGGAGCGCGAACAGGTGGTAGTTCTCGCCCTCATACCACATTCCGTCGGCTCGAAAACCGTCCACCAGGTGGCCCACCAGCCCGCGGGGACCTTCAATCGCCCGCTGGATCAGGTCCGGGTCCTCGAACCACACCGCGGCGGCGGCAAGCGCGGCGTTATGCCAGGTCTGGCGGTTACTCAACCCCTCGTCGAATTCACCGATGAGATTGCCCGCTTCTTCCGCGACCGCGCTCGCGGCGGCAAAGCCCATCTCGTCCAGCAGACCGGCCTCACGCAACATGAACGCGCCGGCGAGGTAGTTAGTAAGCCAGATCGACTCAAGGTAGGTAGAAGAGAACAGGTGCGAGGGTCCGAGGACGTTGTCCGCATTGCGAAAGGACAGGTAGCGGCTGCCATACTCGACCACCTTTCCGGCCGCCCACTTCGACGCCGTCTGGTCGTCGGCAAGGAGTCCGGCCGTCGCCGCCTCCGCGATGCGCTCGGCGAGCCACAGGTGGGCGAGCCAGGCCCAGCGCCGATCGTGGCGCTCTCCGGTAAACGACCTTCCGCATCGCGCGCAGTGGTGACTTGAGGGACTCCAGGGATCGAAGATCAGCGGAGTGCCGTCCTCGGTGCACACGCCCCCATCCGCCGTCAGCACGCCCTTGTCGGCCGGCACCGCCGGATTGCGTTGAACTGTGCGACGCGTGCGTGCCAGGAGGCGCTCTCTGAGGGATTGAAGCTCGGCGGAGGCGGCGATCGCTTCTCGTCGAGACTCCAGCTCTTCGCCCGTCAGCATCGTTCCACTCCCGTCGTCGACCAGCCGGCAGCAAGGACGCGCGAGCCACTTCGCACCGCAGCCTCGAGGCCGGCGTCCACATCATTACCCATTAAGAAGAACATCGCTCCACCCGCGCCTGCCCCGGCGGCCTTGCCGCCCAGTGCCCCGGCATCGCGCATGACCGATTCAAGCGCGGCCATCTCTTCGGTGCACATCCCCTGATCGAGGCGCTGCTGGCACAGCCAGTTGGCAGAGAGCAACTCCCCGACTCGCGCGAGGTCGCCGGCTCGGAGCGCGTCAGTCATCTTGTCGGCAATGTCGATCATCTCGTGGAGCGCCCCGCCGACCGCGCCATCCCCCTGCTCATACGCACTCATGACTCGCGCGATGGTATTTCCCGAGACCCGCGACCGGCCGGTGTAACAGATCACGATCCGACGGCCCAGTTCCGCGAGAAACTCCGGATCGAGACTCAACCGTTCGATGCCGACGTCGTCCCCATGGAATGTGAGTCGGTGGAATCCCCCGAGCGCTGCGGCGTACTGATCCTGTCGCCCGCCTGGCATCCCGGCTTCGACGGCCTCGAGGTGCCAGCCGAGGGCGGCGATCTCCTCGGGCTCCAGGTCCTCTCCCCGGGCGGCGGCGAGCGTGGCGATCAGCGCCACGTCCAACGCGCCGGAGCTGCCCAGCCCGGAACCGAGCGGAAGATCGGATCGAGTACGGAGGGTGCCGGGACCGGTCGGGAACATGCGAAGCGCCGCCCGGTGGAGCTCAAGGTTGCCGTCGGCGGTGAGGTCGGCTGCGCCCCGGACCCGCGCGGAGAGCTTCAGGTCATCGGCGAAGAGCAGGATACCATCCCCGCCGGGTTCGAATGACGCTTCGACCCGAAGGTCAATAGCCGCATTCACCACCAGCCCGACCTCACGCACCGCGAACGGAGGGACATCAGTCCATCCTCCCGCGAAGTCGAGACGAACCGGCGCAGCGACCCGGATCACCGGACGCTCCACCCAGCCACGGTTGCCAGTTCGCCCCTGAGCCCAAGAGCAACTCCCCGCACCCGGCGATTGACCCCCTGCAGTCCGCGCGAGTGATAGAGGAAGGTGGCTGGGAGAGAATCGTCGAAGAAGCGCTCGAGGGCTCCAAGTCCGGGGGGTGGCTTCAGGCCGGAAAGCTCCGCCAGAGGCCTCAGGTAGCCGAGATCAAAGTCGCCGGGTGTTCCCAGAACGGCGGCGTCGAACTCCGGTCGACTGCCATAGACACGGTCGAGGAACGCGGACAACTCCAGCTGTCGGATCCTGACCGTAATCCCCGCCCGCGCGAGTTGCGCCTGCAGCATCTGCTCCAGGGCGGCCTCGCCGCTGCCGACGGTGAGGAGTTCGAAGCTGAGCGGGGGCTGTCGGCTATCGCCTATCGGCTGTCGGCGGTCGGCCGTCGATCCTCGGCCTTCCGCCAGCGCGGGTGCGCCGGTACTCGGTACTCGGTACTCGGCACCCGGTACTTGCAGTTCAGGCGGCACTGGTCCGTCCGCCGCCGTCGCAAAGCCGTAGGCGAATCCGTCCACCACCGCCTGTCGATCAATGGCCTGAGTCACCCGGTGTCGGGCTGCGAGGTCGGCGAAGGGCGGTTTCCGCGCGTTGAAAATGATCCCGGTCGTGAAAAGCAGCGGGTAGTCTCGCACCACCAGCTCCGGATTGCGGGCGGCATAGGCGGCGTGCGCCGGCTGAATGCCCGCGAAATCGAGCTCTCCGGAGGTAAGCGCCGCCAACTTGGTCATCGGCTCGTCCACGACAGCGATCACCAGGCGCGCCAGGAGCGGCGGGCCGCCAAGCTCCGCGGGGAAGTCGGGGTTCCGTTCGAAGACCCAGCGTCGATTCGAGTCGTGGCGCACGAACCGGAACGGACCGTTGCCCACCGGATGCCGCTGCCAGGAGGCCTGCCGGAGCCTCGCGGCGGGCACCGTGTCGAGCAGGTGGCGTGGAAGAATGGCGAGGTCGGTGAGGACGTCGGGGATTGCGCCCGGAGGGGCGGAGAAATCGAGCACCAGCGTCGTATCATTGGGTGCAATGACTCGGTCGAGCGTCGCGAGGTCTCCACGCCTGGGGTAACCCGCCCCTGGGTCAGCCGCCTGAGTGAGCGTCCACGCGGCGTCGGCTGCGGTGGTGGGCGCGCCGTCATGCCACCTGAGCCCGCGGTAGAGGAAGAGACTCAGTCGGCGTCCACCCTCGGACCAGATCCAGTGTCGGGCGAGATAGGGCACCACCGTCATGGCGCTGTCGCGCCGCACCAGCGTGGTGAGCAGAACGTAGCGCTGGACCTGTTTGGCCAACGGGTGGACCGTGAAGAGGGGATTGATGCTCTGCAGGTCGGCGCCTGAAGCGAACATCACCGTGTCCCCGCGCCGGGAGGCATCCGGCCCGCAGCAAAGGAGAAGACTGGAGAGAAGGGCAAGCACGGGGGGACGTGACATGCGGGAATAGTGCGGTCCGCCAGCCAGAAAGCCAACACCCGGAATCGCGTTTGACTTACCTTCCAACGGCCTCTGCGACCAGGCCATGCGGTGCTTGATACGACGGACCATGGAGGCAGGATGACGACCCGGTACGAATATCTGATCGTGGGTGGTGGAATGACCGCGGACGCGGCCGCTCGCGGCATCCGGGAACAGGACGCAACCGGTACGATCGGAATCATCAGCGCCGAACCCAACCCGCCCTACAATAGGCCTCCGCTCACCAAGGGTCTCTGGAAAGCCGACGCCCCGGACAGCATCTGGCGAAGAACCCAGGAGGTGGGAGTCGAGCTCCATCTCGGCCGTCGAGTCGGAACACTGGACGCGACGAAGAAGTCCGTTTCTGATGATCGGGGAGAGGTCTACGAGTACCGCAAGCTCCTGCTCGCGACCGGTGGGGAACCACGCCGACTCCCCACCGCACCGGAAGGTGTCATCTATTTCCGCACGCTGGAGGACTACCGGGCCACCCGAAAGCTGGCGGACGGGGGAGCGCGGTTCGTGGTGCTGGGCGGGGGGTTCATCGGCGCCGAAATAGCGGCTGCGCTCAGGAGCCAGAACCGCGAGGTCACCATGATCGTGCCAGGGCAAGGGCTCGGTGGGCGAGTCTTTCCGGTGGACCTGTCGCGCTTCCTGGTCGACTACTACCGCAAGCAGGGGATCACGATGCAGATGGGCGATTCGGCCGACAAGGTGGAATCGCGCAAGGGCAAGTTCCTCGTGCATACCCAACAGGCTGGACAGATCGAGGCCGATGCGGTGATAGCCGGACTCGGCATCGTGCCCAGCATCGAGCTGGCGCAACAGGCCGGACTCGCTATCGATGACGGGATCGTGGTGGACGACCACCTGCGAACCAGCCAAGTCGACATTCACGCCGCCGGCGATGTGGCGCGGTTCTTCAATCCGGCACTGGGAAAGCACATCCGGGTGGAACACGAGGACAACGCGAACGCCATGGGCAAGATCGCGGGCCAGGACATGGCGGGCGGCGACCTGCGGTACGATCACCTCCCCTTCTTCTACTCCGACCTGTTCGATCTCGGCTATGAGGCGGTTGGCGATGTGGACGCGCGATATCAGACCGTCGTGGACTGGAAACAGGAGTTTCGCGAGGGCGTGGTGTACTACCTCGAGGCTGGGCGGGTCCGGGGGGTGCTGCTCTGGAACACCTGGAATCAGGTCGATGCCGCGCGTGCTCTGATCGCTGAACCGGGGCCGTTCCAGGCCGCGCGACTCAAGGGGCGACTACCAGCCTAGGCTCCCGGAAAGCAAACACCCGCGGGGGAAGCCCCCGCGGGTGCGCCACTGGAAACGACCGGTCAGGAGACGGGCGATCCGGTGACGATGGTAACGGTGGGATCCACTCCGCAACCGTTGAAGACAATATTGATCGACGCGCTCCCGCGCGGGCTCGTGTGTGCGATGTCGAGTTCCCCCGAGACAATCTTGTTAGCCGCATCGCACGTGATGTCACGATGTAGCGGCACAACTGTCTCGACCGAGAAGACCTTGGTGGCCGTGTCGAAGGTCCGGGTCGTGGTTCCTTCGATGGCGAAATCACCGCTCGGAAGCCGAGCGTGACGGGAAAAGGTGGAGCCCACCTCCGCCACGAAGTTGACCTGCCATGCCTTCGCCAGCGTCGCTGTCGGCCGGGAGCTGGACGAATGTGCCGCGGTCGTGCTGTCGGTGGCCGCGAATCCGGAACCGTCCGATGTGAGTTGCCAGACGCCGTCCAGATTCCTCTGGAAGAACTTGTCATCCACGGTGGTCTTCTGCTGGAACCCCCCGAAGACAATGCGGAGCCCCTGCCCGGCCGTCGTTGGATCGGACACCGTGACCATGCCGCTCAACTCCATGCTTGCCCGGCCAAAAGTGAAGGTGCAGGCCGCGGGGTCGAAGGTGATTACCAGATTGTCAGGAACACCATCCCCGTCAGTGTCGGTGGGCGGATTCTCCGACAATGTCGGACATCCGGCGTTGGCAAAGAACCAGAGCGGGCCCCGAAAGGCGTGCAGGGCACCGGGCGGCGCAGGGAAGCTCGGCGATAACACGTCCGTCACGGTCGCGCCGGCGCCCATTGCTTCCACCTCTCCCTGCATTTCCTCCGCGATGACCTGCGCTTCGGCCTGGGTAATTGGCGAGCCCCCCGATCCGGGGGACATGGTGTCGCTGTTGCTGCATGCGGCCAGGATCGTCGCGAAGGCCGCGGCGCCGGCAGATATGTGCCTCACGTACCTCTCCCGCTGGAAGATATCCCAAGCTGTCGACTCGCCGGCGCTCCAGGCGGTGACATGTCTCACCTCATGCCAGCTGTGGAGAGGGCGCTACATTCTGTCTCATGCTCTCCCGTGCGGTTGGGCGCCTGCTCTCGGGTTCGGCCGTGGTGCTTGGCGTCGTGTGTCTCACCTTCGTCCTCCTGCACCTCGCGCCCGGCGACCCGGCGCGACATCTCGCCGGGCCCGCGGCGACCGAAGCGCAACTCGTGGCCCTCCGGGACCGACTGGGCCTCGATCACTCCCTTCCCACGCAGTTCGCCGAATGGCTGGGTCGAGCGGTCCAAGGCGACTGGGGGGTTAGCCTCGCCACAGGCCAGCCGGTGGGAGCGATGCTCCGGGACGCATGGCCGTGGACCGCGCTCCTGGTGTCGCTTTCGCTTGGAACGAGCTACCTGCTGGGAATCGGCATCGCCCTCATTCAGGCCCGCGCCCGCCGTCGGACCGACACTTCGCTCTCCATTGTCTCGGTGGTGTTGTTCGCCATGCCGGGGTACTGGTTGGCGGTCATGCTGGTATGGCTCTTCGCCTATCATCTCCGGCTGCTTCCCGCCTTCGGCGCGACCGGCCTCGACGCCGATTTTCTTGGTGGGGGCGCCCAATTCGTGGACCGGCTCCGTCACCTGGTTCTTCCCCTCACGACGCTCTCCCTCATCGGTTTGGGCGGGGCAGCGCGTTTCACGCGCGGTGCGCTCTTCGATGTCCGGGGTGAGGCCTTTCTTGTGGCGGCGCGAGCCCGCGGCCTGACTGAGCGGCGCATTCTGCTCCGGCACCTGTTCCGCAACGCGCTCGGCCCGGTGGTGACTCTCCTCGGGCTGTCGCTCCCGGCGCTCTTCTCCGGGGCGGTGTTCGTGGAAGGCATCTTCGCGTGGCCCGGTGTGGGGCGAGTGCTGATCGAAGGCGTCCAGGCGCGCGACTACCCTGTGGTGATGGCCGCGGCGACCGTCAGTGCCGTTCTGGTCGTATTAGGGAATCTGCTGGCCGACCTGCTCCGGACATGGGTCGACCCACGGGTGCGCGATGCCTGACCCACGACTCCTCGGCGATGGGCGAGCCCGGATCGGAATCCTTGTGCTTGGCGCCCTCGCCCTCGTGGCGCTGGCGGCGCCGGTACTCGCCGGGTTCGATCCCGTCGCGCAGACCGATGTCGTGGCCACCCGCTTCACGCCCCCCTTCGCCCGCGACGGTCTGGGGGCCTTCCATCTCCTCGGAACTGATCGCTTTGGTCGTGACGTCTGGAGCCGACTGGTGTACGGGTCGAGGGTCTCACTCGTGACTGGATTCATGGCGACGGCACTCGCGATCGCAATCGGCGTCCTGGTGGGGCTCGCGGCTGGCGTCGGGCCTACCCGAACCGGCCGGCTGCTCATGGCCTTCACCGACTTCGCGCTGGCGATACCGCGTGTCGTACTCCTGCTGCTGCTGGCGGCGCTCTGGGAACCGAGCGGGCCGCTGGTCGTCGTGGTGCTGGGCCTCACCGGCTGGATGAGTGTCGCCCGCCTGGTGTACGGGGAAGCCACGGCGCTGATGGCCCGGCCGTTCGTGGGCTCAGCTCGTGCGTTGGGCGCCGGTCGACCGCGCCTCGCCTTCACCCACATTCTTCCCAACAGCTGGACGCCCGTGATCGTGGCGGCGGCCCTCGGGGTCGGCAACGCCATCACTCTCGAGGCCGGGCTTTCGTTCCTCGGTCTCGGGATTCAGCCGCCGACCCCGTCGTGGGGCGCGATGATCGCATCCGGGAGAGATACCCTGGTCAACGCACCCTGGGTTGCGATGGCCCCGGGCGTGGCGCTGGTGCTGGTGGTCGTCGCCTGCACCCTGCTGGGAGATGGTTTGCGTGACAGGCTAAGCGAAGAAGGCCGATGAACCCCCTGCTCGATCTCACTGCACGGCCGGTCATCGGCCATCGGGGCGCAGCCGCCCACGCGCCGGAGAACACACTCGAGAGTTTCCGCCGCGCGATCCGACTCGGGGCCGACGCCCTGGAGTTCGATATTCGTGCCTCCGCCGACGGAACGCCGATGGTCTTCCACGATGCGACTCTGGATCGCACCACCGACCTCTCGGGACCCATCAACCGCTACTCGGCCGCGGCGCTCGCCGAAGCCGACGCAGGGTTTCGATTCTGGGCCCCAGGCGGCGGCTACCTCTATCGCGGTACCGGGGTAAGGATTCCGACGCTCCGCGCCGTGATCGAAAACCTCCCCGACGTACCCTTGCTCATCGAAATAAAGGAGCGGGAGGCACAACAAGCGGTGGCGCTGGTACTGCTCGATTGCGGCGCGGCTCACCGGGCAGTCATTGCCGGCTCCGACTGGCGGGCCCTCCGCGTATTCACCTCCGAGCGATTCCATCGCGGGGCGAGCCAAGGCGACATCGCGCGGCTCTTCTTCAAGCTCGGCTCACCCCATCCCGCCTGCCGTTGCTACGCGGTCCCGGACCGCTACCACGGGCTCCGGATTCCAAGCCGGCGTTTCGTCCATGCGGCACATAGGCGAGAAAGCACGGTGCACGTGTGGACTGTGGACGACGCCGCCATTGCCAGAGCACTCTGGGCCAACGGCGTAAATGGGATTGTCACCAACCGTCCAGACGTGATCAGCGCGGCGCTGCGGGGGGCCCCGGGACGGGTCGGATAGCGGCGGTGCGGGACCGGCGAAGGGGGCGGAGGGTAGGGGCGGAGCGAAGCTCCGCCCCTAACCTCCTCGCCTCACAATCGCATCATCGCGCCGTGGCCATGCATTCGATCTCCACCCGAGCGCCCAGTGCCAGGCCGCTCCCCGCCACGGTGGAGCGCGCGGGCGGATTGTTGGGAAAGTAGCTCGCGTAGACCGCGTTCATCGCCGGGTAGTCCGCAATGTCCGCGAGGAACACGGTGCACTTGAAGACCCGATCGAGAGAGCTGCCGGCCGCGTCCAGGACGGTGCGGATGTTCTCCATCGTCTGTCGGGTTTCCGGGGTGATCCCCCCGGACACGAGCTCGCGGGTACCAATGCGGTTGCCCAGCTGACCCGATAGGTAGATCACGTTGCCAACTCGAATGGCCGGGGAGAAAGGCAACCCCTCGACGGCCCCCGGAACCTTCAGTACTTCCTTCTCCTGAGCCACGAGGGCCGGAGCCACCACCACACAGAGCAGGATCAGCACCCGTCGCATCATTGTCCTCCCAGTTCAGTCAGCCCACTTGATTAGCACCGAAACAAGGCCGTGACCGCTCACGCCGAACGTGACCGTACTCCCGGACTCTTCCAGAGTGAGTTCGCCGATCGGCGACTCATCGGCGCGGACCTCGACGGCGCGGATCACCCGCGGCGCGAACCGAAGCCGCCCACGAACGGAAGCATCGCGCAGGTTGACGCATCGAACCACGGCTCCCCGCCCATCCTCGGCCGGCTTGAACGCCGATAACACCAGTCCTTCCCCTTCCAGCGTACAGCCCATCGCTTCAATCGAAGACTTGCCCACGGGTGAGTAGTTCCGAATCCACCGAGCCACCGGTGGCAGGAAGCAATCCTCCCACAAGTGGTGCAACCGCTCAGGGGCCCCGAGATCCGTGACAGAGATCGGCGCCAGCCCCAGCTCGATGACCTCTGTGCCGAGGCACTGGGCCTCTGGGGTGGGCGTCGGCCATCCGGCATGGCCCGGCCTTGTCTTGAGATCACCCTTGGAGAGTTCGCCGACGGAACGAAGTAGCGTGATCAGCAGATCACCGCGAGACGTCCATTCGTACTCGAAGAACCCTGGCGCAAACAGCGCGAGGCCCCGCTCGCCCTTGGCCGTGGCGACGAACCGATGCGCTGGCGCGGTAGTCCCCGGCGCCTCCATCCGCTGCTTCGTCGAGTGAGCAGGGACAGAACGCTCAGCCACGCCGAACTGGGTCCCGGCGAAGAGCTGCGCTCGCGCGAGGCCGGTTGGAAACCGGAGCCGAAGGCGATGATCCCGCGCCTGATTGTCGAGCGCAATAGAGCAGCGGAGCACTGGCGAGTCGCCGATCGCTTCGACTCGAATCCTCGCGGAGACTCTGCCTAACCCACTGCCGCTCCCGCTCCCACAGCGCATCGCGATGCCCCACTCGAGCCCGGCGACCAGAGGGCCTGGAGCGGTGACCCGGGGACGGACCGGCCTACTCGGGCGGTGGATCGCGTCGCGCGAAGCAGGACAGAAGGTGTAGGTGTCACCCACGTCCCGCTCGCTCTCGAAGCCAAGCAGTCCCGTGAACGGCCGCTCGTTCCCTTTGGAGCGGAGAACCGCGGTGCCGTCCTGATCGAGCCCGAACTCCGTCCGGCCATTCCACACCAACCGGCCCTCGGCGGAGGCGAACGATTCGAGCGGCTGGACGGTCCCGTCCCTCAGACCGAAGAGCCGACCTGACATGCCGGGCAGCACCGTCGCCAGCGGAATCGCGATCGTTATCCGATCGACTTCATCCTGATCGGGATAGTGAAACGCCGCATCCACTCGCTCGAGGCCGCGCTGGACATCCAGAATCTGCGGCGCAATCCCGGCCGAGGCTGAATCGCCTGGCATGGCATGGAGCACAAAAGGCCGGACGCCCGGACCCGAAGCCGGCTTGCGATTCCCCGGTGGGCCAACCAGCACATCCCGACGGAAGAACGTGAGCTCCGCTACCACGACGCCACTGCGGGGGCGTACCGCAGGGTTCCATACAAGCAGCCGCCCGTCGCTCGACGCTCGCTCCCGCGCAAGATCCGGATCGTGACCAGCCAGCCGACTGAGTGCGCCGTTGATCACCTGCGTCGTCGCGGCCTCGGCGTCGTCAAATCGCACCGTCATCGCCCGCGCGACGGCGTCGTGGGCGCACCCGCCGATCGCATCGTGGAAGTGGCTCTCTACTACCTCGCGCCACGCTCGGCGGAGCACGGCCCCCTCGCTGGCGCCGCGGACCAGTGCCGCGAGCGGCTCAGCGACGCGGAGCAGTTCGAGCTCGATCGCGGCATTCCTTCGCTTGAGCGGCGCCCGGGTCCCGTGCACCCCCTGGAGGACCCAGGTATGTCCGGACGTCCGTCGGAGCTCCCCCCGCACGACGGCAATGTCGGGCAACTCGGATTCCGCGGCCACAAAGAATTCCTCGAGGCGCGAAAAGCGGAACTCACACTCTGGTGCGACCTCCGAGAGTCGCTCCAGCAGTTCTCCAAGGTCAGGCCGAACCTCGTGGTGGTCTGCCCCGACGAAGACCGCCACGTGCTTGGTGGCGGCGCGCGGGAGCACGACGTCGGCGACCCGCTTCCATCTCTCGCCGAGTCCCGCCGCGGGACCGGGGAGGGCCGCCCCGATTTCGTATCCTTCCTTTGGAAGGTGATACGCGAGCACGCGCGCTCCACTCGGCGATTCCCAGAAGAAGAGATCGCGACCTCCGGTCTCTTCCGTCCCGAGACCACGCCACACGACCGCGTGCCGAATCCCAAATTCGACCCCGATGGCGGGGAGACTCGCGGGATGCCCGAAGGCGTCTGGGGAATACAGAATTGGCGCCGAACCGCCAAGCCGCCGGGCTACCGCCCCGCCGAGCAACAGATTTCGAATCAGCGACTCGCCGGCCGGGATCTGTTCGTCGGCGAGGACATGCCAGGGTCCCAGTTGCAGTCGGCCATCACGCACCAGCCTGACCACGGCCTCAACCCGTTCGGGGCGCACTGACAGGTAGTCCTCGATGAGGGCGGTCTGGCCGTCGAGGAGGAAGCTCCGAATGCGAGAATCGTCCTCGAGTTGCGCCAACAGGCCATCGAGCGCGACCACCAGCCGGGCACGAAACCCGCCCAGGGGCAGGTACCATTCCCGGTCCCAGTGGGTGTGTGGAATGAGATGGACGATCGGGCGCGACATTGGGGAGAATGGTACTCGCGTTCGGGGCGCCTCGCCCTTCCGTCGCTGCCGCGCGAATGACATCTTTCGGTCAATCCCTGTTTCCAAGGTTCGACCGTTGACCACGATTGCCTGGAAGCCGCGCGAGCTTCCCACTCACGGGCAGATGACCCTGCCCCGGCGCTATTTCACTGACCCCGCCATCCTCGCGGAAGAGTCGGAGCGGCTGTTTTCCCGACAGTGGCTGTGCGTGGATCGCGAGGAGCGGATCGCCAACCGAGGTGACTACTTCCTGGTCGAGATCGCCGGGGAGAGCGTGATCATTCTGCGGGATCAGCAGGGAACGGTCCGCTCGTTCTACAACGTCTGTCGCCACCGTGGCAGCCGGCTCTGCGAAGAGCATCAGGGCCAGCTCTCCGAGACGATTCAGTGTCCGTATCATGCCTGGACCTATGCGCTGGATGGGCGACTGATCGGGGCACCGGCGACGAACGACCTCGAGGGCTTCCGCAAGCAGGATTGGCCGCTCCACAAGGTTGCTGTCGCGGTTTGGGAAGGCTTCATTTTCATCAACCTCGCGAAGGACGCGGCATCCTTCGAGGAGAGCCACACCCCCTTGCTCGGGCGTTTCTCTCGCTTCAACATGCCGAATCTCAAGATCGGCAAGACAATCGAATACGACGTCAAGGCAAACTGGAAGCTGGTTGTTCAGAACTACTCGGAATGCTACCACTGCCCGCTGGTCCATCCCGCACTGACCAAGCTGACACCGCCAACGCTCGGCGAAAACGACCTGATCGAGGGTCCGTTCCTGGGCGGGTACATGATCCTCTCCGAGGGTGCCGACAGCATGACGATGTCGGGCGACGTCTGCGGGCTGCCCGTGGACCCGGGTCTCCCAGAGGAAGACCACAGGCGGGTCTACTACTACTCGTTGATGCCGAACATGCTGCTCAGCCTGCACCCGGACTACGTGATGTTCCACGTGCTGTGGCCGGTGGCGGTTGACCGCACGAAGGTCTTTTGCCACTGGCTCTTCAACCCGGCATCGCTTACGGAAACAACGTTCAACATCGACGATGGGGTGAACTTCTGGGACATGACCAATCGTCAGGACTGGCACGTCTGCGAGCTAAGCCAGGCTGGCATCACCTCGCGGGCCTACACCTCCGGCCCCTACTCCCGCCGCGAGACCATCTCGGCCGCCTTCGACCGGTCCTACATCGACGCGATGGGGCATGGGATGGAGACGATCTTTCCGTCGATGAGGAAGAGTGGGAAGTAAGAAGTAAGAAGTGAGAAGTGAGAAGTAAGAGGTGAGAAGTGAGAAGTGAGAAGTGAGAAGTAAGAGGTGAGAAGCAAGAAGGGAGAAGCGGCGGGGAATAGCGTCTTGCCTTCAGTGCAGCACTTCTCATGTCTCACATCTCACCTCTTACTTCTTCCTTCTTACTTCTCACTTCTCACTTTTCACTTTAGAGCACCCCTCGCCGCTTCAGCCTGTTGTACTGCTCCACCACTGCCGCACTCGCGCCGCTCGGCTGCACATCGAGGACAAGCACTCCCCGTCCACGCATCTCGGCGAGAGCGGCTTCTCGCGATTGCAACAACTCCTCAGCAGCGGCGCGGTCGAAGGCCGCCTCGACGCGTTCCGGCCGTGCAGTCGCCAGCCGCTCCAGCGATGGATCTCGCAGCGTCACTGCGAGCGGCAGGTGCCGGGGCCGAAGAGTTCCGATCTGCGCCACCAATGCCTCACTGGCGGTCCGGTCGATGACGTCGGTGAACAGGACCGTGAGCGCGCGCTTCCTGTTGCGCGCCGCCAGGAATGCGAACGCCGCCGGATAGTCCGGCTCGACCAGCTTCCCCTTGATCGAAGCCAGGGCATCCAGAATCCCACGTAACGCCCGACGACCACGCGCCGGCGGCAGGAACACCTGTACCTCGTCGGCGAACACCATGAGCCCGATGTTGTCGTCATGGTCCACCGCGCTGTGGGCCAGGCGCAGCGCCGCCTCGATGACCGATTCCAGCCTCGGCCGCCCCTCCACTTCAGCCGTGAGCATCCGTCCTGCATCGATCACCAGCAGGACCTGCTGGCGACGTTCATCCTCGTACTGACGCGCCATCACCTTCCCACGGCGCGCCGTGGCCTTCCAGTCGATCGTCCGCGTGTCCTCACCCGGCACCCATTCTTTCAGACTCTCGAACATCCGTCCTTCGCCGATCCGCCGGACGCTCCGAAATCCGGCCTCCCTCCTGCGTTGCGCCTGAGTGGGCAGGGAGCGCAGCGAAGCACCTACGAGACTGGGGTAGACCACGGCGGTCCAGGGAAGCGACCGGCGCGCCTGGCGCCAACAGAGCCCCCACGGCCCGAGCAAGCGGAGATAGATATCCCCGCCCGATCCCTTGCCCCGCCGGACGGCTCGGAGCTGAACCTCCTCGGTCAGGTGTTCGGTCGGCGGCAGCACCAGCCGCCGCTCGCGTCCAGCGGTCGGGCTCAGGGGGTCGGGGAACGTCTCGCGGACGCGAAGGGTGAGCGGTCGGCCGGTCGGGTTGGTCCAACGGTAGCTGACGGGAAGGGGTCGGCCGACCGAGAAGGCAGGCGGTGCGTCCCGGGTGATACCGACCGCGGCCACATCTACTCCAGAGACCCGCCAACCGTCGATCAGGAGTGCAGCCACCCATAGTGCGTCACACACCACCAGCGCGATCGCGGCGGCGGGCCATGCCAGCGTAACCGGCGCAAGCAGCGCCAGCGCGGCCGCTACGACGAACCAGCGTCGGTCAGGCAGATACATGTCGACTCGGCGGCTCGGCAGCTCGGCAGCTCGTTCCCACTCCGTCGTTCCTCCGTGCTCTCATTGCTTCCCCCGCTCTTCCATCCCCGTTCTCCCGTTCCCCCGCTCCCCCCTTCTCCCGTCTCCGTTCCCCCACCTCATCGTGGCGCTTCGATCCGCTCGATGATCGTGCGCAAGGCCTGGTCCGGGGTGACACCCTCAAGTTCCAGTTCGGGAGCAACGGCGATGCGGTGGCGAAGCACGGGCGGTGCGAGTGCCTTGACATCGTCAGGGATGACAAAGTCCCGCCCGTCGAGCAACGCTGCTGCCTGTGCGAGCTTGAGCAGCGCGACGCTCGCCCGCGGACTCGCGCCCATGGTCAGCGCCGGCGCATCCCGCGTGGCCCGTACCAGCGCCGTGATATACTCGATGAGCGTCTGTTCCACCCGGACTCGCCGGGACGCACTGCGGAGCGCCTCGAGTCCCGCGGTGTCCATCACCTGCGTGACGCCAAAGCTCTTCGGTTCGGCCGACTCGAAGCCACCCAGCACCCGTTGCAGGAGTCCCTGCTCCGACGCAACGTCGGGATAGTCGAGCAGGCTTTTGATGAGAAACCGGTCCAGCTCCGCCTCCGGGAGCGGGTACGTCCCTTCAAACTCAATCGGATTCTGCGTGGCGAACACCGTGAAACTCGCACTGAGCGGATGGCTGGTGCCGTCCACGGTGACATGCCGTTCCTGCATCGCTTCCAGCAGCGCTGCCTGGGTCTTAGCAGGAGCCCGGTTGATTTCGTCCCCCAACACGAGATCACCGAACAACGGTCCCGGCCGGAAGGTGAAGTCGCCCTGGCCGGTCAGCAGGTTCACGCCAGTGATGTCGCTGGGCATCAGATCCGGTGTGAACTGGATCCGCCTGAATTCAAGGCCCATGGCCTGGCTAAGCGCCCGGACCAGAAGCGTCTTGGCCGTGCCCGGCGGACCCTCGAACAGCAGATGCCCACGGGCGGCGAGCGTCAATACCGCCTCGCGGAGCACGGCATCCTGTCCGAGAATCACCCGGCCGAGCTGCTCCAGCAGGCGCTGGGCACATTCCGACTGGGCGCGGACTTCCTCCGGCGTCAGGGGCGCAATTCCTCCCACACATCCTCCACCGCGTTGGCGGCCTGCAGCACCCCTTCCGGGGACTGCCCTGGCCTGGTCAGGGTCTGGAGCGTACGCACGGCCTCGCGCGCGCGCTGGCTTCGCACATTTTCTCCCAGCGGGCCCAGCCATTCGCGCCAGTCACCGTGGGGACGCTGGCCGGCGGGCAGGAGCCTCCGCCGGAGGCCCTCGACGATCGAACGGATTGCCACATCGTGCCCGCGAGCGGCGGCCAGGGCCGTGGCCAGCGCCCGCACATGTTCCAGGGGTGATCGGCGCCTGCGATTGATCACCCTGATAGGCGGACCGAAGCGGAAGGCGTCACCGAACAGCGCCAGCATCCCGACGGCGGCGATCTGCCACATCGCCCAACCCAATGGCGAGCGTCGGCTCCAGGCAAGGGTCGCCCCGAGGAGGGAGCCACCCTCCGCGAAGCCCTGATGGGCTTCCTCGAAGAGGACGCGGTCGTAGCGTCCCGCGAAGAGCCCGAGTGCGAAGGGGCCTGCAAGGGTTTCCCGCAGGGCACGGTTGCGGAGCAGCGCCACATCGGAAAGAATCACGACCTCGCCATCGGTGTCCGCGCGGTGGAGTCTCAACCCAACCACCCGCCCAGTGACACTCGTCAGCAGGGTATCCACTGACGCCACGGCCGGCACCACGCAATGGGTGACCGTCGCGTCCTCAACCCGGCTCGAATCGGTTATCACCGTGTCAGTGGAAGCGGCGAGCACCCCGGCCACCTTCGGCCAATGGCCTGTAATAGGCTCACCGGGAGCGCGCACATCCACACTGTCCATGAAGCGCCAGTCGAGTGCGTACCCGAAACAGCGCATGAGATCCGCCGCCCCCTGCCCCGCCAGCACGAGGCCCGTGCCGTGACCTGCTGCGGACCAGTCGAGGATCTGTCCCTCCTCGGTCGTCGTCAGCGGGTTTCGAGGAGGGGGGTCGAGCACGGCAAGGGCAGTTCGCGGCCCCACGCCGTCGTTGGCCTCGAGCTGGCTGATCGGATGTCGAAAACGACGGACCTCAATACCCAGGCGCACCAGGCCATCCGCCAGACCCCGAGCCCCGAACGGGCCTGCGAGCAGCGTCGAGGGCCGAGGGTCCTCTTCCCCCAACGGGTTCCCGCGACCGCCGAGCAGCGCCGACAAACTCAGCAGCACCAACATCGCGCCGACCCCAATGAGGGCTTCAGTGCGCGGCTGCATACTGCTCCCCCGCGGAACGAGTCCGCCAAGCCGCGAATTCCTCCGGGCCGCATGGCTCACGCGCGAAGGCATAGCCGTAGAGCGTTCGAACCAGCGCCCGGAACGCATCGCGGGAGGGCTGAGCCAGTTGCGCCTCGGTGGTGTATTCGCCCGGGGTCTTGCTGAGGTGAAAGCGTAACAGCCGGCGGTGGTCCAGTTCGAGCACCAGCCCCAGGAAGTCGGCCTGCATCGCCTCGGGATAGCGGTTGAGCCTGGCTAGGCGGAGAGCCTCGCGACGGTACCAACTTGCCCCGCGGATCTCGGCTGGAGCCGCGTCGCCGCTCGTAGCTGGGGCATTCGCCGCCCGGAGTGTCTGAGCCATCACCCAGATCCCGTGCACCAGAATCGCCGCCAGGATGGCGATGAGGATCCAGAAGAACGCCGAGAAGAGGTCCGGATGGCGCTCGCGTGCGGCGGCGAGCCAGTCCTGCAGCAACTGCCACCACCTGCGCAGGAAGGCGAGCGGGTGGGGAATGCCGACCCAGCGGTATTCCGCCTGGCTGAAGACCGAATCGAGCACCGCGCGGAGCGAATCCGCTGCCGGCGCCTGGTTGGGGATCACGCTTGGGCGAGCCCCGAGGCGAGCACCTCGAGGTCGAATGCCTCCTTGCGGACCCGGAGATCGTAATACGACACGGTCAGCACGCAGTAGAACAGCGGCCAGATCAGCGTGGAGAGGAGGGCGGCCGTGGCGGTCAGCACAATGAATTGCCCAGAGACGCTTCCGGTCCCGCCGCCGCTCGAAATGCTCGCGGCGGCGATGCCTCCGAGGGCGATGAACGGGATGTACATCAGCACGAGGACAACGAGCAGCGCGCCGAAGACTTTCAGCCGGTGCCCGCGGGTCAGCGCCCAAGACCGCCCCATCGCGCCGGTGGACGTGGGGAGCGCCTCGATGACCATGGCGGGTGTCGCCAGCGCGAGGCCGCTCAACAGGATGAACCCCGGAATCAGAAACAGCATCAGGCCCAGCACCACCACGAAACCGGTGAGAATTCCCAGGAGGATCAACCGGCCGATGAACGGGGCCGCACGACTGAGTGCGTCAAAGGCCGTGAGTCGGCGGCCCATGTAACTCTCGGAGACGATGAACGTGGCCGCGGCCGCCGCAATTGCGCCAAGAATCGTGTTCAGGAGCAGGTTGGCGAAATAGAGCGGCAAGTTGACCAGCGCCCCACCCGAGGATTCCACGTAGACCGAGATCACGAGGGGAACCGCGCCGGTGATCAGCGTGACGGTGAGGAGCGGGAGGAAAAGATTCCGGTACAGCCCAAAAGCAACGTCCAGGACCTCGCCGAGCGAGAGCGGGCGCAACGCGGGACCAGACATGTCAGGTGGCTCCACGGAGGGATGGTACAAGATGGGGGGCGCGCTGGGCCTTGGGAAGCCGAGTCGCGCGGACCTACATTTACGACACCTCCACCGAGCAGTGATGAGCGCCCCAACAGACTTCCGCCAGCATCTCGAAGTAGAGACCCCCGAGCACGTCGTGCTCGACTACGAGATCGCCGGTATCGGCTCCCGGGCCCTGGCGGCAATCGTCGACTGGATGCTCCTCATGGTCTGGACCATCGCCATGGCAATCCTGTTCGGGGAATTTCGGCCGGCGGGCGGCGCGTGGGTCACCGCGATCTCCACATTCCTGTACTTCGTATCGCTCTGGGGGTACTTCACGCTGTTCGAAGGGCTCCGAAACGGGCAGACGCCTGGCAAGCGCTGGCTGGGCATCCGGGTGATCCGCGATACCGGTCATGCCGTGACATTCGGCGCGGCCGCAGCGAGGAACCTGCTTCGCATCGCCGACTTCCTCCCCCTGGCATACCTGCTCGGAGGACTGTTCGTTGCACTGCACCCGCGGGGCAAACGGCTCGGCGACATCGTCGCGGGTACCGTCGTGGTTCGGGATCAGCCCGTCATCCATTCCGTTGCCGATCGAGAGCGGGTTGGCACTGCCGAACTGGAGGCCGCGGGCGCCCCGGAACTGAGCGACGAGGAGTTCCATTTCCTCCGCGGGTATTCCGAGCGAGGCCCGACCCTTCCCGCTGAAGTCCGGGCCCGGCTCGCCGGGCGCCTCGCCGATCGTCTGTCGGGACGCTATCCCAACCGGCCAGAAGATCCGGAGGAGTTCCTCGCGACACTCTATCGCGACGAGCTGGCGCGAAGGCGGGGGCGCTTCGGAGCGCGCAGCGGCAGAGACGGACGACGGGAGGCGGGTGGCGGCGTGGTGGAGCGGTTTGTCACCCGCAAATCAGATCGCTGGGATCAGTTCGACACCATGGCCGGTCGAGCGACCCGGAATGGGCTCGACAGCTTTCAGGCTGCGGAGCTCCCGGAGTTCGCGGCACGCTATCGTGAAGTCGCGGCGGATCTGGCGCGGGCCCGAACCTATCGCGCGCCCGGAGCCGTGCTCACCCGGCTGGAGCGGCTGGTCGCCGCGGGGCACAATACCCTCTATCGCGACGACCGGCGCACTGGCAGGCAGCTTTGGCGCTTTGTCACCCGTGAGTGCCCTGCAGGCGTCATCGAAGCACGGCGCACCGTGCTCTTCGCTTTTCTCATCTTCGCCCTGCCGGCCGCTGCTGGTTTCCTCCTTCTCAAGGAGCGTCCGGCACTGGCCCAGGAGCTCCTCCCCGCGACCATCCTCGACCGCGCGGCAGCGGGGCAGGCCAGGCAGCAGGCGGGCCACGGCTACTTCGAGGCTGAGACCGAGGACCGCCCGATGATGGCATCGGCGATCATGACCAACAATATCCAGGTTGCGTTCTTCAGTTTCGCGGGAGGCATTCTCGCCGGCGTGGGATCGTTGATCCTGCTGGGCTACAACGGTTTGGTGTTGGGAGCCATATCGGGCCACTTCGCGAACATGGGTCTGTTGGGATATCTGTGGACCTTTGTGATCGGGCATGGAGTACTCGAGCTCTTTGCGATCTGGGTGGCCGGTGCTGCGGGGTTCCTGCTCGGACGGGCGCTCCTCGCCCCTGGCGACCTCACCCGGGGCGAGGCCCTGGTGCTCAAGGGGCGCCTGGCCATGCGGATGATCGGCACGGTCATCGTCCTCCTGGTCGTCGCCGGTCTCATAGAGGGGTTCATCTCCGCCGGCACGGCGCCGTTGCCGTATCGGCTGGCGGTCAGCACGGCGAGCCTGGTGTTTCTGCTGGCCTATCTGGCGAACGGGTGGGCGTACCTGAGGCGGGCGGATGCAGGTGGAAGTGGAGGATGGAAGGGTGAGAAGTGAGAAGTAATAGGTGAAGCATCCGCAGGGAGAGGCGGGGAGCGAGAAGGACAGAGAGAGGCATCCACGCCCGTCTCGGGTCACTTCTCACCTCGCACTTCTCACCTCGCACTTCTCACCTCTCACTTCTTACTCTTCACTACTCACGTGAAGATTCAGCTCTCCCGCATGATCCCGCGCATTCTGACGGCGAGGGCCTCGATTTCCCGAAGACTAGTGAGGGTTTCCGGATCGAGCTTCGACTCGCTCAGGAGTAACAGTTGAGTCTCCGCAAGCAGCGCGGAGAGCGGATTCGAGAGATCGTGGCGCAGCTTGTGGTAGCGGTCGCTATCGCTCGTCACCTGGCTTACCTGGCTGTAGGGGGAATCCGGATTCCACCGGATCGCCGGTAATATAAGGTTACCCGGCCAACTGAGGAGGCTTGATGTCTCAGCTTGAGGTCTCCCGCGGTGACTTCCTGATTTCCACCGACCCTGCCCGCCTGGATGCCGCGGCGATCCATGAAGAGCTGACGCGCTCCTATTGGGCGGAAGGCATTCCGCTGGATCTCGTTGCCCGCTCGCTTCAGGGCTCGCTTTGTTTTGGGCTGTATCGAGGATCCCGCCAGGTTGGCTTGGCCCGGGTGATCACCGACCGGGCGACCTATGCCTACCTGTGTGACGTCTACGTCCTGCAGGAGTTCAGAGGTCAGGGGCTCGGTCGCTGGCTGATGGAGACAGTCATGGGCCATCCGGACCTGAGCGGGTTGAGGCGCTTATCCCTGGTTACCCGGGACGCCCAGGGACTCTATGCGCCGTTGGGGTTCGCCCCCCTCGGCCAGCCCGAACGCCACATGGAGATCGTCCACCGGGGGCTGTACAAGCGCGACAGGTAAGCCGTGGGCGGCCTCTGCCCTTGACGCTGCGGGGCTGCAGGCCTATATATGCTCTGCTCCCAGTACGCTTGAGACCTCCCCTGACCGTCCCATCATACACATAAGCAAACGCAAGCCGGACGCTCCGGCTTCCTGCTCAATTCCGACCCCTGACACATTTGCCCGCCCCCAATAAGGCTCGTCCGCCGGCTGACCGGCGGCCCACTCCCGAGCGGAGTCCGACCACTGAGCGGAGTACCACACCGGTGGATATAGCCGAGCTTAAGCAGAAGTCCGTCGCCGAACTGCATGCGCTGGCCGAGCAGTTGAGTATCACCAACTACTCCGGCCTGCGAAAACAGGACCTCATCTTCCGCATCGAGCAAACCCTGCTCGATCAGGACACGGTGATCCGCGGCGAAGGCGTGCTGGAGATCCTGCCCGAAGGCTACGGCTTCCTCCGCAGCCAGGACTGGAACTACCTCTACGGCCCCGACGACATCTACGTCTCGCCGTCCCAGATCAAGCGATTCGATCTGCGCACCGGCGACACGGTGATGGGCCAGGTGCGGCCGCCGAAGGAGGGTGAACGGTACCTCGCGCTGCTCAAGGTCGAGCAGGTTAACTACGAGGAGCCGGAGAAGACCAAGCACCGGATCGCGTTCGACAACCTGAGGCCCCGGTATCCCGACGAACGAATCCGGTTGGAACGCGCCACGGGGGATCTGTCGATGCGGGTGGTGGACCTCCTCTCCCCGATCGGCAAGGGCCAGCGTGGCTTGATCGTGGCGCCACCCAAGGCGGGCAAGACGATCCTGATGCAAAAGCTGGCCAACGCGATCAGCGAGAACCACCCCGAGTGCGTTTTGATCGTGCTGCTCATCGACGAGCGCCCGGAAGAAGTGACCGACATGCAGGAAAACGTGAAGGCCGAGGTGATCTCCTCCACTTTCGACGAACCAGCGGACCGGCACGTCCAGGTGGCGGACATGGTCATCGAAAAGGCCAAGCGACTGGTCGAGCACGGGCGGGACGTTGTGATTCTGCTCGACTCCATTACCCGCCTGGCGCGCGCCCATAACGTGGTGGTACCGCACTCCGGAAAAATTCTCTCCGGTGGCGTTGACGCCAACGCCCTGCAGAAGCCCAAGCGCTTTTTCGGCGCGGCCCGCAACATCGAGGGAGGCGGTTCGCTGACGATCGTCGCCACGTCGCTCATCGACACCGGCAGCCGCATGGACGAAGTGATCTTCGAGGAGTTCAAGGGCACTGGCAACATGGAACTGGTGCTGGATCGCCGCCTGGCCGACCGCCGCATCTATCCGGCCATCGACATCCAGCGGACCAGTACCCGGAAAGAGGAGCTCCTGATGGACAAGGACGAGCTCAACCGGGTCTACCTGTTGCGGAATTTCCTCGCCGACATGCCGCCGGTCGAGGCGCTCGAGTTCCTGCTCGAACGGATGAAGCGCACCAAGACGAACAAGGAGTTCTTCGCGACGATGGCGCAGTAACGTGAAGCGTGAAAGGTGAAGGGTTCCCTTTCCCGTCTCGCCGTTCACCGTCCACATCTCCGACATGACCATCCCGTCATCGGGCCGCATCATCGCGATCGACTGGGGCGAGGTCCGCTTGGGCCTCGCCCTTTCTGATGAAACCCAGTTCCTCGCCTCGCCGCTCGGCACCCTGGTTCGCCGCCCGGGCAAGCGCTTCCCCATGCCGGCGTTTCTCGCACATCTCGAAATGCAGCAACCCGTCGGCATCCTCGTTGGACTGCCGCTCACGCCCGAGGGGAGTGAGGGCCCTGCGGCGAAGGCCTCCCGAGACCTTGCCGAGCTAGTGGCCCAGCGGACCGCCCTGCCGGTGGAGCTCCGCGATGAGCGCATGACTACCGCCCGCGCCCACCGCGAGATTCAGGCACAGGGTGGGTCAACCCGGGGCCGGCGGGAGGAGGTGGACGCGCTCGCGGCGGCGATCCTGTTGCAGGGATTTCTCGACCAGCGGCGGGGAGGGGCCACATGACCCAACCCAAGTGGAACGGTGCAACGGTGGAACAGGAGAACGGGAAAGCCGGCTCGGAGATGGGTCCCGTTCTCCCGTTCTCCCGTTCCACCCTCCTGGTCGCCCTGCTGTTAGGCTGCGCCCCACCCAATCAAACCGGGGAGCTGGTTCGAGTGACCATACCCCCGGGTTCCAACTTCAACGCGGTCACCGATTCGGTGGCTGCCCGCGGGCTGATCCAGTCCCGACTCTGGTTCCGGCTGCTGGCCCGAGTTCGGGGAGCCGACCGGGTGGTCAAGGCGGGCATTTACGATCTACCCGCCGCGGCCGGCGCGTGGTTTGTGCTCGATGCACTCAAGGCCGGACGCGTCGCCATCGCGCGATTCACCGCGCCGGAGGGGCTCACTCTGCTCGAGTTGTCGGGACTGGTGGAGCTTCGACTGGGCATCCCAGGCGACAGCCTGCTGGCCCTCGCGACAGACCCGGAGTTTGTCGCGCGATTCGGGCTGGGGACCTCGAGCCTCGAGGGGTATCTCCTGCCGGACACCTACAATCTCCCCCTGCCGGTCACCTCGCGGAGCCTCGTCGATGCGATGTTGACAGAATTCGAACGACGCTGGGATCCGCTGTGGAACCGGCGGCTGGATTCCCTGCGGATGACTCGTCATGCCATTGTGACCCTGGCCTCGATCGTGGAGGGAGAAGCGCGCCACGACGACGAGCGGGCTGTTATCGCCGGGGTATACACCAATCGGTTGCGGCTCGGGATGCTGTTGCAGGCCGATCCGACCGTCCAATACGCAATCCAGATCTCGCGGGGGGTTCGGAAGCCGCGGCTGTACTTCAAGGACCTTGCGATCGCTTCGCCGTACAACACCTACATCCATCCCGGGCTGCCGCCGGGTCCGGTGAATTCCCCCGGCATCAAGAGCATCGAGGCCTCGCTCTATCCCGCCACCGTGCCCTATCTCTATTTCGTCGCCGGACCCGACGGCCACCATGTGTTCAGCCGGACGCTTGCCGAACACAATCGCGCCATCGCAAGGGTGCGCCGTGAGGCACGCCGGACCCGTTAGAGCAGCGCCGCATAGCGTCGCGCCGCAGTCTCGACATCCGCCGCAGCGAGAATCCCGGAAACCACCGCGACCCCCGCGCCACCAGCCGCGAGAATCAGCGGCACATGCTCCGGCCGCACGCCCCCAATCGCGATACAGGGCCGCCCCCCAGCGAGCGCCACAATTCGCTGGAATCCTTCGGCGCCCAGCGGCCCGCCAGCGTCCACCTTGGTGGCGGTAGTCGCCCAGGGGCCCACTCCCCAATAGTCCGCCCCGGCGCCGGCGGCCGCTTCCTCGGGTACTCCGACCGATGCCCCTATCACACTCCCCCTCGGCAGGATCCGCCGCGCCAAGTCGACGGCGAGATCCTCGGGACCAAGATGGACTCCGCATCCGGCGGCCGCGGCGACATCGGGACGGTCGTCGATCAGGATAGGAACTGAGAGCGCTGCGCGTAGCGCCCGGGCTGTGGAAAGCAGTTGCCGAGCCGATGCCTGCTTGAGTCTGAGTTGGACGGCCGTCACACCGCCCCGCTCCGCCTGGCGGGCGACCTCTACCAGATCGCGGCCCGCCAGCAACTGGTCATCCGTGACCAGCATCAAGCGGAGTTGTTGCGCTAGATTATGCGCCATGAATGATGAGCATCCGATCCGGTTGCAGGGGATCCGCGGCGCCACGACCGTGGAAACCAACGACGCGCAGCAGATCCTCGAGGCCACCGACGAGCTCGTCCGAAAGCTCATCGAGACCAACGGGCTCCACCCCGACGACATCGTGAGCGGCCTGTTTACGATGACGGCCGACCTCAATGCCGCCTTTCCAGCACGCGCGGCCGAGGTGTACGGCTGGAATATCGTTGCGCTGCTGCACTCGACGGAAATCCCGGTGCCAGGCTCCCTCCCGCGTTGCATCCGCCTGCTGGTCCACGCCTACACTCGGCGCACTCGGGAACAGGTCCGCCACGTCTATCTACGCGGCGCCACGGTGTTGCGCCCCGACCGGACAGAATGATTGCCGATTGCCGATTGCTGATTGAAAAACCGGCAGATTCACCGACCAGTCAGCAATCAACAATCAACAATCAGCAATTCGGCCAATGCCCCTCCCCACCGCCAAGGTCTCTCAGAAGGGCGCCGACCGCTGGGCCCGCGGACACCCGTGGATCTACCGGAGCGACCTTCTCGCCGCCCCCGACGCGGCCGGGCTCTGCCGGGTGCAGGACCGGCGGGGAAAGTTTCTGGGTGTCGCGCTTCACAGCCCCAAGTCGGAGATACGACTCCGACTCCTGAGCCACGAGAATCGCGAGATTGACACACACTGGTGGCATGAACGGCTGGCGGGCTGCCTGGCTGCGCGAAGTGCGATTGATGCGACGGCCTACCGGCTGGTGCACGGCGAGGGCGATGGCCTCCCGTCGCTCGTGGTGGACCGCTACGCTGGCTGGCTCGTCGTCCAGCTGCTCTCGGCCGGCATCGAAACCCAGCGTTCGCAGATTCTGAATGCCCTCGCCGGTTTGCTGCAGCCCGAAGGGATCCTGCTGCGCAACGATGTCAGCGTTCGTAGCCGCGAAGGACTGCCCCAGGAAATCACGCTCGCACTGGGCACCGTGCCCGACGACATCGAGGTCCGCGAGGGCCCGATCCGCTACTTGGCCGCACCATGGACTGGGCAGAAGACGGGTGCCTTTCTCGACCAGCGTCCCAACCGCATCCTCGCCGGCAGCCTGGCCCGTTCCGGCGGAGCGGCACTCGACTGTTTCGCCTATCACGGCAGCTTCGCCTTGCACCTCGCGGCGCGGGCCGGCCGGGTTACGGCGGTTGACCAGAGCGCGGACGCCATTGCTCGGGGGGGGCACAACGCCGCGCTGAACGGTTTCAGCAACATCGATTGGGTCGCTGACAATGCTTTCGACGTGCTCCGAAAGTTTGAGCGGGAGCGGCGCCGCTTCGATACAATCGTGGTCGACCCACCGGCTTTTGCGAAGACGAAAAACGCGCTTCCCGGCGCGCTCCGGGGCTACAAGGAGATCAACCTGCGCGCCATGCGGCTGCTGGCGCCGGGCGGGGTTTTGGTCACCGCATCCTGTTCCTTCCACCTGGGGCGCGCCGCGTTCCTCGACATGCTGGCCGACGCCGCCGCCGACAGCGGCCGCCGCCTCGTGCTGGTCCACCTGTTGGGACAGGGGGAGGATCACCCCGAAGTGCTGACCATCCCCGAAACCGGCTATCTCAAGGGAGCGGTGCTCCGCTGTCCCCTGTAGCCGCACCCCCGAATGGCCTAGATCCGTGCTATCTCACAGGTTACGGCCCCACCTCGTGGTTGACACCTCGCCCCCGTCCATACGACTTTGTAACCAGAGTCCCCACGCTTCTTTCCTCAAGCGCCGGACCGGGTACGACGACTCCACCATGCTGACCGCGCTCCAGCTCCAGCAGCAGCGCCGGCGTCGCGCCGTGCCATCGCTCAAGCAGCAATACCACGAGTACATCCTCCAGCGAATCGAAAGCCACAAGAACAGCCTCTCTCGTCGGGAACTGCTCGAACTCGGCAACGAGGCCGTGGCTGAAATGGAAGCCGCAGGCGACCAGTTTCTGCTCACCGAAGTGCTGCTGACCGATTGGGTGGATCGCCTGATCTACAAGCGGCTCCGGCTCCAACCCTACAGCCGTTGGGCCAAACACTTCCGTCAGCTCCGAACCGCACAGCGGGAGCCGACCCACTGGGGCATCGACCGCCGAAATCCCCTTACCCACCTCCTCCCACGTTTGGAGCCGGGCGACGTGGCTCTCGTGATAGGCAACGACGCGGCGCCGGCCGCCTACCTGCTGGCGGCACACGATGTTGAAGTAATTTTCACCGGGAGCGAGATGACCTTCGTGGACCAGGTCGAGTCGCGTATCTCGGAAGAAGCGCTTGGTCACTATTGCCAGACCTACGTGGTGCCCAACGGTCAATTCGCGACGGCCCTCCCGGAACGAGTCCACATCGTCGTGATCGACACTGGCACGCTCGAAGCGGACACGCCGGGTGGCTGCCGCCGGTTCCTCGAGTGCGTCATGGAGCGGACCGCGACCGGTGGCGTGCATCTGATCCTGCCCAGCCGGCACGCCCTGGCCCCCGACGCTTTCCTGTCGTATTACGCCGAATGGACCCGCGAAGACATCCCGGGCGACAAGCGCCGTCCAGCCAAGTCTCACGGGCTCATGCTGGGGAAGCCACCCGATCTGGCAGAACCCAAGCAGCCACTGCGCTCCCGCGACGTACCCGCCTGAGGCCCGGACCTCGGGCTGCTTGAATGCTGCTTCGCAATCTCACCTACCTGGTGGCATTGGCACGCGAGCAACACTTCGCGCGCGCCGCCGCGGCGTGCGATGTCACCCAGCCGACCCTGTCCTCGGGCATCAAGCAGCTCGAGGTGGAGCTCGGCCTCCTGGTCGTGCAGCGGGGACAACGGTTTCAGGGATTCACGCCGGAAGGCCTTCGGGTGCTGTACTGGGCCCGGCGCATCCTCGCGAACACCGAGAGTCTGCAGCAGGAGGCCAGCGAGCTACGCGAAGGTTTGGTCGGCCGACTCCGCATCGGGGCCATTCCTACCGTCCTCCCCGCGATGGCGCTCCTGACCAACCCGTTCGCCGAGCGCCACCCCAAGGTGACAATCACTGTGCTGAGTCACACGTCCAACGACATTCAGCGCGGTCTCGACGACTTCAGCCTCGATGCCGGGCTCACATACCTCGACAACGAGCCTCTGAGCGGAGTGAAGAGTCTGCCGCTATACCACGAGCAGTACTACCTCTTCACCCCCGCAGCCGGCCCCTTTGGCCGCCGGACTTCGGTCTCCTGGGCCGAGATCGCTGATGTCTCGTGTTGCCTGCTGACCCCCGATATGCAGAACCGCCGAATCCTCAATGGCAAGTTCGCCGCTGCGGGAGTCACCCCGCGCGTGACCGTCGAAACCAACTCGGTGCTCACCCTCTGGGCCCAGGTGCGCTCCCATAGCTGGTCGAGCGTGCTGCCCCAGCCGTTCCTCTACCTCCTTGGCGAGCCGGAAGGCATTCGTGCGGTTCCCCTCGCAGACGAAACGCCGCGCCACACTATCGGGCTCGTCGTCCCAGACCGCGAACCCCTCACGCCGTCTGCGCGGGAGCTCCTCACCCTGGCGGGAGAGCTGGACCTCGAGGCCGAGTTTACCCGCGCGCGGAAGCCGGCGGCCGCGCAACGCTGACCTTGCGTCGTCAGCCGGCCCCGTCGAGGCGCGCGGGGTGGGTGTACACCGTATGGCGGTCACTCCGGACGAACCCGACCAGGGTGAGTCCAGCTTCCTCGGCGAGCCGAATCGCGAGACCAGTCGCTCCCGATATCGCGGCGAGCATGGGGGTGCCCAATACGGTGGCCTTCTGGACCATCTCGAAACTCGCCCGGCTGGTCACCACCACGAATCCTGAGGCAGGGTCCACTTCGGCTCTGGCGAGCGCGCCAATGAGCTTGTCCAGCGCGTTGTGGCGGCCGACATCCTCTCGGATCGTCGTGACATCTCCATCCCTGGTCGCCCACCCTGCAGCGTGGACTGCCCCCGCCGCCTGATTGAGGCGCTGTCCTGCAGCAAGGCCCTGAGCGCCCCGATGAAGCGCCGCTCCCGTAAAGGCACCGCCCGCGGGAACCGGGTGCACCTGCCGGAGGACCGCCGCAATGCTGTCAGACCCGCAGATGCCGCATCCGGTGCGACCGGTCATGCGACGGGTGCGACCGGCGATTACGTCCTCGCATTCCTTGGACACCGTGGCCTGAATCTCGATCCCCTGACTGTACTGGATCACCTCCACGCGCTTCAGATCGGACGGCCCCCGGATTAAGTCCTCGGTCAGGCTGAAGCCAAGGGCAAAATCCTCGAGGTCCGCCGGAGTGGCCATCATGACGACATGGGGAATTCCGTTGTAGACCAGGGCAACCGGCACCTCCTCGGCGACCTGCTCGAGCGTCGCGGAAGTGGTCCCACGCTCCCAGCGTACAGCCCGGTACTCCAGCAGGGGGTCAGCATAGCCCAGCCGGTGTAGGCCCAAGGGATTCCTGAGCTTCTCCCAGTCAGCTTCCATTTGGCGACTCCTGTCCCTGGGCATCGGGTTCCAAGATCGGGCCCTTGGGGAGGCCCCCAAGGAAGATATGACCCCTTTCGCCCGGCTTGCGCCGACCATTGGCGTGGGCTATTACCCCATTTGGCGCATCAATTTGCGTCCATCTCCCGAAGGCTCGAAACTACATCTGCGTACCCATGCCGGACGTGGCGCACCTATACTAAGAGGATGCGCCATAAGGAGCTCATCACGTGATTCGCCGCCCCGCCGGACCGAGGAAGGACACTCCCCTACAACGCCGGACTGCGGTTTCGGTGCTCGGGTTCGTGGGATCGAGCGGAAGCGGAAAGACAACCCTCATCGCCGGGGTCATTCCGCTGCTGACCCAGGCCGGGCTCCGGGTGGCCGTGATGAAACATGCCCGGCACGGCTTCGACATGGACCGCCCAGGCAAGGACAGCTTCCGCGCACGAGAAGCAGGCGCCACGCAGGTGCTCGTCGCTTCCCGGGACCGTTGGGTGCTCATGGGGGAGACCCTGCCCCGGGTCGAGGAGCCGGCATTTCACGAATTGCTCGAGCACTTCGACGACCGGGAGATCGACATCGTGCTGGCCGAAGGGTTCGCGAGCGAGAGCTACCCCAAGATCGAAGTCTACCGACCCACTCATGGCAACCCGCCCAAGTGCTGGCCTGAAGACCTGGATGTTTGTGCCGTCGCAACCGATGGATTGCTCGCAGTACCGCCGCCGGTCGTTCGCCTGGACCTGAACCGCCCGGATCTCGTAGCCGAATACATCCTGACCGCCGCCCCTGTCGCTCGCCGACCACTGGAAGTCCGCCGTGCCGACTGAATCCCCGACTCCCCCGACCACACCGATCGCGGACGCCGTCGCCTCGGCCCTCAGCGCCTGCAGGGATCGCCCCGGGCCTCTGCTGCTCGTGCTCCACGCCGTTCAGGACATCCTCGGGTATGTGCCCGAGGAAGCCGTAGGGGAGATCGCACGCGGGCTCAACCTCTCGCGGGCGGAAGTCCACGGGGTCATCACCTTCTACCACGACTTTCGAAGCACACCGGCTGGGCGTCACATCCTGAAGATCTGCCGCGCCGAGTCGTGTCAGGCGGTGGGAGCGGACGGGCTGGTGGATCACGTCAAGCGCCGGCTCGGCGTCGACTTTCATGAGACGACCCGCGATGGCGCCATCACTCTCGAACCGGTGTATTGCCTCGGTAACTGCGCACTTTCTCCCGCGCTGATGGTAGGCGGGGAGGTTCATGGCCGGGTGACTCCCGAGCGGTTCGACGCGCTCGCCGCCGACCTCCGGAGACCGTCATGATCCGGATCTTTGTCCCGCGCGACTCCGGAGCCCTGTCCGTCGGGGCGGAAGCGGTGGCTCAGGCCATCGCGTTGGAAGCCGTTGCCCGTGGTGCCGAAGTGACGATTGTGCGCAATGGCTCCCGGGGCCTTTACTGGCTCGAACCGATGGTAGAGGTGGAAACGCCCGCGGGGCGCCTGGCCTATGGACCCGTCGCCGCCTCCGACGTTGCCGGACTGTTCGAGATGGGCATGCTTCAGGGAGGCAGACACCCCCTGGCCCTCGGGCTGACAGCGGAAATTCCCTATCTCATGAAGCAGGAACGGTTGACCTTCGCCCGGGTCGGCGTCACGGATCCGGTCTCCATTGCCGATTATGAGGCGTACGATGGGTTCAAGGGGCTCCGCCGCGCGCTCGGGATGAGCGGTGCCGAGATCGTCGAAGAGGTAACTCTGTCCGGCCTTCGAGGCCGCGGCGGAGCCGCATTCCCCACCGGGATCAAGTGGAAGACGGTGCTCGGCACGACTGCTGACCAGAAGTACATCGTCTGCAACGCCGACGAGGGAGACTCCGGGACTTTCTCCGATCGCATGGTGATGGAGGGCGATCCCTTCGTCCTCATCGAGGGCATGATGATCGCCGGCGCCGCGGTGGGCGCGACCAGCGGGTACATCTACCTCCGCTCCGAGTATCCTCATGCGTGGAAGACGCTGCAGGAGGCGATTCGCGCCTGCTACGCTCAGGGTTACCTCGGAACGAATGTGCTCGGCAGCGGCACGCGGTTCGACCTTGAAGTCCGGAAGGGCGCCGGCGCCTACATCTGCGGCGAAGAGACCGCGATGCTGGAGAGCCTCGAAGGGAAGCGTGGCATGGTGCGCTACAAGCCTCCCCTTCCCGCGATCGAAGGACTGTTCGGCAAGCCGACGGTAATCAACAACGTCATTTCCTTCGCCTCGGTCCCGATCATTCTCGACAAGGGCGGAGCCTTCTATCGTGATTTCGGAATGGGCCGCTCGCGTGGCACCCTTCCCATTCAGCTCGCGGGCAATATCAAGCACGGCGGCCTGGTGGAACGCGCGTTCGGCGTGACCCTTCGCCAGTTGCTCTACGACTACGGTGGCGGAAGCCTGAGTGGCCGCCCTATTCGAGCAGTGCAGGTCGGCGGGCCACTCGGGGCCTACCTCCCCGAGTCGCAATTCGACACCCCGTTCGATTATGAGGCATTCGTCGCCATATCGGCCATGCTCGGGCACGGTGGCATAGTAGCTTTCGACGACACCGTAGACATGGCGCGTATGGCGCGGTACGCGATGGAATTCTGCGCCATCGAATCCTGCGGGAAGTGCACACCCTGCCGCATCGGGTCCACCCGCGGCGCCGAGGTACTGGACAAGATCATGGCCGGGCAGGACCGCGAGCAGAATCTGACCCTGGTCCGTGACCTGTGCGATACCATGTTGAACGGTTCGCTCTGCGCGCTGGGCGGAATGACGCCCTTCCCCGTATTGAGCGCCTTGAATCACTTCCCTGAGGATTTCGGCCTGCCCGCCACTTCCCTGGCCGGTGCAGGTCACTGAGCGTCTCTACGTCGCAATGAGAGTGACACGATGACCGCCATTCACGAGATCGATTTCGGCACTCCCGCCGCCCGCAGCAGCACCGTGGTCACGTTGACCATCGATGGGCGGGTGGTAACCGTTCCGGCCGGCACCTCGGTGATGCGGGCCGCGACCCAGGCCGGCATCGGCGTCCCCAAGCTGTGCGCCACCGACAGCCTCGAGGCATTCGGCTCCTGCCGGCTGTGTCTGGTGCAGATCGATGGTCGGAAAGGCTTCCCTGCCTCCTGCACCACGCCCGCGGAAGAGGGAATGCGGGTCACCACCCAGAACCCGAAGATCGCCGACCTCCGCCGGGGGGTGATGGAGCTCTACATCTCCGATCACCCGCTCGACTGCCTCACCTGCTCCGCCAACGGCGACTGCGAACTGCAGGATACGGCCGGCGAAGTCGGTCTCCGCGAAGTCCGCTATGGCTACGAGGGCGCCAATCACCTCAAGGTGAAGAAGGACAAGTCGAACCCGTATTTCACTTTCGAGCCCAGCAAGTGCATCGTCTGCTCCCGCTGCGTCCGGGCCTGCGAGGAGGTTCAGGGGACATACGCCCTCACTATTGACGGCCGCGGTTTCGACTCGAAGGTCGCCCCCAGCCAGATGCAGCCGTTCATGGAGAGCGAGTGCGTCTCCTGCGGCGCCTGCGTTCAGGCCTGTCCAACCGCCACGCTGATGGAGAATTCCGTTATCGAGGCCGGCACCCCGGACCATGCGGTCATCACGACCTGCGCCTACTGCGGCGTGGGGTGCTCGTTCCGCGCAGAGATGAAGGGCGCGGAAGTCGTGCGGATGTCGCCCAACAAGGACGGCCACGCCAACCATGGCCACTCCTGCGTCAAAGGGCGCTTCGCGTGGGGATATGCGACCCACAAGGATCGCATCACCAAGCCGATGATCCGGAAGAGGATCAGCGACCCCTGGCAGGAAGTCTCCTGGGACGAGGCCATTGGCTACGCCGCCTCGGAGTTCAAGCGGATTCAGGCGCAACACGGCGTGGGCGCCGTCGGCGCGATCAACTCATCGCGCTGCACCAACGAAGAGACTTACCTGGTCCAGAAGCTGGTTCGGGCGGCTTTCCGCAACAACAACATTGATACCTGCGCACGGGTCTGTCATTCGCCCACTGGCTACGGCCTGAAGCAGACTCTGGGCGAGTCGGCCGGCACTCAGGATTTCGATTCAGTCATGCAGACCGACGTGGTCTTCATCATCGGCGCCAATCCGACGGATGGCCACCCGGTGTTTGCGTCGCAGATGAAGCGACGGCTTCGCGAAGGCGCCAAACTGATCATTGCCGATCCCCGGCGGATCGACCTCGTGCGTTCCCCACACGTGGAAGCCGACTACCACCTGAAGCTCCGGCCGGGCACCAACGTCGCCTTGATCAACGCCTTGGCCCACACTGTGGTGACCGAAGGCCTTACGAATGAGGCGTTCATCGCCGAGCGCTGCGACACCGAGAGTTATCGGCAGTGGAAAGAGTTCGTCGCGCGACCGGAGCACAGCCCCGAGGCCACCGAGTCCGTCACCGGTGTCCCGGCCGCCACCATGCGCGCCGCCGCGCGGCTCTACGCCACCGGCGGAAACGCCGCCATCTATTACGGCCTCGGAGTCACCGAGCACTCCCAGGGCTCCACCATGGTCATCGGCATCGCGAACCTCGCGATGTGCACCGCCAACATCGGACGCGAGGGTGTCGGCGTGAACCCGCTTCGCGGCCAGAACAACGTGCAGGGCTCCTGTGACATGGGGTCATTCCCCCACGAGTACTCCGGCTACCGGCACGTCCTCGACGACAGCGTCCGCACGTTGTTCGAGACGGCGTGGAAAGTGCCGCTCGAGCCCGAGCCCGGGCTCCGCATTCCCAACATGTTCGACGCGGCGCTCGATGGGAGTTTCCGGGGCCTGTACCTCGAAGGCGAGGACATCGCCCAGTCCGACCCCAACACCCAGCACGTCACGGCGGCGTTGGAGGCCATGGAGTGTATCGTCGTCCAGGACCTATTCCTGAATGAGACGGCCAAGTTCGCCCATGTGTTCCTCCCTGGTTCCTCATTCCTCGAGAAGAACGGAACTTTCACCAACGCGGAACGTCGGATCAGCCCGGTGCGCAAAGTGATGCCCCCGCTCGGTGGCAAGGAGGACTGGGAGATCACCGTCATGCTCTCGAACGCGCTCGGCTACAAGATGGAGTACAGCCACCCCTCCGAGATCATGGACGAGATCGCGCGCCTCACGCCGACCTTTACCGGCGTGAGTTACGAGAAGCTCGACCGCATGGGCAGCATCCAGTGGCCCTGTAACGACGCAGCGCCGGACGGCACGCCGGTCATGCACGTCGATGAGTTTGTGCGTGGGAAGGGCCGTTTCTTGTTGACCGAGTACGTCGCCACCAGCGAGAAGGTCAACCAGCAGTACCCGCTGATTCTCACAACCGGCCGGATCCTCTCCCAATACAACGTCGGCGCGCAGACCCGTCGGACGTCCAACGTGGAGTGGCACGAAGAGGACCGCCTCGAGATCCACCCCCACGACGCCGAGGAGCGCGGCATCAAGGAGGGTGATTGGGTAGGAATCGTTAGTCGGGCCGGGGAAACCACCCTCCGGGCCCTCATCACCGAACGGGTGCAACCGGGTGTGGTGTACACCACGTTCCACCACCCGGAGTCGGGTGCCAACGTCATCACCACCGAAAACTCTGATTGGGCCACCAATTGTCCGGAGTACAAGGTGACGGCCGTGCAGGTGATGCCAGTCTTCCACTCTTCAGAATGGCAGAAACGGTTCAAGCTCTTCACCGAAGAGCAACTCGCCCTGCTCGGTCGCTCCGAGGCGGCCGCAAGCTGAGCGGAGGATCGACCAAATGGACGTGCATCATCTGGTGGAAATGGCCAATCAGATCGGCCAATTCTATGCGGCGGAGCGGGACCAGAATCAGGCCATGCTGGACACGGCAACACACCTTCGGCGGTCATGGGACCCTCGGATGCGCCGAACCCTGCTGACGCACGTGGACGATGCGGCAGGGAACGGCCTCGATCCGTTTGTCATGCAGTCCATCAAGGTGCACAGGACGCTGCTCGAGCCGCAAACCCCGACACCGCGGGCACCAGCCGGAAACTGACTCGGAGACCGACAGTCTGGATCCGTCGACGGCCCCGCCTCCCGGCGCGGGCCGTCTTGTTTCCCCGGGGATAGAGCGCGCGACCCCTAGCGGTTAGGTTAGACCCGCTCCGGATGACCGTTCTCCCGTTCCCAACCTCCAAATCCTGCATGCGCGCTCTCGTCAAAGTCGCACCCGGCCCGGGCATGGAAGTTCGCGATGTCCCCATGCCCACCTGCGGGCCAAGCGATGTGCTCATCAAGGTCTACCACGCCGGCGTGTGCGGTACCGATCTGCACATCTGGGAATGGGATGCGTGGGCCAGCGGACGATTGAAGCCTCCAGTAATAGTCGGGCATGAGTTTGCCGGCGAGATCGTGGAGCTGGGCCCGGAGGCCCGCGCCGAAGGTCTTCTCGCCGTCGGTGACCGCGTCACGGCCGAGGGGCACATCGTCTGCGGACACTGCCTTCCCTGCCGCACCGGCGATTCGCACGTCTGCCGTCGCACCAGGATCATCGGCGTGGACCGCGATGGCGCCTTTGCCGAATTCATTGCGATGCCGGCCTCCAACGTCATGCGGCTCGATGGTATTCCCACGGAGATCGGGGCCATCATGGACCCCACCGGGAATGCCGTGCATACCGTGCTCGAGGGCGGGCATGTCCCCGGGAGCGCGGTCCTGGTCCTGGGTTGTGGACCGATAGGCTGCTTTGCCGTCGGCGTGGCGCGGGCGGCCGGTGCTTCGCTGGTGATCGCCAGCGACCTGAACCCAACCCGGCTGGAGCTCGCCAGGAAAATGGGCGCCCATGTGACACTCAATCCATCCGGGGATGATGTCGTCGCTCGCTCGCGCGACCTCACCGGCGGCGACGGCGTGGATCTGGTCTGCGAGATGACCGGACACCCGGCGGGGCATCAGACCGCGTTCAGCGCGGCCCGCTTGGGCGGGCGCGTGAACATGCTCGGAACCCCAAGTCGGACGACCGAGGTCGACTTCGCCAGGGACATCATCTTCAAGGGTCTCACGCTCTACGGTGTCACCGGTCGTCGCATGTACCAGACCTGGCAGCAGATGTTCCGCCTGCTCCGAGCCGGCCAGCTCGATCCCCGGCCCGTCATCACCCACCGATTCCGACTGCAGCAGTTCGCCGAGGCCATTCAGATCATCAAGGACGGGAAGGCCGGCAAGGTCATTCTGGAGATTGGCGCATGATGGGGTCACTTGATGGGCGACTTGGCCGGGAACTCGCGGGATTTCAGCGAGACGGCATCTACAAGCGCATGCTGTATCTCGACAGCGCCCAGGGCCCCCGGGTGCATATGGAGGGTCACGGCGAAGTCATCGTACTATCGTCGAACAACTACCTGGGATTGTGCGCGGCCCCAGAAGTCGTCCAGGCCGGCAAGGACGCGCTGGACCGCTACGGCGCGGGCACGGCGTCCGTGCGATTCATCTGCGGGACGTTCACCATTCATCGCGCCCTGGAGCAGGCCTGCGCGCGAATCGTGGGCACAGAAGCGAGCCTGAGCTTCGTAAGCTGCTGGAACGCCAACGAGGCGCTGCCCGCGACGCTGCTCGGCGAGAACGACATCATCATCAGTGACCAGCTCAACCACGCTTCGATCATCGACGGCCTGCGGCTCGCCAAGGCGATAACCAAATGCCAGACCACCGTGTACCGGCATGGGGACCTGTCCGACCTGAGCGAAAAGCTCACCCAGTCCCGCGACCGGCGCGTCAGGATGGTGATCACCGACGGCGTCTTCTCGATGGAGGGAGCGATCGCAAAACTCCCCGATCTCGCGGAGGTCTGCCGTCGGCACGACGCCGTGCTGGTGGTGGACGACTCCCACGCGACCGGTGTGCTTGGCAAGACGGGGCGCGGAACCGCGGAACACTTCGGGATGGTAGGTGAAGTTGACGTCATTACTTCGACGCTGGGCAAGGCGCTGGGCGGAGCAGCCGGCGGCTTCGTCGCTTCGACTCCATCGGTCTGCGACTACCTCACCCAGCGAGCCCGTCCCCAGCTGTTTTCTAATGCGCTTCCCCCGACAGTCGCAGCCAGCGCCCTGGCCAGCATCGAGTATCTCGAGCACCATCCAGAGCGGGTCTCCCAGCTACGCGCAAACGCCAGCTACTTTCGAGACCAGCTCCTCACCCACGGGTTCAAGCCGCTCCCTGGGGAAACACCCATCATCCCCGTCATCCTCGGAGAGACGGCCAAGGCCATCGAAATGAGCAACCAGCTGCTCGATGAGGGCGTCTTCGTCACCGGGTTCGGGTTTCCGGTAGTTCCCCAAGGCCAAGCGAGACTTCGCTGCCAGATCTCCGCGGCCCACACCCGCAGCGACCTGGACCAGGCGCTGCAGGCAATTCGGAAGGTGGGGCAGCGCCTCGGCGTAGTGTGACCGACATCGCACTACCGGTGTTTATTCGGGTAAGTGCCTTCTTGTGGGATTGGTGGACTTAAAGTAGTTTGGAAGCTCAATGCTCCAAGCAAAAGCAGTGAAAGCCCATAGGCGCCACAAGCACACCTCCGGAGGCATCCCGATGCGCATGCTCGGCCGCACCAGCTTGGTGCTCGGTCTGGCTTGCCTAGTACAGGCCCCAGCCGTTTCCGCGCAAACCACGGGTTTCGAGACCTTCAAGTGGTATGTAGGAGGTCAGGCCGGCGTCATGATCTTCGAAACCCCGGCCCAGACCCGCGGTGGGATCTTCACGGCCGGAGGCCACCTGCTGATCACGGCCAAGCGCACCGGCCTGCTGCTCTCGGTTGAAGAGGGCATCAAGAAGAACCAGGTGAGCGCAATCGCCGACGCGACGGCACCCGGCGGCTCACGCCAGATCGCCTTCAATGACACCCGGAAGTATTCCGTCAGCCTTCTCGCCTTCCCGTTCCGGACCATCGCCCAGCCGTATATCGGGCTTGGAGTGGGTTGGCTTCAAACGGTCAAAGAGTATCCGCAGGGGACGTTCGCCACGCCGGCCGACCGGGCCGCCGCGCAGTCCGCGGCAGAATCGGCGGGATCACTGGGATTCGGGTCGTTGCTCGGCGGCGTGCAGTTCAGGGTCAGTCGCATCATGCTGTTCGGCCAGTATCAGCTGACCAGCGCCGCAGCCGGCGGGAAGCTCTTTCAGGGCGTGACGCACACGTTCACCGGGGGGCTACGCGTCAGCTTGGGTGATGCGCGCGAGAACACCGGCGGCGCCAGCGCGGACTAGGACGAATCACGGCGGGTCCAGCTAGGGCTGAGGGCGGGTCTTCGGACCCGCCCTCAGCTTTTTGTACTGCCAGGGGACACCCAAGGCGAGCCCCGGATGAAGAAACGGAGCGGCCAGTCGGTGGCCCGGCTGATGCCAATCCTCGGAGTGGCGACGATGGTTTCCGGTAGGAGCGCTGGGGCGTCAAGCACTCGAGCTTTGGACCCTCGCATCGGGAGTTGATTCAGCGTTCGGGTAATGCCCAAGGCCCGCGTGAGCCGCCCCGGGCCAGCGCACAAGAGATGCTCGGCCTGGAGGCCTCGCCGGCGCCGCATCACAGGGAGACCATCGATCGGCTCTACGGCCCGCAGCAGCACCGCCGCGCCCTGTCCCGGGGGACCAGCCACGAGGTTGGCACACCAGTGCATGCCGTAGGAGAGGTAGACGTACCAAGTCCCGGGGGGGCCATAAATGGCCTGGTTCTGGGCGTGCTTGCGAAAGCGGTAGGCATGTGAAGCCGGGTCCTCGGCGCCCAAGTACGCCTCCACCTCGACGATACGTCCCGCTGTGCGCGCCCCGCGGATATCCGTCACCAAGACCCGCCCCAGAAGCCCGCGCGCAACGCTAATCGCGTCCTGAGCAAAAAAAACAACGGGCAGCTGAGCTGCCCGTTTCCACCCATTCATCCCTCGACCTTTTTGCGGGTCCGACTGCCACCCTTCTTGGGAGGTGCCGCGGGGTCCTCGGCCGTGGCCTTGGTGGCCTTCTTGCGCGGAGCCCGAGGCTTCTTGGACTCCTCGGGTTTCTCGTCGTCAAGTTGCACGACACCGATCATAGGAATGACCGAGGCAGACGCACCGATCCTCGCTCCGCGGCGGAACCGCATACCGCCGCGCTGAGCGACGGCTTCGCCAGCGGCAGCGGGCACCGCAGTATCCGCCTCCGGTCGATCGGGCTCGGCGGACCGTGCCGGCGAGGCGGGACCAGGCTCCATGCCCCGTCCGACGACTTCGTATTCCTCGTCGGAGATCTTGCGAACATCGGCGATCTCCGCGTCATGGGCCTGCCGAAGCAGCCGGGGGAAAGCACTAGCCTCCAGCATGGGGTCTTCCTTGCCATGCAATGCCGTCATCCGGATTCGCAGGGTCTCATGACTGGCTGGGCTTGCGAGTTCGGCAAGCGCCCTTCGCATCAGCTCAAAAGCCCGTGCGAGAGTAAGGGCCTCGGGTCGCCGAGGTTCGACGATCCGTGGAGCCTCACCTTCCACCTTTCGCTCCTCAGCTTCACGAGCACCGCCCCGGCCGCGGCCCCGGCCGCGACCCCGGCCTCGCCGCGCACGACCTTCTGGCGCGGGCTCTTCGGCCGGCCCGGGCTCGGCCCGGCCGCGCCCGCCGTCGCGCGCCGGCTTGGCCAGCGGGGTTTCGACGGGGAGAGCCTCAGCCGGTCCCACCTGGTACTGGCCGTTCTCCATCTTGGTCAGGCGGATAAACCCCTTGTGGCTCGCCTCCAGTACAAACTTGCTGAACCGATTGAACCCGGCGTTCTTCTCGTCGAAGTTCGGGTCGATCTGCTGCATCACCTGCTTGAGCCGGTCAGAGCGCATCACGTCGCCCTCCCGCTCCATAGCGGCAACCGCCTCCTGCACCAACTGCCAGGGATCCTTCTGAGTGGACGGAACCTCGGTCTCCTTGGTGAGACCGACCAGATCCGAGTAGGAGAAGTACTCGTCACAATTCTGGATCAGCAGATCGCTCGCCGATTCCCGGATCCCGACACCGATCACGTATTTCCCGTACTCCTTGAGCTTGATCACCAGCATCGAGAAGTCGCTGTCGCCGGACAGCAGGATGAACGTGCCGATTTCTGGCCGGGTGAAGACCAGCTCCATGGCATCGATTGCGAGTCGGATGTCGGTGGCGTTCTTCTTGTTGGTGCCGAAGGCGGGAGCGAAGATCAGGTCGATCGAGGATTCGGATAGCGGCACGATGTACTGGTGATAGCGGCGCCAGTCGGCATAGGCCCGTGAGACGGCGACCTTGCCCTTGATAATCGCGCTGTTGAGAAGGTGTTTGAGCTCCTTGGTGAGGTCGGAGCGGATGCCCAGCGTGACGTTGTCGAAGTCGATCAGCAGGGCGGCGTTGGGAGCAATCGACGGCGGCTCACCAGAACGCAGGTGGCGAAGTTGAGGTATGGTCACTGTTTGGTTGGTTTCTCCGCGTACGACTCCGAAACAGCCTCGCCGACCTGCCCGGACCCGGTACCAGGAAGTCGCGCGAGGCAGCCCCGGAGGCCGCACACTTCTCGCATTGACGGGGTCACGCAACCCGTCGGATGATCGTCTGCGCTCCTGACTCGGGCGTCCCTTCCTCCACCTCACAGCACCGGGACAACCGGGGTTGCGGAAGGTCTTGGAATTCCCCCCGGCCACCGGGTCAGGTGCGGGGGAAGGCTGGCAGGACGCACGCGGGGAACTGCGTGACAGCGAGCAAATCTAGGTGGGGTCGTTACTTGCGGGTAGGGCTCAGGCGACGTCCTCGGCGAGCATAGCGGCGATCCTCTCCCCAGCACGGCCATCCCAGCCCTCGGGACGGCTAGGGTGAAACTCGCCCTTGGCCCGGCGCTCCAGCACCTCCGCGACCGCAACGCCAATCCCTACCCGGGTCGAGGCAACCAAGCGGTTGGTCCCCTCCGTGATGGTCACTGGGCGCTCGGTGTTTGCCCGGGCCGTCAGGCAGGGCACGCCGAGGACCGTGGTCTCCTCCTGCAGCCCTCCCGAGTCGGTGAGCACGAGCGTAGCCTGATCCACCAGCGACACCGCGTCCAGGTAGCCGAGCGGCTCGACCAGCTTGATTCGACTGGCAAGGTTTTCCAGCCCGAACTCTGCGATTCGCTGCCGGGTTCGGGGGTGAATGGGAAAGACTACCGGCATCTGCCCTGCCAGATCGTCGAGTGCGGCAAGGATCTCCGCCAAGGAATCCTTCTGATCCACGTTTGAGGGCCGGTGGAAGGTGGAAAACGCGTACGGCTTCCCGGCCACGCCGTGCGTCTTGGGCGCCCCAACCTCCCGGGCCCGGTCGCGGAGTCGGAGTAAAGTGTCCACCATGACGTTGCCGGCGAACCGAATCCGCGAGGCCGGAATGCCTTCAGCAAGGAGATTAGCGTCCGCGTCCCGGCTGGGTGTAAGCAGGAGGTCGGCGAGCTGATCGGTCAGCAAGCGATTGATTTCCTCCGGCATGGCGCGGTCCCGACTGCGAAGCCCGGCTTCGACGTGGGCCACTCGGACACCGCGCTTCGTAGCCACCAGCGAGCACGCCAGGGTGGAGTTCACGTCTCCATACACCACGACCCATGTCGGGCGCAGCCGATCCAGCACTGGTTCGAATTCCAGCATGACTTTGGCCGTCTGCACGGCGTGCGTCCCTGACCCAACCCCGAGATTCACGTCCGGCGCAGGAAGGTCAAGGTCGGCGAAAAAGCTGTCGCTCATCGCCGCGTCGTAGTGCTGGCCGGTGTGAATCAGGAACTGTTCGACGCCAGGCAAGCTCCGCGCAGCATGGAGCACCGGGGCGACCTTCATGAAGTTGGGACGGGCTCCTACCACGTGGAGCAGGCGCGTCATAGCCGTTCTGACGTGAGGGGAAGATTGAGCTCGAAGTAGAACCGGGTTCCGGTCTCCGGCGAGGTTTCGACCCGGAGAGTGGAATGCATGGCCTCAACCAGCTTGCGGCAGATGGAAAGTCCGAGCCCAGCCCCCGAGAATGCGTACTCGCCCTGCTTCTGGCGCCGCCGGAACGGCTCGAACAGGGTGAGCATCGCATGCGACGGAATCCCCCGACCGGTATCGCGGACGGAAAACTCCACGTTGGTACCCTCACGCGGCTCGCCGCGCACCTCGACATGACCGTCGGAGGTGAACTTGAGCGCGTTGGTTGTCAGGTTGAGAAGCACCCGGGAGAGGGCGACCGGGTGACCCACCCGGAAGTCCTGGGCCGGCGGCTCGAGCCGCACCTGGAGGCCCTTCTCCTCCGCGATCGGCTGCACGATGTCCCGGACCGACTCGAATATGTCGGCTACAGAGAACGGCAGGGGGTCGAGATCCACCAGGCGATCCCCGCCTCGAGCAAGTTCGATCACATCGCTCGCGAGGGAAGACAGGCCGAAGGCAGCAGAATAGATGAGGCCCAGCTGGCGTTCCTGAACCGTGTTGATCGCGCCACTTCGGCCGCGCTGCAGCGTCTCGGCGAGGAACAAGATGGAAGTCAGCGGGGAGCGGAGATCGTGAGCCACTTCGACAACCAGCTCCATCCCGTCCGGTCCCGAGAGCCTGTCCGCGAAATGCTGGGCCCAGTCCGGCTCCAGCATCCGCTGCACCGCCTCCACCGCCTGCAGCAGGGCCAGGAGGGCGGTCGCGCTCACGGCCGGGGTCAGGCGCTCGGCACGGGTCAGGAGGGATCGGCGCACCAGCTCCACCAGGCGCCTGGCGAGGACCGTTCGGGGCAATAGCTCCGGCATGAGCCCCGGGCCGGCCACGGAACGTACGGCGCCCGTCAAGTCGGCGAGATGGCTGCGGACCTCGTCCTGAGAAGGACTGTCCTCGGCCACCTGCTGCCAGTTCGCTTCCACTTCGGCGACCGCGTCGGTGAACGCCGCCCAGAGCCCGTCAGGGATCGGAGCGCGACCTGCCGATGTGCCGGTGGTCCCTACCACCGGCTCCGTCACTCAGTCGGCCCCGTCAGCTCTTCGCGCTGGAAATTGTGCTTGTCCATGAGGCGGTAGAGAGTAGTGCGATCGATGTTGGCCAGCCGGGCGGCTTTCGACATGTTGCCGCCCGCCCGACCGATGAGGCGGGTAAGATATTCCCGCTCGAACTGCGCCACCACCCGATCCTTCCCCAGGTGATAGGCCTCGTCGAGCACCGGGGCTGCGAGACCCGATTCGCTTGCGTATTCCGCGCTATCCTCGTAGATCGGGATGTCGTTGGGTTGGATCATCTGGTCCGGCTCGGCGAGCACGGCCACATGTTCAATGACATTCTGCAGTTCGCGGACATTGCCGCGCCACGGGCGCGACCGAAGGAAGGCGATACTCGCATCCGTCAACTTCGGCACCCGGTCACCCATCTGGCGGTGCCGCTGCCAATAGTAGGTGAGAAAGTGGTTGGCGAGCAGGGGAATGTCCTCGGCCCGCTTGCGAAGGGGCGGCAGCATGATCGGCACCACCCGTAGACGATAGAACAGGTCTTCACGCAGAACGCCTTGATTCACGGCCTCCTGCGGGTCCCGGTTGGTGGCGGCGATGTAACGCACATCTACCACCGCGTCCTGGGTCTCGCTCCCGACACGCCGCACCACGCCGTCCTGGATGACGCGCAGGAACTTTGCCTGCAGCGGCATCGACATCTCCGTCAGCTCGTCCAGGAACAGCGTGCCGCCGTTCGCGGTCTCGAGCAGCCCGGGCTTGTCGCGGTCGGCCCCGGTGAACGCACCCTTGCGGTGGCCGAACATCTCGGATTCCAGCAGCGGTTCGGGCAGAGCGGCGCAATTGAGCGGCACCAACGTCCGGCTCGCCCGCCTGCTGTGCTGATGGATGAACTGAGCGATCACTTCCTTCCCGGTGCCACTCTCTCCCGAAATGAAGACCGAGGCGTCGGTCGCAGCCACCTTGCGCGCCAATTCCACCGCCTTTCGGAACGTCGGCGAGATGCCGATGAGCGAGATCTTGTCGCTATGGCCGCCCTGGCTGGCCAGCTGCTGCTTGAGGTTGCGGGTCTCCAGCGCCACCATGACGGCGTGGGACGCCCGACCAATCAGCACCTGCAGGTGGGTCGCCGAGAATGGCTTCGGGAGATAGTCCCACGCGCCAGCGCGCAGGGCCTCGATGCTGCTGGTGACACTCGGGTTGCCGGTCATCACAACGACAATGGTGTCCCGATTGAATTCAAGCGCAGAGCGGAGGATGTCCATGCCCGAGGTCTGCGACATGTACAGATCCACGAGGATGATGTCGAACTTGCGGCGTTTGACCGCCTCCAAGGCCTCTTCGCCCCGCCCGATCAGGGTAACGTTGTAGCCATCCATTTGCAGGACGCTTGCGCAGCTCTCGCGCAAGGTCCGCTCATCATCAATGATGAGGATCCGGATGCTGGCTTTGACCTCAGCCGGTATCGAGAGTGGATCCCGGCTGCTGAGATCGCCCTGCCCTCCATCCGGACGACGTCCGGGATGCGCCAGCGATGAACCCATGCGAACCCTCTTCTTGCGTTGCCGCGTCTGATATGGTCGAATGCTACGAGAAAACAGCAATTCGTGCGTCTCCTCACTTTGGGTAGCATCTTTGATACCACACTCCTATGGCGCTTGGTTTACACCTATGCCGCGTCCAGACTACCATTGATGCTGCATCTACGCAACAGTGTTGCTGTAACGCAACACACCGACAAGGTCCGGTGAAGTAGAGTTCCCAGTCTGGCAACCGGTCGGTTCGGCCTGCGAACCCGAGGGGGTAGCGCGGTATTGCCCTTGCTGTGAAGATAGGGCTGGACTTGTTCAGACTCTCTCGGAGATCGACCGGCGCATGGCAAGCAACGATATCATAGTCTCGACTGTGGACCATTCCGGCGATGACAACGCGGGGCGCCTCCAGCACTACCACGCCCCGACACCGCCGGTCCTCGATGCGCCGGAAGAGACCATCAATTGGGGCCGCTACCTCGCGGCCTTCAAGCGGTACAGCTGGCTCATGGCGATTGTGGTGGCGGTGGGCACATCGGCCGGGATTCTGGCGACCCGATTCGTCCACCCGGAGTACACTGCCAGCGCGACCATCTGGGTCGAAGCCGGCAACACCGGGGCCAGTGGCCCACTCCGTCCGCAGGAACTGCTGAACTCCGATAACTGGCTCGACCTCCTCCGCTCCAGCGTAGTCCTCGATTCGGTCGTGATTGCCCGCCGCATGGTAGTGCAGCCGGCGGAGCGGGCGGACTCGGGGTTGTTCGCCGACTTCCACATGGCGGAGCGCTTTGCCCAGGGCAACTTCGTGCTGGCGGTGAGCCCGGACGGCGGCAGCTGGGTGCTCAGGCAGAACGGACGTGAAGTGTTGCACGGCGCTGCCGGTGCTCCGATCGGAGCCGGTCTCGGCTGGAACTGGGCACCATCCAGGAATTTGCTCGGCAGTGGCCGGGAGATCCGGTTCACCCTCCGCCAGGCTCGAGAAGTCTCCAACGACCTGAGCCGGCGTCTCACTGCCACACTGCCTGAGAACGGCAACTTCATCCGGCTTGGGCTGACCGGCACTGACCGACTCGAACTCGCGCCGATCGTAAACGACATTTCCAAGCAGTTCGTGGCCATCGCCGCCGATCTCAAGCGGCGGAAGCTCAAGGAATTTCGGCTTGCCCTCGACTCGCAGGTCACCCGGGCCTATTCCGGCCTGCGCGACGCCGAGTCCCGGCTGCGCAACTTCCAGATGAGCACCATCACGCAGCCGCGCAACAGCTCGATCATGATCGCGCCCGGCTTGGCCCAGACGCAAGGCAACGCGACCGGGCAGTATTTCGCTCAGAAGGGCAACCTGGAACTGATTCGCCAGGATCGCATGCAACTGGAGGCGGTTCTCGCCCGCGCCCGGAAGGGTGCGCTGATCAACGATGCCTTCCTGACGATCACCGCGGTCAAGGGTGCGCCACAGCTCACCATGGCGCTGTCTGAGCTCTCCAAGGCCGAGGCGGATTACGCGGCCGGCGCCCGGCGGTATACCCCAGAGCACCCCGTGATGGTGCAGCTGACCGCGCTCATCCAGCAGCTCCGCAACCAACAGATTCCACAGCTGGCCCAGGCACTCATCGATCAGCTCAAAGCGCAGGAGAACGACCTCTCAACGCGCCTGACGTCGGCGGGCACCGAGCTCCGGGAAGTCCCCGCCACGACCATCACCGAAATGCGTCTGCAGCGCGAATCCGACGCGGCTAACGACTTGTACAAGATGCTGAACGGTCGGCTCGAGGAAGCGAAGCTGGCGGAACTGGGTGCTGTCCCCGACATCCGCCCGCTGGAGGAGGCGGTCACTCCGACTTCGCCGAGCAGCAACTCGGCGCCGAAGCTGATCCTGATGGCCCTGATCGGAAGCTTGGGTGCGGCGGTCGGCCTGGCCCTGCTCCTCGACCACATGGACCGCAGGTTCCGGTATCCCGAGCAGGTCACCAACGAATTGGGTCTCGCCATCCTCGGCGCGGTGCCCGCCTGCCGGAAGAACCGGGCGGGCGAGATCGCTCCGGAGCAGGCGCAACAGATGGTCGAAGCCTTCCGGACCATCCGGCTGAACCTGGCGCATTCCTACGGCGTTGCCGGACCGGTTACTCTGACCGTGACGAGTCCCGGAGCGGGTGATGGCAAGTCATTCGTGTCATCCAACCTCGCGGTCTCCTTCGCGCAGGCTGGTTACCGCACCCTGCTGATCGATGGGGACATTCGTCGCGGCGAGCTGCACCGGATGTTCTCGGTGGACCGGCGTCCCGGCCTGCTGGACTACCTGACGGGTAATGCCGCACACGAGGATATCGTGCGGCCGACCTCGCAGAGCGGATTGTGGGTTGTTCCTTGCGGCATCCGGCGGCATCACGGACCGGAACTCCTCGGGTCCGCGGCGATGTCCGGGCTCATGGCCTGGTTCAAGAGCCGCTTCAACGTGGTCATCGTGGACAGCCCGCCACTTGGCGCGGGTATCGACCCCTTCGTCCTCGGCACCATGACCGGGCACCTGATCGTTGTGTTCCGCGCCGGGGAAACCGACTGGCAGATGGCGCAGGCCAAGTTGCCGCTGCTGGAGCGACTGCCGGTGCGGATGCTCGGGGCCGTGCTCAACGAGGTGGATGCCAGCGGGGTCTACCGCTACTACAACTACATCTACGGCTATACCTCGGACGAAGAGCCGACGGTCGGACAGCTGGCGAGCGGAGCGAGTGAGAGTGGCGACCGTGAGTCGCCCTGAAGATTCAGCTGGCGGGCTGGGTAGGCACTTCTTCGAAGGCGCGCAGTCGGGCCAAATCAGGGCTCTGGCCGGTGTCGGCTACCAGGCTGCGGAGCGCGCTCGTGGCCTGCAGCAGCACCTGGAGCACGTCGAGTTGCGCGGTGGAAAGATCGGGAATGGCGGAGTACCCTGCCCTCAGTCGAACCTGGCCCCCGGTGCCATTGCCCTCCGACCGGATCAGGCGTTCGAGGCGCTCGACCATCTGAACCGCCCCTTTCGCCTCGGTGTGGGGGGCGATTACCGCGTACTCCCCGTCCCCCAGCCGACCGATCGCATCAGAAGCGCGACCGTGGGTTCGCAGGATCCCACCCACCGTCTCGGCCAGGCGTTCAGCTCCTGGTTCAGTAGGGGTCTCCGGTTCCGCTGCGAACACTACGCAGGATAGCGCGGCTCGCCGACGCACGGTCTCAGCGCCTATTTCGCGAGCGCGGCGTGACAGTCCCCGCATGTTGTAAAGGCCAGTAATGGGGTCAAGCAGGGTCTCTTCGAGCAGGGAATCGGTTTCGAACTTGGCGACAAGGAAGGTGCTGAGGCGGAGAAGCAGGCTTTCGCCATCCAGCGGTTGGCCCAGAAATTCCCATGCTCCGGCTTGGTAGGCCTCCAACCGCTGCGCCCGGCCTGACGGTCCCGCGGTGGTGATGATGATCGGTACGGTGGCGGGAAAACGGGGATCGCTCCGCAACTGGCGGCAGACTTCGACGCCATGCAGGTCAGGCATCTGGGCGTCCAGAATGATCAAATCAGGCCGTGCAGTCCGGGCTCGCTCCAAGGCCTGGCGACCGGTGTAGGCGCGCAGAACACTGTAGCCGTTGGGCGCGAGAATGCTCTCCAGCGATCGGGCGGACCACTCCTGATCGTTCGCTACCAACACCAGAGGGGGCCGGGGAAATTGATCGCGCTCGGTCATGGAGTGCCGGACGTACGCATGCACGGATCGCTCCACACAAACCGAGCGAACCGGGGCGGACGCCGCGGCTCGGATCCTCGCTGATCATGGTGGGCTGACGTAGCAGAATAAGGCGAGCAAGAACTCGTCGCAATAGCCTCTCTCTCGCTTCACTTGGTCGGTGCCCGTCAGGGGCAACAGGTGCGTTGCGTCAGCGCCGCAACAGTGGTGGCAGGGGCGGGGTGGGAGCGGCAACAAGTGGGAGCTTTCGGGTGGAGATTTTCCGCCCAAAGGGAATGGCCCGACTTGCGCCTGTAACGTGGCGTACATGGGCTTACCATATCAACTGGAGCGTCGGACTATGAAGAGGGGCCGAGACATCTCAGCGGCTAGGCTGAACCCGCGTAAGTTGGTATGGAGCTTGCTCATGGCAGGCATGTTCGGTGGTTCGGCGCAGCTCCTCGCGCAGGATTCGCCAGATGGGCGTCGGGCGGTAGCAACGCGCGAGGAGTTGCAGGTCGCGCTCACCGAGGCCGACCGGATCGCCACCAGTGACGGGTATAGCGGCGCATTCCGGGAAACCAAGCAGCGGGAGGCCGCCCTCATTCGGGAGCGGTTGCAGGAAGGGGACTTCCAGGTCGGCGACCAGATCATGGTATCGGTCTTCGGCGAAAAGGAGACCTCCGGAGTCCAGACGGTGGGGCCAGGCAGAGTGCTCTCACTTCCCGGACTGCCTGACATCCCGCTGCGAGGCATCCTGCGCTCGGAGATCGAACCGTATCTGCGTGAACAGGTCGGGCACTATATCCGAAACGCGCAGGTGAAGGCTCGCGGGATGATCCGGATGTCGATCATCGGCGGCGTGGTCAAGCCGGGGTTCTACCAGCTGGACGCCGACATGATGCTCAGTGACGCCCTGATGTCAGCCGGCGGGATCATAGCGGGAGCCGAATTCAAGCGGTCGGTCGTGCGCCGGGGCGAGGACAAGCTCCTCGAGAAGGACGCCTTCGCCACGGCGCTGCAAGACGGACGTTCGCTGGACCAGCTCAATCTGCGTGCTGGCGACGTGGTCGACGTTGGGACGAAGCCGGTTCGCAGCGCGGCGACGACAATATCGACGATAGCCATCATTCCCGGCCTGATTCTCGGGATCTACGGAATCGGCAAGCTTGCGGGAGCCTTCTAACAGGTTTTTGGGGAGACGCTGTGGCCGTTCAATCCCGGGCCGTAAAAGCTGACGAGTCGTGGTTCGCCTCTGCAACCGCCGCCGTGGAATCGACCTCCCGGCCGGTCGCGGAAGCGACCGTTGTGGCTCAGCCGCGGGAGCGTTCAGAGACAGCCAGCCGGGTCTTGAACGTCGGTCTCGCGGTGTTGGCGCTGATCGCGCTCAGCCCGCTCATGCTGGTGCTCGCGATTCTGGTGAAGCTCACCTCGCGTGGGCCGATCTTCTACACCCAGACCCGTGTGGGCCTGGATCGCCGCCGTCGCCACCCTGCCACCCCGGAGATGGTGCACCGTCGGCGCGAGGACATTGGAGGGCGGGCGTTCACGATCTACAAGTTCCGCACGATGTGCGTGAATGCGGAGCACCTGACCGGGGCCGTGTGGGCCGCCAAGGAAGATCCGCGCGTGACCCCGATCGGGCGTCCCCTGCGGAAGTACCGGCTGGATGAGCTGCCGCAGATTCTGAACGTGCTCCTCGGCGACATGAACATCGTCGGACCCCGCCCGGAGCGGCCCAGCATCTTCGCCAATCTCCGGACCACGATTCCGGCGTACGATTACCGGCAGCAGGTCAAGCCGGGCATCACCGGTCTGGCTCAGGTCAATCAGCAATACGACACCAATCTGGAAGACGTTCGGAACAAGGTCCGGTTCGACCTCGAGTACCTGCGGCGCCAGAGCATCTGGGAAGACATCAGGATCATGCTCAAGACGGTTCCTGTGATCCTCTTCAAACGAGGTGGCTGGTAGACAGCCGTCTCACCTGGGTCGGTGGGTGCTCTCCGACGCGAGTTCTCTCCGACCCCGGCAGTTCCTCGCCCCCAGCACCGCTGGGGGCTTCTGCTTTTCGGGCGCCACCGTGGGCGTCAGGGGGGCTAGACCTGCCGTCTGGTGGGCTCCCAGGTTGCGTAGAGCTGGCCGGTGAAGACCCTCCACCAAGCCAACAGGCCCGCCAGATGGGTGGCGAGTCCGAAGCCGCACAGGGCGATTGCCCTGGGAAGCTTCCTGCCTTCCGGCGCCCGCATTGCCAGGACCCCCAGGGCAATACCCAGGGCAGCCACACCGAGCATGAGCCGCGCTGCCGGGTATTGCAGGCTGAGGAGAACCAGGGCGATGAGGGCCAGAGGCGCGGCCAGAAAAACCAGCCAGCGTATGAGTTTGTGGGACCACAGCATCCACGCGAACAGGCCGTAGCGAAAGGGATTCAGCATTCGGCGCCGAGACCACAGGGTTCCCAAACCACGAGCCATGGTGCGGATTTTTCGCCGGAACTCGCGCTGCAGCGACGCCGTCCGAGGAACAAGGCATACCGCCGCATCGACCGAAACGGCCCGGAAACCGTGCTCGCGAGCGGTGAGGGCGGAGGCGAAGTCCCGGGAGAGCTCCGGGGCCACGACAACTTCGTGCAGCCGCCGACGAATCGCGTAGAAGCACCCGCTCGACCCGACGATGCTATCCACCCGGGTTTCCAGGGCCCGCACCCACATCTCGTACCCTACATAGCCAGACTCGCCCGCGTTTCCCTCCACCGTGATGTCTCCGACGCTGATATCGCGACCTGATGCCACGCCGATCGAGGGGTCCTGGAAAGTCCGGATCAGCGGCTTGAGGGAACCGGGCAGAATCCGGATCGTGGCGTCGGTATTGACGATGACGTCTCCCCGGAGCTTGGGGAGCGCGGCATTCTCCGCGGCGGTCTTGCCCTGACGCTCCGGGAGCCGGAACAGCTCGACCCCTCGATTGGCGTATCCGCGGATGATCTCATCGGTGCGATCGCTGGACGCATCTGAGAGGACCAGAATCTGGCGCCGATCAGGTGGATACTCCAGCACGAGGAGGGAGTCGAGGGTGCGCGCGATGGTCCGCTCCTCATTGTAGGCCGGGAGCACAATGCTGATGGATGGCCATTCGGCCGGGTCCTGCAGCGCCGGCCGTGGTGACCGAAGCGCCGCCACCACCTTCAGGAGCACCGGATAGAGGAAGTACGCGTACCCGAACAACAGCACGGGCAGAAGAACCAGGAGAAGCTCGAAGCTCGTCGCAGTCATTTCAGGTCCCAGAGACTCACATGTACCCGTCGCGGCGCAGAGTCTCGAGACCACCGCCATCGTCTTTGTCCTGCGCACGGCCGGCGCGTTCGGCGACGTTGGCAAACTTGCCGGTCTTGAGCTCCGCGATGATTTCGCCTACGTCTCGGGCAGTGGATTCCACCGCCTTGGTGCAGGGTCCGCAGCCGAGCGAGCGGTAACGGCTCCCGGTGCCCTGGTCGTAGTAGAGCGAAACGGTGGGGATGTTCTCCCGCTCGATGTATTCCCAGATATTGAGCTCGGTCCAATCCAGCAGGGGGTGAATCCGCAGATGGGTGCCCGGCGCAAACTCCGTCTTGTACTGGTTCCAGAACTCCGGCGGCTGGTCAGCAACATCCCAGGTAGACTGCTGGTTGCGGGGTGAGAAGTACCGCTCCTTGGAGCGGCTGCCCTCCTCGTCGGCGCGGGCGCCCACGATGACGCCGGTGTAGGGCTCAGTATTGCGGTCCCGCTCGTACGACTTCAGCGCCTGATTGAACTTGTAGCGGGGCCATTCGCCGGAGAGCGTCTTCTTCAGGGCCTCGGTCTTGAGGAGGCCGCAGCAGGTGATCCGGTCCGCGGTGCCGTCGGGGAAGGTGTGCTTCTGGCGCAGGGCCTCTTCATTCTGCCCATAAATGAGAGTCAGATTCCACTCAGCCGCGAGCCGATCCCGGTACTGGATCATCTCGGGAATCTTGAACGACGTATCGATGTGTACCAGCGGAAACGGAACGTGGCCGAAGAATGCCTTGCGGGTCAGCCAGAGCAGGACGGTGCTGTCCTTCCCGATGGACCAGAGCATGCACAGGCTCTTGAAGCTGGCGTAGGCCTCCCGCAGGATTTGTACGCTCTTGTGTTCCAACTGGTCGAGATGGTCCAAGTTCCCCCTCACCCGTTCACCCTTCACCGATGTAGTCCAGTACCTGCCTCACCGCATCATCGACGGTCATTGCGGTCGTGTCCAGCACCAGTTCGGCGTTCCGCGGCGGCTCGTAGGGGTCATCCAAGCCGGTAAAGTGGGTGATCTCTCCTGCACGAGCCCGGGAATACAGACCCTTCACGTCCCTCCGGGCGCACTCCTCGAAGGGTGTCGAGACCCAGATCTCCACGAATTGGCGACAGAGCCCACGCACGAAGCGTCGCGACTCCTCGTAGGGGGCGATCAGTGAGGCGACCACCGTAACCCCGTGGCCTTCCAGTCGACTGGCCAGCCAGCCCACCCGGCGAATATGGGCGTCGCGCTCGGGCCGGGTGAACCCCGTCGTGGGAAAGATCTCTCTGATGGCGTCGCCGTCGAGGTACTCGGCCGGCACTCCTCTGGCTGCCAGTACCGCGACGACTCGTTCCGCGATCGTACTCTTGCCGGCCCCGGAGAGGCCCGTGAACCACAGGACGCGTCCCTCCCCCTTCGATGCCGGCGCCTGATCGTCCAACCCGATCACGAACCCCGGGTTACGCAACTCCGGTTGGTTGTAAACGAGGGGCGACCTGCGCGGGCGGCCGACGCCGGAGTTGCGGAAGATACAGTCGCCCGCGGCGACGTCCCACTCCATCGTCGGGCCGAATCGGGGATACAGATCCGCTCTGCCCTCCGCTACCCAACAGAACTTGAGCGAACTGCCAGCCCGGACTCGCTCACCGACGGGGAGTTTCGCCAGGAACCGCTCCAGCTCGATGGAAGGATGGGAGCGGCTTTCCGCGACCCGAAGGGGGCCACCCGGGGCAGGCGGGTGGGAAGCGAGCCGAACCGGCAGGCCATCCCCGGTCCGCCTCCAACTGCCCAAGCCTTCCCCGGCGTAGTAAAGCAGGCCTATCGCGGGTGCGTGGATGGCTCCGAGGACGGGCGTGCCGCCGTCGATGAGCGCGATGTTGACGGTGAACTCCCCATTGTGCTCGAGGAATTCCTTGGTGCCGTCGAGTGGGTCCACCAACCAGAATCGGGACCAGCCCCGGCGCGTCCCGGCGTCGGGAATCTCGCCTTCCTCGGAGATCACCGGAACTGAATCATCCCACTCGGCGAGGCGCCGAGCGATGATCGCGTGGGCGGCACGGTCGGCCGCAGTCACTGGAGTGCGGTCGGACTTCGTCTCCACGGTCACGCCGGGATGGTAGTGCTGGAGCGTCGCCTGACCAGCCTCGACGGCGATCGCGGCGAGCCGCACCAGCCCGTCCGGGGACACGGAGACCTTCTGGCTCATTGGCCGCGATCGGACCGGGTCGGCCTTGCGCTCGGTGGTAGAAGATTGAAACGCAGGATGTGGATAATGGCGGCCACACCGTCGCGCCAGCCGATCTTCTTCCCCTCAGCGTAGGTTCGGCCGTCGTAGGAGATGGGCATCTCCCAAATGCGCGCGCCGGCCTGGGCCAGCCGGGCGGTTACCTCGGGTTCGAACCCGAAGCGTTCGCTGGTGAGCACCAGCGACTTCATGAGGGGCGCACGCACCAGCTTGTAGCAGGTCTCCATGTCCGTCAGGTTCAGGTCGGTGAACATGTTGGACAGCAGCGTGAGCACACTGTTGCCAATCGAATGCCAGAAGTACAGGACGCGATGTTCGCCGCCGAGGAATCGCGAGCCGTACACGGCGTCCGCCTTCCCCTCCATGATGGGTCGGAGCAGGCGCGGGAACTCCATCGGATCGTACTCGAGGTCGGCGTCCTGGACGACGATGACATCCCCGGTGGCCGCCGCGATGCCGGTGCGAAGCGCGGCACCCTTGCCACGGTTGACGGGATGGTGGCGCACCACGTCCACGAGCCCTTCACCGTGTAACCGGTCAAGGATTTCGCCGCTCCGGTCGGCCGAGGCGTCATTGACTGTGATCAGCTCCAGCCGGATGGGAACGGTACGGACCCGCCGGACCAGCTGCTCGACGGTCTTCTCCTCGTTGTAGACCGGCACAATCACGCTCACTTTGAGCGCTTCACCCCGGAGTTCGCTCAACGATTGCCTCCCGCGAAGATGAGACCCGCCCCTCTCTACCAAGGACGGAACAGAATCCCCTTGTCCTGCAGCAAGCGCTTGATGCGATCCACCCCCTCGGCCTCAGCCTCCTGATCGCCGAGGATGAGGTCGTACGGCACGTCGGTGGTTACCCGGTCGCCCACCCAGATCAGCTCGATCCGGTCCGGGTCCACCGAGGTCTTGACGACCTCCAGGTCTTCGTTGGTCAGCTCCTGTGCCGTGACGATCAGCAGCGCACCAGCATCGAGCAGGATGTTGGCGACCTCAGCCAGCCGGCGCAGATGCTCGCCGCGGTTGGCCGCCTTTCGCTCGATATCCGCGTCCACGCCGTACAGCACGTTGGCCATCCCGAGGAAGTAGACCACCCGGCCGTCCTCGAATAACCGGGCCTCGAGCGACTTGGCGAGCGTCTTTCGATCGGCGTCGCGCTCGCCGGTAATCAGGAGGAGAGAGGCCTTCTGCCCGTACTTCTCCGCCCGACGATCCGGGGCAATGATGCTCGGCTCCCATTTGAAGTTCCGGAGCATCACCTTTTCGCGAATGTCCGCCTGGCGATCCGGCAGCGCCTCACGCACAATCCCGCCGCCACGGATCTCGTAGTCGTCCACCAGCACGAAACGGCTGGTGCCGGCCAACTCCTCGGCCGTGTCGAAGGCGACTGCCCGGTTGAGCTTGAGAGTGCACTCGGCAACCTCGTGGCGCTCGATCCGGTCGTGGGTCTCGCTGGTGCTCAGACTGGATGCATCCACAACGCGATGGACATCCTCCACCCGACAGACGACCCGTGCGGTGCCCAGTTTGAGGATGTAGTCCTTCTTCTTGATGAGCGGCTTCTTGCCGAGCCAGAAGAGACTGACACGAAGGCGGGTGGTCACCTCGGGCTTCGGTTGGCCGGACAGGGCGACCATTTCGCCCCGGGCGATATAGATCTGCTCCATGAGCGTGAAGCCGACGGCCTCTCCGGCGTGGGCCTCCGTCAGGATGGGTCGATTGAAGGCCTCGATGGTCTTCACCCGGCCCTTCTTGCCTGACGGATAGAAGGCCACCTCGTCCCCGACACGGACGACCCCGGTCTCAATTGTCCCGGCTACGATGCGGCGGTCGTCGCCCTGGGCGGTAAACTTGTAGACGTCCTGGACCGGCAGTCGGAATGGCTTGTCGAGCGTCGGGCGCTCGGTCTCGAAGCGGTCCAGAGCCTCAAGCACGGTTGGTCCATCGTACCATGGCATCGCAGCGGAGCGCGTGGCGATGTTATCACCCTCCCGGCCGGCCGCCGGGATGAAGCAGGCTGGATGCACACCGATCTTCGAGAGAAACTCGCCGTACTCCCGGACGATGGTCTCGAAGTGCCGCTGGTCATAGCCGACCAGGTCCATCTTGTTGGCCACCACAGCGATCTGCCGGATCCCCAGCATCGACATCATGTAGCCGTGGCGCCGGCTGTTCTCTTGAACGCCTTCCCGGGCATCGATCACCAACAGCGCCGCTTCGGCGCGTGCGGCGCCGGTCACCATGTTCTTCAGGAATTCGATATGGCCCGGGGCGTCGATGATGATGTAGTGGCGAACGGCGGTCTTGAAGAAGACTCTCGCCGCGTCGATCGTGATGCCCTGTGCCTGCTCGTCCTTGAGCGCATCAAGCAGAAAGGCGTACTCAAATGGTCGCGAGGTTCGCTCGCAGAGCGCCTTGATCTGCTCCAGCTTGCCCTCCGGGAGGGATCCCGTGTCGGCCAGCAACCGGCCAACAACGGTGCTCTTCCCGTGGTCGACGTGTCCGCCGATAACGATCTGCATTCGCTCGCCAGGCGCGCTTGCCCGTACGGGCGCGGCCGAAACGGCCGGCCGGCTCTTGGTGGTCAAGGAAGGATCGGCCTGAAGTCTGGGAGTGATCGAGCCAGTTGTGCCACGGACGTGGAATCTGGGGAGGGGTCGAATGGAATGCTACTCTCGCGGCTCGCGAGTACGGACTATCCAATCGCCTGCGGCTTGGACGGAAGTGGGGGCCAGGCCTTGAGGCCCTTCTCGGCATAGGCCTGGATTTCGGCCGTCGGTCCCGGCGCACCGATCAAATGGTAGAGCAGCCAGGCCCATGCAGCCGCCAAACCGTTCATCAAATAATAGAGGAGGTGGAGCGGCATCACCCGGATGGCGAAGCCGAGCCCGCGGCGGCGCCAAAAGAACCGGTACATCGGCGCATTGGAAACCAGTACGATCGCCAGAATCAGGCCGGCGACAATGACCGGCTCGAGGAGGTGGGCGAACGCAGCCTCGAGCAGGAGCAATGCGGCCAAACAGATCAGGCCACTACCAATCCATTCGCTCGGCCGGAACAACAGACTGGCCGGCCGGTCCGCGACACCGAGCGCCAACTGCAAGCGCAACCATGGAACCGCATGATCTCGGAGATCGGCAATAACCACATCCCTGAGGGCCCACTTCTTGAGGTGAGTCCCTTCGATACTGGGATCGAGGAGAATCGGGAGTCCGAGCAAGCGGATGCGGTAGCCCAATTCCACATCCTCGATCTGAGGGCGAGGGAAGTGCCATTCGTCGAACCGGCCAGCCCGCGCGAAGGCATCCCGCCGCACCGCGCCTAGCGCGGTCCAGAAGGTTTCCGACTCCCCTGGCTCGCGGCTGTGCACATAGTGATGCCGCAGATTCCGATACTGGGAGATGTCGTCGGGGGCGGGTGGGTTGGCGTCGTAGCTGCCGAACACCGCGGCCAGATCCGGCCGACGCCCGAAATGCCAGGCAATGCGGCGCAGGGCGTCGGTATGCACGCAGACGTCGGCGTCGATGAAGACGAGAATCGCGCCGAGCGACGCGTCCACCCCCCGATTCCGGGCGTAGGCCGACCCGTGCGCAGGACCCGGGAGCCGAACGAGCACATCGGCCCAGGCAGCGGCTATTGCCGCGGTTCCGTCGAGGCTCCCGTCGTCCACTACTATTAGCTCCCAGACTTCCCGCGGTAGATCGCTTCGCGCCAGGGCGTGAAGACAGGGGCCGATGACACCGGCGCCGTCCTTGACAGGAATCACGACCGAGAGCAATGGAGACCGCCGGCGGGGTTCGTTCCCCATTTCAGTTCCCCGGAGGTTGATCCGGATCAGGAACGGCGAGCCGCTCTAAGACGGCTCGAACGTCCACCGTCTCACCGGCACCTAACCGCACCAAGCCGGTGCGTATCGGGGCCACGTCGTCCCAAGGCACCAGCGCGACAGTGCGATCGTCCACAAACTCCACAATGTCGGCAGCCGTCTCCGCCAGCGCCCGAGCCCGCCAGACGGCCTCACCTTCACCGGGGCCGATCGCCACCAGTCGGACCGTGAGGGAGCTGCCTCCCCGGCCGGAAACGGCGTCGGTTGACGCGGGCACCAGCGCCAGGACCTCGACCCCCGCCTCGGCCAGGGTGGTTCCCGCGGCCTGGATCGCGGGGCTCAACCCGCCGTCGTCCCGATGGGCAATGACCACCACAGCGAGCGTGGGGCGCTCGTGCGGTTCCGGGAGGTTGGGATCGGCCTGCGTCGAGTGGGTCATAGGTGCGAGCTTAGGGGAACCAGCGACGTGACCGAGGCTGAGGTCCAACTCACCGACCATCAGCCTGCAGGGCCGACGAACCAGTCGCCGTCCAGCATCACCACCCAGTCACCTGCCCTGAGAAGTGTCCAAGTCAACGGATTGGCGCTTGGTGACGTTCCGATCGAGATCTGCTAACCGTGGGGGGATTGTAGTACCAGCCGGGGATCCTGCAACCCGTCGGGGCACCCCCGTTCGCTGTGCCAATCCCAAGTGACGACGGTGGCGCCGCAACAGGAGCGACTCCGGGCCGGCGCCGAGGATCGCTCAGGGCGCCGAGAACCCGAATGAGTCGCTGTCCACCACGAGCACCCAGTCATCGGTGGTATTGGGGGGGCTCAGGTTCTGTGGAGCGGCCGTGGTGAAGGTTCCGCCGGCGGTGGAGGCGCCGGTCGAAGGATCGTACCACCAGACCGTCTTGTTGGTCCCGGAGAGTGCGCTGGCGTTTACCGTGATTTGATGTCCCGACGGCAGGTAGGCGATGATCGAAGAGCCGTCGGACGCCACTGCGGCGGTGACGTAATCCGAGTTACCGAACGTTCCTTTCCCCGCGGTGATCGCCTGGTTCCCTTCGTCCGGGACCAGAAGGTGCCAGTGGCGGGCGCTGAACAGCTTACCCAGGTACTGCATGTTGAGCGCGCCCTGGTTGTTCAACTCACCCTGCCAGTTGGACCCACTGCAGAATTGGCTGGCGGTGGAGGATCCGAAGGGCCACACCGGGCAATCACCGTAGACGTGCCCAAAGCCCCCCGACAGCACCGTCCAGTAGGACTGGGCGCGCAACTCCTGGTCGTTGGCACCTTCTCCATCGTAACGGGCCTCTATCAGGAAGTACGGCTTCGCGGGGCTCACATGATAGGCGTCGAGGCCCATCTGGTACATGGGATCGCGGGTGTAAGTGTTGTTCACGCTGAGCCACGCCGCTCCGCCCCACCCATCGATCGCCATGGATTCCGGTTCGTTGTGTGCCGAGAAGAGATGCCTAGTGTCGGCCGACTGGATTCCGGTGACGGCCGCCGTGAGCCGGCTCCTGACGGTGGCGTTGGGCGTGTTGTCTCCCCCGATGAGCCAGATGATGTTGTTGTAGTCCTTGTACCGGCTGCCGACGTAGGCTCCCCAGGTGGTCATCTCCGTGTTCGTGGCCGCGGTCAGCTCGGCGCACCATCCCTCGTTACCACATTGATAGCCCACGTACGCGGGAGCGAGAAGGACGAAGATGCCCTTGGCGGCCGCCGACTGGATGACATAGTCCGCGTGGGCGAAGTAGGCAGCGTTCGGAGCACTCTTGAACGCCACCCCAGTGAAGGCGTTGAGGCCATAGAAGTCTCCCCCGGGCGCGTTATCGGCGAACTTGTGCTCGATCAGATTTACGAGCACGACATTGAACCCGTGCGCCTGCCGGCTCGCGAGATAGGTGTCCGCCTCGGCATCGCTCAGCTGGGAGATGAGCGACCACGCCGCGTCACCGATCAGGAAGAACGGCTTACCAGCCTGGTCTATCAGATAGCGCCCCCCGGGAGCAACAGTGAGTGGGGGAGGCGACCCGGGGACCGTCACCGTGATCTGGCTGGTGTCGGCAAATCCATTGAATGAAGCGATGATGCCGGCGGTCCCTTGGGCGACTCCAGTCACCACCCCAGCCGTTACGGTCGCTACCCCGCTCGCCGTGGAGGTCCAGGTGGCCGTGGCGGTCACCGTGGTGGTGCTGGCGTCGTCGTAGGTCGCGGTCGCGACCAGCGGCGTCGTCGCGCTGACCCCGATTGTCACGGCCGCAGGCGTCACCACGACCCCGGTCTGGGTCGGGACCGTCGACGTGACGGTTATCTCGCTCGTGTCGGCGAAGCCACCCAGGGAAGCGATGATCTCCGCGGTTCCAACGGAAACCCCGGTGGCGAGGCCGGCAGTGACCGTCGCAACGCCACCCGCAGTGCTGGTCCAGGCAGCTTGCGAAGTCTTCGTCTGACTGCTGCCGTCGGAATAGCTCGCGGTGGCAACGAACTGGCGGTTGAATCCCTGCCCGACGCTCACCACCGGTGGAGTGACGGTTAAGGCGGTCAGCGCCGCTGGACCGGACCCACCGTCCGAGGACGAGCAGGAACCACATGCGGCAAGGAAGGCAACGAGACCCGCGCCGAAGCGACAGGTGGACAACAGGCGGACGTGCACGGCGAATACCCCCCAAAAAAGCGGTCTGGCGGCGATTGAACTCGGGTGCCAGCCTGACCGCGGATGAATCAGCGGTAACTCCCCCCACCTCTATCGCTATCGAACGCTATCGAAAAAACCGACCAGTCGGGACTAATATGCCCGTGTGGACAGCTGCAATTTCAATGCCCCTCGTGACTGTAATAGTGGACACGCCAATAAGGCCAAGTGCTTCAGGCTCAAGCGCTTCGCCCCAGTTTGGTCGCGAGGATATCCCGATACATCGCGGCGTGTTGGTCCACCCACGAGGCTGCGGCGAAGTCAGTGGAGACCCGCTGACGAGCCAGATTGGCCCGCTGGAGCGCGGCGGGTGCGTCAGTGAGGGTGACTCGAATCCCCCGCGAGAGCGCCTTGGGATCCTCGGCGGGAACCAGCAACCCCTGGTCGGCCCCGAGAACATCAGGAACCCCCCCAACTGCTGCCGTGACAACCGGCACACCGGCCGCCATCGCTTCCAGCAGCGCTATGGGGGTCCCCTCTGTTCGGGAGCTCAGGATGAAGCAGTCAAAGGCCCGGTAGAGGCGCGCGGCACCGCCCACGGGTCCATGCCAGCGGATCCGGTCGCCCACTCCCAGCCGGATCGCATCTGCTTGAAGGCTTTCGCGCAGGGGCCCGTCTCCAATGACTGAAACGGTGAGTGGCAGGTCATGGAGACTGGGAAGGGCGGCAAGCAGGACATCCAGGCCCTTTTCAAAGGACATGCGACCGACCCACCCGAGCACCGGGGTGTTATCAGGCAATCCCAGTTCCTGTCTGGCCGCCGCTCTCGACAGCAGGTTCCCGGTACTCAGGGCGTTGGGCAAGACGTGGATCCTGGACGGCGGGACGCCGGCGGCGGCGAGGCGATCGCGAATCGGCCGCGAGACCGCGACGACCGCATCGAATCGTGCGAGCGCCCGGATCTGCAGGCGCTCGTACAAACGGTTCTTCCAGTCCTTGCCGGTGAAGCCGTGGACCGTGGAGACCCGTGCGAGGCCCAAACGACTGGCGGCCCAACCGGCGAGAATATCGGGACGATATCCGTGGCAATGGACGATCTCCGGCTTCCATTGACGCAAGGTGTCCCGATAGAGCCGCCATTCTCGACCGTAGGCCCGGTGCGCTACAGGAGACCGCATGACCTCGACGCCGGCACGTTCAAGGGCGGTCCAGCCGTCCGGAACCGTGTGGCCAGTTTCCAGGGTGAGCATCACTCCCACCTCGGCGTTTCGGGCGGCCCACTCCCTGGCCAGCATGGTCACTACACTCTCGAGCCCGCCGAACCCGGCGGGCGCGAGGATGTGCAGGACCCGCGGTAGCTCGTGTCCCATTGAGGTGACGGTGGTGGCTACCAGCCGATGGCGACCTTGCGCAGATGGAATGCTTCGGCGTAACCGCCGGGGGCGCGCGACTCCACGCCGCGCAAGCGCATGAGGCCGAGGAAAGTCTCGGGCGAAAACCAGTCCTTGCTCCGCTGGGAGGCGAAGCCCTGCATGAGCAGGCGAGTCTTCCGCTGTGCGACTGAAGCGGGCAAGGGCATGTAGCAGTTCGGTCTGCCGAGATCCCCGTCCCACTTGGGGACTTCGTATTCGAGGACCAGGTGCCGCCGGAAGGTGTTCCACGTCAGGTCAGAGACGACGCGATGGTCCTGGTGCCGGTCGTCTCGGGTATGGGTCAGCACGATGTCCGGCTGGAATTCCCGCGCGATCCGCTCGAAGGATTCCTTGATATCGGCGAACTCCGCTGGGAAGAAGCCATCGCGGAAAGCAAACAGGCGAACTGCCGCCTGACTCTTGGAGCCGAGGAAACGCCTTGCGCTGTCGCTCGCTTCCGCAGCCCTAACGCCGGCCGCGCTAAACACGACCCAGTGAAACTGGATCCCGGGCCGCTGGCGACGGAGTTCAAGTACCATCCCTCCACAGCCAATCTCGATGTCATCGGAATGCGCGCCGAGACACAATACCCGCCGGGGCGTGGGGCGCATGCCGCCCAACCGAAACATCGTCATCGGCTCACCGCCGATGCATCACAGCACGTGAAGATCTCGCCGAGATCCAGCCTTGAGGCTACTGTCATGACGGACTCACTTCCTGAACTTGAAGGACTTTCCTAGGCAAGACGGTAGGTACCCATACCGCGCACGGCTGCTTCTCCGGTGGCCTGCTGGGTGTGCCGCATCAAAGCGTCGGCGAAGTACTTCGTCGCCCAGTTGAGGATCTGGTAGCGTCCGTAGACGCCGCCCAGTGGGGCGGACCCCTTAACGCCGCCCCGCAGCCCCGGGTTCCGGGAGCTTCGGTTCTGCGTGGCCTTCAGGAAGGCGAGCACCACCGGGACCTTTTCGAGCCATCGCTGGTCCTTCGTGATCAGCGCGAGTCGCATCCAGTTGGTGGCCATTTGCGCTTCGCCCGTCAAGCAGCTCCACGTATCGGTGCTGGTCCAATCGCTTCGGTAGCGGCCGGGCATGAACCCGTCCGATCGTACCATCGCAAGCAGCACGTTTGCCGCCCGGATGCCCGCCTCGAGGACTTCACTGTCCTGCAGCACCCGGCCGCCCTCGACCAGCCCTCTAACAGTGTAGGCGAGGGTATGCAGGAGCGGAAACTCGGGATCCGAGAGGCTGCATTGGGGGAACCAGCCATTTGCGAGCTGGGTGCGGGTAACGAAGCGCAGATTGCGGGCGGCTGCGTCGCGGAATGCCGGTTCCTCGAGGGCCAGCCCCGCCTCGGCCAGGGCCCAGGAAGCTCGAGCATTGTACAGGGTCGCGTCCTTGCGCGCGAATTGGGATTCGCCTTCGAGCCAAGTCCCATCAGGGCCGATCACCGACGTCAGCCATGCACCCGCACGTCGCGCGGCATCAGCGTAACGTCCGTCACCAGTCGTCTCGAAGGCTGCAATCCAACCAAAGAGTACTTGCCCGGTGTTGAAGATCGCCGGCGTGCGTCCCTCTCCGACCACCCCGCCCTGCACCGCCCCGCTGTCCAGCTGGAGGTCAATCTCCCACCGCGCCGCGCGCAGAGCTCGCTCCACCAGTTCCGGACGAGCCAAGTGATAGGCTGCCTCCAGGAGGGTAGGTATGATGTAGCCGGTGGTTTCAGGGTACGATGGCTGCCACCCTTGGGCTCCGAACGTGGGGTAATAGAGCACACTGTACCCTCGAGCGAAGCCGTCGTCGGGCGTCGCGTCCTGGGCTCGTACGAGCCACCCGATGGCCTCCTGCAGGTGAGGGCGATGATCTGCATCCACCGGATGGCCACCGAGTCTCTCCCGCAGCATTTCCGACAAGCCGGTCGGATTCAGCAGCGGGTGCGCGCGAAGCGAACGCCAGCGCCCACGCAGCGATCGCAGAACACGTTGGCTGGGCCGCTCACTGGAGGCCGGTCGCTCGGGAGCGCGTCTGGGTGTGCTGACGGAAGAGGTCATCAGGTATCCGATCCGGGTCGTCGAATCTGGCGAACACACATAGGGGTCTCGGCAAGACTCGCCGTGCTGGTCGACCCTGGCCCCCGCCGCGACCGGCTGTGCAACGGCCTGGGTATGATTCTGCTCTCAGCGAGTCCGGCGGCAAACTCCATGCCCACCAGGAGTTGGGCGGTGTGCCAAGGCCTGTCGCGGGCCTGTATCTTGCTCGCCATGATATCCCCTAACTAAATGAGGCAGGTAGCTGTGAAACAGGTCCGACAGACGATCGCGGTCCGCCGCTCCGGCGCAGCACACCGTAGCTTGGAGTGGAGGAGTAGCAATGGCGCGCGTTGACCCGCCCCTCGTTGTATCCGCGGTCACCGGAACCCCCGACAGCACCTGGGACCAGGCCGTGGCAGCGCTGGGTGGCTGTGCTTTCCACAGCCGCGGGTACGGCTTGGCGTGCAGGGACCTCGGGAGCGTGGCGCCATTTCTCGTCTTCCGTCGTGAGGGACGCGAAGTCGGCTATGCAGTAGCGCTGACCGCGCGAACCCGATGGCGCCCGCTCGGCTGGGCGCGCGACATCCTCGAGTTGAGCAGCCCGCCGGCGCTGAGTCCGGCAGTGACCCGGGCCCAGGCGGTGGATGCGTTGATCCGGTTCGCGCGCGAAAACAACTTCGGCCACCTGCGCATCGATTCGTTTGGCGATCCAAGACCCGATGATCCCCTGCCCGGCGAAACCCCCCGGATACGGCGTGACCCTCGACTGGAATATCGGGTTCCTATTGGCCCGGACTTCGCTGCGACCCTCGCCAGGATGAGCTCGACACACCGTCGCAAGATCCGTAAGGCACTGGAGGGCGGGTTCGTGTTCGAGGAGCAGACGTCCATCGAAGGGGCGCTCCGACTGTACGCCGCGCACGAGCAGACGTTCGAGCGACACCGCGCCCGCGGTGAGGGCCACGCTCACGCCTGGCGGATCGAGGACTTTCGCCGGCGGATGGAGGCCTACCTGCACCACGGCATGATCCGGTTTCACTTCACGGTCCTGAACGGTCAGACCTTGTCGGCCATCGGGACCATGCAGTTCGGACAAACGGCCTACTACCTCGTGGGCGGCACCACGCCCGACGGGATCGAACGTCAGACCGGGTTTGCGATGTTCGCCAACACGATCCAGCGACTGATCACGGAGGGGGTCACCGAGTTCAATCTGGGCGGAACCAGTTTTCAAGCGCGTGAGGAAGGGAGCTCCGATCACGGGCTCTTTCGCTACAAGTCCGGATACGGGGCGAAGGTTCTCGAGCTGACGCACCTGAGCGCGCGAATCACTCCGTGGCGGTGGTGGCCGGCGATTCAGGGGTAGAGGCGAGTCCGTCATATCAGCTATCAGCTCGGCGGCCAATCACGAGCGGTCGATCGGCGCGAACGGACTCGACCACTGTGACCTCCGGGTAGCCGTTTGCCCGGAGCAGCTCTTCCAGAAAACGGGGCGAGGTGCGCTCCGAGCCCGCTCCCGGGTCCTCGCTGCGGACCGCCTGCACGACCAGGCATGCGATGTTCCGGCTGAGATTTCGCACGACACCCGCCATGACGCCCGGCTCCGAACGCGACAGACTGCCCAGCACCGTCGCAATGTCGTAGCCCGACCAGTTCCGCTCGCACGCCTCATGCATGGAGCCATCCAGCACCTGCAAATCCGCGTATCGTCTGTTGTCCACGAACGCAAACCACCGCTGAATGAGGCGCCCGTAGCGAGCCACCCTGGGGTCGGGTTCGAAGGCGGTCACCCGACGAGCCCCGGCCCGAAGCATCTCCAGTGGGAGCAACCCGTTGGTGCCACCCAGATCGAGAATGCTCTTCCCGACCAGATCGGGTAGACAGGGACGAAGGACCCGCCACTGTCCCGATCCCAGCTCCACAGAGGCCTCGCCTCGACTCGTATACCCGTGCCCATACACGATGCGCCCGGCGAACAGATCCTGCTTCTCCTGGGCGAGCACTGCTTCGCTCGCGCGAAGGTCGCGCTCGGTCATCAGTTCACCGTCAAAGAAGTAATTGAACATCTCACGGTCATTCGCCCGGCTGCGGACGCACGACCAGGTGTTCCTGCGATACACGGTCGCACGATCGAAGTCGCAGAAATGGGGCTCGTCATCAACCATCAAGACGTTGCCGTACTTGACGTCGGTGATGGTGACGCCGTTGCGGTGTATCCGTTCCATCAGCTCGCCGATCTTGCCGACGATACCGGGACGTACCGAGGCCGACAGCGCGGTGATCGCAACCGCGCGAGCCCGTGCAGTTGCCGGATTCCAGCGGTCCGCGCCCCAGTAGTCCTGGCTCACCTCCTCCTGGACCCGATCCGAGGCGCCGCGGGAAGACATGAGGCTGCCGAGGTTCTTCCCGATGATGAACGACTGGTAGACAATCCAGGGACGAAGCCGGACAGCGACGATGCGAGGGACGCCCTGGAGGCCGGTTACCGCGTGCAGAGCGAGGAGCTCCGTTTCAAAGCTCAAGTAGTCTCGGTACACCTTCTTCACGCATACCACATCGCGGACGATGACCAGTTCCAGCAAGTGGCGATTGCGCTTCCGGAATTGCTCCGCGGCGATTTGCACACCTGCGAAGAATGGAATCGGTCCGACATCGCTCACGACCCGGTTTTCCTGGTCGAATCGCGCTATCCGCACCTCCCTGGTCCGCGCTTCCGAGACGAGGCCATCCGCGGTCGCTACGTCGAGTCCCATCTTGAGCAGGGTCTGCCGCGCGGATGCCAACCCATCCGTCGATGGGCTGCCACGCGTGATCGCGTACACCCCCAGCTTGCGCCTGACCCAGGCCGAGAGTCGCGCGAGCGGATACCACAGGACGAGAGGGGCCAGCAGGGCGGCGGCGACGGGTTGCCGAACGATGACCAGGAGCGCGACGAGGGCGGCGCCCACTGCGGCCAGGAACACTTTGCGTCTGGCGCCGCGCGTGACCTTGAGGCTGAATCGCATGAGCCAGGCATGGCCCATTTGGAGATGCAGCGGCAGCATTGCCCACGCGACAGCGATCTTTTCTCGGACTCGACGGATCCGCATACGGGTCTCAGGCACTGGACCGGACGCGCCCCATCATGGCAGGATGCTCACGCGGTGACCGCTTCGAGGTCCTCCTCGCGGACAGAGCGCCCGGCCACGCGCTCGGGCCACGGCCCTCCCAATCGTTCGGCGATCAGCGCCGCGATCCTGGCCACAAGCACACCCCAATCATGGGTGCGGGCAACGCTCCGCCGCTCCGCGATGGCATCCCGGTCGCGGGCGCCGGGTTCGAGCGCCGCCGCGATCGCAGCGTCCCACTCGCCCACGCCTTCGGCGATGCTCACGACCGAGCTGAAGTCCAGCGCGCTGCGGATCGGAGCACAGACAACCGGGAGGCCTGTGGCCAGGTACTCGTGCAGCTTGAGCGGATAGATGTACTTGGTGTAGTCGTTCACGTCGTAGGGCATCAGCCCGACATCGAAATGCTGGGTGTAACTGGGGAGCTCGGCGATGGGCCGTGCGCCGAGCAGATGCACGTTGGGAAGGCGCCGGAGCGCATCGAAGGGCTCCTTGTCCTCATACATCGGTTGCACCGGCCCGACCAGGACGAACGACCACTCGCGTCGCCGTTCGGCGAGCGCCAAAAGGAGGGGGATATTCAGTTGCGACTTGATCACCCCGATGTACCCGACCCGCGGGTGTGGGATTGCGCCCAGGTCCGCCGGCTCGATGGTCGGCCCGGCGTAGGCGCCGTAGTCGACACCGTTCGGGACGAACGAGGCCCGCCGAGCGAGGTGCGCCTTCTTCTCCCATAGGCCGGGCGAGTGGATGATTGCCTGGTCCACCCGCTGGAGCAGCGCGGCCTCGACGGGGTCGACCGGCCGTTCCGTGGTGGAGAAGTTGTACTCATCGTCGATGTGGTAGACACTCACCCGATGCGGCACCAGGTCGAGGAGCGGCGCGAACTCCGGGCGCCAGAGGTACGCGACCGCCGGTTCCGCCCCATGCTTGCGCAACAACCGCACCCCGCCAAGTACACGAGCGCGCTCCGTGAGTTCCGCCGCGATACGGGGACGAAACAGGCGGGGGAGAAAGCGCCCGGGCCGGTACAGGAGAAAGTTCGGATCATCCGGCAATTCCGACGGGTATTCATCCGGATACTTGGGCCCGGTCAGCGAACTCCAGGCCTTGCGCCATTGGAGCGGCGGATCCATCCACACCAACGGGAAGTAACGCGCGAGCCGGGTGAGAACCTGATGGCGGGGCATCAGGGCATTCTCGCCTCCCCACACATCCGGGACGAACGACAGTATCCCAGGCAGAGCGCTTTCGGCATGCGCCCGTTCAGAACCAGCGTTCATTGCAAGAACCCTCTCTAGCGGTGTACTGAATGCATCGACTGCCACGAGACCACGATCCCGCCCCACGCGCGGATCTTGAATGAACCTACCGGATGGCGGTTGAGGGCCCTTCGTGCGAATCGCGCGTCTCAGGCGGACGACGATGCCGGGGCAGCCGCCGCTGGCTCGTGCAGGGCCGGCAGCTGAGGCAGCAATGTGAACCCGGAGACTGTGGGGTAGAGGTTCGCCGCCCCGAGCACATCCCGGTCAGCTGCGACCACGAAGGAGGTCGCGGGGAACACGTGGTCGTAGTTCCGCTGCACGTCGTACCGGTACAGATACACACCGAGGTAATACGTGCCCGGGCCGAGGTGGAGATCCACTTCAAATGTGCAGCGCGCCCGCTCGCCGGTGGCGAGCGTCAGGGGAGGGTGACCCAGCCGTTCGCTCGAGGTGTTGAACACCTCGTAGAAGTCCGTGTTCTTGAGTTCGAGGACGACGGCGACCCGTTCGGCCGGGGCCGTCGCTTCGATGTCGACCTCGATCCGGGTCCGGGTCCCGGATTCGAACCGGCTCGTCTCGCCACCCACACCCTCCACCGTTGCTCGCACAACCCTGGCGGGGCCGGCGACACGCTGGGTGTTCTCCACGGCGCCAGTATCCAGATAGCGACGCACGACGGAATCGGTCGGACCGTCGGCGACCACCCGGCCGTGATCGAGCAGGATGGTGCGTTTGCAGAATTCGGCTACCGCCTGGAGGTTGTGTGAGACGAAGATCACCGTGGCCCCGCTTCGGGCGACGGCGCGCATCTTCTCCAGGCCCTTCCGCTGGAAGGCAAAATCACCAACGCTCAGCACCTCGTCGATAACGAGGATGTCGGGCTCGAGATGGGCGGCGACGGAGAAGCCCAGGCGGGCGAACATCCCGGAGGAGTACCGCTTCACCGGGGTGTCGATGAAGTCCGCAATGCCGGCAAACTCAACGATTTCGTCGAACTTCCGCTTGATCTCACTTCGGGTCATCCCAAGGATGACACCGTTCAGGTAGACGTTCTCCCGCCCCGTGAGGTCAGGATGAAAACCCGCGCCCACCTCGATGAGGGCGGACAATCGTCCGTGAACCTGAACGCTACCCCGGGTTGGCTCCATGATGCCGCTGAGGTGCTTGAGCATCGTGCTCTTGCCAGCGCCATTGTGGCCGATGACCCCGACCGTCTCACCCTTGCGCACATCGACGCAGATGTCGTTCAGGACCCAGAACTCCTGTGGCGCCAGCGCGCGCTCGCGATCGCGCCGGACCGCCCGCTTGACGAGGGCAGGAATCAGGTCTCGCAGTGAATCGTGCAGCTCCCCACGGCGAAACCGTTTGAACACATGGTCCATTCTCAGGGCCAGATCACTCATTGCGGATGCTCCTCAGACGCTTTCGGCGAAGCGCGGTTCGACCCGCCGGAAGAATGAGATCCCCCCCCAGCAGAACAGCAGCGCCACGACAGTACTGTACGCGACCCAGCCGAAATCCGGTTGCAGGCCGCGGACGACGGTGGAGTTCAGGCCCTCGAGGACGGGCGCGACCGGGTTCAGCAGGATAAGCGAGCGCCAACGTCCGACCATATCGGCGTCGTAGAGGACCGGAGTAAAGAAGATGGCGAAGGTCAGGACCACTTCCACGAGATACTTGACGTCGCGGAAGAACAGATTGGCGGCGGAACAGAGTACCGTGAGCCCGATGGTGAACAGGATCAGGACCAGGAACAGAACCGGGGCCCATAGCATGGTCCAGGAAAGGTGCACTCCCGACAGCGGGAGCAGCACTAGGAGCAGTGGGCTGGCCACCGCGAAATCAACCAGGGAGGTCAGCACCGCGGAGAGCGGGAAGACCAACCGTGGAAACTTGATCTTGGTAACCAGGTTGCTGTTGCCGGCGAGACTTACGGTGCCGAAGCGAAGCGCGGAAATGAAGAACGCCCACGGAAGCGCCTTTACACCGATAGCGCCGACATCCGCTCCGCTCACCGGCCGGCCCGACAGCTTAGTCGCCGCGACCCGGATAATGACGCCCGCGAGCGTAATGATGACCGGCATCAGGACCGCCCACATGAGGCCCATCACCGACTGCTTGTACCGGATGCGCACCTCGCGCCAGGACAGCATGTATAACAGCTCCCGGTACCGCATCAGCTCCTTGATCCACTTCATTCGTGTCGCACACCTTTCCCGCCCGCGGTGTCGTGCCACAACGGCGCGATGAGTCCCGGCCGGTTGGTTGAGAGATCGGTCGTCCAAGCCGGGCCGAAGCGGCCTCGGTCAGTCGTGAAGTTGGCCGTTGTTCTTCCAAACGTACCAGGGTGGTTTGCCGGTGGCGTACAGTTCATCCAGGCGCTGCTTGTCCTTGGCCGTGTCCATCGGCATCCAGAATCCGTCGTACTCGTAGGCCAGCAGCTTCTGCTGCTCCACAAGGCGATTGAAGGGCTGCTCGACAAGTTCCTCCCCGGCCTGCATGTAGTCGAAGATTTCCTGCCGAAAGACGAAGAATCCCCCGTTGACCCGAAGCCCCGACTGAGCGATGTCGCGAAAACTCTGGACTCGTCCCGCATTGTCGACCGACACGAAGTGGTAGCTCAGGTTCGGGCGCACGGAGAGGAAAGTGCCGACCGAGCCACTCTGCCGGAACGCGGCGATCTGCTGGGCAAGATTCAGATCGGTGAGGCCGTCGCTGTAGTTCGCCAGGAACATTTCCTCGCCGGCGAGATGCTTCTTCACCGCCATCAGACGCTGGCCGATGTTGCTGGAAGAGCCGGTCTCCACGAAGGTGATCCGCCAGTCTTCAATGTCGCTGGTGAGCAGCTCCCGCTTGCGTCCGCCTTCACTGAGGATGAAGTCGTTCGACAAGCCTTCCTCATAGTGGAGGAAGTAGTTCTTGATCATGTCGCCCCGGTAGCCGAGGCAGAGGACGAAGTCCCGGTGTCCGAAGTGCGCGTAGTACTTCATCAGATGCCAGATAATGGGCCGATAGCCCAGGGGCACCATCGGTTTGGGGACGTTGTCGGCGTAGTCGCGCAACCGCATCCCGAGTCCTCCACAGAACAGCACGACCTTCATGACTGCCTCCTCGTCCCGATCGAAGTCATATCTGAACCGCGACGGGGCGCGACGTCCGCTGCCACCGGATCTCACTGTTGAGACGACCTTCGTCCTGCAGTTTCCGGATCTGCTTCAGCCGGAAATAGCGGCCGTGGAACTCGTCCGACCGCAAGCCCACCGCTCGGTAGGCGTCGTACAGCTGGCGGACGCCCTTGGCCACTGTCCATTGGGGCCGAAACGAGGGCAGTAGGTTGGCGATCTTGCTGCAATCCACCCGGTAGGAGCGCGGGTCGGGCCCGCCGCCCTCGGCGTATCGGATCGTGCAACCAGGGACAACCTCCTTCACCATATCCGCAATCTCCCGGACCCGAAGGTTGTCTTGGTTACGACCCACGTTAAAGGCCTGGTTGTGCACCACTTCTCGCGGCGCCTCGAGGGCCGCCAGGAAGGCTCGCGCGATATCTTCGACGTGGACCAGCGGGCGCCAGGGGGTGCCATCGCTTTGAATGAGCACGTCCCCCTGGGTCAGGGCGTAGCCGACCAGATTGTTGACCACGATGTCGCCCCGAAGTCGCGGAGAGATTCCGTACGCGGTGGCGTTGCGGAGAAAGACGGGGCTGAAATTGGCATCGGCCAGCGGGCGGATATCCTGCTCGCTCAAGATTTTGGATTCACCGTACGGAGTGATGGGATTGAACCCGGCATCTTCGGTCAGCATTTCGTCCCCTGCCAGGCCATACAGGCTGCACGAGGAGGCGAAGAGATACCGGCCAACCCCGGCGGCCTTGGCCGCCTTGGCCAGTCGGACCGAGCCGTGATGGTTGATGTCGTAAGTCGTACCCGGATTCAGATTCCCGATCGGATCGTTGCAGAGCGCCGCGAGATGAATGATCGCGTCGAACCCAGTCAGATCCATCGGGGTGACATCTCGGAGATCCATGCGGAGCGACGGCACATCCGGTACACCGGCGCCGAAAAGGCAGTCCTCGTACAGATACGTGTCGAGGCCCACGATTTCATGTCCCGCACGCTGCAGAACGGGCACCATGACCGACCCGACATACCCATTGTGCCCCGTCACAAGCACCTTCATGCAAGCCTCCCAGAGGAAACCTAGAAATCCATACGCCGCATTAACCTACGGCCCATCAGCTAGCAGCTTCCGTGCCCGGAAATGCGGGTGCCGCCGAGAGAAGATCGACCCCCTCCAGGGCCTTGGCAGCCTTCAGGATGACCCGAAAAGGCACCGAGGACCGTTCCGCGATATCCAGTAAAGTGTGTCGGCCGTCCGACAGGTTGAGCACCCACAGTAGTGCCATCTCAAAACCGGGCAAATCCCGCCCTCCGGTGGCGCGGTAGAGGCCCCTCCGGCCGAGTTGCGGCTCGCAATGTGGATTGTGGTTGAGGTAGGCCCCATCGTGCTCCAGGATCTCGATGATTTTACGGCACTTCTCCAGCGAATCGGCGAGTGACTCGGGGGTTACGAATGCGAGGTTATCGGCCGAGGTGTGGTATTCGGGGAAGCGCCCGTTGGGAGTTCGGGTCAGGCAGCCGACGGGGAGATCGAACCCGGGAGAGCAGTACTGGCGCTCGTCGTAGCCGTAGGGCACGAAATCCAGCAGCGTGTGGGGCCCCGCCTCCTTGAGGACGTGGGCCGCGGCCCGGTCGATCACGGTGTTTCCGCGCCGGCTTCGCTTGAAGGTCGATGGACCTCGATCGCCCAGACACGAGAGCACCAGGCCGTGGCGGACGCGCCGGGCCAGCGCCTCGTTCTTCGCGAGCCAAGTGATGGACCCGATGGTACCGGGAATGAACAGGAACCGAATGGTATGATGCCGGGGACTGGTCGAGAGCTCTCGGGCCAGGAAGGCGGCGACCACCATGCCTGAGAGGTTGTCGTTGGCGAGAGAGGGATGGCAGCTATGAGCGCTGATCAGGATTTCGTCCGACGTCTCTCCCGGGAGGATGCATTCCCCGTAGGTCAGATGGCCGGGGGCAAGCGTCGAGTCGACGCAGACCTCGTAGTCACCTTCGGGCAACGCCTCGAGCTGGCGATGGGTAAGGCAGAATCCCCAATCTTCCGCGTAGTACGTCGTCCGATAGGGAATGAGATCGGGCTGTTCAGGGAGGGTATGCAGCCGGGGCCGAAGTTCGGTCAGTGTCATCCGAGTGCGAACCGGGATGCTGTAGTTCACCACGTGCAGGTTAGACGCCTGAAAGTCGACGACCCGGCGGCCGCTGCGGTCGGCGATCCACGCGTCCCGGATATTCCACTCCTTCGGCACAATCCAGTCGAACACCGGTGTCCCGCTCGCGACCTCCGTCTGGGCGATCGGGACCACCTCACCCAGTCGAGCAAGGGAGCTGCGAAACCCTTCCCCCGTGATGCTGCGGCAGATCGGGAAGAGCTCCCCGATCAGGGCGTGCATGGCTTCCCCGGACGCCGCTGGGAGCGCCGAGTTCATCGATTCCCCAGGGTGAAGTCGGGGTACGTGGCGTCGCGGAGGCTCAGGAAGGGAGGCAGGATGGGCCATTCGATGCCGAAGGCCGGGTCATCCCAACGGACGCCACGCTGCGCTTCAGGGACGTAGAAGGCGGACATCTGGTAGAACACCTCGACGTCGTCCGTCAGGGTCTGGAAGCCGTGGGCGAACCCCCTCGGGATGTACAGTGCCCGATGGTTCTCGGCCGTCAGCTCCACGCCGATCCAACGGCAATGGCTCGGCGAGTCTGGCCGGAGGTCTACGATGGCGTCCCAGAGTGCGCCCCGTGTCACCCGAACGAGCTTGGCTTCGCCGTGCGGTTCCTCCTGCCAGTGCATACCGCGGAGGGTGCCCCGGCGCCGATTGAACGAGACGTTGCACTGCACCACCGCGGGGTCGAGGCCGTGGGCCTCGAACTCGCGCTGACAGTAACTCCGGGCGAAGAAGCCCCGCTCGTCCTCCCGACGCTCCAATTCAATGACGAACGCGCCGGCCAGCGCCGTGGGCGCGAAGATCACGAGTGAACCGTCACCTCGGGAATGGGCACCACGAACTTCCCGCCCCACTCCCTGATGTACGAGAGCTGGCCCATGATCTCGGTCGTCAGATTCCAGGGGAGGATGAGAACGTAGTCCGGCCGCGCCTCCCGAAGTTTGTCAGGATGCAGGATGGGAATGTGCGTCCCGGGCGTGAACTTCCCGTGTTTGTGGTGGTTGCGGTCGACCGTGAAGTCCAGGAAGTCGGTCCGGATACCACAGTAATTGAGCAGCGTGTTGCCCTTGCCCGGTGCCCCGTAGCCCACTACCCGCTTGCCGGCACGCTTGGCCTGAATGAGGAAGTCGAGCAGCTTGCGCTTGGTCTCGCGCACCCGCTCCTCGAAGCTGGCGTAATACGCGAGGGTGCCGACTCCCGCCTCTTCCTCCCGCGCGCGGAGCGCCAGCAGGCGCTCGGTCGTCGGCTTGGAACTGTCTTCGGCGTGGCGGGCGTAGATCCGGATCGAACCGCCGTGCGTCGGCAGCTCTTCCACGTCGAAGAGCGGCAGCCCGTGGGCCGCGAAGATCCGCTCAGCCGAGTAGAGTGAGAAATAGGAAAAGTGCTCGTGGTAGACCTGATCGAACTGGTTGCCCACGACCGTCTGGTGCAGGTGCGGAAACTCAATCGTGACCACGCCACGAGACCCGAGCAGGATCTTGAGCCCGCCCACAAAGTCGTTCAGATCGGGGACCTGGGCGAGCACGTTGTTCCCGAGAATCAGATCCGGCCGGAGTCCTTCCTCGACCAGTTCCCGGGCCGTCTGCCGACCGAAGAACTTCACCAAGGTCCTGACCCCCTTTTCCTCGGCGAACTTCGCCACATTGGCGGCGGGCTCGATGCCGAGGGCGGGGATTCCCTGCTTCACGAAGTACTGCAGCAGATAGCCGTCGTTGCTGGCGATCTCCACGACGTGGCTGGCGGGGGTTAACGAGAGCTGGCCGATCATCTGATCCACGTAGCGGCGGCAGTGGTCGAGCCAGGAATCCGAGAACGAGGAGAAGTAGGCGTAGTCGGTGAAGATCTCCTCACCGCTCACGTATTCCTCGAGTTGGACCAGAAAGCAGCGCTCGCAAACCCAGGCGTGGAGTGGGTAGAACGCCTCCATGGCATTCACCTTCTCCGCGGAAACGAAGCTCTCGCAGAGGGGCGACATGCCCAGGTCCACCATGGTGTGACGAAACGGCGTGCCGCAGAAGCGGCAGCAACCGGATTTGGGAACGCCGGGCGCGGCGGCGGGCCAAACAGCAGTCGACTCTGCCACAGAAGCGGTCATCCGCGAACCTGTCTGAATGCTTGGCGTAAGAAGTTATGGATGGACAATCCTCAACGGCTCTCGCAATATACGCGCCTCCCCAGCGGCTAACCGCGCGAGTCGACTTTCTCCTGTTCAGGCGCCTCCGAGCTGAGCAGCCTGTTGCGCGTACGCAACACAAGTTTGTGGCGGCGATGTCCTAGCACGACAGTTGCTGACCAAGCGGCGGTAAGCCACGACTACATAATGACATATATGCCCTAGGGGACCTCGGGCAAAGGGCTGGTATCCTCGGAAACCCCAGCACCCTTGGACAGGATAGAGGCCGAGACCGCCCTGGGCTGTCTGAGGCTGACGGCGACGAGACCAGCCAGGCGAGAGATGGCTGCGCGTTGCCAAGGGCAAGGCGAAATCCTTGGCGTACTCACTGAGCTTTGCGCGGGCTCGAGAGCCGACTGACAATGGCGCTGAGCGCCGACTGCTTCTGACCAGGACGTGAAATTGACGCGTATAGGACTTCTGACACCGTACAACGGGAGTAACCTGGGGGACGGTACGATTCAGACAGCGGTCATCGAAAACTTCCTGAGCCGTGACCCTGCTCTCGAATTTCTCGGGATCACCCTCGGTCCTGGAGACACCACGCAGCGTCACAAGATCCCGGCATTCGCAATCACCGGGCTATCCGTTCCCTCCTATTCGGAAGCACTCGTCCGCCACGGTGGCGCCCTCGCCCGCGCGTCCGCTCGCTCCGCGCCCCCTCGCTCGGCAGCCACCGCGGATTCGGCGCGGCCCGGGAGGCTGCGAAGTGCGATCAAGACCATTCCGCTCCTGGGTGGGGGACTCAGGTTCCTTGCCGAGCGATGGCGTGCCTTCCGAAGATTCGGGCCGGAGGCGCGCCACCTTTGGCAATCCTACAAGGTCGTCCGGACCCTGGATCTGCTGCTGGTCTCCGGCGGCGGCCAGCTGGATGAAGAGTTTGGCGGAGCTTGGGGACATCCGTATGTCCTGTTCCGCTGGGCCATGCTTGCGAGACTGGCGGGGACACCGCTGGCGTTCGCAAGCGTGGGGGTGGGATTCATGAACCGTCGGCTGTCCCGCTTCTTCATGCGAGCCGCCTTGGCGTCAGCCGCTTACCGGTCCTATCGAGATGACGGGAAGTCAGCGAAAGCTGGCGGAATGGCGTTTCACCGAGAGCGACCCCTGCGTGCCGGATCTCGCTTTCAGCCTTCGGGTGGCCGACACTTCGAGACGCCGGAACTCGAGCGAGCCGGGGGTCGTGGGATTGAGCCCCATGATCTACGGCCACGCGAAGCACTGGCCCACGAGTCGGCCCGCTGTATACGAGGAATACTCCCGCCGGCTGGCGACGTTTGCGCAATGGCTTCTCGATCGAGGTCACACCCTCCTGCTTTTCGAATCGAGTAGTGCGGACCGGATAGCCTCGGCCGATCTCAAGGCACGACTGGCCGAGTTGGCTGGCCCGGTGACCGGCCAGCGGATACTGCACCCGGAAGTGGAGACCGTGGAGCAATTCTTCAACGAGGTTGCCGCGGCGGATTGCGTGGTAGCCAGCCGCCTCCACGGAGTACTCATGTCCCACATGCTGGGCAAACCGGTCGTGGCGATCTCGTTCGACCGGAAGGTCGATGCGCACATGGACAGCGTCGCCCAGACCCAGTACCGCGTGGACATCACGCAGTTTGAAGTCGCCGATCTGATCGAGCGCTTTACCGCACTCGAAAGGAACGCCGAGTCGGAGCGTGCGACGGTCGCCCGGCATGTCGCGCACTCGCGCGCCCTGCTGGACGCCCAGTACGACACGCTGTTCCAACTCGCCGCGCATCGCCCGGTGCACGGCGCCACTGCGCCCGATCGGAGTATGCCATGAGCCTGGCGGCCGAACCGCTTGTCAGCGTCGTCACGCCCTTCTACAACACCGCGCCGTATCTGGCCGAGTGCATCGAAAGCGTGCTGGGACAGAGCTACCGCAACCTCGAATATGTGCTGGTCAACAACTGCAGCACGGACGGTTCAGTCGAGATCGCGGAGCGGTACGCCCGCCAGGATTCCCGCATCAGGCTCATTCACAACACGACGTTTCTGACCCAGGTTCAAAACCTGAATCATGCTATCACGCAGATCTCTCCGGAGGGTGTTTACTGCAAGCTCGTGCTGGCCGATGACTTCCTGTTTCCGACCTGTCTCGCCGAGATGATCGCTGTGGCAATCGCCCATCCCTCCATCGGAGTAGTGAGCGCCTACACGCTCCTCGGCTGGAAGGACCGCGGCGATGTCTATCTCGATGGCCTCAGGTACCCGAGCACACTGACTCCCGGGCGGGAGATTTGCCGACAGTTCCTGCTTCACGACCGATTCGTTACCGGGAACCCGACATGCACCCTGCTCCGCTCGGATCTCACCAGAAGCCGCCAGCCGTTCTATAACGAGGTGAGTCCGGTCGAGGACGTCGAGGTGATGTTCGATCTGCTGCAGGAGTCCGATTTCGGGTTCGTGCATCAGGTGCTCACGTACACCCGGCGCGAGAACGAATCGGTTATGTCGGGCTTCCATTCCTTTGGTGTGCTCATGACCACCGCGGTGATCGCCATCCGGCGGTATGGCCCCGCCTTCTTGACCCCGGAGGAACTCGGGCGCCGGCGCCGGGCCATCGAACAGCGATACTACGGTTTTCTCGGACGGAGCGTCTGGGGCCGCCCGTCACCCAAGTTCTGGGACTTCCACAGAAATGCACTCCGATGGAGTGGCAAGGACCTGCAGACGCCGCGGGTAGCGCTTCATGCGTTCTTCGCCCTGCTGTTCCGGCTGCTGAATCCGCTGGACACGCTCGCTGGGATCACCCGGCGACTCCGTCGGATCACGGCCCGATGACGCGATGCCTGCCCGGCAGGCGATTCCGCCTTTGAAACCGACCGTTCTCGTTCTCGACGGCGGGGAGCGCGCCGCGCTCGCGATCGTGCGTTCGTTGGGGCGTGCCGGGTATGCGGCGCACGTGGGGGCATCCTCGCCGCACTCGCTTGCGGGAGCCTCGCGCTTCAGTCTGAGTCAGACCCAACTTCCCGACCCCCTCACCGACCGAACTGCCTACGTGGCGGCGGTGGCCGGACTCGTGACTCGTGTGAAAGCGACCGTCCTGCTTCCCGTCGCGGAGCCTTCCGCACTGGCGATTCTGGAGCAGCGGGCCGAGTTAGGCTCCACGCTGATCCCACTCCCCGACATTGCGCGCTTTCGGCGGATCTGCGACAAGATCGAGGTGCTGCGGACCGCTGAGGCGGTGGGGATTTCGACGCCTGCGCGCCGGACCGTCAACGACCGTGTGGAGCTGGCAGCGGCGCTCGATCAAACCCGCTTTCCGGTAGTGCTCAAGCCGGCGCGGTCCGTCAGCGACTCCGGCGCAACGCGAAGCAAGTTGGGCGTGAGCTACGCGCTCACCCGAACCGACCTGGAGCGCGCGCTGGACCGGCTCGGGGCCGAGTCGTTCCCGCTCATGCTGCAGGAGAAGATCGAGGGCGCCGGAGTTGGAATCTTCCTGCTCCGGTGGCAGGGTCAGACCCGTGCCGCCTTCGCTCACCGTCGAATCCGGGAGAAACCGCCGTCCGGTGGGGTCAGCGTTTATCGAGAGAGCATACCCCTGCCCGAAAGTCTCCTCGCCCGGTCGGAGGAGTTGCTCGCCCGTTTCGATTGGGAAGGGGTCGCGATGGTCGAATACAAGATCGATCCGCGCTCGGGAACCCCGTTCCTGATGGAGATCAACGGCCGGTTCTGGGGATCGCTCCAGTTAGCGATCGACGCGGGGGTGGATTTCCCCCGGTTGCTGCTCGCGTGTGCCCTCGGGGAGTGCGAGCCAGCAGTGCGCCAGTACCGGCCCCACGTTCGGAGCCGCTGGTGGTGGGGGGACTTCGACCATCTCCTGGCGCGAGCGCTGCATTCGTCCAAAGCGCTGGCACTCCCGCCCGGTGCGCCTTCTCGCCTGCGGGCGCTGGCAGAATTCCTGATCCTGTGGCGGCCGGGAGACCGCAACGAGATTCTGCGCCTGAGCGATCCGAAACCGTTCTTCCGCGAAACAGTGGACTGGTTCCGTGCCCTCTGAGCGTCATGCTGGACAGCCTCACGACCCAGCGATGCCGCGCGGACGCCGGCTGCGTGTAGTCCATATCGTGCAGAACCTGAACTACGGCGGGATGGAGCGGGTATTGGCGGACATCGTCTGCGGACTCGACCCCAAGCGATTCGAGCCACATGTGCTCGCGCTCGAGTACCTGGGCCGGTTCGCGGAGGGACTGGACCGCGTCGCGGCGCTGCATGTCGCGCCGGCCATGACGCGCTGGTCCATGCTGCATCCCGCGTCGCTCAGCGGTTGGCTCCGGCGCCTGGCGCCGGACATCGCGCACACCCACAGCGGAGTGTGGTACAAGGCCAGCCTGGCCGCCCGGCGCGCTGGAGTACCCCGGGTGATCCACACCGAACACGGCCGTCACCTCCCCGACCCATGGTCCTCGCGCATGGTGGATCGCCTCGCCTCCCGGCGGACCTACCGCACCGTCGCTGTGAGCGAGTCGGTGGCCGCATACCTCCGATCTCGGGTGGTGGCGGATGCCCGGCGGGTGGTGGTCATCCCGAACGGGATCGCGACGGCGGACTTTGCCGAGTCCGGCGACCGGCTCCGTCTGCGGCGGGACTTGAGCGTGGGGGAGGATCGGCTCATCCTCGGCAGCATCGGCCGGCTCGAGCCGGTGAAGGGCTACGATGTGATGCTCGAAGCCTTCGCCCTCCTGCGGCAACGCTGGCCGGGTGCAGCGCGGGTGCTCCTGGTCCTGGCGGGCGACGGGTCACAACGCGCCGCACTCGAGGCCAAAGCGGCGCAACTCGGAATCAGCGACGCGGTCCGACTGCTCGGTTGGCGGGACGACGTTCACGATCTCCACGCCGCGTTCGACCTGTTCACACTGGCGTCGCGGAGCGAAGGCATGTCCATCTCGCTCCTCGAGGCCATGGCGGCTGGGCTGTGCCCCGTCGTCACTGATGTAGGCGGCAACGGTGAGGTGCTGGGAACCGAACTGCGGGATTTGCTGGCACCCTCGGAGGACCCGGGCGCGCTGGCGCTCGCATGGGAGCGCGTCTTGTCCAAACCCGAGCGACGGACCGACGCCGCCCGGACGGCGCGCAAGCGCGCCCGAGAACAGTTCGATGTTTCGCAGATGGTGAGAAAATACGAGCGACTGTACGAGGAGGAGGGAAGCTCGGACTGAGGCAAGTCGAGGCGCCGGGCTTTCCGGCGCCTCAAATCGGTCAGTTGCGTGGCCGAAATACCGGCTTGAGCGGTCGCCCGACCAGAAACGGTTCCACGCCCTCGGCAAGCGCCCGAGCGTAAGTCTCGAGCGCCCCATCCACCGCTTCGATCGTCCGATCGATGTCGTCGTCGCTGTGCGAGTAGCTCACGACGAATGACGGTGCGAGCACTCCACGACGAATCATCTCCTGCATGAAGAGGGCGCGGAATGGCTGCGAGGGCTGCCGGTCAGGGCCACGGGTCGCGAAGACAAGGTTGCAGGGGCGACCCATCACTTCCACGAATCCGTCTACCTGATGCCGCTGGATGGCCGAGTTCACCCCCGCGCGCAGGCGGTCTCCCTGGCGGTACAGCGTCTCGATCACCGGTTCGGAGCGATAGACCTTCATTGTGGCGATCGCCGCAGCGAGCGTGTGCGTCTCGGCCCCATGGGTCGTGCTGAGGAGGAATACCCGATCGTACGGATGCTTGAGACCGCCGCGGTCCATTATCTCCCGACGCCCGCCGAGCGCCCCCAGCGCAAAGCCATTGGCGATCGCCTTGCCGAACGTGGAGAGATCCGGCACGATCCCGTGGACTTTCTGCGCGCCACCAACATCCCAGCGGAATCCCGTGATCATTTCGTCCAGCATCAGCACCGCGCCGTGCGCAGTGCAGAGCTGGCGGACTGCCTGGAGAAACCCCGGGGCGGCCGCGACGCTGGTCTCGGCCTCGAGCACCACGCAGGCGATCTCGCCGGGATGCGACTGGAACAGGGACTCCAGGCTGGCCGCGTCGTTGAACCGGAACTTGAGTGTCTGGTTCCGGATGGCGGCCGGGATTCCCGCCGCCATCGGTGTGCTGCCGATGAACCAGTCGTCGGTCGAGAAGAACGGCTGGTCACCGCAGATCGCGACCAGATCACGGCCCGTGTAGGCACGCGCCAGCTTGAGTCCCGCAGTTGTCGCGTCGGACCCGTTCTTGGCGAACTTGACCATCTCCATCGTCGGCACGCAACCCAGAAAGGCCTCAGCGCAGGCGACCTCGAGCGGACTCGGGCGCACGAAGTTCGACCCGTTCTGGAGCTCGCGCATGACCGCCTCGACGACGGGCGGAAAAGCATGCCCCAGGCTCACGGCCCGAAGCCCCATCCCGTACTCGATGAACTCGTTGCCGTCGAGATCCCAGACGTGACACCCCAAGCCCCGGGCGATGAACGGCGGGGCGACTGTCGGGTACTGGTCGTCGCCCTTCGCATAAGTGTGCGCGCCACCGGGGATGAGCAAGTGGGCTCGCTCCCGGAGTTGCTGGGTTCCAGCCGAAATCTGCGGGAATGCCAGGCCGGCGATGGGGGCACTCTGGGTGGGCACGGCGACCTCCGTATTTCGTAGCGCCAGACGAGGCTGGCGGTGCATGCAGGGACGGGGTTACGCCGGATCCCAGCAACTGGCCCGGGCCGCCGTATTCCCGCACCGGCAAAGGGCAAGTTATACGCCAGTGGCCTGCTGAGCGACCGGAACCGGATGGCATCGAACCTGCCCCCTGGCCGCCCGACGAATCAAACACGGAAGTAGGCGAAAATGCCCGAAACTCGTGATCGAGTGGTGGTAATCGGTGGCGGGATCGTGGGGATGGCCACCGCGCTCTCCCTGAGCGAGCGGGGGATCTCCCCGCTGGTCCTCGAGGGAGAGGATCGGCTCGCGGCCCATCAGACCGGCCATAACAGCGGGGTGATCCATTCGGGTCTCTACTACAAGCCGGGGTCTCTCAAGGCGAAGACCTGCCGCGAAGGACTCGACGCCATGTACCAGTTCTGCGCGGAGGAGGGGATCCCCCACCGCCGCTGTGGCAAACTGGTCGTGGCCACCAGGGAGGACGAGCTCCCGCGACTGGCATTGCTTGAGGAGCGCGGGCGGGCCAACGGCGTTCCCCTCCAGCGCCTGAGCGGTAACGAGCTAAAGGCCCGTGAACCCGAAGTAGCCGGCATCGCGGGCCTCTGGGTGGACAGCACCGGGGTGGTCAACTACACCACCGTCACCGAGGCCATGGCTCGACGAGTCGTGCGCCAAGGCGGCGAGGTGCGCACGGGGCACCGCGTGCTTGGCATCCGCGTGCACCCCGGCGGCACAGTCGTTGAGACCTCCGGTGGCGACTTCCCGGCAACATTCCTCGTCAATTGTGCCGGCCTCCAGTCGGACCGGATCGCCCGGATGGCCGGAATAGAGCCGGGTGTGCGGATTGTGCCTTTCAGGGGGGAGTACTACACCCTGCGACCCGAGCGCGCCTCCCTGGTACGCGGACTGATCTATCCCGTCCCGAACCCTGCCCTGCCGTTCCTCGGGGTTCACTTTACCCGGGGAATCGACGACGTGGTTGAGGCGGGTCCGAATGCGGTGCTGGCGCTCCGCCGCGAAGGCTACCGGTGGGCAGACGTTTCATTTCGTGACATTCTCGAAATGGCCGCCTATCCCGGGTTCTGGCGGATGGCTCGGGCCCAGTGGCGAAACGGGCTCGCCGAGGTCCACCGCTCCCTTAGCCGGGCCCGGTTTCTGCACTCCTTGCAGGCACTAATCCCGGTCTTATCGCTGGAGGATATCGGCCCCGGGGGGAGCGGCGTGAGGGCACAGGCCGTCGACCTCAAGGGGCGGCTGGTCGACGACTTCTTTCTGGAGCGGGCTCCCGGGCAGGTTCACGTACTCAATGCGCCGTCTCCGGCAGCCACGGCGTCGTTGGCGATCGGTAGGGAGATCGCAAACCAGGTACTGGGGACGAGCAGACAGGTTTAGGCGATGGCCAGAGGCCGATCGATCAGCCAGTTGCCTGCTACAGGCTACGCCTGATGCATCGATGCAACACGTCAGAATGAGCGGCGCCGGGGACCCTCGGCGTCCATCGAGAGGGTGCCGTGACTCGGCGACCGTACCACCATCCTGAAGGGGGGGCCAGCAGATGAATTCCGTGTTCTTCGACGCTCCGCACACCGATGAGGAGCGCAGGGAGGCGCTGTACGCCGGTCAGTTGTTCGCGTATTCACCCTCTCCCAGCGCTCGCGCTCTGGTGGAGTTCGCCAGGAGCCTGGTGGTGGAGGCGTTCGGGAGCCTGGACCCCCGGACAGCCCAGTACGACATGCCTGTGGAGCGCTACGCCGGGCTGCTGGCGGAGTTAAAGCCCAAGTTCATCCACCATCCGCAATCCAAGGAACTGCTGCGCGCGATGCTCACGGAGCAGGGCTGCGATCCCGACAGGACCTACTTCGACGTCCCCCGGATGCGGACCTCGACCAGCGATGGCTACCTGACGACAGGCATCGCGTATGCCTTTCACCCCCACCGCGACACTTGGTACTCGGCACCGATGTGCCAGATCAACTGGTGGTTGCCGATCTACGACATCGAACCGGACAATGGGATGGCCTTCCATCCGGCCTACTGGAACCGGCCCATTAAGAACGGATCGCGGGACTACAATTACCACGAATGGAACGCCACGAGCCGGAACCTGGCGGCGCAGCAGATCGGCGTAGACACCCGGAAGCAGCCGAAACCGGAAGAACCAGTCGAACTGAACCCGCAGATCCGGCTGGTGACTCGGCCGGGCGGAGTAATCCTGTTTTCGGGCGCCCAGCTGCACTCGTCGGTACCCAATACCACCGGCAAGACCAGGTTCAGCATCGACTTCCGCACCGTTAACCTAGACGACGTGGCGGGCCGCGTCGGAGCTCCGAACATCGACTCCGAATGTACCGGTACCTGTATGAACGACTACCTGCGGGTCCGGGACCTGGCCCATGTGCCGGCGGAGATGCAGGCCCTCTACGAAGACGGCACACCACTCGAGAGCGCCGTAGAGGAAATCAGCCGGAGCGCCTAGGCTCGGGGCGCCACCAGCCGCTCCACCTGCCAAACACCCGCTTGCCGGTCACCCGTAAACAGGGTGATTCGGCGGGCGGTTTGGCATTCTGGGCCCAATCGATGACGAGGCGCACAGAGGCACAGAGGGCGCTTCAGTGGGCGGCGCCGGCAATCCCGAACACAGCGGCCGCGGAGCACTTCTGTGCCCTCCTTGTCTCTGTGGTGCTCACCTGCTCTCCCCCAGGCCGCTGGGTATCCCAAGTAGATCCACACCGCCTAGACGCGCAGGTACCGAGAGCCGCCAGGTAAACCTCCGTTCTTTCCCTGCCCCATGGCTCCCCCAGGCCGCCCCGAGGAGTCGCAGGGTATCACCTACCCTGGTTACCCGAACCACAGAGTCACTGCGGGTACGGAGAACCGCCAGACGGACCTCCATGTTCTCCGTATCGTCGTGGGTTACTTGATTTGGGGAGGATGTGCCATGACCTCAGGCGTACCGCTACTGTGCTGACGCCGCGAAGTTGCGAAACACCCGGAACGGTGGCGAGTCACCGAAATGAGCAGCGCCGTCGCGACATCGTCGCGGCGGCGCTTGGGTTTTTTGCGCAAACTCGCTGGGCGCTGACGGCCCCTCCTACCCTGCCACGCCCTCGAACCCCGACCCGGCCAACAGGGCCGGGACGGGCTTGGGGAACTGCGTTACGGCACGTTCCGGAGGGCGATGTGCATCGGTTTGCTACCTACGCCTATCGCTCCGCCCAACAGCGCATTGGTGGCCACGGTGACTCGTTGCACCGTGTTGTTGCCGGAATTCGCCACGTACAGGACGTCACCTGCCGCAGTAATTGCCATGCCGGCCGGTGCGTTGAACCCGGTGATCGTGGCTGTGACCGTGTTCGTGGAGGTGGAGATGACCGACACCGTAGTGCCGCCCATGTTCGCCACGAAGACCTTGCTTCCGTCATTGCTGACCTTGATGCCGCGGGGCTGACTCCCCACGGCAACCGTGGTAATCACCGCCAAGGTATTGGCGTTCAGCACCGTCACGTTGTTCCCATCCTTGTTCGCCACATACAGACGCGTACCGTCGTTCGAGATAGCGAGGCCGTAGGGGTTATTGCCGACCTCCACCGAGTCCTCTATACCGGTACTCCGGTTGTACCGGATGATCTGTCCGGTGGTCGCGGTCCGTCCGGAGTCGGTGATAAAGGCATGGGTCGCGGTGGTCACGATGTAGCGAGGCGACTTGCCCGCATCGAAGCTGGTTACCTCCGAGCCGTCGCTGAGGTTGTGCACCGTTATCCCAGGATCCAGAAAGCCACGAACGATGTAGGCGAATCCACTCGCGTCATTCGGGATGGAGATGCCGCGCGGATTGCTCGAGCCGAATGCGGCCGACATGGTGTTGGTGCCGAGGGTCATCAGCTGGTAGCTGCTCCCGTCGTTGTTGAGCACCCAGGCCGTACTTCCATCGGGCGTGATGGCCACATCCAATGGGCCGACCCCGTCAGTCCCAACTGTCTGTTGGACCGTGGTGCCATTCAGGACCGAGACGGACAGGTCCAGGTTGTTCGTGACCACGGCGATCTGGCCGTTCGTGAGCAGCGCGGTTCCAGTGATCGCCCCAATCGCGGCCGTGATCGTCACGGTCCCGTTGGTCCCCGCCGCAGTCACGAGGCAGCCAGTCGCGTTCGCGACCACGGTCGCGACTGACGTGCTGGACGACGTGCACCCTGTGAGCGCCGGCTGAGGCGCCACCGGATTGCCGCCCGCGTCCTGCGCCGAGTACAGCAACTGCTTGGTGTTGCCGGTGGCGAGAAGCATGTTCATCCCGGGCGTCACGACAATCTTCGCGAGCAGACCGACGCCCATGGTGACCGTGATCGAAGGAACGCTTACCGCGGTCCCGGCCGTGAACTGAAGGGTTCTGCCGCCATTCACACCGGTGGCGGAGAGCCCCGTGAAGGTCGCGACGCCGAGGGCACTGGTCGTGGCGGTTCCGGCGGTGAACGTCAGGGCTGCCCCTGGCGGTACCACCGACACCGTCACCGGCGTACTTGGCACCAAGTTGGTGGCCGCGTCGGTCACCGTGACTACGGGGACCACCGGGAATACGACACCGTTCTGTACGGAGGCCGAGGGTTGAGTTGTAATGGCCACGGCGAACGGTAGACCCGCATTTACCTGCACCGAAGCCGAGTTGGCGCTAAAGACTGTCGCTGCCGTGAAGCGGAGCGTGCGGGCGCCAATCAGACCGGAGGCTGTCAGACCGGTGAAGGTCGCCAGACCGGCCGCGTCCGTCGTGGCGGTGCCAGCGACGAAGGTAAGTGCGGTCCCGGTGATGACTGACACCGTTACTGCCTGACCGGCCACCGGGTTCGAGGACGCGTCCCTGACCAGGACCACCGGTACGGTCGGGAACACCACGCCGCTCTGGACGATTGCGGCGGGTTGAGTCTGGATCGTCACTGTGGCCGGCGGTCCGCCGTTCACCGTGACCGTGTTGGACGGCGCGCTCACCGCCGTGCCGGCAGTGAACTGCAGGGTCCGGCTACCGACACCCCCGGTGGCAATCAGACCAGTGAAGGTCGCAACACCACTGGCATTGGTCGTCGCGGTTCCGGCCGTGAAGGTCAGCGCGTTACCTGTCGCGACCGACACGGTTACCGCTGTGCTGCCAACCACGTTGGTGGCTGCGTCGGTCACAGTGACCACCGGCACGGTCGGGAAGACCACGCCGGTCTGTACTGTCGCCGCTGGCTGGGTCGTGATGTTCACCACCGACGGAAGGCCGGCGTTCACGACCAGGTTGGTCGAGTTGACGCTGTTAACCGTACCCGCCGTGTAGCGGAGCTGGCGGGTCCCGATGAGGCCGGAGGCCGACAGCCCCGTGAAGGTCGCGATGCCGTTGACATCAGTCGTCGCGCTGCCATTGGTGAAGGTCAGGGCGCTTCCGGTGATTACGGACACCGTCACAGCCTGGTTCGCCACGTTGTTCCCGCCCGCATCCTTGACCGTGATCACCGGAACAGTCGGGAAGATCACGCCGCTCTGCACTGGCGATCCCGCCTGGGTAGTGATGGTGACCGTCGCCGGCACACCAGCGGTGAAGGTTACGGTGCTCGAAGCGGAGCTCACCGCCGTCCCCGCCGTAAAGAGCAGGGTCCGGTCACCGGCGACTCCGACCGCGGACAGCCCGGTGAAGGTCGCCACGCCGCTACCATCTGTCGTGGCAGATCCGCTCGTGAAGGTCAGCGCACTGCCTGAGCCGACCGATACCGTGACCAGCTGACCCGTCACCAGGTTGGTGGCCGCGTCGGTCACGGTCACCACTGGGACGGTCGAGAAGATCACACCAGCCTGAGCGGTCGAGGCCGGCTGCGTGGTGATAGTCACCGTCGCCGCCAGACCGGCGTTCACCTGTACTGAGGTTGAGGCCGGGCTGAGCGCCGTACCCGCCGTAAACCGGAGGTTGCGGGCCCCGACAAGTCCGGAGGCCGACAGTCCGGTGAACGTCGCTACGCCGCTGGCGTTGGTCGTCGCGCTTCCGTTGGTGAACGTGAGGGCGCTGCCCGTCGACACCGATACGGTCACCGCCTGGTTCGCCACCAGGTTCGTGGCTGCGTCTGTCACCGTCACGACCGGCACGGTCACGAAGGTCACGCCGCTCTGTACCGTCGCCGACGGCTGAGTCGTGATGGCTACGTTCGCCGCCAGACCGGCGTTCACCTGCACCGAGGATGAAACCGGGCTTTGCGCCGCACCCGCCGTGAACCGGAGGGTGCGGGCGCCGATGAGGCCGCTGGCCGTAAGCCCGGTGAAGGTTGCGACACCGTTGAGATCAGTCGTTGCAGTCCCTGCGACGAAGGTCAGCGCACTTCCGCTCACCACCGACACAGTCACGGCCTCGTTCGCCACCGTATTGCCACCGGCGTCCGTCACCGTCACCACCGGCACCGTCGGGAAGATGACGCCGCTCTGCACTGTTGCGGCTGGCTGGGTCGTTATCGTCACCGTGGTCGGGGCACCGGCATTCATGGTGACCGTGGCCGAAGCCGGGCTCACCGCTGTCCCCGCCGTGAATAGGAGGGTCCGACCGCCGGCAAGGCCCGTCGCCGACAGCCCGGTGAAGGTCGCCACACCGCTAGCATTGGTCGTCGCTGTTCCATTGGTGAAGGTCAGCGCGCCACCTGTGGCCACCGATACCGTCACCAGCTGGCTCGGCACCAGGTTCCCCTGGAGGTCGGTCACCGTCACTGCCGGCACGGTGGGGAACGCCACTCCGTTCTGAACCGTCGCGGAGGGCTGGGTTGTGATTGCCACCGCGGCCGGAGCACCGGCGCCCAGCGTGACATTGCTGGAGGCCACGCTCACAGCGGCCCCCGACGTGAACTTGAGCGTCCTGATACCAGCCAGGCCCGTCGCCGACAATCCGGAGAAGGTCGCCACGCCGCTGACATTGGTGGTCGCGGTCGCATTGGTAAAGGTGAGCGCGCCGCCTGACGCCACCGACACCGTCACCAACTGGTTCGCGACACTGTTCCCCTGCGCGTCCTTGGCCGTCACGGCCGGAACCGTCGGGAAGGCAATCCCGCTCTGCACGTTCGCCGACGGCTGGGTCGTGATGGTCACCGAAGAGACCACCTGCGCCACCGTCACCGTCGCGGTTCCTGTCTTGGCCCCGACCGTGGCGGTCATGGTCACGGGACCGCCGTTCCCTACTGAGGTCACAAGCCCGGTTCCGCTAATCGTGGCAATCGTGTTGGTGACATCAGACGAGGACCAGGACACCGTCTGGCCGGCCACGGGATTGCCGTTAGCATCGACCGGTGCCGCCGTCAGCTGGACCGTCGCCCCGACAGAGGTCAGAGTCGTGGTAGGGGGCGTCACGGTTACCGCGTTGACCACCTGCGCCACGGTCACCGAGGCGGTGCCCGAATGACCCGTGACAGTTGCCGTGATGGTTACCGGGCCACCGTTGGCTACAGCCGTCACAAGACCGGTCCCGCTCACCGTCGCGACCAGTCCATTGGAAGACGACCAGGTCACCGGCAGGCCGACCACTTCAATTCCGTTCCCATCGAGCGCCGTCGCGGTCAGCTGGGCTGTCGCCCCGAAGGCTCCGAGGGTCGTCGCCGGCGGCGTCACGCCAACCGTCGCCACCGTCTGTGCCACCGTCACCGTCGCGGTGCCCGTCTTGGTTCCAACAGTCGCCGTCATGGTCACCGGACCACCGGTGGCCATCGCGGTCACCAAGCCCGTCGGACCAACCATCGCAATGGCGCTGTTCGATGAGGACCAGGCCACGGTCTGGCCTGCAACGGGCTGGCCATTGGCATCCAGCACCGCCGCCGTCAGCTGAACCGTCGCTCCAATCGAGGCAAGAGTGGTCGTAGGCGGCGTCACCACCACCGAGTTGACGACCTGCAAGACCGTCACGGTTGCGGTACCCGACTTACCTCCGGCCGTCGCCGTGAAGGTCACCGGACCACCGTTCGATACCGCCGTCACAAGGCCGGACGCGTTGACCGAGGCCACTCCGGCGTTGGAGGACTGCCAAGTCACCGCCTGACCCGCCATCACATTGCCGTTGGCATCGGTGGCAGTAGCCGTCAGCTGCACCGTCGCACCGAAGGAGGCGAGGGTCGTGGCAGGCGGCGTCACTGCGACTGCGTTAACTGCCTGGGTGACCGTGACCGTGGCCGTGCCGGACTTGGTGCCAACCGTAGCGGTGAACGTAACGGGACCGCCATTCGCGACCGCTGTCACCAGACCCGTGTTACTCACGGTGGCGACGGCAGAATTGGACGATCCCCAGGTGAAGGGGATGCCGGGAATCGTGATCCCGTTCGCGTCTGTAGCGATCGCCGTCAACTGTACGGTTTCCCCGAACGAGACCAGAGTGTTCGTCGGAGGCGTGACCACCACATTGGCGACCGCCGGTGTCACGGTAATGGCCGCAGTACCGGACCCCGCCCCAAGGCTCGCCGTAATGGTCACCGGTCCCCCGGTGGCCATCGCGGTGACCAAGCCGGTCGGACCCACCATGGCGATCGAACTATTCGAGGAAGACCACGTCACCAGACCGAGGACCGGGTGGCCGAGCGCATCCTTGGGCGCGGCCGCCAGCTGGACCGTTGAAGCGACAGCAATAAGGGTGGTAGCAGGCGGGGTCACGTCCACAGTCGAGACAACCTGCGCGACGGTAGCAGCGGCGGTACCTGTGAAGGCGCCGACCGTCGCGGTAATTGTCACCGGACCACCGTTCGCCACTGCGGTCACCAGGCCGAGCCCGCTGACCGTGGCGATCCCGTTGTCCGAGCTGGACCAGGTCGCCGTCTGACCGGTGATCGGGTTGCCGTTGGCGTCCTTGGGTGTTGCCGTCAATTGGATGGTGGCGCCGAGCGAGACCAGCGTGGGGGTACCGGGAGTGACCGCGACCGAAGCGATGACCTGGGCCACCGAGACGTCTGCGTCTCCCGTGACGCCCTCACAAGTGGCAGTGATCGTCGCGATACCATTGCCCGTCGATGTGACCAAGCCGCTCGCGCTGACCGTCGCGACGGCGTTGTTCGACGAGGACCAGGTGACTGTCTTGTCGGTAATGGGAGCGCCGCCGTCATCCGCGACCGCTGCCGTCAATTGCGCCGTCTGGCCAATCGAGACGAAGGCGTTTGTGAGCGGATTGACCGTTACTGACCCCACCGTGACAACGCTGGTGCCGCCGTCCGAACCACCGCAGGCCCCAATCCATAGAGCGGCGATGACGAGCGACAAGATGGCGAGGGCCCGGGCGAGGGGCGCTGGCTTTGTCACCGAATTAGAAGCCTGGGGGTGGCGCGCGGATCCGACGGGGTTCATGAAGCCCTCTGGGCAAGGTCTGGGTGACGACGGTAGTAAGCGCTGCGTGATGACCGCGTGGTGCCGCCATTGCGGGCGGGCACGACGATGGTCACCACGAACTCACTGTCGCATTTGGCAAGAAGCGACCCACCGCGCGACAGGCCCCGCCGACCTGAGACGCACAGAAACACCTTAAGCTATTGTCATGTTAATAGTTTATGACGTAGAACGAAGCCCGGACCTGATGCGGTTAGTCGACAAAGTTGACACTTGAACGCGGTTGAGTCGCGCACTGATTGCGGAGCCGGCGCAACAACCGTAGCGAACAAGCACGGCGATGGCGTGAGAGGGCACCGCTAGTTGAGCCAAGCGCCCTTGGCCCTTGTCCACAATCATGGCACAACGCGGAACCAGTCTTGATGGCGACAGAGGCTCCGCGAGCAGGCGAGTAAGCACAGGGCCAGACCCGACACGCTGTTCTCTGAAATGGGGGGCGCGCCTTATGCGCATCCGCGGCATTGACCCCAGTTGGGTCGTGCCTAAGTTGCGCAGAGACAACCCCTCCCGTACAAAGGAATCAAGGAATCGGATGACAACGGCGAACTCCATAGCACCTCGCCCCGACGGGATGCATCCGCCCGCCACGGAGAGCGGGCGAGTCGCCGGCTCAACTCAGTCCTCGTCTTTCCCCGTTCCTTACCTCGCCTCCCCCATCCCAGACTCGCTGGCACAGCGCCGGATTCTGCTGCTCAGCTACCACTTCCCGCCGAGTCCGGCGGCCGGTGCGCTGCGCTGGCAGAAGCTCGCCGGCCTGGTGGCAGAGAGGGGCTGGGGCCTGGACGTGGTAGCGTTGGATCCCGGCCAGCTCAAGCGCCAGGAGCCGGAACGATACGGCGATCTTCCTGCCGGGACGCGTGTGTTTGGGGTCCGCGAGGGACAGCTTCTGGTCGAGCGGCTGGAGCACACGGCGTGGTTGATCTACGGGCGTCTCCGCACCGCCGAGAAACCTCAGGCGCCCCAGGGTCAGCCCACCCCGCCGACCCCTTCCACGCTCACGCGCGATCAGGTCGGCTGGCAACTGTGGAGTTTGGGCGGATGGCGCCGGGCCTACTATGCCTGGGTAAGATTTGCGCACGATCGGGCCTGGGCCCAAGGTGTCGCCTCTCTGGCTCGGCGTGTGGTCAGGCCGGGGATCCACAGGGTGGTCATTAGTTGCGGGCCACCGCACTTGGCACATGAGGCGGGGCGCCTGGTGGCCGAAGCCACGCGGCTGCCATTGGTAGTGGACATGCGTGATCCTTGGAGCCTCGGACACCGATTTCAAGAGTACGCAGCCAGCCCGCTCCGACTGCGGCTCATGGAAAGCACTGAGCGACGGATCATCGATCGATCCTCGCTGGTAGTGATGAACACGCCACCGGCCGCCGAAGGTATGGCTCGCGCGTACCCTGGGAAGCGGGTCATTTCGGTGTTGAATGGTTATGACGAGGAGCCGTTGCCGCCGATTCCGTCGCGCTCGCGGTTCATTGTCGCGTACACCGGGTCGATCTACTTGGACCGCGATCCGCGCCTGGTGTTCCGTGCGGCCGCACACGTGGTCCGGGAACTCGGCCTGACACCGGAGCAGTTCGGCTTTGAGTTCATCGGCAACACTGGCAGTTATCGCGGCACAACGCTGGAAGACATCGCGGCACAGGAGGGCTTATCAGGCTACGTCCGGACCGGCCCTCAGCAACCCCGCGCGAAAGCGATGGCGTTCATGGCTGAGGCGAGCATGCTGTTGAGCTTGCCACAGGACAGCTACATGGCGATCCCCTCGAAGATCTACGAATACATGCGGTTCCCGGCGTGGATGCTGGTGCTGACGGAGGCCGACAGCGCCACCGATCGAATTCTGACCGGCACTGGGGCCGATGTGCTGCGGCCGGAGGATGTCGACGGAATGACCGCCGTACTTCGGCGTCGCTACCAGGCTTTCGCCGCCGGAGAACGCCCTGTTCCTGTTGCCCGGGACGCACGGTTGAGCCGGCGACACCAGAGCGAAGTGCTCCTGGAGGCGCTAACCGAAGTGACCGAAGCACACAGGCCGGGGTGAGTCAGGATCGTCCGGCACACCGCCGCCCTACGTTTGCCTCTGAGAGCGTCTGGCTCGTGTCTTGCTCTTTCTCCTGAGTGCCGAGCGCACGCGCTTGCACCATCTTGTCCGGTCCGGGTGCGGCCGGATCGCCTAACACCGAGAAGCAGGCAGCCGGGGACCCCTCACCGAAGGATTCCCTGCTACACGGGGGCCACCAGGCCCACCGCGGTGAACGGCGTTCCCCTTCGCGACCTGGTTCCTTTTTCGGGGCGTATGGCTTGATGGTAGCGGCGTTCTCCAAGCGAACGAGGCCATGACCATCCTTCACCTGCTTCACCAGATTGGGGTCACGCGGCTGTTGGCGAGCGGTCCCATCACGACGCTGATATCGCGTCAGCGCGGGGTCGCTTCGATCTTCATGCTGCACCGGTTCGGCAAGGCCAGGAATGGCCATGATCCGCTCGTCGTCCGACGCCTGCTGGGCTGGCTCCGCCGGAATCGGTACGAGCTGCTCGATCTCGAGGAGCTGTTCCGGAGGTTGGGCGGTGCTGGACCGCCGGTGCGACACGCTGTTGCATTCACCATCGACGATGGATACGATGATCAGGCAGAAGTAGCCGCCCCCCTGTTCTCCGAGTACGGGGTGCCCGTAACGACCTTCCTGACCACCGGATTTCTCGACGGGGCGATGTGGCTCTGGTGGGATCAGATCGAATACATCCTCCAGAGCACGCGGCTGGATCGGTTCGGCTTCGTGGCGGAGGCACGACCGCTCGACCTCGACCTGACCACACCTGCGGGACGTCGCAGCTCGGCCGCGCGGGTTGCCGCCCACTGCAAGGCCCTGCCGGAGGCGGAGCGGTTGGCGGCCATCTCCGAACTCTCCCGGGCCGCCATGGTCGCCCTCCCGGAAGTTCCTCCTCCCGAATACCGCCCCATGACGTGGGAGCAGGTGCGCCGATGCGAGGCAGCCGGTATGCGTTTCGGTCCACACACCGTGACCCATCCCATCCTGGCTCGCGTTTCGGACGCCCAAGCGAAGTATGAGATCGAGGAGTCCTGGACTCGTCTCAGCCGGGAGGTTGCCAGGCCGGTGCCCATTTTCTGTTACCCGAACGGAACACGCGATGATTTTGGCCCTAGGGAGTTCGCGACAATCCATGGCCTTGGTCTGCTTGGGGCCGTCACAGCCGAGCCGGGGTATGCGAGCGTCAGAGGTCTGCGTGAACCCGACGGGGCGTTCCAGGTGCCACGATTCGGCTTTTCGGAGGAGCACAACGAAAACCTCCGATACTCCAGCCGCCTGGAGTGGCTTTGGCAGAAGGTGCGCCTCCGGAGCGGTCTGACAGGACCCTCGAACCTGCCGGCACCGCGACCCTGCCCTCCTCACCCCGACGAGTGTGATCGGACTGCCGCGCGCAGCAGCGCAACTCCTGAAGCGATCCGCCGAGCGAATCCTCGTCCTGGCGGGCCCGGCGGCCCTGGCTCGCCGACTGGCGTCGTCCTCGACGCTGGTTCTCGCCTACCACAACATCGTGCCGGACGGCGAAGTGGGTGGCTCGGATCGGTCCTTGCACCTGCCCCAGCGACAGTTTGCCGCTCACCTGGAGCGTCTCGCCGGGACGCACGATGTGGTGCCGTTGGGTGACGTGCTGCTGGATAACCCGCGGAGTCCCGGTCGGCCGCGTGCCGTGATCACCTTCGATGACGGTTACGCAGGAGCCCTGTCGGCGGGCGTAGCTGAGCTACGCCGCTTCGGAGTTCCCGCGACATTCTTCGTGACGCCTGGTCGGCTGGGACGGCAGGTCTTCTGGTGGGATCGGCTGGGCGCGCTTGGCGACGGGGAAGTACCGCCCGACATGCGAAACCACGCACTCACGGCGCTACGCGGCGAGGATGAGGCCATTTCCGCGTGGGCTGGTTCTCGAGCGTTGTCCGCGGCCGCAGTACCGGAATGCGCGAAGAGCGGCACCGAGGCGGAGGTGACCGAGGCATTGACCGTCCCCGGAATCAACGTTGCGGCGCACACCTGGTCACACCCCAACCTTGCCGCACTCGATGCCGCGGCGCTGGAGCGCGAACTCGAGCGACCGCTGGAGTGGCTTCGGGCGCGGTGGCCGGACACCCTGCCCTGTGTCTCATATCCCTACGGTCTGGCGTCGCCCGCCGTCATGGCGGCAGCCCAGCGCGCCGGCTATAGAGCCGGGTTGCTTGTCTCAGGGGGTTGGCTTCCGCCGCGGTGGGAGGAAGTCCCATTCCTGCTCCCGCGCGTCAACATACCGTCCGGGATCTCGACGGCCGGCTTCGAACTGCTTGCGTCAGGACTCGTGCGGCGCTAGGCACCGGCCGTTGGGGGCCGGCCGCCTGCACTAGCGCGTTAGGACCGCACCTGTCGAATCACCTTCGCGAGCGCCGTTACCCCCCGAGCGAGGCCAGCTCGAAGGGGATTGGGTTCAAGAGTCCAGCGCTCCCCAACCCGCTGGACGGTGCTGCTGAAATGGCGCTTGAAGTCGGATATGCCACCCACGGGATCATCGCTTCCCAGACTACCCTCGGTGATGCCCCCGAAATCCCACCAACGTGCCCCATTGTGGCGAGCCCAGCACATGAGATCCCACATCAAGGCGTAGGAGAACGACATCTTGACCTCGGAGAATCTGGTCGATCCGGCAGCATCGTAGTGTGCATACTCGCCGTGATGGCATCCCCACGCGAAGGCGAGCAGGCTTTCGGGCCCCTCCGCCTCGGTATGGAAGAGGCCGATGAGACGGGATAGGGTTGGCTCGGCCTTGGATAGGGCGATCTTCCAGCGCCAGTCCTCTGAATGGAAGGTTCCTCCGGTTCGTTCGAGGGTCTCCCGGAGCAATGTGTCCAGTCGGGGGGCGAATATGTCGTCCTCGACGAGCCGGAGCGCCACCGGACGCTTGTGGATCGCGCGGACATGACGGCGGGTGTTGGCGGAGAGCGTGGCGAGATGCTCCTCGTCGGAGAGCAGCAACTCGCCTGTAAGCGTTTCTGCGTAGCTACGACGAAGGGGCGCCCTCGTGAAACCGGCGGCGGCGATCGCACTGCCCAGCGCCCGTCGCCGGTCAGCGTCGGGAACGAACATTTCGATGTCCAGCCGCAGGATGCGCCCGTCGCCGCGCGCCAGGGCTGCCAGAGATCGCAGGGCCGGCAGCGTCGCGTCAACCGGGAGTGAATCGCCGAAGCGCTCACTGTGCAGCAGCAAGTGACCGGGAAGTGCGCCGCTCCGGTTGACCTGCAGCATGAATCCGCCGACGGACTGGCCTCGAGGATCGCGCACGAGCAGGAACCAGAAGCCAGCCGCCGGGCGGAACCTGGCCCAGACGGCACGATGCGGCAGGGGCAGAGGCACTCCGCGAGCCACCAGCTCACGCTCGGCCTCCTCATGCTCGGGACTGCCCCCGGTCAAGAGCTGGATGTCGTATCCGTCCTGGCCGATGCGCGCTGTGCCGTGCCTGTACCATCCGCCCTCCTGGATACAATTTCGACTTGAGTTGTGACAGCCGAAGCGGTCTGCTCTTCTCAAGATTCAGGCCAGCTACGCGATCCGTCCACTCAACGCAGCGGTGCGACGCAAGGCGCGAAAGATAGCTTGCAAGAGCGAAACCCGGCCGAGCGTGATGGGTTATGGTACGGGGCGTGCATGACGGGGAGGTCCTTCTGCCGCTATCGGGCCAATTGGACCTGGAGCCGTTCGTCCCGATGAACGTCATCGTTAGCGAGGGCACGCTGCACATGAGTTCGAAAGACCTGAAGAGCACCTCACGCGTGAGGCGACTAACCGTCCCGGGCACCCTGGCGGTGGAGCTTCCCGAGTGGGATGGGTCTGCTCTGGGTGCAGGCGCCCTTACGCCGATGCAGACGCGCGCCTGGATCATGGCCTGTGCGGAGACTCTCCCCGGTCCGCCGATCTCGACGTCGTCGTCATCGAGGACGAACAGGGAGTCGCCGCAGTGGCCCCGCTGGTCCGGAGGAAGGAGTATCCTCCAGTCAGCGAGCTGTTGGGACTGCGCGAGCTGGGCGAGCCATCTGATTTCATCTACCGCGACGAGCGCGCCCTGGCGGCGCTCATCGACCTGGCGGGCCGGAAGCGGGCGCCCATCGTGCTTCAACGCGTCCTCGCCTCCTCCCCCTCGGTGGAGGCCATCCGCCGAGGTTACCGCGGTGCGGGCGTTGTGGTCATCCGACCGGCGAACAACTCTCCACACGTCGCCCTCACGGGGGCCGGGAAGGATCCCGATCAGCTCCTCTCCAGCCGGTTGCGCAGCGACCTACGCCGCGCGCAGCGGAAGGCGGAGTCTCAGGGGAAGGTGACGTACGAGATCCACGCCCCCAGAACGGCGCAGGAGTTTCTCCCGCTGTATGAGCAGGCACTCCAGGTCGAGGCGGCGGGCTGGAAGGGCCGGGGAGGTTCCGCGGTCGCCAAGAACGAGTTGCAGCGGGCGTTCTTCAGTCGCTACGGCGAGCTTGCGAGCGAGGCCGGAGTCCTCCGGCTGGCATTCATGCGCCTCGACGGTGTCCTCGCGGCCATGCAGTACGCCGTGGAGTGGAACGGGGGCTTCTGGTTGCTCAAGGTCGGGTACGATGAAGCCTATTCCAAGTGCTCGCCCGGACAGCTCCTGATGCAGTACACCCTGCGCTACGCCGCCGAACGCGGGCTTGTGTCCTACGAGTTCCTCGGCAGCGCCGAAAGCTGGACTCAGCGCTGGACCACAGCGGAGAGGGCTACGGTGCGAATCGCGGTCTATCCATTCGGTCTGGCGGGGATGTTCGCGCTGGGTCGGGACGTCCTGCGAGCTGTCCGCCGGAAAGTGGCGGCTCGCATCGACGCGCGCCGTCGACCCCAACCGACCCAGGAAGTCCAAGAAACCACCGCTGCCACCGAAGCCGGATGATCCGCCCGGCTGCGCTCGCGGCAGACCTTTGCCGGTTCCCCACAACTCGTCACACGGCCTGAGCCATGATCCTGCACCCGACCAAGGCGTTGCGCGCCGGATTCCATTCGCTGGTGGGGAAAGTGAGCCGCAACTATATCGCGGGACCGACGCTACAGGATGCCGCACGCATCAGCCAACCGCTTGCCGCGCGCGGGTACTGGATCACCCTTGGCTATTGGGACGCGAGTGGTGACCCCCCGAGCATGGTCCTGCAAACGTACCTCGCATGCTGCGAGCAGCTCGCGGCCCTCGCAGGCAAAAACTACCTCTCAATCAAGATCCCCGCGATCGCCAACGAGAGTGGGATGTTCCGGGCGCTGCAGGAGAAGAGTCGCGAGACCGGCGTGCCGTTGCATTTCGACTCACTCAACACCGGCAACGCCTCGTCGATCTTCGATTTCATCGCTGACCACGCGGACCCGTCCAGTGGCGAAATCGGCTGCACGCTGCCTGGCCGCTGGCGCCGAAGCCTCGACGATGCCGAGCGGGCCATCGAGCTCGGGCTGGCCGTGCGAGTGGTCAAGGGCCAGAGCCCAGATCCGGCCGATCCGGACCGTGACCCAAGCGCGGGCTATCTCAGCGTCGTCAGGAAGCTGGCTGGCCGAGCCAAGCGGGTGCGGGTAGCGAGCCACGACCCAGTTGTGGCGAGGGAATCGCTGGCGATCCTCAAGGCGGCCAAGACGCCGTGCGAGCTGGAGTTGCTATACGGGTTGCCGTTGGGCAGTCAGGTTTCGCTGGCGGCCGAGTTCGAGGTAGCCGTCCGGGTCTACGTGGCATTTGGGCACGCGTTTCTGCCGTATGCCCTAGCCTCGTTGCGGCAGAATCCGGGTGCGCTCCTGCGGCTCTTGCGGGAGGCAGCCCGGGGCGACTGCCTCTCAACGTTTCCCGATGTCAGTGTGCGCAACCCAAACGCGATGTCCCCCTGAAGGCGACCGCGCTGCTGCGCCGGCGTAGCGGCCCTCAGGTCGCCGGGAATGGTGAAACGGGCGGCACCTGCATCGGGGCGGTCTGCCGCTGCGGGGCTGACCGGGCCGCTGCCGGGTCCTGCGCGAGGCGCTTCTTGATCGCGATGGTCAGACCCGCGACGAACACTGCGGCGATATAGAGGATGTCGATCCACGCGAAACTCACGAAGAAGCTGGTGAGCGCGAACCCGATCAACGCCAGCGGCAGGTAGAACGTCGCGTCGTACAGAAACCGCTGCTCCGCATCTCCCGTCCGCCATGCTCGCGGCAGCTTCCGGCGGAGCTTCCGCAGGCGCGCGATACCACCGAAGATCAGCAGGCTCCAAAGGACGAGGCCGGTAATGCCGGTCTCCGCTCCCACCTGGATATAGGTGTTGTGCGGCGCCTGGCAACGGATGCCTTTCCCGCGAACGCGGTTTCGCACCTTTTCCGACAGCTCGCTCATGCACTCCGCGCGGTGAAAGTTGTAAATCCCAAGTCCGGTGATCGGATAGTGCTGCATGTACGTCAAGCCGCGAAGAATCAGTTCCTTGCGACCATCCTTGCTGGTCCAGTTGTAGTCCTCTTTGAGGCCGACAATCGTCTTCATCTGCTCCCAGTAGCCGGGTGGGGCGGCAATCACCAGCGCCATCGTGACCACGCCCACAAAGACCGCCCGCTTCCATACCGGGACCGTCTTGAGAGCCACCAGCAAGACCGCACCGAGTCCAACCAGCCCCACCAGCGTGCCACGGGAACCGCTGCGGGCACAGCTGACCCCGATCGCCACGACGACAGCGATTGAAAACCACTTCCGAATCCCGGTGGAGTGCTGAGCGATCAGGAGTGCCAGCGGCAGACCTACCAGGAGGACTACACCGATGTCATTAGCGTCAAACGAGTAAAGATCAGACAGACGGGCCGTCTCGCTCCCTCTGTTCTTGCTGAGCTTGAATACGAAGATGGCCATATAGGCGAGAATGCCCGAACCGACCACATAGGAAAAAATCAGGGTGTAGAGGTCCCGCACGTGGCGAATGCCCGCGAGCAGCAGGAACGCGGCGATCACCACCTTCACGTAGCGCTCGAGGATGAACCTGGCACTGTTGCCGAGCGAGATTCCCGCGACAGCGGAGACACAGGAGAGGATGAACAGGGCGCCGATGAGTTTGGCTTCGGTTGTCTTGAAGAGACCCGCGGTGTTCGCCATCCGAGGCCTGAGTACCGCAATGGCTCCGGCGAGGAAGACGAGCGTAAGGCCAGGACGCATCTTGGCAATGAGGTCGACTGCCTGATGCACGCGGCTGACGTTGATCACGACGAGCAGGAAGAGCGACAGGCGCAGCCCGTCGAGGGTGACCGGGATGTCCGGCACCACCCGAGTTGCCGCTCGCTGACGCGCGGCTGGCCTGGCACCTTGGACCGCAGCCATCTCCGGTCGCATACCCAGAGCCTTGGCCACATCCTGACTTTGCACCCCACGCCTCCCTGGTAACGCGCTCAATTCCCTTGATTTGCCTGCGGGGCTCGATCCACTTCTTCGCCCGAGGCGACACGGACCAAGCCCCTTTTCCCACCACAAGACCCGTGCCGCCGACCTCGGTGTGAACCGAGGAAGGCCTTCAGGGCGCTGAGTGATGCTATTCCCCCCCTAGTGGTACCCACAAGGTCTTACCGGTGTTGCTTGCACACAACACCTGTAGATTTCGCTGTTCCCTGGAGCCCTTCCCAAGGTCACCGAGATCCCCCTGACCAGGTAGGGCCAGAATGGCGCAGGGATTGCTCAAGCCGGACCGCGGCCCCGAGTTGGTCGCCTCACCCATACGGAAACACGTGACGTGAATACTCTCGTTTCAGGAACCTCCGATTCCGCGTCCGCCGCACCGCACGCGTTACCCGGTCAGGTAGCCGCGATCTCGTCCCCGAGCGATCCCCTGCGGGTGGCGCTCGTGGGAGGGGGGAAAATGGCTGAGCATCACGCCCGCGCGATCGCCGCGACCACTACCGCAGCGAAGTTGGTGGCGGTCGCCGATCCCTCTGAAACTGGGCGCGCGGCGATCACACGGCTTGCTCCCGAGGCTCGGGGGTACGGCTCGCTCGGCGAGTTGCTGAAGGCCGAGCGCCCCGACGTAGTGCATGTGGTCACGCCGCTCGATACCCATTTCGAGCTTGCGCGTCAGGCCCTGGAGGCGGGTTGCCATGTCTACGTTGAGAAACCCGTGGTGGAGCGGGGCGTCGAGATCGATGAGCTGACCAGTCTCGCCAAGGCTCGCCAGCGGTCGATTTGCGCCGGACACCAATTGCTCTTCGAAGCGCCGGCGCGGCTTGCGCTCGAGCTGCTGCCCGCGATCGGCAAGGTCTGCCATGTCGAGAGCTATTTCGCGTTTCGCCCTTCGCGCCGAACCGCAGCCGGGCGGGTCGCGCTCCGGGCCGACCTTCAGCTGCTCGACATCCTGCCGCACCCGGTATACCTGCTGCTGCACTTCCTCGAAGCAGCATCTACCGGCGCTGCGGGCAACGACGAGATGAACGTTACGGTCGGCAGCGATGGCACGGTTCACGGCATTCTCCGCCGCGGCGAACTGAGTGGCGCGCTCACCGTCACATTGACCGGACGGCCTGTCGACAGCTACATCCGGATAGTGGGAACCAACGGTACGATTCACGCCGACTTTGTCCGTGGGACAGTGCAGCGGCAGATCGGTCCGGGCTCGTCCGCGATCGACAAGATCCTGTCGCCCTATCGGATCGCCCGACAACTCGTCTCCGGAACGACCCGTGCGCTCTTCCGCCGATTCGCCAAGCGGCAGCGCAGCTACCCGGGGCTGACCGAGCTCTTCGAGGCCTTCTACCGCAGCATCCGAACAGGCACACCTGGACCAATCAGCGAATCGACCATTGGCGAGACGGTCCGTGTTTGCGAACAGGTCGGCGCCGCAGTGGCAGATCTTGCCTCACCCAGCAGGGACCTGGCTCCGAAGGCAGTCGGACCTTCTGTCCTGCTCACCGGTGGCACCGGATTTCTCGGCCGAGCGGTAGCCCGCGAACTGGTAGCGCTGGGCTGCTCCGTCAAGATCGTGGCCCGACGGGCACCCGCTCCTTGGGATCGCACGACGGGTGTGGATTACCATGTTGGCGACCTCGGCGGAACTTCCGTGATCGAGGCGCTCAACGGCATCGACATCGTGATCCACGCTGCTGCCGAAACCGCCGGCGGCTGGACCGAGCATGAAGCCAACTCGATCCTTGCCACCGAACACCTGCTCCGCGGCGCGGCGGCGGCTGGCATTCCCAAGGTCATCCACGTAAGCAGCATTGCTGTGCTCGCAAGCGGCGGCAATGAGGCCATCAACGAGCAGACGCCCCTCCTTGCCGACAGCAAGAGCGCCGGCCCTTACGTATGGGGAAAGCTCGAATCAGAGCGTCTCGCGGAAAACCTCGCGTCGGAGCTTGGCATCGCGGTGCGGATCGTCCGCCCCGGTGCGATCGTGGACTACCACAACTTCGAACCACCGGGGCGGCTGGGAAAGCGCCTCGGCAACATCTTCGTCGCGGTCGGCTCTCCGCGCGATCGAATGGGTGTGGTCGGGCTGGATTTCGCGGCCCGGGCGCTGGCCTACCTCGCAGCCAATTTCGACCAGGCCCCCGCCAAGCTCAACCTGCTGGATCCGGAGTCGCCTTCGAAATCGGCGCTCCTCACCCGGCTCAGGCGGAACAACCCGGACCTCACTGTCATCTGGTTGCCGATGTGGGTGCTCAAGCCGATGTCTCTTGCCGCGATCGTACTGCAGAAGCTGCTCAAGCCGAGCCGAGAAGCGACAAGCGTAGCCAAGGTGTTTCGGGTTGACCGGTACGACACCCAGCTTTCGGCGGGGTTGGCGCGTAGGATGGACGAGCGGAAACGGGCCTAGCGGGGACGCGCCGCGGCGGCCTCAGGGGTGGCCCGACAAATAGAGGTGGTCGACCCAGAGGTACTGCTCCGCCGCCACGGTGCCGCTCGTACCGCCCCAGATCGGCTGCAGGAACAGGTACTGGAACGGGATCGCCGTATCGCGGAAACTGACGTCGGTGTACTCCCCGACCTTCTGACCGTCGATCCACCAACGGATGATGCCGTTCGCCTGTCCCGGCGTGTTGGCCATCAGCACCAATTCCCATTTCCGCCACTGGCCCCGCGTCATCGCCTGCTGGGTGCCGACGTTTTGATTGAAATACGCGCGTGGGTCAAACGCGCCCTGATAGCGCACAGTGGGCACCAGGGGAGCGGTCGTTCCGGTCCCCTGATTAGAGAGAAAGACGGCGGGGTGGTTATCGATCCAGAAGAACAGGACTTTGTTCGTTTGGCTTGACTGACCTTCAAAATTCGGTGAAAGCTTCATCCAGAACGACAGATACAACTGGGTCGAGTTGTTGAGATCGTCGAACTCGATCATCCCCGGTGAAGATCCGGCCTGAAACCCCGCTGGATACGTCCACTGGCCCACACTCGGTGGGGACTTCGGGGCTGTGGGATCGTTCACGATCGACACCACGCCATTCCCACCCGACCACGGCCCGATCCCCGCTCCATCGGTGTTCATCAGGGTGTTGAAATAGTGCTCCGTGAATGGCGTGAACCCCGCGGGCTCGTTGGTCGGCCCGGCGGGCGTAACGGTCACCTGACCCGTGGCATCCATGCCGTCAAAGGACGCGGTGATGGTCGCACTCCCCGCGACAACGCCTGACACGATCCCGGAAGTCACTGAAACCACTCCGGCCGGCGTCGAGGACCAGGAGGCTTGGGACGTCACGTCGGCGGTAGAACCGTCCGAATAGTGCGCCGTCGCCACAAACAGCTCACTTTCACCAACCGGGACACTGGGGCTCGCGGCGGCAATGGTGACGCCGGTCAACGTGGGAGGCGGGGGAGGCGCAGTCCCGGATGAATTGCAGCCGCCCAGGCTTGCGAGCGCTAGCAGCACAACCCAGGCGGGGCGCGAGCTCTGCCGCAACAGACTGTTCATCGGGAATCCTCTACGTCCCCTGAGGGACGCTCAACCTGTACAGAATTCGGGCACAGCGTGAGACGTGCTCCGGCACCGTGGGCTGGTCCCCGCCGTACTCGCTATGGGCTACCCAAGATGCGCGACGATGACCCTCCCTAGCTGTGACCGGACACACGGAGGTGATCGATCCACAGATATTGCGTCGAGGACACCGTGCCGCTCGTGCCGCCCCAGATCGGCTGCAGGAACACGTACTGGAAGGCCTCGGTCCCATTCCGGAAGCCAACGTTGGTGTACTCCCCCACCTTGCGGCCATCAATCCAGAAGCGGATCACGCCGTTGGCTTGGCCAGGAGTGTTGGCGATCAGGAGCAGCTCCCACTTTCGCCATTGCCCGCGGGTCATCGCCTGTTGGGTCCCGACGTTCTGGTTGAAATACGCGCGCGAGTCGACATCGCCCTGATAACGCACCGTCGGGATAAGAGGCGCGGACGTTCCCGACCCCTGATTGGAGAGAAAGACGGCCGGGTGATTGTTGATCCAGATGAACAACACCTTGTTCGTTTCACTGCCCTGGCCCTGAAAATTCGGAGAGAGTTTCATCCAGAAGGACAGGTACAGCTGCGAGGAATTGTTGAGATTATCGAACTCGATCATCCCCGGCGACGAACCGGCCTGGAATCCCGCCGGATACAACCATTCACCTACATTCGGCGGAGACTTTGGCGCGCTGGCATCGTTCACGATCGACACGTCGCCATTACCCAATGACCACGTGCCGATCCCCGCTCCATCGGTATTCTCGACGGTGTTGAAGAAGTGCTCCGTGAGCAGAGTGAAGCCCACCGGCTCGTTGTCCGGACCCCCTCCGTCGGGCCCAATGCCCGAACCGCAGGTCGTGGTGCCCAGCAAAGCCATCATGCAAGCGAGGCCGCGCCCCGAGGGCGCAAACACCAGCTGATTCAGGCCCAGACGGCTGTGCCAAGTTCGGTGAGTTGTCAGGAAGCCCACGGTTCATCTCCTTCAGATACGTCTGACTGGTCAACCCGGCGGTGCTTGGTCGACTGTTCCCAGCTAACCACGGGGGCCGAGGGCCGGCGGGGGAGGAACGGCACCATCCTTCGATTCGTTACGCTGGGTCCTGGTCCAAGCCAGGTTGGCCACGCCGACCCAGGTTCCTACGGCGACGCCAATTCGCCATACCGCATACACCGGCAGTCGTACCAGGGCCAGGAAGACCCGGCCCGGGTGGGGATGGCGTACCGTGACGATGAGCGTCGCGACCACCAGCGGGAGCTGCGATCCGATCGCGATCGCGGCGATCAGGGCGCCGGTACCGCCCCCCACCAGCAGGAAGGCAACTCCGGCGAACGCGAATGCCAGTGAGGCAGCGACCACAGGACCGGGCAGCCCCAACTCGAGCACGGCATCCAGCTTCTGCAACCACCCGATCCGATCGGAGCGCAGCAGGGGACCTGCGAACCGCCGGAGCGCCGCGCGGCGCCCATGCGTCCACCGCTCCCGCTGGCTCTTGCCCTGCCGCAGCCCTTGTACCTCCTGCGAAAGCAGCCGCGCACCGTTGGCGAAGAAGATCCGCTCGCCTCGAATCGTGTACTCGGCGTAGAGCTCCCAGTTCTCGGTCAGGGAGAAGGCGGTCCAGCCATCGCGCTTGAGAGGGATCGCGCTGAAGACCATGCCGTTGCCGGTCAATGGGCAGTTGAGCCCGGCTCGGTCCTTGGCTGGATACAGGACCTCATACTTGGCCCGCGCGAAGATGCCGGCCAGAAGAGTCACCCAGGTTTCGTCCTCGTTCCAGGTCGCGAAATAGGCTTGTGCCGCATTCTCGCCCATCGGACCCAGTGCGTTCACTCCGCGTGCGAATCCCGGCTCGGCAATCGAGTCAGCGTCGACGATGACGCAGGTGTCGTACGGCTCTTCCCGCAACAGCTCAAGGGCCCAGGCCAGCGCGTGCGGTTTCCCCTCGCGTTCGAGGTCGGTCCGTTCCAGCACGCGAGCCCCAGCGGCCCGCGCGACCTCGGCCGTCCGGTCGTTGCAATTGTTCGCGATCACCACGACAAGCAGGCGGTCGGGGGGGTAGTCCACGCCGACAAGCGACCGGACACATTCCCCGATCAGCACCTCCTCGTTGTGCGCCGACACGAGGAACAGCAGGCGTCGCTGCTCCGTGACCTGTGCGCCCCCGGCCCGAAGGCGCCGGGATGGCTTGAGCAGCGCCAGACCGAACGCAAGCGCGGGAACCGCCATGAGACCTGCAGCAACGAACAGGATTATGCTCAGCATCGTTCGCGCTTCCGCCGAGGCAAGTTGGGGAGCCCGCACGGCTTGGTACTGACGACCTCATTCCCTCGGTCGTGGCGTGCTCGGTTCACCATTTGCTTCTCCGACACCGCGCCAAAGAAGTGCGAGCGTGCTTCGAGCATCCTCGGGGCTATGTTCATGGTCCTATCGACGCTTGGGTCTGAAGCTCAATAAGGCAACGGTGCTCGACGCGCACGTATCGTGCCTTCCTGCATGGATTTCCAGCTCGCTCGCGGTGGATTTCTCGACGAGGGGCTTGCTTAGCGACCTTGCACTCAGGCCTGCAAGGTAAGTCGGTCAGCTTTCAGCCGGGTGACGAGGGGAGGACCAACTGTTGAGCCTGCGCAACATATCCATGCGACACTATCGGGCATGGCAAAGCCATGTGTCGGCCCCGTCCGCCAGCTATGGTGAGCGATCAGCGAGGCGGGGCCGATTATGAGCGCGCAGAAGACCCCTGCACTGCAGCCGCCACGCTGGTTCTGCGTCGCCCTTGTCATTCTCGGCGCACTCGCGATCGGGATCGCCACGCTGGTTCCAGCACCGGAGCCGGTGGATCCCCTCATCCTGCCGCCGTTCAGTTGTCTGGTGTGCGGGGATCTGGGCAGCACGGACATCGTGCTCAACCTATTACTCTTCGCGCCCTTCGGCGCCGGGCTCGCGTTGCTCGGTCTCCGCCCCAGGCGGGTGTTCCTTATCGCCGCCATGGTCAGCCTGACGATCGAGGCCTTGCAGGTCAAGGTGATCTCGGGTCGTGATGCCAGCGTAAGCGACCTCGTAACCAACTCGCTCGGCGCGTTGCTCGTCGCCTGGCTGGTGCATCGGCGTGTCATGCTGGTCCTCCCCGATCGGCGGAGAGCGACCCGGCTCGCCATCGCCGCGCTCACGGCGTGGATCTCCCTCGAAGCCGCGGCGGCTTGGGCACTGCAGCCCGCCTTACCGGAGACCGTGTACTGGGGACAGTGGGCCCCAAACCTCGGGTTCCTGGATCAGTTCAAGGGAACCGTTCTCGGGGCAGCAGTCGCAGGCGATTCGCTGCCGCCTCGCCGACTCGCCGAGAGCGAGAGGCTCCGCCAGCAGCTCCTGCGCGGCGCAGGGCCAGTGACGGCGCGGGCCACTACCGGCGAAGCGCCGGATGATCTTGCGCCGATCGTCAGCGTCTTCGACGGTCGATTCACCGAGATATTTCTGCTTGGGCAACGCCGCGATGAGGCTTTCTTCCGGCTCCGCACCCGGGTCAGCGTCCTCAAACTCCGTCCACCGGCGATCCGGATCCGGAACGCAGTGCCGCGCACCCCGGGGGAATCCATCTCGCTCGCGGCCAGCTATACAGGAGGACGATACTCCCTCCACGTCGAGGCCGATGGGCGGACGCTTGAGCGAACTCTCGACGCGAGTCCGAACCTGGCTTGGAGCTTCTTCATGCCGTTCGGGAACTACGCCCTCGGGGACGAGGCGCGGTGGCTCACCGCCCTGTGGGTCGGCGGTCTCCTGTTTCCGATCGGCTACTGGGCGGGACGGAGCGGTTCGTCTTTCACCACATTGGCCGCAGTCACAGGTGTAGGCCTTACCCTGGCCCTCGTGCCAAGGGCTTTCGAGCTACCCCATACGCACCTCTCAGAATGGGGAGCGGCGGCGCTGGGCCTGCTGCTGGGATATGCCCCCGGGCACTGGAGTATCCGGTCACCGGACAGCACCGAGCTGGACGGCCATTCCGGCGAAGCCCCACCCGGCCCCAGATCCGCATCGGCGATACAGACCGTATCGTCACAGGACACCTGGTGACGGACGAGACTCGGATGAGGGCAGCGCGGTCACTCCCGTCGCAGCTGTGGGCGACGCTCCGTCCACGGCTCGCCAGCGTGAAGCGGGGGGTGCAGCGATGGGTCGAGCGGGCGCTCCACCCATCACGCCGGCGTGCCGCGAAGATCCGGCTCGCGAGGTCGGGTGGGTGGGAGCGCGCGCTGGTCCTGTGTTACGGGAATGTATGCCGTAGTCCGTACGCCGCCGCGGTCCTGGCTCGAGCACTCGCCGACTTCGGGAGCGAGATTCCAGTGCTTCAAGGTGGATTCATCGGGCCTGGCCGTCGCAGCCCCGTGATCGCCCGGGCGGTTGCCCGTGCGCGCGGAACTGAACTGCGGAAACATCGCTCCCGCCTGGTGACCCCGGCGGATGCTCAAGGCCAGACTCTGGTAGTCGTGATGAGCGCCGATCAAGTCACGAGGGTCGTGAGACAATTAGGCGTCCCGCGAGATCGGGTCCTCCTGCTGGGCGATCTGGACCCGCATCCCATCAGCGCCCGCACGCTGACGGACCCGTGGGGCATGGAGCGAGAGGTGTTTGAGGAGGTATACGAGCGCATCGCCCGATGCACGCTGGTCTTGGCAGAGTGCTTGTGTGCGGACCGCTCGGACCCCAGGCCTGGTGCGGATCAGGATCACGGCAGCGGAACAACTCTCGACTCCGTGCACCTCGCCGCCCCTGACGGCAATACGGGTCAGATCCGAAGCATGAAAGCCTGAGTGGGTCGGACGGCAGCACTCGGCGTCCATGGTCCCGATCGCGGGCGATAGCCGTCGCCCTGGAAGGGACAGGCCCATGAATTCCCGAACCCTGGCGACTGCAGCCTCAGGGCGATCCACCGGCCCAGGCGATGATGGCCTGCAGGTCAGCGGCGCCCATGGCCGAGTGAGTCGGCAGGGTGAGCAGGCGCTGCGTCAACTCCCTGGCTCCGGGAAAGCTGCCGGTCCCCACCATCACCCGCTCCGCCATTCCCGGCAGTTGGTCAAGCGCCTTGGGGTAACTCGGATAAATCCCAAGAGACCGCGCCCTGGACTCGTCGCCGAGTGTCTGCACATCACCGGACTTGAGACGCGCCGGCAGCCGTAACCAGCCGGGGCGTGTGCCGGCGGCCACCTGAACAACTTCGAGACGACTAGCGCGAAGCCGCGGCTCAAACGCGGCGGCATTCTTCCGGCGAACGGCTGTTTCGGCCTCCGCCAGTGGCATCGTTGCCCCGAGCACTCCGGCGGCCAGGGCGGTGATCCCCCCCATTGGGTGCGGGGCGCGGAACACGGTCTGCCCAAGCCCCAGCCAAGGTAGGCCGGCCGGGAGTCCGAAGAGCGCTGGTCGGGTGAGAATCCACTGGGCAATCAGGGCCACCGCTTCGCCCGCACCGCCACGCGGCTCCGGCAGGGCGAGCTCCTCGACGCCAGCGGCGAATGCAGAATCGTGCACCAGCAACGCACCGCCCCGGCCTCCGGTAGTGCCCTTGCCGCGCCCGAAACTCAGGATCGCGAGGTCTCCGAGGGCGCCGGTCGGACGGTTCCCGATTTCAGCTCCCACGCCTTGGGCCGCATCTTCGATGATGGTCGCGCCGGTGGGCCTGATGACCGCCTGAAATCTTGCCCAATCGATGGGGATCCCGTAGAAATGCACCGCCACCGCCCCGGCGGGGTCGTGCTGAGCGGCAGCCTCGAGCGAGCCCCAATCGGGCCCCAGAGTCACCGGATCTAGATCGTAGAACAGAACACGCACGTCTGCGGCGAGCACCGCCGTGGCCAGATCGAAGCATGCCCACGCGGGGAGCAGGATCGGGCGACCCGGGCGCCGGGCGACCGCGAGCCGGAGTGCCAGAGCCAGTGCGGAGGTGCCGCTATCGGTTAGGGCGAGCGCCTTGGGGTGGTAGAGTGCCCTGAGCGCAGCGCTGACGCCGGCGCGTGCGGTTCTGCCCCCGGCCAGGGCGGCTTGAATTCCCGCGCCAATTGCGCGCGCGGACAGCGGGGAATAGACCGGTGGCTGAGCGCGGAGACTCACGGGATGGAGCGGACGATCCACGGACCGAGCGCGGTCGCGACCGGAAGTGGCAGGTGGCGCCAGAGCCGTGGCCCCCAGGAGTAGGCCCCATCGTCCGGAGATGGCGTGCTCACATCGTGGCCCCGCGAATGCCGGTACCAGGAGAGCTGCTCGTCGCGCGAACCCCACTGGCGCTTGAAGCGATGCGTGCCGACTCCGGGACTGCAGCGGCCGAAATTGAAAAGTGTGACACCTTTAGCGATCGCGCGCTCCATGAACGACCAGTAGAGCAGCATGTTGGGGGCAATCTTGTTGTAGGCGTACAGCGATGAGGCCCAGGTCATCTCGAACTCGTTGCCCCAGCGGAACCCTGCCCCGCAGGCAACCGGTCGCTCGCCAAGATAGGCACAGCCGAACCAGGCATCCGGAAACACGTCTGCGATGGCCTCGAACAGCCGGCGGGACTGCGTGGGAGTACCCAGGTCACGCATGTGCGCAGCAAACACTTGGAAGAATGGCCTCACCTGGTCCGCACCGAAGCGAACCGTGACTCCTTCCTTTTGCGGGCGGCGGATCTGACTCCGAAGCTTGGGCTCGAACTGCTTGAAGAGCAGGTCCGGGTTTCCCGGAAGATCGAGCACCACGGTGATCTTCCGGTGCGAGACGGGAAGATCAACGGCCAGTGGCCCACGATTCCTGAGCTCGAGCAGCTTGACTCCATCTCGATCGGCGCACACGACGGCCTGCTGGACCAGCGCCTTGACCGCCGATTCGCTCCCGAGGGGACCACCGTAGTTCAGAAAGGGCAGTGAGACTAGGTAGTGCCCGAAGAGGAGGCTTCGTACCCTCACCAGCGGCAGCACCCCAATGAGAACGCCGCCGGTGTCGCGGGCAGCGTAGTAGAGGCACTCGTGACCGTATACCTGCTCGTAGATCGCGCGCCAGCCGTACAGGTGGAAGTGGGTCCAGCCGCTCTGCCCTCGGACGAAGCTGTCCCACTCCTCCGGGGATCCCTGGAAGCGCTCGACTACGAGACTCAACGAACCGCTCTCGAGGCGGACTCCCGGAGGCCGAGCCGCTCACCGAAGCGTTCGGCTACACTCGTGAACCGGAACTCCGTTAGCAGGCGTTCCAGCCGGGGCCAGGTCTGATCGAGGTTGCGGTAGTGGCGGAGCGACGTGAGCCAGTTGCAGGGAAGCCGCGGCTGATCAGCATCGTACTCCCAGGGGTGGATATAGAACATCGCCGATATGCCTCGCTCATCCCAGTGACGAAACGCGCGTCGCACCAGGCCGTACGGCAGCTGGCGGAGGTAGGCCCCCCCGGCGGCCGGAAGGCGCATGCCGGCCAACGGCGTCGTTGCCATCGGCAGTTCCAGCAGGTCGCCCGCCGGTCGGGAAATCACGTACGGGACATCGAGCGATTCGGGATACCCGTAATCCGGCCGGCGGATCGGGAACAGGCTTGAATCGTAACGGTAGCCTTCCTCGAGCAGGACGTCGAACGCCCACTCATAGCCGGGCACAATCGAAAAGCTGGGCGCGCGAAACCCGACGCAAGGCTGGCCGGATGCGTCCTCGAGCGCCAGTCGCGCCTCCCGAATGTCAGAGCGGAACTCGTCAGGGGTGAGCGTGGTGATCCGGCGATGCCAATAACCGTGCGAGGCGACCTCATGCCCCTGCCCTGCGATGCGGCGCACCAGGTTCGGGTAGCGGACTGCCAGCCAGCCAAGGACAAAGAACGTTCCATGAATCCGATGCCGATCCAGAAGCTCCAGCAGCCGGTCGGTGTTGGCCTCAACCCGGGAGGGGTAGCGGCCCCAGGCCGCCTGATCCACCACCCCCTCGAACGCGACAACCTGAAAGTAGTCTTCCACGTCCACGGAAAAAATGTGGGCGCTCGACGGACGGGCAGGGAGAGGCGTCTGGGTGAGCATGGGCGATGATGGCCTGAAGTCTGAATATGATAGGAACGACGGGTTGAGAATGCAGCAATCTTCAGGCCGGGCCACGGGGGGACCGGTCGGGGCATTGGCCTTCTCGCGCAGAGGGAATTTCAGCGGTTGGGTTGGTCCAGCAAACCCTTAATGCCGAGCCAGAGCAACACCATCAGGTACAGCACGGCCTGCGAACCGGTCCGGATCGCGGCCTCGGTGATTCCGGAACGGGCCTCCGCCGTCTCCGCGGCACTCAGCGCGGCGGGGATTCTGAAGAGATAGAGTCCGAGGCTCGCGATCAGCGCAACCGCGACAACAACCATGATCATGCTCCAGAAGCGCAGCGTCGATTGGCGACCTCGCGCCATCGCCGCCGCATAGCCGAGCACCAAGCCGACGGCCAGGAGTGGCATGCCACCCATGACCGCGTTGACGGCGTCGACCACCCAGCGCCCATCGTCCAGCTGTGCGGGGAACCAGATCAGTGTCAGGTCCATCAAGGCCAGGCAGGCAAACACAAAGCCGGCCGGTCCCACGACACTCCAGGCAACATCCGGATTGGGGCGGGGCGCGCCAGTGCCCTTCTGGTCGGTGGCGTCACGGAGGGGCGCGCTGCTCATCGTCCTATTCTACCTGCTGCATCGGGAGACGGCGAGACGCTCGCGGTGCGTTGCGGCGCAGACGAGCGCGTCGCCTGCCATGACCGCACTGCCAGCACAAAGAGAATGATCGGGTACAAGAGCGCCTGCATGCCGGTCTTGACCGCGGCTTTCTCGACGTGGATCCGCACCGCCGGTTCCGTGGTCAAGCGCCAAATCTGGGGAAACACCCTGACGTACAGAGCCGCCACCAGCCAAAGGAAGAGGCCGAGCAGCACGCACACGGTCGCCAGTCCTCTCGTGGTCCAGCGAAGCCCAAGTGCAACGGCCGCCCCCAGCCAGAAGGCGAGACCCAGCCCGAGCAGTGGGAAAGTATCGAAGAAGGTTGTGACCGTTCCGAAACCCCAAGCCGGGGAGGCCAAGTCAAATGGCAACCACAGTACCAACTGATCGGTGAGCCCCGCGGCGGTGAGCGCGGCCCCGACTATCAGGATGGCCCGCCAAGCCGGTTCGGCATCGGGAGAGAGTTGGGAATACTGCACTAGTGCACCTGGTCGCGATGGGCCGTCGACCTAGTGAAGCAGGTAGTCGGCGGTCGAGCGGGGCCACAGCTGCCAGCCCCCGGTGGCACGAGGCACGAGAACACCAATCGCGTCGACATGGGCACCAGGCGCAAAGATCGAAGTGAGGACCGACACCGCGGGATCAATCAGGAGTTCGAGTCGACCTGATCCGTCATTCACACCAGCCACAAAGGCACCTCCTACCGTGGCAGTATCAGCAATGGTCGCGTTGACAACCTGAATCAACGCGGCCTCTTTGGTTCCACCGACGGCCTGGGCGGCTGGCCCAGTGGTCAGCACCTCGGCGACCGGCGCGGGCACAGTCCGGACAAGGAACACGCGAGCGGAGTCGAGGACCCGCTGGCCATGAAACACGCTGATCCTGCCGCGAACCCGCACATCGTCGCCTGGATCGTTGTCGAGAAGCCCATTGAGGTTGACGACTTTCTGCAGCCGGAGCGCCCCGCTGGTGTCGGCCAAGTAGGCGGAAGTGTCGCTATAGCTCCGGCGGCCGGCACTCACGACACCGGTGACGATCACGACTTTGCCCAACAGGCCGGTTCGGACTTGACGCGCGGTGAATACCGGAGGGGCCAGCCCGATGTTGACGACAACCGTGTCCCCCTGCGAGGTCACCGTCGCTGAGGCGGGGGTCGACGTAGCAACGATGCTGTCGGACAGGAAGGCAGCATCAATCTCGAGGTGGTAGGCCCCCGTCTGGATGTTTACGAACGACAGGTCGCCGCTGGCGAGCGTGGTGCCCTGGCCCACTTCCCGCGGGGCGGTGGCGCCCAGAAACAGGCGCACAGGAATATTAGCCGCAGGGAGATCCTCCGGCGGGCCAGTGTTGTCTCCGCTGTTGTCGGCGTCGAAATAGACCGATGCCCTGATGCCAGGGCCAGACTTCCGAGTTCCGAAGCCCAGGTCCTCACCGGCATTCCCGCACCCCTGGAGCGGAGCGGCCAACAGCACCAGCACCAACACAGTGAACCTTCTCACATCACACCTCATCAGTTGCCGAGTCGGAGGCCGAGGCGCAGGATCCGTGGCTCGTCGCGCCGGCTCAGGAGCTTGCCAAATCGTGGATTCGCCACCAGCGGCAACGTCACGTTGCCGGAGGGGTCTGTGCTCAGGGTCCCGGCGGGATCTACCACCACCAAGGCGCGGTCCACGATTCCAGTCTTGGACGAAACCAGATTGACAATGTCCACCGTGATCATGACCCGCCGCCCGATAGAGCTGAGGGGAAGCGCCATCGACCCGCCGAGGTCGAGTGCATGGCGCCCGGCCATCCGGCAACTATTCCGCTCGGCGAACTTGCCCACCTGACCGGACAGACAGTCGTTTCGCGGAACCACGGCCGGCATGCCGGGGATGCTCGCATCGACGAAAGCAGGATCGTTACGGCCTGAGCCGTCCCCATTCGCATCCACACCCGGCTGGAATCCGGGCGTGAAGGGCAAGCCGGACTGGTAGCGATAGCGGCCAACGACGTTCAGATTCAGCCGGCCTCTGGGTTGCCAACTGGCGGTGAACAGGAACCGGTGTGGCACGTCAAAGTCAGAAACCCCCTTCGCCCACCCGGCCCCAATCGGATCCGAGGGGAATGGGGTGAGCTCTTCGGCCGGATCCCCGCTCCAGCTCTGCAGCCAGTTGTCGCGAGTCTGCGAATATGAGTAGGCAGCCGTGAAGGACAGCCCGCGTCCGACTAGCCGGGAGATGCTGGCATCGGCCTCGTAGAAGTCCTGAGCGGATGTGGACGAGAACCCCGAGACCAGGTCATAGCTGTTCTGGCGACGGTTCGAGGTGGGATTCGCGACCACCATGCCCCCCGACTGGACAAGGGTTCCGTAGACCTGGCGACCCTCCTGGGTCGTACCGGTCGGGGTGGAAAGCAGGTTGAGATCGGTGCGCCGCAACAGAAAGTCAGTATGGTGATAGCGGCCCGTCAGCCGCACGGTGAGCGCGCTGGCCAACACTCGCTTGATACCCAGCTCGAGCTTCGTGGTGCGCGGATCGCGGTAATCGCCGGTCGGGCTAAATAGCGCCAAGCGCCGGCCGCCCGCGGGAACCGCAGTCAGGTCCGGTGGGGTGGGCCAGGTGGGAAAGGAGGCAATCGCGCTCCGCGCGGTAAGCGCTCGATTGCTCAGCATCGCCTCCGCGAAGCGTGCCGGGTTCAACTGGCCGTTATCGATCGCCGCCAGAAGATTCGCCTGCCATACGCCGCCGGCGCCCTGCCGCCAAGTCAGACCAACTCTGGGCGAAAAGTTCTTATCGCTCGGCGCAACATCGTTACGGATTCCGAAGTCCGCCTCGAAAAGGCTATCCCGGCGCAGTTTGTCAGGGAACTTCAGCCGATCCCACCGCAATCCGATAACGCCGGAGAGCGCCGAGGAGAAGTCATAAGAGAAGTGTGTGAAGAAGCCGATCTGGCGCAGCGGAAGGCTCACATCGGTTCGCGTCGCGGACACCTGGGTGAAGACCCCCGCCCCACTGCCGAAATGATCCAGGTCGCCAAACTCGAATATCCCTTTCTGGCCGTTCAAGTAGTCCTGAGTCCAGGTCCCCGTGGCGTACGACATGCCAGCCTTGAGGCGTCCCTGGCCGGAGGATCCGAACTGGTACTGGAAGGACTCCTGGAACTGAAGGGCCTTGCGCTCGAAGCTGCCGGGAAGGGCCGGGGAAGCACCGATGCCGGCCGCCTCGGCAACGAAATAGGTGGTTGAGAGCCCGGCGTCCTTCCAATCGCGGGTCGCCGACTGGTAGCCCACGCGAAACTCGTTCGCGACCGCACTCCAAGTCGATGTCAGTGAAACCGACCCGAGAAAATCCTTCGATTCGAGCCGGCTATCCGCGCCATTGAGCAGGTCGAGCCCAAATTCAGGTCGTTGCTCGGTATGCCGGGCCCCGGCCGCCCTGGTCGTGAACCGGTGAATGGGAGACAACTGCCAGTCTGCCTGGAAGCTCCCGGCGCCGCCGCGGTAGGTGCGGAGCGCGGGTTTGGTGTACCGGCCCGCGTCATAAGTGAAGCTGTCGGTCGCGAACTGGGCGATCGTAGCGGCCAGTGGCGTGCTGACCCCGCCGACGCGGGCGGTGTCAAAGGCCCACGGGCTCGCTGAAGGAAGATCAAGCACCTCGTAAGATCCGCTCGCGAGGAACTGAGCCTTGTCCTTCACGACGGTTCCAGAGACCACGGCGCCCACCTGCATCGCTTTGGCCGATTCGCCGCCGGGATTCAAGTCCTTGGCCAGACCGGGGGCAAAGCCGAAGCTGGCGAACGGCTCCAGGCGAAGACTCCGCGTCGTCGGGCGAGAGACAACGGTGACAACGCCGCCGGCTGCGCTGGGGAGCTCCGCATCGGCACCACCGGAGATGAGCAGTGCCTCCTGCTGCAGGTACGGTGGTGCGAGTGGGTTCCCGGCTGGCTCCGGTTCCACTCCCGGATGGCGCAGCCAGAACGCCGGCATGCCATCGAGGATCAGGCCGCTCTGCGACTGAGGGAGGGAGCCGACCACATCGCCGAACCCCCATCGTTTGCTCGCGGGCGCAACCACGCCGGTCGCGAAGCGCCCCGACTCCGCCAGATCGAGCCGATTGCCATCGCGCACGAACTGCGACCCGCCCAGCACCTCCACCAGTCGTGGCGTCTGCTCTGTGAATCGCAGATCCGCCACTTCGGAGACCTCGACGCGAGTGATGGGAGGGGGACGCCGGATGATCGTAACGCGGAGATCGGTCTGCTGCCCCGCCAGCACGAAAACGCCGCGCTGCCGCAAGGGCTGGTACGAGGCCTTTTCGACTAGCAGAGAGTAGGTCCCGGGCGCCAGTACCGAAACGCTGAACTGGCCGTGATCATCGGTCCTGAGGCGGCGGATCAGCGTCCCGCCTTCATCTTCGATGCTCAGGGCGACGTCCGAAACACCCAGACCGGTCGCGAGCACGGTTCCCCGCAAGGCGCCCTGGGTGAGACTCTGGGCATGGCCCACCGCCGGAACGAGCAAGCCAATGACGAGGACTCTCGCGTGGAGTCGACAGATCCTGGCGTGGCGCCTGAAAGCCGCCATCGGGTTTCCTTGCGTTTGTTGGGTAGTTCGAGCGTCAATCAAGTCGGGGGATACTGCAGCTATGGTGCCACGTGCGCAAGCGACCCTTCCTTATAGACGTGTGGCGTCAGGCCCACGCGATGGGTAGTGCGCGCGCGGCACTCCGCCGATGTGGGGACCCCAACCGCAGATACAGCCGTAGATTACTGACATGCCCTTATCCTACCGCCGCAGGATCCAGATTGCCCTGCTCGCCCTTGGGACTCTTCCCACCGCGGTGGCGGTCATCGGTTGGGCCCTGGCGGTGCAGCCATCCTCGGGTCGGGCAGCGCGGACCCAACAGGCGATCGACTCACTGGCCCGAACCGGTCGCGCCTTGGTCGAAACGGTGGACTCCACTCGGCTCGCCCCCAGCGAACAGCTGGCGCTCGGTGCACATACCAGGGCTCTCAATGATGCCTTGTCCACGCTCAAGCGACAGGAAACCATATCGACCGCGGTATCGGCAACGCTCGCAACCATCATCCTTGCACTCGGAGCATTGGTTCTGTACGCCTCGGTCCGCGTTGGCGGGCTCCTCTCCCGCCAGCTCAGCCGCCCGATCGACGAGTTGGTGGGGTGGGCCGCGCTGGTCCGGGACCAGCAGCCGCTGCCCGCGCACGAGCGCGAGAGCGGTGCACCCGAATTCGCCGCGCTGCGGCGCGCCCTGCGGGAAATGGCCGCTGGCCTCTCCGAGGCCCGGGCTCGACAATTCGAGGCCGAGCGGCTGAGGGCCTTTCGGGAGGTCGCACGGCGCGTGGCGCACGAAATGAGAAACCCGCTCACCCCGATTCGCTTCGCGGTGAGCGCGCTGAGCCGCACGGCACAACCGGAACAGAAGGAGTCCCTGGAGGTGCTGCAGGCGGAGGCGGATCGGCTGGAGCAACTAGCCCGGGAGTTCACGGAGATGGGCCGCCTGCCCGAGGGGCCGGCCGCCGAAGTAGACCTCGGGGAGTTGCTCAGCGAGTTGGTGCGCACCGCGCTGCCACCGGCTGTGGTCGCGCGGCTGGAACTCGATCCGGCGACCCCGCGCATCACCGGATACTACGAACCGCTGCGTCGCGCGTTCAGCAATTTGCTGCGGAATGCTGTCGAGGCCGGCGCAGGGCCGGGCGGACTGGTCGTACGCTGCCGTCCAATGGACGCGAATGGCGCCGAGGTACGGATCATCGATCGGGGTCGGGGCGTTTCGGCAGACCTCCGTGACCGGCTCTTCACGCCCTATGTCACCGGCGGGAAGGAGGACGGCACCGGACTCGGACTCGCGCTGGTGCGGCACACCATCGAGAGTCACGGGGGAGCGGTCCATTACGAGCCAACGCCCGGCGGGGGAGCCACGTTCGTGGTGAGCCTCCCGTCCGTCGCACACCCGCAGTAGCAGCGCGCGCCGCGACGCGCGCTTACATTTTCCTCATGCCCCACCAGATCCTGATCGTGGATGACGAAGCGAACATCCGCCGCATGCTTGCGGCGCTGTTGCGCGCGGAAGGATTCCTCGTTGAGGAGGCAAGCAACGGCTCAGCGGGTCTGCTCGCGCTCGAAGACCTCGAACCCGACGCGATCTTCCTGGATCTCCTCATGCCCCCGGGACCCAGCGGCCTTGAGACCCTGCAACAGCTCCGCAGTAAGGGGCACGACGCGCCGGTGATCATGATGAGCGGCAAGGCTCAGCTCGCCGACGCGGTCCGTGCCACACAACTCGGTGCGTTCCAGTTCCTGGAGAAGCCGCTCAGCCCCGAGGCGGTGCTCGTCACCCTGCGGTCCGCGGTGGAGCTTCGGCGGACCAAGAGCCAGAATCGGGCGCTGAAGCTCGCGCTCGAGCCTCGGGAAGAGCTGGTGGGTCGGAGCCAGGCGATCCAGCAGGTCCGCCAACTGATTCAGCAGGTCGCACCTACCGACGCGCGGGTGCTGATCACCGGGGAATCAGGAACCGGCAAGGAGCTGGTGGCCGCAGCGATCCATCGCGCCAGTCGCCGCGCGGAGGAGCCATTCGTCACCGTCAACTGTGCCGCGATTCCACGCGAACTGGTCGAGTCCGAGATGTTCGGGCACGAGCGCGGGGCCTTCACCGGTGCCTCCGCCAGACGGCTGGGCCGCTTTGAGCTGGCGGATGGTGGCACCCTGTTTCTGGACGAGGTCGGCGACCTCAACCTCGAGGCGCAGGCCAAGCTGCTCCGCACCCTGGAAACCGGGGTCCTGCAGCGGCTGGGTGCCGAGCAGCCAACCACCGTGAACGTGCGGGTCGTGGCCGCGACCAATCGCCGGCTCGAGCAGGCAGTGGCCGCGGGTGCCTTCCGGGAAGACCTGTTTTTCCGACTCAACATCTTCCCGATCCACATCCCCCCACTTCGCGAGCGGCTCGACGATCTGCCGATTCTCGTCACGCACCTCGCCCAACGGGCACGGCCGGGGCATCCGCAGCAGTACACCCCCGAGGCATTGGAGCTCCTGCAGCAATACCATTGGCCCGGAAACGTCCGAGAACTGGCGAACCTGGTCGAGCGGCTCGCGATTCTGGGTGGCGATGCACCCGGGCCCACCGACATAGCCCAGGTACTCCCGTCGCGGGTCGACGATCTGGCGACTCGGCGGCTCAGCGGAGCGGCCCATGTCGGACCCGGAACCGGGCCAGACGTGCTGCCCTTGTCTGACGCGCTGGACCGGTACGAGCGCGACCTCATCGCCCAGGCGCTCACTCGAGCCGAAGGCAATGTCGCCGAGGCCGCCCGCATCCTGATGACGGATCGCGCCAACCTGTATCGCCGGATGAAGCGGCTCGGGCTGGTGGCTCGGGGGGAAGCAGTTGGGGAGCGGTAAGACAGGCGAACGCGCAGCCGGCGAACGGGGGAACGGAAGGACCAGCGTTCTCCCGTTCTCCTGTTCTCCCCTGCTCCTCTCGATCGGGGCCCTGCTCCTCGTAGCCGCCCCGGCTGCGGCGCAGGACAGTATCGTCGTCATCAACCCCGACGCCCCTGCGGAAGACTCGCTCTTCGGGCTTCCGCCAGACGTGCTCAACGAACTCCTCGCGACCTGGAACGACAGCGCCACCGTCCGGCTACCCGGAGGGCTGGTGGTACCGAGCGGCGCATCGCTCGGTGGGCCTATTGCCAGCTTCCGCGGCACGTTGCGGGTGGCAGGCGAGGTAACCGGGCGGCTCACCGTCATCAACGGCGACCTGGTGATCATGCCCGGAGGCGTGGTACACGGGGATGTGCTGGTCGCAGGCGGACGGATGACGGTGGCGAATGGTGGCATCCACGATGGCGAAGCCCGGGTGTTCTGGGATGCGGCCCCGGTGGTGCGGCAATCGGACGGCGGTCTGGCCATCCGGGAACGCCGTCGACAGATCGGCGACCTGGCGGCGGAACGAACTTTTCAGACCGGCCACATTCGGACCACGATCCGGCTCACCACCACCCAGACGTACAACCGGATCGAGGGGCTGGGTCTGGTCTTCGGCCCCGCCTTTGAATGGCGACAATCCAAGTCGCTCGTGGCGACGCTCGACCTCCGAGGCATCCTGCGCACCGCGCCCGATCCCTCGCCCTTCCGACGTGACCTGGGCTGGCTTCTCCGGACCGATTGGCGGATCAACGGAGTCCGCGGCTTCGGCTTCGGCGCCCGCGCGTACTCGGTGATCGCCGGTATCGAGGAGCACACACTTCCACGCGATGAGATCGGCTGGAACGCCTTCCTGTTCCAGCGTGACAATCGCGACTATTTCTCCAGCGAAGGCGGCGCTGTGAGCGCCTATGTGTACCTGGGCCGCCGGCTGCGACTGGACGGGAGCGTCCGCTACGAGAAGCAGGGGTCGGTGCGCGCAAACGATCCCTGGAGCCTGTTCCGCAACCAATCCCGGTGGCGTCCCAATCCCCTCATCGATGACGGCCATTTCACCAGCCTGGGTCTGAACCTCGAGTTCGACAGCCGGAATGCGCGATCCGCGCCATCCTCCGGTTGGTGGCTGCGGGGAAGTCTGGAGCACACCACCAGCGGCGATGTGGCCCCGGTGAGCCTGCCGGGCACCATCCGAGAACCGCTGCCGACATCGGGATATGGCTTCAGCCGGTTTACTCTCGACGCACGCCGGTACAACCGACTTTCCCCGGATGCTCAATTCAACGCTCGGATCTGGGCGGCGGGCTGGCTCGCCGGCGACCCCCTGCCACTGCAGCGTCGGCTCTCGTTAGGTGGACTCGACCTCCTGCCCGGCTACGCCTTCCGCGCCATCGCATGCGCGCCCGCCGGCTTCAGCGACCCTTCGACCCCCGCACTCTGCGATCGGGTACTGATCACCCAAGCGGAATTCCGTCACCGTCTCAAGCTTCGCGCCGGCTACACGATCAGCGACCCTCAACACAAGGAGCTGGACCGCTTCCTTGGCATCGAGGATCCGGATCTCGTCGTGTTTGGAGATGCCGGCTCGGCCTGGCTCGCGGGTGAGGGCCCGGGGCGCGTGCCCAGCGATCGCATCCGGGCCCTCAGCGAATGGAAGGCGGACGCCGGGGTCGGCGTGGACGCCGGTGGCGTCGCCGTCTACCTGGTGAAGGCGTTGACCGATGGGGAGCCGTTGCGCGTTTACCTCAGGCTGGAACGACGGTTCTGACGGTGTGCGGTGCACGGTGGATTGGGACGCGACCCGTCACCCCCGGCAGAGCGAGGGATGGCTCCCAGCGTAGCGCCACGCGATTCGCCCTGATACTCGCCGCGCTCTGCATGATTTCGCTCGGAGCCCTTCCGACCAAGGGGCAGGCCCAGGACACCGCGGCGGTGCGGCTCGAGGTGACCCTCGCGGGTCCGACCCACGAGCCGCTGGTCCGCACCCGGAATCTGCTCGAGGAGACGCCCTGGCTGACCGCACTCCGCCAGGGGTTGCCGGTGCGGCTGCAATACCGCCTGGAGCTGTGGCGATCCCGGGAGGCATGGCTGGATGAGGTGGATCGCCAGCTGGAATGGACCATCGTCGTCCGGCATGAGCCCCTGCTCGATCAGTTCACGGTCACCCGGCTGGGCCCAGGACCGCTAATCCAACAGCGCCGGGTTGCGACGCCGGGTGCGCTGGCTTCACTGCTCGGGATCGGCTACCAGTTCCAGATCAGTCCCCGCGCTCAAGGCCGATACTACTACTCGGCCTCGCTCGCCGTGGCCACCCTGTCCGATTCCGACCTTGATCAGTTCGAGCGGATCCTTAAGGGTGAGTTGGACCCTCGGAACTCGGAGGGCGGGAGCCTGGCGGAACGGGCCCGTCGGCTTGTCCTCCGGCTGGCGGGACTACCGACCCTCAATCTGAGCGCGAGTTCAGAGGCGTTCGAGATCCGGGAATAGTGGCGCCAGCACCGGAATGCAGCGAGGGATCCACTCAGGGTGACCTGAAGGGATCCCTCGTTCGTCTCGTCCACGCGGTAGCGCTATTGCGACACGACCTCCAGTTCCTGCAGGCCACCCAACGCCCGGAGCGCATCCGGCCCGTAGAACAGGTGGATGTACTTGGCTTGGGTACTGGTGAGCCGCCGGACCGCCCACGAGAGATGCACGAAATGCGGTTCGTGCGGGTGGGACAGCGGATGCATGCCGCATTCCTGCGGCAGTCGGTTCCCCTTCCGCGTGTTACAGCTGGAGCAGGCGGTGACCACGTTAGTCCACTGGTTGCCGCCCCCTCGGGAGAGCGGCACCAGATGATCCCGGGTGAGGCACTCCCGTGATCTCAGCTCGTGTTGTGAACGGTGGCAGTACTGGCAGCGGTAACCGTCGCGGGCGAACAGGAATGTGTTGGTGACCTGGCGGCGGAAACGGCGGGGGACGTGCACAAACTTGACCAGTCGGATGATCGCCGGTTTGGGAAGGACGAGGCGCTCACTACGCACCACGTCCGGACCCTCCGCTTCGACGATCTCCGCCTTGCCCTCGATCACCAGTCTGAGGGCGCGCCGCACCGGGACCATGGTGAGCGGCTCGAATGACGCGTTCAACGCCAGACAACGCACGGATGTACTCCTGTTCTGCCCTTAGCCTCTCAATCGTAGCGGACCCCAGGGGGAAGGCGCAAGCACGGGTCAGCGTGCCAGGGCGGCCAGGCGTGCCTCTACCAGCTGCCGCATGCGCGGATTACGCGCGATGATCAGCAGGGTATCGTCGCCGGCCAGGGTGCCGATGATCTCTTTCCACCCCGCCTGATCAAGCGCAGCGGCCACCGCAGGTGCTCCGCCGGTGGCCGTCTTGATCACGATAATGGGGCCGGTTCCTTCGACACTCACCAGGAGTGTCGGGAGGACCTGGCCGAGGTCGGGTCGAACCGAGCCCTCATTGGGATTCGCGTAGAAGGAACCACCTTGTGGATCCACCAGTTTCGCGAGTCCAAGCTCCCGGATATCACGCGAGAGAGTGGCCTGAGTGACCATGATATGCTCGGCGGCGAGCGACTCCCTCAGTCCATCCTGACTCTCGATGCGCTTCTCGCGAACGATGCGGAGGATGGTGGCGTGGCGCTGCAGTTTCATCAAGAGTTGGGCTCCTGGTTCGGTCGGCTGTCCCGAAGGACTGGCACCCGAGCGGCGGCATGATCCGACTTCCGATACACCTCCCGGCCACCCAGGACCGTGCGGCGCACCGCGCTGCTCGACAGGGACAATAGGGTATCCGCCAGACGCAGGCCGTCAACCGCCCCCGGCAGATCCCAGACGACGACGTCCCCCCGCTTCCCCGGAGCCAGGCTCCCCACCTCGCGATCCAACCCGAGGGCCCGGGCCCCGTCCAGCGTCAGCAGCCGGAGGGTAGCGTCCGCGTTCAGACCGCCGATTGCGCGGGCTTCGCGCGCTTCCGCAAGCAGATCGAGAGGGCTGACGCTCGCCACGGAGTCGGTTCCGAGTCCCACCCGAAGCCCGCGGCCGAGCATCTCGTTCAGCGGCGCAACCCGGTGCGCGTGCCGACGATTGGAGCGTGGGCAGTGGGCGATCGCCACCCGGCGGCGCGAAAGTGTCTCCAGGTCGCGCCGATCAATCCGCACGGCGTGGATGCACAACGTGCGTTCGGTGAGGACCTGATGCTGGTCCAGCCAAGCTACGGGAGACCGGCCCGGGAGAGACGGGAGCGGGATTCCGCGCGCCTCCCAGGCCCGAGCAAAGCCGCCAGCCGCGCGCTCCAGCAGCAGCGTCTCAGCCTCGGATTCGGCTAGATGCACAGCGACCGGCAAGTTCCGCGCGGCTGCGAAGGCGGCGACCAAGGCGTAGAGCGGGCCACTGACGGTGTACGGGGCATGCGGGGAGATCCCCAGCTGGATCCGCGGTCCCGCAAACCTCTCCAGCTCGGCGAGACGCCGACTCGCGGCTTCCAGCGCCGAGGTCGCGTCATTCGGGTGCGGACCGAAGACCTCATGATAGGCGATTCCGCTTCCGCCAAGCTCGGCGAGCGCTTCGATGACCGCCCCGGTGTCACCGGTATCCGCGACAGTCGTGCTGCCTGCCGCCCAGCAATCGCGGAGACCTTGCCGAGCGGCGGCGAGAAAGCCAGCCGGGGTTCGAGTTGCCTTGAGCTCGATGATGCGGCGGATCCAGGCCGGGAAATCGTCCTCGCGGTCCTGCTCGTCGAGGCCGGTCAGTTCCAGGTGGGTGTGGCAGTTGACGAAACCGGGGAGCAGGGCAGCCCCCTCAAACCGCTCACCAGCGACACCCACGGGCGTCGGGACGGCGGCGTCAGGGCCCACGGCGGTGATCCGGCCGTCCGCTGCAAGCAGCACTGCCCCTTCCTGCACCGGAGGCCCTTCCACCGGCAGTACCCAGGACGCGGAGTACCGCCGGACGATGCCGCTCACGGTGAATTCGTCAGCGGATTCACACTGGTGCCGGTGGCGGCCCCTGGGCCCCAGACATTGTGGATTGGGCAGAAGTCTTTCGGGCCTGGCTCGGTGCCGGGTATGAAAGACTCGACAGAGAGTGAGTCTTTGGGGCAGAAGGGGGTGAATTTCTTGCCGCTCTGCCGGTCCACCTCGCTGATCACCAGCCCGTCGGGGCGGGGCCACTCGCGCGGTGTGGGCCGTCGCTCGTAGACCTCCTTCATCATCGTGGTCCAGGCGGGTGCGGCGAGCCGGCCGCCTTGCGCGTTGTCCATGATCTTCTGCGGCTGGTCCATTCCGAGCCACACGCCGCCGACCAGGTCGGGGGTAAACCCGATGTACCAGACATCGAACCCGTCGTTGGTGGTACCGGTCTTACCACCAGCCGGCAAGGTGCCGATCAGACTCCCCACGGCGGTCGCAGCGGTGCCGCGGCGCACGACGTTCTTCATACCGTCGATCATCAGGTAGGCGAGCGCCGAGTCCATCACCACTTCGGATCGCGGCGTCGGTTCCCAGAGAACGTTCCCGTTACGGTCCTCGACCCGATCGATCGCGAACGGGGTGGTCCGGGTCCCCATATTCGAGAAAACGCTGAACGCGGAGATCAGCTCCAGCGGGATAACGGTGGCGGAACCGATGTACACCGAGGGGAACGGTGGCACCGGGGTGGTAATGCCGAAGCGCGCCGCCTCACCGATCACCGCCTGCGGGCCGATCTCCATCCCGACCTTGATCGCGGGAATGTTGCGGCTCTGATAGAACGCCTCCTTCAGCGACATCGGGCCGGAGAACCGATTGTCGTAGTTCTGCGGCTCCCACGGCGGTTCGCCCGGCAGCATCTCGACGCTGAGTGGGGTGTCCTCGACGATTTCAGTCCACGGATGGCCGGCGCGAAGGGCGGCCGTGTACACGATCGGTTTGAACGTGGACCCCGCCTGTCGGAGCGCCTGAGTGGCCCGATTGTACTTGCTGTCGTTGAAGTCCCGGCCGCCGACCATGGCGAGAATCTTGCCCGTGCGCGCCTCGAGCACCACGGCCAGTCCCTGCAGATACGGCGATTGCGCGGGGGACTCCGCATCGTCCGTGCGCTTCTCGAGATAGTCGGCGTAGCTGGGCCGGGGGTACTTCCCGTAACGGGTCTTGTTGCGTTCAACCTCATCGAGCTGGCGGAGGAGCGACCGCTCGGCGGCTTGCTGGATGTCGAGGTCAACCGTGGTGTAGATCCGCAGGCCACCGGTGTACAGCTCCGACCCGAATCGGGTGCGGAGCAGCTGCCGGACGTACTCGACAAAGTACGGCGCCACCTCGCTGAAGTCCGAACGGGAGGATAGGAGAAGTGGGTACGCCTTCCACCGCTCCGCGTCGTCCCGGCTGAGGACACCTTCGTCGGCCATCAGCTCGAGGATCAGGTTACGGCGCTCGATGCTGAGGTCGGGATTCCGGCGCGGGTTGTAGCGAGTGGGGGAACGGGGAATCCCGGCGAGGGTTGCCGCTTCCGCCACGTTCAGGTCGCGGGCAGACTTCCCGAAGTACCGCTGGGCGGCCGCCTCGATCCCCAGGGCGCCGTTCCCCAGGTTGATCTGATTCAGATACAACTCGAGAATACGGTCCTTCGCGAAGCTCCGCTCCAGCTCGAACGCCACGTGCATCTCGCGGAGCTTCCGCTTGATTGAGCGATCCTGACCGCTGATATCCTCCGGCCACAGGTTGCGGGCCAGCTGCATCGTGATGGTGGAGAAGCCCTGTACCCTTCCCTGTCCGGTCAGCGCGTACACCACCGTCCGTCGGAACGCACCGAACGCACGGATCCAGTCCACGCCGCCGTGGTCGTAGAATCGCTTGTCTTCCACCACCACGAAGGCCGCGATGGCCTCCGGCGAAATCTGGGAGAGCTGGATGACGGTCCGGCGCTCTTCCCCGAGGTCGGTAATGAGGCGACCATCGGCCGCGTAGACCTTGGAGGCCTGGGCCGGATCCCACCTCGTGGTGATTCTCACGAGCGAGGGGCAGGCGTTATTGGTGCAGGCGCGGGTCCATGCGCCCACGCCAACACCGAACACCAGCATCCCCGCGGCAAGCAGGCCGGTAAGGACATTGCTTCGGATCCGCGGGGTGTACCACCAGCGGCGAATCGTGTTGGCCAGCGGTGAGGGCATGGTGGGAAAATATACCGGGGATGATGGTGTACCGTAGGCTCTCGGCCGGGGAAGTGTTGGCAGGGGATGACCCTCAAGATCCTTGCACCACCCCCTACCCCTCCCTAACCTTCCGCCCCATGTCTGATTTACTGACCGAACTACGGGCGCGTGGCTTCGTCCAAGACGTTACACCCGGGTTCGCCGAGCGGGTCACGCGGGGCCCGGTGACGGGCTACGTCGGCTTCGACCCCACGGCTGACTCACTGCATGTAGGCAACCTGGTCCCGGTGATGGGGCTGGCCTGGCTGCAACGTTTCGGCGGCACGCCAATTGTGCTGGTCGGCGGTGGCACCGGGATGGTTGGCGATCCGAGCGGGAAGCGAACCGAACGCCCCATGCTTTCGGTCGAACAGATCGATCGGAACACCGTCGCCATTCAACGGCAACTGGAGCACTTCGTCCGGTTCGATGGCGCCAACGCGGCCCTGATCCGCAACAACGCCGACTGGTTGCGTCCGCTCGGGCTGATGGAGTTCCTGCGGGACGTCGGCAAGCACTTCACTCTGAATTACATGATGCAGAAGGAATCGGTGAAGAGCCGCATGGAGGTCGGGATCTCTTACACCGAGTTCAGCTACATGCTGGTGCAGGCGTACGACTTCTGGCATCTCTGGACCCACGACCGGTGCGAACTGCAGATGGGAGGCAGCGACCAGTGGGGCAATATCACCGCCGGCGCGGAACTGATTTCCCGCCGCGAGGGCGCACAGGCCCACGGGCTGGTGTTTCCGCTGCTCACCACCGCGAGTGGCGGCAAGTTCGGCAAGAGCGAGGCGGGCAACATCTGGCTCGACCCGGCCAAGACCTCACCGTATCAGTTCTACCAATTCTGGCTCAACACCGACGACCGTGACGCGGAGCGGTTGCTGCGGTTTTTCACCTTCCGGCCGCTTCCGGACATTACCGCGATCATGGCGCAGCAGGCCGCGGATCCGAGCAAGCGCCTCGCCCAACGCGAACTGGCGGAGGAACTCACCGTCAGGGTGCACGGCGAAGCCACGCGGCCGGGGTCATCGCCGCCAGCCGGCTCCTGTTCGGCGGCGTGAACCTAGCGGAGGCCGGCCCCGCGGTCTTTCAGGTTCTTGCCGGGGAAATTCCCACCGTCCGGCTCACGAGCGGGGAGCTGTCAGGGCTCGGCGTGGTCGAAGCGCTGGTACGCGCGGGGCTTGCAAGCTCCAAGGCTGAAGCCCGTCGGGGCATTCAGCAGAAGGGAATTTCGCTCAATGGCGCCTCGCTTGCCGACGCGGAACGGGCGCTGGCCTTCGGCGACCTGCTCGGCGGAAAGTACATCCTGCTGCAGAAAGGGCGACGGAATTACGCGCTGCTGGTAGCAGACAGTTAGTCCTGCCCCACCCCTAGCGTCGCCAATATCCCATCCCCGATATTGCTGCCCGCGTCAACGATCGTCATCTCACTCCATTCCGTCCCAACCCCCGAGAGCGGGAGAACACATGCAGAGTGAATTCATGAAGTTCCTGAAGGAGTACGGCGTCATCGGCCTGGCCGTTGGTGTCATCATAGGGAGCAAAGTCGGGGAGCTCATCAAGGCGATCGTGGATGGTCTCCTTATGCCGATCGTCGGGCTCGTACTCCCCGAGGGCGGCTGGCAAACCTGGACACTGGGCCCCTTCGCGATCGGCCTCGTGCTCAGCGCGCTGATCAACTTCATTATCGTTGCCTGGCTGATCTTCTGGTTTGCCAAGAAGGTCTTGCGTGAGGAGCAGGTGGCGAAGAAGTAACAGGTGAGGCAGTCTGAGAAGTCAGGAGTGAAAAGTGAGGAGTGAGGAGTAAGGAGTGAGGAGTGAGGAATGAGTGAAAAGGATAGGTCTGTCGCGCTACCACCCCTTTTCACATCTCACCTGTCACTTCTCACTTCTCACTTCAGGCCATCCACCGCTCACCAACTACCACCGCGTCCGACTCGTCCCCCTGGAGGGCTTCGCCCCAAGCATCCCGAAGACCCCCCGGATCAATTCCCGACCAACGGTCCGCGCCATGGTGGTGCCGAGCGCGCCGATCACCGCCGCGCCAATCTTGGCGCCGGTGGACGCACCCTGACGTCCGCCGCTCGCTGGAGCGGCGGACGTGGTTGAGCCAGTCGCCTGGGCCGCGGGTGCGGATTTGGTCAAGCGGGCGGCAAGCATCTCCCGGGCACTCTCCCGATCGATCGCCTTTCCATACTCCGCCAGCAGATCTGACTGCCGGATGTCGGCCTGCAGTTCCTCGGGCGTGAGCGGCGCCATCCGCGACGCGGGGGGGATGAGCCGTGTCGCAACCACGGGGGTCGGCACACCGCGCGGGTCGAGCACGGTTACAATAGCCTCGCCGATCCCGAGCGAGGTCAAAGTCTCCGCCAGATCGTAGAACGCGGTCTTCGGGAAGGTACGAACCGTCGCGTTGAGGGCCGTCTCGTCGTCGGGAGTATGCGCGCGCAAGGCGTGCTGCACCCGGTTCGACAACTGCGCGAGCACGTCCGTGGGTACGTCCTTCGGCGTTTGGGTGACGAAATAGACACCCACACCCTTGGAACGGATCAGTCGGACCACCTGCTCCACCTGCTCCAGAAACGCCTTTGATGCGTCGGCGAACAACAGGTGCGCCTCGTCGAAGAAGAAGACCAGCTTGGGCTTGTCGAGGTCGCCCGCCTCCGGCAGGTTGTGAAACAGTTCGGCTAGCATCCACATCATGAAGGTCGAGAACAGCCTCGGCTTATCCTGCACATCGGACAACTCCAGGCACGTCACGACGCCCCTGCCGTCTTTGGTGGTAGCGAGGAGATCGTGGACGTCAAACTCCGGCTCGCCGAAGAAGGTCTCTGCCCCCTGCATTTCCAACTCGATCATCTTGCGAAGCAGTACCCCGACCGTCGTCGCGGCCATCCCGCCGTAACCCTCGAGCGCTTCCTTACCGGCATCGCCGGATAGAAACTGCAGCACCGCGCGAAGATCACTGAAATCGAGCAACGGCAACCGCTGGTCGTCGCAATACTTGAATACCAGCGTGAGGACACTAGTCTGGGTGTCGTTGAGTCCCAGCACCTTGGCAAGGAGCAGGGGTCCGAAACTCGATACCGTGGCCCGGAGCTGAACGCCGAGGGCGCCCGTCAGGCTCACAAACTCGACCGGTACGCCGCCAGGCTTCCAGGTCCATCCGATGTCAGTTGCCCGCTGGGAGACGCGGTCGCTGGGTTCACCGGGCATCGCCAAGCCGGAGAGATCGCCCTTGATGTCTGCGACGAACACGGGAACCCCGGCCGCAGACAGCTGCTCGGTGAGGAGCTGCAAGGTGCGGGTCTTTCCGGTACCGGTGGCACCGGCCACCAGGCCGTGCCGATTGGCCATGACGAGCGGCAGCCGGACCTTGGGCTCCTTGTGCACCGTGGGGCCCTCGAGTGCCGAACCCAGGGTTAGCGCGGCCCCGGAAAAACCGTAGCCAGTCTGCAGTGCGTCAGCGAAGGAACCGGGCATAGGGGTGATGGGGTAAGGGTTACAGGAGCGCATCGAGGACAGCGGCCACCCGCTCCATTTCCTCGATGGTATTGTAGCAGTGCGGGCTGATACGCAGGGCACCCTCACGCTGGCTCACATAGATCCGGTCCCGGCGAAGGGCACGGTAACACTCCTCAAGCCGCGGCGGCGCCACACAGATGATCCCGGAGCCGCGCGGGCCGCGGGGGGAGGTGATGGCGACTCCGCGGTGCTCCGCCCACTCGATGAGCGGGCGCTGGATTCCGGCGAGGTGATCCCGCACCATCCCGATCCCCAGCTCACGGAGCAGCTTGAGGGATTGATTCATGCCCAGGATGTCCTGGAATGGGATTGTGATCAGCTCAAACCGGCGAGCATCCAGCCTGAGCCTGTCGTTATAGTCGGTGAGTCGGGTCAAGTCGTCGGTGCCTTCGAACGCCATCCAGCCGGTCAGCTCCGGCTCCAACTGGGGGATGAGCGGTCGCCGAACATAGAGGAAGCCACTGCCCCAAGGCGATAGCAGCCATTTCTGGCCCCCGCAGGACAGGACATCCACCGGTGTCGCCTGAACGTCCAAGGGCAGCTGGCCCAACGCCTGGATGGCGTCCACGACCAGGAACTGGCCCCGCGCCCGGGTCTCTCGGGAGAGCCGCGGCAGGTCCACGGTGTAGCCGCTGGCGAACTGGGTCAGCGAGATGGCCACGCATCGCACCCTGGGGTCGTCCAGTCGTTTCAGGATCCTCGCCTCGTCCGGCCATCCTTCGGGGGTGACGGGGACCAGTTCGAGCGTCACCCCACGGTCGCCGAGACGCATCCAGGGGTAGACGTTGGCAGGAAACTCGCGGTGGCTGACCAGGACGACATCGCCGTGCTGGAAGGGCAGCGCCCGCGCCGCAACGCCCAGCCCGAAACTGGTGTTCGTGGCCAGCGCGATTTCAGCCGGATCGGCGTTGATGAGCGCGGCCGCCTCCGCCCGCCCCTCGGCGAGGGCGCCGAAGAGATCCTCGTGCCGGAGTTCGAAAGGCATGGCGCGGCGCTGGTTCATCCCGTCGAGGGCTCGCCGGGTGCGTTCGGGCAGAGGACCGATCGAGGCGTGCTCCATATAGATGGTGCGAGCCGCCCAGGGAAACTCCTCCCGGCGCAGGCCACCGACGTCGTAGGCCACTCTTCTCAATCCTCCCCTTGGGGGCGTACGTTACTGACGACGTGAGCTACCTAGCAAGCCGATGACACTCGAGAACCCTTTCACGCTCGTCCTGAGCGGCGGTGGACTCAAAGGTCTCGCGCACATCGGGGTCCTCAAGGCCCTGGAAGAGCGCGGCCTGGAGCCGGGGCTCGTCGTTGGCAGCAGCATGGGTTCGCTGATCGCCGCGGCGTGGGCCGCCGGCATGCCAATCCGCGAAATGACGGAACGCGGACTCGCCGTTAGACGCAAGGACATTTTCCAGGTCGCCCACGTGGACATGGCGTTCAAGCGAATGCGCTCCCCCGCGGTGTACCGCCGCGAGCCACTCGATGAACTGATCAACAGCCTGGTTGGCGGTCACACCTTCGAGCAACTCAAGCGACCGCTGGTCATCAATACCGTGGAACTCAATACCGGGATGCAGGTCCTCTGGGGACTCCCGGGGTTACGCAGCATCAAGGTGGCGGATGCGGTTTTCGCCTCCTGCGCACTCCCCGGAATCTTCCCTCCCCGAGAGATCGACGGCCACTGGTACGTAGACGGCGCCGTGGTCGAGAACATGCCTGCCCAGGTCGCTGCCTCACACGGCAAGGGACCGGTGATTGCCGTTGATGTGGGCGCGAACAGCACGCTCCGGAGCAACATCCAGGATGATGGCTTCGCGGCGACGTACATCCGCGGCCTCGAGATCGTGATGCAGACGATGATGGAAAGCCGGCTCAGGCAGTGGACCTCGCCCCCGCTCATCCTGATTCACCCCAGGGTCGAGCATGTCTCCATGTTTGCATTCGGCCACAACCGGGAGCTGATCGAAGAGGGGTACCGAGCCACGCTCGACCTGCTCGACCTGCTGGATGAATTCGATCCCAACTGCGAGGGGATCCATCCGCAACGCAAGGTCGAGATCCGGGTGGACCGCGACCGCTGTGTGGGATGTGGAGCCTGTGTCATGCATGCGCCCTGGGTGTTTGAGATGGATGAAGGCGGCCGTGCCCGGGTCCGGCGCCCGATTCAGTCCTGGTCGCCACTCGACGGCGCCTACGTACGCAACTGCCCGACGTACGCGATCAGCGCCCGGCTCGCTCTGCCGGTCCGACATTAGCGGATTCGGCCGCCTCGTCGAGTCCCCGAACCACCCGGCTCCATCCGAACTCTCGCTCCACTCTGGCTCGCGCGGCGGCTCCGAAGGTAGCCGCGTGAGCCTCATCCTTCAGCAGGACCCGCACCGCCGGCACGATCGCGCCCAGATCCTCGGGCGGGACCAACAGGCCGGTGGTCCCGTGGTGCACCGCATCGGCCATGCCTCCGCTCATCCCGGCAACGACCGGAAGGCCCGATGCCTGGGCCTCCAGAAGCGCCAGCCCGAATCCCTCCACGTTGCACTCGAACCGCCTCGAAAGTCCAAGGTATAGATCGGCGACACCATAGAGCGCCGGGAGGTCGCGGTCCGGAACGCGCCCACACCAGCGCACGTACGGGGTCAACCCGCGCGCCTCGCACGCTTGCCGCAGAGCCGGCCCGGCCGAGCCATCGCCGGCAACGATGTAGCCTACATCGAGCCCTTCGCGCCGGAGCGCTCCGACCACCTCGAGACCTGTATCGATCCCCTTGTGCGTCTCGAGCCGCGCGACGGTGAGCAGCCATTTTCGATTGCCGAGGTCGAGCCGGCCTCTGAGTTCGGCGGTGCCGAGGTCGGGGCGGAAACGGGCGTGATCCACACCGGGGAGGACGATTCGTACCGGGGCTTCCGCAAGTCCGAGCGATTGCGCCAGTTCGCGAAAGCATTCCGCCGTCCACCGGCTGATGGCCACCGTCGTGGCGGCATCACGTATCAGGCGCCGGGCGATCAATCGCTTGGCCAGGGAGCGTTGTACCTGCTCCGCCAGCAGGAGCAGATCCAGGCCATACACCATCAGCCCGTACGGCAAGCCGACCCGACCGGCCAGCGACCTGGCTACGTGACCGGCCGGCTTGAGGTTCCCCGCCCACAGGAACTGCGACCCCTGTTCCTTGGCAAGCCAACCAGCACGCCTGGCCCATCGCGCCAAGCCTGGCACGCCGCGCAGCCGTTCGCTTGGCATGTCCACCCTATCCACGAGCGAGGCGCACGCGATGTCGAATGGTCCGCTCTCCGCCACCCGACCCGTCGAGACCACCAGCGATCCCGGCGACGCGTGACGGGCAATTTCGCCCAGCATCCGGGCGATGCCACCCGGCATGGGCGGGAAATCGTAGGTCAGAAGGAGCGAGGGACGCATGCGCGGTAGAGCTCAATGGTCTGATCGATGGTCCGCTCGAGCGGGAACACCTCGCGCGCGCGGAGCCGAGCCGCGGCGCCGAGCCGCGCGGCGAGTACCTGGTCTCTCAATACGAGGTCGATCGCCTCGGCCCACGCGTCGGGGTTCATGGGCTCGACCAGCAGACCGTCTTCACCGTCCCGGATGATCACCGCGTTGCCGGTCGCTCGCGAGGCGATGACCGGCTTGCCGAGCGCCATTGCCTCCAACACCGCCTGGGGCAAAGCGTCCCAGCGCGAAGGATGCAGCGCAAGCTCCACCAGCTCGTAGAGCGGCCGCACGTCGGGACGAAACGGCAGTCGCACTACCGCGTGCCGATTCGGAATGCTGGGAAGGGGCCCCGTCAGCGCGCGTCCATGAAGGCCGGCGAGGACCAGGCGCACCGGGGTCGCCACCCGGTTCAACGCTTCAAGAACGACCGTCTGATCCTTGGGCCGGGCCACGACCGCGAGGGTTCGGCGCGAGGATTCCCAACCAATCTCCTGCGCCACCTGCTGCACGGCGGCTGGCGCGGGAGTGCCATCGATACGATCCAGCAGTACCCCGGTGTGAATTACCGCCAGCTTGTCTCGAGAAACACCTCTGGCCCGAAGCGCTTGGGCAACCGGCTCGCTGATCGCGACGACCCGCGTCGCAACGCGCGCCGCGAGCCAACTCTCCAATAATGTTGTCCGCGGAAATGAGCGCCGGGTGAACACGACCGGCACCGGCAGGCGTCGCAGCAATCCCAGCAGGGTCAGCGCCTCCCGGTCTCGCGAGCCGTGAGAGTCCACAAGGTCGACCGGATACTCGGCCAGGATCCGCGCCAGGCGACCGGCGTTGCCGATCCTGTTCCCGCGGGCAAGAGGAATCGGATGCACCTCCAGCCCGCGATCCCTCGCCGCACCCTCCACCTCCGATTCCGGGGGACAAACAAAGCGAACGTGGAGTCCACGGTCTCGGAGGCCGGCCGCCAGGCGGAGAACCGAATTCACTGAGCCAGCCCCACCGCCTTGATGCAGAGAGACCAGGACTCGAAGTTTCGTCTCACCCATGCGTGTTCTTGTTCTCGGCGCCGGCGGCCCGTTCCGCACCGAAGCCTCCCTCACCCGTGCCCTTGCGACGCTCGGCCACTCCGCCACCGTGGTGGACGCCCTCGGGTGGCGCCGGCGGCTGGGACCGCTCGCTCCGCCGTTCATCAAGTGGCAAGTCGATCGCTACGAACCGGCTCTGGTGCTTTGCACCCGCCACGCAGTCGCCGCTGGCTGGCCCGCACTCCGCAACATCCTCGCCGGCCGCCGCTCGGCGTTCTGGTACTTCGACGCGCTCTCCCCGCTGCCGGAATCGGCAATCGCGCTCGCGCGTCTGACCGAACGTACCTTCGCGAGTTACGGGTACCAGATGCAGGCCTTCCGCGCCGCGGGAGCGGTCGAGGCGCACTTCCTGCCTCAAGGACTGGACCCGTTGCTGGACCAGCCCGCGGCAGTTTCGCCAGCCGCATACCACTGCGATCTCTCGTTCATTGGCTCGGGGCAGTATCCGCGGCGCTACGCGATCCTGAGCGCACTCGGGTCGAGGTGTCGTCTGCAGATTCGGGGGCAACACTGGCGTAACGCTCCACCCGATCTGCCGGTCGTGGGTGGTCCGGTGCGCGGGACCCAGTTCACCCGGGTGGTGCGAGGTGCGGCTCTCTCGCTCGGGATCGACGCCCTTGAGGCGCAGCGGAACGAACACGCCGGTGGCACTTCCAACCGGCTCTGGCGAGTACTCGGCGCCGGCGGCTGCTATCTCGGAGAGCATGTCGGCGGCATCGAGGAGTTCGCTCGTCACGGGGTCCACGCGCTTTGGTACCGCTCGCAGGCCGAGGCGCTCGAACTGCTCGGTGCCGCGTTGGCTGACCCGTCGATGCGGGCACGCATCGCGGATGGGGGACGGGCGGAAGCGTTGGCCCGTCACACCTACGCTCACCGGCTGGAGCGCCTGCTGGCGGGACAGGGCTACACCTCGACGTAGTTGGTGAACTCGAACGGTCGCCACCCGGTCAGCCGTTCGACCCCGAGCGAACCGAGGAGAGCGAGGCGCTTCAGGTCCCACGGCCGCGGGGCGAAGGACTGAGCCGTGCCGGACCGTCGCACGGCGATCCACTCCTGCATCACCGCCGGGTGGCTTCCAACAAAGGGACGCAACCCAACCTCCCACGGCAATTGATCCCCGATGGGGCGACGGCGGGGTCGCCCCCCGTAGTACAGCACGTTGTCCACTTCGCGCTTTTCCCTGAGAGCCAAGACAGGGCGGGCCCACCCGTAGTGAAAGTAGGTGGCGCCAGATCGCCGAGCGCGAATCTTCCTGAGAGCCGAACCGACCCGAAAGCCCTGGGCCTCTTCGTGACTGCGAACATCGGCTCCCAGTCGTACCACGCGTACCTCACGGCGATACCACGCTCGACCAGTCCCGAGCCACTCGGTGCCACCATAGAAGTGCAGGAAGTCCACGAGCAGCCCTTCGACCCCCGGGTCGGCAAGCGCCGCGGACATTGCCACCCTGAGCGGATCGATCCCGGCTTCGTGCAGCACCTCGTCGGCCTGGATGTAGATTGCCCAGTCTCCGCGACAGGCCTCGAGAGCCCGCTGCGTTTCGATGGCGAGGACCGCGCCACCCTGATTCGAATCCCAACGACCGTCGATGATCTTCAGACGCGGATCGTTCAGACTCAGCACCAGCTCGCGAGTACCGTCATCGGATGGCCCCACGTTGACCACCAGCTCATCGCAGAGCGGGAGGATGGAACGGAGCGCCTCGAGAACCGGAAAATCGAGTCGTACCGCATTGGCAACCAGGCTGAATCCGACGACGCGCATTTCGGCGAGAGGTTGAGAGGAGTCGCGGAAAGATATGCGGATCGCGTTGGTGCATCACAGCAGACTCCCCGTGCGGGGCTACGGCGGCACGGAGCGCGTGGTGGTTGCCCTCATCCGCGGCCTGGCACTCCTCGGACACGAAGTCATCCTGATTGCCCCGCCAGGGACCAAGGTACCGGAGGCTGGGTTGGTCGCGGTGGAAGCCGCGCGGTTGACCGATCCGCGATTCGATCTCACCCCCTTGGTTCCCGCGAATGTGGACATGGTGCACGCCTTCTTCCCGCTTCGGGCGGCGCTGACACTCCCATGGGTCTGGACCCTGGAAGGCACGACGCGCCCGGGGCACACCCGCCCCCGAAACACCATCTTCGTGAGCGCCGACCACGCAGCCCGGCACGACGCAACCTCCTTCGTCTATAACGGCCTCGACCCGGCTGATTTTGAATTCCGTGAGCAGAAGGGCGACTACGACCTCTTCCTGGGACGCCTGCATAACAGCAAAGGGTACCAGTGGGCCATCGCGGGAGCACGCACGGCTCGGCGCTCGCTGGTGGTCGCCGGGGGCTGGCGACCCAGTCTGTCACGCCAGCTGCGCTTCGCGGGTCTGGTGGATGGCGCCGAGAAGCGCGAACTGCTCGCCGGGGCGCGCCTGCTCTGGATGCCGGCCCTGTGGGATGAGCCCTTCGGCCTGACACTGATCGAGGCGCTCTGGAGCGGCACCCCCGTGCTGGGCACCCGACGCGGCGCACTGCCCGAGGTGCTGAGTCCCGCTGTGGCGGAGTTCGGCGACAACCCCGATGAGCTGGTGGCTCGGCTGCCGGCAATGGCCACCAAGGACCCGGCGGCGTGTCGGGCGCGTGCAGAGCGCTACTTCAGTCACCGGCGGATGGCGGAGGAGTACGTGCGGTTGTACCGGGAATACCTTGCGACGGGAATACTCCCGCCGGGGATTCGCGCCGAAGACTAGCCGCTGGCTCGATTGGTCAGCACTTGCAGCAGATCATGCATCCGATGCATGTAGGTGTGCTGGTGCAGGGCACGTTGCCGGGCTCCGGTGGCGAGCCGATCCCGGTACTTGTCCTCCTGGATCGCACGCTTCACCTGCCCCTTGAACTCGCTCGCATTGGTATAGACCAGGATTTCGGTGCCGTCGTCGAAGTGACGGGCCAGGTCGACGCGCGCATCCACGACCTGGGGCACGCCGATGGCGGCAACCTCGAACGTGCGCCGGTTCACGCCTGTGGAGTCTCCTCCGCGTTCCTCCGCACTGCTTCGATGCACATTCACCGCCACGGTCGCTCCCGCGTATGCCCGCACGAAATCCTCGGTATTGGGCAACTCCCCGCGACAGTAGTCCTTGAGCGAGGTCTTTCGCCAGCCTGGTCCCCATAGCGCCAGCCCGAATTCCACTAGCTCACTGAGCAAGCGCTCGCGCCGCGGAGTAGCTCCGCCCGCAAACACCACGTTCGCCCTGAATGGTCCGCGCGCCCGGAGTGGCTTGTGCACCGATGGATCGCACCCAAGGGGGAGGTAGTGGGTGTGCTTGACGCCGTGCCGATCCAGGGCAGCGGCAATTCCGGTTGCACCGACGAACACCTCTTCGTAGGCCATCGCCTCGCGACTGGCCGCGTCGAGATCCGGAACCAGGTCACCGAGGAGCTGGGCCCAGCGGCCCGGTCGGCCAGTGCGCAGCCGGTCAACCGTCTCCGGTGGCACGACTCCTCCCCCGGCCACGAGCACGAGGTCCGGCCGATGCTGGTCGAGTATCGCGTCCAGACGGCGTTCGAAATCGCGACGGACCAGTCGTTCCAGCCACCCGACGTGGACCGGATCGACGTGGACGAGTTCGGTGCCGAGTCGCTCCAGCGCCCGTCGAATGAGCGCGTTGTGGGCGAGTTCCGCATCGTCGACCGGAGCGACGTACAGCAAGCGAATACCGGAGAATGGCTGATTCATACGACCGTGCAGGAAAATCTATAACGGTGAAGAACGGGAGTGCCGGGCATCGCGTCGACCTAACTCGCGGCCAGCCGAACCCCGGAACCGTGGCCGAACTGGCCGGCGGAGAGCCGGCGGTAGAGGCCGTTGTGGGCCAACAGCTCCTCATGGGTGCCCCGCTCGACGATCCGCCCCTCATCCAGCACCAGAATCAGGTCCGCGTGGCGGACCGTCGCCAGCCGATGGGCGACGACCAGAACCGTGCGGTCCTCCATGAGGCGGAGCAGCGCGCCCTGGACCAGCCGCTCGGAGTCGCTGTCGAGCGCGCTGGTGGCTTCGTCCAGGATGAGAATGGGCGAGTCCCGCAGCAGCGCTCTCGCGATCGCGATCCGTTGCCGTTGCCCACCCGAAAGCCGCGTCCCCCGTTCGCCGAGGCGGGTGTGGTACCCGTCAGGCAGATGGGCGATGAAGCCGTGGGCGTGGGCCGCGCGGGCAGCCGCTTCGACCTCGGCCTGACTCGCACCGGGCCGGGCGAACGCGATGTTGCCGAACACCGTGTCGTTGAATACCACGGTCTCCTGCCCCACGAACGCCATCAACGCCCGGACGGAGCGACGCGAGCAATCCGCGAGTGGAGCCCCGTCCAGCAGGATTCGACCCGTGGTTGGCTCCCGCAGCCGTGGCAGCAGTTCAGCGAGCGTAGTCTTCCCCGCTCCGGAAGGGCCCACCAGAGCCACCACGCTGCCCTTCTTCAAAGCGAAGGAGATGTTGCGGAGTGCCCAAGCAGTCTCCATGCCTTGGCCGGACCCGTCCATCGGTCGCGCCTGCGGCGCGGTCCCGTACGTGAATCCCACGCCCTCGAATACGATCTCGCGGTCGAATCGCGCCGTCGAGCCGGTGCCCGCCTCAACCTCCGCAGCCGGCAGGTCCAACACCTCGAAGACACGCTCCGCGCTCGCCAGAGCCTGCGCCATCTGACCCGGGAACTGGGTGATCGCTTTGAGTGGCGCCATCACCCGCAGGGCGGCGACGATGAATACCAGTAGCCCCTCGGGAGAGAGCCCGCCACCCATCAGCCCTGGGGAGGCGCCCACGGCAATCAGCACCACGAGGAGCAGACCGCCGAAGAGCTCGCTCACCGGACTGGTGAGGGCGGCGAAGCGCTGGGTCCGAACCACATGCTGACGGTACCGATCAGCCTGGCCACGAAAACGGTCGGCTTCCCCACCCTCTCCCCCGTAGCTCCGAATCAGCTTCACGGCCGAGAGCCGCTCGGCTACCGTCGAGGTCATCTCGCCGGCCTCGTCGGCGCGCGCACGGGCATGTCCCTTGAGACGTCGGAGCAGCGACCGGATGCCGAAGAGGAGCAGTGGCGCCGCGGAGAGTGTAATGAGCGTGAGTCCGAGGGAGAGCTGTGCGAGTACCACGAGCGTGGTCACGATCAGGACAAGATTCTGGAAGAAGGATGCCAGGCTCGCGCTCACGACGCCTTTGACCTGGTCGGCATCCTGCATCACTCGCGAGATGACCTGACCGGCGCGGGTGCGTTCCAGCCAATCCAGATCGAGCCGAAGCAGGTGCTCGAACAGCGCGGCACGGAGATCCCGTACCAGACCCTCCTGGGTGCGCACGCTCAGTTGACCCGCGAGGTATGCGAGGCCGTTCTTGGCGAGCAGCGTCGCCCACAGCAGCGCAACCAGCCTCAGCGTGACGCCGGCGGGTGAAGCCCCGGCGAGCAACGGGGCCAGCACTCGATCGATCGCGGCTTCCAGTCCCGTGGCGCCGGTCGAAAGCCCGCCGGCGCTTCCGAAGAGGTGGCGGAAGAGCGGGATGAGGAACAGGAGAGTCGCGCCGTCGAGTACCGATGCCACGGTGGTCGCGGCGATGCTGGCCCCGAGCGACAGTCGGTAGGGTCGCAACCAGCCGCCGAGTCGCCGAGTCGTCGAGCCACCCAGCCACGCAGCCTCAGCCACTCCGCCTCGCCGTGAGCAGGGCGATCGGAAGAATCATCTCTTCCGGGGTCACGCCTCCGTGCAGGAAGGCACCCCGATAGCGCGCCTGATATTCCCTGAGTTTGGTGGGATACACGAAGAACCGATCCCCGGTGGCGAGCAACAGCCGGGTCCCGGGCGTTTTCGGTGGCAGTCCATAGGATTCAAGATCCTCGACCACGATGGCCGCTTCACGGTCCTGGGCCCGGAGATCCTCGCCGAACTTGTAGCGCAGGTTCGCGGTCGCGTCGCGCCGAGCGTACACGGTCGCGGGAGTGTGGCAGTGGATCGAGCCGTGATCGGTGGTGAGCAGCACCGGGACGTTGCGGCGGTCCGCCTCACGCAGCGCGGCCCACAGGGGTGAGCGCTCGAACCAGGTGCGGGTCAGGCTTCGGAGTGCCGAGGTGTCGCGCGCGACCTCAAACAGCGTGGAGTTCTCGGTTCGGCCGTGCGTAAGCTGGTCGATGAAATTGAACACCAGGGCCGTCACTCCGTCCGCAGCCAGGTGCGAAGGCAGCCGGGTGAGAAGGGCCTCGCCGTCCGCGGCGGTAAAGACCTTTTCGTAGCGCACCGGTACCGGGCGACCGCAGCGCGCCTCCATTTGAGCGGTGAGGAGCTCGTGCTCGTGTGAGTTGAGGCCGGAGTCATCCTGCTCGCGCAGCCACCCGGGGTGCCGGGCGGCGAGCGCGGAGGGGAACAGGCCGCTGAAGATCGCGTTCCGCGCGAATGGCGTTGCGGTCGGGACGATCGAGAAGTAGTAGGACGTCTCGATGTCGAATCGGCTGCTGATCAGCGGGCGGATAGCCTCCCATTGGTCCAGCCGCAGGCAGTCCACCACCACGAGCAGGGCGCGCCGGTGCTGACGGAAGGCGGGTTCGACGAACTCCGGGACGATATCAACGCTGAGCGGCGGGCGATCCGCCCGACTGCCACGGAGCCAATTGGCGTAGTTGGCCTCGATGAAACCGGCGAAATCCTGGCGCAGACTCTCCTGCAGCGTTCGAAGCGCCTCCGACAGCCCCGGCTCATCCGCCATCCCGAGGCGGACCTCCCATTCCGCCAGCTCCACGACGAGTTCAGTCCAGTCCCGCCAGTTCATTCCCGGACGCCGGCGAGCCTCCAGCTCCCGGAATCGGGTGGCGAAGTCCCGCGACAGCCGCTGCTGCCGGATCCGGTCACCCTCGAGCAACCGGGTTACCACCGACAGCACCTGCCGCGGGTTGACCGGTTTGACCAGGTAGTCCGAGATCTCGGCGCCGATGGCATCCTTGAGCGTCGCCGGTTCCTCGCTCTTGGTCACCATCACCACCGGCATCGTGGAGTCGATGCTGCGGATGGCGCGGAACAGCTCCAGGCCACGGCGCCCCGGCATCTGCTCATCCAGGAGCACTACGCCGTAGGCTTGGCGCTGGAGCATGACCAGGGCATCGTCGCCGTGGGCCGCCTTGCCCACGCTGAAGCCCTCTTCTTCCAGAAAGAGGATATGCGACGAGAGGCTTTCGACCTCATCATCAACCCAGAGGATACTGCGGGGACGCGGCATGGAGGTAAGATAGGCGCTACCTTTTCCCCGTGCCCGCCCCTCGGATCCTGGTGGTTCGATTCAGCTCCCTTGGGGATGTCCTGCTCACAACACCCCTCATCCGGGCCTTGCGCGCGCGTCATCCCGCAGCCACCATCTCGGCGCTGACCAAGCACGGATGGGCGCCGCTCCTGTCCGCCAATCCGCATCTGGACGAAGTGATCGCCGTTTCCCCGGGGCAGTCGCTGGTTCCGCTGGCGAGAGCGTTGCGCACCGCGCGATTCAGTCATCTGCTGGATCTCCACGGGAGTGTTCGCATCCGAGTGCTCCGTCTCCTGGTGCCGGGTGCATGGAACGGATTCGACGCGCGCCGCCGCGCCCGCCTGACCCTGGTTCGGAAGCACCGGAACATCTACCGAGATCGGGTACCCGTGGCGGAGCGGTATTTCGAGGCAGCCCACGATCTCGATGTGGTCCCCGATGGCGGACCCGCCGAACTGTTCATCAGCCCCGCGGCGGAAGCCCGCGCCGAGGCATGGTTGGCGCGGTCAGGCCTGGACCTCGACCGTCCGTGCGTCGCGCTGGCGCCGGGGGCCGCCCACGCCACCAAGCAGTGGCCGATACGCTATTGGCAACAACTGGCCGCAGACCTCGCCGGGCGTAACCTGGGCGTCCTGGTGGTCGGCGGCACCGCCGACAAACCGCTCGCCGGGGCCATCGTGGCCGCGGCCTACCATGGCATCGCGAGCGCAGCGGGCGAACTGGACCTGCAGGCAAGTGGGGCGCTGCTGCGGCGGACTCGCGCGGTCGTGAGCGGCGACACCGGCCCGATGCACCTGGCCACCGCGGTAGGCGCTCCGGTGATCGCGCTGTTCGGGCCGACTGTCGAGGAGTTCGGGTTCTTCCCCTACCGTGCGGCGGCGGAGGTGCTGCAGCGAGACCTCCCCTGTCGCCCCTGCAGCACCAAGGGCGGGCCGCGATGTCCGCTCGGGCACCACCGCTGCCTTGAGGATCTCGCGCCGAGCGAAGTCCTCACACATGTCCTGGATCGATGCTCATGAACGCCTGGGACCCCGCACAGTTGGACCTGGTGGAGCTGTTGCCGCGGACCGGTCGAGGTCCGCGACGCGAAGGCGTGTATGCGCTCTGGCTGGTCCTGCGGGTCGCGCAGGATCTTCAGCTCGATCCGCCGGTACCGGAGCGGGCCGCGCGCCGGCGCCTCGCCGGCCTGGAAAGCCGCCTCTCCAGCCTGACGCTCCCACCCCCCTTGCGCCGCGCTCTGGTCGCGGCGCTGCTACAACTCCGCGAGGGCGGCACCTCCGCCGTTCCGGTGGTGTTGAGCACCCTGGTCGCGCCTGCCCGCGAAGCCGCCGGCGCTGAGGCCGGTGACGCTGTTCAGCGCGCCGCACGGGCTAGCCGGCAGGCCGCAGGCCTGTCCCGCTGACCCGCCAGAACCGTATCTTTGGGCATGTCCCCCCAACGCCCGTCCCAGCGCAATGCCTCCCCTGCGGAAGCCGTGGTGGCGCGCATCGATTCGCGGGGTGAGCCCGGCAGCGCCGCAGACACGGTGCCGACCGGCTTTGCCTCGGTGGATCAGATGTTGGGCGGCGGGATCAGGCGCCAGGACCTGGTGATCGTGTCGGGAGACGTGGGGAGCGGGAAGTCGTCATTCGCCCTCGGTATCGCGTTGAGGAGCGCCAAGGCCGGCACCGCGGTGACCTACCTGTCCGGAGAAATGTCGGAGGCGCGCCTGATGGAACGGGCCCTCTCACTCGAGGCCAGGGTGCCGGTCGATCAGCTCCGCGCCGGCGATCTCGACGACGTCAGCCGCTCGGCGGTGGGCGCGGCGGCGCTGCGCCTGCGCGATCTACCCCTTCGGGTCGAACCGCTCACAGGCGAGCGATTCGGGGAACTGGGTGAGGCGCTGGACGCCGTGCCTCGGCGAGGCCTGCTGGTGCTGGACGATCTGCAGATGACCGCAAGCCCGCTCCCGGTGACCGTCAACGATGAGCGGCTCGGCATCACGGTCCGCGCGTTGAAGAATCTCGCGCTGGAGCGTGACGTGGCGATACTGGCGCTGGCACAGCTGCCGAAGTTCCGCGCCGGTCGGCGCGACCCGCGGCCTACACTGGATGATCTTGGCGGTCTGGGGGTCGTGAAGCAGGTGGCGGACGTGGTGTTGGCGATCTATCGGGAGGAAATGTACCGGCCCAGCTATGGTGTGGAAGGTGCCGTCGAGCTCCTTGTGGCCAAGAACCGGAACGGGCCGACGGGGTACCTCGACCTCTACTTCTACCGCCACTGGCTCCGGTTCGAGGACATGCTTGATCCTGACCGATAGCCAATCCGCTATTTGCTGACGGTGGCTCCCGCCAGATCCACGTAGCTGCCCGACCCATCGCCCACCTTGCTGATCGAGACCCACAGCGGTGGACCATCGGGGCGTTCCGCGTACAGCGCGATCGTCCCCTCTCGATCAGGCGTGTCGCTGACCAGGTTCCACGGGGGCTTGGAAAGGACCTCCCGATAGTAACGGGCGACCTGCTCCGGCTCGAATTGGCTGTGGAAGCGGATCTTCAGGGCCTCGGTTCCACCTTCTCGCGAGACCATACTCGAGTTCGGTGGCACCAGCAGGGTCGGCAGCGCCCCGCTCAGATCGGGTTCGGGCTTCTTTTCACTGCAGGCGGACAGGCCGGCAACGCAGAGAGCGAGTAGCATCAGGCGCATAGGGCTGAGACAGTAACGAGGGGGATGGAGAGGGGTCAAGCCTTACCTTATCTTCCTGCTCGAAACCTGGCGGAGGTGCGGTTCATGGCCGGTCACAGCAAGTGGAAGCAGATCAAACGAAAGAAGGCGGTCACCGACGCCAAGCGGGGAGCCTCCTGGACCAAGGTTATCCGCGAAATCACGGTTGCAGCACGGGCCGGCGGAGGTGACCCCGCCGGCAATCCCCGACTCCGCACCGCCATCGACGCAGCTAAGGCGGTGAACATGCCCGGCGACAACATCGACCGCGCAATCAAGAAGGGCACCGGCGAACTCGAAGGCGCGTTGTACGAGGAAGTCTCCTACGAGGGCTACGGACCCGGCGGCGCGGCGATCCTTATCGAGGCCACGACCGATAACTCCACCCGCACGGTCGCCGACATCCGCTTTGTCTTCAGCCGAAACGGCGGCAATCTCGGCACAACCAATTCGGTGGCCTGGATGTTCGATCGCAAGGGCCTGATCACCCTGGATGCCACGAAGTATCCGGAAGACTCTACCCTCGAGGCCGCCCTCGACGCCGGGGCGGAAGACTTCGTTCGGGATGGCGAGCAGTACGTGATCACCACCACCGTCCCCACCTTCCATGCCGTGCAGGATGCGCTCCGGGCCAGCAAGATCGAGATCGAGTCCGCCGAGATCGCCATGGTCCCCAAGACCACCGTCAAAGTCGAAGGCAAGCAGGCCGAGCAGATGCTCCGACTGGTAGAAGCACTCGAGGAATTGGACGACGTCTCCAAAGTCTTCTCCAACTTCGACATCGACGCGAGCGCCCTCGCGGAGGCATCGAGCTGAGAGAGGCTGACCGGTGAGGGTGCTGGGTGTCGATCCCGGCACCGCGGCCACCGGCTATGGCGTGGTGGAGAGCAGCGGTAACGGCGGCCCGCGACTGATCGAATGCGGCGTCATCCGGACTACCTCCCGAACCGCGCTCCCGCAGCGGCTGCATGAGATACATGCGGCGCTGGCCGACCTCCTTGTTCGTCACCAACCCGACGTCCTGGCAGTCGAGGAAGCGTTTCACGGCCGGAACGTGCGCACCACCTTGGTGCTCGGCCAGGCCCGCGGCGTGATCCTCTTGGCCGGCGCGGAGGCCGGGGTCGTGATTGCCGAATATTCGCCCGCGGTGATCAAGAAGACGGTGACCGGTCGCGGGGCGGCTCTCAAACCGCAGGTGGGATTCATGGTGGCGCAGCTGCTCCGCTTGCGACACGCTCCCGCGCCCGCCGATGCGGCCGATGGGGTTGCGGTGGCGTTGACGCACCTGCTGTGCGGCCGGCTTCCCCACCGCCGAGCCGCCGAGCCGTCGAACCGCCGGGCCTCGAAATGATCGCCACACTCACCGGCGTGCTGCGCTCACGGGATGGCGACCTGATCCTCGTGGAAACCTCGGGTGGCGTCGGATACGCGGTGACGGTGCCACTCGGAGTCCTGGAGCGGCTGCCCGCCAATGGTGAGCGGGTGAGCCTGTATACCGAGCTGGTGGTGCGCGAGGATGCGTGGTCGCTGTACGGGTTCGACCAAGCCGGCGAGCGTGCGATCTTCCAGCGGCTGCTTACCGCGAGCGGCTTCGGCCCCAAGCTCGCCCTAGCCTTGCTCTCCACCCTGGGTCCGGAGCGAACGGTGCGGAGCATTCAGTCGCGAGACTTCGCCGCGCTGTCCACCGTGAGCGGCATCGGGCGGAAGAAAGCCGAGAAGCTGGTAGTGGAGCTGGGCGACCGTTTCAAGGACACGCCCCACGATCTCCCGCTGTCGGGGCCCCGCCCTGGCGAGGAGGCGGTGCAAGCCCTGGTGCGTCTCGGCTACGTCGCCGGGCAGGCGGAAGAAGCCGTGCGCGGCGCCCTCGCCGGTGGGCTCACCGACACCGCCAAGGTGATCCGCGACGCACTGAGTCGACTTGCTGTCAAGCGCTAGGCGTGCACCGCTGTGCGCGCCTCCTCACCTTGAGAGGTCCGGATGACCGTTCCCGCCACCACCGCAGAATGGATCTGCACTCGCTGCGGCAGCACCAACCGGATTCTGGTCGCCAGCACCACCCGGCAGACCATGGATCGCTGCGTCCACTGCAGCGCTCGGCATCAGGTCGAGCCGGGTAGGCGGCCGGTACGCTGGGACGCGAGGTTGCAGGACTGAATGGGAACGATAAATCGCGCGCGGCGAACAGGATCTACTCCCGCAGTTCACCGTTCGCTGCCTACCGCTTACCGTTCACGCAGATGACCCGCCTCCAAATCACCACCCCAGATTCGCTCCCCGAAGAGACCGGAGCCGAGGCGGTACTCCGTCCAGGAAGGCTGGAGGAGTTCGTCGGCCAGGAACAGGTGAAGACTTCGCTCCGGATCGCGATCGATGCGGCGCGGGGACGGGGCGAATCACTGGATCACCTGCTGTTCTTCGGCCCGCCCGGCCTCGGCAAGACCACGCTGGCCATGCTGCTCGCCCGGGAGATGGGCGTCCAGCTCCGCACCACCTCGGGCCCGGTGCTCGAGAAGCCGGGTGATCTCGTAGGCATCCTCACGACGCTCCAGCCGGGCGACATCCTCTTCATCGATGAGATTCACCGGCTCCGGCCGGTGCTCGAAGAGTTCCTGTATCCGGCCATGGAGGATTGTCGCGTCGATGTGCGGATCGCCGACGGGCCGAATGCCCAGACCATTCCCATGGCCCTGGAGCGCTTCACCCTGATAGGTGCTACGACCCGCTTCGGCCTGCTTACGCCACCCATGCGGGCACGGTTCGGGATGGTGGAACGGCTGCACTTCTATCCACCGGAGGACTTGCACATCATCGTCGCGCGGTCCGCCGGGATTCTCGGCGTTCCGGCGGACGAAGAAGGGCTCCTGGAGATCGCTCGCCGGAGCCGCGGCACACCGCGGGTAGCCAACCGACTCCTTCGGCGAGTGCGGGACTACGCGCAGGTTCGCGCGAACGGCGTTGTTACCGGACCGGTGGCTCGAGAGGCCCTCGCCCGTCTCAACGTTGATGAATTCGGGCTGGATGACATGGATGCACGGATTCTCACGACCATCATTGAGAAGTTCGGCGGCGGGCCGGTGGGTCTGAATACCGTGGCCGTCGCGGTCGGAGAAGACAGCGGCACCCTCGAGGAGGTGTACGAGCCGTACCTCATTCAACAGGGGTATCTGGAGCGCACTCCCCGCGGCCGCGTGGCCACGCCATTCGCCTATCAACGGTTCGGCATCACACCGCCCCCCGACAGCCAGCGGAGCATTTTTGAGTGAGCGGCGTCCGGTCGCAGCCGGATCCCGCACCTCTGATTTCGACTACGATCTCCCTCCCGAACTGATCGCCCAGCAGCCGATCGCGGATCGCGGCACCAGCCGGCTGCTCGTCGTGCGCCGCACCGGCGACCCGGAGCTGGAAGACCGCAACTTCACCCACCTGCTCGACCTCATCCCGCCAGGCGATCTCCTCGTGCTCAACACCACCCGGGTGCGCCACGCCCGTTTCCTGGGAAAGCGGCCCAGTGGAGCCGTCGCCGAAGTCCTGTTGATTCACCCGGCGAAGGAGGATCGCTGGATTGCGATCGGGAAGCCGGGCAGTGCCCTCAAGCCGGGGAAGCGGGTTCAGATCGGGGAGGGCGCATTCATCGAGACGATGGCTGTGCTCGAGGAGGGATTCAGGGAGGTCCGGTTCGTTGGAGTCACGGCCGCCATGGCCCTGAAAACCATGGGCCGCCTGCCGCTGCCTCCATATATCGCGCGCGACCCGGATAGTGCGGATGAGCTCCGGTACCAGACGGTCTACGCCGACCGTGAAGGCAGCGTGGCGGCGCCGACGGCCGGGTTGCACTTTACGCCTGCACTGCTGGCCGCCCTCGAGGCGAAAGGTGTGGAGATCGCGCGCCTCGATCTCGAGGTCGGCCCAGGTACCTTCAAGCCGGTCGAAATAGAGGACCCGTTGAGACATCCCATGCACCCCGAGCGCTTCGATATTCCAGAAACGACCGCAACGCTGGTGCGGGAGCTTCGGCACCGCGGAGGCAAGCTGTGGGCGGTGGGGACGACAGTCGTTAGAGCGCTCGAGAGCGCTGGGTTGCCCGGGGGAGTGGTCCGTCCCGGCAACGACGAAACCCGGCTCCTCATCACCCCCGGCTATCGCTTTGGCGTGGTGGACAGGCTGCTCACAAACTTTCATCTTCCGCGCTCGACACTCCTCATGCTGGTGGCAGCGTTCGGCGGGTATTACCAAGTCATGGCGGCGTACCGTCGAGCGGTTTCGGGCCGATACCGTTTCTACTCCTATGGCGATGCGATGGTGATTCTGTGACCCCAGTTAGCCCGTTCTCGAACCCCAAGGGCGCCGCCACATCGAACGCCGCCCACGTCGTCCAGGCCCTGCTCAACCTGCTCGGCGACCTGCCCCCACTCGACGTCCTCGCCGAGACGCCGATCTGGCTGGCCGCGCGAATCGCGGGCCTGAACCCGGCGCGCCTCGCGCGGCCTGAGGCTCCGGGCAAGTGGTCAGTAAGCGCCGTGCTCGCCCACCTCGCCGATTCCGAACTGGTGCTCGGCACGCGCTCCCGCTTCATCGTAGGCGACGAGAACGCCCCGCTTCCCGGCTTCGATCAGGACCGTTGGGCAGTGGAGTTCCATTATATGGAGGCCGACCCGGTCGCCTCGCTGAACCTCTTCAGCAGTGTTCGTGAGGGCAACTTGCGCCATTGGCGGAGTTTGAGTCCGGCGCAATGGCAGTGCGTCGGCCAGCACGCCGAGCGCGGTCCGACTACCGCAGTCCTGAACCTGAAGATCGCGGCGGCGCACGACCTCGTGCACCGGCGTCAAATCGACCGGATCCTCGGGCCTGAACGGTGAAGGCTGAGCGCTGATCCGTGTTCGACTTCCATCTCGATGCCACTGAAGGCCTCGCCCGAGCGGGACGACTGGTGCTGCCCCACGGCGTCCTCGAGACTCCGGCGTTCATGCCAGTGGGGACCCACGGAGCCGTCCGAGGACTGCACCCGGAGGAGGTTCTGAAGGCTGGAGCTCAGATCATCCTGGGCAACACCTACCACCTGCACCTCCGCCCCGGCGAACAGGTGGTACGCGCACTGGGTGGGCTGCACCGTTTTACCACCTGGCCGCGGCCGATGCTGACGGATTCAGGCGGGTTCCAGGTGTTCTCCCTCGAGGGGCTACGCAAGATCGCGGAGGAAGGCGTGGAATTCGTCAGTCATATTGACGGCTCCACCCACCACCTCACGCCCGAGTCGGCGATGGAGATTCAGTGGGCGCTGGGTGCGGACATCGCGATGGCCTTCGACCACGTGGTGCCCGGGCAGGCCCCTTTGGCGCTGGCGGAGGAGGGAATGGAGCGGACTCTGAGGTGGCTGGACCGGTGCAGGAAGAGACACGACGAGCTGGCCGTCAGCCGTCAGCCATCGGCCGCTACCGAGCCATCGCCGCAGACTCTCTGGCCAATCCTCCAGGGTGGCACCCACGCCGAGCTCCGTCGCCGGTCGCTGGAGGGAACAATCGCGCGCGGTCCGTGGACCGGGATCGCGATCGGCGGGCTCTCGGTGGGCGAGCCGAAGCCGGTCATGCACAGGGTCCTCGAGGAACTCGGCCCCGCCCTCCCGACTTCGATGCCTCGTTATCTTATGGGTGTGGGATTTCCAGACGATATGGTCGAGGGGATCGCTCGCGGTGTCGATCTGTTCGACTGCGTGGCTGCGACCCGCAATGGCCGGCACGGCAGCGCCTGGACGAGCACGGGCAAAGTGAACATCCGCGGTGCGAAGTTTCGACTCAGCGAGGAACCGCTTGACCCGGCGTGCGATTGTGAGACTTGCGCCCGGTTTTCCCGTGCCTACCTTCGACACCTCTTCGTAGCCGAGGAGATGCTCGGACTCCGGCTCGTCTCGATCCACAACGTCCGGTTTCTCGTCCGGCTCGGCGAACTCGCCCGAGCCGCAATCGTGGCCGGATCGTTCGACCGCTGGCGCCAGGAATGGCTCCAGCGCTACCACCTTCGAGGAGACGCGTGACTCATTCGATTCTGGCTTTCATGGCCCCGACCGACGGCGCCGGTGCCGGCCTCACCATGCTGCTGCTGCAGATCGGTGCGATCGCAGCCGTATTCTATTTCTTCATCCTCCGCCCACAACAACAGGCCCGGAAGAAGCACGCGGACCTGCTGCAGAATCTCAAGAAGGGCGATGAGGTCACCACTATCGGCGGCCTCATCGGCAAGGTCAAGGATATCAAGGACGAACGGGTAACCATCGAGAGCGGCACTGCCTCTGTCGTCGTGGACCGGACCCGCATCATGAAGGTCGGTGACCAGGCAGCGCCGGGAGGAGTAATCGGGTGAGCGTGCTGGACCTGCACATCCTCGGCTCGCCCGTGCTTCGGGAGGCGAGCAAGCCGGTGGCCGTGGTTGACGAGGAGATCCGCCTGTTCATAGCTGATCTCTTCGAGACGATGCGTGCGGCTCGCGGCGTCGGACTTGCCGCCAACCAGGTGGGGGTGGCGCGCCGCGTTGCCGTAGTAGAGGCGGATGCGGAGAGGCTCGTGCTCGTGAATCCCAGGATCGTGGAGGCATCCGGGGATGAGATCGGTGAAGAGGGCTGCCTCTCGATTCCAGACATCTATGGGGACGTGACCAGACCCGACCGGGTGGTGATCGAGGCGCTTGACGAATACGGTGCCCTCTACCGCCGGGAGCTCCTCGGCCTGCCGGCCCGGGCCGTGCAACATGAGATCGACCACCTCGACGGGATCCTCTTCCTCGACCACCTGAGTCTTTTCAAGCGCGAGCGCCTGCTGGCCAAGTGGCGGAAGGAACACGGCGACGATCCGTCTTTCATCCGTCCCGTGAAACAGGCATCCGCCGAGTCCAGTTGATGCGCGTGGCCTTCTTCGGCACTCCCGAATTCGCGGTCCCGTCGTTCCGGGCGCTGCTTGAGGAGGGCTTCGAGGTGGCCCTGGCGGTCACTCAACCGGACCGACCGCACGGTCGCTCGCGCAGCCAGCTGGTGGCCCCACCCGTGAAGCAGGCAGCGCTTGAGGAAGAGATTCCGGTCCTCCAACCGGAGCGGCCTGAAGGCGCCTTCGCTGACGACCTCCGTGCATTCCAGACAGACCTGGGCGTCGTCGTGGCCTACGGCCATATCCTCAAACCCGAGATTCTCGCCATCCCGCGGCTCGGCATGCTGAACCTGCACGCCTCGATGCTGCCACAGCTCCGCGGCGCCGCTCCGATTGCCTGGTCTATCCTGAATGGTGACGAAACCACCGGCGTCAGTGTCATGCAGATGGAAGCTGCACTGGATTCCGGGCCAGTGCTCCACCAGATAGAGACCGAAGTCGCGCCGGACGAAACGGCGGGTGAGCTGACTCAGCGTCTCTCCGAGCTCGGCGCGGCGGCGCTGGTCGAAGGGCTGACCCTGCTCGAAGCAGGCGAGATTCGACCCAGGCCGCAGGACCACTCCCGAGCTAGTTTCGCCCCCAAAGTGAGCCGGACCCAGGCGCGGCTGGACTGGTCGCGGGATGCCGCGACTCTGGCCCGTGCTGTGCGCGCCTTCGACCCGGAGCCGGGGGCCTGGGGCATGCTGGGCGAGCTCGAGCTGAAGTTCTTCGGTGGACGGGTTTCCAATGCCGGCGGAGAGCCAGGAACGATTCTCGACGCGGGCCGGAGTCTGGTGATTGCCGCGGCGGTTGGCGCACTGGAAGTCAGCGAGGTACAGCCCTCCGGGAAACGACGCATGCCCGTCGCCGAGTGGCTGCGCGGGAGGGGTGCCGCCGCTGGCCAGCGTTTCACATGAGGCCGCTGCCCAGACTCCACGCTATTACCGATGCGGCCGTGCTAGCCCTTGAGGACTTCCCCGTGCGAGCTGCCGCCATCGCCGCGGCTGGACCTGGCGTCGCACTGCACGCGCGCGATCGCGCAGCCACCGCCAAGCGACTCAGCACGGTGACCCGCCGATTGCTGGCCTTGGCCCGGCCCCCCGAGGCATCAGTCTTCGTGAATTCGCGAGCCGACATCGCGGCCGCGCTCGGAGCTAACGGCCTGCAACTCGGCCTGCAGGACCTGACACCCACCGAGGTCCGCGCCGCCTTCGGGGCAAGCTGGCACGGATGGATCGGCGTGTCGGTGCATTCGGCGTCCGAGGCCGAGACCGCAATGACCGATGGTGCAGATTATCTCGTAGTCGGCAATGTCTATGAGACCGACACGCATCGCGGCCGCCCGGGCGTGGGATTGGACCTGGTTCGCCGGCTCGCGGCGCCGGGGATTCCGGTCATCGCGGTGGGCGGCATCACCGCCGAGCGTGCCGCGGTGGCCCGGGATGCAGGCGCGTACGGGGTGGCGGCGATTGCCGCGCTATGGTACGCCGCCGATTCCGCTGCGGCCGCCGTGTCCCTCCTGGCTCCATGGCTTGAGGCCGCATGACGGGGCTCACCCTGACGATCAACGGGGACGAGCGGAGCGTTCCCGCGCCGGCGACCCTGTCGAATCTGCTCACCCACCTGGACCTCGATCCCCGCATGGTCGTCGTGGAGCTCAATGGAGAAATCGTGCGTCGCCAGCGCCTCGGAGAAGTGTCGCTCAAGGCAGGAGACCAGGTAGAGCTGGTGCACTTCGTGGGAGGCGGATAGGCGGTGAACGACCGAATGACATCCGGTCCCCTGAACCCACCCCTCAGAGTAGGGGGGCGTGAATTCCGATCCCGGCTGCTGGTCGGCACCGGCAAGTACCGGAGCAATGCCGAGATGGCCGCAGCCATCGAGGCTTCGGGCGCGGAGGTCGTGACGGTGGCAGTTCGTCGGGTTGACCTCGATCGCAAGAAGGAAGAAGGCATACTCTATCACCTCGACCCGAAGCGGTTGTTCCTGCTGGCGAACACCGCAGGGTGCTACACCGCGGATGAGGCCGTGCGCTACGCCCGGTTGGGTCGCGAGGCAGGCTTTAACGAGTTTGTGAAGCTCGAGGTGATTGGCGACAAGCCGACTCTATTGCCTGACACGGATGGCCTGATCGCGGCGACCGTGACGCTGGTCTCGGAAGGCTTCAAAGTGATGGCGTACACCAACGACGATCTCATCACCGCGCTCCGGCTCGAGCAGGCTGGAGCTGTCGCCGTGATGCCCCTCGCTTCTCCGATTGGCAGCGGGCTTGGACTGCTCAACCCCTACAGTATCCGGACCATCAAACAGCGTCTCACCGTGCCTGTAATCGTTGACGCCGGGGTGGGAACCGCTTCGGACGCCTGCGTAACGATGGAACAGGGCGTGGACGGCATTTTGATGAACACCGCAATAGCGGAGGCCCGTGATGCGGTCGCCATGGCAGCCGCGATGAACCACGCGGTAGAGGCAGGGCGCCTTGCCTACCTGGCTGGTCGCATGCCGCGTCGGGAAGTGGCGGTTCCCTCGAGCCCGACCGAGGGAATGCTCAAGTGAGTGTGGATGAGCACAGCGTGCCGGCCGGTCTCGCTCCGCGCGCGGCGGCGTTTGGGATCCTTCGCGCCGTCCATGAGGGAAAGCCCTTTGATCAGGCCCTGGATCACGCGCTCGGTGGACTGCAAGAGAGTGACCGACGCCTCGCCCACGAACTCGCCGCTGGCGTCCTGAGGCACCGCAACGATCTTGACGCCCGCCTCGAGCAGCTCGTGCATCGCGGCTGGAGCTCCGTCACCTCCGAACTCCGCGATGTCCTCCGGCTCGGCGTTTACCAACTGGGCGCCCTGGACCGCATCCCACCACACGCCGCAGTGTCGACCACGGTAGAACTGGCGCGCAGCACGATCGGTGAGAAGGCCGCGAGATTCGCCAATGCGATCCTCCGGGGTGTCGGCGGTCGAACCGCCCCACGGCCGGTGGCGACCGATCCGAGCGGAAACCTCGCCGATCGCTACTCCCACCCGGACTGGCTGGTACGTCGTTGGGTCAAAAGGTTTGGGGTGGAGGAGACGGAAGGCCTCCTCGCCTGGAACAATCGCCGGCCCTCGCTGGTGCTCCAGCCCGCTCGATTGCCGCTGGATGAGCTGCAAAAGATCCTCTGGGAGAGCGGCGTGGCCGCGAAGCGAGCCCCCTACAATGCGGGATTGGTCCTGGAGGGCGGCCGACCTCAGGAGTTGCCCGGGTACGAGAGTGGGGCGTTCATCGTACAGGATGGCGCCCAGGCACTCGTGTCGCGCTTTGCTGCGATCGAACCCGGCGTCACCGTCTTCGACGCCTGCGCCGCTCCCGGTGGAAAGAGCATTGCCCTGGGTCAAACCGCCGCCCTGGTCATCGCGGCCGAACTCAAGCCGGAACGCGCGCGACGCCTCGCCCGCAACTTGGAACGGGCGGGCAGCGGTCGCGAACACGTCCTCGTCGCTTCAGCAGCGGCACCACCCTGCCGTCCAGTGGACGTCGTCCTCCTTGACGCGCCATGCCTCGGGACCGGTTCGCTGGGACGACACCCCGATGCCCGCTGGCGCGTCTCGCCAGAGGCGCTGGCGAGATTGGCGGAGCAACAGCGGCTGCTCCTCGATGCGCTGGCACCGGTGGTACGGCCCGGGGGGTCATTAGTTTACGCGACGTGCTCCCTCGAACCCGAAGAAAATGAGCAACAGGTGACCGCGTTCATCGAGCGTCATCCCGGCTTTTGCCGCCATCCGAGCACGACCGTGCCCGCCGAGTTGCTTACACCGACCGGCGACCTGCTGGTACTTCCGCAGCGGCACGGCATGGACGGCGCCTTTGCCGCCCGACTCACGAGAGACGGCTGATGCAATTTCGTCGACCCAGCGGTTCCAGCTCCGCACAGGGATACTTTTCGACCATGGCCGGCCGGCGTCTGATCCGGCAGGCGGCGGTGGTAGCGGGGGCGTTTCTGCTCGGGTACCTGTTCACGGTTTTCTTTCTCTTTCCCTCGCCGTTGTTCAAGAAGGAACACGCAGTCCCCCGAGTGCTGGACCTTGGAGTCACCGAGGCCAGAGAGAAGCTGGAAAGCCAGGGCTTCCGCTTCCGTATTGAGGACCAGCAGACCGATCCCACCGTTCCCAAAGGAGCAGTGGTATGGCAGGACCCGCCGCCCGGAGTGGTTGTCGCGCCAAACACCCAGGTGTCGCTCACATTGAGCGATGGGCCCCCCGACGTCTCGGTGCCCGATGTGGCGGGATTCCCGCGACTCCTGGCCGAGAAGGTCCTCAAGGCGGCCGGGTTCCGCGTGGGCCGGACCGATACCCTTCAAGCTGCTAGCGAACTCGGTATCGTGGTGCAGACCAGGCCCGGTCCGGGTGCTGGTCGTTCCGCGGGCGCCCCAATCGACCTAGTGGTAAGTTCGGGGCCACCTGAGCTGACAGTTCCCGGGGTGCTCGGCCTTTCACTGCCCAAGGCCCGCGAGCAGATCGAGGCCATCGGCCTCCTCGTCGGGACCACCACGGGCCGAGTCGTCGCAGGACGACCGGAAGGCATCGTCATCGACCAGCGCCCTTCCTCCGGCACTCGGACCCCGCGCGGAGCGCGGGTCGACCTCGTCGTCACCAAGAAAGCATCGTGATGCCGGTCCGTATCGCGCCAAGCCTGCTCTCCGCCGACCTCGGCCGGTTGCGCGAGCAAGTGGAAGCGGCACTCGCGGGCGGCGCGGAATGGCTGCACGTCGACGTCATGGATGGCCGTTTCGTGCCGAACCTGAGTTTCGGTGCTCCACTCATCCGCGCACTCCGGCGCTTCACCGACGCGCCGCTCGATGTACACCTGATGGTGGTGGAGCCGGAGCGCTACATCGCCGAGTACGCCGATCTGGGCGCGAACGTGTTCACGTTTCACCCGGAGGCCACCGTTCACGTGCAACGGCACTTGACGGCAATCCGGGAGCGGGGAATGGCCGCAGGCCTCGCGCTCAATCCGTCGAGTCCCATCGGTCTCGTGGAGGAAGTCCTGAAGGATCTGGACCTGCTCCTGATCATGAGTGTCAACCCCGGGTTTGGTGGCCAGTCATACCTCGAGAGCGCCACCGAGAAGATCGGGCGCGCCAGGGCTCTCCTAGAGCGAAGTGGCACCCGCGCCGCACTCGAAGTCGATGGCGGTATCACGCCTGAGACGATCGTGACGGCCTGGCGCGCTGGAGCGGACACATTCGTCGCCGGCACAGCGGTGTTTGGAGAAACGGACATTGCGGCCGCGGTCCGGACGCTGAAGAAATTATGCACCGAGAGGGCGTGATCGAATGAACAAGCAATGGGCGCCGGTGGTTGCGGTGCTGGTAGCCTTGGTACTGGGCGGGTTCGCGCTGGTATGGTTTGGGCCCGACCAAGCGGTCGCCGTCGGCGCCAAGGCCCCGAACTACAAGGCACTCGATCTCAGGACCGGCGACAGCCTCGCCCTCCGCAGTCATTACGAGGGGCATGTGACGCTGGTGAACATCTGGGCCACATGGTGCGAACCCTGCAAGGACGAGATGCCGGCGATGCAGCGGCTCTACGATTCTCTCGGGGCCCGGGGGTTCAGGATCGCGGCGGTCAGCATCGATCAGCAGGGACCCGAGGTCGTTCGCGCCTTTGCGAACGACTTCAAGCTCTCGTTCGACATCCTGCAGGATCGCAGCGGCAAGATTCAACAGGCCTATCAGACGACCGGCGTGCCGGAGAGCTTCTTGCTGGACAACCGGGGCGTCATCATGAAGCGGGTAATCGGGGCGCATGAGTGGGACTCCCCGGTCAATCGCGGCCTGGTTCGGAGGCTCCTCGGTGATACAACTCCTGTGCCGGGCTCGGCCTCGACAGCCACCGGTCCGCAGGACACCGTTTCAGCCGCATCGCGATGACCCTGCTCGCGATCGAAACCTCATGTGACGAAACCTCCGCGGCCGTCTTGGACGACGCGGGTGGCGCGCCGACGCTTCGCAGCTGCGTCATCTTGTCACAGGATATCCATCAGGTGTTCGGCGGGGTGGTCCCCGAGCTGGCGAGCCGGGCCCATCTCACCACGATCGTGGCGGTGGTGGATCAAGCCCTCGCCGAGGCGGGCGTGAGCCTGACCGACGTTGGTGGGATCGCGGTTACCGCAGGGCCCGGACTTGTTGGCGCCTTGCTGGTCGGCGTGATGTACGGAAAGACCCTCGCCCGCCGCCTAGGCATTCCGCTCATCGGCGTACATCACCTCGAGGGTCACCTGTTTGCACCGACGCTAGAGCATCCGGAATTCGCCCCACCCTTCATTGCCCTGCTGGTTAGCGGTGGGCATACCTTGCTGCTCGACGTCCAAGCCTGGGGCCAGTACCGTCTCCTCGGATCCACCCGCGACGATGCCGCCGGCGAGGCTTTTGACAAGGTCGGCAATCTTCTCGGGCTGGGGTATCCCGGCGGACCGGCGATCGAGCGACTGGCTCGCGGCGGCACACCCGGCCGGTTCCGGTTCCCGCGTCCGATGCTCAGCAGCGTGGGGGACGAAGGTCCCGACCAGTACAGCTTCTCCTTCAGCGGGCTCAAGACCGCGCTGTTGCGCGCGGTCAAGCAGAGTTCAAATCTCGAGCGGGATCGGGCGGATCTGGCCCGGGGATTTCAGGATGCGGCAATCGAGGTGTTGGTCGAGAAAGCGGCGACCGCGGTCGCTGCCTATGGCAGACCGGCCCTCATGCTGGGGGGCGGCGTTGCATGCAACCAGGCCCTGTGCAAGGCAGCAGAGCACCGGCTGGCTGGAGGGGCACGTGTGGTGGTAGCCTCCAACCGGCTCAATACCGACAACGCTGCGATGATCGGGGCCGCCGGCCTGTTCCGCCTAGGGCTCGGGGAGCGGAGTGGCGCCGAACTCGAACCCCGCGCAGACCTGCCGTTCCCTGGCCTCGCAACGACCCCTGACTTCTCCGGAATCGCCCCATGAACGTCTATCCCCTGATTTTCCGGCTCGGCCCCCTCGAGATCACCGGTTATGGAATCATGATGATGGCTGGCTTCCTGGTCGGAGGCTGGCTGATCTCGCTGGAACTTCGTCGAAAGGGTCTGAACGAAGAGTACGCCGCCGACATCACCGTGGCAGCCGTCATCGGCGGAATCATCGGCGCCAAGCTGTGGTATTGGGTGATGAACGGCGGCAGCCTGTTCTCCCGCGGCGGCCTGGTGTGGTACGGAGGCTTCCTGGGCGGTTGCCTCGCGGTGCTGATCAATGGCTGGCGCCTCAAGGTCCCGGTGCGCTGGACACTGCACATCTGCGCCCCGGCACTTGCAGCGGCCTATGCCTTGGGAAGAGTTGGCTGCTTCATCGTCAATGATGACTACGGTCATCCAACCGATCTGCCATGGGGAGTCAAGTTTCCTCAGGGCCTGCCCCCGTCCACGGCAATGAACATGCAGCAGCAGTTCGGCATCGCGGTACCCGTTGGTACGGATCCGAGTACGGTGCTGGCAGTCCACCCAACTCAGTTGTACGAGGTGGTGCTGATGCTGGCGGCATTCGCCGTACTCTGGCGTCTACGGTTGAAGGCCAAGCCAGTGGGATGGCTGTTCGGAGTCTACCTGATGATGGCGGGGGCGGAACGATTTCTCATCGAGTTCGTGCGCGCCAAGGACGATCGATTCTTCGGCCCGCTAACGGTAGCCCAGATTGTCAGTATCGGCCTCGTCGCAGTCGGTTTCTACCTCCTCACCCGACTCAGAAACGATGTAGAGCCAGGCCCCTACCTCCGTCGCTCAGCGTCTGCGTAGCTACGCCCTTCCAAGGCAATGTCGGAAGAAACTTCCGGCATATTTTTCCTACCCGAGAGTTTTTTCCTATGGCGAAAATCGGCCTACATTTCTATCCATTTGAATAATAAAGACTTATGCAATTGTGACACATGGCACATTGCGTGCGGCTTAGTCGCAATTAAGGGGGCGCAGAACCCCAGAAAAAGTGGTAAGCCGAAGAAGAGTGGGGCGAACATCTCCGTTCGTTCCCGATCAAAACTCAGGGGGCGGCTTACCACCTCTCATGCGACCGGGGCTCCCAGTACCCCGATCAAGGAAATGGCAGGCCGAAGAAGAGTGGAGCGGACATCCTGTTCGTCTCCGTCTGCAACTCAGGGGGCGGCCTGCCACCTCCAACGAAAGACCCGCCAGTGTCGCTGGCGGGTCTTTTCCATGGATCCATACCCCGCGACTACCGGGATCTCTGCGCTCCCCGAAGCAGTTGGGTCTTGAGCCGTTCCACCTCTGCTCGAAGCTCCGCCAAGTCGGCATCCATTCGCTCCAGGGAGCGGAGCATGTCGGTCTCAAGTCCGACGGGCCGCGCCGGCATGGTCCCGGCAGATTCGTCCGGCGGATTTGCTGGCTCGGGCACGAGTTCGCTGCTCACCTGGAGGCGCCGCGGCTCGATCACGAAGGTCCACAGGAGACCGGAGAGAAGGAGCAGGAGCAATACCCCTTGCAGTGCCAGCGACTCCACCGTTGGATAGATACCGAGAGCCGGAATTCTCGGACCCCAGTCGAGTATCGTGGTCCCCACGAGGCCGCCCTCTTGCAGCTCGGCGATACCCTTGCCGGCGAAGACGAACGCCATGTAGTAGAGGAAAGCGCTGGTGACCCCGAAGAAGGGCTTGAGAGGGATCTTGACGCCCCACCGATTGATGGCGAGATAGACCGCCGCGAGACAGACACCGCCCAGGACCATTCCCAGCACCACCGGCAATACTGACCCCGCACCGGTAACGAACAGGGCCTTGTAGAAAAGCACTGTCTCGAATCCTTCCCGATAGACGGCGAGGAACGCGACCGACGCGAGTGCCAGGGCTGATCCGCTGGACACGGCATCCTGTACGCGGCCCTTTACGAACCGATTCCACTTGGCGACTTCCATCTTGGACAGCAGCCAATAACTCACGTAGAAGAGCATCGCGGTCGCCGCCAGCATCACGCCGCCCTCGAGCGACTCCTGCGAGGCGCGGCTCACCTGGAAGAGCGTCTCGAGGAGCAAGGCCGTCAGCAGGCTGGCGCCGATCGCCGCGACCACTCCGACGTGGAGGTCCCGGCGCCGGTGACCCGCGCCGGTCTTGAGAAGCACCGCCATCAGGGCACCGACGACAAGGATCGCTTCGAGTCCCTCGCGCAGCAGCAGGATAAACGACTGCACAAAGAGGTTGAGGGGCGACAATCGGTCGGCGACAACTCGCTCCGCGTTCTCCAGGTCCGCCAACAGCTGTATGTGAATCACCCGCAGCTCACCGAGCGTGGCGCCGCCCGCCGCCCGGGTACGCAGCGAGGCGAACCCTGCCTCCAGCGCGTTAGCGAGCACCGCGTGCTTGGCACGCACGGCGCGCTCCGCCTGCTCGAACGTCATGTACGCATCGAATGCCGCCGACCCAGCCGAGTCGCTGTGCCCGGTGGCCGCAAGCGCCATGGCCGAGTCCAGCTGGCGACGCACGGCGGAGAAGACCGACGCGGATTGGCTTGCCGGAGCGTCAGTCGTCCCGAAGGTTCGGACTGCCGCGACCCGAGCGCGGATCGCGGGCGATGCTGGATCCGACCCCGGCTCCAGCGCCTCGGCGAGCTGCTGGTCGCTCATCCGCGCGCTAGTGGCAAACGTCCGAAGCCCCGGCGGCACCTCGCCGCGCGGCGCTGGGTGACGAAGCGAAGTGGCAAATACCGAAACGGCCCAACGCTCTTCGGAGGTGAGACGGCTCTCGTAGGACGGCATGGCCGTCCCCGTGACACCTATCGTGGTCCTGCGGAAGAAGTCCAGCGGAGTCGACCCCGCCAAGTTGCGGAAGTCAGTGAGGTCGGCCGGGGGCGGGGTGAGTCCCACCGCAGCGGGGCCGTCGCCGCGCCCCGTGGGTCCATGGCAGGCGGCACACTGCCGTTGATACAGTTCGGCCCCGCGCGCGAGTATTGGGGTTCGCTCGGGAATCTCGTCCAGCGAAATCGCGAACCGCGTGGCGAGCGAGCTCCCGATTTGCCGGGCCCGCGCCGCGACTGAATCCGGCGAGGCACTACGGGCGACCATGGCGATCAGGCCGTCGAGCTCGGCGAGCGTCGTCTTGCTCGCGTCGAGAGGCAACAAGCCGGCGCTGCGCCGGGCTTCAATCAAGAAGAGCTTGGCCTCTTCGACTTCTGCCGCGGCGATCACCTTCCCACCGCGAACGCCGACCGCGTATTCCTCGGCGGCAAGCGCAGTCGTCGCCACTATTCGGCGCACGGCCGGTCCCGGATCTGCCTGTGCCGGATCCGGTGGCGCACTACCATGAAGGTTGCCGACCAGAGCGGCCGCAACGATGAGAAACATTCTCAACCGATCTTGTAAGCTTCGAATAAACTAGAGTTTTCATATCGGGATTGCTAGGGGACCAGTGCTCTTCCTCTTACTAAGTTTGGCGCCATGGTCTCCATACCCGCCGTTGACCCAGCCTCCGGAGAAGTCTTTGCCGAGACGCCTGCCACGTCGGCGTCGGCCGTGCGCGGAGTCGTTGCCCGGGGGAGAGCCGCACAACCCGCTTGGGCCGCAGCCCCCCTCGCCGAGCGCGAGGCGATCATCGCGCGCTTCCAGCGACTCCTCTATCAGCGGCGACAGGAGATGGCTGCCCTGGTAACCAGGGAGAACGGCAAGCCGATCGCGGAGTCACTCCTCACCGATGTAGCCGTTACCCTCGATATATCCCGATACTACCTCAAGGTGGCAGGCCCGCTGCTGCGGCCACGCAGGATCAGGCACGGAAACATCGCCTTCCTTGGAAAGCGGGGGTGGCTGCACTGGAACCCGATGGGCGTGATCGGCGTCATCTCGCCGTGGAACTATCCGCTGCTGCTGCCGTTCGGGGAACTGATTCCGGCGCTGCTCGCCGGCAACGCCGTCGTGCTCAAACCGAGCGAATTCACCACCCGCACCGCTCTACTCGGTGTTGATCTCCTTCATGAGGCTGGATTGGCACCCGAGCTTTGTCAGGTCGTTGCAGGTGGCGGAGACGTTGGTTCCGCCCTAATCGAAGCACGCCCCGACAAGATCTTTTTCACTGGCAGCGTTCGCACCGGGCGCAAGGTCGCCGTGGCGGCGGCGGAGCACCTGATTCCGGTCAATCTCGAATTGGGTGGCAGCGATCCGTTCATCGTGCTTGCGGACGCCGATCTGGAACGGGCAGCGAGCGGAGCCATTTGGGCACGGTTCACTAACGGCGGTCAGACTTGCGTCGCCGCCAAGCGGGTGATTGTCGAGCGAGCTGTGTACCAGCCGTTTCTCAAGATCCTCACTGCCAAGATCGCGACGCTTCGGCTCGGGCCGGGAAGCGCGCCGGACGTGGACATGGGACCGATGATTCGGAATTCCCAGGTCGAGGAGATCGAGCATCAACTGGCAACCTGCGTCGCACTCGGGGCACGAATCGTCGCGGGCGGCCGGCGGCGCCCGGATATCGGGCCAACGTTCTTCGAACCGACCCTCATCACAGACGTTTCCTTGGACTCACCCGTGTGGCGGGAGGAAGTGTTCGGGCCAGTCATGCCGATCGTCTTGGCCGATGATGTCGAGCATGCAATTCGTCTGGCGAACGATTCGACCTTCGGACTGTCTGCCAGCGTCTGGACCGGCAACCGCGCCCGGGGCGAGGCGCTGGCCTCCCGGCTGGAAGCGGGGGCCGTGTTGGTGAACGACGCGACCTGCCACGTCGGCGCGGTCGAGGCGCCACATGGTGGGGAGAAGGAATCGGGCTTGGGGCGGACTCACGGCGAATTCGGACTGTTGGAGACCTGCCGGCCGCGCTATGTGGGGAGTGATCTGCTGGATTGGATACGAAAGCCCTGGTGGTTCGGCTACTCGAAGGACAGCATGGGCGACCGGGACGCCTTTCTTCAGTTTGCGTTCGCGCCTTGGATATGGCAGCGAATCAAGGCTGCGCCAAGGGCGCTCCGGCTCCTGTTGAACCGCCGGCCGGTGTAGCTCGAAGCCTCGCGAGGCCGGGGCACCGGCTTCATCCCCGGACCAACACTGCAACGGCACCAGCGGTTTGGTCGGAATGCGAGAGCGAGAGCTCGATTCTGAGTGGGCCGTGAAGGTCCGCGATTTGGCGGGCAAGCCCAAGCAGCGTGAGGAACGGCCGACCTTCCGTCTCGCGCTCGACCTCCAGATGATGCCAGCTCACGGCTCGGGTGTCGGGCAGCGCCTGGAGTGCCTTGTAGGCCGCTTCTTTGGCTGCGATCCGCGCGGCGATGTGCATGGCAGGGCGATGGGTTCCCTCGACATAGGCTCGCTCCCGTGCGGTAAGAAACCGCGTCATGACCCGTGTCCCGTGGCGAGCCATCATGCGCTCCACCCGGGCGATGTCCACCAGATCAATCCCGACGCCGATCAGCTCCACCGTGCCCAGATCGCTTCGGCGATACCGCGGAGTAGTCCTGGCACGGGCAAGTAGCCGCCGAGCACGAGACCGATGTACCCCGCGATCAGGAACAGCACGCTTCCTATCACGATGAGCGGCCATAGGGGACGGCGCCAAGTGCGCACTGCCTCCACCTCGGCGGCCCAGTCCTGCCACTCGTGGCCGAGAACTTCTTCGAGGGCCAGCCAGGCAGCCTCGAGCCGTCGCGCTGCCAACATCAGCGCTTCCTGCCATTCGGCTACCGCTTCGAGCGGCGTGCGGTCACTGCGGACCTGATGAGCCTTCCGGTCCAGCACCGTGAGCGCGTCCGCGAGCGCCGGGCTACCGAGACTCAGTCGGGCGCCGAGTGCCTTGACCTCATCGGGATCGAGCACCAGGGCGCGCGCCCGCCGCTGCGGCAGCCGCGCCTCGGCCGCGGCGGCGAGAAGTCGGTCGCTTACGGCTTGCGCCGCGCGTTCCGACACTCCTTCCACCGCCCGCTGCCACAATCCTTCCCAGGCATCCCGGTTCAGCGTGGCCAATGCAAGTTCTCGATCGCCTTCCGTCGCCCAGCGCCTGGCATCACCCGCCAACTCAAACAATTGACTCACCAGCGCAACGCGGATGTCTTCCAGTGCGATCCAATGGGCCGGCGCGCCGGCCGGCGCCGGTGGCGGCGCCACCAGTCGGCCTAAGGCCGGTCCGAGCTCGGGGATCAGCAGTCCCCCGTGCCGCGTCCCGGTCAGGTGACCCTCCAGGATGGCGGCTCACCGACCAGGTCGGCTTCCGCGAGGACCGCCGGGCGGCCCGTGCGCGACTCGAACCGGGCGGCGAAGGCAGTCAGAGCTTCGGGCAAACAGGCCTCCCGGGCCAATCCGACCGCGGCGATGAGCCGTTCAATTCCCGCTGGAGTTCCCTCGATCTCCACGAGAACATCCATGCGCGGATACCACTCCAGTCGTGCCACGGCCTCATGGAGCTCATAGACTTCCACGTACCGGTCTATGGCGTGGACGACTTCGTAGCCCAGCGCCTGGAACACCGCCAGCGCTTTTGCGGCATCGTTCACGCCGCACTCCCGCTCCTCGCTGTGCTTGTAACCATCGGCGCTGATCGAGGGGGGCCCTTTCCACCCGAGTACCGCGCGCTGGTCAGATTCACTGGACAGCCATTGGCGCACTCGGAGAATCTGATCTCCGGTGGTCAGTTCACCGGCCCGGTCGAGACGGCGGTCGCGCAGCATGCCCCGGAATGCTTCCCGCGCGCCCGCGCGCGCCAGCGCCTCGCGAAGCGTCGCCGGGTCGGGCACAGCCGCCTTGAGTTCGAGCTCACTCGCCATGGATGGCCTCGATCACGCGGGCGGTGTCCCGCAGATCGAGAAAGGTGGCGTGGGCACCCGCGTCCGCGAGGGCTTCGGGAGGATAGGCTCCGGTCGCGACGCCGATCGCGCGAGCCGCAATCGCCCGGCCGCAGGTGACGTCCGCCGGCGTGTCGCCGATGATGACGACTTCCCGCCCTCGCGGCTCTCGCCCGAAGTGCCCCATCGCCCGGCGGGCAGCGATGCGCGGCAGATCCGGCCGATGGGGCGAATCGGAGCCGTACGCGCCGACGCGGAAGCGCTCCGGTGCGATACCCGCCGAAGCCAGCTTGAGTGCCGCTCCCTCGGCCACGTTGCCGGTCAGCAGCCCTAACAGAATCCTCTGGTCCCGCTCAAGCTCGTCCAGCAGCTCCAGCACACCGGGCATGACCGTCGTGTGCGTGCGCGGATGGTTCAACTCCTCGGCGAGCAAGCCGACATAGCGACGACACAGCCCGCGGACGAAATCGGCATCCGCGGCTCCCGGATGGCCGGCGGTTTCGAGTAACTCGACCACAATCTGGGGATCCGTCTTTCCATCGAACCGCACACTCTCGAAGTCCTGCAGCGTACCAATCTCGGTGGCGAGCGCGGCAGTAATGGCGCGGCGACCGGCGCCGGCGGTGAGCAGAATCGTCCCGTCGATGTCAAAGAGAACGAGGGTAGACGGCTCCACCACGGTGTCTATTCGATCCTCCGGACGCTGACCAGCTGGGTTCGGAGCAGCATCGCGCGGGTCCCCGGCTTCCAGGATTCACGCACGAGGCCGCCGCAGGCCAGCGTGGAATGCACCAGGGTATCGCGCTCACCGGCGATGGCGACATGGGTTATGCGATCGCCATGCTCGGCAAAAAACAGCAGATCGCCGGGCTGCTGGTCACCGGGTTCGACTGGATCGCCCCGCTCTACCTGCCGCGCAGCGTCTCGCGGCAGGGATCGGCCTCTCGCCAGAAACGTGGTCTGTACCAGTCCCGAACAATCCACACCCCACGGTGTCACCCCTCCCCACAGATACGGTGTCCCGGCGAAGGTCTGGAGGGCCCAGAGATCGGGGGCAACTGCTCGGGCCCGAGCCACGACCCGATCGTAGCTGGTCACCTGGCCCGCGACGACAGTTCCCCGTCGTCCGTCTGGGAGATCCACGTGGGGCGCGGCCATGCCCACACGCGCGCGCACGGGCAGCCGGACGACGATGCCCTCTTCGGTCTTCACCACAGCCCCCTCGCTCCAGGCCGTCGCCGTTTCCCGCCAGCCTCTCGCAATCTCATGATCGGTTTCCAATGCGTATCCCAGGTGGACCCAGCCCTCATACCGGTCCGGCTCGAGCCGCACCCGGCGCCAGTCGCCCTGGTGCTCGAGAACCTTGGCTGTCTCGCCGAGCACAAACTGGGTGATCTGCTCGGAGCGGAGATTCGGCTCCCGCAGGACCGGGGCAACCCCCACCTTCGCAATGAGCGAGGTCGTGGTCACTTTTGCGCGCACTCCTTGCACAGGCTCACGCCCTGGAAAGTGCACACAATGCAGATGAACGTCCCGCAGTTGTCACAGGGGTAGCCCTCCGAGGCGCGTTCCTCCCGGCCGCAGGCGCGACAGGTCATGGCATCATGCTCTTTGAGATCTTCCTTCTTCATATCGCCTCCCCTAAGACGCCGTCGTCCGTCGACGATGGCGGTCACGCAACGCAATGCGGAGTTGCGGTCGAGGGCCGATGGTCGCCGGCCTCAGGAAGTAATCGCATACCGCTTGATCTTGTTGATGAGCGTCGCCCGCGAGATACCCAGCTCCTGGGCGGCGCGCGTCCGGTTGCCGCCATGGTGGCGCAGTGTCCTCTCAATGTGAGCGCGTTCCAGCTCATCGAGGGTCATGGGCGTATGGCGGCGATCTCCGGGACCGGGGCGGTTCCGGAACTCGCCTGGCAGATGCTCCAGCAGAACCGCTGGTTGCCCACGCGCGAGAATGAGGGCGCGCTCGAGAACGTTGCGCATTTCCCGGGCGTTACCGGGCCAAGGGTGGCCGAGCAGCCGCTCGAGCGCCTCGGGGCCGATCGCTGGCGCAGAGCCGGAGACCTGGCGTTGCAGTTCGTTTACCAGCGTCAACAGCAAGGACAGGCGATCATCGCGAGTCCGCTCCCTGAGCGGTGGCAGCGTCAGCGCCATGACATTGAGCCGGTATGCGAGATCCTCGCGGAACTGACCGCCTTCGATCAGCCCGGCAAGATCCCGGGTGCTGGCCGCCAGGACTCTCACATCGGCGTTGAGGTCGCGAGCGCCGCCGACACGCCGGAAGGTGCGTGTCTCCAGCAGTCGGAGCAGTTTGGGCTGAAGTTCTGCCGGAAGATCCGCGATCTCCTCGAAATAGAGTGACCCCCCGGAAGCCGTCTCCAACAGGCCGGGACGTCGTTCCCGTGCCTCCTGCTCGGTCACCCGCTCGGCACCGAACAGTTCCGAATCCAGGGCGCCGGCCTGTTTGCCCCACGCCTGAACTTCCACAAAGGGGCCGGCGGCGCGGGGACTGAGCTGATGCAGCATCCGGGCGAGCCATGTCTTGCCGACTCCACTTTCGCCCAGAAGCAGTACCGGGGTGCGCTCGGACAGCGCAACCAGACCGACCTGACGTATCAGCTCCCGCATCTCGGGCGACTCGCCCAAGGATTCCAACCGTTCTCCCGGCACGGTGCGGAGCAGCAGCAACTCGTTCAACCGCCGGAGCCGCACCTTGTCCGCGACCCTGGCGACGGCCGCGAGGAGGTGATCCACGTCCACCGGTTTGCTGAGGAAGTTCTCGGCGCCCAGTTGCATGGCCTTCACGGCCGTGGAGATGTCGCCGTGGCCGGTGAGCATGATGACCGAGGCGTTTCGCTCGCGCAGTTGGCTCAGGGCTTCGAGGCCATCCATGCCTGGCAGGTGAAGGTCGACAAGCACGACCTCCGGCCGGAGCCGATCGTAGGCCGCGAGGCCACTCTCGGCATCCAGTTCGCGGGCTACCTCGTACCCCGCACGCTCAAACACCAGCCCCACAGCGCGGAGTACGTCCACGTCATCATCGATGAGCAGTACCGAATCAGGCATCGCGGGTCCTTGCGATCCGGGTGAGGTCGCGCGGCAGCCGGAAGGCAAACCGCGCCCCACCCTCGGGACGGTTCTCCCCGTGAATCTCACCAGCGTGTGCGCGGATGATTCCGTGGGAGATGGAAAGGCCAAGACCGGTGCCCTGGCCGTGAGTCTTGGTAGTAAAGAAGGGCTCGAATACCCGGGACAGGGCCTCGTGAGGAATCCCGGGCCCGCTATCGAGCACCTCGAGACCGACCCAGTCGGCGTTCCACCAGGTGCGGACCACCGCTTCGCGGCGCTCTCCGGCCCCCATGGCCTGGGCGGCGTTGACCAGCAGATTGGTGATGACCTGCCGCAACTGATCCGGATCTCCACTGACCGCTGGTAGCGTCGGGTCCAGTCCCAGCGTCCACACTACGCCGTGCTCCGACAAGACGGGCGTCGCCGCGAAGGTCTCCCGGACCACGACGTTGAGACTGCTGTCGCGCCGCTCCAGCGGCCGAAGCCTCGCGAAGGTGAGCAGGTCATTGACGATTCGTGCGGCGCGCATCGCCTCGCGGCGCATCGTCTCCAACCCCTGGGTCACCTCTCGTGAACCGCCTCCATCCACCTGCAGCGCCTGCGCCATCGCGGCAATACCAGCCAGCGGGTTGTTGAGCTCGTGGGCCACACCGGATACCAACCCGCCGAGCGCCGCCATTTTTTCCGAGTGGGTGAGCCGTTCACGCAGTTCAATCTCTTCGGTGACGTCGCGGGCGATGGCCAGTACCGCCCGCACGCCGCCCTGCTCCTCGACCGGCACAGCCACCGCGGCGGCCTGTCGGACCATACCGTCGATCCGGCGGAAGTGAAACATGAAATCCCGAGTCTCTCCCAGGAAGCTCCGGGCAACTTCGCCCTTGATTTGATCCCATTCCGACGGGACCACGAAGTCGGAGAGCCGCGCAGGGGCCGGCCGCTCGAGTCCTGCGAGTCGGAGCGCCGCGCGGTTGGCCGAGATGAAGTGGGCGTCTCGATCCAGGGTGAAGATGGCCAGCGGCGCCCGGTTGAATAGGGCTCGGTAGCGTCGCTCCGAACGGCGGAGAGCCTCGGCTGCCCGGCGCTCGCGGGTGACGTCGCGCGCCACCGCCACGGTCCCCGTCGGGGTGCCGCGCTCTTCGAGCGGGGCGAGCGAGACGTCCGCGATCCGCATCCCGTCGGGGTGGCGGATGATGGCTTCGTAGCGGCGCGCCGCTCCAGCGGTGCGGGGAGCGGTCCGGCTCTCCTCGGGAAGCAGATCATCGAGTCGCTTGCCGGCCAGTTGCTCAGCCAAAACCCCAAACAGCTCAGCCGCAGCCGGGTTGGCGAACAGGACCAGGCCATCGGAGTCGGCGAGGATGATCGCGTCGTGGGCCGTCTCGAAGACGCGAGAATAGCGCGCTTCCAGGCGTACGTATTGCGTGATGTCGTCGAGTGCCACGACAAAGCCGCCGTCCGGTCGCGGGGTCGCGGTGAGCACCAGGTGCTGTCCGCGCGGTGTGTCCAGAAACTGGCTCGCTCGGTACCCCCGTGTCTGGGCCAGGGCCAGGGGATCCTGGCCGGCTGCTGGCCAATCAACAAAGAGTCCTGACAGCTGCCGGCCCGGCAGTTCGGTCACCGGCACGCCCGCCAGGTCGGCTACGAAGCGGTTGGCGCGCTCGAGTCTGCCCTCGCTGTCCACCAACGCGAGTCCGTTGCCAGTGCCATCGAACGCCGATTGCCACTCGGTCTTGATGCGCACGACGGTCTCCACCAGCCGGCGCATGCCAATAGCGAGCGCGGCCTGATCGGCGAAGGCGAGGGCGAGCGTGCGTTCTTCGTCGGAATAGTCCCGCGGGGCGTCATGATAGAACGCCAGCCAGCCAATCACCCTGCGGCCGTAGCTGAGCGGCAAGGCCGCGACGCCGGCAAACCCCTCCGCGAGCACCGCCCGGTGAATCGGACTGGTGACGTCTTCACGCGCATCGCGGACGAAGTAGGCCTCCCCCTTGAGCACGGTGCGACTCGAATGGGCATCACGCCAGCGCTCGCGCAACTCCCGGACGTAGGCTTTGGACAGCCCGAGCGTCACGACCGCGTGGACCTCGTCGCCATGCTCGTTGAGCAGATACACGCCCGCCCGATTGGCGCCGAACACGCGCATCCCTTCCTCCGCCACAGCGCCCACCGTGCCGGCGGTGTCTTCCGTCTCTGCAAGCTGATGCGCGACCCGCCCCAGCGCGGCGATGTGTGAGGGACTCATGGCCGGGGCGGGGTAATAACGTTGATGGCGTGAGGCACAATCTCCGCGGTGAACGGCGTGGTGCCGCGTGGCTCGCCGTCGAGTTGTACCGGCTCCGCAGAATCGGTCCGCACCGTGATGATCCGGCCGCGCGCGTAGCCGACATACCCCGGGCCGGTGCCGCCGATGGAGCCGCCCTCCCGCAGCAGCTCCCAGATGGCGCGCACGCCTTCCGTGAAGCTGTCGGCACGCATCACCACGACGTCCAGCAACCCATCGCAATGGGAGATCCCACTCCGCAACTTGACCAGGGGTGGAATAACCTCACCGCAATTGGCCACCAGTACCAGCGCAGCACGAGCTTCGTACTCCACCCCGTCCACCGTGATGAGGTGGGTCTTGCTGCGCAGCTGTGGCATCAGCCGAAGGGTGGTCGCCACGTAGGCCGCGAAACGCCAGCGGTGCTTGTCCTGCGTACTGGTCTCCGCCATGACCCGGGCATCGTAGCCTGCACCACACGCGACGGCGAAGTAGTGAGTACCGTCGGCTCGCTCAATGCGCCCAAGGTCCAACGGCACCGTCCGCCCCTCGAGCAGGCTCCTCGCCGCCCGCACCGGATTGCTCGGGATGCGCAAATTGCCTGCCAGCAGGTTGCCGGTGCCGCCCGGGATAAGCCCGAGAGCCGTTCCGCTACCCACCAGCGACGCCGCGGCCTGCATCGTGGTGCCGTCCCCGCCAAACACTCCCACCACGTCCATCCCGTCCGCGACTGCTTCCGCCGCGAAGCGCCGGGCATCACCGGGGCCACCGGTCGCCCGGAGTTCGACCTCCCAGCCGCCCCGACGGAGGATCGCCAGCACCGCCTGAACCGTGACCTCCTCGGTCCGGGCGGCGGCCGGGTTGGTGATCAGCAAGGCGCGAGTCACCGATCAGTACTCCCGTTCCCACAGCAGGTCGAGACCCACCTGGTACTTGCTGGTGGATAGCGCCGGGTTCAGCTGGGCCGCCTGACAACTGTAGGCCGGCTCGACGCTGGACTTGAGTCGGATCTGGCGGGTCATTCGGAACTCGGCGCTGGGGTAGAGTCGCTGGGCATTGGTACACAGGTCGGCCACCAGCGAGACGAACCACTTGCGCCCGATCTGCCACCCCGCGGCCACCTGGGCCACCTGCGCCGATCCAGTCCCGCCGCCGAATCCCCCAGCGGCCGTCCCGCCCGGCCGGATATCGAGGTAGTCGATCGGGACCCCGAGATCGCTGATGAGCGCCCGCTGCAACTCGCTCGAAAACGCGCTGGTCAGGTAGGAGACCCCGGCCTGAACCGCGGCATACTCGCTTCCCTGCGAACCTTGCCCCTGCAGGCTGAAGGTGGGCCTGCCGAACATCAGGTAGGAGACCAGTTCTGTCTGCGACAGCGCGGGACGCTGCGATGTGGTGGTGCTGGTCAGCTCCAATCGGGGCAAGAGCAGCGTCCCGGTGATCCGGGCGATGACCGGGATCTCCTCGCTGCTCTCCGTGGCGATCACGGTGTGGGTGGCCTCGATGTCCAGATCGGCATTCAGGTCGGGCGTGCCGAAGTATCGGACCTGGCCCCGCTCGACCTCAAAGTCCCGGGTGACAAACCCGCCGATCCGGAGGGCGTAATTGCCCCGAACGGCATTCAGCGTTCCATCGTAGCGATATCGGTCGCGAGTCTTGTTAACGGTCAGAGCGCCATCGAGTTGGATGTTGGCTTCGCTCGAACGGAGCCAGAAGCTCTCGCCCATCTGTACCTGGAGATTGTCGATGGCGAGGGAGTCCAGGAACCGGTTCTGGAAGTTCGCGCCCAGGCGCTCGGTGCGGATCAAATCCAGATCGATGAGGCCGGAGTCGCCCGGATTCTCGAGATCCACGATCCGCTTGGTGAGCAAATCGGCGAAGTGCAGATTGCCCTCGTCGGCCGTGATCCGGCCGCTGAGCCGTGGTTGAAACACCGGACCGGTGAGGCGGAGCGAGCCGGTGGCAGCCAGGGTCAGAAAGCGCCGGGCATCGATGGCGCGAAAGCGCCGCGCCCGCAGGGTCAGGTCGAGCACCGGGCGGGTGAGCTTCTCGAGACGCAATCCACCCGTCACCCGCAGACTGCCTTCCCCGCCCCGCGCCATGAGCGAGTCGATGGTCACCGAGTCGCCGGCGAGGTGGGCCAGCAGGTTCACATGATCGTAGCGCGTGCCGAGCGGGGGTACACTCGCTGCCGCGTCGCGGACCTCGATCGTACCGCGGAGATGCGGCTCATCCCACGTACCCACGATCTCAACATCGGCACGGAGCGTCCCGCGCACTCGGCTCAAGTTCTTGGTGAACGCCTCGGCGATGACGAGATCGGTGCTGTCGGCAATGACTCGGACCGTGAGCGGACCCGCCACCGTACGGCGCGTCATCTTCTTGAGGGCCAGGTCCAGGGGCAACGCAGCCTCAATTCGAAGCACAGGCTGCCCGGTCTTCCACATGAGCAGATTGGCGTCGAGCCGGCGCTCGGCGTAATCCACGATCCCTTGCACGAACGGGGACCCGAATCCTCCAAACGAGAGATCCGCAAAGGAGCCCGTGCCGCGAAGCGTTGGCTTCTCGGCCGTGCCGCCCACCGTCACGTCGAGCTGCACGGCGCCGCCGATCGCCGTGGTGTCAAGCTGAAGCAAGGTGTAGACATCCCGGAGATCCACCCCCTGCGCGCTCACCGTGAGCTCGCCCGGCTGCCCCCGCGGGATCGTACCCGCGACCTGCAAGAGACCTGAACCATCGATGGTCTCCAGCAGCACCGGGGTCAGTTCGATGCGACCGGCTCCGGCGGTGATGGTCGCCGGCCGGCGCAGCCGCCACGAATGCCGCGGGAGTATTGCCACCAGACTGTCAAATCCGACCGAGCTGGTATCGCCCTCGCGCCAATACTCGCCGGCGCCGGCAACGGTTGCGAGATCATCAATGCGGCCGCTGCCGGTCCATCTGAGCGAATCCTGGAAGCCGCCGGCGACGACATTCACGTCCTTGAACACCCCACGGTCAACCAGCAATTCGTCGGCCTGCAGACCTATGCCGATTTCCGTGTGCTCGGCACGGTTCCAACCAAACCCGAGCGCCAGAGCCGGAGATGCGACGTTGCGCCAGCTGAGATCTTCACCCCGAGCCGAGATCAGCAACCGCGGTTCCTGCGCCGAACCCAGCAGATCCATTTCGCCGGAGAGCCGACCGCGCAGCGGTGCACTGACGCCGGTGTCGGAGGGCGGCCCGGTAAAGCGCTCGACGAGGGCCTCGAATGGTTCCAGGCTGTCGGCCCTGAAGACGGCGTGCATCCGCTGGTCACCAGGCCCCCTCCATGGCAGCGCCCCGCGGCCGCCAAGTTGGCCGCCGGCCCAGCGCAGCAGAACCGAGTCGAGCGAGATCAAGCCTCCGCTTGCCCTGAGGTCCGCATGCAAGGTATCGAGCGGGAACTCTGCGACGGTCCCGCGCTGAAGGTCCACACTGAGCGACCCGGTGGGACCGGCGGTGGTATCGAACGCGCCATCGGCGGCGAGCCGCCCGGTAAGGGAGGTGTGCGGTCCGGTCCCCAGCAATTGTGCGAGGTCAACGCCGGCGAATCGCGCGGTAAGGCTCTCCGCTGCGAAACGACCGGTGTCCGGAGCGATGGTGCCATTGACGGCAAGAACCCCCAGATCACCCTGGACCATCGTTCTGAGGTGGAAGCGCGCCGCGGTTCCTTCCATCGCCACATTACCGCTAACGGCACCCTGGATCGGAATTCCTGGATAGCTGGGGCGGATTCCGGCGAAGATCAGCGGCGCCAGATTCATTTCGGTGATGAAACGGACCTCATCCGACCGCGTGTCCAGTGTCGCGTTGCCAGTGGCGTGACTTTCAGGGTGCTCACCGTCGTGGTGGGTGACGTCGCCCTCGTAGGTCAGGTCGTGCCACTGCCCGCGGAGCACCCCGGCAAGTTGCATCCGCCCGTTCAGTTTCACCGATGGGACCAAGTGCTGCACGGTTCGCAGGTCCACGTCACCGGAAGAAACCACCACCGTGTCGAAGAGCGTCCCGTCGGGGCCGCCCAGCACCAGGTGTCCCGCGGCGACGAAGTTGCTGGTCGCCCCGTCGGAGACGTCAGCATCCATGAAGGAGAGGTGAGCGTCCAGGTCGAGCCCGTCCTTGTACCCGGACCCCAGCAGTTGGCCGGTCAGTGTCCCATGGAGAGGCAGGCTGTCGAGGTAGGGGCGGGGCACGTCGAGGTCGAGATCGATCAGTTGCAGCGCCATGTCCTCAACGCCGAGTCCGCGCCTTCGATCGGTCACCGCAGTCACCGAACCGGTGAGCCGGCCGGGTGCCCCGGCCATGTCGAGGTTCTGGAGCGTGTAGGCGGTCACATCCTCGGAACGAGAACTGGCGGTCACCACAGCGTGGCCCGAGAGGTCCGGGAAGTCCGGCGAGATCCAATGGAGATCCCGGAGGTCGAGGCGGGAGGCGTTCGCGGTGAAGTCGTACAGAACCGGTCCGTTGGGCCAGGTGATCACGCCGCCCCCCGTAAGCCGACTGTTGGGGAGGCCGATTCGATGGACCGTGAAGGCGAGGCTGTCGCCGTGGGTCCAAACGTGAGCGGCCAGATCCACAACCTGGAGCGCGGGATCGCTGACTCGCGCCGAGAGTGAATCCACGTCGAAGGTCGCCGGCGAGTGGTCGGGTGAGCTCACCCTAAGACGCGGGAGGCGAGCGTTGAGGGCCGAGAGCTCTACTACGCGGCGCAGACCGTCAGGCGTCGCCAGGATCGCCCGCCCAGGCTTCGCCCGATCGGCGGCGAGAGCCGCGGCCACCAACGCCGCCGTGTTGGCCGTGTCCGGCGGATGCCACGGAAGGCGTATCTCCACCTGAGCTTGACGGAAACGCACGTTGCGAAACTCGATCAGCGGAGAGGCCCCCCCTGGGGGACCCTCGCCAAGGCGAAAGATCTCCTCGTAGTTGAGCCGACCATTCTGCCGCTTCACGATTCGGACATCGGGCCGCTCGAGCTCCACGGAAACAAAGACGAAGCGCCCTGCGAGCAGATTGGCTGCCGAATAGCTGACCCGGAAGCGCGGAACCGACGCAAACGGCTGGCCGAGGGTATCGCGAATGACCAGGTCGTGGAGCTCGAGCGTCCTGAGGAACGAGCCACTGACCTGACCAATCTCGAACCGGCCGCGCAAGAGCCGGGACAGCTCCCGACCCGCGAGTCGCCCGAGGGTCTTGTTCCCGGTTTCGGTGTAGAGCACGGCCGTCAACGTACCGAGAATCGCGGGAACGAAGCCCAGCAGGACTGCCACCGTGAGGCGGAGGAGGTGCCAGCGCAGTCGGTGCCTGTGCATCAGAACGGCTGTCCGAAACTGATGTGATAGCTGAACCGGCTCTTCCGGGACTGGGTGAAGTTGGTACGTACCAACGCCAGGGTGCCGTCTGCTTTCTGCAGATAGAGTGGACCGGGCGTCTGATCGTAGGGGTTGTACCCTACATCGAGTCGGGCGGGACCGAGCGGTGTGTTGATGCGGACACCCACACCGGGCGTGAAGCGAACCTGGACTGGCGCCAGATTGGTCTTGCCCCGCTCGTACAGCATGCCGGCGTCCACGAAGACCGCGAGCCGGAGCCGGCGGGTCCACACCGGGGAGGGCACCCGCAGCTCGATCTGGCCGATCCCGAGGGTGTTCCCGCCGGTGGGGCTGAAACGGGGACGGAGCTCGCCCGCATCGACCAGCCCTAGCGTGGAATCACCGGAGGTGTCACCGGGAACGGCATTTACGACGTACACCACCGGACCGAGACCATTAAGGTCATAGCCGCGGACATCGTTGGGACCGCCGGCGTAGAACCGCTGCTCCGGCGGGATGAAGTTGCCACTGGCGCTGTCGAGCGAGACTCGGGGCGAGAAGATGACGCCGCTCCGCAGGTGCCAGCTCAGCACCGTGCCACCGTTGCCGAGAGGCCGATACCAGGCGGCATCACCGGAAAAGCGGGTGAACGTCTGCAGTGGGGCCGAGCCGGTCAGGCGGGAGCTGTGGCTCCCCTCTACGGCGAAAAAGTGCCCACGGGTCGGGTCGAGCGGATTGTTCTGCCGCGGCCAGGTGACCGCGGCGGTCACGACGCCCAGGAGGCGCTTCTCTCGGAGCCGGCTATTGTCATCGGGAGTGCAGGCGTTGAAGAAGGCGCAGAAAGTGGCAGCCGTCGCCTGTGTGGCGCCATACGAGAGCCGATACCCGATTGAGACGGGGATGCGGCGTGCAGTCTCGCGGGTAAGGACCACGCTCCCGCCGACATCTTCACGCCGATACACCGCGAACTCGCTCCGGCGCTCGGCGAAGAGGCTGAAGGTTCCGGCGACGGCGGAGGTGAAGAATCGATGTTGCCGCACCGAGGCGGTAACGTTGTAATTCGCCCTCGAGGAACCAATCGTATCCTCTTTGAGGCTCTTGCAGAGCGAGCGGTCGAGACCAAAATCCAGCGGCCGGCCGACTCCGACCTTCGACACCTGACCGGAGAGATCGAAGCGTCGTCCGGTGCCGAACAGATTCCTGCTGGTCCAGCCCGCGCCGCCGCGGAAACAGTCGTTGGTCGCGAACCCTACACCGCTCCGTACCCGGTGGAAGGGTCCTTCGGAGACCAGTACCGCGACGGGAACGACGGCGCTGTCCGCCGTGTAGCTGGTCGAGTCGATGGTGACCGTGGCGAGTCGAAACAGCTCGGTCTGATACAGCTTGCGCTGACTCTGGAAGAGATCTCGTTGGCGGAAGCGCTGACCGGCCTTCACCAGAAGCAGCTGGCGAATAAACGTCGTGTCTACCTTCGCCGCCCCGTCGACTCGGATGCTACCGATGACTGACTTCGGACCGGGAACCACATCGAACATCACCGATGCGATGCGAGCGTCCTTGTCCGCGGCAAAATTCCGAAATACCTCCGCGGCGGGATAGCCACGGTCGCGAAGCCGGGATACGATGGTGTCGGCGTTGGCCTGAAACAGGAAACGGTCGAACGGCGCGCCCTCGCGGAGCGGGAGGTCGTTCAGGACATCCCCGACCCCCCCCTCGAGGCTATCGAGCCCGCTCACCGTCATTTGGGTCACCACGATGGGGGGGCCTTCTTGGATCTTGAAAGTGAGGTCAACATTGTGTCCTTCCCGCCGCACCAGCGTGTCGACCTTGACGTCCATGAACCCACTCTGCCGGTAGAACAGGGTGAGCCGATAGACATCGCGACGGAACTCGACTGGGTCGAAGGTCCGCTTCTCACCGAGACCCAGCCAGCGCACCAGCCAGTGGCGTGCAAACCAACTGGAGTTGGTGGTCCCGATCCCGACGCTCAGTGTGTAGTCGTTGATCGCCTTGTTGCCTTCGAAGTGCAGCCCGCGTATGACGGTCGTGTCCTGACCCGCCAGCGGCCCGGCAGCGATAGTGAGTGCCCAGAAAATAGCGACGCAAGCAACGCAGCGCGTCATAAAATCAGACAGGTGCTCCAGCTCGGCGCGGCGCGCGCGGCAGATTTGACGACATCGTCCAAGTGCTGTAGGATGGCGGGGTTACATCACATAGTCAACGCTTACATACCGGGGCTATCTTGCGCCGACTGATTACAACCATCTCGCTCTTGGCCGCACTCTCCACCCCGCTCGGGGCCCAGCTCCCCAAGGCCGCAGTCCGACGCCTGGACTCGCTGTTGGACAGCCCTCCCTTCAATCGCAACCTCTGGGGCGTGGCCCTCGTGGACGAGCGGGGCCGACTGCTCTACGGCCGAAACCCCGACAAGCTCTTCATCCCAGCGAGCAACACCAAGCTGGTTGTGAGTGCGGTGGCCTCTGCCCTGTTCTCGCCCGACTGGACCGTCCCTACCAGTGTTTACGCCGACGGACCGGTCAGCGACGGAGCCGTCCAAGGCGACCTCGTGCTCTATGGCCGGGGGGATCCGACCTTTGGGCAACACTGCTACGCGACTGATACCACCCGGGTCGGGGCGTGCGACCGCGACCCGTTCGCCCGATTGCGCGAACTCGCCGCGGCCTTGCGCGCGACTGGCGTACGCACCGTGCACGGAGACCTGGTCGGCGACGGCAGCTGGTTCGACGCCGAGCTGATCCACCCGGATTGGGGCAGCTACGACTTGAACTGGTGGTACGCAGCGCCGGTGGCGGGGCTGGGCTTCAACGACAACAGCGTGGACATCACCTGGAAACCGGGCCCTGCCGTCGACGCCCCCGCCACGCTCACCCTGGATCCCAACCTGGGCGATGTCGCGCTCGAGAATCGCACCCGGACGGTGCCGCCCGGCGGTGACACCGATATCGGCGACCGCATGTATCGCGAACCGGGCACCCTGCGTCTCTGGGCGGAGGGTACCGTCACGGTGGACCATGCTGGTGGCAAGGAGTCCTTTGCGTTGCCGGACCCGAATCTTTTCGCCGCTCGCGCCTTCCGGCGGGAACTTGCGGAGGCGGGCATCAGCGTGGAGGGTACCACGAGAGGCATCACCGACTCGCTGCGCTATCGCACGGCGCGGGAAAGCGCGCCACTCGCCGAGACCCGGAGTCGTCCGCTGCACGACTGGGTCTTTCCGATCCTGAACACCAGCCAGAACTGGTTCGCCGAAATGCTCCTGAAGCAGTTGGGACGGCAGTTTAGCAAGGCTGGCAGCTGGCGCGAAGGCATCGCCGTTGAGCAGCGTTTCCTGGTCGACTCGATGGGAATCGATTCGACGCTCTTTGCCCTGTCGGACGGATCGGGCCTGTCCGCGGCGAACCTGGTGGCCCCGCTCGCCTTTACGAAGTTGCTGCAGTACATCCGCAAACACCCGCACTACGCCGGGAGCTTCGAACCCGCGCTTCCTCTCTCAGGCTCGGCCGGCTCGCTCAAGGGCCGCTTCATGGGCACACCGATCGAGGGCCGGGTACGCGCGAAGACCGGAAGCATATCGCGGGTGAACACCCTGTCCGGCTTCATCGAAATGCCCAATGGACACACCTTCACCTTTTCGATCCAGGCCAACCACCATGCCCAGGGCGGGCGGAGCGCCATCATGGTGATCGATTCCGTGGTCGTAGCGATGGCGAAGGCGGTCAGTGGGAAGCGGTGAGGAGTGAGGAGTGAGAGTGAGCAGTGAGCAGTGAGCAGTGAGGAGTGAGGAGTCAGGAGTGAGAAGTGAGGAGTGAGAAGTGAGAAGTGAGAAGTGAGAAGTGATGCATGGCGAACGACAGTTCCGAGGGCCGTCAAGACTGGGAACCGGGTCGACCCCCACCTCTTACTTCTCACTTCTCACTCTCTCAGGACCCAAGCCATCGGGGGATCCCATGCGCCTTCTCCTGATCCGCCATGCGGATGCAGGTGACCACGATGTCGCGCTGTGGCCAGACGACACTCAGCGGCCCATCAGCGAGACAGGACGGCGGACTCACCGGCGGGTGGCCAAGCGACTCAAGCGCCGTGGCCTCACGCCGAGCCTGCTCCTGTCGAGCCCCTGGCTCAGAGCATGGCAGACCGCGCAACTCACGGCACGGCACGCCGGGGGTGCTGCCCCGCTGGTCTGCCCTGAGCTTGCCGCTGCCCCCGACGTTCCCGCTCTTCAAGCCGCACTGGGGGATCCCGCAGCCGACGCAATCGTGGGACTGGTAGGCCACGAACCCTGGCTGGGAGAGCTTGCGGCGATTCTGTTGGTCGCTGAACCACACCGACTGTCCATCGATTTCCCCAAGAGTGGCGTCCTGGGCCTGGGCTGCGACGAACTCAGCGTCGGCGGGGCCACGCTCGAATTCCTGTGGCGCCCGAAACGAGGCTAGGGTCTCCTGATCCGCGGGAAGACCCGCGGAGGATGCTGACGGCGGGGGACAGTACCCTTAAGTTCCGGCCCCATGTCTACGACCCGTCCCCTGCGCGTGGCCATCGTCGGATCTGGACCGTCGGGCTTCTACGCCGCGGAGCACCTGCTCAAGCACCAGCCCGAGATCGAGATCGATCTGTTCGACCGGTTGCCGACACCCTTCGGTCTGGTACGCGGCGGAGTGGCGCCCGACCATCAGAAGATCAAGTCCGTCATCCGGGTCTACGAGAAGATCGCCGCGAATCCGGCGGTCCGTTTCTACGGGAATGTGCGAATCGGTGAGGATCTCACTCGCGACGACCTGCTTCGACTCTATCACGCGGTGATCTACGCGTACGGTGCGCAGAGCGACCGCGCCCTCGGAATTCCGGGGGAAGACCTCGCCGGCAGCCATGCGGCGACCGACTTTGTCGGGTGGTACAATGGGCACCCCGACTATCGCAATCGGGAGTTCGACCTCGGTCAGGAAAGCGTGGTCGTAGTGGGTGTTGGCAATGTGGCGGTGGATGTCGTCCGAATTCTGGCCCGGACCCCCGAGGAGCTCCACACAACCGATATTGCGGACTATGCGCTGGACGCGCTACGGCAGAGCCTGGTGCGGGACATCTATATGATCGGTCGGCGCGGGCCGGTTCAGGCCGCCTTCACCAACCCCGAGCTTAAGGAGTTGGGCGAGATGGCCGCCGCCGACATCGACGTCCGCGCGGCCGAACTGGAACTCGACCCGGCAAGCGCAGCCGCCCTCGCCAGTGAGGATCACAAGGTCGCGGCGAAGAATCTGGAGACTCTGCGTGGCTTCGCAGCAAAGCCGAAACGCGGGAAGGCTCGCACGATTCACCTGCGCTTCCTGGCCTCCCCCCTGCAACTTGAGGGAGAGGATCGGGTCGAACGAGTCATGCTGGGGAGGAACCGGCTGATCTCCGGGCTTGAGGGTGATGTCCGGGCGGAACTCACCGGGGAGCGCGAGATCATTCCCGCGGGCCTGGTCTTTCGGTCGGTGGGATATCTGGGAACGGGGCTCCCCGGTGCACCCTTTGACCCCAGACGCGGAGTGATGCCCAACCTGCATGGACGAATCCTCGCGGCCCCTGGCCAAGTCTCGCCCGGCGAATACGCAGTTGGATGGATCAAGCGAGGCCCAAGCGGCGTGATTGGCACCAACAAGCCGGACGCCGTGGAGACCACCGAGCTCCTGCTCGAGGACTCTCGAACCGGGCACCTCGATCCGCCGGACGAGCCCGGCCGCGCGGCCGTGGACAGCCGGCTCGCCGCAGGCAATGTGCGGGTAGTATCCTGGGCGGACTGGCAACGGCTGGATGAGCTCGAGAAACGAAACGGGGAGCGGCTCGGCCGTCCGCGACTCAAGTTCACCCGTGTGGAGGAGATGCTGCAGGCCCTGGATGGGTGATGCCAAGGCTCGACGGCCCACGGGGACGAACCGACGCATCTCAAGGCTCAACCTGAGCACCGGTACTGGGGCGCCCGCGCACGCCATGCACTGGCCGGCCCCGGTCTGAGGTAAAGCGATGAAACTCCTCAAGAAGCTGGCGGTGTTTGCCCTGGGCTCGGCCGGCTGCGCGCCAATCGGCAACCTCATTGATGAGTTGTCGAGCGAACGTCCGCCCGCGCCACTCGAACAGGCGAGTGTTTCAAGCGATGCGCGGCTCGACTCGTCCGGGGCGATCGCGGGCAGCTTCGTCGGGGAAGGGACAAACCGTCAGGTTCACTTCCTTTCGAGCGACACCACGTTCATCGCCGACCTCGCGCGCCGCTTTCGCCCAGAGCGCGACCGCCGTGGGGACATCTGGCAATGGCTGGCCATCCGCCGCAGCTTCGCGGTGACTCTGGATCCGATCAAGGACTCGGCGCTGGTCCATCAGGGCGCGCTGGCTGGTTCGCCCGATGGGCACACCCCCGTACGGATCCGGTCCATCGTACTCCACGGTTCTCCGTGCGGTTGGCGCGGGACCCAAGCCGAGCTGGTCGTGGAATCGGCGCGGAGCAGTGGCGTGTCGCTCCGCGGACCAGTCGTGGGCGCCTTCTTCGCACCCGATGACTGGCTGAACCGAACCGATCGCGAGTACCGCGACGACGTCGAGCAGCCATCCGCCGAGCTTGGCGATAGCCTGATCGAATGGACCGCGCGCGCGATGGACTCGGCTCTGGATCGAAAACTCAGCAGCCGCGACGCGCCGCTCGCGCACGAGACCGGGGTGGAACTATCCCTCAATGGGCTAGCCGATGAGGACGCGGCCGATATTCTCGCCTTCCGGCTGGATGATGGACGGATTCGATACGCGGTGTCCCTCCGTGAGCGGCGCCGTACTGCCCGGGGTACCGAGCTGCTGGCGGCGGTGGTGATGGTCTGGGACGGCACCGGGGCCTGGCAACAAACGATCTTTCGTCCAACACTGCTCGAATACCGACGCTACCGGCCAGCCCGCGCGTATGCCGGCACAACGCCGGCAGTGTACTGGCGTCGGCTGCAGACCGTCAGCGGGTTCGCTTTCAAGCGGGACTACCTGTGGATGGAACAGGTGAACGTGGAAGACGGCAGCGTGCTGTGGGTCATCCTCGAACCTAGAGGCAATACGGTGGTCGCCGCAGCGGAAATGGAGGGGCCGTGTTAGGTATGGGCCTGGGATTCAGGGTTCAGCATTCAGCGTTCAGCGATCAGCGTTCAGCGTTCTGCGGATGATGCACCGGAACCAAGCACTCGACCATCAAGCACTTTGGCACTCTTGGCACTCCTGGCCCGCTTGGCAGTTCGACTCTCGGCCCTCGGCCTTCGGCCCTCTGTCACTCCGGCACTTGCACTGATGAGACAATCAAGGTGACCCCGACCTCGCGCCTCGATACCGCTCGCCTCGTCCTGGTACCATTCCAGGCCGACGCGATTGATGCGATGCTGGCCGCTGACGAAACGAAACTCACCACGCTCACTGGGTATCGCTTCCCATCCCCGCTCGCACCACCGCCGCTTTTGGCGGACGTGCTCCCGCTAGTGCGCGACCGGCTCCGGGCCGAACCCGGCACCCTGGGATGGTGGACCTGGCTCGCAGTCGACCGAGCAACGGGGCACGTCACCGGCGCGCTTGGATTCGGTGGCCCCCCGGATGAGCGCGGGGCGGTGATGATCGGGTACGCGACATACCCGGGAGCGGACCACCGCGGGTTTGCGACTGAGGCGACCGAAACGCTGGTCGACTGGGCGCTGCAACAACCGGGGGTCGAACGGGTGTGCGCCAGCATTCCGCCGGACAACGTGGCAGCGCGTCGGGTAGCAGAGAAGGTCGGCATGCGGGTCGCTGGAACTGTATGGGAAGAGGACATCGACGACGTACTGCTCTATGAAAAGCGGCGTGGCGAATGAAGATCTATACCCGGACCGGCGATGCCGGCGAGACCGGACTCTTTGGGGGCGGCCGAGTCCCAAAGGATCACGTGCGGGTCCAGGCATACGGTGATGTGGACGAACTGAATTCAGCGATCGGTGTCGCGAGGGCCACGGTGCCGAATCAATTGTTCGACGAGCAATTGGAGGCGATCCAGCGGGACCTTTTCGCACTCGGCGGCCAACTGGCAACACCCGATCCCGGGAAGGTCCAGGGAGCGCTGGAGAAGGCCGAACTGACCGAGGCGCGGGTCGCCAAGTTCGAACGCATCATGGACGAGGCCGAGCGTGAGCTGCCGGAACTCCGGGCGTTCGTGCTGCCCGCCGGGACTCCCAAGGCAGCGGCCCTTCATCTGGCGCGCACCGTCTGCCGCCGGGCCGAGCGAAGCGTGGTCAGCCTGGCGCAGCAGTCGGAGCTTCCCGATCTCTTCGTCCGCTATCTCAATCGTCTTTCGGATCTGCTCTTCACCCTGGCCCGGCTTGCCAACCATCGGGAGGGCAAGGGCGACGTGACCTGGTGAAGGGTGAGGCCGGAAGTGAGGAATCAGAAGTGGAAGTCAGAAGGTGAGAAGGATGAAGTGAGACATGGCAAGTGAAACATGGGCGGGGCGGTCGGACCAGGCTTCGTACTTCTCACTTCTCACTTCTTACTTCTCACTTGTCATTAGCCCGGACCCACGGTTCGCCCTTCAGGCTTGACCCCTCTCCGCCTTAGTTTCCCCGCTATGCCTATCGTCCCGGTCAAACACGCCCTCGGCGAGTACGAGGTTCACATCGAGCCCGGCATCCTGCTCTCCCTTCCCGAGCTGTTCGGTGTGGCGCTTGGTAGGCGAAAGCTGGTGCTCATCACCGACGACATCGTGGGCCGGTATTACGACGAGTGGACCCGCGCGACGGCCGAGGCCCGGGCACTCGGGTCGCGCCCGAGCGACGCGGGCATCCGGCTGCGGTGCGAAGCCCGCCTGACGTTTCCCGCGGGCGAGGCGAGCAAGACCCGTGAGACCTGGCAGCGGTTGTCCGACGAGATGCTGGCGACGGGGCTTGATCGACAGTCGGCGATCGTCGCGCTGGGTGGCGGCGTCGTAGGGGACCTCGCGGGGTTCGTGGCCGCCACTTTTCTCCGCGGCGTGCCCTACGCGCAGGTCCCAACCACTCTGCTCGCGATGCTGGACGCTTCTGTAGGCGGCAAGGTCGGCGTGGACACGCCGCTCGGCAAGAATCTCATCGGGGCATTCCACCCTCCGGCGATTGTCGCGGCCGACCCGCTCACACTCCTCTCCCTGCCCGATCGGGTGTTTCGATCCGGCCTCGCCGAGGCCATCAAGCACGGCGTGATCGCCGATCCGGACTATTTCGCGTGGATCGAGAGCAACGCCCGACGGATCCTGGCGAAGGACCTGCAGGCAATCACGTACCTGGTGCATCGCAGCGTCCAAATCAAGGCAACGGTGGTGAGCGAGGACGAACGGGAGGGCGGGAAGCGGGCGATCCTCAACGCCGGTCACACGATCGCGCACGGACTGGAGCACCAGTCCGACTATCGCTTGCCGCACGGCGAGGCGGTGGCCCTCGGGCTCATCGCCGAGTGCCGAATCGCGGAGCGGATGGGCCTCACCGAAGGCGGCTTGGCGGAGCGCGTCACCGGGCTGGTGCGGGCGCTAGGTCTCCCGACCAGAAGCGGGCCAGGCGTACACATCGCGCGGGCACTGGAAGGAATGCTCCACGACAAGAAGAACCGCGATGGCCAAGTGCGACTCGCTCTGCCAACCGCGCTCGGCGTCATGCATTCAGGGGAGGGTCAGTGGACGGTGCCCGTGTCCACCGATCTGCTCGCATCAGCACTGGCCGGCTTGAACTAATCCACATTTCCAGATTGGGTTTTCCCCGAGCAGCCAACATCTCCCCATGCACTAACAACTTACTTGACAAGCGGTTAGCCACCTACCTGCCTGCTGGTAGGTAGCCCCGGCGAGATGGCGAGCGTGGACAAACTCTGCAATGCCCTGTCGGCGAATGATTTGTGATGTGGATATCAGAATCTGCTTGACCAGTTTTTTTTCACGTCCTATATTCGCACACCTTCCGCGGCCAACCCCCACTCGGCCGCGTCTCAACGACAAATCAGGCTGTACCGTCTTCGCGGAGCCGTCATGTCTGCGCAGCAAACCAGTCGGTCCAAGGCATTTTTTCGTCCCACAGCTACCGGGGCATTCGACCAGTACCTGCAGGACATCCAGAAGCTGCCCATGATTACCGATCCAGCCGAGGAAAAGCGGTTGGCCCGGCTGGCGCAGAAGGGGGATGAGAAAGCGGCGGAACGCCTCGTCACGGCGAACCTCCGCTTCGTCATTTCCTACGTGAAGAAATACCAGGGTCACGGCCTCGATCTCTCCGAGCTGGTGGCGATCGGCAACGAGGGATTGCTCAAGGCGGTCCGGAAGTTTGATCCCGATCACGGCGTCAAGTTCATTTCCTACGCGGTCTGGTGGGTGCGCCAAGCTGTGCTCAAGGCGCTTGCCGAGCAGACCCGGAGCGTGCGAATCCCGCTCAATCAGAATTCCGCCCTGATCAAGATGTCGCGAGCAGAGTTGTTCCTGTCCCAGGAGCTCGGCCGCGAACCCACCGACGCAGAAATCGCCACCGCCCTCAACGACAGCGTAGACAACATCCGGTCCGCTCGGCGCATGACTTCGGCCGAGCTGTCGCTGGATGCGCCCGTCGAGCGCGGCGACAAGACCAGCGGGACCCTGGGCGAGCGGTTCGCCGGGAGCGAGGGCGGGGACATCGAGGAGCGTACCGACGCGCGGCTCATGCGCGAATTCATCGACCGCATCTTTGAGCGCTATCTGACTCCGCGTGAGCGGAAGATCCTCTACCTCTACTACGGCCTTGAGGAGGGCAGCGAAGCCCTCACCCTCGAGAAGATCGGCGAACTCCTCGGCGTCACCCGGGAACGCATCCGCCAGATCCGCGAACGGGCCTTCGAAAAGCTGCGGGAGTCACCCGATGTGAAGGGGCTGAAAGGGTTCTGGGTGGCAGCCTAAGGACAGGCGAACAGGCGAGAAGGCGAAGGAACGACAAGGCGAGGACGCTCCTCGCCTTTCGTCTTTTTCGCCTCCTCGCCCGTCGCCTGCAGTACCCCTACATTCCGAGCATGCCTTCCCGTCTACCGTTATTCCCCCTCAACCTCGTGCTCTTTCCAGGCGAGCTGCTGCCTCTGCACATCTTCGAGCCGCGATACCGCCAGCTACTGACTGACTGCCTGGCTAGCGACCATCGCTTCGGGATCACCGTTGCCGACCCGCCGGGACGCGGAGCGATCGGCTGCGTCGCGCGAATCCGCGGGGCCGAACCGGTAGGGGACGGACGCTCCAACATCATGGTGCTGGGCGAGCGACGATTCGGAGTGCGAGCCCTCCTGGACGAGGGCACCCCCTACCCCGTCGCGACAATCGAGGAATTTGCGGACGAACCGGATTCGGCACCTCTCCCCGCAGAACAGGAGGAGCTGCGCCGCTTGGGGGCGGAGCTGCGCCTGGCGCTCGGTATCCTCGCCGATCAGCCCGGCGATGAGGCTACCTGGGCTGAGGACGGGGAGACCCTTTCATTTCAGATCGCCTCGCTCGCCGAGATGGACCTCGAGACCCGCGTACGGCTACTCAGTGGTCGCTCCACTCGCGAGCGCGCACGGGCCCTCATCGGCCTGCTTCCGCCGCTTGTCGCCGAGGCGAAGCTCCGCGCGGAAATTCACGTCCGGGCCCGTGCCAACGGCAAGGGTCACCACGACCGCGATATCGTGGTGGGGTGATGCGCACGGAACTGGTGGAGGAGCTCGGCCGCATCGTGGGCCCGCGCTGGGTCCGGCATCGATCTGCCGAGTTGGTCACCTACGCCGCCGACGGCCTGCCGACCCATGAGTCAGTCCCCGGGCTGGTGGTGTTGCCCGGCTCGAAGCAGGAGGTGGCAGCGGTACTCCGGCTGCTGAACCTGCTGGAGGTCCCCTTCGTTGCCCGCGGCGCAGGGACCGGACTGTCAGGCGGAGCTCTCGCCGAGGGAAACGCAGTGCTGGTCACGTTGACCCGGATGAACCGGATTCTGGCGGTCTGGCCCGAGCGCCGCAGGGCAGTAGTGCAACCGGGGGTCATCAACGCCAAGCTCTCGGAAGCAGTCATCGGACATGGTCTACACTATCTCCCCGACCCATCCAGCCAGAGTGCCTGCACGATCGGCGGCAATGTCGCCGAAAATGCCGGAGGCCCCCACTGCTTGAAGTACGGCGTTACGACCAATCATGTCACGGCGCTGGAAGTGGTGCGGACGGATGGGAGTTTCATGCGGTTGGGCTCACCGCATGGAGACCCTTGGGGCCCGGACATCGTAGGTCTCTTCGTCGGGAGCGAAGGAATGTTTGGCGTAGCGGTGGAGATCACGGTTCGCCTGGAGGCAATTCCCCGCCAGGTACGCACGATATTTGCCGACTTTCTGGCGCTGCGCTGTGCCAGCGAAGCCGTCTCAGCGATCATCGCCTCCGGCATCGTCCCGGCGGCGCTCGAAATGATGGACCAGTCGTGCATCAAGGCTGTCGAGGCGTCCATTTATGCGACGGGCGCGAAGACCGATGCGGCAGCGGTGCTGTTGGTCGAACTGGACGGCTCCCCCGAAGCAGTCGCTGCCGATGGTGCCGAAGTGGATCGGCTGCTCCGCTCCAACGGCGCCCGTGAGATCGCGGCAGCGACGAGTCCGGCCGACCGCGCCCGGCTCTGGCAGGGCCGGAAGAAGGCGTTTGGCGCCCTCGGGCGGATCGCACCGGACCTCGCGGTCCAGGATGCCGTCGTACCGCGGTCGAATCTGCCCGACATCCTGGATCGCATTGCCGAGATCCGTGATCGGCTCGGACTCCAGATCAGCAACGTATTCCACGCCGGCGACGGCAATCTCCATCCCTGCATCAGCTACGACCGGCGGGATCCGGACCAGGCCAGGCGGGTACAGGTCGCGAGCCGGGAGATCATGGAAATCTGCCTCGCGGCCGGAGGGAGCATTACTGGCGAACACGGCGTCGGCAGCGACAAGGTGGAGTACATGCCCGAGGCGTTTGATCCGCCGTCGCTGGAATTGATGTGTGAGGTTCGCCGAGTCTTTGATCCGGGCGCCCGGGCGAACCCGGGCAAGGTATTTCCCCTGCACACATGCCGGGAGTGGCGCCAGCGAGGTGTCGCATGAACAACGCGGTCTTCGAACGGCTCAAGAATCTGCTCGGCCCCGAAGGGGTCGAACGCGACCCGCGCGGTGTACCCCGCGCGGTGCCCGAGAGCGACGATGCACTCGCGCTTGTCTGCCAGGCCGCGCAGGACGAACGCTGGAAGTTTCGCCTTGAGGGACGTGGCAGCTGGATCCCCGCCGACGGACCCGCTGACTTCGCGCTGACCACCCGGGGGATGGCCCGCATCGTCCGGGTGAGCCCGGCTGACCTGGTCGCAACGGTCCAGGCCGGAGCCACGCTGGAGGCGATTCGCGCCGAACTGCTGCCGCATCGGCTATGGCTCGCGCTCGACCCGCCGGGGCGGCCAGACCGAACCATCGGTTCGGTGGTTGCCACCGGCACTGCCGGTCCGTTACGCCACGGGTTTGGACCAGTGCGTGACCACATTCTCGGGTGCACAGTCGCAACCGGCGACGGACGCCTGGTGAGTGCAGGCGGGCAGGTCGTGAAGAACGTTGCTGGTTACGACCTCACCAAGCTCCATGTCGGAGGCTTCGGGGGCTTCGGAGTCATCACCGAACTCAACCTCCGGCTTCGGGCAATGCCCGCGGTCGATGCCACCTTAATCGCCCGCGGCGGGCGTCACGCGCTCTCTGGCGCAGGCCACGATGTTCTCGAAGCCCAGGTGAATGCGGTCGCCCTGGAGCTACTAGCTCCGGCGCTGGCCGCACTGCCGGAATGGACTCTGGCGGCCCGCATCATGGGCACGGCCGACGGGGTGGCTGGCGAGGCGGGTCGGCTCACTCAGGTCACCGGACTTGGCTGGGAACCACTCGCCCCCGATCGCGCGGCCGCATTCTGGAGCCTCGTGGGACGAGCCCCACTCGGTGGCCCGATCTCGATTCGCTTGGGAGCACTTCTCGATGGCCTCCCGGATGTGATGGACCTGGTGATCGAGTCGCTGGGTGAAGGATTGCTCTCAGCCGGCCTCGGCACGGGAGGACTTCGGTGGGCCGGCGAGACGAACGTCGAGGCCCTGCGCACGCTGCGGCGCCGGACTGCGGAACGAGAGGTGCCAATGACCCTCGAACGGGCGCCTTGGGCCGTCAGGAAGGCGGTGGGGCATTTCGGAGCGTACCGCGAGGGGGTCGGCGCGTTGGTTGGTAGGCTCCGCAGCACCTTCGATCCACTCGGAGTAATCGCGGTCACGCTGGAGGGAAGCGACGAGTGACGGGTTCCGACTTCTCGTCCCTCGATCCTTGCGTACACTGCGGTTTCTGCCTGCCGGCCTGTCCCACCTACCTCGCAACCGGCGATGAGGCCGACAGCCCGCGGGGGCGCATCGTCCTGATGCGTGCGCTGGAGCGCGGCGACGTTTCCGCCACCGACGCAGCCCTGATACAACATCTGGACGCGTGCCTGGGGTGTCGCGGCTGCGAGCCGGTCTGTCCTTCCGGCGTCGGCTATGGCCGCGGACTCGAGGCGGCCAGGGAGCTGCTCGGGCGCGCGCGCGGGTTCCGCCCTCTGGCCCGCGCGGTTCTCATGGTGTTTGAGCGAACATGGACCTGGCGGACGCTGTTCGGTGCCGCGCGGTTGCTGAGGGACCTGCGTCTGGCCGACCTGCTGGCGGGTAGCAGCCGAGCCGGGTTTGGCATGGCGATGCTGGCGGCTACTCGGCCGACGCGGAAGGTCGGCCGCGCTCCGGGGAGATCAACTTCAGGCCCGACGGTGGCACTGTTCCGGGGCTGCGTGATGAACGCGCTCTTTGATCATGTCCACGACAGCACCCGTCGCACGCTCGAGGCCAACGGCTACCGGGTGGTCGAGGTGAGCGGGCAGGTGTGCTGCGGCGCCCTCCATGAGCATGCCGGCGACCGGACGACCGCAGCCGGGCTGGCTCGCCGGAACCTCGCTGCCTTCGGGAATGTCGCCAGCTATATCGCCGTCAACAGCGCCGGATGCGGCGCGCTGCTCAAGGAGTATGGCCACCTGCTTGGGACCGAGCCCGCCCGTGCCTTGGGGAGCAAGGTGCGCGACGTGACGGAACTGCTGGCGGAGAAGGGGCCAAAGCGCGGAGGGACGCTGAGCCTCGAGGTCGCGTACGATGCACCCTGCCATCTGCAGCACGCACAGCACGTTCAGGAACCCCCACTCGCGGTCCTTCGGGCGATCCCCGGCCTTCGGGTAAGCCTCCTGCCGGGCTCCGACCGCTGCTGCGGCAGCGCGGGGATCTTCTCGATCCTTGAGCCCGCCATGTCGCGGACCGTGCTCGACGTCAAGCTGGCGGCATTCACCGCCGCGGTACCAATCCCCGAAGTGATTGCGACCGGCAATCCCGGTTGTCTCATGCAGATCGGCGGAGGACTGCAGGCAGCGCATCTGCCGATCCGGGTCGCGCACCCGGTGGAATTGCTGGATTGGTCGTATGAGGTTGGCGGTGTGTATGGTGAGTGAGAAGTAAGGAGTGAGGAGCAAGGAGTGAGGAGTAGGGAGCGAGGAGTAAGAAGTGAACAGTGAAGGGTGAAAAGGCACGTCTTCATCCTTTGCTGGCCAAGGGCTACTATCTTTCCGCTCAATGAGTAAAGCCATCCTGTTCGATTTCAACGGCGTCATCGTCAATGATGAACCGCAGCATTGTGAGGCGCTCATCGCAACGCTCGCGGGCTACGGCTATGACCTGGACCGAGCTCAGTACTACCGCGACTACCTGGGCTTCGATGACCGGGAATGTTTTCGCTTCACCTTCGAACGCATGGGGCTGGCGGTGGGCGATGGCCTGATCCCCGAAGCGATCGAACGCAAGGCGGTGCTCTATGAACAGGCCATCCGGGCATCGCTCGAACTGGTCCCGGGATCCGCTGATTTCATCCGGGCCGCGGCCGAGGAAGGCTATCGGTTGGCGGTAATCTCCGGAGCGCTGAGGCGGGAGATCAAGCTGGTGCTCGATGAGGCCGGGCTAAGTGGGTTCTTCGAGACTGTCATCGCCGCGGAAGATGTGACGCGGTGCAAGCCCGATCCCCAGGGGTATCGCGCCGCACGGGAGGCGCTCGGAATGCCCGCGAGTGCCTGCGTGATCGTCGAGGATTCCCTGCCAGGGCTCGAGGCGGCGCGTGGCGCCGGCGTCCGCTGCGCCATGCTCACCACTTCTCACCCGGCACCACAACTGGCCGCCGCCGATGCCGTATGGTCTGATTTCCGCGGGCATCACCCGTACCAGCTTCCCTGGGTTGCCTGATGGTGCCCGCAATCGCCCTAGATGAAGAGCGCCTGAACCGGCTCCGCGATGGCTGCGTCATGGTCCGCGCCCCCGCGGCCGTGATCGAGGTGCACGGTCCGGCAGCGCTGGATTGCCTGCAGGGTCTGCTCTCCAATGACCACGTGGCGCCGGGCGACGGCACGATAGTCTACAGCGCCCTGCTCACCCCCAAGGGTATGATTACCGCGGACATGTGGGTGTTTCGCCTGCTCCCCCAGCGTCTCATCCTCCTCCTGGACCCGAGCACTCGCGATTCCACGCTCGGGGTCTTCAATCGCTCGATCCCACCCCGCATGGCGCGGGTGGTGGATCGTTCCAGGGAACGCGAGACACTCTGGGTGTGCGGCGACCTCTCCATCGTTGCGTTGGCGGCGGCGGGCATCACGGTGCCAGACGGAGAGGCCCGGGTGATTTCGCACGGGCAAGGGGATACGGAGATGTTGCTGGCCAGGCCCCACGGCAGCGCTTATTTCCGGGCCGTCCTCGTCGCCCAACCGGAGGTAATCGAGCGGGCAATGACCGGGTTGGCACTTGTCGGCGCGGTAGTTGGCGATCTCGACGATCTCGAAGCCGCGAGGATCCTGGCCGGCTGGCCACGGCTTGGCGCCGAGATTCAGGGGAAGACTCTTCCGCAGGAAGTCCGCTACGACGCCCTTCAAGGTGTCTCCTATACCAAGGGCTGTTATCTCGGGCAGGAAACAGTGGCGCGACTGCACTTCCGGGGTCACACCAATCGTGAGATGCGCGGCCTGATTTGGGCCGGCGTACCAGCGCTCGAGGACAACACGGTTCTCGGCACGGAAGGTCAGGACGTCGGGACCATCGGATCGCTCCTGGTGCTGCCAAAAGTGACGGTCGGGCTCGCCATCCTCAAGCGCGAGGTAAATCCGGGCGACGTGGTGTCCACCGGCAGCCAGTACGCCCGGGTCGTCCCGCTGCCGTTCGACGCACTCGCCTCGTTCGTATGATGCGGCGTCTGACCTGATCCTGCGCGAGCCACACCTGCCGGCAAAATACAAGGGCCGCCCGATCGAGCGGCCCTTCCTTCCACTACAACGGCTTGTGTTGGGTTACATCTTGCTGGTGGTGTCCCGTGCCATCGAATCGCTTGCGGCAGGCGCTGCGCTGGTCGTATCGGCAGCCGGGGTCGGCTGTTCCTTCTTGCCACACCCGGCCAGCATGAGAACGGCGGCAACAGCGATGTACTTCTTCATTGTGTTCCTCGACGAGAATAGGGATGGCCTCGGATGGAGTCTGCCGGGACCTTGGCCAAGGCCCCGAATAACCGCGCGCAAGTTACTGAGAGCCAATTGCCTGTCAAGCGTCCAGGTGCGGCGTTAGGCGCCCAATGGTGGGTGCAATCGGGATTGCGTCCACCTGCGGATTTCGGTCACCGGCGTGGAACCGACGCGCTCCTGCCGGGTAGAAGCTGAGGCTTTCTTTGCGCCACGCGCCCAACCCCCGGGTTCCCACCGTCTCCCGTTCCCCCTATTGTCCAGCATGAGCCGCCTCCCGCAAACCGTTGGTGATCTGAAGCACTCCCCCTGGGCCGAGCCCCCACTCCGCGGTCGATCGGTCCGGGAGGAACTGCGTGGCAACCTTGTGGGGATGCTCGAGCGAGGCGAACCGCTGTTCCCGGGCATCGTCGGTTATGAGGACACGATCCTGCCGCAGCTCACCAACGCACTCCTCGCCCGGCACCACATCATCCTGCTCGGACTTCGGGGGCAGGCGAAGAGCCGCATTCTCCGCCAGCTCACCCGGTTCCTCGATGAGGCAATTCCGATCGTTGCCGGGAGCGAAGTGAACGACGACCCCTTCGCCCCGATCTCGAAATACGCGCGCGAGCGGCTCGCCGAGTGCGGCGAGGCTACGGCCATCAGTTGGTTGCCGCGGGACCAGCGCTACGTCGAGAAGCTCGCGACACCGGACGTGACGGTGGCGGACCTGATTGGCGATGTAGATCCCATCAAGGCGGCCCGTGGCGGGCACCTGCTGTCGGATGAGCTGACGATGCACTTCGGCCTGCTTCCGCGCGCCAACCGCGGCATCTTCGCCATCAATGAGCTGCCGGACCTCTCCGGCAAGGTCCAGGTCGGACTCTTCAACATCATGCAGGAAGGCGACGTTCAGATCAAAGGCTATCCCGTGCGGTTGCCGCTCGACGTGCTGCTGGCCTTCACGGCGAATCCGGAGGACTACACCGCCCGCGGCAAGATCATTACGCCGCTCAAGGACCGAATCGGCTCGGAGATCCTGACCCACTATCCGCGCACCATCGAGCTCGGCATGGCCATCACGATGCAGGAGGCGTGGACGACGCGTGCCGGGCGAAAGGTACGGATTCCGGAGTTCGTGCTCGAAGTCATCGAGCGGGTGGCTTTTGAAGCGCGCGAAGACAAGCGAATCGACAAGCGGTCAGGCGTGAGCCAGCGGCTTCCAATCAGCCTGCTTGAGCACACGATCTCCAATGCGGAGCGCCGCGCCATCGTCACTGGGGAACCAGTCGCCGTTCCCCGGATCAGCGACATCTACGCCGCCCAGCCTTCGATAACGGGAAAGCTGGAACTCGAGTACGAAGGTGAGTTGCAGGGCGGTGAGGTCATCGCGAAGGAGCTCATCCGGCGTGCGGCTGGGCGCACCCTGGATGAGCGTGGCGGCGAGATCGGCCTGGAACAGATCGTCACCTGGTTCAATACCGGCGGCGCTCTCAAGATCAAGGGCGACGAACGCAGTGATCTCTGCCTGAAGGGCTTCGGAGTCGTCCCGGGCCTCATCAACGCCGCGGTAGCCGCCGAGCTCGCCTCGCGCGACGACCCTCCCGCGCTGGTTGGCGCCTGCGAACTGATCCTCGAAGGCCTGGCGGAACGGAAGCTGATCAGTCGCTCGGAGGAACTGGGCTACACCCGGGCCAAGCCGGACCGGAAGGATCCAATGGGGGGGTATGGGAAGGGTTTGAACCTGGGCTGAGCTACCAGCCCCGCCGTCGCGCCTCCGCGAGAATTAGCTCGGCGGCGCCCTCGAGACCGAGCAGGCCGGTGTTGAGGACCATGTGGAAGTGGGTCGGATCGTCCCAATCGCGGCCGTAGTGCTCACGGTGGTAGCGGGCACGATTCGCGTCGGTTTCATCCATCAGCTTCTCCGCCGCGGCGGCATCCAGCCGTTCGACATCCTGCGCCAGCTTGATCCGGAACTCCCGTGGCGCCGCAAGCTTGATGTGCAGCGCATCGTGGCCGGTTCCCAACACGGCCGGCGCGGCCCGACCCACGAGCACGACTCTCCCCTCCGCCGCGACCTCCTGCACCACCATCTCGGTGATTCGTACCAGGCTCGGCTCCTCAGCGCGGACAGCCACGCCCAACTGCGGCAGCGCATACTCCTGTGACGAGGCGGTGAGCGCGCGAGCGAGCCGCTCGACGAACCCCGGCACTCGCTCATCCTGCCGCGCGACGACGTCCGCCGCCAGCCCCGCACGCTCCGCCACACGGTCCACGATATCGTTGTCGACCACACTCCAGCCCAGGCGCGTCGCGACGAGCCGAGCGACCTCGGAGCCTCCCGCGCCATACTGCCGAGAAATGGTGATGAGCATAGCTGGCCCTGGTCCGTGATGGATCAGTTGTTACTGCCTGGCGCGCGTGCGCGCAAGCCAGACAGCTGTGGCGGCACACACGATCGCACCCGCCACGAAACAGGTGCGAACGCCGAAGTGCTCGGACACCAGACCTGCCTGCAACGACCCGAATGGAGCGAGCCCGAGTACGACGAACGAATAGAACCCCATGACCCGGCCGCGAAGCTGATCGGGAGCATCGGTCTGGAGCAGCGTGTTGGTACTGATCGCCGCGAGCACGCTCCAAAATCCCGCCATCGCAAAGCTGACCAGCGCGACCGGCAATGGGGTTCGCGCCGCGCAGAGCAACAGGCTCAGCGCGAAGAGAAAGGTGGCATTCCGAATGACCTTGTACCGGTCCAACCGGTGGCCTGTGGCGGCCATCGCGATCGCGCCGCCACCGGCTCCCACGCCGACCGCGGCCATCAGACTGCCGTATCCGCTCGCGTCGAGCCCGAGCACGTCCCGCGCGAAGACGGGGAGCATGGCGAGCGCCGGACCAAGTCCGAAGATGCTGAGGGTCGCGGCCAGGGTGAGCAGCGAGCGCGGCTCGGTCCGCCCCAGGGCGTAACGCATGCCGTCGCGGAACGTGGGTTCAGCATCGGCTGAGTCGGACACCGCGCCGGGAAACGGGGGCCGCATCAGCAGGAAGGCGAGGATCACGCCCAGGAAGCTCACCGTGTTCGCGGCAAAGCACGCCGCGCTGCCGAACGTGGCGATGAGGCCGCCGGCGATCACCGGTCCAACGATTCGGGAAAGGTTGAACACGGAGGAGTTGAGCGCGATGGCGCCGACTAGGTCCTCGCGCCCGACCATCTCCACCATGAAGGACTGGCGGATCGGTACTTCGAACGCGCTCAACGTCCCCAGAACCGGGGCCAAAGCCATGACCCAGCCAACGCTGATATGATGGGTCGCGGTGAGCACGGTGAGGGCGAGTGACTCAAGCAGCATCCCGGTCTGCAGCACCAGCAGGGCTCGCCGTTTGTCCACTCGATCGGCAACGACCCCGCCATACAGCGTCAGGAACAGAATGGGGAGTGATTCGAGCGAAGTGACGAGTCCGACGAGAAATGGGGAGTTGCTGAGCTCGAACACCAGCCACCCCTGGGCGACCACCTGCATCCAGGTGCCGGCAAGTGAGACGAACTGCCCGATGAAGAACAGCCGGAAATTCCGGTGCCGAAAGGTGTGGAGGGGGTTCCGGAGAGTGCTGGCCACGAGAGGAGCGTACAGCGTCCAGAGTCCAGCGTCCAGCGGTCCAGGCAATCGGGTGGTCCGAATTGCGCCGTTGCCGCGGCCATTACCCCTGTACGCTACACGCTGGACGCTGTACGCTTCTCTCCATGCGCTTCACGACTTACTCAAAGTACATCCCCGGACTCGCCGAGGCCGTAAATCTCCAAGCCCTGCTGGATGAGCTGGGGGATTTCCTGCTGCAATCGGGTTTTGCCGGGGACAGCTTCTGGGGCGATGAGTCCGGCGACCGTTCGCTCGACGCATTGCGGGAAGCGATTCTCAGGGCCTTGATGAACTCTGAGCAGCTCACCCCGGAGATGATGCAACTACTGCGGGGCGAGTCCAGCGGTGATCCGGAGCAGGACGCGGAGGTCGAGAGGCAACTCGCCGAACTCCTCGATCGGATCGTGCAACGCCTGATGGAGGAGGGATATCTCAACCTCAACCAAGCCCCCGAGATGCCGACCGGATACACCTCGGTGTTCGGGCCGCAGGGGCAGGCACGGTCGGCGGCGCAGCAGGTGCAGTTCTCCCTGACCGAGAAAGGCGCCGACTTCCTCGGCTTCAAGACGCTCCGAGGCCTGCTCGGAAGCCTCGGCAAAGCGAGTGCCGGCGCCCATGACACACCTCACCTGGCGACCAGTACCGAAGCCGAGGCGGCGAGCAAACCGTACGAATACGGCGATACCCTGAACCTCGATGTGCCCGCCACGCTCAGCCGAGCCATCGCGCGCGGGGGACTCAAGGTCCCGATCGATCTGGAGTACGGCGACCTGATGGTCAGCCAGTCGGAGTACCGTTCCTCTGCGGCGACGGTCCTCATGCTGGACTGCTCGCACTCGATGATTCTGTACGGCGAGGACCGCTTCACGCCCGCCAAGAAGGTGGCCTTGGCGCTCACCCACCTGATCCGCACCCAATTCCCCGGCGATGCCATCCGCTGCGTGCTCTTCCACGACACGGCGGAAGAAATCCCGCTTGCGGCGCTCCCGGCCGTCCAGGTAGGACCGTACCACACCAACACGGCGGAAGGGCTCAAGCTCGCGCGGCGGCTGCTCACCGCGCAGACCAAGGACATGAAGCAGATCATCATGATCACCGACGGCAAGCCGTCGGCGATGACCATGCCGGATGGTCAGGTGTATGTGAATTCGATCGGGCTGGACCCACGGATCCTGGAGGCAACCTACCGCGAAGTGGCGAACTGTCGTCGCGCCGGAATCATGATCAACACGTTCATGCTGGCGCGGGAGCGGTCACTCGTGGAGTTCGTGAAGAAGGTATCCGAGATCTGCCGCGGGAAGGCCTATTTCACCACCACGATGACCCTGGGGCAGTTCATCCTGATGGACTTCATGAAGCGGAAGACGCGGCGGGTGTCCTAGGCCGCAGGGCGGAGCTGCGGCTCCGCCCCCCGACCAACGCCGCCAATCATTGTGCCACGACTCGTTTCACGGTTTGCCCCGCCGCGATCGCCGCGTCACCATTCTCCAGGCCATTGATGAGTGACAGCTCATCCAGCGAGATCGTCGACGGATACTGCTGGTTGAACCCGGCCAGAGTCATCGCCTTGGGCGCCCTCACGAGAGCGATCCGATTGGGCTTGACCCCGAGCGCTGCCGGATCGGTAAGCCTGCGAAAACTGCCGATGAACTGCTGGAAGGTGCGTTCGTAGCCGCTGTACGCTGCGGCCGTCACGCCGAGCAGCTGATACGTGCTTCCCCCATAAGAAACAAATGCCACCAGTCCCGAGAGCTTGGTCCCGTCCTGGTTCTGCGCGGCGAAGGGGGCAAGCGCCGCAGGATTGCCGTTGATAGTCGTCTGACTCGACCGCCCCGCCTGTACGCCTTCCTGCCCGAGAAACTGCTGCAGGGTTTGCGCGGGTTCCGCTTGGCCAGCCAGGGAGAGTTGGAGCTGCGCATCCTGCGCGGGACTCAGACCCACGACGGCCTGGGTCTGGTTCGCGGTCTTCCAGCCCGTGGGAAAGTCGAGCTGGAACTGGAGGTCGGGGTGGAGAAAGGACGTTCCCTTGAAGTAACCCTGCCGGGGATTGTCTCCGTACACCATGCCGACGAGCGACCGGAGGAAGGGTTCGCGGTTCACCTTCTTGTCATCCAGTGACACCGTGACCCTCGCCAGGCGCGCCTGGGTCGCCTGGATGCGGTTGCCTGGGTCTGGATGAGTGGATTGCCACTCGGGAATCCGTTGGCCTGCACTGGCCGTGACCCGCTGCAGAATCTGGAACATGTCGATCATCTTCCGCACGTCATAGCCATCGTTCAGGGCGTAGCGGAAGCCGAGGCCGTCGGCCTGACTCTCGTCGTCCCGGCTGTACTTGAGGAACAGCACGCCCAGACCCTGACTGATGACCCCGAGATTCTGCGCGATCTTGTCCGACGCAATCGCCCCGGCCACCATGCCGAGCTGGGCGAGCTGCTGCCGGGTCATCTGCTGAACCGAGTGCCGCGCGGTGACGTGGCCGATCTCGTGTCCTACGACCGAGGCGAGCTCTGCCTCCGAGTTCATGTGGGTGAGGATACCCCGAGTCACGAAGATGTAGCCGCCGGGCAGCGCGAAGGCGTTGACCGTCGGGTCGTCTATCACCGTGAAGGTCCACGGCAACTGGGGGCGTTCGGTGCCGGCCGCCAGCTCTTTCCCGAGGCTGCTCACGTACCGCTGCACGCCGGAGTCGGGGTACACCCCCATTTCCTGCATGACTTGGCCGGAGTACTGCTGCCCCATCGAGATCTCCTGACTCTCGGATACGAACGAGAGTTCCTTCTTACCCGTAACGGGATTGGTTGCGCATGTCGTGAGCCCGCTGAGGAGTGCCAGAACGCTGGCTCCCCGGGTTACGGACTTCATGGCAGTCATTGCACGCACGATGTCCTCCGATCTATGGACCGACAACAGGTCGCGACGCCAGAGGGGCGCCGGCCCGCAGATACGTAAAGCACCCGGCAACTACATGGCTGGCTGGCCGGTAGGCCGCTTCTCCAGTTCATCCGCCAATGCGTGGGCATCGTACACACGCCGGAGCGCATGGACAATCGCACGTGAGTCCACCCAGACCGAGCGGGCGACCCGCTCAGTGAACAGGAAGCGGTTCGGCAGCATCTCGATATTGCCATCGAAGATCAGGCCAACCACTTCCGCGTCGCGGTTAATCACCGGACTGCCGGAGTTGCCCCCAATGATATCGTTGGTCGAGACGCCGTTAAACGGGGTGTCAGGAGTCAGAGAATCGCGGCGCTCCTTCCAACGGGGCGGCAGATCAAATGGAGGTTGCCCGCCGAAGGCCGAGGCTCGCTCATACAGGCCGTTGAAGGTGGTGTAGGGTGCCGCGACCGTGCCGTTCATGGGATAGCGGCGCACCTCGCCGTCGGAGATCCGCAAGCTGAAGGTGGCGTCCGGCGCGACACTGTTGCCGTACACGGCGAGGAGCGCCCGGGCCACCTGCTCGTTCGCCTGGGCTTCGCGATCGTTGAGGTCAACCACTTCCTTGGTCATGGCCCGCTCCAGGGGATCGAGCACCCGGGCCAACTGAATGAACGGATCCTTGGAGCCCGCGAGTCCGGCGGCACCGCCGGTCGCCAGCGATTTCCGGCTCTCTCCAGTCGAGAGCGTGGTGCCATCCACCATGGCGTTCGCGGCGGCGTCCGGCGTGCGGCCCTGCAGGGTCTGTTTCACAATCGGATCGTTGGCTGGCAGCTCGCGTTGCATCGCCGTGAAGTAGGCGGTAAGCAGCGCCTTCTCCTGGATCGCGTCGATCGGGTTTCCACCGAACACCGTCCGCTCGAGGTTGATCTTGTTGGCCTCCTGGTAGGGCGACAGCCGGAGCGAGTCCGGCTTGTCGGCTTCCGACTGGTAGCGGAGCGTCCCGAGGGCGAGCCCGATCAGCCGTGCCCCGTAGGCGCCGGTGGAGTAGTACCGCCGTCGGACATCGATCTGTTTGCGGCGTGACATCACGTCGGCGATCGCCTGCCACGCCTTGCCGTACAGGCGTTTGAGACGCGCGTCAGCGTCAACCTTGCCGCGGAACTCGCTCTCGTACTCCCGCTTCCGTGCCATGAGCTTGGGATCGAGCAGGCCCGACTGGTATCCCGCGATCGCCTTCTGGGTGTTCTCGAGGCCGAAGATCTGATTGCGCAGAGCCTTTCCACGCGCTTCGTCGGCGTTTGCGAGCGCATGAAAGGTCTCGATCTGGCGATGCAAGGCGTCGAGCTGCGCGGGATACTGCACGTCCCGGAGGAAATCCAGCTGGGCAACGGTGTTGAGGCGCCCGGTCGAGCCCGGGTTCCCGACGACAAACGTGAGGTCACCCTCCTTGGTGCCTCCCTGGCTCCACACAAAGTGTTGCGGCGTTTCCGCCGGCTTCCCGTCCACGTAGGCCCGCACGAAACTCATATCCAGGTTCCAGCGCGGGTACGTGAAGTTGTCGGGGTCGCCCCCGAAGAAAGCGATCTGGCCCTCAACCGCGAAGACCAGGCGGACGTCTTTGTACCGATGGAAGCGGTACAGCTTGTACTGACCGCCGCGATACATCGTGACCACCTGACAGGCGGCGTCGGGTTCGGTACGGCCGCATTCCTCCTCGATCTGCTTGATGACCTTCGCGCGCTGCGCCGCGGCGGTCTTGGCGTCTGCGTTCGGGGCCGCCGACCGGCTCACCCGGTCGGACACATCACTGATCTGCTGCAATTGGTCCAGGAAGAGCCCCTGACAGAGCCGTTCATCCTCACGCTTCGCGGCGTAAAAACCATTCGTCAGGAAATCCTCACCTTCCTTGGTGGAACTTTCGATACAAGCCCGGGCACAGTGGTGATTGGTCATCACCAGCCCATCCCCGGAGACAAACGATGCCGTGCAGCCGTTGCCGTATCGGAGCGCGGAAAGACGCACATGGTCCAGCCAGCCATCCGAGGCAGTGAAGTTGTAGCGCTTCGCCCAATACTCCCGAGGCGCTACATCGAACGTCCACATCTTGCCGGTTTCGAGCCCCGGGTACTCCCCCTCGAGCATACTCTGCGCACGAAGCGCGGCGGGCATGACAAGGAGCAGCGTCAACGCGAACACACGGATGGTGCGCATGGATCTCATCGGTTCAGGGTGAAACAGGCCCGGCAGGAACCAGGCAGAAAAATACGCAGGCGCGCACGTTGTGCGCGCCTGCGTGATCTTGCCCTCCAGCCGAGGTCAGGCGGCTGGCCAAAGCCATCCGAAGGCACCGGCCGTCAGCAGGCCGTACAGCAGCCCGTCCCCGAGGTCCTTGAGGGTCGATGACCAGGGCTTGCCGAACCAGATCGCGATGGGAATCTCGCCCAAGCCATAGGTCACGAAGGCCACCGTGCCTGCCACCTGAAAGACCCGCAGATACTCAGTACCAGGAGCCAAAGTCCGGCTGGCCACGTAGGCAACAAATATCGAAACCACGATGCAGAAGCCGAACCACTTGCCAAGCGCGGGGCCCATGTTGGGTGGGCCGTTGGGCATCACGAAGAGCATGCCGACCGGTCCGTCCACGTACTTCTGCTGAGTCTCCGGGCTGGCGCGTTCCTTCGGGTCCATGCAGTACGGGAGGACGTACTGGCCCGGAGCAGGGCTCCCCTTGCGAATTGCGGCCCGGATCTCGTCCTCGTTTGACAGCTTGTGGTAATCGGAATTGTGCCACTTGAGCACCATGTGAACCAGACTGCTCCCGACAAACACCAGAAAGGCGGAGAGGAGAATAGGGGCCCAGAGTTGCATCAAAGGAACCATGCGACCGCTCCTGAGGAGGGAAGAGGGGACAGCCTTCGATCTACAGCCGGAGCGGCCCTCGTCAAGAGGGGCGGAGGTCCGCGTTTTCGCGGTCGGTCCACATCCTGACGCAGAGCCAGACACCGAACACCAGCGACGCGAGTAGCACGACAGCGGCTGCGCCCCGGGTGAGCGCCGCCAACTGGGAGGCGCGGCCGAGCGCGTCGAGGTCGCCGAGCAACCAGGCCCAGTCGTGCTGCGCGTCCTCACCGAAGCCGACCAGATCCAGATCAAACTGTGTGGCGTCGCCGATGTAGCGCGCCAGGTCCATCAGGCTCGAGGCGAGCCAAACGCCGGCCCCCGCGATTCCGAAAAAGTCGCGATAGTGATAGAAGAGCAACCCGGTCGCGATCGGGATGAGAAGCTGGTTGAGGCTGCCCCCGGCGATAGTCATGAACTCGCCGAAGAACGCAAACAGCAGATGCCCGAATTCGTGTACTCCGAAGGTAATGCCAGCGAAGATTCCGCCCGCTTCCGGGTCTCGCAGGTGCTTGATCCCGTCCCAAGCGAAATAGGTGAGCAGCACAACTCGCCACTGCCACCACCGCCCCCTGGACCACTCCGCCGCCTGGTCGAAGAAAGTCACCGGAGCTACTGCTTGACTTCCACAATGGAGATATCGCCCTCGTACCGCGTGATGGTGAAGAAGTAACGGCGCCCGTCCGTCGTCCAGTCGGCCCGCTGCGCGGCGCGACTGGCATCCCGAGCACGCACGAGGGGCACCGGCGGTCGACCGTCGAGGAAGACCTGGAGCAGCGTCAGGCGACCGTCTGGCTCTCGCCAATTGCAGAACAAGCTCTTTCCGTCCGCACTCCACAGGGCCTGCCGAAGGCCCGAACTCGTCGCCAACTCCGGCTCGACCGGTCGAGCCTGTCCCGTCGCCACATCGATGAGGCTCAGCACGCCGTCGTGGGAAGTGGCGAGCATCTTGCCATCGGGGGACCAGCTGGCCTGACCGGTTACGCCCGTGATGACAAGCCGTGGAGAGCCCCAGATCCCCGCTGCGTTACGCGAGATCAGACCCAACCACAGCAGACCAGCCGAGTCGGCGTAAAAGCTCACCGACCGTCCATCGGGTGACCAATAGCCGGCGTATTCATTGTGAGGGCCAGTCGTGAGCGGCCGTTGATTGGTGCCGTCGGCATTCATGATCCAGAGATCCCGGTTCCCGGCGCGCAGCGAGTGGAACACGATCTCCTTGCCATCGGGCGAGAGCGCAGGCGCATAGTCGTTCGCGCTGTCGGTTGTCAGGCGCTCCGGCTCGGCTCCCGGCTGGTCCAGGCGCTGGCGATAGATCTCGGCATTGCCGGACCGATCCGAATCGTACAACAACCATCGGCCGTCGGAAGAGACCGACACCCGCTCGATCACCTGATTGCCGCTCGTGACCGGAACCGCGGAATCGTCGGGAATGGTCCGTCCCGGCTTGAGGCTCAACATCCAGATGTTGGCTTCTCGTACCAACGTGGAAAACGTCAACCAGCGCCCGTCCAGTGACATCGAAAGGGTGTGCGCGTTGAGCCCGGTCGTGAGGCGGGTCGCTGGCCCAGACGGTCGGCCGCCGCGGCCCATGGGCACCTCGTAGAGATCCTTCGCACCGTCACGACTGGAGATGTAGAAGAGGCTCCGTCCTCGAAGTCCCCAGGTGGGACTCAGGTTGATTCCGTCCTGCGCTGCGATGGTGTCCACCGGTCCCCCCGCGACCGGGATGCTGAGAATCGCGCTCGGTGCCGTGTTGGCAAGTCCGCTTGCGCCGTGCCAGAGCCGGCTTCCGCCCTCGACGAAGACCAGTTCCCGCCCATCTGGTGACCACGCGAGTGAATGGGGGTCGGTGCCCTCGTACAGCCGGGTGGAGGAGGTGTCCCCCAAGGTACGCAGGTAGATCTCGCCACCCAGGTCATAGGCCAGGCGTTTGCCGTCTGGCGACCAGTCGGCACTGGTGATGGTTTCGTCTCGATTGTATTCCACCAGCGTCCTGGGCGTGCCGCCGAGTGCGGAGATCTCGCTTACCCGCCGGGTCTGGCCGTCGGCCGTGATAAACAGCAGCACGTCACTCGAAGGTGACCAACGCGGCCTGGTGTGACGGCCGGGCAATGACTGGGTCAGGTCGAGCGCCGGCCCGCCGCTCACCTGGCGCACATAGATGTGGGTGCTGAAGTACGGTCCCGCTGCGTACGCAACGAACCGGCCATCCGGGGAAATCGCCGGGTCAGTCTCAAGCCCAGGGGCGTCGGTAATCCGGCTCTGAGTCCCGAGCGTCACGGGGTGCCAGCCGCTCCCGGTCCGATTCGCCAGCGCGACCGCTCCAGCCCCCAGCAGCAACACCAGCGCTGCGCCGGTCCGGACCCACGAGACGGGTCGCGACGGAAATGCCGTCCCGGCGCCGGTCGCCGTTACTCCCCCGCTCGGCACGGCGACAGCATCGAGGGTCGGCAGAAGCTCGAGGGCTGAGGTGGGGCGTTCACCGGGCCGCTTGGCCAGGCAGTGCATCACCAGCGCAGCAAGGGGAGCGGGGGTATCCGGTCGGTGATCGGTGATGGGCACCGGGGTGCGGGTCACCTGCGCGATCAGCGTCTCCTGCAGACTTGAGTACTGAAACGGTGGAGCTCCCGAGAGCATTTCGTATCCCAGCACGCCAAGGGCATACAGGTCGACTCGATAGTCCACCTGCGGATCCGCCGCTGCCTGCTCCGGCGCCATGTAACTCGGTGTCCCGAGTGCTACACCGGCACTGGTGATCGCCTGGCGACCGGTCGCCTCACTCACCGCCTTGGCCACGCCGAAGTCGGCGACCAGCGCGTGACGACCGGAAAGCATGACGTTGTCCGGCTTGATATCGCGGTGGACCACCCCGCGTTCATGCGCGTATGCGAGTGCGTCGGCGACCTCGCGGAGGATCCTGGCCGTCTCGCCGACGGGTAACTTCCCCTCGCGGTTCAGCCGCTGACGCAGCGACTCGCCCTCGACATACGGCATGACATAATAGAGGAAGCCGCCACTCTGGCCCGAATCGTGGACCGGGAGGATATGTGGGTGGGAGAGCCGAGCGGCGATCTGGATCTCGTTCAGGAATCGGTCGGGCCCGAGCGTCATAGCAAGCTCGGGCCGCATCACCTTCACCGCTACCGGCCGATCGTGGCGCAGGTCGCGCGCCAAGTAGACGGTCGCCATGCCGCCACTCCCCAGCTCGCGCTCGAGCACGTAGCGATCCGCCAGAGCGGTTCGGAGCGTTTCGTTGGGCTCAGCCATGATCAAGGATCGCAGGTTGACCGACGCAGCGTCAAATCGGTAACCTTCCTCACTCACCTCTCCACTATCCAATGCGCCACCTGATTCTCCTCACGCTGACCATTGGGCTGACCTCGCCCCTTCCCGCCCAATCGGGCTCGGCCCTCATGCCCCTTCCCCTGGAATTGGTATCCGGGGCAGGCAAGCTTCGTCTCGACAGCACTTTCTCCGCCGCGGTAACGGGGGCCGCCGATCCGCGCCTCCTCGCGGGGATTCGGCGAGCGCTTATCCGCATCGGCCGCCGGATCGGCCAGCCGATCGCGGAAAGTCTCGGGCCGGCCGGCCGGCTTACCGTCGGCGTGGCTGGAGCCGGTGAAATGGTGCAGACGCCGGAGGAAGACGAATCCTACTCGCTTGAGGTCTCGGCCACCGCGGTACGACTGACTGCGCCGACCACGGTCGGTGGGCTCCGCGGCCTCGAGACCCTGCTTCAGTTGGTGAGCGCGGACTCGGAGGGATTCTACATCCCGGCCGTGAGGATCAACGATCGGCCGCGATTCCGTTGGCGGGGGTTGTTAGTGGACGCGGGGAGGCATTTCATGCCCCCCGAGACGATTGAACGTACCCTGGACGGAATGGCGTTGGTGAAGCTCAACGTGCTCCACTGGCACCTCTCGGAAGACCAAGGCTTTCGAGTCGAGAGTCACCGGTATCCGAAGCTCCACCGGCTCGGCTCGGACGGGCTCTACTATACGCAGGACCAGATTCGGGGAATCGTCGCGTACGCCCGCGATCGGGGCATCCGGGTTGTGCCGGAATTCGACATGCCCGGGCACTCGACCAGTTGGTTCGTCGGCTATCCCGAATATGCCAGCGCCCCCGGCCCGTATCAGATCGAACGCCGGTTCGGCGTATTCGATCCCGCGTTTGATCCGACCCGCGAAGAGACCTACCAATTCATCGAGGGCTTCATCGCCGAGATGGCGCCGCTGTTTCCCGATCCATACTGGCACATTGGCGGTGACGAGGTCAGCCCCGCCCACTGGAACCAGAACCCCCGCATCCTGCGCTTCAAACGAGAGCGCGGGTTCAAGGACAACGAGGCACTGCAGGCATACTTCAATCAGCGCCTCTCACGCATTCTTACGAAACACGGCAAACGCATGGTCGGTTGGGACGAGATTCTGCGTGACGATCTCCCCAAGAGCACCGTTGTCCAGTCGTGGCGAGGCACGGAATACCTCCGGAAGGCCGCAAGCCAGGGCTTCAGCGGCATCTTGTCGGCGCCCTACTACCTCGATCACCAGGATCCGGCGGATATCCTGTATCTCGCGGATCCGCTTCCAGATGGGGGAGCCTCGCCTGAAACAGCCGCACGCGTGCTTGGAGGCGAAGCCTGCATGTGGGCGGAACAGGTGGGTGCGGAGACAGTGGATTCGAGGATCTGGCCTCGGATGGCGGCGATCGCAGAGCGGTTTTGGTCACCCGCGTCGGTCCGGGACGTGGATGACATGTACCGGCGGCTCTCTCTCGTAAGCATCCAGCTCGAACAGGTGGGGCTGGGACACGAGGCCCATAACTACAGGATGCTCCGACTGATCACCGGTCGTCGCGGGGTGCAGCCGCTGCACGATCTGCTGGCTGTCACCATGCCGATCACCTTCGGCCAACGGGGCCGCCTGCAGGCCACCACTCAGTTCACTCCGCTCACCCACCTGGTCGATGCGGCCCGCCCGGATCCGTGGGCCCGATCCCAAATGAACCGGCTGGCCGCCGAGATCGCACGGAACCCGCAGGGCGCCACGGCAGCCCGGGACCAGCTGCGCAGAATCTTCACGGGCTGGAAGCCTCTGGCAGGCCAGATTGCCGCACTCGGTGACACGCTCCCGCTTGCGCGCGAAGGCGCGCCAGCCGCTTCAGCCCTCGGCCAGCTCGCCGACCTGGGCACCAACGCACTCAACTATCTCGCGAGCGGCGGTACACCTGCGAACTGGAAAGCATCGGCCAGTGCCGCGCTCGACGAACTCGCCAAACCGAAGGGACTCTTGCGGCTTGCGGGGGTGGATGCAGTGCGACTGTTACTGGACGCGCTTCCCTAGCGACGGGCGTACACCCGGTGTCGAGTGCAGGCGAGGAGTGAGTCGTCTCATTCGACAATCGGCCACGGCTCCCGTTTCTTCCACGCACCGCGCGTGAAGTCCGGCACCTGTTGCGGCTTGCCGCCATGGCGGACGGAACGAATGCTCAGTTCCACCATGCTGGAGAGGGCCGCCGCATCGTAGACATTCGCATCAGTTGGCTCGCCCCGCTTGAGACATTCGATCAGCCGGTAGTCCTCGAGGAAGTCCATCCCGCCGTGGCCTCGGTCCATTTGCAGAATCTTCTCCGAGCGCCAGAGCGGGTGCTCGAACTCCGGGTAGTAGCTGTCCGCCGGCTCCCACTGGTGCGCCGGGCTCCGGCCCTCGATGTGCACCCGGTAGGGCCAACCAGACACAATCCCTCGAGTGCCTTGTACCAGCTGCAGCCTGCTGTACGGGCGCGGGTTCTGGGTGTTGTGTGCGAGGTAGATAGTACGGCCTTTCGCAGTCTGGATGAGGCTCACGTTCTGGTCACCGAGCTGAAAGCGCTCCTGGCGCCGGGGATCGTCGGCCGAAAGGTGCTCCGCTTGCCACAACTGCAGCCCGCGAGACGGCGAGCTAAACGAGACGATCGTCTGGAACCGGTCTCCCCTGTTGATGTCCATGCAGTTCGCGATGGGGCCCAGCCCATGTGTCGGGTACAGGTTGCCGTTGTGAGTCTGCGCCCAGGCTCGCCGCCAGAGCCCTTCGCCCTCCGTGTCGAACTTGGTTGCTCGTAGATCGTGCAGATAGGCGGCCTCGGCATGAAGCACTTCGCCGAGGACCCCCTGGCGGACCAGATTGAGCGTCATCAGCTCGAAGCGGTCGTAGCTGCAATTCTCCATCATGACGCAGTGCCTGCGAGACTTCTCCGCCGCCTCCACGATCGCCCAGCAGTCGTCCAGCGTCATCGCAGCAGGTACCTCTGTGGCCGCGTGCTTGTCATGCCGCATGGCCGCAAGCATGACCGGGACGTGCCATTCCCAAGGCGTGGCCGTGAACACCAGATCCAGATCCTGCTCCGCACACATCCGCTCGAAATCTCGTGATCCGCGGGTGTACAGGGTGGGGGGAGGCTGGCCCGCCTCGACCACCTTGTTGGCGGCGCGAGACGCGTGGGTTTCAGCAATGTCACACACGGCGCTGACTTGGACGCCGGGAATGTCGAGCATGTTCTGGACATGGACCATCCCCTGCCCGCCCACCCCCACGAACCCAATGCGAACCCGCATGAGAGGCGGCGGCCGGAACGGGTCCTCGGGGCCCGCCCGCAGGCCGGCGACGACGGCTCGGGGGGATAGGAGCGCCGAGCCGATGGCGAGAGTGGCGCTGGCCCTGATAAAATCGCGACGGGAAGGGTCGTGGCTCATGGTATGCAGGAAGTTTGGGGAGAACTTCGGGGGAGAGGTGTGGTTTTGACGCCACGGGGCCTCAGGGCCTCCACCTTTCGTGGTCCCCGGCGGGCTTGTAACTCTATGCATAGCGCGGCCCCTGGCGATAGCCCCGGGGCCCATTTGGTGCTAAACTCTGGACGATCGGGGCAAAATCCCCGTGCGCCCTGATTTTCGGCCCCCTGGATTCCTTGGCCCCTGATGTCCGTGATATCCGCCTGCATTCGTTGCCAGACACCGCTCGACTCCGGCGCACGCTACTGCCAGGTGTGCGGGTTGAGTGTGTCCGGCGAGCAGACGGCCCCCCTCCCTACCCTGGTCCAGGTCCTCCGTCAGGCCACCTTGGGCGAGTACGAGATCCTGCGAGAAATCGGGCAGGGGGGAATGGCCACGGTCTTCTTGTCACACGAGATCGCGTTAGACCGCAAAGTCGCGATTAAGGTGATGTCCCCTCAGTTCGTCCATGGGGCGGACATGATTGAGCGGTTCAAGCGCGAAGCCCGTACAGCCGCGGGGCTCAACCACCCGCACATCATTCCGATCTACGCAGTGCGGGAGTCGCAGCAGGTCCTGTACTTCGTGATGAAGTACATCCAGGGCCGCTCGGTGGATGCCATTCTTCGCGACGTCGGGCCCCTGCCGTTCACCATGGTGCGCTCCATCCTGAGCGACATCGGCTCGGCCCTTGACTACGCCCACCGGCAAGGTGTGGTGCATCGCGACGTGAAGCCCGGTAACATCATGATCGACGAGGAAGGCTTCGCGGTCATCACCGATTTCGGGATCGCAAAGGCAGCCCAGGGCGAGACCCTGACCCGCAGCGGTACCACCGTGGGGACCCCGAGTTACCTCTCGCCCGAAGCCTGCTCCGGTGAGACGGTCGGGCCTGCAGCGGATCAGTATTCGCTGGGCATCGTGGGCTACGAAATGATCACCGGGCAGCTCCCGTTCGCCGCGGAGTCGAGCCTCGGGATGATGTACGCCCAGGTCCACTCACCGCCGCGACCCAGTGACTCGCTCCGGCCGGACTGCCCGAGCGACCTGCGAGAGGCGATAATGCGGATGCTGGAGAAGGCGCCCGCCGACCGCTTCCCGACGCTAAAGGAAGCGGTACAGACTCTCAGCGGAAATCGTTCGGCCATTCGCTCGAGTGGCGAGTTCAACGATCGGGACGAGAGCGTCCGCAGTCACATCGGATTGCTCGCGGTAAACCGGCCGGGTCGCCCGGTGGGAGAGAGCCGTCGCACTCCGGCGAGCCCCACTCCCCTGTCACGCATTCCACCAAACTCCCGTGTGGTGGCCCGGCAGCGGCGGGTCCAGTTCGGGCAAGTGTTCATCGGCTTGTTCCTGGCGGCGCTGGGGGCTGGGGTCGTGCTGGTCTCCCTGCGCGATCGGCTGGAGAGCGTGTTTGTCCGGGGCGCCGTAGCGCCCTCACCCCCGGCTCCTTCGCCAGCGGACATCAAGGCGGACAGCACGCTCCTGGTGACCCGGGGCGCGACGGAGTACGCCCGGGAGCGGGCCGTGGCAGCAGCGGTCTCACCCGCCGCGCTCGCAGGCGGCGATTCACTCCGCGCGATCGCAGAATCGCTCGCAGCCGCGGGATTAAAGAACGAGGCCGCGCTCGCCTTGCAACGGGCGGCGACGATCTATGGCGCGGCGGAACGCGCGGGCCAGGCGGCGGGACAGCAAGCCCAGGTCCCACCCGTGCCGGCGCGGCCGGGTCAGACCCGTCCTAACAATCCGACTGGCACTCCGCCGAACGGAACGCCGGGTGGTACCGCGGTACAGAGTTATCCGACATCCGACTCGGTGGCCATCGTACTGTTTTACCAGGAGTTGGAGCAGGCGGTCGAGTCTCGCCAGCTCAACGAGGTCCAGCAGCTTCTGCCCAACATGAGTGATGAGGAAAAGCGCGGCTGGCGGGATTTCTTCGTCGAGGAGGACATCCGCTCCATCGATGCCTCGTACCAGGTGCTCAAGGTGACCCGTCAAAACGAGGTCGTCTTTGCGCGAGTCCGGGAGGAGGTCACGGTCCACCGCGTGAGCGGGAAGTCGAGCCGCAAGCGGGACAACATGCTGTGGACCCAGCTGACCTACGGTCCGCAGGGGTGGCGCCAGATCCGCGCCTCCAAAGCCACTCAGTGATCCCCCCGTTTCACCTCGCCTTTCCCGTACATGACCTGAGCGAAGCCAGGTCGTTCTACGGCACCCTTCTGGGATGCCCGGAGGGCCGCAGCAGCGATCAGTGGGTGGACTTCGACTTCTACGGCCACCAGGTTGTCGCCCATCTCGCCCCGGCCGAGCGCGGGAGCAGCACGAATCCGGTGGATGGCAAGGACGTCCCGGTACGCCATTTCGGTGTGATTCTTGGGTGGGAAGAGTGGCACACGCTCGCCGAACGGCTCCGGCGGGCGAACATCCGGTTCATCATCGAACCGGGCATTCGCTTCGCCGGGCAGATCGGTGAGCAGGCCACAATGTTCTTTCTCGACCCGTCCGGCAATGCCCTCGAGTTCAAGAGCTTCCGCGACCCGACCCGGATTTTCGCGAAGTAGTGCGGGCCTACCTGCCTCCGCCCCCTCCTCTCCCGCCCGACCCCTCGAACAAGCCTGGTCCACCGAGCAGGCGGTAGAGAAAGTACATTCCTCCCACCACGCCGGCGCCTAACAGGACCGTGCCCCCTGGCGCGAGGCGACGTTCCCCGACAGACGCGAGGCGAGTGCGCAGGAGCGGCACTTCCTCCCCTCGCCAGCTGGTGGGAATTCCTCTCACGCTGGTGACGGAGACGAGCGAAACCCGCAGAGTATCCCGGCCGGCATCCACCACTCGGCCCCGCACCTCGGACACCTCGGGTCCGAGCACCGGGAGCATCGCCACGGCGCCCTCCTGGGTCAGGTTGGCGCTGATCCGCGCCCCGGGATCGGGCCCCGGAGCGCTGATCGGACGATAGGTATAGCAGGCCGCGAGACCGGCGACGAGAGCAAGCCAGGGACGTCTCATGATTCGGCTCACAGTCTTGTAGTGCCAAGAGTGCCAAAGTGCCAGGAGTGCCGGGCTCTTTGGCACTCTTGGAGCTTTGGCACTTTGGTAATTCAGTTGCCCAAGGGCGCTGATGACGTGTAGTCCAGCACCGCACAGGCATTGGGATCATTGGCATTCCGACCCGTGGGCGCGACCACCGGCATGTTGGGATTCGCGTTGGTCTCGGTAAGTCCGTAGGGCATGCGACCGGGCACTGGAGACGTGCCGGGAACATCGCTGCCCCCGGGGGGCGCCGGTGCGACGGACGGGAGGCAGGTCCGCTTGTAGTCGTTCCAGACCTCCATGTTGAGAAACAGGGTCACGTACTTTTCTTCCATGATGTTCTGCAGCGTCGCCGGTACCGGTGCCAACGCGGGGAACGTCACCGGTTGCCCGCCACTGGAGCCATACACGCGGTTGGCGCGGACCGCGTCCAGATACGGCTGCGCCGCCGCTTGCCCACCAGCCTGGAACGCCGCCTCCGCACCTATCAGCTGGGTCTCGGCCCAGGTGATCACCGGGTGTCGGAAATCCCCGGGTGAAGCGAAGCCGTCGATGAACGTGAATCCGGCATAGTTCGCACCAGGCGCCGTCCCGTTATAAATCCCACCGCTCGTCACGAGGTCCACCGCGCCTCCGGGGCGGAAGCCGTAGAAATCCACCGGGTCGGTGCTGCCGGTTGCGGTGGCGAAGTAATAGTTGAGCCGTGTGTCGTCCTCGAGACCCTGCGCGATGCGTCGCTTGAGAATCTCCACCAGCGCGGCGCCCGGCCCGATGTCGCCACGGGTGGCCATGAACTGCCACCAGACACTCTGGCCGGTGGCGGACACGTCGTGGAACCAGAGCATGTCGTCCGCCGGCGAGGCGATCCCCAGTGGCACCTCGGCAAGTGCGAGGGCGTAGTTGGCCGGATCCACTTCCGCCAGATGCATGTAAAATCGCGCCTTGAGCGAGTGGGCAACCTGGGTATAGACCTGCCGGAGTCCGTCAGCGTCACGCCCGGCGTAGATCACCTCCGCATTGTCCTGCGGCGGTCCGAGGTTGGTGCCGCCCGATGGAGCCGCGAGGTAGATGGTGATCGCGGAGTCCAGCTGCGCCAATACATCCTGATAAATCTGCAGCTGCCCATCGAAGTGCGGAGTCAGATTGTTGGAGTCCGCCGCCTCACGGTAGGGTACGTCCCCCCAGATATCGGCGGCCGTGCCCATGACCAGTGCCTCATAGACCTTCCCGAGGCCAATGTAAAGCGAGTCGTTCGCCCGGCGGGCGAGCTGCTGCATCTTGCGGATATCCAGCAACCCGCCGCCCCCAGTGAGGATCCGGGCCGAGCCGTAGACGGCGTTGAAGTAGGTATCCAGATCGGCAGGCGAGGAGTTTCCTCGATCGTACCCGATCTGCTGACGCGACACGCCCGCGATCTGCTGGGTGTACATCAGGGCGTTACGCGCCAGCTGACCCTCGAACTGCACCGCCTGCAGCGACTGGATACCGGTGTACAAGGGTCCCGGCCGCTGGAGTCCACTGGGATTGTTCGGGTCCGTGTCGATACCGGGCCCGGTGAGAAAACTGTTGCAGCCGCTCGCCGCGAGCATCGCCGCGAACGCCAGCAGGAAATGTCGTATGCGCGACATGGGCGCCTCAGCGGTTCAAGGTGAGCGAGAAGATGAACGACCGGGTCTGCGGGTTGTTGAAGTAGTCGATTCCCCGCACCGCCGAGGCGGATCCCAGAAGCGATGTCTCGGGGTCGATTCCGGTATAGTCGGTCCAGGTATGGATGTTCCTGGCCGCCACCCTGACCTCCATGCTGCTGAAGCCGATGCTCTGGTTCACCCACGCCTGATCGAAGGTGTACGCCACCGAGATCTCACGCAGCTTGACGAAACTCGCATCTTCCAGAAACTGCGCCTGTGGGCCGTTGAAGACCCCGCCGGCCCCGGTGAACCAGGCTTCGTCGAGTGGGACCGCGGTTCCGGCGCCGGGGCCCGCGACAGCGCCCCTCTTGTAGTCGGTTCCGAACACGACGTCCCCGCCATCGCGAAGTCGCTGCGACTCCCGGTTGGTCCCGAAGTGGAGCAGCGCGCCCCTGGTACCGTTATAGGCGTCGCCGCCGTGCCGGACGTCGAGCAGGCCGCCGACTGAAAGCTTCTTGTAGCGCAACCCGAGCCGAACTGATCCGGTCCACTTCGGGTTGGGATCGCCCATGATGTAGTTGTTGTTCGCGTCCAGCACCGGGTAGCCGTCGCTGCCGATATACAGCGCGCCCGGCTTGGCGCCCTGACACTCGCCGGCCACGTTATCGATGTCTACGTAGTTGAGCTGCACTCCGCGGCCGCAGCGCACGAAGTCGGTCATGTAGAAGACCCCCAGCCGCTGCCCTTCCATCGCGACGGACTGAATCCCGGTAAGTCCGTTCGTACCGCCAGAGAAGGGCAACGGCGCGAAGGTTACCCCCGCGAGATCGGTGACCAGGCTGCGGTTCTGGGCCCACTGCAGACCCAGATCCACGCCGAAGTCACGCGTGTTCACTGGCCGCATGTTGAGCGCGACCTCCCAGCCGATGTTCCTGAGGCTGGCCGCGTTGGCCGGCTTCTCGGTGTATCCGGTGCTCCCGGCCACGGGAAGGTTCAGGATCACATCGGTGGAAAAGGCGCGGTAATGCGTCAGGCTCACATCCGCCCGGTCGCGCAGCAGTCCCAGATCGAAGCCGGTTTCGAATTCCTTTACCCGCTCCGGGCCCAGGTTGGTCGTCGGCAGGTTGTAACTGGTGACGAGACCGCCGGAACCGTTCTGGCCGCTTCCGATGGCCGGCCCCCAGCCACCGTCATTCCCGTTGGTGGTGATGAACACGCTGGGCAGGAGGTAGGGTGCCGGCTGAGTGCCGCTTTGCCCGTAGGCCGCGCGCAGCTTGCCGTAGGTAAGCAGGCGATTCTCCCCGACCTCACCGCGATGGAATGTCCAGGCGGCCGTCGCATTGGGATACCAGGCCCGACGCCGGTTCTCGCCGAAGGTCGAGGCCCCGTCGTTCCGGACGCCAAGCTTCAGGAACAGCTGATTCGCGACATCCGCAGTGAGCTGGGCGAAATACGATTCGAGCCGCACCGTCGAACGGAAGTCGTACGGTAGTTGCCGGGTGGCGGTATTGCCGAGATTGAACGGCTCCGGCGCAATGAGCCCCGTGCCGACCACCTGGCGGCTGCGAAAACTCTGCACGTTCAGGTTCTGGCCGAGCGTGGCTGAGCCCACCAGGGAAGAGGAGAGGCGAAAGCGCGCCGTGCCGGTGAGGTTGTGGTCGAGCTGGGAGTTCTTGAGATATCCCGCGTTCACCCCTCCGACGCCGTTGGTGCCCGCCACCGTTGTGTTGGACGTAGTCCAGGGGAAGCCTTGCAGCCGCTCGTCATTGGAATAGTCCCACCCGAGCGAATGCGCGAACGAAAGCCATGGCGTCGCCGTGAACTCGGTCGTGATACCGCCGAGTATCCGGCTGACGTCGGTTGTGGCCTTTGCTTCATTCGCCACAAAGAAAGGATTGTCGTACCGGCGGCCGGTCTGCTCCGAACCCACCCCCGGATTGGGAAAGCGGTAGGAGCGGTGCAATCCGGTGACTGGATCGAGATAGGGCTTGTTGTTGAAGTTGGGGGGCGTGCGCCAGGCACCAAGCATCAGGCCGTCGGTGCTGTTGCGGCTGACGACGGCGCCGCCGGAGCCATCCACGTAGGCGAGATTGGCCCCGAGCTTGAGGTTATCGAATACCCGATGCGAACCATTGAAGCGCACCGAGATCCTTCGGTACTTGTTGTTGTCACCGACAACGATTCCGCGGTCGTTGCTGTAACCGCCGGAGAGGAAGAACGTCGTGCGATCATTGCCGCCTGAGACGGTGAGCGCGTTATCCAGCGTGTACCCGTTCTGCAGCATCTCGCTGGCGTGGTTGTAGGTCGGTGTCCCCGGGGCGAGCAGCGGACCCCAGCTTCCCGCCGCGGCGAAACCCACCGCACAGTTGGTCGGCCCGCCGCTGACGCAACCCGGAGCGACTCCCCCAGACCCCAGGCCGTACTTGCGCTGCAGTGCCGGCAGCTGCGCGTGCTGGTCCACCGACATACTTGAACGGAACGAGTACCGGGTCGCCCCAGGTCGGCCATGCTTGGTCGTGATGAGGATGACGCCCTGCCCCGCCCGCGAACCGTAGATACTCCCCGAGGCCGCGCCCTTCAGGATTTCCACGTTCTCGATGTCGTCCGGGTTGATGTCGATCGCGCGGTTGGGCGGTGCGGCGCTGCTGTTGAGCGCTCCCGACACGGGGTTGTTGTAGTCGATGGAGTTGCCAACCGGGACGCCGTCCACCACGAGGAGTGGCTGGCCGTCCTGCGCGGAGATCGTCGTAAGGCCCCGGATCTGGATGAACGTCGAGGCCCCGGGATCGCCGGAACTGGAAGTCACCACGACACCGGGCGCCTTGGCGGCCAGTGCTGTACTGAAGTTCTGCTCCCCGCTGTGGGTGATCGCCGTTGAATCCACGAAGCTCCGCACCGTGCCGAGCTTTTCCACCTCGGAAACGGTTCCGGCGCCGGTCACGACGATCTCGCCGAGTTGGAGCGGATTGGCGGCGAGCGCGAAGTTGCGCTCCTCCTCTCCCGGGCCAAGCATCAGCCGTACCGACTGCGGCTTGTACCCAATCAGCCGGACGGTGAGCGTCACGCTGTCACCGGTGAGGCGGCCCGCCGGCAGGCTGAGGGTGTAGCGGCCGTCCCCTCGTGTGATCGCACCGACGCCGAGCCGCTCGATAAGCACGCTGGCCTGGGCGAGCGGTTCGCCTTGATCAGAGGTGACCCGTCCGGAGATGGTGGCGCCTCCTTGTGCGGTGAGCGGAACGGATCGGGCAAGCAACAGGATGACGGCGACGACAATCCAACGAAGTCCTGGTCGCATAGCGCCTCCATGATGGGAGTACCGGCGGGCTCACCCGCCTTGGGGATCGAACCGGTAGCCTTGATAGGGCGCGGTTCGAATGTGCCGCGGGGTCGCGGGATCGGCTTCGAGTTTGCGGCGGAGCCGCGCGATGTGAGTGTCGATGGCGCGGGAACGGAGGTGGACCCCCGGGCCCCAGACTTCCTCGAGGAGCGCTTCGCGCGCGACAACCTCACCGGGCCGCCGAAGCAGCGCGTACAGCACCCGGAATTCGGTGCGAGTGACTTCGACTCGCGCACCATCGCGGCGAATCGTCTGGGTGGCAGGCTCGACTTCCACTGTGCCAAAGCGCAGCACTTCGCCGGACTCGCCGATCGTTTCCCGCACGCGCAGCCACCGAACTACCTCTTCCAGCCGGCGAACCAAGTCGCTCAGCTCGATAGGATCAGGAGCGCCTTCCCCCGTAAGGAGCGGGAAGCGGCTCGGTTCCAGTCGGATCGGTCGGAAGGGGACGGCGACGAGCGCGGCGGTTCCTTCGGTCTGGAACTCCACCGCGATCCTCCATCGATTGACGCGGGTACGGTACCGCTGGCGGGTGCAGTCGGAGAACGACTTGGGGACGAGGCGCATCCAGCGAGGGGCGAGTTGCATCGATTCGCCCCCAGTGGCTGGGCCAGGCACTCGGCCTGCAATTCGGGCAGCTCGCCCCCGTAGGAGCGCGATTCGACCCTCGATCGTTGGCGGGTGAGAGCGCTTCGGTGATTGTGGTCCTAGCCGGCGCCAGGAGGCCGGCAACGACTCACCAGCCGGAGGTTCCATGTCACGCTTCTTCACCACTCGCCGGGTGGCACCGCTGCTGCTCGCCCTTGTCGCCAGCTGCGCGCTCGCCGCGCCGGAGCAGGTCTACCTCGATCGCGTCGTCGCACCGGGGGCGTTCTCCCGCCAGCTCGACCTCACCATGCGGCAGTACGAACGGGAGGGCTTCACGGGCACCGTGCTGGTGGCGCAAGGCGCTCGGGTCCTCCTCTATCAGGGGTACGGCGACGCCAACCGCGCGCGCCACATACCGAACACGGCGGAGACGAAGTACCCCTTCGGCGCGCTCGCCAACCAGTTCACCGCCACCGCGCTGTTGCAACTGGAGGCGGAAGGGCGATTGAGTCTCAGCCAGCCAGCGGCCGACTGGATCGGCGCCGACGCGGGAGATGCCACGATTGGTGAACTCCTTGCTCGGGTACCCGAAGGCACGGAAGACAGGTCGGCGATTCGCGCGGTTCGGTACACCGGTCCGGCTTCCGCAGCCGGTGTCGAGCGTTTCAACTCGGTGGGACCGAGCTACGCACTGCTTGAGCGGCTGCTCAATCGAGTGACTGGTCAACCGGCGAATGAGGTGATCCGCGACCGGCTATTCACGCCCGTCGGACTCAAACGGACGGTTTGGGACGACGGCCGCTTGAACGATTCTCTCGTCTCCCGCGGATACACCGGCCCCTACGGGTCGACGGTCGTCGTAACCGGTCTCGTCGGCCCGCTGGCCGATCTCTGGCACTGGCATCAGGCGCTCGGGACCGGGGCGATACTCGCAGCGGGCGCACGGGAGAGGATGTTCACGCCCTCTGACAACGGCTACGGTCTGGGATGGGTCGTCGGACATACCCCGGGTGGCGCACCAGTAATCGAGCACGCGAGCGATCAGCCGGGGTTCCAGCTTTGGTCCGGCTACTTCCCGAATCGGGATGTCCTGGTGCTGCTCGCGGTGAACAACGATCTCGGTCTGAGACGTCAGGTGGCCGATAGGCTCACGGCGCTACTGGTGGATGGTGCGCCAAGCCTGACGGGCGGCGTCACCAAGAGTGATCGGGTAGGAGGCGACTGAGCCTGCCCGTTTCAATCGGGGAACACTGAAACAGCGGGGGGCCAGGGGGCGTAGCGGGCGAAGGACCGCTCCCTGGCGCTCGCGCGTTTCCCAAGGTGACCACCATGCGTTTCAATACACCCGCCGGCTCCGCGCTCCGCCGGCGCAACTTCCGGCTGCAGACCGCGCTCGTTCTAGGCGGCTGGACCGCCTTTGGCCTGTTTTCCTTTGGCCAGATCCTGCTCTACAACGCGGTGTCAGGACAGGAGCCGCTCCCCTGGCGACCGCTGCTGGTCGTCTCCCTCACCAGTGCATGGATGTGGGCAGCGCTCACCCCTGCAGCGCTGTGGGTGGCGAATCGGCTGCAGTTCGACCTCCAGCAACGGGCCCGCAGCCTGGTGCTGCACGGACTGGCGGGGATCTGCTTCGTCCTCCTCTCTACTGTGCTGGATCGGGTGATGAGCGCGGCGTTCAGCCATTCCCCGCTTCGCCCCTTTGTGTCCAGCCTGCTCTACCGCTTCGACAGCCGGCTGCTCGCCTACCTGTGCATCGTGACGGTGTCGCAGGCAGCGCGCTACGCACTCCTCTATCGCGAGCGTGAAGTCCGGGCGGCGGAGCTGGAGGCCCAGCTGGCGCGAGCCGAACTGCAGCTGCTCAAGATGCAGTTGCAGCCGCACTTTCTCTTCAACGCGCTCAATACCATCGCCGAGATGGCGCACAACGATCCCAACAGCGCCGATCGGCTGATCGCCCGGCTCGGTCACCTGCTCCGGCTTTCGCTGGAACAGGCCGGGCATCAGGTGGTGCCGTTCCGCCAGGAGCTCAAGATTCTCGAGGCATATCTGGAAATCGAGCAGACCCGGTTTCAGGATCGATTGGTGGTGCGGACCGAGATCCCTGCCGAGGTCCTCGACGCCGGCGTGCCGGCGCTGCTGCTGCAACCGCTGGTCGAAAACGCGATCCGGTACGGGACCTCTCCACGAACCGGACTGGGACGGATCGAGATCGAGGCGGTCAAGGATGGCGACAACCTGCGAATCGTCATCCGCGATGGCGGACCTGGATTTCCCCCCGAGGAGCTGTACAGCGAAGGGCTGGGTCTTCGAAATACCCGGGAGCGCCTCCGTCAGCTCTACGGGCCGGAACAGCAGTTTATCCTGGGGAACGACCCGCGCGGCGGTGCCGCGGTGACGATCCTGCTGCCGTTCCTGCCCTGTGGCGAGGTTCACACCCCACTGCATCTTCGGCTGACTCCGCAGGTCGTACCGGCATGACCGTGCGCACCCTCGTCGCCGATGACGAGCCGCTCGCGCGCCGGCGTCTGGTCCGCCTGCTGGAGCGGGAATCCGACGCCGAACTGGTGGCGGCATGCGGCACCGGACTCGACGCGGTCGAGGCGGTAAAGCGGTACACGCCGGACCTGCTGTTTCTCGATGTCCAGATGCCCGGCATGGACGGATTCGGAGTCCTGGAGGCGCTCGGCCCCGACATTCCCCCGGCCGTGGTGTTCGTCACCGCCTTCGACGCGTACGCGATCCAAGCGTTCGACGCGAATGCGCTAGATTACCTGCTGAAGCCTTTCGACGCCGACCGGTTCCACCGCACGTTCCAGCGGGCCCAGGACCGGCTTCGGCGCCCGGATTCGGGGGGCGCGCCCGCGCAGTTGACGGCGCTGCTCGAAAGCCTCACCCGGCAGCGGAACACGGCCGAGCGGCTGGCCATCCGCACCGATGGGCGGGTCTACTTCGTGCGTGTGGCGGACATCGACTGGATCGAGACGGCGAGCAATTACGTGCGACTGCACTCCGGCAAGGCCTCACATCTCCTCCGCGAATCGATGTCGAGCCTCGAGACTCGGCTCGATCCCGAGCGATTTCTCCGCATCCACCGAACGACGGTCGTGAACGTCGAACGTCTGCGCGAACTCCAGCCCTGGTTCTCCGGTGAGTTCATCGCGATCCTGCAGGACGGCACCCGGCTCAAGGTGAGCCGGGGCTATCGGGATCGCGTCGCCCGCTGGCTGGGGCAGACCCTCTGAACGCCGTCCCCGAACTCCACCCGGCACTCCTCCAGGCGGCGATTACCCTCGGCATCGCCGCGCTCTGCGCGCTGCTGTATCGCCGCTACCACAAACCGTACTTCTTCTGGTGGGCCGTCGCCTGGGCCCTCTACGTCTGCCGACTCGTCGCCATCGTGCTCTTCCTCGAGGGCAGAAACGCCGCGTGGCTCATCGTCCACCAGGTGATCACCGGTTGGACCGCGGTGGCCCTCCTGTGGAGTGCTCTGGTCTTCTCGGGACCGACGCGCTTCCGCCCGGTATTCATCCTTGCCCTGGTCTTTCCCCCGCTCTGGGCGCTGTTCGCCATCCCGGAATTCGCGGAACGCGATCGCTTTCTCTTCGCCGCGGTGCCGGCGGTGGCGTTCCTGAGCGGCGCCACGCTGTGGACCGCCGTCGTTTTCTTCCGCTTCCGCCGGCAGACCGGGTCCCCCGGCGCGCGGGTACTGGGGATCGCATTTCTGCTCTGGGGAATCCATCATCTCGACTACCCGGTGCTCCGCGCCAAGGGCGCGTGGAATCCGTGGGGCTATTATCTGGATATCGTATTCGCGCTCGCGATCGGAGCGGGCATCCTGCTCCTTGTGCTCGAGGACATTGAGCGAGGCCTTGGGGCGATGGCCGCGCTCTCTGGCGACTTGCAGCGTGGCGACGCCGTGGCCGATGTCTCGGGCGCGCTGCTGGGTCGCGCGCTTGTGCTTCCCGGAGTCCGGGGCAGCGCGCTGCTCGATCAGCGGAGCGGGACCGTTGTCCGGGGACTGGGTGCCTCCGCGCCATGGGAAGGCCGACCCCCACCGGTAGAGTTGGCTCCGCTGGTGCGCGCGGTGCTGACGACCGGCACGCCGAAAAGCGAAGCCGCCGGGGACTTCGCCTACGCGGCCGCACTCCCGGTGACGCAGGGCGGCGAGGTCACGGGCGCCATGGTCATCGTCGGGGACGCGCGCGACCCGTTCACCGCACTGGATCAGTCGTTTCTCATGGCGCTCGGTCAGCAGGTCGGTGCCGCACTCGAAAACGCCGACCTCGATCGCCGGTTGCGCCGGCGAACCGAAGAGCTGGAGCAGCTCTCAGGACGCATGGTGGCCCAGCACGAGGAGGAGCGGCGCCGCCTCTCGCTCGAGTTGCACGACGAGACGGCACAGGTATTCTCCGCCGTGAAGCTGCAACTCGGCATCGTGCGGGAGGAGGTGGAGCCTCCCCAGGCCCAACGGCTCGGGCGAGTACTGGATCTGGTTGATGAAGGCATGGCGAGTATCCGGAGAGTCACGGATGCGCTCCGCCCGTCCCTCCTCGACGATCTCGGGCTCTTACCTGCCCTCCGCGCCTTGGTCACGGACTTCTGGAACCGTACGGGCATTGCCGCCAGCTTCACGGGCCCTGAGAGCCTGCCGCCGATGGAGGACGAGGCCGAGTTGGCAGTGTTTCGCGCGGTACAGGAGGGCCTGTCCAACGTGGCACGGCACGCGGAGGCCGAATCGGTCCTGGTGGTGGTGGAGCTGGTCTCCCCCGGCATCCGCATTGCAATTGAAGACGATGGCCGCGGCCTGCCGCCGCCGGAGGGAATCTTGGAGGAGCGGATGGGACTCGCCGGAATGCGTGAACGACTGGCCGCGCTGGGCGGGCGGGTCCTGCTCGAGGGCCTCCCAACGGGCGGTACCCGACTGGTACTCGAACTGCCGCTCGGCGGACCTCGATGATGACAGACATCAATGTCCGGGTGATGCTGGTGGACGACCACAGCCTGGTCCGGGAAGGCGTCCGGCACGTGCTGACAGGAATCCCAGGCTTTGAGATCGTCGCCGAGGCCGGCGACGGCGACGCGGCCCTCCGGCTGGCTCCCGACTCGCGCCCCGACGTCGTGGTGCTCGACCTGTCGCTTCCGGGTTCGAGCGGTCTCGAGGTCACGACCCAGCTCCGGACCTTGCTTCCCGAGGTGCGGGTCCTGATCCTCAGCGTACACGATCACCCCGAGTACGTGCTCGGTGCCGTTCGCGCCGGGGCGCAAGGCTACCTGCGGAAAGACACTTCCCCAGGCGAGTTGCGCGAGGCGATCCGCGCGGTGGCACGAGGAGAGTCGTATTTCAGTCCGCCGGTTGCCCGGCACCTGAGCGCAGCCCTACGCGGCGACACTCCCGCGGATGATGCGGGCACCCGCCTCGCGCGCCTCACGCCCCGCGAGCGTGAAGTACTGGGCGGCATCGCCAAGGGTGAGACCAGTCGCGCCATCGCGACCCGTCTCGGCCTCTCACCCAGGACAGTTGAGAGTTACCGCGACAGCCTCGCTCGAAAGCTGGATATCAAGACGGTCGCCGGCCTGACACGGTTCGCGATTGAGGCAGGAGTCGTGAGCGGTGAGCGGTGAGCTGGGAACGGGGAACGGGAGAACGGGAGAACGGGAGAACGGGAGAACGGGAGAACGGGAGAACGGGCCAGGAAACTAAGGAGAGACATGTCGCCTGTCGCCTCTCGCCTGTCGCCTTCTTACCTTCTCGCCTGTCGCCCCCCGACCTACGGCCTGAAATCCACCCTCGCCGACACATACACCCGCCTACCGAGTATCCCAAGCATGTTCTCGGGGTGGCGATCAAGCAGGTTATCGGCGCCAACGGCCAGGTGCAGACCGTTGACCAGATCCAGGCTGGTCTGGGCGTCCAGACTGAGGAATGCGCCCTGGGTATCGCCGATCGCCGCGCTACCGGTCACGCCTCCAGTGATTGGCGCTTCCGAGATGTACCGCGCCGAGAGGTCGACTGCGCCCCCGGCCAGTACGCGGACGAGGCGGGTGAAGCGAAGCCGAGCCGTGTGGTGGGCCCGACGGTCCAGGGGTTGGTTGGTCGTAAGATCACGAGCGCTGAGATAGTCGTAGCCTACCGTAGTAATCCACGGGCCGGTTGCCGCGCGGAACGACAGCTCGAGGCCCTCGGTGCGTGCCCGGTTCACATTGCTCGGCGTGTAGATCTGAAAGCCCTGCGGGGTGGTTCCTATCACCGCGAAATCGATGAGGTCGTGCACAGAGTTGCGGTAGACATCCGCACGTGCATAGCAGGCCATCGGCCGGCGCCCAACTGAGCCCGGTGGAAAAGCTCCAGGCGGATTCGGGACGGAGGTCGGGGTTACCCTGAATAATGTACCCAACGGCGTCATTCCTGAACGTCCAACTCAGTTCCTTCATACTCGGTCCGCGGAAGCCGCGCGAGACCGAGCTCCGAAACCGCAGCGCCGGCGACAGTTCAAAAGCCGCCCCCACACTCGGGGTAATTGCAGATCCCCAGCGCGAGTTGGAGGAAACTCGCGCACCGCCGGTCAGCAGCAGGCGCCCGGCGCTCCAACTGTCCTCGGCGTAGCCTTCGAGTTGCTCATCGCCGGCGGCGTTGCCGGCGATCTTCTGGGGCGCCTCGACGTCCCGCACACTCCCCTCGAGGCCCACCGATAGGCGGTGGGGTCCCAGCGAGTGATTGAGCGCGACAAGGCCGCGCAGCACTCGTTCCTGCTGGTCGAGGGTATCGGCGCCGCCCTCAGGCTTGAGCCCGATCGCCTCCCGGTAGCGATAGTCGAGTCGCTGCCCCACCACCCGGAACCTGAGGTCACCCCAGGGCTTGTTCAGTCCCGCCTCGACGAACCCACCGCCAGTCCAGGTATCCACGAATCCGTTTCGAGCCTGTGTCACCGGCCAACGCTGTCGAGCGCGCTCGTAGTTGGCGTCGGCCCGGAGGTACCAATCGCTTGTCAGGTGCGTGCGCAGCGTCGAACGGAGGTCCCACATTCGCTCGAAGGTTGCGTCGCCGCTCTCCTGCCCGGCCACCCGGTCGAACTCGCGCACACCACCCGTGATTCGAAATGCCACCGGCCCCCCGGCGTGGATGCCCACGCTCCCCTCTCTCCGGCCATCTCCCCCCGCGAGCCCGCTGGTGGAAAGCTGCAGCGGACCCTCAGGAGCGGCGGTGACCACGTTGATGACCCCACCCAGCGCATCCGATCCGTGCTCGAGGGAGGAGGGTCCCCGGGTGACCTCGATACGATCGACCGCCAGCGTAGACGTGCGGCTCAGATCACGGTTCTCGATCAGCGCTCCGGACACCGGTTCGCCGTCCACCAGCAGCAGCACGCGCGATTCACCCAGGCCGCGTATCTGCAACGTGGTGCCCGCGGGACGGACCCCGTTCTGCTGGACGCCGGAGAGGTCGCCCACCGCCCGATCCACCGAGGCCGCGGCAGTGGCGTCGAGCTCCCGCCGATCGACCGTCTCGACCGGAGCGGTGGTCTCGGCCGCACGTTGCACCCGACGGCCAGCAGTGGTGACGAGATCGGGGAGCACGGCCGGCGCGGGAATGAGGCGAATTGTCAGGACGGAGTCGACCGGCAACGTGACCGGCAGCCGGGCCGGACGGAAGCCGATGGCGGCCACGAGCAGCGTGTCCTCGCCGGCCTCGCAGGCGAGCGAGGCGCGCCCCTCGGCGTCCGTCGCGCCTAGGCGCCGCGCGAATGCGAGCCCAACCCGCGCCTGGGCTACCGGCAACCCGTCGCCGCCGCCGAGAACTGCAATACGAAGGACGCCCTGCTGACCCTCGAGCCCGATGGGGCCAAGCGTCAGCAGGACGGCGAGCAGTCCGGCGCGAAAGCTCACTGGATCTTCGAATAGCGGATCGTCGGATAGCCGCTCATGCCGGCGCTGTTGTAGTAGTCGATCAACTGCGCCTTGTAGACGCTGGTCCCCACCTTGATCAGGTAGGTGTTGAATGTCGGGCTGAGACGGTTGTCGAGCGCAAGATTATAGAGGAAGGGAGCCTCCGGATCGGAGAAGGAGGCCGGCACGGGGCCCGAAATGAGCGACAGGAAGAGCCCATAGTCGGGCGCATCGTCGGCATGGGTGAGCGCGGTGAAGTCATCCGACACGTCGAGCGGGAATGTTGCCGCCCCGCAGGTTCCGTTCACCAGGACCTCGAAGGCCGCGGTGGCCTGCACATCCCAGCCGCACCCGGTAGCCGCGACCGCGGCTCCGCCGCCGAGATTGGCACCCGGAGTCGGCCCGCCGGCGCCGACGATGACCGAGTCGATGGCACCGAGGGTTCCACCAGATGGCTGCAGCCGGTATTCGAAAACCACGGAATCGAGCGCGGTGCTGCTCGCCACGATCCGGCTGATCCGGAACAGCGCGTAGTCCGCGCTCGCGGAGCGCCGCAACTTCCACGCTGCCTGGGGATTGGCCACCAACCCATTGACGATCGGGTCAAACCGGAACCAGGAAGACAGGTCCGGACCCAAATCCTCCGCCTTGAACTGCGTATCGTCCGGGATGTCGCTGACGCCAACCGCTTGGAACGCCGCCAGCTGATTCTCCGGAGTGAAGCCGAGTATCGTCGCCGTATCGGCGGTCGCGTTGTTGGCGAGGTTGAAGCCCAGGACACCCTTCGGACCGGCGACCCCGCTGTTGAGCTGAACGGTGAAGCGGCGGAAGGCGATATCCCAGTTGGTGCTGTTCGCAGGGCCGGTGGCTGGTACGAGGTTATCACCGTCGAACTTGTAGTACACGAACGCCGTGGAGGACGTGGCGTTTACCGTGCAGGCGTCCGGGGAGCAGGACTGGTTGGGGCCGCCGGAGTCGCTTTCACAGGCGGAGATCAGACAAATGAACGCCAGCGGAAGCAGGCCGCCGGCTAGGCGGGAGGAATGCATGGGTAGGGGGCTCGCTCGAAGGGGATCGGGGCGGAGTGACGACAACGTGGCCCAATCTAGGATCCCCGTAGGCCTCGACAATTCGCATTGATACGACCGTACGCACCGTAGAACTACGAGGGTGGAGCGAGGCAGGGGAATGAGAGTGGTAAGGAACCTCGAGAAACAGCCGGGCGCTGCAACCAGAGGTCAACCGAATCGCGACAGCTCCTCGAGGCGTGAGCATGTCGTGTTGACTCTTTCCGAGTGCGGAATACCGCCGCACCTCACAACTGCGCGCCGAAAGTCGAGCCGGGTGATTCCGAACGCACCTCGAGCCGCCGGCAGCACGCGATCGGGAGGAATGTGCGCTGCGTCGGTCGGCGAAGCGTCAGGCGGGATGGGAATCGCCACCGGAATCTTGACGCATTCGCCGGACCGAATCGCCCCCGGGATTCGCCGCTGGTCCTCCCAAAGCGTGGTCTCGTGGGTCTTTCGGTTCTTGCCTGAACCGGTGACCGTGCGACGGAGACACCGGAGCCGAATGCTCATCTCCCGGTCGGGCTCGAGTCCCGTACTCACAACTACATGCCCAGCCAGCGCACGCCCGGGTGGCGCGGGCAGCGTCGCCAATTCGAACACCGCAACCCCATACCGCCGTCGCCGTAGCAGGCCATAGATCCCACCCACAAGAACGGCGGTACCGATCGCAGGAAAGAGCAGGATGAAGAAGTGCTGCGGACCCCGTGGTCCGGGGTCATGCCAGATGGCCCAGGTCATGCCACCGGCGATCGCGTTCCAAAACAAGCCGAACAGGAGTAGGGCCCAGCCGCTGTTCCTGTTTTCGTCCTTGATGCTGCTCGCAGCCCACTCCGGCTTCCACAACCAGGGCTGGCCGGGATGGAGGGTCTCGAGCTCCGTGCTCATGCGTCGCTTCCCTCGATCGGCATGCCTCGACCCGCCCATTCGGTCCATGAGCCGTCGTACAAAAAGGCATCCTCGTGTCCGAGCCGGTGCAGTGCCAGAAGTAGATTGCATGCGCTGGTCCCCGACCCGCAGGTGGCGATGAGCGGCCGGTCCAACTGGATTCCGGCCGTGACCACCTTGGCCCGAAGCGCCTCGTCGGAAAGCATGGTGCCGTCGCCGTCCACCAGTTCCGTATATGGCAGATTGAGTGCGCCGGGCATGTGCCCGCTCACCAGCCCCGGCCTTGGCTCTGGATCAGTGCCGGCGAATCGTCCCGCCGCGCGGACGTCTACTACCTGGACATCGCCGCTCTCCAATGCTCGCCGGACATCGTCCAGATCGCGGACCCGTCGCCGGTCGAGGTGGGCCTCGAACATCCGGGGGGCGCGACCGACCTCCCCGCTTTGCACCGGACGTCCCTCCACCTGCCACTTCCCGAAACCGCCGTCCAACAGCGCCACACGATCGTGTCCGAAGGCTCGGAACATCCACCAGACTCGGGCCGCGCTCAGGTTTCCACCGGACCCGTCGTAGACCACGATCGCGCTATCGTTTTGCACGCCCAGTCCCCCGACGTAGCGGCCGAACTCCGCTTCGTTGGGCAGCATGTGCGGCAAAGCAGAATCCCTATCGCTCGCGGCATCGAGATCGAAATACGCCGTCCCTGGAATGTGTGCAGTGCGGTACTCGGCTCTGGCATCCCGACAGGTGCTCGGCAGGTACCAGGACGTGTCGAGGATCACCAGGCCGGGGTCACCAAGCCTGTTGGCGAGCCAGCCGGTCGTCACGAGGGGGGAGGGTGGGAAGAATGCCATGGAGAAAGCGTATCTTAGCCAGATGCCTGACCCCAAGCGAGAGGAACTCAACATGCCGCGATTCGTCACCGCCGTAACTCTGGCCCTGACTGCCCTCACCGCGATGCCTGCCGCCACCCAGCAGCGAATCGTGGTCGTAAACAAGGTCCGGCTTAGCGAGCAGCAGATCGCAAGCTTTGAACAGCGCTACGGCGTGAAGGTCCAGGCCGGGACGTACTGGTACGACAAGGTTTCCGGTGCGTGGGGGATGGACGGAGGGCCTACCGTTGGCTGGATCATGCCCAGCCTGGACCTCGGGGGTCCGCTTCGTCCCGATGCTTCTAATGGCAACACCGGGGTGTTCATCAACGGGCGGGAACTCCACCAGCAGGATGTGATGGCGCTCATGCGCATCACCCCGGTGTACCAGGGACGATGGTGGGTGGACAGCCGCGGAACCTTTGGCGCGGAAGGTGGTCCGGCGATTGGCAACCTCTGGCTACTGGCACAACAACGCGGCATGCGGCCCGGCCAGGCGTGGTCGGCCTATACAAAGGATGGCAACAGCATGGTGGCAGGCGACGGCAATGGCTGTACCTACTTCAACAGTCACGACTACGGGACCAGTTCCAGTACCTCATGGGCATCACCAGGGTGCTGATGAATCCGCATGAGGCCGTCTGCCCCCCTAGGGTCCGGCATCGCTCAACCGCGATCTCGATCGCCGCTACTTGTGGTCTCCGAGCGCTTCCGCGGCGGACTTGCGCACCTGGGCGTCGGGATCTTTCATCGCTACGATGAGGTGCGGCGTGACACTATCGTCCTCCATTTGTCCCAGGGCCTCCACCGCCGCCCGCCGCACCTCGACACTCTCATCTTTGAGCGCCGCCGCCAGCGCGGGAATGGTGGCCGGGTCGCTGATGGATCCCAGCGCCTCTGCTGCGGCGAGCCGGAGTTGCTGATCCCGGTCCCGGAGTGCCGCCGTGAGACCCGCCGGCGCACGATGCAGATCGTCCAGCTGGCCAAGCGCCGAGGCTGCCTCACGGCGAACCTCGGGATTCGGATCGGAGAGCGCCTTGCCCAACGCATCCGCCGCCGCCGGATCCTCGATCGACCCCAGCGCGGAGACTACGGCAGAGCGAACGTCCGCGTCCTGGTCACCGATGGCCCGAATCAGCGCCGGCACCGCGCTCTTGTCCTCGATCGATCCGAGCGCGTTTGCGGCTGCTTCACGGATGTGGCGAGAAGGATCGCGCAGTAACGCTGCCACCGGGCCAGCGGACTTGGGGTCTTCGATGCTCCCCAAGGCTTCCACCGCTGCGAGGCGGACTGCGGCTTCCCGATCTTCCAGCGTGCGTACCAACGCCTCAGTCGCGGCTTGATCCTCTATGTCGCCAAGGGCGGCCGCGGCGGCCTCACGCACACCCGCATCCTGGTCCTTGAGCATTGGAATCAGCGGCTTTACTGCCCGGGCATCCTCGATACTCCCGAGTGCCTGCGCTGCCGCTTTACGAACACCCGGGTTCTGATGGGTGGTCAGCCGCCCGAGCGGGGCTACCGCCCTCGCATCTTCCAGTTGCCCGAGCGCCCAAGCCGCCATGCGCACAACCTCCACGTCCGGATCTACGAGCGCCTGTACTAACGCGTCGTAGGCCGTGGAGTCCTCCATGCTACCGAGGCCGAGGGCGCTCGCTTCCCGCACCCTGCCGTCAGAACCGCGGAGCCCGTCACGCAGGGCCTTCGCGGCCTCGGGCAGTGTGCTGTTCCCGAGCAGCCGCGCGGCGGCCCGCCTGACACATGGTTCCGGACGCGACAGCGCCGCGGCGAGCAGGGGTACGGCCCGACGATCCTGCACTGAATACTGGAATGCCCGAGTCGCCTCCCGAAGCGCGGACGTCTCATCCCGGAGCGCACTGATGCCGGTTCTCATTCCAGAACCGTCCCACCCGTTGCCAATCATGCTGACCGCCATGCCGCAGACCGGTGTGGGCGTTCCCGCGAGACCGATCAGGAACCCGGCGACGGCAGCCGAATCAGGTCCCACGCCGTCTTCATGGTTCCAGTGGAATCGCCTCGGCATCTTGGGTGGATGCACGTGGACGTGCATTGCCATCCGTGGTCCCCACCCGTGCATGTGCGGCGCCATGGGGGGGCGCGGCGGGACCGGCGGCGCGGGCGGCGGCGGAACGGATTGCAGCAGTGCCGCCACGAGTAGGGGACTCAGAATCACTGTTCCTCCTGACGCTGACCAAGGGCTTCCGCGGCGCTGCGACGCACCACCGGATCGGACGACTTGAGCGCACTAACCAGCGCCTCGAGCGCCGACCGGTCACGAATCTCTGACAGCGCGTTCACGGCGGCCTCGCGCACATCGGCATTCCCATCGGATAACAGGTCCTTCAGGACCGGCACGGAGCGAGCGTCATGAATCGAGCCGAGGGCTTCGGCGACGTGCTGCCGCACCTCAGGATTCTTGTCTTTGGCCCCGGCGAGAAGGCCGGCGGGGGCTTCCTTCAGGTGAAACGATGGCAGGACGCTGATGGCTGCGTCCCGAACGTCGGCGTTGGGATGTCCGATCAATTCAACCACCTTCTGCACGACCTGCGGATCCTGCCGCTTCTCATCCTCACATTCACACTCCGCCAGCCTGATCGCCGCTACTTTGATGTCGGGACTTTCATCGCCGAGTGCGGTGATGATGGCAGAGGCGGGCACCTGATCCCGGAAATTCTCCAGCGACGACAGGGCGGATTCGCGCACGTCCTGTTCCTTGTCCTTGAGCAGCGCGACGAGCCCGGGCACCGCCCGCTTGTCTTCGAAACTCCCCAGCGCGTGCGCCGCGCAAGAACGGACTTCCGCGTCCCCGTCCTTGAGCACGTCAATCAGCGCCGGGATGGCTCGATGGTCATCCAGGTTGGAAAGCGAGTTGCAGGCCGCCCGACGCACTTCGACATCGCCATCGCGCAGCGCTTCGATGAGCGCAGGCACCGCAATGCTCGTAGTGTCCCGGGGGCGATCCTGACTCTTGCCTCCCCAAGCGAGCGGAGCTCTCGCCAGCGACCGCGCTAGGTCCGCTGACATCATCGGCGCCAACGCCGCCATCGGCGGGTGCGGAGGCATCGGCGGCCGAGGGGCACGTGCGATGGCAGCGCGCGCTTCCAGCATCGCCCGGTGCATGTCGATTCGCGCCCGACTCCGCGCGATCCGCATCTCACCGGAGAGGCGGCGATACCAGCCCCCAGTTGAATCCGGTTCTGGAGTCCCGGCCATCGACACCGTATCCTGAGCCTGCAGGTCGTCGCGCGAGGTGGTGATGCCGGGGGCCGCTACGGCGGTGAGGCCGACCAGCGTGATGGCTCCAGCTAGCAGCCACAGGGAACGGGGAGAGGCAGGCATGGCGCGGCCCTCGATCAGACGGTGGATGCGAGTAACCAGCTGTGAACGCCGTTCGGCCATCCCCGAGAGCGGGATCGCGCGCGGCGGAGTGTCAACCCATTCGGCAACCTTCACGAGACAGGTCGCGAGCGATACACCGGAGCCGGTGCGGTGCACGGCCCAGTCATCGCAGAGATACTCGGCGGCTTCCTGCAGCCGAACCCGCGCCAGGCGATTGAGCGGCTGAACGAACATCGCGCGTTCGATCACGCAGCCGAACGCCAGCCATGCAGGGTCGCGGCGCTCGAGATGCGCCAGTTCGTGGGCCAGCATACTGCGCTGCTGCTCCGGGTCCAGATCGGTCAGCGCGGCCTCGGGCAGCGCGATCTCGTCGGCTCCGAGCGCCACCGGACTCGCCAGTGACTCGGCGGCGGTGATTCGGATGACCCGCCGCACCTTGCCTGCGCGGCGCAATCCATTGAGCATGTCGAGCAGCGCGACATCAAAGACCTGGCGACGGGGCCCGATTCGTCGCATCGCCCGGGCCCGCTGGACGACGTACAGTCCACAGAGCACCAAGGCGATCGCGCCCCACGCGCCGAGCGCGACGATGAGAAGCCGGGGGGTTGGCGCGCCCTCGCGCGACTCCACGAGTCGGCGGCCCGACGGCCCAGCCAAGGGCACAAACCGCGATTTGGGCGGTGCGGCTTCCAGCGGGCTGGCGGTGGGCGGCTCCTCCGCCGGGAGCAGGCCCTGCCAGGCATCTGCCTTGACCGCAGGTGTGCCAACGAATGGCGTCACCTCGGGGCGCGCTCGTCCGCCCAGTTCGAGCGCAACGGCTCCACTCAGCGGCACAAGTCCCAGACCGATCTGGAGAGTCGCTGTCACGAAGCCGCCGAGTAACGCAGCTTTCCAGACCAGCTCCCGAACGGCCGCTGATTGGATCAGCCGGCGGGTCACGAGGTAGGCCCCGCCAAGCAGGAGGGTGCTGTGCAGCAGATAGGTCAGCAGCCAGCTGCCGAGAAATGGAATGAGTTCAGCGCGCATGGGGCTTCTCCTTCTTGGCAGCCTGCTCCTCGACGAGCGCCTTGAGACGGTCGAGGTCGCCGGGGCTCATCTCCCGGCCGTTGAGAAGGTGGGACATCATCGCGGTCACGTCACCATCAAACAGCCGCTCCGTCAGCTCGTGCACCATCGAGTGGCGCACCTCCGCTTCCGTGACGAGAGCCTGGTATATGAACTGCCGCTGGCGAGTTTCGTGAGAGACCACGCCACGCCTCTCCAGGCGGGAAAGCAGCGTGGCCACGGTAGTCAGCGCCAATCCACGTTCAGTCTTGAGGGCCTCGCAGATCTCGGCCACCGTGGCTGTGCCCCGGTCCCACAAGACGCGCATGATCGCGATCTGCAATTCTGTCAGTTGGTAGGTCTCGGGCATATGCGGGCCAAGGGTACGGGTATGGTCCAGCCGAACGCGGCTTCATTCCGATCAGCGGCTAGCAGCGCGGAGCCGCTGGAAGTCTTCACGGGATGAACTACATGCGTAATATTACGGTCGTAGTGCTCATGTCAAGACGTCCGCCCCCAGAGTTTGGTTTCAGGCTGCATCTCAACCCCGGAAACCGGCTCTCCGGGCGGGAAGTTCCCGGGCAAGCCAATCCGATACATCGTGCCTACCCACCACCACGACGATCACACCGGAGGGCTTCGGACCTACATCGCCGAGGGCATCAGGGTGCTGACCACACCAGGAAACCGGGAGTACGTCCAGCGCATGTCCCGCGGTCGCTGGACGATTGCGCCGGATCTGCAAGCCGAGCGGCAGACACCCGTGAAAATCGAGATCACGACCGGGAAGCGAACCGTGCTGAGCGATGGGACCAGGTGCTGGAATTGCTCGACATCGGGCCAAGCCCTCATGCCGACGAGATGCTCGTGGCCTGGCTGCCGCGGCAACACCTTCTATTCCAGGGCGACCTGCTCAATCGCCCCGCCGACGGCCGTCCCAGAGCGGGAAACCTCACCACCCGCTACTTCGCGGATTGGCTCCGGAACTCCGGGCTCCCCGTCGAGCGGATCGCCGCGGTGCACGGGCCGGTTGCGACACTCGCGGATCTCGATACCGCGATCGCATTGATGGCCGCCGACTAATGTGATCCCGGTATATTGCGGGCCATGCCAACAAGCCTCGATGCACCTGGTGCCAGCCTTCTCCGGCTCTGGCGGCGGCTATCTCCCCTCCCCGGTGGAGGCTGGCTGTTTAGCACCATCCTTGGATTCATGGTGCCGTACACCGGCTCGATCCATCCTCGGGTGCGTTTGCTGGAGCCGGGTCACGCGCTGATCGAGCTCCGGGACCGCCGGTCGGTTCGCAACCATCTGCGATCGATCCACGCCATCGCCCTTACGAATCTTGGCGAACTGACCAGCGGACTCGCCATGCTGGTCGGCTTGCCACCCACGGTACGGGGAATCGTGACCGGGTTGTCCATCGAGTTCCACAAGAAGGCGCGCGGCACTCTCACTGCCGAGAGTGTCGTGACCATTCCGGAAGTGACGGCGCCCTGCGAGCATCAGGTCCGGGCAAGCATCCGCGATCAGCAGGGCGACGTCGTCGCCGAAGCCACCGTCCGCTGGCGGCTCGCGCCAGCGTGAGCGCGGTCTCGGCCGACACGCCGCTGTCCCGTCATGCGGGGATCGCGGTGCCGCTCATCTGTGGCGCGATGTATCCCTGCAGCAATCCCGAACTCGTCGCCGCGGTCTCCGAGGCCGGGGGCATCGGAATTATCCAACCCATCTCGCTCACCTACGTTCACGGGCACGACTTCCGGGCGGGCATCCGTCTCATTCGGCGGCTGACGACCAAGCCGATCGGCATGAACGCCCTGATCGAGCAGTCGTCCAAGTCCTACCACGAGCGGATGAATCGCTGGATTGATATCGCCCTCGAAGAGGGCGTGCGCTTCTTCATTACCTCACTCGGCAATCCCCGCGGCGTCGTGGAGCGGGTGCGCGGTGTGGGAGGGGTGGTCTACCACGATGTCACCGAGCGGAAGTGGGCGGAGAAGGGATTGGCTGCGGGAGTGCACGGATTGATCGCGGTGAACCGGCGAGCGGGCGGCCATGCGGGGCCCAAGAGCGCAGAGGAGCTGATCTCGGAGCTGGGGAATTTCGGGCTTCCGGTTGTGATGGCCGGGGGAATCGGGGATGCGCGCGGGTTCGTGGCGGCCCTGCGGCTCGGTTACGCCGGAGCGCAGCTCGGCACCCGCTTTATCGCGACCACCGAATGCCGTGCAAGCGATGCCTACAAACGGGCCATCCTGGAGGCCAAGGAGGACGACATTGTCCTGAGCGAGCGGATAACCGGAGTCCCGGTCGCAGTGATTCGGACCCCGTACATCGAGAGGATGGGCCTCAAGGCCGGCCCGGCAGCGCGCTGGATGCTCCGTCATCGCCGCACCAAGCACCTCATGCGCACCCTCTACGCCCTGCGCTCGCTGTGGCAGCTCAAACGGGCATCCCTGGACGAGACCGGCAAGAAGGACTACTGGCAAGCGGGTCGAAGCGTGGCCACAATCGACAGTATCGAGCCAGCCGGGACGATCGTCAGGCTGTTTGCGGAGGCCCTTCGGGCGGCATCGTAGGCGGTCGCCCCACGACCCGCTCCCAGGCAACCGGATCGGTCGCTCCCTCGGTCGAAAACAGAAGCACCCTGCTCGTTTTTGTGATCCGGAGCGCATCGCGGGCCCGGGCAGCTTCCCTACCTTCCTGAAGTTCCAGCAGGCCAGCAAGGCCGGCGGCACCGGACTCCCCGGAGACCACCCCTCGGGCAGCGAGCAAACGCATCGCCTCCCGCGCTTGTTCGTCCTCGACAGTCACGAAGGCGTCCATACCGGCCAAGAGAAGCGGCCAGGCGGCGGTCGACGGGGTACCACAATTGAGCCCCGCCATGATAGAGGCGTCAGCCCCCGCAGCTATCATGACCGGGCGACCCGCCGCGACGGAAAGCAGCGCGCAGGCCGCACCGATCGGCTCGACGCCGACCAGGACCGGCCGGGGTGTGAGGCCGTGGCGACGGTAGTGCCTTATCACCGCGCTCGCCAGCGTCCCAACCCCGATCTGCACTAGCACGAGATCAGGGGGTGGCACGGCCCGACGGGCGAGTTCGGCATCGATTTCCAGGCACATCGTCTCGTACCCCTCCGCGACCCAGTTCGGGATCTCCTCGTAACCGGGCCAGCCGTGGTCCTGAATGAGCAGCGCCCGTTCATCGGAGACAGCGGCAGCAAGGGCAACAGCGTCGTCGTAGGTGCCGGGCACCTCAACTACCCGAGCACCTTCCGAACGGATGGCAGCGACTCGGGCCGGAGCGCTACCCTGAGGCAGGTATACGTCAGCCCCCAGGCCCAGCCACTGGGCGACCCGGGCCACCCCCCTGCCGTGATTGCCGTCCGTGGCGGTTACCAGGGTCAGGGGTAGGAGGGGGGCGATCAGGGCACAAAGCTCGCGGATGTTTGTCCAAGGGCCGGGTTCCCGGCCAAGCCGCAGAGCCAACGCACGATAGGTCGCCCAGGCAGCGCCGAGGATCTTGTAGGCCGGAAGGCCGAGCCGGGCCGCTTCGTCCTTGAGCAGGATCTGGCCAACTCCGAGTCGGGCGGCGAGCGTCGGCAGTTCGTGGAGCGGAGTTGGGACGTACCCGGGCAGCCGCCGGTGCATCTCAAGCGGAGCGTGGGAGGGAGAATCAGTTGTAAAGTCAGGTCGAAATTCGGGATTGAGAAGTAACCGGGAGGTGGGTTTCACGTTGCGCTCTTAGCCAGCGAGTAGGGGCAGAGTCCCGGGGCGCGTGAGAACGGCATAATGCCGGAAGATTTCCAGTCATACTAACTCGACAAACACTACTTAAGCTATTGTCTTATAAAGATATAAAGACAAGGCCCAAGTGTTGCTATACTAGACACTGATATCGTGGGCCATGATCGAATGCCGCAATGGAGACGGGTAATAATGTACAGGATCCGGTCGACGTCTGGGACCGAAGCAGTCTACGACTCGCTTGAGGAGTTCACCGTTGCGGTGCGACGTGGCTACGTCGCGCCCGAAGATGAGATCTTCCACCAGCGGGCCAATCGCTGGCTCGGCGTAAACAGTCATCCGCACTACCGGAGCGCCATCAACTATTCCGGTCCCCTCAATGTGGACTCTGTACCCGCGCCGCTGGCCCCTGCCCCGACGTCGCGTCAGGCCCCCCACCCCGATCCGGAGCCCGCTCCCGTCCCCTTAGTTCGTGGCCAAGTTGTCCAACTGCCTGTTGCGTCGCGGCCTCAACCGCAGCCCCAACAGGTGCCACAGACGGTGTTTCGCCCCCAGTTGGTGGTCGACGAGCCCGAAGCTCCGCCGGCGCCACAGCCGCCCAAGGCTGCGCCTGCGCCCCCGCCGATTCCGCTGATGAAAAGCAAGGAGATCCCGTTTCTTGATCTAGGGGACTCCAAGCCGAGTCCGCGCATTAGCGGCGCAACGATCGAGCCCCCGAAGCAGGATAAGGATTTCCTGGTTCTAGAGAGCGGCTTGGAGCGACCCATGCGCACGTCGAATGGGCGCCGGGCTCCCGGGGATGATCTGGACCTGTTGTTCGACACGCCGCTCTCGGAGGCCGGCCCGGTGTCGCCGGCGGTCACCTCGTCTGGGTCAGCCCCCAAGACGCAGGTGAGCGCCCGGGACCTTGAGGCAATCAAGGCCAAGGCGACTGTCGCCGCCCCAGCCAAGCCAGTCCCAGTCGTGCCACCGGCGCATCGGGTGGAACCCGAGGACCTCAACATTCCGGGCCCAGCACTTCTGGAAGTGTCGCTGGAGATCTCCCCTGAAATCGCGCCAGTGGCATCACCTCGATCTCGCGGACCGGTCGCGCTGATGGTCGGATCGGGCGCGATTGTGATCCTCGCCGCCGGCGCCCTGATGTTCTGGCGCCCTTGGAGCGGCAAGGCCGGGGCGGTCGCAGTGGACACCGCCCATACCCAACCGTCCGGATCGACGACTTCAACCGTCGGGGCGTCGGTGACGAGCCCGGAATCGCCTACAATCGGCGGCGACGCAGCCGTGACAACGACGCCGCTGGCAATCACCAGCGATAGTGGAACGGTCGAGGACTCCGCCGAGGCGCCTACGGACGATCGCGTCATCGCCGCGGTGCGGCCGAGCTTCACGACGGACCTGCCGGTCGCCGAGGGAGATCTGGATCTCGGGACGCAGGTCACCGGCGAGCCAGCCTCCGCGGGCATCGCTCCGGGGGAGTTTGCCCGGCGGCTTGAAGTCGCCGAAAAACAGGCCCGTCAGGATCTGGCTGCGCGTACCGCTGGATTCAAGAGTCAGCTGACTGCCGAGGGACTTGCCTCCCTCAACGGGGTCAATGAGGCGAAGAGCGCCTGGAACAGTGGTGCCGACGCCATTCGCCAGTACCGCGCGAGGATCGCTAGGCTGGAGGAGGTGTACGAGGACAGCGTGCTCGCATCTCAGCGGTCCCAGCACTGGTCGCCTCCGGACATGCGCGGCTGGGCGATGCATCAGAGCTTGGCGGAGCCGGCGGAAACATCCCAGTCGGCGGACCTGATGCTCCATCAGGTCATCGAAGGCCTGGACATCCTGGCGTCGCTCGACGGCGAGTACACGGTCAAGGGTTCGGCACTTCACTTCAAGAACCCGGCCGCAGGGTCACGCTACATGAGCGTCCGCAATTGGATCGAGCAGCGGATGCAGGCCTGGTCCGGTACGCCCGAGGCGGCTCGCCCACATACGGTGAACCTCATCATGCGCGCACTCGGCGACGGGTTCCCAGCAGTCGACTGAGCCGCGTCGCAAGAGACTTGAGCAGAAACTCCGCCAGAAGCCTCCAGTTTTTTTCTTCCTTCCGGATTCGTCGCCATTTTCCACAGCTTTCCACAGCCCTCAACAGAATCCACAGTTCGCTACGGTCAAGTCGGAGCAAAACTGACTTGACGTGACGCGAGGTGGGGCCCAACTTGGGCGCTCTTGCTCCCGCCCCGTACCCAACGCGTCATGCCGCCATCGCTCGACGATCTCATCAGCTCTTTCCGTTGCACCTTCTTCCCGGTGCAGGTGCTCGTCGTGGATGACGATGTCACCTCGCGCGCAGCGATGCGACGGCTGCTGGAACATTGCGGATACACCGTCATCGTGGCGGAGGATGGCGCGGAGGCGTTGCGCCTGCTTGAGGGTACCCATGTACCGGTAGACCTCCTGGTGACCGACGTGCAGATGCCGGGAATGCTCGGCGACGCCCTCGCGGCGCGGGTGCGCGAAGCCTGGCCTGAACTGCCGGTGCTGTTCGTCTCCGGCGAGCAGCGTTACGCGAGCCTTGCCAAGACCGAGGGGCGCACGCGCTTTCTCCAGAAACCCTTCCTGCCGGCGGAGTTCATGGAGTCCGTCCAGATGGCGATCGAGCCGGATGGAGCCGAGCGGGGTATCGCAGGAGTGGAGGGGTAGGACTGCAGGCGAGAGGCGACGGGGTTGAGATCTGTCGCCTGTCGCCTATCGCCTGGAGTCAGGGCCTAACAAACAGCGTCGCCCAGTCCCTCCCGGCCTGCACCACGAACTTGAGGTGCAGAGTGCCGGTGCTGGTGTCGAAAAAGAACCGGTCCCCCGCGCTGCCATCGAGTTCAATGAGGCTTGCCGCCGCGGGGATCGGGTGCCCAGAGTCGTAGTCGCGGATCACCCGGGTTGGCGCTGCGGCGTAAGGGAAGGAAACCCGCACGACATCGCCCGCCTGGGCACTGTTGAGATACAGATTGGGCTGGGTAGGCGCGGTGGCACTCCATTGCAGAGCATAACCGCGCCCGGGAATCGCCGAGATTGAGGCGTTGTTCGTCTGGTTACCCCCGCCGGCGAAGAGCTGGCTGGCCGCGTCATCCCGTACCAGCGTGAGTGGCGCCACGGCCTCCCCGGTTGCGCTGTTGAGGGAGAGTCGGAGATAGCGGTTCGGACAGACGTGCGCGTTCCAGTCGGATTGATAGGCGCACTGCGGCGACACCAGGATCGGCGTGTTCGCGACAACCCACTGCCCCGGCTGTCCCGAGACGGCGCCGTCCCGATCGTAGAACACGGCCGCCTTGTCGCCGTCCTTTGCTGGATTCGGATCCTTGAGATAGACCTTCCGGGCGTTGATGAAGGTCATTGTCCCCGCCTCGTTCAGCGGGTCGATGGAAAAGGCGTCATCCAGCAGGTAGCCTACACCGCTCGCGGGCACCGTGGTGGCGGCGGTGTAGTTGATGAAAGTGACGTTGTGGGCTCCCACCCGGCCATCATAGAACTCATATCCCCGTAGCTGATTGCTCGAGGGCAGAGTTGTCATGCTTCCCGTCTGCCCGATGAACACCGTGTTCTCGACAAAGGTTTCGTAGGCCGCGAAGGTGGCGCCGATGGAGTTATCGGCGAGGATCGAGTTCGAGAGCTTCAGGTGATCGCCCCGCAGCCACACCGCGCGATAGTAATGCTTGTAGGCGCGGAAGTTGGTGAAGTCAGCCACGACCGCCGCCGAATTGCCATCGTTGGGATCCACCTTGGGGCGGTAGACTGTTACCTCCGTGTTGCCATCGGGCAGCGGACCATCGTCCACGAACAGTCCGCCTTGGTGATTTGAGTGGGCCACATTGCCGCTGAAGGTGCCAAGCGGGGTGTCGCGCGGACGATCCGGCTGGCCGGTGGAGAGTCCGGTCGGCGAGGCGGGCAGCGCGTACCAGAAGCCCACGCCAACTGATCCTCCGGCAACGTTGTTACGAACGGTGTTGGCAGGGTTGGTGATCCAGAACGTCGCAGGGCGCTGGTCAGACGGCAGCAGGCGTATCCCGACGCCGGGATCCCGCGATGTCAGGCCCAGATTCCCCTCGATGAGGTTGCCGCTTTCCGCGCCGTCCTCGAGGAAGTAGCCATGGCCGGCGTGATCGTAGCAGACATTGTCCTTGACGGTCCCGTTGTCGCTGCCGTGCACCGTCACACATCGGCTGAAGGTTTTCCAGACGCTGCTGTTGCGGAAGTATTGTCCCGTGATGTCGCCGGCCATGTGCCAGTGCATCGGATAGCGCGCGAGGTGGCCTTGCTGCCCCATGTGATACAGTTCCACGCCTTCGATGTGTGCGGTGGCGCCCTGCATGATCATCATGTGGCCGCCGTACCCCGGCGTGGTCCCGGTATCGCCCTGAATGGTGATGTTGCGGGAGAGGAGGCCGACTTCCCCCCGCTCATCCACCGACGTCCCGCTCACTGTGACAACCTGACCGAAATGCTGCCGCCTGAGGCCGGTGCCGAGCCCGATACTGGTCCCGGAGACGCTCGTGATCACCGCCTCTTCCGCCTGGTTCTGGTTGTAGTCGGTGGACGAGAGCGCGATCCGGTCCCCCGTGCGCCATCCCGGGTTTTGTGCCAATTCAATGCTGCTCGCCCCCGAGGCCGCGGTCTGCGACAGGTGGGTCCACCCGCCGCGAGCCTCGCCGTGCAGCTCGATTCGCCCCATGACACCGAGCACCTTATTGCCCATACCTAGCACATCCGGGTCACCCGCTGTTCCCAGCAGCGTAATCAATGCGCGGTGCGTATAGGGATGAGCTTCGGTTCCCGCCTGCAGCAGCCCCGTGACCACGATCCACCCTGTGGTCACGGTGAGGTCCAGGTCGCCAAAGACCAGGTCGCCGTTGACGGTGAGACTCTGCAGGGCTGGAGGGCTGACGTCGAGCCGCACGGAAAGACCAGCGGGGATCACCACGGAATCGCCGGCGGCCGGCACCTGCCCGGATGGCCAAGTGACCGGGTCCGACCAGGCCCTGAGGCTCCCCGGGGGAGGCCCGCCCGGATCCGTCGGGGACTTGGACTCCGCGACACAGGCGGCGAGCAGGACGCAAAACGGCGCGGCGAAGCGCCTGGTGGAAGCTCGCATGGGGGACCTCGGTTTCATCTCGGAGGCTGACAACACGAACTGGTCCGAGCGGACCTGTGATACAGGAGTATCGGGGGAGGCTCGGGACGGGGCAATTCGCTGAAATTTGACGTGTAACAATGCAGGACAGGGCATCAGGGCGCGTCGCCTGCCGTCCCCATTCGATTGTGAGCAGCGTCACCACACGACCGGTGGTGCGGAACGAGGGTGGCCCGCGCGTTGCCTCTGTATGCGCAATCAGGCCCAAACAGCCGGTTTCGGCCGCGCATCACGCACGGGGAATTGCACGGTGTCAGAATCCGATCTGCGCCCAGATTTGAGTCTCACGCCCGGGGCGCTGCTCCAAGGCCGCTACCGTCTCACCCGGGAACTCGGGCGGGGACCGGTTTCCGTGGTCTATCTAGGTCGGGATCATCACCGGGAGGATGAGGTCGTCCTCAAGGTGCTCGACCTGACGGTGGCCGATCGAGCCAAGGTCCGGCAGGAGGTGCTGGCAACGTGGGAAGTCGCCCACGACCACGTCGTCGCTGTGCGCGGGTGCTTCGAAATCTCCGAACGCTGCTGTGTTGTGATGGATCACGCCGCTGGGCCGAGCCTTGACCGTCGGGTCGCCCTGGAGCGCCTTACGACCGATGAAGCCGCCGCGGTTGGGCGAGGCGTCGCACTCGGGCTGCAGGCGGCACACCGTCGGGGAATCCTGCACCGGCACGTCAATCCCTCCAACATCCTGATCGCCGCCGAAGTGCGGGCTCGACTCACGGATTTTGGCTGCGCAGGATACGGACTGAGAGACAACAAGGGAGCGCGGGACTATCGAGCCCCGGAGGTGCTCGCCGGACAAGCCGCGGATGCCAGGGCAGACGTGTACGGATTGGGGCTGTCGCTGTACTTCGCGCTGACCGGCGAACTGCCGGCTCGCCAGGTTCCCGAGCGGCCGACGCCAGCGAGCGCCGATGGGCACCGACCCAGTCGCCTCCTGCCGGTGGTCCCTCCATGGCTGGATGACGCCATCGCCCGGGCGACCGCCGCATTGCCGGCGGACCGATTCAACTCGGCGGGACGCCTCGCCGAAGCATTGGCCCCCAGGAGCAGCGCACACGCTGCGGTCGGTGATTACCGTTAGGGTGTGAGCACCGAACGTCTCTACTATTCCGACAGCTATCTCACCCGCTTCACTGCCGTTGTCGTTGACCAGACCGACGGCGGCCGGCGCGTCTACCTCGATCGCACGGCCTTCTACCCCACCTCGGGCGGCCAGCCGTTCGACACCGGCGTACTGGGCGGGATTCGCGTCGTGGACGTGGTAGATGAGGAAGCACGGATCGCGCACCTGCTCGAGTCACCAATCAAAGACGCCGGAGTGGAGGGCGTGGTCGACTGGAGTCGGCGTTTCGATCACATGCAACAGCACACCGGCCAGCACCTGCTCTCCGCGGTGTTGGAAGAACTCTTGGGGTACCAGACGGTCAGCGTGCACTTCGGGGTCGATACCGCCACCCTCGACCTCAACGCGACCAGCCTGACGCCTGAGGAGATCCGGCGCGCCGAGCAGCGGGCGAACAACATCGTATTCGAGAATCGGCCGGTCACCGTTGCCTTCGAGGATGCCGCGACAGCGACGGGGCTCCGCAGGCAAACTGATCGGACCGGGAGCATCCGAATCGTGACGATCGAGAATTTGGATCGAAGCGCCTGCGGAGGAACACACGTTCGTGTCACCGGTGAGGTCGGTCCGATTCTTCTAAGGAAAGCAGAGCGAGTGAAGAAGCAGGTCCGGCTCGAGTTCCTGTGCGGCAGGCGGGCCGTCGCCCGGGCCAGGTCGGATCTGGATGTTCTCGCCGGCCTCGCCGTCGCCAATTCCGCGGCGATCGATGACCTGCCGGGGCTGATCGAAAAGCAGCGTGCCGAACTCAAAGCGGCAGCAGCTGCCCGTAGCACCCTGGAAGAGGAGTTGAACGGACTCCGCGCCCGTGATCTGTATCACCAAGCGCCGCCGGATGCGGCAGGGCGCCGGCACATCGTGCATCGGGCCCAAACCGCGAGCGCAGAAGGCCTTCGTGGTCTGGCCCAAGCGGTGACAGCGCTTCCAAACGTCGTCTTCGTGGGGGTGCTCGCTTCTCCGCCCACACTGTTCCTGTTTTCATCGCCTGACAGCGGCCTCGATGCCGGAGCGATCCTCAAGCCGGTTCTCGGCGAACTGAACGGCCGGGGTGGAGGGTCGGCCCGGCTGGCGCAGGGAACGGTTCCCGGCCCGGATGCACTGGAAACAGCGCTCGCCAGGCTCACGGCGGTTATCTCAAACGCCGGTTGACGAAGCGTCTCTCTCCGCATTACACCGCACTAACGAATCGTCACCGGACCGTGAGCGATTCGTCATCCTGCCACTCACTCGGCTGCCATTGTCGGGCGCTAGACTGTCATCACCCTCTCATCGAACGATGGGTTGGTGATGCTGGTCACCATTTTCTAGAAAGTGAGTCCCGCCATGCGTGCCATTCACGGCCCCGCGTGGGCCATGACCGCAGTGCTGCTCGCCGCAGCCTGCCACTCCAACCCCACAAAGATCCGTTCCGAGGGGCTCGCGCGTCAGCTCAACGAGGTGACGCTCGTCCAGGAGCGAGACAGCCTCCTCACGGAGGTGACGGCCAACGGAAAACTGATCGGGGATATCCAGGCCGAACTCGAGAAGGTTCTGCCGAAGCCGGGCCCGGGCGCGCCGGAGAACGCGTCGCTCGAGATCACAAAGGATCAGCGGGCGTATACCCTCGATCGTGTTCGGGACATCACGGGCCGGCTCAAGGCCGCGGACACGCAACTCGCGACCAGTGAACGCCGGGTCCGCCGGCTTTCCCAGAAGGCGGATAGCCTGTCGCTGCAGAACACCGAAGCCAGGGCGGCTATCACCGACCTGAGCGCCGTCGTGGCCTCGCAGCGGGAGACCATCGCCACCCTGACAACGCAGGTCGAAATGCTGACGAACCAGACCCTGGTCCTCGCCGACAGCGTGTTCCATCTGACGGATGAGCACAACACGGCCTACTACGTCGTAGGTACCCGCGCCGAGCTGCTGGCTAAGGGCGTGATCGTGGAGGACGGCCATCGCGCGATTCCGTTGATCGGCAAGCGGACGGTGCAGCCCGCCCGGGAGTTGCCACTGGGTGAGTTCACCTCGATCGATCGCACCGCGACTCGAGAGATCCCGCTCCCCCGCGCCGACCGCAACTATCGGATCGTCTCACGCCAGGACGTGAGTCACCTGACGCCGGGGGTCAGCCGGAAGGGGAAGATCCAGGGGACGATCGCCATCGCGGCCCCGGACAGGTTCTGGGAGGCGTCCCGTTACCTGATCGTCGTTGAGCAGTAGCTTTGAAGTGAGAAGTGAGAAGTAAGAAGTGAGAAGTGAGAAGTGAAAGTGACGGATACGGAGTTACGGCTCGGACTTCTCACTTCATACATCTCACTTCTTACTTCTCACTTCTCACCTTCTTCTCGCCTCCTAGCCCTTCCGCCTTTTCGGATTTCTAGTCGGCACCGCCTTCACCGGATCCTCCGGCCACTCATGCCTAGGATATCGTCCCTTCATCTCCTTCCGCACATCGAAGTAGCTGGTGCGCCAGAAGCCGGCGAGGTCCCGCGTCACTTGCACAGGACGCCGGGCGGGAGAGAGCAGGTGCAGCGTGACTGGTATGCGCCCGCCAGCCACTCGAGGGGTCTCCTCCAGACCAAAGACTTCCTGGAGCCGAACCGCGAGAACCGGCGTCGCTGGCACGGAATAGTCGACCCGAATGCGCGAGCCGCTGGGTACCGCGAGGTGCGTGGGCGCCAGGTCATCAAGGGCGCGGCGCTGTTCCCAATCGAGCCGTGCAAGGAGCGCGTCGGCCAAGTCCAGGCGGGCGAGATCGCTCCGCCGCCTGAGGTCGCTAAAGCGTGGGCCAAGCCAGTCCTCGAGCGTTGCCAGCAGCGCTTCGTCGCTCACCGCCGGCCAAGGCGCCCCGAGTACCAGATTGAGGAACCCCAGGCGCTCGCGAAGGCCGGTGCTCGCCTCCGACCAGGGGAGCACTCCAAGTCCTGCGCCCTTGAGCCAAGCCACCAATGTCGCGCGGACCCGTGACGGGTCAGGGTCCCGGAGCGGTTTCTCGTTCAGGATCAAGGCCCCCAGGCGCTCTCGCTGTACTGCGACGACGGTCTCAGCCTGATCGTCCCATTCGATCACCTCATCCCGTTCGACTTGTTCGCCAAAATGGAGATCGATCTCCTCTCGGCTGAGGGTCGCGCCCAACCAGACCCTGCTCTCGCGCCGATCCCCATCCAGCTCCGCGGCGACGATGAAGTCCGCGCGCGCGAGCGTGGGAGAGTCCACCGACGCCCCCTGGCCGTTCCGAAGCAGAAACCGTCCCGCCTGCCCGACTCGCCGTTGCCCGATGCGGTCGGGATAGGCCAGGGCGAGGAGGAATCCTGTTCGCTCGACCCTGAAGGACTCCCTTGAGCCACGGTCGCGCTGACTCGCTCCCAGAGATCGGTGCCATTGACGGGCGCTTTCGCGGATGCGGTGGAGCACGCCGCGATCCACGTCGTATCCGTGATAGAGGGATGGCCTGTCCCGCTCGGCGATCAGGTCGAGGCGCAGCTGGATGTCGGCGTCGGGTGGGCCACCGGTCCCGCGCAACGGATCCCGCTCTTCAAGCAGCGCGGTGAGCCGAGCCGCTGCTTCGGCTTCGCCGAGCTCGGCTCCCATGATGAGCAGACGGGCCAGACGCGGATCAGTGCCCAACACAGCCATACGGCGACCATGGGACGTAACGCGGTCGGCGGCGTCAATCGCACCGAGTTGCCGCAACAGTGCACGGGCTTCGGCGAGTGCCCCAGCCGGTGGCGGGTCGAGCCAGGCGAGGGCCGTTGCGTCTCCCACCCCGCGCACCGCGAGTTCCAGGGCAAGCGGGGTAAGGGCTGTCTCCAGGATCTCCGGAGTCGTCCGCTGCAACAGTTGGTGATCCTCCGTCGCCGCCCAAAGGCGATAGCACACGCCGGGCGCCGTGCGCCCGGCTCGGCCACGTCGCTGATCGGCGGATGCGCGGGAGACCCTGACGGTAGCGAGACGGGTCATGCCAGACCCGGGCGAGAACTTTGGCACCCGTGCGAAACCGGAGTCGACCACCACGCGGACGCCTTCAATCGTCAGGCTGGTTTCCGCGATGGCAGTTGAGAGCAACACCTTGCGGCGGCCTGAAGGATCAGGGCGGAGGGCGGCATCCTGTTCAGCTTGAGAGAGATTGCCATAAAGAGGATAGACGGCCCAGCTGTCCGTGCCCGGCCCGAGCAGGTCGGCTGTTCGCCGGATTTCTCCCTGGCCGGGGAGGAAGACCAGGATATCCCCCTCGTCCTCGATGAGAGCCTGTCGCACCGCCGACGCCGCGGCCGATTCCATGCGGGTTTCCGGGCGCCGGGCGAGATATCGGGTTTCAACCGGGAAGCTCTGACCGGCGCTGGTCACGATCGGCGCGCCACCGAGGAGCGCGGCGATCGGCTCGCCATCGAGCGTTGCGGACATGACGAGAATCCGGAGATCCCTCCGCAGAATCGCGCGCGACTCGAGCGCCAGTGCGAGACCGAGATCGGCGTGCACACTCCGCTCGTGGAACTCGTCGAAGATTACTAGGCCGGCCGATTCGAGCGCCGGATCGTCCTGCAGCATGCGAGTGAGGATGCCCTCGGTGACCACCTCGATCCGGGTGGCGGGCCCAACTGCACTCTCGCGACGGATGCGGTACCCGACTGTCGCGCCGAGTGTTCCGCCCAGGAGGTCTGCCATCCGTCGGGCTGCCGCACGGGCGGCGAGGCGGCGGGGTTCGAGCACGAGGATCTTCCGACCGGCGAGCCACGGCGCTTCGAGCAGGGCGAGAGGTACGATGGTCGTTTTGCCGGCTCCGGGCGGAGCCTGTAGCACGGCGGATCCCGACTGCGCCAGCGCTCGGGCCAGCTCCGGGAGAATACTGTCAATGGGCAGGCCAGTAGGCTTCACGGGACAAGCGTACACTCGGGGCAGGGGGGCGCCAAGCTCACTGCTTGCTGAGCGGCCAACCGACAACGATCTTGGTTCGGGTGGTACCCGCCCCGCAGCCCAGCGAGGCAGCGCCGACCACAGGGGGGGGCCCATGACTGCCGGTCCCGAAGTTATCAGCGATCGCCCGCAGACCGAGCACATCGACCTGTGCGGTCTCACTCATCAGGGTCGCGTCCGGTCCGAGAACCAGGACCACTTCTTCATCGCGAGCATTCACAAGGCGATGAAGGTCATCCAGACAAGCATCCCGCAGGACCAGATGGGGGACATCGTCAGCCCCTCCCGCGGGCTGGTCTTTCTGGTAGCCGACGGAGTCGGCGGAGTACCGGGAGGCAAGGATGCGAGCCGGACGGCACTGCGTGCCATCGTGGACTATGTCCTGCACGTGATGGACCTGTATGTGCAGCTGGATCCGGACGTCGAACCGCAGTTTCAGGCCGAACTCCGGCGTTCGGTTGAACTGAGTCACGAGGCGGTCCGGCAGGCTGGAGCGGCAGACGACGAGCGAACCGGCATGGCGACAACGCTGACCATGGTCTGCATCCGATGGCCCAAGGCGTACATCGTGCATGTGGGCGACAGCCGGGGTTACCGCCTGCGCGATGGGGAACTCGAGCTCATTACGAAGGATCAGACCATGGCCCAGGCAATGGTGGATGCCGGCGCTCTGTCCCCCAGTCAGGCAGCCCAATCCCAGCTCAACCACGTGCTCTACAGCGCGCTGGGTGCCTCACGGGCGGAGCCCTTTACCGTTACCACCGATGTCCGCTGGGATGACGTCATGCTCATCTGCACCGACGGCATCACCAAGCACGTGTCGGACGAGGAGATCCGCGACGCGCTACGGCGATCCACCGGGGCCGAGACCACCGCACGGGAGTTGCTGCAGCTGGCACTGGATCGCGGGGGTTCGGACAACGCGACACTGATTGTGGGACGGTTGAAGCAATAGCTGAGAGCGGACAGGCAGGCGACCCGTGGGCGCGCACGACTGTGCGCGCCCACGCTCTGCTTTCGGGACAGCCCGCTGCCATGAACTCCACCTGAAGGTGCCTTCACCACGGAGTCATCACTTCGTCAGCCCCGGTGTGGTATATCGGTCTGGACCCGGGGGCGGAGGCAATAATGATGATGAAGGGTCTGGTGGCGAGCTGTCCCCGACGCGAGAAGGGCTCGGCAACCTACGCGGTTTCGCTGGCACTCCACATAGGGCTGTTCTTCCTCTGCGTCTATGGTACCCGTGCGACTGTGCGTACCGTCCAGCGAGTATTGGCCGATACGACTCTCATCTATTTCCCGCGCCTTGCTCCGGCACCGGTCGACAAGCCTCTGCACGGCGGCGGGGGTGGCGGTCGAGGTGAAGGAGCGGGATTAGTCGTAGCGGCGGACCCACCGCCCAAGGGGTTCCAGACAGTGGAGGCCGTCACCGACATTCCGACCGAGATCCTCCCTATGGCGGCCGGGGCGGTCACCTTCGATGCGAGGGACTTCTCCGGACGTGGTGTCGAGGGTGGCATCGGCTGGGGAGTGGTAGGCGGAACGGGGTCGGTGGATCAGGTTCCGCAGGACTTTCGGGATTCGCTGTACATGGCCGAAACGGGAGACCTTCGCTTTGTCCACGCCGAGGTGGTCACCCAGCCGCGTTTTCAGTATCCGTTGGTGCTGCTTGAAGCGGGGATCGACGGTCGAGTCGTGGTCCAGTTCGTGATCGACACCTTGGGGGCGGTGGAGCCCGGCTCCGTGCGGGTGATCGAGAAGACCCACGAGGCCTTCGCCGACGCTGCAAGAACTGGGATGCTCCTGGCCAGATTCACTCCCGCGCATTTCGGCGACCGACCGGTGCGCCAACTCACCAGGTGGCCGGTGAAGTTCGCCATGGCTGTCACAAAGGGCTGACGACCGAATGCAGGGGAGCAGACGTGGACCGGCGCGGTTCCGGCCCACGTTTGCCTACATCAACTCCGCTCCACCTTCACCTTGCTCCTCCGTTCCCCTGGAGTCTTCCAGTTCCATTCCCGTTCCCGCTCCGGGACCTTCCACGAAACGGTGAGCTTCTTCTGCTTGCGGAGTATTTCGAGCTTCGCAGTCTCGCCCGCTTCGTAGGAGCGGAGGATACGTCGGGCGTGTGCCTCGGAGGCCGGAGTACGGCCGTCGATTGTGACGATCACGTCGCCGGCCTTGAGTGGCAGCGTCGAGTCTTTGGGTGTCTCGAGCACCAGGACGCCCTGCTTGGCGCCGAAATACTCGCCGAGCTCCGGGTTCAGGTCAGCGAGATTGAGTCCGCCAGAGTCCCCGTCCCCCCAGAACACTCGGAGATTGCCCGGCCCGACCTCGCCCATGGGCATCCTGGGTAGGCCGTGCTCCATCCCCATTCGCGGCATCTCCATTCGGAAGCCATGACCCATCCCCAAGGCCCCGAGGTCCTGGGCCACGACCCTGGTCCTCTTGGCTTCGCCGTCGTGCCGGTACTCCACGTCCACCGTGTCACCGGCGTCGAGCTTCCGGGCCAGCTCCACCAGCTTCTGAGCCGGGCCCGACTCATCGTCGTCGTCGCTCTTGGCGCCCCCGAGGGCGACCCCATTGAACTTGGTGATGATGTCTCCAGCCTTAAGGCCGGCCTTGTCGGCCGGGCCGTCCGGCGTCACAGCCTGGAGGCGGGCGCCAACCTTGTCGCGGTCCTTGTCGGCGCGCGAGTCCACCGTCACCCCGATCCGGGGACGACCTGAGTAAGTGAACACGCGCGCTTCGTCGTCCTGCGCCGCGAGCGGCGCTGCCGAGGAAAGCGCGGAAACCAAGGAAAGGGCGGAAAGAGCGGACAGGGTCCGCGGCCAGCGGGATTGCATGGGTTAGGCTCCGTGTGAGCAGGTGTCACCGGAGGAGATGCCCCACCCGCCCGGAGGGTCGCGGGGACCCGCCCGGGCGCTGACCCGGCTGATCTTGGCGAGCGGGCCCACGTCGGCCTACCTTCAGGCGCCTCCCCACCTCAGGACCAGGAATGCTGAACTACATCTGGGCCGGGCTCATCATCCTGAGCCTCGCCTTCGCGCTGGTTGCGGACGTGGGCGACCTCCGGCGAGACACGTACCGCAACGGTGCGCCGATCCCGGTTACCGTTGTCCTCCCGTCCGGCTACGACCCTGCGGCCCGGCAAGTCCAGGTCACGGTCCGCACCGATTCTGCCTCCTGGGCGGCGCACTTTGGCGCCCCGCTCGCCCTCGCCCCAGAGTACCCCGGTGAGCTCATCCAGAATCGCGACGGGATGGAGCTCCGTTTCGCCAAGGACGCAACCCTGCCGGAGCCGCTGGCGACGATTCGGGCAATGACCTCGGAGCGGGACAACGACCTCCGGGGCCGGGCAGTGCTTCAGGTAGCCGCTGGCGACTCGGTGGCGACTGGCCAGGTGAGCATCGCCCCCGTTCGATTCGTGAAGATGACGGCGATCTCCAAGGCCGCGATCGACTTTGCCAAGACCGCAGTGACCCTCGCCCTGGGACTCGTCGGGGTGATTGCGCTCTGGCTCGGGATGCTCCGGATCGCCGACAAGGCGGGGCTGATCAATGTGATCGTCCGGATCGCGCAGCCCGTGCTCCGGCCCCTCTTCCCCGAACTCCCCAAGGACCATCCGGCACTCGGGATGATCGTCCTCAACCTTTCCGCCAACGTCCTGGGTCTGGGCAACGCGGCCACGCCGATGGGGATCAAGGCGATGGAAGAGCTGCAGAAACTCAACCCGAAAAAAGACACCGCGACCAACTCGATGGTGATGCTCCTGGCCATCAACACGGCCAGTGTTCAGCTCGTCCCACCGGTCCTGTTGGTGGCAATCATGGGCCTGCAGGTCAACCAACTGTACTTCCCGATCCTCATCTGCACCGCGGTGTCCCTCATCATGGCCATCGTCTCCGCGAAGCTGCTCGGCCGACTTCGCAGCTTCCGCGACAGCGACCCGATGCGGGCCACCGCGGGACAGGAGGGCTGAGCGATGCATACGCTGCGCACAATCGTTGACCTGATCGCGGTATTCGTGATTCCGATCATCATCATCGGTTTCCCGCTTTACGGGCTCTACCGGCGGGTCCCAGTTTACGAAGAGTTCGTCACCGGGGCGAAGGAGGGGTTCCAGGTCGCGGTGAACATCATCCCGTACCTGGTCGCGATCTTGTTCGCCGTGGCCATGTTCCGCGCTTCCGGAGCGATGGATTATTTCGTGGAGGCTCTTCGCCCGGTACTCAAACCGCTCGGCTGGCCCCCGGAGGTATTGCCGATGGCGATCACCCGGCCGCTCACCGGCTCCGGCTCTGCGGCGATCATGCTCGATCTGATCAATCGCTACGGGGCGGACTCGCTGATCGTGAAAACGGCGGCGACGATGTTCGGCTCCACCGAAACGACGTTCTATGTGGTCGCGGTGTATTTCGGCGCCGTGAACGTCAAGAAGACACGGCATGCGGTGCCGGCGGGGCTGATCGCGGATTTTTCGGCGATGATCGCGGCGGTGTACGTGGTGAGATGGATGTTCGGGTGAGGCTCAGGCCTCGGTGACATCGGCCGGCAGGAGAAACCAGCGCAGGCGCTCGGCTTGCTCGGGGAGCGCCACGGCCTGACCCGCAACAGGCGCGGCGCCGTCGAAGATCCGCCGGGCCGCATCCAGATAATCGGCGAGTCGCGCCAGCGGTTCACCGTATTGCCGGTTCACAAAGCGAGGCACTCCATCGCGGTAGGTGAGATCAACCAGCGACATCGGGGGTTCCGGCAGGCCGGCACCGTGGCGCCAGACGCCGGTCACGGGATCGAAGTCGTATCCGGAAAGCAGTTTCCAACCCTCGTTGGCGACCAGGTGCACCGCGTCGAGAATGAACCGGAATTCCTCCTCCGAGATGAAGTAGTTGAAACTGACCCGGATCCACCCGGGCTTGATTCCTTCACAGCCTTGAGCAATCACCTCCTCAAACCGATGGCTGGTATCAAGATCGATGCCGAGCAGCCGGTGCCCGTAGGGTCCGGCACAGGAACACCCCCCGCGCGACTGGATCCCGAAGAGGTCGTTGAGCAGCGCCACCACGAAGTTGTGGTGCAGGTATTTCCCCGCCCCATTCCCTCGACCGTTGGGCGCTTTCACCACAAATGAAACGATCGAAAGCCGCTCAGCCTGGGGATGCCCCAGGATCTGCAGCCTGGCGTTCGAGGACCACGAGTCGATAGCCCGACGAATGAAGTCATGCTCCCGCCGCCGGATCTCCTCGGTGCCCACCGCCATCTTCAACTGAAAGATGAGCCCCGCCCGTATCGATTCCACGATTGCCGGCGTGCCGCCTTCTTCACGATGCTCCGGCGTCCGTCAGGTATCGGTGCTCCTGCGGGTTGACATAAGACGACGGTGCCACCGCCGGGGATCGAAGGGACCCGATTGAGAAGCAGGTTCTTGCGGACCACCAGGACGCCCGGAGTTCCGGGCCCACCGATGAACTTGTGAGGTGAGAGGAAGACGGCATCCTTGTAGTCGTCGCCATGGATCCCCGGCGAGCGCATTTCGATGCCAACATACGGAGCCGAGGCCGCGAAGTCCCAAAAGGACAGCGCTCCGTAACGATGCAACATCGCGGAAATCGCGGACGTGTCCGAGATGATCCCGGTGACATTCGATGCCGCCGAGAAACTGCCAATCCGGAGCGGGCGACCCTGGTACTGGAGGAGCCGCCGCTCGAGTTCGGCGAGGTTGATCGCGCCGTCAGAATCCTCTCCGATCTCCACTACGTCCGCAATCGATTCCCGCCACGGCAGCTCGTTGGAGTGATGTTCGTACGGCCCCACGAAGACCACGGGGCGCTGATCCGCCGGGATCCGGCCTGTCAGGCCATAGCGTTCGTCCAGCTCGACCGGCACTCGGAGGCCTAGCACGTTGATGAGCCGGTCGATCGCGCCGGTGGAACCGGATCCGGCGAAAATGACCGCGTGCTCCTCCCGAGTGCCACCCACCGAATCGCGAATGATGTCGCGTGCGTCCTCGCGGAACCGCGTCGTCTGGCGCCCGGTGCCGGAGGTTTCCGTGTGGGTGTTGGCGTAGAGCGGGAGAACGTTCTCCCGGATGAAATTCTCGATAAAGGAAAGCGACCGACCGGAGGCGGTATAATCTGCGTAGGTGACCCGCCTCAGGCCGAACGGCGTCAGGACCGCCGTATCGGCGCCGATCACAGAAGTGCGGATGGTCTCGATCAGTAATTGAGCCGGCGAACCCGGACTGCCGACCATGGGTGGTCCCTCTTGTAGGTAGGGCCAAGCTAAGCAGCCCCCACCCCCCAAGGAAGAACCCCCGCCCCCAGTGCATGCCATGCCGGTACGTCGGCCGGCTCGATCCGTGAATGCTCCCTGCGAACTGCTAGCCCCGGGCCCCGGCCCGCCCTATAATTGAAAGAGCTTCCCGAGTCGTGCCCCTCTCTTTTCTGCGGTGCCGTGTCCGACATCCTCACCCGTTTGCAGTCAGCGCTGAAGGACCGTTATCAGATCCAGCGTGAGCTGGGGCGTGGCGGTATGGCTACGGTCTACCTCGCGACCGACATCAAGCACGAGCGAGAAGTGGCGATCAAGGTGCTCCACCCCGAGCTGGCGGCCACCCTTGGGCCGGAGCGCTTCGACCGCGAGATCAAATTCGCCGCCAAGCTGCAGCACCCCAACATCCTCGGCCTGTTCGATTCGGGCGACGCGCAGGGCTTTCTCTACTACGTCATGCCGTTCGTCGTCGGGGAGTCGCTCCGCGATCGCCTCGATCGCGAGCATATGCTCCCGATCGACTTCGCCGTCCACTTGGCCTGCGAAATCGCCGATGCCCTTGGGTATGCCCACAGTCTCGGCATCGTCCATCGCGACATCAAGCCGGAAAACATCATGATCGCCGGCGGCCACGCTCTGGTCGCCGACTTCGGTATTGCCCGGGCCGTCTCGGAAGCCGGGAGTGCACAGAAGCTGACCGAGACGGGGATGGCAGTCGGCACACCGCTTTACATGAGCCCGGAGCAGTCGGTGGGTGAACAGGTCGGGCCGACCAGCGATATCTACAGCCTAGGCTGCGTCCTGTACGAGATGTTGGCGGGGCATCCGCCCTTCACCGGCAGCAACGCACGCCAGATCATGGCTCGCCATGCCATGGAACAGGTGCCCAGCCTCCAGGTGGTGCGCGACACCGTGCCGGACGAGGTGGAAGACGCGGTCATGGCGGCTCTCAATAAGATGAGCGCCGACCGACCCCAGACCGCGGCCCAGTTCGCCGAGATGCTGGGCGCTCCGGTCGGCGCCACCGCCAGCCGGTACTCGCCGGTCGGGCGGGCGTCCGTTGCCCGCCGCATCACCCGAATCTCACCGCCCGGTGCGGTCACCCTCACGCTCAAGCGGCGCTCGATCATGGCCGCGGGCATTGGGGGCGTGGTGGTGCTCGTCCTGGTGTCGCTCATCGTCGTCTACCTCTTCGTCGGTGCGTCCAAAGCCGGACAGCCTTCAGCTGCCGGAGGCCTCGATCCCAAGACGATCGCCGTGCTGTACCTCGATGACTTGAGCCCGGACAAGCACCTCGGCTACGTCGCCGATGGTCTCACCGAGGCGGTCATCGGCGCCTTGGGCCAAGTCTCGGCGCTCAAGGTCGTTTCGTCGGGAGGCGTCGGCGCGTGGCGCGATGCGTCAATTCCCCGAGATAGCGTCGGCCGAGCCCTCCAGGCTGGCACGCTGGTGCAGGGCACCGTGGAACCGGTGGGCGAAAAGCTCCGAGTTCAACTCCGCCTTGTCGACGGCAACAGCGGCGTGGATCTCTCCGGCCAGCGTGCCAGCTTCGACATGCCCGCGGGCGACCTCCTGGCCGTGCGCGACTCCCTCGCCGGGGAGGTCGCCCAACTGATCCGCAAGCGGCTGGGCGAGGAAATCCGGGTGCGGGAGCAGCGCGAAGGCACTCGAAACGTCGCCGCGTGGTCGCTGGTCCAGCGTGCCCAAGGCCTCCGCAAGCAGGGCGAGACGGCAGCCAAGGCCGGTGACGTGAAAGGCATGATGTGGGCCTTTCATCAGGCCGATTCCCTGACCGCGCAGGCGGCGGGGATGGACCCGCAATGGGCCGACCCGCTGGTCCTTCGCGGCCTCCTCGCCTACCGTCGCTCCTACTACCTCGGGCAGAGTGACGCCCAGGAGGCGGCACCGTGGATCGACTCCGGCCTGGTGCATATCGGCAAAGCGTACGCCCTGCAGCCAAACAATCCAGACGGGTTGGAGGTGCGGGGGTCGTTACGCTACTGGCGCTGGCTGCTGCAACTCGAACGGGATGATGCCAAGGCCAAGGCCCTCCTGACGGATGCGCAGAATGATCTGGAGCAGGCGACGCGGGTCAATCCATCGCAGGCTGGTGCCTGGGCCACGCTATCCCATCTCTACTATCAGACCAAGACCGGCGTGGACGTCAGCATCGCCGCCCGGCGCGCACTCGAGGCGGATGCCTACCTGGACAATGCGGACAAGATCCTCGAACGGCTCTTCCTTGTGTCCTACGACTTGGGGCAGTTTCCCGACGCAGCGCACTGGTGCGATGAGTCGTCGCGGCGGTTCCCCAACAACCCGAATTCGGTGCAGTGCCGGCTCTGGATGCTTACGACGAAGGCGCAGCCACCCGACGTGGCGGCGGCCTGGCGGTACGCGGACTCGACCGTCGCCCTCTCCTCGGAGCAGACCCGGGCCTACGACCGCCTGTACAACGACATCCTGGTTGCGGACGTGCTGGCTCGGGCGGGGCTGGGCGACAGCGCGCGGCGGGTGTTGGGGCGCTCCAAGGGCGATCCTAGCGTGGACCCGCAGGGCGACCTCGCATTCCTGGCGGCCTTTACCTACGTCCTGCTCGACGACAAGCCAAAGGCGATCGATCAGCTCAAGACCTACCTGACCTCCAGCCCGGGCCGGCGCGAGTCGTTCAAGGACGATCCCGGCTGGTTGTTCCGGGATCTCCAGAGCGAGCCAGCCTATCAGCGGTTGATGGGCACCGCCCATTGAGCCACCGCCGCACCTGCTGCACCCGATCCACAACCCGCGCTGGTCTGGGAGTCGGTCGGCCTGAGAGGGGCGGAGGGGGACAAGCGTCTATATAGGAACGAATTAGCTGGCGCGCGGGGGCTTTCGGGACCGCAAGTTGTTCCGTGCATTAAAGTTGCGGTATGTCCCCCGAAGCTACTCACGCCTATGTTACGGGGCCCACCAAGTGGGCTCCATGTTGGATCAGGCTCCCCCTCCGTACAGCCTTGGAGTGCGCATGCGTGCCCTTCGAATGACGGCCCTCATCGGGCTTCTCGTCCTTACGGCCTGTCAGGCCGACCGCCAAGCTACCGAGCCCACTGGGCCCACTGAACGCGTCGGGCCGTCCCTGAACAACTCGACCTCAGCGTGCCCATCGGCGGCCAAGCTCCTGGTCCAGATCGTCGCCATCGTCAAGCCCGGCCAAGGCAGGCTGGCGACGGCGATCATCAAGTTCGACCAGATCATTATTGCGTTGATCCAGCGCAACATCCCGAAGGCGCAGCAGCGGATGTTCGAGTTGCTGGATTTCCTGATCCAGGAGTACAACAACGGCAATCTGATCGGTGGAAAGTCCACCAGCACACAAACCAAGCTCACAACCCTGACCAGCGGGCTGTACTGCCTCGTCGGCCTTCCGGCGCCGGTAATCCCAGCGGGGGCCTTGAGCGCGGATGGTGCCATCGGGGTCGTGAACACAGCCTCCCCGACAACCACCCTGGTCAACAGTACCCAATTCGCCGGAGTACAGATCCCCTCGGGCGCCGCGTCGACCGCCGTACTGGTTACGATCTCGCGGATACCCGACGCGCCGCCACCTCTGCTCACCCCGCTCGATAAGTATCCGGCGTTTTATGAGTATCATGCTTCACCTGACGGTGCGTTCGGCAGTGATGTGACTATCGGGGTGTGCGTTGGCACCTCAGCGCCAAATTCGATCTTCGGACGCCTCAAGATCGCCCACAACGTGGGCACAGGGGTGGAAATCCTGGACCGGGTGGAGGTTCCCTTTGCACTGGATTGCACGGCACTCGCCATGGGGCCAGGGGCATCGGGACTCTTGGGGCTCGCGCTTCGAGGGCTTGGGACCTTCAGAGACCTGATGCTCCCGCAGGTCGCGCAGGCCGCCACCGTCGGGACCTGCTGCGTTGGCGGAACCACCAAGAAGTTCAGCCCCTTCGGTGCGGTAGACCCTGTCGTGTACGCGAACGTTACCTCACCCCTCACCGTTTACGGGCTTCCCGGCAGCTCGGTCCCCGCAGCCGACCTGCCACGGGTGCGGGTGCTAACGCTCAGCCAGAACCCCGTGCCGGGGGACACGGTCACGTTCTCCACCGGTGGCGAGGGTGCGATCAGCCCGACCTTTAAGCTCACCGATGCGAGCGGTGCGGCAGCGCTTGACAGCTGGACCCTCGGCGCGGCCATCGGCATCGACACCGTCGTGGCCACGGTCACCGCGTCCCCGGGAACCACGGTTGACAGCAACCCGAGGCTCTTCCAGGCGCAGGTCATTGACCCGATCCAGATTCCCTTCGCGGCTGCGGGATACACATACCTCTTGATCGGCAATGGGGCTCCTCCCGGCGGCTGGGAGACCGAGTCGTTCACTCCGACCGGCTGGTCCTCGGGAAACGCCGCCTTCGGGTCGGGTAGCGGCTGCGGTCTGAGCCACGCCACGACGTGGCCAATCGGGACCACCTCCGTCCCTTCTGACCTGCTGGTTCGGCACTCGTTCCTGGTGCCGAACGGATGGACCGGCACGGCTAAGGTCGCCATCAGGATTGACAACGACGTCCAGGTGTTCGTGAACGGCACTGAGGTCACCAGTGGCTTCACCACTCATGAGAACTGCGCAAACCTGAGCCCCCCAGCCGACCTGATCGTGCCGAATGGCCTGCTGCATAGGGGCGGGACCAACCTGATCGCGGTGCGCGCGCGCGACCGTGGTGTCGAGAGCTTCTTCGATCTGAAGCTCACTCTGGTGCCGTAGGACAAGCGCACCCGGTAACACGACGGCCCTGCCTAAGGCGGCAGGGCCGTTTTTTCTCTCCTGTGACGGGTGTCTCGCCAAGCCTGAGCCGCCTAGCTCTCCGATGCGAGAAGTCGCTGCAGATCCAGCGTCTTCGCCTCGGTCTTGATCTTCTCCTCCACCTTCGGGAAGAGATCCTTGGCCTCCTGCTGGAACCTCGCGAACAGTGCTTTGAGATCCTCCGCGCTCAGCTTTCGACCCTGAGCGTAGTATTGTTGAGCCACATGGCCCAGGGCGTAAGTCGAAGCGAAAGTTACGGCAGCGCCGGCGGCAAGGCCCGTGGCGCCCCCGAGCATTCCGCCGAATAGTCCCCCCGCCAAGCCGCCCAGGGTCTGGCGCACGACTCCCTCCAGGGCCTGCGCCCCCACGCCGATACCTAGGGCAGCGCCGAGATCCTTCACCTGGTCGAGGTTGAGCTCCTGCCCATGGCGCTTGCCGATCTGGTAGACCAAGCGCAGTTGGAGCGGCAGAATGGCTACATTGGCAAGCTTCTCGGGAAGCAGTTCCAGCGCACCGGCGAGCATCGCCTGCTTGAGGATGAAATCATCGGGCGACGTCTCAGCCGGGGGCTGGGTCGGATCGGCAGACATGGGGACCTCCACAGTGGCAGCCGCCGAGCAAGTGGCGGTGCTGGAAAACAATGGTCGATTCCGTGGGTAGCAAGTGGGTGACGCAGGATGGCTATCGGCGGTACCCACGGTCACATTGCACGGAAGGTGTGTGCTACCGCACAGCGCCCTTTCGGCGCTGGGTTTAGACAGCGAGATACCTCGTTTTCGGACACTGACTGAATGAAGAAGTCGGCCGCCCCAAGCGGAATGTGGAGCGGCGCGAGCAAGTGGTTTACGTGGGTACTGACCACCGCCGCTGCCCTCACCGCCCTGCTAGTGAACGCCCGCAACCTTGGCCTCGCGCCATGGTTGGGGGCGGACCTTGGTTTTGCGAACCACGCGGCTACTCGGATCGTGGTATCCCCGCGGGCCGAGTCGCTCTTTTCCATCGGCGATACCGTGGTGCTCGCGGCGACCGTGACCGACCGGCGGGGGACAGTGCTCACCGGCGCCCAGCTCATCTGGCAGAGCGAAGACAGCAACGTGGCGGAGGTGGATTCAGCGGGAACGGTCGTGTCCAAGGGGCCAGGATCGGCGCGGGTCACTGCCAAGGTCCGCGACGTCACCGGAGGGGCGATGGTCTCCGTGCTGCAGCATGCCAAACGGGTGATCATCGCCGGGGACAGCGCCGTCCGGATCAAGCAAGGCGACACCGTCCAACTCGCGGCCATCGCACTGGACGCCCGCGGCCATCGGATTGCGCAGGCGGCGCCACGCTGGCGCACCGGCGACTCCATGGTGGTCTCCGTGGATTCCTTGGGAACAGCCATCGGCCGGGGGCCGGGGCGCACCCGTCTCTGGGCGACGGCTGGCGACGGGGGCAGCGATGTAACGTTGGAGGTCGAGCTGACCGCCACCCAGCTCAGTGTGGTGAGCGGTGACGGCCAGCGCGCCCTGGCGGGGCGGCGCCTGAGCGAGACCATCGTCTTCAGGGCCTTGGGCGGAAACGGTCAGCCCGTGCCTGGCGCATCCGTCAGCTTCGCAACCGGTGACGGCGAGGGGCAGGTCGAACCGAGCAGTGCGACCGCCGACCGGGATGGCCGGATACGGGTGATCTGGAGCCTGAGCCCCCACCCCGGACCGCAGCGGCTCCTCGCCAAGCTCGGCACGACGGACACGGCCTTTGCCATCGGCGCCGACGCGGACCCGGTGCCGGGGAACACCCGCATCGAACTGGTCGGCGCTCCGCCCACCGGCCACGCCGGAGCCCCGCTCAACCAGCCGGTGACACTCCGATTCATCGACACCACCGGGGCCGCCCTCGTCGGCGTCCCGGTCACTTGGACGCTACTGGATGGCGGCGCCCTTGAAGCATCCGCGCGCACGGACTCCCTGGGCGCCGCTAGCGCCCGCTGGGTTCTGGGGCAGCGCGCCGGCCCGCAGCGGCTGCTCGCCCAGGTCGGGAATCCGCGGACCATTCCCCCGTTCACCGTCGCCGCCACTGCGCTCGCAGGACCACCTGCCGCCATCACCGTCCAGAGCGGGCAGGGCCAAAGAGGGCCGGTAGGTGGACCGTTGCCCAAACCGATCGTAATCCAGTTGCGCGACTCCCTCGGCAACGCACTCCCTGGGCTAGCCATCTCGGTACGGACCGCCCAGGGCTCGGTATCCGACACCGAACTCGTGAGCAGCCCGCAAGGGCGCGCGACAGTGCGCTGGACCCTGGGCCCGAGCGCGGGCGATCAACAGGCCGAGATTCGGGTGGATGGGTTTGAGGGCGTCACTCGGCTGAACGCCTACGCCATTGCCGGCGCGCCCGCCAAGCTGCTGCTCGCCAGCTTTTCAGCTAAGGGAGCTCCTCCGGGCACGGTGGGCCTTGCCGCCACAGTAACCGATGGGCTGGGGAATCCAGTGCAGGGGATCTCAGTGTCGTTTGCCTCGACCGGGGGAGTGCTCTCCGCGGCACGCGCGCGCACAGATGCCGCAGGTCGCGCGGCCGTCACTTGGACGGCGGGCCCCGGCGGTGGCGAGCAGCGCGTCACCGCCACCATCTCCGGGACCAAGGTCACTTCGACTCAGGTGGTGCGGGGCGCGGCGCCGACGGCGGGGGCAAGGAAGCGGAACTGAAAAGCAGACGATAGGCGACAGGCGACAGAAGGCGGAGGGAAGGACGGAAAGACGGAAGGACGGAAGGATGGAAGGACGGAAGGATGGAAGCTCGGAAAACGGACGCATGGAACCCAACGCGGTAGCCCTATTGCCTCCTCGCCTCTTCGCTGTTCAGTTCGTTCCGTCGTTCCGTCCTTCCGTCTTTCCGTCCTTCCATCCTTCCGTCCTTCCGTCCTTCCAACTAGGGAGTAAACCCCACACTCCGCCACAACGGCCCCGGCTCGTACCGCTTCCCTCCTGCCACCACCAGCCAGACCCGTCGCAGGTCACCGAAGCGTTCCAGCGGATTCCCGTCCACGACCAGTAGGTCGGCGCGCTTCCCCGGTTGTACCGTCCCCACCTGAGCCGAAAGCCCCATCGCCGCGGCAGGCACACTTGTGCCGGCCTGAATCGCTTCCATTGGAGTGAAGCCGGCCTGCTGGTACAGCTCCAGCTCGCGGTGCAGACTGTAGCCCGGTACTGCCTGGTCGGTCCCCGCCACGATTGGAATGCCCGCCTGATGGAGCAACCGGATAATGGTGAGAAACTCCTGCAACCTTTCCCGGGCACGTGCCGAGTCGGCCGGGGGCACGCCGGTGTGGGCGAGCGGACCGGCCAGCTCCGGTGCAACGTGGCTGACACCGGGTTCGAAGTTCGCGACCGGCTCCGACTCGGGATGAAGCAGGAGCTCGTACAGCGCGACGGTCGGATCCACTACGGTACCGTGGTCCTTGAGGAAACTCACGGCACGGGCGGCCTCTCGCGAGGCGGGATCAAATGTCGGAGCGCCACCGGCCGAGTCAGGCGGACGCAGCATCATACGGCGGATGAAGCTGATGTGGTTGATCTGGTCCATGCCCGCTTCGACGCCCTGAAAGCCATCCATTCCCTCGGGCACGTGCCCAGTCACGGTCATTCCCATCCGATGGGCCTCGGTGGCTACCGCTTTCACCATCTCCGGCGAGAGGCTGCTGTATAGCTTCATCTGTTGAAAGCCGGCGTCGTGATATTTCCGCACTTCCGCCACGGCCTGGTCCGCCGTCGCAACCCGCTCAACCCCGACGGCTCGGGGGGAATCGCCGTCAACGATACCCGCCAGCAGCATCCGCGGACCTATTCCCCGCCCCGCCGCGATGGCATCCCGGACCGCACGAATGAAATTCAGCTCATTGCCGACGTCCCTCACGGTCGTGATGCCGGAAGCCAGGTAGATCGGGCCCCACTCGACCTGCTCATAGTGGGCATGCATGTCCCACAGGCCCGGTAGTATCGACTTTCCCCGCGTGTCCACGACTGACATTCCGCGAGGCAGTTTGAGGCGCCGACCCACGGCGGTGATTCGGCCATGATCAACCACCACGGTCGCATCGGCGATCGGGGGCCGACCCGTGCCGTCGATCAAGGTCCCCCCAACCAGCGCGAACCGGTCGTCCGCCGCCTTCGGGGCGACCGCCGTGAGTTCCCCCAGCGCGCGGGCCGCGTCTTCGGCGGCACGGGTAACAAAGAAGTCGAGTGCGGGTTCGTATCCCTCCCGGATCGCCTCGAAGTGATCAAACTCGGCATCGATGGTCACGGCTGCGATCAGGCGATCCTCGAAATCGAACCATAGTGTTTCCCGCCCCCAGATGAGCCCGGCGACGACGTAGCGTCGAAGCGCCACGGGCGCGCGGTTCACGGTGACGGTATCGGTGCCCCGCCGGGTAATCATGACGCGGCCACCCGGAAGAGTGGGCAGTGTGTCCGGCCGACTGTGAGCTTCCCAGTAGCGGATGAGTTGCTGCTGAAGTGCTATGGGCGAGTAGCCACAGATGGCGAAACCAGGATTGGAGACCTGCAAGACGGTGACGACGCTGTCGCGGAGTACTCGGGCCGAGTCACCGGTGACCTCGATGGTCACCTCGAGCGTGGAGTTCCGGGAATCCTTGCCCCTGAGTGTCAGTTGTTTCGTCGAACCGTCGATCCCGAAAAGCGCGGTAGTCTTGAGCGGGACGGGGGTGCCGCGATCCGTGAACTCGAAGCTGTCGACCAGCGCCACCCCGTCCCTGACACGGGTGAGGGCGTATTCCTCCCGCCCGATCGGCTGTTGGAATTTGTGGAGAGTAAAACGGCCGGACTCGACCGACGAGTCGGCCTGCGCCGCCAAAACTGACGCGCAGACGATCAAGAGCAGACTGGTGAGAGTCGCGTTACGGAACACGCTTTGCCCCGAAGTTAGGAAGTGAGAAGTGAGGAGTGAGACGTGAGACCGACATCCGGCCGCTCCCCGGGACAGTCGCCATTGCCAAACCGCCCGGCTAGACCGAATCGACACTGCAGGGGCGCCCCAAGCACGCCGACCCGAGGCAGCGACGGCTCTTGCGATCTGCCCGTCCCGGGTGGCCCGCGATGGGCCGACCTTCCTCAACAAGCGGTTCTCCCCCAATCATTTAGCTCGGTTGGGCGCCGGGGTCCGGGAGTTGCTATTCTAGCGGCCGATCCGAATCGTGAGGAATCGCCCGTGTCACAGATCCAAGTCCGCAATCCCTCCGGGAATGAGTATTCCTTTGGCAGTGTCGAGGAATTCAACCTTGCCATCCAGAGCGGTGGGGTCACCGCGGAGTGGGAGGTTTACCATGCGCGCGGTGGAAAATGGCTGCCAGTCACCCGTCACCCTGTGTTCCTGGGTCGGGTAGCAAAGAAGAAAGGCGAGTAGGCGGAGGGGCGTCAGCCATCTGCCGTTAGCCGTTAGCCGTTAGCCGTTAGCCGTTAGCCGTTAGCCGTTAGCCGTTAGCCGTTAGCCGTTAGCCGTTAGCTAGCCGGACAAGTGAATGGCCAAGCAACCAGGAGCGCAATCCCATTACTTCTCACCCTTCACTTCTCACTTCTCACGTTTCCCTTCTCCTCGCTTCTTCTCACTCCTCACCGAAATAAGGCTCTCGAGGTGCTCCCAGATCTCAGGCCGTATGCTATCCACCAGCTCGCGATTCAGCTTGCCGAGCATTTCGGCAATCGCGCTGGTGTCCAGGCCGGCGATGCGGCACTCCTCGATCACTCCGGTGAAGTGGATTCGAGCCTCCCGGATCATCCGGCCGAAAAGTGCCGCTCCCTCGCGGCGCTCTCCGAGCGCAAGGGCCAGGAGATAGAGGTCCCGGGCGCCGTCGAGCCGTTGGGCCAAGTATTCCTTTGCGTCGAGGAAGGGAAGGTCAGGGGTGGACGGGGTCTGTTTGGGCACCGACTGGTCCTTCGGGAGGGATGGTGGAAGGTAGCCTGTTTCGGAGGGCAGAGTTCAAGGGTGCCAAGAGTGCCGGGTGCCGCGCATGAGTGCCCGAGGCACTCCCGTTCTCCCCTTCCCTGTTCCCATCTCCTCACCTTAGCCTCGCGACCACTCCAGCGTACCGCCGATCCGGCTTCAATGAATCGAACAGCGGCTCGAAGAAGTTCTCAGGCAGAAGCACGTCCCGCTCCTTTATTCCCCGCTCGAGCCAGTTGAATGCCTGGTCCCGATCACCCAGCCCGGTATAGGCAGCGGCGAAAGCGAATGGCGGAACGTATTCGCGCGCCGCGTGAGCCGTGAGGGTGTCGAGGAGTTCGGTCGCGGCCCCCCGGTTGCCGGCTGCGGCATACGCGGAGATCAGATACGCGACGGCGTGGGCGTTGAAGCCGCCTGCATCGAGTGCGTGGCGCAGCAGGTCGACCGCTTCCCTGGGCCGGCCCTCCGCCAGCCGGATCTGGCCCTTGATCATTGACGCGTGGGGGAAATTGGGATCCAGCTGCAGCACCCGTTGGATCGCACTGTCGGCCTCCGCGAATCGGTGCAGGCCAGCGTAGGCCCAAGCGAGCTCGACGCCGATAATGCGAGATAGCGGATCCAGTTCGTGGGCCTTCTCGATTTCCCTGAGACCCTCTTCCCAGCGCCCCCGGCCAGCCAGGAAGTCGCCGTACCAATGGTGGGCGGTAGGGTACTTCGGACTGGCGGCGATGGCGCGCTGGAACCCACGCTCCGCTTCCGCCCAATCCCACTCGTACAGCATCGTTCCGTAGGCCATGGCCGAATACGCCTCGGCCAGACTGCCGTCGAGCCTGGTTGCACGGAGCCCGGCTGCCTTGGCTCTGGGCCAGGCGGTTGTTGGCGAGGTGCCGGTATAGAGAGGCATCAGGACGTTCGCATCGGCCAGCCCGGCCCACGCCCGCGCGAAGTCGGAGTCGCGTCCCACCGCCTGCTCGAAGTACCTGGCCGCCTCCGGCAGGGTGGCCGCGATACGCTGGTTCAGCGCGAACACACCCTTGAGGTAGAGATCGTAGGCCTCCAAGTCGCGCGTTGGCCGGTTGACGAGGGTCGAATCCGGCGGTCCTGCACCGGCCAAGCGCACCCGCAGCGCGGAGACGATGGCGCGGGCGATCTCCTCCTGCACTGCGAAGATGTCTGCCATGTCGCGGTCGTAGGACTCGGACCAGAGCTCGTAGCCATTGCTGGCATTGACCAGTTGAGCACTCACTCGAAGCCGGTCACCGCTCCGTCGCACGCTTCCTTCGATTACTGTCCCGACGCCGAGCCGATGACCAACGTCGCGTACGTCGATGCCGCTGCCACGGAACTGAAACGCGGAACTCCGGGCGGCAACCTTGAGTCCCGGCAGCCGGCTCAGCGCATTGGTCAGCTCTTCCGTGAGCCCATCGCTGAAGTACTCTTGGTCCTTCCCCGGACTCAGGTCCGCGAACGGCAAGACGGCTGCGGACTGGAACCCGACGTCTCCTGCGCCGGGCCGGCGCTGAAGTACTAGAACGCCAGCGAGCAAGATGGCCACGAGAACGACCGCCGAGGCGCCAAGCCGCCAAGTCGCCGAATCCCGGAGTCGCGCCGCTGGACCGCCGACCCGCCGCGGCGCCATACCGTCCAGCCCCTCCCCGAACTCCGCCATCGTCGCAAACCGGTCGTCCGGTCTGAACGCCAGCGCCTTCCGCAAGACTTGGTCTACAGTTGCCGGCACCTCCGGTCGCTGGGCCCTCAAGCGTGGCACCGGATCGCTCATCGACTGCGCAAACGCAGCGAGACTTGAGCCTTTGAAGGGGCGCTCGCCGATCAACATTTCGTACAGCACAACCCCCAGACTGTACACATCGGATCGGCCATCGAGATCGGTGACCCCGGCCGCTTGTTCGGGACTCATGTACGCCGGCGTTCCCAGCGAGAAACCGGACTCCGTGAGGGTCTGCTCTGCGGGGGGCCGGGTCCCTCCGAGCGCCCGAGCAATGCCGAAGTCGGCGACCAGCGTGCTGCCGTCCTTGGCGAGCAGCAGGTTCGCCGGCTTGATGTCCCGGTGGATGACATCGTGCGCGTGCGCGTAGGCCAGCGCCTGCGCCGCTTCGCGGGCGATCCGGAGTGCGTCGTTCACCGGGAGCCGACCCTCGCGCGCGAGCCGGACATCGAGCGACTCACCCTCGACGTACGGCATGGTGAACCACAGGTGGCCCGAGGCGTTGCCCGAGTCGTAGACCGAGCAGATGTGGGGGTGCTGCAGCCGGGCGGCGAGCCGGATCTCTCGAGTAAAGCGTTCGGTCCCGATCACCGCGGCGAGACCGGGGTTTAGCAGCTTAAGCGCGACCGGGCGGTCATGCTTGAGGTCTCGCACCAGAAACACCGTCGCCATTCCCCCGCGCCCGAGTTCGTGCTCCAGCACGTAGTGGTCCTTGAGAAGATCGGCGAGATCGGGCATGGACGACGAATCTGGGCTTGGGTGGGGGTTGGTGCTAGGGAGGCCATAGGCCGAGGGCCTGGTATGAAGGTACCGAGTACCGAGTACCGGGTACCGAGTACAACTGCCTTGACTCGCTCGAGATGACCAATCCCCTCACCAGCGTGAACTCCAGGGGTGTTGTACTCGGTACTCGGTACTCGGTACTCGGTACTCGGTACTCGGTACTCGGTACTCGGTACTCGGCTACTCGGTACTCGGTACTCGGTACTCAGTACTCGGCACTTCGCCTCGGTTCCCTGTTCCCCTTTCCCCGTTCCCCCTATACTCACATCCACTCCTGCAACGATGAGGCCCGGCCTTGGGTATCGCCCTGCTCGTCGTGATCGTACTCGGCACGTTCGGCATCCTGGGTTACAATCGCCTCGCCCGTCTTCGGCTGCTCGGCAACAATGCCTGGGCCGACATAGACGTACAGCTCAAGCGTCGGCACGACCTGGTGCCAATGCTCGTGACGGTGGTCAAGGGGCAGGCCGGCTACGAAAAGGGTACGCTGGAGGCGGTGGTGAATGCCCGGAACCGCGCGGTCAGCGCGGGGGGGCCGGCGGCAGCGGGCGTGGCGGAGCGGGCGCTCGCCGGTTCGGTGCAGCAGCTGTTTGCGCTGGCCGAGGCGTATCCTGATCTCAAGGCGGGCGAGGGCTACCTGTCGCTGCAGCGAAGCCTGACCGAGATCGAGGATCACATCCAGGACGCGCGTCGCTATTACAACGCCGTGGTCCGCGACTTCAACACGGCGATCGCGCAGTTCCCCTCCAGCCTGGTTGCGGGCCTCTTCGGTTTCCGGCCGCGAGAACCGTTTGGTCTGACGGACGAGGCGGAAGGGGCGGTTCCGGGGGTCGACGTATGACTGGTCCGTCGTGGATTGAGGTACCGCGAAAGTACCGAGTACTGAGTACCGAGTACCGAGTACAAGTACCCGCACGCCGCCCCGTGAGGTGGCTACCTCGTACGAGCGTAATCGCCTGGGCAGTTGTACTCGGTACCCGGTACTCGGTACTCGGCACTTTGCTCCTGGCTCTCCTTCCAGCGACGGCTGTGGCGCAGCGCTCGCTCGCGATAAAGCGGTTCGACGCCACGATCGTCGTGCTGCCGGACGCGAGCCTCGATATCACCGAGTCCATCACAGCCGCGTTCACCGGCTCCTGGAACGGGATCTACCGCACCGTGCCGGTGGACTATCACACGCCCCAGGGATTCAACTGGTCCCTGCGCCTCAACCTCCTCGGCGCGACGGACCAGGATGGCCGAGCGCTCAAGGTGGAAAGTGCGCGCGAGCGGCACTACATCAAGTACAAGATCTGGGTCCCCGGGGCCGAGAATACGACCCGGACTATCTCCTTCCACTACAGGGCCTGGAACGGCCTCCGATTCTTCGCCGACCACGACGAGCTGTACTGGAACGTCACCGGCGACGAGTGGGATGTGCCCATCGACGCGGCCACGGCGCAAATCCAGCTTCCGCCGGCAGCGAGCGGAGTTCGTGCCATCGCCTTCAACGGGGCCTACGGCTCGACCGCACGCGACGCGAAAGTCGACCTCCAGGAGACGGCGATTCGAATCGCCATGCCTCACGGGCTCGGGTTTCATGAAGGGCTCACCACAGTGGTCGGATGGAACAAGGGGGTCGTCGACGAGCCGACGGCCGCGGATAAGGCGTGGGGCTTCCTCGCGAGCAACTGGCCGGTCGGCATTCCGATCGCGGTCTTCCTCGGCATGTTCACGTTGTGGTGGCGAGTCGGGCGTGACCCCCGACGCCTCCCCATCGTGGTGCAGTACAAGCCGCCGGAGTCGCTGACGCCGGCGGAAACGGGGACGCTCGTCGACGAATCGGCGGATATGCGTGATATCACCGCCACCATGGTTGATCTCGCGGTCCGCGGCTACCTGAAGATCGAGGAGTACGAGGAGGAGGCGCTGTTTGGGCTGATCAAACGGAGGGAGTACCGCTTCCACCGACTCGCCACGCCGACGGGCGCGCCTCCACTCGAACCGCACGAACAGCGCGTCCTGGATGGCATCTTCAGCAGCGGCAAGACCGTGGTAGACCTGTCGGACCTGGAGAACGAGTTCTACCAACAGCTCCCCGGGATCCGGCAGAGCATCTTCGACCGGCTGGTGAGCCGGAAGCTCTATCAATCGCGGCCAGACAAGGTCCGGAGTGGCTGGTTGATCGGCGCCGTCCTCCTGGGGTTCGCCATCATGTTCCTGGGGTCCGCGGTCGCGGCCAAGGTGAACCTGACCCCCCTCCCGTTCGCCGTCGCAGCCGTCCTGAGCGGCATCATCGTGGCGGTCTTCAGTCGCATCATGCCGGCCCGGACACCCACCGGTGCCCGCGCGCTCGAAAGGACACTCGGCTTCGAAGAGTTCCTTCGGCGAGTGGAAGAGGAGCACTTCAAGCGGATGCGGACACCGGAGATGTTTGAGCGCTATCTCCCCTTCGCCATGGCATTCAAGATTGAACGCCAATGGGCGAAGGCTTTCCGGGATATCTACCGCGAACCGCCCACCTGGTATGCCGGCAGCAACGTGGGCTCATTCGACATGGGTCGGTTCTCGAATCGCCTTGCCGACCTCTCCAGCCGAACGGAGAGCACGATGTCCTCATCGCCACGGAGTTCAGGGGGTTCGGGCTTCGGCGGGGGAGGCTCGTCTGGCGGCGGGGGCGGGGGTGGCGGCGGCGGAGGGTTTTAGGCTCGCTACGCTCGCCCGGCGGGGGCGCCTGCGGCGGCCTGCGGGGTCCCTGCGCTCCTACGGGGGCTCGCTTCGCGAGCGGCGGGGGACTGCGATTTCTCGCGTCTCTCCATCCGTCTTTCCGTCTTTCCATCTTTCCGTCCGCCCGTCCGCCCGTCCGCCTGTCCGCCCCAAAAAACCTCACCCCCTGCCCCGACCCCCATTTTCAGGGAGGAGGACAGAGGGTGGGGCCTGGGGGAAGTCGATCCTAGCGGAACTCCGGCCGGCCCGGATTCACTCCGCACTGGCCGCCTTCACTCACCACTGAACCTTCGCCGTGCCAGTAGAACGTGCTTTGCCCGGGGACGATGAGGTCGCCGTTGAGCTGGATGAGCTGGTTGCCGCTGATGCCGCGGGCCAGCGCCGCTACCGTGTCCCGGGTCATGAAGATCACTACATGATCGTCCGCCGGGAACGAGTCGCTGCCGGTGCCGACGATCGGGTTCAGGTTCACGTCAACCCAGTCGCTCTCGCCGTCGCGATAGATGTCGCCCGGGTAGCTCACCCCGGCCACACAATCGCCGAAGCTCGAACTTGGGACCACGCTGATCACGTCGGACATCTTCATGGCGACGCAGTGATAACTGCCCGCAGCAGGTGAGCCGCTAAACAGCACCGGAGCGCTCACGAAGTCCTTCACTTCCTCCGTGACGCCGTAGTCCTGCACCAACACCATCTGGGAGCAGTCATTGTTCGGGCTGATGTAGAGTGCATACACGCCGATCGAAAGCGAGGCCGGATCGCCGGTGGTGGGATCAACCAGGGCCGGTGCCCTGCCCGATGCCACAATCGTCGGTGGGGCGAACGCTGAACCGACAATGGTCAGGAGGGATCCGGGTCCTTCGGCGGTTTCACTGGCACACGCCGCGAGAGCGGTGGCCAGCAGTCCAGCGATAACGATGCGTATTGGCTTCGGCGTGCTCATCTTGTTCCTTCGTTTGGTCCGAGTGAGAGTGAGCGACTTCGTCGCCCTCTCAAAGGCACAACCCGGGCCATGCGTTTCTGGTACAGTCACTGTCGCATAACTGCGGGTGTCATGACCCTCGACAGCCGTGCCGGTCCCGCGGCAAGCCAATGGTCTGATTGAGGTTGACGCCACCGGAATGCGCTTGGCGGACCCGACTCGACCTGGTTGCACGAGGCAGAAGCATGCAGATTTGCCTTGGAAATTGTGAAGGGAATGAACGGCGCGTGAAGCTGCGTATTATCGGCGCGTGAGCCGTCGCGGAATGCGGTGGGATGGCCGTCAGCCGTCGGCAGTCAGACGTGTCTCCTCGTTCTTCCCGTTCTCCCGTTCCCGTTCCCGTCCCCCTTCCCAGCGCTCTTGCCTCCCGGCCACCCGAACCGCACATTCTCCGCACTCCGTCAGGCCCCGGAGATGTCCTCTCGATCCGACGGCGCCCAGTCCCTCTCCATTGGTTCAGCACAGTCGACCGACCTTCACAGGGGGTAAGCGAATGGCCCAGCCACAGATGACCCGGGAGGAGCAGATCAAGCAAGATGTAGCCGATCTGCACAGACTCGGCTACGCCCAGCAATTGTTCCGCGAGATGGGCGGGTTCTCCAACTTCGCGATCTCATTTTCCATCATCTCGATCCTGACCGGCGCCATTCTGCTCTTCGGCTATGGCCTCAAGTTCGCCGGCCCGGTCATCAATACTGTCGGCTGGCCGGTGGTCAGCCTGTTCACGCTCTGTGTCGCTGCCTCCATGGCGGAGCTGGCATCGGCGTATCCAACGGCGGGTGGCCTGTATTTCTGGGCGTACCGACTTGGGGGGCGCGGCTGGGCATGGATCACTGCCTGGCTCAACATGATCGGCCAGATCACGATTACGGCGGGCATCAACGTCGCCGCCGCGATCTACATCATCGGGGCCGTCACCCGGATCTTCAATATTCCGGCCGACGCGACCGTACCGATGTTTGGCTCCCCCACCGGTTGGTACTTCCAGCTCTTCGTGATGGTCCTGATCATGATTCCGCAGGTGCTGATCAACGTCCTTGGCATACGCCTCACCGCGAAACTCAACGACTTCAGCGTCTACTGGCACATCGTGGGCGGTGCGGTGATCGTCGCGCTGCTGATCTTCCTGGGACAGCACCACAGCAGCCTGAACTTCCTGTTCTCCGGCGGCACCTCGGTCAATCCGCTCGATGCCTCGTCCGCCGATCTGGGGACGGGGACGCCGGAGCCAGCACTGGTCTTCGGGAGCTTCGCCTTTCATTCACCATTGTTCGGGCTGATCCCCGGCCTCGCGGACTTCTACCGGGCAGCGCCATTCGTACTGGTCTTCCTCCTCGCAACCCTGCAGGCCCAGTGGACCTATACCGGCTACGACGCCTCCGCCCATGTAGCCGAAGAGACCGTGATGGCCCGGCTCAACTCTGCCTGGGGCGTGTTCCTTTCGGTGGCCGTTTCGGCCGTGGTGGGATACGTACTGCTGGTGGTCCTGACGTGGTCGATCCCGGAGCAGAAGGTGGCCGAAACCGCCGCTGACGCGTACCCGGTTCTGTACATCGTCTACAACAACCTCTCCAGCTTCTTCGCCAACGTGATCGCAGTCATCATCGGCGTGGCCATGTGGCTGTGTGGGCTCGCCTCCATCACCTCGATGGCGCGGATGTGGTACGCCTTCGCCCGGGACGACGGCATGCCGGGCTCTGGGCTCATCAAGCAGGTGAGTACCAAGTACCGTACCCCCGTCTGGTCCATCCTGATCACAAGCGTCCTGGCAGTGCTCATCTGCATCTATGCGGCGGCGTTCTACGTGGTGACCTCAATCAGCACGATCACGCTGTACCTGGCATACATGTTCCCGATCTACCTCAACTGGCGGAACAAGCGCCGTGGACAGGGGGAGTTCACGACTCCCGAGACCGCGCCGTGGAGCCTGGGCAAGTGGGGGCCAGCGCTCAACGTGATCGCCATTTTGTGGGTGCTGGTCATCTCGGTAGTCTTCAGCCTGCCGCCGAACGAGTTGGTGCTGTGGACCATGATCGGACTCGCCGTCTTGCTCGGACTGTACTGGCAGGTGTCGGCCAAGAAGAGTTTCGTCGGGCCGACCAAGACCGATGAGGCGGCGCTCCGGAAGCTCGAAGCGGTCTTCGTCACGGCCAAAGCCGGCTAGGCCGCATGCACCCTTTGCTCATTGGAGACCGGCGCCCGTCGGGCGCCGGAACGATCACTGTAACCGAACCTGCCCTGGGCCGGCCGATGGACGAAGTGGCATCGGCCGGGCCGGGCGATTTGGACGCGGCCGTCGCCGCGGCCAAGGCGGCGTTCCCTGCTTGGTCGGGAAAAACAGCAGTGGCCCGGGCAGAGATCCTGTTTCGCTTTTCGGATCTCGTCCGGGCCCACGCTGAGGAACTGGCGAAGCTCGAGACGCGCAATGTGGGCAAACCGATCGGCGATGCCCGCTGGGAAGCCAACCACGTCGCCGATACGCTACGGTACTACGCCGGCGCGGCGGACAAATTCTTCGGGGAGACGATCCAGGTCGCCAAGGCTGGACTTGACCTCACCCTGCGCCAGCCTCTCGGCGTCGTCGGGCTCATCGTACCGTGGAACTTCCCGATGGTCATCGCGACCTGGAAGCTCGGGCCTGCCCTCGCGACCGGCAACACCGTAGTGCTCAAGCCCGCCAGCCTCACACCGCTCACCGCGATCCGTCTCGGTGAGCTTGGGCTCGAGGCAGGCCTGCCCCCCGGCGTGCTCAATGTTATCCCGGGACCGGGCGCCAAGATCGGCCAGCAAATGTCGGGGCATCCCGATATCGCCAAGATCGCTTTCACCGGCGAGACCGAGACCGGACGGAGGATCATGGCGACAGCGGCCGAGACCATCAAGCGGGTCTCACTGGAGTTGGGTGGGAAGTCCCCCAACGTCATCTTCGCCGATGTCGATGTGGCTGAGGCCGCGAAACATGCTTGCGCCTCGGTCTTTGCCAACGCCGGGCAGGATTGCTGTGCCAGGGCCCGGGTCATCGTCGAGCGGAAGATCTATCCCGCCTTGGTCGAGGCGATGGCCAGCGTCGCCAACGCAATGCGCGTCGGTGACCCGCTGGACGAAAAGACCGAGATGGGCCCGGTCATCTCCGCCAACCAACGGGAGCGGACCGAGAGCTACGTGGCGTTGGGCCGAAAGGAAGGGGCCCGGTACGTCTGCGGCGGGGAACGGCCGGAAGGCGACGGCTACTACCTCCGGCCCGCGATTTTCGCGGATGCCAAGCCCGGCATGCGGATCGTGGACGAAGAAATTTTTGGACCGATGGTGGTTGTCATTCCGTTCGATACCGAAGCGGAGGCAATCGCCATCGCCAACAACTCGATCTACGGCCTATCGGGATCGCTGTGGACCAATGATCTCAAGCGGGGGCTCCGGGTCGCGCGGGCAATTCAGACCGGCGTGCTCTCGGTCAACTCCTCCTCCAGCGTCCACCTGCAGGGTCCGTTCGGCGGATTCAAGCAGTCGGGCCTGGGACGCGAGCTGGGGATGCACGCGCTGGGGCACTACACGGAGTTGAAGAACATTTACTTCGAAACGACCTGACGGGCCAGGTTTCGAATACCGGGTACCGGGTACCGAGTACCGGGTACAACTGCCCCAGATTTCAAGGTCGGCAGCAAGGCATCTGCACGTCAATGTGAGGGTAGTTGCACTCGGTACTCAGTACGCAGTACTCAGTACTCGGTACTCAGTACTCAGTACTCAGTACTCAGTACTCAGTACTCAGTACTCAGTACTCAGTACTCAGTACTCAGTACTCAGTACTCAGTACTTTTCAGAAGCCTGGAGCAACACGTGAAGACCATCTCAATAAAGAAGCTCGAACAACTCGTCAACGAAGCCGCGGTGGATACCGTCATCACCGTATTTCCTGATCAGCAAGGGCGCCTGGCGGGCAAACGCTACACCGCCCGAACCTTTCTGAGCCAGGCGAAAGATGGTTGGGAGGGGTGCGACTACCTGCTCGGCTGCGACCTCGAAAACGAGCCGCTACCCGGATATAGCTCTTTCTCATGGGAACAGGGGTACGGCGATTTCATGGTTCGGCCCGATCTCGAAACCCTGGTGCTGGTGCCGTGGCTCCAGAGCACGGCGATCGTGCTGGGTGACGTCGAAGGAGCAGACCATAAGCCGCTGCCGGTCGCGCCGCGTCAGATTCTCCAGGCCCAAGTGCGCCGAGCGGAGGCGATGGGATTGAAGATCCGGATGGCCTCGGAGCTCGAGTTCTACGTCTTCAACGACAGCTACCAGCAGGCCGCCGCCAAGCGCCACCAGGAACTGGACACCAGCGGCAAGTACATCCAGGACTACCATATCCTGCAGACCACTAAGGAAGAGAAGCTGATGCAGCCTCTGCGTCGCCACTTCGACGCCATGGGGCTCGATGTGGAGAACTCAAAGGGTGAATGGGGACCGGGGCAAGAGGAGCTGAACCTGGCGCACCAGGAACCGGTGCTGATGGCCGACCACCACAGCCTCTTCAAGCACGGCACCAAGGAAGTCGCCGCGTTGATGGGGATGTCGGTCACCTTCATGGCCAAGTGGAACACCACTTTTGCCGGCAACTCCTGCCACATCCACAGCTCCATCTGGGACGCCAAGAGCGGCGAGCCACTTGGTTGGGATCCCAAGGGTCCTGCTCATATGTCGAAGAAGCTGCAGCAATGGGTCGCCGGGCAAATCGCGCTGGGCGAGGATCTGAGCGTGCTCTACGCGCCGTATGTAAACAGCTACCGCCGATACCAGGCCGGATCATTTGCACCGACCCGGCTGGTGGCGGGCGTGGACAACCGCACCTGCGGCCTGCGAATCCTCGGGCACTCGGCTAAGGCGATACGGGCGGAGAATCGTTGCCCCGGTGCGGACGCCAACCCGTATCTCGCCTTTGCAGCGACGATCGCGGCGGGCCTCCATGGCGTCGAGCAGGAGCTCAAGTTCGAGGGGATCTACACCGGCAACGCCTACGCAGACCCCAAGGTCCGCGAGGTTCCGAAGACGCTGTACGAAGCCATTGCGATGCTGGAACGCTCCAAACCAGCCCGGGCAGCCTTCGGGGACATCGTGGTAGACCACTACGTAAACACCGCTCGGCAAGAACAGGCCGTCTACGATCGACGGGTGACGGATCTGGATTTGTTACGGAATTTTGAACGAGCGTGAGCCGTCACGAGTAGAGCGTTCAGCGTCCAGCGTTCAGCGTTCAGGGTGCCTGATCCACAAACCGCCACGTCGCTTGCATGCTTACGCTGAACGCTGAACGCTTCTCTACTAACTTCTCACATCTCACACTCACTGACAAAACTATGGCTCGACTTGAAGGGAAGGTCGCTGTCATCACCGGTTCCGGCGCCGGCCTGGGTGCTGAAGCGGCTCGGCTCTTCGCCAAGGAAGGCGCCGCGGTGGTCGTGAGCGACATGGACACAAAGGCTGGTGAGAAGGTCGTCGCGGAGATCAAGAGTGCCGGCGGCAAAGCCATCTTCATCGCGACAGACGTTCGCTCAAGTGCGCAGGTCGAGGCGCTATACGCCGGCGCCCGCAAGGCATTTGGCAAGGTAAACGTGCTCTACAACAACGCCGGAGTCTCGCCGGGTGAAGATGATGGGGTCGTGAATACCACCGACGAGGTCTGGGATCTGGTGCTCGAGATCAACGTTAAGGGAGTGGCGCGCTGTTGCCGCGCGGGGATTCCGTACCTCCGGGAGGCCGGGGGTGGCTCGATCATCAATGTGGCGAGCTTCGTGGCAACGGTGGGCGCGGCAACGCCCCAGATCGCCTACACGGCTTCGAAGGGGGCGGTCCTCTCGATGACCCGGGAGATCGCGGTCATTCACGCGCGAGAAGGGATCCGCGCCAACGCGCTCTCCCCCGGACCGGTCCGAACCGCCCTGCTCGAGAAGTTCCTCTCCACCGAGGAGAAGCGGCAACGCCGCCTAGTGCACATCCCGATGGGCCGCTTTGGTGAGGCGCGTGAGATTGCGCAGGCCGCCCTATTTCTCGCCTCCGACGAGTCGTCGTTTGTGACCGGGGCGGATTTCCGGGTGGACGGGGGCATCACCGCCGCGTATGTGACGCCGGAGGGACCTGCGAAATAGGCCACCCTTCCATCCGTTCTCCAGCCTTCCTATCCTTCGACGCAGGGGAATTGCCGCCCCACCGACCCAGGGAGGCTCCGATGAGCCACCGTCTTTCTCAATCCGCACGGGCACTCTTCATCTTCGCCGCAATACCGTTACTCGCCGCGATCCGCCCGGAACCCGCTCTATCACCAACCATCGTTTCAGCCGCTACCTACACCGGCACCGTAAAGGCGATTCAGCCAGACAAGTCAATGGATCTCCTCATCGGTGTGGGGTACGCGGTGCGGATCCTGCACATTGGAGTGCAGCCCGCCACCCAAATGCTCCGCGGGACGGCCGCGATCCGACTCGGCGACATCACGCCGGGTGACATCGTCCGGACCGAATGCCATATGACCGACCAGGGTTTGATGGCTGATCGTATCGAGAAGCTCGCCCCGGAGGCGACGCCATGATCGCGCGCTTGTGGCCATACGCCCCAGCCCTTGTGATCTTCGCGGCTGTCGGCTGCCAGAAGCCGGTCAAGCCGGGTGACCCGGTCCAAGGTCTCAGCGACGCGCAGCTCGGACGCTTCAATCAGGGCAAAGAGGTATTCGACAGCGAGTTCACGCCGGAGACCGGCTTGGGTCCGGTGTTCAACGCCAATGGCTGCGGGGAGTGTCACGAGGACCCGGTGGTCGGCGGCGTGGGCGACGAGGTGGAGCTGCACGCCACCGCCTACAAACCGCCGCTCTGCGACCCGTTGGCGGAGGAGGGTGGATTCGTCTTCCAGCTGCATGTGACGCCCGCGCTCAAGGCGGCGCTCGGCATCGATAGCGAGCCGGTGTCACCTCACATCACCGCGCGCGCCATGCGAACCAGCCCGGTCGTCTTCGGCCGGGGGTTCCTGGATCTGGTGTCGGATTCCACCATCACGTCCTATGCCGATTCCGCGGACAAGGACGGTGACGGCATCTCCGGCCGACCCAACCACTTCTTCGACGGACGCATCGGGCGTTTCGGCCGCAAGGCGCTGGTGCCCACCCTGGATGAATTCAACGCCGGTGCCTTGCTGGCGGAGATGAGCGTGACGAATCCGGTCGTGCCTACCGAGGAGACGGTCGGCGGAAAGCCCATACCCGCGGGGGTGGACCCGGTACCAGAACCCGAGATCGACCAGGATGGATTGGACGGCATCAACGACTTCGTGCGATTCCTGGGTGCGCCGACACCCCTCAAGGCGAACCCACAGGCCCGATACGGCCGCGAACTGTTCACCTCAACCGGTTGCGCCAAGTGCCACATACCGACGCTCGTGACGCGGGACTCGCCGGTTCGGGCGCTTAGCCACAAGAAGTTCTCAGCCTACACCGATCTCCTGCTGCACGACATGGGTCCCGACCTCGCCGACGCCTGTCTCGGTGACGCGACGCCGGCGGAGTTTCGCACTGAGCCGCTGATGGGATTGCGGGTGGCGAAACACTTTCTCCACGATGGCCGCGCCACGTCGCTCGAGCAGGCGGTCCAGCTGCATGGTGGCGAGGCGGCAGGCGTGCGGGACCGGTTTCTGCAGCTGCCGGATTCGGCCCGGGCAGCGGTGATTGCGTTTCTGGGGACGTTGTAGGGAGGGGAGTGGCGCCTCGCGCGGGCGACAGCTGCCTGTGCGAATCACTCTACCTGACGGCCACGACGGCCGACGATAGCGGTTGCTCCAGGGTATGTACAGTCACGACGATGAAAGGACGGACTCATGCAGATCCGTAGCATAAAGGCATTCGAGCAGCGCTGGACCAAGCTCCGCAAGCTTGCGACCGCCCAGTTGAAGGATTTCGAGCGGGACAAGAAGGAGATCGCGAAGGCGATCAAGAAGCACAGACTGTCCAAGAACGTCGCCGCCGCGCGAGACGCCATCGCCCATCAGAAACGCGTGGCACAGGTAATCAAGCGGACCAAGGAGTTGGTCAAGACGAAGGACATGGTGGTCAAACAGGCCAAGCGGCGTGGGAAGCTGCTGAGGCGCGCCTTCTCGTAATTCGTAGGCTAGAGAGCAGTGAGAAGTGAGAAGTGAGAAGGGAGAAGGGAGAAGGGAGAAGGGAGAGCCCAAGGCCTTTCGCTTCTCACTTCTCACTTCCTCTCACTTCGAACTTCTCCCTCTCTGTTGCCTTCCCCACTACCTCGCCACCGCTTTCACCCTCCCGCTGATTTCTGCCAGTCCTTTGGTGGCCGGCCCGTTGATCACCTGACCGCCTGGTGTGAACCGAGACCCGTGACAGGGACAGTCCCACGTGTGCTCCACGGGATTCCAGTTCACCACGCAGCCAAGGTGCGGACAGATGGCCGAGTGCTCATGTAGATGCCCGGCTTCGTCTCGGTACACTGCGACCTTGGCGAGACCCCTGCGCATCACCGCCCCAGTGCCGCGCGGCACCTCGGTGGCCGACGACACCTCACCCGGCGTGATGCGGTCGGCAAGGTGGCGGACGGTGGCGATGGTTTCCTTGATGTATTCGCCCGCGGCGCGGAGATTCCTGCGCCCTGGATCGTACAGAGAAGCCCAGGGGTTCGTGCTGCCCCGGATGAGATCCGCGATCAGTCGGCCACCCAGTGTGCCGTGGGTGAGCCCATGTCCGGAATCACCCGTGATCATGTAGACGTGCTTATGTCGGCCCGGGTGGCGCCCGATGTAGGCGAGACCGTCGACGGGCTCGAGGATCTGTCCTGACCAGCTCGTCGCCGTGCCGTTCACAGGGAAGCGGGCCTGCGCCCAAGCTTCCAGGTTCCGGAAGCGGGTGACGCTGTCTCCCTCGTCTTCGCCCGTGCGATGGTCCTCCCCCCCAATCAGCAATAGCTCTCCCCAGCGCCGGACATAGTGATAGGGCTCCTCCATGTCCCAGTAGAGTCCTGCGGGGACAGCTCCCTCGTTGATGCGCATCGCCACCACATAGGTGCGATTGGCGACTTGCTGGCTGTGCTTGGCCAGCCAATCGACGATCGGAGTATTGGTGGCGCATACCAGGTGGTCGGCTGTCACCACCGGGCCCTCCCGAGTGACGGCCCGCGCTGGCGGTCCGGGGTCGACGTCAATCACTGGGCAGCGCTCACAGATCCGGCCGCCATGCCGGATGAACGCGCGGGCCAGGCCTTGCAGATAGTCGACTGGATGGAACTGGGCTTGGCGCGGAAAACGAATCGCGGGCCCCCCGTCGAACCCGGGAATCGGCAGTTGCAGGCACCACTCGGCTTCGTCGAATCCCGCCTCGCGCGCGGCATCGAGCTCGGCTTCGAGAACCTCCAGCTGGCCATTGGGCGGCAGGAACAGATACCCGTCGACCCGCTGGAACTCGCAGTCGATCCGCTCTTCCCTTGCGATGTGCTGGATGAGATCAATCGCCGCTTCGTGACTCGCTCGCGCCATTCGGGCGCCGTTGGCGCCATGCAGTCGCACCAGCACCTGGAATCGATCATCGAGCGCGCTGGAGAGGTGGGCGCTGGTGCGGCCAGTCTCTCCGCTCCCCACGGTCTGGCTCTCCAGCAGCACAACCCGCCGACCTGCGCGCGCCAGCAAGTAGGCCGTCGTGAGCCCCGAGATACCGCCCCCGATCACACAAATCTCTGCCCGCAGATCCTGAGTCAACGGCTCGGTGGAGAGCCCGGGCGCGCCTCCCCACCAAATGGGTCTGGTCTCCTTCGACATGCATCCTCCCTGAGAGTGCGGCCCAAGGCGTGGATTGCTCCCTGCCCTGTTTTCGTTCGCCTGGGAACTCGGCGTCCCACGGCGGCTGAGCCCGCAGACTGGACTACAAGAGAATGAATTAGGAGACCAACAAGGTATGATGGGGGTCACGCATCGCAGCGCGGAGGAATCAAGACGACGTGGTGTCGCGACAGCTGGGGGTGGTGTCGCACATCACTTCGCGGGGAAGGTTCCCACGAGGCGCGGAGACTACTCAGGCAGGAGCCGTCTGGCTCCAGTACTCCGGTCTCGTCCCCCGTCGCCGAGTCGGCGAGCCTAAGCCTTTGGCTGTCCGGGCGGGCGGCGCCCTCTGCGAACCGCCCCAAGCAGGGGTTGGTAGTCGAGTTCCTTGCCGCTCCCCGCCGCGCGGAGCAGCAGCGCGCCGCGACTCATGTCACCGCGACCGACGAATTCCACCGGATACAGCAGCCGCTCACCCAGGATGCCGATAAGCACATCGGCATACTTGTCGCTCGCCACGCTGCCGAGCAGGACAAACTCCGCCTGCTCCAGTTGCGCAAGGCGGGAGACATCCTGTTCCAGCGGTAGCCGGTAGCGCGGCTCGCGGGGAGTGATTTCCACCGAGCCGAAGTCTCGGAGCTCCCCCAGCGTCACGTCACGCTCCGGCGACAGAAGCCCCCGGTTGCTCGTAATCACCATCACGCCAGCCTGGCCCGCCGGAGCACGAGCGAATCGGGTGGCGTAGGTCAGCTTGCCCCTGAAATACAGCCCGCTCACAAAGCTGAACGCCTCGCCAAGCGACACCGAATGACCATGTCGGAATCGTTCAGCGAGGGCAAAACGGCCTTGCCCGCTCAGCAGCAACTCGGCCCGCCGACCACCGGAGTTGGCAGGCGAGAGCAGGAACAAGCGGTGGGGGCAAGCATCCATAGGGCGCTAGACCACCCGCCCAGGTGGCGCCGCCGCAGTCCGGTCGCGGTTCACCCGCCCGAAGCGGCCGCGTTGGGGGGTGGGACGGACCAACGGCGCCGCACCAGCGCCCGCTCGATCTCGAGACTCCTCATGGCTGAATAGTCCGCAAGCGGCCGGATGATCCCTCCTTCCAGCGTGGCGAGGGGCACTCCATCCTCGAAGACAATTCGGTTGCGCCGAATCGCCGCGATCCGCTCGCCCGGCGTGACAATCCCTACCAGGTTGAGTGGGTCTGCGGCGCTGATGCTCACCAGCTGCCCTTGCAACCGGGCACGGCGCACCGTGCGAAGCTGAGCGACCGCCTCGGGAAGCGCGAACTGTTCGCCCGACATTCCGCTGACGAAACGGCCCCCGCGGATTTCACCCCGCGCCTCGAGCCGACGATACACCTGCGCGAGCCGTCGCCAGGGAATTGGCAGGCTCTCGCGATCGAGCACTTTCCGGAACACGACACCATAGCGGCGGAGATAACTCCAGGCCGCCGCTTCGATCGCCTGGTTGTCCTCGGGCGCGTTCTCCGGCAGGCGCAGCAATGACCAGCGACCCGCGGTTTCAATGGATGCGGCACCCGCGCGTCGCCGCCCTGAACCCAACCCGAGTGGCGCTCGACGATTGGCCGGGGTCACCAGCGCGCGCAGTCCCGCGAAGCTGTCAGAGGTGACGAGCCCAGTCGTCGCCAGCTCGGCGAGGGCCTGCTCGACCTGAGTGGCCAAGAGGCCGGCCCCTTGCACCAGGTCCTGAAAGAATGAGGCACCCCGTCGCTCGAGCGCGCCCAGTACCTCCCGCGCATAGGTCGAGAGCGCGGGTGGCTCGCGCTGCGCACGCAGACTCAGCCAATGCTCGCCATTGGCACGGAGGAAGAGCGCAATGGGCGTGGACCGAATGGGCCTGATTCCGCTCGGCCGGTTCCAATTCGCCGACTGGGAGAGCCGTCCCCATGCGATCCGACCCGTGAGACATAGCGTGTCGAGCAACATCGGATCGTAGTCGTCGCACCTGGCGCCCAGCACTTCGCTCTCCCAGGCGGCGGCTGGCGACTCGAACCCGTCAAGCTGGGCGATAACTCCGGCCAGCCCCTCCAGGCCGCGCACCCGCTGTTCGGGGTCAACCCTCTGCCAAGTCACCAGGAACCGCAGATACTCTGTCGCGCTCACCGGGGCGATCTCGGCCCGGAGCCGATTGAGGGTGTAGCGGTGGATCCGCGACAGGAGGCGACGGTCGCACCATTCGAGCGATTCGGTGCCAGGCGTGAAGCGGCCGCGAAGGATCACGCCCTGGCGCTCCAGACCAGCGAGAGCGATGTCCACATCACCTTCGCTGATCTCAAGAGATACCGCCAACTCAGCGCCCGTCACCGGACCCAGAATCTCGAGGCGGCCGCGGAGGAGTTCGAGGATAGCAAGCGGACGGTCCGAGGGTCCGACGGTCGGACGGTCAGTCGCACTTTCGGGCGGACGGGCGGACGGGCGGACCGGCGGACCCTCGTCTACGGTAGCCGTTAGGTGAACGGCCAGGAATTCTTGCAGCCTCTCTGTCGCGACCCAGAAGGCTCCGCCGCCAGGGATCTCTACCCGCGCTGCACGCCCCACACCACGCAGAGCTCCTAGTAGATCTGCCCATAAGACCTGACCGTCCTGACCGTCTTGACCGCCTCGCTCGTCCGCCCGTCCGCCCTCTCCACTCAGGACAAATCCAGACATTAGCAAAGCGTCATGCATCTCATCCGGGTCGCGCGGATCGGGCCATGCCTCCTCGCGGACTCGTTCGATAGCGGCAACGTCCAAAGCGCCGAGATCGGCGGCGGAACTCGGATCGAGCGCGCGGCGGGTCAGGACGGCCTGGGTGCGTCGCTCTTCGAGCGGTGCGTCATCGAGGAAGGCGTATGGCTTCGCATTCAGGATTTCGTGACTGAGAGGCGAGGGCTCGGGCAGATCGCGCACAAGGAGCCTGATCTCACCCCGCTGGATCCGCCCCAGGACCTCCGTCAGGCGTTCGATGTCCATCGCTTCGTGCAGGCAGTCATTGATCGTCTGGCGAGCGAGCGGATGGTCAGGGACCTCCCGATCCCCGGCGATGTTCTCCAGACAGGCGGCCGCGTCGGGAAAGACGGCGGCGAGAAGATCTTCGGCCATCATCCGCTGAAGCGGCGGGGGAATTCTGGCGCCGCCTCGGGTTCGGGGCACGGCTAGGGAGATGTTGGCGTTCCAGCGCCACCGGGTACCGAACATCGGCGCGTCAAGCAGCGCCTGTACCAGGACGTCCTCAACCTGTTGCACTGGCAGATAACGGAACACATCCTCCAGCGGAAACGAGTGTTGCGGTCCGAGCGAGAGCAGCAGCGCCTCGTCGGTCGCGGCAGCCTGAAGCTCGAAGTTGAATTGGCGGCAGAACCGCTTCCGGAGCGCCAGCCCCCACGCCCGGTTCATCCGGCTCCCGAAGGGAGAATGGATGACCAGCTGCATGCCGCCGGCTTCATCGAAAAACCGCTCCGCAATCAACGTGTCCTGCGTCGGCAACGCGCCAAGCATCCGGTGCGCTTCCGCGAGGTAGGACACGATCTGCTGCGCGGCGGAGAGGGCGGATGCCCGTGCCGATTCGTCGGGCTGATCTCCGTTGATCTGCTCCTGCAACCAGGCGGTCGCTTCCTCGGGCGTCCCGAGCCGTTCCTCCGCGTCGCGGCGGAGATCGGCCACTGCGCGGGAAAGCTCCTCGCTCCGCGTCGGTGCCTCACCCAGCCAGAACGGAATATTCGGCGGTAGACCGCGGGCATCCTCCACTCGGACCGCCCCGGAGGCGACCTGCAGGATTCGCCACGACGCGTTGCCAAGCTGGAAAATGTCCCCCGCGGCGCTCTCAATCGCGAAGTCCTCGTTGACACTGCCGATCGTGACGTGGTCGGGCTCCAGCACCACGCGGTAGTCGGCGTTCTCCGGAATGGCTCCGCCCGAAGTGATGGCCGTGAGGCGCGCACCGCGCCTCCCGCGGATCTTTCCGTTGATGGCGTCGTGGTGCACTAACGCGCCTCGCCGCCCCCGCCGGGTGGTGAATCCGCGTGACACCATCTCCACCACCTCGTCGAACTCCTCCCTAGTCAGTCGCCGATACGGATACGCCAGACGGAACAACTCGAACAACTTTCCGGTCTCCCAATCTTCGCACGCCGACTCGGCGACGATCTGCTGGGCCAGAACATCGAGGGGCCGATCGCGGACTATGAGATGGTCCAACTCGCCTTGGCGCACCGATCGCAACAGAGCGCTGCACTCGATCAAATCGTCGCGAGTCAGCGGGAAGAGCCGTCCCTTGGGAGTGCCACTGACCGTGTGCCCGGAGCGCCCCACCCGCTGCAGGAAGGTCGCGATGCGGCGCGGACTCGCGATCTGGCACACCAGGTCCACGTGTCCGATATCAATACCAAGCTCGAGCGACGCCGTCGCGACCAGGGCCCGCAGGCGCCCCGCCTTGAGCCGCTCCTCCGCGTCCAGCCTGGTCTCCTTGGCGAGACTGCCGTGGTGCGCACTAACAGCGTCCTCTCCGAGTCTTTCCGCCAGTTGCCGAGCCAGCCGCTCGGCCAACCGGCGGGTGTTGACGAAGATGAGAGTGGTGCGATGCGCGCTGACCAAATCGGTAAGGCGCCGGTAGACCTCTTCCCATACTTCACCTGACATCACGGCTTCGAGCGGAGAGCCGGGAAGCTCCAGCGCAAGGTCGATGGCGCGTCGATGGCCTGCATCGATGACAGCGGCGGGCGGTCGACTCGCCGAGCCGACCAGCCATTCCGCCACGACCTCAATCGGCTTCTGGGTCGCAGACAGCCCGATCCGCTGCAGCGGACGACCCGCGACATGCTCCAGCCGTTCCATGCTCAGGGCGAGATGCGCTCCGCGTCGAGTTTCAATCAACGCATGGATTTCATCCACGATCACAGTGCGTACAGTGCGGAGCATCGCGCGGCTCCGCTCTGCCGTGAGCAGCAGATAGAGCGACTCCGGTGTCGTTACCAGGATATGCGGCGGGTGCTTGAGCATTGCCGCGCGCTCGGCGGCGGGAGTGTCGCCGGTCCGAACGGCTGCCGTAATCCGCGGGGGGCGGAGACCCATGCGCTCGGCGAGCTGACGGATCTCGCGTCGGGGTTCAGCGAGGTTCTTGTGTATGTCGGCGCTCAGGGCCTTGAGCGGGGAGACGTAGACAACCCGAGTCTCCTCGGGAAGCTCCTGGTCCACCCCTTCGCGAAGTAACTGATCCAATACATCGAGGAATGCGGCGAGGGTCTTGCCCGACCCGGTCGGGGCTGAGATGAGGGTGTGGGCTCCCGCCCGGATGGCCTCCCATCCGCGTCGTTGTACCGAAGTGGGTTCACCGATTCGCTCTGTGAACCAACGACTGACTGCGGGGTGAAAATCGGCCAGCGGCATGAACTCAATATATAAGGAACAGAGATGCTGCCCCTCGAAGGCTTACGATCGCACCGCTGCAAGCAGATGCGGCACCAGGTGCTCCTCGAGTTGGAAGAAGCCACGCTGGGTGAGCAGGCGATAGTTTGGTGACGGAGTGTACGACGCTGGTAGGGCTGCGCCACTGCGGACCGCGAAGACACCCAGAACATCTTCCGGTGGCACTCGGTCTCCAGGGGTCGCACAGCGTCGGTCGATCACATAGACCCACCCCTGGCCCAACCGCTCCGCCTCGCGACGGAGTGCCGGACTGGTCGGTGCGTGCTCCTTGATGACGGAATGGAGCACTCGGACAAATCCGGGATTCTGCACGAAGCGCTCTGGAGGTAGCGTCCCCGCCTCTACCAGCTCATCGAAGGCGCCGACGATGGCCTGTTCTGAAAGGCCACCGACCTTCGCCTCCTCCGGTGTCGTCAGCGCCACAACGTCCTTGAGCCCGGTGTCGGTGTCGATCCGGAACAGTGTAGTCGTGAGTGAGGTCATGTGAGATGCCTCAGGGATCTCTCAGCCACTGTCACTGGAGCAGCCGCGACAGCGTGTAGATGACCAGGCCCGCCAGGCCACCTACTAAGGTGCCATTGAGTCGGATGAACTGCAGGTCCCGCCCGACGGCAAGCTCAAAGCGTTCCGCCGCCACTTCCGGATCCCACCGCCGCACCGTGCGGGTGATCAGATCGCCGACTTCGTGCTGATGTTGCGCGATGATCGAGGCAATGAACTGGGTCAGGAAATCATCCAACTCCGACATGCGAGCCTGGTTCGCGAGCAGCGATTCGCCGATCGAACCGATCCCCCGGGCGAGAGGTTCGATCGCCTTGCTGTCCTCGCCGCTGGAAAGCCGAACCGCGCCTTGTCGAGCCCGATCCCACAGTGCAGCGGCAAACTCCTGTACCCCCGGGTGCTCCAGGAGATCCTGCTTGATTGACTCGGTTCGCGCAATCACCTCTGGTGAATGCTTGAGGCGGTCGACGAAATCCCGGAAGGCCGCATCAAACTTGATCCGGAGCGGATGTTGTCGGTCCGCATTGACCTCCCCAATCAGGGTCTCCGCTGCCGCGACGATCCGCTTGTGAAAGGCATCGTCCACCGCCCCGGGTACCCACCACGGGCTCTCCTCCCGGATCTTCTGCCGCAGCATGTCCCGGTTGGCCTCAATCGCGTCCCGCACCAGTCGGAGGGCTTCCTCGAGCAACACCTGGTGCCGGTCGTCCGTGGTCACGGCGGAGAGAAGATTGCCAACCACTGGCGCAAGCCGGATCGTCTTGAGGCGCGCAACAGCGTTCTCTCGAATCAACTCCCTGGCTTCGGCCTCGGGAAGGCTCTGCACGGCCTGCGCGACCCCGACGGCAAGGTGTCGAGCAAGGCGAAGACTATTGTCGCGGTCGCTGGCCCAACGCGCCGCGCGCTCGGCCAGTTTCATGGACTGCAGCTTGGCCGCCAAGACATCCCGCGCCAAGAAATGGTTCTCTACGAACCCGCCGAGCAGCTGACCGATCCTGTCCTTCTGAGTCTGGATGATCGCAGTGTGCGGAATGGGAAGGCCGAGCGGCTTCCGGAAGAGGGCGGTGACGGCGAACCAGTCCGCCACCCCGCCAACCAACGAGGCCTCGGCCATGGCGCGCAGAAACCCGATCCAGGGGTGGGCCGGCTCCAGCGATCGAGCCACCAGATAGACCAACAGAGCGACTCCCAGAAGACCGGTGGCGACCCGTTTCATACGGATGAGGTCAGCGCGCCGGGCGGCATCGGTAGGCTTGGGCGGAAGCGCTATGGGAGGCGACGCCGGATCCCCTCGCTCTGTGCCAGAAGCGAGCCCGGTCATGAGGCGGAACCGAGGTGGGGAACCCGGCAGCGCTGGTGTCGCATTCCGTGAAGATATGGAGGGTGGGGGCAATTCTACATCTGTCGGTGAGTTCCGAAGTGAAACCGGTGGCGGCGGCGGCGCGTACCGGCTGTTGATCCCCTAGGAGCCAATCGATGAGTCATATCCTTACCGACCTCCGGTACGGTGTACGGATGATCGCGAAGCATCCTGGTCTGGCGGCCATCTCCATCATCGCCCTGGCCTTGGGGCTCGGACTCACCACCACCATGTGGAGCATTCTCTGGGGCGGCATTCTACGCGGCTTGCCGTTCGAGCAAGCGGACCGGATTCTCCACCTCGAGCGCGCTCGACCCAGTCACAACATCGACAGCTATGCCGTCCCCATTAGCGACTTCGTCGCGTGGCGCGAACAGCAGCGGAGCTTCGAGGACCTGGCCCTCTATTCCGAGGGAACCGTCAATGTGAGCGGTCCCGAGGGCCGGCCTGAGCGATTCGAGGGAAGCTGGATCACCGCCCCGACCTTCACACTCCTCAGGATATCGCCGTTGCTCGGCCGGGCTTTTACCGAGGAGGAAACCAGACCGGGTGGCGCAGCCGTGGCGATGATCGGGTTTGAGCTGTGGCACAACCGCTTCGGCGGTGATCCGAACATCGTGGGGAAGACCATCCGGGCAAACGGCGTAACCCGTGAAATCGTTGGCGTCATGCCGCGCGGGTTTCAGTTCCCGACCAATGCGGCCCTCTGGCTCCCGCAGGGGATCAACCCGCTGGAAAAACCATGGGGTGAAGGTGATCTGTACGAGGTGATGGGCCGACTCAGGCCCGGGGTGACAATGACCCAGGCCCTGCGTGAGTTCGAGACCATCTGCGCCCGCCTCGCCAAGGACCATCCCAAGGAGAACGAGGGAGTCACCCCCATCATCAAGCCATTCACCGAGGAATACATCGGTCGCGAACCGGTGATCATGCTGTGGACCATGATGGCGGCAGTGTTCGGCGTGTTGCTTATCGCCTGCTCCAACGTGGCCAACCTGTTGCTCGCGCGGGCCGCCACGCGGACCAAAGAAGTCGCGGTCCGCACGGCTCTCGGGGCGAGTCGCTGGCGTATCGTCTCTCAGCTCCTATCCGAGTCGCTGGCCCTCGCCGTGACAGGCGCCGTGCTTGGGATCGGCATCGCTGCGGTCGGGTCGCGGCTCTTCACCAACGCCATGAAGGACACCGAGCCGCCATTCTGGGTCGATATCCGCCTTGACTGGATGGTGGTCGCGTTCTGCGGCGGTATCACGATCATCGCGGCCGTCGTGAGCGGCATTATTCCGGCGCTCCAGGCGACCGGAACCAATGTCCAGGATGTGCTCAAGGACGAGAGCCGCGGAGCATCCTCGATGCGGCTGAGCAAGTTCAGCCGCGCTCTGGTCATCGCCGAGCTGGCACTCTCCGGCGGGTTACTGGTGGGCGCCGGGTTCATGATCCAGAGCGTGGTCCAGCGCTCCCGGTTCAACTATGGAGTCCCGACCGAGGGGGTGTTCACCGCCCGCATCGGGCTATTTGAATCGACCTACCCCGATTCGGCGAGTCACGTCCGCTTCTGGACCAATCTCGAGCAGCGATTGCAGGAGCTTCCAGGACAGACCGGCGTCGCCCTGATGACGAGCCCGCCAGGCCTGTGGGGGTGGCGGGAGAACTTTGGACTCGAGGGTAAGACATACGCGGAGGACCGGGACTACCCCGAGACCCGGCGGGTGGCGGTCACCCCTAACTGGTTTTCGACCTTTGGCGTGACGGCGGTCGAAGGCCGGCTCTTCGGTCCGGGGGACATCGGGGGGACACTCCCCGTCGCAATCATCACTCAGGGCTTCGCCAAGAAGCACTTCGGCGATCAGTCGGCGCTCGGCCGACGCTTTCGTCTGGGTCAGTCGGAGTCGAAAGAGCCATGGCTGACGGTGGTGGGCGTCGTGCCGGACGTATGGTACGACGGCAATGAGAATGACAAGGCGATCCGCACCGTGGCCTTCACCCCGATCGCGCAGGGCGACTATCGCTTCCTCAGCATCGCCATCGCGGCCAAGGGTGACCCCATGAGTTTTGCCCAGCCGGTACAGGCCGTGGTCAACACCATCGATCCCGACCAGCCTATCTATTTCATCCGGACACTGGCCGATGCGATCCGGCGGAGCGGCTGGTTCTATGGAGTCTTCGGAACGCTGTTCATGGTCTTCGGCGGTGCGGCGTTGTTTCTGGCGACCGTGGGCGTCTATGGTGTGACCAGCTTCGCGGTTTCCCGCCGGACCCAGGAGATCGGCGTCCGCATGGCTCTCGGCGCTAGCGCCAGGGACGTGTTACACCTGTTCCTCCGTCAGGGTGGGCTGCAGCTGATCATCGGCCTCTCCTGCGGACTGGTGCTGGCGTTCTTTCTGGCCAAGGGTCTTGGACTAGTCCTGTTCCAGGTGGATACCAAGAATCCGCTGATGTACGCAGGGGTCATGGTCGCATTGGCGGCCACTAGCCTCTTGGCCACGTTGATCCCCGCCCGCCGGGCGATGGTGGTGGATCCGATGGTGGCGCTCCGCTACGAATAGCCCGAACGGCCTTGACAGAATAGTACGCTCGTACTATTCTGTCTCCATGGGCAAGGGAGCTACCACACGACAGACGATCCTCGAGTACGCGGCCGGTGTCGCCAGCGCCGCGGGGCTCGAGGGTCTCACCATCGGCAGTCTGGCCACCGACCTCCACCTCTCGAAGAGCGGGCTGTTCGCCCATTTCCGTTCCAAGGAAGCGCTGCAACAGAGCGTACTGGACGCTGCTGCGGCGCACTTCACATCGGTAGTGGTCCGGCCCGCCTTGTCTCAGCCGCGCGGCAAGACCCGGCTCAAAGCCATTTTCGAGGGTTGGCTCTCCTGGGCACAGAACGAGGTAGGCCCCGGCGGCTGCATCTTCGTAGCGGCAGCCGTGGAACTGGACGATCGCCGGGGTCCAGTGCGAGATCATCTGGTAACCCTGCAAAAGAACTGGCTGGACTGCATCGCGCGGGTTGCCCGCACCGCCATTGCGACCGGCGAGTTCGCTCCTAAGACCGACCCGGAACAGATGGCGCACGATCTCTACGGTATCATGTTGAGTTATCACCATGCCTCTCGCCTGCTGGAGGACCCGCAGGCCGAGCGTCGCGCGCGCCGGGCCTTCGCCGCCTTGATGCTGGCCGCCGCCGCCAAGAACTGACCCCGTTTCCTCGCTAAGGAGCTTGACGATGACCCGCGCCTCGCAGACGTCCAATGATAAAAGCACGAACGGTCGCTCTACTATTGGCGAAGCCCGTCGCGGCGTCGTGCAGCTGAGCGCCCGGCTGTTTCCCGAGTTCACCGCCCGACAGGCCGAGCGCCAATTCCTCACTCCCCGGCGCGGCACCACGACCGCAAGCGAGAAGGCCATGCTGGCCACGGGACACCGGTTCCAGGTTCCCTTCAGCGCCGGCCGCCTTACGGCCTGGTCCTGGGGGGATGGCCCGACAATGTTCTTGGTGCACGGGTGGGGCAGCTCAGCGGGCCGCATGACCTCGTTCGTCGAGCCGCTGGTGCGCGCCGGCTACTCAGTGGTCGCGTTTGACGCGCCCGGACACGGCCAGTCGGACGGAAAGACGTCCTCGGTCGTGGAGATCTCTTCGGCCCTCCGGGCGGTGACGGCGTGGACCGCAGCAGCCGACCAGGTGCGGGGCCATGCGGGTGCCATCGGGCATTCGATCGGCGGTGTCGCGATTGCGCTCGCCGTCCACGAGGGGATGGGGCTCAAGCGTGCGGTATTCATTGCAACACCGGCAGACCTCGAGGCGCCGTCACAAGAGTTCGCCGGGCGTGCCGGGCTCAGTCCGGAAGTGATCGCCAAGATGCAGCGGCGCATCGAGACCCGCTTTGGCATTACCTGGAGAGACTTGGGCATCCGCCGGCTCGCACCCAGCAAGCCACTCCCTCTTCTCGTGGTGCACGACAAGGGCGATACGGCCGTACCGCCCGCGGCGGCGACGACGATCGCGGAGTCGTGGCCCGGCGCAGAGCAGATCACTACCGAGGGGCTTGGACATCACCGCATCGTGCATGACCCCGATGTGGTCCGGCGGTCGGTACAGTTCCTGATCCGAGGGGCCGAGCGTCGCATCACTCCCCAGCCCAACCCCCAGGGCGCGGCGTCCCTGATCAGCGTCGCCTGACAAACCGAGGGCACCCTGTACCTCGAGGGGCCGCCCATGGGCGGCCCCTTGAGATTCAATCGCACGATTGGGGCTGTTCGCCCGATCGTCATCAAGGTGAGCGGGGCGGCCTCCCGCATCCCCGTCAGCAGCAATACTTGTAGTTGCAGGGCGGCTTGCAGTCATAGTAGTCGTCGTAGCACGCAATAACGAGCATGTTCCCCGCAGTCTTCGCGGCGGCGGCTGGGCGCGCCATTGTCGCGAGCAACGCAAGCAGCAGAACAGCAACAAGCCCGCCTCGAGTGAGCAGCTTCTGTGGCATCGTGCACCTCTAAGTGTGCGGTTGGTGAAGCCTCAAGAACAACACAAGCCGAACAGTGAGCAGCCATCGGGGTAGCACTTGAAGCTGCCGTCCGCGTTGGCCTCGCGGGGATACCGCTGTACCTCTCTCATCTTCGCTGCGACCGGGGTCGCACGGGCCAGCACAAGCGTGCCGAGCAAGCCAACAGCAAGAAGCAATTGGGACAGACGCATGTTCATGGTTCACCCCTCTTTTCGATGGTTAACGAACCCCGGCAACCGGTTACCTCGTCCGCAACAACGCGAGTAGCGAGAGGCCATCATCCGCGGTGAGCGAGTCTGTCACGTTCGGTCCGTCGAACTTGGCGTAGGCTATGGGTGCGGAGTCGCCAAGTTTCTCGCCGGTCTTGGAAGGAACCAGCCGAACCGCCAGCGGAATCCGCTCCATTCTCAGAAAGTCGCACACCACTCCGGTGTCCCGCGCCACGACTGCTAGCTCGAGGTGATCTGCGGGGGTAGAGAACTGTGACCTCTGTATTTCCCGCAACAGATGGCCCACGTCCCTGCAGCTCATGCATTGGCGCGCGGTGATCAGGACCAGGTGATTCGGCGCCGGCACGGGATGCGTCCCGCAGGCCGCTGCGGGGGCCGCAAGCGCGTGCGCGTCGCGCAGCGCGGAGAAGACCGCCCGTGTTCCTGCCTGGCTCCGCGAAGCGGCCCGCCAATCCAGGCCCGCAAGTGCAAAGATGACTCCGATGCCCAGCAGGGCCATGCGCAATGGGGCTTCCATCCTGTGCCTCCGCGTTTGACTTACTTGAGGGGTTCGTACAGTCCGAGCACCACATCGGCGGAGGCGCTGTCGCCCGCGCTGGCAAGCGTCACCAGCGATCGTCCATCAGCGAGCAAAAAGGCGGGAGCTTGAGGGATGGCGACCCAACCCGCAGTGGGAAGTCGGACCACCGCGGTGTTAGGGTCACCGTAGCTGAGTATCCCCTTCACGAAGTTCACTACCACTCCCGCTTCTCCCGCCGTCGGCGTGACCGTCAGTTGCAGCGAGTGACTCCAGGTCTTCAGATCTTCCAGGCTCTTCAACTCGGTCTTGGGCGCGGCCGGAATTTCATATCCAGGCGGTGTGATCGCGGTGGCAGTCTCGACGCTGTCCAGGAGGCTCACCCGCCACAATGTGTCGGAATAGGTCAGCGTGACGTAGGCAGTGTCATGCAGGGCCGAGAGGTAGAAGTTGCGCACGTTCCGCCAATAGGGACTGTCTGGCATGCCTCGCGGGAGAACATCCCGGATCTTGAGAAAGCGTCCGCTCTGTTTGCCCGTCGAGTCGAAGTGAAGGAGGACGTATCCATCGGGATCCTCCGACGCCACGAGGTATCCGCCATGCCCATCGAGCGCGAAGCCACTCAGGTAAGCCAGCTTCGCCAGTTGTAGCGTTCTGACCAGCCTGCCACTCGTGGTGATTACCGTGAGTCGCCCCCCGTCGGTGTCGGCGATATGCAGCGTGGTGTCGTCGGCAAAGCGCGGATACCGAGGCTCCCGGAACTCCCCGGGGCCACCGCCTTTCCGGCCGAGAATACGAAGCAGGCGGCCGGACTCAGAGAAGAGCTTGACGTTGCCCTCGGAGGCATCGCCCAAGGCGATCAAGCCGGCGGAGTTCCTGTCGATGCCGGAGACCCGTACGATCAAGGCCGAGTCGGGCTGTTCTAGCCGAACCGAGCCGATCATGCGATAGTGCGCTTCCAGGCGGGTGGGAACGGGGGTTACGACATGGCCCGGATCGCGGGCCGCGGCTCGAGGTTCACAGGCAACTGAGAGCATCAGAATCGCCATACGCAGCGCCACCGGCGGGTGCTTCGCACCGCGTGCTTGCCCTGGCAGAGGCGTGTGAGTCCGGACCATGGGGCTCCCTGGATTGCTCTCTGGTGGATGAGGTTGCCGACACGGACGAACCTATGACCTGACTGTCAACGGAGTGTCAAACTATGCCGAGGTCGTTAACAGTCTGGCGTGGCGCCGGCTTTGGCGCACGGAAAGGCCCCGCGGCGAAATTCACACCGCGGGGCTTTCCCTTCGGCTTCTCCGGGAAACTGGAGCCTACCAGCGCCTGCGGCCGTAGAAGTGCGAATGGCCAAGGCCGATCCCGAACCGGAACCCGAACTGCGGGCCATAGTAGAACGGCGCGCACCCGTAGCAGAGGCTACCGTAGTACCAGGGGGAGTGCCAGCCGCTGTAGTACCTGGTCGGCGCCCCATCCTCCACGGTGTAGTTGGCAATGTCGTACTTGTAGTGGGCGTCAGTCATACGCTCCACCAGATCCAGCAGGGCCGCCTCAGGATCAGAGCTGGATGAGTCTGCGGCCAAGGCGCGGTAGTCCCAGTGCCCGTTCCGAGAGAATTGGTCGAAATGGAACGGCTCCTCGGACCACACGGCCAAGACAATGCCTGAGCCCCCTGGGTCATCGACAGTGAAAGCCTCACGGTCCCCTCGGCTCCGCACCTCGAACTGCTTCCCACCGCGAATCTTGGCGTCGTCCTCCGGATCGAGCGGATACAGTACCCTGACTCGACCGTTGGTATCTTCCCGCAGCACGACGAGATATCCATTCTCGGCTGCCTTCACGCGGACCCGGGCGCGGTCACCGCGGTTGAAGTAGTCATCGGAGAGCTTGACTTGAATCGGTGGGTCGGCGGTGGCAGTCGTCGGCCTGGCTGGAACAGCGGTGGGTAGCAACAGCGATAGAGCAAGTGCGGGTAGCATAGGTACCTCCCTGATTAAGTCTACCTCACCCGTTCTATCTATCAAGAACCGTACCCCACAGCGTTGCGCATGGGTACGTCAGTTAGCCAGTGAGTTGTCGTGGATTTCGGCCAGAGTGGCTCGTCTCGCGAATGTGCCAGGGGGCCAAAGTGCCAAAGTGCCGGGTGCCGACGGGCCGAACGTAGTTCCCACGGCCCGCGAAGCGAACCTGCGCGGTGTTCGCGAAACGAGCACCCTCGCCGCGCCACAGGCGCCCCCGCCAGTTTACATAGGATATCTTTCAACGACCCGTCTATCCCATCATGACCCAGCCATCCGAACAACCGGTCACCATCCCATTGCCCGAGGGTAGCACCTCGGGACTATTGGTCGTCCCCGCCCAAGCCGCCTTCTTTTATGTACTGGCCCACGGTGCGGGTGCGGGGATGCGGCATCCGTTCATGCAGGCGATCTCGTTTCAACTGGCGCACCGGGGGATCGCCACCCTTCGCTACCAGTTCCCTTATATGGAGGCGGGACGCAAGCGCACGGATTCCCCGGAGATCGCCCAGGGGGCGGTGCGCGCTGCCGTCGGCTACGCAGCAAGCACACTACCGGGGGTTCCGCTCCTCGCGGGCGGCAAATCGTTCGGTGGCCGCATGACCTCCGGGGCACAGGCCAACGCGCCGCTGCCCGGGGTTCGAGGACTCATTTTCCTGGGCTTTCCGCTTCACGCGCCTGGGAAGCCGGACGTCGTGCGGGGGGCGCACCTCGATCAGGTGGCGATACCCATGCTATTCCTGCAGGGGTCGCGAGACGACTTTGCGCGGCACGAACTCATCACCGCGGTGACGTCCCGACTTGGCGCTCGCGCCACTCTCGAGGTTGTGGAGGGTGCGGATCACTCGTTCAATGTGCGGAAGAGCTCCGGGCGGACCGCCGCCGAGGTGCTGGAAGGGCTCGGCGTCACAATCGCCGCATGGGTCAATTCACTCGTACCGCCTCAAGGGCGATCGTGATCTCGGCCTCATTTCCGATGAGACTGGTCTCCCCAACCGTGGCGTTCCAAGTAATCCCGAAATCGCGGCGGTCCAGCGTGGTTGTCGCCTCGAAAGCGATCCGTTCCTGCCCCTGAGCGTCCTTCGCAACACCGCGATAGGTGCCGCGGAAGGTGACCGGCCTGGTGTGAGCCTTGATGGTCAAGAGCCCGATGATTTCAATAGTGGTGTCAGTAGCGGCAATCCCGGTACCGAGAAAAGTCATTTCGGGAAAGCTGTCCACGCCGAAGAACCGCTGGGACCGAAGATCAGCGTCGCGATAGGCGTTGCCGGTGTTGAGGCTCGCGGTCTGGACGGTAACGTTGACCTTGCCCTGGAGCCAATCACGATTTCCAGTGACGATGATCGCGTACCAGTTGGTAAAGGTGCCGCGCACTCGACCCACAAGATGCCGTACCCGGAAGTCGATCTGCGAGTGGACCACATCGACCACCCACCGCTTCTCCGACGCTGGCGGGGCTGCCTGACCAGGCCCCTGACCCCAGGCGGTTCCCATGAGACCAGTGCAAAGCGCAACCAGTACTCCAGCGGCACGGCCTGCATGGCGACGCTCCATCGTTCACCCCAAGGTTGGTTAGGCTGATGCAGAAGCTAGGGTCCGCGGCGTCACGGTTCGATAAAGAAACGGGGAAGAGGCCTTCACTCCCGGTTCGAGATATCTTCATGCTGCAGTTTCGTATCGACCCGGATGCCTGAAACGTAAGGGGGCGCGAAGCGATCGACCACCGCTGGAGACGGTTTTCGTCGCGGAGCGCACTCGTCGTAACAGTCGCCTGTAATGGATGAGAGAGCCAATGCGGACACTTGCCGACTCGCGCGAAGCCTCACTCGAAATGTCTCCCGCCCAGTTCCGCACATTGGGTCACCAACTGGTGGACCGGGTGGCGGACTTCCTGGAAGCACTCCCAAGCGGGCCGCTCACCCGCGGTGAGTCGCCACGACAGATCCGCGACCTGCTCGGTGACGCTGGCTTGCCGACGCACGGCGCCGCTCCGGAAGCGCTGCTCAAGGAAGCCGCAACGCTGCTCTTCGACCACTCGCTCTTTAACGGACACCCCCGGTTCTGGGGCTACGTCAGCGCATCACCGGCGCCGATCGGGATACTCTCGGAGCTACTGGGCGCTGCGGTGAATCCAAATGTCGGGGCATGGGTGCTCTCTCCGGTGGCCAGCGAGATCGAGGCCCAGGTAGTTCGCTGGATGGCCGAGCTGATCAACTTCCCCCCCACCTGCGGCGGTCTGCTGGTGAGCGGCGGCAACATGGCGAACTTCATCGGCTTCCTCGCCGCTCGGCGCGCCAAGGCGGAGTGGGACCTCCGTGCCACTGGGGTTAGGGGGGGCGAGAAGCCGCTCGTGGCGTATGCCTCGACCGAGTGTCACACCTGGATCAAGAAGGCGGCGGACCTGTTCGGCCTGGGCACGGATGCCATTCGCTGGATCACGGCCGACGAATCGCAGCGGATGAACGTGCCCGCGCTGGCACAACAGATCACGACCGATCGGGCTGACGGGCTGCTGCCGTTTCTGGTGATCGGTGCCGCGGGCACTGTGAGCACCGGCGCGATCGATCCACTGCTACAGATCGCCGCGATATGCCGGCGAGAGAGATTGTGGTTTCATGTGGACGGCGCCTATGGCGCACCAGCGGCCGCGCTCCCCGAGGCATCGGCAGATCTCAAGGGCCTCGCCGAGGCGGACTCGGTGGCGCTGGATCCACACAAGTGGCTCTACAGTCCGCTCGAGGCGGGGTGTACCCTGGTGCGCGACGCCCGCCATCTGCACGACGCATTCAGCTTCAGCGCCAACTATTACCAGTTCGATGGTAGCGACAGTGATCCGCGGCTCAACTTCTACGAAATCGGACCGCAGAACTCCCGCGGCTTCCGCGCCCTCAAAGTATGGCTCGGCCTGCGGCAGGCGGGGCGTGAGGGCCAGATCGCGATGATTCGCGATGATATAGCCCTTTCAGAGGCGATGTTCCAGGCGGTCAGCAGCAACGCCGAGTTGGAGGCGATGACCCAGGGATTGAGCATCACGACGTTCCGCTTCGTTCCGAAGGGATTGCCGAAGTCGGCTGCAGCCGAGCAGTACCTGAACGAGCTCAATCGTGAGCTGGTCGACCGGCTGCAGGGTGGCGGGGAGCTCTTCGTCTCCAACGCGATGGTTGGTGAGCGGTATGTGCTGCGGGCCTGCATAGTGAATTTCCGAACAACGATGAAAGACGTGCTGTCAGTTCCCGAGATCGTGGTGAGGGTCGGGCGGGAGGTGGATCAGCAGAAGCGCCCAATGGCGTTGGGAGGGAAACAGTAGGCGCCGCGCCCATCTATACTTCTCCGGCAGCTCTGCACAGGTCGGCTCGCTTGCGAGGTTTCCTTCGAGCGTTCGGCTTAGCATGGTGGCCTGGCTCGAGGAAAGGCAGGCCACGCACGCGCCCCTCGGGGCGCCCGCAGCGCTCGCCAACCTTGTGCAGAGGTTCCTGAGCTCGTGTCGCACCCCCTCATCCCGACCTCGCGCCAACTCGAGGCTATCGAAGCCCCGCTCGGTCCAGTGCTGGTGCTGGCCGGCCCCGGCGCCGGTAAGACCTTCTGTCTGATCGAGCGGATCCGGTTCCTGACGGAGCAGAAGGCGTTCGACCCCGCCCGCATCGTCGCCGTCACCTTTACGAATAAGGCCGCTGGCGAGATCGCCGGGCGGCTGCGCGGCGCACTCGGGACACGGGCGGATCTGATCACCCGGTCCACAATCCATGCGTTGTGCGTGCAGTTGTTGCGGTCCGAAGGCGAGCTGGTCGGAGTACCGCGCGGCTTCGGCATCGCCGATGAGGACTACCAGCGGATCGCACTCCGGCGAGCGGGCTTTCGGAAGGACGTGCTCTGGCCACTGACGCAGTTCAGCCGGCATCGGGTGCAGGGCACCCCGCTCGACGACTGGCTCGCCCAACTGCACCAGCGCTACCGCGAGATCCTCGATTCACGTGGTCTGCTCGATTTCGACGATCTGATCCTCAAGGCCGAACAACTCCTGCGCACCGACGAGACCCTGACCCGGGAGATCGCCGCGCGCTGGGATTACGTCCTGGTCGACGAGGCCCAGGATCTGAATCCCAAGCAGTACCAAATCATTCGCCATCTGGCGGGGGGACACCGAAACCTGTTCGTGGTGGGAGACGACGAGCAGTCCATCTATTCCTGGGCCGGCGCGGACTCATCAGTACTGCGGACGCTGCTCAACGATTTCAGGATCACCGGCGAGATTGTGCTGGACGAGAACCGCCGCTGTTCGCGGGTGATTTTCGAGACGGCGCGGAAACTGGTCGCCCTCAATCCGACGCTTTGGCGGAAGGATCTGCGCGCCACGCGAGAGTCGCCCTGGCCGGTGATCGTCAAACACTTCCCCGACGACGAGGCGGAGCGGCGCTGGCTGGTAACGGATCTGGTCGAGGATCGTGCGGCCAGCGGTCACGCCTGGGGCGACGTCGCCATACTCTATCGAAAACACGAGGTCGGCAACGCGCTGGAAGCGGCGCTACTGGAGGCCGGGATCCCCTGTCAACTCGCGCAGGGCCGCGCCCTGGCGGACGATCCAGTAGTTCGGTATCTGCTGGCCGCACTTCGCGTCATCGCCGCGCCCGACGATCCGGTACGCGCCGAGGACCTTGCCCGGGTCGTGCTGCCGAAGGTGCTCTACGCCGACCTGAGGGCCCGCGCCGACCAGACCGAAACTGAATTCATGGACGTGCTCCGTGCGGAGGCGAAGCGCAGGCCGAACAAGGACGAGGACGGCCGCAAGCTCCGCCGACTACGCGCGGCGCTCGACAATCTCATCACCCTTCCGGACCGACATCTCGGTCTGCAGGGCCTGGTGCTGGAACTGCTCTCACAGCGGGTTGGGGAGTATCGCACCTTGCTCGAGGAGCACTGGGAGGCACTCACTGATCCAGGCGATCCGATGCTCTGGCCGGGCCTAGACGCACTCGCCGACCAACTCGCGAAGGTACGCCACGGCCGTGGTACGGCGTGGCTGCCGCGTCTGGGCGGAGCGGAGCTGGGGCTCGCGGTGATGCTCTACGAAGCCGGCGTAACGATGGTGAACTATCGAGATCCTCAGGCCCCACCTCCGCGGGAGGGCGACCTGATCCTCGAGTCAACCGTGGGACTTCCGCTCCGGCTCTTCAAGGCGCTGCAGCTTCTCAGGAGCCGAGACCTATCACCCCGCGGGCTGCGGGACTTCGTGGCGGTGGATGTCGAGACCACCGACGATGACGTCGAGCGGTGCGACGTAGTAGAACTCGCCGCGGTAAGGGTGCGGGACGGCGTAGTGGTCGAGGAATTCCACAGCCTGGTCCGGCCCACCCAGGCGATCTCGCCCAAGGCCACGGAAATCCACGGCTACTCGGATAGCGATGTCGCGGCCGCGCCGGGATTTGCGGACGCATGGACGGCGTTCCGCGCGTTCTCCGGGGGCGACCTGCTGCTGGCCCACAACGGCCACGGGTTCGACTTTCCGGTGCTCGAGCGGCTCGCCCAGGGGCATGCCGCCGGGAGTGGATTCCCGCGATTCGACTCGCTCCCGCTCGCCCGCGACCTGCACAGCGGCAGCGCCAAGCTCACGGATCTGGCGCACGCCTTCGGCATCGACGCCGGACGCTCGCATCACGCCCTCGACGATGCGCGAACCCTGGCCCACGTCTTTCTCGCTCTGGAGAAGCGGCGGCTGCAGCGCGCGCGGAAGACCAACGAAATTGGACTGCTCGAACACCTCGCGGTCGCGCTCGCACTGACCGACCAGGCGGAGTGGAACAACGAGGCGAGAGACCTGTTTGATCTGGGCAAACTCTTCGCCTTGGGTCGCTATGGGCGCGCGCTGGGCCTGTACGACGGAGAACGCAATCGACCCGGCGGGGAAGCCGCCCCTGACCTCGAGGAGTTGATACGGAAACTCGGCGGCCGCGACTTGATGGACAAACTGCGGCGCCAGAAGACCGCCGATGATCGCTACCCTGCGGCCATGGCTCGGCTCCGGCGACTCCTGGATCTGGTTGGCGGTGGGATGCTGCTGGAACAGCTGCAGGAGTTTCTTGACCGGGTCGCGCTCTCGACATCGCGGGCCGGACCCGAGACCGAGAAGGATCGGGTGAACCTGCTCACCCTGCACTCCACCAAGGGACTGGAGTTCTCCAGGGTCTACATCATCGGCGTAGAAGATGCGGAGTTGCTCGGGAACCAGCAGGGCCGCGAACCCCCTCAACCGGAGCTGGAAGAAGCTCGGCGCCTGCTCTATGTGGGGATGACACGCGCAAAGGATCGCTTGGTCTTGACGCGGGTCGATCGGCGGAATGATCTACCGACGGGGGGGAGCCGATTTCTGGGGGAGATGGGGCTATAGAGAATTGCTAATTGCTGATTGCTGATTGCTGATTGAACTACGGGGCCTCCTCGCGATGACACAAACCTTCTGGTCAGGCCTTTCACTTGGCAATTAGCTATCGGCTATCAGCTATCAGCTATTAGCAATCAGCAATCAGCAATTAGCAATTAGCAATCAGCAATTAGCAATTAGCAACTACCCTCTACCCCAACAACCGCTGAAGCTCCTCCCCCACCTTCTCCGGCGTGTCCTTCGGCGCGAAGCGGGCCACGACGGACCCGTCCCTCGCGACGAGGAACTTGGTGAAGTTCCACTTGATCGCCTCGGTACCGGCGATGCCGGGCTTCTGGCTCTTGAGATGGCGAAACAGTGGATGGGTGTTATCGCCATTCACATCGATCTTGGCGAACATGGGAAAGGTGATGTCGTACTTGGTCGTGCAGAAGCGCTGGATCTCCTTCGCATCTCCCGGCTCCTGGTGCCCGAACTGGTCGCACGGGAAGCCGAGTACGAGGAATCCCGCCGCCTTGTGCTTGCGGTAGAGCGCTTCGAGTCCTTCGTATTGCGGGGTGAAGCCACATTCGCTGGCCACATTAACGACTAACAGCACCTTGCCACGATACTTGGCAAGGGACTGTGGTTTGCCGTCGAGAGAGGTGGCGGTGAAGTCGAAGGGGGTCATGGGTCGGAGTTCGGGAAAGGGGAAAGGGGAAGGGGAACACAGCGGGAATACAACGGGAATACAACAAGAATACAACGGGAACATTGCCCTTTCCCTGACCTCCTCGCTGCCTCGCCTTTTCGCCTGTCGCCTCTCGCCTCTTGCCTGTCGCCTGCAGTTCACAGCTTCGCAATAAACGCATCCACCGCCGGCGGACCCGACTGTTCTCCCTCGTCATGCTTGAAATACACGAACAGCTCCTCCCACGGCAGGCCCTTGAGCTTGCCCGCCCATTCGCCGAGCGCGGCGGAGTCGTAGGCGACACGATGCAGGCGCGCGTAACCCCACTTCGCCGTGGCGACGAGCGGGGTAGAGAAGTCGTCGTGATCCGCGATGCAGAGCGCACAATCGTGCTGCTTGAGCGCATCGTAGACGGCGTCGTTGAACCAGGTCGGGTGCCGGAACTCGAAGGTCGCCTGCCAGCGACGCGGAATGAGTTTCAGGAATTCGGTGAGCCGCGGCAGGTCCGCTTTCATGTTGGGCGGCAACTGAAACAGGGTCGGTCCGCGACGATCGCCCAGTGCGGAGCACACCCGAAGGAAGTACTCCATCTCGCTCTCAACGCCGGCGAGACGCCCCTTGTGGGTGATGCGCTGCGATGCCTTGACGGCAAAGCGGAAGTTGCTCGGCACCTGTGCCGCCCAGTCCAGCAGCACCTTCTCCTTGGGCATCCGGTAGAAGGTGTTGTTGATCTCGACCGTCGGAAACCGGGACGAGAAGTAGCCGAGCATGCCGTCGTCGGGGAGATCGGGAGGATAGAAGGTTCCCTTCCACTCCTTGAACGACCAACCGCTGGTACCGGCAAGAATCCGCATGAGTCACTTCTCCAGCAGGCGCTTGTACTGGTTCAGGTGCCGGAGCGCGGCTTGGCGCTTGCCGGTCTTCTCGTAGAGCCGGGACAGATTGAAATGCGCATCGGCGAAGTCGGGATCCGCGACCAGCGCGCGCTGATAGGCGGCGATCGCTTCCTGCTTCCGGCCGAGATCATCGAGCGCGCTGCCCAGGTTGAACGCCGCGGTGGCGTGCCGGTCATCAACCTCGAGCGCGGCGCGATACTGCTCCACCGCGGCGGCGACCGCGCCGGCCTCCTGCAGCAGCCGGCCGAGGTTCACGTGGGCATCGGCGTGCGCGGGATTCAGCTCCAGCGCCCGGCGATATGCGTCGCGAGCCTCGGTGGGATCGGTGGCCTCAAGGTCGCATCCCAACTCGTACCACTCGGTCGCCGAGTGGGCGTGGTCCGTCTTGCGAGCCTCTGCCGCGCCGCGGCGAGCAAACGGCGCCGCGGTCCGGGCCAAGTCCGACACCGCGAAGTTCCAGACCAACTGACCCGATTCCGGATTCCAGCTGGCACTCCCGTCTCGCACCACGATGGTGTCGCCCGCCGCCCCGACCCGGACCTCGCTCAGCGAGCGGCCCCGGGGAAGGTCGCTCCGAAGTTTCCTGAGCACCACCCGCACACGTCGAAGTGGAACCTTGGCCTTGAGGAGAGAACGTGCGGTGCGAAGGAGAATGAGATCCTGGAAGGAGAAACGATAGCGATTCCCCGGCCCGCGATGTGGGGCGAGGTATCCCGAGCGACCCTGTACCTGCACCTCACGCACGCTCATGCCGAGGATTTCGGCGACGTCGCGGGAGGTGTAGGTCTTCATCTGGTGGCAGGATGGAGCCGTTAGCCGTTAGCCATTAGCCGTTAGCTTGAAGCACTCTGGGCAGGTTTCCCTAGTGCCTCTCCACTCGGTTCGATGGCGGTTAGGGGCAAAGACCTCCAATCGAGGCATCCTCACCAACGCGGGCCTCGCCGCAGGAGCCGAACCGTCATGCTTTTTAAGCTAACCGCTAACGGCTAACGGCCGGCTAATGGCTCACAGCTCTCACGCCCTCGCCTTCCGCTTCGCCGGCTTCTCCTCCGCCTTCGGTGCCCGCTTGGCGGGGGCGCGGTCGGAGTCGGGCGCCTTGCCGCCCTTCGCGAGGCTCGCCTTGAGCGCCTCCATCAGATCGATGATCTTGGTGCCCGATTCCTCGGCTGGTTCCGCGGTGATCTCCTGACCGTCCACCTTCTTCTGGATGGCCTCGAGGACGCGGCCACGGACCTGGTCGCTGTAGCGCTCGGGGTGGAATTCGTCGGTGGCGCCCTGTTCGATGAGCTGCTTGGCCAGCGCCAGTTCCGGCGCCTTGACCTCGCCCTCGCCGAGCGGAACTTCCGAGGCGGGCTTCAGCTCGTTGGTGTAGTGGAGTTGCTCCATGACCAGCAGGCCGTCCATCGGCCGCACCAGCACCAGATGCTGCTGCCCACGGGCGGCGTATTGCCCCAGTGCCGCGCGCCCGGTCTCCACCAGGGCCGCGCTCAGCAGGCGGTAGGCGCGGTCACCCCCCTTGTCGGGGCCGAGATAATAGACTTTCTCGAGATAGATCCGTTCGACCTCGGCAAGCGGCACGAACTCGGCGATGTCGATGGAGTTGGTGGCCTTCTCCTCCAGGGTCTTGAGTTCATCGGGGTTGAACAGGACGTACTGCCCCTTGGCGAATTCATAGCCCTTCGCCATGTCGTCCTTCTCGACGATGGTGCCTTCCTTGGGACAGATGTATTGCTGCTTGAGCCGGGTGCCGCAGATCTTGTGAACGAGATTAAATGAAACGCTCGCGGCCGATTCCGAGGAGGAATACAGCTTGACCGGAACGGAAACCAAGCCGAAGGAGATCGTGGCCGAGCCGATGGGACGGGCGCTCATAAGTACTCGCAGTGCAAGGGTCAAATATCCTATGACGGATTCATACCGAAGGCAAGAGACTACGTGAAGTCAGACCCGTTAAGTACCTACCGCGCAAAGCGTTCCCCGGATCGAACACCCGAGCCCTTCGGACCCGTCGCCACAACTGGGGGACGGCTGTTCGTGGTGCATAAGCACGCCGCTCGGCGACTCCACTGGGACCTCCGCCTGGAGATGGACGGAGTGCTGCGTTCCTGGGCGGTGCCCAAGGGTCCGTCTTATGATCAGCATGACAAGCGACTGGCGGTATTCGTCGAGGACCATCCACTGGAGTACGGCGACTTCGAAGGGATGATCCCCGAGGGTAACTACGGCGCAGGGGGAGTGATTGTCTGGGACCGGGGCGAATGGACGCCCATCGGCGATCCGAAGGAGGGACTCGCCAAGGGGAAGCTGCTCTTTGACCTCAAGGGGTACAAGCTCCGCGGCCGTTGGACCCTGGTAAAGATCAAGAAGGGTGAGAAGGAGTGGCTCCTGATCAAGGAACGAGACGCCTGGCTCAAGACCGAAGGCGGCGCGGACTTCCCGGAGGAGTCGGTACTCTCGGGCCTCACCGTGGAGGACCTCAAGGCCGGCCGCACGCCGGCGGATGTCATCCGGGAAGAACTGGAGCGACTCAAGCCAACGCGGCGCAGCGTTCGCGCGAGCGGACTCGAGCCCATGCTGGCGGAGCCGCGGGACGAGGCCTTCACCAAGGAAGGCTGGATATTCGAGCTCAAGCTCGACGGCTACCGCATGATCGCCGAGCATGAAGCTGGCGAAGGGCAACTGCGTAGCCGGAACGGAGTGGACTACAGCAAGACCTTTCCGGAGGTTACCAAGGCGGTGGCGGCGCTGCCGGTGAAACACGCGGTAGTGGACGGCGAGGTGACGGTACTCGACAACTCCGGGAAGCCGTCGTTCGGCCTGCTGCAGCAACGGGCTCGGCTCAGCCGTCCCCTGGATATTCAGCGGGCATCAGTCGAGCTGCCCGCTACGTACTTCGTCTTCGACCTGCTCGGCTTCGAGGACTATGACCTTCGCCCTCTGCCGCTGCTGGAACGCAAGCGCCTGCTGCGGCGGCTGCTCCCGCCGGTAGGGGCGCTCCGCTACCTCGATCACTTCCCCACGAGTGGGAAAGAGCTGTTGGAACAGGTGACCAGTCATGGCCTCGAGGGCATCATCGGCAAGAAGGCCGATAGCCCCTACCGGTCGGGCCGGGGACCCAACTGGGTCAAGGTCCGCGCGGAGAAGACAGGCGATTTCGCGGTCGTCGGATTCACGCCGCCCAAGGGCTCCCGCGATGGCTTCGGCGCCCTGCACCTGGCGGACTATGTGGATGGCAAGCTGGTCTACGCGGGACGGGCAGGAAGCGGCTTCGACACGAAGCAGCTCAAGTCGGTGGCGGAGGCGCTCAAAGCGAAGGTGAGGGAGGGACCGCCGTGTGGTGCGCCGACGGAAGGATGGAAGGATGGAAAGACGGAAGGACGGAAAGGCGGAAAGACGGAAGGACGGAAGGATCGAAAGAAGGGAGCGGGGACGGATGCCAAGACGGACTGGGTGAAGACGATGCCGGACATGAAAGGGACTACCTGGGTAGAACCGGAACTCGTGTGCGAGGTACGGTTCACCGAGTGGACGAGCGATGGCGTGTTGCGGCATCCGGTGTTCGCGCGGTTCCGAGACGACAAGGATGTGAAGGATTGCATTAGGCAGGGCTACGCAGGCGGACGGGCGGACGAGGCGGGCAACGCGGACGGTCCGAGTGTAGTGCCCGCCGTTCGCGGAGCGAACCCGCGCCGTGGCGGAGCCACCCCCGCCGCGAGCACAGCGAGCCCCCGCCAGCGGGCAGGGCGAGCCAGCACCCCCGCGGCGAGCGCAGCGAGCCGCCGCCCGATCGCCGAACCGCCCGCCGTCACCTTCTCCAACCTCAAGAAAACCTTCTGGCCGGCAGAGGGCTACACCAAGGGCGATCTCATCGAGTACTACCGCGTCATCTCCCCCTGGCTCCTGCCCTACCTCAAGAACCGACCGCTGGTGCTCACCCGGTTTCCAGACGGCATCGAGGGGAAGTCGTTCTATCAGAAGGACGCCCCGGCGTTTGCGCCGGACTGGATTCGCACGGTCTCCATCTGGAGCGAGGACACTCAGCGGGAGATCCGTTACTTCGTCTGCGACTCGGTGGAAGCCCTCCTTTATATAGCGAACATGGGGACGATTCCACTCCACCTGTGGGCCAGTCGAGTCGACAGCCTTGAACGGCCAGACTGGTGCGTGCTGGATCTCGATCCCAAGGACGCTCCGTTTTCGGATGTGATCACCGTCGCGAACGTGATTCACGAGCTGTGTGAGGCGGTTTCGTTGCCCGACTTCGTGAAGACCACGGGCAAGACCGGCCTGCACATCCTCCTGCCCCTCGGCCGGCAGTGCACCTACGAGCAGTCGCGCACGCTGGGCGAACTCCTGGCTCGGCTCGTGATCCGTGAGCTACCCAAGATCACGACGATTACTCGCCAGGTGCAGCGCCGAGGAGCCAAGGTGTATATCGACTATCTCCAAAACCGGCATGGCCAGACTATCGTGGCGCCCTTCAGCGTGCGGCCGTTGCCAGGGGCGACGGTGTCGATGCCTTTGGAATGGAAGGAAGTCAACGCGAAGTTGGACCCGACCGACTACACGATTCGAACGGCGCCGGAGCGCATGGCCAAGAAGAAAAAGGACCCGGTGGTGCCGGTCCTGGCGGAGGTGCCGGATCTGGGGGCGGTGTTGGAGAGGCTGGCGGGGAAGTAGGACGGAGGTGCAAGCGTTCGGCGTTCGGCGTTCGGCGTTCGGCGTCCAGCGTCCACGGGTGCACATCAGGTACAGGGATTCAAATCGCGGTCTACGCTGCACGCTGGACGCCGAACGCTGAACGCCGTCTGCGCTACTCCGACGCCACCGTATACCGCACCAGGATCCCCTCCACGAACAGCGCCTCCACCCGCCCCAGCGGCGACTTATACGTCACGGTGGCCGTGCGGAGAGTCCCTTCCATTCCTTCCCGAACTTGCTGCGGTTGACCCAGAAGGTCCTCCGCCTCTGACCTGGTCAAGCCCTTCCGGAGTGAAGTGGGTCGGTCCGGATTAGTCGGCGCCGATGCGTCGGTGCTTTGGCCGGGGGGCCCACCGAACTGGACGTATTCCGATAGCGCATCGATCACGGCATCGGGCATCAGGGCCGAGCCGGGCACGGAACGACCGTAGCGGATGTTGAAGCGCGAGCCGGCACTCAACGCCTGCCTGCGGATGTTCTCACGCTTCCGCTCCTCGGCCTCAGCCACGGCGGCGCGGTTCCGGGCATCCTCCCGCTCGCGGTCCTTCTTGAGATCATCCAGCTCCTCACGCATGGCGCGACGCTTGGCAGCGTCGGTTTCCTTCTTGAGGTCCCGCTCGAGGTTCTTCTCGCGCGTGGTCTTCTCGGCCTCAGGGACGTGGACATGCGCGTCGGTATCGTCGCCGAAGGTGCCGTAGCCGCCCCCCCCGAGCTGGAACTCGATGTGCTGGTCCTTGAGTTTGACCTTGGTCACCAGGACCATGTCACCGTTGTGGATCGCGATACCGGCGGACTTGAGACGCCTGGAGTACTGGCTGAAGTCGATCGGAGACCGGGACTCAGGGTAGATGTCGATGCCGGCTTCGGTGGCGGGCATGTCGATCTTCACCGTCACCATGCGACCCTCGAAGTAGGACTTGAGGACGGACTCGGACTGGGCTTGCGCCGGTCCTGCCGCGGCGAGGGCGAGGAGAAGGCGACAGGCGACAGGCGACAGGCGACGAACTGCAGGCGACAGGCCACAGGCGACAGGCGACAACTGCAGGCGAGAGGCGATAGGCGACAGGCGACAAACAGCTGACATGCGAGTACCGGGATCGGGGCGAAGACTGGGAGCGGGACGGAGGGAGTTTATCGCGAACTGGAGGCGGATGGAAGGATGGAAAGACGGGAGCCTGGGTGTTCTTGTCGTCCGTCGCCTATCGCCTGTTGCCTGCAGTTCTCGCCTGACGCCTCCCTCGCCTAGTGCGCCTGCTCAAACGCCCGCCCCACCACCGGATACACGAAGTAGTTCGCCCACTCCGCATTTCTGAGTGGGTCCTCTCCCGCAAAGGCGAGCCTGAACTGCTCGAGACCCACCACTTTCCGGGTGGAATCCAGATCAAGGCCCTGCGCGACCGCGCGGCTTGTCTGTTCGACCACCGATCGGAGCGCTTCGGCTACCAAGTCCGGGTAGCGGTAGTCCCGGAGCACTGGGCCGTGTCCGGGGATCAGGATCCTCGCCTTGAGCCTCTTGAGCTTGTCGAGGCAGACCGCCCACTCGGCGGGATATGAATCGAAGACGTAGGGTGTGGGATACACGACGAGATCGCCGGTGACGACCACTCGCTCCTTGGGCAGGTAGACCACCAGATCGCCGGCGGTGTTGCCGCGGCCGAGGTGAAGGATCTGGATCGCGCGGCGGCCGCGCCTGAGAGTGAGCTGATCCACGACCATCAGGGTCGGCAGGGTCACGCGGAACCCGGGCGCCTCGGCAAGGTAGCGGCGCCCAAGCCTCAGGTCGCTTTCCATACTCTGCCGCTCGGCCCGGGCCAGGGGCTTGCCGTCCTGTCCGGTGCCTTCCGCCAGCTTCTGGTCCAGGTAGTCCATGTACGGCGCCAGGTCCTTCAGGTACCGCTCCCTGTTCCGCACAGCGATAGTGGTCATCGAGTCGCGGGTGGCTGGATGAGCCACGAACTGGACGCCAGGGAAGGCATCGGCAAAGGCCTTGTTCCCCATCACATGGTCATCGTGCCAATGGGTCGTGATGAGGAGGGTGACGGGGAGTGGGGTCACCTGCCGAATGGCCGCGATCAGCTCTTTCGCCGAGGCAGGTGTGCCGGTCGCGTCTACGACGATGACGTCCGAGTCATTCACGATGATCGTGGAGTTGCCATTGACGATGTTGCGCCCGGGTTCGGTCCGGATGACGGCGTAGATATGGGGCGCGACTTGGGTGAGATGGAAGCCTTGAGGGGCGGTCCAGGCGGTCAAGACGGTCAAGATGGTCAAGACGGTCGAGGTAGTCGGCATGGGCTAACGGCTAGTGGTTAACAGCTAGTGGCTAACGGCTAACGGCTGACGGCTGACGGCTGAACGCTCACATGTGACCCTCGTCACCAACCCTCCCCTCGTCAGGCAATTCTCGAATGTGATCTGCATCGCAAACCTACGGCGTGAGCACTTGGACGGTTTCCGTCATCTGTTGAGACAACCCACCACGTGCTATTGTGTGCCATCCGCTGGACCTTCTTCACCTGACAAATCGCTCCGGAGACCGTATGCGCCCCTTCCGTCTCCTTGCGGCGCTGGCTGCCCTGACACCCCTCGGTGCCTGTGAGGCTCCCTCGCTCAAGCCGGTAACCGACGTCGCCTCACCCGCCACCGACGCCATGGCCGTGGTGGATGGGTACCTTGCCGGACTCAATGCCCACGACCCCGCTCGCGCCGCCAGCTACTACACAGCCGATGTGGTCTATTTCGATGCCAGTGTAGGTGTCAATCAAGTGACCCGTGACGCGGTGCAGAAGAACGTGATCGAGGCATTCCAGACGGCGGTTCCCGACTGCCAGTGGACCCGCGATACCACCCGGCCGGTGATCACCGCCGACGGCATCGCATACCAGTGGACCCTCTCCGGAACCAATACCGGACCGTTCGCCGACGGCACCAAGCCCACCGGGAAGCACTTCAGCTTCAAGGGTGCAACCATCCTGCGCCTGCACGGCGACAAGGTGGCCTACGAGGGGGCTTACTATGATGCGTATGGGTTTTTGAAGCAGCTGGGGTTGGCACAGTAGGTTGGCGTCCGGCCGTTAGCCGTTAGCCGTTAGCCGTTAGCCGTTAGCCGAGTGTACTGCAGGTCCCGCCGCCAGCAAAGCGAGCCCGCGCCGTGGCGCAGCTACCGCCGCCGTGGCGTAGCCATCCCGTCTACCCTCCCACCTTGCCCTGCCGCCTGCTATTCTCTCCGTCGTCCCCACCACCTTCAAGACTACGACGTGGAGATCCCATGCGCCGGACATCGCCGTTGCCGGTATTGCTCGTCGCCCTGCTTGTCACGAACTCGTGCAAGGCCCCAGCCGCAAAGAACACGGTCGTCGGGCCGCCGGAAATTGAGACCATCGGCCTCGTGGACGGCTACATGTCCGCTTGGAACGCCCACGACGCCGCACGGGCCGCGGCCTACATGGCCGATGACGTTGTGTACTTCGACGCGACGGTCGGCGTGCCACAGGTGAGCCGAGACTCGGCGCTCAAGAATGTGATCCAGGCGTTTATCACCGCCGCGCCCGACTGCGAGTGGACCCGCGATGACTCGCCCCCGATCATCGGGGCCAGCGGAGTCGCCTTCCAATGGACGTTCACCGGCACCCACACCGGGCCGTTCGCGGACGGCACCAAGGCCACGGGGAAGAAGTTCAGCTTCAAGGGCGCGACGGTGATGCGGTTCAAGGATGGCAAGATTGCGTATCAGGGGGACTACTATGATGCGTATGGCTTCTTGAAGCAGTTGGGGTTGGCGCAGTAGGCTGGCGTTCGGCGTGCAGCGTGCAGCGTAAGCCCTTGAGTTGGGCAGGTCTACCCGACTTCCAGCCCTGAAAGCTGTATGCTTGAACGTTGCACGAGGCAATGTCCCCGTGTCATGGAAATCACGGACTTCCTCACAACTGGTGCCTATGATCCCGCTGCGATAGCGCCCAAACTGGGGAGGTTCAGATGCTGATGTCCTGTGGATGTTTCATCGTGCCAAAGAAGGTGCTGGACCGTTTCGCGAATGACAAGTCGCTTCCCGCCGCCTCGCGCAAGGCATTCGCCAATACCCGGCAGTTCGAGAAGATCTGGCGGGAGTTGCGGCAGGCGAATACCGATGCGGCCCAGTCGACCCTGTTCCTGCAGGCACGGCTGGTCGCCCTGGCCGCCGCGCCCAAGGTGGCGGTGTACGACTGCAAGCACAGCACGTCGCTTCCCGGCACGCCGATCGCCAGTCCTGCTACTTCGTCGGACGGCACGGCCAAGCGCACCTTCAAGGAGACGACGGCGGTCGCGAAGTTCTACAAGGCGGCATTCGGCCGGAACTCGGTCGACAATGCCGGCATGACGCTGCTCTCCTCAATCCACTACGACGTCAACTACAACAACGCCTTCTGGAACGGCAGCCAGATGACTTACGGCGACGGCGACGGGCAGATCTTCGTCGACTTCACCAAGTCCAACGATGTCATCGGCCACGAGCTTACCCACGGCGTCACCCAGTACACTGCCGGTCTCGAGTATGAGGACGAGCCCGGGGCGCTCAACGAGAGCATTTCCGATGTCTTCGGCTCGATGTTCCGGCAATGGGAGGCGGGCCAGGTCTCGACTGCCGCCGACTGGCTGATCGGCGCCGGGATCATGGGGCCGGCTGCGAAGCAGCGCGGCTACACCTGTCTTCGCGACATGGCCAATCCCGGCGCCACCCATTGCCTCTCGCGCCAACCCAAGCACTACAAGAAGTACGTGCCGGGCGGCGATCCGCACACCAACAGCGGGATCCCCAACTACGCCTTCTACCTCGCCGCCACCGCAGCCGGCGGCAAGAGCTGGCAAACCGTCGGCAAGGTCTGGTACGCGGCGCTCACCGACAGCTCGGCGACCAGTACGATGAAGTTCCGCGGCTTCGCCAAGCTCACCCGCGCCGCCGCAAAGCGGCTCTTCCCCAGCAAGACCAGCGTCTACAAGGCGGTTGACGCCGCCTGGAAGGGTGTCGGCATCTCCTGAAGAAGCGACAACGGCTGCCTGACAAGCAAATGGACCGGCTCAAGATCGAGCGGCGCGGCGGGCTGGCTAACCTTCCGGCGCGGGGCGAGATCGACATGGCGAGCCTCAGCCCTACCGACCGCAAGGCGCTCGAGTCGCTGTTTCGGCACAAGGGTCCCCTGCCCCCCTCCCCCGGCGCCGATCGGTTCCGGTTCATCGTGACCCGCGAGACCGCGTCAGGCAGCGTAACGGTCGAGGTACCCGAGCACCTAGCGCCTGCTTGCATTGCGAGGGCAGTGAAGGAGGAGATGCCGTAGGGCGGACAGGCGGGCGGACGGGGCGGAAAGATGGAAAGACGGAAGGACGGAAAGACGGAAGGACGGAAGGACGGAAGGACGGAAGGACGGAACGCAAAGGTAGCCGTCAGCCGCGTAATGTCGCCTGACTCCCGCCGCCTGCGAGAGTCGCCCCGAGCATAGCGACTGTCACACCCCTCCCCCACATTTGACCCATGTCAGCGAACCTCTCCAAATCCCGTTTCGTGGCCGGCTGGCAATGCCATAAACAACTCTGGCTCCGGGTTCACGAGAAGGACGCACCGGAACTGCAGATCGATGTCGTGCTCCAGGACCGCTTTGATCAGGGGGCGGAGGTGGGAGCCTTGGCGCGGGGACAATTTCCCGGCGGCACATTGATCGATTTGGCGCACGACGACGAGAGGCGCGTCCCGGCGACTCGGGAAGCACTCAACTCCGGCGCACCTGCCGTGTTTGAAGCCACCTTCGTCGAGGATCGGGTCTACGTCGCCATCGATGTGCTGGAGCGGACGGCCGAGGGGTTCACGCTCATCGAGGTGAAGTCGTCCACCAAGCGGAAGGACGAGCACATCCCGGACATGGCGATCCAAACCTGGGTAGCTCGGCGCGCCGGGGTCGATGTGCGCCGAGTGGAGCTGATGCACCTCAATACCGACTTCCGGCACCCGGATCGGGGCGAGCTGTTCTCGCGCACCGATGTGACCGCGGAGGTCGAGGCCTTTCAGCCGCGGATTGCGGCGTTGATCGAAGAGCAACTCGCGGCGTTAGCCGGGCCGTTGCCGGAGGTGCCGGTCGGCACCCACTGCTGGATGATCGACCGCGAGTGTCCCTTCTGGAACCGGTGCTTCCCCACCGATGAGCACCACATCTGGACCCTGTATCGAGCCTACAAGACGGCAAAGTGGGGGCTGGTACTTAAGGGGATTCGCCGAGTGCTGGACCTGCCGGCCACCCACAAGCTCAACGAGATCCAGAAGCGGCAACGCAAGGCACTCGAGACCGGGGAGATGATCGTGGAGCCAACGCTCCGCGAGGCGCTCAAGGCCTTTGACGGGCGGCTGGGGTTCCTCGACTTCGAGACCATCGGCAGAGCGATCCCGGTGTGGCCGGACGTGGGGCCGTGGCGGGCTGTCGTCGTTCAATTTAGTTACCACGAGCAACGGTTGAACGGTAGAACGGGAGAACGGGGGAACGGGAATGCACGGCTTGGGGCGGAGCTTAGCTCCGCCCTCTCGGCTGCCGCTCCCAGCCCGGATGACTACACCCACCGCGCGTATCTGGCCGAGGGGCCGGGTGATCCGCGCGAAGAATTGGCGCTGCAGCTCCTCGACGCCACAGAGAATGCCGAAAAGATCGTGATGTATTCGTCGTTCGAGCGGACCAGGATCAAGGAGCTGTCGGAGTGGCTGCCACACCTCGCACCCAGACTAAATGCGCTCAAAGAAAAACTGGTCGACCTGCTCCCGGTCATCCAGAATCATGTCTACCACCCACGCTTCGCCGGCAGCTTCAGCATCAAGCAGGTTCTCAACCCGATGGTGCCGGAGCTGACCTACAACGACCTGGCGATCGTGGATGGCCAGGTCGCCAGCGTGGAGATCGCTCGGCTCCTGTTCGTAGCGCACAAGGTGAAGGACCGGGACCAGCTCAGGCGGGATTTGTTGGCATATTGTGAAAGGGATACGTGGGCGATGGTGTGCTTACTCGAACGGCTTCGTCAGTTGGTTGGATAGGGGAACAGGGAACAGGGAAGAGGGAAAAGGGAACAGGGCCTAGGTCCGACGGTCCGACGGTCCGACGGTCCGACAGCCGTTCCCTGTCCCCCGTTCCCCGTTCCCCGTTCCCCGCAGTTATGCTGCCTTCGCCTGGGCCCCTATCAACTGCACTTCCAGGCTGAACTTCACTTCGTCGCTCACGGCCACTCCGCCCAGCTCAAGCACCTGGTTCCAGACGAGACCCCACTCCTTGCGGCTCAGCTTGCCGGTAGCGGTGGCGGCGATGCGCTGGTTCCCCCACGGATCCTTGATCGGGACGCCCTGCTCCAGGGTGAAGGTCACGGGCTTGGTGACGCCGTGCAGGGTAAGGTCTCCAGCGATAACGGAGTCTCCACCCTTCTGCTCGACTTTCTTCGAGACGAACCGGAACTCGGGGTACTTCTCCACGTCGAAAAAGTCGGGGGAGCGCAGGTGGGTGTCGCGCTGCTCGGTGCCGGTGTCGACGCTGGCGGCGTCGATGACGGCCTCGACCGACGCGAGCTTACCGTCGCTGCCTGCCTCGGCGGTGGCGCTGAACTTCTTGAACCGCCCGCGAACCGTGGCTATGCCCAGGTGCTTGACGCTGAATTCGATGGCGCTGTGAGTTGGGTCGATGGTCCATTTCATGGTGCTGCTCCTGTATGTGTCGGACTGAGGGTTTCAGGTGGTGACGAGCGTTGCTTCACGGGCTCGCTCCAGCCCGGCGATCAGCGACGAGACGGTACGCTGATCGAGATGACCGAGTAGCGACTGATGCATTTCCTTCACGACGGGATCCAGCCGAGCCAACAGCTTCTTGCCGGCCGCGGTCAGGGTGGTGGTGACCACGCGTCGATCGTCCTCCGATCGCCCTCGGTCGATCAACTTGAGGGCGATGAGCCGGTCCAGGAGCCGGGTGATGTCCGAATCCCGGGTGATCATCCGCTCCGCAATGGCCCCGCAGGGAAGCCCCGCTGCCCCCGCCCCGCGCAGAATCCGCAACACGTTGTACTGCGTGGGCGTGATCCCGTAGTCCTTGAGCGTCTCGGCCCCGGCGTAGCTCAGGGCCCCCGCGGTGCGCAGGACATTGAGCGCCAGCTCCTCGAGAGGGCTCTGGAACGGCCTGGTCTGCTGGATCTCTTCCCGGAGGGACATCGTCACTCGCCTTGGTTATGGCTGCATCTGACGTGATGAGGATAGTCGTTGTAACGGATAATGTCAAGGGGAGGCAGGTAGCGCCTGCTGACGGGGGGCGCCTTCGGGCGCCGGCGGGCGTGGCTGCGCCACGGCGGGGGTGCTCGCTTCGCGAGCACGGCGCGGGTTCGCTTCGCGAACGGCGGGAACTTCTGCCAGCCTCCGACCCTCGGGTTGTCCCCGCCGTGGCCTAGCCAACCCCGCCGCTAAGGCGCCGCCGATCCTGGGTCTACAACGACCGCAACCGACGCCGCCCCGGCCAGCCGCAGAATGGCGGCGACGACGGCCTCCGGCTGCTCCTCACCGATGTACTGTCCCGATCCTGGCACGCTGTCCACCGCGAAGTCGGGGAGCGACTGCTGCAGTAGCTCCAGTTCCTCTGGCTTCATTCCGCTGGGGTGCTCGACGGTCCCCATGAGGAGTCGCACGGGCATGCGAGCCTCGTGCAGGCGTTCGGCCAGCGACTCGGGTTCCTTGGACTTGGACATTCGGCGCAGCGCATCAATGGTCCCGTGTACATCCGAGGCCTGGCCCACGGTGTACTCGTCCAAGACGGCCGAGGTGACCCAGGTGGTATCGCCGGAGTTTTCGATCAGGTCGTGCTGGACCCGGGAGCGAATCATCCCAGGACCCACGAACAGCTTGGTGAGAAACCCACCAAACCGAAGGGCATGCTTGAGCCCGGGGGTCGCGGCGGTCTCGGCGGGGCCACCTTCAATAGAGAGGACGCCGCGTACCAACTCCGGGCGGCGGTAAGCCAAACGGTAGGCCATGGCCGCACCGGTCGACTGGGCCACGATGAGGGCACCAGTGACACCGAGGCTATCAAGCGCGGCGCCGATCCGGTCGGCCTGGGCCGCGAAGGAGTAGTCGGCCTTGCCGGGATGCGAGGAGGAACCAAAGGCCAGCGGCTCGATCACGATACAGCGATAGCCGAGGCTCGCGAGCGGGCCAGTTACATGGCGGAAGCTGAACGCGCCACCAAAGATGCCGGGAATGAAGACGATCGGGTGACCAGTACCCACGGTCGTGGTACGCAGGATTTCGGTGGGCGCGACTTCCACGTCTCGCACCACAATGCTGTCGAACTGAACCACCAGAGCCAAGACGGCGGTCAGCAAGGGGACTCCTATTGAGGCACGGGGGCCTTCGGGGGACGCAAAGGCGGGCAGATGGAATGTAGTCGGGCGGACGGGACGAGGGGGACAAGGTACCGAGTACCGGGTACCGGGTACAAGGGCCGAGCGAGCCTGCGGGAGAGTATCCAGATCTCAGAATTGGCGTATGTTCCCGCAGGGCGCCGCAACCGGACGGACCGTGCGGACCGGCGGACCGGCGGACCGGCGTCAGCCAATCAGCAATCAGCCATTAGCAATCAGCAATTAGCAATCTCGCCGCGTGAGACTCACTTCCACTGGAGACAACCATGGCCCTCATGAACCGGGTGAAGGCGATCCTGCTTACGCCGAAGACCGAATGGCCGGTGATCGACGGCGAATCGACCAGCGTCGGTGCCCTCTACATGGGGTACATCATGCCGCTCGCCGCGATCGGCCCGATCTGCTCGATCGTCGGGTGGACGGTGTTCGGCATGTCGATGCCGTTCATGGCCTCCTACCGCGTCCCCATCGGGTTCGCTGTGCGTAACGCGGCCTTCCAGTACGTCGGCGCGTTGGTCGGAACGTTCGTCCTGGCGCTGATCATCGATGCCCTCGCCCCCACCTTCGGCGGCACGAAGAACCAGATCCAGGCCCTCAAGGTGGCGGCCTACTCGGCCACGGCCGCGTGGGTAGTCGGGGTTTTTGGCCTCATTCCCTCGCTCGGCTTCCTCGGGATCCTCGGGCTGTACAGCCTGTACCTGCTGTTCCTGGGACTCCCCATCCTCATGAAGGCCGCAGCGGATAAGGCGATGGGCTATACGCTGGTCGTGATCGTAGTGGCGATTGTGCTGGGATTCGCGGTTTCGGCCGTGACCGCGCGCTTCATGTGGCATCCGGTGATGGGGATGCCGGGAACCTGAACTGCGGGGAAAGGGGAACGGGGAACGGGAGAACGGGAGAACGGGAGAACGGGAACGTACACCTGATCTCGAGGTTTCCCGCTAGATCCTTCGGTCGCTACGCTCCCTTAGGATTGAGGTGGGGGTGCCGACGGTGCCGGCGTTCTCCCGTTCTCCCGTTCCACCGTTCCATCGTTCCACCGTTCCACCGTTCCACGATTCTTCTATCCCCCCGCCCTCCTCAACGCGGCCTTCACTCGGGCCACGAACCGCGCGGGTTCGAGCGGCTTCCGTATGTAGTCGTCCGCACCCTCTTCCATTAACTGGGCCTCTGCAGCCTGGGACTTGGTCCCGGTCAGCACCAACACCGGCAATCCCGCGGTGGTGACCGACTGTCGCACCTTGGCCAGCACTTCCCGCCCGCCCATGATCGGCATGTCGACATCGAGCACCATGAGCGATATGCCGGAGCCGGCCGCCAGCATGGCCAGGGCGCTTACACCATCCTCGGCCTCCGTCACGCGGTAGCCATTCTTCGCGAGCACCTTCTTCGCAATGGTGCGGCTGACTTTGTCATCGTCCACCAACAGGATCAGCGGCTCCTGAGGTTGGCTCACCTCTTCCTCCTCGTCGGCGCCGGCATCTCCCAGAACCCGGGCCACTTCCTCCAAGGTGGTTTGACCCAGACGCACCCGCTCAACCGCATTCTCCTTGAGCGAGCGGAAGCCCCCGGTGGAGGCAGCCTTGAGGAGTTCCGCGGCCGTCGCTCCGGTCGCGACCAGCTTCTCGAAGTTGGGATTGGAGATCAGCACTTCGAGCAGCGGCAGGCGGCCACGATAGCCGGACATGCTGCAGGCGGGGCAGCCGGTCACCCGGATCACCGGCTGCACGCCGTAGCGGGCTGCCAGGCGGGTCTCTTCAGGGGTGAGCGGCCCGTCGATGGGAGTGACGCAGTCGGGGCAGGCCCGCCTCGCCAGCCGCTGAGCGACTGAGCCGCGGAGAGTGGCGGCGATCTTGGACTTGTCGATACCCAAGTCGACAAATCGGGCGACTGAGCCCACCGCATCGTTTGCATGCAGCGTGGAAAGCACCAGATGGCCTGTTAGGCTGGCCTGCACCGCGACTTCGGCGGTCTCTCGATCGCGGATCTCGCCGACGAATACGACGTCAGGATCCTGCCGCAGGATGGAGCGCAACGCCGTCGCAAAGGTCAGGTCTCGCTTGGTCTCGACCTGGATCTGGGTCAGGCCCGGGAGCTCATACTCGACCGGATCTTCGACGGTCATGATGTTGGTGTCGCCGGTCGCCAGCTCCCGCAGGGCGGCATAGAGCAGAGTGGTCTTTCCGGAGCCGGTCGGACCGGTCACGACGACGATGCCTTCCCGGTAGCCAAAGAGCCGGCGGATCCGAGTGAGTTCGGTGGGCAGGATCCCCATGTCCTCGAGCTTCCGGGCATTGCGGGGATCGAGCAGCCGGATGACCGCCTTTTCGGCATCGCGGGTCGGCACGGTGGAGATTCGAAGATCCAGGGTAGCGCCGTCGACTTTCAGGCGGGCTCGCCCATCCTGTGGCCTGAGCCGATCGGCGATGTCGAGCTTGGCCATGATCTTGATTCGGGGGACGACCCGGCTGAGCACCGCGGAGGGCAGCTTCATGATGGTGCGCATCACGCCATCGACGCGGAACCGAACGGTGGCGCCTTCCGTGCCCGGCTCCAAATGGATGTCGCTGGCGCGGATGCGGACGGCCTCGTGCAGAATCAGGTTGGTCAGCTTGACCACCGGAGTGGCATCGATCTCCTGGCTGGAGACGACCTCGGGCTCCTCGTCCTCGAGGAGCACCACCTCGTCCGCCATCTCCATGCCGACATTTCCCACCAGGCGTTCGACCAGGCGGTCGGGCGCGTAGAGATCGTCGATCGCCGCGTTGATTGCGGCCGGAGGGGCGATCTCGAAGACCGGCACACGCCCGGAGGCAAAGCCCAATGCCTGCTCCAGATCGAAGTCGGTGGGATCGGCGACGGCCACCGTGATCTGACGGTCGGTGGCACGGAGGGGCAGGACGGTGTAGCGCCGAGCCACCTTTTCCGGTACCAACGAGAGCACGGATCCGACCACGCCGCCGAGGTCGGCAACCACCAGCCGGTGGCGAGCGGCCACCTGACGGGCCAGTTCCTCCTCAGTGACTCCGCCGGCCTTGGCGACAGCGGCCCAGGCTTCCACGATGGGAGTAGAGGCATCGACGGCGATCGGGGAACCGGTCTTCCCCGCAAGCTCCGCGAGCCAGTGAGTCTTGGCTTTCGTGTCAGCCATGGTTTGACTCCTTTTCGCGATACCGATGCAGGAACCGGAGCACCGATTCGGCCTCCGGTCCCACCCGCAGGAATGTGGCTCGGGCCTGGGCTATCTCCCCCGCCACGGCCGCCAGTTCAATCTCCTGCAGCAGTGCCTCCAGCCCGTGCGCGCCGATCGATCCCGCCGGCGACTTGAAGGCGTGCGCGGCGTGCCCGATCGCCGTTCCATCACCGGCCTCGACTGCCACCGCCAGCGCGGCCAGGCGGGGGGCGGTGTGTTCGATAAACAGATCCAGTATCCCATCGACGGCGTCCTCTGCCCCGGCCTCACGCATGGCACTCTGGAAGCCCGCCAGGTCGACCGATTCCACAGCTGGCGCCGCGACGGGAAAAGGGGTCGGGCTCAACGGCCCGAATCCTTCGACGGCGCCGAACAACTCGTGCGGTCGAAAGGGCTTCGGCACGTAGCCATTCATGCCCTGCTCCAGACAGCGCTCACGCTCCCCAGTCAGCGCATGTGCCGTCAGGGCGATGATGGGTAGCTCGGCGCCGGCGGGCCCAGCCCGGATTTCGCGGGTGGCGGCAAAGCCATCCAGCACGGGCATCTGGATATCCATGAGGACAACGTCGTACTGGGCCTCCGCCACTGCGACTACCGCTTCCCGGCCGTTGTTCACCAGCGTCACCGTGTGACCCCGTTTACGGAGCATGGCCGCCGCCACCTCCTGATTGACCGGATTGTCCTCGGCCAGAAGAACGCGGAGCCGCGGGCGCAACTCGGCAATGGAGTGCCGAGTCACCAATTCCGGATTGGGTGACGGGCCGTGAGCGCCCAGAAGGGTGGAAGCGGCTCCGAGCAGGTCGCTACGGGAAAGCGGCTTCATCAGATAGCCCTCGATCCCGACGTCGCGACAGCGCTGGACGTCTCCCCGTTGCCCGGTGGAGGTGAGCATCAGTAGCCGAACCGTGCCGGCGAGAGTCGGATCAGCGCGGATGTCGGCCGCCAATTCGAACCCATCCCGGCCGGGCATCTGGGCATCGATGAGCGCGATACTGTAGGGTTGGCCTTCCTGACTCGCCCGTCTAAGGGCCTTGAGTCCCTCAGCCGCGCTTGCCGCCTCGTCGACCGTCACCCCGGCGTGACGCAACATCGCACATACCACCCGGCGGTTGGTGGCGTTGTCGTCCACCACCAACATCCTCTGTCCCGCTAGCGGCACGTTGGCATGGACGGACACCGGTCGCTCGGTCTCGATCACGAGCGGCAGGGAGAAGGAGAATTCGCTGCCTTCTCCCACTTCGCTGGTGAGGGTGATTTCACCGCCCATCCGCGCCACCAGCCGCCGCGCGATGGATAGTCCCAGACCAGTCCCGCCGTACTTTCGGGTCATCGAGGCATCGGCTTGGGTGAACTCCTCGAAGATGGTCGCTCGTTTTTCCAGAGGGATCCCGATGCCGGTGTCTCGTACCGCAAAGCGGATCACGGCCTGGCCGTCGGAGACACTCGCGACGGTGGCCGAGAGGACCACTTCACCCCGTTCGGTAAACTTGAGGGCGTTGCCCACCAGATTACTCAGGACCTGGCGGAGACGGGTCGGGTCACCGATGACCAGTTGGGGAACGTCGGCGCCGACATCGACAGCCAATTCGATGGGCAGATCCGCGGTCCGTGCCCCCAGCAGGCTGGCGGTGGACTCCAGCAGGTAGCGGAGATCAAACGGGATGGACTCGAGCGTCAGCTGCTCGGCTTCGATCTTGGAGAGGTCGAGGATGTCGTTGAGCAGGGTGAGCAGGGTCTCTCCGGCTGACTGCACCAGACGCAGCGAACGGCGCTGGTCCGGCGCCAACTCGGTGTCGAGCATCAGTTCGGTGAGGCCCAGCACGGCGTTCATCGGGGTCCGGATCTCGTGGCTCATATTGGCCAGGAACTCTGACCGGGCCTGGGCAGCGCGTTCGGCCAACTTGCGGCCTTCCCGCATTGCGTCCTCCGCCAGCTTCAGGTCAGTGATGTCCAACCAGGCGCCGAAGACTTCCTGCGGCCGGCCCTGGGCGTCCCGAATCAGTCGTGACTCGTCCCTGAGCCAGCGGACGCGACCATCCTTTTGGCGAAAGCGGTATTCGATGGTGAGCCGATCCTCGGCCAACAGCAGGGGCGATTCGGCCACGACGCGAGCACGGTCTTCCAGATACAGATGGTTGTACCACCAGTCCGGCTCGAGCGCCTCAGCGACCTCGTAGCCGGTGATCCGAGTGAGATTTTCGCTGACCCAACTGGGGATGAAGCTGGTACCCTCGACGCGGGTGGCGTAGATGACGGCGGTGCTGGAGGCCAGCACCATCTCCAGGCGCGCCTGGGCGGCGCGCATGGCCGCCTCGGTTTGCCGGATGGCTGTCATATCGGTGTAGAGCAGGAGGAGCCGCCCTTCGTCGTCTCCCACCACTTGCGCCGCCGACACCCGGACCGTGACCAGCGTGCCGTCTTTGCGGCAGCGCTCGGTTTCGCTGATGATGGCCTCACCGCTCAGCACCCGCTGCTGATGCCGGACGGCTTCATCCTGACCGGACGGCGGGACGATCAGGTCGAACATCGACTGGCCGAGCAACTCCTCTGGGGAAAAGCCGAATAGCACTTCGAACCCGGGATTGGCCCCCAGACAGACGCCGGCCTTGTCCACCACGGCTATCGCATTGGGCACGCTGGCAAAGAGGGCATCGAGGAAGAGATGTTGCCGCTGGCTCTCGCGATGACTCAGTTCCAAATCGACCGCTACACGCAACCGGGTGACCAGGCTGCGGTAACTCCGCCAGTGCAGTTGGAGACTAAAGCCGCCGAAGAGGACGGTGAGAACAGCGGCCGCCAAGTGAAACCGGCTATGTCCGTCCAGCAAGAGGAACATCGGGAGCGGGCCGAGCATCCCGAAGATGAACAGCCGAAACGAAGTCAGGTCGGCGGCCAGGGTGCTGGTGGCCCCCGCCGCCAGGCCGCAGATGGCCAAAAGGAAGAGCGCCAAGTATTCGAGTGGGAGGTACGGACTCAGTATCCCCAAGCCCGCACCCCAGGCCAGTCCCATGGCACTCGTGGTCACCCGCAACATCGGGAGCAGGTCCTCGGGTGCCGAAGCAGTCCGGCCTCGAAGCCACAGGAGAGCGCGAACGGAGGTGATGACGACAAGCAATCCTGCCCAAGTGAGCAGGGTAGCGTGCGGGGCTTGAGTCCACAGCAGGGCGGTGACTACGCCCAACACCGCCAAACCACCTAGCAGCGCGGAGGGTTGTTCCGCGATAAGGGAGGCCGCGAGGTAACGATTGAGATCGGCAGCCACGGGCGCCGTCACGCGCAACCCGGTCGAGAGGGTTGGGCGCTTCCGGCGGCTTTCACCTTCGGGGTGATGAATCTCGGACCCTGAACCCCGGGGCTGGGGCATACACGAATCCATTGCGTGACGCCGTCGTCCGGCGTGCCTCAGGGGGGAGGCACCTATAAGGCTAGCCGCGTCGGGGGATCGGCGCACGCTCGGCGAGGGACGCGGGCCGGGGAAAAGTACCGGAGTGTCGGAGTGCCGAAAGTGCCAAGTGCAAAAAGTGCCAAAGTGCCAAACTGCCGGGGGCTGACGGGCCGGGAGGTTAGAGCCTTCTGTCATTGCGAGACCGAGCTTGTCCGGAGCGCAGCGAGGGCGAGCGGTCGAAGCGATCCAGTGGAGTGCGGCGGGATTGCTTTCGTCGGACGCTACGCGCCCTCCTCGCAATGACGGAACGGCGCTGTATCTTAGGGCGAGTTCAATAGTGCTGTTATCCCGTTCTCCCGCTCCCTGTTCCCCATTCCTCGAGGTTTTCTGCCCGACCTCACCTCACTCCTCCGAGACGGCCTAGCCGGGACGTATACGATCGAGCGGGAGATCGGCCGCGGTGGGATGGCCACGGTTTTTCTGGCGCACGACGTCAAGCACGATCGCCAGGTGGCGGTGAAGGTGCTGCATCCCGAACTCGCCGCGGTGCTCGGCGCCGAACGGTTCCTGCGCGAGATCCGGATCGCGGCCCAGCTGCAACATCCGCATATTCTGACTCTCATCGACTCGGGAGAGGTCACCGGTCGAGGGTCAGGGGGCCCGGGCCTCCTCTACTACGTCATGCCCTATGTCGAAGGCGAGAGCCTGCGGGAACGACTCACGCGGCAGGGACGACTCTCGCCGAGTGACACGGTCAGAATCCTCGGCGAGGTGCTCGATGCCTTGGGCGAAGCGCATCGACACGGAATCGTGCACCGCGACATCAAGCCCGAAAACATCATGCTAACCGGGCGGCACGCCCTAGTGATGGATTTCGGAGTCGCCAAGGCAGCGACCGTGGCAGCCGGGAAGGACGTGGCGGTGGGCGGCACGCTGACTACGCTGGGTCTCGCCATCGGTACACCGGTCTACATGTCTCCGGAACAGGCAGCCGGACAGACGCAGGTGGACAGCCGAGCCGATTTGTACGCCGTGGGCGTGGTGGGATACGAGATGCTGTCGGGACAGGTGCCGTTCTCGGGGCCAACGCCGCAGGCGGTTCTCGCGGCGCATGTCACCAAGCTGGCCAAACCCCTCGGGCAACTCTGTGCCGATGTCCCGGCACCGCTCGCGGCAGCGATCATGCGCGCGCTCGAAAAAGATCCGGCAACCCGTTGGCAATCGGCCGAAGCGTTGTTGTCCGAGCTGGAGCGGTTTGGCACGCCGGGGAGCGGAATCGCGACTGGTTCGCTCGCGGCGATCGGCATGGCCGATCGAGTACCTCCCAAGTATCGCTGGGCGGCGGTTGTCGCCGTGATCGTCTCTGCGCTATGGCTCTGGTTCGGACCGGGGAAGAAATCGCGGCAGCAACACTGGGCCCGAGAACAGGGGATTCCGCTGCTGCTCGCGCTTTCAGAGCGGGGCGAGTGGGACTCGGCCTACACGTTGGCCAAACGGGTTGAGGCGATCAACCCCAAGGACTCGCTGTTCCGGGCCCTGCGACCGCGGTTCGCGCGGCGGGTGAACCTCAGGACCGATCCGCCGGGTGCCTCAGTCTGGCAGAAAGAGTACGCCGTCCCTGACGCAGCCTGGGAACTCCTCGGCAAGACCCCGCTCGACAGCCTGCTGTTGCCGCTGAGCGGGAGCGGCGGCCTCTATCTCAACGCGAGCCGCCTGCGGATCGAGGCACCGGGTTACCGCACGCTCGACCTGGTCGGCATCCCCTTCCCCCGCGATTCAGTGATTCGGCTTGATCGGGACAGCGCGCTCCCGAAGGAGATGGTGCGGGTGCGCGGCGGCGAGCTCGACGTGTTCTATCCGTCGTTCGCTCACGTCAAACCGCTCGCGCTGGGCGATTTTCTCATGGATCGCTTCGAGGTGACCAACGCGGATTTCCGGCGATTCGTGGACAGCGGCGGGTACAAGCGCAGGGAACTGTGGCGGGAGCCCTTTATTAGGGAAGGGCGGGCGATTCCGTGGGAGGCGGCCATGGCGGCGATGATCGACCGGACCGGCCGCCCCGGGCCTTCGACCTGGGAGGCCGGTGACTATCTCCCGGGCCAGGAGAATCATCCGGTTGCTGGCGTGAGCTGGTACGAGGCGATGGCCTACGCGCGGTTCGTCGGGAAGTCGCTCCCCACCGTATATCACTGGACCCGGGCTGCCAGCGTACACAACAGCGCGTGGATTGTCCCGGCGAGCAATTTCGCGGGGCACGGCACCGTGCCGGTCGGGACGACGCGGGGGATCAGTTGGTTCGGCACCTACGACATGGCCGGCAACGTCCGCGAGTGGTGTCTCAATGCGAGCGGAGCTGAGCGCTTCAATCTGGGTGGTGGGTGGAATGACGAGCCGTACCAGTTCAACGACTCCTATGCCCAGCGTCCGTTCGACCGCTCACCCACGAACGGAATTCGGCTGGTGAAGTATCTGAAGGAAGAGCCGAACCTGGAGCTGGCGGGGCAGCCGCTCACCCGCTCGCATCGCGAATTCCTGAAGGAGCGACCGGTCTCGGATGCCGTCTTCCAGGTGTACCGGCGGATGTACGAGTACGACCGGGGTCCGCTCGACGCCAAGGTGGTCGAGACGGTGGATGAGGGGGACTGGACCCGCGAATTAGTCCGGATGAACGCCGCATATGCCGGCGACAGCATGCTGGCATACCTCTATCTGCCCAAGCGCGGAACACGCCCGTATCCCGCTGTGGTCTACTACCCCGGCTCCAGCGCGATCCGGGACCTGGCGCCACAGAACCTGCAATGGCGGAACATCGATTTCGTCATCAAGAGCGGGAGGGCGGTCCTCTACCCGATCTACAAGGGCACCTACCAGCGCAGCGATTCGCTCAACACCGACGTGCAGGACACCACCAACTTCTACCGCGACCACGTCATCATGCTGGGCCAAGGACCTGCGGCGCGGGATCGACTACCTCGAGACCCGGCCCGAGGTCCGCATCGACCCCTTGGCTTACTACGGTGTGAGCTGGGGCGGCGCGATGGGCGGGGTCATGCCGGCGATAGAGCCGAGAATCAAGGTCTCGGCGCTGTATGTGGCGGGGCTCGACTTCGAGTCGGCCCGGCCCGAGGTGGATCCGATCAATTTCCTCGGTCGGGTAACGGTACCGACCCTGATGCTCAACGGACGCTACGACTTCTTCTTTCCGATCGAGACCTCGCAGATCCCGATGTTCAAGATGTTAGGCACGCCGGCTGACCAGAAGCGGCATGTGGTGGAAGAGGGCAGCCATTACGTGTCGCGGACGACGCTGATCCAGGAAGTGTTGGGGTGGCTGGATAGGTGGCAGCCGGTTTCAAATTAAAGGCCGGGACGGGAACCGCAGCGCTTCGCTCGCGGCGGGGGCCGCCTGCGGCGGCCTGCGGGGTCGCTGCGCTCCTGCGGGCGCTCGCTTCGCGAGCGTGCGGGAACAAAGCGTAGTCCCCGCAGGGCGCCGAAGGCGCCCCCCGCACGAGCGAAGCGAGCCCGCAGGCGCGAAGCGCCCCCGCCTGTTAGGGAGTCGCCCCCGCCTGCGGGCCATCCCTTACAACCGCCCTCCCAATCGTCCCTGCGTCGGTCCCGAACCAGATGCTCCGAGTCTTCAGATCAAAGAACATGTGGCGGATGACGATGCCGCCGCTCTTCACCACCGGCACCGGGCTGCCGTACTTCTCGGTCTTCGGATCAAAGGCCACGAACTGATTGGGCTGCGGGCCGGTTTCGACCTGCCAGACCCTGCCCCGATCGTCCCCGGACATCGCGTAGGGCGCAGAGCGCGCGCCCGCGGGGTTCTGCCATTCGGTGAGACTGCCGGTCGCCGGATCCAAGCGCACGAGTTTGCCGCGGGAGTAGTCGCCCACATAGATCTTGTCGTCAGGCGTGATGACGATCCGGCGGGGCCGAGCCGAGGGGTCAGCGATGGTGTACTCCTTGAGCTTCATGGTCACGGGATCTACGGTGCCGATCCGGTTGGTCCCGAACTCGTCGAACCATGGCCGATCCTTGGAGTCCATCGCGATGCCATAGGGCCTGGATCCGGCGCCCGGCATCGGAACGATCTTGAAGGCGCCAGTCTTGGTGCTGAATTTGCCCACCGCATTCCCTGCCTGCACGGTGAACCAGATGTCTCCCTTGCTATCAAAGACGAGGGTGTGCGGATCGCCGAGCGCCTTGTCGGGGATCGGATACCGGGTGATGTCGCCGCTCGTTGGATCGAGCTTGCCGATCATGCCGTTCTGGTTGCCGGAGTACCAGACCATCCCGTCTTTCGCGACGATGAGATTGTGCGGATGGGTGCCGGGGTCGATCTCGTAGCGGAGGAATTGTCCGGTCCCCGGATCCAGCACAGCGATGTAGTTGCCCGCCTGCCCCACGAACCAGACCCGACCATCCAGAGCCACGGCGGGATCCCTGGGCCGGGTGTCAGGCCAGGGGACGGTCCACTCGGTCAGCTCCAGAGTTGGGGCTTGAGCCTGAATTGCGCCGGGCAGGAAGAGGAGCGCGAGAAGGGATGGGCGCATGGTGTTAGTGAGGGAGGAGTGAGGAGTGAGGAGTGAGGAGTGAGGAGTGAGGAGTGAGAAGTTCGCTGTTAGCCATCAGGCATCAGCCGTCAGCCGTCAATGGTGAAAAGTGAAGGGTGAAAAGTGAAAAGGGAAAGGGGAAAGGGGAAAGGGAACGACGGGGAACGGGGGACGGGGGATGGGGAAGGTCTCACAATGACACGAACCTCTGGCCTTCCTCTAAGTACGGGGCCGGGCGGGCCTGGGTGTCAGGGGTTCATCAAGGTTCGACAATCGCCACCGGAATGAGTTTGGCCGTTGTGGTCCCGCCGCCGACCTGGCCATTCGCGTCTCGACCCCAGCCGTAGCCGACGCCGGTTGGCGTCACGGCCAGGGTGTGCAGGCCGCCGGCGCTCAGGGACGCGAACAGGATGGTTCCCTGGACGGGGGTCGGAACCAGGCGGTCGGTTGTTGTAGCGTCACCCAGCTCGCCGTCGGCATTGAGCCCCCAGCAGTATGCGGAGCCCGTTCCGGTCAAGGCGCAGGTGTGTTTGCCGCCTGCGGTGAGGCTGGAGAAGGCGATCCCGCCTGACACGGGACCCGGCGTGTTGCGGTCGGTCTTGGTGCCGTTCCCCAATTGCCCCTTGTCGTTCTTGCCCCAGCAGGAGACAAGTCCGCCGGCGCCCGGCGTGCAGGCGAAATCGTCGCCGGCCGCGATCCCGGTCGCGCCACTCGCAATGACCAGCTGGGGGGTCGGACGGTTGGCCTTGGTACCGTCTCCAACCTGCCCGTCCTTGTTAAGGCCCCAGCAGTAAACGGCCCCGCCGGTCGTCAGACCACAACTGAATTGAATGCCCATCGCCAGGGCGCTGAAGGCGAGCCCGCCGCTCACGGGCACCGGGGCGGCGCGAGCCGTCGAGGTGCCGTCTCCCAACTGGCCTTTGTTATTCTGTCCCCAGCAATAGGCGGCACCCGCCGCGGTGATCCCACAGGTGTGAGCATCGCCTCCTTGAATGCTGACGAATGCGATCCCGCCAACGACCGGCACCGGCGCCGGGCGGTTGCTGGTGGTTCCGTCTCCCAGCTGACCGTTGGTATTGAACCCCCAGCAATAGGCCGCACCGGTCGCAGAGAGTCCGCAGGCATGCTCGGCACCGAGGCCGATCCCCTGGAACACTAGTCCACCGGCCACCGGGGTGGGGATAGCCTGGTCGGCGGTACCTCCATTGCCGAGTTGACCTCGATTGTTTCTACCCCAGCAGTAGGGCGTGCCCGCCGTAGAAATTCCACAACTGAACTCGCTGCCGGCGTGTGCGGACACAAAAGCGAAGCGCCCCACCGCGGTGATGCTGAGCGGCGAGCCGGCGACTCCAGCAGCCGTCGCGGTGAGGGTGTTTGTCCCCTTGATGGCGCCGAGCCGCCAGCTCCCTACCGAGGCGATCCCCTGCAGATCGGTAATGGCGCTCGGCACAGTGATGCTGCCACCTCCGCCGGTCACGGCAAAGGCGACCGGGACACCAGCCACCGGCGTGCCACTCAGATCGGTGACCCTAACCGCCGGCGGAACCGCGACCAACGTACCGACGGGCGCCGTCTGGTTTCCGCCCGCGGCGAGGGTCAGCGTGGCCGTGGGGGCCGGTATCAGGATGATCGGCTTGGAGCTGACGGGGAGGAGTCCCGGCGCACTGAAGAGCAGTGTGCGCAAACCGGGCAGCCCCGTGAGGGAGAGGTCGGTGTAGGAGGCCACGCCGGTAGCAAGTGTCGCCACGGTGACGGTGCCACCGAGGGTGCCACCCCCAATCTCGATCGAGGCGGTAACCGGCACGGCCAGCTGATTCACCGGGTTGCCGAACCCGTCCTCCAGGCGCACCGTCGGTTGCCTGGTGAACTTCTCGCCGCTGGTGGCGGTATCGGCTGGCTGGACGACGAGTGCGAGTCGCGCCGCCGGAGCGGCGGTCACACCGAAGCTCTCGCTGGTCGCAGGCGCGATCAGCGGCAGCGCGTTCGCGACGAGGGTATACCCTGCCCCCGCCCGGGTAAGAATCAATCCGCCGAAGGTCGCGATGCCACCCGTCACACCCGCGGTCGTGGTGCCTCCGAGCGTCCCGCCCGGCGGAGAATTGCCGAGGCCAAGCGTCACCGTTCCGGAATAGGTCGTGACCAGGTTGCCGTTCTGATCCTGCACTCCGACGGTCACAGAGGGCGCCATGGGCTGGCCCGCGGTGACTGTCGTCGGCTGAGCCAGGAACCTCAGTTGGGCGGCGGGTGCGGGGAGGACCACCGCGACGAACAGCACCGGGCTTCCGGCGAGCGGGCCCGTAGGCCCGCTGGCGCGAGCCTCCACGCTGTCTGTGCCGACCGCCGTGCCGAGTGTCCAGGAGGTAACCGCCGCGGTTCCGGATCCGTCGGTCGCGACGGTAACGACCGTCCCTGCCCCGTTGCGATTGGCGAGCTGGCCGCCGGCCCCCTTGACCGCGAAGGTAACGGTGACCCCTGGAACCGGATTGCCACCGGCGTCGGTGACTCGCACCGAGGGGGGAGGGCTGACCGGCTGACCGGCTTGACCCACGAGGGTTGTTGGGCTCGCGGCGGCGAGTGTCGCAGGTGACTGTGAGACGGCGGTCGCAGTAAACGCCGCGGGCTCGAATCCCGACACAACCGCGAGCGCCGTCTGGATTCCCGCGCCGGGACCGAGCGTCCACCGAGTGAAGGCTCGGCCGTTCGCATCGGTGGTCCCAACAGTCGGCAGCAGGCCGCCACCGCCGGCCGTGATTACCCAACTGATGCTCCGTCCCGGTACGCCGTTCCCGAGCCCATCGACGAGTCGAGCCACGATCGAATCGGTGAGCTGAGTGCCTACCGGCGCCGATTGGCCATCGCCGAAGATCGCGAGCACCGCGACGGGCGGGCCCGGCTGCGCCATCGCCCCGAAGATGACCGGCGAGCCGGAAAGTCCCGGCACCATCGCCTGCGCCGTCTGGGGACCGGCTCGGCCCCCCAGCCACCATGCGGCGCTGGCGCGGCCATCAACGCCGGTCGCGCCGGCCCCGACGCTCACCGTGCCTCCGTCGGCGGTGTTCCAGTCGATTCCCGCTCCGGAGATCGGATTGTTGAATCGGTCCGTCACGAGCACAACGAGCGAGTCGTGCAGCAGCGAGCCGGCGGTTCCAGTCTGACCGTTCCCCCAGACGGAACGGACGACTTCGGCCGGTCCGGGCAGTGCCGTCGCCGAGAAAAGGGCGAGCGCCGCTTGGCCGCCATCGGGCACCGCAGCCTCGAGCCTCACGCGGCCCGCCCGCTCGCCGAGAACCCACGCGCTCCGAGCCTGGCCATCGGCGTCGGTCCGGGCGGTGTCGGCGGTGAGTCGGGCGCCCCCACCGTCGTTCACCGGAGCGAAACGCACCACGACGCCCTGCACCGGTCGCCCGGTGAGATCGGTTACGCGTACAGCCAGCGAGTCCGGCAGGGGCGTACCGACCTCGCCGGTTTGCCGATCGCCGGCGAGGATCAGGACGAAGGCAGGACGTGCTTGAGAGGGGAGGGTGAGATCGCCGCAGCCACAAATCGCCCCGACCATGGCGGAGAGCAGGAGGCGGACTGCAACTGGTCGGGACACGGTGCACACACCGATGTTCGAGGAAGCCGGCGTTAGTAGTTAGGCGATCGGGTTCGCCATTCGCCTTCCGCCGTCCGCTTTCCGCCGTCCGCTTTCCGCCGACCGCCCACGGCTAACCTGTAACGCTCGACTGCGGACGGCCGACTGCCAACGACTGATGCCTAACATCCGACCGCGGACGGCGGAAGGCGAACGGCGGTCGGCGGCGGTTACCGGTTAGCCGCTAGCGTTCATCCCATTGTACGGCGCGCATGGGAGAGACGCCAGACGAATCGACGCAACGGTATGTGGGTGTGGTGCTACAGGTAGCGTCAGCCTTACGCGACAGGTGTCAGCCGACCGCTTTCAGCTCGGCGATTTGAACCCGACCCTGATGTGGCTGCCATCGCAGAACGGTGTGCTCTTGGTATGCCCGCAGCGGCAGAGGTTGAAGGCCCCGGTGCGTTTCTGCACCTCGCCGCTGGGGAGTTCGAGGGTGACCGTGCCCTTCACCAGGATTGGGCCATCGCGGGTCGCATGGACGACGACGCCAGCTGACGGGAACGGCAGCGGCTTCTGCGGGGCCTCGCCGGCCCGCACCGCCTGGAGCGCGCCGCTCGGGCAGCGAGCCACGACGGCAACGACTTCTTCCGGCCATACACCGCTCAGCCGGATCCAGTCGGGGCGAGAGGCATCGAACACCTGCGGCAAACCGCGGATACACTCTCCCGCATGGCGGCACACGTTGGGATCGAAGCTGACGACGAGTTCGTTGGTCTGGTAGACCTGGAGGGGTTTGGGCATGGTTGTCTACGAAGGTTACAGGCGGGGGTGGGAGGGGGAAAGGGGAACGGGGAACGGGCGGACGGGCGGAAGAGGTACCGAGTGCCGAGTACCAAGTACCGGGTACAACCACACCTTTTCGGCCTCTCAGGCGGGGACTTCCCACAGGCGCATGATTTGGTCGCGGTTGTACTCGGTACCTGTTGGCTCCCGTTCCCCGTTCCCCTTTCCCCGCCCTCCTTGCCCCACCGAATCCCGCACGGTAAGTCCAAGCGGCGACTGGAGGCTGCGTGAGCGATTCCTCGACCAGGCTACTTGAACTCCCCGCTCGACGAACCGCTCGGCTCCTCGCGATCCGCCAGCTCGACGAGTGGGTTCGAGTCCGGGCCCGGCTCAACGAGTCGTCGGATTCCGAAGACCTGCACCAGTTCCGGGTCGCCCTGCGGCGGCTCCGGAGCCTCATTCGGGCGTACCGTTCGCCCTCCGATGAAATCGTTCCTCCTCGCCTTCGCCGGCGCTTGCGCCGTTTCGCCGAGGCGACCGGCGACAGCCGGGATCTGGACGTCCAATGCGCCTGGGTGACCGATCAACTGCCGAACCTTACGCTCCGGCAGGATGCTGGGGCTCGGTGGATGCTTTCGAGGCTGGAGAGCAGACGGGGACCCGCGAGGGAGCGTGTCCTTCACAGACTGGCAAAGCGCTTCGACCGACTCGAGGAGAGCCTCAGATCGGCCCTGGCAAAGGGTGAGTCGATGGAAGGCCAGCCCGTGGCGCTCCTCGCAGGCGAGCAGGTGAGCGACATCGTCCAGCGTTGGACCCTGAGTATGGAGTCCGAGCTTGGCGCGATCGAGACTATCGCGGACGACGCACATGCCCATGCGGCACGGATCGCGGCCAAGCGGCTGCGCTATGTGCTCGAGCCACTTGAAGACGAGCTGCCCAGTGCCTCCCCCGTGATCCACCGGCTAAAGGAGCTGCAGACCCTGCTCGGCGACTTCCACGACTCGCACCGCTTGGCCAGTGCGCTCCTGCAGGAGTATCAGGCGGCCGCGGCGATCCACGCCGAGTGGACCTTTCACGACATTTTGCCCTGGGCAATCACGAAGAGTGAGACAACCACGGCACGGCACCGGGATCCGCGGCCGGGACTGATCGCGCTGACTCGCCGCCTCAAGGCGAAGGGGGAAGAGCTCTTCTCCAACTTGAAGAACGACTGGCTCGAGGGCGGAGCCGCGAGACAGCTCTGTGGCGACCTCCGCGCAGAACTGCGGGAGAACGGGGGAACGGGAGAACGGGGAACGGGGAACGGGGAAAGCGAAAGCATTTCGGTGGTGCAGGAGTAATGATCGAAAGTGAGGGAGTGAGGAGTGAGGAGTGAGAAGTGAGGAGTGAGAAGTGAGAAGTGAGGAGTGAGAAGTGAGGAGTGAGAAGTGAGAAGTGAGAAGTGAGGAGTGAGAAGTGAGAAGTGAGGAGTGAGGAGTGAGGAGTGAGAAGTAGCAGCGGGCCCGTTTCCTCTGTCTTGCCTCCCGTTCCCCGTTCTCCCGTTCTCCCGTTCCCCGTTCCCCGTTCTCCGTTCTCCGTTCTCCCGTTCCCCCTTCCCCCCCGTTCCCCGATTCCCCGTTCTCCCGCCGTGCTGGCCCATTCGCCAAGGCCACTACATCTTGCACTACCCATGACTCACATCCCTGCCGCGCTCGCAGCAGCCCTCGCCGCTTCGGCGCTGCTCTGGTCCGCAGGTCCGGCAGGGCGAAATTCGCCCGATCCAGACCTGCCCCCCGTCCACCCCAACGACAACCGCGCTCCCGCCGGCCGGATGCACGGTGACACCCTCGAGATCCAGCTCGAAGTCCGGATGGCCACGTGGCGCCCGGAGGCGGACAGCGGCCCTATGATCAAAGTCGCGGCCTTCGCCGAGGTCGGGAAGGATCCGCAGATACCGGGGCCGCTCATTCGGGTCCCCGCCGGCACGGTCATCGTCGCATCGGTCCGGAACCGGCTCAGCGACTCCACTATTGCGGTGCATGGTCTGCTCACTCATCCGGCCGAGCGGGATGACAGCCTTGTGCTCCGGCCGGGGGAGTCGGCCAGCGTCAGCTTCGCCGCCGGCGAGCCGGGCACTTATGTGTACCTGGCGGTGCCGGGCAAGCACTCGCTCAAACCCTTCGAGAATGAAGAACGGGAGACTACCTCTGGCGCCTTCATCGTGGATCCGACGGGCGGCTCACCCCCGGACCGGATCCTGATGATGAACATCTGGGGCGACCTGATCGACTCCCTGACCTACCGCAACGCCTTGGCCATCAATGGCCGCTCCTGGCCCTACACCGAGCGGATCGAGGCCACCGTCGGCGACAGCATCCGCTGGCGGGTGATCAACGCTACCGCCCGGCCCCACCCGATGCACCTGCACGGCTTCTACTTCCGGATTGACGCAATGGGGAACGGGCGCACCGATGTGATGTTGCCGGTGAATGAGCGCCCGATGGCCGTCACCCAGCGTCTCGCCCCGTTCGAGACGCTGGCCATGACCTGGGTGCCCGACCGGCCGGGGGACTGGCTCTACCACTGCCATATCGGGTTCCATGTCGTCCCCGACACCCGGCTCGATCCGCCCGCGACCGGGAGCCACGATCGCATGGCCCATGACCCGCTGGTGCACATGGCCGGTCTGGTGCTGGGCATCGTGGTGCATCCGGCGCCGGGCGCTGCGGACGTATCCCGGGGAAAGGCGCGGCGGCTGCACCTCTTCATCCAGGAAGGCAAGCGACGGGGCCGGGCCGCTCGAGGGCTGAGCTATGTGCTGCAGCGGGGCGCCAGGCCTCCGGCGCCGGACTCGCTCGAGACCGTCAGTTCCCTGCTGGTGCTCACCCGGGGTGAGCCGACGGATGTGGTGATCGTCAATCGGCTGGGTGAGCCCGGCGCGATCCACTGGCACGGCATCGAGCTGGAGAGCTATTCCGACGGCGTTGCCGGATGGAGCGGCAGCGGCAATCGCCTCGCTCCGTCGATCCAGCCGGGCGACTCGTTCGTCGCGCACCTGACGCTCCCGCGGGCGGGCACGTTCATCTATCACACCCACATGAACGATATCGAGCAGCTCACCTCCGGGCTGTATGGCGGAATCATCGTACTGGAGCCGCGCCGCCGGTTCGATCCGCGGCGCGACCACATCTTCGTGGCCGGCTGGGATAGCGATGCAGAGCCGATCCACCTGCTGGTGAACGGCGACAGTCTGCCGCCACCTCTCGATCTCGCTGCCGGCGTGCCACATCGCCTCCGGTTTGTGAACATCGGGGCCGCGGCCCAGTTCCGCTTCTCGATCTACCGCGACAGCACCCTGGTGAAGTGGCGCCGACTGGCCCGCGACGGCGCCGATCTCCCCCCCGTTCAGGCACTCACGGTGCCCGCGGTGGAGCCGGTGGATGTCGGTGAGACCCGCGATTTCGAGTTCGTTCCGGAACCGGGTGAGTACCGCCTCGTGGTTAGCGACCCCAAGAAGCCAGCATGGGCGCAGGTTCTCCGGGTGAAGTAAGGCGGTTGGGCGGCTAGGCGGGCAAGGCGGGCAACGCCGCCGGAGGACCGGAAGTAGTTCGATTAGCCATTAGCAATCAGCAATCGACCGTCCGACCGTCGGACCGTCGGACCGACGACCACTCCATGACGCCCATCCCCGCCACGCTCATCTCCGCACTCGCCGACCGCTACCGCATCGAACGGGAGCTGGGCCAGGGCGGGATGGCCACCGTCTACCTCGCGGAGGATCTGAAGCACCATCGCAAGGTTGCGGTGAAGGTGCTCCTCCCTGAGCTGGCAGTGGCGCTCGGCGCTGAACGGTTCCTGCGGGAGATCGAGACGACGGCGAATCTGCGGCATCCGAATATCTTGCCGCTCTTCGATTCGGGACGGACCGGCGGTCCGACGGTCGGACGGTCCGACGGTCAGTCGACTGACTTCCTGTTCTACGTCATGCCGTACGTCGAAGGGGAGTCACTCCGTGACCGGCTGAAACGGGAGAAACACCTTCCTATCGCGGATGCGCTGCTCATCGCGCGCGAGGTGGCCGATGCACTGAACTACGCCCACGGCCGAGGAGTGATCCATCGCGATATCAAGCCCGAGAACATCATGTTGGAACGGGGACATGCCGTGGTGGCGGACTTCGGGATCGCGCGGGCAGTGAGTAGTGCGGGGACGGAGAACCTCACCCAGACCGGAGTGTCGGTCGGGACCGCGGCGTACATGAGCCCCGAACAGGCCTTGGCCGACAACGCGCTCGATGCCCGCAGCGATCAGTACAGCCTGGCCTCTGTGCTATACGAGTGCCTGGCGGGTGAGCTTCCCTTCACAGGCACCGCCATGGCGATGCTGGCACAGCGGATGACCAGTCCGCCACCGTCGATCCGCGCCAAGCGGAGTGAGGTTACCCCGCAACTCGACCATGCCCTGCGGACGGCACTGGCCACCGACCCAGCGGCGCGCTACCCGTCGTGTCAGGACTTCGCCTCCGCGCTGGTGGCGCCTGGAGCTCCGCCCGCCACACCGACTCGTCGCGGTATCGTGGTCCTGCCTTTCGCGAACCGGAGCCCCGACGCGGACAACGAGTACTTCAGCGACGGGCTCACCGAGGAGATCATCTCCGACCTCGCACGCATCAAGGCGCTGAGCGTCATCTCGCGTACCTCGGCGATGCGACTCAAGGGTACGGACAAGGACATGAAGACGATCGGCCGGGAACTGGGGGTCCGCTACGTGCTCGAAGGGAGTGTCCGGAAGGCGGGCTCGAGTCTCAGGATCACGACGCAGCTGGTCGATGCCGATACCGACGCGCCGCTCTGGTCGGAGAAGTACAGCGGCACCATGGATGACGTGTTCGAGGTGCAGGAGCGGGTGTCCCGCGAGATCGTGAAGGCGCTGGGCGTGACACTGAGCTCCGACGAGGACCGCCACCTGGCGCACCGGTCGATCGAGAACGTCCAGGCCTTTGAGCTGTATCTGCAGGCGCGCCAGGAGATCCGGAGGTACGACGCCGCGTGCCTCGATCGGGGCGAAGCGCTGATCCGGCGCGCCATGGAGATCGAGGGTGAGACGCCCCCGTTCCAAGCCTTGCTCGCGTGGGCCAACGTGGCCCGGTACCGTGCCGGGTTGGCGCCGGACGGAACGCCGCTCGATACGGCGAGCGCTGTGGCAAACTCGCTCCTGCTGAGCGCACCGGATGCACCGTACGGCCATGCCCTCCTGGGATTCATCGGGTACGAGCGCGGCCAGAACGCCGATGCCGTGCGTCACTTCCTGGCGGCACTCGAGCGCGAGCCCAATGACGCCGACGTCCTGTTCTTCCTCGGGGTCTCCTATATCGCCGCGGGGCAGACCGATGCGGTGGAGCGAACGGCCCGGAGGCTGATGGAATTGGATCCGCTCTCGCCCCTCGCCTTGATGCTCGCCGGGATAGCCCCGTGGTGGACTAACCGGGTGAAAGAAGGAATGCCCAGTCTGGACCGCGCGGCGGAGATGGATCCGGGGAACTTGATGGTGCGCTGGACTCGGGGATACGGGCGGGCGCTCGTCGGTGACGTCGCCGGCGCATCAGTGGACGCCGAGTTCATGCGGGAGCGGGCGCCGAGCATGCCGTATACCAACCAGTTGATGGCGCTAGTGCACGCCGTGTCGGGGCGGCCCGAATCGGCGCTCGCGGCCCTCGCCGGCGTAGTCGGGCTCGACGGACATCAGAAGTTCCACCTCGCCGAATCCTATGCCATGGCCGGGGACGCGGAGCACGCGTATGCGCTGCTGGAAGAGGCAATTGCCGGCGGCTTTCACCCCGGCGAGTTCATCGCCCGACATTGTCCCTTTCTCGCCCCGCTCCGCGGGTCACCACGATTCGAGGCGCTGGCGGCGACGGCGATGCGGTTGACGGCGGAGTTTGCGCAAGGCGAATAGGCGACAGGCGATGAAAGGCGACAGGCGACAGGCGACAGGCGACAACAGCCGGCCGACGGTCCGACGGTCAGACGCAAGGGTAATACAGTTCCCGCCGCGAGCGTAGCGAGTCCGCGCCGTGCTCGCGAAGCGAGCACCCCGCCCGTGGCGAAGCCACCCCCGCCGCACCATTTTGCACCACCATGACGACCGCTCCTGCCAAGCTCACCGCCGCTCTTTCCGACCGCTACCGCATCGAGCGGGAGCTGGGACAGGGAGGCATGGCCACCGTCTACCTGGCCCAGGACCTCAAGCACGATCGGCAGGTCGCAATCAAGGTCCTGCGCCCTGAGCTGGCCGCGGTCCTCGGAGCCGACCGGTTTCTGCAGGAGATTCACCTCACGGCCCGACTGCGGCATCCCCACATCCTGCCACTCTACGACTCCGGTGAGGTTGATGGGGTGCTGTTCTATGTGACCCCGCTGGTTGAAGGCGGCTCGCTCAAGGACCTGTTGTCCCGTGATGGTCGAGTGCCGGCTGCGCAGGCAATCCGGATCGCGCGTGAAGTCGCGGACGCGCTGGAGTACGCCCATCAGCACGGCGTGATTCACCGTGACATCAAGCCGGACAACATTCTGTTGGAGTCCGGTCATGCGACGGTAGCGGATTTCGGGATCGCACGGGCCATCTCCGCGGCGGGCGCCAATCGTTTGACTCAGACCGCGTTCGCACTCGGTACTCCGACATATATGAGCCCCGAGCAGGCCAGCGGTGAGACCGAAATTGACGGTCGTGCCGACATCTATGCCCTCGGCACGGTGCTCTACGAGATGCTCACCGGTGAACCGCCCTTCACCGGGCCGACCCTGCAAGCGATCATGGCCGCGGTGCTCACCCGCACCCCGGCGCCGCTGCCGATTGGCCCCGGTGTCCCAGCAGCGCTGGGGAGCGCCGTTACCAAAGCGCTAGCCAAGTCTCCTTCCGATCGGTTTGCCACGGTGAGGGAGTTCAGCGACGCACTTGGGCAGGTCGAGCGGGGAATCAACACCAGCACGGGTCAGCGAAGCAGATCTCCACTGATTGTCGCGGGGCTCACGGCCATCACTCTAGTTACCGCCACAGTGTGGCTTCTTACCCACCGGGGCGAGAGCGCGGCTCAGCCGCTGGCGACACGACTGGCGCAGTTGACCTCCAACGAAGCGGTCGAAGAGTGGCCGGCCTGGTCTCCCGACGGACAGCAACTGGTATTCTCCCGCACGGTCAACGGTTATCGCAACCTGTTCCTCAAACAGTATCAATCGGGAGAGGAGCGCCAACTCACCCACGGGCCCCGGGACGATATCCAGGCCTCGTGGTCCGCCGACGGCAAGCTGATCGCACTGGTCCGGTCGAGCATTGCGAATGGCAAACTCGAGCCGGGCGACGTGCTGGGATGGTACGCCGACGGCGGTGATGTATGGACCGTAGCCCCGGAATCGGGGCAGGAAACTCAATTGCTCACGGGCGCGTTCAACCCCAACTGGTCGCCAGACGGTTCCCACCTCGCGGTCGATGCCGCATTTGGCGGCGCGCATCGCATCTGGATCACCGACGCCAACGGCCGAAATCCCCGGCAGGTCACCAACGACAGCTCCGAAATCGTAGTGCACATGAGCCCGCGGTGGTCACCCGATGGCAAGCGATTGGTCTTTCGTCGCATTCAACAACAGAAGTCCGACATTGTGGTGGTCGACGTCGCGGACGGGACAACACGTTGGGTAACTCACGATGATGTGGTGGACTTGAATCCTGCCTGGTCAGCATCGGGACACTACATCTATTTCTCTTCTCCGCGCGGCGGTGGCCTCAACCTCTGGCGCGTCCGGGTCTCGCCCGACGGGACTGCGGCATCGGCGCCGCAGCAGCTCACCACCGGCGCGGGCGACGACCTCGATCCTTCGGTGTCCCCGGACAGCAAGCGGCTTGCATTCTCAGTCTCCCGTATCGAGGCGGACATATGGCGGCTTCCCATTGAGCCTGGGAGCGGCAAGCCGACAGGCGCTCCCGAAGCCGTGATCGCCACGACCCGGGTCGAGAGCCGCGGCGCCTGGTCCCCGGACGGGAAGAGCATCGTCTTCAACTCCGACCGTCTGGGCGACATGAACCTGTGGCTGCATGCAGCCGACGGATCAGATCGGCAACTCACCCGGGGGCCGGGGGGCGACTATCAGCCCAACTGGGCAGCCGATGGCAAGACGATCGCCTTCTTCTCATCCCGGGCCGGGCAAAACGACATCTGGACAGTGGACGTCGCCGATGGCACCCTGCATCGGCTGACGAACGATGCCGGGGTTCATATCAATCCGTTCTTTTCGCCGGATGGCCGGCGCGTCGCCTACCAGGAAGATCGGGACGGACGGTTTCAGGTCTGGGTGATGAACGCCGACGGATCCAGCCCGCGGCAGCTCTCCACCGCAGGCGTGGCCGGGCATTTCATGCGTTGGTCAGCCGACGGACGCAGCGTCGTCTTCCGGGCGGAACCGCCGGGAGGCACGCAGATAGTCGCAGTAGACGCGGAGACCGGCTCCTCGACCCGGCTCCCGGATGTCGCGGGCGGCAGCCACATGTCGTTCTCCCCTGACCACACTCACATTCTGGATGTGCGAGGACACAAAGCGGTTTGGGTTACTCCGATGAACGGAGACTCGGCGCACAAGGTGTTCGAGTTCCCCGATCCCGCCATTCGCATCGACTACCCGGTGTGGTCTCCCGACGGGAAGTTCATGCTCTTTGATCACGATGTTCCCCATGGTGGAGACATCTGGGTGCTCGATGGGGTGGAGTGAAAGGAACGGGGAACGGGAGAACGGCGAACGGGGAACGGGGAACGGGGAAAGGGGAATGGGGAACGGGAGAACGGGAGAACGGGAAGACGGGTTGGGGCGCCACTTCGCTCCACCCCACACTACCTCATCCTGAGCGCAAAGCGCGAGGGATCTACTCATCACAGCAAGGGCCAACCGGAACGAGCTAGACCTCGAGGACTGCCAAGAAGATCCTTCGGTCGCTGCGCTCCCTCAGGATGAGGAAGAGGGTGAACGTCCCGTTCTCCCGTTCTCCCGTTCCCCCGTTCTCCCCTACCCCTGTTCCCTGTTCCCCGTTCCCTGTTCCCCGTAGGTTTGCACCACCCATGACGACCGTACCTGCCACACTCGCCGCCGCGCTCGCCGACCGCTACCGCCTTGAGCGGGAGTTGGGTCAAGGGGGTATGGCGACGGTCTACCTGGCGCACGACCTCAAGCACGACCGCAAGGTCGCGATCAAGGTCCTGCGCCCCGAGCTGGCGGCGGTGATCGGTGCCGAACGGTTTCTCTCCGAAATCAAGACCACCGCGAATCTGCAACATCCGCATATTCTGCCGCTCTTCGACTCGGGCGAAGCAGTCGTCGGTCAAGGGTCGTGGGTCGAGAGTCAAGGGTCAACAACACCCATGACCCATGACCCACGACCCACGACTCATGACTCACGACCCACGACCCATGACGCTCGACCCACGTCTTTTCTTTTCTATGTCATGCCCTTCATCGAGGGTGAATCGCTGCGTGATCGGCTGAATCGGGAGAAACAGCTCCCCATCACCGACGCGGTGCGCATCGCGACTGAAGTCGCCAGCGCGCTCGACTACGCTCATCGCCACCATGTCATCCACCGCGACATCAAGCCCGAAAATGTCCTGCTGCACGATGGCTCCGCCTTGGTCGCCGACTTCGGCATTGCGCTCGCGGTTTCGCATGCCGGCGGCAGCCGCTTGACCGAGACCGGCATGTCGGTCGGGACACCGCACTACATGAGTCCCGAGCAGGCGATGGGGGAACGGGAGATCACAGCCCGTTCGGATATCTACTCTCTAGGGTGTGTGACCTATGAGATGCTGGTCGGCGAGCCACCGTTCACCGGGCCGAGCACGCAGGCGATTGTGGCCAAGGTGATGACGGAGGAACCGCGGCCGCTGCTACCGCAGCGGCGCAGCGTTCCGCCTGAGGTTGAGGACGCGGTGCTAACCGCACTCGAGAAGCTGCCGGCCGACCGCTTCGGGAGCGCGGCGGAGTTTGCGGAGGCGCTGGCGGGCACCGGGCCCGGACATCGGAGCCCTCGCGCCACAGCGCGGAGGCGCACCAGCACAACCTCCATCCGTCCGACGCTCAGCAACCTTGCCCTCTCCCTGATCCTCGGCGCCACGATAGCAGCCGCGGCCTACCTCCTCGGCCGCGCCCAGTCAGCGGGCCGATCCCCGGTCGCGGAGTTCGGGCGCTCCACCAAGGTGACATGGGATCGTGGGCTCGAGATCGAGCCGGCGCTCTCGCCTGACGGCAAGTCGGTCGCATACGCCTCGGGCAATACGACCAGCATGCGCATCTTCGTGCGCCAGGTATCCGGCGGGCGCCCGATCCGTCTCACCGACGATTCCCTAGATGTCCAGACCAATCCGTCGTGGTCCCCGGATGGGTCCCGGATCCTCTTTCTCTCAAACGGCGGGGTATTCAGCGCCCCCTCCTCTGGCGGCCCAGCTCGGCCGGAGATGCGGTCCGAAGCTTCCGGGCCGGTTATCTCTGCGGTCTGGGCGCCGGACGGCAAGACGATTGGCTACTCGATCGGAGACTCAGTCTTCATCCGGGACGAGCGGGGTACCCGGCCACTCGCCAGAGTCGTCGAGGCCTCGCTCTGCCAATGGTCGCCGGCTAACGATCTCCTCGCGTGCGCCTCGGGGAACTCGTACTACTCTCGAGTAGGGACCTTCTTCGGCAACCTCTCGCCGAGCCGGATTGTGCTGGTACGAGTGCGGGACGGCGCTACCGTTACGATCACTGACAGCACGTCGACCAACCAGAGCCCGGCCTGGTCACACGACGGCAAGTGGCTCTACTACGTCTCGAACCGGCTGGGCCCAAGGGACATCTTCACCACCCCGATCGCCTCTGACGGCCCCACCGCCGGCACACCGATCCGGCTCACCGCCGGTCTCGGCGCCCAGACGATGTCGGTGTCGGCTGACGGCAGGCGGTTCGCTTACGCTGCGTACGTCGGCACTTCCAACATCTGGTCACTTCCTTTTCCCCCCAACGGGGCGACCCAAGCCAGCGCCAGACCCGTCACCAGCGGCTCGCAGACCGTCGAAGGTGGATGGGCAAGTCCCGACGGACGGTGGTTCTTCTTTCCCTCAGACGTGAGCGGCAATTCGGATATCTACCGGATGCGGCTGCCAGCAGGGGAGCCGGAGCAGCTCACATCCGACCCGAGCGACGATTTCTCGCCGCATCCGTCACCGGACGGACGCGAAGTCGCGTTCCACTCGTGGCGCACGGGTTCGCGGGATGTCTACGTCCTGCCACTGGACGGCGGGCCGGTGCAGCAAGTGACGTCCTCGCCGCTGCAGGAGTCTCAGGCGAGCTGGTCGCCCGACGGCCGAGCGCTCGTGTTCAACACCTTCGGGATTCCCGGGGGCATCTGGGTCGTTCAGCGGGATGCGAAGGGGGTGTGGGGCAAGCCGGTTCAGCGCTCGGGGTTCGGCAATTGGCCGATCTGGTCATTCGATGGACGCTGGATCGCATTCGCCAGCACGTTCACCGGCGGATCGCTGATGATCGTGAACCCTGATTCCGGAGCGCCACACATCGTGTTGGATTCGGCCACGAGTGCCGGTGTGTACGCCCAGCGGCCAATCTGGAGCCGCGACAGTCGGACCCTGTATTTCAACAGCCATGACCCGAAGGGCAACGCGTCCTTCTGGGCCATCCCCATCACCGGCGGCACGCCGAGGCTGCTGACCCGATTCACCGACCCCACGATGCCCGCCTATCGGCCAGAATGGTCGATGAGCGGTGACCGCATGTACTTCGCGATCCAGGATCGGCAGAGTGATATCTGGGTCATGGAGGCGAGGCCGGAAAACCGTTAGCCGTTAGCCGTTAGCCGTTAGCCGTTAGCCGTTAGCCGTTAGCCGTTAGCCGGCAATAATCGGCAATCAGCAATCAGCAATCAGCAATCGACCATCGGACCGTCGGACCGTCGGACCGTCTGACCGCCGAACCATCGGCCTGCCGCCCACGCTGCCTAGCTCATTCCCCCGGGCCACTACATCTTCCACCACCCATGACCGTTCCTGCCGCGCTCGCCGCCGCGCTCGCCGACCGCTACCGCATTGAGCGGGAGCTGGGCCAAGGGGGCATGGCGACGGTCTACCTCGCCGAAGACCTGAAGCACCACCGGCAAGTGGCGCTCAAGGTGCTGCGCCCCGAGTTGGCGGCGACCCTGGGGCCGCAGCGCTTCGCGCGGGAGATCGAGGTGGCGGCTCGGCTCCAGCACCCCCACATCCTGCCACTGCACGACTCCGGTGAGGCCGAGGGCTTCCTTTATTATGTCATGCCCTACGTGGAGGGAGAGTCGCTCCGCGAGCGACTGGCTCGAGTAGGTGAGCTGCCGGTACATGACGCCCTGAGAATTCTCATCGAGGTGGTGGATGCGCTGGGTTACGCCCATGCCCACGGGGTCGTGCATCGCGACATCAAGCCAGACAACGTGATGCTCTCGGGTCGGCACGCGCTGGTGGCCGATTTCGGAGTTGCCAAGGCGATCAGCGAGGCCACCGGCCGCAATCAACTCACCACGGTCGGCGTCGCCCTCGGCACTCCTGCGTACATGGCTCCGGAGCAGGCCGCGGCCGATCCCAACATCGACCACCGGGTAGACATCTACGCCATAGGCGTATTGGCCTACGAGGTCCTCACCGGACGTCCGCCGTTCGTCGGACGGACCCCGCAGGAAGTGTTGGCCGCGCACGTCACCCAGGCCCCTGATCCGATAGAGCGCCATCGACCCGGGCTCCCGCTTCCTCTCGGTCAGGTGTTAATGCGGTGCCTCGCCAAGCGTCCCGCTGACCGCTGGCAGTCGGCCGGAGATCTGCTCGCTCAGTTGGAGCCGCTGGCGACACCCAGCACCGGGATGACGCCCACCGAGACTCGGCCCTTCGAGTCGGTGGCGGCGGGCCCCGACCGGCGGCGGGCGCTCCTGTGGGGCGGCGGGGCGCTGCTGGTCCTGCTCCTTGCCGGCGGGGCATGGTTCGCTGGGCGAACCGCGCACTTGGGCGGAGGGAAACCCCGCGTCGTAGTGCTGCCGCCGCGCAACCTCGGTCCGCCGGATCAGGCGTACGTGGCCGAGGGTATCGCCGAGGAGGTGAACAACCGGCTGGTCGGGCTATCGGGAATCGAGGTCATCGGCCGGACCAGCGCCGAGCGCTATCGCGAGACCACGCTGACGCCACAGCGGATCGGCTCGGAGCTCAACGCCGACTACATCCTTGCGCTCCGGATAGGGAGTGAAGGGGGGTCCTCGGCTCACCACCTTCGGGTAAGCGCGGAATTGCTTCGTGCCAGGACCGAGGCGGCGGTGTGGAGTGAGTCGTTTCAGGCGGACTCGACCGCCGACTACTTCCGGGTCCAGAGCGAGATCGCCCAGGGCGTGGCGCGGCAGATGGGCGCGACAGTGGCCGCGGCCGAGCAGACCCGGCTTGCGGCAAGGCCCACGACGAACGCCGCGGCCTACGACTTCTATCTCAGGGCTCAGGTGCTGCTGTCGCGGAGCATCAAGGTTTCCGATTTCCGTGATGCGGAGGACCTGCTGCAGCATGCGGTGGATCTGGATCCGAAGTTCGCGGAAGCCTGGGCCGGGCTCTCTCGGGCCCACACCGAGCAGTATTGGTTCTGGGGAGACCGTTCAGAGCGTCGCCTTGCCCTCGCGAGAGAGGCCGCGGACCGCGCCGCTGCGCTGGCGCCCGACGCCCCGGCCACGCACTTCGCACGGGGCGAATACTTCTACCATGCGGAGCTTGATTTCCCGCGGGCACTGGCGGAGTTCAGGGCTGTTCTACAGACCGATCCCGGGCAGGCGCCTTATCACTCTTGGATTGGTTACGTGCTCCGTCGCTCAGGACACTTCGAGGAGTCGCTCTCGAGCTTCCGTCGTGCCCTGGAACTGGACCCGCAGTCAGAGCTGGCCCTGGCCGATCTGTCAGAGACCCTGAAGGGCCTGGGCCGCCCCGATGAGGGCAAGCCGTTCGTGGAGCGGGCAATCGCGCTCGACCCTACCGATCACTACGCGCGCTGGTCCAAGATTGACATGCAGATCGAGCAGGGCGATCTGACCGGAGCCGGCGAGACCGCCCGGCTGGCCATCAGCCGGATCGGGCTTCCCCAGATTCTGGTGGAGCGGCCCCTGCTGATCGGACGGTGGGCCACGCTGCTCGCTCCGGCTGCGCGCGGCGACCTCGAGCCGTTTCCTCCGCTCCGGGCCGAGATGTTCGACACAGCGGGATACTTCCTGGCCCGTGCTCAAGTTGAGGAGGTGTTGCACAAGGATGCGCGCGCCAGCTTTGACTCAGCAGCCAGCGCATACCAGCGGCGCCTGCGAGCGCGGCCCGACGAGCCATGGGACCATGGTTATCTGGGTGCGGCCTACGCAGGCATGGGTCGACGGGAAGATGCGATCCGGGAAGGGCGCCGGGCCGTCGAACTCATGCCCGCCACTCGGGACGCCTGGGAGGGACCCGACCTATCTGCACTTCTCATGGATAGCTATCTCCGCTTCGGCGACAATGAGGGCGCGGTTCAAGCGGTGCTGCAATTCGTGGCGACGCAGAAGGGCAATCGCCTCCTGGTTCGATACGAGCCGAGATACGCACGGGTGCGGGATGATCCGCGGGTGAGGCAGGTAGTTGGGCGGTAGGCGGTTGGGCGGTTAGGGCGGTCAAGGCGGTCACGGCGGTCACGGCGGTCACGGCGGTCACGGCGGTCACGGCGGTCACGGCGGTCACGGCGGTCACGGCGGTCACGGCGGTCACGGCGGTCACGGCGGTCACGGCGGTCACGGCGGTCACGGCGGTCACGGCGGTCACGGCGGTCACGGCGGTCAAGACGGTCAAGGCGGTCAAGGCGGTCAAGGCGGTCAAGGCGGTCAAGATCGCCGGATGAGCGCAGTAGTTCAATCAGCAATTAGCAATTAGCAATTAGCAATTGACCGTCTCGACCGTCCTGACCGTCCTGACCGTCCTGACCGTCCGACCAACAAGGGTCACACCATGAACAAGCTTCTCCTCCTCGTCACCACTGCCACACTCTCGTGTTCCTCTCACCCCGGTGCCGGGAGCGACGCGGCCAGACTGGAACAACAGGCGGCCAGGGTCACCATCATCCGCGACGACTGGGGCATCGCGCATGTCTACGGCAAGACTGACGCCGATGCGATCTTCGGGATGATCTACGCCCAGGCCGAGGATGATTTCAACAGGGTGGAGACCAACTACCTCAATGCGATGGGGCGGTTGGCGGAGGCCGAGGGAGAGCAGGCTGTGTTTCAGGACCTGCGAATGAAGCTGTTCATTGATCCCGAGCAGATGAAGGCGCTGTACAACACCAGCCCCGACTGGCTCAAGCAGTTGATGGTCGCCTGGGCGGACGGGCTCAACTTCTATCTGCTCAAGCATCCCGGGGTGCATCCCCGGGTCATCCAGCACTTCGAGCCGTGGATGGCGTTGACGTTCAGTGAAGGCAGCATCGGTGGCGATATCGAGGGCATTTCCCTGCAGGAGCTGGAGGCTTTCTATGGCAAGGGCCCCAAGACCGTGGCGCTTGAACAGCCTGCGTGGCCGCCGGAGCCCACCGGATCGAACGGCATTGCCATCGCGCCTGCCAACACCGCATCACATCATGCGCTGCTACTGATCAATCCCCACACCTCGTTCTTCTTCAGGTCCGAACTGCAGATGGTGAGCGAGGAGGGCCTCAATGTCTACGGTGCGGTGACCTGGGGGCAGTTTTTCGTGTACCAAGGATTCAACGATCGGGCGGGCTGGATGCACACCTCCAGCGGTGTGGACGCCATCGATGAGTACGCCGAGACCATACTAAGGAAAGGCGATAGCCTGTTCTATCGAGTGGGGAGCGAGGAACGGCCGGTCACGGTCGGCAGCATCACGGTGCCCTTCAAGACTGACACGGGAATGGCCCGGAAGGAGTTTACGGTTTACCGGACCCAGCATGGGCCCATTGTGCGGGAGGAGAGCGGCAAGTGGGTGAGTGTGCGGCTGATGCAGGAACCGGTGAAGGCGCTCACCGAGTCCTACACCCGAACCAAGGCGAGAGACTACAACGCCTTTCAGGAAACGGTGAATCTCCGCACCAACTCTTCCAACAATACCGTCTACGCCGACGCCGACGGTAACATCGCGTACTTTCAGGCCAGCTTCATCCCCAAGCGGGATCCGCGGTTCGACTGGAACCGGCCGGTGGACGGCAGCAATCCGGCGACCGAGTGGGGCCCCCTGCTCTCCCTCGACGAGATGCCCAATCTCCACAACCCGGCCAATGGCTGGATCCAGAACACCAACAACTGGCCCTTTTCGGCGGCCGGCCCCAACAGCCCGAAGGCGAAAGACTATCCCGGCTACGTAGAGACCTACAAGGAAAACCCGCGCGGCGTCCACGCGATCCGGCTACTCGAAGGGAAGCAGGACTTTACCCTGGAGTCGCTCCTCGCCGCGGCCTACGATACCTACCAGCCGGCGTTCGCGCTGTTACTCCCCCCGCTGCTCAAGGATTGGGACCGCCTCCGCGTCGGTGACCCCCTGAAGGCCAAGCTGGCCGAACAGGTGAAGCTGCTTCGCGACTGGGACTATCGCTGGTCGGCCGCGTCAGTGCCGACCTCAATGGCGGTGTTCTGGGGCGAGGAGCTCTGGCGCCGGGTCTCGGGTGAGGCGGACAGCGAGGATCTGTCGGTGTACGAGTACATGACCACCAAGGCGACGGCCGCACAGCGGCTCGGGGCGCTCGCGGCGGCCTCCGACAAACTCGAGGCCAATTTCGGAACCTGGAAGACGCCGTGGGGGGAGATCAATCGCTTCCAGCGGCTTACCGACGACATCGTGCATCCCTTCAGCGACAGCGGCCCCAGTATCCCGGTACCTTTTACCTCCGCCCGATGGGGGTCGCTGGCCTCTTTCGGCGCCAGGTCGTACAACGGCAGTAAGAAGATCTACGGCAGCTACGGCAACAGCTTCGTCGCGGTGGTAGAGTTCGGCGATTCGGTGCGGGCCCGGGCGATCACCGCCGGTGGCGAGAGCGGCGATCCGGCGTCGAAACACTTCAACGACCAGGCGGAGCGCTACGCCAGCGGGGACCTGCGGCCAGTGTATTTCTATCGGTCGCAGGTGGAAGGGCATGTGGAGCGTCAGTATCGTCCTGGCGAGTGAGGGCGAGGAGGCGAGACAGGCGAGAGGCGACAGGCGAGAGGCGACAAAGGGCCGTCAGCCGCCAGCCGCCAGCCGCCAGCCGTCAGCCGTCAGTCGATAGCCGATTGCAATCGACAATCAACAATTATCTTCAAGTCCACTATGACCGACATCACCCCCCTGACCACCGCCCTTGAAGAGCGCTATCGCATCGAGCGGCAGCTTGGTGCCGGCGGTATGGCAACCGTCTACTTGGCCACCGACCTCAAGCATGACCGCGAGGTTGCCCTCAAGGTGTTGCGGCCTGAGCTGGGCGCGGTGCTGGGCAGCGAGCGATTCCTGGCCGAGATCAAGATCACGGCCCGGCTCGACCACCCGCATATCCTGACGCTGATCGACTCGGGCGCCGAAGGCGGCTTCCTCTATTACGTGCTGCCCTTCGTCCGCGGCGAATCATTACGCGACAAGCTCAACCGGGAGAAGCAGCTGGGGCTCGACGAGGCCCTCACCATCACCCGCCAAGTGGCCAGCGCCCTTGATTACGCACACCGCAAGGGCGTGGTCCACCGGGATATCAAGCCGGAGAACATCCTGCTGCTTGAAGGGGAAGCGATGCTGGCTGACTTCGGCATCGCGCTGGCGGTGTCGGAGGCGGGTGGGAGTCGGCTGACCGAGACCGGGCTGTCCCTCGGCACGCCGCAATACATGAGTCCGGAGCAGGCCACCGGCGACCGTCAGCTCGACGCGCGGAGCGACACCTACTCGCTCGCCGCCGTGCTCTACGAGATGCTCGCCGGCGAGCCGCCGGTCACCGGTCCCAACGCCCAGGCGATGATCGCCAAGTTGATGACCGAGAAGCCCACGCATCTGCGGGTGGTCCGCGACTCGGTGCCAGATGAGATTGATGCCGCGGTGGCGCGCGCCCTGGATAAGACCCCGGCCGATCGCTTCCCGAGTGCCGGGGACTTTGCCCGCGCACTCGACGTGAGGCGGGTGACAGCGGCAAGTCCCGGTGCCGCGGCCGGCGGATCGAAACGCGGCCTGGCGATCGGCGTCGCAGCCGCAGTGATCCTGATCGCAGCGGTCCTCGGCGTGCTGGCAGCCGCCGGTCGGCTTGGTAAACGCGAGGCGGCCTTCGTCCTCCGAGATCGCAGCCAGCTCACCTTCTCCGGGACCGTGTACGCCTCCGCGATCACGCCCGATGGGAAGCAACTGGCTTACATCACTCGACAGTGCGCCGGCGCCAACTGCACATATGCGGTCGAGATCCAGGACGTAGGAGGCACGGCGACCCATCGCATCCTGGAGGGTGCCACCGCCGCCTACGGGCTCGAGTGGAGCCCCGACCGGCGCAATCTCATCTTCGCCGGGACCTTCGCCGGTCGATGGGGGATCCACCTCGTCTCTGCGTTAGGCGGCCCGCCTCGCTACCTCAGCTCCGGGGCCGCAATGTTCTGGGCTGGCGGCGATTCGCTGCTCGTGGCCCCGCCCACGAGCGGGGGCGACTCCGTGTTCTACGTCCGGGTCACCACCCTCGCCGGAGTGGTCGGGGATAGCATCCGAGTGGCCGGGCCCGGACTGGGCGTGGCCGGACTCAGCGTGATGCCCGGTGGGCGGTGGATCGTGGCACTTGTGGTCCAGGCGGGCCGGGGGCTCTGGCAGGTCATCGATCGGAGCGGCAAGGTCGCGGACCACGTCGTCAACTCCTGCACCTGCCCGGGGCGCATCACCGCCGATGCGCTCTGGCTCACTCGCTCAGGCACTGGCTTCGAGTCGATCGTCAGGCTGGGGATCGACCCCGTCACCGGACGGCTGGCCACGCGGCAGGATACGCTACTCTCCGGAACCTTCAACAACTTCAGTGTCACCGCCGACGGCTCCACCCTGGTGATCGATGACGGCACCAGCGACTACCAGTTGTGGGCAACCGACCTCGCCGACGCCCTTGCGAACCGGTTCCCCGAGAACCGCCGGCTGATGCGCGCGTCGACCAGGGTTGCGGCTCAGATCTCGCCTGACGGCAGCAGGCTACTGCTCACGCGGACCCTCCCGTCCAGCACCGGCCGGAGCGAGCGCCGGTTCAGCGTCATGCCGTTCGGTGGCGGGACTGAGAGCCCGCTCAACCTCCCTGGCTCGCCGCGCGGAGCCCAATGGTCTGATTCGGTGACTGTCGCGTACGCCTCACCGACACCCGCCGGGCTACACGTCGGACTGGTGGACGTCCGCACCGGCCCGATCCCGGGAGGGGTCGACCTGCCGGACTCGCTGGCGCGTAGCGTCACACGACTCGCCGATGGGTGGGCCTGGATTCCGGCGGCTAGCGATCGAGTGATCGTCGAACGCGCGGGGCGCCAGGTCGAGATTCCCAAGCCGAAGTGGTTCGGCGACCTGAACAGCGTCGACGTCGATCCCTCGGGACAGCAGCTCGTCTTCTCGGGCTGGAACACCGGAACCAACGATACGATCGGAGTGGCCGTTGTCCCCCTGGACGGCGGCACACCGATTATGTGGACCTCGACCTACGCCGAGGGAGGCGGCGCGAGATTTCTCAGTGACGGTTCTGTCCTTCTCCAGTTCAGGCCGACCCAGGAATCCGTGGCCTTGTCCCGAGTGCAAGGGCCGGGGAAGGTGACTCGTCTCGGCATCTTGCCCCGACCAGTCGAGGGCGTGAGCGTCTCGGACGATCTCAAGCGCGTGACCATCCTCGAGAGTGCGTATCATGGCGATGCCTATATGAGCCGGATCGTGCGGCCGTAGGTGGAGAAGGCGGCGAGAGGCTGAAGAGGCGACAGGCGACAGGCGACAGGCCGGCGGCCAATAGCGACTGCTGGTGTTGAAACCAACCTGCCTCTGGCTAATGGCTATCGGCTATCGGCTATCGGCTATCGGCTATCGGCTATCGGCTATCGGCTATCGGCTATCGGCTATGGGCCATCGGCCGTCAGCCGCTTGCCGTCAGGCGTTAGCCGTCAGCCATCAGCCGTCAGCCATCAGCCGTCAGCCGTTAGCCGTTAGCCATCAGCCGATAGCAGTCAGCCGATAGCCGATAGACCCCGTCGTGGCGAAGCAACCCCGTCCGCACCATCTTGCACCACCCATGACGCCTATCCCGCCCACACTTGCCACCGCCCTCGCCGACCGCTACCGCATCGAGCGGGAGTTGGGCGCGGGGGGCATGGCGACGGTGTATCTCGCCCAGGATCTCAAGCACGACCGCAAGGTGGCGATCAAGGTACTCCGGCCGGAACTTTCGGCGGTGATTGGCGCGGAACGGTTCCTCCGCGAGATCAAGACCATCGCGACGCTGCAGCACCCGCACATCCTCGGGTTGATTGACTCCGGCGAAGTCAACGGCACCGCGTATTACGTGATGCCATTCGTCGAGGGCGAATCGCTGCGGGACCGATTGAGCCGCGAGAAACAGCTCCCGATCAGCGATGCGGTCCGCCTCGCATCCGAGGTCGCAGGCGCGCTCGACTACGCCCACCGTCATGGCGTGATCCACCGCGACATCAAGCCGGAAAACATCCTGCTGCACGATGGCCGGGCCCTGGTGGCGGACTTCGGCATCGCCCTGGCGGTCTCGAGCGCCGGCAGTACCCGCATGACCGAGACCGGCATGTCGCTCGGCACCCCGCACTACATGTCGCCCGAACAGGCGATGGGCGAGCGGGAGATCACCGCCCGCTCCGATGTGTACGCCCTCGGCTGCGTGACCTACGAGATGCTGGTGGGCGAACCGCCCTTCAATGGCCCGACCGCGCAGGCGATCATCGCCAAGGTGATGACCACGGAGCCCGTCAGCCTCACGTCACAGCGGAAGAGCGTGCCGGCCGCGGTTGACGATGCGGTGCTGACCGCACTGCAGAAGCTCCCCGCGGACCGCTTTGCGACGGCGGCCGAATTCGCTGCGGCACTGACCGGTGGTTCGACCTTCAGAACGGCGACCCGCTCAACCCAGGCCACCCGGTCGAGCCACGGACCCTGGCGGGCCATCAGCCTCGGGCTGGGCGTTGTCTCGGTGGGCCTGCTGGCGCTGGCTCTGTGGGCGCTCAGGGGGAAACCCTCGGGAGGACCGACGGTGTACGATGCGGTCCTGCCCGACAGTGCCCCCATGAGTTTCGCCGTCACCTCGTCCAACGTCTCCTACGGGGAGCCACTCAGGAATATTTCGATCTCTCCGGCCGGCGACTTCACCGTGTACGCCGCCCGCCAGGGCGACTCCACCGAACTCTGGTATCGCAGCCTGCGTAACGGCGAAGCCCGCCGACTGGCTGGCACCCGGGGCGCCACCGCGCCGCGGATCTCGCCCGATGGCACCCGGGTCGCGTTCCTCCGCGGCGATCACATCATGCTCCTCGCCCTCGTCGGTGGCGAGCCTCGTCTGCTCCTCGACGCGAAGAGCACCGACGCGCTCGGATGGATGTCCAACACCCAGCTCGGCGCCGGCACCGACGACGGCAACCGCTTCAACTGGATCGATGTGGCGGGAGGCACCCCGCGCACCAAGGCGATCGCGCGCTGTGTGTTCGGACGGTGGATCCCGGAACTCCGGCAGCTGATCTGTTCCTACAACCGGAGCGCGATCGTGCTGGATCCGGAGTCGGGCGCGGTCACCAACATCCGTGTCGCGCGGGCGGACGGGACTGCCGGCGAGCTGCTCGCGGGAACGGCGTTCGTGCTGGTCGACCGTCGCTACCTCGTCTACCTCACCAGCAACGGCACTTTGCTCGCCGCGCGCTACGACCCGGAGAGGCACCTGTCGTACCGGCCGGTCACCCTGCTCAGCGGGATGCGGCGGGAGGCCCTGGGCGAGGGCCAGTTCGATGTCGCGCCGAACGGGACATTGGTCTACGCGCCCGGTATCGACGCGACGATCGGCCGCCTGGTGACTCTCCATGCGGGAGGAGTGCCGCAGACGCTGCCCATGGAGAGCGGCGATTTTCAACGCTTCGACGTGAGCCACGACCGCCGCTGGGTGGCGGCCTCGGTGCAGAACCTGGCCTCGAACGAGCTCCGGATCTACGACCTCCAGAATGGCCAGCATTTCACCTGGCTCACCGGCGGAACGATCCGCCACCCGCTCTGGAGTCCCAGCGGAGAGCAGCTCCTCCTGGCCGTGCGGGACTCCACCCGCTGGACCGTTCTGCGCGGCGCACCGAGTTCCGGAGCCCGGCCGGACACGCTGGCCAGTGGCGCCTACGACTCGTACAGTCTCGATCCGACCGACTACTACAGCGACCATCTCGCGCTGGCGCAGAGCTGGGGTGGCTCGCTCGTCACCCGTTTCGATCCGAGCGCGCCGCGCGCTACCTTCGACACGGTCCTGACCGGCTCCCGGTTCGCCTCGGTATCCCCGAACCAGAAGCTGATCCTGTTTCAAACGCTCGAGGGAAATCAGGTGATCGTCACCCGGTTTCCGGTCCCGGGGCGCCGCTGGCAGCTCGCCTCGGAAGGCGTCGAGCCGCTCTGGCTCTCGGCGACGGACGTCCTCTACCGTCTGGGCATCGCCTGGTACCTGGTGCGGATCAATCCGGAGACCGGAGAGCCGCTCGGCCCGCCGACATTCTGGGGCCGCGACCCGCGCTTCTCGGATACCTCGGGCTGGTCCAACCGCCCCTCCCGCGACGGTGGCATCATCTACGTCCAGGGTCCGGCGGAAAACGGCAGCACGTATCTCCGAGTGATCCCGGACTGGGTCCGGCAGATGAGAGCTGCGGTGGATAGCTCGGCTCCCTGAAGCGGTACTCCGGATGTGATCGAAAGACTGAACCTGTCGCGTTGACCTGTTGGGCCAACGCGACCAACATGGAGCTATTCCGTGGGCTACCGTCGCTTCACCGATCCCGAGGGCCATGAGTGGGAAGTTCGCGATCTCTCCCGCTCGGCCTGGGAGTTCCACCCCGTCCAGGACAATCCTGGCCGGGTGCTCCGAATCGATCCGCCGGGATATGAGGCCGATCCGTTTGAATTGAGCGAGGAGGAGTTGCAGCGGCTGCTGGGGAAGCCGGGCGGCCCGGGCCGCGCGCGACCGTCCAAGTCACCCTTCAAGGAGTGATCCCTGCGGCTATCGGCTGTCGGCCATCGGCTATCAGCTATCAGCTATCGGCCATTCCACCGACCGTCTTGACCGTCTTGACCGTCGGACCGTCGGACCGTCGGACCGTCGGACCGTCGGACGAATTCCCGTGCACTCAGGAAATGCAACCGTGACCGATCTGCCGTCTCGCCTCGCCGCCGCACTCGCTGACCGCTACCGCATCGAGCGGGAGCTCGGTGCCGGGGGCATGGCCACCGTCTATCTCGCGCAGGATCTGAAGCACGACCGCAAGGTCGCCATCAAGGTGCTGCGCCCGGAGCTGGCCGCGGTGATCGGCGCCGAGCGGTTCCTGAGCGAGATCAAGACCACGGCGAACCTGCAGCATCCGCACATTCTGCCGTTGTTCGATTCGGGCGAAGCGGTCGTGGGTCATGAGTCGAGGGTCGAGGGTCAAGGGTCAACAACACCGACCCATGACCCACGACCCACGACCCATGACTCCCGACCCGCGTCGTATCTCTTCTACGTCATGCCCTTCATCGAGGGCGAGTCGCTGCGCGACCGGCTGAATCGGGAGAAACAACTCCCGATCGCCGACGCGGTGCGGATCGCCACCGAGGTCGGCGGCGCGCTCGACTACGCCCACCGCCACGGCGTGATCCACCGCGACATCAAGCCCGAGAATGTTCTGCTCCATGACGGGCGCGCGCTGGTTGCCGATTTCGGCATCGCGCTCGCGGCCAGCAAGGCGGGCGGCAGCCGGATGACCGAGACCGGCATGTCGCTGGGTACGCCGACCTATATGTCGCCCGAGCAGGCGATGGGTGAGCGGGAGATTACGGCCCGGAGCGACGTGTACGCCCTGGGCGCGATGACCTACGAGATGCTGGTTGGTGATCCGCCATTCACCGGAAGCACGGCCCAGGCCATCGTCGCCAAGGTGCTGACCGAAAAACCGGTGTCACTTTCGAAGTTGCGGGACACCGTGCCAGAAGCCATCGAAGATGCGGTGCTGGTGGCTCTCGCCAAGCTCCCGGCAGACCGCTGGCCGACCGCCGCCGCCTTTGTTGCGGCGCTCGAAGGGCAGGGCGGAGCGACCCGGCCCCGCGCGACGGCGCCGGCGCGGGTGTCGGTGAACAAGTGGAGTGCGAGTTCGCCACTGCCGTGGGCGGTGGCGTTTGGCCTCGCGGCGATTGCGGCGGCCTGGGGTTGGCTGCACCCGGGGTCGCCCCAGATCCCTGCCGTCGTGCGCTTCGAGTTGCAACCGCCGCCAGGCACCAGGGTCGCCGTGCCGATCGCTGGTGTGGCGACACAACTCGCCCTATCCCCGGACGGGCGCCGGGCAGTCATTGCCGCGGGCCCCTCCAGCGCGAGTTGGATGCTCTACGTCAGGAGTCTGGATCAGCTGAGTTCCCGAGCCTTACCGGGTACCGACGGCGCGCTCAATCCGGAATTCTCGCCTGACGGCCAGTGGATCGCGTTCCGGGCCGCCGACGGCAAGCTGAAGAAAGTCGGAATAGATGGCAGCTCCCTCGCGACCCTCTGCGCCATCGACAATAGCGGAAACGTCGGCGCCGGGCTCACCTGGATCTCCGATCGAGAGATCGTGTTCGCCAAGGGCACCTACACGGAGGGCCGGGGCCTCTGGCGGGTGTCGTCCGATGGTGGAGAGCCGGTGCAGTTCTCCCAGATGGACAGTGCCAGTGGCGAGCGGCTGCAGCTGGCACCCCGCTCGGCGGACCAGGGCCGGCTGGTCTTCTATAGCAGTACGGTCGCCAGCAACGCCGACCTGACGATTGCGGTGGTGCGGACCGCGAGCGGCAAGGCCACCGTGTTGTCGGGACACCGAGGCGCCCGGGCGCTTGGCCTGGTGGACGGATTCCTGGTTTACGTGCGCAACGACGGCGCGTTGATGGCGGCGCCTTTCGACGTGGGGAGTTTGCGCGCCGGGGCGCCGCTCCAGATTGCCGACAGCATCGCCGTCCCTACCTCCACGTGGAATGTTTCGGCCGCCTTATCACCAAAAGGATCGCTGCTCTATCAGAAAGGCGGCATCGCCAGCCAGTTGGTGCGCGTCGATCCGCACGGGGCAACGCGGGTCCTTCTCGATTCGGTGCAGGTATACCTGCATCCCCGCCTCTCCCCCGACGGGCGCCGCATCGCGGTCGAGGTGCAGGGAGCTGCCGGTGCCGATATCTGGATTTCCGACCTCGCCGAGCAGACGGCCGAGCGGTTGACCAACGGGGGCTACAACAACCGGCCGGAGTGGACGCCCGACGGCAGTCGCGTGATGTATACCTCGTCCCGCGAGCCGAGCAACGCGCTCTGGTGGCAGCCGGCCGATGGCAGTGCCAACGGCGAGATGCTGCTGCGTGATACCAACCCGATCAGGGAGGGCGTCTTCACTCCGGATGGCCAGTCGGTCGTGTATCGCGTGGATGCCCGGGACAACAATCGCGACATCTATCGGTTCCCGGTCACTGGGGAGCGGAAGCCGGTTCCGGTCCTCGCCAATATCAATGACGACAAGCAGCCGCGGGTTTCACCTGACTCGAAGTGGCTGGCCTACGTGTCCAACGAATCCGGCCGGGAAGAGGTGTACGTGCGGGCGCTTGGCGGCGGCGGCGGCCGGGTGCCAGTGTCCACCAGTGGGGGAGGGGAGCCTCTCTGGTCGCGGGATGGAAGGCGGGTGTACTATCGCATTGGCGACAAAGTAATGGCCGCCACGATCGCCGGTTCGCGAGCACCCACGGTCACCGGACGCGAAACGCTTTTCGAAGGGCCCTATGCGACCGACCTGTATCACCCGAACTACGATGTCGCGCCGGACGGAAGCTTTGTCATGGTCCGGCCTGTGGAAGAGAACCGCCACCTGGTGATGGTGGTCAACTGGATCCAGGAACTGCGGCAACGGACCGGAAGCGGCAAGTGAGTCGTCACCGATAGCTGATAGCCGATAGCCGATCAGCCGTCAGCCATCAGCCATCAGCCGATCAGCCATCAGCCTCGTGCAGTAGCGGTTCCCGCCGCGATACGTGGCTCAGCCCCGCCGTGGCGAAGCCACCGCCGCCGCACCATCTTGTACCACTCATGACGCCCTCGGATTTCGGCAGGCGCCCGTGACCAATACATTTATGCCGAGTAAGGCCCGCATGTTTCTCACGCCCGAAACTGAGCCGCCCGCGATTGCCTAAGTCTGTGTCCTACCTCACTTGCACCAACTGCGGGCAGAAAGCGCTCAGTGTCGCCACCCGCTGTCCGCACTGCGGCCGTCCGTTTGACAGCCGCCCGTTCCGGTACACCACCACCCGCCCGCGGCGCAGCTGGATTCCACTCGCGCTCCTCATCACCGTTGGAGCAGTGATTCTTCTGGTTGTGAATCGGCTGCGGCCGAGATTCGGTGTCGCCCCATCGGCCGGTCCCTCGGCCGCAGCGATCGCCCCAACTGCCGAGAGCCTGCCTGCCGTCCCATCCCCTCCGCCCGAAGCGCCGCGCCACTCTCAACCTCCCACGCGTGACAGCGCCAAGTCCGTCGCGCCAACCCCCACGCCGCGGCCAGTTGCGCCGACCCCCGCGCCACAGCCAGTCGCGCTCACCCCCACGCCGCAGCCAGTCGACGCGGGCGCCGTGCAACGCCGCTATGCCAACACCTGGATGAACGTCAGGGCCGATCGCAGCAATACGGCGCCAGTGGTCCGGGTTCTACGCCCCGGCGAGGAAGTACAGGTCGACCTGCTCAAGCAGGGGTGGTACCGGGTGGTCAGCGACAGTCAGGCACTGGGGTACGCCGATCAGCGCTACCTCGACACGATGCCGCCGGCAGACGTCAGCCATTAGCCGTCTGCCGCCCGCCGCCCGCCGTCCGCCGTCCGCCGTCCGCCGTCAACGTGAGGCCAATTGCTGCCAGACGTTGGCTGCTCCTGACGTCCTTGACCGCCTCGACCGCCCTGACCGCCCTGACCGCCTCGCCGCCTCGACCGATCCTACTCCCACCGAAACACCCGCGCCGAGAGAGCGGTGCAGAGCAGGAATACCAGTGCGAGTGCGGCAAGGTCTCCGGCATGCGCCAGCCATGGGTCGTTGTTCCAGATCCCCTCAAGCAGCGATACCGCATAGGTGAGAGGTACAAAGCGCGCCAATGTGTGGAGCGCCGGCGGCAAGGAGTCCAGCGACACGAAGATTCCCGACAACCCGATCATCGGATACAGGAAGGCGGCGCCGATCGGCTGAGCGAAGCGCGCCGTGGGAACGATGCTGGCGATGACGAAACCGATCGACAGGATGCTCAGCGTGGCGATCAGTACCGCGATCAGGAAGCCCAGCAGCGGGACGCCGGGATCGAGGGGATAGAGCCGCTTGCCCACCAGGATGAGCGACAGCAGGGTGATGGCGGTGAGCAGCAGTTTGACCACGACATGAGCGGTGAGAATCGTGCGCGGCCGCAGTGGTGTGGCGCGGAGTCGCTTGAGGATGCCGCCTTCCCGATAAACGGCGATGATGGTCACCAGCGAGAGCACGGCGCTGATGGCGATCAACACTGCGGCGAGCACTGGCAGGGAGACTTGCAGGAATCCGTCGACCGCCGACGTTGGGAGCCTGGGGCCGGCGGCACGCCCGAACACCACGAACACCAGCGCCGGCAGGAGGATCGTTCCGATCGCTCCCAGGGGCTCCCGGAGAAAGATCTTGAGTTCGAGCCAGGTGAGTTGCCAGAGGCCACGGAGCATAGATCGGGCGCCTAGTCGCGGATGCGGTGGCCGGTGAGCTTCAGGAACACGTCCTCGAGCGTCGGGCAGCTCCGTGCGGAACTCGGTGATCCGCATGCGGTGCTCCGACAGACACTGGATGACGTCGGTGACGAAATCCTCGCCGTGCCCGCGAAGAGTGAACTGATTCTCCGCGTACTGCACCTCCTCTACGCCGGGGATAGTGCGGAAGCGCTCGGCGGCGAGCGGGTCATCGGTCGCCAGGACCACGGTTCGCTCGGGGCAATGCCGGGCCACCAGCCGTTCGGGAGGATCGAGATCGATGATACGGCCATGCTCGATGATGGCGACCCGGTCGCACAGCCGCTCCGCTTCTTCCATTAGATGGGTGGTGAGGAACACCGTCTTGCCCCGATCGCGCATGCCGCGGACCAGCTCCCAGATCGCCCGGCGCGACTGCGGGTCCAGACCGGTGGTGAGTTCGTCGAGAAACACCACCTCCGGCTCGTTGATGAGCGCCAGAGCAATGAACAGCCGCTGCTTCTGACCTCCAGACAGAGTCATGAACCAGGCGTTGCGCTTCTCGGCGAGCCCCAGTTGTTCGAGCAGCCGGTCGCCGTCGGAGGCCTTCCTCTTATATAGGGAAGCCCACAGGTGCACCGCCTCCCACACCTTGATCCGCTTCTGCAGTTGCGCCTGCTGCAGCTGCACTCCGATCCGCTCCTGCAGCTGGTAGACATCGCGGAACGGATCCAGGCCGAGCACCGAGATTGTGCCCCGGTCGGGCCGGCGCAGGCCCTCGACGCACTCCATTGTGGTGGTCTTGCCGGCGCCGTTGGGTCCGATCAGCCCGAAGATCTCGCCGTCGTGGACCTCGAACGAGACGTCATCGACCGCGACGATTTCGCCGTAGGTCCGACGGATGCCGGAGACCTGGATGACGGGGTGCGGCGGGAGCGGTCAGGTGAGGGCTCGCCTTTGATTGGGTCGAGGGTTGAGTACCGAGTACCGAGTACCGAGTACCGAGTACCGAGTACCGAGTACCGAGTACCGAGCCGAATGTAGTTCCCGCCGTTCGCGAAGCGAACCCCCGCCGTGGCGAAGCCACCCGCGCCGTGGTCGCGAAGCGACCACCCCCGCCGCGCCGCAGGCGCCTAGCTGATTCCCCTTGCCCACTGCATCTTTGCAGCTGCATCCACCTCAAGTCTGGAGGACCCCCTGATGAGGTTCCGCTACGTCCCCGCTCTCCTTGCGACCCTGGCTGCCTGTGCCCCCAAGCCCGGTTCCTCGCCCGGGGCCGCACCGCAGGACGTGACGTTTACCGCGACCGACTTCGCATTTGCCGGCCCCGACAGCATCATGTCCGGGTTTACCACGGTCCGGCTCGTGAACCATGGCAGCCAGGACCATCACCTCATCCTCGGCAAGTTTGAGGACGGTAAGACACTGCAGGACCTCGTGACCTTCGCGAAGGAGCATCCCGGCGCGGAGCCGCCGTTCATTTCGTGGCACGGTGCAGCAGGGGCCGTCGGCGTCTCGGGCTCCACCGCAGGCACCGTGGATTTGCCGGCCGGGAACTACGTCGCCATCTGCTTCATGCCAGACCCGACGGACGGCCGGGATCATCTCTCCAAAGGGATGATCAAGGAGCTGGTTGTCACCAGCACGAGAGAGGCGGCGAAGGCGCCCGAGGCGCAGGGCGAGATCCGGCTCAAGGACTTCGGCTTCGAGGCTCCCGTCATCGCGGCCGGCACCCACACCTACCATGTGATCAACGACGGCCCGCAGACCCATGAGGTCCAGCTGGTTCGCCTCAACGACGGGGCAACCGGCAAAGACTACCTCGCGGCCCTCGGGCCCGCCGCCAAGGGACCGCCACCCGGCGTCATGCTGGGCGGACCCGGCGCATTCAGCAAGGGAGGCGACGGCTATTGGACGGTGACCCTGGCGCCGGGTAATTACCTCTTGGTCTGCTTCGTCCCGGACCCGGCCTCCGGCATGCCGCACATGATGAAGGGAATGGTGCACGAGTTCACGGTTCCGACGACGTGAGAACTCGGCTATCGGCTATCGGCAATGAGTGCCAAAGTGCCAAGTGCTAGAGTGCCAAGGTGCCATAGTGCCATGGTACCAAGGGTCGATGCCGATTAGCGAGTGCTAGTTGGCACTCTTGGAACTCTTGGAACCTTTGGAACTCGTCATGAGCCCTGTCCCCGTCGCGCTCTCCTCAGCCCTCGCCGACCGCTACCGCATCGAGCGCGAGCTCGGCGCGGGCGGCATGGCCACCGTCTACCTCGCCCACGATCTCAAGCACGACCGCCAGGTCGCGATCAAGGTGCTGAAGCCCGAGCTCGCGCGCGGTGCTCGGCGCCGACCGGTTCCTCCCGGAAGATCAAGATCACCGCCGCGCCTCCAGCACCCGCACATCCTGCCGCTCTTCGATTCCGGCGCGGTGGACGGCACCCTCTTTTACGTCATGCCCTACATCGAGGGCGAACGCTGCGGAACAAGCTCGATCGCGAGAAGCAGCTCGGCATCGACGAGGCGGTGCGGATCACCCGCGACAGTCGCCGACGCGCTGGACTACGCCCACCGCCACGGGGTGATCCACCGCGACATCAAACCCGAGAACATCCTGCTGCACGACGGCCGCTCGTTGGTGGCCGACTTCGGGATCGCGCTGGCGGTGAGCGCCGCGGCGGGTGGGCGGATGACCGAGACGGGGCTCTCGCTCGGCACGCCGCACTACATGAGCCCCGAGCAGGCAACGGCCGAGAAGGAGATCACGGCGAGGAGCGACGTCTACAGTCTGGCGAGCGTGTTGTACGAGATGCTGACGGGGAATCCGCCGCATACCGGCGCCTCCGCGCAGCAGATCATCATGAGGATCATCGCCGAGCCGGTAGCCGAGGTGACGGCGCTACGGAAGTCGGTGCCGCCGAACGTCGCGGCGGCGCTGATGAAGGCGCTCGAGAAGCTCCCCGCCGACCGCTTCGACTCCACTCGAGCCTTCGCGGACGCCCTCGCGAATGCCGTCTTCACGACCAGCGTCACGGCGCTCCACGAAGCTCGGCGCGCACGGGCTCCGTCTCCTGCGGCCCGTGCCTGCCGGGCCGCGGCGTGGGTCGGGCTCGGCACGCTGCTGACCTGGGCCGCGTTGCGCAACCGGCACGTGGGCGCGACGGCGAGCCCGGAGAGCGAGCAGGTGACGTACAGCGGCACGGCCGGCGCCCCGGCCGTCTCGCCCGACGGCCGGTTCGTGGCCTATGTCGACACGCGTTGCCCGCAGCCGCCGCGGACCGGCCGCTGTGCCAACCTCGTGGTCGTGGACGTGGGCAGCCCGCGCCCCGTCGAAATCGTCAGCGGCGCGGTGCGCCTCTCGTCGGCGCGGTGGACCCACGGCGGCGACGCGCTCGTGGTGAGCGGCGTGCTGGATGCCACGCACGCCGGGCTCTTCGTGATTCCTCGCCTGGGCGGCGCGCCGCGCCGCCTCGCCGACGAGCCGCTGGCGTTCGACACCCATCCCGCCGCCGACTCGGTGGCACTCGTCCAGCGCGGCGATTCGGGTTCGGTGCTGCGCGTGCTGGCGCTGGGCCCGGGCACCTTCGCGGGCGCGCCCATCCGCCTGTCCCGCGAGCCGGAGGATCTCGCCTGGTCTCCGGATGGCCGGCTGCTCGCGATGGGCGACCGCGACGGGGTGGCGGTCATTCGGCGGGACGACCGGGCCAACCTGACGCCGCCGGCCGACCTGCCGGTGCGCTCCACGGTACGCTGGTCCGTGGATGGGAAGTACCTGCTCGCGTGGCGCTGGAGCCCGGGCAACAACGACGACCTCTTGGCGATCCCGGTGGACGCCGACGGCCGTTTCGGAAGGCCGAGGCTGCTGCTGTCGCAGGTGTCCACGCTGCTCCGCGGAAGCTTCGATGTGGCGCGCCGGACGGGACGTGTCGTGATCGGCAGCGGGTCGCTGTATACCGACATCTGGTCCTTCGACGTGTCAGGCGCGACCTCCCGGGGACGGCGCCTCACGCAAGGGTCGGCGTGGTATGGCTCGCCCCTCCTCACGGACGATGGCCGCACGCTCTACTATCTGCGCGCCGACCCGCTGGGGAACAACCTGTACCGCGTGGTGGACGGCTCGGAGACGGCGGTTACCGGCGACCGCCAGGCTGTGTGGCCCTCCTTGCGCCTGACGCCGGACCAGCGCACCGTTGCGTTCGAGTCGTCTTTCGACAGCGCGACGGTCTTGACGTTTGTGGATGTGGCGTCCGGCACCACTCGGCGTGTCCCGCGGCAAACGAACGACTTCGGCTGGCCACTTCCGGGAGACAGCAGCATTCTGTGGCTCAATCCGCTGACCAGGTCACTCCGCATCAGCGATGCCGAGGGGGGCCACGTGCGGCCGCTCGCCGGCAGGCGGGCGGACGACGGGCCCGGCGTCCTGCCCTGGTGGACGGCCCCGAGTTACGCGTGGGCCCTGGCCCCCGATGGCGGTTCGGTGGCGCTGTTGAGCGGCAGCGTGGACACGCAGACCCTGGCCCGCGTCTCGCTGGCCTCGGGAGCAGTGCGGGTGCTCGGCCGCTTCGCGCGCGGCGTGGGGATCGCCGGGTGGTCGGCCGACGGGAAGATCCACGTGGCGCGGGTTGATCCTGCGCGCGACATCACGACGCTCTTGGCCGTGGATGCTGCCACCGGCGTCACCCGACCGGAGACCGAGTTGCCGGCGCCGTGCCTTGCCGGCACGGTCGTCTACGCGCCGATGGGCCGACGCGCGGCGTGCGAGGTGTTCGAGACGCGCGCCGACGTGCTCATGTACGACGGCGTGAGACCATGACCGCGCCGTCGGACCGTCTCACCGCCGCCCTGGCCGACCGCTACCGCATCGAGCGGGAGCTGGGGCAGGGCGGCATGGCCACGGTGTACCTCGCCGAGGACCTGAAGCACCAGCGCCGGGTGGCGGTGAAGGTGCTGCGCCCGAGCTGGCGGCCACGATGGGTCCCGAGCGCTTTGCCCGGGAGATCGCCGTCGCCGCGCGGCTGCCAGCATCCCCACATCCTCGGCCTGCTCGACTCCGGCGACGCCGACGGCTTCTTCTACTACGTGATGCCCTACGTGGAGGGCGAGACTCTCCGCGAGCGCCTGGCTCGGGGCGGCGAGCTGCCGGTGCCCGAAGCGGTGCGGCTGCTGGGCGAAATCGCCGAGGCGCTGGCGGTGGCTCACAAGGCCGGCGTGGTGCACCGCGACATCAAGCCGGAGAACATCCTGCTCTCCGGCCGCCACGCGCTGGTCATGGACTTCGGCGTCGCCAAGGCGGTGAGCGAGGCCTCGGGCCGGCAGCAGCTCACCACCGCCGGGGTCGCGCTCGGGACGCCGGCGTACATGGCGCCGGAACAGGCCATCCGCCGACCCGCAGATGGACGGCCGGGTGGACATCTACGCCCTGGGCGTGCTGGGCTACGAGATGCTCACCGGCCATACCCCCTTCCATGGCCTCAATCCGCAGCAGACGCTCGCGGCGCACGTCACCCAGACGCCGACGCCGGTGGGGCAGCAGCGGGCGGGCCTGTCGCCGGCGCTGGAGGCGGTGGTCATGAAGTGCCTGGCCAAGCGGCCGGCCGATCGGTTCCAGACGGCGGACGAACTGGTGGCGCTGCTGGAGCCGCTGGCTACGCCCGAGCGGCGGGATGACGCCGACGCACACCGTGCCGGTCGGCGCCGTGGCTCGGCAGCGCGTCATGCCCCGTTGGATCCTCGGCACCATCGTCGGAACTGTGGCGATCGCAGTCGGAGCGGCTGCGCTGCTACGACTGCGCCGTCCGCCGGCTACCGCCGCACTGACGCAGCCGGTTCAGCTTACCCGCAGCGCGGGGATTCAGGAGTCGCCGTTCATCACGAGCGATGGGAAAGGAGTCGCGTACCGGGTCTTTGTACCGGGCGATACGGCTGATCGCGTTGAATTGCGGCGAGGCGCCGACGGCAGCGCCGTCCCGCTCGCTGGGGAAGGCGTGCCTCGTGGCTGGTCGCCTGACGGCGACAAGTTGCTCATCGCGACGCCGCGTGGGCTCGAGACCGTTCCGGCACTCGGCGGCACTCCTACGCTGCTGGTCGCCGGGGCCGTGCACGGCGCCTGGGCACCTGACGGCCAGCGCCTGGCGTACGTCCGCGGCGATTCGCTGCTGCTCCGCGGCAGCGATGGTCAGACCACCCTGCTTGCGCGGACGCCCGACCCGCATTCGCTCGCGTGGTCCCCGGACGGCAGGTGGATCGCGTATGTCTCCGGGAATTCCCCGTATCTGACGTTATGGAATATCGCCGTCTCCTCGCTCTGGCTGGTGCCGGCTGCCGGCGGCCCGGCGATCCAGCTCACCGCCGGTGATGCGCTGGACCTGAGTCCGGCCTGGGCGCCGGATTGCCGGCGGCTGTTGTTCGTCTCCGGCCGCGGGGGCACTCGGGACATCTACCAGCTCAACCTCGACTCCCGCGGCAGGCCGCGCGGTGAGCCGGTGCGGGTCACCGTCGGCCTGGACGTCTCGCAGATCACCCTCGCCCCCGACGGCGAGCACCTGGCCTACTCGGTCGTGACCAATCGAAGCAACATCTGGCGCGTCAAGGATCCGGAACCGGCTGGGTGTCGAGCCGATCCGCGGAGCAGGTCACCACCGACCAGGAGAGCATCGAGTGCTTCTGGATTTCGCCGCGATGGGCAGTGGCTGGTGTTCGACTCCGACCGGTCCGGGACCCAGCAGATCTTCCGTCGGCGCTGGCCGGTGGTGAGGTGCAGCAGATCACCCATGGCACGTCGCCGGCCTTCTACGCCGTCGCTCTCGCCCGACGGCAGGGAAGTCGCCTATCACGCGATCGTCAATGGGTTGCGGCGCGTGTTCGTGACCTCGGTCGAAGGGGGCGACCAACCGGTACAGGTGTCACCGAGCAATTTCCCGATGAGCGCAATCCTCACTGGTCTCCCGACGGCGAACGGTTGGCGTGGTCCGCAATCCCGGACGGGGGTCGCCGGCAGTCACCCGGGCGGCCCGCGGGTGGAGTGCGCCGCGCGAGGTCGCGAGCCCGGGCGTGTTCCTCTTCCCGATATGGGCCGATAGCGTGGAGCTGGTCGCGGTGGACACCGTCGGTCATCGGCTGCTGCTGGTCAATGCCGACGACGCGTCCCGTCCGCCACGGTCCTGGCGCAGCAGGTGGGACGCATTCAGGCTCCGGCTCCAGTCGCCTCGACGGATCATCGCACACTGTTGTACCAGAATCGCGCGCGCTCCGGCTGCTCCCCATCAGGGACGCGGGGAATGACGGGACGCTGCGGGAGGCGGTTCGATTCGACGACCCGTTGCACCCTCATACTGTCTTCCGGAGCGTGGCGACGCAGGGCGGCGTACCTGTACTTCACGTTGCAGCACCCGCAGAGCAACATCTGGGTCGCCCGGGTGACGGGACTCAAGCGATGAGCGGTGTCTCTGCCCGCCTCGCCGCCGCGCTAGCGGACCGCTACCGCATCGAGCGGGAGCTCGGCGCAGGGGGGCATGGCGACGGTCTACCTCGCCCAGGACCTCAAGCACGACCGCAAGGTCGCGATCAAGGTGCTGCGCCCGGAGCTCGCCGCGGTCATCGGCGCCGAGCGGTTCCTCGTCCGAGATCAAGACCACCGCCAACCTGCAGCATCCGCACATCCTGCCGCTGCATCGACTCCGGGCGAGGCCGACGGCCTTCCTCTTCTACGTGATGCCGTTCGTCGAGGGCGAATCGCTCCGCGACCGGCTGAACCGCGAGAAGCAGCTGCCCATCGCCGACGCGGTCCGCATCGCCACCGAGGTCGCGAGCGCGCTCGACTACGCCCACCGGCACGGCGTCATCCATCGCGACATCAAGCCCGAGAACATCCTGCTGCACGACGGCCGGGCGCTGGTGGCCGACTTCGGCATCGCGCTGGCCGCGAGCAAGGCGGGCGGCACCCGGATGACCGAGACGGGGATGTCGCTCGGCACCCCGCACTACATGAGTCCCGAGCAGGCGATGGGCGAGCGGGAGATCACCGCGCGCTCGCGACGTCTACGCGCTCGGCGTGCGTGACCTACGAGATGCTCCCGGGTGAGCCGCCGTTCACCGGGCCGACGGCGCAGGCCATCGTGGCCCGGGTGGTGACCGAGAGCCGCGCCGCTCGCTGACCGGCAGCGGCACACGCATCCCCGCCGCACGTCGAGGCGGCGGTGCTCACCGCGCTGGAGAAGCTGCCGGCCGACCGATTCGGAAGCGCGGCGCTGTTTGCGGATGCATTGACGAATCCCGGCGCCACCCTCGCGTCCCGCACACTGGCCCTGCCTCCCCGGGGCTTCCTGAATCGTTGGCGCCGCATCGCCATCGGGGCGCTGGCCCTGGCCGGCGCGGCCCTCGCTGTGGGCCTGTGGGGCTGGCTCCGCCCCGCACCGGTCCGCCCGGTGATCCGTTACAGCATGGGGCTCCCGCCCGGGCAGGCGATGCAGCAGGGCGCTCTGGGCGTCGACATCGCCCTCTCTCCCGACGGCGGCCGATTGGTGTACCTGGGCCCCGGAGCGGAAGGCGGTCAGCTCTGGCTCCGGGAACGAGACCGCCTTGACGCCACCCCTCTCTCCGGCACCGCCGGAGCGATCAATCCGTTCTTCTCGCCTGACGGCCAGCAGATCGGATACTCCACCGGGGCCAACAACGAGTTGAAGGTCATCCCAGTGACCGGCGGCCCGGGGGTCACTCTCGGTGAGGGAGGGTTGGGATCCGGCGGCGGTGGGGTATGGGGCTTCGACGGCTGGATCTACTTCGATTCCCCTGGTGGTTACCTCCGGGTTCGCGCGAGCGGCGGCACACCGGAACTGATCGCGCCCCTCGACACCGCCCGCCGGGAGGTCGGACTCGCCTGGCCTGATGCACTTCCTAACGGCCGGGGCTTGCTGCTCCGCTCACGCCGGAACCTGAGCGTCGACGACTTCGAGATTGTGGCGTTCGATCTCCGGTCGCGGCAACGTCACGTCCTCACCAAGGGTCTTCTGGCACGCTACGTGGCGCCCGGGTACATCGTCATTGTCCGGGCCGACGGCACACTCGTCGCCGCGCCATTCGACCAGGATCGTCTCACCCTCACCGGGCCGGCAACGCCGATTCTCGAAGGGGTGATGACCAAGCCGTTCGGGTCGGTCGACATCGCGATCTCGGGCGATGGCACCCTGGTCTACGTTCCGGGCGGCGCCAACCCCGCGGGCGGCGTCGGCGAGATCGCCTGGGTCGGACGGGATGGATCGGAACGGAGCCTCGACCCGTCGCTCGCCGTGAACCCGTCACCCAACTATGGCCTCGCGCTGTCCCCCGACGGCACTCGGCTCGCGCTCGACATTCTCAGCCAGCGGTCGGTCGATATCTGGGTCAAGCAGCTGCCCTCGGGGCCGTTCTCCAGGCTCACCTTCGAAGGCGGCGTCAATATGCGGCCTTCCTGGACGGCGGACAGCAAGTCGATCCTGTACTTGTCAGACCGGAATGGCCGAACAGCCGTCTGGCGGCAGCGCGCGGACGGCAGCTCGGCGGCAGAGCTGATCCCGGCGGGCACTACCCGTGACATCCGCCAGGGAGCCCTCTCCGCAGATGGCCAATGGCTGCTGTATATGGTGCTCGGCGACTCGGGCCGGGATGTGTACGCCGTGCGCACCGGACGCGATACCACCATGATCCCGATCCTGGCAAGCCGATTCAACGAGTACGGCCAGGTTCTCTCCCCCGATGGCAAGTGGCTGGCCTATACCTCGGACGAGTCGGGCCGGCCGGAGGTGTACGTCCGCCCATTTCCCAACACCGCGCAAGGTCGCTGGCAGATCTCGATCGGCGGGGGCGCGGCGCCGCGCTGGGCTCATAGTGGAAAGGAGTTGTTCTATCAGGGTGGAGCCAACGAGATGATGGTAGTGGCGGTGGCGGCCGGCGCGACGTTGTCAGTCGGCCAGCCACGCAAACTGTTCGACCCGTCGAATCGACTGTGGCCGTCCAACGTCGTGCCATACTACGACCTGAGTCCGGACGACAAACGGTTCGTGATGGTCCGGCTCGCCGCGGTGACCCAGGCGCCCGGGGCTGGGCAGGTGGTGGTGGTCGAGAACTGGCGCGAGGAATTGCGTCGCAAGCTCGAAGCCGCCCGGCGATGAGCCGTCAGCCGTCAGCCGATAGCCCGTCAGCCGTCAGACGTCGGACCGTCGGACCGACAAAGGAACTCCATCGTGACTGACGTGCCGCCTCGCCTCTCCGCCGCCCTCGCCGACCGCTACCGCATCGAGCGCGAGCTCGGCGCGGGCGGCATGGCGACGGTGTATCTCGCCCAGGACTTGAAGCACGATCGCAAGGTCGCGATCAAGGTGCTGCGTCCCGAGCTCGCCGCGGTCATCGGCGCCACCCGCTTCCTGAGCGAGATCAAGACCACGGCGAACCTGCAGCATCCGCACATTCTCCCGTTGTTCGATAGTGGAGTGACGGACCGTCGGACCGACGGACCGTCGGACCGTCCGTCGGAGTCCTTCCTCTACTATGTAATGCCCTTCATCGACGGGGAGAGCCTGAGAGACCGGCTCAACCGCGAGAAGCAGCTCCCCATCGCCGACGCCGTGCGGATTGCGACCGAGGTCGCCAGCGCGCTCGACTACGCCCACCGGCACGGCGTGATTCATCGCGACATCAAGCCCGAAAATGTCATGCTGCACGACGGCCAGGCCCTGGTCGCAGATTTCGGCATCGCCCTGGCCGCGAGCAAGGCGGGCGGCGGCCGCATGACCGAGACCGGGATGTCGCTGGGCACGCCCACCTACATGAGTCCCGAGCAGGCGATGGGAGAACGCGAAATCACCGCGCGCTCCGACGTGTACGCGCTCGGCGCCATGACCTACGAAATGCTGCTCGGCGAGCCGCCCTTCACCGGGCCTACCGCGCAGGCCATCGTCGCTAAGGTGATGACCGAGAAGCCCGCCCCGCTTACCTCCCGGCGGGAGACGGTGCCGCCCGAGGTGGAAGACGCGGTACTCACCGCCCTCGCAAAGCTGCCGGCCGATCGCTTTGGGAGTGCCGCGGAGTTCAGCGCGGCGTTGGCGGGTAGGGGCGGTGCTACAGCTCCGCCCCTACGCGATCGCCGCCTGCGCGCACAGAACAAGGTAAACGTTGCGCTCGTTGGCCTGGCCGCTCTCACCTCACTGGCTGCGGTGTTCTTCGCCCTTCGGCAAGCACCGCGATCCCCGACCCCGGTTACCAGGCTTACCCTCGACCTCCCGGATCTCCGGGCGAATATCCCGGCCTACTCCGGGGCCGCCTTTGTCCTTGCGCCCGACGGCTCGCGGCTCGCCTTCGTTACGCAACCGCAAGGATCACCCGCGCGACTGATGGTGCGGGAACGCGGCGACCTTACACCGAGGGTTCTCGAAGGGACCGAAGGCGCCGACGGACCATTTTTCTCCCCGGATGGTCGGTGGATCGGCTACTTCGCATTCGGAAAGTTGTACAAGGTCGCCGTGGCCGGCGGCGCTCCGGTGCTCCTTACCGACTCTGCCGTGGTGAATCTGCCCGGGGGTGCCTGGCTCACCAACGACCGGATCGTATTCGCCTCCAGTGCGAGGCTCCTGAGCATGCCCGCAAGTGGCGGGCGGATCGAGCCGCTCGAGCCGGCCGACACTCGCGTGGCGGGGACGCTCGGCTTCCCGATGGGCCTCCCCAGGAACGACGCGATCCTGATCACCGAGTGCAGCAACAACTGCGTCCAGATGACGCTGGAGGCGCTGCACCTCGGCACGCTCAAGCGGGATACCATCCTCACCAATGTCGCCCGAGCCTGGTACCTGCCGAGCGGACGTCTCATCGCTGTCCAGCAGGATGGGACAATCGTCGGCGGACGCTTCGATGTGGGTGCGCTCCGCTTCGTCGTGCCGCCCGTTCCGCTGTTCGCCGGCGTGCGGCTTGAGCTCGGCGTCACTCCCGAACTGAGCATCGCGGACGACGGTACGCTGGTGTACCTGCCCGCGACCCAGGCAGGATCGGTGGGGACCGTCACGCGGGTAGACCGCCAGGGGAAGGTCACTGTCCTGGACCCCGATTGGAACGGGGCCTTGAATAGCCTGGCACTCTCACCCGATGGCCGGCGGCTGGCGGTGAGTATCGTCACCGCCGCCAGTAGCCACCTGTGGGTCAAGCAGCTCGACGCGGGTCCGCTCACGCGGCTGACGTTCGATGGGTCGCTCAACTATCGCGCCGCCTGGCGGCCAGACGGGCGCACCCTGAGCTTCACCTCGAATCGAGATCACGTATTCTCCTTTCTATATCAGATCCGCAGCGACGGCAGCAGCAAGCCGGAACGGATCTTCCCTGGTGACACGGCGCAGGTGGATGAGGCCGTCTGGTCCCGCGATGGCCGCTGGCTGGTGTATCGCACCGGGGTGAGCTCGGGCTTTCGCGATATCTATGCCCAGCAGCTCTCGGGGGACACCACTCGCATCACCGTCGCCGCCGGACCGTTCGACGAGTACATGCCAGCGCTCTCGCCCGATGGGCGCTGGATCGCATACGTCTCGCTCGAATCGGGGCGCGAGGAGGTCTACGTCCGCCCTTTCCCGGGGACCGACCGCGCCCGCTGGCAGCTCTCCACCGCCGGGGGAAGCGGGCCCGCCTGGTCCCATTCCGGTCGAGAACTCTTCTACGTGAACCGGTTCGACAGTCTGGTGGCGGTCGCGGTGGGCGCAACTCCTGACTTCCAAGCCGGTGTGCAGCGGGCCCTCTTCTCGACGGCGCCATTCGTGCTCCTGCCCTACCACCGTTCGTACGAGGTCACCCCCGACGACCGGTCGTTCGTCATGCTGCGCTCCAACCGGACCGGCGCCGAGACCAACCGGCTGACGGTGGTGTTGAACTGGTTTGAGGAGGTGCGGGGGAGGCTGGCAAAGTGAGAAGATGGGGGAACGGGGAACGGGGGAACGGGAGAACGGGGAACGGGAGAACGGGAGAACGGGAGAACGGGGAACGGGGGAACGGGAGAACGGGGGAACGGGAGAACGGGCAGGCATGTCATCCCGAGGAGCGTAGCGACGAGGGATCCCTCAAGTTCCGCTCGAACCTGTAGGGATCCCTCGCTACGCTCGGGATGACAATCGTCCTCCCCCCGTTCCCCCGTTCCCCCGTTCTACCGTTCTCCCGTTCTACCGCTCCCCCCCTACCCACTTCTAACTCCGTTTGCTGCGAATCTCCTTCACCACCACGCTCGCGGCGGCGACCGCACCCGCGATCAAGGCTTGTTTGGCCGCCTTGCCTGCGATGGCCTTGGCTTGGCGGGTCGAACGCCTCACGGTGGCTCGCCCGACCATCTCCATGGCCTTCGCCTTCACCTTCTTAAGTGTCTTCCGGGTCCTGCGGCCGACCCGCTTGGTGAGCTTGCCCATTCCATACCTCCAGGTGCGTTTGACTGACGGTAGAACGGTAGAACGGGGGAACGGGCGAGGCATGTCATCCCGAGGAGCGTAGCGACGAGGGATCCCTCCAAATTTCGCTCGAACCTGTAGGGATCCCTCGCTACGCTCGGGATGACAATCGTCCTCTCCCATTCTCCCGTTCCACCGTTCCACCGTTCTCCCGTTCCCGTTCCCCCGTTCCACCGTTCCACCGTTCCACCGTTCCCCGTTCCCCCGTTCCCCGTTCCACCGTTCCACCGTTCCCCGTTCCCCCGTTCTCCCGTTCTCCCGTTCTACCGTTCTACCGTCTCTCCAGTCGCTTCACGGCGATCGCGATCGAGTCGCGCCGCGGCCAGAATTGCTGGTCGGCATGTTCCCAAGCCTGTAGCACCTTTCCGTAATAGAAGCGCGCGCTGTCGGCCTGGCCGGCCGAGTCGAAGGCTTGGGCCATTCTGACCTCGAGCTCGGCGCGGGTGATGTAGAGCCCGGAACCGTCGGTGCCGTTGCGCGCCGCGGGCCGGAGCATTCCGATCGCCTCGGCCGGCCGATGGGTCCGGAGATACACACCGGCCAGCTCGTAGTTGCTGCGGGTGAAGCCGATGACCGGGCTCACGATCGCCAGCCGGAACCACTTGACCGCGTCGGCATCCCGGCCCTGAAGCTGAGCGAGCAGCCCCCGGACATGGGCGTGCAGGACCCGGTCCCTGGCATGGGCAACGCCTCCTCCCAGGATCTGCATGCTGTCGGCGAGGAACCGGAGCCGCGCGGTATCCCCGAGCTGCGCAACCGCGTCTGCCTCGTGCACCCAGGCCCAGATCCGATCGCGGGCGCGGAGCGAGGGATCAATGCCCCCCTGTTGCCCTACCCCGATCGAGTCAAACAGCTTCGCCGCGGCTGCATATCTCCCCAACTCGAAGAGAACCTGTCCCTCGAGTAACGCGTTGTATGGCGCCGCTCCGGGCAACAACCGCTCCTTGATTTCCAGGCGGTACTCATGGGCCAGCGGCAGCGCCTCCCGGAGCCGGCCCATCTGCCGCAGAATCACCGCCAGATCCCACTTCGCCTGTGCCCGGTAGTCGACCGAGGCCGCAGCCACCTCCGTCCGCAGCAGGGCCTCCGCCTCCGGATACTCCTCCAGGCTCGACCGGGCGCTGATCAGATAGCGGCGGTTGAGGAGATTGTTGGGTTCCAGTGAATCCGCGACCCGGAGCGCGATCAGTGCGGAATCCACCTGATGCCGGTAGACATACTGCGCTGACATCACCCGCCATGCCTGCGCCGAAGATGGCTGGCGGTGCACCCACTCGCGGACGAGCGCGCTTACGCGCGGCTCGGAGTCCACGGCAGAGTATGTGTAGATGAGTGCCATGTACGCCTCACATGCCCGGCAACGCGGGCCCGCCTGCCCCGCCACACTGAGGGAATCCAGCGCCAGCACCCGGCGTAGCGGGGCCACGGCTGCGAGGTAGTTGCCCAGCAGATTCGCCCCGATCGCCGCGTAGTAGTAGCCGTCGACTTCTTCGGGATAGCGAATCATCAGGGTGTCGGCGATGGCGGCCAGCGCCGGCGAGGAATTCTGTGCCGCCCACTCGGCCTGGATGACGAGTCGCTCGCGATCGCTTGCGTGCCCCGACAGCGCCACGGCCCGGCGTAGCCGGTCGAGGGTCTCGCTTCGCGATCCCGACGAGGTGGAGAGGGCGTAGTAGAACGCCGCCTGCGCGAATCCGGAGTCCAGCTCGAGCGCCCGAAGAAAGAGCCGCTCGGCCCTGGACCTGTCGGCCTCGTAGTATCGGCGGAGGCCTTCCTCGTAGGCCTGATAGGCTGTGGTGGACGCGGTGGAAGCCTCCGCCAGCGAGCCCGTGGGCACCGCCCCCCCGAGGTCGGGAACCAGCCCGATGGTGCCGCTGTCCACCAGCGCATAGAGATCTGCCCCTTCTACCTTGTATGCCCGGATCAAGGCGCCGCTCGCCAGATCCATCCGCCGGAGATCGAGCCGGTATCTATTTGGTGTGATGGCGTAGAGCGATCCATCAATCAACTCCGCCGCCCCGGCATGCCGGGCCGCCGCGCTCACCACCTCGCTGGATTCGGCGGTTCCCCCCAGCTGCCGAATCAGCTCGAGCATGCGGGCGTTGCTGATCACACTGATCCCCGACCCCCGGGCCAGGTTAGTTGCCAGCATGTCCGCGAGCGGCCGGCCCAGTCCGCCCGGATGCTTCCCGCTGTAGTCGGCGATCATCCCCACGGCGAGGACAGGCCGGCCACCCTCCGCCAAGGTCGGCGAATGGCGGCGCTGAAGGCCGACGGCCAACGAAATCGCCGCGATCACCCCCAGCACGACCGCCGCGGGAATTCTCCAGCGCCGCTTGCTCTCTGCGGACTCCTGTGAGGCGGGAGCCGGGAACTGAGGCGCGCCTGCCTGAGGTCCGGGGCCGCTGATGCCCAGGCTTCCCGTCCCATTCCCATCGCGCTTCGCCTTGGGCTCACCGCGTGACGCTAGTGCCTTGCCAGACCAACCGGTGGAGACATCTCGGGAAGCGCCTCGAAGCCGTTCGGCGTAGGCAGTCACCTCCGGGTCGGGGGAGACATCCAGCTCCTGCTTGAGCATCGACTCGTGCACCCGCGCGTGTTGCAGCGCCCCTACCACATCGCCCTGAGCGGAAAGGGCTTCCATCAGCTTGATGGCAACCTTGGCATTGAAGGGATCCTGGGCGGCGCGGCGCTTGAGGAAGCCGACGGCAGCCGGGAAGTCCTGACGTTCCACCGCGCGGCGGGCGGCGGCTTCGAGCACCCGACCGTATTCATGGCCGAGACTGTCTCGCTGTTCCTCCACCCAGCGCTCGAAGTTGTCCGCCTTGGACAGATGGAATCCCTGGAGGAATAGCCCCCGGTAGCACTCGACCGCGCGCTCCGGCGAATCACTCCGGATGGCGTCGTGGAACTCCGCGTAGTCGGAAGTGATCAGGTCGGGATTGAGCCGCAACTCCTGTTGGCCGAGGAAGACCTCATCGGCCTCGAGATCGTGGCGGAGGGCGTAGAGCGCCTGATTCAGCGCGTGCCGGCTCCGATCCTCGTCGTTGTCGGGCCAGAGGAGGCTGAGGAGTTGCTCCCGATTCACGCCCCGTTCCCCCGCGACAGCGAGCAGGGCGAGCACCGCCAAACGCCTCGGTTGAGTCGCGGCCCCGGTCAGCGGCCGCTGCTCAGCGGTCACATAGAGCCCCCCCAAGACATTGATGCAACGCAAGTTGGCCAAGATGACTCTGAGGTGACGGCTGGGGGACACCGGCGGTGACCGGCATTCCTATAGTAGGCCTCGTTCGAGCCACCGGCAATGTGTCGCCCTACGGCGAGGGCGGATGTTCAGACTGAAAAGGAGTCCTGAGATGCGAGGGACACTCTGCTTCCTGGCGGCGGCATGCCTGGCCCTTCACGATCCGCACTCCACCTATGAGCTCCGGGTGAGGGGCGCGATCGCCGTGACCGCGACTGGCAGCGTCGAGGCCGGCCCGGCCGGCACCCCTCAGGAGCAGTACTACACCATAGCCCTCGGCGGTCCCGATGGAGCGGCGGCGGTGGTCTTTACCAAGGCCGGAGCGGCTCGCCCGCAGGTGGGTGTGTTCCGCGTGGGGGAGCATGAGCTGGGCAAGGGCGGCTTCCGGGCCCTGGTCATCACGGGAATGCCCGCGCATCCGTCCGGCGTCTTCAATGTCGAGTCAGGGACGATCACGATCACCGCGGCCACGCCGGAACAGCTAACCGGCCGGTTCGAGCTTCGCGCCGTCGGCTTCCTGACGGAGTCACCGGCGGACGACAACCGGAGTGTCACCGCCCTCGGCAGCTTCGCCGCCCGTGAGAGGGGCCGCGACACGCGTGCTTACCATCGACCGAGCACGCGGACGGTGAACTGTGCCGTCAACCTACTCAGGGGAGGGCAATCGCCGATGCGAACCTCCACCGCGGTGCTCTGCGATGCTGGCGCTCGCTGGGCTGCCGATCACCGCCACCGCCCAAGCCACGCCGGATACGCTGCCCGAGCGGGTAGTCGCCCGGATGCTGGAGCTGTTTGATCGGGGCGAGGTCCGCACCCGAAGCGAACTCTATGACTCGGTCTACTACTTCCAGGATCTCATGGTACCGCAGCCAGGCGGAACCGAGCGTCCGGCGGCAATGTCGCCCGAGGAGCGCGCGGGCAGGTGGAGTGAGCAGATCGTCAGGCTGGATCCTGGCCTGCCGCGGCACCGCAAGTTGCTCGAGCGGATGGTGGCCGGGCGGTTCGTGGTGTACCACATCGCCGTGCTGTTCGACCCGCCGAATGAAGACAGAAGCTTCGAAAAACTCGAGGTCTACGAGGTCAAGAACGGCAAGATCGTCGCGGAATACGACGGGCAGTACGTGGCGAGCGGTCGGACGGTAGCGGCGAAGGGCCCGTAGGAGTCAACCCCATTATCGGAGGACCGGTTCATGAGAAACCACATTTCACACCACGCCGTTCTGCGGCACGCCACGGCCGCGGGGCTCACGCTACTCCTTGGCGCGTGCAGCGACAGCATCACGAGCGTTCCGACCGACCCGCAGATTCGCACCTTCACGCCGCACCGGATCGTCAGCCATGGCCAGCTGCAGGCGGCCGTTGAAACTGCGTTGTCCAGCACCAACGGCGGCCTGGACTTCCCGATGTGGGCGACGGTCGTCGACCGTGAGGGAGTCGTCGTCGCCGTGGTCCACAGCGGCCAGGCGATCGATGATGCCTGGCTCGGCAGCCGCGCCATTTCGGCCCAGAAGGCGAACACCGCCAACAGCTTCAGTCTGGACGGGTTCGCCCTCTCGTCTGCCAACCTCTACAGCGCGGTTCAGCCTGGCGGCAGCCTCTTCGGCCTGCAGGAGAGCAACCCGGTCGACACCAGGGTGGTGTACGGCGGCAGGGAGAGTGAGTACGGCACCGTGCGGGACTTCATGGTCGGCAAGAAGCCGGGCGGAGTCAACGTCTTCGGCGGCGGCCTGGCGCTGTATGACGCCACCTCTGGCGAGGTCATCGGCGCCGTCGGCTTGAGCGGCGACACGTCCTGCGCCGACCACAACATCGCCTGGCGGGTACGGCACGCCCTGAACATGGACAACGTTCCCGCGGGCGTGGCACCAGCGATCGGCGCCAATCCGGCCGGGAAGGACAACATCATCTTCGATATCAGTCCGGCGACCGGCAAGAGCGGCGGCGGTTTCGGTCATCCGACATGCCTCGGCGGGGCGGCAGACTCCACGATGGGCACTAATCTGCCGACCACTTTTCCCCTGGGCCCCACACCATGATTCGAACCGCGATGGCCCTGGGGCGACGCCCCGGGGCCGTCGACCTGGGTCGGTTGAGGAGCTCAGTTTCTTGGGCTCGAGGTCTACGAAGTCAGTGCCACGGGCAGTCATGCAGGATGTACTCCCGCTCAACGACGCGGGGGAGCACCAGTTCACTAACGAGGTAAGCGTGTCCGATCTCCTTGAACGTCTGCAGGATGCCCTGTCCTCCCGATACACCGTCCAGCGAGAACTGGGCGAGGGGGGGATGGCCAAGGTCTTCCTGGCCCACGATCTCAAGTACGATCGCGAGGTCGCCATCAAGGTGCTGCGCCCCGACCTGGCCGCGGACGTGGGAGTCGGCCGCTTCCTGCACGAAATCCAGGTGGCGGCTCGGCTCCACCACCCGCACATCCTGCCGCTCTACGATTCCGATCAGGCCGAAGGCATGGCCTACTACGTCATGCCGTATATCCGGGGCGAAACCCTGCGGCAGCACCTCAAGCGAGAGCGCCAGCTCCCGATCCCCGAAGCGCTGCAGATCGCCCGTGAAGTCGCCGATGCGCTGAGCTACGCCCACGCCGCCAAAGTCGTCCATCGGGACATCAAGCCCGAGAACATCCTGCTGGACTCCGGGCATGCGCTGGTGGCGGACTTCGGCATCGCGAGGGCCATCGGCGAGTCCCAGTCCATGACCTCGAAGGGGCATGTCATCGGCAGCCCGAGCTACATGAGCCCGGAGCAGATCGACGGGAGTGAGTTCATTGACGGCCGGAGCGACATCTACAGCCTCGGCTGCCTCCTGTTCGAGATGCTGGTCGGGCAGTCGCCCTTCAAGGGAGCGACCGTAACCGCCATCATCGCGAATCGGCTGACCTCCCCGGTGCCCTCCGCGCGGGCGTTCCGCGAGCTGGTTCCCGAGGCGGTCGACGCGGCGGTGAAGAAGGCGATGGCAACTCTTCCCGCCGATCGTTTCTCCACCGCCGCCCAATTCGCCGAGGCACTGGGGACGCCGGCGACCGTCGCGATCGCGGTGGGAGCGGCCCAAGCGATGGCGCAGGAAGTCGCCGCCGCCAAGTCGGTCGCCGTCCTGCCGTTCGAGAACATGAGCACCGACCCGGAAAACGAATACTTCAGCGACGGGATTACCGACGATATCATCGCCCAGCTCTCCAAGATCAGCGCGCTCAAGGTGATCTCCCGCACCTCCTCCATGCAGTACAAGAAGACGACCAAGAAGATCGCCACGATCGCCGAGGAACTGGGGGTAGCGGCGGTCCTGGAGGGCAGCGTCCGCCGGGCCGGGCCGCGGGTGCGGATCGTCGTGCACCTGGTCGATCCCAAGAGCGAGAAGCACTTGTGGGGCGAGACCTTCGACCGCCAGTTGACCGATGTATTCGAGGTGCAGAGCGAAGTGGCGCAGCAGATCACCGGGGCCCTGGCCGTTGCCCTGTCTCCAGAGGAGAAGCAGCGGGTCGAGAAGAAGGCGACGGGCGACGCCGAGGCCTACAATCTGTATCTGCTGGGCCGCTTCCATGTGAACAAGTGGTCCGAAGCCAACGTGCTGAAGGCGATCGATCATTTCCAGGGGGCCATCGCGAAGGATCCTGGCTACGCGCTCGCGTATGCCGGGATGGCCGACGCGTATGAGCTGCTCAGCATCGGCCTCAGCTCCAGACCGGCGATGGAGAATCTGGCGCAGGCGAAGTCCATGGCATTGAAGGCCCTCGAACTGGACGACACCCTGGCGGAGGCGCACACCTCGCTGGCTTACGCCCGCTGGCTGGGCGATCTGGACTGGTCGACGGCGGAGCGCGAGTTCAAGCGCGCGCTGGAGCTCAAGTCGAGTTATGTACCCGCCCACCAGTGGTACGCCGAGTACCTGGCGGCGCTCGGCCGGCACGACGAAGCCCTGACGGAGATCAAGCGGGCCCAACAGCTCGACCCGCTCGCCGTGCCGGTGAACCGGGCGGTGGGCTGGGTGCTCTATTTCGCCCGCAGCTATAACCAATCGGTCGAAGAGCTGCAGAAGGCGCTGGCGATGGACGCCGAGTTCCTGGGGGCCCGTCTGGTGCTCTGGTGGGTTCAGGTCGCGAAGGGAGCCGCCGAGGAGGCGATCGCCGACATCCGGAAGGAAATTGAGCGTCCCGGATCCGGCACCGTGAAGAAGCTGATGCTGGCCTACGCCTGTGCCGCCGCCGGCAAGAAGGAAGAGGCGACGGGGCTGCTCTGGGAGGTGGATGCCAAGCTGGTGGCCGAGGACCGGCTGGCACTCCTGTCGACGTTCCCGCTCGTAGCGCTGGGGGAGAACGATCGCGCCTTCCAGCAACTGGAACGGGCGTACGAACATCGCGAGCCGGGCCTGATGTTCCTCAAAGTCGCGCCGTGGCTCGACGCTCTACGAGGGGACCCGAGGTACAACGTACTGGCTGAAAAGCTGCGACTGGGGTGAGGGAGTGTGAGGAGTGAGGAGTGGTTAACGAGTGAGGAGTGAGGAGTAAGGAGTAAGGAGTAACTAATCGCAGGCGGAGAGTTTCTTGTCTCTTGACAGCTCAGCCCGGTCCCGTACCGTCGGGTTCACTCCTCACTCCTCACTCCTCACTCCTCACTCCTCACTCCTCACTCCTACACTCCTCACTCCTCACTCGTTACCACTCCTCACCCCTCCTGCAGGGGAAGGAAGGTTGCGGCCCGCCGGGCGGACGGCTAGCATCCCCAAGTCGGGCAGGCCCTCCCACCTGCCCCACCTCCACATCCAACCCACGGTCCGAACGTATGCCCCGACCCCAGCCGGTCTTCCTCGCCCTCGCCCTGCTGCTAACTGCCGTCCCGGTTGCCCACGCCCAGCTCGGTGGCCTCAAGAAGAAGGTCGCGGACAAGGTCACGGGGCGGGATACCGTCGCCGTCGCCGGCAAGGGCGGCGGCAAGGTGAAATGCGACGCGTCGTCGATGGTGATCACTGCGGACGTGGTTGACCGCTACCTCAAGGCGTACGCGGCGCGCGACGCCGAGATCCTGAAGCTGGCCAAGGAGCCCACCAAAACGGGGGCCTACTACGCCGCGCTACTCAAGCGGAATGCCATCCAGAAGCGAAAGGACGAGTTCGAACTCCGCCGCGGACCGGATTGGGAAAAGTACAAGGCGATCAACAAGCGGCGCTCGACGGGAGATACCCTCGCGGTCCGCGAGCAGGCGGCGCTGTCGGAATCGCTGGACCCGAACTCGGTGACGCTGCCCGAGCTCGCCTGGGAGGACCAGCAGAAGAGAACTGCCCGGCTCGACAGCGTGATGATCGCGGGGGGCGGATTCAGCGCATGCGATTGGACCGACCTGGGCGAACGACTGCCCTGGATCGTCAGTACCCTGGTGAATGACCCCAATGCCAAGGACTTCGGTGGAAAGGGCACGGCGAAGGACGCCGCGGTGATCCGGCCCCGGCTTGCCGAACTAGCGCTCGGGATGGGCATCGATTACGTGACGCCCGAGGAGAAGGCGCGGCGCGAGCAGCACAAGAAGGCGGAGGACGAAGCCCTGGTGAAAGTCGTCACCACGAGCGGCGACCCGCAGACGGATTGCATCATGAAGGCGCAGCAAGACTGGGCGAAGGCCCATAAAGCCGAGCTGGATGCGGCCCAGAAGTCCAAGGACCAAGGCGCAATCATGAGGTTGAGCTTGGAGATGAACCAGGCCGCGGCGAAGTGCGTCTCGTCGTCGGAGGAGTAGCCGGGCGGGCGCGGGTCGCGGCGGTCCTCACGATCCTGGCCGGCGGCCCGCAGCCATTCGACCGGCCCCTCGCCGTAATCACGGCGGAGGGGCTCTCCGCCGTGAAAGATCTCCCCCGGGGCGAACTGGCGCGGACTGCGGCGTGGCGGCCGGCGGCTTCGGGACTTGAATGGACCGAACTGGAGCTGCAGGGGCGAGGGGAAGCGCGCCGGATCAGGGTGGTGGCGGTCCGGCTGGAGCCGGGTCGGTTCCGGCTGTCGCTCGAGAATGGCATGGCCCCCGGCGGATACCTCCACGTGTGGACCCTGAACCAGGCGCCGGCCGAGGCCGCGCTGGCGCTCAATGCGGGGATGTTCGAAGGCGATGGCGCCTGGGGCTGGGTGGTGCACAACGGGCGAGGAATATCGCGCGCCGCGGACGGGCCCGCTGGCCGCGGCGGTGGTCATCGATTCGCTCGGCGCGGTGCGGCTGGTGGACGATGCCAGTGTGGAAAGGCTCCGTTCCACCACGGGATTGGCGGGGATACGGGAAGCCTTTCAATCGTACCCGCTGCTGCTGGAGCACGGCGGCGAGCTCCCCGCGATGCTGACCACCCCAAGCGAGGAGATCAATCTGCAGCATCGCGACGCGCGGCTGGCGCTCGGTGTCGACGCCAGCGGCCGTCTCATCGTAGCGCTTACCCGGTTTGATGCGCTGGGTTCATCCTTCGGCTCGGTGCCCTTCGGCCTGACCATTCCGGAAGCCGCGCTGGTCATGCGGGGGCTGGGTGCCGAATCGGCCGTGGCGCTCGATGGCGGCATCTCGGCGCAGCTCCTGCTCCGCGACGCTGTCGGGGGAGGCACATCGGTGGCCGGGGCTCCGAGCGGTGCCGCTGGGGTTGAGCGCGGTGCCAGTGACTACGGGAGAACGGGGAACGGGGGAACGGGGGAACGGGGGAACGGGAGAACGGGGGAACGGGAGAACGGGGGAACGGGAGAACGGGGGAGCGAGGAGTAACGGGAGAGACGGGGGAACGGGAGAACGGGAGAACTGGGAGAGCGGGAGAACGGGGAACAGGGTACTTCTCACTTCTCACTTCACGCCAAACTCCTCACTTCTCACTCCTCACTCCTCACTTCAAACACTCCTCACTCCTCACTTCATAGCCGATGGACAAGCCAATCCGCGGTCTCCACCATGTCACCGCCACAGTGGGCGAGGCCCAGCAGGACCTCGACTTCTACACCGGGGTCCTGGGCCAGCGGCTGGTCAAGAAGACGGTCAATTTCGACAACCACCGCGTCTTCCACTTCTACTACGGCAACGAATCGGGCACGCCGGGAACGATCATGACCACGTTCCCCTACAAGGAATTGGGCGTGCGCGTCGGGACCCACGGCGCCGGGCAGATCACGATCACCTCGTTCTCGGTACCAGCCGGATCGCTGGGGTTCTGGCGCCGGCGGCTCAATGCACGCTGGCGTCGGGTTCACGGACGAGGCGTCGGACTTCGGCGAGGAGACGCTCGGTTTCAGCGACCCGTCGGGCCTCACCATCCGGCTGGTGGGGAGCGAGGTCGACGACCGCGCGCCCTGGCGACGCCCGGACATCGATGCTGCCAGCAGCATCCGGGGCATCCACGGCGTCACCCTGCTGGTGCGCGAACCAGCGAAGACGATCGCCTTCATTCAGGAACTGCTGGAGGGAACCGTCGTGGGCGAGGCGGCCAACACAACCCGCCTGGCGGTGAACGGCGCGGCGCCGGGACGGCTGGTCGAGGTCGTGCCCGCCGGAGAGGCCGCCCCTGCGATCAACGGGCTCGGCACCGTGCACCACGTCGCCTTCGCCGTCGACGATCCGGAACAGCAGCTCGAGGTGCGCGCCGAGCTGATGCGGCGGGGCGTGCAGGTCACCGAGGTGCTGGACCGGCAGTACTTCCGCTCGATCTACTTCCGCGAGCCCAACGGCGTGCTCTTTGAAGTGGCCACGGTGCCGCCCGGCTTCACCGCCGACGAGGCGCTCCCCTCACTGGGTACCTCGCTCAAGCTGCCGCCGTGGGAGGAGCCACACCGCGCCGCCATCGAAGCCGGCCTGCCACCGGTTACCCACTCTTGACCAAGCCTATCCCTCCGCACGCCGGTCAGTCCGTCCTCCGCCGGGGCGCATCGCTCGCCGCGGCACGTGCGGCGGTGATCATGATCCACGGCCGTGGCGCCGGACCCGAGAACATCATGGACCTGGTACCGGCCATCGGGCATCCGGACGTCGCCTATCTCGCGCCCGCCGCGGCGGGCGGCACCTGGTACCCGCAGAGCTTCATGGCGCCGATCGATCAGAACGAGCCGGGCATCACCTCGGGGATCTCGGTCATACACGCGCTGATTGATGAGGTCACCGCCGCCGGCATCCCGGTCGAACGCATCATGCTGCTCGGCTTCTCGCAGGGGGCCTGCCTGGCCTGCACCGCGGCGCAGCGCCGACCCGACCGCTACGGCGGCGTCATGGTATTCTCGGGCGGTCTCATCGGGCCGCCGGGGACGACGTGGCAGGCGAACGGACTGTTCCGGTCCACACCGGTGTTCTTTGGCTGCAGCGACCTGGACGCGCACGTGCCGGAGGCGCGGGTGCGGGAGAGCGCCGCGGTGTTTGAGCGAATGGGCGCGCTGGTGACCACGCGCATTTATCCCGCCATGGGCCACCTGGTGAACCAGGAGGAGACCGCCTTCGCGCGGGAGCTGCTCTCCGGACTCGCGGCCAGAGGTGAGGAGTGAGGAGTGAGGAGTAAGGAGTGAGGAGTAAGGAGTGAGGAGTAAGGAGTGAGGAGTAAGGAGTGAGGAGTGAGGAGTAAGGAGTGAGGAGTGAGGAGTGAGAAGTGAGAAGTGAGAAGTGAGATGTTTGCGCGCCCTATGACACCGGGATTCGTTTCTGGGGATCGACGAACGGCATCGGGGTAACCCGGGCGCGCCGGGTGCCCCACTCGCTCGCCACCGATACCTCGGTGCCTGACTCGGCGAGTGTGGTCGGCAGCCAGCAGTATCCGATGTTCTGCTTGAGCCTGGGCGAGTAGATCGCCGAAGTCACTTCGCCGACCGGCCGGCGCTCCACGTAGGCCGGCCACTTGGTGAAGTTGAGTGCCGGGAAGGGATCGCCATCCAGCACCACGCCGACGAGCCGGCGCTCGACACCCCGGTCGCGGATCCGCCGCAGGGCATCCATCGCCACGCATTCGCCAGCCATGTCGAAGTCCACCAGCCGGCCGAGGCCCACTTCGAAGGGGTTGTGTTCGTAGGTCATGTCGGCGCCCCAGTTGAAGATTCCGCCTTCGATCCGGCGGATGTCCGAGGGGCCAGTCGGCCAGATGTCGTACGGCGCGCCAGCCTGCAGTATCCGCTGCCACAGTTCGGTCCCGCGGCTGGGATCGAGCAGATACACCTCATAGCCGATCTCGGAGGTCCAGCCCGTGCGGGTGACGACGACCGGGATTCCGTCGACGCTGGTCTCCCGGAAGAAGTAGTACTTGAGGTCGAGGATCCCGTCACCGAAGAGGGCTTGTGCCACTTCGCGGGCCCGGGGCCCCTGGAGCTGCAGCGGGTGGACATCGGCCTCCCGGATCTCGACCGCCAGACCGGACCTGGCGGCGAGTCCCTTGGCGTAGAACAGGGCGTCGCTCGAGGCGAGCGCAAACCAGAACCGGTTCTCGCCCATCCTGGTCAGCACCGGATCATTCAGGATGCCGCCGTCGGCGGCACAGATGCAGGACGTACTTGGCCTGTCCCACCGCGCAGGCGGAGAGATCGCGCGGCGTCATCAGCTGGGCGAAGCGCAGTCCGTCCTTCCCCGATATCTCGAGGCAGCGTTCGACGGCCACGTCCCACAGCGTCACATTGTTCAGCAGGTGCCAGTACTCCGCCTCGAAATCGGCAAAGTTGGTGGGGAAGAGCATGTGATTGTAGACCGTATAGCCACGCGGGCTGTGAGCGCTGTTCCGCCTCGTAGAACGCCGAGCGGCGGAGGCGGGCCCCGCGCTGGACGAGGCTCATGTCGAAGGGCGGCATCGGTGTTCCCGTTGGGTGTGGGTTCGCGGTCGCGGCCGGCGTGGCCGCAACGACCCTGGCGGCACCGCAATTGTCACCGTCGAGGATGAGGCCGGAATGAATCAATCGGGAAGGGAGCATCATGTAGTGTCGAGGGGTGTTTGGAGTGAGGAGTGTTTGGAGTGAGGAGTGAGGAGTGAGGAGTGAGGAGTAAGGAGTAAGGAGGGTGGGATCGAGACGCGTAGCCGTGATTGGCGTTGCGTTGTTTCGGTGCTTCAATCAGCAGGACGGCGGCTACATTCGACCGGTGCGGGATCACAAGTCGTTGCTTGCATGGCAGAAGGCGAGAGCTGTGATGGACGGCGTCGTCGAGGCGAGCGTCACCCACTGGTCTCCTCCGGCTGCATTCATCATCTCACAGCTGCAGCGCTCCGCCTTGTCTACTCAACTAAACATTGCGGAGGGATATGCGAGGCATTCCACAAGGCAGTTCCGGTACCACTTGAATGTGGCCTACGGCTCGGCGGTGGAGACCATCGAGCTTCTGGAGTTGCTTCGCGATCACGCCCTTATTCCCGCCGACCTCGTCTCGAGGATTCTCACCCACGCCGTCGATACCCGAGGGTTACTGATGGGATTACTCCGACGTTACACTAGCCAGTCCACTACCTGACCCACTCCTCACTCCTCACTCCTCACTCCTCACTCCTCACTCCTCACTCCTCACTCCTCACTCCTCACTCCTCACTCCTCACTTCTCACTTCCTCGCCTGTCGCCTAGGCCTGCCCCCTCACTCCCCTGATTCCCTGCTTGAACAGCTCCATCTCCTCGCGCGTGATCCGCCGAGCCGGCACGCCGCCCCAGGTCTCTCCTTCGCCCACCCGCGAACCGGGCAGCAGGACTGAATGCGGCAGGACCGTGGCGGCCTGGCCCACCTCGACGTCGCCCATGACCGTGACTCCTACACCGATGGTGGCGCGGTCGCCGATCACCACCGGGGCGACCACCAGATATCCGCCGCCGCCATAGTGCGCGAAGATCCGCACGCTGCCGCCGATCACCGAATCCTTCCCGAGGATGATGAGCTGGGGGTCGGAGATGTACTCGGTATTAATGAAAGCGTGGCGGCCGATGGTCATGCCCATCGCCTTGAGGAACCAGACGCCGAAGGGGGTGAGCGTCACGAACGGGAGGAAGGTGAAGCGCACCAGGTAGAACAGCGCGTTGTGCAGCAGCCAGGGCGCCGCACGCAGGGTGTAGTAGCCTCCCGAGAAGGGCCGCACCCGGGTGGGGAGCACCAGATTGTAGAGCGGAACCACCAGCAGCAGCCCGAACCCGAACACGAAGAAGGAGATCGCGCTCCCCAGGCCGAGCACCAGGCCATGAGTCAGAAACGGGAGCGACTGACTCCAGCTGGCGATGAGTTCCCAGCACCAGATCGCCGGCGCCAGCGCCAGCCCCATGGCCGTCGAGGCCAGCAGGTACAGGCCCAGCACCACGATCACGTAGGCCGGGCGGGCGTAACGGCGAATCAGCCGGTCCAGGAAGCTGGTCGGCGGCGGGCTCTTGGAGTCGTCGTCGGCGAAAGCTTTCATTGAGTGAGGAGTAAGGAGTGAGGAGTGAGGAGTAAGGAGTGAGGAGTAAGAAGTAAGGAGTGAGAAGTACGTAGCTTTCGTGCCCGGCATCCTGGTGGGCATGGACATATTCTGCTCCCGCGGCCGAAATTCGCAAGGCGGGAGGCTATCGGCTATCGGCTATCGGCTGTCGGCTGTCGGCTGTCGGTAATCAGCTATCGGCTATCGGCTATCGGCCGTCGGCTGTCGGCCATCGGCTATCGGCTGTCGGCTATCACTATCGGCTATCGGCTATCAGCTATCAGCTATCGGCTATCGGCCTTCACTTCTCACTCCTCACTTCTCACTTCTCACTCCTCACTCCTCACTCCTCACTCCTCACTCCCACTCCTCACTCCCACTCCTCACTCCTCACTCCTCAGAACCCTCCACCCTACCGCCACAATCCCTAGCACGATGGCCATCGATACCTGGGCTGCTCCGGGCGGCACGACCCGGAACAATCGGGCCACCGGCGGGACCCACAGGATCACCGGCAGGCTGAGTGTTGTCACCCACCAGACGGTCCAGAAGAGCCCTGACTGCGGAATCGATCGCAGCGTCAATTCGGGCAGTGCGAGGCGCTCCGCGAAGATGAGGGTCTGGTAGCCGGCCAGCAGGACAATCAACGCCAGCGCGCGCGCCTCTGGCTCTCCGACGGCGTTCCACTGCCACCAGTACGTCGCGAAGCTCACCAGGGCCAGCACCCCACCGGAGACGGCAGAGCGGGCGACGGCACGAGGTGGCAGCAATGGGGCGGCCGGATTTCTCGGCGGCCGGGTCATGACGGACGCCGTGGCCGACTCCGCCTGGAACACCAGGGCCGACACCGGATGGACGATGAGTTCCAGCCAGACCAGGTGGATCGGCAAGAGCAGGAGGGGGATTCCACTCAAGGGCACGAGCACCGCGAGTACCACGATGGGGATGTGAAACGCGATCAGGTACAGAAAGGCGCGCTGAATATTCTGGAAGATGTGGCGGCCTTCGCGCACCGTGGCCACGATCGAGGCGAAATTGTCATCGAGGAGCACGAGATCCGCCGTGGCACGGGCCACGTCGGTGCCCCGCTGGCCCATCGCGATGCCGATGTCGGCCCGGCGCAACGCCGGCGCGTCGTTCACCCCATCGCCGGTCATGGCCACGACGGCGCCCCCGTCCTTGAGTACGTCAATAATCTGGAATTTCTGTTCGGGACTGATACGCGCAAAGATGGCCGCGCCTTCAATACGCGCGGCGCGAGCGGCCACGTCGAAGCCACTCAACTCGTCTCCGGTGACAATGAGATTGTCGTCGTGCAGGATGCCGGCGGCTTCGGCCACGGCGTGCGCCGTCAGCGCATGATCTCCAGTGATCATCTTGATGCGGATGCCGGCAGCTTGACACTCGGCGACGGCGCCGGGCACCTCGGGTCGGAGCGGATCCTGGAAGCCCAGCAGGCCATAGACGGTGAGCGCGCGCTCGTCCTCGTCTCGCCCCGCGCCCAGCCGGTCCATCCGCCTGGCGGCGACGGCCAGCACCCGCAGCCCCTGCTCGGCAAATTGCGCATTCGCCTCCAGCACCAGTCGGCGGGCCTCCGGATCGAGCTGACTGTGAGCCAGCACGCCTTCGACGGCGCCTTTGGCCGCAACCACGTAACTGTCCTTGGCGTCCAGCGACTGCCACACATGCGACATGTGCTTGCCGACCGCATCGAAGTCGTAGTCCCGAATGAGGGCCCACCGGGAAGCCACAGCCGACAGCGAGAGGCCCCTCGCCTCGGCGTAGACGCCGATGGCCTGCTCCATCGCGTCGGCCGGGTGCGGTTCGGAGGCGAGGACCGCCGCCGTCAGAAGGTCCTGCTCGGTGAGCGAGTGGTCCAGCAGCACGTGCCGAGTCACTTCGAACCGGCCGCGAGTCAGGGTTCCGGTCTTGTCGGTGCAGATCACCGTCGTCGAGCCGAGCGTCTCCACACTGGCGAGCCGGCGGACCAGCATGCCGCGGGCGGCCAGCCGCCACGCGCCCACCGACAGGAACAGGGTGAGCACCACCGGGAACTCCTCGGGGATCGCGGCCATCGCCAGGCTGACGGCGCCGAGGAGCGCGACTGTCCACGGCTCACCGCGTGCGAGGCTCAGCGCAAAGAGCCCCACGGCCACGATCAGCGCCGCGATTCCGAGGCGGCGGACGAGCGCCGCGGCGTGCTGCTGCAACGGACTCGGAGAGGGCGCCGTCTCCGCCACGAGGGTAGCGATGCCGCCGTACTGCGTCGCGGCCCCGGTGGTGGTAACCCGACCGAATCCATGACCGGAGAGCACCGGTGATCCCGCGAAGAACCGCGCGTCGTGCGGTGCCTCGGGTGCCTCGGATGTCCAGACGCGTTTCGACTGCGGCTCGGATTCCCCGGTGAGCGAGGATTCATCGACGGCGAGATTCGCCTCCCACTGGACCACACCGTCGGCCGCGATGACGTGCCCTTCACGCAGGATCAGCAGGTCGCCCGGTACGACATCCTCCATCGGCAACTGCCGCACCTGGGCGTCGCGGACCACCTCGGCGAAGGGCGCCGCCGCACGGGCGAGTTTGGCGAGCGCGGCCCGGGAGCGGGCCTCGAGGAGGACGTCGACGCCGAGCACCGGGATGAGGGCGAGCGCGAGCACGACGCCATCACGGGTCTCGCCCAGGAGGAAGTAGACCGCCGCGGCGACGACCAGCATCACCGCCATTGGATCGAGCAGGAGATGGAGGAGTTCCCGGACCCGCCCCAGGCGGTCCCGCTTCACCCAGCGATTGGGCCCCAGCTGCGCCAGGCGGCGGCGCGCCTCGCCCGCCGACAAGCCATCGAGTCCTGCTGGGATCGCGATTGCCTCGCCCTGCACGGCGGGATGGGCCATGCTTCGAATCTGGCATGCGATAAGGCTGAGGGCCAGAAGTGAGGAGTGAGGAGTAAGAAGTGAGAAGTGAGAAGTAAGGAGTGAGGAGTGAGGAGTGAGGAGTGAGGAGTAAGAAGTGAGAAGTGAGGAGTGACTGCTGTCATCCCGAGGAGCCCTAAAGGACTCCCTCGCGCCGGGTCGCGCTGCGCGCTCCCAAGGGCGCTCGGTCGCGCAGCGACGAGGGATCTAATCCGCGGTGCTGAGAGCCAGTCACTAGCCTGAGTGCCTGTTTGAGTAGATCCCTCGCTGCGCTCGGGATGAGGTGGATGTCGGCCAATGTGTCACCTCATCCCGAGGAGCCCTAAGGACTCCCTCGCGCCGGGTCGCGCTGCGCGCTCCCAAGGGCGCTCGGTCGCGCAGCGACGAGGGATCTAGCCCGCGGCGCTGGGAGCCAGTCACCGGCCTGACTGCCGTCTTGAGTAGATCCCTCGCTTCGCTCGGGATGAGGTGGTTGTGGTCCTCACTCCTCACTCCTCACTCCTCACTCGTTACCACTCCTCACTCTCGGCGAGCGAGTAGATTCCCAGCATGCCCCCCTCGCCCCGCCTCCTCGCCCTCCTGGGCGACTCCATCCTCGACAACGCACGATATACCCACCCGGAGCCGGGCACGACGGGGCATCTGCAGAGCATGCTCGGTGCGGCGTGGACGGTGGAGCTGGCAGCCCAGGATGGAGCCACGATCGATCTGTTGCCGCCACAATTGGAGCTGCTGTCGCGCCGGCCGGAGCTGGCCATCCTCAGCGTCGGCGGCAACGATGCCATCGGGTATCTCGACATTCTCGCGCCACGACGGACGACAACCACACATATGCTCACGCTGCTGGAGAACATCGTCGACGACTTCGAGGAAGCCTATCGCGATGCCCTCGAGGCAGTGAAGGCGCGCACTGAACGCCTGGTCGTCTGCACTATCTATGAACCACCCATGGCCAATGAGGAGATGGCTCGGCTGGTCCGGGTGCCACTCTCACTGTTCAATGACCGGATCATCCAGGTCGCCAGTCGGCTCGGCGTGGACATCCTCGATCTTCGCAGCGTATGTACATCGCCATCCGACTTCGTGCAGGAGATCGAGCCCTCGGCAAATGGGGGACGGAAGATCGCGGCGGCCATTGCGGCGGTGGTGCAGGGACCGGGACCCGGCCAGGCGAGCAGGGTGCATGCGCCGAGGCCGGGTGAGTGAGGAGTAAGGAGTGAGGAGTGAGGAGTAAGGAGTAAGGAGTGAGGAGTGAGGAGTAAGGAGTAAGGAGTGAGGAGAAACTCAGGGCCCTCTGTCATTCCGAGCGCAGCGAGGAATCCCTTTGCCTTCGAGCCGAACTTCAAGGGATCCCTCGGTCGCTACGCTCCCTCGGGATGACACATCAGCCGATAGCCGATAGCAACCACATGAACACCTTCGCCCTCTACCTGACCTCGGTCCTGATCTGGGGCTCCACCTGGCTGGTGATCACCTTCCAGTTCGGCCCGGTGCCGCCGACGGTCTCGGTGTGCTACCGATTCGCCCTGGCGAGCGTGGTGCTGTTCGCGTGGTGCCGAGCCCGAGGCCTGCGACTGGCCTTCTCGGTGACCGAGCATCTCTGGATGGCGGCCCAGGGCGTGCTGATGTTCGGAGTGAATTACGTCTGCGTCTACGTGGCCGAGGTGGAGATCACCTCGGCGCTGGTGGCCGTGGCATTCTCACTGGTGGTATTCCTTAATATTGCCGGTGCCCGGGTGTTTTTCGGCACTCCGTTCCGGCGCGCCACGCTGCTGGGAGCGGTCCTCGGCGTGAGCGGCGTGCTCCTGGTCTTTCTGCCCGAGCTGCACCAACCCACCGGCAAGGGCAATGCGACCCTCGGGTTGACGTACGCCCTGGTCGGCGCGGTGACCGCCTCGCTGGGCAACATGGTGGCCTCGCGCAACCACCGGCGCGGATTCCCGGTCGTGCAGATGAACACCTTCGGGATGCTCTACGGTGCCCTGTTCGTGGCCCTCTACGCGCTGCTCTCCAGCCAACCATTCCGGTTTGACTGGTCGGCGCGCTACCTGCTCTCGTTGGCCTACCTGACGCTGCTCGGCTCGATCGTGGCGTTCGGCGCGTTCCTCACGCTGCTGGGCCGGATCGGGGCGGATCGCGCAGGCTACGTCACCGTGGCGATTCCGATCGTAGCGCTGCTCCTCTCGGGTCTGTTCGAGGGAATGCATTGGAACGGGCTCCTGGTGCTGGGCATCCTGCTGTGCCTGGCGGGAAACGTCTCGGTGCTGTGGCGCAAGAGTTAGATTTGGTTAAGAGTGAGGAGTGAGGAGTGAGGAGAGTAAGAAGTGAGGAGTGAGGAGTGTTTGGAGTGAGGAGTGCTTGGAGTGAGGAGTAAGGAGTGAGGAGTAAGGAGTGACTAGTGGGGAGTGAGAAGTGATAGCCGATAGCCGATGGCCGATAGCCTTCATGGCCGCCTTCATCGCCGCCTGCGGCGATGGGGCGCCCTCGGCCCCTCCCTCGACCTTCTCCATCAGCGGCAGCGTCACCGGGGACGTGCTCCAGAGCGTCATGCTCGGGCTCGATGGCCCCATTACGGCAACCACCCAGACGGACGCCCAAGGTCAGTTCCGCTTCGACAGTGTCGGACCCGGCACATACCTCCTAACGCCGTCCCGGCCAGGCTACGCGTTCGCACCCCCCAGCCGAACCGTGACGGTGAACGTCAGTGATGTCATCGCTGGAGCCTTCTCAGCAAGCGATACCCTGCCCGCTCCCGTGTCCACGATCCGGTTCGACTCCGGAGGAGTGGCCCGCGCGACCGCCTCTGGCCCGATGAACTGGTGCGTCAAGTCCGGACCGCTGGTGGAGCTGTGGTTCGGCGCACTCGACCCGATGTTCATCACCTTCTCCACATTCATCATTCTGCCGTACGCCGCCCCAGGCGGGAACTTGATAGTCCCGCGGCAATGGACGGTCGGCGTCAGCCAGGTGGCCGGCGATTCCGCATACGCCTTCATTGGCCTGTCCGCCCCGACACCCGGCAACCCTACCGCAATCGTCTCCTATTCCAGCTACGCCGGCAGCGTTCGGCTCGACTCGCTCCGCGCCGACAGCGTTCTTTTCATGCATGGGACGTATGACGTGCGTACCGCGGATCAGGCGGCCATTCCGGTTGGCACTGTGACCGTCGATGGCCAGGCGTTTCATTCGGGGTTCTGCCCGTGACGAGTGCGTGAGGAGTGAGAAGTGAGGAGTGAGAAGTGAGAAGTGAGAAGTGAGGACCGATAGCCGACTGCTGATAGCCGATAGCCTTCTGTCATCCCTAGCGCAGCGAGGAATCCCCTTACCTCCGAGCCGAACCTTAAGGGATCCCTCGGTCGCTACGCTCCCTCGGGATGACAGTTCAGCTGATAGCCGACAGCCGACTGGCGTCTCCTCCCGTGGGACTTCAGATTGCACCACAGTTACCCCAACCCGCGACCATCCACACATCCTCCCACTTTTTGATTCGGGAGAAGCGGGCGGCGTCCTAGCGCCAGCGGCATTCGAGCCGGACTCCACTCAGGCTGTGCTCGTCACCCTCAACTGGTTCGACCACCTCGTGCGATGAAGATCGGCCTTGTCGGATTCGCCGGTTCAGGAAAGACGACCGTCTTCAACACCCTCACCGGCCTGAACGTCCCCACCGGCTTCGGCGGGACCGTCCACCTCGGCACCGTGAAGGTGCCCGACGAGCGCATCGACCGGCTGAGCGCGATCTTCAAACCGAGGAAGACGACCTACGCCGAGATCGTCTTCAGCGACATCCCCGGCGAGCACGGCGCCGAGCAGAAGGGCCTCTCGCGCAAGGCGCTCGAGCCGATCCGCGCGCAGGACGTGCTGTGCCTCGTACTGCGGGCGTTCCCCAATCCCGCCCTGGAGGCCAAGGCCGACCCCGCCGCCGAGCTGGAGGCGTTCCACATCGAGTGCGTGCTCGCGGACCTCGAGATAGTAGAGCGGAAGCTGGACCGCGCGAAGAAGGACAAGACCGACCCCCTGCAAGCGGCGGCGTTCGAGCTGATGAAGCAGACGCTGGAGACCGAGCTGCCGATCCGGTCGCTACCCGAGACGGCCCTGCACCGCGACATGCTCACCGGCTTCGCCTTCCTCACCGACAAGCCCCTGCTCGCGGTGCTGAACCGGAGCGAGGACGAGGCGGCCCTGCCGATCCCGGAGGCCCTGGCCAAGCGGCTGGCCGCGCTGAGCGCGGCCGGCCTCGTGCTCTCGGCGAGCGTCGAGGCCGAGATCGCGCGGCTGGATCCGGCCGACCAGGCTGCCTTCCTCGGCGACCTTGGACTGACGGAGTCGGCGCGGGCGCGGTTCGTCCGCACCGCCTACGAGCTGCTGGACCTCATCTCCTTCTTCACGGTGGGAGAGGACGAGGTGCGCGCCTGGCCGATCCCGCGGGGGATCGCACGCGCGGGCGGCGGCCGGGAAGATCCACTCCGACCTCGAGCGCGGCTTCATCCGGACGGAGGTGATGGCGTACGAGGACTTCATCGCGCACGGCTCGGAGCACGCGATGAAGGAGGCCGGGAAGTTCAAGCTGGAGGGGAAGGACTACATCGTCGCCGACGGCGACATCATGAGCATCCGCTTCAACGTGTGAAACGGGGAACGGGG